>NZ_JBNJMW010000002.1:0-93826 GCF_050936385.1 Streptomyces sp. CA-288835
CCAGCGCTGCGCGCTGGACAGCGAAAGCCGGCGCGTTGCGCCGGCTGGGCGCCCGCTCCGCGGGCGCAGGCGTGGCAAGCCACGCCTGTCAGTCTCCGCTTCGCTTCAACTGACATGTAACAGGCCCGCGTTGCGGTCCTGTTACGGCGGCAAGCCGCCGGTCGAGCCGCTTCGCGCCTCGACGCAGGTCCGCTTCGCTCCCCTGCTTGAGGCAGGCTCTTCGAGCCTGCTAAAAGGCTCGCTGGCGCGAGCCTGGCTGGCTGCAAAGGCGCGGCGTGCGGTGCCTGTCTTCTTTCCTTCCCAGGTACTTGACGGATCGTCACGCATTCCTGACGGTCCGTCACTTTTGAGTGTCTATTGTCCCATACTGCTGGTGGCGGGATGGGGGTCTTCGGGGTTCAGGTGCAGGGGCTGTCATGTATGAGGCACGCTCGGTTGTAGCGTGTGATGGCCTCGCATCTTGAGGTCTTGCATCATAATTTCTCTGTAGAGACTCTACCCTGAGGGCTCACTGCCCCCGTAGATCGAAAGGCGGGATCTCATGCCGAGGAAGCAGCGGCTCCGTCCTCATCAGGTCGAGGCAGTTGACGCGGTGGTCCGCGCGCTCGGGTCTTCGGTGAGCGGAGAGCTCGCGGACGCGGCGGTGCGTGCGCAGGTGATTGCGCCTCCGGGAGCTGGCAAGAGCCTGATCGCGGTTTTTACGGCGCAGGGGCTCCGTGCCGAACGGGTGTTGGTTCTGGTGCCCACGCTCGACCTGCTGGGTCAGATGGTGGGTGTATGGCGTGCTGGTGGGCGTGGTGGTCGGTTGTTCGGGGTGTGCTCTGAGCGCGAGAAGGCTGCTGTGGGGGTGCGGTGCACTACGGATGCGGGTGAGTTGGCGGGGTGGCTCGCGGGTGGGGGCCGGGTGACGGTGTTCGCCACGTATGCGGCGGCTGGTCTGGGGGTGCTGGAGCGTGCTCATGCGGCCGGTGCCGGGCGTTGGGATCTGATGGTGGTGGATGAGGCGCACCGGACGGCGGGGGTGTTGGGGAAACCGTGGGCTGTAGTGCATGACGATCGGCGGCTGCCGGCGGTGCGGCGGTTGTACATGACGGCGACTCCGCGGTTGTGGGAGGTCCCCGGGCAGGAGGGGGGCACCGATGGGGCGGGGCAGCTGGTGGCGTCGATGGACGATGAGGAGATCTTCGGGCCGGTGGTGTACCGGCTGACGATGTCGGAGGCGATCGAGCGGGGGCTGATCGCGCAGTACCAGGTGGTCTGCGTGGATATTGCTGATCCGCAGCTGTCGGTGGTGCGGTTGGTGGGTGCGGAAGCGTTCACGGATGAGGTGCGGGGGGTGCGGTTGGCGGCCTTGCAGACGGCGGTTTTGAAGACTGCTGCGGAGCACCGGCTGCGGCGGGTGCTGACGTTTCATCACCGCACGAGTGAGGCGGAGGCTTTCGCGGGCGGGCTGGGACAGGTGGCCGCAGCGCTGTGGGAGGCCGATGCGGGATCGTTCGCGGAGCCGGAGGCGGTGTGGGCGGACTGGCTGTGCGGGGAGCATCGGGCGGTACACCGGCGGCAGGTGCTGGAGACCTTTTCCGCGGGGGTGGTCCAGGATGCCGTGATGGAGTTGTGTGTGCTGTCGTCGGCGCGTGTGCTCGGCGAGGGGGTCGATACCGCGGCGTGTGATGCGGTGGTGTTCGTGGATGCGCGGGGCTCGACGCCCGATGTGGTGCAGGCGGTGGGCCGGGCGCTGCGGATGCAGCCCGGAGAGAGCAAGGTGGCCTCGCTGGTGGTTCCGGTGTTCCTGGAGCCGGGTGAGGAGCCGGACGAGATGCTGGCCTCGCGGTCGTACACGCATCTGGTGAAGGTGCTGACCGCGCTGCGGGCTCACGATACCGAGGCCGTCGAGCAGCTCGCCGTCCCTCAGTCCCCCAGCCGGCAGGCTGCCTCGGCCGCGGGCGGGAGGACGGCGGGTGGGGTGGTCAGCGGGGCGGCGCAGGGGCTGCTGCGGTTCTCCACGGCCCGTGATCCGGCGCAGCTGGCAGCGTTCATCAGGGCACGTGTGTTGCGGCCCGAGGGCGAGTACTGGCGGCGGGGGCTGCAGGCCGCGATCGCTTACGCCGTCGATCACGGACACCTGCGGGTCCCCTACGGATATACCGCTCCCGATGGTTTCGCGCTTGGGGTGTGGATCGCCAAGCAGCGCGTCGCCTACCGCCAGGGCACCCTGGCCAAAGAACGGGTGAGGGAACTGGATGCGGCCGGGATGGTGTGGTCTCATCTCGAGGTGGCCTTCTCCGAGGGCCTGGCCGCCGCGCGCGGCTGGGCGGAGGAACACGGGCACCTCCTCACCCCCACCGAGGCAACCTGGCAAGGCTATCCCGTGGGGATCTGGCTGCGTGACCAGCGTGCCGCCGCGCGACGGGAACGAGCGGCTCAGAACGGGCCTGCCGAGGGCCTGGCACCGGGACAGCGTGACGGTACGCGGCGGTGGCGGGAACTGGAAAAGATCGACGCCGCTTGGTGCCCCGCCTGGGACATCGCCTGGCAGCGGTGCTTCCACCTCGCCCGCACCTATGTCAACGGAGGCGGGGAACTGCCCGCTGGGCCTGGGGAGCTCGTCGTCCAGGGCGAGGACCTCGGGCGGTGGACCGGCGCCCAGCGCACCGTTGCCGTATGGGACGGTCTGCTGCCCGCGCAGCAGTGGCTGCTCACGGAGGTGCTGCGCCTGACGCCGGACCAGCCTCAGACAGGACCTGCGTCAGGCGAGCAGAGAGCCGTGAGCCGGACGCGGGCGCAGATGTGGGCCGACAATCTAGCCGCCGCTCTCCAGTATCGCCAGCGGGAAGGACATCTGAACGTTCCGCGCCAGCACGTGGAAACCGTGGACGGAGACGACCGTGCACTGGGAGTGTTCATCGCCAACTGCCGGGCCCGCAAGCACCGCCTGGCCGCTGAACGGGTGCAGGAGCTCAGTGCCGTCGGAATGAAGTGGGTTTGAGGAATCGCGTGCGGAGGCCGCCGAGCTGAGGCGCTGACCTCCGACGACGTACGACAACTGGGCACGCCGGCGCGCCGCATGGGTGGGCATCCTGCTGACCGGCCAACTCGGCCTGCTGGACGACCTCGTCGAACACGACGGCCGCCCCATCCGGCTGCCCCTGGGTGAGTTCATCAGCACCGACCTCGATCTGCTCGTGCTCGGCGAGATCGCCGACCACTGGCCAGCCCTACGCGCCCACTTCGGCAGCACCCTCCTCAAACGCCTCACCGGTGACATGCTCTCCCCCGCCACGGACACGGCCTGGGAGTACCTTGCGCTGGTCGCCGACCGCCACCCCCAGCTCGCGCAAGAGCTCGCAACGGCCGTCGACCAGCAACCCGACCTCCTCACCCACGACACCGTGCTCGCCTGGTACACCCACACCCACCGCGGCGAGGCGCACCTGCTGCGCACCCTGATCGACAACCTCCGGCCGGGCGACAACGGAAGCCGGGACGTCGCACCCCTGCTCCTGGCCGACCCCCTGGTCCTCGGCCTCGACCCGGCGACCGTGCAACGCGCACTGCACGCCGAACTGGGCCCACGACGCAGCGGTTACCCGCTCCCCGCCTCCGGCGCGTTCCTCGCCCTGGCCGCCGGGTTCCCCGACGACACAGCCGTCGCCGACGCCTGGGAGGCCCTCCAGCGCGAGCGCGACCTGCACGGACACGTCGAGGTGGACGTGTCGGTGTACTACCCGCTGGCCTACGCAGCCGTCGAGACCGCCGACTTCGTGGATCAGGTATCCCGCGACAGCGCATGGATCTCCAGCCACTTCACCAACGACATCGACCCACCGTTCGCTCAAGCCGTCATCCGCCGCCTGGAACGTGACCCGGAAGCACGCACCCGGGCGCATGCCGCCATCACCAGCACGGACACCTCCGATGCCCGGGCCGCCCAGCTCGCCTCCCTCAACAGCGCGGCCACCGCCCTGCCCCCGGACGTCGCGCACAACCTGCGCCAGCGGCTCCACCGGCAGTAAGGCCTTCAGCTGCCCGACGCCGTACACGACTTCGTCACCGCCACAGACGTCCCCGTCCCCGCTCTCCTGCTGCGCATCCTGCAGTCAGGAACAGGGCGATGACTCAACGCCAGACCGCACACCCCCTCCGCAACCACACCCCTTCATCCTTCTGACCTGCATAAACAGCAAGAAGCCCATAGGGATTCCCAAGACATCCACGACATCTGGCCAGAGGTACCACTGGTCAGATGCCACACCATCGACCGCCGAGAAAATCCAGCTCAGCACCGAGACCCCAGGTCACGATCCTTCAGACCCCCTACAGAAATCGGGAACTCACAGTCGTTGACTCCCACGTACCACGATCGGTACCCGCCGACGTTGCCGAAGTAATGCTCCTCGAAGTACCCGAACCGGCGGCTGCCGAGCCAGGCCCGATGGGTGACGTCGCTGTCGGCGAGAACCGTGAAGGTGCTCTTCCCCAGCCGGATCCGCGTCTCATGGATCCGCACCCAGGGCCGGAACCACCAGCTGGTCGTGGTGATCCCGTACATGACCACGATGTCGTCCTCACACCATGTGACCAGGTAGCAGAGCCTCGACAGAAGCCAGGTCCGGACGGTGAGCTCGACCTTCCGCTCTTTGTCATCGGCCTCTTCGTGCTCGATCGGGGCGAGCCGTGCGCAGTGCCTCGTCGACTGCCACTTCGGTTCACCGAGCAGGGATTCGACGTAGTCGTGCCGGACACCCGGGGCGATCTTGCGGAGACGGGTGGTGACGTAGCGCCGGCGGCCGACGGTACGGCGCCACCCCTCGGTCAGTGCCTTGGTGAGGGTCCAACTGGCGACCGGCACTCCCGCCAGCGTCCAGAGGTTGAGGGTGGTGCTGTACCACGGCTCGGGATCGGACTTCATCGCTGAAGAATGCCGTACCCCACTGGCACGCAGAACCGCGGTCTCCCCAAGGCCAGGCGGCCGCCCAAGTGGAGCGCGGCGGGCATAAGTTGGAGCTCGCAAGCTGATCATCTTTTTGGGGGTGGGACGTGGCAGGTCGGGATCTGCGGGCACTTTTCAGCACGAACGACCGGGGCCTTCAGGCCGTGGAGGCGTTCACGAACCGGCAGCTGCAGTGGGAGCTGGTCGCGGCCGCACTGTCCGAGCATCTGCGTCTGATCACCGAGTCCGCGTTCGATGTCGAGGACCTGGAGCGCCAGCGTCACAACGTGATGGTGTTCCACGGGCTCGGGGGAATCGGCAGGACGACCTTGTCCCGCAAGCTGGAGGCAGCGCTCCCCGGGGCCGATCAGCGGCCTGCCCAGTGGGGTGAGCCCGCCTGGTTCGGACAGCGGATCCTGCCTGTACGCATCGACCTGGCTCGCTCCGCCGGAACGTCCTTCGAGGACGTCATCCTCACGATCCGTGCGGCGCTGGCCGAACTGGGCCGCCCACTGCCCGCCTTCGACATGGCCCTTCGCCGTTACTGCGAGACCCAGCACCCCGGTGAAGCTGGAGGAGTACCTGCGCCGCGGTGGCCTTCTCCGTCCGAGGCGGCGCGGGTCAAGTGGGGTTCAGCGGACTGATGCCGGTACCCGCGTACAGCTCAGGTTCCAGCGACAGGACCGTGAGCGGCTCTCCCGCCTTCACCGCGTGCCAGGCGATCGCAGCAGCGTGGGCCACCGGCCAGTACACGTTTCTCCAGTCCATTGCATCCACAGCATGAGCTGCGGTGAACGGAACGTTCTCCGCGAACCGCAGAGATGCCGCGTGCTTGCCTGCGCCCGCAACCTGCCGTTCGGCAGCGAGCACGGAGAGGGAAGGGATGATGACACGACCGCTGCCTCGCGAGGCCTCGATGTAGAGGCCCGTGAAGAAGGAGTCCGCGCGGTACAGGGCTGCCAGAGCCGTGTGGTCCAGGACGGCCGTCAGGTTCATGCCGCGGCGCCGCCCTGATGGGCGCGGATCTTCGCCCAGGCATCTTGGCCGACCTGCTGAACCTGCTCGGTGTACTCAATGCCGAGCTCACGGGCGGCCTCGACCGCACGCTGCTCCCGCTCGGCTTCCGTGAGCTCGCGGGTGGCGAGCTCTTCCAGCAGCTCGGTGATGGTGGTGCCGCGCTCGTCGGCGAGGATACGCAGCCGGTTGCGCACTTCCTCGCTGGTCTTGATGCTCGTCGGCTTGCTCATGCCGAGAATTCTACCGCCGGTAGAACCGCCGGGGCAGTGTCGTCGAGTCGACGGCGCTGCCCCCGCCTGGATGATCTATCAGTCCATGTACGCCATGGCGATGCGCCTTCCTCGATCGTCCAAGTCGTCGGTCAGCTGGTAGCTCCAACCGGCCTCACGCAGTACCTCTCCTTCTGTCGTGAGAGTCCGCCCGTGCGCCGGGCCGTACATCAAGATCACTGTTGTCATGGCGCGAACCGTAGGAGGCTCTGTCTCCTAGCGTCGCGGGCACGGCGGCGCACCACGTCCCCGCCGCCATCCCCGGTCGGCCCGCCCGGAGCTGGCCTACGAGGCGGCCGGCTCGGTGCGTTTGAACAGAGCTAGTGCTGTGACTAGGAAGGTCACGGGGTTGACGGTCGGAGCGGTTGGATATGGCGTGTCGTCCGATCCGAAGCTTGGGGGTGCGGTGGCTGAACCTGTCCGTGTGCGCAGGTTGACCGACCAAGAAGGGCTGAAGCTGCAGCAGATCGTGCGCCGGGGCAGCACCAGCTCGGTGCGATACCCGCGCGCGATGATGCTGCTCGCCTCGGCCGGCGGCAACCGGGTGCCCGTGATCGCCAGGCTGCTGCAAGCCGACGAGGACACCGTCCGCGACGTGATCCATCGGTTCAACGAGATCGGCCTGGCCTGCCTGGACCCTAATTCCTCTGTAACAGCTCCGGCTGAGCTCCTCACAGCTCTGCCGGACGGTTCGAGCGCGGGACTGTGACGCCTTCCTGGACCCCGGCCGACGAGGCCTCCACCGAGAGGGGCGCCAGTCCCGTGACTCACGGGCAGATTCCGCGAGCTGAGTGCGGGAATCGGAAGTCGCGCGTCAGTCAATCCACGCCTCGCCGTGTCGATGCCGGTCCAACCCCACAGCTGAGAACTCATCCTCGCCGGCGCTTGCCACTACGCCCAACCGCCGCAGCGCTTGAGAGATCGGGCTGCCGGCTGGCGGGAAGGGCTGGCCCTCCTCCACATGGAGCGAGCGGGCCCATCACGATGGTGCCGCCATCCCACACGGCAGCCCGCTGCTCGCCCACGCCGCCGAAGTACTCAGCTTCCACGTAGGCCACCGGCCCACCGGCTGACCAGGCAGCGAGGGTCTTCTCGAACCCTCCTGGCAACCGCCAGAACCCCAACGCGCCTACGCCGCTCCCGTCTGCGACGGAATCGAACAGGGCGTCCGTCATCGGCATCAGCGACAAGCCCTGTCCGATCGACGCCAGCCGAGCGGCAGGCAGGTCCCGCGCCACACCCCGCAGCGCCTCCCCTTCAGCGATCACTGCTTGCAGGTCGTAACCCATCCCAACGCCCCCTCCAGATCGGAGGCCCCATCTTGTCCCAGACGGCAAAGGCGGACCCGCGCGGTACTCCCTCCCAGGACCACCACACCCCCAGTGGGTTCTCGCCGGAGCACCGTCCAGATCCCTCGAACCCGCTGGTTTCCGAGTTTGGCCGTGGCGCTGTCCCCGAAGGGCTGGTCACCCGGCGCCAGTTACGGGACATGGGCCTCAGCCCCGGCGGCAACAACGGCCCGGTCGCGATCCTGCGCTGCAAGTGGTGTTCCCACCGGCCGCAGTGGTCGTGCACCCATCCCACACGGGGCTTCCTGCTCCGTGTCGATCTGGCGAAGCCCAAGCGCGTTCCGACGCTGGCTCAGGAGTGGGCTTTGGACCGGGCGATGGCTGCTCGCCCGACCTGCAGTGAATGCGGGAGGCGTTTCCATATCTGCCTCTCATGGCCTGGGACGCCTGCCCCTTACCGGCGCCTCCACCAGCAGCCTTCCGAGAATCGGTCGGTATCCCAGCGATCGGTTTCACCGCCGTCATGGGCAGATTCTCCCGGTTGACGGTCGAGGTGACGGCGCGCACTCCACGGAAGTGCTCGTGGAGCCGGATGGCTTGTTCAGCCTTGATCCATCGAGCCAGTCCTTGACGTCGATGTTCGGGTAGCACGGCGGTGTCGTGCTGGTCAGCTACGGGGCCGCCGCTCGCCGGGACGGTGGCCACTGTGGCAGCGACTACCTCGCCAAAGGCCGAGTGCACGGCAGTGCTCACCATAAGCTGGTCACCACCCGTGGTCATCTGCGCCTCCCATGCGCGTACGGCGGCGGTGTTCCACGTCCGGGGCGGCATCTGCAGCACGGCGCCTGGCGCATCCAGCACATGGCCCATCACCCGCCCGAAAGAGGCAGCCAGCTGCTCGGGTGCCAGCCCGATCCAGTGCACCAGCCGATAGGCAGAAGGCGGGGACGCCACCAGTTCCCGGCAGCGAGCCAGCACCCACTCCTGGTCCAGTCGCTGTTCTTGAAGTTCTAGGCGCAGCACAACGCGTGAACCGGGAACGGCGCGAGCAAAGGACTCTCCGGGCGGACCAGCCAGCACCGTGCTTTGCAGCCGGTCTATCCCGGACGCATCGACACTCCGCATGGCCTCGAAGAGCAGCGCGGAGCCGACGCCACCGCGGCGGCTCCGCGGCGCAACGAACAAGCGGAGGAAACCAGTACCTGGCTGGTGCGGCTGCCGCCGCAGCTCCGCGACCCCGCTGACCGCCTCGCCAGAACCGCTGCGGGCGGCCCAGCGCATCGCCGGTGGCTCCTCAGCCAGGAGCCGCTCGGCCAGAGCAGATGGCGGGACCGAGCTACCGGACAGATCCCTCTGGCCGTCACGGAACACCGCACACCAGGCGGCAAGGCCAGCGGCGGCCGCGTGCCGCGGCTGGAAAGGCTCCACCGTCACCGTGGGCATCACAGCACTTTGACAGGGAGCAGGCCCTCTCGCACAGGACTTCCGGCGAGCGCATCAGGAATACCGCAGCAACGAAACAAGTGCTCTCCGCCAGTATCCAAAAAACTCGGGTGCTGCCTGGAGTGCTTCGACGGCACGCCGGTGGACCCCTCCACGTACATCGCTCCCCCGGCCACGCACCAGCTCGTTGCCTGACCCAACGAGCAGCTGAAGGAGAACCCAGCCCATGGCACTCAGGATCAAGGCGCTGCTGGCCTCTCTCGCGCAGGCCGCCCCCGGCTTCCTCACCGCGACGCCCACCAGCTCCGGCAAGGGCACCCGCTTCAGCGTCCAGCCCTTCGACCGGCCCTGAACCGGTGCGCGCCCGAACCGCCGTGCTCCTGACGGCCGCCGTGCCCGTCACGCTCGCCGTAGCCACCGCCGCGCTCAAGGCCGGCCACTGGCAGCTGTACGCCGACCGGCACCGCATCGAACTCCTGCCCCGACCACGCCGCCACTGTCCCGACTGCCACGGACGCGGCGGCTGGTGGGCCGCCGGTCCAAACCCGGAGATGGAGGCATGCGGCTGCTGGGCCGACCGGCGCGAACTCCGCATACGCCTCGTGCCCGTCCGCGACCCCTGGCCGGACGAACCACCGTTTTGACGCTCACACAGCAAGAGGCGCACCCCCAATGCCTGGACAGCTCGGGGTGCGCCACTCCCATGTCCGCCCGCACGGGCGGGGAACGGAGATCTCATCATGCCCGCAACCGGCGCTTTGCGGCAGCCGTCCCGCACACTCACGACCCGTTCCTCTGCCTCCCGCTGGGCGGCGTCGGCGGTACGGCGCTCGGTCAGCTCGGTGAGGTCGCTGCGAACGCGGGCGGCCCGGTTGCGGAGCGCGGCGGCCCGCCGGTCGACTACAACTTCGCCGCCTTCCCCATCGCCCGCGAGCTGGTGGTGTGGCTGGCGACCGCGTTCGCCGGGTCGACCGCCCCGGCCGGGCGGCGCCGGACGACCTCCTCGGCCACGAGCGCAACGCGTCCACGTCCAGATCGAGCGGCTACGGCCGCTCGTCGACGACCCGCTGGCTCGCTCCGCGAGCACGTCGCCGTCTACGCCCAGGTCATCCACGAACTCCGCACCGAGCTGGACCGGCGCACCGACAACAGCACCCAGCGCAGCCCCGTCCGAAGCCTCCCCACCAGTATCACCTGACGCACGAGGCGGTCGCGGCGCTGACCGGTTTCCCAAGCCTGGTCCGTGTCCTCCGGAACGACCCTCAACAACTAGGAATAAGTGAAGCAATCTGGCAGACCAGGCAGATCCACTGCTCACGGAAGTCTCCCGCCGCATGGCCCAGGAAATCCGCCCGGCCCGCCCACCGGCACCCCCGCGCCCGGACCTGGCCAAAGCCTGGAACTGCGATGCGTGTCTGGGATGGGGAACTCCGTCGACCGCATCAGCCGGTCGAGTGCTACCGGCCCGGCCGCTCGGGCTCCATCCGGAAGCAGACCAAGCGGGTCTTGGCGGCGGCCGTGCGCAGCTCGTCGTCGGTGGGCTGCCGGTCGCCTGGGAGGCCGAGCATCAGCCCCTTGGCGGCCTTGGGCCCTTTGCGCCGGCCGAACTCGCCCAGCAGGGCGGCGACTTCCTCAGGGTCCTCGACGACCGTCGGGACGGCGCCGTGGTGCTGGCCCCGGATGCGCAGCCGGACGGCGGACCCTTGGCGCATGCTGGGGATCCAGCCGAGCTGGGAGGACATGGCGAGCACCGTGCCGGGATCCCAGTCGAAGTAGCCGATGGGGACCGTGAATTCGCGGCCCGTCCTGTGCCCCTTGTACGTGAGCAGCATCAGGCGCCCGCTCAGCGGCTTGTGGAAGCGGGAGGCGAGCAGCGGCCGTACGACCTTGTTGGCGGCTCGGAAGACGGCTCGGAAGATCTTCACCAAGAGTGGCCTGGTCGCGTTCGCCGCGGGCGTGCCGGATGTGCTCACCAGATGCCGCCGGGGACGGTGTGGACGATCTCGGCCTGGTCGCGCTTGGTGTAGGCGTCCCAGTAGTGCTCGGCGATGGTCTCGGGCTCGGTGCCGGGACCGCTGCCGATGAATACTCCGATGGCCACGTGCGCGGTGTGCACCCCGTGCTCGGCGAGGTCGATGCCCAGGGCCATGGCGTAGTTGCGCAGGGCCGCCGCCGCGACGCCGATGCTGCCGAACGCGCCGCCGAACGGTCGGACCGAGGAGGCGCCTGTGGAGAACAGCAGGGTGCCATTGCCGCGTTCGAGCATGGCGGGCAGCACCTGACGGACCGCGGCAACCGCTCCGTACAGGTAGTAGTCGAGCTGCTTGTGGAGGTCCTGCGCCGTGGCGTCGACGGCGGCGGCGCCGGCGAACGTGGGGTCGGCGGGCGAGTACTCCAGTACGTCGACGGCCCCGAACCGGTCGGCGACCGCGGCGAGCGCCGACTGCAGCGAGTCGGGACGCGTCACGTCCGCGGCGAAGCCCGCGGCCTCGATGCCCTCCTCGGCGAGCTGCGCGGCGAGCGCGTCGAGCTTGTCCTGGGTCCGGGAGACCAGGGCGACCTGGAAACCCTCCCTTCCGAAGCGGCGGGCGATGGACAGGCCCAGGCCTGGGCCTGCCCCGATGACGGCGATGACGGGCATGGGTGGTGCTCCTGTGGTCGGACGGGCTGGACGGATGAGGGGCACCTCCCGCCACGACAGCGGTCAGGACTGTAAGTCGAGGGCGGCCTCATGTTCTTGGATCGTAGCAGAGAAATATGAGGCACCCCTCCGGTTGGTAGGCTGAGTGACATGGCCATCGACCCTCCGTCCGCCTCCGCCGGGAACCCGGCCCCTGTCCGCCCCCTGCGGCGCGACGCGCAGCGCAATCGCGAGGCCCTGCTCACCGCGGCCCGCTCCTGCTTCGCCGAGCAGGGCATGGAGGCACCCCTGGAGCAGGTGGCCAAGCGGGCCGGGGTGGCCATCGGCACGCTGTACCGGCACTTCCCCACCCGGCTGGACCTGGTGCAGGCGACCTTCGCCGAGAAGCTGGCCCTCTGGCGGGAGGCCGCCGAGAAGGCCGTCACCATGGACGACGCCTGGGCGGGGCTGTGCCACTTCCTGGAGACCATGTGCGAACTCCAGTCACAGGACCGGGGGTTCAACGACCTGGCCTCCATACGGTTGCCGGAGAGCGCCTGCCTGGCGGGCGCCCAGACCCGCATCCGCGAACTCGGTGTACACATCGTCGAGCGTGCGCAGGAGCAGGGCAGCCTGCGCCCCGACCTCACCCCCGAGGACCTTGCCTTCGTCATCTGGTCGCACAGCCGCGTCACCGAGGCCACCCACGCCATCGCCCCGGACGCCTGGCGCCGCCACCTTTACCTTCTGCTCGACGGCTTCCGAACCGACCGCGCCCACCCGCTGCCGGCGCCGCCGCTCACCGAGGAGCAGCTGTACCGCGCCATGATCAGCCTCGGCGGAAACGGGGCCTGCGGCGCCTGACCGTCGGGACGTGCGTTGTCTCAAGGCGCCGCGGGAGCCCCTTCCCGGCGACCAGGCCGAGCCGGTACGCCTCCGTCCCCGCGACGCAGAGTTCGCGGAGGCGTTTGGTTACCTCCGCGTGCACCAGCGACACGGCGCGCTCGAAGGCCACCTCGTCGGCGAAGCATTCGCACATCCAGACCACGTCCGGGTCCTCGCTGCTGCCATGCATCAGGCAAAGCAACGTGCCCGGCTCCTTCTCCACCTGCCCGAACATGGGCTGCAGGGCGGCGATGAGCTCATCGCAACGTCCCGTTCGCGACGAGCTCGGCGAGGTGTCCCTTGACCGCGGCGATGCCGTCGGCGGACTTCAGCGTGTCGGCTGTGGCGTCCGCCGCGGCGGACGCCGCGACGATCTGACGCCCTCGTCGCGCTGATCGCGCCGGCCGTGCCTGTGCTCGGCCTGCAGACCGCGATGCCGTCCATCAAGGTCGTCCCGAAGGAGGACAGTTCACGGCAGGGGTTCCTCGAGGTCCTCATGTCGTCGGTGTTGGCGTCGGCTCCGCCGAGGACGACGGCGGTCCGTCCGTCCCGGCTGACGCCGGCGCCCGGCTGCGGCGGCACGACCTCGCCGATCCGGCAGTCGGCGCTCAGTTCCCGACGGTCCCGGCCCGCCTGCTCCGGCGGGGGTGACGGCTGACGCGGCCGCCGAACGGGACCGCCGCCCGTGACTTCGGCGATCACCTTCCGCACGGACGCGTCGGTGACCTTGTGCCCCATCGAGCTGACGACCACCTGGATCGCCGACGAGGCGTTCCCGCCGAAGTGCTCCTGCGCCAGCTCGCGCACCCGCACCGACTCCGAGCCGTTGCACTGCCAGCCCGCCCCCGACAGCACTGAGGTGACCTGCGGAGCGAAGACACCGAGCACACCCACCACGAGCAGCCAGCCGATCAGTACGTGCCTGAAGTGCCCGGCGGTCCAGGCGCCGAGCCGGCCCAGCGGTCCCGGTCGGCCCGGCGGCGGGGCGTCCGGCGCGCACTTCTGCGCCTGGGCGGATGTGTAGTGCGCAGCGGACACCCGCAGAGGAGGAAGGGCTCTGCGGTTCCGGTCCAAGGCCGGTAGGTTTGAAGGCGGAGTGGTCGACGCTCCGGGTCGGCCGTACCGCCCCGTTCCCCGGAAGGAGTCCCCGTGAAGTCACCGCCCGGCGACGCGACGGTCACGGTCGAGCCGGCCAGGACCGGAAGGCCGCGCGTGACCTCACGGGCCGAGCTGGAGCGGATCGGGTTCGAGCTGTTCGCCCTTCAGGGCTTCGACGACACCACGGTGGACGACATCGCCGCGGCCGCGGGCATCGGCCGCCGTACCTTCTTCCGCTACTTCTCCTCCAAGAACGACCTGGTCTGGGGTGACTTCGAGGAACACCTGCTCAGGCTGCGCGAGCTGCTGGCGGCGACCTCGACGGACGCGCCGCTGGTCGACGCGCTCCGCGAGGCGGTCGTCGAGTTCAACAGCTTCGATCCCGTGGAGGTGCCCTGGCACCGGCAGCGCATGGAGCTCATCCTGCGGGTGCCCACGCTGCAGGCGGATTCGACCCTCCGCTATGCCTCGTGGCGGGCCGTCGTCACGGAGTTCGTCGCGGCACGCACGGGCCTGCCCCCGACGGACATGGTGCCCCGGCTGGCCGGCTACGCCCTCCTCGCGGCGGCCATGGCGGCGTACGAGCACTGGCTGAGCGAGCCCGGAACCGAACTGTCGTGTCTGCTCGGCCGGACCATCGAGCAGGTGGGCGCGGGCCTCGGCACGGTGCGGGCGGCACCTCCCCCGCCCGGCGACGCCGCCTCCTGATCTCGCCCCCGTCAGTGCGGGCCGTACCGCATCGCACGGGCCATGAACTCCCCGATGAGGACCGCGGTGGCCGCCGGGCCACGCAGCGGAGCCGTGGGCAGGATCGAGGTGTCCGCCACCCGGAGCCCGCTCAGCCCGTACAGCCTGCCGTAGCCGTCGACGGCCGCTCGGGCATCGTCCGCCGGCCCCATGGGGACCGTTCCGCACGTGTGCTGAGCCGTGCCGAGCCCGGCCCGGATCCAGCGGTCGAGCCGACGGTCGTCGTCGAGGGTCGTGGCGTCCGGGTCCGCCAGGCCCGACGCCACCTCGCCGAAGGCGGCGGTGCCGAGCAGGGCCGCGGTGACGCGGACGGCTTCACGCATACGGCGCCGGTCGCCGGCCGTGCGCAGATAGCCGTAGTCGATGTCCAGTGGGTCCGCCGCGTCCGCCGACCTCGTTCGCAGGCGGCCGCTCGTGCGGGGCGTCTGTACGGAGACCAGGAACGCCAGCGGGGCACCCGCCACGCTCGTGCGTCCGGTGGTCAGGCCGGCCATCGGGACGAGTGACTGCAGGATCTCCAGGTCGCCCGGGTGCGCGCCGTCGGACGAGGACACGTGCAGGGCGCCTCCGAGCCAGGATCCCACGGGTTCGGCCACGTCACCGTGGGGCGCCCACTCCAGAACCACCTGGGGGTGATCGCTGAACCGCGCTCCGACCGCGGGGGCGTCCAGCACGACGGGGATGCCCGCCCGCGTCAACACCGCACCCGGGCCGATTCCCGACCGGTGCAGCAGGTGCGCGGAGGCGAAGGCTCCCGCGCAGAGCACGACCTCGCCGGCCTCCAGTACCTCGAACCCACCGTCGTGTTCGACGACGACTCCGCTCGCCCGGCCCTCGCGGACGACGACCCGGTGAACCGGACAGTCGCCCGTCACCGTGAGGTTGGGCCGGCCGAGGGCGCCCAGGAGATGGCTGATGCCGGTGTTGACCCGCAGGCCGTCCACCGTGTTCGTCGGAACCGGGCCGAAGCCCGGAACGTCCTGCGCATTCTTGTCGGGCTCGTGCGGCAGGCCCAGTTCGCGGGCGGCGTCACCGAACGCCGCGGCGGCCGGATGGCTCAGGTCCGTGCGCCGGATCCGTACCGGTCCCCGGTCTCCGTGCACGGCGTCGGCGCCGTGGTCCAGGTCGGTCTCCAGGCCGCGAAGCAACGGCAGCATGCGGTCGTACGACCAGTCCGCCCCGCCCGCGGCCGACCAGCGGGCGAAGTCCTCGCGCCGGGCCCGTACGAAGTAGCCTCCGTTCACGGTGGTGGAACCGCCGAGTACGCGCCCCCGCGGTACCGAGTAGGGCCGGTCCGGGGTGAGGCGGACCGGGTGGTGCGAGACCGCGCCGCACTCCGCCTGCGCACCGGGGACGAGGCGGGCGTCCAGCAACTGCGGTGGGAAGTCCGACAGTTGACGCGGCACCGGTCCGGCTTCCAGCAGCAGTACCGAGCGGCCGGGGTCCTCGCTCAGCCGCGCCGCCAGCGCGGCACCGCTGGCACCGGCCCCCACCACGACGACATCGGGGCGCCGACCAGGGGCGTTCCTCGGCATGGCGCACGACCCTTCCGTTTTGACACCGGGTGCCATTAGCCTCACGGTACAGGAACCCGCGGCACCGGGACCGTCCGGTCGACCGGATCGCCGCGGCCGTCGAGGAGGTTCGCATGAGCCCGCTCCACTCCCTCCCCCCGCAGGCCGCCCCCGTCCCCGACGCCGAGTCCGGCGCCGGGGACGGTTTGGCCCCCGAGTCGCTGATCGAGGAGGACGACCTCATCGAGGAGGTCTCGATCGACGGCATGTGCGGCGTCTACTAGGCGAGCGGGGACCAGCGTGCCCACCGTGAACGCCGACATGGACATCGACCGGGCCTGGGACCTGCATCCGCAGGTCTCGGTGCGGCCGGAACCCTTCGGCGCGTTGCTGTACCACTTCGGCACCCGTCGGCTGTCGTTCGTCAAGGACCTCCGCCTGCTCGCCGTCCTGCGGGCCCTGCCGCACGTGCCCACCGCCCGGGCCGCCTGCGCGCAAGCCGGTGTCGGCGCCGCCGAACTCCCCCGCTTCACCGCGGCCTTGACCGCCCTGGCCCGGTCGTCCATGGTCATCGAAAGGGCCGCCCCATGACCTCACCCGCACTACCCGCCCACAGCACCCGGCGACTGGTCGACCTGTTCGAGTACGGCCTCGCCGCGCCGATCTGCCTGACCTGGGAACTCACCTACGCCTGCAACCTGTCCTGCGTGCACTGCCTGTCCAGTTCCGGACGGCGCGACCCGCGCGAGCTGAGCACGAGCGAGGCGAAGGCCGTCATCGACGAGCTGGAGGCCATGCAGGTCTTCTATGTCAACATCGGCGGCGGCGAACCCACCGTCCGCCCTGACTTCTGGGACCTCCTGGACTACGCCACCAGCCACCACGTCGGCGTGAAGTTCTCCACCAACGGCGTCCGCATCACCCCCGAGGCGGCCCGCCGGCTGGCCCGCAACGACTACGTGGACGTGCAGATCTCCCTCGACGGGGCGACCGCGGAGGTCAACGACGCGGTGCGCGGGGCCGGTTCGTACGCCACCGCGCTTCGGGCCATGGAGAACCTCGCCGCGGCCGGGATGAAGAACTTCAAGCTCTCCGTCGTGTGCACCCGGCACAACATCCCCCAGATGGACGCCTTCAAGGCACTCGCCGACCGCTACGGCGCCCAGTTGCGGCTCACCCGGCTGCGCCCGTCCGGCCGCGGCGCCGATGTCTGGGACGACCTGCGCCCGGCCCGGGAGCAGCAGCGCCAGCTGTACGACTGGCTGCTGGCACACGGCGAGTCGGTGCTGACCGGTGACTCGTTCTTCCACCTATCCGCCTACGGTCAGGCGCTGCCCGGCCTCAACCTGTGCGGCGCCGGCCGGGTGGTGTGCCTGGTCGACCCGGTCGGGGACGTGTACGCGTGCCCCTTCGCGATCCACGACGAGTTCCTTGCCGGGAACGTGCGCGATCCCGGCGGCTTCACCGGGGTGTGGCGGGAGTCCGCGCTGTTCCGCGACCTGCGTTCGCCTCAGACCGGCGGAGCCTGCGCCTCCTGCGGGTTCTACGACACGTGCAAGGGCGGCTGCATGGCCGCCAAGTTCTTCACCGGGCTGCCGCTGGACGGCCCCGACCCCGAATGCGTCCAGGGCTACGGCGAGGATCTGCTGGCCGAACGCCCGGCGGACCGGGCCCACCTGCCGCGCCCCTCCCAGGACCACTCCCGGCGACGGCCGGTGGACCTGCCGCTGCCGGCCCGCCGCGCGGACCTGGAACGCCCTCCCGTCAGCGACTGCGCCCAGGACCCCTTGGCCGGGCTGCGGCTCGCCCGGACTCCGTCACCCCAGCACGAGAAGAGTTGACGCATGCCCCAGAACCCCTGGTTCGAGACGGTCGCCGAGGCCCAGCGCCGGGCGAGGAAACGCCTGCCCAGCAGCGTCTACGGAGCACTCGTCGCCGGCTCCGAGCACGGCCGTACGATCGACGACAACGCCGCGGCCTTCGTCGACCTCGGCTTCGCCCCGCACGTCGTGGGCCATCATGCCGAACGCGACCTGACCACGACCGTCCTCGGCGTCGAGACGGCGTTCCCCGTGCTGATCTCTCCCACCGGTGTGCAGGCCGTGCACCCGGAAGGAGAGGTCGCCGTGGCGCGGGCCGCGGCGAACCGGGGCGTCATCATGGGGCTGAGCTCCTTCGCGAGCAAACCGGTGGAGGAGGTCGTCGCGGCCAACCCCGACACCTTCTTCCAGCTGTACTGGAGCGGCACCCGGGACAGCATGGTGCAGCGTATGGACAGGGCCAGGTCCGCGGGCGCCAAGGCGCTCATCGCCACCCTCGACTGGTCCTTCTCCCACGGCCGCGACTGGGGAAGCCCGCAGATCCCCGACAAGCTCGACGTGAGGACCATGGCGAAGTTCGCTCCCGACGTGCTGCCCCGCCCCCGGTGGCTGTGGACGTATCTGCGCTCCGGCCGGCTTCCCGACCTCACGGTCCCCAACCTCCGCCCCCCGGGCGGCGAAGCACCCACCTTCTTCGGCGCCTACGGCGAGTGGATGCAGACCACCCCGCCCACCTGGGAGGACGTCGCCTGGCTCCGCAAGGAGTGGGGCGGGCCCTTCCTGCTCAAGGGCGTGACCCGGGTGGACGACGCCAAACGGGCCGTCGACGCCGGGGTGACGGCGATCTCGGTGTCCAACCACGGCGGCAACAACCTCGACACCACCCCCGCCACCGTCCGGGTGCTCCCCTCCGTCGTGGACGCCGTCGGCGATGACATCGAAGTCCTGCTCGACGGCGGCGTCCGGCGCGGCAGCGACGTGGCCAAGGCGCTGGCGCTCGGCGCCCGGGCCGTCCTGGTCGGGCGCGCGTACCTGTGGGGCCTGGCGGCGAACGGCCAGGCCGGTGTCGAGAACGTGCTGGACATCCTGCGCGGCGGCCTCGATTCCGCGGTGCTGGGTCTGGGCCGCTCGTCCGTCCACGAGCTGTCCCCCGACGACCTGGTGATTCCTCCCGGGTTCGCCCTGACCCTCGGCGGCACGAGTGTCCCCGCCCCGGTCGCCGGATGACGACGGCACGGCACGTCCGGCTCGCGCACCGGGCCTGGCCCACCGTTTCCGCCAAGAGTCTGGTCCTGGTGCCGATCGGCTCGACCGAGCAGCACGGGCCGCATCTGCCGCTGAACACCGACAGCGTCATCGCCGAGTCGGTAGCCGGTCGTGCCGCCGAGGAACTCTCCGCCCGTCTCACCCCGCCGCCCCTGGTGGCGCCCACGCTCGCCTACGGCGCCAGCGGCGAGCACGCCGGCTTCCCCGGCACCGTCTCCATCGGACACGAGGCCCTGCACGCCGTGATCGTCGAAACCGTGCGCTCACTGTCGTTGTGGGCCGGGCGCGTCGTCTTCGTCAACGGCCACGGCGGCAACACCGCCACCCTGGACGCGGCCCTGGGCGCCCTGCGCGCCGAGGGGCACGCCGTCGCCTGGGCCGGGTGCGGCATCACGGGAGGCGACGCGCACGCCGGCCGGACCGAGACCTCGGTCATGCTGTATCTCGCCCCTGATGAGGTACGGATCCTCGAGGCCGTCGCCGGCGACACCCGCCCGCTGGATGTCCTGATGCCTCTGCTGACGGCCCACGGCGTCAAAGCCGTCTCGCCGTCGGGCGTGCTCGGCGACCCGGCCGGCGCATCGGCCGAGGAGGGCCGCCGGCATGTGCGGACCATGGTGTCCCGGCTCGTCGGCCTGATCACTGCCGCAACGACGGACGAGCGCGGCCGCCTCCTGGACCCCGCGGCACGGGACCGACCTGGCACGAAGGCGGCAGGGAGATGACGCTGCCCCTCGGATTCGTCGTGGCGCTCGATCGTGACACCCGCGTCCTGGACGGCGGCCGCACCCTCCTCGGTGGTTCCCCTCTGCGGCTGCTGCGCCTGACCCGGCGGGCACGTCCACTGCTGACCGATCGTACGGTCCACGTACGGGACCGGGCGGGCGCCCTCCTGGCGGACCGGCTCCTGGAGGCGGGGCTGGCGCACCCGGTCGTCCGCGCCCTCCCCCTGCCCGACGACCCCCGGTACACGGTCGTCGTCCCCGTCCGCGACCGTCCGCGCGAGCTCGACCGCCTGCTCACGAGCATCGGGCCGGACACCCCGGTGATCGTGGTCGACGACGCGTCGACTCACCGCGCTCCGGTCGAGGCGGCCGCCGCGCGGTATGGCGCGCGCTTCGTCCCCCTGAGGGTCAACGTCGGTCCCGCCGGAGCCCGGAACGCGGGCCTTCGCCTGGTCGGCACGCCGTATGTGGTCTTCGTCGACTCCGACGTCGTCCTGCCCAAGGACACGGTGCCGACACTGCTGCGGCACTTCTCCGATCCCCGGGTCGCCCTGGCCGTCCCCCGTGTCACCGCTCTCGAAACGCCCGGCTCCTCGACCTGGATCGGACGGTACGAGCGCACACGCTCCTCACTCGACCTGGGCAGCCGTCCCGCCCTGGTACGCCCCGGGACACCCGTCTCCTGGGCCTCCACGGCCTGCGCCGTCGCACGCGTCGACGCCCTGGACGAGGGCTTCGACGAGCGGCTGAGAATCGGCGAGGACGTCGACATCTGCTGGCGCGCCATCAAGAGCGGCCGGCGGGTGCGCTACGAGCCCTCGGTCCACGCCGCCCACGAGCACCGCGGCCGCCTCGGGGACTGGTTTCGACGCAAGGCCGCCTACGGGACGGGAGCGCACCCGCTCGCCGAACGACACCCCGAGTTCATCGCGCCCGCGGTCCTCGCCCCCTGGAGCGGCGCCTTCGTCCTCGCCCTTGTCGCCCAACGCCGTTGGTCGCTCCCGGTGGCCGGCGCCGTCGGCGCGACGACCGTCCTGCGCGTCTGCCGGAAACTGGACGGCACGGAGCACCCGGTACGGCTGGCCTCCTCACTGACGGCCATGGGCGCGCTCGGCGCGCTCGCCCAGACGTCCGCGCTGCTGACCCGGCACTGGTGGCCCCTCACGGTGGCCGGCTGCACGATCTCCCGCCGGGCACGCCGGGCCACCGCGCTGGCCGCGGTGGCCGACGTCGCTCTGGAATATCTGCACCAGGGCGCCGCTGTGGATCCACTGAGGTACGGCATCGCACGCCGCCTCGACGACCTCGCCTACGGCGCTGGTGTGTGGTGGTCCGCCATCAAGGGACGCTCCACTGCGGCTCTGCGGCCTCGGCTGCGGCAGCCGCGGTGACCGTCACCGTTTTCCCGCCCGGCGAAACAGTCGTCCCCTCCATTGTGACCGACGACTGGAGTCGTTACCGTAAGCATCACGGGACTTGCAACAGTAAAAGCGTTGCACGGATACGGGAGCGCGAAGGAGCGACATGGCGCAGACGGAGCAGACCACGAGCGATGCGGATGAGCGGGATGCGCTGATCGCACAGCGATGCCCCTACAGTGACCTGGTGACGACGGGCGGCAGCCGCGAACCGCTCGCCGGTTTCGCGGAACTGGACTCCCTGCGGGACGCCGGACCGGCACACACGCTCGGTACCGGCCAGATCATCTACACCACCTACGACCTGGTGCAGGAGATCGGCCAGCGCGCCGACGTGTTCCACAGCAAGGCCGTCGATCCGGCGACCGGCAAGGAGGCGCCGTTCGTCCTCAAGCCGCAAACGCTCGACGGCCCGATCCACGTGAAGTGGCGCAGGCTGCTCGCCTCGTCCTTCTCACCGGCCGCCGTCGCCCGCCTGGAAGGCTCTCTCCGCGCGCGCGCCAACGAACTCATCGACGGGTTCATCGACCGCGGTCACTGCGATTTCGCCAAGGAGTTCGCGCTCAGGTTCCCGACCACCATCTTCCTCGAGCACATCATCGGCCTGCCGGTCGAGGAACTGGACAAGTTCATCGCATGGGAGACCGACATCATGCACCCGGAGTCGACGGATCCGGCCGAGGCGTTCCGGATCCCGATCCAGGCCCAGACCGAGGTCACCGAATACCTGTCGCAGATCCTGGACGAGCGCAGGAAGACGCCGGCCGGGGAGCGCGGCTCCGACCTCATCTCGCGCGCCATGGACTGGCAGATCGACGGTGAGCCGATCCCGCACGAGGATCTGCTCTCTTTCTATCTCCTGCTGTTCCAGGCCGGTCTGGACACCGTCGCCGCCTCGCTCGGCTACGGCTTCCACCATCTGGCGAGCCATCCGGCCGACCGGGAGCGGATCGCGGCCGACCCGTCGGTGATCCCCAGCGCGGTCGAGGAGATCCTCCGCGTCTACTCGGTCGTGAACATCTCGCGGACGGCGATGACCGACACCGAAGTAGACGGCTGCCCGGTGAAGAAGGGCCAGCACTTCATCCTCAGCCTGCCGGCCGGCAACCGCGACGAGCAGCACTTCCCGGACGCCACGACGGTCGATTTCGACCGCACCGAAATCTCGCATCTGGCGTTCGGTGTGGGGCCGCACCGGTGCCTCGGGTCTCACCTCGCGCGACAGGAGCTAGCGATCGCCTATGAGGAGTGGCACAAGCGCATTCCGGTGTACGAGATCGATCCGGACATCCCGTTCGACGAGTCGCGCAGCCTGGTGATGGGGCTGCGCAGCCTCCCCCTGCAATGGGACCCTGCCGCCGTCCGCAGGTAGCGGCCGGCGAGCCGAACCGCGAGGGTCCCGATTCCCGCCCAGGCGGGGTCCGGTTACGTCACGAGCACACGGGCGCCCGGCAGCAGGCTCGTCGCCGCCGGGCGCCGCCACGCTGATGACCGTGCCCAACGAGCGGCCCTGAACCTGCCCTTCAGGTACGGTGCCCAAGGCCCCAGCCCAGCCCTTGGCGACATGCACCGCACGAGAACGCAAACGGCCTGCTGCGCCTGGGAGACTCCAGCCGAGCGCCCGCGTGAACCGGCCTCGATCGGACCGGACCATCCCGGTGTCGCAGCGATCCCCGGAAGCCCTCAGGATCCGGCTTTTTTGCGAGCAGGGGCCTTACGAACGGTCATCGCGCCCCGCGCGGCCGTCGATCCGCGCGACGTCTTGCGAGGCCGCTGGCTCTGCTCGCGAAGGAGGACCTCGAACCCGCCGATCAGGCGCGCAATGCCGAACTCGAAGTCCTCGTCACTCGTCCCGGAGATCGGATGGCGGTCGATCAAGCCGTCCAGGACGGGCAGGTGGGACCAGTCCGTCATGTGACGCTGGCGGGCGGCGTCGATCGTCGGCGCGTCGGCCAGCCGAAGGATGCGCTCGTGGATGATCGAACCGCGGGTGTACACACCGATCGCGCTGTACACCATCATCGCATTGTCGGGCGTGAAACCGTCCGCGACCAGCTTCGCCACCACGGACTCGACCAGTTCCATGGTGCGGCGGGCCGCCTCGCGGCTGTACGTGGAGGTGCGGATGAAGAGCAGATCGGAGAGGACCTCGTCCTCGTGGTGGATCTCGCGCTGCGCGCGGAAGTGCGAGGACAGCGTGTTCTGCCAGGTGTCATCCGCCCGGATCTCCGGCGTCAGCCGCAGGTACTTGTCGACGGCGATGTCCGTCATCGCATTGAGCAGCTCTTCCTTCTTCCGGAAGTACCAGTAGATGCTGGTGACGCCGACACCCAGATGCTCGGCGAGGATCGGCATGCTCAGCTGGTCGAGCGAGGTGCGCCGCGCGACCTCGAAGGCACCTCCGACGATCTCCTCGGCGTTGATCGAGTTACGCTGACGACGCTTACGCGTCCCGGTGGAATCGGCCTTCGTCACGCTGCCTCTCCTCCTTGTCACCACCCACCGGCCCGGCCCGAGCGTAGGCCGAGCCCGCGCTCCGAACTGACTGACACGGTACCAGCCAATGCCTCCCGGCATGGCATACGGTAAGGGATTACCGTAACGCTGCCGCGACGGCTGGTCGACCGCCCCGGACCACGTCGCCGCCTGCTGGTTCTCAGCGCGGTTCTGGTAAACCGGGTCGGAACGGACACCTCACCCGCGATCCGTTCCACCACGCGGCGGACGCTCGACGTGTCGTCGGCGATTCCTGTGAGCAGCCGTCACCGCACCGCCTCGGCACCGGCCTTCCGCCCGGGGAACGAACAACATCAGCCTGACCCGCGCCCGACCGACGATCTCGAGCAGCACCACGATGGTGTCGGCCCCGCGTCACGGCCCCTCCGACAGCCGTGCACCGCGCCGTTGTCCCTCCGATCAGCGGGTGGTAGCTTACCGAAAGCGTTCCCGGAAGCTTTACCGGACAGAATACCGGCAGAGTCCGCGCCGGGCGGCCACAGTCCCGCAACCGACTGTGTGCCGACACCACACCACCGGCGGAAGACGGTCGGGCCGCCGGACACCCTTCAGCGAAACACTTACCGGAAGGCGGTCGAGATGGATCTGCTCCGACGTCGTGAAGGCTCTGCCGAGGTCATCACGCTCAACCGCCCGGACCAGCGCAACGCCCTCAGCCCCGGCCTGATCGCCGCACTCTCGCGGGCGCTGCGTGAATGCCTGGACGACGACGCGGTGCGCGCGGTGGTGCTGACCGGTGCCGGCGACCGGGCGTTCTGCGCCGGCATGGACCTCAAGGCGTTCGCCGCCGGTTCCGATTCCTCCGGGCCGGAGTCCGACAACACGCATTTCACGATGTTCAGCCGAGGCGAGTACCCCAAGCCCGTCATCGGTGCCGCCAACGCCACCGCCGTCGCCGGAGGGTTCGAGCTCCTGCTCAACTGCGACATCGTCGTCGCCTCCGACAAGGCCAGGTTCGGCATCCCGGAGGTCAAGCGCGGCCTGTTCGCCGCCGGCGGCGGAACCACGCTGCCCGGCCGCATCCCCCTCGCGATCGCTCTCGAACTCGGGCTGACCGGAGATCTGATCGACGCCGAGCGCGCGTGTGCGCTGGGGCTGGTCAACTGCGTCGTTCCAGCCGGAGACGTGGTCGGCGCCGCGTTGGAGTTCGCCCGCCGTATCGGCGAGAACGGCCCGCTCGGCGTCCTCGCGACGAAGAAGCTCATGCGCGTGGCGCTCACCGAAGGCGTCGCCGCGGCACGCGCGGCACAGGAAGCCGAAAACTCCAAGGTGTTCGAGAGCGAGGACGCGCTCGAAGGAGCTCGCGCCTTCGCGGAGAAGCGCGCACCGCAGTGGAAGGGCCGGTGAGTCACCCCCCCGGGGGGTGACTCACCGCAGGACCGGACGGGTCGCGGAGGCCCAGGACCCGTTGGGTCTGCGCGGTCACACGGTGCCGAGGAATCGCCCTACCTGGTCGATGAACGCGTCGTTGTCGTCGCCGGCCACCATATGCCCGGTGCCGGCGACGTCGACCGCGCGCGAGCCGGGCACAAGCGACAGGAGCTCGCGCACCCCCTCCTCACTGAGCACGTCCGACTGGGCACCGCGGACCAGGAGGGTGGGAACGTCGATGGCGCGGGCCGCCTCGCGCAGCCGCTCCGGGTCGGGGTGCCGCCTGGGCTCGTCGGCGTCCGGCCGCACCAGCGCCGGGTCCCAGTGCCAGTACCAGCGGCCGTCTTCGGCCAGGCGCACGTTCTTGCGCAACCCGTCCGGACTCCTCGGACGCCGACGGTGCGGGTTGTACTCGGACACCGCGGCGGCGACGTCCTCCAGCGTGGCGAAGCCGTCGACGTGGCGGCGCATGAACCCGGAGACCCGTGCGGCGCCGTCCCGTTCCATGCGCGGGGCGACATCGACAAGCACGAGCGCGCGAGCGTCCACCAGCCCTTCCCCGACGGCCAGCAGCGAGGTCAGGCCGCCCATCGACGCGCCGATCAGCACGGGAGGACGCGGATCGCCCTCACCGGCCCGGGCGGCCACGGCGACGAGATCGGCCACGAGGACGTCCATCGAGTAGTCCCCGTCCGGCGCCCAACCGCTGTCGCCATGACCGCGGGTGTCGAGCGAGAAGGTGCGCCAGCCGCTCCTGGCAAGCGTCCGGGCCGCGCCCTTCCAAGAATGGCGGGTCTGGCCCCCGCCGTGCAGGAACAGCGCGGTGCCCTTCGGCGCGTCCACCGGATACTCCTCGGCGGCCAGTTCCACGCCGGCGGCGGGGATCCGCCTCATGAGTGGCTCGGTCCGGCTCATGCGGTGCACCTTCCCATCTCGCGGGTCACTTCCTCTGCCAGGGCGTCAGCGCCCTCACGTCGTCGATCAGCGCACGCGGCACCTCTCGGCGCAGCGTGCAGGACCCTGACACCCTGTCGGGCGCAATCCAGCGCCTGCTCCTGATCGACGGTCGGGCGACACTCCACCGGAGGCGCCGGCGTGCCCTCGCCGGCGATACAGCCTCGGCACATACGGGCCGACCTGGACGGACCGTCACCGCAGCCCACCGGGACGTCTTCTTCATCACTTGAGCGCAGGGTCAACGTCACACCTCCCCCGCGCCTCTTGACCCCTGTACTATATACCTTACGGTATGGGTGTTGCGTTGCGATGTCCCGTCCAGACGGCCCCGGCCGCTCTGCGGGACGGACGGCATCAGCAGTGCCTGTCGTTGAGGAGGACGATATGAGTTTGCAGGTCGGCACTCGGCTGCGCGGACAGAACTCGACGTGCGAAGTCATCGTCGTCAAGAGTTCCGACACCCCCGCGGTGTTGATGTGCGCCGGCGCGGAGATGCGCCCGACGGCCCCCGATCCCACCGCACCACAGGTGAGCGACGGCCCACCTATCCACCTCGGCAAGCGGTACACCGACGACGACAGCGGCATCGAGGTGCTGTGCACCAAGGCCGGAATCGGCCCCTTGACCTTCGGCAACAGCCAACTCACGCAGAAGGCGGCCAAAGCGCTGCCGGCGTCCGACTGAACGGACCGCACCCGCGATGAACCTCACGATGCTCCTCGACATGGTGGTCGAGGGGATGCCCGACCGGGTCCTCATCGGTGACCGCGCGGACGGCCTCACCGCCAGCGAACTCGCCCGGCGGGCGCGCTCGGGCTCGGATCTCGTCCGGGCCGCCGATGCCGGCACCGTCGTCTACCTCGGCGGCAACGGTCCCGCGTTTCCGGTCGCCCTGTTCGCCGCGGCCTCCGTCGGCGTGCCCTTCCTGCCGGTCAACTACCGGCTGAGCGCCGAGCAGCTGGACGACGTCCTCGGCCGCCAGGCCAAGCCGCTCGTGATAACCGACTCGCCCGAGCGGGTCCGGGGCATGGCGGCCGTGACGCTGGAGGAGTTCGCCGGGCCGACGGCGGTTGCCGCCGATCACGAGACCGAGCCCGCCGACCCGGACCCCGACTCGATCGCCGTGCTGCTGATGACGAGCGGGACGACCGCCGCCCCGAAGAGCGCGGTACTGCGGCACCGGCACCTGACGTCCTACATCTTCGGCTCCGTCGAGTTCGCGTCGGCCGAGGAGAGCGACGCGACCATCGTCAGCGTGCCGCCCTACCACATCGCCGCCGTCGCGAACCTGCTCTCCAACCTGTACGCCGGTCGCCGGATCGTGTATCTCGACCACTTCAGCGCCGCCGACTGGCTGCATCGCGTCCGGACCCAGGCAGTCACGCACGCGATGGTGGTGCCGACGATGCTCGCGCGCATCGTCAGCGAACTCGTCCACTCCGGCGTGCGGGGCCCCTCGACGCTGCGGTCGATGTCGTACGGCGGCGCGAAGATCGCCGTACCCGTGCTCGTGGAGGCGCTGCGGCTCTTTCCCGGCACCGGTTTCGTCAACGCCTACGGCCTCACCGAGACCGCCTCCTCCATCGCGGTGCTGGGACCGGACGACCACCGTACGGCCGCCGCGAGCGACGATCCCACCGTGCGCGCGAGACTGGGGTCGGTGGGCCGTGCGCTGCCCAGCGTGGAGATCGAGGTCCATGACCCGGACGGGCTGCCGTGCCCTCCCGGCGTGGTGGGAGACATCGTCGTACGCGGGCCACAGGTCGCCGGTGAGTATCTGGAGGCCGGCAGCCGGCTGGACAGCGCCGGCTGGTTCCCCACCCGTGACCGCGGCCATATCGACGAGGACGGCTTCATCTTCGTCGAGGGCCGGTCCGACGACACCATCATCCGCGGCGGCGAGAACATCGCCCCCTCGGAGATCGAGAGCGTGCTCACCGAGCACGCATGGGTGGCGGACGTGGCCGTGGCCGGCATCCCGGACGACGAATGGGGGCAGCGCATCGGCGCGTTCGTTGTCGTCAAGCCCGGCGTGCGGCCGGACGCCGACGTCCTGCGCGAGTTCGTCCGCGGCCGGCTGCGCAGTTCGAAGACCCCCGACGACATCGTCTTCCTGCCGGAACTCCCGACCACGCCGACGGGCAAGGTACTGCGCCGCAAGCTGGTCGCAGACATCGACAAGGACGCCGGGGCCCCCGAGGCCACCAGGACACCCGTGCTCTAGCAGCACCTGAAGACAAGGAGTGCGCGTGGAGTTCAAGACACTCGCGATAGTCGGCCTCGGCACCATGGGGGCCGGTATCGCGCAGACGGCCGTTCCCCTCGGCTTCGACGTGGTCGGCATCGAGCGGGACGAGCAGGCCGTCGGGGCCGGTCGGGCACGGGTCGCCGCCGGGCTGGCAAAGTTCGTCGAGAAGGGGAAGTTCACCGAGGAACAGGCAGCCCAGGCACTGGCCCGCCTGCGCACCTCCACGGACCGGGCGGCCATCGCCGGAGCCGACATCGTGATCGACGCGGCGTTCGAGGACGTCGACCTCAAGCGTGAGCTCTTCCGCGACTTCGAGCGCCACGCCTCTCCCACCGCGGTCCTCGCCTCGAACACCTCGACGATCCCGCTCGTGATCATGGCGGCCGAGACGTCCGCCCCCGAGCGGGTCGTCGGCCTGCACTTCTTCAACCCGGTCCCCCTCATGGACCTGGTGGAGGTCATCCGCACCCCGGCGACGAGCGAGGAGACCATCCGGGCCGCCGTCGATCTGTCGAAGGCCCTCGGCAAGTCCCCGGTGATCATCAAGGACGGGCCCGGCTTCATCGGCAACCTGCTCGTCGTGCCGTTCCTCCTGGACGCCATCCGTGCCTTTGAACGCGGAGTGGCCTCGATGGAGGACATCGACTCGGTCCTCAGGCTCGGCTTCAACCACCCGATGGGACCCTTCGGGCTCAGCGACCTGATCGGCCTGGACATCGTCCACGACATGGCCGCGCGCATGTACGAGGAGTACCACGATCCCAAGTACTGGCCCCCGCCGCTGCTCATGCAGTACGTGCGGATGGGTTGGCTGGGCCGGAAGACCAAGCGCGGTTTCTACACATACGACTGACAATTGACGAGCGCCGGCCGGGCGGTCTTCCCCGGTCGGCGGGGGGCTCGACAAGCCCGGGTTCTTGCCCGTCCCGGCCTGGTCAGGCACGGGTGGGTACCGGCAGCACGGCCACCCCCGCCCGGGCGGCCCGCTCGACGACCGCGGGCGGTGGGGTCTCGTCGCGCACGAGGTAGTCGGTGAGAGGGCCTGTGGCCAAGCCGGTGCGTTCGGCCGCGTTGAGCAGCCCGGCAAGGTGGAAGGCCGTCCCCTCCGCCGACGTCACCCCGTGGCGGTGCACCAGGTGCAGCGCGGCCTGCCTGCAGGCGCTCCATAAAGACCGTGGGTCTTCCGCGAACCATCGCCTGCAGCAGTCCGGCGGGACCCGCCGCGCAGCCGGGCCGCAACGTATTGAGGTGCACCCGATCCCGACGTGCCGTCTGGGCCGGTTGCGAGAGTGTCAGCCCGGCCAGCGGTGAGCGATGGGTGTGCTGGACGCATGCGGGAGTACCGCCGACACCTTCCGTCCAGGCCAGCAGACACACCTGATCCTGATCAGTGCGCGAAGCGGGCTCGACCGGCCGGGGGTTCAGCAGAGTGAACCAGTCCACCGCGTCAGCCGGCACCGCCGCCGCGGGCGATGTGCCCGGCACCGCGACCCGCAGCCGCAGCCGCGGCACTGCGTGCTCGGAACCTCTCGTACGGAGTACGTCGTGCGCCCGCCAGACCGAAGTGATCAGCGCGGTGGCCCCCGTGAGCCGGAGGACCAGCCGGGCCTCCTCTGCGGTGGCCTCCGGCGACACCGGTAGCAGTACTCCCCCGCACAGCAGTACGGCGGCGTACGCGCCCCCGGTCTCGACACGCGCCGGAAGCTGGACCGTCACCACCCCGCCCGCGCCGGCACCGAGCGCCGCCAGGCCCACGGCGATTCGACGGGCGTACAATCCTCAGACTCACTCGTGTTTCTCCTCACATGGCGGGTCAGGACGCGCTCGGCGCCTGCGGGCGATAGAAGAGCGCGAGCAGGGTCCCCGTCCCGAGGAGCGCGGCGCCGAGCGCGACGCCGGTGCCCGGCCAGCCGGTCAGCTCGATGCCGGCGGCCGTGTCCACCGCGTACTCGCCGGGCCCCCAGGCCGCGAGTGCCAGCGACAGCACGGCGAGGACCAGGACGTACTCGTAGCCGTCCTTGAAGACGAAGAAGCCGTTGCGACGGTGCGCGAGCAGACCGGCGACCAGCATCACCGAGATGACGGCGGCGCCGGCGAGCGAGGTGAACAGCCCGGCGGCCAGCAGGACGCCCGCGCCGATCTCGGTGAGCACGCTCAGCCACGCCTGCAGGAGCGGTCGGCGCAGCCCGAGTCCGGCGAACCAGCGCGCGGTGCCCTCGATCCCGCCTCCGCCGCGCCAGTGGTTCCAGCCGTGTACGGCCATCACCGCGCCCACAGTGAGCCGTACCAGCAGCAGAGCGGCGTCGCCCGCCTCACCCATGTCGTTCCTCCTCGGAGGGCAGGGCCCGCACGATGCGCCGGACCACGTCCGCGGCCGGCGGGGTGGTGGCGAGGGAGGGTTCTGCTGTGGTCATGTGCCGTTATGTCCTTCCTGAGGACCTCAGGTGCGTTCGGCCTTCAGCGCCCGTGCCGGACCTGGTTGAAGGGGACGTCGCGGTCGGCGGCGTACTCGCGGGCCATTCCGAGGATCCGTTCGCTGATGATGTTGCGTGCCATCTCGGTGCTGCCGCCGCCGAGCTGGGCGGCCTGGCGGAACAGGAAGGACACGCCCACCTCGCGGGTGTCGGGCCCGTCGGGGGCGGACATCGCGGCGGCCGGGCCGGCGAGTTCGAGTGCGATCTCTGCCTGGCGGGTGGCGCTCTCGCCGTGGAAGAGGCGGATGAGCGAGCCGGCGGTGGGAGGCATCTTCTGCGTGCGCATGCCCGCGGTGACCCGGTCGACGAGGTGCCCGTGGATGACGCCGAGGGCGTGCGCCTCGGCGATCAGCTCCCGCGCGTAGGGGTCGTCCGCCCGGCCGGTGCGGCGGACCAGGTCGATGAGCGCATCGGTCTCCGTGCCGCGCCGCCCTTCGGCCCGCGCGCCGCTGAAGTACGGTGAGCCGCCGCCGACGGCGTTGCGCTCGTGGAACAGCTGGCGCGAGGCGACCGCCCAGCCGCCGCCCACCTCGCCGACCACCGCGGAGGCCGGGACGACGACGTCGTCGAAGAACTCCTGGCAGAACTCGTCGCCGCCATTGACCTGCTTGATGCGTTCGATGTGCACGCCGGGCTGATGCACCTTCATCAGGAACATCGTCAGTCCCCGGTGCTTGGGCGCGTCCCAGTCGGTGCGGGCCAGGCACAGCGCGTAGTCGGCGGCGTAGGCGCCCGAGCTCCAGATCTTCGAGCCGTTGAGGACGAACACGTCGCCGTCGCGCTCGGCGCGGGTCGTCGCTCCGGCGAGGTCGGAGCCGCTGCCCGGTTCGGACAGGAACTGCACGAGCACCTCGTCGCCGCGGATCGCGGCGGCCAGGTGCTCACGCTTGTGCTCCTCGCTGCCCATCTCGAGGATGGTCGGGCCGCAGATGGTGAACGTCGGCACATTCAGCAGCATCGGCATCTCGTAGCCGGCGACCTCCTCGTTGAAGGCGCGCTGGTGCGCGGAGGTGAGGCCGAGACCGCCGTACTCCTTGGGGTAGCAGATTCCGGCGAAGCCACCCTCGTACAGCGTGCGTTGCAGGGCACGGGCCCGCTGCCAGGCGCTCTCGTCGCTCGACACGTTCCTTTGCGCACCTTCGTCGGCGGGCAGGTCGGCCAGGCGCCGCAGGTTCGCCGGGATCCACTCGCGGGCCCGCAGGCGGAAGCTGTCGACGCTCTCCATGCCGGTGGCGTCTGACACGGCCGTCGTGGTCGCGGTCATCTCGAATCTCCTCAGACGTTCAGCAGATCGGCGATACGGCGGCGGTGCGCGGACGGCGTGCCCCACATGAGCCGGTTCACCGTCGCCCGGCGCAGGTAGATGTGGATGTCGTGCTCCCAGGTGACTCCCAGGCCGCCGTGCAACTGGACGCAGTCCTGGATGATGTCGGTGGCCCGCTGGCCGAGGTAGGACTTCGCGACGCTGACCAGCTCACCGGCGTCGGCCCGGCGCTCCTGCACCGCGCGGGCGGCGGCGGCCATCGTCGCCTGGCCGGACTCCGACCACAGCGTCATGTCCGCCATCCGGTGCTTGAGCTCCTGATAGGAGGCGAGCGGCCGGCCGAAGGAGTAGCGGTCGAACATCCACTGCCGGGTGAACTCCAGCACGCGCTCGACGACACCGACGAGTTCGGCGCACTGCAGCACGACGGCGAGCTGGAACTGGCGCTCGACGGCGGCCGCGGCACCGCCGGCCGCTCCCACGAGCGCGGTGGCCGGGACGCGTACGCCGGCGTAGTCGACGCGTGCGAAGCCGCGCACCATGTCGAGGCTCTCCAGCGGGAGGACGGACACGCCGTCCGCGTCGCGCTCGACGACGAACTGGCTCAGGCCCTCGGGGGTATGGGCGAGTACCAGGAACGCGTCCGCGTCGCCGCCGTGCTCGACGCCGTCGTGCGTGCCGTCAAGGACGTAACCGTCCCCGTCGGGCCGTGCCTCGATCGCGCCCGCTTCGGGGTCCCAGCCCCGTCCCGGCGCACAGCAGGCCCAGGCGGCGACCATCGAGCCGTCGAGCAGCCTGCCGAGGAGTCCGGCGTGCCGGTCCGCGCCGGCCGCCTCGGCGAGGGCGGCGGCGACGACGTTGACCACGGCGAGCGGTCCGGGCGCGCACCCGCGTCCGAACTGCTCGGCGATGACCGTCGCGTCGACGACCCCCTCGCCGGAGACGCTGCCGCCGCCCGTCTCCTCCGGCACGACGAGCGACGTCCACCCGAGTTCCGCCCCACGCCGCCAGGTGTCCCGGTCGAACGTGCGGCCCTCGTCGTGCAACGCGCGGATCACGCCGAGCGGGGCGGACTTCTCCAGGTAGTCCGCTGTCGCCGTCTGCAACAAGCGCTGGTCGGCGGTCAGTTCGAATCTCATGACGGCACCTTGTCCTCCCGACGATGTACTGCGAAGCCGACGGCCATGGCGCCGGAGCTGCCTTGACCGGCAGTCTACACGCCATTACGGTAATGCATACAGTAAAAGCAACGTGCGGCCGGACGCAGGACTGACGGGTCGGCACGCCACCCCAGGACGGGAGCGCCGCAGATGCCCGACTCGCCGCATTTCGCCTCCTCCCAGCAGGTCGCGGACCGGCTGCGGGGCACCGGTTATGTCCCGAGTCCGCGCATCGCGGGCGTCATCCACCTGGCCGAACGCCTCGGCAAGCCGGTCCTCGTCGAGGGTCCGGCCGGCACGGGCAAGACGCAGCTGGCCAAGAGCGTCGCCGAGTCCTGCGGGCTGCGGCTGATACGGCTGCAGTGCTACGAGGGCCTCGACGAGGCGAAGGCGCTGTACGAGTGGGACTACCGCAAGCAGCTCCTGCACATCGCGCGGGCCGGGACCGCGGGCGGGGACGGCGTGGAGACCGAGTTGTTCCACGAGTGCTTTCTGCTCACCCGTCCGCTGCTGGAGGCGATCCGCTCCGAGGAACCGGTCGTGCTCCTCGTCGACGAGGTCGACCGGCTCGACATCGAGACCGAGGCACTGCTGCTGGAGGTGCTGTCGGAGTATCAGGTGTCCATCCCCGAGCTGGGGACTCTGCGGGCGCGTACCACTCCCCTGGTCTTCCTCACCTCGAACAACAGCCGTGAGCTCTCCGAGGCGCTCAAGCGCCGCTGTCTCTACCTGCACATCGGCTATCCGACCGCGGAGCACGAGCGGGACATCGTGCTGGCGCAGGTCCCCGGCATCGAGGCGGTCCTCGCCGGCAGGGTCGGCCAACTGGTGCGGTCGCTGCGCTCACTGGAACTGCGGAAGAAGCCCTCCGTGGCGGAGACCCTGGACTGGGCGCGCACCCTCGTCCTGCTCGGCGCCGACGACGTCACGACCGAACTGCTCGCCGACACCCTTCCGGTGCTTCTCAAGAACGAGAGCGACATCGCTCTCGCCCTGAAGGAGTTCGGCGAGTGACACCCCGCCCCACAGGGTCAGTCCGCGTCGAGGAAGCGGAGTACGGCATCGACGCATCCGATGTCGCGCGCAATCGCGAAGTGGTCGACACCCTTCAGAATGACCCGCGAGCAGCGCGGTATCGCCGCGGCGACCTGCTCGGACGGGCCGCCGCGGTCGGCGCCACCCTCCACGACCAGGCAGCGAGCGGTGATCGCCGCGAGATCGGCCGTTCCGGCGCGTGGCTGACTCGACCGGGCGAACGCGGCGACCGAGGCCCGGTCGTTGCCCGCCACGTCGACGAGACGGCGGATCAGGCGCGGCACGCCGACGGCCGGTTCCTCGGCGGCGAGGAGAGCGTCCGCGACGGCGTTCATCGCCGCCGGTCCCGCGTGGTTCCCGCGCAGGCCGCTGTCCGGGACACCGAGCAGTGCCACCGAGCCGAAGGCCTCGGGCTTCCTGGCCGCGGCGACCACCAGCGCGTAACCGCCCGCCGAGAATCCCACCGCGTCGACCCGAGCGCTGTCCGATGCGGCGTCGAGCACCACCTGAGCCGCCTCGCGCGTGGGGTCGCCGGTCCGCCCGTCGGCCCCATGGCCGGGCAGTTCCACCCCGACGACCTCACGCCCGCTCTCGCGCAGGAGGTCGGCCCAACCGGGGGCCACCCAGTTGTGCTCGTACGACGAACCCATGCCGTGGATCAGCAACACCGAACGCTTCCGCATGCCTTTACTGTAATGCTTTCGGGGGGGGTTGAGCGGTGTCCCTGATCACGACTCTCGACGCTCTCGTCGACGAACTGCGGGCCCTCGGGGTCCCGGTGTCGGCGTCCGAGAAAGCCGACGCCGCCGCGGCACTGGGCCACGCCGACCTCGCCGACCGGGAGGAGGTCAGAAGCGGCCTCGTGGTCACCCTGGTGAAGTCGGCCGGCCATCTGAGCGCCTTCGACAGGGTTTTCGACGTCTGTTTCGGACAGCGCGTGCCGGACCGGGCGACCGGCGGCGTCGGCCTCGGCGAGCCGGACGACGCCACGATCCGCCGCCTCCTCGCCGAGTCGATCGAGGCCGGTGAGAACGGATCCCTGATGCAACGCCACCTCGCGGGCCTGCTCGTCGACCGGCACGCGGGCATCCAGCCGGGCAGGGCCGTCGCCGGCACCTCCTACCTGTTCCGCGCCATGCGCGCCCTGGACGTCGACCGCGTCACCGCCGCCCTCGTGCGGCGAGCCGAGGCGCGCACCCCGGCCACCCTCGCCGGTCCTCTCCCCCGGCGTCTGTTCCTGGAGGACGTCGAGCGGCGGCTCGCCGCGTTCCGGCTGGAGGTCGAGGCCGAGATCCGGCGCCGGCTCGTGGCCGACCGCGGCGCCGACGCCGTGGCGAAGACCCTGCGCCGGCCGCTGCCGGAGGACGTCGGCTTCCTCACCGCCGCCACTGCGGAACTGCACGAGCTGTGGGACACGATCCAGCCGCTGTCCCGCAAGCTCGCCGCCCGTATGGTCCACCGGCGTCGGCACGGCCATCGCGGCAGGATCGACGTCCGCCGGACCATGCGCGCGTCCCTGTCGACCGGTGGCATACCGGTCGACCTGCGCCACCACACGCCGCGCCCGGCCAAGCCGGAACTCGTCGTGCTCGCCGACATCTCCGGATCGGTCTCGGCCTTCGCCGCTTTCACCCTCCAGCTCACCTACGCGCTGCGCAGCCGGTTCGCCCGCGTGCGGTGCTTCGTGTTCGTCGACGGCCTCGACGAGGTGACCGACCTGATCGAGCGGTCGGCGAACGTGCTGGAGGTGGCGAGCGAGATCAACCGGCTCGGGCTCGGCGTCTGGCTGGACGGCCGCTCGGACTACGGCAACGCCATCGAGACCTTCTGCCGGGATCACGCCGGTGAGCTGCGCGCCCGCACCACGGTCCTGGTCCTGGGCGACGCCCGCTCCAACTACCACGCACCGCGCGCCGACGCGCTCGGCAGGATCGCCGGCCGCTGCGGGCACCTGTTCTGGCTCAACCCCGAGCCACGGGCCGCCTGGGACAGCGGCGACTCCGTGATCGGGCGGTACGCCGGGTACTGCGACGAGGTGGTGGAGTGCCGCAACCTGCGGCAGCTGCGCGCCTTCGTCGAGCGCCTCGCCTGAGCCACCCCATGCCGTCCACACCACAGACCGAAGAGAGGTGACCCGCATGGCAGGTGACGTGCTGGGCCTGCTCCGGCCGACGTACCCCGGCAGCAAGGCCTTCCTGCCGAACGGGCACCGTAACCCCACAGGAGCAGTGCAGTCATGACGGACACCACGAAACCAGCGCAGGCCGAGGTGAGTCACATCTCCGGCGAGATGCTGACGGCCATCGGCCGCACCCTGTCCCGCCGCGTCTCCTTCCGCGTCTCCGAGTCGGACATCCGCCGCTGGGCGCTGGCGGTCTACTACCCCGACGCCCCACCCGAGCGCTTCATCGAGTCGGAGACCGCCGCGAAGTCGCGCCACGGCGGGATCACCGCACCGGAGGACTTCAACCCCTTCGCCTGGCTGGCGGCGCTGCAGAGCGCGGCTCCGTCCGGGGGGAAGGAGAACGATCCCGGCTCCCTCGAGCGCCTGCTCGGTATCACCCCGCCACCGTTGGAGTTCCAGCTGAACGGGGGCCTGGAGGTCGACTACGGCGTGCCGATGCGGCCGGGTGACGTGATCACCTCGGAGAACCGGCTGATGTCGTACGCCGAGCGCCCCGGCAGGCTCGGTCTGATGCTGTTCACCGTCACCGAGGACACCTGGACGAACCAGGACGGCGAGCTCGTCAAGCGCAGCCGTACGACTCTCATCCGCTACTGACCGCGTCGAGGAATCATGACCACCATGCTCAGTCCGGCCGTCGGCGACAGTCTGCCGGAGTTCACCCGCACGACCGATTTCGCCCACTGGAACCGTTACGCCGCCGTGAACGACGAGTTCGTCCCAATCCACATGGACGAGGAGGCCGGGCGGGCCGCCGGCTACTCGGGGGCCTTCGGGATGGGCAATCTGCAGTGGGCCTACCTGCACAACCTGGTGCGCGACTGGCTCGGCGGCGCCGGCCGCATCGTGTCGCTGCGCTGCCAGTTCCGGGCCGTCAACACACGCGGCATGACCGTCTGCGCACGCGGCACGGTCACCGCGGTGCGCGTCGAGGACGGCGTGCGCCTGGTCGACCTCGATGTGTGGACCGAGGACCAGGACGGCAACCAGATCGCTCCCGGGAAGGCCGTCGTCGAGCTCGACTGACGTCGTCACACGGCGGGCCCGTCCCCGGTGACCGGGGACGGGCCCGCCGTGTCCCGCTCCCTGCCCGTTCAGCGCACCAGTGGGTCGCGGGGCAGGCCGAGTATGCGTTCGGCGATGACGTTGCGGGTGATCTCCGAGGTGCCGCCGGCGATCGTCAGGCACCGGTCGAACAGGTACTCCACGGCGATCTCCGGTTCGTCCCCGATGATGGCGGCCGTGCCGCACAGCCGCAGCGCCAGCTCGCTCACGCGCTGGGCGTGCTCGGCCGACAGCAGCTTGGTCACGTTGCCTTCCGCGCTCGGCCCCGCCCCGGTGACGGCACGCGTCGCCTGCCGCAGGTTGATCACCCGCATCGCCTGCGCCTCGACGAGGAGCCGGGCGATCGCCCGCCGGCTTTCGGCGTCGAGCGCGCCGTGCCGCAGCGCGAGGTCGGTCAGTTCGAAGGCCGACAGGCGCTCGGGCGACCCGCCGCCGATCGTCACCCGCTCGTTGCCGAGAGTCGCCCGGGCGACCTTCCAGCCGCCGCCCGGCTCACCGACGATGTCGGCGTCGGGGACGAACACGTCGTCGAAGAAGACCTCGTTGAACAGCGCGTTCCCGGTGATCTCGCGCAGCGGCCGGATCTCGACGCCGGGCGCGGTGAGGTCGACGACCATCGCCGTGATGCCCCGGTGCTTGGGCGCCTCCGGGTCGGTCCGTACCGTCGCGAGGCCCCGGTTGCAGTCCTGCGCGTTGCTGGTCCACACCTTCTGGCCGGTCACCCGCCAGCCGCCCTCGACGCGTTCGGCGCGGGTGCGCACGGCAGCCGCGTCGGAGCCGGCGTCCGGTTCGCTGAACAGCTGGCACCACTGCAGCTCGCCGAGCAGGCTCGGGGTGATCCACCGCTCGACCTGTTCCTGGTCCGCGGTCTGGGTGAGCGTCAGCAGCACCCATCCGCCGATGCCCAGCGAGGGCATCTCGATCCCGGCCAGCTCCTCCTCCAGGACGAGCTGCTCGATCGCGCCCGCCCCGCGTCCGAACGGCTCGGCCCAGTGCGGCACCAGGTATCCCGAGGACACGAGCAGCGCCCGGCGTTCTTCCTCCGGGGCGGCGCGGTACCGGTCGAGGAAGGCGCGGGCCTCGGCACGATAGGTGTCGGCCTCCTCCGGCAGTTCGACCGCGAACTGCCGCCGTACGCCGGCGTGGGTGGCTTCGTAGACGTCGTCCTCGGCCGAGCCCAGGGCGGCCACCACGGCCCGGAGCGCCGCCGCGCGCCTGAGGTGGAGGTGGGCGTCGTGCTCCCAGGTGAAGCCGATGCCGCCGAAGATCTGGACGGCCTTCTGCGCGCACTCCTGGTAGCTGCGCATGGCCAGGCCGGCCGCCGCCGCGGCCGCCAGCTCCGCTTCGGCCGGCGTGGCCGCTCCTCGGGCCGCGTCCCAGGCGAGCGCGGTGGCCAGCTCGACGGCGACCAGCATGTCGGCCAGGTGGTGTTTGACCGCCTGGAAGCTGCCGATGCTCCGGCCGAACTGCTCTCGTACCCGGGCGTATTCCAGCGCGAGGTCCAGGCAGCCCCGCGCCCCGCCGGCGGCCTCGGCGGCGGCCAGCGTCCGGAACACCGCGACCGCCGGGCCGAGGGCGCCGGCGAGGACATGGCCGTCGGCCGGGACCAGCCCGGTGACGGAGACCTTGGCGAGCCCCAGCGACGGATCCAGGCCCTTCACCGGGACCACGTCGACCGCCGCGTCGGTGGTGGGGGCCATCAGCAGGTCGTCGCCGGCCGCGAGGAGCAGCACGTCGGCCCATCGCCCGGCGAGCACCGTCAGCTCGCCGCTGTACGCGCCGTCGTCGTCGCGGGTCAGTCCGGCCGTGAGCCCGAGTCCGGCGACGGCCGAGCCGTTGCCCAGCCGGGTGACGAACTCGTGCAGCGAGTCACCCCCGGTCGCGGACAGCACCGCGGAGGCGGTGGCGGTGGCCAGCAGCGGGCCGGGCGTGATCGCGTGACCCAGTTCGTCGACGACGACGGCGAGTTCAGGAAGGCCGAATCCGGAGCCGCCCGCCTGCTCCGACAGGTGCAGGCTCAGCCAGCCCAGGTCGCCGATCCGCTTCCACGTCTCGGGTACGGCGGGAGCGTCCGCGTCCAGCGCGGCGCGCGCGCCGCTCCTGACCCGCTGATCGGCGGCGAAGGAGCGGACGACGGCCGCGAGCGCCTGGTGTTCCTCGGTGATGGCAAGCCCCATCGGGCGACTCCTCGATGCTGGAACCGGCCGACCCACCGTCGGCCACTTCTTATACTGTATGACTTACAGTAGGAAATTCAGGTGACCGCTCAGCCGATTCAGACCTCGATGAGGACCGCGCCGCCCTGGCCACCACCGGCGCACATGGTCGCGAGCCCGAGACCGCCGCCGCGCCGCCGCAACTCGTGCACGAGCGTGACGACCATGCGGGCACCGGACGCGGCCACCGGGTGGCCGAGGCTGCACCCGCTGCCGCTGAAGTTCACCCGCTCCTCGTCCAGCCCGAACTCCTTGCAGGCGGCGATCGGGACGGAGGCGAACGCCTCGTTGATCTCCCACAGCGTCACATCGGCGTACGTCAGTCCGGCTCGCCGCAGCACCTTGTCGGCCGCGCGCAGCGCCCCGAAGCCCATCAGTGCCGGGTCGACCCCGGCCGCGCCCCAGGCGAGGATCCTCGCCAGTGGCGTGAGCCCCTCGGCCAAGGCCAGCTCCGCGCTGGTCACGGCCACCGCGGCAGCGGCGTCGTTGATGCCGCTGGAGTTGCCCGCGGTGATGGAGAAGCCCGGGATCTCGGGGTGCAGCACCTTCAGCGAGGCCAGCTTCGCCGGCGAGGTGTCGCGCCGCGGGTGCTCGTCCACGGCGAACTCGACCGGGGCGTCGCCCGGGCCGTCCAACTTGAGCGGCACGATCTCGTCGGCGAACTTGCCGGCGTCGATCGCCGCGACCGCGCGCTGGTGCGACCGGCAGGCCCAGCCGTCCTGTTCCTCGCGGGTGATGCCGACGGCCTTGGCGGTGTTCCAGCCGACCGTGATCGACACGTCCAGGTTCGGCGCCGTGGGCGAGTCAGGGTGCGTCGCGGGATACCAGTCGGCGTACTCGTCGGCCGTGCCGGCGACCCGCTGCCTGAGCCGCGGCGCCATCGAGGTCGCCTGCACACCACCGGCCACGAGCGCCGACTCCATGCCGGACTTCACCGACGCGGCCGCCAGGCCGATGGAGGTGAGACTGCCGGCACAGTGCCGGTTGAGCGCGACGCCGGGCACGTCCAGCATGCCGTTCACGACGGCGGCGTAGCGCGCCAGGTCACCGCCTCCGTACTGACTCTCCGCGAGCAGGATGTCGTCGAACCGGTGGGGTTCGAGCCCCGATCGGCACACCGTCTCCTCGACGATCGCCGAGGCGAGGGTCTCGCCGTCGGTGTTGGCAAGGGTGCCCTTGCGGGCGGTGCCGATGGCCGTGCGCACTGCGCTGACGATGACTGGAGCGGACACGTGCACCTCTTCTGGGGTGATGGCCTCGGGTCTGCGGCGCCCTGATGGCCGACGCGAAACAGTAGTCAATACTGTTGTCGCAACAGTACAGTACTTTCGGTGAATCGAACCCTGCTGTTTCCAGTCGGGGCATCGACCCGCCGCCGCCCGACGGAACGCCGCCGGAGCGCGTCACCCAAGGAGGAATTGTGGATCTTTCCGGATCGTCCGCACTCGTGACCGGCGGCGCCGGCGGCTTCGGCGAGGCGACCACCCGCCGCCTGGTGGAGGCCGGCGCGAAGGTGGTGGTGGCCGACCTCGCCGAGGACAAGGGCAAGGCCCTGGCCGCCGAACTCGGCGACGCCGTGGTCTTCGTGCCCACCGACGTCACCAAGGACGAGTCGGTGGACCAGGCGGTCACCGCCGCGACCGAGCTGGGCCCGCTGCGCACGGCCGTCGTCGTCCACGGCGGTCCGGCGGCCGGGCGCCGGATGGTCGGCCGGGACGGCACCCCGTACTCGGCCGACGTCTTCGCCCGGACGATGGACATCTTCCTCACCGGCACCTACCGCGTGATGAGCAAGGCCGCCGCGGCGATGACCCACAACGAACCGCTCGACTCCGGCCAGCGCGGCGTCGTCATCTCCACCGCGAGCATCGCCGGCTTCGAGGGCCAGGTGGGGCAGAGCGACTACTCCGCGGCCAAGGGCGGCGTCATCGGGCTCACCCTCACCGCGGCACGGGACCTCACCCCGGCGGGGGTGCGCGTCATGTGCATCGCCCCCGGCACCTTCTTCACGCCCGCCTACGGCATGGCCGAAGAGGAGGCACAGGCCAAATGGGGGCCCGGGGTGCCCAACCCCAAGCGCATGGGACGCGCCGACGAATACGCCCGGCTCGCCGTGCACATCGCCGAGAACGACTACCTCAACGGCACCGTGATCCGCATCGACGGCGCGCTGCGGTTCAACCTCTGACCCACGCCCGGTCGGCCCGGCGGGTCAGGCCGGCTCGCCCTGCTCGGCGAGCAGCACCTCGAAGCCGCACAGCAACCGGGCGGCCGAGAAGGCGAAGTCCTCGTCCGTGGTGCCGGCGAGCGGATGCCGGTCGAGCAGACTCGCCAGGACCGGCATGGAGGACCAGTCGGTCATGCGCTGTTGCCGCTGGTCCAGGGTGGGCGTGTTCGACCGGCGCAGGATGCGGTCGTGGATGATGTGGCCCCGCGTGTATACCGAGAAGGCGTTGTACGCCAGCATGGCGTTGTCATGGTCGAAACCGGCGTCGACGAGCTTGCCGACCACGGCCTCGATCAGCTCCATGGTCCGCCGCGTCGCCTCGGCGCCGTAGCTGGACGTCCGGGTCAGCAGCAGGTCGGAGAGAACCTCGTCCTCCCGGTGGAGGGTGCGCTGCGCGGTGAAATGCTCAAGCATGGCCCGCTGCCAGCTGTCCTCGGTACGCACCGCGGGCATCCGGGTGAGGAACCGGTCGACCGCGACGTCCGTCATCGCGCCGAGCAGGTCGGACTTCTTCCGGAAGTACCAGTAGAGGCTGGTCACACCGACGCTCAGATGCTCGGCGAGACGCGGCATGCTCAGTTGGTCCAGGGAGCGCCGACGAGCGACCGCGAAGGCGCCCTCCACTATTTCGTCGGCACTGATCGACCCGCGCTTGCGACGGTGCCGGGTCGTCTGCCGCTTTTCGTTCGGCACGATCTGATCCTCACCGGGGGGACTGAGCGCGAGGCACTCGAGAAGGCGACCAGAGACCTCGACAAGGATACGGCATGGCTTACTGTATGACACGCCAGCAATGCGTTCCCCACCACCGACAGGGAGACCGGGCATGACCGAGTCACCGCCCCTGCTGCCCGCTCCGGACGAGCTGACCAGCTTCTTCTGGGAGGCCGCCCGTCGCCGTGAGCTGATGATCCAGCGCTGTTCGGCCTGCGGCACCTACCAGCATCCGCCCGAGCCGGTGTGCCACTCTTGCCTTTCCTTCGACCTCGGCGGGGCCGAGGTGTCCGGCCGCGGGACCGTCTACAGCTACACGATGGCGACGCAGGCGTTCCACCCCTCCTTCGCCGACAAGCTCCCGTTCTGCATCGCCGTGGTCGAACTCGACGACCAACCGGGGCTGAAGCTCCTGACCAACATCGTCGATCTCCAGGCCGACGGCGTGAACGTGGGTGATCCGGTCGAGGTGTGCTTCCGCGCCCTCAGCGACGCGATCGACCTGCCCGTCTTCCGTCTGGTACGGGCCTGACCGACAACCATCCCCAAAGGACTCCCGTGCCCAAGAAACAGCGCGTCGCGATCGTCGGCGTCGGCTACTCGACGGTGGGCCGCGACACCGGCCTGTCGCTGGACACCCTCACCGCCCAGGCGTCCATCGCCGCGATGGAGGATGCCGGCGTCAAGCCGGCCGACATCGACGGTGTCGTCGTGCACAGCTTTCCGCACCAGTACGTGTCGGCGACACACACCGCGGCGATGCTGGGCATCCCCGACCTGGCGTTCTACTCCGGGTCGGTCGACGGTGCCGCCTACTCGATGGCCGCGCTGCACGCCATCGCCGCCATCGCCTCCGGCAGCGCCGAGACCGTCCTGACCCTGCGCACCGTGCATCGCGCGGGCGCGGCGGGTGGCAGTTCGCTGGTCCCGGGCATGGAACGCGGCGCGCCCGGGCCTTTCCAGTTCACCATGCCCTACGGCTCCTTCACCGGCTCCCACTGGGCCGGGCTGTACATGCAGCGGCACATGGCGATGTACGGCACCAAGGAGGAGGACTTCGGCGCCTTCGCCGTCGCCCAGCGCGAGTACGCGATCGCCAACCCGTCCGAGTCCTTCTTCACCGAACCGCTCACCATCGACGACTACCTGAGCGCGCGCTACATCGCCGCGCCACTGCGGTTGCTGGACTGCGACTACCCGGTCGACTCAAGCTCGGCACTCATTTTCACCACCGAGGAGCGGGCGCGCGACCTGCGCCAGAAGCCGGTGTTCTTCGAGTCCTGGGCGATGGGCACCACCCAGGAGAGCGACTTCAGCCTGGTCGAGGACATGACGCAGTCGTCCCCGTTCCGGGCCGCCCGGCGCGTGTGGTCGCGCACGGACCTGAAGCCGTCGGACGTGGGCGTGGCGGGGCTGTACGACGGCTTCTCCTTCATCGCGCTGCAGTGGCTGGAGGCGCTCGGCTTCTGCGGCATCGGCGAGAGCGGTCCGTTCGTGTCGTCCGGGCACACCCGGGCCGACGGGGTCATCCCGACCAACACCGACGGCGGCGCCTGCAACGTCGGACGCCGGCACGGCGCGAACTACTTCATCGAGGTCACCCGTCAACTGCGCGGTACCGCGGGCGAGCGCGCGCTGCCGGGCCGGCCGACGGCCGGCGTGGTGAGCAACGCCGTCGGCCCGTTCTCCGGCTGCGCCCTCATCACCGCCGAATGACGCGCCTTGCGTACCCGACACGTCGGGCCCGTGCGGAGGGACTCCGCACGGGCCCGACGCATACGCGGGATCACTCCTCGAACGGATCGCCCTCCAGTACGTCCGTGGTGAACAAGTACGGCGCGTTGAAGGTGTCCTGGGGGTCGGCGGCGAGCAGGCCGGGGCGCGGGCGGGAGGTCCTGATGCCCTTGCCGTTCAGCCACTTCTGAGCCGAGTCCAGGTCGTTGACCCGGAAGGTGATCGAGTAGATCATGTTGCCCCACTGAGCGACGTGCCGGCCCAGCGGCGAGTGAGGCCCGAGCGGTTCGGCGAGCTGGAGCAGGCAGTCGCCGAGGTGGAGGGTCGCGAACTTGTACTGCCCGCCGTCGTCGACGCCCTCGGCGATCGGCATGGCCTGCATGACGTCGACGTAGGTCTTCACCGCCGATTCGAGGTCCTTCACCCCGAGGGTCACGTACAGCATGCGCTTGATGCCGAGCGGGTGGCTGGTCTCCCAGAACTTGCGCTGTGAGGACCAGGTTCCGAGCTCGCGCGGGTCGTTCGGCATGTGGACCTTGCACAGCTCGACCATGAGGCCCGCGGTGTCGCGTGGGCTCGGGTAGAAGTACTGCGTGTCGGGGTCCATCTCCTCGATCTTGCCGCCGCCCGGCCTGCCCATGTAAACGCCCTTGTCGATCATCCGGTTGCCCAGCCCGACCAGGTCGTCCACCAGGTAGCCGACCGAGTGAAGGTGCTGACCGAACTTGGTGTAGAACTTCCCGACCGGCTTGGTCGCATCGACCGGTGTATTGGGCGCCATCGTCTCGATGCACAGGTCGCTGATCATGATCAGACCGGCCCACCTGTCCTCCGGCGGGAGGAAGTTGGGCTCGTCGACGCCCATGTAGACCAGGCCGCCGAACACGTCCTCGTAGAACTGGTTGAGCTTCGTGACGTCATCGGTCATGTGGACCGCGTGGATCATCATGCCGATGCCGAAGTCACCGGTCTTCTTCGCCTGCTTCCGCACGACCGTCCTTCCGACGGGTAACCCTTCCGTATTACTTATCGTAAGGCTTACAGTCTCGTCTTGCCAGCGCCCGGACATGTCAGCGCGGCACATCGGACCGAGGGGTCAGTCGACCGGGACGAGGAACTGGAGGTCGGGTGGCGCGGTGGTCGTGTCCATCGCCGGGGACATGTCGAACCGGCCGTTGTCGAAGGCCGCGGCCAGCGCCTGCGCCGCGCTCGCCGCATCGGCGTCACTCAGCTCGTAGCAGCACAGGTACCGCCGGGGCCCGGACTCCTCACCGGCGCCCAGGACGGCATAGCGGCGCACGGCCGTGACGGCCGGGACGGCCTCGCGCACCTGCGGGACATGCGTGTTGACGTACCAGTCGTTGAACTCGTCCTCCGCCTCGGGGCCCGCCGGGCTGCTCCAGGCCAGGAACATCGCAGTGCTCATCCCACCATTCCTTTCACGGTGTGCCGGGTGTGCTCTGTCCGCCCGGACTCACTCCGGGCGGCACATCATCGAGGGCCTTCGCAGGTGGCTGCGGGCGAGCCTGTCCATGCGTGCGTCCCGCTCGCCGGGGTGCGCCTCGCGCAGGGCCGCGAGGACCGCGGACCGGACCGCGTCCACGTCACCGTCCGGGAGCACGTCGTCGACCACGCCCAGCCGTGCGAGCTCCACGGCGGTCAGCCGGAACGACCGCGCCAGCTCTGCCGCCCGGGACGCGTCGCGAAAGAGGACCGCGGCTCCCGGCTCCGGACCGATGACGGAGAACACCGATCCCTCCAGCAGGAACAGGCGGTCGGTGTACGCGAAGGCCATGGCTCCTCCGCTGCCGCCCTCCCCGACGCACACGGCCACCGTGGGCACGGTCAGGCCGGACATCGCCAGCAGCGTCCGGGCGATCTCACCGGCCACACCGTCGGCCTCGGCCGCCGGTCCGGGCTCGGCGCCGGGAGTGTCGATCAGGGTGAGCACCGGCAGCCGCAACCGTTCGGCGAGGTCGAACGCGCGCTGGGCCAGGCGGAATCCGGCCGGGAGTACGCGCGCGGCCGCGTCAGGTCGGCTGTGCCGGTCCATCGCCACGACGACGAGGCGTTCGCCCGCCATGACGGCCAGGCCGGCCCGGACGGCCGGGTCGCCTCCCCGCAGCTCCACCCAGCCCTCGGTCAGCAGGGCACTCCACTCCAGCCCCGAGGGGCGGCGGGGATCCCGCGCGTGCAGGACGGCGGCCCAGGGGTCGCGGGGCACCGGCTTGCGGGGAGCCGGCAGCGGACGCCCGGGCGGGAGTCGCAGCGCCGGCCCGGGACCGTACAGCGCGTTGCCCAGCCATACCCAGTGGGCCTCGGGTCCGACGAGTGCGTCGACCCGCCCCTGCGTGTAGGCGGCCTCCGCGGTGTGCGAGTCGGCGGGCGGGAAGGAGCCGGTCACCTGCGCGACCACCCGGGGACCGGCGAATCCGATCGTGGCCCCAGGCTCGGCGGCGAGGACGTCGGCGAGGGAGGCCCAGGACGCGTAGACGCCGCCGGTCGTATGCGGCCGCAGCACCGCGGCGAACGGCAGGCCGGCGCGGCGAAGGCGCCCGACAGCGCCGGCGGTGCGCGCCATCTGGGTCAGCGAGACCAGGCCCTCCTGCAGCCGCGCACCGCCGCTGGCCACGAACGCGGCGACCGGCAGCCGCTCCTCTCGGGCTCTGTCGAAAGCGCGCACGATGCGCTCACCGGCGGCCACACCCATCGTGCCGCCGTGCCGGTCGAACCGGCACTCGATCACCACGAGGGGACCACGGGGATGCTCGGTGACACCCGTACGGACGGACTCGTCCTGCGGGGCCGGAGCGTCGTAGCCGGGAAATCGGAGCGGGTTCGCCGAGGCCAGATCGACATCCCACTCGTGCGTCAGCGGAGGCATGGACAGGCACACATGATTGCGCTCGACGGTCATGGTGGAGTTCCCATCGAAGGGGTGCCATCGAGCGTGGGGCTCGGGCGAACAGATTGATGGTCCACCAACCATCTCAATTCCCGAGCCGCCCGACAACGCGGCAAACGTCACACCCGCGACATCCGAAAATGCTGGTCAAACGCACTGACAAGGCATCCCGAAAGGTATACCGTAAAGCCCATACGACTACCAACTGGAGGCCCGCTCCATGACTGCCGAGAACTCCGCCCGGTCGACCTCCGCGGCCACGCTGTACATCGACGGAGCGTGGCGGGCAGCCGCCTTGGGCCGGGAGTTCGACGTGTTCAACCCCGCCGACGGGTCCGTGCTGGGCGCGGCCTCGGACGGATCGGCGTCCGAGGCGCGGAGCGCGGTCGACTCCGCCGCGGCGGCGTTCGCCTGGTGGTCGCGCACGACCGCCTACGAGCGGGCGGCGTACCTGGAGCGCGCGCACGCGTTGATGCTGGAGCGCGCGGAGGACCTCGCCGTCCTCATGACCAAGGAGCAGGGCAAGCCGCTGAAGGCGGCCCGCAACGAGGTGCGCTACGCCGCGGACTTCCTGAGCTGGTACGCCGAGGAGGCCAAGCGGGTCTATGGCGCGACCATCCCGAGTTCGCGGGCCGGCCACCGCTTCATGACGATGCGTCAGCCGGTCGGCGTGGTCGCCGCGATCACGCCGTGGAACTATCCGGTCTCCATGATCACACGCAAGGTGGCACCGGCGATCGCCGCCGGATGCACGATCGTGCTCAAGCCGGCGGAGCAGACCCCGCTCTGCGCCGTCGCGGTCTTCCAGGTGCTGCACGACGCAGGCCTGCCCGCGGGTGTCGTCAACCTGGTCACCACGAGCGACCCGGCGCCGGTCGGCGACGCCCTGCTGGACAGCCCGGCCGTCCGCAAGCTGACGTTCACCGGGTCGACCGAGGTCGGCATGATGCTGGGCGCCAAGGCCGCGCACACCGTAAAGCGGGTGTCGCTCGAACTCGGCGGCCACGCCCCGTTCCTGGTCTTCGGCGACGCCGACCCGCGGCGCGCCGCGAAGGGACTCGGCCTGGTGAAATTCCTCAACACCGGTCAGGCGTGCATCTGCCCCAACCGGGTGTTCGTCCAGCGGGAGTTGGTCGACGACTTCCTCAACGTCCTGGTCCAGCGGGTGAGCGCGATGAAGGCCGGCAACGGCCTCGACCAGGACGTCACCATCGGCCCGCTGATCGACGAGGCCGCCATGACGAAGATGCGGCGGCAGGTGACGAACGCCGTCGACCACGGAGCGAAGGTACTGACCGGCGGCGAACGGCTCACCGACCCGCGCCTGCCAGGCGGCCGGTTCTTCGCCCCCACCGTCCTGACCGACGTGACACCGGAGATGGACATCTACCACGAGGAGACCTTCGGCCCGATCGCCCCGGTCATCGCCTTCGACGACGAGGACGAGGCCATCGCCATGGCCAATGACACGGCCTACGGTCTCGCGGCGTACGTCTACACCGAGAACCTCTCGCGCGCCCTCCGGGTCACCGAGGCGCTGCGCTTCGGCATCGTGGGGATCAACGACATCAACCCGACGAGCGCCGCCGCGCCGTTCGGCGGCACGGGGCACAGCGGGCTGGGTCGCGAGGGCGGACCGCAGGGCATCGACGAGTACCTCGACACCAAGCTGGTCGGCATCACGCTGTGACTCCTCGCGGACGTGCCTTTCCGGTGCGTGCACGGCGCATCCGCCGGCCCGCGCTGCTCTTCAAGTACGGCGCAGCCGCGGGCGTCAGACGCAGCCCCGCCCGGCCACCGACACTGTCCCCTCACATGTCGGTGGCCGGGCGGGGCTGTGCTGTGCCTCAGGCGTCGGAGCGCGGGAAGTTGTACAGACGGCGGGCGTTGAGTTCCACCATCAGGCGGACCTCGTCGTCCGGAACGTCGAGCATGACGTTCTCGAGCAACTTGCGGCTCTGGGGCCAGTTGCTGTCGGAGTGCGGGTAATCGCTCTCGAACATGATGTTCTCCACGCCGATCAGATGGCGCGTGAACACACCGGCCCGGTCGGAGATGAAGCACCCGTAGACGTGGTCCTTGAACAGTTCCGAGGGACGGACGTCCCTGTTGACCTCGTTGTACCAGCGGTGCCGCTCCCACACCGTGTCGATGCGCTCGAGCATGTACGGCATCCAGCCGATCCCGCCCTCGGACAGCGCGACCTTGAGGTTCGGGTGCTTGTGGAAGACGGGCGAGAGCAGCAGTTCCGCGGTCGCGGACATCGAGTTGAGGCCGAACAGCGAGATGGCCACGGTGAAGTTCGTGGTCATCGCCTCCGGTGAGGCCTGCGGGTTACCGCCCGACCCGAAGTGCAGCGAGAGCGGCAGGTCGTGGGCGGCGGCGGCCGCGAGCACCGGGTCCCAGTGGTCGCTGTGCCATGACGGCAGATCGCGCCGGTCGGGCAGTTCCGGGAAGGTCACGCTCTTGGCACCCTTGGCCGCGGTCCGCTCGATCTCGGCCACGGTCTGCTCGACGTTCCAGTACGGCACCATCACCAGCGGAATCTGACGTTCGGGATAGGCCGCGCACCACTCGTCCAGGATGAAGTCGTTGTAGGCCCGGACGCACGCGGCCGCAAGGTCGAGATCCTTCGACCCCGCGAATCCGCTGCCGGCGAATCCGCCCATGTTCGGGAAGCACATCTGGGCCCAGACGCCCTCAAGGTCCATGTCCCGGATGCGGTCGTGGATGTCGTGGCAGCCCGGAAGCATGTCGTCGAAGCTGCGCGGATCGAGCCCGAAGTCCTTGGGATCCTTGCCGGCGACCGCGTTGAGGGCCAGGGTGCCGGCGAGCTCGCCCTCGTAGATCCATACGTCGCTGCCGTCCGGTCGGTGCTCGATCCGGGGGCCGGCCTCCTGGTACTTCTTGGGCAGGCGGTCGGTCCAGACGTTCGGGTGCTCGATGACGTGGTCGTCCACGGAGACGATCTGGGCATCAGGTGGCAGCATGCGGTCCTCCAATTCCAGTCAGCAAGGTGTCGCCCACCTCGCCGGAACTCCGCGATCGCACGCGGAGGCGGCTCAGTCGGTGTCGGTGATCTCGATGCGCGCTCCCCCGGCGTCGACCGGGGCGAGGAGGAGGCTGTGCCGGCCGAACTGCTGGAACCGCACATCCCTTCCCACCAGGAACGTCCGCGCCGCGAGCAGATCCCGCACAGTGAAGGTCAGGCAGAAGATCCGCTCCCCGCGCTCGACGAGGTGGCCACCGGCAAGGTCCGCCCGCGAGCCGGTCGCCGAGCCGACGTACTCGACGGCATGGTCGTCGAACCGCACTCCGTGCCCGGCCATGTTCAGGTGCCGTCGCTCGACGGCGTATGCCTCCCGGCCCACCAGCGCGGCGAGATCGGCCGCGGCCTTCTCCGGCTGTGCCGCGACCACCTTGACGGTCGCGCCGCCCACGAGCCCGAGGGCATGTTCGTCCGACCGGAAGGTGGGTTTGCGGTCCACGAGATCGCGGTCGTGGCTCTCGGCGCGGCGGTCGGTGAGCCCGATCGCCAGGCCGTGCATGTCCTGCGGCCGCACGAAGGCGCGGCCGGCGGCGTCTTCGCCGACCCGGACGCCGTGCTCTCGAAGCGCCGTGACGGCGTCGCCCAGGGAGGACACCTGCCACTGCAGCGATTCCCAGCCGGGGCCGTTGCCGTCGGACCGGAGTGCGACGGCCCCGCCCGGCGTGGTCGGGGCGAACGTCTCGACACCGGTGCGATGGATCAGGACCAGGGCATGCCTGCTGCCCGCCGGCCCGTCCCCCCACCGCCGGAGAACCCGTGCGCCGAAAACGTCCTGCTGCAGATTCAGCTCCGCGTCCAAGGACTGCGCGAACAGGTTCACCTGCCCGAGACGTTCGACCGCGAGAGGCCTCCGCATGGCGGCCCTCCGTCCTCATCGACGATACCGATAACCCTACTGTAACCACCTCGTCGAACCGGGGCAAGGAGTGGGAGCCCTCTGCGTCAACACGCCCGAACTTCGGCCGACAGCACTGCGCACCACCGCTCGAGGGAGCTTCCCGTAATTGATACGGTATGGTGCTCCACAGCCCCTTCGAGGCCCGGAACGGATCAGGTTCCGCTCGACGTCGTCGCCGGAAAGGTCCGAGACGTGGCCCAGACTCCCCCGCCCCGAATCGCCGTCATAGGCGCCGGCCCTTCAGGGTTCTACGCGACCGACCACCTGGTGCGCGCGGGCATGGCCGTCGATCTCTTCGACTGCCTGCCGACCCCCTACGGGCTGGTGCGAGCCGGCGTCGCACCCGACCATCCCAAGATCAAGTCTGTGGCCCGCGTCTTCGAGCGCACGGCCGCACACCCCGCTGTCCGCTTCTTCGGCGGCGTCGAGTTCGGCGAGGCGATCACCCGCGCCGAGATGCTCGAACGGTTCACGGCGGTCGTGTACGCGATGGGCACCGAACTCGACGCACGGCTGGGCATCCCCGGCGAGGACCTGTCCGGATCGCATCCGGCCACGCACTTCGTCTGCTGGTACAACGGCCACCCGGCCCACGCGCACCGGAGGTTCGACCTGGGCGGCGCCCATGCCGTGGTCGTGGGAAACGGCAATGTCGCGCTCGATGTTGCACGCATGCTCGTACTGCCCGAGAAGACCCTTCGCACAACCGACGCCTCTGACCAGGCGATCGACGTGCTCGCCGCCTCATCGCTGCGCCGGGTGAGCGTGCTCGGCCGGCGCGGCCCGGTCCAGTCCGCCTTCAGCACACCGGAGTTGCTGGAGCTGGGCCGGCTCGACGGCGTGGATGTCGTCGTCGATCCGGCCGAGCTCCGGCTCGACCCGCACAGTGCCCGGGAGCTGGCCGCTCACGGGGCCAACTCACCGGCGGCACGGCGGCTGGCGCTGCTCACCGAGTTCTCCCGGCGCCCGGCCTCGCCGGGCAACCGGCGCATCGAACTCCGCTTCCTGCGCTCGCCCGTCGAACTCCTGGGTGATCCTGCCGGCGAGCGTGTGAGCGCGGTCCGCACCGCGCACAACGTGCTGGAAGCCGATCTGGACGGGCGCGTCGTCGCGCGGCCGACCCACCGGCACGAGGTGCAGTCATGCGACCTCGTCATACGCGCGGTCGGTTATCGCGCGCGCCCGGTCGAGGGCCTTCCGCTGGATCCCCGCACCGGCGTCCTGCGCAACGTCGCCGGCCGGCTCGTGGGCCGCGACAGCGTGGCCCTGACCGGTGAATACGTCGTCGGCTGGGCCAAACGCGGGCCTTCGGGGGTGATCGGCACGAACAAGTCGGACGCCGAGAACACCGTCACGGCCCTTCTCGACGACCTGCGCCGGGGACGGCTCAACGGGCGTCCAAGTGCCGCGCCGGACGAGGTGCGGGCATGGATCCGCCGTGGTGTTCCGGCCTCCTTCGGCTGGGACGCGTGGCTGTCGATCGACCGTCACGAGCGGGCGAGCGGCGAACCGCTCGGGCGACCGCGCGTCAAGCTCACCTCGCTCGCGCAGATGCACGCCGTCGTCGACCGGGCGCGCGCCGACGCGGTTTCGGATTCGGCGCGGCTCGCGCCACGAACGTGAGGAGGCAGTCCGTCATGCCGTATGTCATCACCACCAGGTGCGTCGACCTCAAGGATCGCGCGTGTGTGCGCGAGTGTCCGGTCGACTGCATCTACGAGGGCGCCCGAGCCTTGTACGTCAATCCGGAGGAATGCATCGACTGCGGCGCCTGCGCACCGGTGTGCCCGAACGACGCCATCTACTTCGATCAGGAAGTGCCAGGGGCCCTTCAGGCGTCGATCGCCGACAACGCCGCCTTCTTCTCCCTTCCGCTGGTCGACGGGGCGCCGCTCGGCAATCCCGGCGGAGCGCGATCCGTGGGTCCGGTCGGCGCCGACACCCCGCTCGTCGCGGCGCAGCCACCGCAGGTCGGCGCCGGGGCCTGATCCACTCGATATCACCCGGCGCGGGTCCGACACACGCCCGGCCGCCCCCAGGAAAGGACACAGCACATGAAAGCATCCGTCGACTCAGCCAAGTGCACCGGTCACGCGCGCTGCAACGCGGTCGCCCCGCAGGTCTTCACCGTGAACGACGACGGCTACTGCAGCATCGGCACCGACAAGGCGGTGCCCCCGGAGCTGGAGGCCGCGGCGCGCGCCGGGGCCGCCAACTGCCCGGAGCGCGCCATCACGCTCAGCTCCTGAGCACGCAATCACGCGGCCGCCGGCGTCGTCCTTCAGTCGTCGGCGGCCGTGTCGAACGCGGCGATCGCCGCTCGGGCTGCCGAGAGCAGAAGCCCGCCCTCGCTGTCGGACACCATCGAGTCGGCCAGCAGTGCGACGTCCTTGCCGAGCGTCGGCCGGGCCTGGGACCGGGCGACGGCCGCCAGTCCGCCGACACGAGCGTACATTTCGACGCCGAAGCTCCGGCCCGATCCGCCCGCGAGCACCTTTCCGAAGGCCACGGGATCGAGCCCGTGGCCTTCGGCGATCCGGAAGGCGTCCGCCGCGAGGGCGAGGTGCGCGGCAAGCATGGCGTTGTTCAGCAGTTTGGCGTGCTGGCCCGCACCCACGGGTCCCACGTGCACGACCTCGGCGGAGAACGTCCGCAGCAGCGGATCGAAGCGAGCGAACGTGCTCTGCTCGCCGCCGACCATCGTGATGAGTTCGCCCGCCTCCGCGCGGATCCGGCCACCGCTCACCGGGGCGTCCAGCAGGTGCAGACCGTACGTCGCGGCCTCGCGGGCCAGTGCCCGCACCTCGTCGGGCGAGATCGTGCTGTGCACCGCGATCGTCGCGCCGGCCGGCATCGCCGGTGCGACACCGGCCGGCCCGAAAAGGACCTCCCATGTGCCGGCCGCGTCGAACAGGCAGGTCCCGAGCAGGTCGACGCCCTCGCCGACGTCGGCGAGGGCGTCGGCCACCCGGGCCGGGCCGGCGCGGAATGGGTCGAGCGTCTCGGGGCGGCGGGCCCACACCGTGCAGTCGACCCCCGCCGCCGCGATGCGCGCGGCGATGGGCGCGCCCTGGTCGCCCAGTCCGACAAAACCGACGCGCATCAGTCCTCCTCCGCGCTGTGCAGCCGGATACCGCTCGATCAGACCTTGAGATGTCCTCCGGCGTCGCAGTTGATGAACTGCCCGGTGATGTAGCGCGACTCGTCCGAGGCCAGAAAGACGATCACCTGGCTGACGTCCGCGGGTTCCACCCACGGCACCGGTATGGCATGCAGCACCGGGAACGCCTCGGTCGCGTCCTCGCGCGTGGGGTGCTCCAGATCCGGCCGGAACGTCTGGTACATGGCCTCGTGGTGCAGCATGTCCGTGTTGCAGTTGGACGGGTGCACCCCGTTGAGGCGAATGGAGTGAGGAGCCAGCACGACGGCGAGGTCGTGGACCAGCGAGACGAGCGTCCGTTTGGCCCAGGTGTAGGCCACGCCGCCTGGCTCCGAGCTCGGGCCGTCCTTGCTCAGGGCGGCGAGGGAACCGGTGACCACCAGCGAGGCACCGGCGCCGAGGTGCGGAATCGCCGCGTTGAGGGTGTTGAGCACGCCGCCGAGATTGACGCCGCTGACGTCCACCCACGCCTGCAGGGGCTGGTCCTTCGCTATCGCGCAGATACCGGCGTTGGCCACCACGACGTCGATCTTGCCGAACTCCGCGACGCCGTCGGCCACCGCCTGCCGCATGGCGGCCTCGTCGCGGACATCGGCCTGGATGGTGAGGATCCGCCGGCCGAGCGCCTCGACCTCCTTCACCGTCTGTCGCTGATCCTCCTGCGTCGCCATCGGGTAGCTGACGGTGTCGAAGGAGGTGAGGTAGTCGACCGCGATGATGTCCGCGCCCTCGCGGGCGAGCTGGACGGCGTGACTGCGTCCCTGCCCGCGTGCGGCACCGGTGATCAGTGCGACCTTGCCCGTAACCCGACCTGTCATGTCGTTTTCTCCTCGCCGGCGGGGCCTCACCTGGACGGTGACGCGCCGTCTTCCTCATGTTGGTGAATTCGTCCGTGACGGTGCCTGCGGGTGCAGTCCGTCGACCATGTCCAGGGCGTCCCCGAATGCCGCCCGTTCCGCGACCAGCGCCCGCAGCCGCGTCACGACGCGGGCGAGACCGAATCCGAGGACGCCGGTCAGCTCGCCGTGGCGGCTGTAGAGGTACAGCGGCCGGTCGCCGCCCGCACCGGTCATCCGTACGGTGATGTCGGCGCCTGCGTCCGGTTCGCCGACGCACTGGATCTTCGTGCCGTACTGGTCGCTCCAGAAGTACGGCACCTCGTCGAGCACCCGGCGCTGGTGCCCGGCGATGCCGCTCGCCACGATCGCCGCCTGCTCGGTCGTGGTGGTCCAGTGCTCGATCCGCCGGTGCCGGCCGGTGCGCGCGTTGACCCAGCGCGCGGCGTCGCCGACGGCGTAGACGTCCTCGTGGGACGTCCGCCCGGACGCGTCGCACACGACGCCGTTGTCGACCGCGATCCCCGAGCCCTCGACCCACTCGGTGTCCGGGACGACGCCGAGGCCGACCACCAACGCGTCGAGCGCGACACTCCTGCCGTCGGAGAGCCGGACCGCGGAAAGGATCTCACCGTCCAGGACGACCTCGTCGATCGTCACCCCGCACCGCAAGTCGACCCCGGCCGCCCGGTGGCGTCTGGCGATCTCGGCTCCGGCTTCCGGACCGAGCGCGTGTGCCAGTGGCGCCGACCGCACCTCTACGAGGGTCACATCGCAGCCCGTCTCCCGGGCACTGGCCGCCACCTCGCACCCGATGAAGCCGGCACCGAGCACGCCGATGCGGCCCCGGCCCGCGACGGTCGCAGCGATGTGGGCGGCGTCCTGTGCGGTGCGCAGGGTCCAGACGTTCGCCGCGGCCCCGGCGGCTTCCCACCGGCGGGCCCGCGCGCCGGTCGCGATGACGAGCACGTCGTAGGGCAGCTCTCCGCCGCCCTGCAGGTGGACTCGGCGAGCCGTGGTATCCACGCCCCTCGCCACGGTGCGCAGCCGCAGATCCAGCCCGAGGGCGTCCAGTTCCTTCGGCTCCCGCAGCAGTGGCGGGTTGGCGCGCGTGCCCTTCAGCACCTCCTTCGACAGCGGCGGCCGGTCGTAGGGCGGCTCGGCCTCCGCGCCGACCACGACGACGGACCCGCCGAAGCCGAGCCTGCGCAGTTCCTCGGCCACGGTCAGACCACCGAGGCCGGCGCCCACGACCACCACCTGTCGCATGTCGGCCATCACGTGCTCCACTCTCCGCGGCACGCCCCGCCGTGGCCGGTGCTCGGTGCGCTCACGTGACCGCACCGAGGAGTTTCAGATCGATGATCTCCTCCTCGGACTTGCCGAGGTCACGCAGTACGTCATCGGTGTGCTCGGCGAACTGCGGAGCCCGTCGGCTCCTCACGGGTGTCTCGTCGAACTGGACCGGGTTGGCGACGAGCTCCCGCTCCACCCCGTCGGCGTCGACGACCTTGGTGATGAAGCCGTTCTCGCGCAGCGCCGGGTCCATGCCGACCTCGTAGGCGTTCTGCACGAGTGCCCACTGTCCCTGCGCGCCCTCCATCCGCCGGCACCACTCGTCGAGGGTGATACCGCCGATGATCTCCGCGACAATGTCACCGCCCTCGGCGCCGTGCTCCAGGACGGCGTCGCCCGCGAAGCGCGGATCGGTCACCAGTTCCGGCCGTCCCATGCGCTCGCAGAACTCGGGCCAGTACCTGGTGGGCTGGAGCATGACCAGCAGCAGCCAGCGGCCGTCGGCTGTGCGGAAGGACCCGGCCAGCGGGTTCGACGACGAGCCGTGCCGCGGCTCCTCCACCTTGGGCAATGGGCCGCCGACGAGCAGGGCCTGGTTGACGGAGTACTGGGTCGCCCAGGCGCCGAGGCCCAGCAGGGACACGTCCACGACCGACGGCTCGCCGGTCACCTTGCGGGCGTACAGCGCGGCCGCGATGCCGCCGGCGATGGTCAGGCCGCCCATCGAGTCGCCGTACGCTCCCGACGGCATCCTGGCCGGCCGGTCGGCGCCACCCGGCGTGACGCCGTCGGCGCTGCCGCCCCTGCCCCAGAACGCCGTGCCGTCGTATCCGCCCTTGCCCGCGTCCTCGCCCCGGGCGCCGAAGCCGGTGCCGCGGACGTAGATGATGTCGGGATTGACCACGCGGACGTCGTCGACGTTGATGCGCAGCTTCTCCCGCGCGCCCGGCAGGAAGTTCGTGACGAACACGTCGGCCGAGCGGATCAGCTCGTCCAGCAGGGCGCGGCCTTCCGGCACCTCCAGAGCGATGCCGACACTGCGCTTGCCCCGGTTCGGGCCCTCCATGATCGGGAAGAAAGATGTCGTCGGCACGACGTCGAGGCCGAGCAGTTTCACCAGGCCACGCTGCGCGTCGCCGCGGACCGCGTGCTCGATCTTGATGACCTCGGCCCCCCACTCGGCGAGGACCCCGCCGGACGCCGGCACGAACGTGTACTGGGCGACCTCGACGATCCGTACGCCTTCCATGGGACGTTTCACAGGTACTCCTTGCTTGTCCGGGGCCTTGCTTGTCCGGTGCTGAACGCGGGGTCTGCGGCGCGACGGTCGAGGACCGCTCAGCCGATGTACCCGACGAGCTTGGTCTCGAGGTAGGTCTCGAACCCCTCGACGCCGTTCTGCCGTCCGATACCGCTGGACTTGTAGCCCCCGTACGGTCCGTCGGCGCCGTACCACATGCCGCCGTTCACCGAGATCGACCCGGTGCGGATGCGGTGCGCGATGGCCATGGCCCGCTCGGGCGAGGCCGAGAAGACTCCGCCGGACAGCCCGTAGCTGCTGTCGTTGGCGATGCGGATCGCGTCCTCGTCGTCGTCGTAGGGGATCACTGCGAGCACTGGGCCGAAGATCTCCTCCTGCGCGATGGTCATGGAGTTGTCGACGTCCACGAAGAGCGTGGGCTCGACGAAGAAGCCCTTGTCGAGGTGGGACGGCCGGCCTCCGCCGACGATCAGCTCGGCGCCCTCGTCGATGCCCTTCCGGATGTACGACATCACCCGGTCGCGCTGCTTAGCGCTCACCTGCGGGCCCTGAATGGTGGCCGGATCGGTCGGATCGCCGTACGGGATGTTCTCCATGACCGCCTTCAGGATCTCGACGCCCTCGGCATACCGCGACCGGGGCAGCAGGACGCGGGTCTGCACCGCGCACCCCTGTCCGGCGTGATAGCAGACGCCTCCGGCGGCCGGCAGCACCTGGGCCAGGTCGGCGTCGTCACAGACGATCATCGCGGACTTGCCGCCGAGTTCGAGGAACACGCGCTTGAGCGTGGCGGCGCCCTTCTCCATGATCCGCTTGCCCGTGACCGTCGAGCCGGTGAACGAGATCAGGTCCACCCGCGGGTCAAGAGTGAGGGCCTCGCCGACCAGGTGGTCGGAGGACGGAACGATGTTCACCACACCGGCGGGGATGTCGGTGTGCTCGGCGATGAGCCGGCCCAGGCGGGTGGCGTTCCAGGGGGTGTCCGGTGCGGGCTTCACGACGACCGTGTTGCCCGTGGCGAGGATCGGGCCGAGCTTGTTGGCGGTCACCTCGAACGGGTAGTTCCACGGGATGATCGCGCCGACGACACCCTGCGGTTCCTTCACCACCTTCCGCTTGCTGGCCACCCCGAAGAGGTTCCCGTCGGGCAGTTGCCGCTCCCATGGGAACTGCTCGATGTGCTCGGCGGGCCAGCGGAGGGCGTCCTCCAGAGGGGAGTCCAACTGCAGCATGGTGACCGCCACCGGGGTGCCGGCCTCGGCGACGAGCTCGGCGCGCATCTGCTCGCGGTCCGACTCCAGGGCCACCTGCAGCTGTTCGAGGCAGCGTCGGCGGAAGGCGTGGTCGGTCGCCCAGTCGGTCTCGTCGAACGCCCGCCGGGCCGCGGCGATGGCCGGTGCCATGTCCTCGTGCCCGGCGTCGGCGACGCTGCCGAGCACTTCCTCGGTCGCGGGGTTGATGTTGTCGAAGAGCTTGCCGGACGCCGCTTCGACGAGCTTGCCGTCGATGAGCATGCGGCGTTCCGGTGTGAACGGACCGACGCTGGTCTCGATCATCTGCGCTACCCCTCCGTGGGTGCGGACATCGCGGTGACGTCACGGTCGGCAACGGCGGGGGCGGCGCTTGACCGTGGGTACGCGGCGGCGGTCCCCGGCAGGGCTCGGCCGACGCCCGGTTCCTGCGGTGACACCGCAGGTCGCAAGGGCACCAGCCCCTCCGTCCACGCTAACGAAAGGCTTTCTGGAAGCCATATCGTATGGCTTCCAGGCAAGGGGTGTCGAGATCCGTGCGCGCCTCAGCTCGGCGCGTGTTCCGTGTTCCGGGTCAGGCGCCGGTCGGGCCGGACGGGCTCAGTTCGTCGACCAGACCCCAGTCCAGGGCGCGTTCGGCGGTGAGCGGGCAGCCGGTCAGCACGAGATGGAGGGTGCGCCAGCGGCCGATGCGGCGCGGAACGCTGACCGTTCCGCCGGCGCCGGGGATCAGGCCCATGCCCAGCTCGGGCAGGCGGAAGACGGCTCCCGGGTCGGCGACGACCCGGGAGGCGAAGGCGGGCAGCTCGATCCCGGCGCCGATGCAGTTGCCGTGGAGGCGGACGGTGACGCGGTCGCGCAGCTTGTGCAGGGGAAGGGCGGCGCCGGCGCGGGTGCGGATCAGATGTGCGGTGTCCAGGTCGCGGGAGACTCCGAATTCGCCGAGGTCGCCGCCGGAGCAGAAGGAGGGCCCGTTGCCGCTCAGGACGACCTCGGTGAGGGTGTCGTCCAGCAGTGCGAGGTCGAGCGCGGCGACGAGAGCGTCGCGCAGTTCCCGGCCATAGGCGTTGTGCCGTTCCGGCCGGTTGAGGGTCACCCGCAGGACGTCCCCGTCCCGGCACACGAGCACGGGATCGGCCGGGGCGGGCGGCGGCGGCCGGTGGGGAGCGCGGGCGGCCTGCCAGCGGGCGAAGCGACGGCCCGCCAGCAGTGTGGAGTAGGCGAGCGACTCGGCGTCGAGGGCCTGTCCTACGGTCAGCCGCGGGCCGGTGTGCAGCAGACGGCCCAGGATGACTGCCGCCTGAGGGCTGTCCGCGGCCGCGCGCACCAGGGTGCGGGCTGTCGCCTCGGGGTCGTCGACGGCCACCAGACGCCGATCGGCGCTGTCGACGGGCACGAGTGTCAGGTCCAGCGCGTCCAGCAGCGGTGGGAAGAGGTGGCCTGTGCCGTCGGTCGTGCGGGTGAGGCCCACCAGCAGACGGTCGCACTCCGCGGCCCGCCGCACCGCCCGGCGCAGCACTGTCTGGTCGGCGGCCGGCCGGTCCAGGTCGACGACGACCAGCGGATCCTCCACGGTCCCGTCCGCACCGAGCAGCTCCGCCTGTGCCGCGCCCGCGGCCAGGTCCTCGACACGCATCATGGTTGGGGCAACCACCTCCCCGTTCTACCATCCGGGCATGGTCACTGGGTCACCGCAGTCAGCAACTGCCGCGGCAGACGCCTGGGCACGCAGCGGAGTGATGTGGCTGACCGGGCACGCCGGCGGGACTCCGCTGGTGCCCATGGGCGAGGCGGCCGGTCTCGCCGCGCGCCTGGCTACGCACATCGGGCGGGCCGGGGTGGAGGCGGGCCGTCCGGTACGGGTGGACGGAGGGCGGCTGCTGGCCGAGCGGGCGGCGCTGACCGGCGCCACTCGCAGGGGGCGGGTCTCGGTGGGCGGCGGGTGCCGGTTGCTGCCCACGGCGGACGGCTGGGCGGCGGTCTCCTGCGTACGCCCGGACGACCCGCTGCTGTGGAGCGCGCTGATCGGGCATGAGCTGGACGAGCGGCTGCCGCGGCGACTGGCCGCCTGGCTCGCCGCGCACAGCACGGCCGAGCTGGAGGAGCGGGTGGCGCTGCTGGGACTTGCGGCCGGGGCGGTACGCGGGTGGCCGGGCGGGGGGCTGGAGGCGGACGCCGTACGCGCACCGCGCCCTGGCCGACCCCGCTCGGTACGCGGCATGCTGGTCGTGGACTTCAGCGCACTGTGGGCCGGTCCGCTGTGCGCGCACCTGCTGGGGCTGGCCGGGGCGGAGGTGGTCAAGGTCGAGGTGCCCTCACGTCCGGACGGGGCGAGGTTCGGCAACCAGGCCTTCTACGACCTGCTGCACGCCGGGCACCGCGCGGTGGCACTGGACCCGGCCGACCGGGCCGGCCGAGCGGCGCTGCACGCGCTGGTGCGCGCCGCGGACGTGGTCGTCGAGGCCTCCCGCCCCCGGGCGCTGGCCCGGTTCGGCCTGGACGCAGCGGCCGAGGTGGAGCGCGGCTGCACCTGGGTGTCGATCACCGCCTACGGCCGGTCCGTGGACCGGGTGGGGTTCGGCGACGACGTGGCCGCGGCAGGCGGCCTGCTGGCCACCGACGACCAGGCAACGCCGGTCTTCTGCGGGGACGCGATCGCCGACCCGCTGACCGGTCTGACGGCCGCCGCGCTGGCGATGTCCGAACCCGAGGGCGGGGGCGGAGTGCTGTGGGAGGTGGCGATGGCCGATGTGGTGGCGGCGACGGTACGCGCGCATACGGCCCCCACGGCGCGCGCGCTGCCCTCCGACGGCGGGGACGGCTGGCAGGTGGACACCGGCGCGGGCCTGGTCCCGGTGGCGGCGCCGGTGGCCCGGACGCCGGCCGGCGCCGCGCCCATGCTGGGCGCGGACACCGGTGCGGTGCTGCGCCGGCTCGGGATCGCCGTACCATGACCGGCCTGCTCATCCGCGGCGCGGAGATCGACGGAGAGCTCCTGGATGTGCGGATCGGACGCGGCCGAGTGCTGGAGACGGGCCACGCCCTGCCGCGCGCGGGCCGTGCGGAGCACGAGCTCCAGGCGCACGGTGGAGCCCTGCTGCCCGGGTTGACGGACCATCACCTGCACCTGTTCGCCACCGCGGCGGACCTCGCCTCCGCCGCATGCGACCCTGCCACGGTCCACGACGCGCAGGGGCTGACGCGGGCCCTGCACCGCGCCGGCCCCGACCGGCACGGCTGGGTCCGGGGGGTGCGCTACCACGAATCCGTGGCGGGCGAGTTGGACGCGTCCCGGCTGGACGCGCTGCGCGGTGACGTGCCGGTGAGGGTGCAGCACCGCAGCGGCGCGCTGTGGATGCTCAACTCCCGTGCTGTCGCGGCCGTCGGCCTGGCCACGGCCGATCACGCCGGGGCGGAACGGGACGCCGACGGCCGCCCGACCGGACGGCTGTGGCGGGCGGACGCCTGGCTGCGCGATCGCCTGCCGCCCGGTGCCCCGCCCTCGCTGGCCGACCTGGGCCGACGACTGGCCGGATACGGCATCACCACGGTCACCGACGCCACGCCCGGCCTGGACGCCGCCACGGTCGCGGCCGTGTCCGAGGCGATGGCCCGCGCAGAACTGCCGCAACGGGTGCACCTGCTCGGCGCACCGCTCACCGGCAGCCCGCCCGGACGGTCCGGTCCGCAAGCCGGCCCGTGGAAGATCGTCATCGCCGACTCGGCGCTGCCCGGCTACGACGAACTCGCCGAAGCCGTCGAGGCGGCGCACCGGACCGGCCGGCCGGTCGCCGTGCACTGCGTGACCCGCGAAGCGATCCTGCTGCTCCTGGCGGTACTGGAGGAAGTGGGTACGCTCCCCGGCGACCGGCTGGAACACGCGTCCCTGACTCCTTGCGAAGTGCTGCCGGCCATACGGCGCCTGGGCCTGCGAGTGGTGACCCAGCCGGGCTTCCTCGCCGACCGCGGCGACGACTACCGCCGCGGCACACCCGCCGACGAGCACGGCGACCTGTACCGCTGCGCGTCGCTGCGTGCGGCCGGGATCCCGGTGGGCCTGTCCAGCGACTCCCCCTACGGGCCCATCGACCCCTGGGCGGTCATGCGCGCCGCCGTGCAGCGGCGCACCGGCTCGGGCACCGTCCTCGGACCCGGCGAACGGCTCACTCCCGCCCAGGCACTGGAGGGCTACCTCTCCACCGCCCGGCGGCCGGGCGACTCGCCGCAGCGGATCCACCCCGGGACGCCCGCCGATCTGGTGCTGCTGCGCGCCCCCATGCCCCAGGCACTGCTCCTCTTGGACGCCGAGCTGGTACGGCTGGTGCTGATCGGCGGTCGCCCCGTGGCCGGCGATGACACCGGACCTGCACAGGACGCGTGAACAGCTGCGCGGTTCACCGGCGCCGTGGGCTTGATCCGCTTTGACGGACATCCGAGATCAGGGGTTCAGCCCCGGGAGGATGTCCATCATGGAGAGCATGGGGAAGAAGAAGCCTCGCCCTCGCCGCTCGTTCACGCCGGAGTTCAAGGCCGAGATCGACCCGGGCGAGCGCTCACTCCTGACCCGGGCCGCCGTCACACCGTTCGAGCAGTTCACGAGCTGACACAGCCGAACCGCACCACTGGGCACGCCCAAGCGACCCCGAGCACACCGACGTAACGACTACGAAAGGCCGTCCGCCGAGAAGTCATGGATCACATTCCGGACCCGGTCCGCGCTGGTGAACGAGACCTCGGCGATCTTCGCTACGGGCATGCCCTGCACGGGTAACAGCACCAGGAGGCTGCCCGGCTCCCGCGGTGACTGCAGCCCTGGGCACCCGAGCCCTCCATGGTGGCGAGGAGGTCGGCGGCCACTCCCTGGGGAATGAAACGGGTGTCGTAGGCAGTGGCCGGGTCGGCTGCCATTGCGCCGCCGTCCGAGCCCATCGGTACCCGCGACATGGACTCCACCCCGCCGCCGATGACCAGCTCGTCCCAGCCCGACCGGATCTTCTGAGCCGATGTGTTCACCGCCTCCAGGCCGGAGGCGCAGAACCTGTTGAGCTGTACCCCGGCCACGCTGTCGGGCAGGCCCGCCACCAGCGCGGCGGTGCGCGCGATGTCCTGGCCCTGCTCCCCGACCGGAGTGACGACACCGAGCACGATGTCCGAGATCCGCTCAGGGTCCAGACCCGGGTTCCGCTTCTGCAGCTCGTCGATCAGTCCGACCACCAGCGACACGGGCTTGGTGGCGTGCAGCGATCCTGTCTTCTTGCCGCGGCCTCGCGGCGTGCGGATCGCGTCGTAGACGAAGGCTTCAGTGGTCACGGTCGGACGGTCCTTCCTCACAGTGCTGTATTCCGGCTGCCGCGACGGCACAACGCGGTCGGCGGACGACACGCTCACTGTTCAGTCGATGCGAATGGTGATGGACATTGCAGGCAGGACAGCTGCCGCTCGGTTCCGACGAGCGGGGTCCGCCCCTTGAAACCGTCCTTGTGTGCGCCTCGACCCCGCACGGGTCCGCCGACGGGACTCCCTCGACCGCCCGGTGTTCGCGGCGCATCACCGCTCCAGCCCCAGCGCCTCGGTCGGGCAGCCGGCGATGGCTTCCTCGACCTGCGCCAGGCAGCCGTCGGGCACCGCGTCCGTGAGCAGGACGAGGTCGCCCGCGTCATTGACCTCGAACACCTCGGGAGCCAACGACTCGCAGATGCCCAGCCCGGTGCATTTGTTCCGATCAACGGTGATCTTCATGGTGGCTCCTGGATGCCGTCCGGTCAGGCGGGGGTGCAGGCCGGGTCCCGCTGCTCGATCCGCCCTAGGGCGGGCTTCGTCATCTCGACACGGGCCGTCGTGCCGCCGTCGGCGTGCTCCTTGGCTGCGTCACCGGCGTTCCAACCATTCGGGGTGCACATCGCGACACGACACCCTCGCCCATCAATCTAATATAGATTAAATAGATGGGATCGTGTCAAGCACCATCCGGGTTGTCGAGGACGGCAGGCACTACGACCTGCCGCGCGGTGTGCGACTGACAGGACTGGCGGGAATCGTGACCGATCCGGCCGAGGTGCTCCGGATCGGGTCCCTGGCGGTCGCCGGTCCGCCCGCGGAGGCACCGACGACCACGACACGTGCGGTCACTTCTCCTCCAGCCGGATGGCCGCGGCGGGGCAGACGGCGGCGGACTCGCGTACCCCGTCGTGGAGTTCGGGCGCGGGGTGCTCGCCGAGGAGGACGGCCATGCCGTCCTCGTCCCGCTGGTCGAAGACCTCCGGAGCGATCAGGACACACTGACCCGAGGCCACACACTTAGGCGCTCTTGGCCTCCAGGGCCTTGGCCGTCGAAAAGTCGGCGTCAACAGGTCAGCGCACCGTGCGCCGCTGGATGGCCGCATCCAACGTCCGGCGGTCAGTCGGACGGCGGCAGCAGTCTCCTCATCAACGCCTCCTCAAGCTCGCGCAGGATGGTGTCGTCATCGACAAAGGAATGCGGCAGGGTGTGCCAGAGGGCGAACTGACCGTGCAGGCCGGTCCACAGCAGGACCCCCAGCGTGTCGGCCTCCTCGCGTTGCTCGGGACAGGCTGCGGCGAGGTACTGGTCAACGGCATCGGTCCACGCGATCAGCACCCGGTCGAGCGGATGCCCGGTGGCGCGCCGGTCCTCCGCCGAAGTCTGCTGCTCCAGGCTGAACATGAGCCGATAGCGGCGGGGATTGTCGACGGCGAACCCGCGGTAGGTGCCCACGATGGCGCGCAGGACACCCCATGCGTCGGCACCGGCCTCGGCGGCCGCGCTTCCGGCCTCGCGCATGGTCGACGCCAGCGCGGCGTACCGGGCATCGAGCACCGTCCGCACCAGGTCGGTCTTGTCGTTGAAGTGCAGGTAGATACTGGGCGCGGCGATGCCCAGCTCGCGGGCGATGCCACGCAGAGACAGGGCGTCCTCGCGACCGGACTCCTCCAGGATGCGGGTCGCCGTGTCCAGGATGTCCTGCCGGAGGCGCTCCCCTTCACCCTGCCGGTAGGGCACACGCCGCCTCTGGGCTGCCGAGTCCACGCTTCCTCCTCCGTACCCCGCCGGTTGCGACCGGGCTTTCATCATCGGCCATCCACGGCTTGCCACCCGTCTGGAACGGGACTCGCCAAAACCACCTAACGGCGTTAGGCTCACCTCGACAACCACCTAACGGCGTTAGTCACCCTAACGCCGTTGGGTCGATGAGAGGAGCCCTCGTGCCCCCTGGCCCCACGCCCGAATTCGTCCTCGCCCGGCCGAGGACCGCACCCCTCGATCCGCCTCCCGCTTACTCCCGCCTGTGTGAGGAGGCACCGATCAGCCGCGTCACCATCTGGGACGGCCGGCGCGGCGCCTGGCTGGTGACCCGCTGGGAGGACGCCCGTGCGGTGCTCGGCCACCCCGCCTTCAGCAGCGACCCCTCACAGCCCGGCTACCCGGACGTGCAGCCGGATCAGCCGCCCCAGCCGCCCGGCTTCTTCGCCAACGTCGACGCACCCGTCCACACCACGATGCGGCGCACGCTCACCCGCGAGTTCATGGTCAAGAAGATCGACGCGTTGCGTCCCACCATCACCTGGCATCACGGGACAGCTGCTGGACGAGATAGCCCGGTCACAGGGGCCGGTGGACCTCGTGGAGCGTTTCGCCCTGCCGCTGCCCTCGCACCCCGCTGAGCGGGGGGACTCGGCAGTAACCGATTGGCCCGGGACCGCCTTGAGCGGAGGCGGTCCCGACGCGCCGAATCCGTGGGGACGGGATCGGCGCGAGGTCCCAGGTCCGGCGGTGGACCTTCCCCCAGTCCGCCGCCGGATCCGAGGACGCCACCGCGCTCTCTGAGGGTCCTGTCCGACATGCGGCCTACCCGACAGACTGCAGCCCATCGGACCGCCGGCCGCCGAGCCTCACCTTTCGTAGTCCTGTCCGCTTTTCCGCGTTCCGAAATTCCGTTGCCAGTTTCGAAGGGGCACCCCTATGTCCGAAACAGCCCGCAAGGCACCCAGCGTTCCCGACCCCAACCGCTGGCGAGCCCTCGCATTCATCTCGATCGCCCAGCTGATGGTCATCCTCGACGCGACCATCGTGAACATCGCCCTGCCCTCCGCTCAACAGGACCTGGGCATCTCGGACGGCAACCGCCAGTGGGTCATCACCGCCTACGCCCTCGCCTTCGGCGGTCTCCTCCTGTTCGGCGGCCGGATCGCCGACCTCTGGGGCCGCAAGCGCGCCTTCGTCATCGGTCTGGTGGGCTTCGGCGCGGCCTCCGCACTGGGCGGCGCCGCCACCAACGAGGCGATGATGTACAGCTCCCGTGCCCTGCAGGGCGTCTTCGGCGCCCTCCTCGCCCCCGCCGCTCTCTCCCTGCTCTCCGTGACGTTCACCGACGCCAAGGAGCGCGCCAGGGCGTTCGGCGTCTACAGCGCGATCTCCGGTGCCGGCGGCGCCGTCGGCCTGATCCTCGGCGGCGTCCTGACCGAATACCTGGACTGGCGCTGGACGTTCTTCGTGAACATCCCATTCGCCGCGATCGCCGCAGCCGGTGCGTACTTCGTCATCAGCGAGCCGGAAGGCGGGCGCAACCGCTCGCCGCTCGACATCCCCGGAGTGATCCTGTCCGCCCTCGGCCTGGTCGCGCTGGTCTACGGCTTCACCCGCGCCGAGTCCGACGGCTGGAGAGACTCCACGACCCTCGGCCTGTTCGTCGCCTCCGCGGTCCTGCTGCTCGCCTTCGTCATCACCGAGGCCAAGGTCAAGGCCCCGCTGCTGCCCCTGCGCGTGGTCACCGAACGCAACCGCGGCGGCGCCTTCCTCTCGTTCGGCCTCGCGAACATCGCGATCTACGGCCTGTTCCTCTTCCTCACCTACTACCTGCAGATCGTCAAGGGCTACTCGCCGATCAAGACCGGCTTCGCCTTCCTGCCGTTGGTTGTCGGCACGATGACCGGCGCGACCCAGATCGGCACCCGCCTGACGCCCCGCGTGCCGGCGCGGCTGCTGATCGGTCCCGGCTGCCTGGTCGCCGCGGCCGGCATGTTCCTGCTGACCCAACTGGAGGTCGGCTCCTCGTACGCCGGTCTCCTCCTGCCGACCCTACTGATCGTCGGCATCGGCCTGGGTACCGCGTTCATGCCCGCCATGTCCGTGGCCACGCACGGGGTGGAGTCGCGCGACGCCGGTGCCGCCTCCGCCATGGTCAACACCTCGCAGCAGCTGGGCGGCGCAATCGGCACGGCCTTGCTGAACACCGTCGCCGCCTCCGCCATGGCCTCGTACATCACAGACCACATCGCCACGGCCGCGACGAAGCCCCAGCAGCAACTGGTCCAGCTCCAGGGCATGGTGCACGGCTACGCCAACGCCGCCTGGGTCGCCGTCGGCATCGTGGCCGGCGCCGCCGTGATAGCGCTGGCTCTCATCAACGTCGGCCGCCCGAAGGCCGATTCGAGCACCGGCGAGGGACTCGAAGCCCAGGTACCGGTGATCGCACACTGACAATGCCCCCTCCCGAGCGGGCCCATGGTCCGCTCCGGCTCCTCCGCATCCGGAGCCGGGGCGGGCCTTCTTCGGTCCCGACAGCAGAGGGCGCTGGTGCCCGGCCTCACCATGGCCACCCCGAGCGAGTCCACGGTGGAAAACCTGCAGCCGCAGATCGAGTACAACTTCTACGGCGCCGTCACCGCCGCCCGCGCCGTATTGCCCGCCATGCGGGAGGCCGGAGCCGGGACCCTGCTGTTCACCACCGGCGGCGGCTCCATCAACCCCGTCCCCATGCTTGGCAACGTCAACGCCGCGGCCGGAGCACTGCGCAACTGGGTGCTCAACCTGCACAACGAACTGGCGGGGAGCGGCGTGTACGCCGCGCACGTGGCGATCAGCACCTGGATCGGTGACGACGGCCCCGAAGGCATCCCCGCAGCCACCCCCGACCAGATCGCACCCTTGTACTGGGACCTGCACGAGCGCCGCGACCAACCCGAGGCCGTCTTCACCGGCTGACTCACGCCGGCACTCCGTCCGCTGCCCACGGGCGGCGGACGTCGTTCTCGCGGTCGGCCCGAAGCTGCCGGTATGGGCTCGATATCCCAAGTCGGCGATGGTGGGCGGTTCGTGACGGTCGGAGGATACGCCTGCCGGCACGACTTCCGGTGATCATGGAGTGTCGAGTTCGCTGATCACCACAAACGGAAGACCGTGCCTGCTGCGCAGCGCAACGCGTCGGCCCCGCCCTACGGGCCGTACGACCCGCCGCCCGCCGGTTCAGCCCAGACCGTCGGCGCCGACCGGGACGGCGGATTCGTCGAGCAGGGCGTCGGTGACGGTACGGCGCAGTCATAGACCGTATCTCGCTCGCCGAGGTCGCCCGCCGCATCCAGGACGGTGTCCCGCCGTCCCTGCGCGGCCGGGTGTTCGCGGCGACCGCCGACCTGGCGGCGCTCGCGGGGTGGGTCAGCCACGACTGCGGCCGGTACGCCATCGCCCAACGCTTCTGGAGTTACGGCACGTACGCGGCCGGGGAAACGGGGCGGCGCGACCGCGGGGTGGAGATCGTCACCCGCATGTCGCACCAGATGATCTACCTCGGCCACCCGCAGGACGCCCCCGGCCTCCTCGGCGTCGCCGCGAAGAAGGCCACCCTGCCCGCGACGAGAGCGCTGGTCGCCTCGCAGACCGGCCGGGTGCACGCGGCCCTCGGCGACGAGCGGGAGGCCGACCGGTACCTCGGCGACGCCGACGGCCTCCTGGCGGACGGACTCGGCGACGACGTCCCCGAGTGGGTGAGCTACTTCGACGCGGCCGAGCATGCCGGCGCCCGCGCGGTCTCCGCCCGCGACCTCGCCGGACTCCACCGCGGCCGCCGAGTGGCGAGCGGCCATTTCGAGGACGCCCTGAAGCTGCGCAAGCCCGGCTCGACCGCGTGAAGGTCATGGACCGCGTCGGGCTCGCAGCCGCGCTGCTCGACGAGGGCGAGGCGGAGCGGGGAGCCGCCGCGGCGCACCAGGCGCTCGACGACGCGGCCCGCGTCGACTCCACCCTCGTGGCCTCCCGCCTCAACATGCTGCTGGAGGCGGCCCGGCCGTACGAGACCGCCGCGGTGCAGGACGTACGTACCAGGGCTCGGGATCTCGCCACCGCCCGTCCGACCACCATCGCGGCCTGAGACCATCGAACGCATGGGTAAGCACTCCCGACGCCTCCTTCGACGTAAGGAGTGCACCACGATCGCGGACAAGACCGCACCGCCCGCTCTGGACCTGCTGATGCGCGATTGATGGCGCCACGCGAACCGAGCGAATACGGCCGAGGGCAACGAGGCAGGCACCATACAATTTGGACGCGAACGATTGCGTTGCCCCATGCCTTCACAGGCGGCCCGAAGGGAGTGTGCCCGTGCCCGGCCATCGTTCCATCACCGAAGCCGAGAAACTGGCAGAGGCCAAGCTTGGCGGTATCCCCCTACGGCATGACCAGATGGCCGTCGTCGCCAACATCTATCGCGCCGCCTCGGCGGTGCGGCAGCACCTGGAGAATTCCGTGTTGCGGGGCGTCGACCTGACGTGGACTGCCTTCGTGGTTCTCTGGGTCATCTGGGTCTGGGGTGAGCCGGAAACGCGGCACGTGGCCGAGGAGGCTGGGATCTCCAAGGGCACGCTCACGGGGGTTGCCCGGACGCTGGAAAGGCGTGGGCTTGTACAGAGAGCCGATCACCCCACCGACGGCAGGCTGGTGCTGCTCAGCCTGACTGATCAAGGTGAGGAGCTGATGCGGCGCGTCTTTCCGGCGTTCAACGAGGAGGAAGCCTTCGTCACGGGGCAGCTCAGCGATGAGCAGTGCGGCATCGTCGCTGCCGGGCTGCGTCAGGTGGTGCTGCAGGTGGAGGAGAACGGTGAGACACGCCGCCAGGCTCTCCTGGGCGGTGCGGCCCCCGCGCCACGTCGTAGCGGCCGCCGCCGCAAGGCGTGAGCCCACACAGTCCCGGACCACCGCTCCCATAGGGGGTGCGCGGACGGAGAACCGACCGGCCAGTAGCCCCAGTCACAGCTCGAATCGCTCGCCCGGGAAGGTTCCCGGCAGTTTGGCAGGCGACAGCGGCACCTCGGTCCAGATGGTCTTGCCTGTTGACGTGTACCGGGTTCCCCAGCGTTGTGTCAGTTGCGCGACCAGGAACAGACCTCGGCCGCCCTCGTCTTCCATCGCCGCCCGCCGAAGGTGGGGCGAGGTGTGGCCGCCGTCGGAGACCTCGACGATGAGGCCGCGCTCCTGGATCAGCCGCAGACACACCGGAGCGTTGCCATAGCGGATCGCGTTGGTGACCAGCTCGCTGACGACGAGCTCGACGACGAACGACGCGGCTTCGTCGACTCCCCACGCGGCCAGCTGGTCGAGGGCCAGCGACCGGGCTCTTGCCACTTCTGCGGCGTCGCAGGCCATGTCCCACGTCGCCACCAGACTCTCGGCCAGGGCGTGGACGCGGAGCAGCAGCAGTGCGGCGTCGTCCTCGGGGGCTTGGGGCAGGAGCCTGGTGATGACCCTGTCGCAGATCCTGTCCAGTTGGCCGTTCCCGGGCCCGGAGAGTGCGGTGCAGAGAGATCGGATCCCTGCGTCGATGTCTGTCTGACGGTTTTCCACGAGTCCGTCGGTGTACAGAGCGAGCATGGCGCCTTCCTGCAGCTCGATGTCGGCGCATTCGAACGGCAGGCCGCCCAGGCCGAGGGGCGGTCCGGCGGGAAGGTCAACAAGCTCGGTGTGCCCGTCGGGGGTGACGAGTACGGGCGGCAGGTGGCCTGCCCGGGCCATGACGCAGTGCCGGGAGACCGGATCGTAGATCGCGTACAGGCAGGTGACGCCCAGTGCCTGGTCCTCGGCCTCGGCCTCGGCGGCACCGGAAGTCGGAATACCGGTCCGCGCCACGAGGTCGTCGAGACGGGCGAGCAGTTCGTCCGGCGCGAGGTCGAGCGCCGCCAGCGCCGCGACGGTGGTGCGCACCCGGCCCATGGTGGCGGCCGCGCCCATGCCGTGTCCGGCGACATCCCCCACCACCAGCCCGACGCGTGCCCCGGAGAGGGGGATGACGTCGTACCAGTCCCCGCCGACGCCGGCGTGTCCGGCCGCGGGCAGATAGCGGTGGGCGACTTCCACGCCCGGTTGTTCGGGCAGGGCGCGAGGGAGAAGATCACGCTGGAGCATGAGTGCGGTCGTATGTTCTCGGGTGTAGCGGCGGGCGTTGTCCAGGCAGACCGCGGTGCGCGAGACAAGTTCTTCGGCGAGCTGGATCTCCTCATGCTCGAAGGGGTCGGCGTGTTGGGGGCGCGCGAAGGCCGCCACGCCCAGGGTGGTGCCGCGGGCCTTGAGGGGAAGGGCGAGCACGTGGGTGGCCGCGTCGGTAGCCGGCGCGTTCTCGGCCAGGCACCGCAGGCTGACGGTGTCCAGTTCGTCGTACGCGGTGTCCTTGGCCGCGGCGTGATCGGTGCGCTGAGCTACCCGGCAGAGAGTGGGGTGGGTGCTGCCGTGTCGTGGTTCCTCCCCGCCCAGGACGGGTTCGAAGATGTCCACGATGACGGCCTCGGCGAATTCGGGGACCACGAGTTCCGCCAGTTCGCCGGCCGTATGCCGGATGTCCAGGGTTCTTCCGATACTGCCGCTCGCCCGGCTGAGCAGAGCGAGACGCTGCCGTGCCACATAGCGGTCGGTGATGTCGAGGCCGGCCTCACAGACTCCGATCGGTCGGCCTTCCTCGTCCTGAAGCCGGAAGTAGGAGCACGACCAGACGCGTTCATGATGGGGGGCCAGGAAAGTGGCGCTCCGGTACCGCACGTCGACCACGGGTGAGCCGGTGCGGGCCACGCGCTGGACAATTTCCTCGACACTTATGACCGGCCGGTCAGCCTCCTCCAGCACCTCGCCCTGCGGCAGAATGTCCTTCAGGAACCTTCCGGCTACCTCCTTGAGCGAGATTCCGAACTGCTTCTCGATCGCGGCGTTGACCCAGCGCACCCGGGCGTCCGTGTCGTAGATCACCAGCTGGACGGGCGATTCCCGGTCGAGTCCGTCAAGCATGGCCCGGCCGAGGGCCTCCCAGTGCGCCAGCTCGGAATCCACTGCCACCAGCAGCCACCCGGTCGCGCCCACCCCGAGGGCGAGCGGGGTGAGAGACAAGGACACGGGCACCGGGCGGCCGTCACCCCGGCGGACCGGCCGGGGGCCGAGCGACCATGCCGTACCACCGTCACCAGCGGCTGAGGAGATGCCGGCTCCCGTTTCGGTATCGGCCAGGACCGCGTCGGCGGACCGGCCGAGGACCTCCTCGGACGCCAGACCGAACAGCTCCTCGGCTTCCCTGCTCCACCCGGTGAACCGCAGGTGCCGGTCCAGCACTGCGGTCGCGCCGCCCGGCGTCGGCATGCCCGAGGAAGGCGTGCCGTGCGGCCGGACTCCCTGGTCATGCCCTGTGAAAATGCTCGTCATCGCCGCTCCTGAGGTTGGTGCAGGAGAGCTTCGGCTCATTCAATGTACCGTCGGACGCCCCCGGTGACGCCTGCGCGCGATAGGCCGCGAGAAGTCGGCGCAGGGCGTCGACACTCTCCTCGGTGCGGCCTGGTGCGCCGGACGTGACCTGGTGGAATACCAGGCCGTCCAGGGCCGCGAAGACGATCTCCGCCATGTCCTGCGACACGTCGAAGCAGGCCAGTGCCTCGCGGACGGCGTCGCGGTATGCGTCGTAGAGCACGTCTACGTGGTGCCGCAGCTCCGGCCGCCTGCTCGCTTCGAGCTTCAGTTCGTACTGGAACGCCTGGACGTCGGGGTCGGCCGCGATGAAGTCGGCCAGGGTCGCGGCGAAGTCCTCCAGTCTTCCGCTGGCGGGCACCAGCGAGGACGTCTCGATGCTGCGTGTGACGCACCACCGCAGCGCCTCTTCGAGGAGGACGTCGCGCGAACCGAAGTGGTGGGCGACCAGCCCGTGCGTGACGCCGGCTTCGGCGGCGACGGCACGGTAGGTCAGCTTCCGCAGGCCGCCCCGGGCCACCACCCTGACGGCCGCTTCCAGGAGCGCCTCCCGCCCTTCGCCGTAACCGGGCCGGGTGTCCTGGCCGGTCTCGCCGTCTGTCTCTGCCGCGGCGTTCACTCGCCCCTCCTTCTGTCTGCCGTCCCCGAAACTCAATCTATCCTATTGACAAGTTATCCAGGTGGATAGATTCTCGCTGCAGCGCACGCCCTCTATCCACTGGAGTCCCCATGGCCATCCCCGAAGGATTGAGCACCACGCCGTTCGCTCCCCGCTACGCGGACCGGGTCGAGGAGTGGATCGACGTCTACGGCAACGCCGTACCGCTGGCCATCGGTGATCCGGCCGAGGAGTACGAGGCCATCCGCACCGCCGTCGGGGCCTCCGAGTACTCGATGCTCTACAAGTGGCATGTCGAAGGTGAGAATGCCGTCGCCACCGTCGACGCCGTCTTCTCGCGCGGCGTCAAGGGGCTGGGCGCCGGACGCATCGCCTACGGGGTCGTGGTCGACGCCGACGGGATGATGCTGGACGACGTGACCGTGGCCGTCCTCGCGCCCGACCACGTCGTCGTCACCGGCGGCAACCCCGCCACCCTGCAGTCGCTGGCCGCTCACGCACCCGCCGGGACCACGGTCACCGAACGCCGCGACGAGTCCGCCGTCCTGACCCTGCAGGGCCCGCGCAGCCGCGACGTCCTCCAGCGCCTCACCCACGTCGACGTGTCAGGTGCCGCCTTCCCCTACTACACCTTCCTGCGCGACGCCCTCGTCGCGGGCATCCCCGCACAGGTGAGCCGACTCGGTTTCACCGCCGAGCTCGGCTACGAGATCCAGGTCCCGCGGGAGCAGGCGCTCGCGCTGTGGGACGCGGTCTTCGAGGCGGGCACGGATCTGGGGATCAAGGCCTTCGGCGCGATCGCCCTGCTGACCTGCCGCACCGAGGCCGGGATGATCATGGGGGAGCTGGAGTACGACCACACGGTCACCCCGTTCGAGTGCCGGATGGGCTGGGCGCTGGACTTCGACAAGGGCCCCTTCCAGGGCCGGGACGCGCTGCTGGCCAAAAAGGACAGCGTGACCGGCCGCGTCGTCAGTGTCGTCGTGGATACCGCGCCGGATACCGCCGAGGGCGCCCGGCTGGAACTGGAAGGCCGTGACATCGGCTACGTGACGATGGCGCTGCCCTCCCCCGTCCTCGACGGCGCCACCCTCGGTCTGGCCCGGGTGCACCGCGACGCCGTGAAGTCCGGCACCGCGCTGACCGCCGTCGCCGCCGACGGCTCGACGGCCGACGCCACGGTCAGGCCCACACCCGTGTACGACCCCGAGCGCGCCCGCGTGCGGGCCTGACCCGACGGAGATCCCGACGTGCAACGCTACATTCTCACGCTCCGCTGCCCCGACCAGCCGGGCATCGTCCACGCACTCGCCGCGGGCGTCGCGGAGGCCAAGGGCAACATCCTGGAGAGCGCCCAGTTCTCCGATCCCGGCACCGGCATCTTCACCATCCGTGTGAGCCTGGAGACACCCGACGCCGACACCGAGAGCCTGCGGGACGAACTCACCCTGCGGCTGGCCCGTTTCGACCCGGTTCTGACCGTCCGGCCCGAGGAGCAGCGCCGCCGGGTGCTGCTGATGGTGTCGAAGTTCGACCACTGCCTGGTCGACCTGCTCTACCGCTGGGGTTTGGGTGAACTGCCCGTCGACATCCCGCTGATCGTCTCCAACCACCCCGACCTGGCGCCGGTCGCGAAGCGGTACGGCATCCCCTTCGTCCACGTCCCCGTCACCCGCGACACCAAGCCCGAAGCGGAGGCCGAGCTGCTGCGGCTGGTGGCCGAGCACCGGGTCGACTTCGTGGTGCTCGCCCGTTACATGCAGGTCCTCTCCGACGACCTGTGCGGCAAGCTGTCCGGCCGGATCATCAACATCCATCACTCGTTCCTGCCAGGCTTCAAGGGCGCCAAGCCCTACCACCAGGCCCACGAGCGGGGCGTCAAACTCATCGGCGCCACCGCCCACCTCGTCACCGCCGACCTGGACGAGGGCCCGATCATCGAGCAGGACGTCGTCCGCGTCGGGCACCGCCACACCGCGCCCGAACTGGTCGCGATCGGCCGGGACGTCGAGCGGATCGTGCTGGCCCGCGCGGTCCGGCTGCACGCGGAGGACCGCGTCGTCCTCACCGGCTCCCGCACCGTCGTCTTCTCCTGACAGCCGCACCGAGAGGCTTATGTGACATGACCACCGCGACGCTGCTCGACGGGAAGGCCGCGGCAGCCGAGACCAAACGTGAACTCGCCGAGCGGGTGAAGGCGCTGAAGAGCCGGGGCATCGCCCCCGGGCTGGGCACCATCCTAGTCGGCGACGACCCGGCCAGCCGCTCCTACGTCGGCGGCAAACACCGCGACTGCGCCCAGGTCGGCATCGCGTCGATCCGGGTGGAGCTGCCCGCCACGGCGACTCACGCCGAGGTCGAGTCCGCCGTGCTCAAGCTCAACGCCGATCCGGCCTGCACCGGCTTCATCGTCCAGCTGCCGCTGCCGGCCCACATCGACACCCACGCCGTGCTGGAGCTCATCGACCCGGTCAAGGACGCCGACGGACTCCACCCCGCCAACCTGGGCCGACTCGTGCTGGGCATACCGGGGCCGCTGCCCTGCACCCCGCGCGGCATCATCGACCTGCTGCGGCGCAACCGCGTGCCCATCACCGGACAACAGTTCTGCGTCATCGGCTGCGGTATCACCGTGGGCCGCCCGCTCGGCCTGATGCTCACCCGCAGCACCGAGCACGCCACGGTGACCCTGTGCCACGAGGCCACCCAGGACACCGCTGCCCACACTCGCGTCGCCGACGTGGTGGTGGCCGCGGCCGGCGTGGCCCATCTGGTCAAGCCCGACTGGATCAAGCCGGGCGCCACCGTCCTGTCCGTGGGCATCACCCGGACCGTCGAGGGCATCCTCGGCGACGTCCACCCCGACGTCGACCAGGTCGCGGGCTCCCTCGCACCGCCGGTCGGCGGAGTGGGACCGATGACCCGTGCCATGCTGCTGACCAACATCGTCGAGGCGGCGGAGCTCGGCTGACCTCGCGTAGGGGGTGGGGGCTGGACCGCAAGGCCCTGCCCCCACGCCGTTGCGTGCGGCTGGAGAGCCTCACGCACGCCTACACGCGACCGGAGTAGTCGGTGTAACACTCCACCGGGTCCCCCTCATAGCTCCACGGCCAAGGCATCACCAGTCCGCCGACCGCAGAGAAGACCGGGCCGGCACCGCCGCTGCGGCCCGCCCGGATCAGGGCGTAAGCGAGCATTCCCAGGTCCGCGACGGCGGCCGCGTGACGCAGGTGACCAGGTTGCGGCCAGTGGGCCATGCCCTGGTCCAGCAGCCGTGCGGTGTGCGGCTGCGACCAGTACTGGCTCACGCCCAGCGCCTGGATTCCTCCACTGCTCCTTTCGCGGTGGTGCTGGCGCACAGCCGCGGTCAGGGGCAGGCATGCCGTCGGCGCGTCCCACGGCATGACCGCGATGGCGTCGTCGAGGAAGTCCCGCAGCGCGGCCTGGCTGCCCTGCTCCTCCGGGGAGAGGTAGCCCAGGATCTGCAGGTGCGCCTCCCGGTGCCATGGATCACGCGCGTGTATCTCGTGCCAGACGACCGAGAGTTCGGAGCTCGGCCGCTTCAGAAGCCGCAGCGCCACCAGCGCACCCACCCACGGGGTCGGATCGGCCGGGCGGGCATCGGCGGCGACGCGGCAGAGCGCCATGGCTCCACGCGGATCGGTCGCCAGTTCAGCCCAGGTGGCCAGCAGCAGGGCATCCGGGTCGCGGGGCCGGCGTTCGCGCCAGCCCCGGGCCAGCGCGGGTGCGGCCTGCGCGAGGACGCCGACACGGTGGCAGCGGCGGTCCCAGTCGTCACCGGTGGCCCGCAGGAGCCGCTCCACCTGGGCGATGGCGAGGTCCTGCGGTCCGGGGCCGCGGGCAGCGGCGATGCCTTTCAGCACCCGGCCCAGCACAACGTCGTCGAGTTCGGGGGCGAGGCGGGGTGCCTGTCGTTTGTGGCCGAAGAGAGCCATGTCTTTTTCAGTGTCTGTCGTGGGCGGCCTGGACCAGCGCGTCGAACAGGCCCTGCTGGACCGGGTCCTGGTCCGCGGTGTCCTCGGGGTGCCACTGCACCGCAATGAACCACCCCGGGTGTCCAGGCAGTTCGAGCCCCTCCACCGTGCCGTCGGCGGCCCGCGCGATGACCTTGAGCCCGGCACCGACGCGGTCGACGCGCTGGTGGTGGTAGCAGGAAGCCTCCGTCTTCTCTGCGCCGGTGGCCCGTTCGAGCAGGGTGCCGCGCTGGATCGCGACCGGGTGCACGATGTGCCGGTGTTCGCGGTCCGCGCCGCCCATGTCCTGTTCCAGGCTGCCGCCGAGGGCGACGTTCACCACCTGCAGCCCACGGCAGATCGCGAGCATGGGCAGGACCGAGTCCAGGGCCCGCCGGGCGACTTCGAGGTCGAACACGTCCTGGAGGTCGTCGACGTCGTAGACGCTGCCATGGGTGCCGGCGGCTCCGTAGCGGTACGGGGCCAGGTCTCCGCCGCCCGGGAGCAACACGCCGTCGAAGCGGGCGAGCCGCTCGGCCACGTCGGCTCCGGCCGGGTCGGCGGGGTGGATGCTCACCGGCTCGCCCCCAGCCCGCCACACGGCCTCGACCAGCGCGCGGGCGTTCACCTCGGCGGCGTAGCGCAGCGCGGACGTGGTGGCGGCGAACCGGGCCGGAATCGCGATCAGGGGTCGCGTGTGCGTACGGGTCACAGCTGGATCCAGGTGGTCTTCAGCTCGGTGTACTTCTCCATGGCGTGCGCGGACTTGTCGCGGCCGTTGCCCGACTGCTTCATGCCGCCGAAGGGGACGGTCAGGTCGCCCTCCTCGTAGCAGTTGACCCAGACCGTGCCGGCCTTCAGTGCGCGGGAGACCTGGTGGGCGGTGGACAGGTCGGAGGTCCACAGCCCCGCGGCGAGGCCGTACTCGGTGGCGTTGGCCAGCCGTACCGCCTCGTCCACGTCGTCGAAGGCGAGGACGGACAGGACGGGGCCGAAGATCTCTTCGCGGGCCAGCCGCATGCCGGGGTCGACCCGGTCGAACACGGTGGGCCGCAGGTAGCTGCCGCCGGTCTCGGCCAGGGCCCGGCCCCCGCCCACACGCAGCCTGGCACCCTCGTCCAGGCCGGAGGCGACATGCTCCAGGACCCTGCCGAGGTGGCTGTCGCCGACCAGTGCGCCCATCTCGGTGGCCGGATCGAGCGGGTCGCCCACCCGCAGCTCGCGCGCCCTCGCCACGACGGCCTCCGTGACCTGTTCGGCGATGGACGAGTGGACCAGCAGCCGGGAGGGCGCAGTGCACATCTCGCCCTGGTTGAAGAAGATGCCCCAGGCCGCGGTTGCCGCCGCCTTCTCCAGGTCCGGGGCGTCGGGCAGCACGATGTTCGGTGACTTGCCGCCGAGTTCGAGCCAGACGCGCTTGAGGTTGGAGTCGGCGGCGTAGCGCAGGAAGTGGCGGCCGACGGCGGTGGAGCCGGTGAAGGCCAGGACGTCGACGTCGGGGTGGAGGCCGAGCGCCCGGCCGGCCACCGGCCCGTCACCGGTGACGACGTTGAGGACGCCCGGCGGCAGTCCGGCGTCGGTGGCGACGCGGCCGAGCAGGAGGGCGGACAGCGGAGAGGACTCCGACGGCTTCAGGACGACCGTGCAGCCGGCGGCGAGCGCGGGAGCGACTTTCCAACTCGCCAACGTGAGCGGGAAGTTCCACGGCACGACGGCGCCGACGACACCTGTCGGCTCCCGGGTGACCAGAGCGAGCGAGTCCGGTGCGGTGTGGGGAGACTCGTCGGTGAGTTTGTCGGCGAGCTGCCCGTACCAGCGGAAGGTGTTGATCGCGGCGCGCAGCTCGATGGCGTACGCGTCCGTGATCGGTTTGCCCATCTCCAGGCTCACGGTCAGTGCCAGTTCCTCGCGCCGCTCTTCCAGCAGTTCGGCGATCCGCAGCAGGACCCGGCCGCGCTCGGCGGGCGCCAGCTGCGGCCACGGCCCTGTGTCGAAGGCGCGGCGCGCCGCCGCGACGGCGAGATCGACCTCCGCCTCCCGCGCGTCGGCGACCTGGACCAGACTCTGGCCGTCGCGAGGGGAGATCACGGCGAACGATGCACCGTCACCGGCTTCGTCCTTGCCGTCGATGTGGTGCTGCGTGGGCAGGTCGAGTTCCTTGGCGCGGCGCAGCAGTTCTTCATGGGTGGCGTTCAGCACGCGTTCTCCATCTCCGTTTCATCCATGTCATCCGATGACAGACGACTCACGCGTTCGACAAAGGCCCGATACGGCCGGGGCGCGGGCTCCGGCCGTATCGGTGAGGATCGCGGTGTTCAGTCGCTGGTCTCTGCCCTGGGCCGCGTCAGCCGGGCGGCGACGACGCCGAGGATCAGTACCACCGGAACGGTGGCCTGGAGCCATAGGGCCGTGGTCCGGTCGCCGCCGATGAGCGTCGTGAAGTTGGCGATGATGAGCCAGATGGCACCCGCGATGCCGAGCGCGCCCAGTACGGGGGCGATCAGGGTGTTCCAGGGGCGGGTGTCGGCGCCGGAGCGGCGGAAGTACACGATGACCGAGACCGAGGTCAGGAAGTACAGCAGCATGATGCCCAGGACGGCGACTCCGCTGAACCAGGAGAAGAGGGTCAGCACCGGGTCCTTGCCCAGGACCGCGAAGGGCACCACGAGCAGCACCGCTATCACGGTCTGCACGGTGCCCGCCACCCAGGGCGAGTGACGCCGGTTGATGGCGGTCAGGCCCTGCGGCAGGAGCCCTTCACGGCCGAGAGAGAACAGGTAGCGGTTGGCGGAGTTGTGGAAGGCCAGGAGGCCGGCGAACAGGGACGTGGCCAGCAGGATCGGCAGCACGTCGTTGACCCAGCCGCCGAACTGGGCGGCGATCGGCGCGAAGACGAAGGCCGCGGCGTCACCGCTCTCCAGGGCCTTGCCCGCATCGGCCGCGGCCTGGGACGCACCGTGCGCGGAGATGAGCATCCACGAGGTGAAGGCGAAGAAGCCGGTGATCACCACGACGGACAGGTAGGTGGCCCGGGGAACGGTCTTGCGAGGTTCACGGGCCTCCTCGCCGTAGATAGCGGTGGCCTCGAAGCCGAACATCGACGCCACGGCGAACATCAGCGCCACGCCGGGAGCACCCTGGAGCGCGACGGACGGCGAGAAGCTGTCCGTGAGGCCGAGCCCCTCGGGGCCGCCGCCCTGGAAGAGCGTCACGAGGGCGAAGACGATCAGGACGCTGAACTCCGCCAACACGAAGACAGCGAGGATCTTCGCGCCCATCTCGATGCCCGAGGCGCCGAGCACCTGGACGATCACCATGGTGACCAGGGCCCAGACCCACCACGCCACGTGGGCACCGGTGTGGTGCTCGACAAGGCCGCTCATGATGCTTCCGTACAACCCGTACATGCAGGCCTGCACGGCACAGTAGGAGAAGAGCGCGACCGCAGCACTGCCGGAGCCGGCCGAGCGGCCGAGTCCCTTGCCGATGTAGGTGTAGAAGGCGCCGGCGTCCACGACGTGGCGGCCCATGGCCACGAAGCCGACCGAGAACAGCAGGACGATGACGCCGGCCGCGAGATAGGCGGCCGGAGCGCCTGCACCGTTGCCGATGGCGATGGCGATCGGCACAGCGCCGGCGATGCCGGTCAGTGGCGCCTGGGCGGAGAGAACGAAGAAGAGGATGCCGAGGACACCGAGAGAGTTGGGCTTGAGTCTGCCTGCCATGGATGCATCATCAGCAGTCTGCGTGACGACCGCGGTCTGACTGTCCACTCGAATCACCTGCCGGGGACGGGGAGGGGCGGAGTTTGTTTTGGGCCAAACGAGTTGCCCCATGGTGGGCCGGAACTATCCGTTTGACAAGGGGTGTGGGGAGATCCTTTGCGCGGCGGCGGAGTTCTTACACGGTGGAAACCGGGGGACTCGCGGCACGTGCGACGGATTACGCGGTCACCCTCTCCACGCGCCGCATGACGTCCCGGCAGAAGGTTCCGATGCCGTTGGGGTCGTCGATGAACTGGTTCGGCTTGATGCAGAAGGTGGTGAAGCCGAGCTCCAGCTGCTCGGGAATGGAGGCAAGGCCGGTGCCGAGGTCGGCCGGTGAGCGGTCGTCGGGGAACACGGCCTGGGTGCCGCCGATCATCTCCAGGTCGGCGATGTCGCGTCCTGCTCCGGCCATGGCGTCCCCGAGCTGCCGCATGTCTTCGGGTGTGGGCCGTCCGAGCGGGTGGAAGCCGTGCCCGTACCGCACCAGCCGCCGCAGCAGCGGGCCGTGCATGCCCTGTCCTCCGAACCACAGCCGCGGGCCGTCAGGACGGCACGCCTTGGGCTCGAAGTAGACGTCCTGGAAGGGATAGTGCTCGCCGTCGTGGGAGACCGGGGACGGTCCCCAGGCCTTCGCCCAGATCTGAAGGTGCTCGTCCAGCAGCCGCCCGCGCTTTCCGAACGGCACGCCCAGGGCCGCGTACTCGTCCCTGCTCCAGCTCACCGTGGGCTGCACCACGAGGCGGCCCTCGCTGAGCAGGTCCAGGGTGCCGAGTTCGCGGGCGAGCAGCAGGGGATGGCGCAGCGGTGCGAGGACGGCCGCGGCGGCCAGCCGGAGGCGGGAGGTGACGGAGGCGATGGAGGCGAGCAGGAGCAGGGAGTTCGGCCAGGGGGTGTAGGGGTCCTGGTTGCCCGGGAGGGCGTAGTCGCGGGGGTTTCCCATGACACCGGCGGCCCCGGCGTCCGGTCCGAGCACGATGTGTTCGCTGACCATGACCGCGTCGAAGCCGGCGTCCTCGGCCTCGCGGGCCCACCGTACGGCGGTGGGCAGGTCCGCCCGGCCGCCGGTCAGCGTCCAGTTCTCGCTCAGGACGAGCAGCATGCGGGGAGGGGTGGGTGCGGGCACGGGTGGATGTCCTTCACTCGTGGGGATTGCGTCGAGGCTGCGTGCGGCTGGATGACGGCAGGGATGCCCGCCGCGTACTCCTGTGGCGGGCCCACGGCCGGACCGCTGTCGCCGGGGCCGTTCTCCGGTGGCCCGGCGCCATCGGTGACATGCCGCGTTTCCGTCTACTCGTGCACCGTGATGGCCTGGAGCGGACATACCTCGGCGGCCTCGTGCAGTTCCTCGGCGCTGTCCTCGTCCACGTCGGCCACGTAGACGTCGGTCGCCCTCGACCGCAGGGACAGGCGTCCGTCGTCGTCCAGCGCGAACAGACCGGGGGCCGCGTACACGCACTGGCCGTGGTCCTGGCACTTCTTGAGGTCGACTTCGACCTTCATGACGGCTCCTGTCTTTCTCGGTTCTCGGAGAGGTCGGGGGATCAGAGGAAACGGACGGGGAGGCGGGTGATCGTGCGCAGGAACTCGGTGTGGGCGTAGGCGGGTTCACCGGCCAGCTCGACACCGGAGAAACGGTTGACGATCGAGCTGAAGACGATGTCGGCCTCGGAGCGGGCCAGGATCTGGCCGGCGCAGCCGTGCATGCCGGAGCCGAAGGCCAGGTGCTGGCCGGCGGCGACCGGCCGGGTGTGGTCGAAGGTGTCGGGGTCGGCGAAGACCTCCGGGTCGCGGTTGGCCGAGGCGATGAGCAGGGCCAGCGCCTCTCCGGCCGGTACCGTGGTGTCGCCGATGGCCGTGTCCTGCGTGGTCAGGCGCACCACCATCGACTCGGGCGTGTCGATCCGCAGGATCTCGTTGATGATGCCCGGTCGTGCCTCCGGCTCGTCCCGGTAGGCGGTGAACAGCCCGGGCTGCTGCGTCATCAGCCAGATGCCGTGGTTGATCAGGTGCTTGACGTCGAGGTGGCCCACGGCGAAGAACAGCAGGATGGTGTAGACGACCTCCTCCTCGGTCATCCTGCCCTCGTCCTGCGCGGCGATGAAGGCGTCGATCAGGCCCTCGCCGGGATGGGCTCGTTTGTCGGCCACGAGCCGGCGGATGTGCTCGGCGTACCAGGCGAACGCCTCTGTGGTGGCGCGGGCCTCGTCGTCGTTGCAGCCGGGGCCGAGGCTCAGCCCGATCTCGTAGGTCTTGCGCTGGATGGTGTCCATCTCGGTCGGCTCGATGCCGAAGATGTGACAGGTGGTGTCGAAGGTGCACTTCAGGGAGAGGCCGTCGGCCGCGTCCAGGGTGCCGTCACCCTTCTCCACCTCGTCGAGCACAGCCTCCACGGCGGCACGCATCACCTTGGACCACTCCTCGACCGCCTTGGGTGTGAACCAGCGGTTGGTGATCCGCCGCAGCCTCGTGTGGTCGGGGGCGTCCTTGCCGAGCATGGTGTGGTGGATCGGGGTGGCCGGCCCGAAGTCGAGCTGTTGCGCGCTCAGGGTGGGGTTGCGGATCAGCCGGGCGACGTCCTCGTAGCGGGAGACGACGTACAGGCCGACCGGATGCCTGTAGACAGGGTGCTCCTGCCGCAGCCGCGCGTAGTACGGGTACGGGTCCGCACGGAAGCCGGGGTCACGGAAGGGCAGCAGATCCTCGATGGCGGACGCGGGTCCGGCCGTGGTGACGGTCATGTCGTGACGCTCCTCGTATCGGGCGCGAGGCGGAGGGAACTGGGGAGGAGAAGAGGAGGGCGACCAGTGGGCCCTGCACCACCGAGAATTATCCACACGGATAATTTCGTCAATGCTTCGCGCGCACGTAATCAACTCTTTACGCCGCCGGAAACAGGCGAGTCCCCGCCGCTGGCGACGGGGACTCGTCCTGACCTGCTGTTACGGCAGGGGTTACGACATGGCGGCTACTCTGCGCCTTCACGCTGCCGGGTCAGCAGTGACCGCAGCTCCTTCAGCGCGGCCTCGGTGACGTCCGGCTCGTCGAGGACCAGCTGGTGCAGTACGAGACCCTCCAGAGCGGCGAAGACGAGCCGGGTCAGGGCAGGGCTGGTGCCGTCGGGCAGGCTGCGGGACAGCTCCCTCTCCGTGGCCTCGAAGTACTCCTCGTACAGCGCGCGGATCTGCGGCAGCAGCTCGGGCCTGCGCCGGGACTCGAGCATGAGCTCGTACTGGAACATCTGCATGGCCGGCTCGCGGGTGACCATGTCCGCCAGTCCCGCCGCGAAGTCCGCGATGTCGCCCGTGCCGGGTTCCAGGGAGCTCGTGCGCGCGCTGGTGCGTACCGCGTGTTCGAGGGCTGCCTCGATCAGTGCGTCCCGCGAACCGAAGTGGTGCACCACGAGCCCGTGCGTGACACCCGCCTCCTCCGCGACGGCACGATAGGTGAGCTTCCGCAGCCCTCCCCGGGCCACCACGCGCACGGCCGCATTGAGCAGGGCCTCACGGCCGGTCCCGTAGTCCACGCGCTTGCGGGGCCTGGCGGGGGGCTTCTCGGAGGAATCGCTCATGAACGCGACCCTACCCGCGCGTCGCGACCGGCAGACCGCCCAGGGGCGTCATCGCTTCGGCGGACGGATGCCGCGGAACTCCCAGTCGCCACCGAGCGCGGTGGACAGCACCTCCTCCGATTCGGTGGGCTGGGCGCCGACGTCGGTGCGGATGGAGGTGGGGCCGGTGACGATGTGGTTGGTGAGGCGGCCCAGGCCCTCGACCTCGACCTCGACGATGTCGCCCGGCTGTACGGGGCGGGAGTTGGCGGGGGTGCCGGACAGCAGGACGTCGCCGGGGTACAGGGTGATGGTGCGGGCGATGTCGGCGACGAGATAGTGCATGTCCCACTTCATCTCGTCGGTCGAACCGTCCTGGACCACCTTTCCATTGACGTAGGTGCGCAGGCTCTTGCCGTTGAAGTTCCAGTCGGTGACCAGGCCGGGGCCGAGCGGGCACAGCGTGTCGGAGCCCTTGACCCGGAGCATGGAGCCGGCGTCGGTGTCGCGGAAGTCGTGCAGGCCGTAGTCGTTGGCCACGGTGTATCCGGCGATGTACTCGCCCGCTTCGGCCGGGGAGATGTTCCGCGCGGTCTTTCCGATGACGATGGCCACCTCGCCCTCGTAGTTGAGCCACTTGCAGCCCTCGGGGCGGACGATCGCGCCCTGGTGGGAGTTGAGGGCCGAGGTCGGCTTGTGGAAGTAGGTGGGCGTGTCGGGGAGGTCGATATCGAACTCGTCGACACGGCTGCGGTGGTTGAGATGGACCGCGATGACCTTGGAGGGGACGACCGGGGGGAGGTGCTGGGCGTCCTCGGTCTTGACGCGGCGGCCGTCCGCGGCGACGAGTTCGTCACCGTCGACGGTGACCTGGACGGCGGCGCCGTCGAGGAGGATGCGGCGGTATTCGGGCATGGCAGTACTCCTAGATACGGCTGTGAGGGTTGTGCGCGGAGGGGGCGGCGGGCAGGCCGACGCCGGTCCAGCCGTCGGCCGGGCGGTCGAACCAGAGGTGGACCTGGCCGGTGCCGATGGAGTTCTCGTACTCGCCGTACTGGCGGGCCTTGGCGACGCAGGCCTGTTCCCCGAGGGCACCGGCCATCATCAGGTAGTGGAAGAACTTCGCCTCGGGCCTGTACTTCGAGAACTCCGGCATGGTGTCGAGGACCTTGTCGTGGCGGCCCTCCTTGAACCAGGCGATCCGCTCGTAGTCGGCCTCGCGCGCCTCGGGCGTGAAGATGTGCACCGGGTCGCTCGACTCGTGGTCGCGCAGCTCGCGCAGCGGCCAGAAGGTGTGCGACAGCGCACCGGAGGCGATGACCAGGACCCGGCGGCCCGGGGTGGCGGCGATCCCGTCGGCCAGCGCCCGGCCCAGCCGCAGGTGGTCCTCCATGTCCCCGGTCTGACAGACCCCGATGGTCACCCACCGCTTGTCCGGCAGCCCCTCCCCCAGGAACTTCCAGAGGTTGGTGGTGGCGTAGTAGATCGGCAGGTACTCGTCCTCGATCGCGGTGATCCAGGTCCCGTGCTTGTCGGCGAACTTCGCGATGTTGTGGGCCAGTTCAGGATCACCGGGGAAGTCGTACGGCATCCGGCACATGCCGCGCGGCAGCTCCTCGGAGGTGAACAGACCGGCGCGGCGCTGCTGGGCTGTGACGACGAACTCGACGGTGGTCGCCCAGTGGGAGTCCAGGACGACGACGGTGTCGTATTCGTTGGCGGTGTCGCTCTCGAAGACGTCCTTGCGGAGCTGTCGCAAGCCGGTGACGAGGGTGATCTCCTTGCCCCCGTTCAGCTCCAGCCGGGTCTCCTCGGGCAGCACGATGGTGGGGACGTGGGCGAGGAGGCCCGCCCCGACGATCTCACCCATGGTTGTTCCATCCGTTCGGCGAGGTCACGGTGTTCTTGAGGTCGCAGTAGAAGTCGAAGCTCCAGGTGCCGCCCTCGCGGCCGACGCCCGAGTGGCGGGAGCCGCCGAACGGCGCCTGCAGGTCGCGGACGAAGAAGCAGTTGGTCCAGACCGTGCCTGCGACAAGCTGGGCGGTGACGCGTTCGGCGCGCTCGGGGTCACCGGTTGCGAGCGTGGCAGCCAGCCCGAAGCGGGTGTCATTGGCGAGGCGGACGGCTTCGTCTTCGGTGGCGAAGGTCTGCAGGGTCAGGACCGGGCCGAAGACCTCCTCCTGCACGATCTCCGAGTCCTGGGCGACGGCGGTCAGGAGGGTCGGCGCGTAGTACTGGCCGTCCTTGCGGTGGCCGCCGATGACCGCGCGGGCACCGGCCGCCACGGCACGCTGCACGAAGCCGTCGATCTTCTCCAGCTGGAGCGGGTGGATGTTCGGCCCGATGTCGGTAGCCTCGCCGCGCGGGTCGCCCTGGGTGAGCTGCCCGGCCTTCTCGACGAAGCGGCGGGTGAACTCCTCGGCGACCGACTCCTCGACCAGGAAGCGCGTCGCAGCCAGGCACACCTGGCCGGCGTTGTCGTACTGCTCCACCGCCAGGTCGACGGCCAGGTCCAGGTCCGCGTCGGCGAACACCAACAGCGGCGACTTGCCCCCCAGTTCGAGACTCAAGGGCGTGAGGTTCGCGGCCGCCGACTCCGCGATCCGCTTGGCCGTGGGCACGGAGCCGGTGAAGCTGATCCGGCGCACGTCGGGATGCGAGGTCAGCGCGTCGCCGATCTCGGAGCCGTAGCCCTGGACGACGTTGAGCACACCTGCCGGGAGCCCGGCCTCGGCGGCGATGTCGGCCAGCAGGGAGGCAGTCAGCGGGGTCCACTCGGCGGGCTTGAGGATCACCGTGTTGCCGGCCGCGAGAGCCGGGGCGACCTTCCAAGTGGCCAGCATCAACGGGGCGTTCCACGGTGTGATCAGCACGGAGGGGCCCGCTGGGTCCCAGCTGACGTGGTTGGTGTGCCCGCGCGTCTCGAAGTCCTCGTGCTCCAGTTTCAGCAGCCAGTCCGCGAAGAAGCGGAAGTTGTGGGCGACGCGGGGCATGACGCCCCGGCGGTGGGAGCGCAGAAGGGCTCCGTTGTCGGTGGTCTCGACGATGGAGAGCTCTTCGATCCGCTTCTCGACCCCGTCGGCGATGGCGTGCAGGATGCGTGCGCGTTCCGCGCGGGAGGTGGCCGCCCAGGCGGGGAACGCGGCCTTCGCGGCGGCCACGGCGGCGGCTGCCTCCATGGCCGTGCCCCGGGAGATGCCGCCGATCGTGCTGCCGTCGATGGGCGAGACGTCCGGGAACGTCTGTGCCGAGGCTACGCGCTCGCCGCCGATCCAGTGCCGGGTGTCGACGGCGACCCCGGCAACGGTGATGGTGTGTTCGCTCATGCTCTGCTCCTCCGGTCTCACGAGGTGGTGGGGTCTACTCGGCGCCGGAGGTGCCGGATTCCAGCAGTCGGCCGCCGTCCCAGACGACGCCGACCTGGCGGTAGTAGGCGGCGATCGGCTCGCGGATCTCCAGGCGGGCCAGTTCTTCGGTGGGCGCCTCGAACAGCTCCAGCTCGGCGTCGCCGCGCCAGGCCTGTCCAGCCTCGAAGGACGCGGCGCCCGACTCGATCAGCTCGTCCAGAGCGAGGCCCTTGCCCTTCTCGATGGAGGGCAGCCAGCGGTGGTGGGCCATCGGGTGGGCGTTGACGAAGCCGTTCGTCTGCGACGGCTCGCGCAGGGTGACCGTGGTCTGGGCCAGGCGCCGGTCGGCGGCGGCGAGCGTGGCGCCGAAACGGGCCCCCGCCTCGATGCGCGGCGCGGGGCCGTACGGGTGCGGGCGGGTCTGGTGGATCGAGCCGAGCTTCTTCGGGTAGCCCTGGTGCAGGCCGCGGGCGATGGCGAAGTCCTTGTCGACCCAGATGTAGACGCACCGCGAGTAGGTTTCGCCCCGGTACTTGCAGCGGACGACCGCGAACGCCTCCTTGTACTGGGAGAGCACGGGATCGAGCAGCTCCTCGCCGGACGCCGAGCAGGACTGCCAGTCGGCCCAGATCATCGCCACCGCGCCCGGGTCCTCGTCGGCGAGCTCCAGTGGCTCGGGAAGCAGTTCACGCACGCGTGCCGGGTCGGTGCGGTACTCGACGGTGAGCAGGTCCCCGGAGTACCGCCAGGGCGGTGAGGGGACCAGCGACGAGACACCGCTCGCCGTCTTGGGGAAGAAGAATCCGTGAACAGTGTTCATGATCAGCGAAGTCCTTTGGCGGTGAGGGCGGGCTGCTCGAGCAGTTCGGCGCGGTATCGGGAGGCGGCGGCCACCGCGGCCGGACCGCCGAGGCCGACGACACCGGCCAGCCGGCCGCCGGCGTGGTAGCCGACGACGACATCTCCGTCGAGGTCGCCGTCCAGGACGCGTACGTCCTCCTTGCCGAGTACCGGTGCGCCGAAGGACTGCAGGCGGAAGTCGTGCTGGTCGCTCCAGAAAGTGGGCAGCGGCGCGAACGGGGACAGGCCGTGGCTGGTGCCGGCCAGCTGGGCGACGAGGGTCTTCGCGGCGTGCTTGGCGGTGTCCGTGGGGATGCACCAGTGCTCCACACGGCGTGGTACGCCGTCGTAGCGGGCGTTGGGGAAGCGGGCGACGTCGCCGACGGCCACCACGTCGGGCCGTCCGCCGGCGCGCAGGTGCTCGTCGGTGAGCACGCCGTCGCTCAGGTCGAGGCCGTTGCCGTCCAGCCACTCGGTGTTGGCGACCGACCCGACCGACTCGACCACCACGTCGGCGGGAAGGACGGTGCCGTCGCCGAGGGCAACGCCGGTGACGTGGTCGTCGCCGGTGAAGCCGGTCACGCCCGTGCCGAGGGCGAAGCGCACGCCGCGCTCCTCGTGGCGCTTCAGCAGGACCCTGGCGAGGAGCTCGCCGAGGGGGCCGACCATCGGCAGGGGCAGCGGGTCGACGACCGTCACCTCCCGGGCGCCCAGAGCGACGGCGGTGGCGGCGACCTCGCAGCCGATGAAGCCGCCTCCGACGACGACCACGCGGGCTCCGGGCCTGGTCAGGGCCTGCCGCAGACCCTGCGCGTCGTCGATGGTGCGGACCGTGTGCCGGCCCGCGAGCGGGCCGGGGCAGCGCAGGCGCCGGGGCCGCATTCCGGTGGCGACGACCAGACCGTCGTAGGAGAGTGCCTCGCCGTCGTCGAACTCGACGATGTTCTCCGCGAGCCGGGTGGCGACGATCTTGACGCCCAGCCGCCATTCCGCATCGGCCACACTCGCCCGCGGGCGGAAGGCGAGTGACTCGAAGGGTGCCTTGCCGGCCAGGACCTCCTTGGACAGGGGCGGCCGGTTGTAGGGCATGTGCGGCTCGTCACCGACGAGGGTGATGACTTCGGTCCAGCCGGCGGCCCGCAGCTGCTCGGCCGCGCGCAGGCCGGCCATGGAGGCGCCGGCCACGACGATGCGTGCACTCCGCGAAGTCATGGTCAGCCCTCGATACGGATGGCCTGGAGCGGACACACGTCGGCGGCTTCCTCGACCTCGTCGCGCAACGCGTCGTCGGGGTCGGGGACGTAGGCCAGGTGACCGCTGTCGTCCATGGAGAAGACATCGGGTGCGGCGAAGACGCACTGGCCGTGGTCCTGGCACTTGTTCATGTCGACGACGACCTTCATGGCCGGTCCTCCTGAATGTGAGGGCGTCGGGGCGGGGACGAGCGGAGGAAGAGGGGCCCGACCGGCGTCGGCCGGGCCCCGGCCAAAGGTCCGGCAACTGACCGAACCCTTACTCATTTGGCTTCAAACAACATAGAAAGCCGCCCGACCCTGGTCAATACCTATCCATGCGGATAATTTTTTTCCTGCCGCCTCTTGCGGGGCACCCGAAGCCCTCATACCGTTTGGCATCAAACAAGCTACTCCGTGTGCCGCGCCCCCACACGTACCGGCCCTCTGAATCCCCTCACCATCACACGCCTAGCGCCCGAGGAGACATCGGTGAGCGCAGACCCAACCCCCAGCCTCCGTCAGCACATGCAGCGACTCGCCGCCGACGGCATCGACGTGGTGCGCGTGACCTATCCCGACCTGATCGGCACCGACCGAGCGCGCGACGTGCTGTTGGACCACCTGCCGTCGGCCTGCGACCACGGCCTGGCCTTCTGCCGGGCCGTTTACCACACCAGCCCCCAGGGCCACGTGGTGCCCGTCTCCGGCGGTCTCGACGCCGGCCTGCCCGACATCACCGTGCGACCGGACCTGGACACCCTGGTCCCCCTCCCCTGGGAACCCGGCGTCGCCTCCTGCCTCGCCGACGTCACCGACCCGGCCACCGGCCTGCCCGCGCCCGAGTCACCCCGCGATCTGCTGCGCACCGTCCTCGACCGATGTGCCGAACACGGCCTGCGTCCGGTGGTCGGCCCCGAACTCGAGTACTTCCTCTGCGCCGAGGACCCGGCCTCCCCGAGCGGCTGGAAGCGTTACTCGAGTGCCACCGGCGTCGTCTACACCGCCGGTCTGCGCGCCGACGGCGACAATCACCTGCTCCGCACGCTGCGTCTGCTGCGGGACATGAACATCGGCGTGACCAGCGGAAACCACGAGTTCGACGGCGGCCAGTTCGAGATCAACCTCACCCACTCCGACGCCCTGTCCGCCGCGGACCGCGCCTTCCGCTTCAAGTCCGCGATCAAGGAACTGGCCCGGCAGGAGGGCAAACTCGCCACCTTCATGGCCAAGCCGTTCAACGACGCCGGAGGCTCCGGTTTCCACCTCCACCTGTCCTGCGACAGCTCCGACGAGGAAGGCGCCGGTAACTCCTTCGACGATCCCGCCGGGCCGTACGGACTGTCCGCCACCGCCCGCCACGCCGTCGCCGGCATCCTCGCCCACGCCCCGGCCCTGGCCGCACTGGCCAACCCGACCGTGAACTCCTACCGGCGTTTCGGCCCGGACACCCTCGCTCCCTGGCTGATCGACTGGGGCCTGGACAACCGCAGCGCCATGATCCGCATCCCGCCCGAGCGCGGCTCCGGCGCCCGGTTCGAACTGCGCCTCGGTGACGCCAGCGCCAACCCGTATCTGCTGATCGCGGGCACGGTCGCCGCCGCACTGCTCGGGGTTCTGACCGGCGAGGAACCCCCCGCCCCGCTGGAGGGGTACGGCTACGACACCGCCAAGGCAGCCATGCTGCCCATGAACCTGCCGGCCGCGCTCGACGCCCTGGAAGCGGACACGGAGCTGACCGACATCCTCGGCAAAGACTTCACCGCCTCGTTCCTCTCCTACAAGCGCAACGAAATCGAACGCTTCCAACGGCACGTCACCGACTGGGAGTTCACCGAGTACGCCTACCACCTGTGACACTGGGAGCCATGCGATGACGACCGAGACACCGACCGCCGCCGTGAACGAACCGATGCCACTGGCAGACGTCAACCTCGCCGACCTGGACAACTTCACCGACGGCATTACCCCATGGCGCATGTTCCACACCCTGCGCCACCAGGATCCGGTGCACTGGCAGCCCGAGGACGCCCCCAACTCCGGCTTCTGGGCCGTGACCCGCCACGCCGACATCACCCGCGTCGACCGTGACGCCGAGACCTTCACCTCCACGAAGTTCGTCAACCTCGAAGAAGTCGACGATGACCAGATCAAGACCCGCGCCTCCATCCTGGAGCTGGACGGTGTCCGCCACCGCGCGCTGCGCAGTCTGCTCCAGCGCCAGTTCGGCGCGAGCGTCATCAACAGCTACACCGACTTCCTGCGTGGCCTGACCGCCACCACGCTGGACGCGGCGCTGGCCAAGGGGACCTTCGACTTCGTCAAAGAGATCTCCGCCGACTTCCCCATCAACGTCCTCGCCCGCCTCCTCGACGTACCGCCGGAGGACAACCAGCAGCTCATCGACTGGGGCAACCGCATCATCGGCAACACCGACCCCGACTACGCCGATGTCCTGCTGGACAGCGCGGAGAGCGAGCAGTACCGGCACCTGCCCTTCCGCTCCCCTGCCTCGCTGGAGGTCTTCGAGTACGGCCGTGAGCTGGCCCGGCAGCGGCGCGGCGGCGACGGCACCGACCTGGTGTCGAAGCTGGTGAACACCATCCCGAAGGACGGTGTGCCGCTCTCGTCACAGGACTTCGACAACTACTTCCTGCTCCTCGTCGTGGCCGGCAACGAGACCACCCGCCACACCATCACCCACTCCATGCTGGCCCTCCTCCAGCACCCCGACCAGCTGGCCCGCCTCAAGGACGACCCGTCCCTGATCCCGGGCGCGGTCGAGGAGTTCCTGCGCTGGGCCTCCCCCGTCTACCACTTCCGCCGCACCGCCACCCAGGACGTCGAACTCGGCGGCAAGCGGATCAAGGAGGGCGACAAGGTCGTCATGTGGTACGCCTCCGGCAACCGTGACGAGGCGGCCTTCGGCAACCCGTACGACTTGGATGTCACCCGCGCCAACAACGACCACGTCACCTTCGGCAAGGGCAGCCCCCACCTGTGCCTGGGCAACCTGCTCGCCCGCACCGAGATCCGCATCATGTTCGAGGAGCTGATCCCCAGGATCGCCGACATCCGCCTCGTCGGCGATGTCCCGCGCGTCCGCTCCAACTTCGTCAACGGCATCAAGA
>NZ_JBNJMW010000001.1:0-2785000 GCF_050936385.1 Streptomyces sp. CA-288835
AACTACCCGTCGAAGTCACCCTCGCCTGATCGCAGCGGCCCATCCGCACGGCGGCTCACGAAGGTGGGCACGAGCCCAAGGGCCAGCCCCTCATGTTTGTTGTCAAGCGAACTCCGTCTCGAGGATTGCAACGATGACCGATTTCAGGTTGGCGAAGCCGTGCTCGACGGCGGCGCGTTCGCGGTTGAGCAGGCGGTTCGCTTCTCTCTCCGCGTCGGTGAGCTGGTGGTTGCGGGTGGCCTTGCGGCCGGTGATGATCACCGGGTGGTCGTCGGGGTCGTCGTCCAGGCCGACGAGTCCGAGATCGGCCAGGGCTCCGAGACCGGCCTCGCGCAGGTGTCCGGTGATCTTGTTGTGGCGGGCGGTGGTGATCTCGCTGGACCGGCCCGGCTTCGCCGCCGGGATCCAGATCACGTTGCCTTGCTCGTCGGTCAGCGCGAGAAACAGCAGGCCATGGGACTTGTGTTTGCCGCTGTAGTTCTTCCGGTTGTCCTTCCCGGTGCGGCGCCGGGTGCGGATGAGGGTGCCGCCCAGCAGGACCACGACCCCGCCGGCACGGGCGATCTTCTTCAGCGCGCGGTCCAGGCGCGGGGCGCGGGCGAACAGCAGGCGGATCACTTCCATCACCCAGCGGCGCACGGTGGAGGCGGAGACCGCGTTGCCGCCGGCCATGTCGGCAAGACGCTGGTCGTGACGGAGCACGGCGAGCACGATGACCGCCTGGGTCCCGGAACTGACCTTGCGCCAGCGGGTTTGCGCAGCTGGCCACGGACCGGCTCGACCTTGCCCGGCGTGAGCTCCCGACCCAGCATCCCAGCGACGTCCTTGGCCATCACCGGACCCTCCGCCCCGGCCACGATCTCCATGATCCGCCGATACTCCGGGGTCAGGGACTCCACCCCCATCCCCTCGGACCGGTCCGGCACCAGACGCATCCCGCCCGCACCCGGCCCCGCCACGACACGCTCCGGCTCCGGCTCCGGCTCCGGCTCCGGCTCCACGATGCCCGACGACCGACGTCCACCATCGGTTGCCTCGGCCCACTGCCCGAACACCACCTCGGCTGCTTCCAGCCGGGCCAACTGCGACTCGATCCCGGACAGTTCCTTGCGGAGCAGCTCAGCCCGTCCTTCCAGCTCAAGCCGTTGCTGGACCGTCCATGTCAGCACATCCGTCATACACACCTCCCACCAGGAGGCTATGCAGCGGCCCGCTGCCCCGGCCCCGGGAATCCCAGAGGCCGCCCGTGACGGACGATCACGTGCTAACGATCTCTCGCCCGACCAGCACGAGAACCCCGCGGAGACCTCACACCAGCCCTGCTGACCAGCGGAAATCAGGATGGCAGATCTTCATTGCTCCGACGGACGGAAGGCAACGACGTTGTCTGGGACCTGCGAGCGGGGCGCCGACTGGCTTTGCTGGTCGGTCAGGACCGCGGCGGCGAGGGTGAGACGGGTGACTAGCTCCCGCAGTTCCTTGATCTCCCTTCGCTGGTTCGAGACGGTCTCTTTGAGCTTGACCACGGACTCGCGCAGTCGGCGCTCCGCCTCGGGGACTTGCTGCGCTTCGGTGCGTACCCGTTCGTAGAATTCGTTCTTCAGATCCGCGTGCCGCTTCATCAGCGCCATGCGGTGGACGTCTGCCTCGACGGCGAGGGCCGCGATGGTGAGACTCCCGTTGGAAGCGGTGGCCTGCCCGGCCAGGAGGCGGTCCATCGCCTCGCGGATGCGCGTGCGCTCGTCGGTGGGTTGCTCGGTCATCTCAGGACCTCGGCGGTCTCGGCAGTGGCGGCGTGGGTAACGGCGGCCTGGCGGAGTCGGGCGGCGTGGGCCCGCAGCCGGTTGCCGATGTGCATGGGTGCATGCGCGGCGAGCTGGTCGATCTCGTCGGCACGATCACGCAGTTGACTGGCATGAGTGTCGGTGCGGGCCATGTTTCCGCAGCCCGCCCGGCAGTCGACCACATTCGGCGAGGTCGCGTTCGCTGCCGGTTCGCACAATGCCGTCTCGCGCTTGAATGCGCAGATCAGGAGGGCGTCGGAGTTGTCGAACAGGACAATGCCGTCCCGAGCGAGATAGGCGGCCGCCTTCCTCGCGAACGTGGAGGGGACGATGCGGCCCTCGAAGTGCGGGGCTTGGGTCGCGCCGGTGACAGCGCGACGGGCCGCCGGTCCCGAGATCTTCTCACCGGCGGCCATGCGGTCACGAAGACGCGCGGCGGTGTCGGCCGCGGCAAGGGCTGTCTCGACATCGAGCACCCCGTGGATGCCCCGGCGGCCGAGGGCTCCGTAGCCGGTGGATGTGCGTGCATCCAGGACGGTGCGCATGTGGCCGTACTGGATGGCGAGGGCGATCAGCCCGCCCGGGCGGCGGGCGATGTGCCAGGCCAGCGTACGTCTGAACCGGGCCATGCCGAGCTCACCGTGCGGGTCCTGGGGGATGGCCTGTTCCGGAAGGCCCTGGGCGACGGCTTCGCGGTTGGCCCAGGCGACGAAGCTGTCGATGCGGCGGTTCAGAGTCCCGTTCTTCAGCGCCCCCTGGTGGGCTTTGACCCCCTGGAAGTCGTGATGGGCGGCGCTGAAAAGGAGCTCCCCTTCGGGGACGATGCGCTCAAGGATGCGAATCGAGCGGACGACAGGGGCGATGGCGACCCAGGGGACCTCCCGCTCGACGCCGGCGGAGATGTGGTGGCCGTCGTCGTTGGTGACCTCCTTGTAGTGATGGCTGCGGATGAGGTGGCGTCCAGGGGCGCCGTCGGGTCGGGGCGCCGGGTCAGGGCAACACCCGGAGCGCAAGCCTTGCGCTTCCTGCGGCCGCATGCCGGTCAGATAGAGGATGATGATCATGGCGGCCGTGCCGAGGTGCTTCATCAGGTCGGCGGCCTCATTGAAGTCGAGGCTCTGGCGCCAGGGGCGTCCGGCGACCTGGCCGGTAACCGGAACGTCCAGTGGGCATGGGCCGGGCCGGTACGCGGCCAGGTTGGTCAACCCGTGCTGCTTCTTGAAGCGATCGACCTGGCCGAGGCTGGCACCGGTGGTTGCGGCGATGAAAGCGCGGGCCAGGGTGTGGCCACCGTCGCATCCTGTGCTGGGTATCGGGGCTCCGGAGGTGATGAGGGGCAGCAGGGTCTCCTCAATTCGGGCGCGTCCCGCGGGGGTGGAGGTGCTGGCGGAAGCGATGCTGAGCAGCCGGCGCCGTTCGGTCCAGGCGGCCAGGATGTCCTCGGCGAGGTCGTCGACCATGCGGCCGGCCCAGACCAGCAGTGGGCCGATGACCTGCGGGTCCAAGGGTTCGGTGGTGTTCTCACGGCCGCCTTCAACGGTGGCGGAGGGCAGGTAGTCGTCGACGCCCTCGGTGTCCCAGGGAGGTCGGGGGATCCCCGAGGGGTGGGCAGCGAGTTGGTCGTAGGCCCATAGGTCGGTCAGTCGGGCGAGGACCTTCTCGGAGTAATCGCGTGTGATGCCGCTCTGCCAGCGCTCCGTGGTGTATGCGCTCCACCACTCGTCGGTAAAAGCGCCGAGGTCGGACATGCCGCGCTCGTGCGCCCAGTGCGCAAGGCGGATCCACTCGCGGCAGGTCTCCAGGATGTCGTCGGCGGAGCCGCGGGTCCGTGCGCGGTGTCCGCGGGTCTGGACAACGGTGGGTCGCAGCTCGCCGTTGATCATGATCCAGGCTGGCAGCTTCAACTGGCCGCGCAGCCCGATCGGGCACCTGCTCCAATGGATTTTGGAGAGTGTGGCGCCCGGATTGTCGATGAGTGGCGCCAAGGGCCAGACCGCATCAGCGTAGCGGCCGTTGGGGTGCCGGTTGCCGGCGCTGATCCACCGGTCCAGCACGACGGGGGAATCCGGCGTCGGCATGGGCAGCACGTACGGGTCGACTTCATCGACGAGGGCGGAGGTCACGAGGCCAGCTCTCCCTTCAGTAGGAGCGCGACGACCGTGCGGTCCCGGTCGCTGACCTGGGCCAGCGCAGCATTCCAGGTGGCTGGGCCCACTCTGTCGCGCATGTCGTTCAGGCGTAGCAGGTGGTCGTGCCAGCGCGCCGCCCAGGTGTGATCGGGCAGCACCGAGCGCAGGCTCATCAGTTGCTGATGCAGATGGGCTAGGCGGGGGTGGTGACCGGGGTGGACATGGGCGTTGCCGCAGGCCAGGCAGAGTAGGAAGTCCGCTGCGCAGCCCCCGTCCGGGGCGGGCCAGGGGCTGGTGGTGTCGTCCTCGCAATCGGCCGTCGCGGTCTCGTGATGCGCGGGGTTCGGCTCACGTGCGAGGTGTCCGCCGAAGACGGTTGCCTGCGCTTGCTGGAGTGCTTCGTGGGCGCCGGCTTCGAAGACTGCTTGGGATGCTCGCTGGACACGCTGGTCGGGCAGCACGTAGACGCTCTCGTGGGTGCCCTGGGTGTGCTGCATGGGTCTGCCCTCGCGGGTGACCGTCGTGCGCCTGGTGCGTTGGAACGGCGATCCGCTCAGCCCGTGGCTTCGAGCCCAGCTGGTGGCGTCGACACGGGAGACACCGAAGACCAGCGGGCCGATGCGCGGTGGGCGATCCAGATCGCGGCGCTCGCGCCCGACTTGTTGCAGGCGTGCGGTCATCAGCAGGTCGGTGCCGGGGGCCAGCTTCGCGGCGAGCGCGCGGCCGTGTGCGGTGGCGTCCAGGGCCTGTGTGATCAGACGTCCCGGGGAGGCGGCTCCCGAGTCGGTGATGTTCTCCGTGCTGAACCACCGGCCCGCCCCGGGTCGCCGCTTCTCCACCTGCACCAGGTATGTCACCGTCGTCCTCTCGCCAACCGACGGCGCCCGGCTGGGCGCGGGCATGCGGTCGTAGACGGACAGATTCCAGGCAAAGCGGTCGGTCAGCAGTACGGCCAGGGCAGTCAGCTCGTGCCGGGTCAAGAACAGCCGTCCCCAGGTTCGTTCGACGCCGCCCCCGCCGAGGAGACCACGGTGCCTCAGGTTGGTCAGCCCATCGCTCCGCCGTGCGCGGGGCACGTCTCCGGTGCACGCGATCACGTCGAGGACCTGGCCGAGCTGCGCTTCACGGCTGCCTTCGGGCAGTTGCCCGAGCCGCCAGCGCTCCAGCACGATGGTGTTGTCCCGGATGCGCATCCAAGCGGCGCGGAACTGGCGCTGCGCGGTGAGCAGCACTTGCTCGCGTTCCGCATCCTCGTACGACTGCTTGCTCGGCGTTCCCTGTGGCACCCGGCGGGCGAGCTCTTCCGCCACTTGACCGGTGCGCAGCCTCGGGTCCGCGCGCAGCAGGACCCGAATCGTGGCCAGCGTGAGCCTGCCCGTGTTGGTCTTGATGTTCCGCTCGCGCCAGCGTTTCAGGGCGGCGGCGGTCAGGCCGTCGAGATCCTCAGGCGGGTTGTCCAGGCGGGAAAGGAAGCGCACGAAGACCAGCAGTTGGTTCCAGTAGTGGTCGGCGGAGGAGTGGCTCGTCCACCGACGGGACTGGGCAGCAAAGAGCGCGGCCAGCGAGTGCCGCATACGCTCTGGGGCGGGCAGCTTCGCGAAGTCGAACTCCTTCTTCTCGCCGGCCTTGTTGCCTACCGTCACTACCAGTCCGTCCCGGGGACGCGGCGGTCCGGTGCGATAGCCGGCCGGCGGCAACACGGCCCTCCGTCCCCGCCCGCTCATCCACTCACCCCGAGCAGCGTGTCGACGTCCTGGATGCCGGCCGTCTCCCGAGCCAGCCGGGTGAACACGTCGTCGATGCCCTCGCCTCCCACCGCGCCCTGGCCGTCGGTGATCTCAGCAGTGGCGAGGATGGACTCCAGCTGGAGGTGCGCGACGGGCGCGAGGTAGTGGCGCTTGGTCACCTCCACGTCCGCGTGCCCGAGGAGGGTCTTCACCAACCACCAGGGGTCACCGAACAGCAGCGCGAAGTCCCGCCGGTCGGCCGCGGTGAGCCCGTAGCGTGTCTCCATGAGCTGGTTCAGCACGATGAGCATGTAGAGCGCGAATGAGTGCCGCGCGGCGTGAGGGGTCGCGTAGGGACTCTTCCCGCGGACCTCTGCCAGCCGCAGCTCCCGCTTGACCACCCGCTCCACCGGCGCGAGCAGCACCTCGTCGCAACGCAGATTCGCGCTCCTGAACACGCCGTTCCACCGGCCCGGGAGCATCGGCAGCCCTTGCTCGGTCAGCCACAACCAGGCCGGCTCGGGCCCTTCCGGCCCATCCAGGAAGAGCCACTGACGCTCCCGCCAGCCCAACAGACCAAGCTCTCGGCCCCCAGCGACGCCGTCCCGGTCTACCCACTCGACCTTCGGCTTCGGGCCACGGGTCACTTTCGTGAGCAGCCGAATCTCAGGCAGCCGCTCGTAGCGGCCCGCGGCCTGAGCGCGCCTTACTGCCCAGGCCCGCTCGGACGCCACATACGCTTCGACCTGACCGACCGCATCGACCGAGGCGTAGAAGACTCGCCCGCACTTCGACCTGGTGACGGCGCCCGCGACACGGCCGTGGCAGTACCGGCCGGAGCGAAGCCGCTGGGTCGGAACCTCGAACGTCAGCAGCGACCCGCCCTCCTGCCGGCGAAGTCCGGAACTAAGACCGTGTCCTACGTGGTGAGGCGGACGTTGAGCTGTACATGGGGCGGGGTACGTGGAGTTGGATTGTTCCGGACGGGCTGTGGGAGATCGCGAAGCCGTTGATCCCGCCGTCGAGGGTGCGGCCGCAGGGCGGCGGAACACAGGACACGCCTGATGAGACACTGTTCGCGGCCATCATCTACGTCCTGGTCAGCGGCTGCGCCTGGCGCCAACTGCCGCCCTGCTTCGGGATATCGAAGTCGACCGCTCACCGCCGGTTCCTGATCTGGTCGAGGGCCGGTGTCTGGGGTCGCCTACACGAAGCCGTGCTGTATCGCCTCGACGACGCCGGCCTCATCGACGTCACCCGCGTCGTCCTCGACACCGCCCACGTCAGGGCTAAAAAGGGGGCGAACACACAGGCCCGAGCCCCGTGGACCGGGGTAAGCCGGGTTCCAAGATGCACGTCCTGTCGGACGCGAACGGACTGCCCCTCATCGTCGGCATCTCGGCCGCCAACACCCACGACAGCGAAGGGCTGAAGCCCATGATCGAGGGTCACCAAACGAGACACGACCCCCACCGCGGCCGGTACTTCAAGCCCCAGCGCCTACACGCAGACAAAGCCTACGACCGCGCCGACCTGCGCAGATGGCTCCGATGGAAGCGAATCGGAGTACGCATCGCCCGGAAAGGCATCGAATCCAGCGAACGCTTGGGGCGTCGGAGGTGGGTGATCGAGCGCACGATGTCATGGCTGTCCGGCTACCGCAGACTCAGTCCACGCTACGAGCGCCAGCCCCGCAACTACCTGGCATTTCTCGGACTTGCCGCCGCCCTCTGCTGCTACAAGCGCCTCGTCCGCCTCACCACGTAGGACACGGTCTTAGGCGCCCTTGGCCTCCAGGGCCTTGGCCGTCGAAAAGTCGGCGTCAACAGGTCAGCGCACCGTGCGCCGCTGGATGGCCGCATCCAACGTCCGGCGGTCAGTCGGACGGCGGCAGCAGTCTCCTCATCAACGCCTCCTCAAGCTCGCGCAGGATGGTGTCGTCATCGACAAAGGAATGCGGCAGGGTGTGCCAGAGGGCGAACTGACCGTGCAGGCCGGTCCACAGCAGGACCCCCAGCGTGTCGGCCTCCTCGCGTTGCTCGGGACAGGCTGCGGCGAGGTACTGGTCAACGGCATCGGTCCACGCGATCAGCACCCGGTCGAGCGGATGCCCGGTGGCGCGCCGGTCCTCCGCCGAAGTCTGCTGCTCCAGGCTGAACATGAGCCGATAGCGGCGGGGATTGTCGACGGCGAACCCGCGGTAGGTGCCCACGATGGCGCGCAGGACACCCCATGCGTCGGCACCGGCCTCGGCGGCCGCGCTTCCGGCCTCGCGCATGGTCGACGCCAGCGCGGCGTACCGGGCATCGAGCACCGTCCGCACCAGGTCGGTCTTGTCGTTGAAGTGCAGGTAGATACTGGGCGCGGCGATGCCCAGCTCGCGGGCGATGCCACGCAGAGACAGGGCGTCCTCGCGACCGGACTCCTCCAGGATGCGGGTCGCCGTGTCCAGGATGTCCTGCCGGAGGCGCTCCCCTTCACCCTGCCGGTAGGGCACACGCCGCCTCCGGGGTGCCGAGTCCACGCTTCCTCCTCCGTACCCCGCCGGTTGCGACCGGGCTTTCATCATCGGCCACCCACGGCTTACCACAGTTTTTACTGTATGTATTACCGTAATGGCGTGTAGACTGCCGGTCAAGGCAGCTCCGGCACCGTCGAGCACGGAGCGAAGGTGCTGACCGAAGTTGCGTACCAAGACCAGCCACGCTATTTATTTTACGTTAAATTCAACACTTCGAGGGGCGCGTTATGAGCCTGAGAATGCAGCGGCTGTGCGTATGGTGCGGACCCGGACTGATACTGATCTTTATGATCGGCTTCTTGTTCGTCGCGGGTCTGGTTCCGCCACCATCACCGAACCTGGGCGCATCCGAGGTGGCGCGCTTCTACACCGAGCACCAGACGCGGATACAGATCGGCCTCATCATCTCCATGATCGGCTCCGGGCTCGCCTTCCCGTGGGCGGCTGTCATCAGCGTGCAGATGCGGCGCATCGAGGGCCGGCGGTCGCCTCTCGCAGCCACACAGCTCACCGCTGGTGGAGTCCTGTGCCTGCTCCTCGTGTTCCCGATGTTCGCCCTGTCCGCGGCGGCGTACCGGCCGGCGGACCGCTCGCCCGAGATCACCCAGGCCCTCAACGACCTCGGCTGGCTTCCCTTGGTCGGCTTTGTGGCCCCGCCGGTAGTCCAGGTCATCGCCATCGCGCTCGCCGTATTCAGCGACAAGAGCGCCGAGCCCGTCTTCCCCCGGTGGGTGGGCTACTTCAGCCTGTGGTGCGCGGTACTGCTCACGCCCGGCATCCTCGTCATCGTCTTCCACACCGGACCTTTCGCGTGGAACGGCATCTTCGCCTTCTGGCTGCCCCTCACCGTATTGGGGACCTGGTTCTTCGTGATGACCGTGCCGCTGCTCCAGGCCATCAAACAGCAGGAACGCGAGCAAGAGAGCAAACAATCGGCTGCTTCGGCGCCGCTCAGCCCGGCGGGCACGTGACAGCCGGATGCCCCGCACTACGACCTGTTCGGCGACCCAGCCCCGCGACCCACGTCATGTCCCCGGCGAGGAAGGACTGTGGCTCTTGCTCCTGGGCGACATGGTGGTCTTCGCCGTGTTCTTCGGGTCCTACCTCGTCCAGCTGGGCAAACACCCACAGATGTTCGCCACCTCCCAGCAGGAATTGAGTCAGTCCTACGGCGTCCTGAACACGCTCGTTCTACTGGCCAGTTCCCTGCTGGTCGCCCTCGGCGTCCGAGCCGTGCGCGCCGGTGCCGCGGCCGTCGCACCGTGGTTGTTCGCAGGCGCCATCAGTTGCGGCCTCACCTTTGCGGCAATCAAGTTCCTTGAGTACAGAGACAAGTTTACGTCCGGAATCGGGCCCAATACCAACGACTTCTTCATGTACTACTTCGTCCTCACCGGAGTGCACTTCTTCCATGTCGTGCTCGGGCTGGGCGTACTCACCGTCATTGCCGTGAAGTCGCGGGGACGCCAGATCTCGTCCGGCCGGTTCACGTTCATTGAAGGCGGCTCCTGTTTCTGGCACGTGGTCGATCTGCTGTGGATCGTCCTGTTCTCCCTGCTGTACCTCGTGAAGTGAGGGAATCCCGATGAGCAGACCGCGCCTCACCCGGCTTACCGTTGTCTGGCTCGTCCTGGTCGCCGCGACACTGCTTTCATGGTACTTCGGCGCCGGCCACGGCATCGGTTCCTCCCCTACCGCAACCGCCCTCGTCCTCGTCATCGCTTTCGCCAAGGTGCGCCTGATCGGCTTGGATTTCATGGAGCTCCGAGCCGCTCCGATCTGGCTGCGCGCCACATTCGAGGGCTACTGCGCCCTGGTGTGCGGAACTCTCCTCGCGCTGTATTTCATGGCGTGATCCCTGGGGAGGTACAGGCTCAATCAGGTGAAGGTCCTCATGCGATGACCGTACCGACCGATGTTCGGGCGAGCGCCTCCGTCGAGAGCTGATGGCGGTCGGGTTCGACACGCGGCCTGCGAATTGTCCGGCCCGGCCTGACAGACATGGCCGTGTTCGTAGCTTCGCGGCCGCGCAGCAGTTCTACGAATGCGAACAGCATGCCGCGCAAACACACCGCCACCGATGGCGATGGCGATGGCGATGGCGATGGCCAAGAGCAGCACATTGGTCTCGGCGCAGGATCAGCAACCAGCGCACCCGAGCAACCTCACTGCCGCCGGACAGGTGGAACAGCTGTCGAAGAATCGGGATGCAGCGGTCATAACGATGCGGCAGAACGTCACTCAGGGCCTTCGGGCTCGATCTGCCCGGTGGGGGAGGGTGAGGGTCGCGCTGACCAGCATCTCAAGCCTTGGGCGCCGCTGCGCCGCTGCGCCGGGCCACCACTTTCCAAGCTGGGGCGCCTTCAGCCACAGGTTCCTCGACCACTGGCACGAGGAGGCGCGCCGCGCTCCACGGCGGCCGGCTCTCCGTGCACGTCGAGGCTCGCTCGCGCTGCTGCGCTGCTGTCGAAGGCCAGGAGGGGCACATTTAATTTAATGTAAGCTAAAATCTACTCTGTCGACTGCGGTGCAGGAGCAAGGTCTTGGTGCTACCCCTGTTGGAACAGCCCGACGACTGGACCGAACCCGGCGCCCACGCCGTCGTGGACCATGTGTACCGCATCCCCCTGGCACTGCCCGTGGACGGATTGGCGGCGGTCAACGTCTACGTGATCGAGGATCCCGGCGGGCTGATACTGATCGACTCGGGCTGGGCCAGGCCCGAGACCGAGAAGGCACTGGTCGAGGCACTGCAGAGTCTCGGACACCGGCTCGGGGACATTGACCAGATCATCGTGACCCACGCCCACTGGGACCACTACACCCAGGCACTGGCGCTCCGCGAGTCGCTCGGCACCCGCGTGCGGATCGGCTGGGAGGAACGTCATTCGATCGAGGACTTCGACCTGGCGGACGGGAGCTACCCCCGGCAGGCCGTCCTGCTGCGCGCGTGCGGCGCCCCCGAACTGGCGGCCCGAGTGGAGGCGATGACGGCCGAGCCGCACGAGCTGGACATGCCGTTCGGCCCTCCGGACGCGTGGCTGAAGGACGGCGAGCGGATCGTCCTGGCTGACCGCCGCCTGGACGTGCTGGCCACACCCGGCCACACCCGCGGTCATGTGGTGCTCAGAGATCCCTTGGGCGGTCTGCTGTTCTCCGGGGACCATGTGCTGCCGCACATCACGCCGTCCCTGGGGTTCGAGCGGTCGCCGGAGAGGCATCCCCTGCGGTCCTATCTCGCCTCTCTGCGCCTGGTGCGAGGGATGCCGGACGCCCTGCTGCTGCCCGCCCACGGGCCGGTGACAAGAAGTGTCCACACCCGGGTGGACGAACTGATCGCGCATCATGAGGAACGCCTGGACGAGGTGGTACGCCAGGTGGCGTCCGGGGCCGACACGGCCTACGCGGTGGCGCGCGCGCTGCCATGGACCCGTCGTCTGCGCCGGCTCGACGACCTGCCGCTCGTCCACCAGATGACAGCCGTACTGGAGATCGACGCCCACCTGGACGTACTGGCCGGGCAGGGCGCGGTCACATGGCGGGACGTTGAGGGAACTCGGCGGTTCGCCCCGGCCGGTTGAGCAACCGTCCGGGGCGGGCTGACCTCTCGGTCAGGCCAGTACGACGACGTACCGCCAGTCCAGGACGTCGCGCGGCGGCTCGTCGGCGAGGGTGGCGTGGACCTTCGACCGCAGGTGCACCAGCCCGCCGTGGCCGTCCAGCGCGTGCTTGCGCTCGACGGTGACGGTGCTGTGCAGGGTGTCGCTCTCGTGCACGGGGCCCAGGTGGTCGCAGCCGTGCCAGCCGGCCACGGTGACGATGGACGGCAGAGCCCGGGCGGCCTGCGCGAGGGCCACGCCGATCGTGTGGCCGCCGTAGACCAGCCTTTGCCCGCCCGCCGCGCGCCGGTCATGATGCGCCTTGGCCACGTTGAGCGTGAGCCGGGCGAGCTCAGGGGCGCTCGACACGACGTCTCCGCCACCGACTTCCCAGACGCTGCCCTCGGTGATCTCGCCGAACCGGGGTCCGGCGACGCGCTCCGCGAACCGGTCGAGCCGCCACCCCGCCGCGACCGCGGCGAGCGCGTCACTGTCGGGCGGGTCGCCGACGGCGTCCAGGTCGGCGGCGTGGCCGGTGCGCGCGTCCGGGTCGCGGAGGGGCAGCATGGCGCACCGCCAGAAGTCCAGTACCGGGCGGCCGTGCTGGTCCGTGGTGATGATGCGAAGGGCCGCCAGGCCGGTCGGCCGGCGGCCTTCGCGGCTGCTGTTCTGGCGCAGCGCCACCACGTGCGTGGAGGTACTCAGGGTGTCGCCGATGAGGGGTGCGCGCCGCAGCACCAGCCCGCGGTAGAAGAGATTTGCCTTCACATGGTGGGTCGCCACCGTGGACTGGCCGATCGCCACATCCCAGACCAGGGCCGGATGCGCGAGGGGAGCCTGCCCGGTCACCGCCAGGCTCAGCTCCGCGTCCAACGGTAGAGCGAGCCGGTCCCCCACGATCGCCTGATGGGCCGCCGCGTGGCCGGCGGTGAGCGTCATCGACGGTGCGCCGCCGAAGACCTGACCGACCGTCAGCTCGTCGAAGTACGGCCCCTCGGCCGTGTGTGCCGCGCTCATACCCGCGATCCTCCCGCCTTCGCCAGCACACGTCGTGCCGCCGACGCCACGGCCTCGTCGACCATCCGGCCGTCGAGGGTGACCGCGCCCTGGGCTCGCTCGTGGCCCTCCCGCAGGGCGGCCAGAACCGCCCGTGCCCGCGTCACCTCGTCCGCCGAGGGCGTGAACGCCTCGTCACTGCCTGGATCTGGCGCGGGTGGATGACCCACTTGCCGTCGAAGCCCAGCGGCGCGGCGCACGCTCTCGGTGAACCGCTCGTCGGCCGCCACCTCGAGGTACGGCCCGTCCACGGCCGCCAGGCCGGCACTGCGGGCGGCTGTCAAGACGGTGTCCTGCGCCCACAGCCAGGTCTCGGCCGGGATGTCGGCCGCGCGGCCGAGCGAGGCCGCCAGGTCGGCGTAGCCGATGATCAGGGTGGTCAGACGGGAGGTGGCCGCCACGATCTCGCGCAGGTTGGCCAGGCCGGCCGCCGTCTCGATCAGCGCCTGTACGGTGACCGGCTCGACGCATCCGGCGGCAGCCTCCGCCCCGTCCAGCAGCCGGTCCACGAAGGCCAGGTCCCCGGCCGATTCCACCTTGGGCAGCACGATCGACGCCGTGCCACCCTGACGCACGCAGGCGATCACGTCAGCGTGGCACCACGGAGTCCGCGGCGCGTTGACCCGTACCGCGATCCGCGGGCCGATCTCCGCCCTCCGACCCAACCAGGAGGCCACGAGGTCCCGCGCGCCGTCCTTGCCGGCCGGAGGCACCGCGTCCTCAAGGTCGAGCACGATCTCGTCCGCCCCGGATCCGGCCGCCTTCGCGATCTTGCGGCCGTCCGACCCCGGCACCGACAGACACGACCTGAGCGCTCCCGCCGGATTGTCCTCAGCCATCCGAGCCCCTCTCCCATTTAATTTAATTTCGACTATAATCCGGTTGGACGCCAGACCGGTAGCCGAGCGAGGAGAGCCCGCATGTCCATCCTTTCCGACGAGGAACAGGCCGTCGTCGACATCGTCAGGGAGTTCGTCGACCGGGATGTGCGGCCGGTGGTGCGGGAGCTCGAGCACGCCAACGAGTACCCCGAGAAGCTGATCGACCAGATGAAGGCACTCGGCGTCTACGGCCTCGCCATCCCCGAGCCCTACGGCGAGGCACCCGTGTCCACCTCCTGCTATGTCGGAGTGACCGAGCAGCTGGCCCGGGGCTGGATGAGCCTGGCCGGGGCCATGGGCGGGCACACGGTGGTCGCCAAGCTGCTTCTGGCCTTCGGCACCGACGAGCAGAAGGACCGCTACCTGCCGAGGATGGCGACCGGCGAAATCCGGGCCACGATGGCCCTGACCGAGCCGGGCGGCGGCTCCGACCTCCAGGCGATGGGCACCACCGCCCGCCGCCGGCCGGACGGCGGCTATGTCATCAGCGGCACCAAGACCTGGATCAGCAACGCCCGCCGCTCGCAGCTCATCGCGCTGCTGTGCAAGACCGACCCCGGCGCGTCACCCCGGCACAAGGGCATCAGCATCCTGCTGGTCGAGCACGGCCCGGGGCTCACCGTCTCCCGGGACCTGCCCAAGCTCGGCTACAAGGGAGTGGAGAGCTGCGAGCTCTCCTTCGACGGCTACCACGCGCCCGCCGACGCGGTACTGGGCGCAGTGGAGGGAGACGGCTTCGCCCAGATGATGAAGGGCCTGGAGATCGGCCGGATTCAGGTGGCCTCCCGGGCGCTCGGAGTCGGGCAGGCGGCCTTCGACGACGCGCTGGCTTACGCCCAGGAGCGCGAGAGTTTCGGCAAGCCGATCTGGAAGCACCAGTCGATCGGCAACTATCTCGCCGACATGGCCACCAAGCTCACCGCGGCCCGCCAGTTGGTGCTGCATGCCGCAGAACGGTTCGACTCCGGGCGCCGCTGCGACATGGAGGCCGGGATGGCGAAACTCTTCGCCTCCGAGACCGCGATGGAGATCGCACTCAACGCCGTACGGATCCACGGCGGTTACGGATACTCCACGGAGTACGACGTCGAACGTTACTTCCGGGACGCGCCCTTGATGATCGTCGGCGAGGGCACCAACGAGATCCAGCGCAATGTCATCGCCGCCCAGCTGATCAGCCGGGGAGGCCTGGTGTAGGGGCTGTGTACGCCCCTGCCTCGCGCAAGAACGACGAGGCGTTCGTTCAACAACACGCTGGAGAACACCCTTGGCGTCAAGAGCCGGTACGCGAAGCGCCGGACCGGCCGGGGATCCCGACTGGAGGACGATGTGAAACTGTCGATGCTGCTGTCCAGGTACACCGGTGACCCGGTGGAGACGGCCGGGCTGGTGCGCGAACTGGAGTCCGCGGGCCTGGACATGGTGTGGGTACCAGAAGCCTACGGCTTCGACGCGATGTCGCTCGTCGGCTACCTCGCCGCGATCACCGACCGGATCCAGATCGGCACCGGCATCGTCAATGTCTTCAGCCGCACCCCCACCCTGCTGGCCATGAGCGCCGCCGGCGCGGACAGCCTGTCCCGCGGCCGGTTCACCCTCGGGCTCGGTGCTTCCGGACCGCAGGTCATCGAGGGTTTCCACGGCGTGCCGTTCGAGCAGCCGATGCGACGGATCACAGAGACCATCGAGATCTGCCGCAGCGTGTGGCGGCGGCAGGAAGCCCTGACCCACGACGGCAAGGTCTTCCAACTCCCGCTGCCCGCCGACCGCGGAACAGGGCTCGGCAAGCCGCTGCGCCTGATCAACCACCCGTACCGCAACCGCATCCCCATCTATTGGGCGTCGCTGATGGAGCGCTCGCTGCAGGCGACGGCCGAAGTGGCCGACGGCTGGCAGTCGTTCTTCTTCATGCCTGAGGGCGCAGCGAAGGTCTTCGGGCCGGCGCTCGCCGCGGGCAGCGCCCGGCGCTCCCCGAACCTGGCCCCGCTGGACGTCGTCGCCGGCGGTCCGGTCGCCGTCGGCGAGAACCTGCCGGTCGACGACCTGCTGGACCAGGAGCGGCCGATGGTCGCCCGGTACATCGGCGGCATGGGTGCCCGCGGCAAGAACTTCTACAACGACCTGGCCTGCCGGTACGGCTTCGAAGCCGAGGCGAAGACCATCCAGGACCTCTACCTCGACGGGAAGAAGCGGGAAGCCGAGGCCGCAGTCCCCCGGGAATGGCTGGTCCGGACCACGATGATCGGGCCGCCCGGCTATGTCGCGGAGCGGATCCACGCCTACCGTGAGGCCGGGGTGACCACCCTGAACCTGGACCCGGTCGGAACGGACCCGGCCGGAACGGTCAAAGCGGTACGTCACCTCGTGGACGACATGGGCAGCCCCGTACAGCCAGTCCCGGACGGACAATGACACACACCGCACGTCAGCGCCACGACAGGTCACACCTATAATTGATTCATGCCTAAAAAAACCGCGAGCAAGCCGCCTGCTGAGCCCAATGACTCCAAGGCGGCACGCACGCGAGAGCGCATCCTGGACGCTGCGGCCCACGTCCTCAGCCGCAAAGGGTACGCGGGGACCCGACTGAGCGATGTGGCCGAGCAGGCCCAGATCCAGGCTCCGGCCATCTACTACTACTTCTCGTCCAGAGAAGTGCTGATCGAAGAGGTCATGTGGGTCGGCGTGGCCCGGATGCGGGAGCACCTCGTGAAGGCACTCGACGCGCTTCCGGCAGACGCCGGCCCCATGGACCGCATCGACACGGCCGTCGAGGAACACCTGCGCTATCAGCTGGCGATCTCGGACTTCGCCACCGCCGCGATCAGGAACGCGGGCCAACTCCCCGAGGACATCCGCACTCGGCAGCTCGCCGAGGAGGCCCAGTACGGGGACGTGTGGCGCACCCTCATCCAGGACGCCCAGAAGGCGGGCGAACTGCGCGCCGACCTCGAACCCCGGGTCTCCCGCATGCTCGTCCTGGGCGCCCTGAATTGGGCCGCCGAATGGTGGAACCCCCGCCAGGGCTCGCTGGACGTCGTCGTCCGCACCGCGCAGTCACTCGTACGTCATGGGCTGGGGGTTGCGGCCGTGCAGGAACAGGGCGCCGCGCAGCCGACAACGAAGGGCCGGACGCGGCGTACGGCCGCCACGCCCTCCCGAGCGGTCCGCGGCGCCTAGACCGCGGCTGTCTGTACGGCGGCCCCCGACGTCAGCAGCGCTTCGGCATCGCCGACGCCCCACGCCTTGAGCACGTCGGCGGTGTGCAGGCCGGGCACCGGCGGGGGTGATCCGAGGGTGGTGGGCGAGCGGGAGAAGCGTGGTGCGGGAGCGGGCTGCAGGACGCCGTCGTGCTCCACGACCGTGCCGCGGGCCTTGAGGTGCGGGTGGCCGGCGGCTTCGCGCAGGCTCATCACCGGTGCCACGCAGGCGTCCGACGCCGAGAACGCCTGTGCCCACTCGCTCTGAGTGCGGCCGGTGAACGCCCCGGCGATGCGCTCGCGCAGCAGCGGCCACCGGGTGCGGTCGTGCTGAGCTGCCGGGTCCTCGTCGAGGCCGAGGACGACGAGCAGTTCGGCATAGAACTTCGGCTCCAGTGCGCCGACCGCCATGTGGCGGCCGTCGGAGGTCTCGTACACCGCATAGAACGGCGCTCCGCCGTCCACGAGGTTGACGCCCCGCTCGTCCTGCCACGTCCCGGTCGCCAGCATCATGTGGGTCCCGGCCAGCAGATGGGCGGTGCCGTCCACAATGGCGGCGTCGACGACCTGTCCCCTGCCGGTGCGGTCGGCTTCACGCAGCGCCGCGAGGACGCCTATGACGAGGTAGGTTCCGCCGCCGCCGAAGTCGCCGAGCAGATTGAGCGGAATCTGCGGCGGTCCGCCGGAGCTGCCGATCGCGTGCAGGGCACCGGTCAGGGCGATGTATCCGATGTCGTGCCCGGCCAGCTGGGCCATCGGCCCATCGGGAATCTACGGCCTGCAGATCGGCGAGGAATACGGCGGCGCCGGCGAGTCGGACTACCGCTACCGCATGGTCGTCTGCGAGGAGATCGCCCGCGTCCACACGCTGTCCTTCGGCCTCACCGTCGCCCTGCAGGACGACCTGGTACTGCACTATCTGCTGGACCTGACCACGGACGAACAGAAGCGGCGCTGGCTGCCCGGCTTCGCCCGCGGTGAAACCATCGGCGCGCTCGCGATGACCGAACCGGGCACCGGCAGCGACCTGCGGGGCATCCGCACCTCGGCCCGTCCCGATGGCGACGACTGGATCCTGAACGGCCAGAAGACCTTCATCTCCAGCGGAATCATGGCCGACCTGGTGATCGTCGCCGCGCGCACGGACCCCGACGCCGGGTCGCGCGGTTTCAGCCTCATGGTGGTTGAGCGGGACATGCCGGGCTTCACCCGCGGCCGGAAGCTGGACAAGATCGGCCTGCCCGGCCAGGACACCGCCGAGCTGTACTTCGAAGAGGTGCGCGTGCCTGCCGCCAACCTGCTCGGCTCCCCCGGAGAGGGGCTGCCGCAGCTCATGAGCCACCTGCCCAGGGAGCGGCTCGGCGTGACCGCCACAGCCATCGCCACCAGCCGGGCGATATTCGACCTCACCCGCGACTACTGCTTCGACCGACGGGCATTCGGCAAGCCCATCGGCGACTTGCAGCACATCCGCTTCGAACTCGCCGAGATGGCCACCGAGCTCGACATCGCGGAGGCCTATGTCGACCGCTCGGTGCGCGCCTACAACGCGGGGGAGCTGACCGCCGTGGACGCCGCCAAGGGCAAGTGGTTCGTCAGCGAACTGCAAAAGCGCGTCATCGACCGATGCCTGCAACTGCACGGCGGCTACGGCTATATGACCGAATACCCGGTCGCCCGTGCCTTCGTCGACACAAGGATCCAGACGATCTACGGCGGCACCACCGAGATCATGAAGGAGATCATCGGACGCGACCTGGCCGGGTGAGGCTGCTTGTCCACGGGCCCACGACGTCGCGGGGGCCCGGTACAACCGCCGGCGTTGGCCCCGGTCCTGCCGGAATCGGGTGCCACACCCGTGGTAGCTCTGACCGCCCAGGATGCCACCGCGTGCTGGGCGACCCACCCCAGCAGGTGAACAGCGCCGGGGACACGTCAGGGCGTCCCATGTGGGTGTTCGTGGATCCAGGACAGGCCTCCGAGGTCGAGGCGGGTGCGGGTGCGGGTGACGGCGACGTAGGCGAGGCGGGCCTCTCCGTCGTCGATGGGTGCGGGTACGGCCTGGCCCGCGTCGTCGTGCTGGTCGGGGTCCTGGGGCGGGGTGAAGTCGTCCGCGATCTTCACGCCGGGCCATTCGCGGCCTTTAGCCTTGTGGGCGGTCGAGACGGTCACCTGGGCGTGCTGCTCGGGGGCGAGTTGAGCGACGGCGGTGAGGATGGCGTCGGTGCCGTGCGTGTCGACGAGGTCGACCAGGGGCTGCAGGTCGCGGCCGGCCGGGTCGTGGGCGGCGTAGTCCTGCAGTTCGCCCCAGGAGGGGAACAGGAGAAGTTCGGGGTGGGTGGTGCGGCGGCCTTCTTTCAGGTCGCGGGCGGCGAGTGCCAGGGCGCGCAGGCTGTCTCCTCCCCCGGCCAGCGCCACCCGGCATCCGGCGGTCATCAGGCCCATGACGTGGGACATGGCGCCGACGTTGGTGCGGCACAGCACCGCGTCGGGCCGGGTGAGGGGGCCGAGTTCGGTGGGTACGGTCTCGGTGCCGGTCAGGCGGAGGGGGGCGTCGGCCAGGTGCAGCCAGCGGTTGGCTTCCTCGGCGAGGTGGGGGCCGAAGCGGAAGGACTGGGAGAGGGTGAGCTGGGTGCCGTCGAAGCCGGTCATGATGTCCTTGGCGCCGCGCCAGTGGTAGATGGCCTGGGCGGAGTCGCCGACCATGACGAGCTGGGCGTGGTCGCGGTGGCTGAGGAAGATGTGTTCGACGACGGGGTTGGTGTCCTGGGCCTCGTCCAGCAGCAGGAAGTCGGCGTCGATCCTGGGCTGGGTGAGGGCCCACATTTTCAGGTAGTGGTCGTGGTCGAAGCGGACCGCGCCGTCGTCGGGGTTGTGCAGGTCGCTCCAGGCTTTGCGGGCGAAGGGCACGATGTGGGCGGCGAGTTGGGTGTGGAGATCGTTGTTCTCCAGGCCGCGCAGGCGGGGCACGTGGTGGCGGGTGATGGCCTCATCGGCGGTGTGACAGAAGCGGGCCACGGTGCGCAGCAGGGTGTGGCAGAGGGCTCTTTGGGAGATGTCGCGCTCTGCGATGCGGATGGCCTTGGTGACGCCGAGGGCCTGGCCGGTCTGCCAGGCCGGGCGGCGGGGTGCGTTCAGGCGGCGGGTGTAGCGGTGGCCGATGGCCGCGTAGGCAAGGGCGTGCGCGGTCTTGCACTGGACGGTGTTCGGGAAGCGGGTTCGTGCGTCCTGGGCGATGGCCCGGTTGAAGGCGAGGTAGCGGCCGCGGCGGGTGGTGGTGCGGGCGAGGAGGGCGAGGGTGGTGGTCTTCCCGGTGCCGGCGCCTGCCTGCAGGGCGAGGTGGTCGCCGGCGTGGAAGGCGTCGGCTGCTGCCGTCTGTTCGTCGGTCGGTTTCATGGCGTGGGCCTCTCGGGGAGCCGGGTGAGCGCGTGCCCGACGGCGGACAGCAGGTAGGCGGGGGTGGTATGGGCCCGCATCTGGCCCACCGCGTGGTCGAGGCGGTCGATCTCCTGGTCGGCGTGCTCGGCCAGGGCCCGGTGCAGGGCCAGTTCCACGTACCGCTCCGGGGTCTGCTGCGCGCGGCGGGCATCGGCTGTGAGGACAGCGTGCGCGGCGGGCGGGAAGACGACATTGAGCAGCACCTTGTGGTCTGCGTCCGGGTAGTGCGTGGTGATCACGTCGATCGGCAGCCGTGCGCCGAGCCGGTGGCGCAGCCGGCGGGCGGCCCGGTGGGGGGTCTTGGCAGATACGAGGGCCATCAGACGGGTGGCGTCGTGGTTGGCGGCGAGCGGCAGCACGCGGGCGGCGCGGAGCAGGGCTGCCGGGCACAGGGGGCGGGTGAGCACGATTTCCAGGGCGTGATGCGGCATCGTCATCCCCTGCCGTGTCGGCGGGCCGGGGGTTGGGGCAGGCGGGTGTGGATGTGCGCCGCGTGCAGGAGGGCGTCGAAGGGCTGCCATCCGGCCAGGGCGAGGTCGGCGACGCCGGGGGCGGCGGCATGTGCGGGGCAGTGCTGCGCGCGCCAGCGCAGTTGCTCGCTGTAGGGGAGGTGGCCCAGGTCGTAGACGGCCATCAGGGTGTCGGGCAGGGCGAGTTGACCTCGCTGGGGGCCGGTGGGCAGCAGTCTCCAGGTCCCGGCCGGGCTGGTGGTGGCAAGGACCGGGTTGGCGCAGTGGTGACGGTGGCGGGTCTGGGCCACGCAGCGCAGGCCCTCGACGGGGCGCTCGGCAAGGTAGCGGCACAGCAGCATCTGCACGACGGGGTGGTCAGGTCCGTCGGCGTCGGCGGCCGGTGCGCCGCCGCTTGAGGGCAGGGCAGGGGTGAAGGCGCCGGTGTCGGTCAGGCGGCGGGTACGGACGGCGAGTTGGCGGCGGAGCGCCTCGAGGCAGGGGCTGGGTCGGCAGGTGGGGGTGCGGCGCGGGCAGAGCACGGCGTGCGGGATGCGGCACCAGGCGCTGCCGTCGCCGTGCGGGTGGGCGATGCCGCCGCTCAGGTGCCAGCGGCAGGATTCGGGGACGTGGGCGGCGGTCAGTTCGGTGGGGTGCAGGGCGATGGGCCGCTGGTCGGTGCGCGGGTAGAGGTCGATGCGGTTGCCGCAGTGGCGGCAGCGGCCGTGTTGGCCTGCGCGCAGCAGGCGGCTGGGGCTGGTGGCGGTCACCCGCAGGGGGCGGGGGCGGTGGGTGACGCGGGGGCTGCCGTCCCAGTGTCGGCCGGCAGGGGCGGGAGTGGGGCACATGGCAGGGACCGTGCCAGGCGACACGCAGGCGCGAGCAACGTGTCGGAGGGATTTCCCACGGCCAGCCCAACAATCCCGCACACATGAGCGTCATTGCGGATGGTTGTTCTATGCCTGATGCCTGATCGGGTGATTCATGACGTGGTGCACGCCGGGGCGAAGTGAGGGTTCAGGAACGGGCTGTGCCGGGCGGAGTGTGGTGCTCGCACAGGGCGCCCAGGAAGTGCTCGATGGGCACATCGAAGGTGTGGGCGAGGGCGTGCCAGGTGGTAACACTGCCGGTGGTGCGGCCGTGTTCGAGGTCGATGAGGGTGCGCCGGGCCAGACCGCTGTGGTCGGCGAGTTCGTCGAAGGTCCAGCCGCGCTCGGCCCGCAGGCGCGCGAGCACAACGCGCAGCGCAGTGAGGTCGGGGGCGGGCGGCAAGATCGTCACCCCACCATCCGACGGTGCAGACCCCTGCCCCGTCAGTGCGGGTTTCTGCACTTTCGCCGGGCGGAGCGGGTGAAGCGAGCTTCGCAGTGCGGGAAACTGCACTACGGTGCGTCCGTCTCGGGGGCCTGTCACGGTGAGCCCCCGCCACGGCGCGAACGGACAGGAGGACGACCAGCCCATGAGGCTCGGTGGCGCGCATGCCGCAGTGCGGCGCATCTGGACAGTGGAGCTGCGTCCGCGGGCGGGCGGCCCCACGCTCGTCTGCCCCTCCTGCACCGCCCACACCTCTCCCCTTACGGCCTCCTCCGCGCGGTCCGCCGCCCTGGCACATCTGGCCTGCCATGCCCGCGCCGACGCACTGCCGGCGTATCTGCGTAGCTGCCAGTGCCGGGTGCAGGGCTGTTTGTGGCATCCGCGTCGCCGGGGGTGCGGCGGTCCGGTGCTACTGGCCCTCACCCGCGACCGCAGCGGCCGCACCTGGCGACTGGCCGACACCTGCGCGGCCTGCGCGGCGGCGACCAGCCATACCGCCGTGGTGCCGGACACGCTGGTCAACTCTCCCCGGCCGCTTCCCTCTGCCTGCGCGCCGCCGCAGCCGCTGGTCGGGCTCCGGGTGGAGTCCGACCAGCGGCTGCGGGTGCGGGAGATGCTCACCTACCTCGGCGCCGCGCTGCCCCGGTTCACCTCCCCCGCCGCCCGGCTGCTGGGCCTGCAGTGCGCCCTTCGCACCAACAGCCGCGGGCATGTCCGGCTGCCGACGGGTCTGCTGCGCGGCATGCGCATGGGCGGGCACCGGGAGCTGTGGCAGGAGCTGGCCCACGCCGGCTGGCTGGAGCCGCCGGCCGTCAGGTCGGTGCCCGTGCAGGTGCGGCTGCTCGATGCCGCGGTCCTGGACCTGGCGCCCGGTCGCCGTGCCCGCTGCCGCGCCGCCCACTGGGCGCTGCGTCCCGCCCCGTTGGCCTTGCCGGCCGCGCCGCCCGCCCTGCGGCTGACCGCTCTGGTGCTGGCCGCACACACGTCCGTCGATGCCGAACACAGCGCCGATATGGACGTCCTCGCCCGCCTGTGCGGGCACAACCCGCAGCAGACCGGAGAGCTTCTCGACCGGCTGGTGACCACCCGCACACTGGGAGCCTGGCACCACAACCGGGAGACCGACGAGGTGCTTTGGCACCTGCCCCAGCCTCGTGCACGAGCCCGCCCTGCGGTACGGCCCCGCCGCCACCAGGCACCGCGGTGTTGAGGCCGGCTCCGGGCAGAGGACAGGAAGATCGCACCGCCCCTCGTCAGGGGCAGTACATATGGTGGCCGCGGTGCGGCCCGCAAAGAGACCGCTCGTGCGGAGGGGCAAAGGGCGTTGGCCAGTGTGCAGATCACGGACAAGAACCGGTTGTCGACGGTGAAGCCGGACTTGGCCGCAACGCTGGACGCCGAGAAGTCGGGAATCACGGCGGATGAACTCACGGTAGGAGCCAGCCGGAAGGTCTGGTGGCGCTGCCCGGACTTCCCTGACGATCACGACGGGTGGGAAGCCGTCGTGGGAACCGCACGGGAGGCTTCCGCAAGCGCTATGGCACTGGCTGCCCGGACTGCCGCCTGGTCAAAACGTCCGCGCAGGAGCTGCGCCTGAAGGCGGAACTCAGCACTGTCCTTCCCATCGACCCCAGCCGTGGCGCCATACGTACCACCCGCGTCGAGCATGTCGACATGGTCATCGAGGCCGACAGCCTGCGTCTCGTCCTGGAGTTCGACGGCTCCTACTTCCACGGGACCGCCGACTCACGGCGCAAGGACAGCATGAAGTCCCAGCGGCTGCGCTCCGCCGGCTGGACCGTGGTGCGTATCCGTGAGGACCCCCTCAGCCTCCTCGACAGCGCCTATGACGTCGTGGTCGGCTTCGTCGCCGAGCCCGAGGAGGCCGCGGCCGACGTCCTGGACCACCTGGCGCAGCTCGGCCTGGTCGATGCTGGTGCAGCCGAGCGCTACCGGGCCCTTGCCGCTCCGCAAGGTGCCGCGACGGCGCGTGAATGGATCCGCGAACGGATCGGCGAGCAGGCGCTGAAGATCGAGTACACGGCGCACAACGATGCCTGGGACTCCATGTTCGAGGCCCTGGTGGCCTATGCCGCCGATGCCGGCAACTGCTACCCCACCGATGATGTGGCTGTCGACGGCCGGAGTCTGGGCAGATGGAGCCGCAAGCAGAGGGGCTTGCAGCGCCAGGGACGCCTGCGGCCGGATCGGGTCGAGCGGCTGGCCGCCATCCCCACCTGGTCCAGCGGCACCGCGCACGAAGCCGGCTTCTGGTCCCGGTACCGTGCCTACCTTCGGCGTGCCGAGGCCACGGATCCGGACGAGCGCGAGAAGGCGATGCCGGGCCGCGAGGCCACCGTGTGGGCGAATAACCTCCGCAGCCGACGCGAAGACCTGGTCGCGCACGGCCGCGACCTGCCGGACGACCAGCTCAAGGCCCTGGAGGAGATACCCGGCTGGTCCTGGGCCCCCTTCGGTGACAGCCATACGGCGAAGGTTCAGCTGATGCAGCAGTTCGTCACCACCACCGGTCGGTCCGTCGCATCCATCAAGCAACGCGAAGAGTGGAACGGCCACCTCATCGGGATCTGGCTGAATTCCTGGCGCACCAACCGTGGCAGGCTCTTGGACTCGCAGAAGGTCGATCTGGAGGCGCTGGCGGGATGGACATGGGGCCAGCGGGGCGATCAGTGGGAGGCGATGTTCCGGCAGCTCACGGACTTCGGCACAGCACACGGCCAGCTGCGGCCGAGCCTGCCCCTCGGCAGCGAGCAGGAGAGGACGCTCGCCCGGTGGAAGCGCAACCAGAAAAACCGTCTCCAGGGGCGCGACGACGCCAGGGCCAACGCACTCCGCGCGCTGCTCGCCCGGTACGGGGAGGAACTCGCCTGAACCGGCCAGCGGGGCGTACCGGCCGGCTATCACGCCCAGTTGCTTGAGCACTCAGGCGCAGATGCCGGAGCGCGTGGAAGAGTACCGCCCCGGTCAGTAGTCGACGTCGAGGTAGTCGATGTCGGTGAAGTCCACCAGCAGGCCGTGTGCGCGCCGTCCGCGGTCTTTGAAGTAGATCTCCTGGAGTCCTTCGGCCACGATGTCCCGCAGCTGTTGCTCGGTGGCTCCGGCGGCGTGGGCGTCGAAGAGCCGTGCGGCGTAGGCCGGGGGCAGGCCTTGGGTGATGGGCCGCAGCCGCGGGTCGTCGGTGGTGCCCGGGGCGGCGGTGAATCCGAAGCGTGCCCGGGTGTCGATGATGATGCCCCCGGTCGTGGCGGCCTGCTTTCTGGCCCGGTCGCGAACCCGGGGCTGCCACCGTTTGCGGACCTCGTCGGCGAGCCGTTCCGCGAGGTGGCGGCGGGGCTGCTTGAGCTGTCCGGTGAGGTACCGCTCGACGGTGCGCTGGGTGACGCCCAGCAGGTCGGCTGCACCCTTGGTGCCTTTGGTCTGTTTGACCAGGAACTGCATCTGCTTCTGGGCCGACTTCGGCATGGGGCGGGTGAAGTGCGCGGCGTCGGCCTTGGCGAGGCTGTCGGCGATGAGGCCCATCGGGTCTACTCCCCTTCGTCCTGGTCGGCGACGATGCCGGTTTTGATGTGCCGGGCGATGTTCACGTCCGGGCCGTGCTCCTCGAGCAGGCCCTCGGCCCACAGCACGCTCTGGGTGCCCTCGTGTTTGACCATCCCGGGCGAGACGCCGAGCCGGAATCCGCCGGGCAGGGGTTTGCCGTCCTGGTAGGGCAGGAAGTCGAGGGGGCTGGGGCCGTCGGAGGGGTACACGGCGCAGTCGGAGAGGATCGCGACCGGGTACAGGTCCGCGTGGGTGGCGAGCTTGAGCATCTTGCGGTGCATGTTGACGCGGGCGCTTGCGATGACCGCGGCGCGGATGTCGGGGCGCCAGGTCGGGCGGGCGAGCGCGGGCCAGGGCTCGCCCGGCCGCCAGCCGCCGCTGCGGGCCCGCTCGCGCAGTTTGCCGAGACCGCCTTTGACGGTGGCCTTGATGGCGCTGAGCACGGCGGCGAGGACGGGGTCGGTGTGCTGGTGGCCGGCCATCGCGGCCAGGAACTGCTCCTCCGGCATGCCGGGGGTGATGCCGAGGTCGGCCATCGTGGCGATGTAGGCGTCGCGCAGCCGGGTGTACCAGGCATCCAGGTAGGGGCCGTGCTCGTAGCGCAGGTAGGCCTCAAGGGGGATGACGGAGTAGCCGAGTTCGACGGCGTAGGCGACGGTCGGGGTGGCGTACCAGGCCGGGCCGGTGGGGCGTTCGCCGTGCGGGGTGAACGGGCTGGGCAGGCGCTCGTCGAGGCGGATGTGGGAGAGGTCGACCAGCCAGGAGCCGGGCAGCTTCGCGTCGAAGACTGGCCGATGGACGTGGACGGGGGCGGACAGGCCGACGGTGAGCCGGTTGGCGGCCGCGGCGAAGGCCATGTTGACGTCGATGCCGACCACGTAGGGCTTCATGCATTCCGCGTCCGTCAGCGGCCGGGACCACTGGTAGGCCTCTTCGTCCAGCACCTGGTCGGGGGTGCGCTGGTGGAAGCGGGGATACAGGGCGGCGACGGCCGGGTGTCCGTCGGGGGCCTCGGGCGGGGCGCACTCCACCGCCTCGGTCAGCGAGCCGGGCACCGGGCCGGAGACCCAGTTCCCGGTGGCGGGGTCCTTCACCGCGCGGGTGGGCGGGCGCAGCGCGGTCATCAGTTCCAGGCCGGTGACGGCGGTAGAGCCGCAGGGGGTGAGCACGCGGGTGGCGTAGGTGCCGAGCAGGCGGGCGAGTTCGGCCGGCTCCAGCTGGCCGGCTGTCCCCCAGGAACGGGTGTCGAGGGCGCCCCAGGGCAGGATGGCGAGCTGCACGCACTGGCGGCGCCCGTCCTGGGCCGGCCGGTAGATACGCGGCCAGGGGCCGAACCCACGGCGCGTCAGCTTCCACTTCGCACCGTCGAGTTGACGCACCACTGGATGATCGTCGGGCAGGCGCAGGCTCCGGCGGTCCTCCAGCTGGGCGGGCAGGCCGAAGCGGGCAGTTGCCTGAGCGGTGAGGACGATCAGCGGGTCAAAGTCCTTGCCGTGCCGGCGCAGCCTCTCCGCACCCAGCCCGGACTGACGCAGCACCCAGTCAGCCAGCTGCGGGATCGTGGCCGCGGGGCACTCCAGCAGCACCCCGCCCAGGCAGTAGGCGGTGCCGTCCCCGTCCAGCACCGCCAGCGGCCCGTTGGGAAACCGTGCGTCGGCAGCACGCGTTGGCCCGCTCGATCGAGCAGGACGTGCCGTCGGCGCCGGCGTGTTCTGAGTCGAGGACTCAGAAGGCGGTTTCGGTTGAGCCGCGGGCCGGCTGGAGGGCGGGGAGGGGGCGGGATGGCGCTGAGCGAGCCCCTCGAGCAGACGGCGGTATGCCTCGCGGCGCTCCCCCTTCGGCTCGGCCCGGCCGTCCTCCCACGCCTCGATGCTCGGCACGCGCGTACCGAGGGCCTGAGCGATGGCGGCCCGGGTCAGCCCGGCCGCCTCACGCAGTCTTACCCGCTCGGCCGGCAAAGGCAGCACGGTACCGTCATCGACGGCGGCAAGCAGCGAGTCGACAGCGGCGAACAGTTCCTGCGGCTGGTCCGTCATCTGAGCTTCCCCCCTTCTTACCTGACGCCCTGGCGGATCTCTTCGAGGCGGGTCATCAGCCGCTGATAGCGCTGGGAGGCAGCCTGCTGCGAGTTCAGCCCCTGATGCTGCGCGATCTGGCGCCAGTCCATGTCACGGCGCCTGGCCTCGATGACCACTTGGGACTCCAACCGGTCCAGCTGATGCCGCATGTCTTCGAACAGGCTGAGCGCCGCACCGAGATCATCCGAGGTCACGTCCGCCGCACGGCCGCCGGTTTGCTGGTGGTTGGCGGCAGCCATCAGTAGCCGCCCCAGCAGGGCGGCATCACGTTCCAGGCTGCGCGCCGGAGCCCACTGAGCGGTGGGGTCCGGCGCGAGGGCGGACAAACGCCGCCGGGCCTCATCACGAGCATCACGTGCCATGTGCCCAGCTTACCTCATTACTCAATGAAACAACGTATTGTTGTTTCATTGGGTATGGGCGGTGTTCAGGGGCATGCACCGAGCTGCGGGACGCAGTGAAGCATCCTCATGCCCTCGATCGTGTCGGTCACTTGGTGGTCGCAGTGCTGCAGCAGATGCCTGAGGTCCTCCGGGAGATCGGCGTGGTGGATCAGGATGAGTGCTACCCGGGTGGTGCGGTGCAGATGGACCAGGTCGGCCCACATGCCCATGTGCATGAGATGGGTGCGCAGCAACGTCACCGTGCGGGCGGCCCGCGTCCGGGCCACGGCGTAGGCAGCCTGGTGCTCACGCTTCCCATGAACCAGTGAGGACCCCTCGGGAAGCGGTGGCCCCTCCCCCAAGGCCTGGCTCAGGTCGTCCCACACCTGTCGCTCGCGGTGGGCGTCGGCGGGATGTACCACCAGGTGACCTGCCGCCGGGTTGTGAAGCTGCAGGGCAGCGCGCGTGAATCCGACGTCATCGCGGCTGTCGACGACCACCCTGACGGGCGGACGCCACGGAGTACGCAGCAGATCCCATGACGGCGGTTCGTGCAGGCCGGGCCCGCACACCAGAAGGTCGACGCTCGTCTCTCCCAGAGCGTTGATGGGATTCACGGCATCCGCCGGCGCCGCCGTGTCACGGCTGTCCGGGATGAGCATGTGCGCTGTTCACCGGCATGGGGCACGAGGTCGCTCATGGCGCCCCCGGAGTAAGTCGTGTGACGTGATACCGCGCTCGACTGGACTTCCGTCGCACCTCGGCTGCTTGCGGACGAGCGGGGGACGGGCCCGTCCGTCCTCAGGGCGCGGAAGAGGTCTTCGCGCAGGGTGCGTACGAGCGGAAACCGGGCCGTGACCAGATCACTTGCTCGCGTGCGGTGCTGCGGAGCGCCAGGGGAGCGGCGGGTGTCCTGCCGGCGTCGGCGTTTCCATAATGTCACGTCATACCGCCGGCCTTGATGGCGTCATCGATCGCGGCCTTGGCCGTGCTCGGTGCGGGGGTCGGCACCAGGCGGGCTTGGTCGGGCCGGCTGCCAGGAGTGCCGGCCTCTTTCCGGTCGGCCGGGTAGAGAAGCCATGTCAGGGATCCCTGGTGATCGGAGCGGCCTGCCGACGGCGGAGCCGGAGCCGCGGGACGGGCGTCATGGGGTGGCGAGAGCGGCCTGGGCGCCGGTGAGCACCGTGGCGGATTCGGGCGGGTATCCAATCATCGGGGAGGCGGTCAGGCCCAGGGCGAACAGCAGGTCGGGGTGGGGGGCTGGCGGGCCGATGGGGGCCAGCAGGCGCCGGTTGGTCAGGCGCGGGATCTGAGCGGCCGAGGCGTTGACGGGCAGGCCGAGCACGGTGTGATTGAGCAGGCGGGCTGCGGCGGTGGCCTCGGTGGGGCTGAGTGCTGCGGCGCAGTGCCCGGCGTGGTGCAGGTTGTCGAGCTGGCGGGAGGTCAGCAGCCCGGGCGTGGCGGCCAGATGGATGGTCGTTTCGGTAGAGATCAAGCGTTGCGGGCTGTTGGGCTGGTCGAGATGGGCCTTGAGAGCTGCGGTGGCTCGTGTCAGGCGTGTGGGATTCCATTCCAGGGCGGAGGCGAGGTCGTCGGGGTGGACGGGGCCGGTTTCGATGAGGGCGGCGTGCAGAACGGCGGCCTGGGGGGTGAGTTGCGGGTTGCGGCGAGGGCCCGCGCGGGCGGTGCCGGGCTGACAGAGCAGGGATTCGGGTGAGGTGTTCAGGATGCGGGCCAGGGCGATCATCGCCGCGCTGCTGAGGCTCTGCGGGGTGAGACGGGCTTCCCAGTCGGCAGTGGGGATGCCGGTCAGCGCGGTCAGTTCGTCGTCGGCGATCCGGCATTGGGATGCCCGCGCCCGTAGGTAGGGCAGGTCGAAGGCTGCCGAATCCGGAAGGTCGGGTGGGTGCGGGAGCGGGTGGGTCACGGGTGTGCTCTGGGTGCTGGGGGCATGGTGGGCGCCATGGCCGGGACGGGGGTGTTGAGGTGCCAGCAGCGGGCAGCGGTGTGCCAGTCCTCTGTGGGGTGGGGGTGAAGGACGGTGGGGATGTGGAGGCTGACGTCGCGGATGAGGTGGTCGAAGCGTTCGGAGGTGCCGAAGCAGTTGGCGAACAGTCCGAGGTGGTCGGCGGTGCGTGGGGTGCGGCGGCGGAATTCCAGGGCCGCGGCCAGGAGCGGGCGGGCGCGGTGCGGGATGGCGTACATGTGCCGTGGGCCGGGTGGCACGCCGACATTGATCCGGGAGTCGCGGTCGATGGCCAGGACGGTGGCGTGCTCGCCGACGCTGGCGAGCTGGGTCATGGACAGCAGTGACTGGCTGGTGCCGGTGAACAGCAGGGCGGCGACGGCAGCGGCGCGCAGCGGGTTGGGCAGCTGGGTGGTGAGGATGTGCGCCACACGCGGTGTGATCGGCACGGTGGTGATGCCGGGGCCGCCGTGCTTGGCTAGGTCGTCGGGCACGTTGAGCAGGAGGGCTTGGCTGAGGAATCCGGCCTGGGCTCCGCGGATGCGGGCCAGGGTGTGCTGGGGACTGGGGCTGAGGACGGTCAGCCGCGCCAGGAACAGGCGCAGGCCTTCCATGTTCCGCCAGGGGGTGGCCCCGTCCGGACCGGCGTTCTCGGCCTGAGGCGTGTCGGAGGGTGGCGGTGGTGGGGTGTGGCCGGCCAGCCAGGTACGGGCGGCGGCATAGCCGGCTCGGTATTGGCCGTCGGCGTGGGCGAAGTCGAGGTCGTTCTGGCGGCGCCAGCAGTCGGCGCGGAAGGCGGCAACGCCGCTGCGGGGCAGGCTGGGCAGCGGATAGGCGTGGTCGGGCGGGGGCGGGCCGTGGCGTCGGCCGGTGGCGGCCGGGCCGATGGTGTTCAGGATGGTGTCGGTGCCGCGCACGGCGGTGAGGTCGGTCAGGTTGGCGGCGGTGAGGCGTTCGTTGAGGCGCTGTTCGTCGGCCGGGGTGGGTGTGTGGGCGATGAGGATCAGGTGGATACCGGTCTCGGTGCGCCACGTGGCCAGGCGTTTGAGGCGCTCGTGGGTGAGGCGGTGGGCGCGCAGCACGATGGCTTCCGCAAGGCCGGTGTTCAGCGTCCAGCAGGTCACCGCGCGCCAGGCGGGATCGGTGGACATTCGCTCTGCATCGGGGTGGGAGAAGCTGTCGCGGCCCATGGCCCGCAGCAGGTCCAGGGCGAGGTAAGCGAGGCTGCTGGTGTGGGGGGTGGGGTCGGTGGTGATGCGGCCGCGGTGGGGGTGGGCACGCTGGTAGGCGGCGGCGTGGATGGTGCGGTCGTCGTGGGTGTCCAGCAGCAGCGTGACGGGCGGCGGCGCCGGCCCTGTGACGAGGTGGGCGGGTGAGGTCACGGTCATGGCTGGCGTGAGGTGTCGATGCGGCGGATGACCTGCCGCAGCAGGCCGGGGTCGGGGTGGGTGGCGCCGGCGGCGGCCAGGGCGCGCTGGACGTGGTGGGTCAGCAGGGCCCAGCGGCGCAAGGTGCCGTGGGCGAAGCGGCCGTCCAGCATCCGCAGATGATCCGGTGCAACGGTGTGCCACAGCGGGTGCAGGGCGGGAATGATGCGGGCGAGTTGGTCGCCGGCGATCGTCAGGAGGGTCAGCCATGCCGCGGTGCGGGTGTGCAGCATCTGCTGGGCGCGCAGGGCCCGTTCACCGCCCTGTCCGGCGATCAGCACCACGCAGAGTCCACCGGGAAGGTCGTCGTGCAGGAAGCGGAGGTATTCGAAGCAGGTGTCGGGCATCCGGTCGGCTTCGTCGACGACCACGATGTGCGGCCCGGCGTCGAGCGCGCGGCGGATGAGGGAATCGGAGGCCGCCGGGTCGCCGGGTGGTTCGCCTCTCAGCCCGAGGGCGTAGTGCAAGTGAGCGCGCAGATCAGCCGGTCCTGGCCTGGCGCCCAGGCGCAGCAGGAGGTGCGCCTCGGGAAAGCGGGTAAGGGCGGTGGCGTGAACGGCGAAGGTCTTGCCTACGCCGGCGTCGCCCAGCACGCACAGGAAACGCTGCTGACGGTGGGCATCGGCGAGTGCGCGTTGGACTGCCGTGAGGCCGGGAGTCGCGACGGTGCGGGCCCCGGCCAGGCTGAGGAAGTGCAGTTCGCGGGGCGCGGGCTCGTCGGCGAGGGGAAACGGCTGCGTGGCCGCACACCCTTGCGCAGCAGTCTCGGTCAGCATCGGGCCAGGGCCCAGTCGACGATGCGGTCGTCGACCTGCTCGGCGCCGAAGTGCTCCATGCCTTTCAGGACGTGCTTGGTGACTTTGACCCACTCGCGGAAGGAGCCGAGGGTGTACTGGGTGTCGATCCGCTTCAGCAGTGCCTCGTCGACGTCCCGCCACACGGGGTGGGAGTCGGGTACGGCTTTGAGGACCTCGTCCTCGGTCATGGCGAGGATCTCGAGGCGGATGTAGATCCGCGAAGCGAGCGCCGGGTCGCTCTGCAGGGTCTCGTAGGCCTCCCGGCCACCGACGAACATGATGGCGGGCTTGGGATCGCAGTTGTCCCACAGCTTGCGCAGGAACTCGAAGTTCTCCCGCCGGTACTGCTGGGCCTCGTCGCACACGATCACGTACGGGCGCCGCGGCAGAGTCTCGCGCAGCAGTTTGTCGAACGCGGTGGGGGTACCGGGCATCTTGCAGCTGAGGTTCATCTGGTGGAACAGCTCCTCGCGCAGGTCCTTCGGGCCGGGGCGGGAGCGGGCGAAGTCCAGGGGGAGGATCAGGTCCGGGTTCATTTCCTGGATCGTGGCGCGGGTGCTGAAGCTCTTGCCGAGCCCTGCGTCGCCGTAGATCACGGACATGGCCTTCGACTCGACGGTGTCGATGACGGTGTCCTTGATCTGTAACAAGGTGTCGGTGGCGACCAGGGTGGAGTCCTGAAGGCCGAGGAAGAACTGCGGACGCAGGTCAGGCCGGCGGCGCGGTGCCGTGGCGGGCTGGCCCGCGTCCGGCGCAGCGCGGCGTTTGGGCATGTGCTTGCGTTTCGGAGCAGTGGTCATGAGGCGTCGTCCTCCGTTGAAGGAACAGGGCTCTGGCCGGGGCGCCGCCAGGTGGGCGGGAGCGGGGTCAGGGGCTGGTAGGGCTGTACGCGCCGTCGCGGCGGTGTGGATGGGGTGGTGCCCTCCAGTTCGGCGCGTGCCTCCTGCTCCGTCATGCGGATGGCACGGACGGGGAGTTCGGGCTGAGTGGAGGGCAGGTGGCGTTCCCGCCTGCGTTCGGCGGAGCGTTTCAAGGCCTGGCGCAGCACCTCGCTGTGCTCGTCACGGTCGCTGAGGACTGCCTTGCGCATCTCCTCGCTGGCCTCGTTGCTGAGGAAGGCCCGGCCGAGATAGCGGTTGCCACGGAAGGTGTAGAGGTCGATCTCGTGGTCGTGGTGGGGCATCCACCGCACGCGCAGCTCCAGACCGATGCGTCCCACCCCCTTCTCCGGCATGTAGTAGCGGTTGCGGAACTCCACTCCGTGACTGGTGATCTTGTGGATCTTGTTGTCGCTCTCCAGCATGAAGCCGCGCAGTTCTTCCGGGCTGGGCTCGGGCCGGATCTCGGTGGGGTCGCTCAGCCACGCTTCAAGCGGTGTCATCCCAGTTCGTTCAAGGACGTGCTGGGTGTTGTGCTCCTCAACCCACTGGCGCAGCTTGTCGACGAACGCCTGGAAGGCCAGGGGCGGGTCCTGGTCGCCGACGCGGCGACGGTGGTCAAGCAGGGGCGCCTTGGTGTAGCGGGGCAGGTCAGCGAAGAACCGGGTCATGCTGGTGCCGTTCAGCCGCTCGATCCCGCCCTTGTGGCGGGCGCTGCGCACCTTGTGCATCGGCACACCGAGCAGACCGAAGGTCCGCCGGACAGTCTTGGACATGAAGTCGGAGCCACCGTCGACCCGCACCAGGTGCGGCAGCCCGCCGGCGGGCCCGTAGCGCAGCACAGAGGCCCGCACGGCCGCCAGGACCGATCCGCGGTGCGCAGATCCGGCGGTGACCGCCCAGCCCATCACGTTGCTGGTGCCCCGGTCCTCGAACCACGTCACCCACACGTTCGACAGCTTCTTGTCGGGCATCATCACGACGGTCGGGGCCTGCTTATGATCCCCTTCCCACACCTGGTTGCGGGCGACCGCCGGGCGCTGGAAGGCGGGATCGAAACCGCGGGCAGCTGGGATGCCTTCCCGCAGCCCGGCCATGAAACCGGGGTCAAGGTCACGGGCGATGGCGTCGTGCAGCGTGGTCAGGCCGATCGGCCTCTCCCCCGCCCGCTTGGCCTCGCACACCAGATGCTCGTGGGCACGCTTGACGTTGCCCCGGTAGTCGGCGAGGACATCGATGATCTCTTCGGTGATCTTGAAGCGCCTGCGTTCGGGCTTCTCCAGTGAGCCGGTCTCTTCCGCCTCGGCCAGCCAGCGCCACGCCTGCCGCAGACTCACGTCCACCGACTCGGCAATGAGCCTCATGTGCGCGGTGGTCAGCTCCCCCGACTCCCGCAGCCTGAGCATCTGACGAACCGCGGCAGGCCTCAGCTCGTCGCGGGGCCGCCCCAGACCCGTCTCCGACTCATCGTCCACGGTGATCACCGTCGGCGGAACCTGTAAGACCAGCAGGCGAACAGCGGCGCAGCGCTCAAGTACAGCCTCCCCCGGCAGAGATAACACAGGCGGCACGGTCGGGTGCCGCACAGCGTGGACTGAGGCTAAATGCGGCGTGACCGAACCGGAGGAGGCTGTCACTAAAACGAGTGGGCTCTGGGCCGTTTCACCTTCACTCAGCGAGAACATGCGCTATTTGATGCCGGTGATACGGCCAGGCCGGTGCAGGCCGGGCCTGGCCAAGGGCGCCCTTCCGGAGTCCTTCCCCCGTGGCCTGTACTGCTTTGCATGGAGTGCCGCACTGACCGTACATGCACCCAACTCACCAACAGGAACGCGGGAACGCCCCTGGCTGCCCGTAGCCCGTGGCCCTGTCTACAGCCGTCGATGCCACATGGGACACCTGCGCTCCCAGGTCCTCCACCGGTCCAGGTCATCGTCGACCCCGTGGACGACCCTGCGCTCATGCGTGCGGCGCTGCTGGCTCATGCACCCGAAGCGGGGCGGATAACCGTTCACCTTGCGCCCTCGCGGTATCCCTCACGCATGCTCTTTCAAGAGATGCTTACCCAACTGGGCAAGAATCCGTATTGGAGATCGAGCAACGAGGCCGCTGACACGCTGCGGGGGCAGGCCTTTATTTGGATCACCGCGTTGGGGATCAGGCATGTCATCTTCTGTCGCGCCCACAACAGTCGGTGGAACCGAGTCTGGGAAGCCCTGCTCGCGCTGCGCCGATCCGCGAACTTGCGTCTCACCGTACTGTGGCACCAGCCTTGGACCGGCACCCCACATCTGGCCCGCGTGCCACACCGGGTGATCAAGGCCCGGTCCGCCGCGCGGGTGGCCTTGCTGAATACGCCACAACCTCAGCGCCCAACAGAGAGTGGAACATCGCTGAAGGTGAAAGCAGTAAGCCGGCCTTTGCCAGAGCCTGTGTTCTCCGACGCCTTACCAGGACACGCAGCGCCAAGCGGCCGCATGGATGAGCCGTTCTGTCCAGGCGCCGACACCATCCAGTATTCTCCGTCACGCCCGAACGGCCTGCGGATACAGCCCAGCCCAGAGGTTATCGCCGGCCTGCTGCAGATCGCCGACCCGGCAATCGCCGCGATCTTGACAGCCGCAACTGTCACCGGCCTTGGTCTGCGCACACTCTCCAACACCCGAACCTGCGACGTATCCGTAGCCGGCGACTTGCTCAAGACACATGGAGGCGTCGGCTACGACTCTCACGGGCAGTGCGCACTGCATATGATGCCGCGATGGGCCCAGCCAGTCCTCAGAGCAGGTCGGCTCGAATGCCTCACGCACTACCAGCACCCATTCGGCTACGCCAAGAAGTACGAGAAAATGCTTCAGAACGCCGCCCGCGAGATTGGGCTTTCCCTACCGACCGCGTGATCCCGAGTGATCACGAGGCAGCCGCTGACGACTATTGCAGGTACTGAACACCGGATCCGATGTGCTCCACCAAAGCAAGCCCGTCACTGCGACTTTGCCACACAGAAGCCCTCACCAGCACCCAGCGGCCACGCTTGCATGCTCAAGTGAGCATCCGTCAGAGCCAGCAGAAGGAGATTCGACAAAGGCGACACCGGCCAACACGGATTCATGTCACGGCGAAGCGCGAACGGATGCCACCATGATCGACCAGCTAAACCGCCCGTGACTTGCTCACATACAACTCCCGGCAAGTGACACACGAAGCCGAACGTCTCGGTGACACCTTCCCCGAACCTCACATTGGATTCCGCTGGGCATCCGTTGCGAAAGCGCCCGCCCGGGACGGCGAACACGAGACCGTGGTGGAGTCACCCATCACCCCGGCCTGCTGCGGACCGCTCCCCTGCCCGGAGAGACGACCTCGTCGCTGATCTGCCGCATCGCGAGCCGCTACGGGATGGAAGCGAAGGTGTTGCGGTCGTGCTGGCACTGGCGCAACTACCAGCCTGGGCACGACGGCGGGGGCGCGCGGGCCGACGCCGAGGTGCTGCTGAACGCAGCCGGACGGCAGCTCCTGGCAGGCCTGTGCGGCGTCACCGAAGAAGTGCTGGCGCGGGCGTTGCCGTCCTGGGAACAGGAGGACGCCAAGCTGCCCGCCGAAGAAGACCAAGTGCCGACAGCAGCGTGGCGGATCGGCGGCGCGATCACCGGGGCGGCGGCATTCGGCTGCCGCCTGTGCACGGCCCGGCGTACGGGGACGGCCGTGCGGGTCGTGCGGTACACACCGCGGTGGGAGCGGGTGTGTGTCCGGCACGGGCGGTGGCTGCTGGACGCGGACGCCGACCAGCCCCTTGAGCACCTCGACCTGCGGGATCTGCCGGAGGTGGTCCAGGCGCAGCGGCGGTGGGCCGGTGTGGCGCGGCGTGCGGTGCGGGCCGGGGCCGAGCCGGCAAGGGTGTTCGCCCTGGCGCATGCGGTGGTGGCCCGGTGGTGGGAGCAGGCTCTGCATTGGGAGCGGGAGACAACCTGGCCGCGGCGTCTGCACCAGGTCGCGGGTGGTGACGCCGGGGGTGATCTGGAGCGGTGGCGGATCGCGGGGCGGGACGCGGTCGTCTTCCCCGAGGTGGTGGCCGTTGCCGACGCGCTGCTGGACCCGGCCATGGCCGAGCTGGCGTGGTTGCACAGCGGTGCCGGGCGACCGCGGGCGCTGCCCGCCGACGGGATGTTCTGCCGTCGGCTCGGTGAGCGGGTCAGCCGGCCGTGGCTGGGGCCGCTGGCTGCGACCGACTACGGCGGCCCGCTGACCTCCTGGATGGGCAGCGTCATCCGCCTGCGCCGCGGCGCCGGCGGACCTCCCGGATACGACAACGACCCGTGGTGGCTGCGCCAGGAGCACCAGAGCGCGACCATGGCCGGACAACTGCGCGTGCTGGGCAAGGAGAAGAAGGCGCCCGGCTCGGGGGGGATGTGGCGCGCGACGGTACCCGCCGAACAGCGCACGCTGATCACCCGGGCGATCGAGAGCGCCGAGGAACAGCTGCTCCAGCTGCGCGGGGTGCAGACCGGGCCGACCGCCGACGTCGCACGAGAGCTTCTGCGCAGCCTCCGCCACAGCGCCGGCCTGATCGAGAACGCCTGGAAGCGGACCGCCCTGGCGGCGGCGAACGCCGGGATGCCTCTGGAAGAGGTGGCCCAGTGGGCGGACATGTCTCCCGACGCCTTGATGAACATGCTGACGACCGGCCAGGAAGACAGCGGCTGAAGGACCGTCCGGCAAGCGCGGAGCAGCTACCAGAAGGGGGCCCGTCTACCGTTAGCGCACGCGGTACCCGTTCGTGGCAGGAATCCCCAAAACCAGGTGGCTGCAGGCGGATACGGCTTGGCTGAAGCAGGTGATCAACGCAAATACGGCCGGGCCAGGAAGCCGGGCAGGGCGGGTGGCGGCCGCTCGTCCTACCGGGTTCGAGGCGGTCTTTCTCGACCCCGTCGGGCAGGTGGTCCAGCAGCGGTGGGCGGACGCCGCCCTTACGGTGGCGTTCGAGGACCTAGCGCCGGTGTCCGCGTTCCCGGTGATCCCGGGGCGGCGGTGGGGACCGGGCCTGTGGTGGTCGGCCACGACCGGACGGCACGTGGCCGCCGACTCCAACGCGATGCGTATCCAGCTGATGCTCCTCGACCGCGATCCGGACGTGACCGCCCTGGCGGGGCGGCCGGTACGGCTGCTGTGGCACAACTCCCGCGGACAGGTGCGTTCCTGGGTGCCGCAACTCTTCGCCCGCTACACCGACGGCACCGCCCTCCTCGCCGACTGCCCCAGCCACCCCGACGCCAGCGGCGAACGCGCGATGAAGGCCGCCGAGGCCGTGACGGAAGCGTGCGCGCACATCGGCTGGACCTACCGCCGCCTCCCACCGCTCGACGACATTCTGGCCGCCAACCTGAAATGGCTGGCCGGCTACCGCCATCCCCGCAACGCCGGCCGCCTGGGCCTGACGGCGGCAGTCCTCGAGGCGTTCGCGCGGCCGCGGCCGCTGCTGGAAGGCGCCGAAGCCGCCGGCGACCCGATCGCAGTCCTGCCCGCCGTCTTTAACGCCCTGTGGCACAGACAGCTGACGACACCGCTGGAAACACCACTGCACGAACACACCCTCGTCGGCCCGCGAGGCTGGAGCGGCCCCGGAAAGACGGGAGGTGCCGGGTGACCACGCGGCGCAATGCCCGGCCGGCCGTGAAAGTCGGAGCTCACGTCCGGTTCCGCGGCGTGAAGTGGCAGGTAGTCGCCCTGTCCGGGCAGGACATCCACCTCCTCGGCCCGGACGGCGGCGGTGAGGCCGTACTCACCGGGCACCTGTTCGCCGACCCCGGCTTCACCGTCGTCGGGGCCAACGTGCCCCAAGCGGCCCCGCAGTGGGGGCTGTTCGAGACCGCCCCCGCCGCGGCGCGCAAGAAGGCACTGGCCTGGCAGCGGCACGTGAGAGAGGTTGAATGCGGTCTTGCCGGCGGACCCGGCAGCGAAGGAGCCGTACGGCCGCAGTACGACCCCGAACAGCACACGCTGGCCCAGCGCGAGCAGGCGAAGGCCGAGGAGCTGACCGCGCTCGGCTTCGGCCGCGTCTCGCGCACCACGGTGCAGCGCATGCGGCTTGCCTACCGCAAGCAAGGTTTGTGGGGGCTTCTCGACCACCGCAGCACGCGCCCCCAGTCCCACCGGGCGGGCCGACGAACGGGTCGTCGCCGCCGTCCGCGAGGCGCTGCGCCGCCGGCGCGGCCGCTCCAAGGGCACCATCAACGGCCTGTTCCCGCTGATCAACCAGATTCTGGAGGACCGGCACGGGCCCGGTACGGTGCCCCCGCCGTCCCAGGCCACGCTGTACCGGCTCGTCACCAGCCTCGCCCGCCCCGGCGAACTGCCCACCGGCCCCGTACGCCAGACCCCCGCCAGCTTCGGCGGACGGGCCTTCACCCCCACCACGGCCCTGCGGCCCGGCGAGCAGGTCCAGGTCGACACCACCCGCCTGGACGTCCTCGCCCTCTTCGACGACGGCACCCTCGCCCGCCCCGAACTCACCATCGCCATCGACGTCGCCACCCGCGCCATCCTCGCCGCCGTCCTGTGCCCCAGCGCGACCAAAGCCGTCGACGCGGCCCTGCTGCTCGCGGAGATGGCCGTCCCGCACCCCGCCCGCCCCACCTGGCCCAACATCCTGCGCATGGACCACGCCCCCGCACTCCCCCACCAGCGGCTGACCACACTGGACGAGCGCCTGGCCGGCGCGGCGGCGCGACCGGTCGTCCTGCCCGAGACGATCGTCGTCGACCGGGGCAAGGTCTTCGTCTCCCGCGCGTTCACCGCCGCCTGCGAAACCCTCGGCATCAGCGTCCAGCCCGCCCCGCCCCACGCACCCACCGCCAAAGGCATCGTCGAGCGCGCCTTCGGCACCATCAACCACCTGTTCTGCCAGCACCTGCCCGGCTACCGGATCCGACGTCACCCGCCGCGGCCCCGACACCGAACAAGAAGCCTGCTACAGCGTCCCGCACCTACAGGACCTCCTCGACGAATGGCTGGTCCACTACCACCACCGCCCCCACGAAGGCCTGCGCCACCCGATGATGCCCCGCAAAGCCCTCACCCCGAACCAGATGTGGGCCGCGCTCGTCGCCGTCGCCGGACACGTACCCGTCCCCCTCAACCGCAGCGACTACCTCGAACTGCTGCCCGTGCGCTGGCAGGCCATCACCGCCTCAGGCATCCGCATCCACCACCGCACCTACGACGCGGACCTCCTCGCCCCCTACCGCGCCCAGCCCTCCCCCCACACCGGCCGAGGCGGCAAATGGGAGATCCACTACAACCCCCACGACGTCCGCCAGATCTACATCCGGCTGTCCGACGGCCAGCTGACCGAGATCCCGTGGATCCACCGCGACCACGTCCACCAGCCGTTCAACGACCACACCTGGCAGCACATCAGAACACTCGCCCTGCACAGCAACCACAGCGATACAGAGCAGTACGAAGCCGACCTCGCCGACGCCCTCGACCAACTCATGCGCCGCGTCCACAGCGGCCACGCCACCAAAACCGAACAAGCCCTCCTGGCCCGCACCGCCACAGTCCCAATCCCCACAGCCCGCCACCCGGACCGCGACAGCGGCCCAAGCGCCGACAGGCCGGCGCAGCACGATGCCGAAGACGAGGACGACAACATCGACGACCTCCCCGACGACGACACCCACCCCGCCGCGGCCACCGGCCTCGGGCTCTACGACGCACACGAGGAAGCCGACAAGTGGTGAGCCCGCGCCCGCAGAGCGCACACAGCACAGCCACCGCCGATGGCGAACACGGCGATACCGTCGAACCCTCCTGGCCCCTGACCACCTGGCAGGGCTGGCACCGCTTCGCCACCACCGACCCGCCCGCCCCTCCCCAGCCCGACGCCCCGCCCCGCAGCCGCGATGAACGCCTCGCCTACCACTCCGCGTTCGTCACCATCCGCACCCCCGCCATCAGCCAACTCGCCACCCAGGTCCGCACCCTGATGATCCTCGGCCGCCACCAACAGGCCACCGCACGCCCCTCGCTGATCGTCACCGGACCCGCCGCAGCCGGCAAAACGACCGCCCTCCTCCACGTCGGCCGCGCCTGCCACCTCGCCCACACCCGAAAAAACCCCACCCCGCCCGGAACAGCGCACCCCGCCGTGCCCGTGGCGTACGTCCTCGTCCCACCCGGCGCCACCGCGAAAACCCTCATCACCGAATTCGCCCGCTACCTCGGCATCCCCACCACCACCCGCATGACCCAGACCCAGATCACCGACGCCGTCTGCCACACCTACACCGCCGCCGGCATCCAACTCGTCCTCATCGACGAAATCCACCGCCTCAACCCCCGCACCACCAGCGGCGCCCAAGCAGCCGACCTCTTGAAAGACCTCGCCGAACGCCTGCCCGCGACCTTCGTCTACGCCGGCATCAACGTCACCGACACCCCCTGTTCAGCGGGACACGGGGCGCCCAACTCGCCGGACGCGCCACCCTCATCACCTGCGGCCCCCTCCCCGCCCGCCACGGATCACGTGAACCCTTCCGCGACGTCATCACCGACATCGAAAACAACCTCGACCTCCAACAGCACAAACCCGGCACCCTCCCCCAGCACGCCCCCTACCTCCACCAGCGCACCGCCGGCCGCATCGGATCCCTCACACGCCTCATCCGCCAAGCCGCCATCACAGCCATCTGCGACGGCACCGAACGCATCACCAAACGATCACTCGAAGCCATCCGTCTCGACCACCTCGCCGAAACCCACCACCGCCCCACAAGGACCAGCTGACCCCCGCCCCACCAACACAACAGCCCTGACCAGCACAAACACAAGCCGAGCCTTTTCACGCTAGAGCTACCCACAACAAACCCAACCCCCCTCAGCACACAAGACACAACCCCAGCTCACACACCCCGGCCTCCCCACCGAAGCCGCCCACCCCACCTCTCAGCGAACCTGCAACACACCAGACCAGCCACCGCCCCGTACACCAACAAGCCCCCTCCGAGCGTCAGGAGGCGACTGATCTTGATCTGTGACCGTGACAGCTCCGAACAAAGGATGCGGCGGGGACGCTGCGGCAGGCAGGTGAATCTGTCAGACGGACGGCTTTGGACCGGATGCGTTCTTCACGGAAGGGGGCCAGTGTCGAGCTGAGCCGAGGAGGCGCGATGGACCGAGGAACCGGATCTCAGAGGGAAGGTGACACGCAAGGGCGGCGAGGAGAGTCCACGGACGACCCCGGGCTAGACCAGTTACTCGTCCGCGCCGCTGATGGCGACGAAGAGGCCTTCGCCGGACTGTACGAGGCCCTGGTGCACACGGTGATGGGACTGGCGTGCCGTGTGGTGCGGGACAAGGCACAGGCGGAGGAGGTGACCCAGGACGTGATGGTGGAGGTGTGGCGGACCGCAAAGCAGTTCCAGCCGGCGCGCGGGGCCGCCCGGAACTGGGTGCTGACCCTCGCGCACCGCCGCGCGGTGGACCGGGTGCGGTCCGTCGCCGCGGGCCGCGCCCGCGAGCTGCGTGCCGCGGTCCGGGAACAGGAACGGTCCTTCGACACCGTCGCCGAAGAGGTCGAGGTGCGGGAGGAACAGCGCATGGTCTTCCGCTGCCTGACTCAGCTGGCCCGCGAGCTGAGGCTGCCCCTGGTGCTGGCCTACTACGAGGGGCTGACGTACGCGGAGGTCGCCGAGGCCCTCTCGACGCCGCCGGGAACAATCAAGTCACGGATGCGTCAGGGGCTGAAGCGCCTGTACGACTGTATGGAGGCCGGTTCGTGAACCTCCCCGACGACCCGCATCTCGATGTCGGCGCCTATGTGCTGCACGCGCTGCCGGCCGCTGAGGAAGCTGCTTTCGAGAACCACCTGGCCTCTTGTACCCCATGCCGTCTGGAGGTCGAACGGTTGTCCAAGGTGGCCGTCGGGTTGGGGGCGGCCGAGACGAGCGCGCCCTCCGCGGACCTGCGCCGCCGGGTGCTCGACCAGATCACCACCGTACGTCAGGTCCCATCCGACGCATTCGCGTCTCGGCGCCGACGCCGTCGGCAGCGGGGTGTGCAGCTGGCGCTGGCCGCGTCCGTGGCGGCAGCCGTGGCTCTCGGAGGTGTCGCCTGGTGGCAGAGCTCCGAGGCCGAAACCGCGCGTGAGCAGTCCGCCCAGGTCCGTGCCGGGTACCGGCAACTCGCCGATGTCCTGACCGCCCCCGACGCCACGATCAGCACCAATGAGTTCGCGCGCGGCGGGACCGCGAGCGTGGTCGCCTCCCGGGCGCAGGGCCGGTCCGCCTTCATCAGCTCCGGGCTGCCGCCGCTCCCCGACGACCGGGTCTACCAACTCTGGTACGCCGAATCGGGGCAGTTCCGGCCGGCCGGACTGCTATCCGCCGCGGGCGGACGTGGGGCACGTGTCCTGGACGGGCCCCTCGGCGGGGCCACTGGCGTGGGCGTCACGGTGGAACCGGCCGGTGGCTCCCGCCAGCCCACCACACACCCCCTCGGCGTCATCTCCGTCCCCGCGTGACGATCACTGCTCGGCCACCGCGACGGCGGCCGCGCATCCCCTCCCCACCGCCACGTCGTCGATGCTCCAGCCCGGCACCCGGCGGGGCCCGTGCGCGGAGGCGCCGAGGTGGTCGAAGCGGAGGTCACGTCCGAGTCCGGTACCGAGCCCTTTCAGATACGCCTCCTTGCGTGTCCACACGCGGGCGAAGGCGGCGGGGCGCCGGTCCGGCGGGCACACGGCGAGCTCGGCGGCCTCCCGGGGATGCAGCGTCGCCGTGAGGGCGGAGACGACGTCGGAGGCGGGCAGCCGTTCGATGTCCGCGCCGACCGCTGTGTCCGCGAAGGCGAGCAGGCAGAAACCGTCGGTACGGGAGACGGAGAAGCACAGAGGCACGCCGGGCACGTCGGGACGGCCGTGCGGGGCCCGGCACACGGGGCAGGATTGCCGTACCAGCGTCACGTCCGACGGCTCGACCCCGAGGTAGGCGCCGAGGAGCATGCGCAGGCACACGTGGGCGACCCGGTAGCCGTCCCTGTCCGCCACCCGGTGAAGTGCCGCGGCCCGCGCCCTTTCCCGGCTGTCCAGCAGTGTGCCGGCGAGCGGGGTGACGGCGCCGAGGAGGTCCTCCACCCGTGCCAGCCACAGCCGGGGCCGGCCGGAGCGAGGCGGCTCCGGAGGCCGGGCCCAGGCGGTGGGTGTCAGCCGCTCGGGACGCAGGACCGGTCGCGCGGGAAAGAGGCACATGCACGGCCGCCTACGGTCGGTCGGAGGGCGCCCGCACAGTGCGGGGGTCCTCGATCGCGTCACTGCCGTACAGGGCCTGCACCCAGTTGCTCTGGTAGATCGTGTCGAGGTAGCGCTCACCGAGGTCCGGGGCTATCGCGACGGGCGTGAGGCCCGGCGTTCCGTGCCGGGCGAGCCAGCTCGTCGCCCCGCTGACGACCGTGCCGGTCGACCCGCCGAACAGGAAGCCCCGCCTCGCCAGGGTCCGGCACGTACGGATGGCATCGGCCTCCTCGACGCGGACCGCCTCGTCGACGTAACTCTCGTCGAGCAGGGGCGGCCGGAGGCTCATGCCGAGGCCGGGGATCATCCGCCGTCCGGGCGGGTCGCCGAAGATCGCGGAGCCGACGCTGTCCACCGCGACGATCCGCACCGGCCGATGCCAGGAGCGGAACCAGCGGGCGCAGCCCATCAGCGTGCCGGTCGTGCCGACGCCGATGAACAGGACGTCCAGGAGCGGGAACCAGCGTGCGATGGCCGGGGCCGTCCTGAGGTAGTGCGCCCGCCAGTTGTCGGGGTTGGTGTACTGGCTCAGCCACACATAGCGGTCGTCCGCGGCGCACAGACCGCGCAGGTGCGCCAGCCGCGCACCCAGCAGACCGCCCGTGGCGTGCTCGTCGGAGACGACGTGGACCTGGCTGCCCAGGGCCTCCATCATCAGCCGGGTGGCGAGGTTACAGCGGGAGTCCGTCACGCAGACGAAGCGGTAGCCCTTGCTCGCGGCGATCATGCTCAACGCCACGCCGAGATTGCCGGAGGAGGACTCGATCAGGATCGAGTCCCGCCGGAGGGTTCCGCTGCGCTCGGCGGACTCCACCATCTCGGTCGCGGCCTTCAGCTTGATCGAACCCGCGAAGTTGAAGCCCTCGCACTTGAGGAAGAGCCGGTGGCCCGTCATCGGCTCCAGGTCGACGTACAGGTCCTCCTCGTTGAAGGCGTGGGGGACGGATATGACAGGCACGATGTTCTCCTCGTACAGGCCCGACGGTGGATGGGTTCCGCCCTCAGCCGTGCCGGCTCAGTTCGTGAAAGAAGTGGTCGATGACCCGCAGTTCGCCGGATCGGGCCACCTCGTCGTAGACGTAGCTGCCGACCGCGAGGTCCAGCACGCCCAGGCCGAACGGTGAGAAGACCGCCGGACGGTCGGCCCGGACCGTCACGCGGCCAGCCATCACGTCGTCGAGCGTGCCGAGCAGGAAGTCGCGGTTGCCGGTGAGGCGTTCGGTGAGATGCGGTGAGGTGGCGGCCCTGAGGCAGTGGTCGATGTCGTCGACGACGTTGGTGGCGCTGAGCAGCACCTGCGGCGCGAGGTCGCGCAGCGACACGTGCAGCACCACCGGGTTGTGCCGGAACCAGGACGGCTCGGTGATGTGCGGCCGGTCGGCGACCGTGGCGAAGACGATCAGGTCACTGAGCCGGATCAGCTCCTCGGCGCTGCGGTGTACGGTGACGCGTCCGACGGCTCCGGACTGCTCCAGGTAGGTGCGGAAGCCGGTGGCGCTGTCGGGGGACAGATCATGCACACCGATGGTGTCGAAGGACCAGCCGGTGCCCTCCAGGTACGTGTGGATGTAGCGGGCGATCAGACCCGCCCCGACGAACCCCACGCGGGCGGGGCGCGGTCGTCCCCTGCTGAGCCGGTCTGCCGCCGAAGCGGCGGACGCCGCGGTTCTGGCGGCGCTGATGATCGAGCTCTCCACACAGGCGAAGGGGTAGCCCGTGACGGGGTCGTTGAGGATGAGTACGGCCGACGCCCGGGGGATGCCCGAGGCGACGTTGGCTGGGCAGCTGGAGATCCATTTCAGGCCGTCCACCCCGCCCTCGCCGCCGAGCGAGGCGGGCAGGGCGATGATCCGCGACCTCGGCCGGTCGGGGAAGCGCAGGAAGGAGGACGGCGGGTTGACCGTACGGCCGGCGCCGTGCAGGCGGTACGTCGCCTCGACGACCTCCACCACGGTCTTCTCACGACCCCGGAGCACCTCCTTGACCTGGCTTCCGGGGATGACGGCGAAGGACGGCACCACCGGGGCGTCCGGCCGGGCGGTCTGCGGGACGGTGTGCACAGTGGTCATGCCGCTTCACTCCCTGTCTGCGGTCCGGGAAGGCCGAGACGCACGTGGTCGGCCATCGCCACCACGATGTTCCGCGGCCCCCGGTACGCCTCCCGGCTGTGCGCGGTGCGGATGTTGTCCACGAGCATCAGGTCCCCGCGCTGCCAGGACCGGCGTACGGTATGGGCTTCGTACGTCTTGTTGATCTGCTCGACGACGTCCGGGGGCACCGGATCGCCGTTGCCATAACGGGTGTTGAAGGGCAGCCCATCCGGTCCGTACTCGTCGATCAGGAACTCCCTGACCTCGGGTGCCATCGTCCACTCGTTCAGGAAGGCGATCTGGTTGAACCAGCAGCGCCGGCCGGAGACCGGGTGCCGCACGACGGCGTGCCGGTGCTGCCGCGTGCGCAGCGAACCGTCCGGCTGCCAGGACCAGTCGATCGCGTGGGCACGGCAGTAGGCCTCGACCGCGCCGCGGTCGCCGGTGCCGAAGGACTGACCGAGCGTCGCACCGATCCCCTCGTTGTAGGCCCTGTCGAGCAGCCAGCCCTCCCGGGCGAAACGGTCGACGAGTTCGGCGGGCAGCGCGTGCAGCATTTCGGTCGCGTCGGCCACCGCAGTGACACCGCCTTCGCCGGGCGGCTCCAGACACGCGAACATCAGCAGGCCGGGACACTCGAAGGCGTAGCTGAGTTCGTGGTGCATGCACATGGGCTGGTTGGGTGGCCATGCCGACGCCGAGTAGACGCCGTCCGCGTGGCGGTCGCGGGCGGCGAACGCCTCGCGTTCTGCCACGGGGCGCTCGGCCACCTGGCGGAGGACCGAGTCGACGTCGGCCGGGGTGCGCAGGCCGAGGCCCCGGACGACGAGCGCCCCCCGCTCGGCGACGAGTTCACGCAGCGCGTCCCGTCGGCCGGCCACCCAGGCCGCCGCGTCCATCGCGTCCGGGTTGTCTTCGGCGTCGAGTACCGGAAGACGCGCGGGAGCCGGTGTCGTGGTGGCCCTGTTCTTGCGGAAGAGTGCCGACAGCATGTCGATCTCCTCTCATGCTCCTCGTGTCTGTCACGGTTCTCCGCCGGTCCGGGTGTCGATCAGGTGGGCCAGTTCCGCCAGTACGGGACGGCCGGAGAGGTCGCGCGGGGAGATCACCCGGTCCAGCGCGACCGCGAGCCGTACCGCCGACAGGGAGGTGCCGCCGAGATCGAAGAAATTGTCGTCCCGGCGGATCCGGCCGGGCGGTAGGCCGAGTTCCGACTCCCATTGCGCCGCGAGCCGCCGTTCGGCCGGCGTCCGCGGGGCTCCGCGGGAGTCCCGGGCCGGACCGAGGTCCTCGGCGAGTGCCGCGAGCGCCTTGCGGTCGGTCTTCCCGTTGGCCGTGAGCGGCAGGCGGTCCAGTCGGTGAAAGGACGCCGGGATCATGTACGCGGGAAGCAGGTCCGCGAGCCGTCCCCGCAGGTCCTCGGCGGTCACCGCGCACCCGCTCGTGTAGAAGGCGGCCAGCTGGCGGCCGTAGTCCTCCGCGCCGGTCACCACGACCGCGCAGTCCGTGACGCCGGGCACGCGCAGCAGCGCGTTCTCGACCTCGCCGATCTCGACCCGGAACCCCCGGATCTTCACCTGCGCGTCCCGGCGGCCGAGGAACTCCAGTTTCCCGTCGGGCCGCCAGCGGCCGAAGTCTCCCCCGCGGTAGAGCCGTTGACCGGGGCGATAGGGGTCGGCCAGGTAGGCGAGCCGGGTGCGTTCGACGTCGTTGACGTAGCCGCGGCCGACGCACACCCCGGAGAAGACGATGGCGCCGGGCGCTCCGAGCGGAACGGGACGCAGGTTCTCGTCGACGACGTACTGGTACACGTTGGCGATGGGCCGGCCGAGCGGGATCCGATCGGTGGCGGGCGGCCGGTCCATCACCTCGTGGTTGGTGTCGTCGGACGTCTCAGTCAGTCCGTAGGCGTTGACCAGTCGCACGGCGGGACCGGTGGCGAACCACCGCTGGACCAGCTCCCCACGCAGCGCCTCGCCGGTGACGGACACGCACCGCAGGTCCGGCAGGTCCCGGGTGCGGCGTTCCAGGGCGGACAGGATGACGTAGAGATAGGACGGCACTACCTGCAGGACGTTAACGCGGCCCTCGGCGATCCGGTCCAGGAACCGGTCCGCGTCAAGGATGGCGTCCTGCTCGACCAGCAGGGTCCGCCCGCCCGTCAGCAGCCCCGCCAGCAACTGCCACAGCGAGATGTCGAAGCACTGCGAGGCCGTCTGGGCCACCACGGTGCCCTCGCCGATACCCAGGTCGTCGATCTTGGCGTACAGGTGGTTGAGCAGGCCTGCGTGCTCACACATCGCACCCTTCGGCTCACCGGTGGACCCGGAGGTGAAGAAGACGTACGCGAGCCGGCCCGCCGCTATGTCCAGGCCGAGGTCGGTTCCGTCGGTGGCCCGGTCGGTGATGTCCGGGACGAGCAGCCGCCGGGTTCCGGGGAGCGATGCCAGCGCCCGGTCCAGCTGCGTGGTGCTGTCCGGTTCGGTGAGGACGTACGAGCAGTCGGCGCGGCTGAGCATCGCGCTGATGCGACCGGCCGGGTGACGCGGGTCGACGGGCAGGTACACGGCGCCGGCCTTGAGGACGCCGAGCACGCCGGCCGCCCAGTGGAGGTCGCGCTCGGTCACCACGGCGACCGTGTCCTCGGGGCCGAGCCCCTCGGCCAGCAGGGCGCGGGCCAGCCGGTTGGCACGCGTGTTGAGGTCCGCGTACCTCCACCCGCGGCCCTGGTAGACCACGGCGACGGCGTCCGGATGCCTGCGCACTCGCTCCTCGAACAGTTCGTGGAACCGGCAATCCGGCAGCGCACGGCGCGGCCCCGCCAGCCCGTCGAGCTGGAACCGGAGTTCGTCCGAGGACAGCAGGCTGCGCCGGTGACGAGGGGCCTCGGGGTCGGCGGCGATCGCTTCCAGCGCGGCGAGATGGTATCCGCCGACCCGGGCGGCGCAGTCCGCGTCCAGCAGGTCCGTCCGGTGCCGCAGGCGCAGCACGAGCCGGCCGCGCTCCTCACCCGCCGAAACGCCGAGCAGCACGCCACCGTCCACCGGGACGGTGACCTCGTGCCCGGCCGCGAACACCACTTCAGGGCCGTCCCGGGACGGTGTGCTGGTCCCGGGCGACAGCGCCGCCGCCTCGGCCCGCCGGGCATCCAGCACCAGTCGGCGCCAGGTGCCTGGCCCGGCCGTCAGCTCGAAGGGCAGTGGCCGGGGCCGGCCCGGGGCCAGATAGCCGCTGCGCACATCGAGATCACCCGAGAGCAGGGCGAGCACCTGCGTATGTGCCGCGAGGAGGATCGCGGTGAGCGGCACGCCGAGTTCACAGGCCCGCCGACGCAGGGCCGCCGTCACTTCGCCGGGGACGCGCCTGACGTGCTCCCCCGTACCGGGCATCGGCTCCTTCGCCCATCGGGGCGCGGCCGTGAAGCCGCCCTCGACCCGGCTGTCGTATCCGGGCACGCGGGCGTCGGTCGCTGTCGCTGCCATCACCGCGCACCTCCGCTTTCGTCGAGGGGGTGTGCCGGATTCCCCGCCCAGCGGGTGTGCTCGGGGACCGACTCGCCCTTCATGAGGAAGCAGTCAGCCCCCAGCACAGCGCCGTCGCCGACCGTCACGCCGTACTGCACGAACGCTCCGACGCCGAGCGTGCAGCCGGCACCGAGGGCACTGCGGTCCGACTTGAACGTGCCGTCCTCCTGGGAGTGGCACTGCATGACACTGCCCGCGTTGAGGGTGCAGCCGTCCCCGATGCGGACCATGGGGCGCTCCGTCAGATGGCAACCGTCGTCGAAGACCCGCGCCCCGATCCGGACGCCTAGCATGCGCCACACGACGCTCTTGAACGGCGTGCCGTCGAGGATGTGCAGATACGTCTCGGACGGCACCTTCCAGTACCGCTCACGACGCCAGAAACGGCGGTCGTAGATCGAGCAGAACAGCGGCTCCGGAGGGTGCGCCGCCGTGACGGCCCGCTCGAGGAGGACGTAGTAGAGGAGGGTGAACGGCAGCAGGACGGCGTTGGCGAGCGCGAGGACCGCTGTGCCCCACGCCGGGTACAGGCTCGCGGCGAGCGCGAAGAGCAGGACGACGCAGAAGAAGAACAGCCATCCCGTGAGCAGGTGACATGCCATGGTGACGGCGTTGTGCCGGTTCTTGGCCGCGAGGCCGCGGCGCAGACCGCTGCCGTTCTTGAGTTTGTCGAAGGTACTGTCCCGCGCCACCGAGCGCGGGATCTCGAAGCAGGGAGAGCCGAGAAGTCCCACATCGTGCCGGATCGGTCCACTGACGGGGACCGCCACCTTGGTGGCGAGGAGGCAGTTGTCGCCGGTCCGGCCGCCGGAGGGGTAGGCGATCCGGTTCCCGAGGAAGTTGTGCGCCCCGATCGCGGTCGGCGACAGGCGGAAGGAGGTGCTGGAGTACTCGGCGTTCATCAGGGACAGTCCGTCCGCGACCATGGTCCCGGTGCCGACCCTGCTCAGAGAGGGGCTCTCGTGCTTGACCGCTGTGCCGAAGTTCGAGCCGGTCTGCTCCACGGGGGAGAGGCGGTAGCCGATCCAGCGCAGGTAGTGCACGATGCAGCTGCTGTCGCCGAACAGACGGGTCAGGGATTTCCTGTTCGTCATCAGGACGATCGTCCGGTGCACGGTGTGGTGGAAGCCGAAGAGCGGGTACGTCCGGCCGGGCCGGACAAACCTGCCGAGCAGCCGTGGGACGGTGGCCAGGACCGCGAGAGCGGCGATCACGCCGCCGAAGAAGACCACGATCGTGACCACCAGCAGGTCGACGTAGAGGACCGTCGCCCCGCCTGCCTTCATCACCGCGGATCCCTCCAGCATCCGGGAGAGCAGCACGTCCAGGCAGCCCACCGCCAGCGGCACATACCCCAGCAGCGCCATGAGCATGAGCAGGGCACCGTGGACCGCTCGACGTACGGTGCCGCACCGGGCGGGCTCCACCTCCGGGAAGTCGCTGTCCGCGGGCTGGGCCGGAGAGCCGTGCCAGTGCTCGCCGTCGGGGACCGCCTGGCCGGTGTGCAGGGAGGAGGCGTGCCCGAGTCGGGATCCGTCGCCGATCCGGCTCCCGATGTCCAGCACCGTCGCCTCGCTGACGACCGCGTCCCGGCCCAGGGTGACCTGCCCTGTCTCGATCACGCCGTCGGCCGCGTGGTAGCAGCTGAGCAGCACGTCCTTGCGGACGAGTGCGCCGTCACCGACGGTCAGCAAGTCGGTGCAGACGGGGGCGGAGCGCGAAAGGATCGTCACTCCTCTGCCGATCCGCGCACCCAGGGCCCGCAGGAAGAGCGGGTAGAGCGGCGATCCGGCGAACAGGACCAGCGGGCTCGACCGGATCAGCGTCTTGACCAGCCAGAACCGGAAGTAGGCAAGACTCCAGACACGGAACCTCCGTGGCGTGAACCGGCCGATCAGCAGCCACTTGGCGATCATGGGCAGGGCGCACAACACGATGAGCAGCGCGGCGCCGAACACGACGCTCCGCAGGTAGGCGTCGAGCAGGTGCGCCTGCGCGGAGATCCATTCGTAGCCCTGGGCGGAGACAGCGGCGAGGAGAAGGGCGTAGCCGAGGAAGGCCAGAAGCTGGAGTGCCCCGCAGAGCACACGGTGCGGGCGGCCGGTCGGCGGAGCGGACTCCCGGGCCATGGCCCTGGGCAGTTCCGATGGGCTGGGGGCCTCGGTTTCGCCCGGTGGTAGAGGCGCGCTGTCGACAAGCGCGGCTGCCAGTCCGCCGGCGGTCGGATGCTGGTAGACGTCGCGCATCGACACCTGCGGCAGGTCCGGCCGGTTCCTCACCCGCGCGCAGAAGTGCGCCATCACCAGGGAGTCGGCGCCGAGATCATCGAAGAAGTCGCTGTCGACACGCACCTCGTCCAGGTGCGCGACCTCCGCCAGCAACCCGGCGAGCCGCTCGGAGACAACGGACACCACGGCTGGATCCGGCGGCGCTTCACGGAGCCGGGCCTCCTCCACGAGGCCCCTTTCCACCTCCTGGAGCTGCTGTCCCGCCATGAGAGGACCCCCTCGGCTGCCGACTGTCGCGTGTTCCGCCTCACTAGGGATTCGTAGCCGGGCAGCCAAGGTATGGAATGTCCGGGCGTTCTTCTCGAAACGCGAGCGGCTGTCTCACAAGCCGGATGCCTCACAGCCAGCGATCGGAGCACATCGGCCATCAGCACACAAGTGTCGGGGCCCGAGCCCATCAGCGAGCGCAGTCGAGGAAACGGTGACAGTCACCCACGGAACAGCCCGGCCCGGCCTGTCGATCGACCACACCACCGTCGACGACATCCGGGTGGTCACCCTGCGCGGCGAGATCGACCACACCGTCACGAACGAGCTCACCGAGGCCCTGCTGTCCTACGGCAGCGTGACGCGGCCGCGGACCGTGGTGGACCTCAGCGGCGTGACCTTCATGGACTCCAGCGGCATCAACGTCCTCATCGCCGCCCACCAGGCCATGAGTGGCGCTCAGGGATGGCTGCGTATGGCCGGCGCCCAGGCCTCGGTGCTGCGGGTCCTTCAGCTCGTCGGCCTGGATCAGGTCATCGGCTGACATCCCACCGTCGAGCAGGCCCTGACCGCCTAACCCCCTTCGCGGCCACGGGTGTCCGCGGCTCCAGCGCTTCCGCCCTTTTGCCCGGCCCCTGCGCCCTGAGTATCCCGCTCAGGTGACCGCCGCTGCACGGCCGCCTCCAGCTGCTGCCCCACCGATGGCGGCAGCTCCTGCCCAAGCGCCCAGCCGATCACCGTCTCCGCCACCGTGTGCAGCTTGGTGTTGGTGTGCTGGGACACCTCCCGCAGCACCTCGAATCCGGCCGCCGGCGCGAGCCGGTGGATCGCGACAAGGACACCGATGGCCTGGTCCACCCTCGCGTGGGAATCGACGGCATGCCGCAGCTGCGTGCGACTGTCGCTTGGAGATGACCTGGAAGACCAGGTTCGCCTCGGCGCGTTCGAGGGGCTGGTAGCCCACTTCGTCGACCACGAGGACGCTCGGCCGCAGGTAGGTGCCGAGTTTGTTGACCAGCCGTCCGGCCGCCTCGGCGGCCTTCAGGTTGCGGACCATGTCGTCGAGGCTGGCGAAGTAGATCGAGTAACCGGCCCGGCAGGCTGCGACCGCGAGGGCGACGGCGATGTGTGTCTTTCCCACTCCGGGCGGTCCCAGCAGGGCGGCGTTCGCCTTGCCGTCGACGAAGGAGAGGCTGGCGAGGTCTTTGACCTTGCGCGGGTCGAGCTCGGGCTGGAAGGAGAAGTCGTACTCGTCCAGCGTCATGTGGTGCGTCAGTTTGGACAGCCGCAGGCCCTGGCGGAAGCGGCGGTCGTCGCGGACGGCCAGTTCCTCGGACAGGACCAGGTCGAGGAAGTCGAGGTAGCCCATCTTGGCCTCGTCGGCGCGGCGGATGTACTCGTTGATGGTCTCCGCGAGGTGGGGCAGGCCGAGCTTGCCGGCCGTGGTGCGGATGCGGTTGCCGGTCAGCTCGCTCAAGAGGACTCCTTCGTCGGGGAGTTGGTGGTGAAGGGCCGGGTTCCGGTCAGCTCGTCGTAGACCGACAACGGACGCCGGCCGACCTCGATCTGGGTGACCGCGGCGCGGTCCAACAGGGCCTGCAGTGGGCCGACGTGGCTGCTGGCGGATGGTTCACCACGCGGCGGCGGCGTCACGTCGCCGGTGGTGGTGCGGCGTCCCTTGCCCGTCGGCAGGCCGTCCCAGTGCGTCTCCTCGACGACACGGACGCCCCGCCCGACTGCCCGCGAATGGGCGGCCAGCAGAGTCTCGCCGTCGGCATCGGGAACGGTGGAATGTAGTGCGACCTGGGACTTCGTTGCTCTGACCTCAACCAGCTGGCGTGGGCGGACCTTGCGGGCGGGCACCGAGTAGAGGTTGCCTGCGAAGGCGACCAGGCAGTCCTTGCCGACCGGTCGCAGATGTCGCTCGTCATCGCCGGAATCCCACGCTTCGGGTCTCGGCCAGCAGGCGGACCGTCAGGGCGGAGTCGTCGCCGACGGCCTGGGCGATACGGTCGGCGGCCGCCGCCTTGGCCGCCGGGTCCTTCAGCCAGCGTTCGCCGCCGTCCAGGTGCCGGCGGTCGACGGGACACAGTGCGGACTCCCTACGGCAATTCCCTGAAGAGCGTCAGGGGTTGCCGAGGTAACAGGCGGATACCCATCCCCTTTTAGAGATTCGATAAGGGTTGTCCCGCTACTCTGCCCCCGGACGGCATGTGGGGTTGAGTCCTGGTGGAATGAGCCGATCCCGGATGCGCCTTCCTGACCGTCATCGGACCGTAGAGGCTGGCATGATGGTCCTCATGTCCACGTACCGAAAGGCCGATGCCGCGTAAGCGCCCCGGCGTGCTGCGCGCTCAACAGACTCCACGTTTCGCGTGGAGCTTGCCTCCAGACCGGATCCACGGCCTCTCTGCCCGAACCAGCGTCGCGATAGATCGAGTAGAGCGGCTCTCGGGCGACTACTACATCTACCCCGGCGTCACCGACCGTGCGCTGCGGCAGTACCGAGCATTTCTCCAACCACCAGGACGTCGGCCCCTGTATCCGCAGGAGGAGACGTGTTCCTGCCGCGGCTGCTCTTTCTACGACGTGCGGCACGCACGCGACGTGCTTGCCGAGATCGTGCGGCAGTTGCCTCCCAGACCCCGCGCCGAACTTGAACGCCAAGTACGTGTCCTGGATGCCAGATACGTCGAGCGCACGCTGCCGGATCCCTTCGCCACACGGCAGTGGCGTTCTGACCTCTGGTGGAGACGCCGTTTGGCCGGCAGCCCGGAAGCTGGATGAGGAACCCAAACTGCGGTGAAATGATCAATGCGTGTCTGGTGTGATCACGGCGTCGCAGCCGTCCTGGATAGGCCCGTTCACCGGGCTGAGCCCACGCTGCTTCGGCAAGCTCGTGACCGCCCTGCGCCGTGAGGGAGCAGACGTGGCCCGCCGAGGCCGGCCGTGGAGCCTGCCTTTGGAGGACCGCGTCCTGCTGGTAGCGGCGTACTGGAGAACCAACTTGACGCTGCGACAGCTCGCGCCGCTGTTCGGAATCTCGAAGTCCGCGGCGGACCGCATCATCAACCGCCTCGGGCCGCTGCTCGCCCTGCGGCCACGCCAACGGTTCCGCAAGGGCACCGTGCTTATCGTGGATGGCACCCTGGTGCCCACGCGTGACCACACGGTGGCCGAGCAGTCGAACGCACCTCGTACAACGCCGTATCGACGTAGTCACGGCCGTAGGCGACGGCGTCCGTCGGGTCGGTGTACTGGTGTTCGGGCGGCGGGCTGGTGTTGACGACGGTGAGGAGCAGCGTGGTCGTGCCGTCGTCGTGGGGGTCAGCTCGGTATCGAGTGCGGCCCGCCACAGGGATAGCGCCACATCGGCAGCCGGGACGAGATTGTCACGACAGTAGGCCGCCCACCTGTCGTCGTCACTCATGCCGGTTGTGCATGCCCTGTACCGTGCGACTGTCGGCGAACGTGGCCGACAGTGGCCGAACGACGAGATGAGCCCGCAGCTCGAAGATACCGAACCCCCTACCGGGCGTTCCGGCTCTTCCTGTGGGGCAGCACACACGCATTCAACGTCAACGCGATGCAGCCTACCACCTTGTTGTCGAACGCACCGCCGAGCCCGGTCCCCGACGTCCCGCCTCCGCAGGCTCGCGTTGAAAGGCTGCCGGTCTTCACGGGACTCTCCGCCCGCCACAGTCAAGCAGAAAGCTTCTGCTCCAGATGTCGGGCTTGATGTGCAGGCGACGGGATGTGCACCGACGGAATTCGAGCCCCACAGCCGTCGGTCACTCCTGGATGGGTGTGAGCAGGGACTTCTCCAGGATCACCGGAAGCGACAGGGTGCGGTAGCCGACCGAGGCGAACAGTACGGTGATTCGGTGGTCCTCCTCGCTGAGGACCTCGCCGTCCCCCCACTGGGGGTGGCGGACCCGGACACCGGGCGCGAACGCGTGGTCGCGGCCTTCGGGCGAGGCGGTGCGTGGGCGCGGCAGGTCTGGAAGGGCGTCGGCCCGGGCACCCGCTTGCTGCAGGCACCTGTCGCAGTTGTCGCACCGGGTGTGCAACTGCTCGCCGAAGTAACCGAGCAGGAAACGCCGTCGGCAGCCGGTGGTCTCGGCCAGGCCGCGCATCATCTCGACCCGCGAGCGTTCCAGTCTCTCGTGCGCGGCGCCACGCCTCACGGCCTGGTCGACTGCGTCTCCCAGATCGGTACCGGGCACCCGGGACACCTTTCCGCGCTCCACGGTGACGGCCTCGGCCTGCTCCAGCAGATTGAGCACCGCGGTCAGTCTGCCGGCGGACAGACCGGTCTTCTGCTGGAGCTCTGTGGGTGTCACCGCTGTCGTGTGCTCCCACACACTGCGGGCGGCCCTCTTGATCGTGTCAGGATCCGGACGGCCGGTGGAGAAGAACTTCTGCAGTCCGAGATCCTCTTTGCGGTAATGCAGGATCGCCCGGGCCGCCGCACCGTCCCGTCCCGCCCGGCCTATCTCCTGATAGTAGGCATCGAGCGATCCGGGCACCGAAGCGTGCAATACGAACCGCACGTCGGGTTTGTCGATCCCCATGCCGAACGCCGAGGTGGCCACCACCACGTCCAGCTCTCCGGCCAGGAAACGGTCGTGCACCGCGGCGCGTTCGGCTGACCGGGTGCCTGCGTGGTAGGCGGCCGCGGCCAGGCCGAGTTGGCTCAGCTCCGCGGCGTACGTCTCGGCGTCCTTGCGCGTCGCGGCGTAGACGATGCCCGGCTTGGGCTCGGCGGCCGCCCGTTCCACCACTGACCGCCGTTTGGCTGCGTCATCGAGGAAGTGAGTCACCTCCAGGCGGATGTTGGGCCGGTCGTAGCCCGCCGCCACCTCCCGGACCTTGCGCATGCCCAGCTGTTCGACGATGTCGGCGCGCACCGGTGCCGCGGCGCTGGCGGTCAGCGCGAGGATCGGAGGGCGCCCGACGCTCTCCGCGGCCTGCCGAAGCCTGAGGTAGTCGGGCCGGAAGTCGTGACCCCAGGACGACACGCAGTGCGCCTCGTCCACGACGAACAGAGATGGCTTCAGTGCGCTCAGCCGCTCCAGCACCTCCTGCTTGGCCAGCTGTTCCGGGGCCAGAAACAGAAACCGCGCTTCGCCGCCGCTCACGCTCGCCCAAGCCCGCTCGTTCTGCGTCTGGCTCATCGACGAGTTGATCGCCACCGCAGTCTGGCCACCTCTCCGCAGCAGCCCGGCGACCTGGTCCCGCTGGAGGGCGATCAACGGAGACACCACGAGCGTCGGACCGGGCAGCAGCGTGCCCGGCACCTGATACACGGCCGACTTGCCCGAACCGGTCGGCATGACCACGATGGCATCCCGGCGGGCCATGACCGCCTTCATCCCAGTGAGCTGACCGGGGCGCAGTTGGTCCCACCCGAAGACCCTTCGCGCCGCTCTGCGTAGCCGGCGGGCGGCGAACAGCCTGGTCAGCATGGAACTCCCTGTGCAGTACAGCGCGCCGGGGTGACCCGACCGCGCGTTCTTCGGTCTACTACGGCTCTGCGGCGGGCCGCTGCGGCCGAGGCGATCCGCCCGGTGACAGTAACGCAGGAGGCGGACCGTCTCCTGTGGCGCCCGCCTCAGGCGGCCACGCACGGTCGTCACCCGATGTGAAGGAACCGATATTGCGCCGTGGGTACAGGAGCTCTGCCTCCGGCAGCCGAATACTCGCTCCGCTCGCGTCCCCGCGCGAATTGCCCGCCTCCGGCGGGGGGTTATGGAAATGGCCTCCGGCCATTCCATAAACCTGCGCCCCTCCGGAACGGAAAAGCGGGCGGATGCAGTTTGTTCCTCCGGAACTAATTCGAGTGCTGGATTTCATTGCATGGGTGGGGAATTAGGGTTTGAGTTGAGCGATCGTCATATCCCTCTAGCGGGGGGGCAGGTTTAGGGGGGATCTCCGATTCCTTTAAAACTGGGGGCATTTGATTGGTATTCCGTGAGAGAAATTAAATCACGGAATACCGGCGAGGGTTAGGCCCTCCGGGCCCAACCCTCCCGGGAGTAGCCCAGGTAGTGACGAGAGATCAGGAACCCTCCAGCAGAACAAGGCACCCTCCGGGCGCCAGCCGCCCACAACCGACCACCGGCGAGCCGCCACGCGACCGAACAAGCTCACCCCCAGCCCACACACCCCCAACGGCCCAACAAGGCCCAGAGACCGCCCCACAGGGCCGCACGCCGGGCCGGACACGGCCCGCCAGCACCCCCAAGACCCCAGGGCCGAACACGGCCCAACAGCCCACACGGGCGGTTGGCGGCCTGGTCCTTCTTCTCAGGCGTACGGCGACGCGGTCGGTACTGACGGGCGGCACCTTCTCCAGCGCCCCGGCGAAGTCGGCCCACCAGGCGTCCGGCAGCTGGAGGATCGGGTGGTCGGACAGGACCGGCTGCCGGCGCGGTGGCCGACTGGGGCGCCACCACGTCCCACTCCTTCCAGGGCGGCGCGGCCGGGCCGGTGTCCGGTGCCGGTGCACAGCCCCGGCGACGGCGACCCTCGCGACCTGGGGACATGCCTGGAGCGCGAGGTGCGGAGGCAGCCGTCCCGAGACACGGGCACGCAACCTGAGTGTGTGGCAGCAGCAGGACACGAGGATCGAGACCGTCTGCCGAGCTCCCGCTGCCTGCCGCAATCCAGCAGGCTCAGGCCCAGTCGATCTCCCAGCCCTCCAGGTAGGACCCGATGCTGGAGCAGTAGGCGTAAGACCAGTTCCACTTGTTCCGCCAGGGACCGTTGACCCACTTTCCGTTGGTGCAATAGGCCCGGGCCCTGTACTTCTGGCGGTCAGGGCAACTCGCGCCGTACGTTCGGGTGTCCATCCAGACCCGACAGTCAGCTGCCGCCTGGCGGGGCTGAGTCGGGGCACCCGAAGCGGAGGGCGCGAGGAACAGGCTGGAACCGAGAGCCGCCACCGTGGTGACGAGCATCAGTTTGCGCATCGTCGTTCCTTTCGATCGGGGAAGAACCTTCGGACTGGCGGGTAGCGCTTGCCGACTTGGCTGCGCGTACGGACGGTCGTCCGGCGCCCGCTGTGCGCACGGCACTCACGATGGACGGGCGCGGGATGGAAACCACTAATCCCGCCCAGTCTGGGTCAACGTGAGACGCTCACCCTTCTGACCTGCGTGAACGCTGCGCGGGATGCAGCGGTACTGGGACGTGGAGGATGTGCGGCAGGTCCGTTCCGATCAGTCCGTCTGGCCGGCTGCCCGGGCCGCGCCCCCGGCCTCCCGCTGGGCGGCAGGCGACCACGACGTCCTGGTCACCTTCGACGCCGGCTATGACGCTCCGCGCATGGCCCATCTCCTGGCCAGCCCCGCCTGACTTTCGGGACCCCTCCCGGAGCTCCTGTGGTTGTGTTCTGGCGTCGATGCGATCCCCGCATCAGAGGAGGAACAAGACACATGAAGGAAAGAAGAGAGGTACGTCCAGCACGACCAGAAAGTGAAACGCACTGGGTACTCGGCTTCGACGGATCGTGCCGCACCTGCGGAGAGATTTCACAGGCGGTCGCCGCCGCCTGCGCCGGCAGGCTGGAGGTGCTCCCGCTCGAGAACCCGCGGATGAAGGAGTGGCGGGCGGTGGCCTTCGGCCCCGACGCCCCCTTCACACCGACCCTGATCCGTGCTGACGAGGACGGGCGGGTTCGCGCATGGACGTCGCACCGAATGGCCCTTCCCCTCACCCGTCGTCTCGGGGTGCGCGCCACCTTCCGGATCCTGAGCGCCCTCGGCCAGCTGCGCGAGCAGATCCATCAGCCGCTGGTCAGCCCTGCCGACGACACGAAGCGGTTCAGCCGTAAGCAGTTCCTCCGCCTGGGCGCCGGCGCCACCATCGCCGGGGGCCTGCTGTTCACCGGAACGGCGCCGGCCTTCGCCGAGGAACGCCGCTCCGCCGCCGCGGCGTGGGTGACGGCCAACCGGGACCGGCTGCCGCAGACGTACCAGGCGATCATCGCCTACTCGCCCGACTACCGCAGGGCCATCCACGCCGCGCTGCCGGCTTCCACCCGCGCGCGCCTGTGGCGCGAGCACGTCGCGAGCTACCGGGCCGCCCACCCGCCCACGACCTCGGAGCAGAAGCGGGCCCTTGCCGACCTGGAGCGTTACATCTCCGATGACGCGGTGTTCGGCGGCGATAAGTCGGACGCACGGGTCCGCGCGGACCAGGAGATGAGCCGGCAAATGATCGCGGCGTTCGGCGCCGACGAGGCCTACCGCGTCATGGCGTCTCTCGGCCCGGCCGACCAGCCGGTCTCCGCCAGGGCCGAGTACTGCAGCTGTGCCGACGCGTCGGACTTCTGCCGTATCGGAACGAACTGTCAGTACCGGGCTTCCTGCGAACGGATCCCGAGCGGCTGCGGAGCCTGGTGGGACTACACCTGCGACGGTCACTGCTTCGCAATCGGGTGAGGCTATCGGCTCCCCTTCGCCCGTGAAACCAGGCTCGGCGTCGACGGCAGTACACCGGTGTCGACGCCGAGCCGGTGGAACGCGCGGCGGCCACTGCTCACCCGGGACGGCTGCCGCGCTCTCATCCCCAGGCCGGCGGCACCGCCCTGGTCCTGCCCGACCCGGCGGTCAGCGAGTACACAGCACGCCAGCTCAACGGAGAATCAACCGAGTCTGACTACCAGGACGACGACGCGTACGCCCTGGCCTGGGCCGCCCTCCTCCGCCTCCTGGAACGCGTGGCTCCCGACCACCGGGAAACTGAACACTCGGGTCGATCGGCATGGTCCGCTCCGGCGCCACACACACATCGTCCAGGTCGTACGGGCCCCGGGTCAGGGCAGCTTCTGCAGCCCGGCGCCGGTCAGCAGGTGATCCGGGGCGAGGGTGGTGGCGTCTGCCCGTACCCGCTCGACCAGAGCTGCGCCGGCGACCTGTGGGGGGAAGCTTCACCCCGGTCGTCACGAGCGCCGTGCGCGACCTGGCCCGCGCCGCCCTCCCTCGCAACGGCTGGACCAACACCGCCAGCGGCCGACGCCCTGCGGCCCCAGCCATGCCGTGCTGCCGGGAAGCGATCTTCGGCAGGGTGGGAAGCGATCTTCACGCGCGTAGCTCACGCCCAGGTCACCCCACGCGTGAACACCCCTTGGGATGACCAGGGGTGACGTTGAGTGCCGAACCAGCTTCTACCCGGGGGCCGCTGAGTCCGGCTCCTGATTGCTAGGGGGAGCGGCTGGGTTCGGTGGCTGCTGTGACGGTGGTGTGGCACTGCTGCCGCCCTCGTTGTTATCGGCTCGATCGTCACCATTGGTGTTGTCGGTGCTTCGACTGGATCGGCGAATTTGCCAGAAGGCCACGAGTCCGCCAACCCCGCCCAGGGCCGTCAGGGCGGCAAGGATTTTCGTGGCGCAGCTTGACCCGACCCGGCCCATGTGAGAGCGCTCCCATAAGCTGTGCTTGAACCTTGGTTGATGTTGCTCTGGTCTCGGTGGCAACGCGGGTCTCGTTACCGCCGCCCGTACGATCGTCTGCACGGCCTCGACCCCGGCCTCCCGCTGGGCGGCAGGCGACCACGACATCCTGGTCGCCTTCGACGCCGGCTATGACGCTCCGAGCATGGCCCATCTCCTGGCCAGCCCCACCTGACTTTCGGGACCCCTCCCGGAGCTCCTGTGGTTGTGTTCTGGCGTCGATGCGATCCCCGCATCAGGAGGGACCTTCATGATGAACAGAAAATCAGCTGCGGCGGCAGCAGGTGCGGTGCTGTTCGCCGGGGTGCTCACTGCGCCGGCCACGCCGGCGATCGCGGCACCGAAGGGTGGCGCCGCGATCGCCGCTTCCTGCCTTGGAAGCGCATACTCCCTCTTTAAGCCATCGGGCACTGTTACCGATCCAACCGGCTTCTACGTGACCACGAGCAACTGCCGTGACATCCAAATCAAGCCGGAGTTCACCGTCCTCGTGAAAGTGTGCTTCCAATCCACCGGCTGTCAGCGCGCAAACACGTTCGCGGCTTTTGATAGGTGGACGGTGGTCGCGACCAACGTCAGGGACGGTGTGCCGTTCAGGTTCCAGTTCGACACCTCCCGCCCGCTCGACTACTCCGGCGCGTTCTGATCTCGCGGAACGGCGCGACCGGAAAGCTGCAATGGCACCTGCGCAACGGCAACAACGCAGGCCCGGCCGATCTGTATGGGCAGGGACGGTTTTGCACTCCAATACGTACCCGCCTGGCGGCCTACCTGGACTACCGAAACCGCCGGTGGCCCGGCCCCGCACCACCAATCCCTGTTCGTCTCCCAGACCACGGGCTGCGGCGTGGAGCCGATCGTCACGTCTGGATCAACGACGTGCTCGGCATGCCCACCAGCCAGCTTCGCGAGCACCGTCTCCTCCACGAGGCCGAGGCACACGGCGACCACCGCCGGATCTGCGGCCTGTTCGGCCTGTCCGTCGGCGCGGCCCACCAGTCGAGCCCGCCCGCATGCCGTTCGATACAGGTGTGCAGTGCCTTCCGCAGCTGGTACACGTAACCGATCGCAGACGCTGAGGCCTCGAATGGATCCGCTCGCTCCGCCATGTCACCCCCGTATCCAACCGCGCTCACGTTGCGTAGCCAGATCATTCCATGAGGCCCCCGCAGCACGTCACCCCTCGGGGCGCAATGATCGGCGAACTTGCCGATTCGCCTTTCGTCTTACCGGAGTTGGAGGAACTCTCGGGCTCCACGCAGCCGTGTGCGTACGCGCCCCTGTGTGGCGCTGCTGTCGAGGCGGACGTAGAGGGCGCCGGGCGTGCGGGTGTCGGCTCGGCGCCCGGTAGACAGCCGGGTTGCGTCGAGTCCGTCGCGTTGGGCGATGAGCACGCCGAGTTCGTGACGGCTGAGGGCGTCCGCTCCGGCGAGGTGGAATATCCCCGCCTGGTCGGACATTGCGAGTTCCCGCAGAGCGGAGGCCAGGTCTTGGACATGTACCGGGCAGCGGATGTCGTCGGTGAACAGGACGCCGTCGTGTGTGCCGACAGCCAGGGCGTGGACCATGCGCTCGTGAACGGATCCGCCGTTCCCGATGATCAGTGAGGTGCGTGCGATCGCAGCGGCCGGCGCCAGGAGCCGCACAGCGGTCTCGGCGGCGGCCTTTGCCGCGCCGTACGGGGTGACCGGGTCGGGCAGGCAGGTCTCGTCGTAGTGAATGCGGGAACCGGAGAACACGGCATCGCTGGAGACGTGGACCAGGCGGCAACCGCGTTTCACCGCGGCCATCGCCACGCGGATCGAGCCGTCGGCAGTGACCGCCCAGTCGCTCCCTCCGCTCGTCGCGTTGATGACGGCACCGGGGGCAACCGCGGCCAGCACCTCGTCGACGTGCCCGGGTGCGCGAAGGTCGAGCTGGTACCACGAGGCTCCGGGAATACTGCCGGGGCGGGAACAGTACGTCACGGCCGTCTCCCAGCCCGCAGCCGTCGCCTGGCGCACAAGTTCCGTCCCCAGAAACCCGCTGCCGCCGATGATCAAGACCCTCATGGCCCCCACGGTAGGGCAGCCCATTTCGGTCCGGGCCACTGTTGCCCAGGCATCAGCCCAGCACTGTGGCCTGCTGGTCCGACTCGGGGAACAGCGCGGCCAGGTGCAATCGGCCGTGGCGTAATTCGCGCTCTGTCGCGGGGATTCAACCGTCTCTAGGCTCCCCGGTATGGCCAAGTCACGGGGCAGGAAGCAGCGCAAGCCACAGCAGCGTGTCATCCGGCGTAAGCCGGAGTCTGCGCCCCGGTCCCCTTCGCTCTTGGCCGGTCCTCGCACCCCGTACGTGATGCGGGGCAACATGCCGATGACAGCCCGCATCCTGGAACAGGCGCCCCCGGACGCGCTCGTGGAGCTGCTGCTGCCGAACCTGTGGGCCGGGATCGCGGACGAGAGCGGGGCGCCGGCCAACATCTGCGTGGACAGCTGCCTCACCCTGAAGTACGCCTACGGTCAGCTCGGGATCCGCTCGGAACTCGCGCTGACCGACCTCGTCGTCCGCGAGGCCAACGGCGACAGCGTGCTGCACGGCACCCCGGAGCCGTCATGGAACGACGACGGCACCGTCTTTCACGGCCACTGCATCCTGCTCCTGCCCGACTCCGGCCGCCATGTCGACGCCACCGTCGAGCAGTTCGCACAAGTTCGTGACCAGGGTGGCGGCCCGCTCATCGGGCGCTCCGTCACCTCCAGTGAGGAACTTCCGCCAGGACAGCTCCTGCCACCCGGGACCCGCCTGGCGGTCCAGCGCAGCGAGATCGTAATGCTGTACACGCTGTCGCATCTCAGCGTGGCCGACGTCATCGACGGCAAGCCCTGGATCACCGAGAACGCTCACCGGCACTACCGCGCCGGCGTCAATCTCGCCTCACTCACGCTCCAGGCGCTGCGCATGCCCGAAGTCATCGGCCGTGCCCGCCAGTCACCCCATCCGCGGCTGCGGGCGCTGCTCCGGGCTGTCGGGGACGCTCCGCAGGAGGTGGACGACGAGCGCAATGTTCGCTTCGCCCTGCACGGCCCGCACGGTCCGCAGCCGCTGCGCCTGGACGAAATCCCCCTGCCCGCAACCACGCCAGCCCCGTACCCGCGCCCCCTACCGGTGGAAGCCACCGGCACCAACAGTCCCTGAACCGCACAACCGAGCCCGCGATGACCCGCCGGTCCGACACCGACGACCGAGTCGCGGCGCTGCTCCACGCTGTCGCCCTCAGGTACACAGAGGCCGAACCGCTGATGAAGCCCGGCTATCGCGTGCGCCCGGAGAAGAAGCAGCCTTATCCGCCCACCTCTGCCTGGACCTCCGCCACCGGCGGCCGCGCAGATTTCACATCGAAACCACAGCCATCCCGCCGAGGCCCTCGAACTGTGGTCCCTCAGGTATCTGACGTGTCTCCATCGCCCACTGGACGTAGTCCGGGAGGGATCGGCGCAGCCCTCTGAGCACGTGCGGGAAGTATGGGCGCGTGTAGTGGCCCCGGTCATCGGGCAGGCCGCCGGCGAATACGGCGTCCTCCACGTCCAGACGAGAGTGGTTGTATTCCGCGCTCAGGAACTGACGCTGCCGGTAGTTGTCCAGCACGGTCAGCAGTCGTTTGGCGACCAGTCGAGCCCCCTGCTGCGGCCGCAGCAGGAACTCCGCCATCTCTTCCCGGAGCAGTCCGCGGTGATGCCAGGGCTGCTGTGCCCAGACGGTGAGCTCCTCCAAGGGAACAGAGGCGTGCATCGAAGCCGCCGCCAAGTCGCCCGCCGATAGACCCACCATATATTCGGCCAGCAGCGCCGACAGCACGCTCACGCCGGCCCTGGGGTCCTGCGTGCACGCGACTGAACCGGCATGTCCTTGATCACAGTCGAGCGCGCGCCGGTAGTCGACGTCGCCGCAGTAGAGCACGTAGGCGGCTGGGACCTGCAGCAGATCGGCTGCGCGCAGCAGTGCACGCTGTTGATCGCCCTGCTTGTAGGTGTAGTCGATCGTGAATCGTCTGCCGGAGTTCTTGAGGTTCTTGGCCTGGACCAGCAGGCCGAAGGCTTCGCGGGTGGTGGAGTCTGAGAACCACCACAGCCAGTCCGCGCCGATCCGGCTCTCCTCGCGGCGGGTGAATGCGGTGTACGACAACTCCGGATGCACGGCCATGAGGAGCAGGACCGTCGCCGTTTCCTCCGGCCATGTGGGGTTGCCCTGCGACAGCCAGGTGCGCGTGAAGTCGTCGACCGCCGTGCGGCCGCGGGTCAGGGCGTCACGGACGCTCTGCGCCCCGTTCAGGTTGGTGGTCTCGCTCACCCTGTCCGGTGTATCGCACCAGACGTCCGGCTGGGCACGGTTTGGCAAGCTACGCCACACGGGTGAACAGCCCGGCGCCGCTACCGATTTGAAGCCACGTCCGCGGTAACGTCTGCGGGCAAGGGCTGGGACAGCCCGAAGGCTTGCGGTCCGCCCGGGCGGACAGGCGGTTGGCCTCAAGGGTGCGATGCCCGGTCCCCCGCGGATTCTCCTCTCAGCGTGCTTTCCCATCAGTCGGCCGCTGCCCGGGCAGTCATGCCGCTGAAGGGCTGTCATGTCGCCACACACCAGTGACCTTGCGCTGCGACGCGCCTGCGAAGAGCTGCTGTACATCGATGCGCGGGTGACTCCGCGGGCGGGTTCGGGCCGGGTTCAGTTGGACTGGGCCAGTCCGCAGCAGCAGGCGTTTCAGGCGCTCCTGGTGACCTGCCTGATGAGTTCGGCCCGTGCCCCTCATCTGGTGGAACACCCGGGCAAGCGGTGTCTCAGCGGCATTCAGGGCTACCTGAACGCGATCATCTCCCGGCCGGACGGGCTGGAGATCTACACCAACACCGCATGCCGCGTCGCCTCTCGGCTGATGCCCGTCCTGTACGCCAGCGGGCGCGTCGCCGGCATTCCCGGCCTGCGCTTCCTCAGCCACAACAAGCGGCGCCTGCGGCTTGCTCATCTACCCACTGGGGCGCGCGTGGATCTCATCGATTCCCACACCAGCTCCTGGTACACGGTCCGGGACATGCGCCGCACTTTCCACCTCGAAACTCAGTGGCACAGCCAGCCCGGCATCCAGCGGCTGTGGGATCAAGACGCACTTACCGCTCACGAAGCAGCCTACACGGACCTTTGGGCGCGCCGGCCGTGCACTCCGCTGCGGAGCGCCATCATGACCCGCGCCATGTCGCTGTGGTACAAGTCCGACATCTATCCCGACTGGCTAGCCCCACTCACCGGCTCGACCTACCCGCGTCTGACTTGGGAAACCAGCGGCTGACAGCCCGATGCCGCCCAGATCGGCGAGCTGATGACCACCTCGGCCATCGCCATCCCAGGTGCTGTCTTTCAAGCCCACAGCGCGAACGACGGCCTGCTCACCCTCGGCAACGGCTCCATCCAACTGGCGTCTCACCACTGCACTGAAACCCGCTGAGCCTTCGGGACAGAGGCTCGGGAAGCACACTCGGCATGGACTGTGTCCCCCCCTGTCGAGGCATGACCTGGGAGGGTTGATGAGGCTTCCCAAAAAGCGGCCGGAGCTGCTCTTCCTCCCCAGTCCTTCCGGATTTGGATGGCTTGGGGAGAAAGGGGATGAATTCAGCTCCCGGACCTCGGTGGTGCGGTCCTCGCCATCTCGTGCACGTCGCAGGACCCCCAGGACCTTCCACAGGGCGTCCAGTTCGAAGGCCTGCACGACGTACAGGCAGGCCGTGGGTTGGCCGGCCTCGTGGTCGAGTACGTCGTGTTTGATGCGGCCGATCGCCTCCGCGGCGATGCGGTAGGTGAGGTCGGACAGGACGTACCGATCCGCCTCGCCTCTGACGTCGGCGACCTCGGCGGCTCTGCCGAGCAGGCCGAAGCCGTCTTCGAGATAGCCGGCTTCCTGGATCCAGGACGGATCCCCCGGCAGCACACACATGGCCAGGCTGTCGTTTCACGTCGACAGCCTGACCGCCGGTAGCAGGACATACCAGCAAACCAGCAAACTGCCTCGGCAGCAGGCCGCCTCTGGCATCCTTTGATCCGCTCCCGTATCGCCAACGATCCGGGCGACGGCGGTGGTGAACTGCCTTCTGACCTCCAGGCGCAGAACGTTGCTGGGACAGCCGTTCGGCGAGAGCACTCCATCGGACTCCTGGCACGGCAGGAGCTTCGGCCGGACTCCACGCAAATGGGTCTCATCTCTTAACTCCGGTCACGAGGGGGGCAGATCGTGGACCTTTCGGCTCACGGTTCACGGGAAGGGGACCGTATGTCCTTCACCTGGCGATACCTCGTACGCTCCGAGCGGAGACTCCTCGGCATGCCCACCGATGGCCCGGCCCTGGAACGTCATCCGAAGTCGCCTCGGACGCCTCACCGGCCAAGGCTTCTTCACCCAACCCGGACGGGGCCGCTATCAGAAACGGACTTAACGAATCTCAGGGGAGACCGGCAGGGGCGGGAAGAACTCATCGGTCTGTCGTCGACAGGCCCGCTGCCGGCAGCCGACGTTCCTCCGAGTCCTTTGGCATCCACAGCCCGAACCAGCTCTCCAACTGCTCCAGAACCTGCGTCGGGTTCATGCGCTCGCCCGACGGCCAGCCGAGCGTCAACGGCTCGGCCCCGTCGTCGTACGCCGGAAAAAGGGGGTCGAAGGACGACAGGACACGCCCGTCCACCGCGTATTCCACCCGCTGTACGGCGTTCACGTCCCGGCTGGCGGCGATGACGCGGGTGCCCTGGGAGAGTGTGGGGAGGTAGCTCACGGCGGAGACGTACGATGCGGAGGCCTGGATCGCGAAGGACCAGCCCTCGATTGAGCCGGCCCGGATCACGGCGTTCGTCGAAGGGTGCAGGAAGCCCAGTTCCTCCACGGCCTCCACATCCAGATCGTCCAGGTGGTCGAGATCGTACGGCTCGTCCGCCGCGTTGCGAGCCTCGATTTCCTGGGCCTCGAACCGGGTGAGGGGGAAGACGGACTCGCGCCGGGCGCCGAGGCGTTCGAGCACCTCCTCCGGCGTGAGGTCCTCGCAGAAGACGATGCTGTAGCCGTCAGGGTATGCCTCGTTCACCCAGCGGAGTCCGTCCGTCATTCCGTCACCTTGTCAGCATCTCGGTGGGCAGGGGTTGGGGTGGGCGGCGAAGGATACCCAGCGGGGCTTGTAGATGCTGGAGGAGGAACCGTTGCCAGTGGCATCCTGGCCGGCGGAGCCGCCTTCGCGGCCGCGGTCCTCTTCTTCCATACGATCATCGCCTGACCGCGACGGGGCGCCTTGGCGGTGAGCTGCCTCTGGATTCGTAGAGTGGTCTGCCCTGTGCCCGTCATGCCCCGCAGCTATCCCCCCGAGTTTCCGCCAGCCGTCGTCGGACATGTCGTACACGGCCAGCGGCAGGAACCCCGGTTCGTCCCGCGAAGGTGGCCTGGAATCGGCTCGTCATCGCACGGTGAACGACCTCGGGGCCGGGGGCCGTCACGGGACCTGGGGCGGCGTTCAACAGATGGTGTGATGGCCGACACCTCTGGTGGCGCGGCTCGTTGGGCCGCTCGTGATCTTTTCCGATGACCAGGAACAGCCTCTTTTCCGCGCAAAGCCGTGGCGTCGCGGTCGGGCTGGCAGTCGTCCGCGTACGGGACGTACGAGCAAGGTGCGTTTCGTCGTCGCACTGACACCCATGCTGGCCGGCGCCTCGGCGCTGCTGGCCGGGAGCGCCGCGGGGATGGTGTCGGTGGCCTTCGCCGGGCAGGTTCCGCTCACCGTGCACGCACAACAGGTGTCAGGGTCGAACGTGACGGCAGCTCCCGGGGTGTCGGGCCGAGGCGGCGTGCTGCCTGCCCTGGTCACCCGGATGGAGAAGGGGGAGGTCACGGACGCCTGCACCACCTCCACCGCGCAACTGCCTGTCGTCGGCCTGGTCACGGTCACGGCACGTATTGAGCGGGCGTCGGCCAGCGGCCTGTCGGCCGAGACGGGCATGGCCGCGGCCGAGTCCGTGACGCTCTCCGGTGCCCAGCTGAATACCCCTCAGGTATCGGCGCGGAAGCCGACAGGGTTGTTCTCAGTGGGGGCGCAGAAGATGACCGGCCGCGGGGTGACGACGCAGCCGCACGCCTTCACAGCCGGCACGATCACCGCCCATGGCATCGACATCGCCGTCGACCGCGGCACCGGCGGCTGCTCCGGCCACAAGGGCAAGGGGGCGTCGTGACCCAAGCGGGCATGGGGAGTGTGGGCCGCTGGCGGCTGTGGTGCGGCCACCGGCCCTTCCTGGCCGGTCTGCTGCTGGGGCTGGGAGGACTGGAGCTCATCTGCGTCTCCTGGGCCGGCCTGGGGTTCCTGCAGTTCACCGGCATCGCAGGCGCATCATCCTGGGCTCTGGGCGCACTGCTGGTCGCCGCGGGAGCAACGACGTGGTGGAACCCGGCACTGCGCCACTTCGCCGGCGTCCTCGCAGGTGTCCTGTCGCTGGTCAGCCTGATCGCGGCCAACGTCGGTGGCCTGCTGGTCGGCTTCCTCCTCACCGCCGTCGGCAGTGCCCTCGCTCTCGCCTGGGTCCCGCCAAGCGCCTCCCCAGCCTCAGCGGAGCAGTGATGAGCATGTCCGGTGTCCTGCGCGTGTCGCTGTCCGGTGTGTACCGCCGTGCTGGCATCCACGACCCGTTTCTGCGCCGCGGCTTCGAAGCCTGCCGGCGTGCCACCCGCGATACCGGCGAGATCGAGTACGCCACCTCGCTGCTGCTGCCGCCGCCCCTGCGGGTGGCCACATGGGCCCTGTACGGGGCTGTGCGCGCCGTTGACGACCTCGCCGACGCCCACGGCGTCAGTCCGGCCGACCGTGCCCGGAACCTGGAGGAGTGGATCACGGCGTTCGACGCGGACATGCGCGATCGCCACAGCACCGACCCGGTCCGGCAGGCCCTCCTCCACAGCGCCCTGACATGGAATCTGTCGACCTCGTTCCTGCACACCCTCTTCGAAGAGCTGCGCCAGGACGTCAACGGCCGGGAGTTCGCCACCTGGCAGGAGTGGCGGTGCTATTCCAGCTTGATCAACACTCCGCTCGTGCTGCGCACCGCGTCCCTGCTGATCAGGGCCGCTGGCCTGCCACTGGAACCGGAAACCCTCGCCGCCGGTGCGCCCGACGTGGCCTTGGCGTGGCAGACGGTGGTCGACGCCATTTACCTCACCGACGCCCTCGTCGACCTGGCCGACGACCTCGACCGCGGCCATGTGCCGCTCCCGGCCGAGGCCCTGGAGGAAGACGGCGTGCGTCGCGAGGAGCTGCTCGCCCGGCGACCCACCCCTGCGTTCGCGCACATGGTGCACCGCCTGACCGACCAGGCACGTCAATGGTTCGACCAGGCGATGGTGCCGCCGGTGCTGCATCCGGCGATCGGCACCGCGCTCACCACCTACACCGACCTTTATCGGGTGCGGCTCACCTCGGCAGCTCACGACCCCGGGGCGCTCCTGCAACGCCGGCCTGCCCTGCCCTGGCAGCAACGCCAGCGGGTGCTCGCCCCCGCACGGGCCAAGGCCGCCTTGGCCTGGACCTTCTTCCCTGTTTCTCTGCGTCCCTCACCGGCGCCGACGGCGGCCTCCGGAACCAGTTTCAGGACAGAGGCAGCGAACGCGCGCCAGGCGTTGCGCAAGATTCAGGAAGAGCGACGGCCGATCGCTGAACCAGAACCCCATCCGTCCGGGGCCCGCCCGCCGCAGCTGCCCGCCGAGGCGATGCCCCGCCACGTCGCGATCATCATGGACGGCAACGGCCGCTGGGCCACCGAGCGCGCAAAGCCCCGCTCCGACGGCCACCGGGCCGGCGCCGACGCCATCATCGACGTCGTCCACGGTGCACTCGAGATCGGTCTGAGCCACCTGACCGTCTACGCGTTCTCCACCGAGAACTGGAAACGGCCCGCCGAGGAACTCCAGGCACTGATGTATGAGATCCCGGCCTGCCTTGGCCGCGTGTATAAAGACAGCAGGCCGCTGGACGTGCGGGTGCGATGGGCCGGACTGCCCGCCGGACTGCCCATCGAAGTCGTCGAAGCCCTCACCGAGGCCGAGAAGGCAACCCGCGACCACTCAGCCCTGACCCTGACGGCCTGTGTGAACTACGGGGGTCGCGCCGAGATCACCGCCGCCGCGGCACAATTCGCCCAGGAAGCAGCCGCCGGAACCACCGCACCCAGCTCCCTGTCCGAACAGGCCTTCAGCCGCTACCTCCACGTCCCCGAACTGCCCGACGTCGACCTGCTGCTACGTACCGGTGGCGACCTGCGCACCTCCAACTTCCTGCCCTGGCAGGCCGTCTACGCCGAACTCATGGTCTTCGACACCTACTGGCCCGACTTCGACCGCCGCGACCTGTGGAAAGCCATCGAACGCTACGCGAGCAGGAACCGCCGCTACGGCTCCGTCCCCCGCGTCCCCCACCCCGCACCAACCCCGGACGACAACGACAGCGCGACCGCGGCAAGCGGGACGTCACAAGAAGCCTAGACAGTAAGGAACGGCAACCACGGTGCACGTGCTTGTCCTGGGCGGCGGCTTCGCCGGAAGCCTTGCCGCCGCCGCGGTCGCCCCGTACGCAGACCGCATCACGGTGATCGAACGAGACACACTCCCGGAACAGCCCGGCCCGCGCAGAGGCGTGCCCCAGGCACGTCACTGCCACTCCTTCTACTCGGGCGGGGCGGACGCCGCCGAAGCGCTGGTGCCCGGGATCACCGAAGCGTGGATCGCAGCCGGCGCCCGCAAGATCAGGAAGTCGGGGGACGTGCTCCTGCTGGCCGGCAGCGGTTGGGCACAGCCCGCTGCCGGCCGCCACTATGCCATCGTCTGCAGCCGCGACCTCCTCGACTGGGTCCTGCAGCAGCATGTGTCACGTCTGCCGGGAATCGCCTTCCGCACCGGAACGCAAGCCCTTGGCCTGACCGGGAACCGCCGGCGCGTCAACGGAGCAGAGATCCGCGATCACACAACCGGCACCACCGAGACGCTGACAGCGGACCTGGTCGTCGATGCCACAGGACGCGCCTCCGGGGCCGGGCAATGGCTCACGCAGCTGAATATGCCCGCCCCGAGACGCCAGGCGGTGCAGTGGCGCGCCGGCTACGCCAGCCGTTACTTCCGCCCTGCACGCGCGTTCGACGGGCAATTCCCCGTCGTATCTATCCAGCCCGACTTCCGTCGTTCCGGCCCCCTGCACGCCTCGGTTCTGATCCAGACCGAGGACCGGCACTGGCATGTGACCCTGCTGGGAGCCTTCGGCGCCGAACCCGACAACAGCTACCGGGACCATCAGCGGTTCCTGGAACACGCCAGGCAACTACGCGACCCACTCATGGCCGACCTCATCGCGGACGCCGAACCAGTGGGCGCCGTCCACCTGACACGGCGTATGACGTGGCGGCGCCACTCCGCCGGAGCCCTGCGCGAGTGGCCGGACGGCTTCGTCATGCTCGGCGATGCTGCCGCGAGCTTCAATCCGGTCCTGGCGCAAGGATTGTCGGTCGCCGCCCACAGCGCCGCCGCTCTCCAGGACGCGTTGAGAAGCGGCTGCCAACCGGGCAGTGGCCGCCGGTTGCAGCGCGCCATCGACCGGACCACTGCCAAGGCGTGGCTCGTCGACCGCGTCCTCAGCCTGCTGTACCTCAACCCCGCCCCACCGCTTGCGGTCCGGTTCCTCCGGCACTGCGCCATCCGAGCCTTCGACTCCTCCCACGACTGGCCCCAACTCAGGGAAGCGCTCGCGGACGTCCTGACCTGCACAAGTCCACTCACCCGCCTCATGGACCCCAGAGCCGTACTGCCCGCCCTTCTAGGACCTCGGACCGCCCCCTTGCAACAACCGCCCTGGAAAGACATTCCCGCGCCTCGGAAACCAGCAGTCGGCGACCCGAAAGAACTTAAAGCTCCCAGGCCCGGTCACGGCGAACGTGAAGACGGCGCGACCGGCCGCCCGTGAGTGGACATTGGACGGGCCCAGCCGGCCCAACCGGCAGGGTCGGGACGAGCTCGGCGAGGGCGACGTCGACGGGGAAATCCACGCAGTCGCGCTCGTCGGCACGGAATACATCGGGGCCCCGGAGCACGAGGACGTGCTCCGGGGCCCCGATGATGTCCTCGCGAGGTCAGGCGGGCGTGATGTTCTCCGCCTGTGGGCCCTTCTGGCCCTGCGTCACGTCAAAGGTCACCGCCTGGCCTTCCAGCAACTCGCGGAAGCCGGTGGCGTTGATGTTGGAGTAGTGCGCGAAGACGTCCGGGCCGCCGCCTTCCTGCTCGATGAAGCCGAAACCCTTCTCGGCGTTGAACCACTTCACGGTTCCGCGTGCCATGCTCGTGCCTCTCAGTCGCTATCGGGTCCGCACCGCGCGGACCCGGAGGTGATCGCCCTGGTCCGGCACCGCACAGCAAAGCGCCCACGCCGGAACGCGGGCAGGTCATGCGAACCACGACATCTGACAGCGACGCTACACGGCGAAACCGGCCGCCACCAGAGAGCAACATTGGGCAAGAGCCGCATCAGTGCGGGGCTGATGCCCCGCCTCCCTGCCGGACACGCTCGACGACGTCGGCGTGGAGCGCGGCCAGTTGGCCGGGGAGCAGCGGGACGAGACTGCCGGTCAGGGTGTACCACTCCGCGGCACCGGTGTACTGGATCGTGACGGCGGCGCGTCCGCCGGGCAGGGCGGTGGTAGCGAGGGTGAGGTCGCCGGTGATGACGCCGACTTCATCGGTCATCGCACCCCCGCAGCCCGCGGTCACTGCGCTCTGCCTTCGGCGTGGTCGCACCGGGCAGGGTTAGACGGTGACGGTGTACGAGGTGCCGGGGAACTCCCAGCCGTCGGTGCCTTCACCGATGTCTTCGATGATCACGTACTCGATGAAGTCGTCCTCGAAGTTGTCGTCGGTGAGTTCGCCTTCAGCCCATTTACGCTCGATCTCAACCCAGTTGCCGCTTCGGCCGTCGATCCGCAGGGGCGCGGTGATTCTGCCGGTGTCGCTGAGTTCTCCGCGGATGCGCTCGTCGTCGCCGGTCTTGACGATGCCTCTGATCTCGAACTGGCCGTCTTTGAAGGACTGGGGAATGGGGTCGGCGGGAACGATGGCCGCGTTCTCGTAGGCAGCGTGGATGATGTCGCGGTAGCTGCGCCGGACGTTGTATTCCGGATCGGACAGCCACTTGATCAGGGTTTCGGGCTGGACGGTCAGCCCCGCGCGTTCCAGGGCCTCGTAGCCTCGCCGAGTGTGGGTGAGCTGGCTCAGCTGGGTGTGCCAGTGCTTTGCGTGGTAGGTGGACAGGCGTCGCAGGGGCTGGACGCCCAAGTCGCGGAGGAGCTCATTGAGGGCGGCGCCGAGAGAGCCCCCTGTTCCCGTGGCCATCAGCGCTCATTTCCCGGCGCGGCGGGCTCGGTCTTGACCTTGACCTCGCCGAATCCGGTCCCGACCTTGTAGGTGTCGGGCGCCTGGCCGTCCGGGGTGAAGAAGACGGCCTCATCGACGTTGCGGAGGGCGACGAGGGTGTGTCCGGCTTGGACGGCGCGGTGGGCGACGCTCCAGTGCCGTACGGAGGCCTCGGCGACCAGGGCCATGCGCCAGTCGGGACGCCAGAAAGGGGAGTTGACCTTCTCGCCTTTGGGCCACAGCAGGCGCAGCGCGATGGACAGGCGGCGCTTGTACTCGGTGTAGGGCTCGCCGCCGGTCTGGACGAGCTCGGCGCGGGCTTCGCGGGCCTTGGCGTAGAAGGGCTTGAAGAGGGATTCGTTGGCCTTGCCGGTCCAGGAGTCGTGGACGATCAGCTCTTCGGTGATGTGTCCGGCCTTGATGAGCTTCTGCAGTTGGCGCACGTGGGGGGTGGTCACCCAGACGTGGCCCTCGTCATCGGTCCGCTCGGCGAGGCGGCCCAGCGGGTGCGGCATGTTCCGGTGGTTCCAGGCGGGGATGGTGATGAGGAACGCCCCGGCGCGGTCCTTGCCGACCTCCTCCAGGGGCCCGGTGTGCTGGAGTTTGTTTGGGGCGAGCGGCACGGCGGAGCAGGCCGAGGGGTAGGAGCCGTTGCGGTCGATGACGCACAGCTGGCCGGTACCGAACTGGTCGGGCACGACGAGCCGGTCACGCTTGCCCGGCCTGGTCTTCTCGGTCGTGATGTCGGGGTGGACCCAGCGCGGTTCGCCGTCCATGACCTCACGGAAGATCGTCCACGGCTCCCCGCCCCGGTCGTCCTTCCGGATCACCGGGATGGGGTGGTACGTCGACCGCTGCATGCAGTCCTTGAGGATGTTGAGGGCGGGGAAGATTGTGTCCTTCGGTTCCTCCTCGTCGCCCGGCTGTACCCAGGCGTCGTCCTCGCTCTCCTCGTCCGGGGTCTGCTCGGTGTCCGCGGTCGGCTGGGCACGGGCAGGGCGATCCGTGGGTGCCTGCTGCTGGGTGGCGTCGGCGGCCGAGGTACCCGTGTCAGCGCTGGTGTGCAGGGCAGGGCAGTGGGCGCGTAGCCCGGGGTGGTAGCCATGCAGCGCGTTGGCCAGGCGGCGGCCCTCGGCTGTGTGCGGCAGTTGCGTCACCGACTTGAAGGCGGAGACCAGTTCGTCGCCGAGGCTCTCCACCGCTGCGTCGTCACCGTCGCCCACCGCTGTGCGCAGGGCGGCCAGCACGCGCGTGGCCTCGGCGGGCAGTCCCTGCTGGGCGCCGGACGTGAAGGGCAGCGCCGCTTCCGCCAGTTGCGTCGCCGGGCTCTGGGGGGCGTCGGTGAATCGGGCGTGGAGCAGGTCGGGCTGCAGGTTGGCCGAGCCGATCGTGCCGAAGTCGCGTTCCGTTACCGTCACTTGGACCTTGGAGGGGTCTGCGGTCGCTGTGAGCGTCATCAGGACGTCGGCGTCCATCAGGCCAAGGAGCGTGGGGTCGTCGCTGTCGACGACGGCCAGTACCGGCACGTGCAGGGTGCGCGCGAGGCCGGCCAGGACCTGGGAGGCGCCCGGGAGACGGTCCCCGGACAGCGGCAGGCGGGCGCTGTGGGCGGCCTGGAGCCGGTCCACGACCACAAGGGCCAGGCCCTCCATGTGCGGGGCGGTGTCCGCGATGTCCTCGGCGGTCAGGTTGCTGCCGTCATCAATGAGCAGCAGGTCGCCCGCCTGGACCAGCTGGTGGGCGACCTGTTGCTCGTGCTCGGTGAGGCGGCCCTGCTTCAGACGCGGGTAGTCGCCCCCGGTCTCCGCGGAGATGATCCGGCGGAAGATGTCGTCCCGGTTCGGTCCCGATGCCGCGTACAGGACCATGCGGCGGTCGACGAGCGCCGTCTGCCGTGCGGCCGCCAGCCCCAGCAGGCTTCCGCCGACGCTCGGGGCGGCCGCCACAAGCGTCAGCCGTCCCGGCTGCAGACCGCCCGTTGAGGTGTCCAGGCCGGGCAGCCCGAATGTGGGACCACTGGCGGGGCCGGAGGTGAGCACGGAACCGACGGCGTCGCCCAGTGTGGCGAGCCTGCGCCGTGCGCTGCCGCGGTCCTGATTGCCTTCGCTGTTCACCGCTCCTCCTGCGGGCGCCGCGCCGGCTTGCGCGGTCGTGTCGGACGCGAGGGGACTTGAGGCGGGGTCGACGGGGAGCAGTACCGCGACTGGCGTGGTGTTCCGCCGGAGCACCTGCGGCTGCCCCTTAGCCGCCAGCGTGACGAGGTCACCGAAGTTCTTCTGTGCCGCGCTCAGCACATGCGACGGGAACGCCTCAGGCTGCCGGGCTGCCGGAAACCGGTCCAACGGCGCCAGGAGAGCGCGATCCTCCCGCTTGCGGATCAGCGTCGCAACACCGTCTTCCGCGGCGCGTTTGACCAGGGCGTAGAGATCCTTACGGGCTTCGGTCGCGCTCATCGCGGACTCTGCCTGAGGTGACTGACTCACTCACCCTCCTAGAACACTCAACTCCCCACCAAGATACATAGATTCACTCACTTTATTGACTAAAGTCATAATGTTTTTCGTGTATTTCACTCACTTGCGGGGCTCTTCGGTGTGAGTTGACGGCTTGAAGTGCCGCTGTCGGCACCGAGGAACAGCCGCGACAGTGCGAAGGCCGGGGCTGTGGGCCCCGGCCTTCGAGGGAGCGGACCGTGCCCTCCGCGTGCTGCTTGATGTTCTCGCTAAGGCTGAACCGCAGCTCACTCAGCTGGGACTCGGGCCGTGGGCGCGTGTCTTCCGTGACCCGAGGGCTCGAAGCGCGGCTGCGATCGTCGCCGCCCGCACCGAGCAGCCCTTCCAGGACCTGGAGGCTGAGCACATCCCGGCGTTCCTGGAGCACGACTGGTATCAACGCCACCTCGCCCGCTTTTGCGGCCATGCTCCAAAGTTCCTTCGTCGGGCTGCTGCGGTCCAACTCGTTCAGTGGGCCATGGGCGGCTCGCGGAGCGACGCAGCAGAGTTCCTCGGGATCAACCCCAATCAAGTCCGGTTCAAAGTTGCCAGCGAGCCCCGATTCTGGGCACAAGCAGGTTGCGATCCGACCCAACTCGATGCGGCACTCCGGGAACTTGCTTCGGAACTGGGGGCGCATCCGCGCCTCTTCGTCGACTACCGGCGCAGACGCGAGGCGCTTCGAGGCTGGGCACTCGACCGGACCATCTGGATCACCCTGATCAACACGATGCAGCCACTGCCGAGATCGATACGACCCGACTTTGATGACCGCAAACGCCAGGAAGCCTCAGTCTTCGTCTGGACCCAGGTGACACAGGGAGAGCATCTCTTCGCCCCACGAACCATCGCAGCTAGACAGCCATAAACGTGCGACGGAGGTGGGCGCAGCGTCGGAGCACCACGTGGTTCCAACTCACCCGCCCAGACCCACTCCCGCACTACGCTGACCTGCGGAGAGTGCTTGGCGATTGCTGCGGGGCCTTCCCAAGCCTCAGACTGAAGCATTCGCCTGGCTCACGGAACAGACGGCCGGGGAAGTCTACCCTCTGGCGCTGGGGCAGTGGCGTGACCGCTCTCCTCCGATCGCCCGGCCCCAGCCCGGACCAGGGCGCTTGATGAGGCCAGACGCATGGCTCTATGTCGGCGCGCCCCGTTTCTTCCCCTCCTGCCTGGCGGACGGCACTTTGGCCCAGCAACTGCACGACGGGCCATGGCTCAAGCTCTGGCACCTGCCCATCGTCTTCGCCTGCACCGAGCTTCGGATCCATCTGGAAGCCGAATGCCCGAACTGCGGGCAGCCGCGCGACACGCAAGGACCTTTGGCCGATCAAGTCTCCGGAATCCGCGGACGGCGGCGGTGGCTCCTCACGCCCGGGGACTGAACTCCGCCCTAACAGGGCGCCTCGTGGACCGCCGAATCGACGAAGATCGCCTGGAGCCTCGTACCGGAATGCGTAACGCTTGATCCCCTACACCACGACGCGGGACGCGACCGCGCAATGCCGGGAGACGGTCGACGCGCAGACGCCGAAGAAGAAGTCTGCCACCTGCGCCGGCAGACTCGACTGCCGCACCGCCCCTGCGCGTGACCGGTCACAACCGACTGCAGATATCCTCCGCTTCCAGAAATCGCTCCGTGGCCGCCTGAAATCGCCCACTCGAACCACCGGTGCGGCCAGCCGTTTTTTCCAAACGAGTTTCATGAGGTCCTGTTGTCCGCAAGGGGGCCACTGCAGGCCGCGCCTGTCGCAGGCAGCCCGGTGTCGATGCGTACGGTGAGATCACTGCAGTAGTCCCACAGCGTCTCGTTCAGAAGCCGCTGGACGCTGCCCTGTCCATCGCGGGGGTCGGCGCGGATGATGCGTCCGGCTTCGCGCCTCGTCTCACTCATCTGCGGTGCGGTTAGGCGGTGGCGCTGGTGGTGGAGCATTGGCGCGAGCCAACAGTAGCCCTGTGTGGCCCAGGCCCAGATGACGACTGACGCCGCAAGATGCCTGCCTGGACTCCAGCGAGTGAGGGGACGGATCCTCGGTAACTGACGTTGAGCCACTTTCTCCGTGATCACCGCCCATTCGTCTGGCGGGATGACCCAGGTGCGGAGCTGTCAATCCCCTCGCAGTGTGGAGACGGTCTATGCGGCCAGTCCCTCGGCGAGGGTGGCTCGGTACTCGCGTTCGTAGTCGATCGGGCTCTTGAACCCGCATACGCTGTGTAGGCGCCTGGTGTTGTAGAAGTCGGTGATCCAGGTGGCGATCCTGATCCGGGCCTCGGTGCGGGTGGCGAAGGTGTGCCGGTGGACGTACTCGACCTTGAGCACGCTGTTGAACGCCTCGCTCACGGCGTTGTCGAAACAAGATCCGACTCTGCCCATGGACTGGGTGATGCCCAGCTTGCGGCAGGTCCGTTTGAACTTCCCCGAGCAGTATTCGCTGCCCCTGTCGGTATGCATGATCACGCCACGGACGTCGCCACCCGGGTGGCCGCAGCCATGTGCAGGGACGCGACGACGAGGTCGGCGTCGTGCCGGGTGCCCATCGCGTAGCCCAGCAGCCGACGGGAGAACAGATCAATGACGGTGGCGAGGTAGAGCTTGCCCTCGCCCGTGTCGATCTCGGTCATGTCGCCCGCCCAGACGAGGTCCGGTTCCTCGGCGCTGAAGTCCCAGCGCACGAAGTCCGGAGCCGCGGCCCGCTTGCCCGGCCTGGTCAGCGACCGGTGCCTGCGGATCTTCCGTCCGGCCAGGCGGAGTTCGGCCATCAGCTTCGCGACGGTGTTCACCGACACCCGCCACCCTCGGCGGATCAGCTCGATGAACACCTTCGGCGAACCGTAGGTGCCGCCCGAGCCGCGGAAGATCTCCTCGATCTCCTCCGCCAGGCGCTGTCGTCGCATCTCCCGCGCGGTGGGCGGTCGTTCACGCCACTTGTAAAACCACGACTCCGACACCCCCAGCGCCCGACACGCGGTGCGGTACGGAATCTTCTGCTCGGCCTTGCAGCCGCTGATCACCCCGACCGCGACGGCCGGGTCCCCGTCAGCTACTTCACCCACGAGGCCACGAATCGCTTGCACACATCACGCTCCATCTCCAACTCGCGGATGCGCTTGTCCTTCTCCCGGGCCTCAGCCCGCAGCCGCTCCAGCTCCGCCCGCTCACTCTCCCGCAGCCAGCCACCAGAGGGCTCAGCCGCCGGCCGGTCCGACGACGGCGACCCGTTACGCCTCGCCCGCGACACCCAACTGTGCAGCGTCCCGGGATGGATGCCCAGATCTTCAGCCACCTCCGGAATCGGCTTCCCGGTCTCCATCACGATCCGTACCGCCCCCTCGCGGAACTCCGCATCGTAGAGGCGCTTCTTGGATGCCATGACCCCAACTATCCCTCCGGTCACGGTCTCCACAGCAGGAGGGGAATCTCACTTTCCGTCGAGCCGTCATTTCTCGTAGCCGGACCAGGCGTGAGCAGCCCTTTCAGGCGACTGCCTAATCACCGTAGTCCTGCAACTCGATCAAGAATCCCCAGCGGAAGGAGGTTCGCATTCTGCAATGCCAAGGTCCGCCCGCATCAATCGCCTCATGGAGCGGATCCCATCAGAGACATCCTTCAGTTGCCTACGCGCATCGTCTAGAGAATCCTCTGAATCCTGAACTCCAGAGTCAAAGCGCTTAACCAGACGGTAGACAACATCCAGGCGTGCGGCGAGATCGACGGCTTGGTCCATTACATCGTCGAATACCGCCATCAGAGCCTCTGCATAAGCATCACGAACACTGTAGCGAGCCGCCTCTAGTTCGGCGCACTGCTCGTCGCTCGTCGCCTCCCTGAGCAAAGTGTGAACATGATTATAGAGCATGGCTTGATAATGGCGTATTGCCTGGTGAAGTTTCACGTAGCATGCACGACGGGTCTCTAGTGCGATACGGCGTTCTTCGATCTCCCGATCTGTGGCTCGCTGACGTTCGGCGTATTCCAACTCCATGCGTTTGGCCTTTGTCGCGCCACGTTGCGTAAGTAGGGCGGATGCCAGTGTGCCAGCCACACCCACAACGGCCACGACCAAAGTGAGTACAGCACCGTTCATAGGCGGGAACCTAGTGACTTCACCTTTTTCACCTCTCACTACGCATCCGCCGACGACAGCAACAACAACGTCCAAGAGAGATCGACGAGATCGGGGGTAGCAGTGATGTCGTGTATGACGTCGCGTCGAATGTCGCGGTTCCTCAGTTGCTCGTGGCGGTGCGGGCTTTCTACCAGGACATCGCTCGTTGGGCGGCCGAGGAACCCGCCCGGTGGGGACCCTGGGCAGCACCCTGTCCGATCAAGGAGGCTGAAGTCTCCAACTGCAAGCGCGTCAAGCGGCGCAAGGCCCGCATGGACCAGCGAACGCGCGAGCGACTGCCCGTCATGGAAACCTTCGTCCAAGCTGCGGCCGATCACCACGCTCAGCAATCGGCCCGCCTTCAGGCCCCCTCGCCGTTCCGCCTGGTGCAACCTTCACGATCGGCGACGCGGGTTTCGTCCGTACCAAAAACGCGACGACCGCCGGTGCGCGGGACGAGCAGGGCACCCTTCGCCATTTCGGCCAGGCCGAGCATCGCGCCTTCTGGGCCTGGGCCGCGGTGGAGTTCCTGCGCCACACCGGCGCACGCATCGAGGAGATGCTGGAGATCAGCCATCACGCCCTGATCCAGTACCGGCTGCCTACCACCGGCGAGATCGTCCCACTGTTGCAGATCGCTCCGTCCAAGACCGACCAGGAGCGAGTCGTGCTCGTCAGCCCAGAACTGGCCGACGTCCTGGCCACCATCATCCGACGTGTCCGCGACCCGCGGACACGTGCCATCCCGCTCCTGTCCGCCTACGACGCGTCGGCGGCCCAGAAGTCGTGCACGGTCAGCTCCATCCCGTGCCGCGCGCTTCGCTTCATGTTGAACGACAGCAGCCCCGCAGGGGATTGTGACGGGCCGAACCGGTACGTGGTCAGCTGCTGCTTACCGTCGAGCCAGGCGGGCCACCAGTCCAGGCGCAGGACGGGCCCGTTCCACTGCCGGGCGAGGTGGCGTTGCAGTTCGTCGGCTTCCTTCGTCCGGCCGTGTGCGACGGGCATCCCGGAGCGGGTGAAGGCCCGTTTGAGGTCGTCGGTGGTGATGGACCACGCGAAGACGGAGACCGGATCCTCCCAGCCGCGTCGGCGGACGTACCCGCTCGATGTCGTCCACAGCGTGGAGATCACCGCACCCTGCTCGCGCAGGTGGCGCAGTCGTTCGGCGAGCCTGTCGACGGAGAGCCGGGCGCCGCGCTCCTCGGGGGCCACGCACCCGGCGCTGAGCAGCGCTGAGAGTACGGGGGCCCCGCCGAAGTACTGCGGCGCGAGGAGGCCGAGCCCGCCGGCGATGTACTGCTCGGTTGCAGTCAGCCGCGTGAAGCGTTCCTCGGCCTCGGCCGCGATCCGCGCCACATCCTCGGGGCCCGCGTCCTCGAGGGCCTTCCGGTCGTCGGCGCACGAGTTCCTCGCGGCGATGAGCTGCTCCAGGCGGTCCCGGTCGGGGGCCTCTGCCCGGCGCTCGGCGAGGATCCGCTCGTTGTACCAGGAGACCACCCGCCGCAGGTGTTCCGCCGCCGCTTCGTAGGTGCTCTCCTCGCCGCCTTCCGGTCCGGTCGGTGCAGCGGCGGGAGTCTGTTGCGGGTCGTCCGGGTCGGACACGATGACCACCTTGAGGACCGGAGCAATCGGGTCATTGTCCAGAGCAAGAAACCACGCGGCAAGGAAGGGCGACGCCGACAGGGCTTCGGCAGTGTCCGACGAGTCATGTGGGGAAGGTGCTGGTCGTGGTCGACCAGCCGGCCTCCATCGGCACCCTGGCGGTGACCCCCCGCACCCCGGCAGGGCTCACGCCTCAAGCAACGCCTTCAGCTTCTCCTCATTCCTCGGCAACTCCTTCCGCAGCTGCGGACGGAGTACGAGCGGCGCAATCACCTTGCCGATCCCGTGCGTCTCGAAGTCGACGGAGAACGTCATACGCGACCGCTCCCCGTTGCCGAGCGGCTCGATCGTGCCCGTCACATCCCCTCGGATGGGGCCGTCGATACCGTGGAAGTGCCACCGCCTCGGAGGATCCAGCTCGGTCACCTCCATGGTCATCGGGATCTCTCGACGGCCGACCCGCCGGACCGTTTGGATCTTCGAGCCCACGGTCAGAGGGGCGTCGCCCATCGTGTGGGCCGATACGGCGCTCGCCTGCCACTCGGGCAGATGCGAGGGATCGGTCACGTACGCGAAGACGTCTTCGGGGCGGCGGGCGATATCGATGCTTTCCTTGATCGCAGTCATTTCTTCCCCTTTGACTAGATATAAGAACATCGTCCCACCGGACCCCTTGGCATGCCAGGAAGCCGTCAGGCCGAGCGCAGGACCTCCGCGTGCCGCATCGGCGGCGACCCCTCGGCCGTCTTCGCGCTTCGATGAGTGCCGAGCAGGTGGCCTGGTACAGGCCGCGCTACGGCTGTCAGAATGCCTAACGGTGTCCGATGTTTGCAGTTCACGGTCCGAGCCATAGCCTGATCGCGGCGACGGTGACCGTCCCGTGGAAGACGTACGCCCTCTTGTCATAGGGCGTGGCGATGGCGTTGATGACCTGGCGGTGAAACTGCCACCGTCCTCCTCGGCCTGTGCTCTTCGGCAGGTGAGGTTCCAGCCGAGTCCATTCGTCATCAGATAGATCGCCCCGCCCCATACCGAGAGGAACGACCGACCGGCTGGCAGGTCACCTGACCCATCGGACAGGCTCTAGAAGCCATCCAACTGGGACTCCGGTGCGCAAGGGGTCATGACGGCGTTGCGATCCGCGCGAGCACTGCACCATCGGTGGTCGGCCCCCGAGCTGTTCGCCGAGCTGGCGCGCCGTACCGGCCTGATCCTGGATGTCGCATGAGCCCGACGGGCAAGCGCGCACCGCTGCCGCCCGCCGGATACCGGCGGCGCGAGATCGTGGACTCCTCCGGGCTGGTGGTCAGCCCGGTGGGACAGGGCGGCGAGGACCTGGGCACGTACGACTACGCCACGCTGCCGGGGTCGGAGACACTGCGCCGCGAGGTGGCGGCCGCCTTCGCCCGACGAGCGAGGGCGTACTGGGACAGCGCGCAGAGCTGCACCAGTTATGACCGGAGCGTGCGGCACTTTCTGCGGTCCATGGCCGCCGCAGATCCCCCGGTGGGCTCGCTGTCCGAGCTCACGCCCGAGATCTGGAAGGCGTGGGCCGAGGCGCCCGGTGGGTTCTTCCGCGCCAAGCACCTGGGCGACACTGACAGCAGCGAATATGGGGAGGACGCTCGCTGTGGCCGTGAACAAGAACCCCACCGTGCGCCAGCGGCGGCTTGGCCGCATGCTGCGCGATCTCCGTACCAGGGCCGGCAAGACCCTCGCCCAGGCCGCCGAGGAACTCCAGTGCGCCGAGTCCAAGATGAGCCGCATCGAGGCAGCCCAGTCGGGCGTCCGTCCTCTCGACCTGCGAGTGCTCCTCGACTTCTACGGCGTCGACGACCAGGCGCTTCGCGCCCGGCTCCAGGAGCTGGCCCGGCACGGCCGCGAGCGCGGCTGGTGGTCCCAGTACGAGGACACCCTCAAGTCGGCGTACGCCGACTACATCGCCCTCGAATGGGACGCCTCCGACCTCTATGTCGTGGAGACCGGCCTGATCCCCGGACTACTCCAGACACCCGCGTACACAGAAGCAGTCATCCGGGAACAACGGCCCGACAAGGCCGACGACTTCGAATACGTCCAGGAGCAGGTCAAAGTGCGCGGGCAGCGGAGGCAGGTCTTCTCCCGTGGCGCTCCGCTCCGCCTGTGGTCCATCATCACCGAGGCGAGCCTGCGGCACCGCGTGGGTGGCTCGGACGTCATGCGGGAGCAGCTCGACTACCTCGCCACGCAGGCCTCCGAGACCAACATCCAGGTGCAGGCGCTGCCGTCCGCTGCGGCGATCAACTCGGCCCTGCACGGGCCCTTCGGCATCCTGTCGTTCCCGGAGCCCGCGGAGACCGACGTCGTGTACGCCGACGGCCTCATCGACACCGTCTACTACGAGGAACCCGCGCAGGTGGAAATCTTCACCACGCTGTTCCGCCGCCTCAACTCGGAAGCCCTTCCTGTTGAGGAATCCATCGCCCGCATTCGCGCCGCCATACAGGAAATGGACTGACGCCCGTGAGCAAGCCCTATCCGAACGCCGCCAAGACCGGTTTCGACTGGGTCAAGTCGTCGTACTCCAGCGGTGACCAGAGCTGCCTGGAAGTGGCGCAGGTCCCGGGCGTGGTGCCCGTACGCGACAGCAAGAACCCGCAGGGGCCTGCCCTCGCGCTGGCGCCCTCCGCCTGGAGCGCGTTCATCGACTACGCGAAGACCCACGTGTAAGAAACCGGTCGATCACACCTCGTCGAGGCTCGTCGCCGCGACCCAATCACATCCCCCGCGGGCCCGCCGCTCCGTCTACGGAGCGGCGGGCCCGCTCGTACGTACCGCGAGGAACGGCAACGGGCCCACAGCAGGCCGCACCGCGCCCACGCCAGGCCCTGACCCTTCCGCCGTGCCCTTCGTAGGGTGCGGGTCTGCAAGGGGTTGCTCTGCTTGCCCCACGCATGCCGCAGCCGCGCATTCAAGAGAAGTCGCAGGTCAGAAACGCTTGCATGGCTAACCACAGCAGCCAATATCGTCCGTGCCGTTCCGCTTCCCGGTGTACGGCCCTCGTTCCGTACGCCCAGAAAGGCAGACCGACGAAACGGTCCCAGGACCCCCGGACGTCCGCCGAGCAGCGTGAGCCGTTCCTCGAACTACGCGTCGGCGGAGTACACCTAACCATCCGCCACTTCCCCACCGGCTGTTCACACTCGCCGCCGCTGTCGCCGGCGGCGGCGCCACCTGGCTCCTGCGGTGACCAGCTTGGGCGCGGAAGTGCCAGGCCGTCAGGCAATAGCCGCTGCGAGCCTTTCGCTCGGCTCGACCGTTGCCACCACGGCGATCCCCAAGCCCGTAGGCGGGGCCAGAACTCGTTCCCAGAACCAGTCTCATCCCGCTCTCGCATAGCCAGATCGCTCGCATACCTACTCGCCCGGACCATGCGCGATGCCAGGACAAGGCCCACCCGCCCCGCTGGAAGACGGGCAGAGCACGGATGCCCATGGCACGCCCCACTAGCTAGTCACACCGGCGAGCCACCCTCGAAGTTCACAGAGCACGGGAACCCAGGAGAATCCCGGCGAATGCTCCAGCCATGAGGAACGGGCCGAACGGGATCGCTGACTTGCGGCCGGCACGACGCGCGAGGATGAGGCCGACGCCGTACACCGCGCCGAACAGGTATCCGGCGAACGTGCCGATGAGTAGGATTCCCCAGCCGTACCAGCCCAGGACAGCCCCGAGCGCAGGGCCTAGCTTCACGTCGCCGAAGCCGAAGCCCTTGGGGTTGATCAGGAACAGCAGCAGGTAGCAGGCCCCGAGCGCGAGGGAACCGAGCAGCGCGGTCTTCCAGCTGCCGCCGGCACCGGGCAGCAGCGCGGCACCACCGAGCAGGATGAGAGCCGACGCCGCGAGCGGCAGCGTGACCACGTCGGGCAGCCGGTGCACCGCGAAGTCGACGACGGCGAGCAGCACCCCGACCGGGACGAGCAGCAGCCACACCAGCAACTCGGGGCGGGCACCGGTGGCGGCCGCCAGGACAGCGCAGACCGTAGCGGTGACCGTGGCGAGGACGGGCGTGCTGGGGCCGTACGAGGCGCAGTCGGCGCAGCGGGCCCGTCCCAACCATCCGTTCCCGGCGCCGGTGAAGGCGTGTCCGGCGGGACACGCAGCCCGCCACGGCTCATCGGGGGGCACGGAAAGCCGGTACACAGCGCGCGGTATGAGCAGGCCGGTGCCGGCACCCCACAAGACCGCCGCCGCGATGATCCAGAACGTCTCCACCGGACGGAGCTTAAGCTCAGCTCCATCCGGTGACACGGATGGCCCGTACCGTAAGGAGCACGTGCATGCTGTTGAGGCCTGGAACGACCTGTGTTGAGGCGATCACGCTGTTGGAACGCCTGACCGACCAGGGGCTCAACGATGTCCAGAACGCAGTACCCCACCACTTCGTCGGCTCCACCAGGGCCGGCCTGCCCGAGAACTGGGAGTTGGACGTCAACCGGGTGGTGGGCGAGTACGACCGGTGGACGCTTCAGGCCGCGACCGATCTGCTGGACGCGTTTGCCGACCGGTCGGTGACGGCACGCCTGCGGGGCGAGCGCTACAACGCGATCGTGCACGGCCAGTTCACCCACCCGGGCCGGTGGACGCTCCTGATCAACACCGAACTGCAGGAACTGCGGACGCACTTCATGGAGCTGGCCAATGAACTGCGCCGGATGCAGGACCGGTTCACGCGCCATCGCGTGCGGACGGTGGTGCTGGACACCAACGACCTGCTGCACTACATGCGCTTCGACAAGATCCCCTGGCAGCGGCTCTTCGGTCGCGGCACGTCCGTGATGATCCCGCATGTCGTCCTCGACGAGATCGACAAGAAGTCGTACGAGACCTATGACACCGGTGTCCGCAAGCGGGCGCGCGGCGTCTTCGCGCTCCTGGAGCGCACTCTGGCCCAGATCGAGGCCGTCGGCCACGCGGTGGTGCACGAGGACACCGTCGTTGACGTGCTCTTGGACGAGCCCGGGCATGTGCGGCTGCCGAACAACGACGATGAGATCGTCGCGCGCGCCTGCTATCTGCAGCAGGCCATTGTGCCGGCCCCGGTCACGGTGGTCACTGGTGACAATGGGATGCGGGCTCGCGCGCTGTCCTGGGGGCTGAAGGCCAAGGTTCTGGACGAGAAGTACAAGATCGAGCGGCTGAGTGCGGCGGAGAAGGCCTCCAACGAGCAGGCCATCACGTTCGAGGTGCCCGCCGACGGAGACGGATAGACGGGGTTCTGGCCGGGGTCTCAGCCGGTGGACCAGGTGCGCAGCTGCGCGGCGACCTCTTGGACCCTGGCGCCCTTGTGCTTGGCGCGCATGACGAGCGCGAGGGCTTCCTCCGGCTCGTAGTCCAGCGTGACGCCGTTGGTGTTGAGGAACGTCTCGGCAACCAGCCAGGCGAAGAACTCGTTCTTCGCCTCCAGCGGCTCGTGCAGCGCGATGCTCTCCAGCATGGCCGCGGCCTTGAGCCAGTCGCTCGCGTACACGTCGCGGCCCATGTAGTGGGCCTGGACTCGGGCGCAGGCGCCGTCGAGCACGCCCAGGTCGAGACAGGCCGGGTCGCCCGGGAGGGTCTGCGCGATCTGCAGGAGCTCTTGCGGGGTGAGGAACCGGGTCACGCGGCGTGACCGTGCCGCTGGGACTCGTGCAGGTCGCGGCTGCCCATGGGCGCGGGGTCAGGCCACGCGGCCGTGCCGGTGTCGGCGGCGTGGGTGTCCTGGGTGGCGAAGACCTCGGCGAGCTGCGGGACGCGGTCGCGGGTCTTGCCGAGGGCCTTGAGGAACGGGTCTTCGGCAGCCTTGAGCGCCGCTTCGCGGACGAAGTCCTGGGGGGACTTGCCGACGATGTCGGCGGCTGCCGCGACGCGCGCGTACTCCTCCGGGTCGAAGGGTGGAACCGGGGATCCGTTCTGGTCCATACGAGCGACGGTACCAGCGGCCTCGCTCCCTGCCGACAGCGTTCGGGCAAGAAGAGAGGGGCAGCGGCCGGTCGACGGCGGGTGCCCCTTCAAGTCTTCAGCGAACGTGCCAGTTGATGTCGGCTCGGTCGGGGTGCGTGATGGTCACGTGCTGGTGCGGGCGGCCTCGGAGTAGGTGTCGAAGAAGCGGTCTCCCGTGAGCTTGTGGTGGGCGAGTTGCGCGGCGACGGCCTGTTCGTCGCCCCATCGGCCCAGATCACTGGCGAGCGCGAGGGCGTACTGGACGACCGCGTGCTTCAGGAGCTCGTACTTTGCCGGGGTCACCACGCGCATCCCCGGTTGCGGGGTGGCCTTGGCGTCGCAGATGCGGCTGGGGTGCACCATGACGGGCAGGGCTTTGACCTCGGGGTTGTTCTTGTTGAGCCAGCGGATGCTGCCGCCGAGCTGGTCCGCGTCCTTCTTGGCGATTGTGTCGGTGACGCACCCGGTCTTCAGCTCGATCACGGCCTGCCGTGCGACCGAGAGGGCCCAGAGGTTGTCCGGGCCCCGGCCGGGTGCTCACGAACCCGAGGTGCCGGCCCAGGCGCTCCCAGGCCCGTTCGGCGTCGTCGGCGCGGTCCTCATCGCCCCACACCACTTCTTCCAGCAGTGCCTTCACCCCGAGGACGAGGTTGACGCCGTCGCCGTACTCGGCGGCCAGGAACTGAGCGGCCTCGCGGGCCTGTACGGCCGCCGCCTTGATCTGGGTCGGCTCCACGCCGCCCGCGGGCTTCAGGACGAACTGGTTCTCGTCCAGCGCGCGGGTCAGCACCTGCTGTGCCGCGACGGGATCCGTCATGTGCAGGTAGGCGGCCTTCTGTTCTTGCAGCCAGCCCCGCAGGGCCTGGTCGTCGAGGTCGTTCGTGGTCCGCTGGAGGCGGTCGGCGGCCGCGGTGGTCCGTCCGGTTGCTGCCAGGTCGAACGCTTCGCGCAGAGCGACGGCCTCCGGGCGTACGGTCCCGTGCGGGGCGTATCGCACCTCGGCCAGCGCCCGGCGGCTGCGCTCGGTCCACTGGGGACTCCGCCCGAGGCAGGCCCGCAGGGCTTGGCGCACGGAGTTCAGGCCCTCGCCCTTGATCTGCCGTGCGATGTCGCTGCTGAGCTTGAGCTGGGCCTGGGTGGCGGGCGAGAACAGGCTCAGGTGACGCGGTTCGTGGATGGCGACGCCGAGGTTGGCCCCGAGCAGCAGCACGGCGCAGTAGTCCTCGCTGTCGCGTACACCGCGGCCCATGCCCTGCTCGATCCGCTGCACCTCCCGGGCCAGGCGGACGGAGCTGTCGGCCAGCGCGACCGCCTCGCGCCGTTCCACCGCGTCCAGGAGGCGCGGGATCCCGTCGAGGATCAGCAGGCGGCAGACGTCCGCGGGCAGGTCGACGCCGTCGTACTTGTTGACCAGGACCACCATGCCGACATGGCCGGCCTGCAGTTCCTTGACGCCGACGGCGAGGTCGCCGACGCGGTAGGTGCGGTCGGCGTGGTTCTCCCAGGCCTTCGCGGCCTTCTCGCTGGGCACCAGGACCACGACGTTGACCGGCTTGTCCTCGGCGATGCCGTCGCCGTCCCGGTCTCCGTTGGCGAACTGGCGGGCCAGCAGCCGTACGGCCTCGGGGTCGAGCTGCGGGTTGAGCGCGACCGGCGCCAGGATCCTGGCTGTGGAACACCAGCGCCCCTGCACGCCCCAAGCGACACAGCCGCCCTCTCACCACCAGCACCAGCGACCTCGTCTCAATGGCTTTCAGCTCCGACGGGCGCACCCTCATCGCCGGCAATTACGACGACCCCGATTCCTTCTGGGACATCACAGTTCCCACACACCCCAAACCAATCACACGCCCTCTCACCAGCCCTGCCCGCTTCCTCGCAGGCAGCAACACTTCCTTCGCCGCGATAGCCAGCAGCCCCGACGGCCACACCCTCGCCACCGCCGGCGACGACGAGGACGCCCGGTTGTGGAACCTCGCCGACACCCCTCAGCCGACCCTTCTCGGGAACCCCCTCAAGGGGCACACCGAACCCGTGACGGCGGTGACTTTCAGCGCTGACGGGCACACCCTCGCCACTGGCAGCGACGACGGCACTGCCCTGCTATGGGAGTTGAACGCCGACCGGGCCATCCAGCGCATCTGCACCGCCACCAAGCACACGTTCTCGAGAAAACAGTGGCGGCAGTACGTGGGAACTATCTCCTATCAATCCCCCTGTCCCTGAAGCAGGGACCCGCACTTCGGTCTTTGCTGGATTGTGCACTGTGACACGCCTCCCAACCGCCGCTACGGCAGTGGCGGCTCCCCCCGGTCCTACGGGGCCGGTGCCACCTCCAGCACCGTGTCGTCGCAGCCTTCGGCACGGCGGGTCAGCGTCTGGCGCTCCGCCGGGTCCGCGGCCAGGTTCCAGCGCAACTTCGTCGCAACCCAGTCCGCGAGGTACCTACACCCCACGGACTCAGCAGGCGGCATCCATTCGGCGGGTCCTTGTCGCCTTTGGACCTGTTGCTCTTCGCGGTGACCGCCACCAGTGAGCGGTCCGCGCCGAGGTCGTTGGCGTACGCTGCGCGCCGCTCGGCCGTCCCACTCGTCATCGCCGGAGTCCCACGCTTCGGGTCTCGGCCAGAAGGCGGACCGTCCGGGCGGAGTCGTCGCCGACGGCCTGGGCGATACGGTCGGCGGCCGCCGCCTTGGCCGCCGGGTCCTTCAGCCAGCGTTCGCCGCCGTCCAGGTGCCGGCGGTCGACGGGACGCAGTGCGGACTCCCTACGGCAATTCCCTGAAGAGCGTCAGGGGTTGCCGAGGTAACAGGCGGATACCCATCCCCTTTTAGAGATTCGATAGTTAAACGTGTCGTACCAAACGGGAGTACGCACGTTGGCGGTACATTGCACACTGGGTCCGCCACTTGTAGCCCCGTACAGACGCACGCAGTCTCCATTCTGTGCCGTGGCGACCCACTGTCCGCCGGGCGTCCTACGCATGTTGACGTTGGATCCTTTGATTACGATGTTGCATTGCCGGGCTACTGTGGTTTCTGTTTGTGCTGGCGGAGCCGCCTGGGCGGATGCCGCTGCGGTGCCGAGTACCAGTGCACACCCGAGTGCAGCTGCGACAAAGGGACGCGGGGACACAATTCCTCCTTGAAGTTGGCTGGGCCTTGACCCGGAATCTTGGACACGGGTTATGCGGCCTGGGCCGGCGTAGTTGATGTTGTGTCGAGTGCTGTCTCGTAGGCGATGGGACTGCGTTGTCCGAGGCGGGAGTAACGGCGTCGTGTGTTGTAGCGGTTGAGCCAGCGGAACGCGTCGAGGCGGGCCTCGCGTTCACTTGACCATCTCTTGCGGCCCCAGCAGGTCGGGTGACCTGCGACGCTAAACGCCAAGCTGAGTTCCGTCACTGATGGCCCGCATTCCTCTCGGGGTGCGGGCCATCAGCATGCAAGCCGATAAAGCCTCGCCAGTGAGCTGCGACTACAGCGGTGTCACCTCGTGCCGTCTTCCGGGCGCTCTACACAAGAGCTATGACCTGTGTGCTCAGGCCTTTAGCCGAGGGCTCGATCGGGACACCGACATTGGTCTGTCCCGATCACATGTTGCTGGCGGCTCGGCGGCCGGGTGCACACCGGCCAGCGAAGTCGCCCATCGAGGGCACGACGAGTCGTGTCAGTACCACCCCGGGGTGCATTTGGCGCCCGAGATGTTTGGCACGGATATGCACGCACGCATCAAGGTGCCGGCATTGGTCCACGCGCCCGTGAAGGCAGAGGTCCCGGAGGTGACGCGGGTAATGGAGAGCTGACTCCACGTACGACCTCCGTTCGAGGACCTGTCGACCCAGACGAGGTCACCAACACGTGCGTTGGAAATACGCCCCCACGTACAGTCTGGCTCGTCAATCGACGGATCACTGTAGATCTCCGGAGCATGACGCAGTTCGATGACACGGCCGTAGGCATCGTAGTTGTTGATGCGTGCCGTCCTGGGGCCCGGCAAACTGACCGGCGAGCCTCCTTCACATCCCCACCTCGCAGCCGATGCGCTGGCTGTTGTGGTGCCGAAAGCTAACGTGCTGCCGACGATGGCAGCAGCAAGCGCAGCGCAGGCACAGCGGCGTCTACGGAGCAACTTGTCTCTCATGATGCGCTTCTCCCAACTCGTCTAATCACTGGCGGCGTTACAAGCCACCCTCGCGACGTACTCGCCGACCTCGGTATTCCAGAGACGGATCTGGCAGATCTGGACAGCCCCCAGAACATCTGATGCACCGATGTTGCAGGCGTCGGCCCTTGCTGCCGTTGTGCGATAGCCGCTGGTGTTGAGGACGTACAAGCAATCACCGGCCGAAGTTGGTCCTGCCGCGTCAGCCGTGTCCCGAGGGCTGGCCGAAGCCGTACCAGCACCGGCGATCACTCCACCGAGGACCATTGCGCCAGCCGTGGCGACGGCGGCCAGCTTGCTGCGAATCATTCACGCCCCCTCACTGCGGTCGGTTGACCCATGCCGTGACCTAGTTGGACCGTCCGCCCTAGATGTAGCGGCTTTGCATTGTTCGCGTTCGGACCAAACTGCCGAACAAAACAACTCTCGAAAAATCCGGTAACCCGACACTGCGAGTGAGCAGGCCCGTGACCGGCTGAAACCTTCTGTCCTGTCTGACCCTGCCCCGCTCCCGCTCCCCGCCGACGAAGTTCGTCGTGCGACCCCACGCCAGCGGGACGCGGCGCTGTCCACCGACGTCTGGAGGAGATCACACGTGCTCATCCCCCACCCGCGCCGCCGGATCGGCCGGTGTCGGTGGCCTCTGAAAAGTGGACCAGTAGTGGGCTTTGAGAGTTGACCCCCTTCAGAGGTCTGGGCTCGTTGAGTCAGGCCGGGAGGAAGGGTGATTGACGTGGAGGACTGGGCGGAGATTCGCCGGTCGAGCAGATGCCGATCCGTGCGATCGCGAGGCATCTGGGCATCTCGAGGAACACGGTTCGGCGGGCCCTGACGAGTGACGCGGCGCCCAAGTACCAGCGGGCGCCGAGGGGTTCGATCGTGAACGCGGTCGAGCCGGAGATCAGGGATCTGCTGAAGCGGTTCCCGGAGATGCCGGCGACGGTGATCACGGAACGGCTCGGCTGGACAGGTCGTACTCGGTGCTCAAGCGGCGGGTCCGTGACCTGCCGCCGGACTACCGGGCCGCGGATCCGGTCTCGCGGACCGGCTATGAGCCGGGTGAACTCGCGCAGTGTGATCTGTGGTTCCCGCCCGCTGAGATCCCGCTCGGGTTCGGGCAGAGTGCGAGCCCGCCGGTGCTGGTGATGGTGGCCGGCTATTCGCGGTGGATCACGGCGAGGATGCTGCCCACGAAGACGGCGGCCGACCTGATCTCCGGGCACTGGCGGCTGCTGACCGGACTCGGGGCCATCCCGAAGGCTCTGGTCTGGGACAATGAGGCCGCGGTCGGCTCCTGGCGGGGCGGACGGCCTCAACTCACCGAGGACTTCGCCGCGTTCGCTGGGCTGCTGGGCATCCGCATCATCAGTGCCGACCCGGTGACCCGGAGGCCAAGGGTCTGGTCGAGCGGGCCAACGGCTATCTCGAGACCAGCTTCCTGCCCGGCCGCATCTTCGCATCGCCGACCGACTTCAACATCCAGCTCGCCGACTGGCTCATCCGGGCCAACCGGCGCATCCACACCACCGTTCTGGCATCGGTTCGTGCTCCGGGAGCGCGAGAATTCGGAGGCCGTTCTCTCGTGAGGGAGAGAACGGCCTTTCGCGTGCTAGAGGAAGCAGGCCGAAACCCATCCCCGCTTGAGAATCCGGTAGTTGAACACATCGTGCCAAACGTTTTCGACCTGACCGCCTGGACAGGTCACCGCAGGCCCTGATGTGGCCCCGTACCAGTAGACGCAGTCTCCGTTCTGGGCCGTACCGACCCACCGTCCACCCGGTGTCGCGCGCATGTTGACGTTGGTTCCTTTGATGATGCTGATCGGGCCGCCCGGAGTGCATGCCTGGGCGGCCGTGTCCCTTGTCTCCGTCGGCGAAGCCGCTTCGGCGGATGTCGCTGTGGCGCCGAATATCAGCGCGCACCCGAGTGCAGTCGCGGCGAAGTGACGTACGGACACGATTCCTCCTTGAATCTCACGGTTCAGTCCTTGGCCAGGCAGGAAACGCAGGCAGCTTTGAAACTGTAGGCGTTGAATCCGATGTCGCGACTCTCGGTGCGCGCCCGCACCGCGTGGGACCTTCCGGTGCAGTTGCTGTTCGCGTAGAAGTACCCTTCCTGGCGGTGATAGTGGGCATACGAACGGACGGAGCCGACGTTGGTGGTCAGATAACACGTGCCGGTGACGAGATCACCGGTGTACGAGATTCCGTTTCCGCCGAAGTTGGCACCGGACCACCAGCAGTACGTTCCCTGGCTGCACGGTGCTGCGGTCGGCGCCGCTGACGACGGGGACGCGCCCAGCATCAGCAGAGCGGCCGCGGCGCCGGCGGTGAAAACCTTGGCGAGGTTCGTGGAGACCGTGGGCAAAGCCATTTCGTTCCTCTCTCCGGGATCCCGTGTGACGGTTGGTGAGATGCTCGTACGGTGCTCGGCTCAAGAACTAGCAGCTCAGGATTGTTTGCCTTCGGGGCGTCGGTGTCGAACAAACAACTTGCGAAAAATGCGCTAGGCAGCCTGGCCCTGACCTGAGAGGGGAGCACGCGCACCGCGCTGCGCAACGGCCACCGCGACAAGACGCTCAGCACCCAGGCCGGCGACCCGGACCTGGCGATCCCCAAGCTGCGGTCGGGGAGCTTCTTTCCCGCGCTGCTGGAGCGGCGCCGCCGCATCGACCGGGCCCTGTATGCGGTCGTCATGGAGGCCTACGTCCACGGCGTGTCTCAAGCGTGTGGCGGCAGTGGCAGGCGGCCGGCCACCGCCCGGAGCCCTGCCGGAGCCGGTCGCCACGGCGGACGACCGTGTCCCGGCCGGGGCGCTCGTCCTGCTGGGCGACAACACCGACAACAGTTACGACTCCCGCCAGGCCGGCTACTTCGCAACAACCCACGTCCTCGGCACGGTCCTCAGGCCACGCCCCCCCGGCCGTTCGGAACGACGAGGGACGGCCGCGTTCCGGGAGGCCGGTGAACGGCCCGATCAGGACCTCTGTTTGCCCAGACAAGCCCCTTGTCGTGTGACGTCTCACGAGATTTTTGACGTCGTGTCATCAGGAGATCTTTGACGTCTCGCCGTTGCTGCTGCGGGGTGCGTATGCCTTGAAGCGGGTGACTGGTTGGTTGTCGTTGCGGGGGTGGAGGCTGAGCTCTTCACCGTCGAGGAGAACCCGGAAGTGCGTGTCCTCGACCAGGATCCGAACGGTCTTCCCGGCGTGGGTGCGGCCGATGCGGAGCCGCTGCCGGGTGACCATGACGACGCCATCGCGGGGGACACGGCGCGTGACGCTGATCGGCCCGGAAGCCGGTGCGGGCAGCGGGTCGGTTGCCACGCGCGCGCCGCGGAGGTGGGCCCGTCGCTCGGGAGGAATCGGTGACGGGAGGGTCTTGGCAAGCACACCGTCGGCGACAACATGGACCAAGTGCCCGTCCAGACGGAGTGTCACTTGCTGCTGGGCCAGCGGTGTCCCCACGTTGGGGGCGGTGCCGTCCAGCTGGCAGAAGCCCGTAGCGTCGACCGCGCGGGTCACCTCGACGACGGCGCCGGCGGAGAGTCGGCTGGAGCGGGCCATGACGGCGGCGACCGGGGGCTGGCCGGCCGGGCGAGCACCGCGCAGCCGGAGCTCCTCCAAGTCGCCGCTGGTCAAGTTGGACGCAGCGGTGCGGACGTGCTCGCCGCCGATCAGGATGTGGACGCTGTGCTCATCGGCCCACACGTGTGCCAGGCGCCCGGCGTGCTCGGCAGCCAGCCGAAGCCGCTGGACGCGAGGAAGGACATTGAGCACCCCGCTGTCGGCGACCACGGTGTCGAACTCCACGGCATTCGAGCTGGACAGCAGCACAGGCCCGTCGTCCGCCGCCGTCGCCGGAGACTTTGCCCGCGTGGGCATGGCCACTGAGGCCGGGGCAGCCTGGGGAACTGCCGGCCCGGCGACCGACGGCAGTGGATCTCCGGGCTGGGGCCGGGTGGGGCGGAACAGGCTGGCGGGGGTGGCCATGTCGAGGGCCTGGTGGGGCCGCTTGTAGTTGTAGGCGTATACCCAGGCGTCGATAGCGGCCTGGGCCGCGGGAAGGTCGGCGAACGGCCCTGAGTGGTCGAGGAGTTCGCGCCGCAAGGTCTGATGAAACCTCTCGATCTTTCCGGTCGTCGTGGGTGATCGCGGCTTGGTCAGACGGGCGGTGATGCCGTTCTCGCGGCAGATGCGTTCGAAGAGAACCTCGGCCGGCCGGGGCTTGGTGAACCGCCCGGTGAACTGCTTGCCGTTGTCGGTGAGCACCTCGGAGGGGATGCCGTACCGGCGCATCGCTGCGGCGAATGCCTCGCAGACAGCCCTGCCGGAGGGGACCGCGAGCACGGCGGCCACGACCAGGAAGCGGGAATGATCGTCGATCCCGGTGAGCATCTTGCATTCCCGGCCATCGGCAAGGAAGACCCCGCCGACCAGGTCCAGCTGCCACAGGTGCATCGGTGCCTCGCGCTGCCACCGCTTGTACTTGCGCACGTGACGCTGTTCCTGCGGAACGACCAGGCTGTTGCGGGTGAGGACCCGGTGAACGGTGGCCCTAGGGCGTGTGTCGAAAGTGGATCTTGATCGTGGGATGATCTTGGTTCATGGTGCGTGGAGATTTGACGGACGAGCAGTGGGCGGTGCTGGAGCCCCTGTTGCCGAGGGGCAAGAAGCTCGGCCGACCGCCGATATGGATCAGGAGGCGGCTGGTTGACGGCATACGCTTCCGGGTCCGTACCGGCATCCCTTGGCGGGACATGCCGCAGGAGTACGGACCCTGGGGCCGGGTGTACGACCTGTTCCGTCGGTGGCAGCGCAACGGCACCTGGCAGCGGATCTTCACAGCCCTGCAGGTCCGGGCCGATGCCAAGGACCTGATCACCTGGGAGATCAACGTTGACTCCACCATCGTCCGTGCCCACCAGCATGCCGCCGGGGCACGAAAAAGGGGGACCTGCAGAAGGAGCCGCCCGGCGGCGTCTCCACCGAGCCGGGCGACCACGGCCTTGGGCGCTCGCGCGGCGGCCTGACCACCAAGCTGCACCTGGCCGTCGAGCAGGGCCAGAAGCCCATGTCCGTCGTGATCACCGCCGGGCAGCGCGGCGACTCCCCGCAGTTCGAGGTCGTCCTGGGTCGCATCAGGGTGCCCCGACTGGGGTCGGGCAGGCCACGCACCCGGCCCACGCGGGTGCGCGCCGACAAGGCCTACGCCTCCCGTAAGAACCGCGCCTACCTGCGCAGACGCGGGATCCACTGCACCATCCCGGACAAGGCCGATCACATCCGCAACCGCAAGAAACTCGGCTCCTGCGGCGGCCGTCCGCCGAAGTTCGACCGGGAGGCCTACAAAGCTCGGCACGCGGTTGAGTGCGGCATCAATCGACTCAAAAGGCACCGAGCTGTGGGGACAAGGTACGACAAGCTCGCGGTCCGCTACGAGGCGACCGTCCTCGTAGCGGCGATCAACGAGTGGCTGTGAACAGGGATAGAGGCGTCCCTGGCTCAGGCCCGCGCGCCGCCGTCGACCCGGAGGACCGTGCCGGTCACGTAGGAGGAGCGGTCGCTCAGCAGCCAGGCAGCGGCCTGCGCGATCTCCTGCGGGTCGGCCGCGCGGCCCAGCGGGGTGTGCGCCGTGAGCCGCTCTCGGAGACCGGGTGATCCCTTTTCCCAGGTGCTTATCATCTCGGTCGCCGTGTTGCCAGGGGCGATGGCGTTGACGCGGATGCCTCCCGGGCCGTACGTGACGGCAGCCGACTCGGTGAGGCTGTTGACCGCCCGTTTCATCGCGCCGTAAACGGGCAGCTCGGGGTTGCCCATCAGGCTGCCGACAGATGAGTTGTTGACAATGGCGCCGGTCCCGGCGGTGGTTCGGATGGCGGCGATCTCGGCGACCATGGCCAGCCAGACGCCCTTGAGGTTCACGGCGTAGATGTGGTCGAAGTCGGCCTCCGGCATCTGGTCCATCGAACCGGGCTGCTGGATCGTCGCGCCGTTGTTGAAGGCGATGTCGAGCCGACCGTGCAGGTTCACGGCGCGGTCCACGGCGGCGCGCACGCTGTTCGCATCGGCCAGGTCGCACACCACGTACTCCGCGGTGCCGCCCACCGCCCGAATCTCCTCGACCACCGTCTTCAGCTCGGCCTCCGTCCGGGCCGCGAGAAGCACTCGGGCGCCCTCACGGGCGAACAGCCGAGCCGCAGCAGCACCGATGCCGCGTCCGGCACCGGTGATGAAGGCGACCTTGTTGGCCAGCAGGCCCAGCGCAGCCGGGGCGCTGGATGTTCCGGTGATAGGTGTGTTGTCCATGGCAGCGAGCCTGCCCCCGTCCGCGACGCCGAGCCAGACACCAGCAGTACCTGGCTGTGCCGACCGAAGTCTGTACACACTGGGGATGTGGATCGACGAGAACTGGCGCACTTCCTGCGCAGCCGACGCGAACGGATCACTCCTGCCGAGGTTGGGCTGCCCGCCGGCCCGCGCCGCCGCACCCCGGGGCTGCGCCGCGAGGAGGCGGCGCAGCTGGCGTTCATCTCGACCGAGTACTACACGCGGCTGGAGCAAGCCAGGGCTCCGCACCCGTCACACGAGGTGCTGGCCGGACTGGCTCGGGCTTTGCGCCTATCGGACGCCGAGCGTGACCATCTCCACCACCTCGCCGGTGCACCGCCGCTCCCGTCGGCCGGCCCCTCGCGACGGGTACGGCAGAGCATCCTCGACTTGCTGCACCGACTGCCGCAGGCCGCAGCAACCGTGACGTCCGCGACCTTCGAGGTACTCGCCTGGAACGATCTGGCGGCAGCTCTGATGGAGGACTTCTCCGCCCTGCCGCGACGCGACCGCAATCTTGTGCGCCGTGTCTTTCTTGGCCCGCACACGCAGGGGCAGCGGCTGTACGGAGTGTCGGACGCGGACGCCTTCGCCCGCATCTCGACGCAGCGGCTGCGCGCCGCCGCCGCCCGCTACCCCGACGATCCAGAGGTCGACGAGCTGGTAGCCGAACTCCTCGACGGAAGCGAAGAGTTCACCCGCCTGTGGCAATCCCACGACGTGTCCGCCGAGCTCACCCTGTGCAAGACCTTCCAGCACCCGCTGGTCGGCCCCGTCACCGTCAACTGCGACGTCCTCGACATCACCGACCGCGACCAGCAGGTCGTGATCTACACCGCGGTCCCAGGCTCGCCCTCCGAAGAGGCGCTACGGCTGCTGTCGGTCATCGGCACACAGCGCATGGACGTCACGCGCTGAGCCACACCGGCCGTACTTCAACGTCCCCTGATGTGGACCGACACCGGTCAGCATCGCCCGCGCGCTTCTGAGCCCTGCCCTGCACGGCACGGCCCCTGAGAAACCACTTTCGACACACGCCCTAGACGGCACCGGGGCCACCCCGCGAACGCTGACGTAGGCGATCCTGCGGGCGCCCCAGCGCGGATGGGCCCGCCGCAGTTCACATATCGCCGCCTCGACCTCGGCTGTCACCCGGTGGGGACTGTGGTGCGGGCGCCGGGAGACTTCTTCCAGTCCGGTGATGCCGTCGGCTTCGTAGCGGCGGCGCCAGTTGTGCACCGTCTGCCGGGAGACGCCGTACCGGACCGCGACCTCCGTGATCGGCGACCCGGCCAGCACCTCCCGGACCGCCCGGTACCTCTGATCGACCAGCCATGCCCGGTCGTGCTCCACCCCGCACCCCACCCGAAGATCCAGAAACAGGCAGGCAGGAGAAGACCACCAACAGGCCGTCGGCGTCAAGGATGTCCCGAGAACACAACGTCAAAGAAGTCCCGAGACCTCACACCACAGGTGTCTTGGGCGTGGTGTCCCAGCAGGATGCCTCCGGTCTCTGTGGTGTAGTCGGCCGTGCGCAGCTCGGTGGTGATGACGTGGGCGGCCGGGGCGGTGAGGTGGACGGTGGTGACGGGCCGCTGGGTCATGGTGCTTCGCAGGTGGGGCAGCCGGTTCGGGGCGGGGTGGCGTCGAGCCAGCGCAGTTCGGCGGTGCGGTCGAGGTCGAACGGTGGGGCCCAGTCGGGTTGCCGGAGCAGGCCGAGCAGGGCGTGCTCGCCCGGCAGGCGCTGGTCGGGGTGTCCGGCGCGTTCGAGGAGGGTCGCGACGGCGGTCTTGGCCGCGAGGTGGGCGACCAGGTGGAGGTCGGAGCCGACGGCGGTCATGGGGCGGTGCCGGGTGCCGGTGCCGTATCCGGCGTCCAGGGTGGGCTCGGGGTCGAGGCTGCCGGTGTCGGTGAGGTTGTGGCGCCGGCAGGTGAGACAGCCATGTTGGGGCCAAGGGCGGAGTCGGAGGATCTCGCCGAGGGCGCCGTCTTCCAGGACGCAGGCGAGAACGGCGGTGAGGCCGGCGCGGCGGGCCAGGTGGCCGGTGACGCGGCGCGCGGCCATCCCGTCTGCTGCGCATACGACGAGGTGGGTGTCGGTGAGGAGAGCCCGGATTTGGTCGGCGTGCTCGATGACGTCCAGGGCTCGCGCATCGACTTTCGTGTCGGGGCGCAGAGCGGTGAGTTCCTCGGCGAGAGCGGTGACCTTGTGCCGGCCGGTGTGCTTGCGTGCGCTGGTGTGCCGGACGAGGTTGTGCCAGTCGAGCCGGTCGGGGTCGACGAGGGTGAGAGAGCCGATGCCGTAGCCGGCGAGGGCGTGCGCGGTGGCCGAGCCGATGCTTCCCGCTCCGACGAGCATGATCCGCTTGCTCTGCAGCTCGTGCACGGGCCAGTGGTCGTTCAGTTGCTGGATACCGGTAATGCCGGGCTCGACGGACACGGCGACGGGCTGCGCACCGCCGGGCGTGACGTGCCAGGCGAGGAGATCCGGCAGCTCGTGCTCGGGGTAGGCGTCCTTGAGCCCTGGGGCGTAGGTGATGGCCACGTAGCCCGGTGCTCCGGGTGCTTTGTAGCCGTTGGGCACGGCGGCTCGGAATGCGTCGAGTTTGAGAGAAGTACCGCGTCGTGCCCTCAGGGCCAGCCACATCAGGTGCAGGTCGGGACTGGCGCTCAGCCACCAGCCGGTCGAGACGGACGGGTAGCTGGCCAGCAGACGGTGCTCGGGTGACGGTTCCACCGGCAGGATCGTCTGGCCCTGTTGCGACAGGCCCCGTACAACGGCGTACTGTTCCGGGTCGTTGATGCGCAGGGACAGCCGTCCCCACGATCCCAGGGACCGTATTTGGGCTGCTGCCTGCTGCGGGATGAGGATCAGCACGCTGGGCGGTCCTGTCCGGCTGTGGCCTGGTCGCTGCGCTCGGGGTCGTCGGGCGGAGCTGGGGGCTGGGTGAGGATGTGATCGAAGCAGAGGTCGTCGACGATGCCGTTGGCGGACATCTGCTCGATCACCCCCGACTTCATCAGGGCGTATTCGACGCGCCAGCCGGCTGCTGTGAGTAGTAGGTCGACGACCGACTCGCGGCCCGTCCATATGTCGTCGCGCAGGAGGCACAGGGTGGCGTCGCCGTTGACGTGCCAGCGGTGCTGGGTCCACTCATACGGTTCGGGCAGCGGGTCCAGGGGGACGAGCCGGGGCGCCACCATGGGGTAGGCCTGGCTGTATTCCATGCGTAGAAGGAGTCCTTCGTCGCCGATCCAGCCGGTGAGGTGCTCGGGCTCAGGCCGGTCGAACGGCCAGCGCGGCAGCCTGCCTTCCCAGCTTCCGGCTCCTTCGTCGTTCCAGGCGAGGCCCGGGAACCGGGTGGTGATCTCCTCGCGGTCGCGGTGCAATCGGCGTGGTTCGCACGCCCACCAGGGGATGGGCGTGCGGTCGGTGGAGGTGTGCGCGGTCGTCATCCCTGGGGTGCGTCCTTGATGGGGCGCGGGGTGATGAACGCGGGCGCGGTGATCAGGGTGGGTGCCTTGGCTGGGGCGGCGGGCGCCGGGAAGTCCTCGCCGAGGATCTGCTGCCACAGCCGCAGGGCTTGGTCGGTGTCGCCCTCGGCCGCCGCCGCGCAGGCCCGCTCGGCGATGTCTGCGGCCTCGGCGAACGCCGCGGACAGGCCCACACGGTCCAGGTCCGGCTGGATCTCGCCGCACAGGTCGGCCGGGTCCCATACGCCCTCGTTGACGCGGACCGCGGCGGCGGTGAAGAACGTCTTCAGTGCCTGGGACCGGTTGCCGGACTTGGGCATGCAGTTCAGGGCGAGGACCTCCATGACGAGGGACTTGATGCGCCCCTCGACCGGCACGGTGTGCCGCCACTGCTTGAGCACCCTCACCAGCGGCCGGAAGTACGACCAGGCGCGCTGGTGGTCGGCCACCTTGTCGATGAGGTACTCCGGGTCGGCCGGCACCCACCGGGTGGTGAGCGTCTCGGGGATGAGCAGTGAGCCGTCCGCCTGGCGCAGCGCGGCCATGACGTCCACGGTGAAGGCGTCGGGGTCGTCCGGGTCGTCGAGGAAGCACTTGACCGCGTGGTTGCGCAGCAGGGTGTGCCGGACCACGTTGTCGTGGGTGCCGTTGGTCTGGCTCAGCAGCCGGTTGACCTGGCGGCGGATGTACTCGAGGGCCTCTTCGGCGCTCGGCCCGTCGCTTCCCCACTCGGGGTGCTCGTCGGGGTCGTAGATGGCGATGATGTCCACGTCGTGGATGGGCTTGAGCTGGGTGCTGCGGCTGAGCGAGCCTGAGCCGAACACCTCCAGGACGTCGGGCTCACCGCCGAGGGCGGTCTTGAACAAGTCCCGGCGCTCGCGGGCCAGTCTGGTCTTGTCGATGTCCTCGTCGACGGTCTTCTGGAACGTGTTGAACGCGTCGTCGACCCCCATGCGGTGTGCCTCCTCGGGTGCGTTGTCCAGCCCGGGTGCACGCCGCGGCTGCAGGCTCCCGAGTCGGGCGCCGCGGCCGCAAACAGGCATCGATGGCTGCTCGTTCACCACGGTACGACCCACCACTGACAACGCCCCTCACATCAGAGCCAGTCGATCACACGGGGGTGCTCGTGGGCGTCGGTGCTACGGACTTGGCACAGATGGAAGTAGTGATCAGATGAACAGGCACAGCCCGGGTCAGGGCCACCGGGCGCGGGGCTGCGGCTTGTTCGGGTATCGGCCATGGAACGCGCGCGCCTCTCAACGCATGATCACTGCAAGAGTCTTCAGCCCAGGTGTCCAGAGCGCAGAGCAGGGGGTTCGCGTGAGGTGGTTCGGGCAGTTGAGGCGGCTGGTGGTCTCCCGGGAGGGCGGTGGCACCGTGTTGATGGCGGCCTGCACGGCCGTCGCCTTGGGTGTGGTGCCGAGCATCCTGGAGCAGTGGACCAGCCGGCAGTGGGTGTTTGCCGTTGTCTTCGTCGGCGCCCTTGCCCTGGTGCTGGTGGGGTGGGTGCTGCAGCGCCCGCGCGGGCTCGGCGTGGTGGTCAGCTTGTATCCGGCCGACCGTACGCAGGCCTCACGGGTCGTGGCGCTCAAGAACGCCTCTCGCCGTGCGCACAGCGCGGTACTGGTCGTCGATCGCGCGGTCCTGTGGCCCGGTGAGCGCTCTGTGCCGGGCTGCTTGGACGTCGTCGACTTCGTCGCCCGGCTCATCGATGCGCAGATCGAAGAGCTGCGAGCAGCCGCTGGAGCGGAGCCCGACGTCGCCCTGTATGTACTCGCTCATCTGCAGGACGGGTTCCTTCTGGGCCGGCGCCTGGCCGACGATGCCCAGCTGTCGCTGGCCGTGATGCATCTGTCGCAGCAGACCGGCCGCTCGGTGGTCCCTGGAGTCGAGCTCGGCGGCTCGCTGCGTGCCGCGCTCAGCGACCACCAGCGCGGTCAGCTGAGCCGGCACCTGGCAACTCCCGCATCCGGCCGGCCGCAGCTGGTGGAGATACCCGACGCAGCCGGACAGCAGCGTCACCGGATCGCGCTGATCGTACGTCTCGCATCGGCCGGCTCCATGATCGATGACGCCCGCCACGTGGCAGCAACCGGACAGGTCACCCGCGGGCCAGGACACCACACCGGCTACCGCCTGTCGCCACCGGGCCCGGCACACGCGAACGGCCCGTGCGGGGCCTATCTCGTCATCGACACCGGCAACGCCTACCTGCCCGACGATTCCGCCCTCTACGCCGCGGTGACCACCTATATCTGGGAGTGCTGGCAAGCCGCCCGGCAAGAGTGGGCGCAGCGTCTCGGCGACACTATCGCGGTGGAGGGACTGCTGTTCTTCCACGGCCCGCTGCCGATCGCTGCCGCGCTGGGCTGGCTGACGGCTCGTGACCGCCTCACTCTCGTCCATCACGATCTTCGCCTGGCTCAAGGCACGACGTCTCCCCCGGCGGCGAGCTCGTAGAGGCATGCCGGGGCCTCATGCGTCGATGACGAACGCCTTCTCGTACAGCTGCTGCCCGTTCACGTCCTCGTACACAGTGGTGGGGCGCAGCCGGTTCCACCGGTTGCCCAGCAGCAGGGACAGGCCTCTGGGCCCGGCCTGGAAGAGGTGGATTGCGGGGTGCGTGCGGCAGGCACGGCGCAGCAGGTCCCGGATACCGACGGCCAGCGCGCTGGCAGCCGCGGCATCCGGGATGGAGTTGTCCTTCGGCCCGCCGGGCGGGCGCAGTACCAGCAGCCGGGAGACGGGCACCTGCTGCTCCCGCAGGAAGTCCAGCACGTCCTGCGTCGGGTCGGTGGCGACCGCGATGGCCACGGCGAGATCCGGTCCGAGACCGAGGGCGTGCTCGCCGACGGCAGGCGCCAGCGGAGCCTCGTACGCTTCGGCGGACGACCACAGTTGATCGCGCTGGGCCACGGCCAGGTCGACGCCGGTCACCATGCGAAAGGCGGCGCCGACCACGAACGCGGGTGCCAGGCGCAGGCTGCCGGTGACGGCGACCGCGGTCGTGCCCGGCGGCATCCTATACGGTGCGGCTTCGATGTCCGCCTGCAGCTGCGCCCAGGTTGCCGGGGCCTGCGGGCGCCGCTTCACATACGGTGAGTCGCCCTCGAAACGGTCCATCCAATCCACCACGTAGTCGGCATCCTCCGCCATCGGATCCGGCTTCAGGGTGGCGATGGACACCACCGCACGCGAGGAGCCGGCTTCCAGGCGAAGAGACCGGATCGCCTCCCTGATGTCTGCCAGGGACAACCGGCGCTGGCCGTCGGCGACTTGGCGGGCCACCCAGTCCGCGCCGGCGTGCATCGCCTCCTCGTCGAATCGCAGCCCTGCAGCAAGCATCAGCATCTGCAGGTGCTCGTGCAGGTGCATCACGTCCCGTGCCAGGTCCAAGCGCAGCGCCTTCAGCAGGTCAAGCAGCCGCTCCTCGCTCAGCCCGGCGCCATCAGCCCAACGCCTGCGGGCCTGGCCCTTCTTCGATCTCGGGCCCTGCTGCGCCGCCTTGGGCACGAGCAGCTGGGTGCGGGAATCCCGCAGCGAGATGAGTGGATCCTCGGCGTCCGGGGACCGGTTGCTCAGCAACACAAGGTCGACCGGAGTGCCGTCCTCGGTGAGCTGCTGCCAGGCCTGCGCCAGCTTCCGCAGGATCGACGGGCCGCCCTTATCGCTTAGCTTGAGCAGGTAGTCCTCATTGACCGGGGTGGAGCTGTCCGCCGCGTACTTGACCTGTGTGTAAGTGTGCGGCGGCTCCTTTCGGTACAGGACGACATCATCCACGTTTCCCACGCCGTCGACCTCGACGCCGACCGCCACCACCGGGTTCGATGCGCGCAGCTCCGCATCCCGCACTGCAGTGACACACCCCTGCCACGCAACCAGCCACTGATACCGGTCACCGGCGATACGAACCCCCGTCGAACTCGGGGCAGGAAGGTCAGGCACCGAAACACGATCCCCCACTCAAGCGGAAACCACACCGCAACCAACAGCACTCAGTAGAGCATCACCCGCGTGCCCACCACACCCGTACCGGAAGTCCATCGCGCCCCTGAGGCGCCAGGCGCGCGCCGAGGCCCTCGATCACGCCCGCTGACGCCACAACTACCCCACGAAAGATCGCTAAGAGCCCGCCTACGGGCCATCCACGCCGCGCTGATCACCGCCCCGCAACACGTCCAGGAGCACTTGATGTCAGTCCATGGCAAGTTACGGTGAGCCAGGTAAGAGGGCTGCAAATCAGAGAATCCGCAGGTCAGTTGCTCCCGGACGCCGTCCGCATGTTGTTGAAGCCTCGCAGGTCAGGAGGCACTGAGAAGGCCAAGATCACTTCATCTATCCCTGGTCGTGACACGCACAGCATGCCCTCCACTCGCCGCCACATTTATTGGGAACCTTCCGGTGCCTAGCCGGCGATCGGCGAACGGCGCTGCCGCAGGTACCAGCTGATCTCGAAGGGGAACTGCGGCGCCGCCATGGAGAATCCGGCTTCGTCCTCGAAGACGAGCCAGGCTCCACGAGCCGCCGCGAGTCTTCCCGCGCAGTGCCACACCTCCTTGACCCACCCGGCGACCGCGTCATCGTCCCGCTCGACAGCGCGTCGGGTTGGAACCCGGCAGGACCAGCCGTTGCGGACCAGGAGTTTGCGCACGCCCTGGATCCTGCAGGTCAGGTGGAAGCGCCGGCCGATCACCGTTTTGACCCGCGCCAACGTCCACCGCTGATCCTCCCAGCCATACGCGGCCGGACCCTTGGCCAACTCCGCTTCCAACTGCGCGAACTGCTTTTCGCTCGCCTCGGAAACGATGCCGGCTGCCCCTGCGACCGCAGCGCCCGGGGACCGCCCTCGTCCCACGTCCGCCGCCACCGCTGCACCGAACGGACGCTCACCCGCAGGTCCTTGGCGATCACAGCTGCTCCGGGATGGTCCGGTCGGCGACCGGCGGGGCATCAGGCGGCGGCGCGCTTGGTGTGAAGTTCGGTATCCAGTTGTTCGAAGAGCTCATTGCCGGAGGCCGTGAACTTGGCTATGCCCTCGTCCTCCAGCACCCGCACCACGCCGTCATAGGACACTCCGACAGCGTCCAGGTCATCGAGTACCTGCTGGGCTTCCGCGTAGGTGCCATGGATGGTGTCGCCCTGGATGCGGCCGTGGTCCGCGACCGCGCGCAAGGTCTGTTCCGGCATGGTGTTGACCACCCCGGGAGCCACCAGTTCGTCGACGTAGCGGGTGTCGTCGTAGGCGGGATCCTTCACCCCCGTGGATGCCCACAGCGGGCGTTGCGGGCGCATCCCGGCCGCCGCCAGGGCCCGCCACCGGTCCGATGCGCACGCCTGCTCAAAGTGCTGGTAGGCCAGGCGCGCGTTCGCGATCGCGGCCCGGCCGCGCAGGTCCCGCGCCTGCGGCGTGCCGATCTTGTCCAGCCGGCTGTCGACCTCGGTGTCCACCCGGCTGACGAAGAAGGAGGCCACCGACGCGATGGACGTCAGGTCGTGGCCCGCCGCATGCGCCCTGCCCATGCCCTCCAGGAAGGCGCGGAGCACCTGGTCGTAGCGGCCCAGAGAGAAGATCAGGGTCACGTTGATACTGATGCCCTCGGCAAGCGCCGCGCTGATCGCCTCCAGGCCCTTCTGCGTGGCGGGGATCTTCACGAACATGTTCGGGCGGTCCACCAGCCACCACAGGGCCCGTGCCTCGGCAACCGTCGCCGCAGTGTCGTGGGCGACGCGCGGATCCACCTCGAGCGACACTCGCCCGTCGATACCGTCACTGGCCTCGTACACCGGGCGCAGTGCGTCGCAGGCCCAGCGCACGTCGAACGCGGTCAGCAGCCTGACGGCCTCTTCGACCCGAACCCCGCGCCGGGCGAGACCTTCTACCTGCTCGTCGTAGCGGGCACCGGAGCGGATCGCCTTGGCGAAGATCGTCGGGTTGCTGGTGATGCCGACTACCCGCTGCTCCCCCACCAGGCCGGTCAGCTGGCCACCCGCAAGCCGTTCCCGGCTCAGATCGTCCAGCCAGACCGCTACGCCTTCAGCGGCCAGCCGGTCCAGTTTCTCACTCATGATCTTCCTTCCTCACTTCACGCAAGGAGGCCGGCGACGGCGCAGTGATTCGATGCCGGGCGGGTCTGGAACCCGCGTTCCGGATTGCCGAGCCCGCCCCGGCCACGCGTGCGGGTGAGCCGATGGGGCCCACCCGCCCGTCATCTTCCGTGACCGGCCTGCCGTCAGTGAGACTGCCGCTTGCCGTGGTAGCGCTGTGCAAGCCGGGCGAGGGCGACCGCGCCGAGCAGAAGGCCGAAGTCGCGCAGCACGATGTCGTAGTGCCCGGGGATGGTCAGCAGGTTGACGATGATCCCGGCGAGCCATCCGGCCACCAGCCAGCCCCCGAAGCGCGGGGCGAGCGCCACGGCGAGGCCCGCGACGATCTCGATCACTCCGACTGCGTACATGGCCGCCTGGGCGCTGCCCGGAACGACATCGTTGATCCACGGCGCGAGGTAGACGGGCCAGTCCACGAGCAGGTTGGCGAACTTGTCCAGCCCGAACAGGACCGGCGCCACGGTGAACCCGGTGCGCAGGATGACGAACGCCTGGTAGCCGGGATCGTTGAGTACGGCCCGCCGGGAGGAGGCGGATGTGGTGGTGGTTGTGGTTGAGGACGACATGACGCCCTTCCTTCTATCGACAACTCTCACTATCGATAGAAGCGCGGAATCCTTCTTTAGTCAATCGCTATGGGTTTTACACTGGTGTTCGTGGACCACTCGAAGGAAGCACCCCGCCCCGGCGTCTCCGCCGTCGCCGCGCTCGACGAACCGACCCGCAGGAGGCTCTACGACCACGTCGTGCGCCAGCCGGGACCGGTCAGCCGCGACGAGGCCGCCGAGGCCCTCGGCCTTGCCCGGCAGACCGCGGCGTTCCACCTGGACCGGCTGGCTGACGAATCACTGCTCGACGTCGTCTACGCACGGCGCAGCGGACGCACCGGCCCAGGAGCGGGCCGGCCCGCCAAGCTCTACAAGCGCTCCAGCAAACAGGTCACCGTCAGCCTGCCCGAGCGGCACTACGAACTGGCCGGACGGCTCCTCGCCCAGGCGCTGGAGGAATCCGAAGCCACCGGTGAGCCAGCCCGCGCGGTCCTGCACCGAAAGGCCCACGAACTGGGCACACAGCTCACCGGACCGGGCCAGACAGACGTGTTCGCCGTGCTGGAGGAGAGCGGCTTCGAACCCCGCTGCGACGGTGACGCCATCGTCCTGGGCAACTGCCCCTTCCACACGCTCGCCCGCGAACACACCCAGACGGTGTGCGGCATGAACCTCCACCTACTGCGCGGCGTGCTGGACGGACTCGCCGAAAGCAGCCTCCAGGCGTGCCTGGCACCCAGCCCCGGCCACTGCTGCGTCCGCCTGGAGCCGGCATCCTCACCGCCCACCAGCGTGCGCCCATCCTGAGGCGCAACACCACCCGCCCCGGCAGCTCGACATCCCGGAGGAGCACGTCATGGACGCCACCGCACCGATCACGGCTTCGTAACCGGGGGATCCGCCGCAGGACCCCGGCCCAAGCAAAGGAACGGTGCCCGGCGACGGGCCAACCGCCAGTCGTCGCAGCTGGGCTCACGCCAGGGGCGGGGGCGACGCCCTGGGCCCGGGCAAGTGCGGCCGAACACGGCGGGCGTCTTGGTCCAGCCCTCCGCGTTCAGCCGCACTTGCCCGCTCATGTTGTGCTCACGCACGAACGCGAGCAGTCTCGTGGTGATCGAGCCGCCGACGACGGATCTTGGCGTGCCCGGCGACCTCCGGCCTCAGTCCGGTACTCACCCGAAGCCGCACCCGACAACGGCACGGCAGACGGGGAATCGCCACCCTTGTCTGAGCGACGATTTCGACCCAATGCGCACTCACTGCACAAGACGCTCTAACCGGGTCAGCAAGGTCAGGGATTCCTCATCGACGGTCTCGCCTCCCGCTGTCACTGCTGCTCCGCGCTGTACCAACGCGGCTTCGACCACTGCGATGAGTGCAGCCCCGGAACTTACGCGCCGACCCGGTCCCGCACGCCCACCCTCACCCCACACCCCCCACACACGCCTCCGAAGAACCTGTGCAGGAGCGCCACATCGGCTGCACACAGCCTTCCGGCAGCCCCGTTAGCGTTACTGGCCGCTCGATCCCACGCGCGGCCGTTCACCCGCCGCAGCCCGGCGGGCCGACGACACGCCAACCCAGGAAGACCGCACATGGACTACTGCTCCTCGTGTCACCGCGGCCGCCCTGGGGGCACAAAGCCGGTCGCCTGCCACAAGGAGCCGGAGAACCTTTCCTGTGCGGCGGGGTTGGAGACCCACAACATTACGCGGTGACGGCCACGGCACCGAAGCTCCCCCAACGTCACCCGCAGCCCGGCGGTCCCGCTGAAGGAACGCGGCGGGCATTTGCGCCGGAGCCTCCCCGGTGGTCACTCGGGTCGGCAGTCCGGGCGGGACAGCGGCCACCGCAGGACGCGGTATCTCGAGGACCAAAACAAGGTCTGGCTGCGCCTGTCAACAGACCGCACCAACACCCTTGTGCGGCGGACCGACCAGGAATGGGACGACTACCTGCGCCGCCTCTGCCAACGCTTCACCTGACACACCGAACGCACTTCTGCCCCTCATCAGCACCATTGAGGGAGGACCTCATCATGGGTACGCATTCCGTCATCGCCGCAGCCGCCGCAACCGGCGCACTGGCCGTTCTCGCTGCCACACCGGCTCAAGCCGCCGAGTACTCCTCAGCGTTGAAGGTCCGCGGAGTCCGGTACAACGCGTCCGGCCCGGACTCCAACAGCTGCTCCACCGGCAACACCGACGAGGAATACCTGACGATCAAGAACTACTCGTCCTCGGCGACCGTCAACCTCAAGGGCTACGTCGTCAAGGACGCCGCCGGCAACCGCTTCACCTTCACCGCCAGCCACTCCCTCCAGCCCGGCGACTACATCAAGCTCCGCGGCGGCAACGGCACCGACTCCGACTCCGACTCCGACAGCAGAAACGTCGTCCACCGCGACACCTGCAACTTCATGTGGAACAACGACCGCGACACGATCTACTCTCCGGCAACCGCGCAGACGTCCACGCCTCCACCAAGACCGCAAACGGCCGAGACGGCAACGGCTACATCCGCTACCACAGCTGACTCCGCCCACCTGCCCCCACCTCCCCCGGCGGGAGCGGGCCCACCCCGGCTCAATCTCAGCTGACCTGTTCCATGGGGGGTGCCTCAGCTCACAGCGACCGCTGGAGCGGGCATGGAACAACTGGGGGCAGCTGACGGTTCATCTGTATGTGGCTGCGGAGGGGACAGTGTCCCCGGGCCTCACCTACAGCCCATGGGGACGATCGTCCGGCTGAAGCCCCATGGAGCCCTCCGCCGAGAGGCGACCGCCCTCCGCACGCCACCACCTCACTGCCCCGGCTGGTCTCCCCCGTCCAGCCGGGGCTTTCACATGCGTGCGATCGCCGGCGAAACCTGCCGAGCACGGGCCGTAAGACGGCGGCCCGGCAACTGGCGTCACCGACCGGTTCCAGTGGCGAAGGCGGAGAGGCGGCAGGCGTATGACCGGTGACGAGCGGCATGGACAACGCGGCTGACGCCGCGCCGTTGCCCCTTGATGTCCCCTGAGGTCAGTGCGCCCGGGTAGCGAATGGCTTCCTGCAGCACCGGCAGCGGTCGACTGAGACCACGGACGCCCTCGCCAGCGGACTTACAGCGACAGGGTGGCCATGCCCGGCAGCCCATGCTCGTACTGTTACGCACTTTTGGGTGACGGGCTGGCGAGAGGGCCGGAAGGGGGTGTGCTGGCCGAGGTCGAAGTCGGCCCGGTATTCATGAGGCAGACGGAGCTGACGGGGCACCAGGCAGACTGGTTTCGTTTGGTGAATGGATCATGCAGGCGACCGTCACGAAATTATGGGCAATTCGTAACAGGCGTCGCGTAACGCTTATATCGGGCAGATTGGGCGGGAGTGTGTGGGTCCTCGGCCACTGGGCCGGGCCCCACACCAGCAGACCTCGGCACCTTCTATGCCGGACTCCGGTCTGCTACCACTGAAATGAAGGGTCTTCATGTCTGCTTCCCTGTCTGTCACCGCCCGCCGCCTGTCCCTCGCCATCGCCGCGGCCGGCGCCCTGGTGGGAGCGACGGCCGTGCCGGCCTCCGCCGACCATGCCCCGCGTCCCCACCGGCCGCACGTGGAGATCAGCAACGTGCAGTACAACTCGCCTGGCTACGACGACGGCAGCAACCGTTCGCTGAACAGAGAGTGGGTGGAGCTCACCAACACCTCGCGCCACGCGGTGAACCTGGACGGCTGGACGCTGTCGGACGAAGACGGCCTCACCTACACCTTCGACGGCTTCTGGCTGGCGGGGCGTGCCACCGTTCGCGTCCACACCGGCACCGGCCGCGACAGCGGCAGCGACGTCTACCAGGACCGGCACGGGTATGTGTGGGACAACCGCTCGGATACCGCCACCCTGAGCAACGACCGTGGCCGCGTCATCGACACCGACTCCTGGGGCGACCACAACCACCGCGCCGGCGGCCACCACGACCGCTGAGCCACCCTGACACGCTACCCAGAGGCCACCGCCACGTCGCGCGCATCGCAGCCCACCCCCAAGCCTGCTCTGCACAGAACAACCCCCGCCTGCGCGGGGGTTACCCCTTCCTCAACCCCGGCCTGATCGAACACGTCGATATGCCCCCGGAGCGGCCCCTGGCTATGTATGTGATTTGTTGGTGGTTGCGGGAGGCGGTTTGGTGCTCTGAGTGGGTGTTCTGCGAGCGTTCGGCGGTTCTCGTTGGCTTGAGGGCGGGTTGTCCGGTTCCGGGGCTTCAGGGTCGGCCGGTGGTGCGGTCTGCTGGGGAGCGTGGGCGGGCGTCAGCCGTACCCGAGTGATCTGCCGGATGAGGCATGAGAGCTGATCCGGCCGGTCATCGCGGCCTGGAAGGCGAGGCATCCCTCGGTCAGCGGGCCTGCGGGCCAGTACGAGATGAGGGAGATCGTCAACGCGATCCTGTACCAGGCCCGTACCGGCTGCCAGTGGCGTTACCTCCCGCACGACCTGCCGCCCAAGAGCGCGGTGTACTACTACTTCGCCAAGTGGCGCGACGACGGCACCGCCGAGACCATCCATGACCTGCTGCGCTGGCAGGCCCGCGAAATGCGCAAGCGGCACGAGGATCCCACCGCTGTCGTCCTGGACTCGCAGACGGTACGGGCCTCGGTGAACGCGCCGAAGGACACGACCGGGCTGGATCCTGGCAAGAAGAGCCCGGGCCGCAAGCGGGGCATCGCCACCGACGTCCTCGGCCTGATCATCGCCGTGGTCGTGGTCGCCGCGAGCGTGCACGACAACGCGATCGGCATCGCCCTGCTGGACAAGGTCGCCGCCACCGCCCCCACAGTGACCAAGAGCTGGGTGGACGCCGGGTTCAAGCAGGCCGTGGTCGAGCACGGCGCCCGCCTCGGCATCGACGTGGAGATCGTCCAACGTGATCCCGGGGCAAGAGGGTTCACCCCGGAACCCAAGAGATGGGTGGTGGAGCAGACGTTCGGCACCCTCCTGCTGCACCGCAGACTCGCGCGGGACTACGAGACCCGGCCGGCCAGCTCGGTGGCAATGATCCACTGGTCCATGACCGACGTCATGCTCCGCCGCCTCACCCGCACCGCCACCCCGACCTGGCGCGATACATCCCAGGCGAGCGGGAGCAGGCGGTGAGAGAGCTCCTGGACAAGATCGAGGCCCGGCAGCGACTGGTCCGCGAGACCGCCGAACGGCTGCGCGAGCAGATCACCGAACTCACCGGGCAACTCGCCGCCGCCGAGCGCACCCTGGAACGGCTGGAGACCACCCGCGAGACCGTGCTGGAACTGGCCACCGAGGACGGCACCCCACCGCCCGAGCCGCTGCCGCCCGGCCACCGCGAGATCCTGGCCCTCTTCGAGCAGAACGGGAACGGGCTGCGCGCCCGGGAGGTCTGCCGCACCCTCGGCACCGGCACCGAACCGCGACACACCGAAGGCATGCGCGCCAAGCTGAAACGCCTGGTCAACCGCGGCATCCTCACCGAATCCGAACCCGGCCCGTTCACCCTCACCCCGTCGGCACCGACCACTCCAGAGACCGACTCAAACTGAAATCAGACGAAGGCCCGCAGAGCACCCACTCAGGCGTCCAGGAAATCCCCCACATTGGGCGCCACATACCCGACGCTGCGCCCCTCGCTGTCGAGCAGTCGGCCCATCTGATTCACGGTGTGCAGGCAGGCGGCCCGGTCCACGATGGAGAGATTTCGACAGCGCTCTGTGATCGTCGCCTCCAGTTGCGGCAGATTCCCGAGCGATCGTAGCCAGACCATCAGCAGGAGGTTCCGCTCTCCCGTAAGGGCGCAGCACAGGCGTACGTCAGGGAGCGCCGTAAGCGAGCGTGCCGTGGACTCCATGTGCTGCGGTGCCACGCTCGCCCACAGTACGGCCGAGTGCGGCCAGCCCGACAAGGACTGCGCCATCTCGCAGCGCAGCCGGAGCAACCGGCCGGTCAGCAGGCGCTTGACGCGGCGGCGCGCGGTGGGCTCGCTGATCCCGGCGCGGTCGGCGATCGCGGTGTAGGACATGCGGCCGTCCTCGTGCAACAGCCGGAACAGCTTGCGGTCCACAGCGTCCAGCCGGGCACCTCCCACCGTGGTGGACGGTGTACTGGCCAGTCCCAATGCGCGTCGCTGTGACAGTTCGAGGCTGCGCAGACGCCATCGGCTCGGCTCGCCGTAGCCCATGGTCCGTACCTCCGCCCGGTACGCCCGGACACCGGACAGCTGCCCTAGCGTGCCGCGCAGGTACGCCGACACCTCCGCGGATGTGCGCAACGTCGCCACGACCAGCAGCCCGTACATGCCTGTGAGGTGGTGGACGTAGCGCACGTGGGGCTCGGCACACAACGCGGTGGCAATGTCGTCCAGCCGGCCGGGAACGCAATCGATCTCGATGTACACCATGCAGAACTCGCTGTGCAGGGCAGTGCCGGCCACACAGGTGACCCACGCCAGTCCCGCCTCGGCCAGCCGCTCCCAGCGGCGTGCCACAGTCACCGGATCGAGCGCGAGCGCCCCGGCCATCTGAGCCCAGGAGGCGCGCGGCGAGAGCTGGAGCGCATGGATCAGCTCCAGGTCTTTCTCATCGACGGAATCGTGCGGCATGCCTCTCCCTATCACCGTGTACGAGCTGCGTATAGGCCCCCATTCGCCTGTCGTGACGGAATGCTGCGTATCGGGAGTCGTTCCACGAAGCCTGCCGATTCTGGTAGCCCAAACACTCTGGGGCACCGAGGAGGTCCGAGATCGTGAGGATCGCACAAGTCGATCAAGACACTGACGGCCGTCGGCAGCAGCGTGACCGAGCTGTCCGCGAGGCGGTGCGGTCCGGTCTGATCGGCCCCGCCCATGTGGCGGCGGGATTCTTGGACGCCGACGGGATCCAGGAGTCCGTGCGCGACCTCCAACGAGCCTTTGGCGACGCGCCAGTGCTGCACACGTTCGCCGCCAAGGCCGCGCCTTTGATCCCCGTGCTGCGCCTGCTCGCCCGGTCCGGCATGGGGTGCGAGGTCGCCAGCCCGGGCGAACTCGCCCAGGCCGTCGCTGCCGACTTCCCACCGGAACGCATCGTGCTGGACTCACCCGCGAAGACCCGTGCCGAGCTGGCCGACGCGCTCGCCTTGGGAGTGGCGGTGAACGCCGACAACTTTCCCGAGTTGGACCGCATCGGCGAACTACTCGCTGTGAGCGAGAGCACCTCGGTGCTCGGGCTGCGGATCAACCCACAGGTCGGCGCCGGAGCCATCGACGCGATGAGCACCGCCTCGCTCAGCTCGAAGTTCGGCGTGCCACTGCGAGATGCCGGAGCACGGAAGCGCATCCTCAAGGCTTTCGCCGAGCGTCCCTGGCTCACTCGGCTGCACGTGCACGTCGGTTCGCAAGGCTGCTCCCTGGAGCTCATCGGCCGGGGAGTGCGCGCCGCGTACGAACTCGCCGAGGAGATCAACGCGATGGCGGGCCGGCAGCAGGTGACCAGTCTGGATATCGGCGGCGGCCTGCCAGTCAACTTTGACGACGACGAGATCCGCCCGACCTACGCGGACTACGTTCGGCAGCTGCGCGCCTCCGTTCCCGAACTCCTGGGCGGGCGCTACAACCTGGTAACCGAGTTCGGTCGATCACTGGTCGCCAAGAACGGCTTCACGGCCGCGGTCGTGGAGTACACCAAAGACACCGGCGGCCGCCGCATCGCGCTGACACACGCGGGCGCGCACATCGCCACCCGCACCGTCTTCATGCCGGAGGCATGGCCGCTGCGGATCGCGGTGTACGACTCCGACGGCAAGCCCAAGCTTGCTCCGGAGCGGGTCCAGGATGTCGCGGGCCCATGCTGTTTCGCCGGGGACCTCGTAGCCCGCGGACGCAAGCTGCCCGAACTGGCACCTGGGGACGTCGTGGTGCTGCTGGACACCGGCGGCTACTACTTCTCCTCCCCCTGGTCGTACAACAGTCTCGCCCGGCCCGCCGTACACGGCTTCACCACACGCGAATCGGACATACGGTTCGCCGCGGTCCGCCCGGAACAGACCCTCGTCGAGATCCTGGCGGAAAGCGGCGTCGACCAGGCAGACGCACTCCTCTTCAGTGACGTGGACAGCACCCCGGCCCACGCGGGCACCCCGGCCCCCACGCGAGGTGTACAGACAGAAGCCCGATCGTGGCACTGACCGAGGTTGCGACGACACCCGCTCGCCGTTTGCCCGCGGCCGGGCAGGCGGCACCCTACGCCGTTGCCGTAGCGGGACTGATCGCCACACCGACACTCGGCTTTGTTGTCGGTACCCGAAACCAACTCCACTGCGAAGGAAGAAAGTTGAACGAATTCGATGTACTCGCCGTCGGCGGTACCGTCATCGACGGCACCGGCGGCCCGGTCCGACGGGCAGATGTCGGCATCCGAGGCGACCGCATCATCTTCCTCGGACGGGCCACGCCTCACGCCACCGCACGGGAGGTACTCGACTGCACCGGCCACGTCGTCGCGCCCGGCTTTGTCGACCTGCACTCGCACGCCGACTACACCGTGTGCGACGCGCCCGGCGCCGAAGCGTGCATCAGGCAGGGCGTCACCACCATCGTCACGGGCAACTGCGGCGCTTCCCCCTTCCCCATACCCCCCGAGCGGCGACGTGCGTGGGAGACCACGCTCGCACGCGTCGACCTCAGCACCGCCGACATGCCCTGGGAGGACTTCGACGGATTCGCACGCGCGGTGGAGGAGGCCGAACCATGCGTCAATCTCGCCGCCCTCGTCGGCCACGCGGCCCTCCGCGTGGCCGCTGTCGGCACCGAACGGCGCCCCGCAACAGCCGACGAGACCGCCCTCATGCGCAAGCTCCTCGCCAGGGCTGCCGAACAGGGGGTGTTCGGTCTCTCCACCGGACTCATCTATGCCCCGGGGTCGTTCGCCGACACCGACGAGGTCGTGGCACTGGCCACCGAGGCCCGGCAGGCCGGACTGCTCTACAGCACCCATGTGCGCGACGAGGGCGACCATCTCGTCGAGGCCGTGACCGAAGCTCTGGAAACCGCCCGACGCAGCGGCGTGCGCCTTCAGATCTCGCACCTCAAGGCCATGGGTCCCGCCAACCACGGCAAGGTGCACGAGGCGCTGACCCTCATCGACTCCGCCGTCGCGGAAGGAGTGGACGTGGCGTGCGATGTCTACCCCTACGCCGCCTCCTCCACCCGGCTCACCTCGCGCCTTCCCGACTGGGCGCTGGACGGCGGTCTCGACGCGCTCCTCGCCCGACTGGAGAATCCGAAGACCCGCGAGGCGATCACTTCGGAACTCCGGGCGAAGACCGGACGCACCTTCCTGCCCGAATGCACCGTCATCGCTGCGATGCCGCCGGGCCGCTACTCCTCGTGGGTGGGAAGCACGGTCCAGGACATCGCCGCTGCCACTGGCCGCGATCCAGCCGAGGCATCCCTCGACGTACTGCGCGCGCACGAGGCCCAGGTCTGGATCGTCAACCATGCAATGTCCGAGGCGGATGTGGAAACCGTGCTGCGCCACCACGGCAGCGCAGTCGTCAGTGACGGCTGGATACTGGACACCGCCACGGACGGCAACCCCCACCCCCGTCACTTCGGTGCGTTCGCCCGGGTCCTGTCCCGGTACACCCGCGACGGCCAGGTCCTCACGCTCCAGGAGTCCGTCCGCAAGATGAGCGCGCTGCCCGCCGCCCGCCTCGGCCTCACCGACCGAGGCATCCTGAGCGAAGGAATGGTCGCCGACATCGCCGTCTTCGATCCCAAGACGGTCAGCGACACCGCCACCTTTGACGCCCCGCTCTCTTATGCCGTGGGCACTCGTCACGTCCTCGTCAACGGCCGCCCCGTACTGCGTGATGGCGACTTCACGACACACCGCCCTGGCACGGTGCTCCGCAAGACGGCCGTGCGCTCCCTCTCCCACCACACAAGGAGGTCCCCGTGAGTTCCACCCTCGTCCAGTCACAGCCGACTGAGCCCCAGTCGAGAGCCTTGCACACCGCGTTCCGGGAACTTCGTGACCTTTCCGCCGCCGGCCACCATCCTCATCGTCGGCTTCGGTATCGCCGTCAGCGAGGCGAGCCGGCTGTTCCCCGCGCCGCTGTGCCCCACATACCCGACCTTCGCGCTGTCGATGACGGTGATGGGACGGTCCGCTCGGAGTTCCACGCCTCCGATTCTTCCTTCACGCCTGGTCAGGAGTCGTGATGACCCTCTCGTCCCCTGTCTCTTTGGCTTCGAATGCTCTGGCCGACACGTTCTTCGACTGGGGCGTGATCGCCGAGACGTTTCCGCGGTTGATCTCCGAGGGCCTGCTGAACACGTTGACGATCGCCGCAGGGGCCATCGTGCTCGGTGTCGTCATCGCTCTGGCGGCCGCGATGCTGCTGCTGTCGAACCGATGGTGGGTGAGGCTGCCCGCCCGGCTCTACGTCGACGTCTTCCGCGGCCTTCCGGTGATCATCACGGTGATGCTGGTCGGTGTGGGCCTGCCCGCCGCCGGGATCCGCCCCTTCGGCACCGACCCCCTCGGCTACGCGGTCCTGGCGATCGGCATCATCTCCGGCGCGTACACCGCGGAGATCTTCCGCTCCGGCATCCAGAGCGTCGATCCCGGCCAGTTGCAGGCCGCCCGCAGCCTGGGCCTGAGCTATCTCAAGGCGATGCGCCTGGTCGTGGTGCCGCAGGGCATCCGCCGCGTGCTGCCCGCCATGACCGGCCAGTTCGTCAAGGACATCAAGGAAAGCTCGCTCGTCTACCTCCTCGGCCTCGCCGTCGGACAGCGCGAGCTCTACTTCATCGCCCAGGAGGAGGTCGCCCGTACCTACAACTCCTCACCCCTGATCGCCGCGGGCATCTGCTACCTCGCGCTGACCATCCCCATGACCTACTTCGTGAACTACCTGGACAGACGGCTGCGCGAAGGCCCCCGCCCCGACAAGACACCGGCCCCGGCCGATCCGGACCTGCCCACCACCCCGCTCCAGCCTGCCGGAGGAGAAGCCCGATGACCCCCGCCACCGCCGGTCCGAACCCAGTCACCCCCCTGCCCGAAGCCAAGACCGAAGCCGCGCCCCGGACACCGGACGACCTCGCCGCCCTGCAGGTCAAAGGGCTCAGCAAGAGCTACGGCTCCAACACCGTGGTACGCGAGGTCACCCTCGATGTGCAGCGCGGAGAGACCCTCTGTGTGATCGGCCCGTCCGGCTCGGGCAAGTCCACCCTGCTGAAGTGCCTGAACCTGCTGGAGATCCCCGACTGTGGTGAGATCTGGCTCGGCGAGACCTGTCTGACCGCGCCGGACGCCGACGTCGACGCCGCCCGCTCCCGCGTCGGCATGGTCTTCCAGCACTTCAACCTCTTCCCGCACATGAGCGTCGAGCGCAACGTCAGCCTCGCCCTGACCTCGGTCAAGGGCATGGGCCGCGAACAGGCACGCGCCACCGCACGACGCCGCCTCGAGGAGGTCGGCCTCGCCGCCTTTGCCGAGCAGCGGCCCAGCCGGCTGTCCGGCGGGCAGCAGCAGCGCGTGGCCATCGCCCGCGCTCTGGCCATGGAGCCGGAGGTGATGCTCTTCGACGAGGCCACCTCCGCGCTCGACCCCGAACTGGTCAAGGACGTACTCGCCGTGATGCGGGATCTCGCATCGGGCGGCATGACCATGGCCGTCGTCACCCACGAAATGGGCTTCGCCCGGGAGGCCGCCGACCGCGTCGCCTTCATGTGCGACGGCCGCCTCGCCGAGATCGGCACCCCCGACCGGATCTTCGAAAGCGCCGAACACCCCCGGCTGCGCCAGTTCCTCTCCCAAATCCTCTGAACCGCCCTCCCAGCACAGAAAGTCCCAGCCATGCACATTTCCCGTAGAACACTGCTCGTCGGCGCCGTCACCACCGCGCTGCTGCTCCCCCTCACCGCCTGCGGCGGCAACAGCAATGCAGCGGACTCCGGAACAGCCAAGTACAAGGACCTGGTCAACCCCGGTGTGATCACCGCGAGCACTGTGTCCGAGCAGCCGCCCTTCGCGGTCACCGACGAGTCGGGCAAGCCCAGCGGATTCGCTATCGATCTGATGAACGAGGCAGCCAAGCGCCTCGGCGTGAAGGTCCAGTACAAGGCCACGAGCCTGCAGGGCGCGCTCACCGGCCTGACCGCCAACCAGTACGACATCGGGGTCGGCGGGTTCATCGCCGCCCCCGAGCGCAGGAAGCAGGTCGACTTCACCACCCCGTACTACTGGGGCTTCACCAAAATCCTGACCCGGAAGGGCGACAAGCAGACCAAGCTGTCGGACTTCGACGGCAAGCGGGTCGGGGTCGTCAGCGGCTCAGTGCAGGAGGACTATATGGACAAGCGCATGCCGGACGTGCGTAAGGTGAAGTTCAAGGACCACACAGCGCTCGTCGCCCAGCTGCTCTCCAAAAGCATCGACGCTGCCATTCTCGGTGGTGGCGTCGCGGACACATACGCCGCGAAGTCGCCGGTACGCATCGCCGTCACACGGGAAGCCCCCCAGGGCACCGCCTTCCCCATGCGCAAGGACGGTGACCCGAAGCTGCTCAAGGACATCGACACCCAGATCAACGCGATGATCGACGACGGAACCTACATCAAGCTCTACAAGAAGTACTTCCAGGACCCGGTCAGCGCCGACCTGATCAAGGAACGACCCAAGCTCGCGAAGCAGGTCGAGAACACCAGCCTGGCCCCTTCCGAGAAGTGACACGGCCGTGGGAGGCCTCTCAGAGGCAGCGCCCCCACCGACCGATTCTCATCACTTCTGCCTGGACAACCGTTTCGGCCAGGAACTCTTCCTCCGGCCGTTAGTAGGAGCCCGGCTCAGAGGAAGTCCGCGGGGCACCTTCAACGCGGTCACCCTCCTTCGCGAGCGGGACGGTCTGAGCTGCTCCTCGGCCCTGGACGCCTCGATTCGCCCATCACGCGCAAGGCCGAACAGTTCCAGTCCGCCCCAGGGCTCCGGAAGTGTAAATCTAACGGCCCTGTCTCACATTCGGTGGATCGCGTACCCCAGATACGTCACCACCGGGCTGCCCTTCGGTTCGAGCACCATGTCGACCAGCTCCGGCAGCTGATCGTCGGTCAGCGTGCCACGCCTGCGCCCGCGCGTCGCGCGCACCAGGCTGCGTACGTCGCGGGGCTTGAACGCCGAGACGTCCTGCTCGGCCAGCCCCGCCCGGTCGAGGGCCTCGGCGAGCTCCGCCGGGCGGCGCAGCCGGTGTGCGGCGTAGCGGCCGCAGGGCATGATCCGTGTGCCCGGGAAGGCCTGGAAGGCACCGAGGTAGATGAGGCGAGACACCAGGGTGCGGTTCACCGTGTCGTAGACGAAGGCCCCGCCGGGGCGCAGCACGCGCGCCGCCTGCGCGAGGACCGCGTCCGGCCGTTCGGTGATCTCGAGGGTGTCGGCGCAGTACACGAGGTCGAAGGAGCCGTCCGGCAGGTCGAGTTCCTCTGCGGGTGTCGTCAGGTAGGTGATGCCCAGCCCGTCGTCCGCGTCCAGCGCGAGGGCCGTCGCGGCGGGGGACGCGTCGGCGGCGACGACCTCGAAACCGAGCCGGGCGAGGCCGCGGGCCAGAAGGCCGCGCCCGCTGCCGACGACGAGCGCCCGGCTGCCGGCCGCCGCGAGGCTCAGCTCCGACAGCACGTGCCGCAGGTATTCCAGCCGTACGGACTGGAAGGTCAGGGCCCGGACGTGGCGGCCGTCGACGGCCGCGGGCCCGGCCGAGTCGAGTTCAATGTGCGGGGCGGTGGGCATGGCAGGCTCCCTCGACGCTCCGGGTCAAGTTCCCTGAGGGAACCTAGCATCGACGAGTTCCCTTAGGGAACCCGTCGGCCATACCATGGGAGCGTGACCCGTACCCCCCTCTCCGGCGTCGCGTGCTCGATCGCCCGCGCGACCGACCTGTTCGGCGACGCCTGGACGGCTTTGATCATGCGCGACGTCCTCGTCGGCCTCCGCCGCTTCGACGAGCTGGCGCAGGACCTCGGCCTGTCCCGCAAGGTCCTCGCCGCGCGGCTGGCCCGGCTGGTCGAGGAGGGCGTGCTGACGCGCGAGCGGTACCAGAACAGCCCGCCGCGCGAGGAGTACGTGGCCACGGAGAAGGGCCGGGAGTTCTACCCCGTCCTGCTGGCGCTGATGGCCTGGGGCGACAAGTGGTACGCGGGGCCCGCGGGGCCGCCCGCCCGGATCCGCCACGACGCCTGCGGGCACCTGGCCACGCCGGTCGTGGCCTGCGACGCCTGCCGGGAGCCGCTCACAGTAGCCGACACGACGCAACTGCCCGGCCCCGGCGGGCAGGTGGGGCCGGGCACGCAGCTGCTGGGACCGCTGATCGCTGCGCGGGGAGAGGGGGTCCCGGAGCCGGTTACGGCCCCGGAAGCCGTCCGATCAGCTCCTTCATGATCTCGTTGTCGGCGGCCCAAGTCTTGTTCACCCGAACGTCCTGCCCGGTGCACACCACGCGGCGCTCAGCCGCAGTAGCCGCTTGACCGCACCCAAAGACTGTCGTCCACGATCCACGGCCGCCTGCTCACGCACCACGAACGGCCGGATCGTCACCAGCCACGCCCGACCAGCCCCGACACGCAAGATCCTGTTACGAGCTCTTTGACACCGTTCTTTTGGTGTCGTTGGGTCACGGAGCAGAAAGCCGCCCGATTCCTCCGGCTGCACCAGGCACTGCGACGGGCCCTGCCGCAGCACCGCGCCGAACTGGACGACATCGCCGCCCTAACAGTGGGCGAGGACCAGCACTCCGTCGATGTCCACGATCACCTGCCCGTCGGCAGCCGGAGCGTCGGGCCCAGCCAACTCCCAGACGCGCCCGTACTTCGGCACGAGCCGAGCGGATCACGGTCAACGCCTTCGGGCCGGTCGCGGCCAGAGCGTCGATGAGGCGGGAGATGGTCGGATCGGAGGCAGCTGGGCCGAACACCTCGGGTTCGGCCCGCAGCATCGCCGCGTCCGCCAGGCAATCCCCGCCCATAGCGACCGCGAGCGCGATATCCAGCAGGACCTTGCCCGGGTCGTGCACCGCCCGTGGCTTGCGCCACGGCGCCAGTGCCGCCGACATCGCGCCGTCCAGACCGGACTTGCGTACCGTCTCGATCAACAGCACCGCCCCGGCCTGCGAGACCACCGAGCGGCCGCCGCCCACGACGCGGACAGGCGGGTAGGACCCACTACGCTTCTTCACCTGAGGAGTGCAGCTTTCTTGACGACGACCAAGACCCAAGACCCAAGACACATCGTCCCAGGTCAGAGGCACTCCTCCGAGCGTTATCGGTGGCCGCTGCCGAAGTGGTGACGCGGGGTAGCCGACCGCCAGCAACACCAATAAGGGGAACCGGATGGATCAGGATGAACGGCTGCTTCATTCCTCCTCGTTCGGCGCGGCGGCGGGCGCATACGCCGAGCACCGTCCGGACTACGCGCAGGCCGCGGTGCGCTGGGCGCTTGAGCCCGCGTCCGGTCCGCGCGTGCTCGACCTCGGCGCCGGAACCGGCAAGCTGACCGCCACGCTGGTCGCACTGGGGGCCGAAGTCATCGCGGTCGAGCCCGACCCGGCGATGCTGACCGTGCTGCGCCGCTCGCTGCCGGCTGTCCGTGCCCTGCCGGGTAGTGCCGAGGCGATACCGCTGCCGGACTCATCCGTCGATGCCGTGCTGGCCGGCAACGCCATGCATTGGTTCGACATGGCCGTCGCGGGACCCGAGATCGCCAGGGTCCTGGCACCCGGCGGCATCCTGGCCGGCCTGTGGAACCTCATGGACGACCAGGTCGAGTGGGTTGCCGGGCTCGCGCGGGTCAGCGGGAGCGCGGCCATCGGCCCGCGTGACACGCCCGCCAGCTGGCGCGCCGAGACGGCCGACATGCACCTTCCAAAGACCGGCGTGGCCGCCCGGTTCGGCTGGCCGGAGCAGGCCGAGTTCCCGCACGGGCAGCGCCGCACCGCCGACTCTCTCGTCGCCACCATCGCGACGCGCGCGGGGGTGCTGGTCATGCCAGAACAGGAACAGGAAGCGACACTGGGCCGGATCCGCGCTTTCCTCGCGAGCAGACCGGAGACCGCCCGCGGCGAGTTCACTCTCCCGATACTGACCGGCGTGCTGCGCGTCCGGCGACGGTGAAGCACCACGTCGGCACCCGAGCCTGACGGGCTTGCTCACCTGAGAGGTGCCTCCGGCTGGTGCGGGAACGACGGCCTCGACAATCCTCATGCTCGCTGGTCAGAGGTACTTTTCGCTGGGCTGACCGCCTGCAAGACAGCCCGTTTCATGAAAGCGCGAGGCTAGTCTAGGCGTTTCGAAAGCCCGCGCTCACACCCGCACCGACGCCACCACCGGCAGGTGGTCGCTGCCGGTGGCCGGGAGGGTCCACGCGGAACGCGGCTCCACACCGCGTACGAGGATGTGGTCGATCCGGGCCACCGGGAACGAGGCCGGCCAGCTGGCACCGAACCCCGCGCCCGACTCGGCCTGCACGGACCGCAGTTGGGAGGTGAGCCCGGACAACGCCCGGTCGTCGGTGGTGCCGTTCAGGTCGCCCACGAGGATCGTGCGGGGGAGCGGCTCGGCGCGCACGGCGGCGGCGAGTCGCCGCGCGGCCGCGTCACGTGCGTCGGAGGTGAACCCCGAGCCTGCGGTGAGGCGGACGGACATCAGATGGGCGACGAAGACCGCGACCGGCCCCTCGGGCATGCGGACGGTGGCGCGCAGGGCACGTGGCCAGGGCGCGATGTCGACCGCACGGGCGTCGGCGACCGGATACCTGCTCCACAGACCGACCGTGCCCTGCACGGAGTGGTACGGGTAGGTGTCGGCCAGCGTTCTCTCGTACGCCGCTGTCGACGGGCCGCCCAGCTCTTCGAGAGCCACCACGTCCGCGCCCGAGGCGGCCAGGGCACGGGCGGTGCGCACCGGCCGCGGATTGTGTTCGTTGACGTTGTGTGTCACGACGGTCAGATTGCCGCCGTCCTCCCGCTTGTCGACGAGTGTCCCGCCGAAGAGCAAGCACCAGACGACGGCCGGCAGCAGCACGGACACGGCGGCGGCCCTGGACCGGCGGGCCAGGGCGCACAGGAGCAGCAGCGGCACGGCCAGACCCGTCCAGGGCAGGAAGGTCTCGACGAGGCTGCCGAGACGGCCGACCCGGTTGGGGACGAGGGCGTGGCCCAGCATCACCAGCGTGGCCAGGACCGCGAGCGAGCCGAGGACCAGCGGCGGCCGCCGGACGCCGGTGTCCTCGTTCCGCGGGCGGGGGGAATCGGGTGCCGGCCGGGCCGGCGCGATGTCGAGGGAGTTTGTCACGGCCGTCTCACCATGTTCCGGGCGAGGTCGTCGACAGCCATCGCCGTACGCCCTCGATCAGCGCGTGGCTCGTGGCGAGAGCGGCCCGCAGCCCCTGCCGGGGGGCGGTGCCGGCGCGCTGGTGCAGCACCACTCCGAGGATCAGCCGGTCCCGGCCGTCCTTGTCGGACGCGGTGGCCGCCCACATCAGGGCGCCGCCGGCGGGAGTGCTGGAGCCGGTCTTGAGGCCGATCACGCTCGCCGTGCCGAGCAGGGTGTTGGTGTTGCGGATCGTCCCGGGGACACCGGGCACGGTGGTGCTGGGCATGGCGACGATGGTCCGGAGCACCTCGTCGCGCATGACACGGCGGGCCAGCCTCAGTTGGTCGGCCGAAGTGCTGGTGGTCGTGGGTTCGATGCCGCTGGCGCCGGTGTAGGTGGTGTGGCGCATGCCCAGGTCACGGGCGGCCCGGTTCATTTTCGTGACGAAGGCCTGCTGCGAGCCGGCGTTCCAGCGGGCCAGCAGCCGGGCGATGTTGTTGCCGGAGGGGATCAACAGCAGTTCCAGCAGCTGTCGTTCGCTCAGCCGCATACCCTCCCTGACCGGCACGTTCGACTCCACGCCCGAGACGGACTCGTTCGCGGCGGTCCGGTCGACGGTGACGAGGGGGCCGTCCTCGCCCGCGCGCAGCGGACGGTCGCGGAGGATCACGTAGGCGGTCATCACCTTGGTGACGCTGGCGATCGGCACCGGTGTCCGCTCGCCTCGCGTACCGAGGTCACCGTGGGCGCCGAGGCCCTCGACCACCACGCTCGTCTGCCCCTCCGCGGGCCACGGCAGCGAACCCGCTCCGGTTCCCAGGCTGTTGCCGGAGGTGGGCACGGCGATGGCGAGGACCGCCAGGGTGACCAGTGCGGTGGCGCCCGCGGCGAGGCCGGCCGTGAAGCGCCGCCCGGACCGGTCGTGCCGGCGGGGTGGGAGCCCTGAGCCGGTGGACCACGAGGGCTGGGCCCGGCCTGCGCCGGGCTCTCCGGGAAAGGGAACCGGTGACATGGGAGGGACACCTCCAAGGGGGCGGGTGCGCGGCGTTCACGCACGTCGACCACCTTCCGCGGGGCGGATCTCCGCTCGGCTCCGGCCACGGCTCGGACACCGCTCGGCCGGGCATCCGTTCGGTATCAGCCGTTCGGCGTCAGCCCGCGGGCGGCAACCGGAGGGTGGCAAGCGCCCCGCCGTCGGGAGCGTTCGCGAACTCCAGCGACGCCCCGATGACCCGGGCCTGCCCCAGCGCGATGGTCAGCCCGAGGCCGTGCCCGTGGCCGCGCTCCGACGCACCCGTGCGGAATCGCTGCGGGCCGTCCGCGAGCAACTCCGCCGGGAAGCCCGGGCCGTGGTCCCGTACGGTCACGGTCGTCCCGGCCACCTCGACCTCGACGGGCATGCGGCCGTGCCGGTGGGCGTTGACGACGAGGTTGGCGACGATCCGGTCGAGCCGGCGCGGATCGGTCTCCGCCCACAGGGCACCAGTGGCGGTGAACCCCGTGTCCAGCCCGGTGCGGGCCACGGACTCTCCGACCATCTCGGCGAGCGGTACGGGCCTGAGTTCCGCCCGCTCGGCGCCCGCGTCGAGCCGGGAAATCTCCAGCAGCTCCTCCACCAGCATCCGCAGCACCCCCACCCGGTCACGCACCAGGTCGGTGGACTCGCCCTCGGGAAGCAGCCCGCTCGCGGTCACCAAGCCCATGAGGGGCGTACGCAGCTCATGGGCGACGTCGGCGGTGAAGCGCTGCTCGGTCAGCAGACGTTCGCGCAGACTGTCGGCCATCGAGTCGACGGTGGCCGAGATCTCGGTGATCTCGTCACCGCCCCGGCCACCGGCCGCGGTCCTGGCGGCCAGGTCGCCCCCGGCGATCCGGCGGGCGGTCCGCACCACCCGGCGCAGCCTCCGGATCGGCAACTCGGCGGCGAGCACCGACAGCGGTACGACGACCGCCAGCGCCGCCAGGGAGTACTTCCACATGTGCCGGTCCAGCGCCCGCCGGGTGAGCAGGTCGGAGGTCATGTCGGCGCTGACCGCCACGGGAGCGCCACGCAGGGTCCGAACGGCCCACATCGAGGGGTGGTCGCCGGGACTGTCGCCGTCGTACCAGGTGGCGGAGCCGACCGCCCTGCCCTGCCGGTCCTGGAGGCGGCGCAGGAGTTCGTCGGGCATCTCCCCGGGCGAGACGACCAGACCGTCGGGCGGGACGCCGTCCCGCTCGTAGTCCTCCACAGCGTCGGACAACTGGGTCAGGGCCTTGGCCGCACCGTCGTTCATCGACCGTTCCAGGGTGCTGCGGTGGACCAGCAGCCCGACGGTCACCGCGATGGCACAGCACGCCACAGTGACGAGCAGCGCGATCTTCCAGCGCAGCGAACGCCAGTGCGGCAGCGCGTGCACGGTCTCCACGTCAGCGCCGCAGCTTGTAGCCGAAGCCGCGGACGGTCTCGATCCGCTCGGCCCCGATCTTCTTCCGCAGGCGCTGCACGCACAGGTCGACCACGCGACTGTCGCCGTCCCAGCCGTAGTCCCACACGTTGCGCAGCAGGGTCTGACGGTCCAGCACGATGCCCGGGTTCGCGGCGAACTCCAGCAGCAGCCGCAGTTCGGTGGGGGCCAGCGCGACCGGTTCGCCTGCCCGGAACACCTCCAGGCCGCCCGTGTCGATGGTCAGGTCGCCGAAGACGATCCGAGCGTGCCGGTCGCGGCCGGGCCTCCCCGACCGGTCCGGCGGGTCCGGCTGGTCCGACAGGCCCGGACGATCGGCCACGGGGCCGGCCGCCGGGCCTGGGGCCGGGGTGAATGTGGCCCGCCGCAGCAGCGAACGGATCCGGGCCACCAGCACGGCGGTGTCGACGGGCTTGACCACGTAGTCGTCGGCCCCTGCCTCCAGGCCGGAGACGACGTCCAGGGCGTCGCCGCGCGCTGACATCATCAGGACGGGATCCATGCTGGTCTCCCGGATCCGGCGGCACAGCCCGATGCCGTCGAGGCCGGGCAGCATCACGTCCAGCAACAGCAGGTCGTGCCGGCCCTCCCGGAACAGTTCGAGCCCGGTCAGGCCGTCGGCGGCAGCGGTGACGCGGTAGCCGTAGCGCTCCAGCGCCATCGTGACGGATCTGCGGATCACCGCGTCGTCCTCGACGAGAAGGATCGTCACGGGCGCGGACATGGACGCGGGCGCGCCCCCGTCGGCTGCTGAAGCGGGCATCGTTTCCGTCCGGAGGTAGGTTCGGGGGCTCTCTCACCCTGCCAGAACCGTGCCTCCGCCCAGGCTCAACCGTGTATCGGCCGCGTATCGGAGACGGGCTCCGGAGCGAAGGGCTCGGCAAACATCAGGCCTGTAAACGACGAGATCACGTTGGTCAGGAAGCTCAGTCCTTCCCACCAACCGTGCAGGTCGCCTGCGATGCCGAGGGCCGCGAGGAAGCTGCCCCCCGAAGGGAGCGCCTTCACCCAGTACGCCACCCGTGTGGTTCAGTCCGGGATGACGTGCCCGAGCCCATGAGAGGCGAGCGGGTCGCGGAACGGCTTCCAGATGGTCGGGTCGGCCAGGTTCGTGAAGAGCCCGGTGCAGGTGTTCGTGTCGCCGGTCACGAGCCCGTACACGACCGTTTTGCCGGAGGCCTTCGTATCGAACAACGGTCCCCCGCTGTCCCCGGGGGCGACCCGGGATTCGGCGGTGCCCGCGCAGATGAACTCCTTGTCCCAGACACCGCCCTCCGTGTCGAACTTGTTGACGGGCAACTTCACTTCGTGCATACGGGAGGGCTTGTTCGGATCCTCGAGATCGGTACGTCCCCAACCGGCGGCGCGTACGAGACGCCCCGGCCGCAGCTGCGTTCCCAGCGGTGGCAGAGCCGCACGAGGCTGGTCGACCGAGCTGTCGAGCACGATGAGCCCCAGGTCCGTGTTGGTCACGGTGTCGAAGTCCGGGTGGCTGTAGACGGAGAAGCGGTCGCCGGTCACCACTGTTCCGCCGGACGTGCTCGAGTCGGACCGACCCAGGACCAGCCGGATCTTGACCCTGCCCTGCTCGGCGAACCTGGCGCAGTGCGCCGCGGTGGCGACAACGCGGCTGTGGACGAGTGCTCCGCCGCAGTAGTGCGACCAGGCCCCGTCGTCGCCCTGTTGCTCGATCTGTACGACGAAGAGCCGCTCGCCGTCCGGTACCGGCACTCCACCGACGATCGCCGAGGCCCCGGGTGCCATGGCGAACACGGTTCCCAACGCGCAGACACCCACGAGGGAGATGACCGCCCGTCGGCTCACTGACTTGCGCAAGGTGGACTCACTTCCGTCTGCCACCGGGCGCGGCCCCGGCGGACTCGTGGGGCGGCCGACGCCCGGCCGCCCCTTCCGACGAGGATCATGAGTCCGTCATTCCTCCGGCAGGCCTCCGTCCCGTATCGGGCCGATCGCGGCCTCCCCCCGGCTGTGTAACAGCGCGAGGGCAGTCAAGAGGGTTTACTCCAAAGGGAGTTGCGGTCGATCCCCCGCTTCACCTCACAAGGCCGGGGGCGAGGGTTTGCGTATTCGCCCCCGGCCAGACTTCGTACACCACTCTGCTGTCGAGCCTGTCCTTCGTCCTACACGTAAGGTCCTACCCCGACGCCCCGGGACGCGGAGTGGAAGCCAATGATGGCCCCCGGGGCAGCCAGGGGGCGACGGGCCGCCGGACTGCGCAGTCCCAGGCGGATGATCGTGTCAGGCGTGGTAGCCGGACTCCTCGACACACGACGGCTAGAGCGTGTCTCTTTGATGGGTTGGTCAGTTGATCGGATGTGTCTGTCCGATTAGTGATCACTACGGTCCAGCCGATGTCGTCGACGGCATCCGCTGCGGTGAGGATGGCGGAAGATCTTCTCCCACGTGCCGTCGACGGCCCACCTGATCAGCCGCTTGTGGGCCGTCTGGAACGAGCCGAGCTCCTCGGGGAGGTCCCGCCAGGGCGAGTTGGTGCGGTACTTCCACGCGATGGCCTCGAGCGTGCCGCTGATCGGCCCAGCGCTGTCCCCGGACCGGATCGGCCGGCATGAGCGGCTCGATCCGGTGGTTTTACCCATTTTTCAGGCGTAACCGGTGGTGTTCGGGGATCCTGTCGAGGTACTTCTGAAAACCACTGTTAGGAGACCCCCAGTGCGCCGCCCGACCCGGAAAGCCTTCGCCGCCCTCATCGCCGCAGCCGGCCTCGCCCTCCCCCTCCTCACCCCCACACCCGCCTCGGCTGCCACCGCCACCAGCCGCTTCGCGAACTACCGCTACGGTGACTGCCTGCGCGAGACCTCCGAAACCGGCCTCAAGGGCGACCGCTGCACCACCGGACGCGGCAGCCTCCTGTGGCAGTGGAACGGCCGCCTCAACACCAGCACCACTCTTAAGAACAACTTCTGGGGCCGCTGCCTCGACAGCAATGACCGGGGCGACGTCTACCCCCTGCGCTGTAACGGCGGCTCATACCAGAAGTGGCGCACCGTCCAGCCCGCCGCCCGCAGCGCCATCATGCTCCAAAGCGTCGGCACGGGCCGCTGCCTCTACCAGCAGGACAACGGCTACTACCGCACGGGCCGCTGTGACCGAGGCGCCCAGAACCAGCGCTTCACCATCGGCTGAACGGATCTCTCGACCGCTTCAAGATGACGCCGGGCGAGCAGCTCTTCTTTTACGCGAGGCCGGAAGGCGGTCCGCTGGCCGCGGTGGTGATGACCTTGAACGGGGTGTTCTTCCCGTCGCAGATCAGATGGTGTTTACTGCCCGCCTTTCCGCGGTCGACCGGTGACGGGCCGGTCGCCTCGCCCCTTTTCGCGCGGATGTGGGAGGCATCCACGCAGGCCCGGGTCCAGTCCAGGGCGTCGGCCGCGTGCAACTCGGCGAGCAGGATGCCGTGCAGCGTCTCGAAGACGCCGGCCTCATGCCACCGACCTCAGGTTCTGTCTCTTTGGTTAGCGTCGTGCCCAGATGAGGATGGCGGCGAGGTGGAGTGCGGCCTGGTAGGCAATGGCGAGTTTGTCGCATCGTGTGGCCAGGCCGCGCCACTGTTTGAGGCGGTTGATGCACCGTTCGACGGTGTTGCGCTGCTTGTAGGCATCGGCATCGAAGCCGGGCGGACGGCCACCTGAGACCTAGAGTCTGTTCTCTCGGGGTCGAGCCGAGAAGTGGTCGGCGTCCCGGATCGCATCGCCAGGGCGGACCGGCTGGAACCGCTGGACACAAAGGCTCCTCGAGCGTGATCAGCCCCGTGCATCGGCGGGGCGGGTGCTGCATGCTATCGAGCGATCCCGTCCGTGACGTCCCTCCGAACCGTCCACTCCTACGCCGCCCATCCAGGGCTCAGCTCCACGAGCTGGGCACGCTGTTCCCGGGTGGGCTTGGCCCGCCGGGTCGTGGGAGCGGGGTCTGCGGGAGGAGTTGGTGTGGTCGGGCACGTTGCTAGGTAGTTGGCGGGTCCGAGGCAAGCGGTGACTGGGTACGTGCCGACGCCGCTCCACGCGGAAGCTACCGGCGGAGGAATCTTTCGACTACTGTCGCCAGGGCCTCTGGGCTCTCATCCGGGGCGAAGTGGCCGGCATCGTTGAAGACCTGGAGCTCGGCGTTCGGATACCACTGCAGCCAGGTGGACCGCATGGTGTCGGGGCCCATCGCCGGGTCGTTCGCACCAGCCACGACAAGCACCGGGGTCGGATTTCCCTCGAGCCGCTCGTGGATGTCGGAGCCGCGAGTCCAGGATTCGAGGTACGAGCGCAGGGCAGCATGCGAGGAGCGTTCCGAGCCGCTCACCCTGGCATCCAGCCATGCATCGTCGTGCCGACTGCCGGTGGTGACATCGAAGATCGTCCTGCGGCTGCCGGAATCCTCCACGGCCCCGAGGAACAGCTCCCACATCTCCCCTTCGAGCGGGAACCCAGACGCGGGTACCGGCGAGATGCCGACGATCGAGCGAACCCGCGAGGGGGCGTCCAGCAACATCAGCTGGGCAGCTTTGCCTCCCATGGAGTGACCGATGACCGAGAAGGTGTTCCAGCCGAGGTCGTCGGCCACGGCGAGGGCGTCCGCCGCGACCTCCTCCATCGTGTACGTACCGGGGGTGTGCATCGCCTCGCCGTACCCACGGCAGTCCAAGAACGCGCAACTGAAAGCGCTCTCGTCCAGGTACCGCCGCATGTGGCCGAAGCTCGACCTGTCGCTGAGCCAGTGGTGGAGTGCGAGGACCCGCTCCGGACCGCTGCCCTGTACCTCGTACGGAATTACGCGTCCTGCTACATGGCCTGTCACAACGCTGGGCCTTCCCCTCGGGGCCGGGCCCTGAATCCCGTCGGCTTGAGGCTTCGCTCCAACGGCGGAGCAGCGCGAGCGGGCGACCGAAGGCGTCGCAGGCCAGATGAATCTTGCCGGTCAGGCCACCCGTCAGGAGAACTTCCATACGATTCCGTGAGGGCCACCCGGTCGCCCAGGCGCTTGCTTCCCCGCGCCTCGCCGGTGTTGGCCAGGAAGCACACCAGCGGGTGGGACCCGAACCTGCCCTTGCACGTGGGTGCGGCTGTCCTCGCCGTGAGGACCATGGACTTCACGGCGTTCTGCTTGGTCTTGCCGGAGGCGAACTTGTCCCGGTCCTTGCGGCCCGCGGCCGGGCGTCGCACACCGATCTCCGTGCCGTCGATGATCCCGGTCCGACCGTCGGCGCCCAGGTGCTCGATGACCTCAGCGAGACTGCACAGCCGGATGCCCGGCGCGACCGTTGGCGCGGGTGATGGTGGAGCGGTCCACACCGAACCAGCAGGCCACCACGTCATGAGTAGTGCCATGACGCAGATTCACCAGGGTGGCCAGCAGCCGGTCGACGAAGACGAATTGCGCTTTGCTCCGGCTCCCACAGCCCGCCACCGCGGGCGAGCCGTGAGTCGAGCCTGGTGCTGCTCGTGCCACAACGGCCCCACCTCAGCGATGAGTTCACCGATCACATCTTGCGACAGCCCAGTGACCCGGTACGCCGCCACGATCAACTCACGTCGCCCCAGCTCCCACCATGCACAGTGCAACGAGCCACCAGGGCACTGAGCCACGGCCAACCGTGCACGAGGTCCTTACACAACGACATCCTCGAAACTTTCCAGCTGAGTCCAGCGCCTGGCCGCGCGAACCGCTCGCGGCAGCCTGTCGGCCGCTGGCAACGGCCCCAGGTCCAGACCCGTGACATCAGCGATGTCGGCGACAGGCACCTGAAACGTACGAAAGGCTCCCAGAGGGGAGGATCCCCGCCCTCGCCGCTTCAGCCAGGGCTCGTTGAGCAGCATCCCGGGTGAGGTCGGGGCTTTGATCCAGCACGTATGCCGTAGACGCCAGGTCGCCGTCCTGCATAAACGCCGCGACCTTCCAGAAGCGAAGCGGTACCTGGATGCCGCGGTAGGGCGGATCGGAGTCCTCCAGGACCGCGCCAGTGAACACCGCGATCTTGCGGTATTGAGAGAAAGTTGGCCAGGCCGCCATTGATGGCCGAAGGTCGCGGTCTGTCGTTCGAGCTCCCACCTGTCTCCCAGGACACGACCGGCATCCCGGGCTCCACGGAGAAGGAGGACAAGCTCGGCACGGCCGTCTCGCTGACGGATCTCTCGGGCAGGGGCTTCGACCACCTCCTCCTGGGCACGGAGGGCGAGGACACGGGCAACGGGACGCTGCTGTACCTGTCCGCCAGCAGCTCGGGCCCTCCCTGTCCAGGACGGCGTACTACGGCGTCACTCAACCGGGTACGCCGACGGGGGCGCGCCCGGGCCAGGTACTGACCCCGTAAGCGACGGCGGCGTCGCATCGTGAGCGCCGGCCGACCTCCGCGCGAACGGGACCCCGGGCTTTCCCGCGTCCAAACACAGCAGCCGAAGCGATCCGTCGCCCGCGAAGCAGCGGCGGGCCTCGTCGATCGGGTCCCACAACCGCCCGTCGAGAGTGCGAATCCAGTGGTCGCCGCCCGTCGCCCACCACTCGGCGCCCGTCCGACGCACGATCACCTCACCGGCGTATGCGCCCAAGTCGCGCAGCAAGGACTCCACGGTGGCGTACGGCGTCGCCCTGTCCCGGCGTATCTCCTCGATCGCCCGGTCGACACTCCACAGACTCTGCGGCGAGTAGTCGAGCCGCGGCCGTGCTCCTTCCCTCATCGTCGCGACCGCGTTCGCCGCCCACCGCAGGGGCTTCGTCGCAGCTGAAGGCCTGGTTGCTTGCTGTGCAGTCACACTCGCAAGAGCGCGGTCCAAAGGCGATCCGTCACGCGGAAATGCGGCGTGTGCCCGACCAGCGCAGGACCGTCGCAGGACGGTCACAGGAAACCCCGGAGCGCCGGACTGCGCGTACGCCTACGAGGAGGGGCAGACATCAGGTGAGCGGAGACCGTCGACCGCACCGACGCGCTGTTCCTCGCGGACTCCACCGCCTGGAAGACGCAACCAGCCACCCATCGCCCGGCCCCTGAGACCCGCGACCGCGGGCTGAGCGTCCAACTTGGGCCGCGTCCACTCCCGTCGGCGGCTGCGCATCGAACAGACCTCCGGCCGCACCAACCGCGACAGCACCTACCTCGCCTCCGCCCCCGACACCAACCTCCCGCCTCCTGACATGGATAAACGAACGCCACACAGGCCCGACGCCACTTCCGCGCCAGCGCCGTCGTCGGCCGCCCGGGCGGGGCGACAGTCCCTAGCGTCGGCCGCGCAAGAGCGATCCGAGCACCAGACCGGCGCCCAGACCGATCAGGGCGCCAGCCGATGCCCGCCATGCACGCGACGCCCCCGCAACCGGCTCGGCAGGTGGACTGGGGGCAACCGTTGAGCGGGTCGGCGGTCCGGCAGCGATAGCGCGAGCATGCTCCTCGCCCACGATGGCCAGGAAGCGACGACCGACACGGCTTCCGGACGAACTGGCGATCCACGAGGCGTGAGCCCTGCTCCAGTAGCGCCGCCCCGCCTCTCCGGTGAACATCCCGGCCAGCATGTCCCGCAGCAGGCTCTCGCGGATCGTCCCGATTTCGAAGCCCATCCATGCATAGTTCATCATGAGATCGGCATAGACGTGCCGCTTCTGCTCATGCGGATCGGCGATATCCGTGTCGCCCCAAACGGGCTGGTAAAGCGCCATGTCGTCAAGCTCCAGCCGGACCAGCTCAAGGTAGTAGCTGCGAATGCCCTGGACCTGCTCCGCCCTGGCCTGCCGGTTCTGAACGATCAGAGAAACGGCCACACCGGCCAACGCCAGCGCCGAGACGATCGCCGACGTGAAGCCGTACGCCGCGCCGATATCACTGAGCCTCTTCCAGTCCACTCCCTTGGAGCTGGAGATCTCTTCCAGGGCGAGAGGCGACAACAGCACCACCGTCAGCGCAGCCGCCGCAGCGGCGACCAGGCCCACAGTCCTGCTTATCCGGCGAGCCACCGACACTGCAGTCGCGGATCGATGACGAAGTATCAGGTCAATCACCCCCAGGCGGGCCTGTCCCTGTGACTAGGCCGAGCCCGGGGCAGCCTACTTCCAGCCGCCGTGCGTGCCGAAAGCGTTGTTAGTTCTCATCGACATTTCCGAGCCCTGTGATCGCTAAGTGCTGCCCAAAACGGTCGACAAACGTTGCTCGCTCCCTCCTACAGAACCAGGCGTTCATGATCCCCCCAGGGTGCGTTCGACGCGCCAGCGGCGGGGCAGGACGACGAAGCCCCTCGTGCCTTTTGGCCTGGAGACGATGCGTAGGGTGAGCCAGAGGCGTTCGCGGGCCCAGTCCACTAGGCCTTCTCTTATGGATCAAGTGCAGAGCGGTTGCTGTCGGTGCCAACCTCTACGCTGCGCACTGCTCGAACGGGTCGGATGGGAAGGCATCAGTCTTGGGTGGCAACGCGTGGTGGCAGACAGTCCCGTATCAGGACAATCTGACGGCGGCATTCCGGCAGGCTCAGGAGCAGGAACTGGCGAAGGACAACCACGGTTTCGAGGGCCGCACCATAGAAGAGCTATGGCAGCACGAGGAGTGGAGGGAGTACATCCTCACCGGTGGCACCGGCACAGTGCTGGACCTCATCCACATCGTCGACCCCACTGATACCGAGTGGGGGCCTTTCATGCGGCCGTTGACCGACGGCGAGGTGCGGACGTGGGCTCCCAGCGGCCGGCCCACTCACGCCGAGTGGGTCAATGCCCTGGAAACCGAGCGGCTGCCCTACCCCGGGCGCGCTTGCGGTAATTGCACGGTGCTCTACCGCGACGGTCAGCCCACCGAGATCGCCTACTGGGGTGTCACAGCCGACTAGCGCATCGCGGATCAGCGTGCCGACCACAGGAAGATACCTGCGAGGTGCAGCCCGGCCAGGTAGACGGTGGCCGTCTTCTCGTATCGGGTGGCGATGCCGCGCCATTGCTTCAGGCGGTTGATGCAGCGTTCGACGGTGTTGCGCTGCTTGTATGTCGTCGAAGGCCGGAGGCCGTCCGCCCCGGCTGCCGCGGCGTTTGCGGTTGTTCCGCTGGTCAGCGGGCGTAGGGATGACGGCACGGATACTGCGTCGTCGCAGGTGATCACGGATGGTGCGAGAGGAGTACGCCTTGTCCGCCAGGACTATCTCAGGGCGAGTGCGGGGTCTGCCCGTTGCCCTGGGCACCCGCAACTCGGCCATCACGGACTCGAAAACCGGTGCGTCCCCGGCCTGTCCCGGGGTGAGAACAAAGGCCGTCGGCCGGCACTGACTGTCGGCCGCAAGGTGAATCTTGGTGGTCAGTCCGCCGCGGGACCGGCCGAGGGCATGATGGTGCGGCTCCTTGGCGGGCGCCCCTTTTTACGGGCCCCGGCGGCGTGCTGGTGGGCGCGGACGATGGTGGAGTCCACAGCGACCACCCAGTCCAGGTCTTCGTCGGCGTCGGCCTGGGCGAGGAGGGTAGTGAAGACCCGCTCCCACGTGCCGTCGATCGCCGAGCTCCGCAGCCGGGTGTAGACGCCCTTCCACGAGCCATATCGCTCGGGCAGGTGCACCCACTGTGAGCCTGTCTGGAACTTCCAGGCGATGGCATCGATCACCTCCCGGTGATCCCGCCATCGACCACCCCGCCGCGGTGTCCGATTCGGCAACAGCGGCTCGATCCGCGCCCACTGGGCGTCAGTCAACGGCACACCAGGCCAACGATCCGATGATCCGAAAGAAACGGCCTAGTCACCTCCCAACTCCGGCAGGGGCCTCAGGTTCCTCGGACGTCAGGCTTCCCGGGCATGCGGCCTACGACCTGGTCGTCCATACCAAAGGGCCGGTCAGGGTACGGATAGAGAGGTCGTCGGACGCGTACTGCGGGGTCAGCTCGTGCGGGGTGACCAGGATCGGCGTGCGCAGTCCCGCACCAACATCTCGGACCCACCGGGAGGCCTGCCACCGGTACCGTGTAGGTCGCAGGAGAACGGCCCGCTCATCGCTGTACGGTTCGCCATCTGGCCAGAAGCCCACGTACCAGCAGCCCCTGCCACGCAGCGACTCCCAAGCACGCCATGCCTTGCCGGACCATCCGATGCGTTGCTTGTCGGCCTTCAAGCCCTCCGGGCGACTCCGAGCTGACTGGGCGGGGAACAGCGACGGGGCAGTACGGGACGGATACGAGGCACGGATACGGGATCGGGCTGACGCTGTGACCGTGACACGGTCACAGCGTCAGCGTCGGCGGCCAACCAGGGGTCACCGGCGCCGACAGCGATGCGCTTCGGGGGCGGGACAGGGCTCACCCGCCGGGCTTGATGCGCCCACGCCAAGCTCCGGACTCGCCGCCGCGACCCTCGATGTACTCCTTGAAACGCCGCATGTCGCCCTTCACACGCCGGTCGATCACTCCCAGCATGTCGCCGGTCTTCTCCGCGGCGCCGGTGGGCTCGACGTCCATGACGAGCTCGACCCGGGTGTGCGTGTCGTCCAGACGCTGGAAGCGGACCGTGCCCTTCTGCCTGGTGTCACCCGTGGTGGTGCGCCACGTGATGCGCTCGTCGGGGAGCTGGTCGACGATCTCGGTGTCGAACTCGCGCTCCACCCCGCTGATCTTGGTGGTCCAGTGGTTGTGGCGCTCATCGAGCTGCCTGACTTCCTCGACCCCTTCCATGAACTGCGGGAACTCCTCGAACTGGGTCCACTGGTTGTAGGCGGTGTGCACAGGAACCTCGACTTCCACCGCTTCCTTGACCGTGCTCATCTGAGAACCTACCTCTCTACTGGATTGGTCGCAGCCAGGGCCAACGACCAGCCCGCGGCCTCAGTACGCGGTGGCGAGTACCCGAGGATCACTCGTCTAACGACCGGTAGCCACCTCTCGTGCCGGCCGTAGAGGCGCGGTCATGCAGCGCAGGGTTCGGGGCACGGTCACGGCCAACAAACACGCCCCTCATCCAGAGCCACCCAGCGGCAGAACTGCGACCTGCGCCGCGGCCGGGCCGAACCGCTTGACGCTGGTCCGGGTAACGGCGCAGCCGTACGCCGGCTAGCCGGGGTCCCGGGTCGTAGGGTCTTTGGTCGCAGTCGCCCAACGGTCCGCGATCATGTCTTGGAGGGCCACCAGCCTGGCCTCGCCACCAGCAGGCAGTCAGAGCTCACACACCATGTCACCGACCGTCTTCACCTCAGACGACCACCGCCCCGGCATTCGCGGGGCTTTGTGCTTCCTGGAGGAGAACGTGCCGGCCTACGAGGCCCTGCCCCGGTTCACCGCCGACCTGGACCGCCTCACCCCCATACAGCCCCGGCAGCTGGCTGGCCCACTGCTCGTAGGCCCAGACGGCGAGAGTTCGGCGGTCGGCCGCTCGCCGCTCTGCAGCCCGCACCGGCCTGACCGGCGGCGCGGACCGCCATTGCTGACGCCTGATGGCTTGCCCAGGGGGCTGATCTGCGGGAACGGCCGGTATCCGGTTTGAGGGGTGCCCATCTTCGGTGCAACCCTCGATCCCCTGCTGGAGGCAACCGTCCAGCCAACGTTTCAGCCCTCTGCTGGTGCAACCCCCGTCGTGGCCGACAGCGGCAGGCGCGGCGGGGGCCAGCCAGGCTGCATCCCACCGCCACGACGTCCACGCGGCCGCGTTCGCGAACGGGCCGGAGCGTTCCTCGAGCATCGCGAGGACTTGGGCGCGGGCGTCGTCCACGGCATGGTGCTCGGTGACGATGCCGAGCCGCCGCACGTGGGCGTACTCGTGGTTCGTCCTTCCATGTGAGGCTGCTCAGGTCGGGGGCGACGACCAGGTCCACGGTGAGGTCGAAGGTGTCGAACCCGTCGCCGGTCCGGCGGTTCTCTGGGGGTTCGGGCTGTTGCCGTGGAGAGAGTCCCAGAACGATGCAGCTCAGCGCCGATATGGACGGCCGTAGCCATCGCAACAGGTGTTGCGCTATCCCTCGATGGAGTGGCGCAAGCATCTCCTATGTGCGACATCCCGTGAGTTGTCCTGAACCCCGCTGAGCCTCGGCCACTGTGGCCAGGGGGTACTTCCTCTTCCGGGTGTCTTGCTGCCGGGTGACGTAACTTCGGGATTCCTGAAGCGCTCTCATCTCCTCCGGCTGATCTGCGGTCGAGCTGAAGGCGAGGAGGCTCGGGTTGGCGCTGGGCTGGGTCTGGCCGCCGACGGGAGGTCCCCGTCGTGGTCAGCCGATGAGGGCCTCGGTGATCTGTCGGGTGGTCTGCGCGGCGACGCGGGGGTTGACGGCAGCGTAGGAGGTGTAGGCGTTCAGAGCGGTGGTCAAGGCCCAGCCGCGGCCCCGGGTCCAGGTGGCGTCGTCCACCCCGAGCGCGGCCCGGAAGGCAGCCCGGCTCCCGGCCGACATCAAGGTGAAGGCAATGGTCAGGTCGCAGGCCGGGTCGCCGATGCCGAGCCCGCCGAAGTCGATGACCGCGCTGAGGCGGCCGTCGAGGATCAGCAGGTTGCCGGTGTGGAAGTCGCCGTGGAACCAGACCGGAGGGCGATCCCATCCGGGGGCGCCCAGCGCCGCGTCCCACAGGTCAGTCATGGCCACGGTGTCGAACACCCCGTCGACCTCCGTGATAGCGGCCCGCGTCGCGCGGTCCCGGTCGGCCAGTGGCCGACCGGTGAGGTCCTCGCGGACGTCCCCATCCAGGATGTCCTTGGGCGCGAACTGCTGAAGGGCGGTCAGGAACTCCGCCAGCTCGACGGCGGCCACGGACGAGTCGGCCAGCGCCTCGACGGTCGCCACCTCGCCGTCCAGCCAGCGGGAGACCGCCCATGGCCACGGGTAGCCGAAGTCGGGTTCCCCCACCGCTACCGGGACCGGGACGGCCAGGGGCAGGTGCGGAGCGAGCCGGGGCAGCCACTCGGACTCCTTCCTGGCCTGCCCAATGGCCCCGGCATGGCGGGGCATCCGGACGGACAGCTCCTCGCCCAGCCGGTAGATCACATGGTCCGAGCCGGACGGGTCGAGCAGTTCCAAAGGCAGCTCGGCCCACTGTGGGAACTGCGCATCGACCAGGCGCCTGACCAGTGCCACATCGATCGCCGGATAGATGTCCGCGGTTCTCTCGGTTGCCAAGAGCAGCTCCTGCGGTCGGCCCGCTCCGTGCGACGGGCAGTCGGAGCCATCACACTGCGCCGCGGGCTCCTCTGTCGACCGGATTTATCGGCTGGGCGTCATCCGCTGGGTGGATACCCGCGCCAGCTTCTCGAAGCCGAGCCCGATCCCGACCCAGTCGCACAGAAGAGCGTCGAGGTTCCACAGCGAGACACCCAGGCCCGCCACCGGGCCTGGGTGTCTCGCTGTGAGACGTCCTGTCAGGGCTTCAAGATCAACTCATTGCCTCTTTGACGCGTATCCGGGTCACATCCCGGGCCCGCCTTCCCCGGTCAGGCGCCCGGCATGCGGAGGTAGTACCAGGTGTTCGGGCCGACCTTGCCGTCCCGGGCGATGCCCTTGCGGCCCTGGAAGGTCTTCACGGCGCGCTCGGTGTCGTCGCCGAAGATGCCGTCGACGCCCGACGATCCGATGGACACGCCGTGGAACCTCAGCAGCGCCTGGATCTCTCGTACCTTGGCGCCCCGGTCCCCTCGGTCGCTGTACGGGTTGGAGACCTCGTAGCCGCAGTACCAGCCGATGAAGTCCCTGAGCTGGCACCTCGCCGCGGCGGCCGAGACGGACGCCTCCTGGGCCGTGGCACCGGCCGGGGCCGCGGACGCGCTCGTGGCGCCGGCGAACAGACCGGAGAGCAGGGCACCCGCCGTGAGTAAGCCGGCGGCCTTGGTGCGAACGTGCATGGAAATCCCCCCTGTACGTGAAGTTTGGCGCCCTCGCGGACGGACCACACCGGCCCCTCGAAGTCGGCGTACCGGTCCGGCATCAGGACAGCGCGTGCCGTGTCCGGGTCCGGTTGCGCCATCCCCGCCTTCCCCCACTGGTTGGAGAAGGTTTCTCCAACCAGCACAGCGAGCAACCTGGCGAACCTTCCCGGTCACAGCACGAGCCATCTGTCATGTGAGTGCGACTGCTACTGGAACGGGCCGCAGATCTTGGTGCTGCCCTTGACCTTGCAGGCCTGGATCTTGATGTAGGTGACCTTCCTTATGGAGTGCTTCTGGATGGTCGCCCGGCTGCCGTCGCCGCCGCTGGCGTGGCCGATCTCCTCGACCGTCCATCGGTTCCTGTCTCCGTCGGCGTAGTACCCGACGTTCGCGATCGCGCCGTAGCCGTCGGCTTGTGTGTCGTAGACGGTCGCATTGATGCCTACGCTCGTGCCGGTGCGGTTCCAGTGGATCTCCCCACCGACTACTGCTCCGTTGGTTTCGCTACGGGCCCACCGCTCATTGACGTAGTCACTGTAGTTGATCCCGTTCGCCCAGTAGGCGCTCGCTGCCGAAGCCGGGCTGGCGGATACCGCGAGGACGGTACTGGCCGCCGCAGTGGCAAGCGCCGTGATGACCTTCGAATGTGACGCCATCGATCTCTCCTTCGACTCACGGGCACGGCTTGTGCCCACCGCCGCACGCCACCGGATCCCGGGGGCGTGCCGTTCGGTTGGTTCGGCATCGAGTTCATCGGGCTGGGGGTTGTTGCACAGCCGTGTCCCGGGCGTGAAACAAAGCAGGTCACAGGCCCGGGTTGGCGAGATGGTGTCTTTCGCGGTGGTGGGGCGCGTGTTGGGATGAGACGCCGCTGCTGGTCACGGGGGCGGCACGGGGGAGGGAAGCGATATGGGGCGTCCGGAGGCGGACCTCGATCCGGGTCTGGGGCCGGTTCAGCGGTTTGCGTTCGAGTTGCGCAAGCTGCGTCAGGAAGCGGGCGGCATCACCTACCGGCAGATGGCCCGGCAGGTGGAGGTCTCGGTCACCACCCTGTCGAGAGCGGCCAAAGGAGAGCAACTGCCCTCCCTGCCAGTCGCCTTGGCCTATGTGCGGGCATGCGGCGGCGATGCGGAACAGTGGGAGCGGCGCTGGCGCGAGGCAGTCACCGAGCAGGCCCGGGCGGCCGACCTCGTGGCGGACGAGACTATTCCTTCTCCCTACCGTGGCCTGGCCCGGTTCGACGTGGGCGATGCGGAGCTGTTCTTCGGCCGGGACGAGGTGACCGATGCGCTGGTCCGCGCGGTGACGGCGCACCGCGTGTTTGCGGTCTTCGGGCCGTCCGGCAGCGGCAAGTCATCCCTGCTGCGGGCGGGGCTGATTCCCCGCCTGCGCAGCCTGGAGGGACCGCACCGGCCGGCGGCGGTGCGGATCCTCACCCCGGGCGAGCATCCGCTGCGCACCCACGACACGGTGTGCGCACCAGCCCCGGGCGAGGGGGACACCTGGCTTGTGGTGGACCAGTTCGAGGAGGTCTTCACGCTCTGCCGCGACACCGGCGAGCGGGCCGGCTTCCTGGCCCGTCTGCTGGCCGCCGCCGAGCCCGCAAGCCGGCTGCGCGTCGTCCTCGGCGTACGCGCCGACTTCTACGGCCGCTGCGCCGAGCACCGTGAGCTCGCCGACGCCCTGGCCGAGGCCAACCTGCTGGTGGGACCGATGAGCCCGGCCGAGCTGCGCGAGGCCGTCGTCAGGCCCGCGCAGTCGGCCGGACTGATCGTCGAGCGCGAGCTGACCGCCCGCCTGGTGGAGGAGACCGGCGGCGAGCCGGGGGGCCTGCCGCTGCTCTCTCACGCCCTGCGCGAGACTTGGCGCCGCCGCCGCGGGCGGGCGCTGACGATGGCGGCGTACGAGGCGGCAGGCGGCGTACGCGGCGCGATCGCGCAAACGGCCGAGGACGTGTACGGGACGCTCTCCGGCGAGCAGGCGGCCCTGGCCCGCCAGATCCTCCTCCGCCTTATCACTCCCGGCGAAGGGTCCCAGGACACCCGCCGCCCGGTGGACCGCGCGGAACTCGACTTCGCCCCGTCCGGCGAAGTGGCCCTGGTTCTCGACCGCCTGGCCCGCGCCCGCCTCCTCACCCTGGACGACGACACGGTCGACCTGGCGCACGAGGCCCTGATCACGTCCTGGCCCCGGCTGTCCGCCTGGATCGAGGAGGCCCGCGAACGCCTGCGCACCCATCGCCGGCTGACCGAGGCGGCTCGCACCTGGGACGAGCTGGGCCGCGATCCGGGCGCGCTCTATCGCGGGACCCGTCTCGCCACCGCGGACGAACACCTCGCGGACCAGCCCCTGACCCCGCTGGAGGAGGCCTTCCTCACCGCCGCCCGCACCAGCCGCAGCAGCGAACTCCGACGCCGCCGTGGACTGTTCAGCACCCTCGCCGCCCTCCTCGTCCTCGCCCTCGTCGCGGGCGTCACGGCCTGGCAGCAGTCCCGTACGAGCGACCGACGGCACCACGAGGCCGAGGCCCGGCGGATCGCGGCGGTGGCGGACAGCATGCGCGCCGCCGACCCGGTGACGGCGGCCCGGCTGAGCGTCGCCGCCTGGAAGCTCGCCCCGACCGTCGAGACCCGCTCGGCCCTGCTGTCCGCCCAGAACCGGCGCGAACAGGACGTCTTCACCGTCCCGGAACGCAACGACCGCACAACGGTCCGCCAGCTGACGTCCGACGGACGGACGCTGGTGTCGGTCTCCCGTGATCATGTACGCACCTGGGACCTGCGCACCCATCGCCGTACGGGAACGTATCCGGGACCGGGCAAGCTGCTGCCCGAGGACGGGGACGGGGAGGTGGTCATCAGTCCGGACGGCCGGACCATCGCCCTGAGTTCGGCACCAGACGGGGACTCCACCGCTCTGTGGGACGTCCGGACCGGCCGCGTCACGGGGCACCTTCCCGGCGGTGACACCATGGTGTCGCACTTCGGCCGCCGCGAGCGCACCGTCGTGACGATCGCCCCCGGCTCCACCCAGGTCTGGGACAGACGAACGCACCGGCTGCTGCTGAAGGTTCCCCCGCAGGACGACAAGGACGACTACGACGTCCAGTACGCGATCCTCAGTCACGACGAGCGACTGCTGGCGACCTGCTCGGACGAAACGCCTTTCAGGATCTGGGACATCGCCCGCCGCCGCACACTGTCCCTCCCCTGGATGTCGCGACTGGACCAACGCCTGTGCAAGGACAGTGAGTTCGCCTTCTCGCCCGACGGCCGCACCATCGCGCTCACCTCCAAGACCGGAATCCAGGTCCGGGACATCCGCTCGGGGCGTGTCATCGGCCGGCTGACGGGAGAGTCGCTGAAGTCGGTGCAGTTCAGCGCGGACGCCAAGTTCCTCGTCGCGGTCGGCCCGGACGAGATCCGGATGTGGCGGCTCTCCTCCCCCGGCGAGCCGGTGTTCCGCCACACGCTGGCCATGGAAGAGTTCCTCTGGTATGAACTCGACTTCGCGGCAGGCCAGTTGCGCTATCTCAACGGGTCCGGCAGTGCCGTCCGCTCCCTGGGTCTCGGCCCGGCGACGACCTCGCGCTGGCAGCAAGCGAGCACCCAGGACGCGCTGCTCAGCCAGAACGGCCGGACCCTGGTCACCGTGCGCTCCACCGGTGCCGCCGCGGGCATCCGCCTGCAGGACACCCGCAACACGAAGACCGGCCGCACGGTGCCGCACAAGCCGTGCCCCGCGGCCGAGGTGGAGGAGGGCGTGTGCTCCGACCTGATGGCGTTCAGCGCCGATGGCCGGACCTTCGCTTACCTGCAGAGCGCCGACATGAGCAACTCCGTCACACAGCAGTCGATCACGGTGTGGGACGTCACGGCCCACCGCAAGAGGGCGACGATCGCCATCCGCCTCGGCCCGGACGGCTTCGCCGACGTCGACGGCCTCGCGCTCGGCGCCGACGGGCGCACCCTGCTGGTCTCCCGGGCGACGGAAGACCGGGTCGAAGTGTGGGACGTACGCCGGAACAAACGGACCCGGACGCTCAAGAACATCAGCGCGGAAGTCCTGGCCGTCCGCGGCGACCTGCGCACCCTGGCGTCCTCCAACAACGAGGTCGCCGACCTCCGCTCGGGACGGGTGGACTACCGCACCCTGGGCGACACGGGCGTCAGCACGGTGACCTTCAGTCCCGACGGCCGGTACTTCGCGGCGGGCGACAGCGACGGCCGCGTCACGGTGTGGGACGGCGAGATAGGCAGCCGGCTCGGCATCCTGGCCGACTCGGAGGCGACCGAGTCTGTCAGCGCCCTCGCCTTCTCCCCCGACGGCGACACCCTGGCGGTCGCCGGCGACTCCGGCACGGTCCGGCTCTGGGACGTCCCCTCCAGCCGCCCCCTGGGCTCCGCCGTCCCCGGCCCCGGCGACCGGCCCCTCGCGCTGGCCTTCGCCGGGAACGGCACCACCCTGTACGTCGCCGGCAGCCACGTCCCGCTCCGGACGTACGACTTCGACCCCGACCACGTGATCCGCCGACTGTGCACCCGCACGGGTTCCGGTCTTTCGGAGTCGGACTGGAAGACGTACCTCCCCGACATCCCGTACCGCATGACCTGCTGACCCGACGCCTGGCGCAGAGAGCCAATGGACAGTCCCGGGCAGCGGGCGAGGGGATCCGGCGCCGCCCGCCAGCTGACAGACCTCGGAAGCGGAGCGCGCGTCTTCATCTGGGGGCATGGTTGAGGGCACGGGTGAGCTCTCGGTTGGCGGCCCGCGCAGCCTCCAACTCCTCTGCTTTCTCGCTGAGTTCACCCTGTTTATTTGCTAGTTCCTGCTCAAGCATGACGACCCGCCGCTGAAGCTGATCAAGGTCGGTTGAAGGCCCCATGCCCGATTCGCTCCAGGCGCTCTCACCCAGCTGCCCGGAGAGGCGCTTCTCGAGCTGGCGAACACGGGCCGCCAGACGCGTGTTCCTGGCGAGCGCGTTGGCGAGGTCGGCTTGGAGTGAGGCGCGACTGACGGCGGCCTGTCGGCTCCCGTCAACCGGCATGGTCGCCGCTGCATGGACGCGTTCGAGAAGGTCGCGGTGCCGGTAGAGGAAGGTGCGATCGACTCGGGCGGCCCTGGCCAGTCCGGAGACCGTAATGTCGTCGCCGGCTCTCAGGGCTGAGTCGAGCGCCTTGATCACACGCTCGCGACGCCGGACGGAATCGGCTCGTTTTCCGTCGATCATGGTGGATGTCATGCGGGCCTCTCGAGACGGAAGTCGGGCAGGGGCTGGCCGACTCGTGGCATGCCGAGGGAGACGGTCTGCCGGGAACGGCGGATGATGCTCACGGCCCGTTGGATCTCGGCGCGGTCTTCTTCTGTGAGGCTGTCGAGGTCTTCGCGGACACACTTGATCAGACGCCGGAGGCGAGTGATCTCCTGGTCTGAGGGCATCGCTTCGCTCTTGGCCCAGTCGTCCGCAGTGGCGAATGCGGCGAGGCGCTCACGGTTGCGGAGTAGGTCGGCCAAGTACGCCTCGAGGTCTGGCAGGTAGGACACGTCGGTGCGGAAGTGGCCGCAGCCGACGCAGCGGAAGCGCACCGGGCAGGCGTGTCCGCCGGCTGCAACGTTGGCCGGCTCGATGCAGACGCCGTAGGGAACCTTGGGTGACTGGCGACGAAGCCTACGGTCAGGACCCTCACCTGCGGCATGCCCTGGAGGCACGCGGCATCGGCTATGTGCTGGCCGTCGCCTGTTCCGCCCGGGTGCGGATCAACCACGGCCGCACCCTTGTCCGCGCGGACACCGTCACCGGCCGTCTGCCCGCCACGGCCTGGCAACGGCACAGTGCCGGTAACGGCGCGAAGGGCCCGCGCCACTACGACTGGGCCTGGGTCCACATCGGCAGCGGCAGCCACCGCCACCTGCTGATCCGCCGCAACCGCACCACCGGCGAACTCGCCTTCTACCTCTGCTGGTCACCCACCGCGGTGACGCTGGCCAAACTGGTCCGCGTCACCGGCATCCGATGGAGCATCGAGGAGTGCTTCCAGGCCGCCAAGAGCCACCTCGGCCTCGACCACTACCAGGTCAGGCACTGGACCTCATGGCACCGGCACATCACCCTCGCCATGCTCGCCCTGCCTTCCTGACCGCCCTCGCTGCCGACGCGGCCCCCGACCGGCCCGCCGACCAGCACCACCCGGCCCGCAGCAGCGACCCGATCTCCTTGACCGTCCCGGAGACCCGCCACCTACTCGCCATCGTGTTCCACTCACCGGCCATGACCGCAACCAGAATGCTGCACTGGTCCGCCTGGCGCAGACAGCACCAGGCAACAGCCCGACGCAGCCACTACCGACGGGCGCCTCGGCGAACCTGCTGGATAGGCCACGAAACCGCACTGGAGTATTAGGCGACCTTGGGGCCGCAGCGCATGCCGATGTAGACGCAGGCCGTGCCGTCCTCCAGCGTGGAGAAGACCACGGGCATGTAGTCCTCGCTGAACGCCGCGCCCACCCCGGTACCCGCGAAGACCGTCTCCGTCACCGGTACCAGGTCTATTTCCAGGGGCTTGGAGAAGTCCTTCATACCGTCGACGAACTCGTACACCGCGTGGCCCGCACCGTCCCGCTCGGTCACGGTGATGACCACGCCCTCGCGCCGGTACGTGCCGACGAACGGCGCGAAGTCGACCACGGGCGGCTGGGTAGGCGGGGCGAAGGGCTCCGGCATCGTCACCCCGGCCAACTCGGCGAGGAGTTCCCGGTAAAGCGCCGCGTACAGTTCACGCGCACCGCCGCCGTTGGTGAGCAGCGCGACCGCGACGCCCGTCGAGGGCACCACGCGCAGATAGCCGTACTGCCCGATCGAGGCGCCGTCGTGCCCGTATCCCTGGACGCCGTTCCAGTCGTACAGGGTCCAGCCCAGGCCCCAACCGTCCGCGCTGACGGTCCACTTGTCGGGGGAGTCGACCACACGCTGCTGCATCAGCGCGACCGTCTCCTCGGAGAGCACGCGCCTGCCGTCCTGCGCCACACCGCCGTTGAGGTGCATCTGCGCGAGCCGCGCGACGTCCCCGGCCGTGGCGATGACCCTGCCGTAGGGGCCCGCCGAGCGCGGCATCAGGTCCCAGGATGGTGCCGGTTCCGGGTCCTGGCCCGCCTTGCCCAGGTGCCCCATCGCCGCACGGAACCGCAGCGCCTCCTCGGGAAGCGTCATCGTGTGCGTGACGCCGAGCGGGGTGAGGAGCAGGTCTTTGAGGGCCTCGTCCCAGACCTGGCCAGTCACCACCTCGACGATCCGGCCGAGCACGTTGTACCCGACGCTGCTGTACGAAATGGCGGCGCCGGGCGGGCAGTCGAGCGCCACATCCTTCGCGGCCTCGACGTACTTGGCGAGGCAGTCGTCGCCGCGCCCGCTGTCGTAGGTGAAGTCGCAGGTGAGACCGCTTGTGTGGCTGAGCAGTTGGCGTGTGGTGATCGCCCTGGTCGCCTCGGGGTCGGCGACCGAGAACTCCGGCAGTACGTCCACGACCGGCGCGTCCAGGTCCAGTCGGCCGGAGTCGACGAGCCGCATGATCAGGGTGGCGGTGTAGACCTTGGCGATCGAGCCCATCTGGTAGACCGAGTCGGTCGTCGCCGTGACGCCCGTGCCGCGGTGGAGCACGCCACTGGCCAGCTCGTGGACGGTCCCGTCCACGAGGACCGCGAGGGACGCGGCCGGAACGTGGTGCTCGACGCGCAGTGCGTCGAGACGGTTCTGCCAGTGGACGAGGTCCAGCTTCTTGCCCGCCGAGCCCCTGGTCCCCCAGTCGCCCTTGGCTTCCCAGTTGCCCTGCACGTCCCAGCTCACGTTCTTCGACATGTCAGCCCCTATCTGGTGCGTACGACGTTCTTCGATGCGAACACTGTACGCATAACGTAACGCTGTACGCAAGATGCGTACGGTGTGCGCTAACGTGGTGGGGACGATGAACGTGGGACGAGCAGAGACGAGGGCCGCATGCCAGCCGACGAGAAGCCGACCGCCTCGGTGTGGACCCGGCCGCGCCCCCGGCAGCGGGAACACATGACCCGCGAGCAGATCGTCGCCGAAGCGATCCGCCTGCTGGACGCGGAGGGCGTCGAGGAGCTCAGCATGCGCAAGCTCGGCACCCGCCTGGGCACAGCGGCCACCTCCCTGTACCGGCACGTGGCCAGCAAGGACGAACTGATCGAGCTGGTCGTGGACGACGTCTACGGCGAACTGGACGTACCGACCGCCGTCGATGGGACCCGGTGGCGCGCGGCAGTCACCCGCACCGCCACCGAACTGCGGGAGATGACTCTGCGCCACCCATGGATTGCCCCCGAACTGGGCCAGGTCGGCCTCGTCCACATCGGCCCGAACGCCATGCGGATGTCCTCGGCGCTGCTCGCGCAGTTCGAGGCGGCGGGCTTCCCCGCGGACGAGATGGACCAGGCCATGGGCACACTCATGGCCTACGTCATCGGGATCGCAACCGCCGAGGCCGCGTACCTCTCACTGATCGCCCGCAGCGGCAAGACCGAGCAGGAGTGGGTGGCGGGCCTGCGACCGGCCTTCGACGAGGCCACGCGGGAGCACCCGCGGCTGCGTGCGGGAAGCTCCGCCCAGCAGGATGTGCCCCCGCAGCGGATCCGCGATGACAACTTCGCGTACGGGCTCGACCGGGTCCTCGATGGCCTGACGGCCCGACTCACGCCCTAGTTGCGGTTGCAGTACTAGGTCTCACCTGCGCGGCCGTGGGAGAGGCCAGCTTGAGCGTCGACGAGGAAGGGGTACCGGGGCGGGAGATGACGTCGCGGCCGAATTCGGAGCTTCTTGGGCGTCTCGTTCACTCTCAGGCTGGCTAGCGGTCGAGCGTCGCGCGTGTCGGCCCGTCACGTTGACATGGCTGTCACCGATGTTGAAGTCCCGCAGGAGGATCTCCAGTACTTCAGCACGCTCAGGCGTTCCAGCGGCTTCAAGTTGCCTCTGCGCCTCTCGCACCAGTCGTTCGATCTCGATGCGGGCTCGCCTCTCCATATTCTCGCGCTCGGCTTGGGCCTGCTTGGCTGCTTGCTCAGCCTCGGCGCGGTAGCGATCTCCCTCTTTGACCAGGCGATCCACGGACTCCGCAGCGTTTGCTCGGTGCTCTTTGGCCTTCTCGATCGCGCCCTGTTCAATCTCGGTCGCGCGCTCTGTGGCTTTGCGTATCAGCTCCTTGGCCCTGTCGTTGGCCTCCTGGATGATCTTGTCGTGTTCGATGCGCCCCTCGAGTTCGTGCCGATCAGCATCAGCTCGCGCCACAGCGACAACGGTGTCCGCTTGCCGCTGTGCGGCAGGCAACCGCTCGTGCAACTGCCGAAACTGCTCTTGCACCTGGCTCAGGAGAGTCCGCACCTGCGCTTCCTGCGCAGCCGCCTTCTCTATCCGCTCACCAGCGGCTTCGTCAGCGGACTTGGCCCTGGCGATGACCGATTCCGGGTGTTTGGTCAGAGCACGCAGCGTTTCGTTCTCGTGCTCAAGACGCGCGATCCGGGCTTCTGCGCTGTCGCCTTGCCGCGCAGCCGCCGCCTGCCATTCCGCCTCTGCCTCTTCGAGGTTCTTCAGCCGCACCAGCCACGGTCCGGGATCTCCCGCGAGAGCCTGCACAACGTCGCGAAGAAAATCTACAGGCGGGACACGCTTGGCGTTGAACAATTCCGATAAACGCGGCTGCGGGTAACCGGACGTTTCGGCGAGTTTAGTGAAGGGCGGCGCGTCAGCCTCCTCCCATAGCGAGCGGAGGCTCTGCACAAAGACGGTCAAAGGGCGTCCGTCATCTGGCAGTGGATTGAGCTTCCGTCCCATGCGCAGCCCCCGACTTCGCCTCACGACAGACCGCTCATTGTTCCCGGTGGGGCGCAGATAATCCACTGTATGTACGTTCTTCTTGCTCGATAAATATCGAACAAAGATCTTCTTCGCGTACTTCGTCGCTCCAGCGCGACCGGAACGAAGATCCCGATAGCGGCGCGATGCGGAGGTAACCCCTCCGCATCGCTCATTGTTCGCCATTTATCGCGGCACTCATACCGGATTTGGCCCGAAGATCAGCGCGTCTTCTACTGATGGTGCACCCAGCAACGCGCGGCACCAGGCCACCGGGAAGCCGCCTTCGAGCGAGGTAGAGGGAGGTCTGCCTCCGCCTAGGCGTGTGGCCCCGGACCTCAGTCCGGGGCCACAGCCTGTGACATGAGCCGTGTACACGGCTCACACCGAGAACCAATCCGATAGCTCGCCAGGAAAAATCTCTTGGCGGAGGCCTCGCGAGCTCCTGTTCTCAGCAAGGACAACCAATGATGCCCTGCCTTACTTCCTGCCCGATGCGAAACGCCATGCATTCCGGCAGCGGTCTGTTCCAGGCCAGCGGGTCTCAGACTAGTTTCAGCAGCTCATGGACCTGGGCCGCCGTGATCGCGCTGGCCAGCCTCCTCATCGGGACCTACTTCTCCGTCGACCAGATCCGCAAGCGCAAGCGCGACAGGAGGGCCTCCGAGCTCAAGCCCGACTACGAGCTGCTCGACAACGTGGCCGTCCTCCTTGACAACCTTGAGAGCTTGCCGGTAACGAAGGCGGACATCAAGAGCTTGGACGAGCAGTGCAGTCGCATCAAGCAGGCCGAGAAGCGCTGGCCGAAGATCGCGTTCGGGACGATCGTGGCGAACCTCATAAAGTATGAGACGACCGTACTGCCCGACGACTTCGCCAAGAAGCTCACCAGGAAGAAGGCTTCCCTGGAAGAGCTTCTGACCCTCTCCCGCCAGCAGGGCGCAGCACTCGCCGGAGTTCGCACGGCAATCGATGCGGTGCAGCGTGACATCGAGCAGCGCAGCACCCGCTGACGAAGCCAAATCGCGAACTCTGGTTCACCAAACGCGGCAGGGCTCGCGCCCCTGGTAAGGCAGGCGGACACGGTCGACGCCACCGTGGTCGGCTTCGCCGGGAGTGCACGCCATCCGAAGACGCTCGCCGTACGGCTACGTGACGGACGTGTCGCGCTCTCCCAGGGGCTGGCCACGGCGCTCGCCTCCACCATCAGCCCGCGCCTGCTCCCCCAGACCGGGCGCGCGTTCACGAAGGGTGGACAAGGTCGCCGGCGACACCGATGCCGTTCAGAAGGCCCTGGTCGACCAGGGCTTCAAGAGCGCCGTCGTCGCGCACGGCCAACAGGTGGGCATCGAGGTGGAGATCGTGGAGCGTAATCCGGTGCAGACCGGGTTCGCTCCCCAGGCCAAGCGGTGGATCGTGGAGCGCGCCTACGGGATCTTGATGCTGCACCGCAGACTGGTGCGCGACTACGAGCACCTGCCCCGCACCTCCGAGTCGCGGGTGTACTGGGCGATGACCGCGGTGATACTCCGCCGGCTGACCGGGGCGACCGCGCCGGCCTGGCGCACCGCATGACCGGCGGGGAGTTGACGCTCGGCGCGGTGCTGGCGCGACTTGAGGGGCGGGAGCGGGAGCTCGCCGCGCAGGCCGAGGCGGCCAAGGAGCGGATCGCGGAACTCTCCGCGCAGCTGGAGGAGCTCGACCGGGCCGCCGAGCAGGTCCGGATCACCCGCAAGACGCTGCTGGAGCTGCCCGATCCGCAGCCGCCCGCGCCGTGGGCTCCGAAGCTGCCGGACCATCCGGCCTACCAGCAGATCATGGCGGTGTTCGCCGCGGCCGACACCCCGCTGCGGGCCCGGCAGGTGTGCGAGGCGATGGACCTGGAGATCGCGCCCAACAACATCAACAACACCCGACTGAAGCTCAAACGGCTTGTCGAGCGCGGGATCCTGGCCGAGACCGGGCAGGGCTTGTTCACCCAGCCGCGGCCGTGAGCCGCCCGGCGTCGCCGCGACCTGCCCACTCACCCCAGAGGAAGCGGCGAATCATGCGTCAACCCTCATACCGCCCTCTGACAGCGGGCAGGCCAGCCATTCCTCGTCCCCTCGATCGCGCTGTTCGTCTTGTGCCCTCGTTCGCCCTGAGTGCGGCATGAGCGGGCGCTTGCCGATCGCTATTGCTGGAGGCTAGGAGGAGAACAGCTTCCAGTGCCCCTCGGAGACGACGTCGACGGTGCCGTCGGTCACTGTGATGGCGGTCTCGTCGTCGATCGCGTACGCCGGACCCGGGATCTCGGCCGCCCATCTCTCTGCGTCGGCCATGGTGTTCTCCGGAAGGAGCTCGTGATCCAGGTGCGGGAAGATCGAGAAGTCGACGATGCCCAGTGTGCTGTCGCCACCGGTGGGCGGCTTCCACTCGACGAAGTCCTCCCCGATACGGGGGGTCATCACCATGCTCCCGGCGCTCAGCCCCACCCAGACGGTCTCGCGCAGCGACGGCAGGAGATCCGCCAGCCCGGACTGCCGCATCCAGTGGCACAGGAACAGGGCGTCGCCGCCATTCACCAGCAGGACGTCTGTCTCTCGGACCCAGGGGACCCAGCGTTCTTCGTCGATGCTGGGCAGTGCGGTGAGCTCCAGCACTCCCAAGGACTTCCAACCCAGCTCACACATGGGTGTGGAGGACTGACCGGTGATGAAACGCCATGCCCCAGCAGGACTGCCCTGGGGGTGCCCGTACCCCGCAGTGGGGATACAGAGGGCGTTGGAGTCGGCGATCGGTTTGCCCAGTAGGTCGACCAGCGCGTTGTGGATGCTCGTGTTCTTGATGCCGGCGGAAGTAAGAAGAAGCCTCACGCTGCCCCCAGGTGTCATTGGCGGGGCCAGAGTACCTGCGACGGCCGCTCTTGCAGGGCTTGCGCTCGCTTACGGTGTTCGGCCCAGCACGCCCGAGCCCGCCGACCTGCTGGGATACCGCAGTCCCATACGTTCAGATGACGACAAATCACCTACCAACTCACATACCGCCCTCTCAGTGATGCCGAAGTCTTGGAGCGGTCGAAACCGCATCACCCGCAGCAGCAGGGCTATCGGGTCTTGCTGGCGCCGCCGTTGATGTTGAGGACTTGGCCCGTGATGTGGCGGGCGGCCGGAGAGGCGAGGAAGGCGACGGCGCCGGCGATGTCTGCCGGGGTGCCGGGGCGGCCGGTGGCGGTGGCGGCGATGAGGGTGGCGCGGCGTTCGTCTGAGAGTTGGTCGCGGAAGAACTCGGTGTCGGTGATGTAGCCGGGCGAGACCACGTTGGCGGTGATGTCGCGGGGTCCGAGGGCGTCGGCAAGGCTCAGGTTCCAGGTGGCGAGGCCCGCCTTGGATGCGCCGTACGAGTCGGCTCCCTGGTCGGCCGCGATGGAGCCGAGGTGTACCACCGCGCCACCCGGGGCGAGGCGGTCGTCGAGGGCCTTGGTGGTGAGGGCGGCGCTGACGAGGTTCGCGTCGAGGTTGGCGCGGAAGTCGCGGGCGTAGGAGGCGAGATCGGTCTTGCCATCGGTGTCGAAGATGATGTTGCCGCCCGCATTGTTGACCAGTACGTCGACGCGCTCGGGGAGTTCGGCCACGAGCCGAAGGAGGGCCTCTGGGTCGGTGTGGTCGCAGATCAGGGGACGGACGCCGGTTTCGGCCGCGAGGTCGTCAAGGGGGCCGGGGCGACGGCCGGTGACGATGACGGTCTCGTTCTGGTCGGCGAAGTGTCGGGCGATGGCGCGGCCGATGCCCGTGCCGCCGCCGGTGACCAGGATGGTGCGTGACATACGATGAGCCCCTAGATTCAGGTCTAAATTTAGAGCTAAACGTAACATTGGAGAGGGTCGGTATGGCAAGGGAACCCCTCACGCCGGAGGGCGTGGGCTACCCGACGGACGGCGCGTCCACGTACCCCGTGCAGGACATCGCGGCCTCCTGGGAGCGCGAGCGGCCCGGCACGCCCGTCGCGTCGATCGGGATCGTCACGCCCATCTGGCGGCTGGCGAAGCTGCTCGGCGACGACCGGCGGCGGATCCTCGCGCGGGCCGGGGTCGATGCCGCGACCCTCGACCTGCTGAGTGTTCTGCGGCGCAGCGGCAAGCCGTACACACTGAGCACACGCGAACTCAGCCGTCGGTCGCTGGTCACCGCGGGTGCCATCTCGCAGCGCGTCGCCCGCGCCGAAAACGACGGGCTCGTCACCCGCCGGCCCGGACAAGGGCGGCCGCGCACGGTCCTGGTCTCCCTGACCCAGGCCGGGCACGACCTGGTCGAGACCACCGTTGACCACGTTCTGGGCCGGGAGGCCGAACTGATCGACGGCCTGACGGGCGAGCAGCAGGCCCAGCTCACCGAGCTGCTCCGGGTTCTGCTCCAGGATGTTCAGCGCCGGCTCGGCGACGACCGTATTTCCCATGTCGGCGAGGAGTGACAGGCGTACTGCCGGGCGGCCCGTGCCACCGGAGAAGACCTCGTACGTCTGCGCCCTGGGCGTGCGGCTCCCCGTGGTGGGCTCATGGAGATGAAGATCTCGGCAACAAACCAAGACAGCCCGGGGGACCACCCTGGCTAGCTACGTGCGGTGCAGACCCACCGGATCATCGGCCCGCCGCCCCGCTCCTGCGCGGGGTCGTCTGCGGGAGGTCGTCTTCCTGGAGATTCAGTCCGGCCCACATCAGCCTCTCCCAGATGTCATCCGCGATCACGCGCGGGTCCGGGCCGAGCAGGCCGCGATGCTGCGCGGGGTGCCGAGCGCCCGCTGCGGATCGAAGCGCCGGGGTATCAACTCCCACTCCTGCAGGTCCCGGAAGAACGTACGGACCGCGGTGAGATGCCCGGCCTTGGACGGCGCCTCCATGGGTTTGCACAGGCGGTCGGTGAGGCTGGCGGTGCGCTGGAGGTAGTCTCCGACCCTCATCCGGTCCACCGCGGCGACCCAGGTCGCGCAGGTCTTGCGGGTCCAGTCGGCCGGATCGGCGGCCTCGGGATGCTCGGCCTCGATCCAACGGCCGGCTTGAAGAGTGTGGCTCGCAGGTTTCTGCGGGTGTGGGGTGTGAGCGTGGAGGTGTCGTACCACCGCTCCACCCATGCCGCCCAGACCTGGGAGCCTCAGCTCGCGCAGGACTGGTGATGGCCCGTCATCTGCTGGGCGGGTCACAGAAGCCCAGCCCGGCGACGGCCCGCTGCATGGGCATGCAGCGTGTTGCCCCGCGCCGCGGGCAGCAGGCGCTCGGCGCGGATGCGCTCGAACAGGGCCGTGGTCAAATCCTCCAAGTGCGGGCTGCGGTTCAGCAGCAGCACCTGACAGACCACCATCGGCAGCAGTTGGTCGTCCTCACGGCCCAGCTGGTAACCCCACCCGGCCAGCACCGTGCGGATCCGGCGGGTCTCACCGTCCACGCGATCGCGGCCGAAGACGCGCCAGGCCAGCGCGAGCCGACCGAACTTGCCCAGCTTGTAGAAGTCAGCGAAGCCGCCGAGCAGGAAGGCATGCGCGGCCAGTTGAGGGCGCGCCGCCTTCTCCGCCCGGGCAGAGACGCTCGTACGGAAGCTCGCAAGATCCTTGCCGAGCAGGCCGACCCACTCCTCGCCGCTCCAGGCCCAGTACGAGCGCCCGGTCTGCGCGTATCGCAGCAGGACCACCGCGGCGGCGCCCAGCCGTGCCCGGCGCCGGTGGGGTGTGGCCGGCTCGTGCAGGACGGCGGCCGCGTCATCGATCGGACCATCACGCCCGCATCTGCAAGAGGCAGCCATACAAACACGCGGGCCGTCGGTACCGCATCAACCCGTCCGGATACAGGGGCCGCGTCAGCCGAGCAGGACACCTGTGTGGCTCTCCAGGGTCTGAACGAGCCGAGCCTGGAACTCCCCGTCTCGCGACGCCGGATGCGGTGTCTGCGTCCGCTGGTGATACCAGTAGCCGCCCGTGTCCGGTGTCACGTCGTCATGGGTGGCGAGCCACAACTGCGTCTGGTGCCCGGCGGCCAGGTCATCCGAGGCGCCGGGACCGCCCATACGCGTGGGAACCCACCCTGGATCGACGGCATGGCTCGAGGTTCCTTCCCACCGGGACGCGAGGGCGAGGGCGAGGGTGGTGACCCACAGTTTGCTGTCGTTGTAGGAAGCGGTGCCGGCAGCCAGCCGTCCCAGGTCCGTTGAGCCCGTGCGGTGCATCGAACTGCTCAGGTAGATGAGCCTGCCCGGCTTGTCCATCAGGGCCGTCAGCATGTAGGGCGCGACGGTGTTGACCGTGACCGCCTCCGGAGAGTGCAGGACGCCCGCGTTGTGGATGACGGCGTCGAAACGCCCGAACTCAGCGGCCTGCCCGGCAATACCGCGGATCTCGTCCAGCTTGGCGAGATCCCCGACCACGACGCCTTTCCACCGTGCGGTGTCATCCACATAGGTGAGACGGGCCGGACTGCGGACGTGGATGACCACGTCGTGCCCGTCGTCGGCCAACGCCATCGCCGTGTTACGCCCCAGTCCACTGGATGCCCCCGTCACCAGAACCAGTGCCATACGCGTCCTCTCCCGTCCGTGTGATGTCTCGGTACGGTGCAATGGAAACCGACCGGCAGTGCCCGCCACCCGCCACGGCGTGCACGACTCCACCCACCCGGACCACAGCCCCACGGCCCAGCCACCAGCCGACCGGATTGAACTCGACGTCCGAATGAGGCTTCCCCTTCCGACGATCCATTCGCCGGAACAGCCGGGGACCGAAGCCAAGCGGCAGAAGCCGCGAAAGCGTCGCCGCGGGCCGACAACTCCCCCACCAGGCCGTACAGGTCCCAGTCGTGAGGACTGCGGCCCGCCTCAGTGCACAGAACGACCACCGCCATACCGACGATGAGATCCCGCCCACGGCAGAAGCGCCACGCCACAGGGTCGTGTTCCATCTCCAGACGAGGGGTCGGGATCGGGCCGTCGCCCTCACGAAAGCCGCTTGGCCCCGCGCCGAGAAGGTCGTGCTTATGGGGGGGTAGAAACTCAACCTCCCTCCGCGGCGAGGCGCGGCTACCGTGGTTCGCATGGAGCCCAGCCCCGAAAACCGCGCCGATATCCGGGACTTCCTCGCCAGTCGGCGCGCGAAGATCACCCCGGAGCAGGTCGGGCTGCCGTTCAGTGGGCGGCGCCGGGTGCCGGGGCTGCGGCGGGAGGAGGTCGCCGTGCTCGCCGGAGTGAGTACCGAGTGGTACACGCGGCTGGAGAAGGGGCATATCAGCGGTGTGTCGGAGGACGTTCTCGACGCGGTCGCCAAGGCGCTGCAGTTGGACGAGGACGAGCGCACCTACCTCTTCGACCTGGCCCGGGCGGCCCGGCCCGCCCGCCGCACGCTGCCTCGCCGCAAGGATGTGGAGGTGTCGCCCTCCGTCCAGTGGATGCTCGACTCGATGACGATGTCCGCCGCCTTCGTACGCAGCGGCCGAGGGGACATCGTGGCGAGCAACGCGTTGTGCCGGGCCCTGTACGCGCCGATGTTCGACAGCGACACCACCGATGAGCGGGGCCGGGCCAGCTTTCCCCGCTACTTCTTCCTCGATCCCGACTCCGCGCATTTCTTCGTCGACTGGGACGAGGGCGCGAGAGTCACCGTCGCGCTGCTGCGCGCCGAAGCCGGGCGGGAGCCCTACGACCGGGCCCTGCGTGAGCTCGTCGGTGAACTGTCCACGCTGAGCTCCGAGTTCCGCGCCATGTGGGCGGCGCACGACGTCCGCATCCGCCACGAAGGGATCAAGCGGCTGGAGCATCCCGAGGTGGGCCGCATGGAGCTGTCTTTCCGCTCCCTGGACCTGCCCATGTGCCAGCGTGCGGTGCACGACCTGATCATCTACACCGCTGAGCCGGGCACGCCTTCCGAGGACCGGCTCAAGCTGCTCGCCAGTTGGGCGGCGTCCGGGCCCTCGGCCACCGAGCCCACCCGGCACAAGCGTCGCTGAGAGCCGAGAGCCGGTTCTACGGGCACATCGAGGCGCTGGCCGCCACCTCAGGCAGGGGCGCGTTCAGCGTCGGCCCCGCCAGACGCAGGCCGACTCCCCACATCACGACGTCCGTCCACGACGACCGTCGCGCGCGCAGCCGTTGATGTCCCGTTCACTCTCCTGCGTCAGCGAATCGTCGTGCCGTCGGGCTGGTCGAACAGGCCGAGTTCGTCCTGTGTCGGGAGGCCCTCCCAGTCGCCCCGGGTGGCGACGGCGAAGGCCGCGGTGGTGACGGCTCGGTGCAGGCGGGCCGGGATGTCCGTGCCGTCCAGGAGTCCGGACAGGTATCCGGCCACGAAGGCGTCGCCGGCGCCGACCAGATCGACGGCGTCGACCTGTCGTGCCGCGCAGTCGGTTGTTCCGTCGGCGGTGAAGCTGGTCGCACCGCGTGCGCCACGTTTGATGACCACTTCGTTGACGCCTACGGCCAGGAGGCTCTGCACGGCCTCCGACTCGTCCGCGTCGGGCCGTTCCAGTAGCAGCGGCAGCTCGTCCTCGGAGGCGATGAGCAGGTCGGTGTGGGCCCTCATCGGCCTGAGGACGGTGCGGGCGCGGTCGGTGGTCCACAGCCGGGAGCGGTAGTTGACGTCGAGGCATACGGTGATGCCGGCGTCGCGGGCTTTCGTGGCGGCGGCGAGGACGGCCTCGGCCGCCGACGGGCCGAGCGCCGGCGTGATGCCGGTCAGATGCAGGACGCGGGAACCCGAGGCCAGTGCGGGCAGTACGTCGGCCGGTGACACGGCCGAACCCGCCGAACCGGCACGGTAGTAACTGACCCTGGTCAGCGTGCCCAGACGGGGTTCGGTCAGGAGCAGCCCCGTGGGCCGGCCGGTGTCGTCGGTGACCGCATACGTGGCGTCGATGCCTTCGGCCCGGAGCGTACGCAGCACAAGTACGCCGAGTTCATCCGCACCGACCCGGCCGGCCCAGCGCACCCGGTGCCCGAGCCGGGCGAGACCGATCGCGACGTTGGACTCGGCTCCCGCCACGGACAGGCCGAGGCTGCCGCCGAGCCGCAGCGCGCCGTGGGCCCGCAGCGCCGCCATCGTCTCGCCGAAGGTCACCACGTCGGGCGAGGCCTGGCGATCTCCTGTCGTCACGGCGTCTCCCCCGCGGCCACCTTGCGGAACTCGGCCGCGCGAGCGCGGAGTTGGTCCAGGTCGCCGCCGTCGGCCGCGTCTCCGACGAGGGGTGAGCCGACGCCGACCGCGAGGGCGCCGAGGTCCAGGTAATCGCGGGCGGCCTGCGCGTCCACTCCGCCGACGGGTACGAAGGGCACCTCGGGGAAGGGGTCCCGCAGGGCCCGCAGATAGCCGGGACCGCCGAGGGAGCCGGGGAAGAGTTTGATCGCGGCGGCACCGCGCGCGAGGGCGAGTTCGATCTCGGTCGGCGTCAGGGCACCCATCAGCACGGGGACGCCGCACGGCTCCAGCCCGTCGACCAGTGCCGGGGTGACGAGGTACGAGGCCCCGGCGTCCACGGCGCGGGCGGCGTCGGCAGGCCAGCGCACGGTTCCAGCGCCGAGGAGCGCTTCGGGGCCCAGTTCAGTGCGCGCCTGTCTGATCACGGTCAGAGCGTCGGCGGTTGTCAGCGAGACCTCGACGGCCGCGATGCCCTCTTCAGCGAGGGTCCGTACGGTGCGCAGTGCCGCGGCGGGGGCCTTGCCGCGCACGATCGCCAGCAGGCGGTGGGCTCGGAGCGATTCCACCAGGTTCATGGGCACAGGTACTCCTCGGGCTCGTGGGGCGCGGGGGTCCGACGGAGACTCACCACGTGGTGAGCGGCCCGTCGGCTCCCCGCCATACGGGGTCGCGCCAGCATTCTCCGGTCTCGGCGGCATGGCGTACCGCTTTCTCGTCGATCTCGACGCCGAGGCCCGGGACCGGAGCTGGCGATGGCGTAGCCGCCCTCGAAACGGAAGGGTTCGGGGTCCAACACGTACTCGAGCAGGCCGGCCTGCTGGTGGTAGTGGATGCCCATGTACGCGACGGCGGCCACCTGCTCGTGCCGTTTTTCTCCGGCCTCGTCGACGACTGCGACCGGGTTCACCTGGGCGGGTACCCGCGCCACTGCGCGAACTACTGGGCTTGCGCGTCGAGGAGTTCTAGCCGCTGGCGGAGAAGGGGACGGTGGACGTCCGGCATCCGGACGGCACGGTCAGCCGTGCCGACCTGTGGTCGTAGGTCGTCGGGTCTGAAGGGGCCGAGGCGGTGGCCCCTATCGATCCTTCCGCTGGCCGCCGCGATGCTCGTCCTGCAGCGGTATTGGCGTTCCGGTTTGAAGCAGGGCAGCGTCAAGGGCCGATCTTCCGACTAGAACGTTATACCTCTCGCGTTCGACGAGCCCTTGACAGAGGCCTGCGGCGGCTGGCGTACTGCTGAGAGTGGTATAGAACGTTCTAGTTCTCCGGGTGTCCGGGGAGAGGAGAGCCGCGATGCGAGCCGCGACCTACGCACTGGCGGTCTGTGCGGAGATGGTTTTCCGCGACCTGCCGATCGAAGAGCGCGCCCGGCGTCTCCATGAGGCCGGCTTCCAGGTCGAGATCTGGGACTGGACAAAGCATGACCTCGACGCGCTCGCCCGGACTCCCGCCGAGTTCGTCTCCATGACGGGGTACGTGAGCGGCAGCCTCACCGATGAGGACGGGGCCGCCGAACTGCTGCGTACGGCTGAGGAGTCACTCAAGGCCGCCGAGCACCTGGGCTGCACACGGCTGAACCTCCACGGAACCGGGCTGGACGGCCAGGGCCTGCCCGTGGTGCCGGTGTCCGGGGAACCCACCGGCGCTATGTGGATGGCCGCGCAGCGCACTCTCACGCGGATCGCCGAGCTCGGTGAGAACGCCGGAGTCACCTTCACCCTGGAGAACCTGAACACCGCGATCGACCACCCGGGCGTGCCCTTCGCGAAGGCCGCCGACACCCTCGCGCTGGTCGCCGCCGTGGACCGGCCGGGGCTGCGTATGAATCTGGACCTGTACCACGCCCAGATCGGCGAGGGGAACCTGATCGAGCTGGTCCGCAGGGCGCACGGCGCGGGACTCATCGGGGAGATCCAGGTAGCCGATGTGCCGGGTCGCTGCGAGCCGGGCACGGGTGAGATCAACTATCCGGCCATCGCCCGGGCTCTGGCGGACATCGGTTACGAGGGCACCGTCGCCATGGAGGCATGGGCCTCCGGCGACGGCGACAGCGAAAGCAACAGCGAGGCCGCGCTGGAGCGGTTCCGGGGCGCCTTCACCCTCTGACAGGAACGTACGCGGGACACCCAGCACCCCCTCTCAACGGCAATCGCCACCACCCGAGTCACGACGAAGATCACGGAGCACCCGCCATGACCTCCACCCAGTCCCTCGCAGTCGGCCTCATCGGCGCCGGACGTATGGGCTCCTTCCACGCCGAGACCCTGGCCCGCCGCCTGCCCGGCGTACGACTCGCCGCCATCGCCGATCCCGCACCAGGCGCTGCCAAGGAACTGGCCACGCGCCTCGACTGCCCCAAGACGTACACGGAGATCGGCGACCTGCTCGCCGACGCCGAGGTCGAGGCGGTCGTGATCGTCACCCCGGCCCGCACCCACGCCGGACTGGTCGAGGCGGCGGCGCGCGCGGGCAAGGCGGTCTTCTGCGAGAAGCCGATGGCCGTCACCCTGGACGCGGCCGACCGCGCCATCGACGCCGCGCGTGAGGCGGGCGTGGCCCTCCAGGTGGGCTTCAACCGCCGCTTCGACCCGGGCTTCCACGCCGCCCACGAGAAGATCACCGCCGGTGACATCGGCACCCCACAGCTGCTGCGCTCCCTCACCCGCGACCCCAAGCTGCACAACCCGTCGCGCATCCCGCCGTGGACGATCTTCCTGGAGACGCTCATCCACGACTTCGACGTGCTGCGCTACCTCAACCCCGGCTCCGAGCCGGTCGAGGTTTTCGCGATGGCCGACGCCCTGGTCCGGCCCGACTTCAAGGACCAGGGACTGCTCGACACCGCCGTGGTGACGATCCGGTTCGACAACGGCGCCATCGCCACCGCCGAGGCCAACTTCCAAGCGGTGTACGGCTATGACGTCCGCGGTGAGGTCAAGGGCTCGAACGGCATGCTCACCATGGGCGACCTCCGCCGCACCCACCTCACGGCGTACGGCCCGGCCGGCACCTCCGCCGAGTGCGTCCCGTACGACCAGGACCTCTTCCACGCGGCTTACGTCGCCGAACTGGCCGAATTCACCGACAGCGTCCGCGACAAGCGCACCCCCTCGGTGACCGGCGAAGACGCGCGGGCCGCGCTCGGCATGGCACTCGCCGCGATCGGTTCGATCACCACGGGCGGCGCTGTTCGCGTGGGTGATGTCGGCGAGAGCCCCGCAACCGTGGAGCCGGCGTCGTCCCGCTGAGCGCACACCCTTGAGTGGCGTCGCTGCCCGCCCGTGCTGCTGGTCACCGAGACCTCCGCGCTCAGGCCAGCAGCGGCAGCCGCACCCTTGGCAGCCTGAGGCGAATGAGCAACGTCGCTGCTCGGGGCGGGCATTGAGTTGCGGACGAGACCGGCAGCAGCCCCGACGCGACTCACCCCGTCGGCTACGACTGCCTTGCGCGCGATCCCTGTCGGCGATGGCACAACCGAGCCGGTCGCACCCGCTCCGCCCGGCGTACGGGGCAGAGGCAGCGAAGGTGACGAGCGGGGAGCCGGTGGGCGAGGGCCCGGGCGACGCACAACCACCCCATCACTCCGGCGCCGGCACAAAACAGCGGCGAGAAACTGCTTCACCGGCCACGGACCGCACTCCCCCGCCGCAAAAGGCTAGAACGTTTTACAATCGGCGCCCAAGCGACTAGCCCCGACCACGCACGGAGGACAAAGTGCCGGCCAGCTCAGCGGCCCCCGACGGTAAGCGGCCGACGCTTGCAGACGTGGCGGCGCGGGCGGGTGTGTCCACGGCGCTGGTGTCCATCGTGATGCGCGAGGCGAAGGGCGCGAGCGCGGCAACCCGCGAGCGCGTTCTTCAGGCCGCGCGGGAGATCGGTTACCGTCCGGACGCCCGGGCGCGGCTGCTGCGCAGCCAGCGTTCCCGGCTGCTCGGGGTGCAGTTCGGCCTCCAGCATCCGTTCCACACCGACCTGGTGGAGGGCCTCTACGCGGCGGCCGAACCGGCCGGCTACCAGATCGCGCTGAGCGCCGTGGCCGCCGGGCGCGGCGAGCAACGCGCCGTCGAGACGCTGCTCGACGACCGCTGCGAGGCGCTGATCCTGCTCGGCCCGCAGGCCCCGGCCGCGCAACTGGCGAGGTTGGCCGGGCAGTTGCCGGTCGTCTCCGTGGCCCGGCGGCTACGGCCTTCCATTCCGGGCCTGGAGGTCGTACGGACCGCCGACGACAAGGGAGCCCGCCAAGCGGTGGACCACCTGGTCGAGCTGGGCCACCGGGACATCGCCCACATCGACGGCGGCCGGGCACCGGGCGCGGCCGACCGGCGCCGCGGCTACCGCACCGCCATGAACCGCCACGGCCTGGCCAGGCACATCCGCATCCTCCCCGGCGGGCTCACCGAGGAGGACGGCGCCGATGCCGCCCGCGCTCTGATGGCCGACCGCCCGCACCCCACCGCCGTGATGGCCTTCAACGACCGCTGCGCGACCGGCGTACTCGACGTCTTCCTCCGCGCCGGCGTCGCGGTCCCCGACGACATCTCCGTCGTGGGCTTCGACGACAGCCACCTGGCCCGACTGGCGCATATCGACCTCACCACCGTCGGTCAGAACATCCCGCGCATCGCCCAACTCGCCGTCGGCCGGGCCATCGCGCGCCTCGAGGCCGATGAGACCGCAGATGAGACGGCTGCCGTCGGGGAACAGGTCATCGCGCCCCACCTCGTCGTCCGGAGCACGACAGCTCCGCCCGCTGAACCCCGCTGAACCCCGCGCTTGTCTTCAAGCGCGGGGCACCACGGCTATCGCACCGCTGTCACTTCCTCCAGGCCCAGTGCAGGCGGTCGAGCCCGCTCTGGTTGTTCAGCTTCAGGCTGAGCTTGGTGCCCGTGCCCTGGAGGGTGGTGAGGGAGTAGGTGTCACCGTTGCGCAGGCCGGGCCAGTAGACCGAGCCCAGGCCCATGTCCCGGATGATGTCGGTCGCGGCCTGGATGTAGGCGACCTCGTTGGAGCCGTTGACCGGGCCGTTGTAGTCCAGGCCGGTGGTCATGGAAGCGCCGAACTCGTCGAGGATGGTGCGGGATGCGCAGTCGCCGATGCGCTCCTTGAAGTCCGCTTTCCACTGGTCGACGCTGGTCCAGTCGGTGTGCCAGAAGCCGTAGTTGTGCAGGGCGATGCGGGTGCCGTTGAGGCGCGGGTCGGCGCACACCGGCTTGACGTCCTCGCTGTACTTGTAGCCTCCGATCACCATCCGGTCGCGGGGCACCTTGCGGTGGGTGGTCACCCACTTCGCGGCGATGTCGGTCCACTCCTGGGCGGTGTAGCCGAACGGCTCGTTCATCGGCTCGAGGTACACCTTGGAGTTGCGGGCGTAGGCGGAGGTGATCCGCGCCCACATCCGGTCCCAGGAGGCCTGGTTGTCGATCTTGCCGTCCTTGGCGTTGTCGCCCTCCCAGTAGCCCAGGATGACCTTGAAGCCCTTGGCGGTGGCGGCGTCGATCGCGCCACGGTACGACTTCCAGAAGGGGCCGTTCACGGAGCTGGGGTTGACCGGCAGCCGGACCGTGTTGGCACCGAGCTTGGAGAACCCGCCGATGATCGCCCGGGACTTGGCGTAGGTCGTGGCGTAGCTGTCGGAGGTGGACAGGCCTGAGGGTACGACCGCGTCGTCGGCGTAATTGTCGCGCGGGTCGGCCCAGTTGACGCCTTGGAACGCGCTGACAGGCGGAGGCGAGGCGTGACCGGAGGAGGCTGCGGGAGCGGCGGACGCAGGGGAGGCGAGGGCTCCGCAGAATGCCGTGGCGGCGGCCAGCAATGCCCCCAGGCAAGCTGTCCCGCGAGGGTTCTTTCGTGGCACGACATCCCTTTCTGTGCAGTTGTGTCCGCGAAACCTCGACTACAGGTCAGGCGGCTCTGTGGCTCCCGCAACGTAGAAGAGACCTCGAACAGAGGTCAACACATCTGCACACCAAATCTCATCAAGAACGCAGGACCACAAGCTGCCCACGTCCCGCACCCAGCCACGACGGACCCGCAAGCGACACACGCGGGGACAGCTCCGTGCCGTTCGCAACGGCCGCATGTGCGCGTGGGGCGGCCAGGGACCGCGTCCCCAGACGAACTGGCCCGATCCGGTCCGGCGACTGCTCGCTGAGACGCGCCACGCCCGCGTACCTTCGTAGCAGGCTCCGAGGTCTTTACCGACGAGCAAGCACGATGGCGGCGTCCTCGCCTCTGCTACCAAGGCTGACTGGAAGGCACGCAGAACATGAGCAGGCAACGCGACCGCTGGGCGGAACTGACAGGCGGACAAGCCGGAGAGAAGTACGCCCAGCGTTTCGCGCGGCTCGCCGAATCGGGCCATGACATCCACGGCGAGGCCACCTTCTGCGCCGCACTGCTGAAGCCCGCCGCCCGGATCCTCGACGCCGGCTGCGGCACTGGCCGGGTCGCGATCCGGCTCGCCGAGCTGGGCCACCACTGCACCGGCGTGGACACCGACCTTTCCATGCTCGCTGTCGCCCGCGGTGACGCCCCCGCGCTGGAATGGGTCCACGGCGACCTGGCTCACCTGGATGCCCTTGGCCTGAAACCGGGCTTCGACCTGGTGGTTGCCGCCGGGAACGTCATCCCCCTGCTGGCCTCCGGCACCGAATCAGCCGTCGTACAGCAACTGTCCGCCGCCCTGCGTCCCGGCGGACTGCTGGTCACGGGCATGGGGCTGGACGCGGCACACCTGCCGCTGCCGGAACCTCCAGTGACTCTGACGGAGTTCGATCACTGGTGCACCCAGGCCGGGCTGACCCTGAGCCAGCGCTACGCCACCTGGGGCGGCGAGCCCTATTCTCAGGGCGGCGGCTACGCCGTCAGCGTGCACTCCCGCCCCACCACCTGACCGTGCCGTCGCGCACCAGTTCCCGCTGCCGGCGCTCGGAGGCTTCGGGGTGTCGGCGGTGATGGTGACCCGGCCGTCGGCGGGGTCCACGGCGGCGTACTGTCCGGTGAGCACGGAGCGCAGCAGTACGGAGCCGTCGTCAGGGCCGATTCCAGTCGGCAGGTCTCGTGGATCTCTCAGCTCTTGAGCAGTTCCTGGTCGGCCACCATTGAGGCGTCGTCCTTGAGGCTCAGCTAGCGGCCGTCGGCGGTGGAGCGCAGGGTCAGTGCGCCGCCGCCCCAGTCGGTCACGTCGAACGCGGCCTTGCCGAGCGGTTCACCGGTGGTGCGGGAGCGCAGCGCGATCCGGTCGGCGTCCTCCACGCGGATCACCTCGCCGCCGTGGCAGCCGCGTGCCGCGTTAAGTACGGCGGCGATGCGGACCTGGTAGGGCATGGTGCCGCCGTACCGGTCCTCGTACAGCGTGTCGGCGAGCGGGCCGATGACGGCGATCCGCGGTGTGCGCGACCGATCGAGGAGCAGCAGCCCCTCGTTCTTGAGCAATACGACCGACTCGGTCGCGGCCTTCCGGGCCAGGGCACGGTGCGCGGAGCAGTCGATCACCTCGGGGCCGTTCCCGGCGTACGGGTCGAGATCGGGATCGAACTCGCCAAGCCGGAAGCGGAGTTCCAGCTGTCGTCGCACGGCGCGGTCCACGTCCCCCTCGTCGATCAGGTCGCTCTCCAGTGCCTCGCGCAGCCGAGAGGTCATGGTCGCGCTGTCCTCGTGCTGGTTGGTGAGGTTGTCGATGCCGGCTTTGAGGGCAGCCGCGTAGCCCTCGGGGTGGTCGTCGAAGTAATGCTCCAGGTCGACGAGGTTGGAGGGCGCTTCGGCGGCGCTGACCGCGAACAGTTCGCGCCCGGTCGGCCCGGCCCAGCGGCGGAGTTCTGCCTCGACGAGCGGACTCACGTGACAGGAACAGCCGTTGACCAGGTTGTACGCGCGGCCATGGCGCCGGTCGCGGCGCCGGAGGCGACGACGGGGCGGAAGGCGGCCAGGTCGTACTCCTGGAGCACGCACGGGCGCAGCCCGGAGGAGGTGGTCCGGCGGTCGTCCTCGTAGGCGAGGAAGTGCTTGAACACCGGGGCGGCGCGCAGGTAGGTCTGGTGGCACCCGGACAGGCCGCTGCAGAACGCCTCGCCGATCCGGGCGGTGTACACCGGGTCCTCGGAGTAGCCCTCCTCGTTGCGCCCCCAGCGCGGGTCGCGCAGCAGGTTGAGCACGGGCGCCGAGGCCTGTCGCCACCCCGGGCCAGGAGACGCCGTGCAGGGCCTCGCTGCCGGTGCGGAAGGGGCGATGCCGAGGCGCGGCACGGCCGGTGCGTACTGATGCAGCATTGCGAAACGTTCGTCGAGCGTGAGCCCTTCGACCAGGTTGTCGATGCGCTTCGACACGGCACGGGCGGGATCATGGAACGCGGGCCGGTCAGCAGCGGGCGGGTGAGCAAAACCCACCGGATGGCAGCATCAACATGCGGAAGGCAGAGGAAAGTTGGGGAAGCACATCGACGCACCCACCCCCCATCACAGGGTGTCAATGCTCCGAACTGAAGAAAGTTTCTTCATGTTGGACCCCTTGTTTCGAACGAAACAGCTCGTTAGCTTCCACCTCCAAGTGAAGCGCTTCGACAGTTGTGCCGCCACCGAGCGTGATTCCCGTGCGATCCCGACTGCGATCCCTAGGGCGAAAGGGCCACCCTCATGACTCAAGAGTTCAACCGCAGAAGGTTCGTCGGCGCGGCAGCGTCGGTCGCCGCGGTCGCCGCAGCGGGTCCCCTGCTGTCGGCCTGCGGAGGCGGGGGCGAGCAGAACACCGGCGGCAACTCCAAGTCCGGCCTGAAGGCGGCCCTGCCGGACTACGTACCGCGCAACGCTGTCAAGCCCGACATTGCGCCGGTCCAGGGTAGCGAGGGCGCGGTGACGGACCCGGGCTTCCTGCGCTACCCGTCCGAGCGCGCGACGACCGTCGACGGGGTGCCGGGCAGCGGAGGAAAGTACACCGCGGTCACTCCGCTGTGGGGCACGGTGCCGTCGCCGGGCAACTCCTTCTACCAGGCCATGAGCAAGGCGCTCGGCGTCGAGCTGACGATGAAGCCTGCCGACGGCAACAACTACGCCACCATCGTGCCGACCATGACGGCGGCCAAGCGGCTGCCCGACTGGATCCAGCTGCCGACCTGGTGGAACAGCAACCTCAATGTGGGGCAGCTGGCCGGGTCCCAACTCGCCGATCTCACCCCGTACGTGTCCGGCGACAAGATCAAGAAGTACCCGAACCTCGCCGCCCTGCCGACCGCCGCCTGGCACGTCGGCGCCTGGCGGGACAAGATCTACGGCATACCCTGCTCCGCCAGCCGCTTCGTGGTCCCCGGCGCCACGTTCTACCGGCGGGACATCCTGGAGGCAAAGGGCATCACGGCCGATCAGGTCAAGTCCGCCGCCGACCTGATGAGCCTGGGTAAGGAACTCACCGACGCCAAGCGGGGCGTGTGGGCCTTCGACGACGTATGGACCTATCTCTACCCCCTCTTCGGCGCGGCCCAGAAGTGGCAGGTCGAGGACGACAAGCTGGTCCACGTCTTCGAGACACCGCAGTACCTGGAGGCGCTCGACTGGCACCACAAGCTCGCCAAGTCCGGCTACATGCACCCCGATGCGCTGGCCGGCGACAACGCGGGCAGCCTCACCCGCTTCTACTCCGGCAAGGTGCTCATCAGCGGCGGCGGCACCGGGGCCTGGACTCTGGCCGACCATGAGTCCGGCCGGGCGGCGAACGAGAACTACCGGCGCGGCGCGTTCGACGTCTTCGCCGCCGACGGCAAGAGCACCCCGCGTACCTTCATGGGCGCCTCCACCAGCCTGGTCAGCTACTTCAACGCCAGGCTGAAGCCCGCGCAGATCAAGGAACTGCTCGCGGTCGCCAACTACCTTGCCGCGCCCTACGGTTCACGCGAGTACACCCTTACGAACTTCGGTGTCGAGGGCGTGCACCACACGCTGAAGGACGGTGTTCCGACGGCCACCGCCGAGGGCAAGAAGTCCACCCAGGTGCCGACGTACCCCTTCCTCGCCTCGCCGACCGCCGTGATCAGCAGCATGGGCGCTGAAGACGTCACCCGGGACTACGCCGCCTGGCAGGCCAGGAACGTCAAGCGCCTGTACAAGCCGGTCTTCTGGAACATGAACATCGCGATGCAGCAGCAGATGGCCACGGCCGAAGCGGCGCAGTCCGTCAACGACACGGTCAAGGACTGCTACTTCGGCAAGAAGTCGGTCAAGGACGTCCAGGCCGCGATCTCGAGCTGGCAGTCGAGTAGCGGGGACCGGCTCAAGCGCTGGATGACCGAGAACGTCCTGGAGAAGTACGGGACCGGCCAGTGAGTACCACCGACGCATCGACGCCCACCAAGCGGCGTCGGGCCCGGGCGCCTCAGGCCGAGCCGCCTGATGCGCGGCAGCCTCAGCGGCTCACCTGGCGGATGAGGCTGCGCCGCGACCGCTCGCTGCTGATCATGACGGTCCCTACGGTCGTCCTGCTCCTGGTCTTCAACTACGCACCACTGGTCGGCCTCGTCACGGCCTTCCAGTACTACGACCCGCTGACCGGAATCCGGAACAGCGAGTGGGCCGGGCTCGACCAGTTCCAACAGCTCCTGAACGACGTGCAGTTCTGGGGTGCGCTGCAGAACACGCTCTATCTCAGCTTCGTCCAGCTGATCCTGTTCTTCCCCGTACCGATCGCGCTGGCGCTGCTCCTCAATACGCTGCTCAGCGAGCGGATCCGCAACTTCATCCAGTCGATCGTCTACCTGCCCCACTTCTTCTCGTGGGTCCTCGCCATCACGATCTTCCAGCAGATGCTGGGCGGCGCCGGCGTGCTCAACCACTTCCTGCGCACCCACGACATCGGCACGTGGGACATCATGACCAACCCCGACACGTTCGCCCTTCTGGTCACCTCGCAGGCGATCTGGAAGGAAGCGGGCTGGGGGATCATCGTCTTCCTCGCCGCGCTGGCCGCGATCAACACCGATCTGTACGAGGCGGCGGCCGCCGACGGCGCGGGCCGGTGGCGGCGCACCTGGCACATCACGCTGCCGGGGCTGCGCGGGGTCATCGTCCTGATGCTGGTCCTGCGCCTGGGCAACGCCCTCACCGTCGGGTTCGAGCAGTTCCTGATCCAGCGCAACGCGGTCGGCCATGAGACGGCCGACGTGCTCGACACTTTCTCCTTCTACTACGGCATCGCCACCGGCAACTACGGCTACGGCGCGGCGGCCGGCCTCTTCAAGAGCGTGATCTCACTGCTGCTCATCTGGGGCGCCAACCGCCTGGCCCACGCTTTCGGCGAGGACGGGTTGTACCGGAAATGACGAACATCTTCACGATCAAGGCGGAGCGGGCGCCGTGGGAGGAACCGCCGACCGCGCTCGGACAGACAGCCAAGGGCCTGACGCTGACCGCCGTGGTGGGCGCGGTGCTGATCCCGCTGTGGATCATCGTCGTGACCAGCCTGTCGACCTCGGGCTCCATCAACCGGGCGGGCGGCCTGGTCCTGTGGCCGGACGGCCTGACGCTGCAGCCGTACAAGGAGATGCTGGGCGAGCCGACGGTCCGCACGGCGCTCCTGGTGAGCCTCGGTATCACCGCGGTCGGCACCGTGGTGTCGATGGTGATCTCGGTGCTGTGCGCGTACGGCCTGTCCCGTCCGCATTCGTACGGGCACCGTGTCGTGCTCTGGCTACTGATCGTCACGATGTTCGTCAGCGGCGGCCTGATCCCCACCTTCCTGGTCGTCACCGGGCTCGGCGGCTACGGCCAGTTCTGGGCGCTGATCCTGCCGAGCGCGGTCTCCGTCTTCAACATCCTGGTCCTGCGCGCCTTTTACTCGTCGACCTCGTCCGAGCTGATCGACGCGGCGCGCATGGACGGCGCGGGCGACTGGCGGATCCTGTGGTCCGTGGTACTGCCCACCTCGCGCGCCGTGACCGCGGTGATCGCCCTGTTCTACGGCGTGGGCTACTGGAACTCCTTCTTCAACGTCATGTTGTACATGCCGACGGACAGCGAGAAGTGGCCGTTGCAGTACGTGCTCCTCACCTACGTGAACCGGGGCATCGGGCTGCCGGGCCAGACCAACGGGGGCTTCGGCGACACCCAGGCACAGACCGCCCCGCTCTCGCTGCAGATGGCGGTGGTCGTCCTCACCCTGGTGCCGCTGCTGATCGTCTACCCGTTCCTGCAGAAGCACTTCCGCAGCGGTGTCCTCACCGGCGCGATCAAGGGCTGACCTGCCCTGTTCTCCCGCCCCACTGTGAAAGGACCGTTGGTGTCCGAGCAGCCCGTCGTCCCCGGTTTCCATCCTGATCCAAGCGTCTGCCGCGTCGGCGACGACTACTACCTCGTCTGCTCCAGCTTCGAGTACTTCCCCGGCATCCCGCTCTTCCACAGCCGCGGCCTGCGGCACTGGACGCAGATCGGCAATGTCCTCGACCGTCCTGAGCAGCTGCGGCTGCCCGTCGACATGCCGTCGTCGGGCGGGATCTACGCCCCGACGCTGCGCCACCACGACGGCCGCTTCTGGCTGATCGTCACCAACTGCGCGGAGGGCGGCGGCAATTTCCTGGTCACCTCCACCGACCCGGCGGGGCCCTGGTCGGAACCCACCTGGCTGCCCGACGTCCCGGGAATCGACCCGGACCTCGCCTGGGACGAGGACGGCACATGCTGGTGCACGATCGCGGGTGTCGGGCAGCTCGCCATCGACCCGTACACAGGCCGCGCACGCGGCGAAGTGCGCAGTCTGTGGTCCGGTGCCCCGGGCGCCAAAGCCCCCGAGGCGCCGCACCTCTACCGGATCGGCGCGTACTGGTACCTGCTCATCGCAGAGGGTGGCACCGAGCGCGGCCACGGCGTCTCCATCGCCCGCGGCACGTCACCGAACGGCCCTTTCGAGCCCTGTCCGGACAACCCCGTCCTCACCCACCGGGGCACCGACCACCCCGTGCAGAACACCGGTCACGGCGACCTGGTGCAGGACGCCGACGGCTCCTGGTGGCTGGTGTTCCTCGGCGTACGACCGGGCGGCGGTACGCCCGGCTGGCACGTCCTGGGCCGTGAGACCTTCCTCGCCCCGGTCACCTGGACCAAGGACGGCTGGCCCGTGGTCGGCGAGATCGTCTCACCGGAAGGCACCGCTGCCGATGAACCGTTCCGCGACGACTTCGACCTGCCCGAACTCCACCCGTCCTGGATCTCCGTACGCGACCGGTCCCCCGAGCACTGCACGACCAAGGACCGCCCCGGCCGGCTGACTCTGCGGGCCCGCGGTACGTCCCTCGACGAACCGGACGCCGTCTTCATCGGCCGCCGCCAACAGCACTTCACCTGCCGGGCCAGCGCGTTGATCGATGCGACGCAGGGCGCCGGCGGTCTCGCCGTGCGCCTCGACGAGCAGCACCACTACGCCATCGAAACGGATGGCACCCAGGTGCGGGTCATCTCACGCGTCGGCTCGGTCCGCGCCGCCGTGGCCACGCTGCCGGTGCCCGCGGGCCCTGCCGTCCTGTCCGTAAGGATCACGCCGCCGCCCCGGCCACACGACGCGCGCACCGGACCGGACGTCATCAGCCTCGGCGTGGAGCAGCCGGACGGCACCTTCACCGAACTCGCCACGCTCGACGGCCGCTATCTGTCGACCGAGGTGGCCGGCGGATTCACGGGCCGCGTCATCGGCCTGTACGCGGCCCAAGGCACCGTCCACGCCGACTGGTTCACGTACGCGCCGAAGACCTGAGCACATCGACGACCTGAGCGCGCACCGTAACCCCCTGGATTTCCGCCTGTACGCACGTCCCGCAGGCGGGCCCCCCACGCCCATCCCGAAATCGAAAGGGACCCAAGGGACATGACCCACTCGTACCAAGCCGTGAGACGACTCCCGAGGCGCATGGCGAACATGCTGCTCGCCCTGGTCGCCACCGCCGGCCTGCTGCTCGGCGCCGGGCTCACCGCTCCGGCGGCCGACGCCGCCCCACCCGTGCCGCGCGTGCCCGCGAAGGCCAAGTCCGCCAAGGACACAGTCGCCGCGATGGAGCCCAGCTGGAACCTCGGCAACACCCTGGACGCCTTCCCGAACGAGACCTCCTGGGGCAACCCGCTCACCACCAGGGCGCACCTGGCGAAGATCCGCTCGGAGGGCTTCCGCAGCGTCCGCATCCCGGTCACCTGGACCGACCACCAGTCCGCCACCGCCCCGTACGCCGTCGACGCCACGTACATGGACCGGGTGGAGGAGATCACCGACTTCGCGCTGGCCGAGGGGCTCTACGTGGTGCTCAACGTGCACCACGACTCGTGGCAGTGGGTCGGCAAGATGTCCACCGACCACGACAACGTGATGGCCCGTTTCAACTCCCTCTGGACGCAGATCTCGTCGACGTTCAAGGACAAGCCGCGCACCCTGCTCTTCGAGAGCATCAACGAGCCCGAGTTCGAGAACGCCACCGACGAGCAGAAGGCCACGTTCCTGAACGAGCTGAACACGTCGTTCCACAAGATCGTCCGCGGCTCGGGCGGGCAGAACACCGACCGCCTGCTCATGCTGCCCACGATCTACTGCAAGCCTGACCAGCCGCTCATGGACGCGCTGTACAACACGATCAAGTCCCTGAACGACCCCAACCTGGTCGCCACCGTGCACTATTACAGCTGGTTCCCGTTCAGCGTGAACATCGCGGGTGGCACCCACTACGACGAGACCGCGCGGAAGGACCTCGACGGTGCCTTCCAGCGCATGCGCGACACCTTCGTCGCGCGCGGCATCCCGGTCTACCTCGGTGAGTACGGGCTGCTCAGCTGGCCGGACCACCACCACCCCTCCCGTCTCGAGCGGGGCGAGTCCCTCAAGTACTTCGAGCACCTCGGCCACGCGGCACGCCGGGCCGGAGTGACCACCGCCCTGTGGGACCCCTTCGCCTATCTCAATCGCGAGACCTTCCAGTGGCGGGACCAGGAGCTCTTCGACCTGATCAGGACGAGCTGGACCACCCGCTCGGGCTCGACGTCCTTCGACCGCCTCTTCGTCCCCAAGTCCGGACAGATCACGGACCAGTCGCTCACGCTGAACCGCAACGGCCTGTCGTTCGACGGTCTTTGGCACGGTGACCAGAAGCTGGTCGCGGGCTCGGACTACACGGTCTCCGGTGACAAGCTCACCCTGAAGGCCGCCGCACTGACCCGCCTTGTCGGAGACCGCTCGTACGGTGACAACGCCACGCTCCAGGCCAAGTTCTCGCAGGGCCAGTCCTGGAAGCTCCATGTGGCGACGTACGACGCCCCGCAGCAGACCGCCGCGTCGGGCACCACCTCCGCGCTCACCATCCCACCCAATTCCGCGGGGACCAGCTCGCCACCATGGAGGCCAAGTACGGCGACGGCACCAATGCCGGGCCCACCGACTGGACGGAGTTCCAGGAGTTCAACATCTCCTTCACCCCCGACTACGCGGGCAGCACCATCACCCTCACCGAAAAGTTCCTCACCTCGCTGCGCGACAACGCCCCGGTGAAACTGACGTTCCACTTCTACAGCGGCGCCAAGATCACCTACCAGGTGATCAAGTCCGGTACGTCGGTGACCGGTTCCGCCGTCTGACCCCCACTCCCGATCGTCCCGGCTGCCGGGTCCGACGTCCCACTCCCGGCAGCCGGGACCCTGCATGAGGACTTCCCATGACCACACTGCCCCCGCGCGTCCTGTTCGGCGCCGCCTACTACCACGAGTATCAGCCGTACGAGCGTCTGAAGACCGACCTCGATCTGATGGCCGAGGCCAAGTTCACCGTCATACGAGTCGGCGAATCGGTGTGGTCCACCTGGGAGCCCGAGAACGGCCGCTTCGAGCTCGACTGGCTGCAGCCCGTCCTCGACGGCGCCCACACGCGCGGCATTTCCGTCGTCCTCGGCACCCCCACCTACGCGGTGCCGCCGTGGCTGGCCCGGCAGTACCCGGAGATCGCCGCCGAGGACGCCTCCGGAAAGCCTGCCGGGTGGGGTGCCCGCCAGGAGGTCGACTTCACACACCCGGCGTTCCGGTTCCACGCGGAGCGGGTGATCCGGGCGATCGCGGCCCGCTACGCCGCCCACCCCGCGGTCATCGGCTTCCAGGTCGACAACGAGCCCGGCCCGCGACTGCCGCACAACCACGGTGTCTTCCAGCGGTTCGTGGACGACCTGCGGCAGCGGTACGGCGACGTGGAGACCCTCAACCGCGAGTGGGGGCTCGTGTACTGGTCGCACCGGCTGTCCACCTGGGCCGACCTGTGGACCCCTCAGGGCAATGCGCAGCCGCAGTACGACCTGGCATGGCAGGCTTTCCAGGCACGCCAGACCGCCGAGTTCATCGCCTGGCAGGCCGGCATCGTGCGCGAGTACACACGGCCGGAGCAGTTCGTCACCACCTGCCTCGCCTACGGTTCCCCCGGCCTGGAGGACGACGAGCTCACCGACGCCCTGGACGTCACCGCGGGCAACCCGTACTACGACATGCAGGACAGCCTCACCATGCCCGAGCCGCCGCGCGAGAAGCTGCCGCAGCAGTGGATGGCGTACGGGGCGTGGGCACTGCACCACAGCGCCGACCGGATCTACTCCTCGCGCCAGGAGCCGTTCCTGATCACGGAGACCAACGCCCAGGCTATCGGGGGCAGTTCGGACAACCGGCCCGCCTTCGACGGGCAGTGGCGGCAGGCCGCGTGGGCGCTGGTCGCGCGCGGCGCCCGCATGATCGAGTACTGGCACTGGCACACGCTGCACTTCGGCACCGAGACGTACTGGGGCGGGATCCTCCCGCACAGCGGCAGGCCCGGGCGCGCCTACCGCGAACTCGCCCGCCTCGGCGAGGAGTTCGAGCGGGCCGGCGCCCTGGTCGCCGGCATCACCCCGGACGCCGACATCGCCATGGTGTACTCCGCGCCGAGCAAGTGGCTGATGCGCAAGCACCCGCCGCTCGCCGGAGCCGACGGCGGCCCGGACGCGTATGCGTACGAGGGCATCTTCGAACCGTTCTACCGGGGCGCGTTCGAGGCGGGGCGCCAGGTGCGGATCCTGCACGCCCGCCAGTTGCACGACCCAAGTGGTGAACGGCCGCGTATCGCACCGGAGTTGGCTGCCGAACGACACCCCGTCCTCATCGCGCCGGGGCTGTACGTGGCGGACGACGGCATGCTCGACTGGCTCGCCGCGTACGCCGAAGCGGGCGGCCATCTCGTGCTCGGGCCGCGTACCGGCTACGGCGATCACGAGGCGCGAGCCCGCCACGAAGTGACGCCCGCGCGGCTGGTGGAGGCCGCGGGGGTCCGCTACGAGGAGTTCAGCAACCTGCACGCCGACCTGCCGCTGCGCACCGCACCGGACAGCCCGCTCCAGCTGCCGGGCGGCGCGGTGGCCACCCGTTGGGTAGAGGGCCTGGCCGGCGAGGGCGCCGAGGTCCTGGCCGAGTACGACCACCCGCACTTCGGGCGCTGGCCCGCCGTCACCACCCGCCGCCACGGTGCGGGCCACGTCACCTGCGTCGGGACCGTGCCCGGCCGCGATCTCGCCCGCGCGCTCGCCGTATGGCTCGCCCCCGCCCCGCGCAGCGGCTGGCGGGATCTGCCCGGCTCGGTCACGGTCTCGACCGGCACCTCCCCCGACGGCCGCCGCGTCCACGTGGTCCACAACTGGAGCTGGGAGCCTGCGACCGTCACGGCACCCGTGCATCTGACCGACGCCCTCGACGGTGGCGCGCTCCCGGCCGGCACCGCCGTGAATCTCCGTGCATGGGACGTCCGTGTCCTCGCCGCCGAACCGGACGCCCCCGCGGAGGAGCGATGACGTCCGTCAAGCAGGCTTTGGCCGTCCGCGGCGGCTGGGACGGACACGCCCCCGCCGCCCCCACGGACCGCTGCGGGTGAGCGGAACGCCGCCGTCCCCGCACGCGCGGCCCGAGAGCGAGTGAGCCCGCTCGTGCTCCGATGCCAGAATGGCGCCATATGGGCGGGCGCACGCAGGGGCGGGCGACAGGTCGGCCCCCCAGAACGAGGAAAGGAAGCCGTGGCGGACAAGATCGAGGATGCGGCGAAGGACAGCGAGCAGCCCGCGTCGGGCGGCGGGCTGCCGTCGGTGACCATCGCGTACATCGCGGAGTCAGCCGGCGTCTCGGTCCCCACAGTGTCCAAGGTGCTCAACGGCCGCTCCGGGGTGTCCGACGAGACCCGGGCCCGGGTCGAGAAACTGATCAACAAGTACGGGTACCGCAAGCCCCCGGGAAGCCGCCGCCAGAAGATCGTGGAGCTGGTCTTCCGCGAGCTGGAGAGCATGTGGGGCGTGGAGATCCTGCGCGGCGTGGAAGAGGTGGCCAGCAGGAACCGGATCGGCGTCCTGGTCTCCAAGTTCGGCCTGCACGACTCGAAGGCCGCGATGGACGAGACCGCGGGGCGGCGCCCGCAGTGCGTCCTGTCGGTGTCCTGGCTCTCCGAGGCGGAGCGCGGCCGCCTCGCGGCGAGCAGCATCCCGTACGTCGTCTTCGACCCGATCGACGACGTCTCCGACGGTGTCCCGTACGTCTCCGCCACGCACTTCAGGGGTGGCCAGTCCGCGGCACGCCACCTGATCGGCCTCGGCCACCGGCGCATCGCCATGATCAGCGGCCCCGATCACGCGTTCTGCCTGGCGCGGATGGCCGGTTACCGCTCGGCGCTGGAGGCGGCCGGGCTTCCTGTGGACCCGGAGCTGATCGTCCGCATGCAGCTCACCCGGGAGGACGGGCACGCCGCGGCGGCCGAACTGCTCACCCGCCCCGACCGGCCGACCGCGATCTTCACCGCCAACGACCTCCAGGCGCTCGGCGTCTACCAGGCGGCACGCGAGGCCGGCCTGCGCATCCCGGAGGACCTGAGCGTGGTCGGCTACGACGACGTACCGGTCACGGCCTGGGTGGACCCACCACTGACGACCGTGCACCAACCACTGACCGAAATGGCCGCGGCGGCAACGGAGTTGGCCCTGACCCTCGGCCGCGGCGAGAAGATCCCTCAGCTCGGCCTCGAGATCGCCACCCACCTCGTGGTCCGCGAGAGCACGGCCCCGCCGCAGAACTGAGCGCCGCCGCTCAGTGTGACCGGGAGCGCTACTTGGCACCGGGCAACGTTCGTGACCTGCGCCGATGCCAACTAGCTTCCTTAGGTCCACGCCCGGATTCAGAGGTAGTTGGCACTTTGGTACACCGCAGGTCACATGGGGTGCCGGGATACCTCAATGGATCATATGGTCGCTGGGCCAGGCACCACCGACAGGAGATCGACGCTGCGCCTGAACTGTCTCGCCCACAGGTTCGGGAACGCGGCCGACCGGCCGGAGCGCCGGCCGCGGTACGGCTCGGACATGAGCGATGCCGAGTGGGCACTCGTGCGGGATCTGCTGCCGGTGCCGTCGTGGATGGCGGGCCGGGGCGGGCGTCCGGAGGGCTGCTGCCACCGAGAGATGATCGACGCGGTGCGAAAGGCTGGGCCAACTGGAGATGAAGGCGGCCGCGACTACTGCGGCCGCCTTCACACTTCTGCTTACGCTCGGGCCCAGCGTTGGTTGACGCCGGTGTGGCAGCTCCACACGATCACCGCAGCGCCGTTGGCGGTGCTGCCGCCGTTGACGTCCAGGCAGAGTCCGGTCTGGACGTTGCTGACGGTTCCGTTGGTGTTCACATTCCATTGCTGGTTCGCGCCGCCGGTGCAGTCCCAGATCCGTGCTCGGGCGCCGGAGGCGGCGTTGCTCGGCACGTCCAGGCATCTGCCCATCACCCGCAGGGTCTGTCCGGTCTGAGTGAACTGCTGGTTGGCGCCGGTGTGGCAGTCCCAGATGATCATCTGAGCGCCGTTGGACGAGTTGGCACCGCTGACGTCCAGGCATCGGCCGGCCGACTGGCTCTGCAGCCGGAATGTGGTCGGGGTCGGGTTCGGGTCAGCACCCGTGAAGAAGCTCCAGATCTCCTCCTTGACCCAGCTCCTGGCGCCGCTCTCACAGCCGGCGCACCCGTCCACGGGGCCTTGCTGGTGGCCTCCGTCGAACGCGGCCCAGACGACCGGATACCCCTCTCGGCAACCCGAGTAGGCGGTGGTGATGTGGGTGCGGCTGCCCGGCGCGGGCTCCGGCGGGTTCTGGGGAGTACAGCCGTTGTTCCTGACAAACCTGTCCCGCAACCCGCGACCGGCGCCGATGTTGTCATTGATGCCGTGGATTCCCATGTACGCGAAGGGCTGAGTGCCCCCGCTGCACCCGCTGATCCCCCCAGGCGCGGCTATCGCGGCGACCGCACGAAAAACGTCCGGCCTGGCACATGCGAGTGCGTAGCTCATGGCTCCGCCGTAGCTGAACCCGAGGGCGAAGCGCTGCGTGGTGTCGACACAGAGGTCGTTGTCGATACGCCTGATCATGTCGTCGACGAAGGTCACGTCCTCGCCACCGGAGTTGCCCCAGCCGTTGTTGATGCCCTGCGGAGCAACGAAGATCGTGCTGTTGTTCGCCAGTCGCCGGAGTCCGTAGTGGGCATAGACGTCGCCATCGCTTCCGCCGCCGGCGACTTGCCCGGCGGTGCCACCCAACCAGTGGAATCCGAAGACCAGTCGATGTTGGCGGGTGTTGTCGTAGTTCTCAGGGATGCTCAGGATGAAGGAGCGATTCTTACCGCCGCTTTGAATCGTGTGCGTACCGTTCGTCAGTGTTGGGGCACGTCCGCATCCGGCAGTCCCCGCAAGTGTGGCCCCGGCGGTGGGCGACGTGCTGGCCACAGCGCTGACTCCTGCCACGCCGGCCATGGCGAGAGCGAGCAATGCCGCTACCACGGCTCGCCAAGAGAACAATCTATGGATCGACATCATGCGACTCCCTCGCTGCTCGGTGACTTGGCTCTCCCTGGTTGGTCGGGTCGCGGTTCGCTCTGGGGCTGGATGCGGTGGAGTTGGAATCGCTGGTTGGTGCTACCGGTGGCCGCCCACTGGGAGATGCGGGCGCCGTCGGCGGTGGAGGCCTCCCACACGTCCAGGGCGAGGCCGCTCTGCCGGTTGACCAGACTGATCACGCCACCGCCGTGGTCGACTGTGCGCCACTGCTGGCCGGCGGCGTTGGTATCCGCCTGCTGGGTGATGTCGGCGCCGCTGCTGCTACTGGCGACGTGCAGGACCAGACCACTGTGCCCAACCCGGATCTTGTAGTGCCCGGCGTCGGAGGGCAGGAACTCGAAGTGCTGGTTGAGACCGGCGGTGATCTGCCACTGGATCAGCCGCGCACCTGCGGCCGTGGACGCACCGTTGATGTCGGCAGCCTTGCCGCTGTGCTGGGCCACCAGCCGATAGGCCACGCCGGCCTCCACCGGCCCCGACCTGAGTGCGGACGCGCGGTAGGTTTTGCCGGCCTGGCCGGCGAACTCGATGAGATCGGCCTCGAGCCGCTTCGGCTGGACCGGCTCGCCGCTCGAATCGTCCCGCAGCGCGAAGTCGCCGGCGAAGATCCGACTGCGCACCCGGACGGCACCGGTTCGGTCGGGTGTGACGACGAACTCGATCCGGCCACTGCTCCATTCGGCGCCGACGGTGTATCCGCCGCGGCCGCGCAGTCCGCTCACGCGCCCCGTGGGCCAGGCGGCCGGCAGCGCCGGCAGCACGTGCAGTTCGCCGTTGTGGCTCTGCAGCAGCATCTCCGCGATGCCCGATGTGGCGCCGAAGTTGCCGTCGATCTGGAATGGTGGGTGCAAATCGAACATGTTGGGCGCGAGCCGGTCCGTCCGCACCAGGTCCCGGATCAGCTTGTGGGCCCGGGCGCCGTCCTCCATGCGTGCCCAGAAGTTGATCTTCCACGCGAGCGACCATCCCGTACCGTCGTCACCGCGCAGTTCCAGCGTCCGCCGCGCGGCCTCGTGCAACTGGGGTGTCCCGCGCTTGGTGATCTGGTTGCTCGGATGCAGACCGTACAGGTGGGAGACGTGCCGGTGAGCCGGCTCGGTCTCCACCCAGTCGGCCAGCCACTCCTGGATATTGCCCCTGGAGCCGACCCGCATCGGCGCCAGCCGGTCGCGGGCCGCCACTGCCTGAGCGCGGAAGGTGGCGTCCACCCCAAGGATTTCGCCGGCCCGGGCAGCGCTGTTGAAAAGATCGCGCAGGATCTGGTTGTCCATGGTGGGCCCCGCGCAGACGGTGGCGTTCGCATGGTGAGTGAGCTCCGGAGAGTTTGACGGGTTGGTGACCAGGTATCCGAGCGTCGGGTGGGCGACCAGGGTGTCGAGGAAGAACTGGGCGGCGCCCTTCATGGCCGGATAGTTCGAGCGGAGAAAGTCGATGTCACCGGTGAACAGGTAGTGGTCCCAGATCAGGGTGGCCAGCCATGCGCCACCGGTCTGCCACATCCCCCACTGCGCTCCGTCGACGACCGAGGCGCCCCGCCACGCGTCGGTATTGTGATGCGTCACCCAGCCGCCGGCGCCGTACTGCGCCTGGGCCACCCGGGCGCCGGTCACGGTCAGGTCGTTGATCATGTCGAAGACCGGGCGGAAGCATTCGGACAGGTTCGTCGTGTCGGCGGGCCAGTAGTTCATCGGCAGGTTGGCGTTGATGGTGAACTTCGAGTCCCAGGACGGAGCCATCTGGTCGTTCCAGATGCCCTGCAGGTTCGCCGGCTGGGTGCCCGGCCGAGAGGACGAGATGAGCAGATACCGGCCGAACTGGAACAACAGGGCGGAAAACTGCGGGTCGTTCACTTGCGCATGCTGTGCGATCCGTACGTCGGTCGGCTGGTCGGCCGCCGTCGTACGTCCCAGATCAACGGACACCCGGTTGAACAGCGCCTGATAGTCGGCGAGATGCCGGCTGCGTAGTTCGTCGATGCCGATGTTGCGGGCAGCGTTGAGGCGGCTCCGCGCGATCCCCTGGTAGTCGCCGTCGACGTTCCGGAAGTTGACGTAGCTGGAGCCGATCGACACCAGCACCGTCGCGCTGGTGGCGCCGGAGACCCGCAGCGTGCCGCCCGAGCTGCTGACCGTGCCGCCCGTCACGGCGGCATTGGCCAGGGCGAGGAACCGGACCCGCCCGGCGATGCCCTCCATGGTGGCGGAGATGCCGTCGAGGGCGATCGTGGCCCCGTCCGGGCTGGACACCGTAGTCCGTTGTGGACTGTCGAATGTGGCGTTGAAGGTGATGGAGTTGGCCCGGTCGGCCGTCAGCCGGACCACGATCACCTGGTCAGGTGCGCTGGCGAACACCTCACGCTGGTACCGCACGCCGTTCAGCACGTAGGTCGTGATGGCCGTGGCGGTGGTGAGGTCGAGCGTCCGGTTGTACTGCGACGCACCGGTAGCGCTGCCGAAGGAGAGCAGAAGGTTTCCGACCGGCTGGTAGGCCAGCTGTCCGGCCGGGCTGCCCAGCATCGTCTGATTGATCAGGTCCTGGGCCGGCGCCCACTGATCCGCGAAGACCCGCCGCCGGATCTCCGCGATGTTGGCCGCGCCGCGGGTGTTGGCGGAGTCGTACGGACCGCCGGCCCAGACGGTGTCCTCGTTGAGCTGCAGCCGTTCGGTGTCGACGTTGCCGAACACCATCGCGCCGAGGCGTCCGTTGCCGATCGGCAGTGCCCGCAGCCAGTCCGCGCCGGCCGGCTTGTCGTACCACAGGGCGAGGTCGTTGGCGGCCAGATCCAACGGCGGCGCGGCCGAGCCGCTCCTGGCAATGGCCGTCCACCCACCCGGCACGATCCCTGCTCCAGCCGCCGCTCCGGCGGCGAGAAACCGTCTGCGTGTCACCTCGGACATGTCGTTCTCCCTTCACGGACTGGAGCAGGTCACTGACTTTGGTGATGACAAACCGCCCGTGAGGAAGGCGACGGCCGTTCGCTGTCTTCTCCGACGAGCCGCAGGCCGGCCACCGGCTGGGTGACCGGCCCTGCGCCGGCCTCAGTCCTTCCTCGCGAACGCGGGGCGGCCGGCGCGCCGAGCAGGACAGACCGCCAACCGCCATCGGGCACGTCTCGAAGCGCGGTTCGTAACTGGTCGGGGGTCATCGGCCGACCCCCTTCGTCGCCGTCACGGTCGAGGTCTCGGCCGCCACTCCTGCCCCGATGGGCGCGAGGCGGGCCGCGGCGCGCAGGAAGTCCAGTGAGCGGTGGGCCACCGCGGAGGCGGCGAGCGAATGCCGGGGCAGGGCAAAGGCGACCGCGCCGAGTGACCGTTGATCTCCACGCGGAGCGCGTTCTTGCGCCCGGTGGCGAACCTCGTCGCCTCGTAGAACAAAACGACCCTTGAGCTGCCGGCAGACCGTCTACTGTGGCGTCGTTGTAGCCATCGGCTCGGCCGCGGCCGGCGGTCACCGTCCATCGTGTCCGCCGAGTCGGGCGTCGCGTCGCGCGTCAGTGTTCTGGATCTGCCATCTCTGGTTGTCGCCGCCCCAGCACGCCCACAGCTGCACCTTGAAGGTGGCGGTGTTCACGTCGAGGCAGAGGCCGGAGTGAACGCTGCGGATGGTGCCGTCAGCGCCCACCGTCCAACGCTGGTTGTCGCCGCCGTTACACGCCCACGTGCCGACCACGGTGCCGTTCGTCGTCCCGCTGCTGTACGCATCCAGGCACTTCTGGCCCCCGGCTGCGGTGATCTGTCCGCCGGCCGTCAAGGTCCACTGCTGGCCATCCGTGTTGGCGCAGGTGTACACCTGGACCTGGATGTTCGCCGTGGTCCCGCCGGGGATGTCCAGACAGCGCCCGGTGCTGACGTTGCGCAGCAGGCTGGTCGGGGCCGGGACGTCGCCATCCAAGCCCCAGCCGTATCTGAGGCGCTCGCGGCCGCCGGCGCTGGGGGTGCTGAGCGTGAGGTTGGTACCGGTGCCGTGCAGTTTCTGCATGGCATACCAGTCGTCGCCCTGGCCAGCGCGTATCTTCCCGCCCAGCCCGGGCCAGTAGATGGAGCCGATCCGCAGTTCCCGGAGCACCGTGGTGGTGGCCCGGAAGTAGCGTACGAAGTTGTCGGTGCTGCCGGCGTCGTGGTAGTTGAGCCCGGTATCCATCGGCGCGCCGAACTCATCGACGACAGTGCGGTCGGCGCAGGAGCCGATCGCGTCCCGCAGGTACGCCACCCACTGGTCGTAGGTCTTCGCGCCGCTGAAGAACGTGTAGTGGTGCAGCGACAGGAACGTCCCGTCAAGGCGGCGGTCGGCGCACATGGATCCGATGTCAGTGTTCAGGCCGGCGCCGCTGACGAAGATGCGGTTCCGCGGAATCGACGGGCGGCTGCTGATCCAGTTGCTCACCACGTCCGCCCACTCGCCGGCGCTGTGCCCTCCCGGTTCGTTCATCGGCTCGAAGTAGACGAGGCTGTTCGTGCCGTACCGGGCAAGCACGGTGTTCCACATGGTGTCGAAGGCGCTCGCGTTGACGATGCGACCGCCGCGGGCGGCCACCCCGTCGTCCCAGTAGGAGAGGACGACCTTGAATCCCTTCGCGGTGGCTGCGTCTATCGCGCCCGTATACGCGCTCCACCAGCTCGTCCCGACTGTGTAGGTGTTGATCGGGAGCCGAACGGTGTTGGCGCCGAGGTTGTTCTCGAAGCCGGTGTAGATGGCGTTGGCTTTCGCCACGACCGTCTGGTAGCTGTCGGAGCCGCTCAATCCGTGCAGGACGAGCGGTCCACCGTGGAAGTTGTCACCGAGCCGGGCCCAGTTGACGCCGCGGAACTGGGCGGTGTCGGCGGCGGCCGGCGAGGCGTCGCTCTGGTGCTCGACGACCGCGAGCGCGCTGAGAGCGGTCAGGATGCAGGCGAGCGTCCGGGCGAGGTAGCGCCGGCGATGGGTGTGGGGCATGGTCGTCCCCTCCCGGTAGGCGGTGTGGTCACGTCTGCGCTGTGCAGGATCTGTTGACGTTGGCCGCCTGCCGGCAGCCGGCCGAGCCGGCGCGGAGCTTGCCCTCTCCGCGCCGGCCCCCTCCCAGATCGCTCGCGCAGCGAGCATGTCAGCGTCATGCCGCTGCCGTTGGCGCCTGGAAAGCCTCGCTCCCGGCTTCGCCCGGATCTCCGGTCAGCAGGTGGAGTTGGTCTGGGTGAGTAGCCCCGTCCGCCACGGCAGGGAGACGTAGTCGCCGCCGGCGTTGGGGTCCATGCCCTGGTACAGAAACTGCAACTGGCACGGGTTCAACGGCACGGTCTGGTCGTCACCGGCCCGGATCAGCTCCCCGTGGCTGAAATCCCGGGTCCACGCCGGGCCCGAGAACGTCACGTTGTAGGAGCGGGCGAACGGGCTCGACTCCGTCATCTCGTTCTCGGCGACGACGCTGTTGAACTCGCGGTTGAGAACCGACATGTAGGGGCTGTCGGAGAACTTGTACGTGCCGACCGCGGCGCCAAAGTAGCGGCCCTTTTCCGCCGCCGAGGCGCCCAATGTGGACGCCGCGTCGGCGGTGCCCGTGAACAGCGGCACCGTGCCGGCCACGACCAACCCGGCTGGCAGGGCTAACAGCAGGGGCAGGATCGGCTCGGGCCCGGGGCAGCCGCGGCGGATCAGCCGAGTGCACGAATTCGTTCATCACCGGCACCTTTCGAAGTCGGAGCCACCTCACTGCGTCGGCGCCAGCAATCCGTAGATCGCTTTTGGCTTCCACTTTCACAGGTCATGAATGAGGCACGTTACGCGTCGACGACCAGAAGATAGACGGATTGTCATGGTCCAATCAAGAGGGAGTCGTCGATATATATGGGCCTTGGCCGTCGTGCAACTAACCGAAGAAGCGGGACTATTGGCGGCCACCCCTCATAACCTTTTCAGGCGGCGAATTGGAGTGCCGGACGCGTGTAAATCGCGGCAGTTTTCGTTATCGGCGGCCGGCTTGAACAGTCGCAGTCGCCGTAGTGCCGAAAAGCACGGTGCCGTCACCGAACGCGAAGACTTGGGTGCCGACTCAAGCGGCCCTCAGGCGAGTTGGCCGAGTAACCCAGCCTCGACGCCGGCAACCGGCCCGGAGCCGACCTCGGCCGATCGGCTCCCATCACGACGGCATTCTCGGTCGCCCCGACGAGCGCAGGTTTGTCGAGCACTGTGGCCGACCGCGCCAGCGGGGCGGGGAGCAGCGCCAGGGCGACGATCAGCCGCTCAAGGGGCACCAGTTCGTCGGCGGTCCGGCCGCAGTCCGCACAGGATCGGGTGTGCCGGGTGATGCGCTTACGCCACAGCGTGCTCGGTACGCCGTCCCAGCCCCCCAGCGCGGCGGTCAGCTGTGGGCACCGGGGGCTGGCTTCCAGCGCGGCGACGAGTGACCGGCTCAGCTCCAGCTGGTTGCGCATGCGCTGGACGCGCACACCCGCGTGAGCGACGCTCGTTCCCAGCGCCGACGCGAGCTCCGCCCTCGTCAGCCGGCCCGCGGTCTCCAGCCACCACAGCGACAGCAGCGCCCGGGCGTCCGGGGCGAGCCATCGACTGGCGCGTACGGTCTTTCGGCGATGACCGGACAGCTCGACGTGGATCAGGGCCAGGTTCTCGGCGTCGGCGTCCGGCGGGTCGGCCATCTCGTCGAGGGGGGCCGTCCGTTCGGCGTCCGCCTGCCGCCGGTGCAGATGGGTGCTGATCTGTCGTGTCGCGATCGTGGCCAGCCACGGCCGGAAGCACTCCGGGGCGCGCAGCGTGCGCAGCTCAGGAAGTGCCCGCAGCATCGTCTCCTGCACCACGTCGTCGACGTCCGCAAGCTCACCCAGTGCCCTGCGCACGATCGCGTATACCAGCGGCAGGTACGTCGCGGCCAGGTCGTCGAGCGCTCGTGGATCGCCGGCCTGCGCGGCGACGACAAGGCTCGTCTCGTCGGCTCGACCGGCTCGCATCACGAGCCCATATACGTTGCCTCGGGCGCGGCCGGCTCGTAATGCTGGGCCGCCCATCATCGCCCCAGCCATCCGCCATCAACGGGAAGAACGATGCCGTGGACACAGTCCGACGCCGGGGAGGCGAGGAACAGCGTGGCCCCGGCGAAATCGTCGGCGCGTCTCCAGCGACCGGCCGGAATCCGTCCAAGGATCGCCTGGTCGCACTGGAGGTCCGTGCGTAACGCCTCGGTGTTGTCGGTGGCGATGTAGCCCGGTGCATTGACGTTGACGCCGCGCGCGCCCCACTCCTTCGCCAGGGCCGGCGCCTCGGCGACCCGGCTCTCGATCTCGAGGGTGCGGGCCCCGCGGTAGAAAACCGCCTTCATCGATCCTCCATCCCCATGGTGTCGAACGTCCCTTCCGCGGTGGATCGGCATGGTCCAGGGGTGACCGCGAGCAGCCGCCGGCCGGCCTGCTCCGGCCGTATGTGCGGTCCGTCGGGTGCGTGTGCCGTTCGCTGACGGGCCGCGGTCATCACCGTTTCGTCGATCCGGATGCCCAGGCCCGGCATGTCGCCGAGCACAAAGGCGCCGTCCTCGACGTGCAGGTCCATCGAGACGCCGATCGGCGGCTGCAGGCCCTGCAGTTCGCTGACGAGGTGGTTGGGCACCGACGTCGCGGCGTGCAGCAGCGCGACAGGCGTGTTGCCGATCGGGCTGGCCGGCAGGTCGTAGGCGTGCGCCAGCGCGGCGACACGCAGGAAGTGGGTGACTCCCCAGACCGCGGCCGTCTGGACGATGTCGACGCCTCCCGCCGCGATCAGCGGGCGGAACTGCTCAAGGCCGGTGAGGTTCTCCCCACTGGCGACCGCCGTCCTTACGCCACGGCTGACTGCGGCCAGGCCGTCGGCGTCCCAGCGCCGGACTGGCTCCTCGATCCAGGTCAGGTCGAGTGTGCGTTCCAATTCACCGACGTGGCGTACCGCCTGCTTGCGGCTCCAGGACTCGTTCGCATCCAGCATGAGCCCTGGCCGGGTCCCGTGGTAGGTGGCGACGGGCTCGTCGTCGGTGAGGCCGATGTCCAGGCCGGAGGCGTAGGCGTGGACCATGCGGTCGTCGCCGCCGAGCAACCGCCACAGCGGCTCACCCACGGCCTGTGCCTTGATGTCCCACAACGCCGTGTCGAACGTACCGATCGTGCCGAACACCACGCCGACGGCGAAAATCACCTCGGCTTCCACGTGCGGTCCCAGGCCGACTCCGGTGATCCCCTCACCGGTCTCGACGATGACGACCGGCACGGGCACGACGCCGTCGACGTAGACGCCATTGGCGTCACCGACAGGTTGACCCCAATGCTGCGCCGTCGTCAGGCTTCTGTACCCGGTGATGCGCATGCGTCAGCCCTTCGTCGCGCCGTCAGCGATCTGGTGCTGCAGGAACAGGTAGGTCACCAACACGGGTAGCCCGGCGATCAGGACACCGGCTGCGAAGGTGGTTTGACGTATGAGGGCGCTGTGGCGTCGCCGGAGTTCCAGTCCCGGACGACGAGCTTGCCCTTCGAACCACCGGACGCCGAATCCGGGTCGGAGGCGCTTCCGCAGCCGGCTAAGACAACGATCCCGGCAACCAGGATCGCCTCCCACAGTGTTCGCATTGCTGCCCCGCTCTCCTGAGGCGGCCGGCTGTCCGGCAGTTGAGGTTGAGGAGGAACGCAACTCGTATGACGTATGTAACTCGTATGACGTATGACGTCAACCGGATGCCCTATAGTTGGCGAGCATTCGTGGTAGGGCACGGATTCCGGGGGTGTCATGACGGCAGTACCGCAGTCATCCGCAGAGGACTCCCAGACCCCCGCCTGGAGCCGGCGCCCGGCGAACCTTGCCGCCGCGGTCACGGTTGAGCTGGTGGAGCGGATCGTCCGTGGAGTCCATCCGTCCGGTTCGCCGCTACCCTCCGAGCCCGTGCTCTGCGAGACCTTCTCGGTCAGCCGCACCGTGGTCCGCGAGGCGGTGAAGATTCTTCAGGAGAAGGGGCTGGTGCAGGTCCGCCAGGGCGCCGGCACGATGGTTACCCCGCCGGCGATGTGGAACATGCTTGACGAGCTGGTCCTCGGCGCCACCATCGCCGAAGACGAGAGCCTGGCCATCCTCGATCACCTCGTCGCGACCCGCCGCGTACTGGAGTCCGATATGGCCAACGTCGCCGCTCGTCTGGCGAACGCCGAGGTGATCGACCAGTTACACAGTCTGGTGGAGCGGATGGATGAGCTCGTCGACGACCCCGCTTCGTACAACGAAGAGGACCGGACGTTCCACGACACCGTCATGCAGGCGTCGGAGAACCGCATCGGCCGTGCCGTGGTCCGTTCGCTGGAGCGCCAGGTCATCAGCTCTGCCCGTTACATGGGCCGAACCGGCCGCGCCTTCTGCGTCGCGTCCAACCACGGCCATCGGCGCATCTACGAGCGGATCGCCGCGCACGACCCCAAGGGCGCGGCCGAGGCGATGTTCACCCACATCACCGAGGCGTGGATGGTGCGCCGCAGCGGGCCGGGCGAGCCGGCCCGGCTGCGGCGTTAGGGCCTGCGTGACGTCGTGATCAACCGGCTGCCGTCAGCAGTCGTTGATCCAGATCATAGAGGCGCGGAGGTGGAGGCAGGCGAGATAGCTTTCGGGCGTCTTGTCGAAGCGTGTGGCGATGCCGCGCCAGTCCTTCAGCCGGTTGATCAGCCGCTCGACGGTGTTCCGTTCCTTGTGGAGATCGGCGTCGTGACCTGAGGGCCGGCCGCCCCGGCTGCCCTTCTTCTTCCGCTGGCGGCCTGGCCCTTTTTCTCCGGGATGACTGCCTTGATGTTGCGTTCGCGCAGGTAAGAGCGATTGGCGCGGGCTGAGTAGGCCTTGTCCGGGGCGACAGCGCCGGGCCGGGTCCGGGGACGGCCAACAGGCAGACGGACCCGCACCTTCTGCAGCACGGGGACGAACTGCGGGCTGTCAGCGGCCCGTCCCGCGCTCAGGACGAACGACAACGGACGGGACTTGCGGTCCGCGGTGAGACCCCACCCCTGTAATCAACTCCGTTTGTTTCATTGACATCTCACTCAGAAGACCTAACGCTGGGAGCGCTCCCATGGCAGCCTTGCAAACCGTTGGGAGCGCTCCCACGACAGTCTTGCAACTGGAAGGAGTCCCCCCACATGCGCAAACAGAGTCCGTTAGCCGGGCGTTCGCGGTCATCCCTCCACCGGCCTCTCCAGGCGCTCGTCATGCTGTTCGCCGTGGTTGTCGGCGCCCTCACCTGGTCGGCCCCCGCCCAGGCTCACGGCACCGTCGTCGGCCCCGCCACCCGCGCGTACCAGTGCTGGAAGACCTGGGGCAGCAACCACACCAACCCGGCCATGCAGACCCAAGACCCCATGTGTTGGCAGGCCTTCCAGGCCAACCCCGACACCATGTGGAACTGGATGAGCGCGCTCCGCGACGGCCTCGGTGGCCAGTTCCAGGCGCGGACCCCCGACGGGACGCTCTGCAGCAACAACCTCTCGAGGAACGCCAGCCTGGACAAGCCCGGGCAGTGGAAGACCACCACCGTCGGCAACAACTTCTCGGTCCACCTGTACGACCAGGCGTCCCACGGTGCCGACTACTTCAAGGTCTACGTGAGCAAGCAGGGCTTCAACCCCAAGACCCAGACCCTGGGCTGGAGCAACCTCGACTTCATCACGCAGACCGGCCGCTTCGCCCCGGCGAAGGACATCACGTTCCCCGTCCAGACCTCCGGCTACACCGGACACCACATCCTGTTCGTGATCTGGCAGGCCTCGCACCTCGACCAGGCCTACATGTGGTGCAGCGACGTGAACTTCGGCTGAGCCGGGGAGCGCCGCACACGGGATCGGCCCCTGCCGGGCGCCGGTAACCCGCCGCCCGGCCGACCGAGCTCCGTCGGGCCAGGGGACCCATTTGGTCACCCTGCCCCGACGGGGCTTCCTGTGCTCCTAGGGTCTGAGTGATGTCGTGATCAATCTTTGTCGTTCCGGATCCGTCTGGGAGGCGGATCCAGTAGGAAGACTTTTGTGACGTGCAGGCAACTCACCGACGAGCGACGGAAGTTGATCGAGCCGTTCCTGCCGATAGGTGAGTACGGCCCGTACCCCGAGCGGCTGCGCGAGCAGTTCGAGGGGGTGATCTGACGGTTCAGGACAGGCGCGCAGTGGCGGGAGATGCCGGAAGCATTCGGGCCCTGGCCGACCGTCTACGGACGCTTCCGGGTCTGGCGGAACGCCGGTGTCTTCACCGCCCTGCTGGAGGGCCTGATCGCCGAATCCGCCCGCCAGGGCAAGACAGACCTGTCCCTGGTCAGCGTGGACTCCACGACCGTCCGTGCTCACCACGACACCGCGTGTCCGCAGATCCACCGAGGCGCAGCGGGGCCCGCACCCACTCGGGCCCCGCTGCCGGCATCCGCTCCTGTCTCAAGGGAGCGGATAGGCGTTGATTCCGCTATCGCAGTGCCCACTGCTGGTTGGTGCCGCTGTGGCAGGACCAGAGGGTGGTCCTGGTGCCGTTGGCGGTGCCGTCGGCGTTGGCGTTGGCGTCGAGGCATAGTCCGGAGTGGACGCCGGTGATGGTGCCGTTGGGGTTGACGTTCCACTGTTGGTTGTTCTGGCCGTTGCAGTCCCAGATGATGACCGGGGTGCCGTTGGTGGTGCCGCGTCCGCTGGCGTCGAGGCACTTGTTGCCGTGGACGGTCAGTTGTTTGCCGGCGGCGTAGGTCCAGGTCTGGCCGGCTGCGCCGGTGCAGTCCCAGAGTTGGGTCTGGGTGCCGTTGGTGGTGCTGGAGCCGGGGACGGTCAGGCAGCGGCCGGACTGCGCGCCCACGATCTGCTGAGCCGTTGTCGGCGGTGGGGTGGTGTCCTTCGGTCCGGCGGACGCCATCACGTCCTGGGCACCGGAAGGCCAATTGCCGTTGGTGACCGTGACATTGCCGGAGACCACGTTGCCGCGGTCCCCGTTGGTCACGTTCGTGCTGCCGTTGGTCGACCAGTTGTTGGTGACGGTCCAGTTCCCCATGTTCTCGCCACCCCAGTAGTTGGCCGTCGCCCACGTACCGGTGTTCGAGAAGACATTGTTGGTGGCCGTGTAGTACTTCGAGCCCTCGTCGAAGTACAGCCCGAAGTGTCCGTTGGTCCGCAGGCAGTGGTTCCGGCTGATCAGCGCGCTCGGGTTCCATCCGAGCGTGTAGATGCAGCCACCGTCGTTCATCTGCTGCATGACATCGTGGATGTAGTTGCCGATGAGCCGGTTGTTGGACGCGGTGGTCGGCGTCGTGTAGCGCGGCTGGTAGTTGTACAGGCCGCGGTTGGCATAGTGGTTGCTGCCGCCCGCGTCGTTGGCGCCCCAGCCGTACCCGATCGACATGCCGGAGTACGGCATGTTGTAGACCTCGTTCTGGGCGACGGTGCTGTTGGTGACGTACGTGGTCAGGACAGAGACGATGCCCCGGTGGTCCGCCCCGAGGTCGTGGATGCGGTTGTTGCTGATCGTGATGTTCCTGTTGACCATGCGCTGGTCGCTGGGGTGGTGGGCGTCGGCGCGCACGCCGCCCACGAGGATGCCACCGGCTGAGCTCCGGGCGATCTCCGACCGCGTCACCGTGATGTTGTCGGCGCCCAGGCCGACGCCGCTGGCGTGCGCGTTGGCGTCGTTGCCGATACCGATGGCCGTCTGGCCCAGGTTGACGAACTTGGAGTCGCTGAAGGTGATGGTGTTGGCGGCGGAGATCTGCACGGCGGCCGGCATCTGCAGCCAGTGTGGCCGGGCGGCCTCGAACTGCGTGCAGCCGTTGTGGCAGGAGTCGAAGCTCGGCCAGCTCCAGTTGCCGGCGATGTACGCGCCGGTCTGCTGGTCTGCGTAACCCTGGTTGCTGCTGGGGCCCAGCCAGCTCGTACCGGTGAAGGTGATCCCGCTGAACGTGATGTGGTGCGCCGGCTCGCTGTACGTGCCCCCGAGGTTCACCAGCGACTGCAGCGTCGGCAGTTCCACGCCGGCGGTGCTCATGTTCTGCCCGGCCAGGGGGATGTAGTACAAGGCTCCGGCCGTGGGGTTGAGGTACCACTCGCCGGGCGAGTCCAGGAACTCGTACGCGTTGGACAGGTAGAACGGACCGGCCCGGTGTGGCCGCATGAGGGTGTCGTAGCCGAAGTTGTTGTTGTTCCACGCCGGCTGCTGCATCGTGATGAAGTTCGCACTGATGCTCTGCACCGGCGAGTACCGGTCGGTGAAGGAGTTGACGCTCTCCACCTCGATCCGGCTCTGGTTGGCCAGGTTGTTCAGATAGCTCAGCGCACCGCCCGAGAACCTCATTCCGGCGGTGGTGGCCGTGAAATCGGCCCTGTTCACCTGCGTGCGTGCCCGGGTGGCGACGGCGCCGTCGACATAGAGCTGCCGGGCATCGACGCCGGCGGGCACGTCGGCCCGCCAGATGTTCTTGGCTGCGTCGGCGACCGACCAACCGGTGACCGCCCGGGCACCGGTGATCACCGGACGTGCCGACGGGGCGGCCTGCCACACGACCGTGTGACCGCCTGAGCCGGAGTCCTCCGCCGTCAGCCGCAAGGGTTGGGCCAGCCGGTACACACCGTCGGCCAACTGCACCACGATGTCGTCCGACATGGCGTCGTTGAGCGATCGCACCGCCGTCTGCGCAGCTGTCAGTGAGCACGGCTGCGCGCTGGAACAGTCAGTGCCGGTGCCGGACGGCGAGACGTACACAGTGAGGGGAGCTGCGGATGCGGGCGCGGGGGACGCCATCACCGCGGTCGTGGTTAAACCGACTGTGGCGGCTCCGGCCAGAAGCCGCCTTCGTATCCGACTGAGAGTTGTCAACACGCTTTCTCCTTATGGCAGTTCCCGGGCGGAAGGAGATGACGGCGCGACCGGGCTACTCGGTGTGCGGGGGAGCGTTCTCCAGTCCGCGGAGGACGGTTCGGAGGTAGGAAAGCCCGTCACGGGCGAGGGTGTCCTGCGACGGGGCAAGCGGCCGCCAGATCGAGGCCGCGGTAGCGATGGCCTCGTTCTGCGCGGTGAACGACTCGATGCACACCGCGCCGCCGTAGCCGGTCGTGGCCAGGCCGGCGAGGAAGCGTGGCCAGTCGAAGTGGTCGGCGCCCGGGGCGCCGCGGTCGGTGCCGCTGACCTGCACGTGCTTGATGTGCGGACCAGCCGTGACGAGCGCCTCGTAGGGGTCGGCCTCCTCGATGTTCATGTGATACGTGTCGATCATGAGACCGACATTCGCGGGCAGGCCGTCGATCAGCTCCACCGCCTGCTCGACCGTGTTGACGACGCTCGTCTCATAGCGGTTGAGGGCCTCCACACCGATGCTCACGCCCCGCTCCCCCGCGTAGTCGGCCACTGGCCGCAGGGCGCGGCGGACGTCCGCGTAGCAGGCCGCGCGCTCCACCGGTGACATGCGCCAGGTCCGCCCCACCGCGGCGTAGACCGGGCCGCCGACGCAGGGCGCGCCGACGGCCACCGCACTGTCCACACACGTTTTCAGGTACGCCTCGGTGGAGGCGACGGCCTCCGGCGGGGCGTTCACGAGGTCACGTCCGGGCGAGGTGACCGCACACACGCCGACCGCCCGCAGGCCGTACGCCGCCAGCAGGTCCCGGGTGCGGGCGGGGTCCCAGTCGCCGGGTTGCTCGATCGGCAGCTCGACCGCGTCGAAACCGAACGCGGCGATCCGCGGCACCAGCTCGGCCATGGCCGCGTCGTCGACCGGCGAGGCCCAGACCCACGGGTTGACACCGATGGTGTACACCGAACTACTTCCAGCGCCGCGGGTAACCGGGCAGGTCGGTGCAGCCGCACATCGCGTAGTGCAGCGGCGGCATGGTGGGGTCGACGTACTCGTCCAGGTTGTCCTGGGTGATGGTCGGCTGTGGCAGCTTCCACGGGTTCGGCACCTGCTCGCCATCGAGGATCTTCAGCGCGGCGATGATCGGGGTGCGCCACTGGTAGGTCGGGTAGGTCGGGGCGATCGCCGTGAGCTTCTTGTCCTTCCACAGCTTCAGGAAGTCGAGCTGGTCCTCGCCGTTGATCGGCGGCACCGGCTTGCCGGCGTCCTCGAACGCCTCCACCGCCGCGCCCGCGACCGCCCCCGCGTCCATCCAGACACCGTCGATCGTGCCGTACCGCTGGATGTAGTCGTTGACGATCTTCTTCGTCTTGGCCGGGTCGCCGTCGGTGAACTCGACGCCGACGACGTCGACGCCCGCCTTGTCGAAGGCGACCTTCGCCGCGGACCAACGGGTCTCCAGCACGTCGACGCCGGGCAGGATGCGCAGCGCGAGCACCTTGCCACCCCGCTTCATCTTCTGGGTGACGAACTCCGCCGCGACGTGGCCGAATCCGTAGCCGCCGATCGGGTTGATGAACGTCACCGGGCAGGTCGTGTCGACGCCGCGGTCGAAGACGATGACCGGCAGGCCCTTCTGGCAGGCGGCCTCCACGGCCGGGGTGAGCGTCGCGGTGGTGTTCGGCGAGACGATGAGCGCGTCGCAGCCCTTGCCGAGCAGGTCGTTGATGTCGGCGATCTGCTTCTGGTCCTTGCCTTCGGCATCGACGTGGACAAATTCGGAGATGCGGCCGCGGTGCGTGTCGACCTCGGCCCGCATGGTCTTGAAACCGACCTGGCGCCAGGGGTTGTTCAGCCCCGCGTTGGAGAAGCAGATCTTGTACGGTCCGGGCTTCTTGAACTTCGCGGTCTCCACCATCGCCGGGTTGAGCGCCTGCTCCCAGGGCTTGCCGGCCGGCCCGGTGGGCCCGGCGTCCAGGAGCGCGAGCTGCTTGTCGTAGTCGGCCTGCACGAAGAACTTCGACTGCTTGCCGGTGCCCGACCCGCTGCCCGCGGAGGGCGAACCCGATGCGCCGGTGGTGGGCTCGTCGGTGGAGCAGCCGGCCAGCACCAGTAAGGCGCTTACGGCCAGCACCGTCGTGGAATGCCTCACTGAATCCCCTTTATCTGGACGGGAAATTTATCTGGACGGGAAACGGAAGGACGCCGCCGCCACGGCGAACAGAATGATCGCGCCCTGGACGGTCGGTTTGAGGGCGCCGGAGACGCCGTAGAAGTTCATGAGCGTGAAGAGCGTCTCGAGGGTCAGCGCGCCCAGCATCGCGCCGACGACCGAACCGCGGCCCCCGCCCAGAGCGACACCGCCGAGGACCGCCGCGGTGATCGCGCCGAACTCAAGGCCGGCACCGGCCTGGAACGACACTCCGCTGTACCCGCCGATAAGGACCGCCGCGAGCGTGGCGGCGAGTCCGCTGAGGACGAACGCCATGGTCTTGGCGCGCCACACGCGCACGCCGCTCAGCTCGGCGGTCCGCGGGTTGCCGCCGACGGCGACCAGGGTGCGGCCGAAGTCCGAACGCGTCAGCACCAGCGCCAGAGCGGCCGCCGCCAGCAGGATGACCAGGGCGTACGGTATCCGGCCCAGCGCGGGCACGTCCTCGAAAGCCGACCGACCGAGCCGGCGGAACTCCTCGGAGAGGCCGCCCTTCGGGGCACCGTTGGACCACAGGTACACGGCACCGACGAGGATCAGGAACATCCCGAGAGTCGTGATGAACGACGGCACCCGCAGCCGCGTGGTGACGAGGCCGTTGACGAGGCCGACGGCGATGCCGAACGCGAGCATGAGCACGACGACAGGCCAGCCGGCCGACGGATCGCTGTCGATCAGCCGGGCCGCGATGACCACCTGCGCGGTGACCAGAGAGCCGACGGACAGGTCCAACTCGCCGGAGACGATCACGAAGTACTGGCCGGCGGCGAGCAGGATGATCGGCGCGGAGCGGCCGAGGAACGACATCAGCGATGGCGGCGAGAGGAAGTCCGGTTGGCGGGCGGTCAGCAGAACCAACAACACCGCCAGGATCACGATGATCGGTACGAGACCGCCGGAGCGGAACTTGAGGAGCCGCAGTGGGCGCGCGATCTGCATGCTATGACGCCTTTCGCATCGCCCGGCGGGCGTAGACGGCGACCGCCGCGATGATGATCACGCCACGGATCACCTGCTTGAAGAACACGTCGACCTCGAGCTGGTTGAAGATGGCGTCGATGCTCGCGAGCAGCAGCACGCCACCGACCGTGCCAACAACGCCGCCGCGCCCGCCGGCCAGGGCGGTGCCGCCGAGCACCACCGCGGCGATCGACTCCAGGTCGTACAGTCCCTCGGTGCCCACCCTTGGTGCGCCGGCGCCGAGCCGACTGGCGAGGTAGACCCCGGCGAGGCCGGCGCAGAGGGCGCACAGCACATGGGCGGTGACGAGGACCCGGCTGTTGCGCACGCCGGAGAGCCGGGCGACCTCCGGGTCACCGCCCACGGCGATCAGGTGGTGGCCGAAGCGGGTGCGCGCCAGCACGAACCAGGCCGCGGCGGCGACGGCGAGCAGCAGCAGGAACGACAGCGGCACCGGGCCGATGCGCTGGTACCCCAGGCCCTGCACCAGGGCGGGTGCGGTCTTGCCGGCCGGGCCGTCGTATCCGTTGTCGAGGTATCCCTTCAGCAGCAGTCCGACGCCGACGGTCGCGATGAAGGGGTTGATCCGCGCTGTGGTGACGAGCAGGCCGTTGACGAGGCCGATCGTGGCGCTGACGGCGAGCGTCAGGCCGATCGCCGGCAGCAGCGCACCGTCGTCACCGGCCATGGTCTCGGCGGCGACGAGGGTGCTCAGACTGACCACGTACGCCACGGACAGGTCCAGCGAGCCCCCGACGATGACCAGCGTCTGGCCGACCGCGACGAGGCCCAGACCGGCGGCGACGTGCAGCAGGCTCACCGTCGTCGGCAGGCTGAACAGCCGGCCGCCATCGGCCGTGACGATGAGCCAACCGATCGCCAGGGTGAGGACCAGGGCGACGAACACGCCGGGCGGGGTCCGCCGGGCCGGCAGGGACAGCGCGCCGCTCATCCGGCCGCCCCCCGCACGGTGCCGACCGCCAGGGCGACGACATCCTCCTCTGCCGCGCCGGCGGGTAGCTCGCCGGCGATCCGGCCGTCGCGCATGACGATGATCCGGTCGCTCATGCCGAGCAGCTCGGGCAGCTCGGACGAGACCATCAGCACGGCGGCGCCGTCGCGGGCCAGCCGGCGGACGAGATCGTGGATCGCCGACTTGGCGCCCACGTCGATGCCCCGGGTCGGCTCGTCGAAGAGCAGGATCCTCGGGGCGAGCGCGAGCCACCTGGCCAGCACGACCTTCTGCTGGTTGCCCCCGGACAGGAAACGGATCTCCTGGTCCTCCCCTGCGGCGCGAAGCTCAACGGCCGCGAGCAGCTCCCGGACCCGCGCGGTCCGGGCACCGCGGCCGACCCAGCCCGGGCGGACGGCGCGGCCGGCCAACAGCGCGTTGTCGAGCACCGACTGCTCGGCGACGATCCCCTCGCCCTTGCGGTCCTCGGAGACGTAGGCGATACCGGCCCGCATCGCGGCGCGGGGCGAGCGCAGCCGGACCGGCGCTCCGTCGACGGTCACCTGGCCGGTGCTGAACGGTGCGGCGCCGAACAGTGCGCGGGCCAACGCCGACCGGCCGGAGCCCTGCAGGCCGCCGACGCCGAGCACCTCGCCGGCGCGCAGCCGTAGGTCGATGCCGCGCAGTTTCCGGTTGCCTCCGCCCCGGACAGTCAGCCGCACCGGGCCCAGCTCCTGCGGCTTCGCCGGGTCGGGGTAGTAGCTCGACAGCTCGCGGCCGACCATGTGGCGCACCAGCTGATCGGCGCTGGTGTCCGCGGTGTCCAAGGTGGCCACCGCCCGGCCGTCCTTGAGCACGGTGATCCGGCTGGACAGGTCGAAGACCTCCTTGAGGCGGTGCGAGACGTACAGCACGCCTATCCCGTGCTCCTGCAACCGCCGTACGAGCGCGTAGAGCTGGTCGACTTCGTGGTCGGCGAGAGCCGCGGTGGGCTCGTCCATGATGAGCAGCCGCGCGTCGAGGGCGAGCGCCTTGACGATCTCGACCACCTGTTGTTGCGCCACGCCGAGTCGTCCCACGCGCGTGTCGGGCGGTAACGAGCCCTCCCCGATCGAGGCGAGGAGCCCCGCGGTGTGGCTGAGCATCGCCCTACGGTCGACGAGCCCGTGGCGCAGGGGCTCGCGGCCCAGGCAGACGTTCTCCGCGACGGTGCGCTCGGGCAGCAGGGTCAGCTCCTGGTAGACGATGCCGATACCGGCCTGTTGGGCCTCACGTGGGCTGCGGAACGTCCGCGGTGCGCCGGCGAACTCAACCGTGCCCTCGTCGGGCTGGTAGACGCCGGACACCACCTTCATGAGCGTGGACTTGCCGGCGCCGTTCTCGCCGACGACCGCGTGCACCTCGCCCGGCCGGACCTGGAGGTCGACGCCATCGAGCACCCGCACGCCGAGGAACGACTTGCCGATGCCTCGCAGAGCGAGCAGCGGCGACGGCAGCAGGCCAGACATCGTGGGACCCTCTACATTCGCGTCGTCAGCAGGATTGAGTCACCGATAGCTGAATTGGTACGGCCGGCATGGAATGACAGCTCCCGCCCGCGAGCTGTCGTCGAATAGCCGCGAACTTTCGCCGGACGCGATGGCGACATCGCGGCCCCGAGGGTAAATGCCTCGATGAGCGCCTGGCAATACCACCGGACATCACAGTAGGAAGTTCGCCGTTCGATTGCTCAATGTGGACCGGCGATCAGTCGACAGCGATTGATACGCCAAAATCTGTTATCGAATCGGCCCGTCCACAGTCGCCCGCCAAACGACGACGATTGATGCCCAAAAAGTGTTATGGAATCGGCCCGACGACAGTCGCGCACCAAACGACGATAATTGATACCCAAAAAGTGTTATCGAATCGGCCGCACCCGAGCCATATTGACTGTTGCAATACGCCGCTGCATGCTGGCCGCCAGACCACGGGAGACGGTCGCATCTGGAGTGACGCCCCTGTATTCCGTAGGGACTTGACTGCCCGTCACGGCGGACGGGATGACGAGCTGACGGCACACGCGTGCCTACGACGCACTCAGGCACTCTGGCGCATCGGAGGTGCGGCCGACGCGTGCCCGTGGTCATGCCATCGTTGCTCCGCCGAAATAGGAGACGGCATGCGTCGCATCATATTAATCTTCGGGGCGATCGCGAGCGTGCTCCTGTCGCTCGTCATCGCCCAACCGGCGTCAGCGGCGCCGGCCTTCCGAGCCCTGGTCTTCACGGAGACGGCCGGCTACCGGCACGATTCGATCCCGGCCGGCCTCGCGATGTTTCGGGAGCAGGCGGCGGCCAACAACTTCGAGTTGGTCCATAGCGAGGACTCGAGCGTTTTCACCCCGGCAAACCTCGCCACCTTCGACGTGCTCATCATGTTCCAGACCTCGGGAATGGTGTGGAACACGGCGGCCCAACGTCAGGCGGTGGAGGGCTACCTCGCCAGCGGCAAGGGCATCGTCGCGATCCACAACGCCACAGACATGGGCATCGAGAACGAGTACCCGTGGTGGGACCAGACCATCAACGGCAGCGCACACATGCCGGAGCACTCCCCCGGCGTGCTGCCCGGCGCCGCCATCGTCGCGGACAAGAAGCACCCGTCGACGGCCGGCCTGCCGGACCGATGGAACCGCAGCGAGGAGTGGTACAACTTCGACCGCAACCCCCGCGGCGACGTCCATGTCCTGGTCACCGCGGACGAGCGCACGTACAACCCGGGCCCCCGCGCCATGGGGCCGGACCACCCCATCTCCTGGTGCCGCAACACCGGCGGCGGCCGCGTCTGGGCCACCGCCATGGGGCACACCAGCGCGGCCTACAGCGAGACCCATTTCCGCAACCACGTCCTCGGTGGCGTCAAGTGGGCGGCCGGCAACGAGCCCGGCGACTGCGGCGGCACCGTGTGGAGCAACTTCGAGAAGCGCACCCTCGACGACAACACCGCGGACCCGATGGCTCTCGCGGTCGCCCCGGACGGGCGGGTGCTCTATGTCCAGCGGGCCGGTCAGCTGAAGATCTTCAAACCGACCACGAACAGCACCGTGACAGCCGGCACGCTCAGCGTCTACACCGGCGGCGAGGACGGCCTCACCGGACTGGCGCTCGACCCCGACTTCGCCAGCAACGGCTACGTGTACCTGTATCACTCCCCGGCCGGAGTCCCGAACGACATCAACCGGGTCTCCCGGTTCACGCTCACCGGCGACACCCTGAACATGTCGAGCCAGGTGACGATCATCGACATCCCCGCGACCCGGGACCGCACGTTCGCCGAGCCCGGGCACACGGGCGGGTACATCGAGTTCGGCCCCGACGGGAACCTCTACATCGGCACCGGGGACGACGTCCCACCGAACCTCGACTCCAACTGGCAGGGCTACGCCCCGCTGGACTGGCGGCAGGGCAAGGCCAACCTCGACGCCGCCCGCACCGCCGGCAACACCAACGACCTGCGTGGCAAGCTCCTGCGCATCCGGCCGTCGGCCGACGGCGGCTACACCGTCCCGGCCGGCAACCTCTACCCGCAGGGCACGGCGCAGACCCGGCCGGAGATCTACGCGATGGGCTTCCGCAACCCGTTCCGCTTCTCGATCGACCCGGACAACGGGTGGGTCTACCTCGCCGACTACGGCCCGGACCGGAACCCGCCCGCGACCAACCGCGGCCCCGAAGGGCTCGTCGAACTCAATGTCATCAAGGCCCCGGGCAACTACGGCTGGCCGTTCTGCCACGGCGACAACCAGGCCTACGCGCCCTACAACCCGAGCACCGGCGTCGTCGGCGCCAAGTTCAACTGCAACGCACCGGTCAACAACTCGCCGAACAACACCGGCCTGACCAGCCTCAAGCCGATCGTCGCGCCGAACATGTGGTACGGCTACGGCGTCTCACCGAACTTCCCCGAACTCGGCTCCGGCGGCTCGGGGCCGATGGGCGGACCGGTCTACCGCTACGACGCCGCGAACCCGTCCGAGACAAAGTTCCCGCCCTACTACGACGGGGTCCACTTCTTCTACGAGTGGTCGCGCCACACCGTCAAGGAGGTCCACTTCGACTCCGCGACCGCGGTCACCCGGACCAACTCCTTCTTGCCCGCCGCCAAGTTCCTCAAGCCGATGGACATGGAGTTCGGGCCTGACGGTTCGTTGTACCTGCTCGAATGGGGCACCAACTTCGGCGGTGGCAACAACGACTCGGGTCTCTACCGCATCGACTACAACCACGGCGGACGGTCGCCGATCGCCAAAGCCACCGGAACGCCCACCAATGGGGACGCGCCACTGAACGTGCAGTTCAGCAGCGCGGGGTCCACGGACCCGGATCCCGGCAGCACGCTCAGCTACCACTGGACGTTCGGCGACGGCACCACGTCCACGGCGGCCAACCCGTCACACACCTACACCGCCAACGGCAACTACACCGCCCAACTCAAGGTCACCGACAACACCGGCAAGACGGCCTTCGCCAACGTGCCGATCACCGTGGGCAACACCGCACCGAAGGTCACCATCACGATTCCGCCCGACGGCGGCATGCTGGACTTCGGCGACCGCGTCTCGTACAAGGTGTCTGTCTCGGACCCCGGCGGCGCGCCCATCGACTGCACAAAGGTGTTCGTCAACCCCGCCCTCGGCCACGACGACCACCAGCATGAGACCACGGACTACCCGGGGTGCTCGGGCACCATCGACACGACGCTGCTCGGCGGGCACCCTGACGGCGCCAACCTGTACTACGTCCTCAACGCCCGTTACACCGACGACGGCGGCCCCGGCGGTGCGGCCCCGCTCACCGGCTACGCTCACGCGATCCTCCAGCCCAAGCACAAACAGGCCGAGTTCTACACGGACCAGTCGGGTGTGCAGGTCGTCGAGCAGGCCGGCGCGGAGAGCGGCAAGCGGGTCGGCAACATCTCCGCCAACGACTGGATCGCGTTCGACCCGATGAGCCTGTCGGGCATCACGAACGTGAGCTACCGCCTGTCGTCGCCGAGCGGCGGCGGATCGATCGAACTGCGCGCCGACTCCCCGACCGGCACACTCCTGGCCACGACACCGGTGCCCAGCACCGGCGGCTGGAACAACTACCAGTCCACGCCGGCGGTGAACACTGCCGATCTCGCCGGCTCGCACCGGCTCTACCTGGTGTTCAAGGGCACCTCGAACAACTGGTTCGACCTCGACTCGCTCACCTTCGGCGGCAGCGGCGTCGGCGAACCGGGCGGCGGTGGTGGCGGCGTGGCCGGTCGGACCTGGACGGTCGCAGCGCAGCACAGCGGCAAATTCATGGACGTCAACGGCGCCTCGACCGCTGACGGCGCCCAGATCGTCCAGTGGTCGGCCACCGGCGGCAACAACCAGAAGTGGCAAGCCGTCGACGCCGGTGGCGGCGCCGTCCACCTGAAGGCGGTGCACAGCGACAAGTGCCTCGCCGTCACCAACGGCTCCACCGCCCAGGGCGCGTTCCTGCAGCAGTCCACCTGCGACAACGGCAACCCGCAGAAGTTCCTCGTCACACCGACCACCACGGTGGGCGTGTACACGGTGAAAAGCCTCCCCAGTGGACTGTGCGTCGACGTCAACGGCGGCTCGACGGCCGACGGCGCACGACTCCTGCAATGGAGCTGCCACAGCGGCACCAACCAACAGTGGCGGTTCACCGCCGTATAGCCCGTCCGAACGGGATGCCCGGCGCGGTTGCGCGCCGGGCATCCCTCTCTACGAACAGGTGAGGAACCGCCATGGTGTTTCGGATACCTCGGCCCCGCCGGTACGGACGGCTGTCCGCGCTGGGCACAGCCCTGGTGCTTGTCGCCGTCGGCGCCACCGCGGTGGCGGCACCGATCGAGCCCGGGCAGAGCGCCCCCATCGTGGGCGCGCAGTCCGGCCGCTGCCTGACCGTCCCCGGCGCCGGCACCACCAACGGCACCCAGACCCAACTCTGGGACTGCACCGGCGCAGCCGGACAGACCTGGACCTACACCGCCGGCAAACAACTGACCGTCCACGGCAACAAGTGCCTCGACGCCAGCGGACGCGGCACCACCAACGGCACCCCGGTCATCATCTGGGACTGCAACGGCCAGAACAACCAACAGTGGAACGTCAACCCCAACGGCACCATCACCGGCGTCCACTCCGGACTATGCCTCGACGCCAACGCCGACGGCACCGCCAACGGCACCAGGACCACCCTCTGGTCCTGCCACAGCGGCACCAACCAGCAGTGGAACTCGCCGACCCCGCCGGTGCCGGGCGGCGCGGGCACGTGCGACATCTACGCCTCAGGCGGCACCCCCTGCATCGCCGCCCACAGCACCGTACGAGCGCTCTACGGCACCTACAACGGGAACCTCTACCAGGTCCGGCGCTCGTCCGACAGCACGACCCGGAACATCGGCGTCCTGAGCGCGGGTGGCGCCGCCGACGCGACGACGCAGGACTCGTTCTGCGCGGGGACCACCTGTGTCATCACCGTCGTCTACGACCAGTCCGGCCGCGGGAACGACCTGTGGTACCAGGGATCGAGTGTGGTTCCCGGCTCCAACCAGAGCCGCCCGGCGATCGCGACGTCGGAGTCACTGGCGGTCGGCGGCAGCAAGGCCTACTCGCTCTACATCAACCCCGGCAACAGCTACTGGCGGGACGGCCACCTGACCGGCGTGCCGACCGGCAGCGCCCCCGAAGGCATGTACATGGTGACCAGCGGCACCCATGTCAACGGTGGCTGCTGCTTCGACTACGGCAACAGTGAGACGACCCGAGCGGCCGACGCGGCCGGGGCGATGGACGCGATCAATTTCAGCACCCAGTGCTGGTTCGGCGGGTGCGTCGGCAACGGCCCATGGGTCCAGGCCGACCTCGAATGGGGGCTCTACTCCGGTGGCAGTCAGAGCTGGAACACGAACCAGCGGGCCTTCACCAGCAAGTTCGTGACGGCGATGTTGAAGAACAACGGGACGAGCCGTTTCGCGCTCAAGGGTGGCAACGGCCAGACCGGAAGCCTGACCACGCTCTGGGACGGCGCACTTCCGCCCGGCTACAGCCCCATGAAGAAGCAGGGCGCCATCATCCTCGGCAGCGGTGGTGACTGCTGCAAGCCCGGCGGCGGCGCGAACCTCAGCGCCGGCACCTTCTACGAGGGCGCGATGGTGTCCGGATACCCGTCCGACGCAACCGAGAACGCGGTACAAGCCAACATCGTCGCCGCCGGCTACCGCTGAGTCGCTACATCCATGGACGGCACGATCCGCAACGGTCAGAACGGGTTGTGCCCGGATATCAACGGCGCAAGCACCGCCAACGGCTCCGCGGTCATCGTGTGGAGCTGCCACGACGGTGCCAACCAGCGCTGGACGCGGGCATAGGCGCACGAGTGAAGGCGGTACGTGTCGGCGGCCGCTATGGCCGTGTCGAAGTCGTGGGCCCGGCCAGCGGCCTGGGCGGAGGCGAGCCGGTCGAGTCAGGCCCAGCTCGAACTCCACCGCCCTGCCGAGGCGATCGAGACCCTGAGCACCGCGCGTACGACGCTGCTCGACATCCAGGGCGCCTTCGATGCCGGCCGGGCGCTCGCGTGGCTGGCCCGAGCCCACGTCGCGGGCGGCGCCCCGGGCGAAGGCGAAGAGGAGGGGCGCCGGGCGGTCGCCGAATGCGATGCTGCGGGATCGGAGCGATGGCGTGTTGCGATGCGGTACCGAAGCAGTGCGGCCGACGCCCTTCGCGAGGGCGTCGGCCGCACGGGAGCGGACGGCGGAGTCAGATCTGGTCCGCGACGAACGACGCCATCCGTGCCAGCGGCGCGTTCCAGTTGATCGTGTGTTCGTTGGTCGACCAGGACTGGATGTCGTCGATGTAGCAGAACTGACCGACGCAGCCCTGGAGTTTGCTCTGTGCGTAGGGGTCCTGGATGCTCGAGTTCGGTCCTCCGGCGAGCGTGCCGGCGGGCGGGTTCGGGAGGTCCGGGTCGAGCTGGTGGGCGTACCAGCGGCTGTGTTGGTTGCGGGCGTCGACCTCGCCGTAGCCCGTCACGTAGGAGATGTTCAGGGCGTTACGGCCGAAGATGTAGTCCATGCTCTGCAGCGCGCCCTCGCGGTACTTCGACGCCCCGGTGATGTCGTACGCCGTGGCGATGACGACCGCGTTGTTGAGGATCTGGTGGTTGGAGCCCCAGTCGTAGAGGTTGTTGTCGGGGGCGTACGGCATGCCGTACGGGTGTGCCTTGAGCGTGGCCAGGTAGCGGTCGGCGCCCTTGATCACGGACTGGCGGATCTTGTCGCGGCCGGGCAGTCTGTTCGGCACGGTCGCCAGGTCCAGGCGGCCCGCGGCGGCCGTCCTGGCCCAGTCGAAGCCGATGGGTTTGAAGATGTCGGCGGTGTGCACGGGCGAGTCGAGGACGAAGTCGGCGAACTCCTTCTCACCCGTGGTGAGGTACAGCTGGGCGGCCGCCCAGTAGAACTCGTCGGTGGCGTTGTTGTCGGCGTAGGCGCCGCCGCCGATGCCGTCGCTCTCGGAGGCGTGGAGCTCAGGGTGTTGGCGGGCTGCCGCCCAGGCGGTCCGCGCCGCGTCGAGGGTCTTCGCCGCGAAGGCGCGGTCGTAGGGGCGGTACAGGCGGGCCGCCTGCGCGGCCGTGGCCGCCAGGTTCAGGGTCGCCGCCGTGCTCGGCGGGTGCAGTTCACGCTTCTGCGGGTCGTCGCCGGGCATCAGGGGCAGGCCGGTCCACTGCTCGTCGTGGATCTTGTGGTGGGCCATGCCGGCGAGCGGCTTCCCGTCCGGCACCTGCATCTTCAGCAGGAACTCCAGCTCCCAGCGGACCTCGTCCAGTAGGTCTGGCACCCTGTTGCCGCTCTCCGGGATGTCGAGCGAGCCGTCGCCCAGCTTCCCGGCCTGCCCGGTGCGGGCGTACAGGGCGCGCTCGTAGGTGCTGAGCACCTCCCACGTGGAGATACCGCCGTTGACGACGTACTTGCCGTGATCGCCGGCGTCGTACCAGCCGCCGGTGACATCGAGCGTGTAGTCGCAGACGCCGGGCTGGCAGGGCACGTCGTCGTCACCCTTGTTGGGGGCGACGTTCAGATGGCCGGCTGCGCGGCCGTAGCCGGGGCGCAGGTCGTCGCTGATCCCGATGCCGCTGCGCTGGGTGTAGTAGTACTTCAGCGAGTCGAGCCGCAGCCGCTCGTAGGCGCTCGCGTCGATGTCGAAGGGTCGGCTGGTCTCACCGTCGACGACCAGTGTGAGGCCCGCGCCGCGCTTGCGGTAGGAGCCGAAGTCGATGGAGTGGACGTTCTGCCCGGAGGAGGCGTCGAGGCCGCGCGGGGTGGTGCGGCCGTGGGCGACCACGGCACCCGAGGCGTTCTTCAGCTGCCAGGGGAGCTTCGTCGTGGCGTCGGTGACCAGGGTGGCGTTCTTCGGCCCGGCGGGCAGATAGGCGACCTGGTTGACACGCACCCGGGGCCCGGTGTCGGGCTCGTACACCTCCGGCGGCACCCCGCCGAGCAGCGACACGTCGTCCATGCAGAAGGTGAACGGGTCGGCATCGCCGCCGAGTTGGAAGCCGACCTGAGCCTGGGCGGTGTCGACGGGCGAGGTGAAGGTGTATGAGTACGAGTCGCCCGCGACGTTCAGCTGCGGGCTCACCTCGAACCAGGTGTCGTACGGCGCCACCGACAGGCCGACGATCGCCCGCAGGATCTTTCCCTGGGGGGTGCCGGAGGCGGAGAAGCTGAACCGGTACGACTCGCCCTTGACGAGGGTGATGTCGTTCTGGCCGACTGCGGCGTCCCAGCGGTTGGTGGTACCGCCCGGGACCTCGGCGCAGAGACGGCCGTCGGTCAGGCCCGCGGTGACGTTGCTGGACGTCCACCATGGGGCGGTGGTGGTGTCGAAGGTGCCGTTCTTGACCTGTTCGACCTCCTCGGCCTGGGCCGAGCCGGTGGGCAGCGCGGTGAGCGCCGCCGCGAGGAGGGCCGTTATGGCGAGCAGGGTGGTTCTGCGTCGTTTCACGTCTGGGCTCCTCGGGGGAGGTGGGCGCACAGCGGTGACCGATGGCGTGGGAGCGCTCCCAGAGGCCTACGTTAGCCATGTTGTTCGAGACCTGACAGCCCGTCAACTACCCGGACAGGACTGGTTCTGTGTCCGGTTTCTCGTCCGGACCTCGAAGCGGTGACTCCGCTTGCGCGCCGGGACGGTACGCCCCTGGTGGTCGGCCCGCGTTACGTCGAAGGAGATCAGGTACTCGGCGTCGGGGACCGCCACTCCCCGGGCGTCGACGATCTCGGCGGTCACGAAGACCAGGGAACGCGGGTCCGCCGCGAGGGACTTGCGGTCGCCCTTCGGACGCCCGGCGTGCGGCTCGTCGGCCGTGCGCAGGACAACGGTGGCGAAGACCCGCCGTTCCTGCGGGCCGGTGCCTTCAACTCTCTTGCGGTAAGGGCCGTCGGTGAAGGTCTTGTCGCATCCGGTCACGTCGGTGGGCTCCAGGCAGGGCGCCCGTCGACGGTCCCCTTCGTCGAACTTCCTTGCCCCGAGTGACCGGCGACGGCTCGCTCGTCGAGTGGAACGAGGGGGCACGACGCCTGCTGGGCTGGCCCTCCGCGGAAGTCGTCGGTCGTCCCGCGGCCGAGTTGCTCGCCTCTGGAGGATCCTTTCTGCCGCCCCCGCCGGGCAGCCTCAGCTGGAGCGGGACGCTGGCACTGCGTCACCGTGACGGCCGCCGGGCAACTCGGAAGGGCCACCGCACAGTGGCAGGTGGCCCTTCCAGCGTGCCGCGTCAGCTCAGGGCAGGGTCCATTTCTGGTTGGCTCCGCCGTGGCAGGTCCACAGGTGCACGAGGGTGCCGTCCGACGAGTTGGCGCCCGACACGTCCAGGCACTTGCCCGACTGCGGGTTCCGCAGCGACCCGTCCGGATACGCCTGCCAGTTCTGGTTGGCGCCACCGTTACAGGACCACAACTGGACTCTCGCCCCGTCCACCGTGCTGTTACCGCTCACATCCAGGCACTTGCCCAACGCCTTGACCGTCGACCCCGGCGCCACCGTCCACCGCTGCCCCGCCGAACCCGCACACGACGAGATCTGCACCGCCGTCCCATCCGCCGAGCCGCCGTTACGGACATCCAGACACTTACCCGCGACCCCCACGACCGGACCCACGCCGGGTGCCGGGCCGCCGCCCAGCTCCTTGATCCGGACGTTGCGGAACGATACGTCGTCCCCCGTGCCGTGATTCTGGATGCCGACGTGGCCGGCGAGCGAGCGGGCGGGGTCGGTGTTGGTGAAGTCATTGATCTTCACGCCATTGAGCCAGACCTGGAGCCGCTCGCCCTCCACCAGCAACTCGAAGGTGTTCCACTCGCCCGGTGGGTTGAGCGCCGCGTCCCGGGCAGCCGTGTCCGGGGCCTTGATGGCGTAGATCGAGCCAGTCGTGCGGTCAGGCGCGTCGGTGGCGTCGATCTGGACCTCGTAGCCGTTGTTCAGTGCCGACGACGGGTCGCTCGACGGTGGGAAGCCCACGATCACGCCGGAGTTGTCGTCGCCGGGCATCTTCCAGTCCAGCTTCAGCGAGTAGTTGGTGAACTGCCGGGCGCTGTACCAGAGCATGCCCAGGCCGCCGTTCGAGGCGAGGGTGGCGTCCGAGTTGGTGAAGCCGCCTGGTCCGGCCTGCGACCAGCCGGTGGTCGAGCCGTTGTAGAGGGTCGTGTAGCCGGTCTCAGGTCGGCAGTCGGCCTTGGTCTGGCCGGCCGCGTACCGGATGCCGCCGAGCAGGTGCGCCCGGAACGCCGGCTCCGCGTACGACGCCTGGCTGTGCCCGCCGCCGGTGTAGAAGGCCCGGCCCCCCGAGTAGGTCTTGCACCAGGTGTGCGGGTGGTCGGCGCCCATCGAGCCGCCCGAGTACGAGGACTCGTCCAGCGTGGTGAGCACGCGCGCGGTGGTACGGGGGTTGGTCCGGAAGTTGTACCACTCATCGGTGCGGGTCCATGTCTGCGGCAGGTGGGCGGTCGCCGCGTGCGCCCGCCCCTCCACCTTGACGTTGGCCTGCTGGACAGCGGGGTGCGACGCGAAGTACGCGCCGACCAGATCGCCGTAGAATGGCCAGCTGTACTCCGTGTCCGCGGCCGAGTGGACGCCGACGAAGCCGCCGCCCGAGCCGATGTACGACTGGAACGCCGACTGCTGGGCGTCGTTCAGAACGTCCCCGGTGGTGTTGAGGAAGACCACCGCCTCGTAACGGCTCAGGTTGCTGGTGGTGAAGTGGTTGCCGTCCTCCGTGGCCGTCACCGTGAAACTGTTCGCCGCGCCGAGGTCGCGGACGGCCTGGATCCCTGCCGGGATCGAGTCGTGCCGGAAACCGGCCGTCTTGGAGAACACGAGGACGTCGTAGGGCGTGTCCGCGGCATTGACGGGGGTGGGCTGCCCGACGAGGGCCAGGGCGGCGAGTGTCGCGGCCGCCCCACCAAGCAGGCTTCGGGGTTGTCTGCGCATGTCCGTCGCTCTCTTCTTGGTGACAGAAATCAGGGCAGGGTCCATTTCTGGTTGGCTCCGCCGTTGCAGGTCCACAGGTGCACGAGGGTGCCGTCCGACGAGCCCGCGCCCGACACGTCCAGGCACTTGCCCGCCTGCGGGTTCCGCAGCGAACCGTCCGGGTGCGCCTGCCAGTTCTGGTTGGCGCCACCGTTGCAGGACCACAACTGGACTCTCGCCCCGTCCGCCGTGCTGTTGCCGTTGACATCCAGGCACTTGCCCAACGCCTTGACCGTCGACCCCGGCGCCACCGTCCACTGCTGCCCCACAGAGCCCGTACACGACGAGATCTGCACCGCCGTACCATCCACCGAGCCGCCGTTACGGACATCCAGACACTTACCCGCGACCCCCACGACCGGCCCCACGCCGGGTGTCGGGCCGCCGCCGGGATTGAAGGTGAACGCGTCGACGTCGAAGAGGAATCCGGAGCCGCCGGCGAACGTCAGGTAGAGCGTGGTGGTGCCGGCCGGTGCACCGGAGATCGAGCCGTTGACGGTGGTGAAGTTCGTCCACGAGCCGGTGACCGGGACGGTGGCGGAGCCGAGGATGGTGCCGGTCGGCGAGCCGGCCCGAACCTGCAACGTGCCGCCCGCGCCGGCTGACGACACCCGGGCGCTGAACGACGTGGCGTTGCTCAGCTTGTACGGCTCGAATGCGATCCAGTCGCCGTTCTCGATGTCACCGACGGACTTGCCGCCCTCGGCGGTCGACTTGTCCAAGGTGGCGATGCCGGACGATGTCTTGTAGTGCTCGGCCTGCCGGTGCTTCGGCTGCAGGATGTGCTGCTTGTGCGTGGTGAGCCCGGCGTTGTCGGTGTACTCGGCATCGAAGACCCCGAAGATGTTCGCCGCGTCGTCGTGCTCACCGTCGACCGGGATGGTGATCGTGCCGGAGCAACCGGTCTTCGAGGTGATCGGGTGGCCGTGGCTGTCGTGACCGACGATGTACGTCAGCTTGACCTTGGTGCAGTCGACCGTGCCGTCCTCCGGATCCGTCACGGTGATACTGAACGGCACGGTGTCGCCGAAGGCGAAGATCTCCCCCGCGGCGGGGCTGTTGATGGTCACGGTCGGCGCGGTGTTGCCGACGGTGATCCGCACGTCGGCGGTGCCGGTGGCACCCTGCGGGTCGCGCACGGTCAGCGTGGCCGTGTAGTCGCCGTTTGTGTTGTACGTCTTCGTCGGGTTGGCGACGGTGGAGGTGGTGCCGTCACCGAAGCTCCACGCATAGGTCAGTGCCCCTCCGTCAGGGTCGGAGGAGCCGGCCGAGGAGAATGTCACGGTCAACGGCGCCGCGCCGGAGGTCCGGTTGGCGCCGGCCATCGCCGTGGGCGCCCGGTTGCCGCCGCCGACGTAGTCGAAGCGGTAAAGGGCAGAGTATTGGTCGCCCTGGTACAGCCCGGCGCCGTAGTCCAGCACGTAGTAGGAGCCGTCCGGGCCGAACGCCGAGTCGATCACCTGCTTGCCAGTCCAGGGGAAGCTGTCGATGGTCCCCGGGGAGCCGTCGGCGTTGAGGTGGATCGGCTTGATCCAGCCGCGGCCGAACTCCGTGGCGAAGAACTGCCCGTCGAACGACTGCGGGAACTTCGTGGGCGAGCTGACGTTGGGGTCGTACCGGTACACCGGGCCCGCCATCGGCGACTCCGAGCCGCTGCCGAACGCCGGCGGGCTGCCGGCGTCGCCGCCGTAACGGATCCAGGCAGCCTTGGCGGGGGGCAGCGCGCTCAAGCCGGTATTGCGGAACGAGTTGTTCGTCGGCCCGCCCGCGCAGTTGTACTTCGCGCCTGCCGTGTTCGTAGCGAAGTCCCACTCGGCGTACGTCTCGGAGCTCGTGTTCGTGCCATTGCAGTATGGCCAGCCATAGAAGCCCGGGCCCGTGATGCGGTTGAACTCGACCTGGCCCTGCGGTCCGCGCGCCGAGGTGGCGCCGGCATCGGGGCCGTAGTCGCCGACGTAGACGATGCCGGTGGCCTTGTCCACGCTCATCCGGAACGGGTTGCGCAGGCCCATCGCGTAGATCTCCGGCCGGGTCCTGGCCGTGCCGGGCGGGAACATGTTGCCTGCCGGGATCGAGTACGACCCGTTCTCGTTCACCTTGATTCGTAAGATCTTGCCGCGCAGGTCGTTGGTGTTGGCGGCGGTGCGCTGCGCGTCGAACGCCGGGTTGCGGTTGGCCCGCTCGTCGAGTGGGGAATATCCGGCGGACTCGAACGGGTTGGTGTCGTCGCCTGTGGACAGGTACAGGTTGCCTGCCGCGTCGAAGTCGATGTCTCCGCCGGCGTGGCAGCAGATTCCTCGGTCAGCCGGCACGTCGAGGATGTCCACTCTGCTGGACTGGCTGAGCGTGAAGTCGGCGTTGAGCGTGAACCGGGAAAGCCGGTTGACACCCTGCCACGCCGACCAGTTGCCGCCGGTAGTCGGTGCGTCGCCTCCTGGTGTGGACAGCGGCGGGGCGTAGTAGAGGTAGATGTGCCGGTTGGTGGCGAAACCCGGGTCGATGCCGATGCCCTGGAGGCCGTCCTCGTCGTGCACGTATACGGGGATGTTGCCGATCACCGTGGTGGTGCCGCCCGCATCCGTGCGGCGCACGGTCCCGTTGCGAGCGGTATGCAGCACCGACCGGTCGGCGAGTACGGCCAGCGACATCGGCTCACCGACCTCCGGGACCCCGCGGGCCAGTTGGACCTGCTGGAAGTCGGCGGGGTTGATCGGGTGCGCCGAGGCCGGGGTCGCACTGGACACGGCCGCGGTGAGAGCGGCCGCGACCAGGAGCAGAGCCGAACCGATGGCCGGCCAACGTGCGGCCGCAGCCCTGATTTTCATGAACATGACAACACAGTCCCCTTCCTGAACAGGTGTCTGCCAGGCTTGGGGCGCGCGCTGCCGCGCCGATGCCGTAGCGGGATGTCGCCGCTTCGGCCCGCTGGGTGTGCTTCAGCAGGCCACTACGCCGAGCGGGGGCAACCGCTCGGAAACAGGAGAAGTCGATGGCTACCGCGCTGTCGGGTCACATCGACGACCGTGATGGTCCGCCGACAAGGCTAGAAGACTTCAGCCCAATGTGTCCATACTTTCTTCCGGGCCAGCCAGGCTATCGGCGTGTTGTGGAAAAAGTCGCGAAGGGCCCGAGCCCCGTCAGGACTCGGTGCCGTCTCCACCCCGGATTGGCGGGACGCAGACGGGTACGTGATCGCCGCCGCCTGACACAGATGGGCGGCGAGAGCGCCCAGAGGATCGGCCTGGCGCCGTTCAACATCCGGGACGCCGGCGACCTCAGTATCGGCCGCCGCCTCAGCCCCGCACGGCCCAGTTGCGCTGACCCTGAGGAATTGGCAGATCAGCGGGCCCAGGACGCCAACAAGCCAAGCCCATCGCGCGTCAGGCCAAGCGCTCCGCTCAGTGCCAACTATCCCGCTTTTATGCCAACTAGAAAGCCTCGTCACAGCCGCTCAGCGACGCACCCGCGGCATCCCCAGACCGATCCACGAGATGATTTCGCGCTGGATCTCGTTGTTCCCGCCGCCGAAGGTGAAGATCACGGCCGAGCGGTAGCCGCGCTCCAGCTCGCCATGGAGGACCGCGCCCGCCGAGCCCTCCTTCAGGGCTCCGGCCGCGGCGACGATCTCCATGAGCCAGGCGTACGCGTCCCGGCGCGCCTCGGAGCCGTACACCTTCACGGCGGAGGCGTCCTGGGGGGTGAGGGTGCCTTCCTGAACGGCGTTCACCATCTGCCAGTTGAGGAGCTTCATCGCGTCGAGCTTCGTGTGGGTCTGGGCGAGGCGGCGGCGCACCCAGGGCAGGTCGACGACGCGGCGGCCGTCGGCGAGCTTGGTCTCCATGGCCCAGCGCTGTACGTCGTGCAGGGCGCGGATGGCCATGGTGCCGTGGGCGGCGAGGGTAACGCGCTCGTGATTGAGCTGGTTGGTGATCAGCCGCCAGCCCTTGTTCTCCTCGCCGACGCGGCGGGAGACGGGGACGCGGATGTTCTCGTAGTAGCTCGCGGTGGTGTCATGCGAGGCGAGGGTGTTGATGAGGGTGCAGGAGTAGCCGGGGTCGGAGGTCGGTACGAGGAGCATGGTGATGCCCTTGTGCGGGGGCGCGTCCGGGTCGGTACGGACGGCCAGCCAGACCCAGTCGGCCGTGTCGCCGTTGGTCGTCCAGATCTTCTGGCCGTTGACGATGTACTCGTCACCCTCCCTGATCGCGCGCGTCTTCAGGGAGGCCAGGTCCGTGCCCGCGTCCGGCTCGCTGTAGCCGATCGCGAAGTCGATCTCACCGGAGAGGATCTTCGGCAGGAAGTACGCCTTCTGCTCATCCGTGCCGAACTGCATGATCGTCGGGCCGACCGTGTTCAGCGCCATCAGGGGCAGAGGTACGCCCGCCTGGGCGGCCTCGTCGAAGAAGATGAACTGTTCCATCGGGCTCAGCCCGCGCCCGCCGTACTCCTTCGGCCAGCCCACCCCGAGCCAGCCGTCGGAGCCGAGCCGGCGGATGGTCTCGCGGTAGAACCGCTTCTGCGCGGCCGGGTCGGCGTACCGGGCGTGCACGTTCTCCGGTACCAACTCGGTGAAGTAGGCGCGCAGTTCGGTGCGCAACTCCTGCTGCTCCGGCGTGTATTCGAGATGCACGGCGCCTCCTGGCTCCCACTGGCCTGCCGTTCCGGCCGCCCGGTCCTGACGGCGCACACCGTAGAACCTGTTTCAGAAATTGGGAACACACGGGAGGGTCGAACACAGAGGAAAAAGGCCCCCGGCCGAGGCCGGGAGCCTTTTTCCTGTTCAACGGCTCAGTGCGCGACGGCTGTAGCCCCCTCGGGCGGGGCGGCAGCCGTACGTGGAGCCAGCACGCGCTCCGCGAGGTACCCGAAGACCAGGCCGTACGCGGTCCACAGGGTCACCTGGATGGCGAGGGCGGCGAGCCGGTACTGCCACAGCAGGGTGCCGGGGAAGCCCTCCGGGACCATGTTGTACGAGGGCAGGAAGGCGTACGCCAAGCCCACGACGAGGACGAAGAAGGCTCCCGCGGAGAGAGTGGCGTTCCAGTTGCCCAGGCGTGGCGATAGGCGCTTGCCGAGGATCACCGTGCCGACGGCCAGCAGCACGCTGAGGACGACCATCAGGAAGTACAGCGTGGTCCGCTCGTTGAGGGTGTCGGGGTCGCCGACGGCGGGCGGGTTGGCGGGGTACTTCAGGAACGGCACGACGTAGACCGCGAGCAGGCCCGCGGTCGACAGCAGCAGCGCGCTCGCGCGCGGCCCGAAGCGGCCGATCCTGCCGAGTGCGAAGCAGTACGCGAGGGCGGCGATGCCGCCGAACGCGACGCCGTAGACGAGGACGCCGGTGCTCAGGCCGGCGGTGGACTGCATGGTGCGGCTGACGAGTTCCTCGCCGCCGTGCTCGTGGGCGTGGGCCTCCTCGAAGGCGATGGCCTCGTCGACGCGTGGTTCGCCGAGGAAATAGGCGACGACCAGGGCGAGCAGGCCCGCGGCGAGTCCCGCGAGCATGCCACGCACCAGGAGGTTTCTGACGGTTGCTGAATCCATGTGCTCGTACGCTTCCTCGTCGCCGTCAGTGGCAGGGGAAGCCGAGCAGATGGCGGGCGTCGTGCACCCACTCGTGCACTCCTTCACCGGAGAGCAGCGAGGTGGCGCCCTGCTCGGCGCCGACGAAGTAGAGCAGGACCAGCATCAGGATGCCGAAGAAGACCGCCCAGGGGGCGATCGCGCCGATCGGCAGCGTGGCCGGCACGGCGACCGGTGCGGCGGGGTTGGTTGCGCTCGGCTGAGCGACGGACTGCGCCATGTGGCAGGACCTCCTGGGGAACTCGCGTCCCATCTTGGTGGTGCACAGGACGACGGCCACGGGTCTGACTTACCCGGCCGAAACCGCCCCTGGTGGGTGGCGGTCGGTACGGGCTTACAGTGGCGCGACCGTGCCGGATCCTCACCGGCTTCCGTCGAACCGTCGTCAATTTCGACGTGACCGTACCGCGAAGCGGGGAGGCGGCCAAGGGCGCACGCGGTGCCGGAGCGTGCGCCGTTGTCCTGGTCACGCCCCAATTCCCGGTGCGGGCAAGGGCTTTGAGCGGGCGTTTGAGTACGAGAGTGGGCCGATGACCAGCCGAGTGATGTTGATCTCACCAGCGATCAGTGCCGCGTTGCGGGAGGCGCGTTTCGATGACGGATGCTCCCTCGACGCCTCCGGGCTGCGGCTCGCGGAGGCGGCCGCGGGTTCGCTGCCCGCTACGGACCGTGCCCTGGTCTCCCCAGGGGTGCGCTGCCGCGAGACGGCCGCCGCGCTCGGTCTCGACGCCGCGGACGAGCCGGAGTTGGCGGGACTCGACGTCGGTCGCTGGCGCGGCGCGAGCCTGGCCGAGGTGAGCGCCGAGGAGCCTGAGGCGGTCGCGCGCTGGCTGGCGGATCCGTCGTACGCCCCGCACGGCGGTGAATCCGTACGCGGATTGTGCGACCGGGTGGCCAAGTGGCTTGACGTGGCTGGGGAGTTCGAGGGCCGGACCCTCGCCGTTGTCGAGCCGGAGATCGTACGGGCCGTGGTGGTACGGGCCCTTGGTGCTCCGGAGCCGGCGTTCTGGCGGATCGACGTACCACCACTGACGGCGACGGAGCTCAGCGGGCGGGCCGGGCGCTGGAACGTACGGGTGGGCCGGGCGCTCGGGGACTGACGGGTGCGCCGAGGGCTGGGCGGCGGTCCGTCGCCTCGGGGTGGATGTCATCACAGCAACGCGGGCGCTCGGGTGCTGATGGGCGAGCCGAAGGCTGGGCAAGGGTCCGTCACCTCGGGGCGGCTGTCGCCACAGCCGGCTCGTCACCTCAGCTGGGCGAGGAACTCCGTGCACGCACGCGCGCAGTCCCGGCAGGCCTGTGCGCCCTCTTCGGCGTCCGGGTTCCGGTCGAAGACGTGCGCGGTCTCCAGGCAGACGGCGCGGCACCACTCGACCTGGGCGCGTGTTCCGGCCTCGTCCTGCCAGGTCTGCTCGGCCAGCACACGGCAGGTCGCGTCGCAGACCTCCGCGCACATGATGCTATTGCGCCGCAGCAGCTGCTGGTCTTCGGGACCGTCGAGATCGGCGAGACTCGCGCGCAGCGCACACACCCGCGCGCACTCGGTACACGCCTGCGCACAGGCGAACCGGTCCTCGAGGAAACGGACGAGTTCCTGCTGATCTGTCGCTGACACGCTGACCGAGTTGCCGTACGCCGCTTGGTCAAACCCGGCGGCGTCACCAAGAGGGCACGAGATCCGCCGTTCCCACCGGTGCCCAACCGCACTCGGCGATCGATACTTGACCCGCAGGCTTTGAGAGATCCAGGACGCGGCCACGGCTGCTCACCTCACCCGGAGGTACGGAATGAAGATGCTCATCAACGTCGCGGAGACGGTTGTCACGGACGCGCTGCGGGGCATGGCGGCCGCGCATCCCGAGCTGACCGTGGATGTCGAGAACCGGGTGATCGTACGGCGGGACGCTCCGGTCGCCGGGCAGGTGGGGCTCGTCTCCGGCGGTGGTTCGGGGCACGAGCCGCTGCACGGCGGGTTCGTGGGTCCGGGGATGCTGTCGGCAGCCTGTCCGGGAGAGGTGTTCACCAGCCCGGTGCCGGACCAGATGGTGCGGGCGGCCGCCGCCGTGGACAGCGGCGCCGGCGTGCTGTTCATCGTGAAGAACTACACCGGGGACGTCCTCAACTTCGACATGGCCGCGGAGCTCGCCGAGGACGAGGGCATCCAGGTGGCGAAGGTACTCGTCAACGACGATGTGGCGGTGACCGACAGCCTCTACACGGCGGGGCGGCGCGGCACCGGCGCGACGCTGTTCGTGGAGAAGATCGCGGGCGCCGCGGCGCAGGAGGGCCAGTCGCTGGAGCGGGTCGAGGCGGTGGCCCGTCAGGTCAACGAGAGCTCGCGCAGTTTCGGTGTCGCTCTGAGTGCCTGCACCACTCCGGCCAAGGGCAGCCCCACTTTCGATCTGCCGCCCGGCGAGCTGGAGTTGGGCGTCGGGATCCACGGCGAGCCGGGCCGTGAGCGGCGCGCGATGATGACGTCGCGGGAGATCGCGGACTTCTCGGTGAACGCGATCCTGGAGGACCTCAGCCCCAGGAATCCGGTGCTGGTCCTGGTCAACGGCATGGGGGCGACGCCGCTTCTGGAGTTGTACGGCTTCAACGCGGAGGTGCAGCGCGTGCTGACCGAGCGTGGTGTCGCCGTGGCACGCACCCTCGTCGGCAACTACGTCACCTCGCTCGACATGGCAGGAGCCTCGGTGACGCTGTGTCAGGTCGATGAGGAGCTGCTGCGGCTGTGGGATGCTCCGGTGCGTACGGCGGGCCTGCGCTGGGGCATGTGAGACCGGTCAACTCCCTTACCAGACAAGCACGATGACTACGCAAGCACCATGCGAGGAGATCCTGTGCTCGACGCCGACTTCTTCCGCCGTTGGATGACGGCGACCGCCGCGTCCGTCGACCGCGAGGCGGCGCGGCTCACCGCCCTCGACTCGCCCATCGGCGACGCCGACCACGGCAGCAATCTGCAGCGCGGCTTCACGGCCGTGACGGCCACGCTGGAGAAGGAGGCGCCGGGCACGCCGGGTGCCGTCCTCATGCTCTCCGGGCGGCAGTTGATCTCGACGGTGGGCGGTGCGTCGGGTCCGTTGTACGGCACTCTGCTGCGCCGTACCGGGAAGGCGCTCGGGGACGCGGCCGAGGTCAGCGAGGAGCAGCTCACGGACGCGTTGCGCACCGGCGTGGACGCGGTGATGCAGCTGGGCGGGGCGGCGCCCGGCGACAAGACCATGATCGACGCGCTGGTGCCCGCGGTCAAAGCGCTCGGCGAGTCCTTCGCAGCGGCGCGGGCTGCCGCCGAGGAGGGCGCTCTGGCGACCACGCCCTTGCAGGCCCGCAAGGGCAGGGCGAGTTATCTGGGCGAGCGGAGCATCGGGCACCAGGATCCCGGCGCCACCTCCTCCGCCCTGCTGATCGCGGCCCTCGAGGAGGCGGCCGGTGAGTGACGAGAAGCTGGTGGGGATCGTGCTCGTGTCGCACAGCGCCGCGGTGGCTGCCTCGGTCGCCGAGCTGGCGGTAGGGCTCGCGGGCGGCGGCACGACCGCGCCGGTGGCTCCGGCGGGCGGGGTCGAGGGCGGCGGCCTCGGCACCAGCGCCGAGCTGATCTCCGCCGCGGCCGCCTCCGTGGACCGCGGCGCCGGTGTCGCCGTACTCACCGACCTCGGCAGCGCGGTCCTCACCGTGAAGACCCTCCTCGCCGAGGGCGACGAACTCCCGGCCCACACCCGCCTCGTGGACGCCCCCTTCGTCGAGGGCGCGGTCGCCGCGGTCGTCACGGCCTCGTCGGGAGCGGACCTCGCGGCGGTGGAAGCGGCGGCTTCGGAGGCGTACACGTACCGGAAGGTGTGACGCGGCGGACGCGGAGGGGGCCGCTGGTCCGGTGACACCGCGTGGCGCGCCGTCCGAGTGCGCCGTACGGAGGACTCCGTCACCTGGCCGGGCCCGCCCCGCGTGCGGGGGCGGGGAAGGGCACGTTGGCTCGTCCCAGGGCAGCACGGGCGTTTCCCAACCCTCGGCGGCGCATGGGATGTACCGCCAACCGTGCCGCCGGAGGGCAGTCCAATGCGTACTACTCAGATGTTCGTCCGCGCCGGTCTGACCGTGGCGGCCTCCGCCGCGCTGCCACTGGCCCTCACCGCCGGGCCCGCTGCCGCGGTGAACACACAGATCACCGTGACCTCCAGTGGGTCCACGGTCCAGGTGAACACCACGTCGTGCCCGGGCGGCGGCGACGCCTCGCTGCTGTCCAGCGGACAGACGAACTTCGCCCAGGGGCGCCAGGTGGCGCTGTCCGGCACCAGCAGTCAGAGCGCCTCGTGGTCGGGCGTCAGCGCGGGCACGTACACCGTCATCGTGGTCTGCGAGAACGGCACGACGGCGGGCACCCAGTCCATCACCGTGTCCACGGGCACGAGCCCCACGATCTCCGCGACGGCCACCCCATCGCCCTCTCCGACGCCGACGCGATCGCCCTCACCTACGACCACGGCGACACGCGGGGTCATGGGCGGTACCGGCGGCTCCGCGAAGGACTACAGCACCGTCACCTACACGGCGGGCGGAATCCTGGTGGCGACGGGCGTCGGAGCCACGGCCTGGGTCCTGCGCCGCCGCGCCAAGCCCAACCGGCTCTGATCACAGCCCCGCCACCTCTGATCACACCGTCGACTCCCGGGAAGCGGGATCCTGCGCGGGCAGTCGCCCGAACTCCTCCAGCGCATGCGTCAGCCAGCCGGTCCAGAAGGTCTCCAGGTCGATCCCGGCGCGCAGGATGAGGTGCTGGAGCCGGTCCTGGGGCGTCTTGCTGCCGGGCGGGAAGTCCCGCTGCTGGATCTCCTCGTACTCCGCCAACTGCCGTCGGTGCAGGTCGAGATGGCGGCGCAGATCCGCCTCGATGCCCGCGGTGCCGACCACGGCCGCGGCCCGCAGGCGCAGCAGCAGCGGGTCGCGCAGGGGCTTGGGGTCCTGGGAGGCGGCGGTCCAGCGGGTGAGTTCGGCGCGGCCGGCGGGCAGGACCTCGTAGCTCTTCTTCTGCCCGCGGGCCGGCTGCTCGTCCGCCAGCGCCCGGATGTAGCCCTCGGCCTCCAGTTTGCCCAGCTCGCGATAGATCTGCTGATGCGACGCCGACCAGAAGTAGCCGATCGACCTGTCGAAACGCCGGGTCAGCTCAAGGCCCGACGACGGCTTCTCCAGCAGGGCGGTGAGGATGGCGTGCGGCAGTGACATGAATTCATCCTAGGTACGGCGCCGAAAGGCGATCCATTGGCTACAGCGCCGCCGCCAGCTCCGTGCCCTGCTTGATCGCGCGCTTGGCGTCCAGTTCGGCGGCCACGTCCGCGCCGCCGATGAGGTGCACGCTGCGACCGGCGGTGCGCAGCGTGTCGTACAGGTCGCGGCGCGGTTCCTGCCCGGTGCAGAGCACGATCGTGTCGACCGGCAGGACGGTGCTCTGCCCGGCGACGGTGACGTGCAGGCCTTCGTCGTCGATCCGGTCGTACTGGACACCGGCGATCATGGTGACGCCACGGTGCCTGAGCTCCGTGCGGTGGATCCAGCCGGTTGTTTTGCCGAGCCCGGCGCCGACCTTGGTGGCCTTCCGCTGCAGGAGGTGGACGGAGCGCGGCGACGCGGGCCGCTCGGGCGCCGCGAGGCCGCCGGGCGTGCGGTGGTCCATGTCGACGCCCCACTGCCGGAAGTACGTCGCCGGGTCCTCGCTCGCCTTGTCGCCGCTGTCGGTCAGGTACTCGGCGACGTCGAAGCCGATGCCGCCCGCGCCGAGGATCGCGACGCGGGCGCCGACGGGCGCGCTGTCGCGCAGCACGTCGAGGTAGCCGAGGACGCTCGGGTGGTCGACGCCAGGGATGTCGGGCGTGCGTGGGGTGACGCCGGTCGCGACTACGACCTCGTCGTACGCGGTGAGGTCGCCGTCAGTGACGTACGTGCCCAACTGCAGCTCCACTCCCCGCAGTTCGAGCTGCGTACGGAAGTAGCGCAGCGTCTCGTCGAACTCCTGCTTGCCGGGGACCTTGCGGGCCACGTTCAGCTGGCCGCCGATCTCGGGCGCGGCATCGTAGAGCGTGACGTCGTGGCCGCGTTCGGCGGCGGAGACGGCGCAGGCGAGTCCGGCGGGGCCCGCCCCGACGACGGCGACGCGCTTACGATGCCGGGTCGGCGAGAGGACCAACTCGGTCTCGTGGCAGGCGCGCGGGTTGACCAGGCAGGAGGTGATCTTGCCGCTGAAGGTGTGGTCGAGGCAGGCCTGGTTGCAGCCGATGCAGGTGTTGATGGCGTCGGGGCGCCCGTCCCGCGCCTTGTTGACGAAGTCGGGGTCGGCGAGCATCGGGCGGGCCAGGGACACCATGTCGGCGTAGCCCCCGGCGAGCAACTCCTCGGCGAGTTCAGGGGTGTTGATGCGGTTGGTTGTCACCAGCGGGATCGAGACGGCACCCATGACCTTCTTGGTCACCCAGGCGTACGCGCCCCGCGGCACCGAAGTCGCGATGGTGGGGATCCGCGCCTCGTGCCAGCCGATACCGGTGTTGATGATCGTCGCCCCGGCGGCCTCTACGGCCCGGGCGAGCGTGATCACCTCGTCCAGCGTCGATCCGCCGGGCACCAGGTCCAGCATCGACAGCCGGTAGATGATGACGAAGTCCTCGCCGACCGCCTCGCGAACCCGTCGGACGATCTCCACGGGGAAGCGCATCCGGTTCTCGTACGAGCCGCCCCAGCGGTCCTCGCGCTGATTGGTCTGGGTGGCGATGAACTCGTTGATGAGGTAGCCCTCGGAGCCCATGATCTCGACGCCGTCGTAGCCCGCCTGCCGGGCCAGGCGGGCGGTGCGGGCGTAGTCGTCGATCGTCCGCTCGACCTCGTCGTCGGTGAGCGCGTGCGGGACATGGGGGCTGATCGGGGCCTGGAGGGCGCTGGGCGCAACGAGGTCCTGGTGGTAGGCGTACCGCCCGAAGTGCAGGATCTGCATGGCGATCCTGCCGCCCTCGCGGTGCACGGCCTCGGTGATGACCGTGTGCTGCTCGGCCTCCGCCTCGGTCGTGAGCTTGGCGCCGCCCTCGTACGGCCGCCCCGCCTCGTTCGGCGCGATGCCGCCCGTGACGATGAGTCCCACTCCCCCGCGTGCCCGGGCCGCGTAGAACTCCGCCATGCGCTCGAAGCCGCGTTCCGCCTCCTCCAGGCCCACGTGCATGGAGCCCATGAGCACGCGGTTGGGCAGCGTGGTGAAGCCCAGGTCGAGCGGGGTCAGCAGGTGCGGGTAACGGCTCATGGGCCCCTCCGTGCGCGGTGTCGTGGGGTCTGTTGTAGACGAGGGGCCGAGCTTTTTGCAACTAGTTGCACGATGGCGGAGGCGTGATGTGACTAGGACCTCGTTCCGATGACGACCGTGCTGTACAGCTCCTCCGACACGGCCAGGCGCGGGGCGAGCCCGGCGTCGGCGAAGGCTTCGACGGCGACGGGTGCCTGGCGTTCGCTCGTCTCGACCAGGAGGATGCCGCCGGGGGCCAGCCATTGCGGGGCTTCCGCGGTCACCCGGCGCAGGGTGTCGAGCCCGTCGCCTCCGCCGTCGAGCGCCACGAGGGGTTCGTGGTCGCGGGCCTCCGGGGGCAGGAGGCCGACCTCTTCGGTGGGGACGTACGGGACGTTGGCGGCCAGGATGTCGACGCGACCGCGGAGGCCGCGCGGCAGCGGCTCGAAGAGGTCGCCCTCGTGGACGTGGCCGCGCTCGCCGACGTTCCGGCGGGCGCAGCGAACAGCGGCCGGGTCGATGTCGGCGGCGTGCAGCTCGGCGCCGGGGAGGGAGGCGGCGAGCGCGGCGGCCATCGCGCCCGAGCCGCAGCACAGGTCCACGACGACGGGGGCCGGGGCTTCGGGGGCCGACGCGAGGGCCTGCTGGACCAGGAACTCGGTACGTCGGCGCGGCACGAAGACGCCCGGCTCGACGGCGATGCGCAGACCGCAGAACTCGGCCCAGCCCAGGACGTGTTCGAGGGGCAGGCCCGCGGAGCGGCGGTCCACCATGGCGGTGAGTTCGGCCGGGGTGCGGGCGGTGGAGACGATCAGCCGCGCCTCGTCCTCGGCGAAGACACAGCCCGCGGAGCGGAGTGCGGCGACGACAGTGGCGTACGAGGCGGAAGGAATGGAGGAGTTGGGCATGGAAGCCGAGAGCCTTTCGGGAACCCGAAGAGTGCTCTCCCGGTCACCTGGCGGCGGTGAACCCCTGAGGCGAGAGCACCCGAGCTGACACAGCGGTAATGGGGCTCACCTCCTCGTTCCCTGCACGGCTGGGGCGGTCCGCAGCCGGACGGCAACATTACACGGGGCCCGGCTGGCGCCACGAGGCCCTCCGGGCTCAACCGCGGGGCGCCTATGGGGGTGGTGGGTTTGGGTTCGCAGGCGAGTGCGGGTGGTCAGTGGCTGGTCGCGCCCACGCGGCGGAGCCGCACAGTGTTACGGCCCCGCGCCCCTGAAGGGGCGCGCACCGCCGCCCCATATCCGCTCAGCCGCCGATCTCGATGACGATCTTTCCGCGGGCGTGGCCGTCCTCCACCAGCCGCAGTGCCTCCCCGGCGCGGGACAAGGGGAATGTCTGCGTGACGAGGGGGTTCAGCTTGCCGTCGGCCACAAGGCGGGCTACCTCGTCGAGGATCGCGGCGTTGCGGGCCCGGGTAACGGGGGCGCCGCCGAGGCGGCCCACGATGTCCTTGCCGCCCGCCGTGATCAACTTCGAGCGGTCGGTGAGGAGTTCGGCCGCCGCTTCGAGGACTTCGCCGCCGATCAGGTCGTAGACCGCGTCTACGCCGTCCGGTGCGGCGGCCCGTACGCCGGCCACGAAGTCCGGGCCCGAGAGCACATGCACGGCGCCGAGCGACTCGACGAAGTCCTTCTTGCCCGCACTGGCCGTGCCGATCACCTTCACCCCGAAGGCGCGCGCGATCTGGGTGGCCGCCACGCCCACGCCACCGCCGGCACCCGTGATCAGCAGGGTCGAGCCGGCGGGCAGGTCGAGCTGACGGATGCCGTCATACGCCGTCGCCCCCGCGACCGGCAGAGCGGCCGCGTCCGTGAAGGAGACCGAGTCGGGCTTGTGGGCCGTCATCGCGACGGGGAGCTGGGTGTACTCGGCGTAGCCGCCGCCGACCGGGTTGCCGAACACCGCGTCACCCACCGTGAAGCCGGTGACTCCCTCGCCAACCTCCTCGACCACACCGGCGGCCTCGTTGCCGAACACCGCAGGCAGCTCGCGCGCCGTCTGGCCCGGGCGGGCGTAACCGTTGCGCTGCTTGTAGTCGACGGGGTTCACGCCGGCCGCCCGTACGGCGACGAGGAGTTGACCGGGAGCGGGGCTCGGCCGGTCCTGGTCGACGAGGGCCCCGGTCTCCGGACCGCCGAACCGCGTGAAGACGTACGCCTTGGGCATCTGCTTCCTCTTTCTCCACCGGGTTGCTGCACCTGGCTGCGCCTGCTCAGCTCAGCATGCCGGGAAGATCGCCGGGCGGCTATTCCCGACCCCATTCCCCGTGCGGGCGCCGGGTACCGTGGACCGATGCATGTCACCCGAGGCTTCACCGGACGCCCGCGCGTCCCCAACTCCGGGCTGCCGCCCGGTCAGTACGACGCGGGCGACGACTGGCCGGTCCTGTCCGCCGAGGTCACGCCCGAACTGGCGCCCGCGGACTGGACGTTCACCGTCGACGGGCTGGTGGCCGAGCCGTGCACCTGGTCCTGGGACGAGGCGCACGCGCTGCCGGCATCCGCGTACGAGGGCGACATCCACTGTGTGACGAGCTGGTCGAAGTTCGGGGTGCGCTTCGGGGGTGTGTCGCTGGACGCGTTCCTGGATCTCGTACGCCCGGGCCTGGAGGCGACGCACGCGGTCGCGTACTCCCACACCGGGTACACCACCAACCTCCCGCTGGCCGATCTGACCGGCGGGCGCGCCTGGATCGTCTGGGAGTACGGCGACGAGCCGCTGCCCGCGGAACACGGCGGTCCGGCACGGCTGCTCGTACCGCATCTGTACTTCTGGAAGAGCGCCAAATGGATCGCGGGCCTCAGGCTCCTGGACCATGACGAACCTGGTTTCTGGGAGCAGAACGGCTACCACCACCGCGGCAACCCCTGGGAAGAGCAGCGCTACTCCGGTGACTGAGACGACCGAAGACCTTTGCGTGACCGGGACGTTCACGCCCCCGACCCGCTTCGCGGTGCCCGGCCGCATCGCCGTGAACTCCGACACGGCGACGACCTGGCAGCGCGCCACGCTCACCGAGATCCGCCGCGAGACCCCGCGCGCGGCCACCTTCCGGTTCGCCGTGCCCGGCTGGCGCGGCCATGTGCCTGGCCAGCACGTGATGCTGCGGCTGACTGCGGAGGACGGTTACACCGCCCAGCGGCACTATTCGATCGCGTCGCCGCCCGACGATGCCGGGCATATCGAGCTGACGCTGGACCATGTCGAGGGCGGCGAGGTGTCGGGCTGGTTCCATACCGTCGCCGAGCCGGGCGACCAGGTCGAAGTCCGTGGCCCGGACAGCGGTTTCTTCGCCTGGACCGGCGACCGGCCCGCGCTTCTCGTTGGCGCGGGCTCGGGTGTCGTACCGCTGATGTCGATGGTCCGCCACCACCGGGCGCGCTCACTGTCCGTGCCACTGCGCCTGCTCGTCTCGGCGCGTGGGCCCGAGGAGTTGATCTACGCGTCGGAGTACGGCTCCGAGACCACGCCCGTGTTCACGCGCAGCGCGCCGCCCGGCGTGCCGGTGGGGCGCCTGTCTGCCGCGCAGGTGGCGGCGCTCGTGGCCGACGTGCCGGACGGCGGGTGGGAGGCCTATGTGTGCGGGTCCAACGGGTTCGCCGAGCATGCGTCGCGGCTCCTCGTCGAGGCGGGTCAGCCGGTGGACCGTATCCGGATCGAACGGTTCGGCTGAGGCTGGTCGGCGGGCGCTGAGCGGCCTTATTGGCGTCCGGTGCGGTACCGGGCCCGCTTGAGGGCCGCGGGCCGCGACATGGGCGTGCGGAACTGCGCCCGCTTGAGCGGGCCGCAGGCCCTGATAGGGGCGCGGGGCTGTATCAATTTGCGGCTCCGCCGCGCGGGCGCGACCAGCCACAACGAACCCGTGGCTTCGAACTGCACCTCCAGCGGAGCGCAAAGCGGCCTTGGTGAAGTCCGGTGCGGTACAGCGCCGCTTGAGGGCCGCGGCCCCGACGGGGCGCGGAACTGCGCCCGCTTGAGGGGCCGCGGGCCCCGATAGGGGCGCGGGGCTGTATAAATTTTGCGGCTCCGCCGCGCGGGCGCGACCAGCCACAACGAGCCCGCAGATGCCGAACCGCCTAACCAGCGGAGCTAGTCGTGCGGGACCACCGCGACCGGGCAAGCACAGTGGTGGATCACGAAGTGGGCCACGCGGCCGAGGCCCGGGCCGGAGGTGGCGCGGCCGAGGACCAGCAGGCCCGCCTGGATCGACGCCTTCAGCAGGTGGTGGCCCGCGAGGCCGTACGCCACCTCCTCGAGGACGGGCGTCTCCGGGAACTTGTGGCGCCACGGCTGCAGAATCACCGACAGGGAACGGCGGTTGGCGTCCTCCAAGCCGGCCGTGTCGTCCAGCGTTCGCGTGCCGACGGCGTAGCCGGACGGCGGTGGCAGCGTCCAGGCGTGCACGACGTGGAGGGGCGCCGCGCGGATGGCGGCCGCATCGAAGGCGTAGCCGATGAGGCTGTCGGCCGGGTGCAAGAGGTCCAGGCCGAGGACCACCGGCAGGTACGGGGCATGGGCCGGCGGTGTCGCCTCGTCGACGGGCACGCGTTCGTCCTCGGGGAGTTCTCCCGCGCGCACCAGCACCACCGGCCGCTCAGCGCGGGAGGCCACGGCGCGCGCGACCGAGCCGACCGGGAAACCGGCGACGTCGCTGAAGCCGCGGGAGCCGAGGGCCAGCGCCTCCGACTCCGCTGCGGCGGCCAGTAGCGCCGGCACCGCCGGGGTGTCGGTGCGACGGGCCATGATGTCCAACGCCGGGTGGGCGTACGCGAGTTGGACGGCGGCGCGGTCGAGCGTCACGCCGGACGGCTCGCCGTCCGGCGGCGACGCGGGGTCGGGGCCGGCCTGCAGCAGGCGCAGCGCGAGGTGACGGCGCTGAGCCTCGCGGGCCGCCCAGTCCGCGGCGTCCAGGCCGGCGCGGGAACCGTCGATGCCGACGGTGATGGCCCGGGTGTCCTTGCTCATGGCTCGCGCCTTTCCTCGTACCGGCCCGGGTTCCACGCGGGGCGCGTATCAGTCGTGCGCGGGCGGATGCGCCCCGGCGCGTGCACCGGCCGCGACGGGATGGCGACTCAGAGGGTCCGTTCGGCGCCGATGGGGAACTCGGGCGGCGTACGACGGGAGGAGGCGTGGACATGGGCACGCGGGTGCGCGGCTGGCGTTGGCGGCCCAATCCGCTGCGCCGCCGCTGCGATGTGGTGGAGGCGTGGACGGTCCTGGTTGTCGCTGTCCTGCTGTGCGTCGGCGCACCGCTGGCCGGGCTCGTCACGGGCTGGCAGGCGTACGACGCGGCGCGGGACGCGGCCGCGGAGCAGCGGGCCGAACGCCATCGGGTGCGCGCGGAGGTCACCGAGCGGGCGCCCGCCGCGATACCCACCGCCACCGGCGGCAAGCAGCCCAGCTACTGGGTCGCCGTGCGCTGGACCGAGCCCGGCGAGGGAGCGCGCACGGGCGAGGCTCGGGTACCGGCCGGCACCCGCCCCGGCGACCACACCCATGTGTGGCTGGACGAGGCGGGCCGGACCGTCGCCGCCCCGGCGGACAGCACGGCGATCTGGCAGCAGGCGCTCGCGGTGGGAGGCTGCACCGCCGGCGGTGCCGCGGCCGTCGTCCTGGCCGGACACTTCGTCGTACGCCGCGTCGCCCTCCGCCACCGCATGGCCGAGTGGGAACGCGAGTGGGCCCGTACGGGGCCGGAGTGGGGCCGACGCTGGGCATGACCGGGGCCCGGCCGGTGCGCGGAAAAGGGTCTGGTGGCGCGCTGACGGCCACCGTACGGTGTGATCATCCGCACCCTGTCCCGTGATCCCGTAAAGGCGGTCATCCATGGCCTTGTTCGACCTGCCCCTCGACCAGCTCCGGAACTACCGCAGCGCGTCCGTCGAGCCCGAGGACTTCGACGCCTTCTGGGCCAAGACGCTTCAGGAGGCGCGCGAGTACGACCTGGACGCTACTTTCGAGCCGGTCGAGACGCAGCTCAAGACCGTGAAGGTGTACGACGTCACGTTCGCCGGGTTCGGCGGTCACCCGGTGAAGGGCTGGCTGACGCTGCCGGCCTCGGCGGACACACCGCGGCCCGCTGTCGTCCAGTTCGTCGGGTACGGCGGCGGGCGCGGACTTCCGCATACGCATCTGCTGTGGGCCTCGGCGGGCTTCGCGCACTTCGTGATGGACACCCGGGGTCAGGGCAGTGCGTGGGGTGGCGGTGACACACCGGACCCGGTGGGCAGCGCGCCCGCGTTTCCCGGCTTCATGACCCGCGGGGTCGAGGATCCCGAAAGCTACTACTACCGGCGGGTGTTCACCGATGCGGTACGGGCCGTGGAGGCTGCCCGCTCGCATCCGCTGATCGACGCCTCGCGTACCGCGGCGGTCGGTTCCAGCCAGGGCGGCGGCATCACGATCGCGGTCGCCGGTCTCGTACCGGACCTGGCGGCGATCGCCCCGGACGTGCCGTTCCTGTGCGACTTCCCGCGCGCGACGACGCTGACGGACCGCGATCCGTACCGGGAGATAGGCAAGTATCTCAAGACGCACCGCGGTCGCACCGAGCAGGTGCGGCGCACGCTGGCGTACTTCGACGGCGTGCACTTCGCGGCGCGCGGCCGGGCGCCCGCCCTGTTCTCGGCGGCCCTGGAGGACCAGACCTGCCCGCCGTCGACGGTGTTCGCCGCCTTCAACGCCTGGCCGCACGAGGACAAGACGATCGAGGTGTACGACTTCAACGACCATGAGGGCGGCGGCCCGTACCAGGAGGCGGCCCAGCTGGCGTGGCTGCCGAAGCGCCTGTAGCGGGAGCGGTTGACGGCCTCGCGGTCGCGGAGTTGCGAGTCCTCGCCGAAGAGCGGCGAGGACCCGTCATTTCCCGGCGCTCGGGCTCAGGGCGTGGCGTTCTTCAGGTCGCGGTATGCCTGGTTGTCGGGCGAATTGTCGTTGTCGGAGATCCAGTTGGACCTGGCGTCAAAGAACTCCATCTCGATCACGGTGAAGTCCGGGATGTCGAGGCTTTCCGGGAGGGCTTCGCGAACACGATCGATGCACGGTTCTTGCGCTCGGGCCGGTTCAGGCCAGCGCAGAGCTGAACACGTAGCCGAGTGAGTTGGTCGCCCAGTGGAGCCCCATGGGGGCGAGCAGGCTGCCGGTGCGGTGTCGCAGGTAGCAGAACAGGCAGCCCGCCGCTGCGGTGAGGAGGACCGCGCCGAGGGTGGCCAGGACGGTGCCGAGGGCCGAATGCCCGAAGAGTGAGCCCACCGCCTGGTTGGAGTCGGTGAGATGAAGCGACGGCAGGATGTGCCAGAGGCCGAACAGCACGGACGAGAACACGGTGGCCGCGACGGGGCCGCGGGCGCGCAGCACCAGTCCGTAGAGCACTCCGCGGAAGGCGACCTCTTCCAGCAGCACCGTGCCGATCGGCACCTTGACCAGCACCCGGCCGACGACCTCCGCGCCGCTCAGTCCGCTGGCCCTCTCGTCCTCGAACAGCTCGCGGGTGACGGGCATGGCCGCCGCACACAAGTACACCACCGCGACGATCCCGACCAGCGCCAACGCCCAGCCGAGGCCGCGGCGCAGCGTGTCCCGGGACAGTCCGAGGTCGGCCCAGCCGCCACCGGCCCGGAATGTGATCGCGATCAGCGCGGCGGAGGCGATCGCGGAGCTGAGCACGATCCAGGACGGCGCCCACCGGTTGTTGACCAGGTTCGTGAGCACCAGCAGCGTGACGGCCGCCACCAGTGCTGTCGCGGTGGACATCCGGCCGCTCGCCCTGCGCTGCGAAAGCTCTGCCACCTCACTCGCCCTCGTTGTGGAGCACTGATCCTCAACGCGTCGGCTACCCCTGGCGGGTCGCCACCACCATCCGGCAGCGCGGGCTGCCGTCGTCCCTGCGGCCGAACTCGGGGAGTGTCTCCAGGTCCACGACGAAGCCGGCGCGGATCAGTTCGCGGCGTACGTCGCTGAGGCGGAAGGCGCGGTAGTACATGACGAACGGGGGCCGCCACACCGCGTTGCGTACCCGCATCGCCGTATCGAAGGCGAGGAGCGCCCAGTAGCCGGGAGAGCCGGGGCGAGCCGGAGCCACGACGGGGAACGCAAAACGTCCGCCGGGCCGCAACACCGAGTGCACCTGGCCGAACAGCCCCGGCAGTTCGCGCGGCAGGAAGTGGCCGAACGCCCCGAAGCTCACCACCAGGTCGAAGGCCGGCCCGAACGGCAACGCGCGCACGTCGCCGCGAACCCACGCCACCAGCGGCCCGCCGGGACGCGTCTGTTCGCGGGCCACGGCGAGCATGCCCGCGCTGATGTCGACGCCGGTGATCCGCTCCCGGCACACCGTGCGCAGCACGTCGATGCCCGCGCCGGTGCCACAGCACAGATCGAGCCCGCTGTCGAAGGGTCCGATCCGCTCCAGCGCCCGCGCGACGGAGCGCAGGATCGGGTCCGGCGTACGGAATGGGGTGTGGTCGAACTTCGGCGCGAGCAGGTCGTAGCCGTGCTCGACGGACGACAACGCCTGAACGGCGAGCTCGCGGAACGTGGGGCCCTCCGGGGTGAACATCGAGGTCAGCTTAGAGCCTGTCCGGCCGGTCAGGTCAGTGGACGAGTCACGGTGCCTGATCAGCGGGGGTGAGCGGGGTCTGGTGCGTCCGGTTGCAAGGCGGAGGAGGGAGTCACCTGATCGTCATCCGACCGCGGCCCCAGCCCCCGCAGCAGAACCAGCGCGCAGGCCAGACCCACCGCCGCGAGGACGACACACGCGGTGAACGCGGCCTGATAGCCCTCCGTCATCGCCACGATCCTGTCCCCGCCCTTGGTGGAGGACACGGCGACCGACGAGACGACGGCGACGCCGAATGCGCCCCCGATCTGGAAGGCCGCGGTATTGATGCCGGACGCGACCCCCGACTCCCGCTCCCCCACCCCGGTCAGCGCCGCGATGGAACCGGCGACCGCACACGCACCGAGGCCCGGCCCGAAGACCAGCAGCCCGGGGAAGAGGTCTCGGGCGAAGCCGCCGTCCACCGGCACCCCGGCCAGCAGCAGACTGCCCGCGCCGACCAGCGTGAGACCGCCGACCGCGACCGGACGCGGGCCGATCCGCGTGACCAGGGCTTGGCCGGCGTACGAGCCGATCACGGCGGTCGCGGGCATCACCACGTTGTAGAGGCCGAAGCGCAGTGGCGAGTAGCCGAGCACGCCCTGCCCGTACTGGGAGAGGGTGTACGACATCCCGAAGGCGCAACTGCCCAGCAGAAACACGACCAGGTTGCCGCCACTGACGGACCGGGCGCGCAACAGCCGCAGCGGCACCAGGGGCGCCTTGGACCGTGCCTCGACGCGGACGAAGAGCAGGGCCAGCGCGGCGGCAGCGGCCAGCAGGCCGACGGTCTGTGCCGACAGCCAGCCGGCGCGGGGTGCCTCGACGACGGCGTACACGCAGGCGAGGAGCGCGGCGGTGATGGTGAGCGCTCCGACCGGGTCGTACGAGCGGTTGCGCGCCTCGGCGCGGCTCTCGCGCAGCAGCACCGGGCTCAGGCCGATGAGCAGTGCGGCGATCGGCACGTTCAGGAAGAAGACCCACTCCCAGCCGAGGACGTCGGTGAGCGGTCCGCCGATCAGCAGCGCGGCCGTGGCACCGAAGCCGCCGCTGCCCGACCAGATGGCGAGGGCTTTGTTGCGTTCGGGGCCCTCCTCGAAGGTGTTCAGGAGGATGGACAGGGCGGTGGGCGCCATGACGGCGGCCGACAGGCCCTGTATGGCGCGCGCCGCCACGAGCACGCCCCCGGTCCAGGCGAATCCGCACAGCAGCGAGGACACCCCGAACAGCAGCGTGCCGGTCATGAAGACGCGACGGCGGCCCAGCAGGTCGGCGATCCGCCCGCCGAGGAGCAGCAGTCCGCCGAAGCTGAGCAGGTAGGCGCTCATCACCCACTGCGCATCTCCCGGTGGGAAATCGAGCCCGTCGGCGATGGACGGCAGCGCGAGGACGACGATCTGCGAGTCGAGGATCACCATGAATCCGGCCACGCAGAGCAGGGCGAGCGCGCGCCAGCGGCGGGGGTCGGGTGCTGAGGTCGGGGCGGCGGTCATGACCAGCCTCCCAGGGGGTGGGCGAACAGCCAGACCTCGAGAGGGTCTGGTCCTGCGCCGGATCCGTGGTCGCGCGGGGCGCCCATCGCCCGGCGCGTGGGGAGCCGCCGGCCAAGGACCTGCCGGACTTTTCGGTTCTTCCGGCTCTTCCGGGTGCGGTGGTTGCGGATGGGGTCGGTCATCGCGCTCAGCTCCCCAGGCGGAGGCCCGCCAGCCAGACGTCGGGTGCGTCCGGCCTTCGGTCGCGGGGAGCACGGGGTGTCAAAGGTCGACGGCGTAGGCGGAGAGAGGAGAGAACCTTCCTGGTGCGGCGGGTGGGAACGGTGGCGGTCATGGGAACCCTCCGGTGTCGTTTGGGTCGTTTCACCCCACCGACGAACGCCCCCTACGCCGATCGACACTCCGCGAGCCGCTTCTCGAGAAAACGCCGCTCCGCCTCGTTCTCCACCAGCTCCAGCGCCCGCGCGTACGCCTCGGCCGCCTCCCCCGTCCGCCCCATGCGCCGCAGAAGATCCGCGCGGGTGGCGGGCAGCAGGTGGTATCCGGCCAGGTCGCCCGCCTTCTCCAGCTCGGCCAGCAGGGCCAGCCCCGCCTCCGGTCCCTCTGCCATGCCGACCGCGACCGCGCGGTTGAGTTCCACCACCGCGGAGGGCACGAAGCGCCTCAACTCCCCGTACAGCGCGGCGATATCGGCCCAGTCGGTGTCCTCGGCCGTGGCCGCGGTGGTGTGGCAGGCGGCGATGGCGGCCTGGATCTGGTACGGCCCCGGCCGGCCGCGCCGCAGGGCCGTCTCCAGCAGAGCGGCGCCCTCGTCGATCGCGGCGCGCTCCCACGCCGTACGGTCCTGGTCCTCCAGCGTCACCAGGTCGCCCGCCGCGTCCACCCGCGTGCCCCGCCGGGCGTCGTGCAGGAGCAGCAGCGCGAGCAGCCCGAGCGTCTCGGGCTCGTCGGGCATGAGCCGGGCCAGCACGCGGGCGAGGCGGATGGCTTCCGCGCACAGGTTCGTACGCAGCAGGTCGGCGCCGGATGTGGCAGCGTATCCCTCGTTGAACAGCAGGTACACGACGCCCAGCACACCCGTTGTGCGCTCGGGCAGCAGGTGGGCGGGCGGTACGCGGTACGGGATTCCGGCGTTGCGGATCTTCCGCTTGGCCCGCACCAGGCGTTGCGCCATCGTCGCCTCGGGTACGAGGAAGGCCCGGGCGATCTCGGGCGTGGTCAGCCCGGCGAGCGTGCGCAGGGTCAGGGCGACCCGCGCCTCCATGGGCAGAGCTGGATGGCAGCAGGTGAAGATCAGCCGCAGCCGGTCGTCCGTCACCCCGCTGTCGTCCTCGTCGTCCGGGTCGTACGGCCCGTCGTCCCGCGCCAGCACCGCCACCTCCCGCAGCTTCGCCGCCCCCACCGCCTCCCGGCGCAGCACGTCCAGGGCGCGGTTGCGCGCGGTCGTGGTCAGCCAGGCGCCGGGGCGGCGTGGGATTCCGTCGCCCCGCCACCGGTCCATGGCCTGCGCAAAGGCGTCCTGCGCACACTCCTCGGCGAGGTCCCATTCGCCGGTCACCCTGATCAGGGTGGCGACAACCTGGCCCCATTCCTCGCGGAAGGCGGCGGCCACCGCCTCACCGACGTAGTCAAGGGGACCTCATGGGCTAGGCAGCAGTACGACCAACGAATCGTTTCCGGTCGTCTCTTGGGTGTCATGTGTCCCAACGCGTGTCCTGAGAGAAGCGGAGTGTCTTGCCCGGCACGGCAGGCAAAAGCGCCAGCGGATTGCCCCCGATGCAAAACCGCTCCGAAATTGCCTCAAGTCAAGGGTTGCGCGGGCCAGTTGGGACATTGGTCGAGGTATATATTGGGACATGTAGCCGCAAAGGAGATTTGATTGCTATGACGCACAGGTACTGGCTGAAGATCGACGGCTGGGGAATCCCCGTCGAGGAGGTGGCATTCGAGAGCGTGAGTCGTGAGGAGCTCGACCCCCCGCACCCCCTCAAGCGCAAGTGGAATATCAATCAGGTCTATACGTGGTCGATGTCGACGGGTCGCAGCCCGGCGCAGGTCTCGCGCACCGCTCTCACAGTCGTCGCGATGCGCGCACCGTACGACGACGGGCCGCCGCTGCATCAACTGCTGACGGAGCTGGGCGCTAGGGCTGAAGACGATCTTACGCTGGAGGACATCACACTGCGTGAGCATGCGCACCAGCACGAGCAGGAACGCCAGCAGCATCTTGACAGCCTCATTGATCTAGGCAACGGCGAGAGCAAACGTCTCAAGGAGTGCACCGCCGAGGATCTGAGAGCCGCCACGCACAGGGAGGACGGCAGCTGAGTCGGGGCTCCCCGCCACACGGTCTACTCAACGGGCTCGGGCTCGGGCTCGGGCTCGGGCTCGGGCTCGGGCTCGGCCGGAGTCTTCATCGCCTCGGCCATCTTCTCGGCCGCGTCCGCACGCACCATGCCGATGTGCACGTGGGCCTTGCCGTTGTGGGTGACCATCGGCCGCACCGAGCCCCAGACGCGTTCTGGGAGGCCCAGACCGGCCAGAGCAGCCCGGATCGCCTCCGCCGCGTCCGTGGCCTGCCTGCGACCAGCGCGGTACGTGTCCATGTCCATCGTCACGAGTGCACCCCAGAGGAGTGGTCCCTGATCTCGGTGGCGTGCCTCGCGGCCTGCGTGATGTCGCCCATGCTCTTCGCGGCCGTGAGTTGCTTCCAATTGGCCTGGCACACACCGCAGTTGGGCGCCGGTGAGCAATCCAGAAGCCATGCGTTGAAGCCCACCGGGAGGTCGATGGGCGGCTCCTGGGTGGTCTGCTGCTTTGGCCTTGACGCCATGTGGATGCTCCCCCGACTCGTGTGACTCTGGATACGACCGTAGGGAGCGGGAGTTGGGCGGTCCACAAGGTTGCACGCGGTTGCACGACGGGCATGTGAATCCTTGACCCCCCTCTTCCGCCCAGGTGAGGCTCACCCTGCAACCAGCAGCAACCGGCCCGACGTTGGGAGAGGCAATGCAGCTACGGTTCATCGGCAAAGATCCGGAGTCCGGAGATCACGGCTGCCCGGCCGTGTGGGTGGACGAGGAGACACAGGATCTCGTCATCCAGGGTGTGAAGGCCGACACCGAGACTGTGGCCCGGACCATCCAGGACAGCCCGCTACCCGACCACGAGGCCGTGATCCGGCTGCCGCAGCGCATGATCCCGCTCCTGAAGGAGGCGCTTGATGGCGCAGAGCCTCAATAGCTTCGCTGACCTGATCCGGTCCGTGGAGCACTCCGCCGTACACCTTGAAACGCGAGACGTGTACGCGATCTCCAACGAGGACGAAGGCTTCGCGGCGTGGAAGCGGGGCCACCGGCTCGACCCGGACGACCGCGAGTCGTGGTGGCGCCCGTGGCTCGACCTCGTCCAGGAGGTCACCGCCAAGGGCGTCGTCATGCGCCGCGCCCGTATCGTCTCCGAGCCGGTGAGCGAGTACATCCGCTACGAGCACTCCTTCACCTTCACCAACGTCGCGGCGGGCGAGGAGGTCCGCTGGCTTCCGAGGCGGCAGGCGTCGGATCTCGCGCTGCCGGGGAACGACTATTGGCTCTTCGACGGCCGTATCGTTCAGTTCAACGTCTTTGATGGTGACGGGCGTTGGGTGCACACCGACCAGACCAACGAGCCGGCGGTTGCCCAGTTGTGCTCAACCGCGTTCGACGCCGCCTGGGAGCGGGCCATCCCGCACGAGAAGTACGTCATCTGAAAGCCCCGGTACGCCAGTTCATGTCCACGTCTCCGCTGTCCACCGCCCAGGCTGCCCGTGCGGCCATCGCCACCCGCCTGGACGAGATCAGGAAGGACGCCGGGCTCACCGGGCATGAACTGGCGCAGCGGTGCGGCTGGCACAAGTCGAAGGCGTCCCGTATCGCCCGCGCCAAGACTGCACCGTCCGACGCCGACATACGGGCGTGGTGCCGGGCCTGTAGCGCCGAGGATCAGGTAGCGGATCTGATCGCCGCTTCCCGTACCGCCGAGTCCATGTACGTGCAGTGGCGGCAGATCCACCGCGACGGCATGCGGCGCGTCCACGAGAGGACCCTGCCGCTGTACCAGCGCACACGTCATTTCCGCGTCTATGCCTCGAACCTGGTGCCCGGCATGCTCCAGACCGCCGACTACGCGACGGGGCTCCTGCGGTCCATCACGGACTTCCAGGGCACCCCCGACGACGTCGCCGACGCCGTCCAGGCACGCCTGAACCGCTCCCGCGTCGTCCACGAGGGCAACCACCGGTTCGCCCTGCTACTCGAAGAGACGGTGCTGCGCTACAGGGTCTGCGACGACGCGGCGATGGCCGGGCAGCTGCGGTACCTCCTAGAGGTCATGTCCCGGCCGAACGTGTCCCTCGGGATCATTCCCTTCACGGCCCGGCGCACCGTTTGGCCATTGGAGGCCTTCTACGCCTTCGACGACGCCCAGGTGGCGGTCGAGACACTGACGGCCGAAGTCAACATCACGGCCCCTGACGAGATCCGCACGTACCTGAGAGCCTTCGCTGAACTGTCCCGGATCGCGGTGCACGGCGCAGAGGCGAGAGCGCGCATCGCCAGAGCTCTCGACTCATCATGACCGGTCCGCCTGGTCCCTCAGGTAAGCCGCGATCATGTCCTGGCGATCAAGAAACACACTGGATTGCGGCGGCAGTAGATCTTCACGGAGGAACGCAGAGAGGATGGTGATCGCCTCGCCACATACCTGGTCGAGCCAGCCATTGGCCTCACGGTGATTCTGGCCAAGCATGTCGTAGTACCCGAGATGCCTGACCACCTCGAAGACGCGCTCACGCATCTCGTCTCCGCCGGGTACGAGGAAGAGGGCGGCGTCGAAGGAGGTGCTCCACTCGACCAGTTGGTCTGTCCACGCAGACTCGCTCTCATCGTCTCCCTCCGCTCGGTTCGCGGCGGCGTGGCGCAGACGTATCAGCATGTCCAGAGCCGCCTGGCCCGACGTGTAGCGGCGTTCTTCTCGCCGCTGCTCGCCCGCAGTCTTCGCCTGGTGTCGCTGCTGGAACCAGGCGCCCAGGATCGCTCCGCCTGCACCGATCACGGCTCCGCCGAGACTGAATAGCCCCGCCCACATCTCCGCTCGCACACGGCCATCCTGCCGGGAGCCGACTCGGTTGACGGCAAGGTTGATCAATTCGTGAGCGGGCCAGGACGCGGCTTGCGCAAATTTGTGACGGGGGGAGAAACGGTCGAGGGGGCGGTGTGGACCGCCGACCTGCGATTACGTCGAGAACCCGCCCCCCTCCTTGGGACGAGAAGATGTTTATCTTCGAGGTCGGGTACCGGTCGCCTACGGAGGATTACCAGGAGTTTCGCCGGTACAGCCTGATGATGATCGCGCCCAAACGGACGACACGCACCGTCACCGTCACGGTCACCGGTCGTCGTCACCGAGCGCAGCCTCGCTCGCGTGCACGGCTGGCACAATCCATCGCCATGGACGAGGGTTGGGCGACGGTCGTTGGCGCTGCGGCTGGTCTGGTAGGAGCGGCGCTGGGTGCGATCGGCGGATACGTCAGCGGTAGGGCTCAGGCGCGCGGCACGGTCGAGGGCGTACAGCTACAGCTCTCGGGGCAACGGGCGGAGGCTCTTTGGCAGGCTGAGATCGATGCGTGCGCTCAGTTCGTGGACGCTTGCAATCGAGCGTTGATCAAGTTCAGGCAACTGCTTGCCGTTGCAGAGTTTGATCACGATCAGGAGGAAGCGCTACTACACAGCTATGGCGTGGATTCACGCCATCAGCTTCTGAGGGAACTGTTAGAGGTTGAGGACGAATGCACCTTGCGAGAGGTGGCTTTGTTACTTCGCATGCCAACGAGCATGGCGGACAGTGCCAGAGCTGTGGGTAACGCACGGAACGAGGCTGCCGGGACCACGCGTCAATGGCATGGCGCACGCCTAGATCGAGCTGATGATGAGCCAGATTGCCATCGAGTTGCTTTCGCAAGGGTGACCACGTACGGGCAGTTGTTGAACCAATTCACGAGCACTGCACAGCAGCACTTCTCACAACCGAGTCATGCACTCGGTGTTGCCGACACGCAGCCACGGCAGCGGTCTCTCTTCCGGCGTCGGGCCTGACGGCGAGGTAAGGCACCGACCGCACCAGGCGACGGGACGATCGGGGCCTTCACTCGCTGCCCGGAGCCTAGGACTCTTCGCCGGGTGAGTCGGGTAGCGCTCGCCACATTTGGAGCGGGATGCCTTCCCGTGTGGGGGCGTCCAGTGCGGCGTCCAAGGCTTCCTCGGCCGCCTTGGCGTTCTCCGCAGCGGCCTCCACGAGTACCTCGAAGCCGCCCATCAGGAACGCACGCCGGTGTCGACGACGAACGCCGTGGGCTGGAACACCTGCACGTCCGCACGGAGGTGGGCGATGAAGGCGACCTGCCCGTTGTCGGCGTACCGCTCCCGGAGGAACTCAAGGGTAAAGCCGGTCCGCAGGCCGATGCCCAGCATTCCCCACTGCCCCGTATAGATTTCCGAGCAGTCGGTCGAGGTGCCCACCGTGAGGTTGGTCGGCACCTGCTTGGTGTTGAGCCGGGGGATGCTGGCGAGGCCCGACGGCGGAGCCAAATACGCGTTGGTGGTCGCCTCCTTGAGCTTGGACAGCGAGGTCTCCGTACGCGGCGCCTGGACCTGTGCGTTGGGCTCGTAGTTGCTGTTCCGCACCGTGCCCACGCTGTCGAGCCACCAGTCGTAATTGGTGATGGCGGCGCCGTTGGCTCCGTGAGTCGTCGTGGTGATGCCGGAGGTGTTGAGGACACCGCGCGGCTCCGGGGCGGTGCCACTGCCACGAAGCGCCACCCGGTCCAACTCCAGGGCCAGTTGAGCCGCGAAGGAGTGGGCGATGATGTCACCGGCTGCTGGGTCGGAGTCCTCGAACAGTTCGCGGGACATGATGACAAGCCGGTCCAGCGAACGTGCAGTGAAGGTCACGGCGTCGAAGGTCAGGTCCCCGGCGGTGAGCGGCGCGTTCTCATTTCGCCAGGCGGGGGAGCCCTCCCCGGTGAGCCTCGGCACCTTGAGGGTCTGCGCGGTCATCGGTACGAACGTGGCACCCGCCTGGGCCACCCGCATGGCGTTGCGCGCGAGGTCGATGACGTTCGAGGCGAGCGGGGTCGGTACCAGGTGCCCGCCAGCCGTCAGGGTGCCTTCGCTGAGGGTGCGTTCGAGGGTGGCGCCCCTCCAGTCGCCGGTGACGATGCCGCGCAAGTAGCGGTCGAACGACGCGTGCTCCTCGTCGCGGTGGGCGTATCCGCCATTGTCCCGTACCCAGTCGGTCATCTTCTGGTCGCGGGTGAGGAACTGGCTGCCTTCGAGGGCGGCCCGATGCTGCCGGCCGGTCTTGTGACCCTGCGGTCCGCGGTCGCTGCCGTGCTCGAACGAGCCACGGTCGCAGAGGGCCATCAGCTTGGCGCGCATCTCGGTGCGGTACTTCAGGTAGTCGAGGCTGGCTTCGATCACACCAAAGCGGTTCTCGTCGTCGGCGGTGAGGGCGTTCTCGGATCGGTTGAGGATGTCCCGGCCCTCGGCCGCGAGGCGGTCGCGTTCGGCAGGGATATCGCGGTCTTCCAGCCGCTGAAGGCGGCCGATGGCGTCGTCATCCAGGCGTTCGTCTTGGTCGTACATGTTGTTCACGTCCAGGTCTTGAGGATTAGGTCGAGTCGGCGGCGTGCCACGTCGACCGAGAGAGCAGGGGAGGCGGTGCGGACGCCTGCGACGGCGGCACCTTCGTAGGCGGGGATTCCGACGAGGGAGACCTCTATGAGGGCGGCCTCGGTCCGCACGGTCACGTCGCCGTCCTGGCGGTTGCGGATCGGCCGGAATCCGATGGAGAAGGCGTCCACGACGCCCGTACGGACGAGTTCGAGGGCGTCGTCACCGTCGCGGGTCGCCGGAATGTGGAAGGCCGCATGGAGGCCGTCTGAAGCCTCACGGAGTTCCGTTGCCCGGCCGATGGGGAGTCGTCGTGCCTCGTGGCCGACGAAGAGCCGCACCTTGGAGCCGCGCTCATCGATGGAGCGGGCGAAGGCACCCGGTGCGAAGCGCTCGATGTAGGAGCTGCCATGTTCTCGGATGTCGGTATCCACGCCGTATGGAACGGCCAGGCCGAACACGGTCCTGCCGGTCTCGTCGGCACGGACGAGTTCTGCTGTTCGATGAAGAATTGGGAATGCGCTCAAGGTTTCACCACCATAAAAAGGGCGCACTGAAGAAAGGGGTGTATCCCACCTGTGCGCATGGTGACTTGAGCTTCTTCGGTCGCTCACCCCTGTGGCTCGCGACGCCGATGCCTCACTCAAAGATGCCGAGCTGCACAAGCAGGGTACGCCCCTTTCGTGCGAATTACTACCCCTCGGAATGGGAATTGTAAAATTCCTCGTCGAGGGTGACCGGAGTCGCCCTTTCTATTTCAGCCTTCCCGTCCGTCTTCCAGGCCCGAAATGTCATCGGGGCATTCGGGCAGGAATACCGCTTCGGGGAACGTTGTGCTGTCATCGTCCATGAGCCAGGTTTCCTCTACGACGGCGATATCCGTCCCTGCCCATGTGAAGACGATGGCCTCGTCTTCGCGTCGCCACTTTGTACCTATGTCACCGATGGCCATGCCGTGGTCGCAGAGCTGTTGACGGTGTTCTTCGTCCATAGCCGCCCAGACATTCGCGACGATCGTCTTCACCTTGAACTGGGCCACCGGCGACCATTCCTCCATGCCGCCGGAGTTGCTGTCGTCGTACGAGGTGCTGTCGGTCTTGTCGTCGTCCATGGGCCTTCTCCTTCTATTGAATGGCTTCGTCTTCACTTTCAGTGCCCTTTGAGCACCTGCACCCCCTGGGGGCACTACGTGCACCCCCAGGAGGAGGGGTGCGCCTTGGGCCGGTAAGGGTGCGCCGGCGGGTGCGTCGAGGAGGCATCGCAGGTCAGACGGGGTGCACCTCGGGGTGCGCAGGGCTGCGTCGGGGTGCGGGACGAGGGTGCGGATGAGGGTGCGCCGCACCCTGAGGCGCACCCCCATCTCGATCTTCATTCCGACGTCTCCTGGCCGGTGCCGAAGAGGGCCTCCTGGCCGATCTCGGGGAAGGCGTCGGAGGGGGCAACCTCCTGGTCGGCCTCGGAGGTCTGGTCGGCCTCGGCGAGGGCCCTGACGCCCAGCTCGGTGATCCCAAAACGACTGGTCGTCCCGATCTTCCCGACGCACCCAAGCTTGCCCAGCCGTACCATCGCCTTCTCGGCAACCGACCTCGCCTTGCCCGTGTCCTGGCCGAGGGTCGTCCCCGAGGCGCCGAGCTCCGCGTACTCAGCCAGCGCCTTCAGATACTCACGCTGGACGGGGGACAGCCCCGGCACCGGCTCCGGCTGCGCGTCCCTTGGGAGCGCGGGCCACAGAGCCACGTCCGGGACCTCGTTCCCGTCGCAGCCGATCGGCCCATCCGGGTACGGCCTGAAGTCCACGACCAGGTCGCCGCGCCACCTGGGCGCGTTGCCCGGTGGGCACTCCCGGCGTACGGATGCAGGGCGGTCCTTGGCCACGCGGAGCCGGAGTGCGCCTCGCTCGTCGGCACCGATCGGATGTATTGGATCGGCCAGATAGGAGACGCCGGTGATGCACGACTTCTTGTGCTGGCTGCCAATGGCCCGGTTCCCGTCGTGCGGCGTGTGGTCGATGACGACGACGCACCATCCGTCGTGAGCGAGACCCTTCGTGACCTTGCTGTGCCAGGCGACCACGTCCTTTTCCAGGCGGCCGTCCAGCCCCTCCAGCGACATGCCTTCGGTGACGCCGTCGAAGACGGCGATGGAACCGCCGAGGGCGACGGACTCCATGAACGTGACCTTTTCGGCCTCGGTCATCGGCCCGTTCGGCCGGTGATAGCGGAACAGGTCGCCCGCGAGGATGGCCTCCGACACGCCCAGCAGCTTCAGGCGCCGGTACACCGATCCCTCGTCGTCCTCGTAGTCGACGTAGACGACACCGTGCCCAGCCTTCAACTCCTGGGCGGTCACGTACAGGACGAGCCAGCTCTTGCCGCTCTCCGACTCGCCGTGCACGCCGTTGACGCATCCGGCGTAGAACACCCCGTGCGCCGGTTCGCCGCGGAATCGACCAACTTCCGGCTCACGAGTGCTCCTGGCGGCCTCCAGGGCCTGGGCGGGGTCGATCCGGCCCCATGACGGCGGCCCGGCCTTCTCCTGCCTCAGCCTCGCGTTCGCGGCGTCCCTGGCCGCCAGCTTCTCGTACTCGTCATCCTCCCGCCGCCTCCGTACGTTCGCCGGAGAGTCGGGACGGGTTGCCCTGACCTCCATGATCGCGGCGAAGTCGTCGCGCAGGTCCCTGGGAACGGCCTGCCGTACGGCCTCCTGTCCTGCCTCGGTGAGGGACAGGGCGTGGTCGGCCAGGTGAGAGAGCCACAGGGCTGGTTGCTGGCCGGTGCCGCCGACACCGGGGCCGTCGCCGACAGTGGCGGGCTGGGAAAACGGAACGGCGGCGCCCCCCTCGGCCCGGTGTACATTGAAGTTCGCTGATTTTTCGTTCCGCGCCCCGGTCTGGTCCACCGGGGCGTTCTGCTTTTCCATGTTTTGTACTCACTGACTTGCGGGTCAGGGGCGGATGCGCTGGTTCTAGTCGTCCTCGTTTCGCTTTCCGAGTAGGAGCGCGACGATGCGGCGGAGTTGTGCATCGGTGATTTCGTGATCATCAAGTGGATTGGTCATCGACGGTCCTCCACGCCCGTGAAGAGCACGGCCGGGTGTGTGCCAAGAGCATCGGCGAGGCGGCATAGCAGCGGTACCGATGGGCGGGCCTTCCCCTGTTCCAGAACGTGGATCATCGCTTCCGAACATCCGGCGATTTCGGCCAGTTCGGGGCAGGTGAAACCCCGCGCGGTACGGCATCGACGGAGCGCGGATCCCGAAAAATCGGTCGTGGCGGTGACGGGCTGCATTGGCTTCCTTCCTGTTTTTGGGCATACGAAAGCCCCCGCCAACTTGACGGGGGCTTGGGAGTGTTGTGTGTTGGTTCGGCTTTACTGGCTTTCGGCGCGGCCTATCGCGATGATCTCGGCGCGATCCCACAGGGCCTGGCCTCGGGCCTTGCCGCCGTACCGGGTGAGTTTGCCGTCCCGCGCCAGGTTGTAGATACGACGCTTGGTTTCTGCCCTGGCCGCTACGGCCACGATTGCCTCAGCGGGCGCATGTGAGTCCAGGGACAAGAGCATGCACAGCACGGCATCATCGGTAGTGATCAATTGTTTCCGGGCATGACTGCCTGCCATGAATTCGATCGTAACACGATTATCAGACAACGCCGGAAGCTGATTATCCGGCCTTGCCCACCGGCTTCATCCGTTCCGGCTGGAACTTCGAGCCCCGGCTCCGGTCGTGCGGCTGCACCACGTACCCCTCCGGCACCAAGGTGAGCACAACCTCGCGCTTGTCTGCGGGGGTTAGCCGCTCCCATCCGGCGCGCACGTCTCCGGCGAGGAGGGTACGCAAAGCCCTGGGCGTCGACGCGGTCATGAGGGCCTTGTTCTCCTTCACCCGTCGCTCGATGATCTTCCGGGCCTCGCGGAACTCGCCCATCGACAGCTCCTTGCGCGCCCACATCCGGGAGAGCTCCTTCAACTGCGCTTCGTCCTCGGCGAGTTCACGCCGGGCGTCGTCGGTGACCTCACTCGTGGAGAGGGTGTGCAGGCGCTGAAGGACGCGCGGCTTGGTGAGCAGCCCGAGCACCTGACGCTCGATCTCCGCCTCCGCCTCGGCCCCCTTGACCGCGATCTTCCCGCAGCCGCCCTGCGGGGTCGCGCACCAGTACCGGTACTTCCCGTTGGGCGCAGACCCGCTGGTCAACCGGTGTCCAGACAACGGGCAATAGAGGATGCCAGACAGCCAACGCTTCAGGGTTAGGTCGACGTTGCGGGTCCGTCCGGCGAGGGTCGCGCACACCTGCTCCCAGGTGTCGCGGTCAAGGATCGGCTGCCACTGTGCAGGGGCGACGACTTCGCCCTTGTGAGCCCGCAGACCGACCACTGACGGCTTCGTGACGACGGACCGGACACTCCGTGAGTTCCACGGTTTTCCGGTCGCTGCGGGGATGCTCTGGCGGTTCAGCTCGTTCTTGATCCAATTGAGGGAGTGGTTCGGATCGCCCAACACCCACGCGGCGATGTCCCGGATGACCTTGGCCTCCTCCGGGATGATCTCCATGCCCCTGCGGGTGTAGCCGTATCCCCTGAATCCGCCACCGTTCCACTTGCCCTCCGCCGCCAGCTCCACGTGCTTGCGGGTGACGCGGCGGGAGGCGTCGCGGCTGGCCTTGTTGGCGACGGCGACCATGACGCGGGCCATCGTGATGTCGGCGTCGTTGGCCAACCGCAGCGAGCCGGTCACCGACTGGACGGGCATGTGGGGCGACTTGGACTCAACGACGTCGATCAGGTCCTCAAGGTCACGCGGATCGCGCGCGGTGCGGTCGAGGTCGTACGCGAGCAGCCCGTCACACTGGCCGGTAGCGAGCTTGTCGAGGGTGGACCTGAAGCCGGGCCGCACGGTGCGCAGCTCCACCCGGCCATCCGGCAGCTGGACCTTCCTGCGCTTGAAGGCGGAGGTGTCGTTCTCGACGATCACCTCAGCTATCCCCCAGCCCAGCCGGTCGGCCAGTGCCCGGCCATCATCCTCCTGCCGTCCTACGCCCCTGGCGTCCTCGGCTTTGTCGTCGCTGATGCGTACGAGCAAGATCGCTCGTTGCGGCTTGGCGTCCATTTTGATCACCTATCTCCCCCCTTAAGGGTAATCTGTCTATATCGGATCCTCGACGTCGTTCACTCCCAACCGTTCACTCCCAGACCGGCCGCACCTCGATGGAGCCGCCGCCCAGCGCGGCGGGATGCCTCGAGGCGAGCGAGATGGCCTCGTCGAGGTCGGCGACTTCGATGATGTCGATGCCGGCGACGTACTCCTTGGACTCCACGAACGGCCCGTCGCTGAGCAGGACTTCGTCGCCTTGGACGCGCACGGTGGTGGCGTCGGTGGACGGCCTCAGCCGTGCCCCGCCCTTGACGATGTCGCGGCTGCGCACCTCTTCGATGTACGAGGTGAAGCGGGGGTCTTCGGCGATCTCCTCGGGGCTGAGTTCTTCGCCGCCTACGGGAGTGCAGATGAACAGTGCGTACTTCATGACCGGGCCTCCTCCACGCCTGCGTCGAACGGAACCGACAGGTGCTGGTGGACGATCTGCCAGCGGTCGCCGGCGGCGCGGTAGCCGGTGGTCACCCGCACCGTGCTGTCCAGCGGTTCGCCGGTGGTGAGCATGGCGCGCATCCGGACGAGGGCGTGGCTGAACGCGACGCTCTCGTCCACCCGGACCCGGAACTCCAGCACGTCGCGGCTCACGGGTCCGGTGACGGTGGAGAACCACCACTCCTGGGCCTTGCGGAAGGCATCGATCCCGCGCTCCTCCAGACCGCTCATGGGGTGGAAGACCTCGACGTCGGGCGCGTAACAGGCCGCCATCCTGTCGATGTCCCGCTCGCGCGTGGCGAGCGTCAACTCGTCGTCGAGGCGGCGGATCTCGCCCTCGGCGTCCTCGTCCTCCCAGAACGGGCGCACCTCCATGGCCCCGATGGTCGCCACGGGGTGCTTCGCGGCTGCCTCGATGGCCTCCTCCATGCTGTCGCACTCGAGGATGTCGTACCCGGCGACGTACTCCTTCGTCTCCGCGAACGGCCCGTCCGTGCGCAGCACTTCACCGCCGCGCACCCGTACGGTGACCGCCTCGGCGGGCAGCCGCAGCCGGTGGCCGTGCAGCCGTACGCCCTTCTGGGCGCTCAGCTCCTCGACCCATGGTTCGACGGGGGCCATGCCGGAAGCGTCCGCGGTGTCGTCACCGCAGACCAGCAGCATGTACTTCATGATTCCTCCTGGTGCTCATGAGGCCTTGACACCCCACCGACGAACGGGCCGGCGCCGGATCGACACGTCCCCATGATTGTCCTGCCGGACGGCAGCCACATCCGGGGCATCGGGGAGTCCTTCCCACTCGGTTCCCGTCCACGGTTGGATACGCCCATGACCGACGAGCACGAGCGGATGATGAGGGCCAACCAGGCCAACTGGGACGCCCGTACCGCTCCTAAAGACTGAGCGGGAGTGAGTCCTGTTGCCAGAACTCATGCTCAGCCGGACGCCCCGAACGGTGTTGGGCGTCCTGGTCCCCCGCGTTCGCTCCGCATCCGGCACTCGCGGATCGTGTCCGTGGTCCGGGGATGCGGGGGCGGGGTTCCTCACGCCCCGGGACCTCCGGTGCGGCCTGGACGGTCCGATGCCCTGCACGATCGCTCTGGTCGTGCAGGGGCGGTGCCGTCCGTCGCCGGACCAGGTATCCCAGGGCGCGCCTGCCGATCGCCACGGCGGCTGCGTCGTGGCGAGTGATCTTGCGCGTTGTGGTGGTGAGGGGCGTTTGCCAGTGCTGGGCGCCCCACTTCGAGGTGTAGGCCGGGTCCACGGCGACGATGGTGATGCCGAGTTCGGCCGCCATCGACACCAGGCGGGCCCGCAGCTTGCTGACGGGCATGCCGGAGATGAGTTTGCGGAACTTCTTACGCCTGCCGTGCTTCTCGCGGGTCTTCTCGGCGGTGAAGTCGAGGTCTTCGATCGCGATGGACAGGCCATGGCGCTTGGCCCAATGCAGCAGGCGGATGAGGGCGTGCCGCACCTGGGCGTCCCGGTGCTGGGCGGTGCCGGACAGGTCGAAGCCGAACCGGAGGGGCTCGCCGACGGGGTTGCCGTGTTTGTCCAAGCGCCAGGCAGCCAGGTGATCGGCGTTGGTGTCGACGCCGACCAGCCCGTTCGCGCGTGCCGCTGCCAGCGGCACGGTCTTCACCGGCGGGATCGTCCACGACGCGGTCAGGTACCAGCGCCCGCGCACCGTGTCTTCGTGGATGCGGTAGGCGACGGCCCGGTTCGCCTGGACGCGGTCGCGCCACTGCGCTCCCCGGTGCGCGAACGCCACCCGAGAGGCGAGCGCGTACCGGCCGTGCGGGGCGTTGGCCAGGTGCGCGAGCGGCGCGGGGAGCTTGAGGGAGACCTCGCCGTCGCAGGTGACGCGGATCGTCTCGTTGCCGAACCTCTTCCCCGACTCCCCGTCGGCCTGGAGGAACCGGCGCCCGGCCTGCCACCGCGTACGCCACTGCTCCTCGGTGATCCGGGCGGCGTCCAGATGGTGGCGGGTGGTCAGCAGCCGCTTGCCGCCGCGCACCACGTGCACGACTCCGGCCTCATGATCGGCCCGCGCCGCGTCGAGCCGGTCGGCGAGCACGTGCAGGCGGCGGGTCTTGACGAACCACTCCTGCTTGCTGCGGTAGCCGCCCGGAGCCCGTTTGCCGCCCTTCTCCCCGACCGGCAGGGACAGCCGGTGTGCGATCGTCCGCACACCCGCTTCCAGACTCTGGATGTGGGCGAGCTGCCCGCGCCGGGCGAGCGCCCACTGATCGTGGGTGGCCTTCGTGATCGACCCGGCCCAGCGGGAGGAGGACTCCTCCGTCAGGGCCCGCTTGCGCAGCGCCCACTCCTCAGTGTCGTGATCGAGCCCCGCCGCACACCGCGCCCTCAGATCCCGGGAGGCGAGCGTACCGAGCAGATCACCAACCAGACGAAGAACCTTCTCATCCTCGGCAGTCAGGTGCTTGAGCCGGTCGCGGACCGCCACACCGGACGGCCCCAGGGCGACGAACGGCACCGCCATCTCCCTCAGCCCGCCCATCCCTTCACCCCGTCCCCACGCGAGTCGAAGAACCCGTCACCCCACCCAACGACCACCACCGCAAGAGGTCACACATTCGACAGAGAAACCTTCGTTCTTACCCATGAGGTCGCACGTGCCGCAGCCCGGTCACCCATGTGCGCCAGAACACGCCAATGCGCAGTCAGTCCGCAACCCCCGTCCACCTCGCCAGCCGGTTCTACCGCCTCGACACCTCCCTCGACCCGGAGCGCTGGTTCGCCGCCTGGGAGTGGGAGGACCTCGGTGAACTGGCCGGACGTGACGTGCTCCACCTCCAGTGCCACCTCGGCACGGAGACGATCGCCTTCGCCCATCGCGGCGCCCGGGCGGTGGGCCTCGACATCTCCGAGGCGTCGGTCAAGGCCGCGGCGGACATCGCCGGGCGTGCGGGCGCCGACGTCGAGTACGTACGGGCCAATGTGTACGACGCCGTCGAAGCCCTCGACGGACGACGGTTCGACGTCCTCTACACCGGCAAGGGCGCCCTGTGCTACCTGCCCGATCTGGACCGCTGGGCGGCGACGGTCGCCCAACTCCTGCGTCCGGAGGGCCGGTTGTACATCGCCGAGTTCCATCCCCTCCTCAACTCCCTGGGCCCGAAGCCCGCCGAGGGTGAGGGCTCCGAACTCCTGTTGCGTCACGACTACTTGGGCCGCGGGACAGCCGTACACCGGACCGGCAAATACACGTACACGGACGGCCCGCCCGTAGAGGGCGCGACCGACAGCTATGAGTGGATGCACGGTCTCGGCGAGGTCGTGGGCGCCCTGGTGGGAGCCGGTCTGCGGATCGAGCGGCTACGGGAGAGCGACGAACTGCCGTGGCCCCGCTGGCCCGAGATGAACCGCACCTCGTCCGGCTGGTGGCGCCTGCCGGACAGCTTCCCGCGCATCCCGCTCCTGTACGGGCTCCTGGCCCGCCGCTGATCAAAATCCCTCTGTGCTACGGTTGTTCTAGCACTTGTGTACGCCCCTTCTCGGGCGCCGGTGCCAGTCTCATCTCAGTCAGCTGATCCGCCCGTCCCTTTCCGACCGGCGAAGCAGCTTCTCAGCACCACCTCTCTTCACGTACGGCCATGGGCGTTCTCGCCCGCCGCACGAGAGGTGATGTCTCCGCCGTACGGGGCGTGACCATGCCGCCCCCTCATTCGGCCTCTCCCCTTCATGACCCCTGACCTCATGGTTCGTCCGCGAAAGGACCCACCCACATGACCACCACACTCGAACGCCCGCCCACTTCGCACACGCAGGAGCAGGCCACCGGCGTACTCGACATCACTTCCAACGGGCAGGGCCATCTGCGCACCGCAAGCTGCCTGCCCGAGTCCACCGACCTCCAGGTCTCTCCCGCGCTGATCCGCCGGTACGGCCTGCGCAAGGGCGACCTCGTCGAAGGCGTAGGCGTGGGTGCAGCCGTAAGCGGCAAGCAGCGTGCCCTCACCGGGATCGAGCGCGTCAACGGCCGCGCACCCGAAGAGCTGCGCTCCCGCCCGCACTTCCGTGACCTCACCCCGCTGCACCCGCGTGAGCGGCTGCGGCTCGAGCACCCGGCGGGCGGCCTGACGACCCGCGTCATCGACCTGGTCTCGCCGATCGGCAAGGGCCAGCGCGGGCTGATCGTCGCCCCGCCCAAGACCGGCAAGACGGTGCTGCTCCAGCAACTGGCCGCCGCCATCGCTGGCAACCACCCCGAGTGCCATCTGATGGTGGTGCTGCTCGACGAGCGCCCCGAGGAGGTCACCGACATGCGGCGTTCCGTACGCGGTGAGGTGCTGGCCTCGACGTTCGACCGGGGGCCGAAGCAGCACATCGCGCTCGCCGAGCTGGCGGTGGAGCGGGCCAAGCGGCTCGTCGAGGCGGGCCAGGACGTCGTGATCCTCCTGGACTCGCTGACCCGGCTGTGCAGGGCGCACAACAACGCGGCCGCCGCCGGTGGCCGCACCCTCAGCGGCGGTGTCGACGCCGCCGCGCTCGCCGGACCCAAGCGGCTCTTCGGTGCCGCGCGCCTCGCCGAGGAGGGCGGCTCGCTGACGATCCTCGCCACGGCACTGGTGGAGACCGGCTCGCGTGCCGACGACTTCTACTTCGAGGAGCTGAAGAGCACCGGCAACATGGAGCTGCGCCTGGATCGCACGCTGGCGTCCAGGCGGATCTTTCCGGCCGTCGACATCACGCCGTCCGGCACGCGACGCGAGGAACTCCTGGTTCCGGCAAGCGAGTTGTCGGCAGTACGAGGGCTGCGACGCGCCCTGCACTCCCGCGGCGACACGCAGGCGGGCCTCGAAACTCTGCTGGAGCGGATGCGGGACACGCCGGACAACGCCACGTTTCTGCGTCAGGTCCAGCCGACCGTGCCCGGAGGCCTGTGAGCCTCCCCCGCCTGCAAGGCCGTGGCCCCGCTGCGGCATCCGGGTGCTCGATGCCGCGGCTCGGCCCGGGGAGCCGGGGATGTCCCCCGAGCGTTCCTACGTTTGCGGTATGACCATCGGACTCTCTTGCCGTGTCGCCGTCTGCTGCTCCGCCGCCTGGGTGGCCGCCGCGCTGGCCTTCGCACCGAGCCCTGCCGCGGCACGTACTGGAGCCGACGTCTCCGCCGCGCCCGCGGAGGCCCAGCCGCTCGCACCGAGCCCAGCGGCCTCGAAGCCCGCGGGACTGTACCGGTCCGGGACGCACGTACGGCTCGGGGAGGGGGCGCCCAAGGTGCCCGCCAAACTCTCCGCCCGGTCGTGGCTGGTGGCCGACGCGGGCTCTGGTGAGGTGCTGGCCGCCCGCAACGCGCACCGCAAGCTGCCGCCCGCGAGCACCTTGAAGGCTCTGTTCGCGGTGACCTTGCTGCCGACGCTGCCCGCGGCGGTCCAACACACCGCCACAGAGCGGGAGTTGAAGGGGGTCGGGGACGGCAGCAGCCGGGTCGGCGTTGAGCCGGGGCGCACCTACCGCGCGTCTGACCTCTGGCGGGGTGTCTTCCTCAACTCCGGCAACGACGCCGTGCGCGTCCTGGCCGCGATGAACGGCGGCTGGCGTGCCACGGCCGCCCAGATGCAGGCCAAGGCCCGCGCGCTCGGCGCCCGCGACACGCGCGTTGTCTCGCCCGACGGATACGACACGCCGGGCCAGGTGTCGTCCGCGTACGACCTGGCTGTCTTCGGGCGGGCAGGGCTGCGTAACGCGGACTTCGCGCGATACTGCGCGACGGTGACGGCCAGATTCCCGGTCAAGGGCCGGTCGTACGACATCCAGAACACCAACCGGCTGCTGACCGGCGCCGACGGAGTCGAGCCCTATAGGGGGCTCATCGGCGTCAAGAACGGTTACACCTCCAAGGCGGGCAACACGCTCATCGCCGCCGCGCGCCGGGGCGGGCGCACCCTTGTCGTCACGGTGATGAACCCTCAGTCGGGCGGCCGCTTCGCCGTCTACGAAGAGGCGCGCTCGCTGCTCGACTGGGGCTTCGAGGCCGCCGGGCGTGTCGAGCCGGTGGGCTCGCTGGTGCCCTCGCGTGCCGTGCCGCAGGCGGGGCCGGCGCCGGTGCCCGCGGCCATGGTGGTCGCCGACGGCTCCGACCGGTGGGCGGCGGCGGGGGCGATCTCGGGGGCGGCCTGTCTGGGTGCGGGCGTCGTGGCGGTGGTGCTGCGCGGCAGATGGTTCACGCGTGTCTGACCGACGGGCAGGGCGAAGAGCAGGCCGAGGGTGATCCACACGTAGATGTTGCTGCCGAGGAAGCCGTCGATGCCGGACGCGTCGTCGAACCAGAGCCACACCACGCTGCTGCACAGCAGCACGTACGACACGCCGGCCGCCCACAGCAGCCGCCTGCGCCGCAGCCCCTCCTCGACGAGGATCGCGAAGGACGGCAGCAGCCATACGAGATGGTGCACCCAGGTGATCGGGCTGACCAGACAGGCGACGAGCCCGGTCAGGGCGAACGCGCCCATCAAGTCACTGGCGGCGACGGCTCGATGCGCACGCCAGGCCCAGACGCCCAGGACGACGAGAGCGGCCAGCACCCAGACGATACGGCTCGGTTCGGCGGGGTCGGCGAGCCGGGCCAGTACGCCTTGCAGGGACTGGTTGGACACGTAGGCGAGGCGGCCGATGCGGGTCGTGTCCCAGACGGCCTCGGTCCAATAGAAGCGGGAGGGATCTGGTGCCGCCCAAGCCGCGAGGGCGGTGGCGGTCGCGGTGACGGCCGCCGCGACCGAGGCAGCGCGGGGCCGCCGGGCGAGCAGCAGTAGAACGATGAAGATCGCGGGTGTGAGCTTGATCGCGGCGGCAAGGCCGATGCCGACGCCCGCCCAGCGACCGCGCCCGGTGGACAGCAGCCAGGCGTCGACGAGGACGAGGGCCAGCAGCAGAAGGTTGACTTGGCCGAAGCTGAAGGTGTCGCGGGCGGGCTCGAACATGGCCAGCATGCAGATGGCCAGGGCGAAGCCGAACCAGCCGTGCCGGCGACGCAGTTCGCGCGGCATCAGGATGCCGAGGACCAGGGCGGTCGCCGCGAGGTTGAGGATCAGTCCGACGGCGATCGCGGCGTGCAGTCCGAGGAGCGCCATCGGCACCATGCTGACCGCGGCGAAGGGCGGGTAGGTGAAGCCGTATGTCGTCCCGGGCACGTGGTAGTCGTAGATCCGGCCGCCGTGATGGATCCAGGCGTCGATGGCCCCGTGGTACACCCGCAGGTCGAACCAGCCGCGCAGTAGCGGCACGGTCGCGGTGAAGACGGTCACGGCGGCGACGAGGACCAGGACGAGGGCGAGCCGCCCCCGTTCCGTACGCGGAAGCCTCATGCGGTGCGCTCCAGGACCGGCGCGTTCGCCGTCTGGTGGGCCTGCCAGAGCACGACCACCGCGAGCACGCCGCCCGACACGGCGAGGACCAGTTGCTCCAGGTCCGGTGGGCTGCCGCTGGGCAGGACGCCGAGCGCGAGCACTCCCGTCACGGCGGCGACCCGGTGGCGTACGGAAGCGCTGGGGGCCGCGGCGGCAATGAGGAACAGGCCCCACAGGGCGTACCAGGGCCGGATGGCCGGACCGAGGATCGCCACCGTCGCCAGGCTGAGGCCGAGTGCGTAGACGGGGCTGAGCCGGGGGCGGCGCAGCCATATGGCGAGTATGACGACGACGGTGACGACGAGTCCGAGGGCGTGCCAGGCGGGGAGGGCGAGGGGCGCGAGGTCGCTGCCCAGGTCCTCGAGGAGGGACTCCGTCGTGCGGCCGAGGAGGCTGGTGGGTGACCAGTTGTGCGGTGAGATGGGTGTCTTCAGGGCGCTGATCCAGCCGTATCCCGTGCCGGCGACGGCGGTTGCTACGACCGTGGTGGCGAGCGCGGCGGCCCCGGTGGTCACCGTCGCCTTCAACAGGCCGCGTCCTGCGCGCACTTGGAGTGCCACGACGGCTGCGAGTCCCAGTAGGGCCGGGACCTTGACCAGGGCGGCGAGCGTGACGAGTACGGCGCCGAGGACGGGCCAGCGGCCGAGCGCTGCCACCAGTCCGATGCCCAGCAGGCCGAGCATGATGGCGTCGTTGTGCGCGCCGGCGACGAGGTGCAGCAGTACGAGCGGGTTGAGCGCGCCGAGCCACAGCGCGGCGGCCGGGTCGGCGCCGCTGTGCCGGGCGAGCCTCGGCAGGGCGGCGGCCATCAGTGCCACGCCGAGCACCGCGACCACCCGCATCCCGAACAACCCGGCCGGTACTTCGCCCCGCGTCAGCCCGGACAGCGCGGAGGCGACGGCGAGGAAGGCGGGACCGTACGGTGTCGCGGTGTGCTGCCACACGGGCGCCACCTCGTCGGCGAGCGGCCCGCCGAGCCGTGCGGGCCCGTGGCTGTAGACGTCGATGTGCGCGTCGACCATGGCGCCCTGTGCGAGGTAGCTGTACACGTCCCGGCTGAACAACGGCGGCGCGAGCAGCAGCGGCGCGGCCCACACCCCCAGAACCACCAACAGGGCGCGCGGAGTTGGCGGTTCGGGTCCCCGTATCACCCGCCCCAACAAAGCCCAGGCGGCGATCAGCAGCACCACCCCGAAGTACACACCGACCAGGCCGAGCGCCGCCCTCGCCGAAGCCGGGGCCAGCAGCTCCCGCACCGGCAGGGCCCCGGCCGTCTCACCCCCCGCCGCGAGAAAGCCCGAACCGACAAGTCCGAGCAACTGACAGCGACGCAGATCGACGGAGAAACCCATGGCCAACACTCGGGCAGCCTGTCAATGCCGGGTGGCGAGAAAGCGACGTACGTCCCTCTGATCGGCAGCCGAGATGTGACCGCCGTCTGACCGAACGGCGACCATCCTTCAAATCCGCCTGAGAACCGCCCCCTCAGAACACGGACAATCCCGTCAGCGTCGTGAAACGCTCCAAGGCCGCGACGCCCGCCACCGAGTTGCCCCGTTCGTCCAGGCCCGGGCTCCACACGCACAGCGTGCAGTGACCGGGGACGACGGCGATGATGCCGCCGCCGACGCCGCTCTTGCCGGGCAGGCCGACCCGGTACGCGAACTCGCCCGCGGCGTCGTAGGTGCCGCAGGTCAGCATGACCGCGTTGACCTGCTTGGCCTGACTGCTGGTCAGCAGGCGCGTGCCGTCGGCCCGTATGCCATGGCGGGCGAGGAATCCGGTGGCGAGGGCGAGGTCGGCGCAGGATGCCTCGATGGAGCACTGCCGGAAGTACTGGCCGAGGAGCACCGGGACCGGGTTGCCGATGTTCCCGTACGAGGCCATGAAGTGGCCGAGGGCGGCGTTGCGGTCGCCGTGGGCGGCTTCGGAGGCGGCGACGTCCTTGTCGCTGGCGAGCCGCGCGTTGCCGCTCTCCGCGCGCAGGAAGTCGAGGAGGGTGCCGGCCGCGTCGCCGGTCTGGGTGTGGAGGCGGTCGGTGACGACGAGGGCGCCCGCGTTGATGAACGGGTTGCGCGGGATGCCGTTCTCATACTCGAGCTGCACCAGCGAGTTGAAGGGGTTGCCGGAGGGCTCGCGTCCGACGCGCTCCCACAGGTCTTCACCCCCACCCGCCAGAACGAGGGCGAGGGTGAACACCTTGGTGAGCGACTGCGCGGAGAACGGCTGCCGCCAGTCCCCCACGCCGTACACCGTGCCGTCGAGTTCCGCGACGGCCATACCGAACCGACGCGGGTCGCAGGCCGCGAGGGCCGGGATGTAGTCGGCGGGGCGGCCACGCGCGGGCACGTTCTCGATCTCGGCGGCGATGCGGTGGAGTACCGGCTGGAAGGCCGGCGACGACGTGAACATTTTGCCTCCGGCGGTGGGGCGGTTGGGTTCGTTGTCGGGTGCGGGTTCGTTGTGGCTTGTGGCGCCGCCCCGCGGGGTGCCTCCGGCGGTTGGGCGGGTGCGGGTTCGTTGTGGTTGCTCGCGCAGTTCCCCGCGCCCCTGGGTTGTTGGTGGGTGCGGGGCCGCGGTCCGGTGCGTCAGCCCGTCGCCAACAGGGCATACGACCCCGTGCTGACACAGGGCGCAGCAGTGCCCAGTCCGAAGCTAAGCGACGGACATACGACGCACCGGCCCACGTCCCCTCCCACCGGCGGGAGGGTGCCGGTTTCGTCGTGGCTGGCGAGCATGGCGACTGGTGAGCTGTGTGACGGACGGCTCGGGGAGCGCCCCGTTAGGGGCGCGGGGAACTGCGCGAGCAACCACGACGCACCCGCAGCCGCGACACGAAGTGTCACCCACCACCCCCCTGGCGGGGGGCCTGGGGCGCAGCCCCAGTTTCGGGAAGGGGCGGGGCTGGGGAAAGGAACCCTCCGCACCACTCAGCCGGCCCGAGACCCCGCCAACACCTCCGGCCGCAGCAGCGCGGCCAGCCGGTCGGGAGGCAACAGCCCCTTTTCCAGAACGAGTTCGGCAACGCCGCGCCCCGTCGCGAGGGCCTCCTTCGCGATGCCGGTGGCCGCCTCGTACCCGATGTACGGGTTGAGCGCGGTGACCAACCCGATGGAGTTCTCGACGGCCTCACGCAGCACGTCCTCGTTGGCCGTGATCCCTGCGACGCAGCGCTCGGCAAGCGTCAGGCAGGCGGCGCGCAGATGCGTGATGCTCTCGGACAGGGAGTGCAGGATGACCGGCTCGAAGGCGTTGAGCTGGAGCTGTCCGGCCTCGGCGGCCATGGTGATGGTGACGTCGTTGCCGATCACCTCGAAGGCGACCTGGTTGACGACCTCGGGAATCACCGGGTTCACCTTGCCGGGCATGATGCTCGAACCAGCCTGCACGGGTGGGAGGTTGATCTCGTTGAGGCCCGCCCGCGGACCCGACGACAGCAGCCGCAGATCGTTACAGCTCTTCGAGAGCTTCACGGCGATCCGCTTCAGCACCCCAGACATCTGCACGAAGGCCCCGCAGTCCTGCGTGGCCTCGACGAGGTTGGCGGCGGTGACCAGCGGCAGCCCGGTGATGTCCGCGAGGTGCCGGCGCGCGGCCTCGGCGTATCCGGCGGGCGCGTTGAGCCCGGTACCGATCGCCGTCGCGCCCAGATTGATCTCGTGGATCAGCGCGACCGCCTCGGCGAGCCGGCTGCGGTCCTCGTCCAGCATCACCGCATACGCCGAGAACTCCTGACCGAGCGTCATCGGCACCGCGTCCTGCAACTGCGTACGCCCCATCTTCAGCACGTCACGGAACTCGACGGCCTTGGCGGCGAAGGCGTCCTGCAGCACGGCCATCGCCCGGAGCAGCCCGCGCACCGCGAAGATGGTGGCGATGTTGACGGCGGTCGGATAGACGTCGTTGGTCGACTGGCCGAGGTTGACGTCCTCGTTCGGGTGCAGGAACTCGTACGCGCCCTTCGGATGTCCGAGGAGCTCCAACGCCCGGTTCGCGACAACCTCGTTGGCGTTCATGTTCGTCGAGGTCCCGGCGCCGCCCTGGATGACGTCGACGACGAACTGGTCGTGCAGCTTCCCGTCGCGGATCTCCTGGCAGGCCTCGACGATGGCCGCCGCCTTGGCCGGCTCCAGCAGGCCGAGTTCCTCGTTGGCGCGGGCGGCGGCCTCCTTGACGGCGGCCAGTGCGTCGATCAGGTGCGGGTAGGCGGAGATCGGCGTGCCCGTGATGGGGAAGTTCTCCTTGGCGCGCAGGGAGTGGATGCCCCAGTACGCCTCGGCGGGGACGTCACGTTCGCCGAGCAGGTCGTGCTCGCTGCGATGGGCTGCGGCGGCGGTCATGTGAGTGCGGCTCCTCTTTCAGGAGAAGGAGTGGATCAGGCCTGCGTGAGCGGATCAGGCGTCAGTCAGTGAGCGGTTCCAGTGCGCGGGCCGGCCGGATGCTCCCGACCACCTCCCCGCCGCCGAACAGCGGTGCCTGGGCGAACTCGGCGAGTACGACCGGGTCGACGCCGCAGCGTGCGAGGGCGGCGGCGACCACGGGCAGCCGGGCCCGGTCCGCCCCGTCCGCGATCTTCACGGCGACCGCCCGCCCGTCGGGAAGCGCCGCGACGTGTACGCCCTCGAAGCCGTCCTTGGTGAGCAGCCCCGGCACGGCCCGCATCAGCGCGGCGACATCACGGCCGGAGCCGGACGCCATTTCGGCGTGCTCACGCATCGCGTCGGCGACGCGCGCCTCGGGTGTGCCGGGCGGCGCGGTGGTGATCCGGGCGGCGGCGCGCGCCAGCCCGTGCAGCGAGACGGAGAACAGGGGCGCACCGCAACCGTCCACCGTCACCGCGGCGATGGCCTGCCCGGTGAGATCCTCGACGATCTCCGCGATCGCCTGCTGGATCGGATGGGCGGGCTCGAGGTAGTCGTCGAGCGACCAGGCGTTGAGATGTGCCGTGTAGAGCATCGCCGCGTGCTTGCCCGAGCAGTTCTGCGCGAGCCGCGAGGGCAGCCGCCCCTCGCGCACCCAGGCTTCCCGTACGACCGGGTCGTAGGGCATGTCCGGCACATTGCGCAGCGCGTCCTCGGGGAGCCCGGCCTGCTCCAGTATTCGCCGGGTGCCGGCGAGATGCCGCTCCTCGCCGGAGTGGCTGGCCGCGGTCAGCGCGAGCAGTTCCCCGTCGAGCGGCAGCCCGGCCCGCAGCAGCGCCACGGCCTGTACGGGCTTGAGCGCCGAGCGCGGGTAGAAGGCCGCCTCGATGTCGCCGATCTGCAGCTCCACTGTGCCGTCGGCGGCGAGCACGACGACCGAGCCGTAGTGGATGCCCTCGATGACGCCACCGCGTACGAGCTGGGCGACGGGCGCGTGCAGCGGTTCCCGGATCGCGGGCGCCTCGGCGACTGAACTGGCCTGTTGGGCAAGGGCGTTGGGACTCACGCGTCGGCTCCGGACTTCTGTATGGCGGCCACTTTGCGCCGTACGCCGAACCATCCCGCCACCAGAGCCGCCACGATCAGCGGCAGACACAGCACGGTCGTACGTCCCGCTCCCCCGTCGGCGTACATCAGCACCAGCACGGAGGCGAGGAAGAACAGTGTGACGAGTTCCGTCCAGGGGGAGCCCGGCAGGCGGTAGCTGGGGCGCTCCAGCTCACCGTCCTGTGTCTTCCGCCAGAAGACCAGGTGACAGATCATGATCATGCCCCAGGTGGCGAGGATGCCGATGGCGGCGAAGTTCAGCACGATCTCGAACGCGTCGTCGGGGACGACGAAGTTGAGCCCGACGCCGAGTACACAGATACCGCTGGTGAGCAGGATTCCGCCGTACGGGACCTGGCTGCGGCTCATCACCGAGGTGAACTTCGGCGCCGAGCCGGACATCGCCATGGAGCGCAGGATGCGGCCGGTGGAGTAGAGGCCGGAGTTCAGCGAGGACATGGCGGCGGTCATCACGACCAGGTTCATCACGCCGCCCGCGGCCGGGATGCCGATGTTGGACAGCACGGTGACGAAGGGGCTCTCGCCGGCGCTGTACGAGGACCACGGCAGCAGCATCGAGAGGAGGACCACGGAGCCGACGTAGAAGAGACCGACGCGCCACATGATGGAGTTGATCGCCTTCGGCATGATCTTCTCCGGGTTCTCCGTCTCGCCCGCCGCGACACCGACCAGCTCGACGGAGGCGTAGGCGAAGACGACGCCCTGGACGATCAGCAGCATCGGCAGCAGGCCGTTGGGGAAGAGGCCGCCGTTGTCGGTGATCAGGGAGGGGCCGGGGGTGGTGCCGTCCACGGGCTGCTGGGTGGCCAGCAGGAAGATGCCGATGAACATGAAGGCGACCAGGGCGCCGACCTTGATGATCGCGAACCAGAACTCCAGCTCACCGAAGTACTTCACCGAGATGAGGTTCACGGTGAGGACGACGGCGAGTGCGATGAGCGCGATCACCCACTGCGGGATGTCGGAGAACATGCCCCAGTAGTGGGTGTAGGTGGCGACCGCGGTGATGTCGGCGATGCCGGTGGTCGCCCAGTTCAGGAAGTACATCCAGCCCGCGGTGTACGCGCCCTTCTCGCCGAGGAACTCGCGGGCGTACGACACGAAGGCGCCGGACGAGGGCCGGTAGAGGACGAGTTCGCCGAGGGCCCGCACGACCAGGAAGGCGAAGATTCCGCAGACGGCGTACGCGATGAAGAGCGAAGGTCCGGCGTCGGCGAGCCGTCCGCCGGCGCCGAGGAAGAGGCCGGTGCCGATGGCGCCGCCGATGGCGATCATGTTGACGTGCCGGGACTTCAGGGACTTGCTGTACCCCGCGTCGCCGGCGTCGACGTGAACGGCCTGCTTCTTCGGTATCTCTTCGTGGAGGGACTGCTCGCTCACGCCGGGGTCTCGCCTTCTGTGGGGGTGTCTGTGCTCTCGGGGTCGTCGGGGCTTTCGCCCTCGGGGCGCACGATCGCGGTGAGGGTGGTCTCGACGCGGTCGAGGTGGTGGGCCATGGCTTCGGTGGCGTCGTGCTCGCTGCCGTCGATCAACGCCTCGACGATCGCCCGGTGTTCGCGGTTGGACTGCTCGCGACGGCCGCCGAGTTCGTTGAGGAACGCGGACTGGCGGGCCAGCGCGTCGCGGATCTCCTCGATGACGCGGCGGAAGACCGGGTTCTGCGCGGCCTGCGCGACGGCGAGATGGAAGAGCGTGTCCATTGCCACCCAGGCGGTGGTGTCGGTCTCGCGCTCCATCCGGTCGAGCAGGTGGGCGAGATGGTCGAGGTCCTCGGGCGTTCGCCGGGTGGCGGCGTAGCCCGCGACGGGGATCTCGACATGGCGCCGGACCTCGATCAGGTCACTGGCCGCGTAGTCGCCGAAGGTGGGGTCGACGACCGGCCCGTTCGAGACGACGAACGTCCCCTTGCCGGTACGGGACACGGTCAGGCCCATCGTTTGCAGGGCCCGCAACGCCTCCCGCAACACGGGTCGGCTGACCTCGAGGCTCCGGCACAGCTCCGCCTCGGACGGCAGCTTGTCCCCCACGGCGTACTCACCGCGCTCGATCGCACTCCGCAGATGACTGAGCACCGCTTCCATAGCGCTGACGCGCCGCGGGACCGAGCCACCTGTCTGGCTGTCTGACAGGTTCACGTGGGTGATCCTGCGGGGAACGAGAGGTGACTGTCAAGGGTTCGAGACGGACCGCCGGGCGACTCGGTCGGCTACGCCCACAGAGCCTCAGCGACCGAAACCCCCACAAAGGCCGCCCCGAGCCCCGCCACCACGCTCGCGATCACATTGACGGCGGCGTAGAAACGGGCCCCGTCCTCGGCCAGCCGCAAGGTCTCGTACGAGAACGTCGAGTACGTGGTGAGCGCGCCGCACAGGCCTGTGCCGAGCAGGAGTTGGATGTGTGAGGAGGCTGCTCCGGCCGCGGCCGCGCCGGTCAGGGTGCCCAGGATCAGGCAGCCGATGACGTTCACGGTGAAGGTGCCCCAGGGGAAGACCGTGTCGTGGCGGGTCTGCACCGCGCGGTCGGTGAGGTAGCGCAGGGGGGCGCCGACCATTCCGCCCGCGATCACCAACAGCCAGTTCACGACGGTTTCTTGCTTTTCCGGTCCGCGGGAGCGGGGTTCTCCTCGCGGCCTACGTACCGGATGACCTGGCAATCGTCCAAGATCACCAGCCCCTCCCCCACCAACTCGTCCAGCTCCGGCAGAAAGGCGCGTACGCGCTCCTCCGTGTCCACGATGACGATGGCCACCGGCAGGTCCTCGCTCAGCGACAGCAGGCGCGAGGTGTGGATCAGTGAGGATGCGCCGAAACCCTCGATGCCGCGGAAGACGCTCGCGCCCGCGAGTCCCGCCGCGCGTGCCCGGTGCACGATCTGCGAGTACAGCGGTTTGCGGTGCCAGGTGTCGTTCTCGCCGATGAAGATCGTCAGCCGTAGGGCGTCGCCGGTCAGCCTTGTCATCGCCGCCTCCATGCCAGGACCCGGCGGGCCGCCGTCACCGCGAGCCACACCGCCACGAGCGCCGCGACCAGGGTGGCGGCGAGGTAGGCGAGGCCGGTGCGGGGGCGGCCCTCGTCGACCAGTTTCTGGATGTCGACGGCGTACGTCGAGAAGGTGGTGAAGCCGCCGAGGACGCCCGTGCCGAAGAAGGGGCGGACCAGCCGGTGTGCCGCCCACACGTCGCTGATCACGACCATGAAGACGCCGATCACGGCACATCCGATGACATTGACCAAGAACGTGGTCCAGGGGAAGGCCCCGGTCTGCGTGGGCCAGATCAGCGAGGCGCCGTACCGGGCGGTCGCGCCCACCGCGCCGCCGGCCGCGACCACCGCCACGATCGGTCCCTGTCCGTGCCACGCCGACGGCCGCCGGGCGGGCGCACGGAACTCCCCGGGTCCGTCCACCTGCTCGGATTGGGGCGCTGTCATGGACGTAGATCTCCTGGTCGTGGCAGGAGATCAGGCTATCGCTCCGGGATTCTCAGGCGCCCGCGGCCTCTCGCTCGATGCGCTCGAACTGTGCCGCCATCGCCTGCTGGAGCGCCTGGGCGCCGGACAGCGGGCGAACCATGACCGTGAGGGCGTCGATCCGGCCGTCCTCGTCGAAGTGCAGCAGGTCGCAGCCCTGGATCTGCCGCTCACCCACACGCGCCTCGAAGACCAGGGCGAGGTCGCGGCCGTCCGGGTTCGCGATCTCGCGGACGTAGCGGAAGTCCTCGAAGACGCGCAGGACGGCGCCCAGGATCGCCGCGGTGATCGCCTTTCCGGCGTACGGCTTGAACACCACCGGGCTGGTGAACACGACGTCCTCGGCGAGCAGGGCGACGACGGCCTCGTGGTCGCCGTCCTCGACGGCCTTGCGGAAGGGGTTCACTGCTGACCTCGTCATCCTTTGGTTGGTTCTGTGTGTCGGACAGTACGGATGGCGGCGCCCCGGCGGCTATACCGGAGGAACTACCGACCCTCGGAGGTGCTGTTGTGTACTACCCGCTGACCGTCCGTGACTTCCTCGACCGTGCGGCGCATGTGTATCGGGACCGCGTCGCCGTCGTCGACGAACCGGAGCAGCCAGGACCGAGCCTCGGAGAGCTCACCTATCGGGAGCTGGCCGCGCTGGCCCGTGCTCAAGCTGCCCGGCTCGACCGGCTCGACATCCCGGTGGGCGGGCGCGTGGCGGTGGTCTCGCAGAACTCGGCGCGATTGCTGACCTCGTTCTTCGGGGTCTCCGGGTGGGGGCGGGTTTTGGTGCCGGTCAACTTCCGGCTCACCCAGCCGGAGATCGACTACATCGTGCGGCACTCCGGCGCGTCCGCCGTCTACGCGGACGCGTCCCGCACGGACCTACTCGACACACTCGATGTGAAGCACAAGTTCGTACTCGGCGAGAGCGACGACGAGGAGCTCTTCCTGCACGGCACCGAGCCGCGGGAGTGGCCCGAGCCGGCCGAGGACGCCACCGCCAGCATCAACTACACGTCCGGAACCACCGCCCGCCCCAAGGGAGTTCAGCTCACCCACCGCAATCTGTGGCTGAACGCGACGGTGTTCGGCCTGCACACCACGATCAGTGACCGTGACGTCTATCTGCACACGCTGCCGATGTTCCACGCCAACGGCTGGGGCATGCCGTACGGCGTGACAGGCGTCGGCGGTCGTCACATCGTGCTTCGCCAGATCGACGGCACCGAGATCCTGCGCCGCGTCGAGCGGCACGGCGTCACCCTGATGTGCGCGGCGCCCGCCGTCCTGAACGCCGTGCTCGACGCGGCGGCCGACTGGGACGGCGAGATCCCCGGCCGCGACCGGGTCCGTATCGTCTGCGCGGGCGCGCCGCCGCCGACCCGCACCATCGAGCGTGTGATGGGCGAACTGGGCTGGGAGTTCATCCAGATCTACGGGCTGACGGAGACCTCCCCGCTCGTCACGGTCAACCGCGGACGCGAGGAGTGGGACGACCTGGAGCCCACCGAGCGTGCCCGCCGGCTCGGGCGGGCCGGGGTGCCTGCGCTCGGCGTACGCGTCGACGTGGACGCCGACGGCGAGGTGCTCACCGCCTCGAACCACAACCTTGACGGCTACTGGGACCAGCCCGAGGAGACGGCGAAGGCGCAGGCGGGCGGCTGGTTCCACACCGGCGACGGCGGATACGTCGACGACGAGGGCTATCTGGTGATCTCCGACCGCAAGAAGGACGTCATCATCTCCGGCGGCGAGAACGTCTCGTCGATCGAGGTGGAGGACGTGATCACCTCGCATCCGGCCGTGCGCGAGGTGGCGGTCATCGGAATCCCGGACGCCAAGTGGGGCGAACTGGTCACCGCGCTCGTCGTGACGGACGGATCGGGCGTCACCGCCGAGGAGTTGATCGCCCACTGCCGTACGCAGCTCGCCGGTTTCAAGACCCCGAAGCGGGTCGACTTCGTCGAGTCGCTGCCGCGTACGGCCACCGGGAAGCTGCAGAAGTTCAAGCTGCGGGAGCCGTTCTGGAGGGACGGCGACGCCGGTACGTGACGGAAAGCCCGCCCGCGCTCCGGGCGCGGGCGGGCTTCCGCATCAGGGTGTCACCGGCGGTTGAACAATGACATCGCCGGAAGCGGCCGGTCGTCGTAGCCAAACAAGGCCTGGTTCTCCCAGGCGTTGCCCGACGACGGGTCGGTCGGGTCCCAGCCGTTGCCGTTGACCGCGGTCCAGGTGGACTCCCAGTAGAAGACACCAAGGCCGCGGTTGTTCGGGACGGCCTCCACGATGTTCATGATGTCGCGGAACCAGGCGGTCTGCCCGGCCGTGGTGGCCGGGTATCCGGCCACCAGCTCACCGCTCGTGTTGATGATGTCCTCGTGCGAGTCCTCGCTGCCGAGACGGAAGGGGTAGGCCGTCTCGGCGACGTAGACCGGCTTGCCGTAGCGGGTCGCCGCGTCGTCCAGGGTGGTCTGGAAGTCGGTGAGCGAGCCGTGCCAGTAGCCGTAGTACGACAGGCCGATGACGTCGAACTTCACACCGTTCGAGCGTGCGCTGTCGAACCACCAGCGGGTGCCCGCGAGGTCGCCGCCCTTGGCGAGGTGCAGCGCCACGGTCGTGGACGAGTTGACCGCCTTGACCGCGTCGTAGCCGGAGTTGAGCAGCCCGGCGAGCTGGCCCCAGTTGTCGGTGGAGCCCTCGTTCCAGAGCATGCCGCCGTTGGTCTCGTTGCCGACCTGCACCATGTCGGCCGTGGTGCCCTGCGCCTTCAGGGCGTTGAGGACGTCGTACGTGTGGTTGTAGACGTCCGTCTTCAGCTGGCTGTACGAGTGTCCGGCCCAGGCGGCGGGCTTGTCCTGGCGGCCCGGGTCGGCCCAGAAGTCCGAGTAGTGGAAGTCGACGAGGAGCTTCATGCCCTGCGCCTTGACGCGCTTGGCCATCGCGAGGACGCGGGCCTTGTTGTTGTAGCCGTCGGCCGGGTTCACCCACACCTTGAGGCGGGCGTAGTTGTGCCCGTGGGACTTGAGAATGGCGAGGGCGTCCCCTGTGCTGCCGGAGCTCGTCCGGTAGACGCCGCCCTTGGCCTCGCTCTTGGGGAGTGACGAGACGTCAGAGCCCTTGATGGCCAGGCCGTTGGTCGTGCCCGAGGTGAACGTCAGGTCGTCGACGTTGATCCAGTTGCCCGCGTTCGCATCGGAGTTGATGCTGATCGTGCACTGGCTGTTCGTCACCCGGAGGGGGACGACGATGCGGACCCAGCCGCTGCTGGAGACCGGCAGATCGGTGCGCTGCTCGGCGCTTCCGCAGTTCTTGAGCGCCAGGTACGCGGACTTCTGGCCGCCGCCCGAGCGCACCCAGGCCCTGAGGGTGTAGTTCCCGTTGGTCAGCCCGGAGAGGTACTGGTACGTCTCCACCTTGTACGCGGAGGACGCGTAGTGCGACAGGCGGTAACTGCCGCTGCGGCCACCGGACTCCACGAAGGAGGCGCCGGTGGAACCGTACTCCGACCAGCCGCTGGGCGTGGCGACACCGGAACCGTCGGCCTCGAACCCGGTGTTCTGGAGCGTGCTGGCCGCCACCGCCGACTGTGCGGGCAGGGCGGTGAGGGCGAGCCCGGCCGCGAGCGGCAGCAGCAGGGCCTTGAGCGTGCGTCTGGGATGGAACATCGTCGTCCGTCGTCCCTTCGACGTGATGGGGATGTGGGGGTGCCCCTCCTGATGGGGCTGGGGAGGGCGCCCTCCGCCCGCGGCGCGTGGCTCACACGGGCGGAGGGAGTCGGCTCAGCCGTCGAGTCGTACGACCCGGACGGCTCCCGCGGGAACCGCGAGGCGGCCCGCGGCGCGTTCGCCCGTCAGCAGTTCGGTGCCGTGCGCCTCCAGCGGCACCTTGGCGTCGGACGAGGTGTGGTTGATCGCGAAGAGGTAGGTGCCCGACTCGCCGGTGCGGCGCACCACTTCGACGTCGCGCGGGAGGTCGGCGCGCGGCGCGATGCGGGCGTCCTCGGCGGCCCAGCCCATGAGGGCGTCGAGGCCGTCGCCGCCGAGTCGGGTGGAGACGTACCAGGCGGTGCCCTCGCCGAGCCGGTTCCGGGTGATGGCCGGGTGGCCCGCGGCGAGCCCGTCGGCGTACGTCCAGACGGTGTCGGCGCCGCGCGGCACCACGAACTCGGTCCATACGTCGGCGGTGAGTTCGGAGCCCTCGGGGCCGGTGACGTGGACCTGGTCGCCGGGGAGCAGCGGCGAGAACTCCTCGACGGTCAGGCCGAGTACGTCCCGCAGGGGGCCCGGGTACGGGCCGTCGTGCACGGCGTCGTGCTCGTCGACGATGCCGGAGAAGTACGAGACGACGAGGGTGCCGCCGTTCTCGACGTACTCCTTGAGGTTCCGACCGGCGGCTTGGGTCATCAGATACAGGGCGGGTACGACGACAAGTGGATAGGCCGACAAGTCGGCTTCGGGGTGGGCGAAGTCGACGGTGAGGTGGCGGTCGTATAGGGCTTCGTAGAAGGCGTCGGCGCGTTCGCGGGCGTCGTGGTCCTCGCTGGGGCGCCACTGGAGGTTCTGCGCCCACCAGGAGTGCCAGTCCCAGAGGACGGCCACGTCGGCGACGGTGCGCGTGCCCTGGATCGGCGCCAACTCGCTTACAGACGCGCCGAGTTCGACCACTTCGCGCCATACGCGCGTGTCCGTGCCGCCGTGCGGAAGCATCGCCGAGTGGAACTTCTCCGCGCCGCGCCGTGACTGGCGCCACTGGAAGAACAGGGCGCCGTCGGAACCGCGGGCCACATGTGCGAGGGAGTTGCGGGCCATCTCGCCGGGGGCCTTGGCGGGGTTACGGGGCTGCCAGTTGACGCCTGACGTGGAGTGCTCGAGGAGCAGCCAGGGTGCGCCGCCGGCGACGGAGCGGGTGAGGTCGGCGGCCATCGCGAGGTTCACGTGCGTACGGCGGCCGTCGGTGATCAGGTAGTGGTCGTTGGTGACGAGGTCGACCTCGCGGCCCCAGGCCCAGTAGTCGACGGAGTCGCACTGGCTGAGGGCGGTCATGAAGTTCGTGGTGACGGGGATGCCGGGTGAGAGGCGGTGCAGGATGTCGCGCTCGGTCATGAAGTTCTCGCGCATGGTGGCGTCGGCGAAGCGCTTGTAGTCGAGCGCCTGGGCCGGGTTGCCGACCGTGGGGGTCACCCGGGGTGGGTTGATCTGGTCGAAGTCCGCGTACCGCTGGCCCCAGAAGGCGGTTCCCCAGGCTTCGTTGACCGCGTCGACACTCTCGTACGTCGCTGCCAGCCAGCGGCGGAAGTGTGCGGCGCAGGACTCGCAGTAGCAGGCCGAGACGGGGACGCCGTACTCGTTGTGGACGTGCCACAGCGCGAGCGCGGGATGGTTCGCGTAGCGCTTGGCAAGCCGAGTGGTGATGGCGGCGGCGGCCTCGCGGTAGTGCGGGTTGCTGTGGCAGATGGCGCCGCGCGAGCCGAACTCGTAGCGCGTCCCGTCGGCGGTCACCGGCAGGGCCTCGGGGTGTGCGCGGTAGAACCAGGCCGGGGGCGCGACCGTCGGCGTACCGAGGTCGGCGCGTATCCCGTTCTCGTGCAGCAGGTCGAGGAGGCGGTCCAGCCAGCCGAACTCGTACACCCCCGGTGAAGGCTCCAGCAGGGCCCAGGAGAAGATCCCGACGCTCACCATCGTGACGCCCGCCTCGCGCATCAGCCGGACGTCCTCGTGCCAGACCCTTTCCGGCCACTGCTCGGGGTTGTAGTCCCCGCCGAAGGCGAGCCTGGTGAGGCCCTTGGGGGCAGTCTCCGGCATGGATCTCTCCCGGTTTGTCGATCATTTGGGAACGTGCACACACAGCACTGGTGGCGCGAGCCCAACATAACCGCACAGCAACAACCATTGACAAGTGTCCTGGATGTTTCTCTACTGTGAACGCTCACAGAACCAGCACGGGCGAGCCGAAGGGGCGAGCCGCGCCAGAAAAAGGGGCAGGCCTCCGCAGCAGGCGGAGACCACGGTCAGGGAGATACATCCATGCCATACACGAAGCTGCGTCGCCTCGTGACCATCTCGGTCGCCGTCTCACTCGGCGCCACCGCTCTTGCCGCCTGCGGCTCCTCGGACGAGGACAGCGAGGCCGACTCGGGGCCGGTCTCGCTGACGTACTGGTCCTGGACGCCGGGCATGGACAAGGTCGCCGACCTGTGGAACAAAGGCCCGGGCAAGGACGAGCAGATCACCGTCACGGTGAAGAAGCAGGCGTCCGGCGACACCCTCGTCACCAAGATCCTCACGGCGCACAAGGCCAAGAAGGCCCCGGACTTGGTGCAGGCCGAGTACCAGGCCCTGCCGACGCTGGTCGGCAATGACGCGCTCGCCGACATAGCCGGCGAGGTGGACGGCGTGAAGGACAAGTTCGCCGAGGGCGTCTGGCAGCAGACGACGCTGGGTTCGGACGCGGTGTACGCGATCCCGCAGGACTCCGGGCCGATGATGTTCTACTACCGCGAGGACCTCTTCAAGAAGTACGGCCTCAAGGTTCCGACGACCTGGGACGAGTTCGCGGAGACGGCCCGCGCGCTGAAGAAGAAGTCCCCGGAGACGGACCTCACCACGTTCTCCGCCAACGACTCCGGGCAGTTCGCAGGTCTGGCACAGCAGGCGGGCGCCAAGTGGTGGACCACTGAGGGCGAGACGTGGAAGGTCGGCATCGACGACGCGGCGACGCAGAAGGTCGCCGACTTCTGGGGCGGTCTCGTCAAGGAGGGCGCGATCGACAACCAGCCGATGTACACGCCGGCTTGGAACAAGGCGCTCAACACCGGCAAGCAGATCGCCTGGGTGAGCGCGGTCTGGGCGCCCGGCACCCTGACGACCGCGGCGCCCGACACGAAGGGCAAGTGGGCGATGGCCCCACTGCCGCAGTGGTCGGCCGGCGAGAACGTGACCGGCAGCTGGGGCGGCTCCTCCACGGCCGTCACCACGGACTCCAAGAACAAGTCGGCCGCCGCGAAGTTCGCCGCCTGGCTGAACACGGACCCTGAGGCGCTCACCGCGCTCGCGAAGGAGGGCGGCATCTACCCCGCCGCCACGAACGCGCAGACCAGCGGGGCGTTCACCGAGCCGCCGGCCTTCTTCTCCAATCAGCCGGACTTCTACACCAAGGCCTCCGAGATCGCGAAGACCACCGCGCCCTCCGCATGGGGCCCGAACGTGAACGTCGCGTACACCACCTTCAAGGACGCCTTCGGCAAGGCCGCCAAGGACAAGTCGGACTTCGGTGCCGCCCTGAAGACGATGCAGGACGACACGATCGCCGACATGAAGAAGCAGGGCTTCGAGGTCGCGGAGTGACGAGCGCACGCCGGAAGTCGTACGGGGTCAAGGGGGCCCCGTATGCCTTCCTCCTTCCTGCAACGATCCTGTTCGCCCTCTTCTTCGCGCTGCCCATCGGCTACGCGGTCTGGCTCAGCCTGCACAAGGTTCAGGTCAAGGGCCTGGGCCTGGGCTCGGGCGCCCGCAGCGAGGTCTGGGCGGGTCTGGAGAACTACACCGACGCCCTGACCGACTCGGAGCTGCTGGCCGGCGCGCTGCGTGTGCTCGGGTACGGCGCCATCGTCGTCCCGGTCATGCTCGGCCTCGCTCTTCTCTTCGCGCTGATGCTCGACACCGAGCGGGTCCGTCTCGCGCCCTTCACCCGGCTCGCCATCTTCCTGCCGTACGCCATTCCCGGCGTCGTCGCAGCGCTGCTGTGGGGCTTCCTGTACCTGCCGGACGTCAGCCCCTTCTACTTCGTACTCGACAAGCTGGGGATGCCGCAGCCGGACCTGCTGGACGGCGGGCCGCTGTTCCTCGCGCTGTCCAACATCGCGGTCTGGGGCGGCACCGGCTTCAACATGATCGTCATCTACACCTCGCTGCAGGCCATCCCGACGGAGGTGTACGAGGCGGCGAAGCTCGACGGCTGCTCACCCCTGCAGATCGCGCTGCGGATCAAGATCCCGATGGTGGCGCCCTCGCTGGTGCTGACCTTCTTCTTCTCGATCATCGCGACACTTCAGGTGTTCAGCGAGCCGACCACGCTCAAGCCGCTCACCAACTCCGTTTCCACCACCTGGAGTCCGCTGATGAAGGTGTACGTGGACGCCTTCGGCAAGGGCGACATCCACTCGGCCGCCGCGGGCGCCGTGATCATCGCGCTCGTCACGCTCGTCCTGTCCTTCGGGTTCCTCCGCGCCGCCAACTCCCGTACGAAGCAGGAGGAAGCACGATGAGTTCTCTTGCCGTCCGCAAGGCCGCTCCGGCCGCCGGTACGACGCCCGGCACCGCGCAGGGGCCGCCGCTGCGCCGCCGTATCGCCTTCGTCCCGACGGTCACGCTGCTGCTTGGCGCGGTCTACTGTCTGCTGCCGGTGGCCTGGGTAGTGATCGCGGCGACCAAGTCGGGCCGTGAGCTGTTCTCGACGTTCACGTTCCTGCCGGGCACCGGCTTCGCGGAGAACCTGTCCGACCTCAACGCCTATCGGGACGGCGTCTACTGGAAGTGGATGGGCAACTCCGCCCTCTACGCGGGCCTGGGCGCCCTCCTGTCGACAGCGGTCTCGGCGCTCAGCGGCTACGCCCTCGCGATCTACCGCTTCCGTGGCCGCGAGACCGTGTTCAGCATCCTCCTGGCGGGCGTGCTGATGCCGCCGGTGATCCTGGCGATCCCCCAGTATCTGCTGCTGGCCAAGGCCGACTTGACGGATTCGTACGCCTCGGTGCTGCTGCCGCTGATCCTCTCGCCGTACGGCGTCTACCTCGCTCGCATCTACGCCACCGCGGCCGTGCCGAGTGATGTGGTCGAGGCCGGGCGGATGGATGGGGCGAGCGAGTGGCGGATCTTCACTCGGGTCGCGCTGCCGATGATGGTGCCGGGCCTGGTGACCGTCTTCCTGTTCCAGTTCGTGGCGGTGTGGAACAACTTCCTGCTGCCGTTCATCATGCTCAGCGACGACGAGAAGTTCCCGATCACGCTGGGCCTGTTCACGCTCCTCGAACAGGGCTCCAACACCCCGGCCTTGTACACGCTCGTGATCACGGGAGCGCTGCTCGCGGTGATCCCGCTGATCGCGCTGTTCCTGGTCATCCAGCGGTTCTGGAGCCTCGACCTGCTGTCCGGAGCCGTAAAGTCATGACCATGCACTCGACGGGGGGCCGGCGCAAGCCGCCGACGATCCATGACGTGGCGCGCGAGGCCGGTGTCTCGCGCGGCACCGTCTCCCGCGTTCTCAACGGCGGGCACTATGTGAGCCCGGCGGCGCAGGAGGCGGTCAACGCGGCCATCCGCAGGACGGGTTACGTCGTCAACCGGCACGCCCGCTCGCTGATCACCGGGCGGTCGGACTCGATCGGTTTCCTGCTGACCGAACCGCAGGAGAGGTTCTTCGAGGACCCCAACTTCAATGTTCTGCTGCGGGGTTGCACCCAGGCGCTGGCCGCGCACGACATCCCGCTGCTGCTGATGCTGGCCGGCACCGAGGACGAACGGCGGCGCATCACCCGGTACATCACCGCGGGCCATGTCGACGGGGTACTGCTGGTCTCCAGCCACTCCGGCGACCCGGTCGCCGAACAGTTGCGGGAGGCGGGGGTACCGCTGGTCGCCTGTGGCAAACCCATCGGCCTTGGCTCCAAGGTGAGTTACGTGGCCGCGGACGACCGGGACGGTGCCCGGGACATGGTGCGCCACCTGCTGTCGCTCGGCCGCCGTCGCATCGGCGTGGTGACCGGTCCGCTGGACACACCGGGTGGTGTTGAACGGCTCGCGGGTTACCGGGAGGTGCTCACCGAAGCGGGCATCGAGATCGACGAGCGGCTCATCGTCTCCGGCGACTACAGCCGCTCCAGCGGTGAGGCGGGCGCCGAGCGGCTCATCGCCCAAGTGCCCGACATCGACGCCGTGTTCGTGGCCTCCGACCTGATGGCGCAGGGCGTGCTGGCCGTGCTCCAGCGGGCCGGATGCCGAGTCCCGGAGGATGTCGCGGTCGGCGGCTTCGACGACTCCCCCGCCGCCACCGCGGCGAGCCCGGAACTGACCACGATCCGTCAGCCCTGGGACCGCATCAGCGCCGAGATGGTGCGCGTCCTGCTCGCCCAGATCGGCGGCGAGGACCCGGCGGCGGTGATCCTGCCGACGGAGCTGGTGAAGCGGCACTCGACCTGAACCCTGCGACAGGGCGTGGCGTCAGGGTTCGCCGAGCAGCAGCCGTACGCCGTCCACCGACAGCGTCAGGCTGTCCGGCGAACCGGGGTCGATGGTGAGCGAGTCGCCGCCCTCGGGCCAGTGGGCCGGGAGTAGGCCGAGGGGTACGAGGTGGTAGGTCTGGACGTCCGGCAACGCCTGGGCCATCCGCTCCTCCGACGTGAAGACCTGAACCGTATGGCTTGTCGTCGTGAGCGTCAGTGCTGGGGCGTCCGCGTCGTCGAGAGGGTCGGCCGGCACCAGCACCTTGCTCGCTGCCAAAAGGGCCCGTGCCTCACTGTCCTGGCCGTCATACGCCAGGACACCCAGGGCGCGAAGGATGCCGGCGGACGTGTCTTCGTCGGGAGGGCTGGTCATGGGGGTGGCGTTTCGTTCGTGTCCCGCGGACGACGTTTTCCGTCCGCGTGGGACCGTCCTTGTGGGACAACTGTCGCCTACCCTTCGTTCGCACGCTCATGCGGAGCACGCGCGGATGACCGGTAGACTGGGTGATCGCGAAGGGGAGTAGCTCTGCGAACCGGTCGTCGACACACTGGAGCCCACGGGCTCCCGGTGGCCGGGCCCGCGTGAACAGGCGGGTGGGCGAGACCTTCGGCCAGGCATTGATGTGCTCGCACGCCGTGCGGTGCACCCGTCATGCCGGGCCGATCGGTTCTCCCGTCGCCCCAGCCGAGGGCGCTTCGCGAAGATCCGGAAGGCCCGGCCCGTACAGAAAGCCACCCGGATGTCCCTCGCCCCTCTGGCGTCTCTCGACCTCGACCCCTTGGCAATCATCACCGCCTTCGGGCTGATCTTCCTCGCCGAACTGCCCGACAAGACGATGTTCGCCTCGCTGGCCATGGGCACGCGTATGCGGCCCTTGTACGTGTGGTTCGGCACGTCGACCGCGTTCGTCGTGCATGTCGCGATCGCCGTCGGCGCCGGCAGCCTCATCGGCCTGCTGCCCGACTGGACCGTCAAGACCGTCTCGGCCGCGCTCTTCGCCTTCGGCGCCTACATGTTGCTGCGCGGCGAAGGAGAGGACGACGAGGCGGACGCGGGCGGCAGCCGGACGGTCACCGGGTTCTGGCCGGTCTACACGACCGCCTTCATGGCCGTCTTCATCAGCGAGTGGGGCGACCTGACGCAGATCACGACGGCCAACCTCGCGGCCACGAGCGGCCTCGCGTCGGTGGCGGTCGGCTCCGCGGCGGCCCTCATGTCGGTCTCCGCCCTGGCGCTACTGGCGGGCCGCTTCATCGCCAAGCGCGTGCCGCTGAAGACCGTTCAGCGCATCGGGGGGCTGTGCATGCTCGGCCTCGCCGTATGGTCGGCGGTCGAGATCTTCACCTGACTCGGGGCACTAGTTGCACAGGCAACAAAAGTTCCAGTTTCTGTTACCGTGCATATATGTCAGCGGAGACGGCCGATTCCCGGCTCGCGGAGCAGTGGCGGGAGATCCTGGCGGTGCATGCGCGCACGATCTGCGAGATCGACCGCGAGTTGCATCCGCACGGCTTGGGGGCCAGCGACTTCGAGGTCCTCGACATCCTGGTCGCGGCCCCGCACCCGGGCGAAAAGTGCCGCGTCCAGGACATCGCCGACCGCGTCCACCTGAGCCAGAGCGCGCTGTCTCGCCTTATCGGCCGCCTGGAGAGGGAGGGCCTGGTCACGCGGTCCCTCTGCCAGGAGGACCGCCGCGGGGTGTTTGTCACGCTCACCCAGAAGGGCCGCGATCTGCACACGGAGGTACGGCCCCTCCAGCGGGCCGCGCTGGCGCGCATGCTGAAGGGTGACTGAACCTCCCGGGGCTGCGCCCTAGGCCCCCGCCAGGGGGTGGTGGGTGACACTGCGTGTCGCGGCTGCGGGTGCGTCGTGGCTGGTCGCGCAGTTCCCCAATCCCGCCCCTTCCCGAAACTTGGGCTGCGCCCCAGACCCCCGCCAGGGGGTGGTGGGTGACACTTCGTGTCGCGGCTGCGGGTCCGTTGTGGCTGGTCGCGCAGTTCCCCGCGCCCCTGAAAAACCTGCGACTGCCCGCAGCCCGACGAGCAAGCGAACCGACAAGCCCGCACCCCCGACTACCCGCGCTCTTCCGCCGGTGGGAGGGGACGTGGGCCGGTGCGTCGTATGCCCGTCGCTTAGCTTCGGTCTGGGCATACCTGCGCCTTGTGTCAGCACGGGGTCGTATGCCCTGTTGGCGACGGGCTGACGCACCGGACCGCGGCCCCGCACCCACCAACCACCCAAGGGGCGCGGGGAACTGCGCGAGCAACCACAACGAACCCGCAGATTCGAACCTGTGGCTAACGGATCAGGAGGGTGCGCACACCCTCCGAATCAAGCGTCAACCCGTGCGGAGAACTCGCGTCGATCGTCAGCGACAGATCCCCAGAAGGCCACTGAGAAGCCAGCGCAGCGAGCGGCACCAGCCGGTACCGGGACACATACGGCAGCAGCTCAGCCATCCGCATCTCCGACGTGAACACCGGCACAAGCGGGTCCTCGCCGTCCTGCTCCAGGACGGGCAGCGCCACCACCGTGGGATCGGCCGCCGCCTCGTCGTCGGTGTCATCGGGCACCGGAACCAGCACATCCGTACCGGCCAGCGTGTCCAGCGCCGCATCGTCCTCGGTGTTCTCGGCCAGCACGCTCAGCGCCCGCTCCGCCGCCGACGTGACGCTGTCGTTCGAGGGTATTTCCATGGCACATCCCGACGTAGTGGCGTTTTCGGGCACCCGGACAACCGTTCGCTCCGGGCGCGTGGCTCGCGTACCCGCCGTGGGGCATGGCATTCCTGCCCCACGCATCACGGATGGCTCACGGAATGAGGGGGACGTCGTCCGAGGGCAGCCCGAGCCGGTCGCGGCCGACCCGCCGTGCGAGCGGCTCCGCCATGTTGGGGCCGAGATGCGTCCAGTACGTGGCCGCGTCCCGGAAGTAGCGCTGCATCCGTTCCCCGTCGCGGGCGTACCGGGAGCCCGCCGACCGGAAGAGGGTGTTCTGCAGCGCGTCCCAGGCCATACGGCCGGCGTTCAGGAAGACCATCGCGAGGCGGTTGTCCTCGGCGGTGGTGAAGGGGGCCTCGCCTGTCACGTTGCGGTGGCAGACCTCCATGTACTCCTCGGCGGTGCGCTGGAGAGCGGCGTGCGCCGTGTGGATCACGCCGAGCGCTTCGCCCAAGTGGCGCTGGTAGTCGTGGAGTTCGGCCCGGGTGCGGTGGGGTTCCAGGGTCAGTGGGCGTTCGGCGACGATCCGCGCGTACTCGTCGGCGGCTGCGTACGCGGTGCCGATCATGATGGCGGCCAGCTCGCCGTGGAAGAAGCTGGGCGCGCGCCCCGCGTACATCGGGTTGCCGTGCAGCTCCGATCCGGGCGAGCCGCCCTCGACCGGCAGATCGAGCAGGCTCGCTTCCACGGTGAAGTACTCGGGGATGCGCGCCCGTTCCATCCGGATGCTGTTGGAGCCGCTGCCGCGCAGACCCAGGACTCCGTGCCAGTCGTCAAGCAGCGTCCAGACCGCGCGCGGCGCAACGAACAGCACCATCGGTCCTGGCGGGTCGCCCGGCTTCTCGGGGGCGCGCAGTATCTGGCCGACGAAGTGCGTGGAGTACGGGGAGCCCGAGGCATACGGCCAGGTGCCGTCGAGGACGACATGGCCGTGGCCGTCCGGCTCGGCCACGCCGGCCGGCATCGCGGTGGACGCGGCCCGGAAGTCGCCCTCGTCACCGAAGATCTCGTCCTGCGCCTTCGCCTCGAACAAGGAGGCCCCTTGGAGGACATGGGCGGCGGTGAGCGAGAGGGCCCAGCCCGTCGAGGGGCAGCCACGGGCGATCTCGGTGACCACCCGGTAGAAGGTCGGCAGACCGAACTCGTATCCGCCGTAGCGGCGCGGTTGGAGGATCCGGTAGAAGCCGGCGCGTAAGAAATCCTCGTGGGTCTCCTTCGGGTAGCGCGTCAATCGCTCGGTCTCCAGCTGCCGTTCGAGCAGCGCGGGCCGCATGGCCACCGCCCGCTCGATCAACTCGCTTTCGGTCAGGGCGGGTTCGGGAGGGGCTATCACGGTGCCTCCTGAAGTGTGGGGCCGTCCGTACGTAGCGCGGTACTGGTGATTGAACACGCGACCGGCCTCCCTTGTACCCATCGGATAGCGCCAAGTAGGCCCAACCGAGGGGTGATCCGGGGCGCGCCGGGGGCGCGCCGTCACGAGGTGTACTTGCGCACGCACCGGCTGGAGACCGCCCAGGTCGGGGTACTGCTCGACCACCTCGGCGCGATCGGATGCCGGGTTTCGCCACTGGTTCACGGCGCGGTATTCGGAGTCGTACGGCTGAGTCTCGCCCCATGGTGAAAACGGACCAGCAGTGGTGACCGCCGCCCACGCGTAGTCCGCGGCACCGCGCCTAGCGTGGACGTATGCCGATGCAACCCTGGTTTCCCGACGCCAAGCTGGGCGTGTTCATCCACTACGGCATCTACGCCGTGGGCGGCGCTGCCGAGTCCTGGTCCTTCTACACGGGCGAGATGACGCACGAGCAGTACATGAAACAGCTCGACGGCTTCACCGCGTCGCGCTACGACCCGGACGCCTGGGCCGAGTTGTTCGCCCGCGTGGGCGCGCAGTACGCGGTGCTCACCACGAAGCACCACGACGGCGTCGCCCTGTGGGACACCGACCACCGCAATCTCGACGTCGTCCGCGACACACCGGCCGGCCGCGACCTCGTCACCGGCTTCGTAGACGCGCTACGCGCCAGGGACCTCAAGGTCGGCCTCTACTACTCGCACTCCGACTGGAACCACCCGGACTACGCGAGCGAGCGGCACCCGGGGCCGCACCTCGTGCCGGCCAATGCCTACTCGCACGCCGAGCCCGGCAAGGAGGACCCGGAGGCCTGGGCGCGCTATCTCGCGTACCGCGACGGCCAGGTCCGCGAGCTCGTCGACCGCTTCCGCCCCGACATCCTCTGGTTCGACGGTGAGTGGGAGCGCTCGGAGGAGCAGTGGCGGATGCGGGAGCTGGCCGAGCTCATCCTGGCGCGCAACCCGGACACCATCCTCAACGGCCGCATGCTCGGCTACGGCGACTACGCCACCCCGGAACAGGGTGCACCGCTCCAGGCCCCGGAAGGTCCTTGGGAGCTGTGCCTCACGATCAACGACTCGTGGAGCTACCGGCCGCAGGATCGCGACTTCAAGTCGGTGCGTCAGTTGGTGCGTTACTTCACGGAGACGATCGGCATGGGCGGCAATCTGCTGCTCGGCGCGGGGCCGCGGGAGGACGGCACGATCCCCGAGGAGCAGGTCGAACGCCTGGAGGGCCTCGGCGCGTGGATCGCGCGCCATGCCGACGCCGTGTACGGCACCGTCGCCGGGCTGCCCGCCGGGCACCACTACGGTCCCAGCACACTGTCCGCCGACCGGCGCACGGTGTACCTGGTCTGCTTCGATGCGCCGCGCGATTCCGTTTCCGTACGCGGACTGCGCAACCGCGTGCTTCGGGCCACGGTCCTGGGTACGGGCGCCGAACTGGGCCACCATGTCACCGGCGGCCTGGACACCGTACCGGGCGTGACCTGGATCGACGCGCCCGCTGCGGCCGACCTGGACGATCAGGCCACGGTGCTGGCCATCGAGCTGGACGGGGAGCTGGATCTGTACCGGGGGGCGGGGCGGGACTGAGGCCCGCCGCGGTCACACTCGTAGACCCCCGGCACTCCGAGTCAAGCGAGCGAGAGGAACAGCTTCTCCAGTCGGGCCCGCATCTGGTCGCGGTCCATGTCCGGCTCGCCGTTCTCGGGGGCCATGCAGTGCTCCAGACCGGTCGCGATGATCGCGAACCCGGCGCGGTCCAACGCCCTTGAGGCGGCGGCCAGTTGGGTGACCACCTCATCGCAGGAGCGGCCCTGCTCGATCATGTTGATCACGCCCGCTATCTGCCCCTGGGCTCGCTTGAGCCGGTTGATCACGGACTTCAGCTCGTCGGCCGCCATCTGCAGTTCCATACGGAACGCTCCCTCCTCGTATACCCCGCCCGGTACTCTATAGGGCGTTCGTGGCGTTCAACGGGCGCCTCCTGCGCCCATAACGTCCGGCTTGGCGGCTCCATGGCCGCCGTCTCACACCAGGTTTGTGAGATCTGTGTGAGACGGCGGTGCCCTCCCGGAGGGAAGAGCGGGCACGCAAAGACCCCGCCGCAGGAGGCTTCTGGCCTCCCGGCGGCGGGGCCTGTCGTACGTGCGTCAGACCCCCGTCACGCCACGGTGGTCGACCCAGGACTCAGCCGCTGCCGCCATGACCTCGAGCCACGACGCATCGGGCTGCCGCTCGGCGAAACCGCGATACATGCGCACGGTGGCAGCCGCGAACGCGTCGAGTGCCTTCGAGCCGCGTTCACCCAGGCCTGGAAGCAGCGGGCCGCCCACCATTCGGCGGACTCGGCGCTGTGCCCGAAGGAACGGATGAACGGGTTGATGAGCCTCTCGCGGGTGATGGAGTCGCGGCGGCCTCCGGGCCGGTTGCGCATCGCCTTGACGAAGAACGGCCCCTTCTCGCACTCGACTACCGCGCTCAGGTCCGAGCCGAATCCGCGCTCCGTTGGCTGCGTGTCGGCCAGGTCCCCGGTGTGCGAGTGGATCAGTGCCCAGAACGCGGGGTCGGGCAGTGGGCGCGTCATGGATTCGCTTACCTCCGAGGGTTGCAGTCGCTGGGCGGGGTTCCCGGATTGCACGCACTGTTGGGCTCGCATCCGGGTTCGCAGCCGGCCATTCGCGGTGTGCTGCGGATGATCGCGTTGGCCTGCGTCATGGCGTCGCCGCCGAGGATAGAGGCCAGCGGCGCATCGCGGATGTTGCCGACGTCCATCCATCTCGAGAAGACGCAGGGGGCAACGTCGCCGTTCGGGCCGATGGCGGCCCTGCCGCTACCGCACTGACCGCACAGGGCAGCGGTGTCCGGGGCCTGAGCGTGTGCGCCGCGCCCGAAGGGTCGGACGTGGTCGCACTCTCCTTTGCGAGGCGGGCGAGCTCGGCGGCCGTCGCCCAGCGCGCCCAGGGCGACCGCTGCTCCCGTCGATGTACTCGGCCCAGGTGAAGGCTTTGGCATTTGCCGAAGGAATGCGCAAGAAGGCGGGCGATGCGAACCAGCTCGTACGGAAGCGAGCAGGATCAGCCCCGGCAGCTGCGGCCGAGCGACGCATTCGCGCTCTTGTGTCGGGGACTTTCCTTTCCTGATCTTGGAGGTTCACGGAAGGCTCCATGAGCGCGAAAGGAACGCACCATGTCAATGGGATACGTATGCCAAGAATGCGATGAGGCAACGAGCAGTGTCAGCCGTCTCGCAGCCGATCTGTACGCGTACGCGACAGCGCGGGATAGCGTCTCCCACAACGAACTCATGGGGTTCGCGGAGGCTTCACCTCATGACACGGGCAGGGCAATCGACCGGTTACTGCAACTCAAGGTGCTCACCAGGAAACCGGAAGACCCGAATCAACTCATACCGGTGGCGCCGGCCACCGCCCACGCACAGCTCCTGATGCCGGCCATCCGCGAGCTGCGCGAGCGCCAGGCGGTGATCAACGACGTGAGTTCCCACCTCATGGAATTGATGCCCATATATGAGGACAGTGTCCTGAAACGCGGGCGGACACAGTTGTTGCACCGCCTCGAGGGTGTGGACGCCGTCCGCATGGCACTGTCCGAGCTTTCGGCCCGGGCGGCCCGGGAGATTCTCACGTCCCAGCCGGGCGGTCCTCGCCCCGAGCCTGTCCTCAAGGAGGCCACCGATCGCACGATCGGGGTCCTGGAACGCGGCATCCGCATGCGCACGCTCTACCAGTACGCGGCGCAGTTCCATCAGCCCACCGTGGACCACGCCTCGCTGCTCGTCGAGCACGGCGCCCAAGTCCGGCTCGTCACGGAGGTGTTCATGCGGCTCATCGTCTTCGACGGAGAGGTCGCCCTGATCGAGCTGGCCGACAATCCGAAGGGCGCGCTGGTCATCCGCGATCCGCACGTCCTCCATTTCCTGGTGCGCGCCTTCGAGGGAGCCTGGGCCAAAGCGTTGCCGTTCCCCCTCGCCTACGAACGGGATCAGGTGCTGCGCAGCTCGGAGGAGATCAAGACGGCGATCGTGAAGCTGCTCTCCCAGGGCTACGACGACAAGGTTGTCGCAAAGCGTCTCGGCATCTCGTTGCGTACCTTCCAACGCCACCTCGCCGACATCATGCGTCGCATCGGTGCCCGTAACCGGCTCCACGCGGGCTACCTGCTGCGCGATCTCGACATCTTCCACGAGAAGGCCGTCGAGCAGCAAAAGCGGTGAGCCGACTGGTTGTTGCTTGCTAGCGTCGGCCCGGGCGGCGGCACCACGGCGCCGCCCGTAATCGCGTTGACCGAAGGACACCATGACAACCATTGCTCACCGTGACGCCGACGAACTCGCCTTACGCCTGGATGAGGCGCGTCGTGACTACGCCGACCTCAAGGCCCGCGGCCTCTCACTGGATCTGACGAGGGGCAAGCCCTCACCCGAGCAGCTCGACCTGGCCGCTGATCTGCTCACGTTGCCCGGCGGGCGCTACACGGCACTGGACGGCACCGACTGCCGCAACTACGGCGCCCCGAGTGATGGGCTGCGGGAGCTGCGTGACATCTTCGCCCCCGTCCTCCAGGTGCCCGTCGACCAACTGCTGGCGGTCGGCAACTCGAGCCTCGAGCTCATGCACGACTGCCTCGTGCACGCCCTCCTTGGCACTGTGCCCGGGGCCGAAGGCCGCTGGGCCGACCAGCGGGTGGCGCTTCTCTGTCCGGTGCCCGGCTACGACCGGCACTTCGCCCTGTGTGAACGCTTCGGCATCGACATGATCCCCGTCCCGATGAGCGACGGCGGACCGGACATGAGTGTCGTCGAGAATCTCGTGCGCTCCGACACGAGGATCAAGGGCATCTGGTGCGTGCCCAAGTACAGCAACCCCGACGGTACCTGCTACAACGACGAGACCGTGCGCCGGCTGTCCACCATGGAGACGGCTGCTGCGGACTTCAGGATCTTCTGGGACAACGCGTACGCCGTGCACCACCTCGACGGCGAGACGGACATCGGCGACATCCTCACCGCATGCGTGGAGGCCGGCCACCCGGACCGGGTGTTCGTGTTCGGCTCCACCTCGAAGATCACCCTCGCCGGGGCAGGGGTCGCGTTCTTCGGCTCCTCGCCCGCGAACGTCGCCTGGTGGCGTGCCAACTCGGGGAAGCGGACGATCGGCCCGGACAAGCTCAACCAGCTCCGTCACGCGCTCTTCCTCAAGGACACCGACGGGCTGCGCGCTCATATGCGCCGCCACCGCAGGATCCTGGCGCCGAAGTTCGAGACCGTGGACCGCACCTTCGGCGAGCAGCTCGGCGACACCGGGCTCGCCACGTGGACACGGCCGAAGGGCGGCTACTTCGTCGCGCTCCGGGTCCTCGAGGGCTGTGCCCGTGACGTGGTCCGCCTGGCCGCCGAGGCCGGCATCGCCGTCACCCCGGCCGGGGCCACGCACCCCCACGGCAACGATCCCGACGACCGTGTGATTCGCATCGGACCCACCTACCCGACACTCGAGGAACTGGAGCAGATCGCGTACGGCATCACCGTGTGTGTGCGGCTTGCCGGGTACGAGAGGCTGACCGCCCAGCACTGATCATCGTTCGGTATCGAGGACAAGCACAACAAGGCCGGGGCCGCCCCCGGCCTTGTTGCATTTACGTAAACAGCGGTAACTCAATCCGTCTCCATTGCCCGTTTTGCTGCATGGCGGGGTTACGTCAGGCGTACCTGCGATGATCGACGGCCGCGACAAGCGCCTTTCCGTGAGGCAGGATCGTGACGCCCCAGAGGGATCAGCCCCAAACAACCCATTGATTGATGAGGAGTGGAGTCAACCGTGCGCAAGATCGCGTCACGAATCACCGTCCTGGCCTTCTCGGCGATGGCCGTCACAGGCGTCGCCGACATCGCCTTCGAGCTGTCGAGTCCGCAGGTCAAGCGAACCATCGAGGCCTCGGAGCGTGACCTCGGCTGGGGAGTGAAGGCATCCCGGACGGAAACCCTCCCGCGGCTCGGTCAGTAACGGAAAAAAGGAGCTTGGTATGACTGTCGAGAAATTCACGCCGTACAACAGCAAAACAATTCATCGCGCCCCGCAATGGGGGCGAATACCCGAGGAGTTACGCGAGGCCGTCACGGTCGTCGCGCAAGTGCTCCCGTTCCGCACCAACCAGTACGTGCTGGACGAGCTCATCGATTGGGACAACCTCCCGGACGATCCAATCTTCCGGCTGAACTTCCCCCACCGGACGATGCTGGATCCCACCGACTACACGAGTCTGCGGGATGTCGTGGCCGACGGTGACAAGGGGCAGATCGCCCTTCATGTGGGCAAGCTGCGCGAGCAGATGAACCCTCACCCGGCCGGCCAGCAGACCCACAATGTGCCCGAACTGGACGGCGAGGAAGTGCCGGGGATCCAGCACAAGTACACCGAGACGGTGTTGTTCTTCCCCAAGGCTGGCCAGACCTGCCACGCCTACTGCACGTTCTGCTTCCGGTGGCCGCAGTTCATCGGCGCCGACGAACTCTCCTTCGCCGCCAAGGACGCCCGGGGCCTCACCGCGTATCTCGCACGCCACCGGGAGGTCACCGATGTCCTGATCACGGGCGGCGACCCGCTGATCATGCGGACGAACACGCTCGCCCGCTACATCGAACCGCTCCTGGAGCCGGAGTTCGAACACATCCGCAACATCCGGATCGGAACCAAGTCGGTCGCCTACTGGCCCCAGAGATTCGTCACAGACCGGGACGCCGACGAACTCATTCGCCTCTTCGAACGGGTCGCCGCCGCGGGCAAGCACCTGGCGATCATGTGCCACTACAACCATCCCGTCGAACTGCGCCCCGACATCGCACAGACGGCCCTGAGGCGGATCATCGCCACCGGTGCAAACGCGCGCCTCCAGTCGCCGGTGCTGAAGCACATCAACGACAACGCGGCGGCCTGGCAGGAGCTTTGGACCACCGGTGTGCGGCTGGGCGCCATCCCGTACTACATGTTCGTCGAACGCGACACCGGGGCCCGCTCGTATTTCGAGATTCCCCTGGCGAAGGCGTACGAGATCTTCCGTAACGCCTACACCTCGGTCTCCGGTCTCGCCCGCACCGTGCGCGGGCCGTCGATGAGCGCCTTCCCGGGCAAGGTGCTCATCGACGGCACCCCCACCATCCGCGGCGAGAAGGTGTTCGCTCTTCAGTTCCTCCAGGGACGCAACGCGGACTGGGCGCGCCGCCCGTTCTACGCCGCGTACGACCCGAGCGCGACCTGGTTCGACCAGCTCAAGCCGGCCTTCGGCGAGGACAGGTTCTTCTTCGAGCACGAGCTGCCGCAACCGGCGGGCGAGACGCGTGAACTGACGGTGGTGGCCGCATGAGCCGGACACCAGCCTACGAACTCCTCGCGCTCAGGTTCGGCAGGCAGTCGGGACGACTCGCGCGGGAGAACTTCCTGTTCGCCGACGACCCCTGTGCCACCGATGTCCCGGCCGAGTTCGACTTCTACATCTGGGTCATCCGGGGGCAGGGCCAGGTGATCGTCGTCGACACCGGGTTCGCCGCCCACACCGCGGCGAAGCGTGGTCGCGAACAACTGCATCACCCTGTCGAGGCGCTCGCGGATCTGGATATCCATCCCACTGATGTGTCGCACCTGCTGGTGACGCACATGCACTGGGACCACGCCGGTCACCTCGCCTCCTTCCCCACGGCTCGGGTTCATCTGCAGGAGAGCGAGCTCGCGTTCTGCACCGGCCGCGCCATGCGCCACGCGGCACCTCGTCGCCCCTTCGAGGCAGGGGATGTGAGCACGGCGATTCAACTGCTGTTCGAAGAGCGGCTCACCCTGCACAAGGGTCCGGCGACGATCGTGCCCGGCGTCGAGGTTCACCCGGCGCCCGGGCACACCCCCGGCCTCCAGGTGGTACGCGTGCACACGGAGCGCGGCTGGGTCGTTCTGGCGAGCGATTCATCGCACCTCTGGGTCAACCTCCGTCGCAGGACACCGTTTCCGATCCTCGACCACCTTGCGTCCATGGTGGAGGCGTACGACACGGTCGAGCAGCTGGCGGACGGCGCCGACCACGTCATCCCCGGACACGACCCTCAGGTCGCCACCCGCTTTCCCCAGGTGGAGGGCGCCGCCCGCTGGGTGCAGTTGCACCGGGAGCCTATGGCCCCGTACGCCGACCCAGCGAGTTCGGAACTGAGCGAGCGGGTGGTGTCATGAGGACGGTTCAGGTCACGATCGTCGGCATGGGGCCCCGGGGCCTCGGCATCCTCCAGCACATGATCCACAGCGCACACCGGCTTCCCGAGGGGACCGTGCTGGACGTACATCTCGTCGATCCCGGCGACAGCGGACAAGGGGTGCACTCCAGTCGGCAGCCGGACCATCTGCTCACCAACACCCTGGCCAGCCAGCTCACCATGTTCCCCGACGGGAGCGGCCCGTCGTTCACCGAATGGGCGCAGCAGGCGGGCTACCGCCGGTTCGACGGGTTCTACCACCGCACAGGGGAGACTTGCGGGGATCCGATCGGGTCGCACGACTACCTGCCGCGCAGTCTTCTCGGTGAATACCTCTCGTTCGCGTTCGACCGCACGGTTCGCTCGCTGCCCGGGAGCATCCGGGTCGTACACCACCGCGCCCGCGCCGTCGACTTGCAGGAACTCCTGCCGTCCGGCAGGTACCTGGTCCGGATCGAGGGGGGCTACGAGATCCCTTCCGACTTCGTGTTCCTGGCCACCGGGCACTGCCGGCGCGCCCCTGATCAGGAGGACGTCAGGTTCGGGAACTTCGTCAGCGACCACCGGGACCGCAACGACCGCCTCGCCTATGTGGAGCACTGCTACCCGGTCGACAAGCTCGAGCGCATCGCCCCCGGGACCACGGTCGCCGTGCAGGGACTGGGGCTGACCGCCCATGACGTCATCGCCCATCTGACAACGGGACGCGGCGGACGATTCGAGGGCGACGGCCTCGACATGCGCTACCTGCCGTCCGGTCGCGAACCGAGCATCCTGCTGTTCTCCCGTCAATGTCTGCCCGCCGCCGCGCGCGGCATCAACCAGAAGGGCCTGACCGGCGACTACAAGCCGAACTTCCTCACCCCCGGCGCCGTCCGCGACCTGCGCAGGCACGCGGAGGAAAGGCGCGGCAGCACACAGATCGACTTCGAGACGGATGTCGCGCCGCTGCTGCTCAGGGAGATGGGCTACGTCTACCGCTGCGCGCTGGAGCAACGCGACATCCCGCCCGAGCAGTACGAGTTCTCGGCCGCCGACCAGGCAGCCATCGCCGCTGTCCTCGACCCGCTCGCGGGCAGGACCTTCAGGGGTCTGGACTGCTTCCGCACCTTCTTGAGGGCGTTCGTCACGGAGGACTTGGAGCACGCGGAGCGGGGCAACCGTACGAGTCCCGTCAAGGCGGCCACGGATGCCATCCGCGACGTCCGCGCCAGCCTGCGTGAAGCCGTTGAGTTCTCGGGTTTGACCCCGGATTCGCACTGGGTGTTCAACAACCGCTGGGTCCCGCTGATGAACAGGGTTTCGTTCGGCCCGCCCCGCCGCCGCAACTACGAACTCCTCGCTCTCATGAACGCGGGGCTGGTCGACCTCGCCGGCGGACCGGGCTGCCGCGTCGTCCCCGACCCGGAGACGGCCAGGTTCGCCATCCGAACGGATTTCACCGGCGCCGGCCCCACCACGCGGTACGCCGACACGCTCGTGGCGGCGCGCTTGGACCTGTTCCATCCCAGGACGGACGGCTCCCCGCTGACCGCGCGGCTGCTGGAACGGGGACTGATCCGCTCCTACCGCAACGGCTCCTACGAGCCGGGGGGCATCGACATCACCTCCACAAGCCGTGTGATCTCCAGGACCGGCACACCACTGGCCGGTGTGTGGGCTCTCGGGTACCTCGTCGAAGGGCCGCGCTACTACACCTACTACCTGCCCAGGGCCGGGCAGAAGTCGCGCTTCACGGACGAGGCGAAGGCCGCCGTCGGAGACATGTGGCAGCAACTCATGATCAAGGAGGAGGGCGAGACCCGTGAAGATCGGCAGCGGCAGCCAGTTTCCCTACACTGACTTCAAGAAGCGCTACGACACCCCGCCGCCGGAGCCGGTGGTGTGGCGCTGGACGGACATCTCCGGCGGACTCGGCGACACCGAGCACCCCGAACGCGGCACGCTCGCCTTGTCCATGCCGGACGGCGGTGCAGAGATCATCCGCGATGTAGCCGTCGCCTACCAGGTCGTCCCCGCGGGGCAGCACACGACCCCGCACGCGCACACCTGGTATCACCTGTTCGTCGTGCAGTCCGGCACCGGCGTCGTCACGTTCCACGACACCGGCGAGAGCACTGATCTGAACCCCGGGGACCTCCTGCTCGTCCCCGCCTGGTCCCTGCACCATTTCGACAACGCCACCGGTCAGGACCTGGTCCTGCTCAACCTGATGAACATCCCGATGCTCGCCCACCTGGGCAATCTGGCCTCCAGGCAACCGGAGGTCGGCTCTTGACCGCGCAGGATCTCGACAAGGCGGCGTTCGCGCCCGCACCTCACGACGCCGGTCCGTACAAGTGGGTCGTGCTGGCCGTCGCCGTCACCGCGCTGACCACCGGTTCGGTCGTCTACTCCGGTGTCAGCGTCCTGATGCCGTTCTGGAAGGACACCTACGACCTGTCCGCGGCCACCGCCGCTCTGGCGGCGACCGCGATCCAGGCCGGGCCGATCACCTCGATGCTGGTCATCGGGCGGGCCATTGACCGCTACGGAGAGCGCTGGGTCGTCTCGCTCACGATGATCGCCATGGGCATCACGGCGTTCATCGCCGCGGGCGCCAGCCGCAGCTATCCCGTGCTGCTGCTGTTCATCCTGGTGATGGGCGCCTTCTACGGGTCGATCCTGCCCGGCGGGCAGCGCGCCATCACCCGCTGGTTCGAGCCGGGCCTGCAAGGCATGGCCACCGGTGTACGCCAGGCCGGTCTTCCGATCGGCGCGGCCGTCGCCGGTGCCGTCCTGCCCGCTCTCGCCCTGCACCACGACTGGGCGGCCGCCATGATTGTCCAGGGAGTGGCCGGGATCCTCGGTGGCATCGTCTTCGCCGCCTTCTACCGCAAGGCGGACGACGCCACCACGAGCGTGCGGAAGACGCCCGTGCGCCTGCGCAGCCTGATCACCGGCCTGGTACGGGACCGGACGGTCCGCTCACTGCTGATTGCCGGACTCGCTCTGGCGGCGTTCCAGTACGTGTTCTCCGCGCAGATTCTCCTTTTCCTCAACGATCACCTGCGCATCCCCATCGTCAACGCCGGCTTCATGTACTCGATGGCCCAGGCCGCCGGGATCGCCGGCCGGATCGGTCTTGCCTGGGTCAGTGATCACTTTTGGCCCGGGATGCGGATGCGTTCGCTGAAGTGGGTGCTCGCTTTCTCCGCGGTCCCGATCGCCGCGCTCACGGCGTTGACGCCCGCTTCGCCTCGTGTGCTCGCCTACGCGCTGTGCACACTGCTGGGCCTGCTCAGCGTCGGCTGGTACCCGCTGTACCTCGTGCAGGTCGCCGAGATTGCCCCACGGCACGCGGTCGCCTCCACGATCAGCTTCGCGATCACCTTGAACCAGATCGTCGCCGCGGCCACGCCCCCGCTCTTCGGCGTGGTCGTCGGCCTGACCGGCTACACGGCCGGCTGGTTCCTGCTGGTGGCCGTGCTGCTTGTGACGGCCGCCCAGTTGCATCGCACCCACGGGGCCGGCCCGCGCGTCACCACACCACACACACCCTGAAGGGACAGCCTCTCGTGCTCACGCGCATCGACCACATCGGTGTCGTCGTCGACGACCTCTTCCGGACCAAGAAGTTCCTCGAGAGTCTCGGCCTCACCCTCGAGTTCGAACGCGAGCTGCCCGAACGACACGTGCGGGCCGCGTTCTACCGAGTGGGCGACGGTGCCCGGATCGAGCTCATCGAACCCACCACGCCCGAGGCCCGCCGACGCCGGCTCGGTGACGGCTCCCCGGCCCGCATCGAGCACATCGCCGTCGAGGTCGACGACGACATCCTCAAGATCATGCAGGCCTTCAGCGGTTTCGGCGTCGAGTTCGTCGCCCCCCAGCCCGTGGCGATCGACGGCAACCTCAACGCCTTCACCCAGCCCCATACGTCGGAGGGCATCCAGTTCCAGCTCGTGGAACGCCGCGCCGCGCCCCGGGAGGCCTGACGCAAGCGAGCAGGCCCCGCCCCGATGCGGATGGTGGGCGGGGCCCTGCTCGTCCGGCTCGGAACACCTTCAGGACGTCGCCGAGGACGTTCTCGCCCGGTACTCTACGCCGCCACTCCCCCGGCCTGCCGGGCCCTCGGTGCACAGACGGGACCGCCCCGGTCGGCTGGCTGCCGACCGGGGCGGAACGGATACCTTCCGGCGTGTTCGTTCTGCTCGCGAAGCCAGTTCGCGAACCGAACCGTCAGGCCAGCGAAGCCAGCGCCTGGTTGAGGGTCGCCGACGGGCGCATCACGGCCGACGCCTTGGCGGGGTCGGGCCGGTAGTAGCCGCCGATGTCGGCGGGCGAGCCCTGCACCGCGAGCAGCTCGTCGACGATGGTCTGCTCCTGCGTGGTCAGCGTCTCGGCCAGCGGGGCGAAGGCCTTGGCGAGCGCCGCGTCGTCGGTCTGCCTGGCCAGCTCCTGGGCCCAGTAGAGGGCCAGGTAGAAGTGGCTGCCGCGGTTGTCGATGCCGCCGACGCGACGGCTCGGCGACTTGTCGTTCTCCAGGAACAGGGCGGTCGCGCGGTCGAGGGTGTCCGCGAGGACCTGGGCGCGCGCGTTGTCGGTGGTCTGCGCGAGGTGCTCGAAGCTGGAGGCCAGCGCGAGGAACTCGCCCAGGCTGTCCCAGCGCAGGTAGTTCTCCTTGACCAGCTGTTGGACGTGCTTCGGTGCGGAACCGCCGGCGCCCGTCTCGAAGAGGCCGCCGCCGTTCATCAGCGGGACGACCGAGAGCATCTTGGCGCTGGTGCCCAGCTCCAGGATCGGGAACAGGTCGGTGAGGTAGTCACGCAGGACGTTGCCGGTGACCGAGATGGTGTTCTCGCCGCGGCGGATGCGCTCCACGGAGAGCTTGGTCGCCTCGACCGGGTTCAGGATGCGGATGTCCAGGCCTTCGGTGTCGTGCTCCGGCAGGTACTGCTCGACCTTCGCGATGAGCTGCGCGTCGTGCGCACGCGTCTCGTCCAGCCAGAACACGGCCGGGTCGCCGGTGGCGCGGGCGCGGGTGACGGCCAGCTTCACCCAGTCCTTGATCGGGGCGTCCTTGGTCTGGCAGGCGCGGAAGATGTCGCCGGCGGAGACGGTCTGCTCGATGACGACGTTCCCGGCCTGGTCGACGAGGCGAACCGTGCCCGTGGTGGGGATCTCGAAGGTCTTGTCGTGGCTGCCGTACTCCTCGGCCTTCTGCGCCATCAGGCCGACGTTCGGGACCGAGCCCATCGTCGACGGGTCGAAGGCACCGTTCGCGCGGCAATCGTCGACGACGACCTGGTAGACGCCCGAGTAGCTGCTGTCCGGCAGGACGGCCAGCGTGTCGGCCTCCTCGCCGTCCGGGCCCCACATGTGGCCGGAGGTGCGGATCATGGCCGGCATGGAGGCGTCGACGATGACGTCGGACGGAACGTGCAGGTTCGTGATGCCGCGGTCAGAGTCGACCATGGCCAGTTCGGGACCCTCGGCGAGCTCGGCGTCGAAGGAGGCCTTGATCTCGGCGCCCTCGGGCAGAGACTCGAGGCCCTTGTAGATGCCGCCGAGGCCGTCGTTCGGGGTGAGGCCGGCCGCGGCGAGCTTCTCGCCGTACTTCGCGAACGTCTTCGGGAAGAAGGCGCGTACGACATGACCGAAGATGATCGGGTCGGAGACCTTCATCATCGTGGCCTTCAGGTGTACGGAGAACAGCACGCCCTCGGACTTGGCGCGGGCGATCTGCGCGGTCAGGAACTCGCGCAGCGCGGCGACCCGCATCACGGAGGCGTCGACGACCTCACCGGCGAGTACGGGTACGGACTCGCGCAGCACGGTGGTGGAGCCGTCGTCGCCCTTCAGCTCGATGCGCAGCGCGCCGGCCTCGGAGATCACGGCGGACTTCTCCGTCGAGCGGAAGTCGTCCACGCCCATGGTCGCGACGTTGGTCTTCGACTCGGGGGTCCAGGCGCCCATGCGGTGCGGGTGGGCCTTCGCGTAGTTCTTCACCGAGGCGGGGGCTCGGCGGTCGGAGTTGCCCTCGCGCAGGACCGGGTTGACGGCGGAGCCCTTGACCTTGTCGTAGCGGGCGCGGATGTCGCGCTCCTCGTCGGTCTTCGGGTCGTCCGGGTACGCCGGCAGCGCGTAGCCCTGCTCCTGCAGCTCGGCGACCGCGGCCTTGAGCTGGGGGATGGACGCCGAGATGTTCGGCAGCTTGATGATGTTCGCCTCGGGCGTCTTGGCGAGAGCGCCGAGCTCGGCCAGGTCGTCCGGGATGCGCTGCCCCTCTTCGAGGTACTCCGGGAAGAGAGCGATGATCCGTCCCGCCAGGGAGATGTCCCGCGTCTCCACGGTGACCCCGGCCGTCGAGGCGTAGGCCTGGATCACCGGCAGGAACGAATGCGTCGCCAGGGCCGGGGCCTCGTCAGTGTGCGTATAGATGATGGTCGAGTCAGTCACCGGGTGCTCCGCTCCACGTCTGCAACATTGCTCGACATCAAGATATCTCGTGAGCGGCCCTCCCCCGACAGGGCCCCGCGCAAGTGAGCCATGGCTGCGTCACACTCGGGGTCTCAGCTGGTCCCCGCCCTCAGGCTCATGGTGAATAGCCGCACACCGTCGCCAAAAACTATGTTGTCCCCCCACATGTGCCATGGACGTGCTCCTTCCTAGGTTGTGCCGACAAGTAAGCGTCCCCGCCGCCTGGAAGTGGTGTTCATGGCCTCCGCAGCAACCGCTCCCCCGCCGCCCTCGAACCTCCGCCGGATCGTCGCCGCGAGCCTCATCGGCACCACGATCGAGTGGTACGACTTCTTCCTCTACGGATCCGCCGCCGCGCTCGTCTTCAACAAGCTGTTCTTCCCGGGCTCCGACCCGCTCGTCGGCACGCTGCTCTCGTTCTTGACGTACGCGGTGGGATTCGCGGCCCGGCCGCTCGGGGCGCTGGTCTTCGGGCACTACGGCGACCGGCTCGGGCGCAAGAAGCTGCTGGTGCTGAGTCTGCTGCTGATGGGCGGGGCGACCTTCGCGATCGGGCTGCTGCCCACGCACGCGACCATCGGTACTGCGGCCCCGGTGCTGCTCACCGTGCTGCGCCTGGTGCAGGGCTTCGCGCTGGGCGGCGAATGGGGAGGCGCCGTGCTGCTGGTGTCGGAGCACGGGGACGCGCGGCGGCGCGGGTTCTGGGCTTCGTGGCCGCAGACCGGGGCACCCGCGGGGCAGTTGCTGGCGACGGGTGTGCTGTCGCTGCTGACCGCGGTCCTCTCGGACGCCGCCTTCATGTCCTGGGGCTGGCGTATTCCGTTCCTGCTGTCGGGCGTACTGGTGATCGTCGGTTTGTGGATTCGTCTGTCTGTCGATGAATCGCCCGTCTTCAAGGCGGCCCTCGCGCAGGCCGAAACGCGCAAGGCGGCCCAGGACGGACCCGCCGAGAAGCTCCCGCTCGTGTCCGTGCTGCGGCACCACTGGCGCGACGTCCTGATCGCGATGGGCGCGCGTATGGCCGAGAACATCAGCTACTACGTGATCACCGCCTTCATCCTCGTGTACGCCACCACATCGGCCGGTCTCTCCAAGCAGACCGCGCTGAACGCGGTGCTCATCGCCTCCGCCGTGCACTTCGCCGTCATCCCGGCCTGGGGCGCCCTGTCGGACCGCGTCGGCCGTCGGCCCGTCTATCTGCTGGGCGCGGCGGGAGTCGGTGTGTGGATGTTCCCGTTCTTCGCGCTCATCGACACCGGGAGCTTCGGGAACCTGATCCTCGCCGTGACCGTGGGCCTGGTCCTGCACGGGGCCATGTACGCACCGCAGGCCGCCTTCTTCTCGGAGATGTTCGCGACCCGTATGCGCTACTCGGGCGCTTCGATCGGCGCACAGTTCTCGTCCGTCGCGGCGGGCGCGCCCGCGCCGCTCATCGCGACCGCACTGCTGGCCGACTACGACAGCTCCACTCCGATCGCCCTGTACGTGATCGGGGCGGCCGTACTGACACTGATCGCGGTGGGAGTGGCGAAGGAGACCCGGCACCGTGACCTCGCGGAATGGGAGGGTGAGGACGGCCAGGAGGATGCGGAGCCCGCGACGACGTCGGCCCGCGCCACTGACGCCCGTCCCGTCTGAGCCGGTTACACGGCAAGCTTCCCCGAGACCGACCCCCGTGCGCCCGTGCGGGGGTCAATGTCGCGCCGTGGACGACAACCGGTGCAGCCGTACGGCGAGTTGGATCTCCAGAGCCCTGGCCGGGCTCTGCCAGTCGGGTCCGAGCAGCCGGCCCACCCGCTCCAGGCGCTGCGCGACCGTGTTGACGTGGACGTGGAGCTCGTCGCTCGTGCGCGCCGGGCTCTTGCCGCACGCGAAGTACGCGTCGAGGGTGCGCAGGAGATTGGTGCCGCGTTTCGCGTCGTACGCCACGACCTGGCCGATGGTGCGCTCGACGAAGCCAGAGATGTCCCGGCTCCCGGCGAGGAGGAGTCCCAGGAACCCGAAGTCCTCGGCGGCGGCGCCGTCCCCGGCCCGGCCGAGCAGTCGCAGCGCGTCGCGGCATCGCTGCCCTTCCGCGTAGGCCTCGGCCACGCTGTCCGGATGGGCGGTGAGGTTCTCGACGGGCGCGGAGGCGCCGACGGTGACCGCCTCGGAGACTGCGGTGCCCAGGTCTCCGGCCGTGCGGCGGGCCAGGTCCGTCGCGGTGTCACCGGGGCGCAGGGGCAAGAGCAGGACTGTGCCACCGTCGCGGGCGGCGGCAAGGCCGTGCCGGGTGGCGGCGAGGTGGGACGCGGCGGACCACAGCCTGCGGCGGGCGGCGGCCTCGTGGTCGGCGTCGGCGGCTGTGGAATCGAGACGAGCGGCCAGCACCACGTGGGTGGCGTCGAGGTCGGCGTCCAGCCGGGCGGCACGCTCGCGCAGCAGCCGGGGGTCGCGGTCGCGCGCGTCGAGCAGATCGTCCAGCAGCTCGCCGCGGACGCGTTGTTCGGCCTCGGCGGCCGAGCGGCGGGCCAGCAGCAGAAGCGAGGTGACCATGGCGGCCCGCTCCAGGGTGCGCTGGTCGACGGGGTCGAGCCCGGGATGGCCGTGCAGCAGCAGCGCGCCAAGCAGTTCACCGCCGGCGGCGACGGCCGCGACCCAGTCGTCCCCGTGCCGGACGGCGTGTCCTTCGGCGCGTGACACCTCGAGGGCATCACCGGGTGCGGCGCCCGCCTCGGCGAACTCCACAGTGCCGTCGAGGACTTGGGAGACCGCGGCCGCCACGTCGTGAACCCCGCCGCCGCGCAGGACGAGTTCGGCGAGCCGGTCGTGCACGTCCGAGGCGCGCTCGATGACCCCGCTGCGGTCCCGGATGATCTCGTTGGCCCGCTCCAGGTCCTCGAGTGCTTCCCGGGTCTCGGTGAGCAGGTTGGCGGTGTCGATGGCGGCGGCCGCCAGGGCGGCGAACGAGCCGAGCAGCGCGATCTGCTCCCGCTCGAAGACCCGTGCCCGGCGGTCGGCCGCGAAGAGCACGCCGATGACATGCGGGCCGAGCGTCAGCGGCACACCGAGGATCGCCACCAGCCCCTCGTCCCGTACACCCGCGTCGATGGTCGACGTGTGCTGGAAACGGTCGTCCTTGAAGTAGTCGTCGGTGACATAGGGGCGGGCCGTCTGGGCGACGAGCCCACCGAGCCCTTCCCCCATGCCGAGCCGCAACTGCTGGAAGCGCGCCGCCACCGAGCCCTCTGTGACCCGCATGTACGTGTCGCCCTGGGCCGGGTCGTTCAGGCTGAGGTACGCGACGTCCGTACTCAGCAGCGACCGCGCGCGCTGCACGATCGCCTGCAGCACGGCGTCGAGATCGCGCAGTCCCGCCAGGTCGTGGGCCGTCTCGAAGAGCGCGGACAGTTCGGCCTCGCGTCGGCGGCGTCCCTCCATCTCGGAGCGCACGCGCAGCGCGAGCACCTTGGCGTGCTCCAGAGCGGCGACCTGCTCGGGCGGCAGTCCGTCGGCACGGGCGAGCAGCACCGGCTGCTCGTACGCGTCGGCGGACGCGCCCCGGGCCAGCAGCTCGAGGAACGGCGCCTCGGCGCTCGCCTCGGAGCGCCCTGCGGACTGCAATTGATCGCGAGACATGTCCACCAGGATTACTCACCGCACCGACAGTCCGACCAGCCCTGTGGACAACTCACGTTCAGTGCGCGGTCCAGCCACCGTCGAGGACCAGCGAGGTCCCGGTGACGAAGGAGGCCTGCGGACTGCACAGGTACGCGACCGCCTCGGCGACCTCCTCCGGTTCGATGAGCCGCTTGACGGCGCTGTCCCGCAACAGGATCTCGGTCAGCACCCGCTCCTCGGGGATCCCGTGGGCCGCGGCCTGGTCGGACAGCTGCTTCTCGACCAGTGGGGTGCGCACATAGGCCGGGTTCACACAGTTCGAGGTGACGCCATGGGGGGCGCCTTCCAGGGCAGCGGTTTTGGAGAGGCCCTCCAGTCCATGTTTCGCTGCCACATACGCCGCCTTGAAAGCAGAGGCGCGCAGCCCATGGACCGACGACACATTGAGGATGCGGCCCCACCCCTGCCCGTACATGTGCGGCAGTGCCCCGCGGATGAGCCGGAACGGGGCCTCCAGCATCACGGTCAGCATGGTGTGGAAGGTGTCGGGCGGGAACTCCTCGAGCGGGCGCACCAGTTGCAGCCCGGCGTTGTTGACGAGGACATCGGTGCCCGCGGCGGCGGACTCCGTGGCGTCCAGGTCGGTGAGGTCGAGGACGTCTGGTTCGACGGTGCCCGCGAGGCCCCGGGCCTGTTCGCCGAGCGTTTCCAGGCCCCCGGCCTCCCGGTCGACCGCCCGCACTTTGGCCCCCGCCGCGGCGAGCCGCAGTGCGCACGCGCGGCCGATGCCGCCTGCGGCGCCGGTGACGAGGGCGGTGCGGCCGCCGAGGTCGAGGGACGGGGCGTGGGGGCCTGCGAGGGCGCTGGGCGCGGTCATGCCCCGACCCTAGGCAGCAGCCACGCCCCGACCGATGTGGTCATCACCCACACTTCGCCCTCAGGTCATGGGTTCGAACCATGTGGGTTCCTCGGACAGTGCCTGCTTGATCCGGAACAGTCCGTGCTCGTTCAGCTCCGGCAGGGCGTCGACCGGGAACCAGCCGACCTCGAGGGACTCGTCGTCGTTGACGCGTGCCTCGCCACCGACGGCCCGGCAGCGGAAGGTGATGTCCATGTACTGGCAGGTGTCGCCGTTCTCGTACGTGACCGGCGCCAGGGCCTGCACCAGGACGACCCGCTCGGCGACGCAGTGCACCGCCGTCTCCTCGTAGACCTCCCGTACCGCACAGGCCGCCGGCTGCTCGCCCGGGTCCGGGATGCCGCCGATCACCGACCACTTGCGGGTGTCGGAGCGACGTCCCAGCAGCACTCTGTCCTCGTCGTCGAGGACGATGGCGGTGACTCCGGGAAGCCAGAGGAGTTGCTGGCCCGCGGTGGCCCGGATGGCGGTGATGAAGTCAGGAGTAGCCATGGAGCGACCCTAACGGCCCGGGTCCGTCAACTCCGGCGCTGACGAGGCGCGTACGACCGGCGTACGGCTACACGTCACCGGAGCGTCGACCGCGCACCCGCGCCGTCACCACCCAGCCGAGCCCGCCAGCCGCGACCAGCACGATCGCCAGCTCGGGAAGCTCACCGAGACGCGTGGCCGGAGTCTCGGAGGACCGCAGTGGCACCTCCTGGACCAGCGAGTCCGCCACGAACATGCCCGTCTTCTGCGTGATCTTTCCGTCGGGCATGATCACGGCGCTGACGCCGCTGGTGACCGGGACGGTGACGGTCCGGCTGTGCTCGACGGCGCGGACCCGGGACATGGCGAGCTGCTGGTAGGTCATCTCGCTGCGGCCGAACGTGGCGTTGTTGCTCGGTACGGAGATCATCTGGGCGCCGTCGGTGACCGTGTCGCGCACGGCCCAGTCGAAGGCGGCCTCGTAGCAGGTCGCCAGGCCCACCTTGGTGCCCGCCATGGTGAACACGCCGGGCTCGCTGCCCCGGCTGAAGTTCTGGCGCACCATGGACGTCCAGTCCTCGTTGATGGCGCCGACGAGCGAGCGCAGCGGGAGGTATTCGCCGAACGGCTGGACCTGCCGCTTGTCGTAGGTGTCGCCAGGCCCCTTGTCGGGGTCCCAGAGGATCTGCTCGTTGTAGAGCTTGCCGTCCTTCGCGACGACGCCGCCGACCGAGACAGGCGCGCCGATCGCCTTGACGGCCGTCTCGATCACGTCGCGTGCGTCGGGGTTGCTGAACGGGTCGATGTCGGAGGAGTTCTCCGGCCACAGCACGAAGTCCGGCTGGGCGACCTTGCCCGCCTTGACCTGCGCGGCCAGGCGCTCGGTCTGCCGGGCGTGGTAGTCGAGCACGGCGCGCCGCTGGGCGTTGAAGTCGAGGCCCGCGCGCGGGACGTTGCCCTGAATGACGGCGACGGTCGCGGTGCCGACCTCCGCCTTGTCGCTGACCAGGGGCGGGGCGGCGAAAGCGGCCACTACGGGGAGTACGAAGCTGAGCAGTGCCGCGGCGGCAGCCCCACGTCGTACGACATGGGTGCGCCGGAATTCGACGGCCTGGCGGACGACCTCGTACAGCCCGAAGCCGCACAGGACGACCGCGAAACCGAGCACCGGAGTGCCGCCCACCGCGGCGAGCGGCAGAAAGATCCCGTCCGCCTGGCCGAAGGCGATCTTGCCCCAGGGGAAGCCGCCGAACGGCACGCGCGCGCGTGCCGCTTCGCCGGCGGTCCACAGGGCAGCCGCCCACAAGGGCCAGCCGGGCAGTTTCGACACCGCCGCGACACCGGCGCCGACGAGCGCGACGAACACCGCCTCGATGAAGGCGAGGGCCAGCCACGGCCCCGGCCCGACCTCCACACCCGTCCATACGAGCAGGGGCAGCAGGAAGCCGAGGCCGAACAGGTAGCCGAGCCGTAGGCCCGTCTTCCAGGTGCGCCCGCGCAGGCACCAGCCGAAGGCCGCGAAGGCGGGCAGGGCGAGCCACCACAGGGTGCGCGGCGGGAAGCTGACGTAGAGGAGCACTCCAGAGAGCGCCGAGACGGCGGCCAGACCGAACCGCTGGACCAGCCGTGCCCCGCGCGATGCGCGCCGGGCCTCGGGTCCGAGCTGTTCCGGCTGGTCTACAGATGTTGCGGTGGCGGTCACTCGGGGAGTGTACGGCGCGTCACCTGGTCGCCGACAGCGCGGTCCGTCCGCCTCTGGCCAGGCGGCTTCCACCCGACAGCTGCATCGTTTCTGCGCAAGTCGTCCACAAAGCGGCGCACCACCCGTTACGGTGTGCCGAAGCCCCTCACGTACGGCCGTATCCGGCCAGTCGGTCGGGCTCTGTCATGGGTCGGGGGTCGACGGGTGGGGTTCACGGGAATGGCGTCGGCCGAGCCGATGCCGGCGCTCGGCAGACGTGCCGTTTCGGACGTGGCGGGCGTGATCGTGCTCGGTGGCTGCGCGACCTGGTCCGTGATCACCGCCTCGGTGAGCGGTGGCCGACCCGAGGGCGTGCTGCTCGCGGTGCTCGCCGTGGCCGCCGGTTATGCCTCGGGGCGGATATGCGGCACGTACGTGCCGGTCGCCGCCCCTGCCGCGGGTGCGCTGGCCGGTCTTGGCCTTGCGATCACCGCCCCGAACACGGCGCCGGGGTCGCAGGTCATCTCGCCGCTCGGGCAGACCGGCTCCACGGCGGCTCTTCTGACCCTGTCCGCGGGGGCCGCGTGTTGTGCGGCCTGGGCGGCGCGCTCGCCGGGGCTGCGGCTCGGGCTGCGGCTGCTGGCCGCCGGGATCGGGGTGGCCTCGGCCTTCCTGGGTTCGACGGCGGGCTGTGTCGCCTGTGCGGGTGTACTGCTGTGCTCCCTGGCCGCCGACCACATGCGCCGTGGCCCGGGACTCGCGGGCCTCGCCCTCGCCACGGGCCTGGTGACCGGAGCGACCTGGGCCGTCGCTGAGAATGTGCTGCCGGACGGCCTGACCTCTTCCCTGGAGGGGCAGCTCACCCAGCAGCGGGTCCAGCTGTGGCGCGACGCGCTCGATCTGGCCCACGAGGAGCCGGGCCTTGGGGTCGGACCGGGACGGTTCGCGGAGCTGAGCCCGACGATCACGCAGTCGCCGACGGCGGACGGCAAGCCGTACTCCGCGCCGTTTCAGCAGGCGGCCGAGCAGGGGCTCGTGGGCGTGGTGCTGCTCGCGGCGGTGTTCTGCTGGGTGCTGTACGCGCTGTGGCGCACGGCGCGCCGCACGCCGGTCGCGCTCACCGCGGGCGCCGCGCTCACGGCGCTGGCGGCGATCGCCGCGGTCGGCAACGCGCTGAGCTTCCCCACGGTGACGGCGGGCGCGGGACTGCTCGCGGGGCTGGCCACGGCTCGCCCCCTGCCCCAGGATCGGGACAGCGCGGTGGATGCTGGCCGGCGTACTCGCAGCGGCCGGCTGGGTCCCTGACCGGGCGCGTCAGTGCGCGGTGCCCCGGGTCGTGGAGGTCGTCGACGCGAGGCGGGCCCGGATGACCCGTACGGCCGCCTCCGCGTTGTCCACCGTGATCGTGAACGAATGGCCGTCGCCGAGCCGGAGCACCAGGCCCTCGCCGCGCCGGACGACTACGGCGGTCCCCTTCTCGGGCCGCCAGCGGTAGCCCCAGCCGCCCCAGTGCCGCGGGGTCACCCGAGGCAGGAAGTCCGCGCCGGTGATGTGGGAGAGGGGGATCCGGCGGCGCGGTAGGCCCATGTGGCCGCAGCGCACTTCGAGGCATTCCTTGTCGACCTTCACGGCGACGTGCACGAACGCGAGCGTGCCGAAGAGGACCAGGAGTCCCCCGGCGATGCAGCCGACCACGGACATGAGGAGCGGCACGACGCCCGACGTCCAGGCCGAGTCGACGGCCAGCTCGATGCCCAGGGCCATGCAGCCGGCGCCGCCCAGGGCGAGCAGCCACTGCACACGGTTGGTCGCGCGGCCGTGCCACACGTCGGAGTGCGGGGTGTCGGCAGCGTCCTCTTCGCCGTGGGGGTGCCTCATGGCCTTGAGAGTACTCAGGTTCCGCAGCGCGGGCACTGCGTTGCGCACAGTTACTGGTCCGGGTGGATGTCCGGGGTCCGGTTCGTGGCGAGAGGGGTTCAGCGGGCGGGGCTGACGGCCTGCAGCAGCCTGCCCTCGTCGTACGTCAGCGCGGCCGCGGGCAGGGCCGCCTCCCGTCCGTTGAGCAACACCGTGAGGGTGCCCCGCGCGGGCGCTTCCGGTGCGGGGTGTTCGCCGATGCGGCGCAGGGCCTGGGCGGCCACGGCGCCGGCCGAGCCGTGCAGGACGAGCGGGGCGTCCCCGGGTTGCTGCACGGCCGCGCGGATGCGTTCGGCGACCAGTTCGTAATGGGTGCAGCCCAGGACGACGGCCCTTACATCGTCCGGGGTGAGCTTCGCGGCGGCGGCGATCGCCCGGTCGACGGCGGCCTCGTCGGCCTGCTCCACCGCGTCGGCGAGGCCGGGGCACGGCACTTCGGTGACGGTCACTCCGGCGGCGAACTCCTGGATGAGACCGCGCTGGTAGGGGCTGCCGGTGGTGGCGGGCGTGGCCCAGATCGCGACGGGTCCGCCGCCCGCCGCGGCGGGCTTGATCGCGGGAACCGTGCCGATGACCGGCAGGTCCGGTTCAAGGCGGGCGCGCAGGGCGGGCAGGGCGTGCACGGAGGCGGTGTTGCACGCGACGATCAGCGCGTCCGGCCGGTGGGCCGCCGCCGCCTCGGCGACGGCGAGGGCGCGCTCGGTCACGTACTCGGGAGAATGCGGCCCCCAGGGCATGCTCTCGGGGGCGGAGGACAGAACGACGTCGGCGTCGGGCCGCAGTCGACGTACCACGGCGGCTGCCGCGAGCAGTCCGATCCCGGAGTCCATGAGCGCGATCTTCACCCGGTCACCATAGACGATCCGCCTCAACAGGCCCCCGGCGTGGGGCAGACTGCGCCCGTGAACGCCCTCGTGTGGACCGCCACCGGATCGCTGGCCGCCTGGCTGTGGCTACTGCTGGGACAGGGCTTCTTCTGGCGTACGGATCTACGGTTGCCGCCGCGCCGGGAGCCGGAGGACTGGCCGCACGTCTGCGTCGTCGTACCGGCGCGGGACGAGGCCGCCGTGCTGCCGCGCAGCCTGCCGTCGCTCCTCGCACAGGACTATCCGGGGCGGGCGGAAGTGTTCCTGGTCGACGACGGGAGTTCGGACGGCACCGGGGAACTGGCCCGCGAGCTTGCCGAGCGGCACGGCGGGCTGCCGCTGACCGTCGGTTCACCCGGGGAGCCGCCCGCGGGCTGGACGGGCAAGCTCTGGGCCGTACGGCACGGAATCGGCCTGGCCCGCGCGCGTGCACCCGAGTATCTGCTGCTGACGGACGCGGACATCGCCCACGCCCCGGACAGCCTGCGGGAGTTGGTGTCCGCTGCCCGCACCGGAGGCTTCGATCTCGTCTCGCAGATGGCGCGGTTGCGGGTCGAGAGCGTCTGGGAGCGGCTGGTGGTGCCCGCCTTCGTGTACTTCTTCGCGCAGCTGTATCCGTTCCGCCGGATCGCCGTGAGGGGGTCGCGGACGGCTGCCGCGGCGGGCGGCTGCGTCCTGTTGCGCGCGGACGCCGCCGAGCGGGCCCGCATTCCGGATGCCATCCGGCACGCGGTCATCGACGACGTGGCGCTCGCGAAGGCGGTCAAGCACTCCGGGGGCCACATCTGGCTGGGGCTCGCGGAAAAGGTCGACAGCGTGCGCCCGTATCCGCGACTGCACGACCTCTGGCGGATGGTCTCGCGCAGCGCGTACGCCCAACTGCGGCACAACCCGCTGCTGCTGGTCGGCACGGTCGTGGGCCTCGCCGTGGTGTACCTGGTGCCGCCCGTGGCGCTCTGCGCGGGTCTGGCCGCGGGGAGCGCCGGGGCAGCGGCGGCGGGCGGGCTCGCGTGGCTGGTGATGACAGCGACGTATCTGCCGATGCTCCGCTACTACCGGCAACCGCTCCCGCTCGCCTTGTTGTTGCCGGTCACCGCGTTTTTGTACCTCCTCATGACGGTGGATTCCGCGGTGCAGCACTACAGGGGGCGCGGTGCGGCCTGGAAGGGCCGCACCTACACCCGCCCCGACGCGGCAACCGAGCAGCAGTGAATGATCACTTCCGGCCAGGTCACTTCCTGCCGGGCGTCCAGTTCATGCCCCACCCGTAGGCGTAGTCGACGGTGCGCTGCGGGCTCACGCCGCGCTCGGGAACGAGGAAGCGGGCCTCGCGCTGGACGACGAGATCGCTGCCCGTGTTGGTGATGAGGGCCAGCGCGCACACCGTCGAGGGCACGGTGCACTCGCCGAGCGAGAAGTCGATGGGCGCGCCGTGCAGCGGCTGGAGGGTCACCGTGGCGTCCAGGTCGGCGAAGGACCGGGCTCCTTCGTAGATGGTGACGAAGATCAGGATGCGGCGGAAGTACTGCTGGTGGTCGAGGTTGATGCTCATGTTCTCGCCACTCGCCGAGGCTCCGGTGCGGTCGTCGCCGTCGAGATGGATGAACGGCGGCTGGTGCAGCGCTCCGAAAGCGTTGCCCAGTGCCTGTACGACGCCCTTGCTGCCGTCGGAGAGCTCGTACAGGGCGCACAGGTCGAGGTCGAGGTCGGAGTGCATGGCGACGGCCTGGCCCAGCTTGCTGCGCCACCCCGAGAACTGCTTACGCACCTGCCAGTTGAGGTTCACACGCATGGCGCCGGAAGTGCCGCCCTGCTTGGTGAGCGAGACCGAGGGGGCTTCCTTGGTCAGCGTGACCTTGGTCAGACGTACCGGGGCGGCGGGCTGCGCAGGCGGCGCGGCCGGTGGCGGCGTCGGCGCGGCGGCCGTGACCGGCGGGGCGACGGGCGCGGGCGGCGGAGCGACGGGCGCGGGCGGCGGTGGCGTCGAGGGCATGGGCGATGGCGTCGTGGGCGCGGGCGCCGCCTGCTGCGGTTCATCCACCGTGATGCCGAAGTCCGTGGCCAGCCCCTCGAGTCCGCTGCTGTAGCCCTGGCCGACGGCGCGGAACTTCCAGGCGCCCTGGCGGCGGTAGAACTCCCCGAGCACGAACGCCGTCTCCACGGTCGCGCCCTCACTGTCGAAGCGCGCGACCTCTGTGCCCTGTTGGGCATCGAGGACCCGGATGTACAGGCCGGGCACCTGCCCGAACGTGGCGCCGTCCGTGGAGGCGGCGAGCACCACGGTCTCGACCTCGGGCTCCACGCGCGCGAGGTCGACGACCAGTGTGTCGCTCACCTGGCCGCCGGCGTTCTGCTTGCCCTCGTGCCGTACAGCTCCGGAGGCGTGCGCGGGCTGGTTGTAGAAAACGAAGTCCCGGTCCGACCGGACCTTTCCGGAGACCAGCAACAGCGCCGAGGCATCCGCGTCGGGGACGCCGGGGCCGGAACGCCACCCCAATTCGACGCGAAGTCCGGCCGTCGGCACCGGAACGTTCGAACCTTTAGGCATTGACATGTCCGCCCCCATCGGGTGTCTCCGCGCCGGATCGCGCTTCAGATCAGTACATGAAGTCGTTCTTCGCCAACCTATTCCAGCGGACGGCGAACGCCCATGACCCCGTTCGCCGGAAGGACGTGCGACTCGCCGGTAACCCTCCCGGAACTCGGCCTTTACCAGATCTCAACTTCAACCGCCGCCCCTTTTCTGCAAGTTCGCTCACATTAGGGATGGCACGTCACTGCCGACACGAAAAACAACCCTCTTATCGGTCTCCCCAACCAGCACATCGTGGGCTTAACTTATGTGCCATGACCTCCCCTCGCTCCACCTATGGCGGTGGTTACTACTCCGCCTCCTTCCCGGACACTCCGATCTACGACTCGCTCGTCGCTGAGCGGGGTACCCCGCAGATCGCGCCGATCCGGGTCCCCTCGGCGTACGACACGGGCAACCACCTGCCCGCGCTTCCGTCGGCGCTGCCCGCCCTGCCGGCCGCCCCGTCACCGCAGGCGCCGTCGTACGGCTACCCGCAGGCCCAGCAGCCCCAGCCGCTGCAACAGGCCGCCACGCCGTACATCCCGCAACAGCAGACAGCCGGTCCGCGCGGCTACCCGGGCCCGCAGGCCCAGCAGCCGCAGCGTCCGGTACAACCCCAGCGTCCGGTACAACCGCAGCGTCCCGTGGCGGGCGGTACGGGCTACGAGGCGATGCGCCCCGCGGCTCCCCGTCCGGCTCCGGCGCCGTATCAGGACCCGTACAACAATCAGCAGCAGCAATACCGCGGCGGCTACTGAGGTCTCGCTCCGATCAGCCGGCCGCCTCCGAGGAGGTTGTCAGTGCCGGCTGACAATATGACCTCATGTCGATGTCGGTGCTGCACTCGATCCACGTCTATCCGCTCAAGGCGGCCAGGGGCCATGCCTCAGGCGAGGCCGTCGTGGAGCCCTGGGGCCTTGCGGGCGACCGGCGTTGGGTGCTGATCGACGAGACGGGCAAGGTCATCACCCAGCGCGCACATCCGCGCATGGCGCTTGCCGCCGCCGAGCCACAGCCCGGCGGCGGTGTTCTGCTGTCCGGACCCGGCCGTGAACCGCTCGCCGTTCCCGTGCCCGAGCCGATCGGCACGACGACGGTCGAGATGCCGCGCGACAAGGTGGAGGGGGTTCCGGCCGACGCCGCGGCGCACGCCTGGTTCAGCGACTATCTCGGCATCGACGTGCGTCTCGTGCATCTCGACGAGCCGGCCACCCGACGTCCCCTCGATCCGGAGTACGCGCGTCCGGGCGAGACCGTCAGCTTCGCCGATGCCTATCCCCTGCTGCTCACCACCGTCGCCTCCCTCGATGCCCTCAACTCGCTGATAGCGCATGGCGACCGGCCCGACGAGGGCCCTCTCCCCATGAACCGCTTCCGGCCGAACGTCGTGGTCGACGGCACCGACGCCTGGTCCGAGGACGGTTGGTCGAGGATCGCCATCGGTGAGGCGGTCTTCCGCGTGGCCAAGCCGTGTGCGCGCTGTGTCGTGACCACCACCGACCAGGACACCGCCGAGCGCGGCGGGGAACCGCTGCGCACGCTCGGCCGCCACCGGCGCATCGGCGGCAAGCTGCTCTTCGGGCAGAACCTCGTGCCGGAGTCCGTCGGCACCGTGCGCGTGGGAGACCTGGTCAGAATCCTCGATTAGACCCTCGCGTGGGGAACCAGGGCGCCGGGCACGCCCGTTGAGGTCTTGTGAGAAGTTCATGAATGGCCGGTGCTGGGGTGATTTCGCTCTCTCTTCCCCGGCCACGTGCGTGGACGGCTCCGTCGGCGGGTTATGACGGATGGGGAAGGGGGTGCGGGACATTGCGGGCCATCAGGGGACTCTGGCGCTGGCGGCGCAATCCGCTGTGCCGTAAGACCGACCTCGTCGAGGCCTGGCTGGCGCTGGCGACGCTGCTGCTCATCCTGGTCGCCGCCCCCGTGGTCGGCGCATGGGTCGGCTCAGTCGCCCAGGACGCCCTGCAGGAGTCCGTACGGCAACAGCGGCTGGACCGCCACCTGGTGGACGCAACCGTCGTGAAGAAGGCGGACAGCCGCCCGTTCGACCCCGACCCCGAGACGTCCTCGGCACGCGACTCCCACAACCGGGTGGTCGCCGACTGGAAGGGCCCGGACGGCTCGGAGCGGCAGGGCACGGTGACGGCCGCCCTCAAGTCCCCGCAGCCGGGCGACCGGTTCAAGCTGTGGACGGACGAACAGGGCCGAATAATCGGCCGCCCCCTGGACACCGCCACCGCGACGACGCACGCCGTGCTCGCCGGGTTCGGCACGGCAGCCGCCTGCGCCGGATTCCTCGAGGGCTCCCGGAGGCTGGTTGTGTGGCGCATGATGCGTCGCCGGTACGCCCGCCTGGACCGGGCATGGTCGCAGGCCGGACCGGACTGGGGCAGGACCGGCACGGGCAGCTGACAGCCTTCCGCTACGGTCAACTCCCCCTGCCCGCGCACGCTACGGTGGACCGGCCGAACTGTTCGGCACGTCGTGAGAGGCTGTTTTCCGAACCCCCGTGAGCTGACCGGTCGGGGGCGAGGGGGAGCGACGGGGAGCCTCTCAGGACCCGCGTACGACGAGGTGGGGGCACAGCAGCGCCATGGCACAGGGCACGGTCCAGGTGACGCACACCGGCACGTCTCGGTGGCGACGCCGCACGGGTGAGTACGCATCGCTCGCCGCCGCCCTGGAGGCCGCGGGCGACGGTGATGTGCTCACCGTCGCGCCCGGTACGTACCGGGAGAACCTCGTTGTCCAGCGGACGGTGACTCTGCGTGGCCCGGAGGGCTCCCCCGGTTCCGTGCGCATCGCGCCCGTCGACGGTGTGCCGCTCACGGTGCGCGCGTCCGCCGTGGTCCAGGACCTGCTCGTGGAGGGCCAGGACGCGGCGGCGCCCGCGCTGCTCGTCGAGGAGGGCGCTCCGGAGCTCACGGACATCCGGATCGTCACGCGTTCCGCGGCCGGGATCGAGGTGCGCGGCGGTGCGCGTCCGACGGTGCGGCGCTGCACGGTCGACAATCCGGCGGGTGTCGGCATCGCCGTACTGGACGGCGGGGGCGGGGTGTTCGAGGACTGCGAGGTCGTGGCCGCAGGCCAGTCGGGCATCGCCGTGCGCGGCGCCGCCCATCCACGCCTCGAGCGCTGCCGGGTGCATCACGCGTCGGGGGCGGGCCTGTCGGCGACCGGTGAGCATTCCGCGCTGGAGGCCGTCGGCTGCGAGGTGTACGAGGTCAAAGGCAGCGGCGTCCAGGTCACCGCGCGGGCGACGGCGCATCTCACCGACTGCGTGGTGCACCGGACCACGGCGGACGGTGTCACGCTCGACACGGACGCCGTACTGACGCTCGCCGACTGCCGGATCCACGACATCCCGGAGAACGCGGTCGATCTGCGTTCCCGCTCGGTCCTGACGATGACCCGTTCCACGGTGCGGCAGTTCGGGCGCAACGGCCTGTCGGTGTGGGACCCCGGCACACGCGTGGACGCCAACCAGTGCGAGATCCATGACAGTACGGGCGACTACCCCGCGGTCTGGGTGAGTGACGGCGCGACCGTGGTGCTCGACTCGTGCCGGGTGCACGACGTGCCGGACGCCCTCTTCGTGCTCGACCGCGGCTCGCGCGCCGATGTCGTCGACAGCGATCTGTGGCAGGTGCGCAACACGGCGGTGTCGGTGAGCGACGGTGCCACCGCACAGCTCGACGACTGCCGGATCCGGGACGCCGCGACCGGCGCCTGGTTCCGCGATCACGGCAGCGGCGGCACACTCTCGGGCTGCACCATCGACGGTGCGCAGACGGGTGTGATCGTGACCAAGGGCGCCGACCCCACCGTCGAGCGCTGCACGGTCGACTCGCCCGCGGAGGCCGGTTTCTACGTCTCGGCCGGCGGCCGCGGCACGTTCCACGGCTGCCGGGTCACGGGCAGCGGGGGCTACGGCTTCCATGTGATCGACGGCTGCCGTACGACGCTCAGGAAGTGCCGTACGGAGCGCTGCGCGCGCGGGGGTTACGAGTTCGCCGACGCCGGCGGCGACCAGGGCTCCGGCAACGGACCCGTCGTCGAGGACTGCACGAGCGACGAGAGCGCCGGGGTACGGCCCCCGGCAGCTCAGACGGCCGTGGAGACGACGAGCCAGTCCCCCGGTCTGCTGGGCGCCATCCCGGGCCAGCGCACGACCGAGCAGGAGCCGCTCGTCACCGCCCAGAACCCCGGGCAGTCCGAGCAGCCCGCACGCACGTCGAAGGCCGTACTCGGTGAACTCGACGCGCTGGTCGGCCTCGACAGCGTCAAGCGCGAAGTACGTGCCCTCACCGACATGATCGAGGTGGGCCGCCGCCGCCAGCAGGCGGGCCTCAAGGCGGCCTCCGTGCGGCGCCATCTGGTCTTCACGGGCTCCCCCGGCACCGGCAAGACGACCGTCGCCCGGCTGTACGGCGAGATCCTGGCCTCGCTCGGCGTCCTGGAGAAGGGCCATCTCGTCGAGGTGTCCCGGGTCGATCTGGTCGGCGAGCACATCGGCTCCACGGCCATCCGTACGCAGGAGGCCTTCGACAAGGCGCGCGGAGGCGTGCTGTTCATTGACGAGGCGTACGCGCTGTCTCCAGAGGACTCGGGACGCGACTTCGGGCGCGAGGCCATCGACACGCTCGTGAAGCTGATGGAGGACCACCGGGAGGCGGTGGTGGTGATCGTCGCGGGGTACACGGCCGAGATGGAGCGCTTCCTTCGGGTCAACCCCGGGGTGGCGTCCCGTTTCTCACGGACCATCACTTTCAGTGATTACGTTCCCGAGGAGCTGCTGCGGATCGTGGAGCAGCAGGCCGAGGAGCACGAGTACCGGTTGGCGCCGGGCGCCGGCGAGGCACTGCTGAAGTACTTCACGGCGATCCCTAAGGGGCCCGCGTTCGGCAACGGCCGCACCGCGCGGCAGACGTTCGAGGCGATGGTGGAGCGGCATGCGGGGCGGGTCGCCCAGCTCGCCGAGACGAGCACGGACGACCTCACCCTGCTCTACGCCGAGGACTTGCCCGAGTTGCCCTGAGGCGCACCGTCCGCTCCTGGATCGGGCTGAGCTTCACTGTCCGCACCCCGACCGGGCTGCAGTTCGTCTTCAGCGCCCGGACCGGGCTACGGCTCGCCGTCCGCACCCGGGCTGGACTGAGGCTCACTGGCCGCGCCCGGACCGGGCTGAGGCGCAACGTCCGCATCCGAAGCGAGCGCCGGCCCGCCGGGTGGGCGCGGACCGGACTGTGGCTCGCCGTCAGGTGGCGTGTCCGGATCAGGCTCACTAGGTCCTGGGGCCCCGCCTTCCGGGCGCGGGCCCGGCACATCCGGCCTGAGTCGCGTGAGCAGTCGCTGCCGTTCCTCGGCGAAGGCCGGGTCCGCCTGGTAGTCGGAGTGGCCGAGGATCGGTGCGGGCAGCGGGTGTTCGGCGGTTCGGCCGTATGCGAGGGGGTCCTTGAGTGGCTCGCGGTCGACCTTCGGGCCGCAGTCGCCGTGGAGCCTGACGGGGCCGCCGATGGGGTCGGTGGCCCGGTGGAGATTGCGCCAGCAGTCGATCTCGCGGTGCAGTCCGCTGAGCGCGTCGGGACCGAAGTGGGCCGGGAACCAGCGTCCGTAGAGCCGCTCCAGGGGTGAGCCGTAGGTCAGCAGCGCGACGCGTTTGCGGACTGACGGGGTGAGCTGCCAGGCCGCGGCGGCGGCGAGGACGCTGCCCTGGGAGTGCCCGGAGATGACGAGCCGTCCGCCCGTGGTGCGCGTCCAGGTGGCCATGCGCCAGGTCAGGTCGGGCACGGCGCGCTCGGCGTAGCAGGGGGGCGCGAAGGGATGTGCCGCGCGCGGCCAGAACGTACCGACGTCCCACAGGATGCCGATGGTGCGCCTGGCGGAGGGGTCTTTGTAGGCGCGGCGGCCCCAGGTGACGAACAGTATGAAGCCGACGCCGATCAGCCAGGAGCCGAGCGCCTGCGCGGTCTCGGCCGCGCCCTCCACGAAGGCGTGCGTGTCCTGCGCCGCCTTGCCCGGCACTTTGTCGGACGCCATGGCGCCTACGAGGGCGACGATGCCCAGCAGGAGCGTCACCGTGGAGGTGATACCGATGATGCGGGGAGCCCGGTCGGTGAGCGAGGCCATCGCGCGGGTGCGCGCGATGCGTCGGGTGCGTTCGGTGTCCTTGGGTTCGGCGGGGTAGTCCTGTTCCACCTCGCTCATCGCGGCGCGGCGCAGTTGAACCGTGCGCCGGGCCAGCCAGGCGAAGAGCAGCAGGAGGACGATGAGGAGGGGCGGGATGACGGATGCCTGCCAGGTCAGGAACACCGGTGGGCCCTTGATCGAGCCTCCGGTGCCGTCCAGCCAGTCGGCAACGCGCTGGGCGACGCCGCCGGAGAACACGCCGCCGAGCGCGCAGGCCAGCATGGCGACGGCGGGACCGGCCAGGCCGCGCATCGCGGTGCGGGTGTCGGGGTGGGAGCGGTAGAGGAGGTGGGCGACCACGCCGATCGCGATCACGAGGAGGCCCTGGACGAGGACGATGCCGCCGAAGGTCGCGTCGCCCGGCAGCCGGTGCACCGACCGCCATTCCGGACGCGACCAGCCCGCGTACACGACGGTGAGGGCGAGCAGGACCAGCGAGCCGATCGGCAGCCAGCGCACCAAGGCCTCGTCGAGCTGCCGGTCCAGACGGCGCTCGCTGCGGCCCCTGCGGCACACGACCCACACCACAACTGCCGTGCCCACGACGAGCGTTGCGTTCAGCAGCCAGCCCAGTGTCTCCAGGACGAGCGGTCCGCCGTCACCGCGGTCGTGGCGGGCGGCGGAGGTGCCGACGCCGGCGGTGACCGTCAACAGGCCCGCGGCGGTGTGGGCGGCGCGCAGCCGGGCCACCAGGCGGCGCCCGTACCAGAAGCCGGGGCGGCCCAGGCCCAGGCGGCTGGTGTCTTCGTCCAGGTCGGCCCCGTCGGTCATCGGCTGCTGGGACTCGTACGCGCTCCAGGTGCGGTGGGAGAGGTACCACAACAGGCCGGTGAGGGCGGCCGGCACCACGGCGGCGAGCGCGAGCCGGCGGCCGGGCTGGCTCCACCAGCCGTCGCCGGACTCGACGGGCGCCATGAAGCCCAGCCAGGAGTGGTCCGCGGCGCACGCGCGCGAGCCCGCGCACTGCCAGGCGGCCAGGTCCAGGGCCACCTCGCAGGCGGCGGCGACCAGCAGCACCGTGAGGGTCAGGCTCACCAGCCGGACGAGCAGGCCGTAGAGGCGTACCGTCCTGGTCCGGTTGTCGCTCACCGTGGGCCGCATCCAGTGGGCGAGGTTGACCACCATGAACGGCAGGAGCAGCAGCCACAGGGCGCGGGCGCCGTTGCCGGAGGTGAGGTTGCACCATACGTACGCCTCGGGTACCGGCTTGCCGCGGTAGTCGTCGGGCCGCTGCTCGGCGTCGGCGTCATCGATACGGCGGAAGACGGCGGCCGTCTCGTCGCCGGTGATCCGCACGGTGCGCGGATCGTTCAGCATCTCCTCGGGCGTGGTGCCGCCCACGCCGTGGACCAGGAGTTCAAGTGCGGTGTCGGCCGTTTCGGGCCGCCGCTCGGGGCTGGTCGCCTGCCCCGCCGAGGCACGTTCCTGTGAACGCTCCACTGTCCCTGCTTCCCCCGTACTGCCTGGTGACATGTCATGCGCAGGTACAAGAATCCCGGCTACGCGGCCGGTGCGCACCCCTGGTCACCGAATCTCCCCGATCCGTGTGACGGTGACGGCCCCGCGTTGCCCGCGTGACGTGTGCGCATGAGCACAGGCAGTGGCGCAAGGGGTGGTCACCCGTGCGAGTATGGGACGCCCTTGGGGTCCCGGGCGGCGAGAATGTCCTCGTCGGAGGGGGTCGGAGGGGTCGAAGTCGGGTCGGAGGGGGTTCGAGACAGTGTCGGGCGAATACGAGGCGAAGGGACCGGAGCAGACGTGAGCGAGAATCAGAACCTCCTCGCGGAGCAGCGCCGCGCTCTGATCCTCGACGAGGTCCGGCGGCGCGGCGGCGTCCGCGTCAACGAGCTCACCAGAAAGCTCGGCGTCTCCGATATGACGGTCCGCCGCGATCTGGACGCGCTGTCCCGGCAGGGCGTGGTGGAGAAGGTGCACGGCGGCGCGGTCCCGATCGTCGAGGCCAGCACCCATGAGCCGGGCTTCGAGGCCAAGTCGGGACTGGAGCTGACCGCCAAGGAGGACATCGCGCGGGCCGCGGCGAGCCTGGTCGCGCCGGGCACGGCGATCGCCCTGTCGGGCGGCACGACGACATACGCGCTGGCCCAGCAGCTGCTCGATGTGCCGGACCTGACAGTGGTGACCAACTCGGTGCGCGTGGCCGATGTCTTCCACGCGGCGCAGCGCACCTCCGGGCAACGGCAAGGCGCGGCCACGGTCGTACTGACCGGTGGTGTGCGTACGCCCTCGGACTCGCTCGTGGGACCGGTCGCCGACCAGGCGATCGGGGCGCTGCACTTCGATGTGCTGTTCCTCGGGGTGCACGGCATCTCGGTCGAGGCAGGCCTGTCGACGCCGAACCTGGCGGAGGCCGAGACGAACCGGCGTCTCGTGCAGTCCGCGCGACGCGTCGTCGTGGTCGCGGACCACACCAAGTGGGGCACGGTGGGGCTGAGTTCGTTCGCCGCGCTGGAGCAGGTCGACACGCTGGTCACGGACGCCGGGCTGCCCGCCGAGGCACGCGCGGAGGTCTCCGAGCATCTGCGGCGCCTGGTGGTGGCGGGCGAACCCGAGGAGGATACAGACATCTGACGGACCGCCAGTTATCGTGACCGTACGCCCGTATTCCACCGCTTCACCTCGGGTCTGACGCTGTCCGGATTCCGTTCCCGCGAGGGGGTTTTCGTACGTGGCTCGCCAACTGCGCCCGGTGGGGCTCGACTTCGTCCAGTCTGCTCCTGTGCGTCTGGTGTTCGCGAGAGTGGTGAGCGCTCCCCCGGAGGCGGTCTTCCGCGCGCTGGCCGAGGACGTGGCGGGCTGGCCGGAGTGGTTCTCGGCGGTGACGCTGGCCCGGCCGACCGAGGACGGCAAGGGGCGGCAGATCCGGCTCAAGGGCGGTACGCGCTTCCAGGAGACGGTGCTCGCGGCCGAGCCCGCCGAGGTGTACGCGTATCGCGTGGACGAGACGAACGCCCCCGGGGTCCGTGCCCTCGTCGAGGAGTGGCGGCTGACCCCGCACGGGACGGGTACGCGGGTGCAGTGGACCTTTGCCGCCGACGGAACCGCGGCGTTCCGCTTCGCCGTGAAGCTGGGGCGGCCGGGGCTGGGGCGCGCGTTCCGGGACGCGGTGGTGAAGCTGGACCGGCGGCTGGCGTCAGCACGGACGTAAGGAGGTGCACGCGCGCGTGCACCCCAAGAACACCTAGTCCGGCCACACCCCCGTAGCCAGCAGGGACTCGATCGCCTTCGCGTACGGTGCGATGTCCAGGCCCTGCGCGGCCAGCCACTCGTCCGAGTAGTACTTGTCCAGGTAGCGGTCTCCGGGGTCGCACAGCAGCGTGACGACGCTTCCCGTGCGGCCCGCGGCCGCCATCTCGGCGACGATCTTCAGGGCGCTCCACAGGCCGGTGCCCGTCGAGCCGCCCGCCTTGCGGCCGATGGACTGTTCCAGTGCGCGTACGGCGGCCACACTTGCCGCGTCCGGGACCTTCATCATCCGGTCGACGGCGCCCGGTACGAAGCTCGGCTCCATGCGCGGCCGGCCGATGCCCTCGATGCGTGAACCGCAGTCGGTGGTGACCTCTGCGTTGCCCGTCGTCCAGCCCTCGAAGAAGCAGGAGTTCTCCGGATCGGCCACGCAGATACGGGTGTCGTACTGCATGTAGTGCACGTAGCGCGCGATGGTCGCCGACGTTCCGCCGGTGCCGGCGGTGGCGACGATCCACGCGGGCTCGGGGTAGCGCTCCAACTGCAGCTGGCGGTAGATCGATTCGGCGATGTTGTTGTTTCCGCGCCAGTCCGTGGCCCGTTCCGCGTAGGTGAACTGGTCCATGTAGTGGCCGCCGGTCTCGGCCGCGAGGGCGACGGACTCCTCGTACATCTTGCGCGGGTCGTCCACGAAGTGGCACTGCCCGCCGTGGAATTCGATCAGTCGGCACTTCTCGGCGCTGGTCGTGCGGGGCATGACCGCGATGAAGGGGACCCCGATCAGCTTCGCGAAGTACGCCTCGGAGACGGCCGTGGAGCCGCTGGACGCCTCGATGACGGGTCGGCCGCGCCGGATCCAGCCGTTGCACAGGCCGTACAGGAAGAGCGAGCGGGCCAGGCGGTGCTTGAGGCTGCCCGTGATGTGGGTGGACTCGTCCTTGAGGTAGAGGTCGATGCCCCACGCCTCGGGCAGCGGGAAGCGCAGCAGGTGGGTGTCGGCGGAGCGGTTGGCGTCGGCCTGGACCTTGCGGACGGCTTCCTTGAGCCAGTGCCGGTACTCGGTGTCGCTGTGGTCGACGTCGAGGGTGGCCATCGGCTCATGGGTGCGGGCCTGCTCTGGGGTTGTCACGGCCGGGCTCCTTCAGGATGGGCCGACACCGGTTCGGCGGGTCGGACGCGTCGATCATAGACAGCTTCCGCACGCTTCTCACCTGCATAGACATACCTTTGAGCGCCTCAAAGGAACCACTGGCACACAACGGTGGGGGGCGCATCCGCGCGAGTGCGCCGGACCGTGCGCCCGACGTTTGTGTGCGCACTGGTGCTCGACGCGCGGGACGTGCAGACTGCACCGCAGGGGACGGCGAACCCGAGACGAGACGGCGATCCCGAGCGCCACGCACACTGGACCAGGACGGAGCACAGCCGTAGCGCACAAGGGGGCGGGGCATCATGGCGGAGCCGGAGTTCACAGCCACGGGCGTACGGATCGGGAAGAGGCTGCGTTCGCTCACCCGGGCCGGACAGGTCCGGATCAGCGACGGCAGGCTGGAGTTGCTGACCAGCTACGGCAGCGAGATCGACAGCGCACCTGTGCGGGCGGTCCGTGCGTCGAAGCCGTGGTTCGCCCAGGACGACCGTGCACTTGCGGAAGTCAACGGCACCCGCTACACGCTCACTCTGGGTGAGCACGACCCCGCTCCGGGGGAGGCCGGACCGCCCGCCGCCCGCCGGTTCATCGAGGCGGTGCGCAAGGCGGCGGGGCGCGGCCGCTGAGGGTGCCACGAGTTGCAGGACCCCATGCCCTGAGTCACGCTGATCCCACGTCACTCTGGGTTCACCGGTGATTACGCTGTGAACCAGCGCGCGCCGGTCACGAACAGCAGGCGGCCGTTGTATGCAGGCACCCTGCTGGATCCGTACTCGTCTTCTTCCGGACCTCAATTCGGGGAGTCGCAGCCGTGATCAGCCAGCCAAGCAGGCACTGCACGGTGGAGCTCCAAGCCCTGCCGTCGCGGATCGGCCAGGTCCGCAGGATCGTCTCGGCGCAACTGCGCTACTGGCATCTCGACGCCTTGATAGACCGGGCCGCGCTGGGGGTGACCGAGCTGCTGACCAACGTTCACCGGCATGCGGAGCCCGACAAGCTGTGCACCGTGGAGATCGAGCTGTTGCTCGACCGGCTCACGGTGTCGGTGCGGGACCGCGATCCGCGGCTTCCGGAGGTTCGCGACGCCTCGCCCTCCGCAACGTGCGGTCGTGGCCTTGCGATGGTCGCCGCGATGAGTGAGAGCTGGGGGGTGCGGCCGGACGGCGAGTCCGGCAAGGTCGTGTGGTTCACGCTTGTGGCGCCGGCGCCTGCGGTGACGCTGCCGCCTTGTCCGCCGTATGGGGCGGTTACGGAGACGGCGGTGCACGGCGCTCCGCTGGGGGCGGTTGGTTAGAAGCTGCGGGTTGCTTCCGGCGGTTGGGCGGGTTGGGTTCGTTGTCGACTGACGGTTCGTCGTGGCTGGTCGCGCCCCGCGGCGGAGCCGCTAATGTCACAGCCCCGCGCCCCTAGGTGGTTGGTGGGTGCGGGGCCGCGGTCCGGTGCGTCAGCCCGTCGCCAACAGGGCATACGGCCCCTTGCTTGCACAGGGTTCTGGTGTGCCCAGACCGAAGCTAAGCGACGGGCATAGGACGCACCGGCCCACGTCCCCTCCCACCGGCGGAAGAGCGCGGGTAGTCGGGGTTGCGGGCTTGTCGGTTCGCTTGCTCGTCGGGCTGCGGGCAGTCGCAGGTTTTTCAGGGGCACGGGGAACTGCGCAACCAGCCACAACGCACCCGCAGCCGCGACACGACTGTCACCCCCCACCCCGGTAGGCACCCCACCCACCCGCCGTAGGCAGCGGGGCCTGGGGCGCAGCCCTCAGTTTCGGGAAGGGGCGTCCAGGGCGCCCGTGGTGGTCGTCGTTGTGGTCGTGGTCATGCCGCGGCGCCCTTTCCGGTGCGGCCGAACTGCTCGTCCAGGACGGACAGTCGGCGCCAGTACTCGTCCTCGTCGATCTCGCCGGAGGCGAAGCGGTGGCCGAGCACGGTGATCGGTGAGTTGTCGGCCACGGCCTCGGTCCTCCAGGGGCCGCGGCGTCCGCGCCACATCGTGCGGCGCAGCAGCGCGATGCCGCCGCCGATGACCAGTGCCCAGATCACCGGGAAGAACAGGATCCACGGGCCGGGCCCGCCGTCGCCGAAGTGCGCCAGGGTCTGCATGGTCGGTCAACTCCTCGGAAGCGATGTGCGGTGCGATGTCGTTGTGTGTCGCTTCCGAGAGTCGTCCTGGAGGGGGTTCCAGGTCGTCGTACGGCCAGCGGCAGTGCGCGTACCTCCGCGGGAGTACGCGGGTTGCTCACCGCTGCTTCTCAGGCGTCTCGACTTCTGTAACTACTAGTATGTACAGTTCGTGTATGAGCACGTCGGAGCGTCTGATCGAGTCCACTCGTGAGCTGCTGTGGGAGCGCGGTTACGTGGGCACCAGCCCCAAAGCCATCCTGGAGCGCGCGGGCGCGGGGCAGGGCAGCATGTACCACCACTTCAAGGGGAAACCGGACCTCGCCCTGGCCGCGATCCAGAAGACCGCCGAGGAGATGCGGGCTACCGCCGCGGGAGTACTCGACGGGCCGGGCACGCCGTACGAGCGCATCGAGGCGTATCTGCGGCGCGAGCGCGATGTGCTGCGCGGCTGTCCCATAGGGCGTCTCACGATGGACCCCGACGTGATCGCCAGCCCCGAGCTGCGTGCTCCGGTCGACGAGACGCTCGACTGGCTGCGTGAGCGGCTCGCGCGGATCGTCGAAGAGGGCCAGGAACAGGGCGAGTTCGCGCCCTCGCTGGACGGCGAGGAGGTCGCGGCGGCCGTCGTCGCGACCGTCCAGGGCGGTTATGTGCTGGCCCGCGCGTCGGGTTCACCCGCGGCCTTCGACGCGGGTGTACGGGGGCTGCTGTCCCTGCTCGCCTCCGCCGCTCCCGTAAACCGTCCCGCCTGAGGAGGCACTCGTTGCACGCCATGCAGTACGCGCTCACTCTGCCCGCTGACTACGACATGACCGTCATCCGCGACCGGGTCGCCCGCAGGGGGCATCTGCTCGACGAGTGGGAGGGCCTCGGCGTCAAGGCGTACCTGATACGCGAGCGCGGCGTGCACGGATCTCCGGTCAACCAGTACGCCCCGTTCTATCTGTGGAACACCGTGGCGGGCATGAACTCCTTTCTCTGGGGCGGCGGTTTCCAGGGGATCGCCGATGACTTCGGCAGGCCGCAGGTCCGGCAGTGGACCGGGCTGGCGTACGAGGAGGGTGGCGCCGCCCGCTCCCCCGCGCGCGTCGCGGTGCTGCGGCGCCAACCTGCGGCGGACGACGTGCCGTTGGCCGAGATCGCGGAGGAGGCCGTACGCGAGACCCGTCGGCTGGCCGACGAGGACGGCGCGGTGCTCGCGGCGGCGGCCGTGGACACCAGCCGTTGGGAACTCGTCCACTTCTCCCTCTGGGAACCCGCCACCCCCAAGGCCGACGGCGACGCGTACGAGGTGCTGCATATGTCGGCGCCGGGGCGGGACCGGTTGCCGCAAGCCCTGTAAGTCACCGTTCTCGACACCGTTTCGACAAGGAGAGCCATGCCCTTCGTCCGCATTGATGCCCTCGGCGCCGACCCCGACCGGCTCGACGCCCTCGGCCGTGCCGTGCACGACGCCCTGGTCGAGGCCATCGGGATCCCGCCCGACGACCGGTTCCAGGTCCTGGTCGGCCATGACGGCAGCCGCAGCACACTGCGCTATGACGACGGTTACCTCGGCATCCACCGGGACGACGGCCTCGTGTACGTCACGATCACCCTGCGCTCCGGGCGGACCCCCGCGCAGAAGCAGGCGCTGTACCGGCGGATCGCCGAACTCGCCCTGGCCTACGCGGGGACCGAGCCGCGGAACGTGTTCGTCAACCTGATCGAGAACGAGCCGATCGACTGGTCCTTCGGCGAAGGCGTGGCGCAGTACGCCGTCTCCTCCGCTGCGACCGAGCCTTCGTCGTCCTAGAGGCCCCTAGACCACGGCGATATCCACGGACGGCCGGAGTTTCGCCGCCGCGGCCAGCGCCTCGTGTACCGGGTTCGTGGTGAAGGTGCTCAACAGGGCCTGGCCCGCGGGGTTTTCGGAGGCGGGGAAGGCGATCTGGTCGTACGCCGCCTGGAAGCGTGGGCCCCAGCGGCGGGTGCCCAGGCGGGCTGTGCGGGAGCAGTTGTCGACCATATAGGCGACGTCTCGGGCGTGCATGTAGGGCAGCAGTGAGTCGACGGCCTCGATGATCGACTCGTTGACAATCTCCGACCAGGGGTGGCCGCGTTCGGCGAACTCGTCGATCTGGGCTGTCATGGTGGCGATGAAGACGCCTGCCGTGAACGGGTCGACAGGCAGCGCGCGTTGGGCTCGCCGGGCGCGTACCTCGTCGCCCGCCGCCCACATGGGCGAGCCGCCGATCTCGGTCATCGGGCGGGTGCCGAGGCGCTGTTCGGCGAGGATCACGCTGCGTAGTTCGGTGCCGTCGGCGACCTCGTCGTAGATCTCGGCGACGAGGTCGCGGGCGGGGCCGTACGTCGCCGTGTACGCGCGGTCGAAGGTGTCCCGCCCTGACGGGTCGAGGTTCTCGCGCACCGCTCGCAGACCGGAGCGAGAGATGGTGCGGGCGATCGGGCCGGTGACGTTCTCGCAGGACCGTTCGTACGCGGTCACCGGATCGTCGCCGACGAGGCGGAAGCGCGCGTACAGGCTCTCGACGATGCCGTGGACGGCGCCGAGCAGGATGGCGCGCTCGCCGACGATGTCGGAGCGGTACTCGCTGTCCAGTGTGGTGTGGAAGGTGTACGGGGACCCGAGCGCGACCGACCAGCCGAGTGCACGGTCGACGGCGTGACCGTCGGGGTCGGCGTGCACGGCGAAACTGCTGTTGATTCCAGCGCCGTTGGTCTCCGCGCCCTGCAGATACAGGCGTCGCACCGAGTCGCCCATGCCCTTGGGGCAGACGGCGATCACCCCGTGCCCGGCGGGGAACTCGTCGCCGGTTTCCTGGAGATGACCGAGCAGGAAGCCGTGCGACAGGCCGATCGTGGCGCCGGGCTTCAGCTCCGCGAAGAGTTCCTGGTGGTGGGCGGCGAGCGCGGCGTCCGCGATCAGCAGGATCACCAGGTCGCTCTCGGCGGTGACGGCGAGCCAGTCGCCGAGCGTGCCGTCCGCCTCGGTGAACCCGTGCGCGCGGGCGTCGGCGGCCGAGGCGGAACCGGGGCGCAGACCGACGGCGACACGGATGTCCGTACCGGCGAGAGAGTCCCTCAAGTTGCTTGCCTGGGCGCGGCCTTGAGGGCCCCAGCCGATGACGCCGATGCGGTGGACGCCCGCGAAGGCCCGCGGCAGGAGGGGGAAGAGGTGGCGGCCGCCGCGCAGGATGGTCTCGGTGCCGCCGGGGACGGTCATGGTTTCGAGGGGGAAGACGGTGGACGCGTACGTCGGGGTCACAGTCGAGGTCATGGTCGAGTTGTAGGCTCCGGCTCTGCGTTGCGGCAAGCGCAACTTATGCATCGGGGTGTTGCGTGTAATGAAAGGCACAGGTGAAGGCATGCTCGATGACCATCGTGAGCTACGGCTGTTCCTTCATCTGGCGCAGACGTTGAACTTCGGCCGGACGAGTCTGGACTGTCATGTCAGCCCGGCGACGCTGACCCGTACCGTGCAGCGTCTCGAGGCGGGGCTCGGCCACCGGCTCTTCGACCGTGGACCGCGCGGGGTGTCGCTGACGGCGGAGGGGCACCGATTCCGCGCGTACGCGATGGAGGCGCTGGAGTTGTGGCGCACGTACCGCGAGGAGCATCCGGACCCGGCCGAACTCACCGGCAGGCTCGCCTTGTTCGCGACGGTGACTGCCTGTCAGGCGCTGCTGCCCGACCTCCTCGCACCCTTTCGCGCCGCACATCCCCAGGTACGCCTCGACCTGCGCACCGGTGACGCGGCAGCCGCGCTCGCCCGGCTCGACGAGGGCGAGGTCGACGCGGCGGTCGCGGGCATTCCGGCGAGACTGCCGGGGCCGCTGGTCAGCCGGACGGTGGCGGTGACCGAGCTGGTCCTAGTCACGGCCCGCGATCGCGCCGACGACGGGCTCGACGGGCCGTTCGTGCTGCCGCACCGTGGACTGGTGCGCGAGGCGGCCGACCGATGGTTCCGCGGGCGGGGCGTCACGCCCGAGGTGGCGGCCGAACCCGACGGCCACGAGGGGCTGTTGACGCTGGTCGCGCTCGGCTGCGGCACCGGTGTCGTACCCCGTCTCGTGCTCGAGCACAGCGCGGTGCGCGACCGGCTGGCGGTGCTGCCCGCCACTCCCCCGCCTGAGCCGTTCCCGATCGGCCTGTGCGTACGACGTGCCGATCTGCGGCGGCCGTTGGTGTCGGCGCTGTGGAGCCTTACTGGGGCGTGAGCGCGGCGAGCGGGTCGTCGAGCACCGGCTGCCAGGCCAACTCGGCTGCTCCGACCAGGCTGTTGTGGTCGAGCGTGCAGGCGAGGATCGGTACGCCGCCGCTCTGTCCCCACAGGCTGCGGTCGGCGACGACGGCACGCAGGCGTTCCGGGTCGGCGTCGAGGAGGGTGCGGTGGAGTCCTCCGAGGATGATGCGGTCCGGGTTGAGGATGTTGACCAGCCCGGCAAGTCCCAGGCCCAGTCGGTCGATCAGTGCCTCGGTGGCCGTGCTGACGGCCGGGTCGGTGTAATGGTCGCGGATCAGGTCGTTCGCTTCCTGGAGGAGCGAGACCTCGGAGCCGGGGTCGCGGCCCGCCGCGGTGAGGAAGGCGAGGGGGTCCGCCTCGACGTCCAGGCAGCCGCGACTGCCGCAGTGGCAGGGGCGGCCCTCGGGGTTGACCGTGAGGTGCCCGACTTCGAGTGCCAGGCCCGAACTGCCCGTGTGCAGGCGGCCGTTGAGGACGAGCGCGCCGCCCACGCCGCGGTGTCCGGTGGCCACGCACAGCAGGTCGCGGGCGCCGCGGCCCGCGCCGTGGCGGTGTTCGGCGATCGCGGCGAGGTTGACGTCGTTGGCGGCGAAGGCGGGGCCGGTGATTCCGGCCGCGTGGATCCGCTCCGCGAAGATCTCCCGTACGGGTGCGCCTGCCGGCCAGGCCAGGTGGAGTGGGTTGAGGGCCGTGCCCTCGGGTTCGGCGACGGCGGAGGGCACGGCGAGTCCGGCGCCGACGCAGTAACGTCCGGTCTGCTCGAGGAGCTGGGCGCCCGCGTCGACGACCGAGCCGAGCACCTTCGCCGGGTCGGCGTCGACGATCTCGCAGCCCAGTGTGGTCGCGACGATACGGCCGCCGAGCCCGACCAGCGCCGCGCGGAAACCGTCGGCGTGCACCTGGGCGGCGAGGGCGACAGGACCGTCCTCGGCGACCCGGAGCCGGTGCGAGGGCCGCCCCTGCGAACCGGCGGCGGCGCCGGGGCGGGCGTCGACCCGGATCAGCCCGAGCGCCTCGAGCTCCGCGGCGACCGCGCCCGCCGTCGCCCGCGTGACCCCCAGTTCGGCGGTGAGCACGGCCCGCGTCGGCGCGCGTCCCGTGTGTACGAGCTCCAGTGCGGGCCCGAGCGCGCCGCGTCCGCGGTCGAGCCGGGTCCGCGTGGTTCCTTCTCCCGCTGCTCGGGGGGTCGGCTTGCCGTTCATGAGGGCGAGTCTCCCATGATCCGCTCTGCGGAGTGCCCGGCTAGAAGCCGCTGGCCCGCAGCGTGACGTTGAGCCTGCCCGACAGGCCGAGTTCCGGAGGCGCGGTGCCCGGGTGCACGCGGCACGCCGTGGTACGCGAGCCGGGCGGGGCCGCCGAAGACGAAGAGGTCGCCGCTGCGCAGTTCGACGTCCGTGTACGGGCGTGTACGCGACTGAGTGTTGCCGAAGCGGAAGACGCACGTGTCGCCGAGGCTCAGCGACACCACCGGGGCATCGGACTTCTCGTCGCTGTCGCGGTGCATGCCCATGCGGGCGTCGGCGTCGTAGAAGTTGATCAGGGCGATGTCGTACGGGGCTGTCGGGTCGCCCTCGAAGGCATCGTCGCCCGAGAAGGCGTCGGCCACCGCGCGACGGCCGAGCTCGCCCAGCCACTCCGGGAACGGCTTCACGGGCGCGCCGTCGCCGTCGACGACCGTGCGCGCGTACCCGTACGGATACCAGTGCCAGCCGAGACAGACCTGCCGCGACGTCATCGTGCCGCCGCCGGGCGTGTGGACCGTGCGCAGGCCGGCGGGCGGGCGCGACCAGTCGCGGCAGGCTTCGAGCAGTTCGCGCTGGCGCCCGGCGTCCAGCCAGTCGGGCAGGTGCACTGCGCCCGGTGCGACCTCCGTACGACTGCGGGGAAACAGCTCGGCGTTCATGGCTCCATGGTGGCGCACTGCTCGGAGACGTACGGGCGAAAAACGTCATGAGCTGCGGCTCGGCTAGCCTGGGCGCACGATGACCGAGCGTATGGCGACACCATGGGGCGAGCACGAGCTGGCCCGTTTTCCCGAGGACCCTCGTGAGCGGCTGCGCGCCTGGGACGCCTCCGACACGTATCTGCTGACGCATCTCGCGGAACTCAGGGAGCGGGGGCAGTCGCTTGACGGAACCGTCGTCGTGGTGGGCGACCGCTGGGGCGCTCTCGTCACCGCCCTTCACACGCTGCGGCCGGTGCAGATCACGGACTCGTTCCTCGCCCAGGAGGCGACCCGCGCGAATCTGGCACGGAACGGTGTCGACGCGGACTCGGTGCGCCTGCTCACCACCCAGGATCCGCCGCCCGACCGGATCGACGTGCTCCTGATCCGCGTGCCCAAGAGCCTCGCGCTCCTGGAGGACCAGTTGCTGCGTCTGGCGCCCGGAGTGCATGAGGGGACGGTCGTCGTCGGTACCGGGATGGTCAAGGAGATCCACACCTCGACGCTGAGGCTGTTCGAGCGGATCCTCGGCCCGACCAGGACCTCCCTGGCCGAGAAGAAGGCCCGGCTGATCTTCTGCGAGCCGGACCCCGCGCTCACCCGGCCGAAGAACCCCTGGCCGCACACCTACACGCTGCCCGACGGCATCGGTCCCGTCTCCGGCCGCACCGTCGTCAACCACGCGGGCGTCTTCTGCGCCGAACGTCTCGACATCGGCACCCGGTTCTTCCTCCAGCATCTGCCGTACGGGCCCGGGGCCGGGCGCGTGGTGGACCTGGGCTGCGGCAACGGTGTCGTCGGTACGGCGATGGCACTGGCCGACCCGGAGGCCGAGGTGCTGTTCGTGGACGAGTCGTACCAGGCGGTGGCCTCGGCGGAGGCGACGTACCGCGCCAACTCCGAAGGGACCGTCGGCAAGGCGGAGTTCCGCGTCAGCGACGGGCTGACCGGCGTCCCGCCCGAGAGCGTCGACCTCGTGCTCAACAACCCGCCCTTCCACTCCCACCAGGCGACGACCGACGCAACGGCGTGGCGGATGTTCTCCGGAGCGCGCCGGGCGCTGCGGCCGGGCGGCGAGCTGTGGGTGGTGGGCAACCGGCACCTCGGCTACCACGTGAAGCTGCGCCGCATCTTCGGCAACAGCCAAGTCGTGGCCAGCGATGCGAAGTTCGTGGTCCTGAAGGCCGTCAAGAAGTAGCGCCGGAGGAGGGTCCGGTCGCGCCGCGCAGGGCGCGTGGTGAGGCTCCCAGTTCGCGTCGGCATGCCTTGTTGAAGGCCTGGAGGTCGGGGATGCCGACGGATGCGGCGACTGCCGGGATGGAGAGCGTCGAGGCGCGCAGCAGGTGGTGGGCGCGGTCCAGCCTGCGGCGTCGGACGTACGCGACGACCGTGCCGCCCGTCGTGGCGCGGAAGAGCCGGGTCAGGTGGTTGTGCGAGACGCCCGCGGCGCGGGCGACGGCGGGCACGGTGAGGGGGGCGGCCAGGTTCGCCTCGATGTACGCGATGGCTGCGCTGACGGCCGGGTGAGGGCCGGGGCGCCCGGCGGCTTCCGGGGTGAGGTGGGCGATGCGCCACAGGGCCGTCCAGATTTCGGCTCGGGTGCGTTCGGGCGCGCCGGGCACGGAGGCGATCGCATGGAGCAACAGGCTAGTGAGTGTGGGGAGTTCGGGCCCGGCGTCCTGCATGACAGGGATGGTGCGCGGCGGCCCGGCAGGGGCGATGCGCAGATGCGCGTAGAGGTGTTCGGAGCGGCCCTGGTAGCGGAAACGGACCGTCGTGCCGGGCGGTACGAGACTGACTCGGCCGGGGCGGACGGCGTGCGCGGTGCCGTCGACGATCAGCTCCGCTTCGTACTGGTACAGGTGAAGCTGCCACAGCTCGGGCAGCCGGAACACATCGGTACGGCTCGCGACGCCGTGCACGCCCACTCCGGCGTTCACCACGACGGGCGGTTCTCCAAGGTGGATCTGCGTCTCCCGCATGGCGAAAAATTACCAGTGGTACCGAGCACGACCAGCCACTCGATCGGCCTTCGTGGTGCTTCTGTGCTCAGCTCAGACGGCTCGTACCACCCTCATGATCCGCGCCACTTCCTCCGTCATCGCCTCGCGCGCCACCGTGAGGTACTTGCGTGAGTCGACCGCCTCCGGATGCGCGGCGAGGAAGTCGCGGATCGCGCCGGTCATCGCGAGGTTCAGGGCTGTTCCGAAGTTGACCTTGGTGATGCCGCCGGTGACGGCCGCCGTCAGTTCGGCGTCCGGGAGGCCGGAGGAGCCGTGCAGGACGAGCGGTATGTCGAGGGTGGCGGTGAGGCGTTTGAGGAGGGCGTGGTCGAGGGCGGCGGTGCGGGTGGTCATGGCGTGGGCGCTGCCGATCGCCACGGCGAGGGCGTCCACGCCGGAGTCGGCGACGAAGGCGCGTGCCTCGGCGGGATCCGTCCGGGCGGTGGGGGCGTGCGCGTCCAGCGGTGGCCGGCCGTTCTTGCCGCCGACCTCTCCCAACTCGGCCTCGATCCATAGCCCTTGGTCATGGGCCCAGCGGGCGGCCGTCCGTGTGGCGGTGAGGTTCTCGGCGTACGGCAGCCGCGAGGCGTCGTACATCACGGAGCTGAATCCGGCGTCGGGTGCCTGTCGCAGCAGTCCGTCGCTCTGTACGTGGTCGAGGTGCAACGCGACGGGCACGGAGGCCTGTTCCGCTGCCGCGGTCGCGGCACGGGCCAGCGGGAGCAGCCGTCCGCGGCGGAACTTCACGGCGTTCTCGCTGACTTGGAGGATGACGGGGGCGTTCACGGATTCGGCGCCGGCGACGACGGCTTCGACATGCTCCAGCGTGATGATGTTGAACGCGGCGACAGCGGGGCGTTCCGTGGCCGCCCGGCTGACCAGCTCACCGGTTGCTACGAGGGGCACGGCTTCTCCCTTCCGTCTGACGGGGATCGCCGGTTCACGGCGTGGTGAGGATGACCGAACGGGTGAGGTGGCGCGGCTGGTCAGGGTCGAGGCCACGGGCCGCGGCGACGGCCACGGCGAGTCGCTGGGCGCGGACGAGTTCGGCGAGCGGGTCGAGGCGGCCCTCGATCCACAACCCGCCTGTCGCCCGCACCTGTTCGGCCAGACCGTCCGGCGCCTCGCCGAGCATCCAGGTCGCGGTTCCGGCGGAGGTGATGCTGATCGGGCCGTGCCGGTACTCCATCGCCGGGTAGGCCTCGGCCCACGCCAGCGATGCCTCGCGCATCTTGAGCCCGGCCTCGTTCGCGAGCCCCACGCTCCAGCCACGGCCCAGGAACGTGAACTGCGCGCAGTCGACCAGCCCTTCGGGCAGCGGCACCGACAGCGCGGTACGGGCATCGGCGACGACGGCCTCGGTGTGCAGGCCGAAGTGGGCCCGCAGCAGCGTGAGCGCGGTGGTGGCGAACCGGGTCTGCACCACGGACCGTTCGTCCGCGAAGTCGAGGACGATCACGTCATCTGCCGCCTCCATCACGGGAGTTCGCGGATCCGCGGTGATGGCGACCGTGCGCGTACGCCCCTTCAGTCGGCCGAGGAGGTCGAGCACCTCGGTGGTGGTGCCGGAGCGGGTGAGGGCGATGACGCGATCGTACGTCCGCCCGTACGGGAACTCGGAGGCGGCGAAGGCGTCCGTCTCGCCCTGGCCCGCCTGCTCGCGCAGCGCCGCGGCCGCCTGCCCCATGAACCACGAGGTACCGCACCCCACGATCGCCACCCGCTCCCCCGCGGCGGGCAGCACGGCCGCGTGCTCCGCGGCCTGCTCGGCGGCCCGGACCCAGCACTCGGGCTGACTGTTCAGCTCGTTCTCGACATGGCTCATGCCGTGCTCTCCCGGATGGCCGACTGGCTCGCTGACATGGGTCCATCGTCGCGCACTGTTCGGGGACGGGCGGGCTGAGCGTTCTTGCGGGAGAGGCCGCGGTCTGCCGCTTGCAGTGCGAGCACGCCGAGACCCCATATTGGTCGAGCGTCCAAGACAGGGCGCTAGCATCGTCCTACGCATCCACTCTCGAAGCTTGAAGGAGCGGCGGCCCCATGGCTCGTATGGCAGCGAAGGACCGGCGGGAAGAGCTGATCGCCGCGGCGATCCGTGTCATGGTCCGCGACGGCGTCACCAAGGCCACGACACGCGCCATCGTGGGCGAGGCGGGCATGCCGCTCGGCGTCTTCCACTACTGCTTCAACTCGCGCGAGGAGCTTCTGCAGGAGGTCATCACCCGCCTCACGGACAGCAGTGTCGCCAAGGCCAGGGACGTGTTCGCGGCGGAGGACGACGACCTCGCCGCGCGCGTCACCAAGACGCTGTTCACCTTCTGGGAGGGCGTGGAGCTCAGCCCGGGCGAGCACCAGGTGGGGTACGAACTCACCCACTACGCCCTGCGTCAGGCCGGGTTCGAGGAACTGGCCCGCCGACAGTACGAGCACTACCTGGAGGTCCACCAGGAGTTCTTGGTGGCGGCCGCCGAGAGCGCGGGCATCCGGTGGACCGTGCCCCTTCCCGTCCTGGCCCGCTACCTCAACTCGGTACTGGACGGCGTGACCCTGTGCTGGCTCGCCGACCGCAACAGCGAGCACAGCCGCGAGGTCCTGCGCCTGGCGGGCGAGCACCTCATGACCCTCGCGGAGCGTTGACTTCGGCTGGCCGGGAATGAGATGGTCGCCCGTACGAGTCAAGCGTCTTGTACGAGTGACCAACTCAGCCCGGGCAACCTAAGCCCCGCGCCAGCAGGGAGCCTCTGCAATGCAACAGACGGCATCGGCCGCCTCCGCCCTGGTCCCTCTGAACGAGGCCCGGATGGCCCAACTCGACCGCGCCACCGAGCACTTGGATCCGCCGTTCGCCGTGGTGGACCTGGACGCCTTCGACGCCAACGCCGCCGATCTGGCACACCGGACCGGCTCACGCGCCACCATCCGGCTGGCCAGCAAGTCGGTCCGTAGCCGCCATCTGATAGCGCGTGCGCTCGAGCGGGACGGCTACCACGGCATTCTGGCCTTCACCCTGCCCGAAGCCCTGTGGCTGGCTCGGGAGCACGAAGACGTGGTCATCGGCTATCCGACCACGGACCGCACCGCGTTGCGGCAACTGGCGAAGGACGAGCGCGCGGCCTCGCGCATCACGCTCATGGTCGACTCCGTCGGCCAACTCGACTTCATGGACGACGTGTTGGGCTCAAGCCGACCGGACCTTCGCCTCTGCATCGACCTGGACGCCTCGCTGGAACTGGCCGGCGGACGCCTCCACCTGGGCCCGTACCGCTCCCCCGTGCACACTCCGGGGCAGGCCGCGGAACTCGCCCGCGCGATCGTGGGCCGGCCCGGGTTCCACCTCGCCGGGCTCATGTCGTACGAGGGTCAGATCGCCGGTCTCGGCGACAACCAGCCGGGGTCGCCGCTGAAGCGTGCCGCGCTCCGCGCCATGCAGCGCTTCTCCGCCCGGGAGCTGGCCGAACGGCGGGCAGCCACCATCGCCGCCGTCGAGGCCATACAGCCGCTGGAGTTCGTCAACGGCGGCGGCACCGGCTCCATCGAGCAGACCGCGGCCGAGCAGGTGATCACCGAGGTCGGTGCGGGATCTGGTCTCTACGGGCCCGGACTGTTCGACTTCTACCGGCGCTTCCGCCCGCGGCCCGCCGCCTTCTTCGTCATGCCGGTTGTACGCCGCCCTTCCCACCGGATCGCCACCGTCCTCGGCGGCGGCTGGGTCGCCTCCGGGCCGCACGGCAAGGACCGGCTGCCCACCCTGAGCTGGCCCCAGGGCCTGCGGATGAACCCCCTGGAGGGCGCGGGCGAGGTCCAGACACCGGTGCTCGGCAAGGCCGCGTACGGTCTGCGGCTCGGTGACCATGTGTGGTTCCGGCATGCCAAGGCGGGCGAGCTGTGCGAGCGCGTGAACACGCTCCATCTGGTGGCGGGCGGGCAGGTCGTCGGCCAGGTCCCGACGTACCGCGGCGAGGGCCACGCCTTCCTCTGAGCCACCAACTCACCCAACCTGACAGCCAGTTACGTAGCAAGCAGGAAGGAAGGTCGTGGAGACAACCCGCTACCGTACGCCCCGGGACCAGGCCCCCGAGCGCAGGAGCGTCTGGCGGAACTGGGACGGGAACGTCACCGTCCGCCCGGCACGCGTCACCGCTCCCGCGTCGGTCCAGGAGCTCCAGGCCGTCGTACGCGAGGCAGCCGAGGACGGCCTGACGGTGAAGCCCGTCGGCAGCGGCCACTCCTTCACCCCGGCCGCCGCGACCGACGGCGTGCTGATACGGCCCGAGAACCTCACCGGCATCCGCGCCATCGACCACGCGGCCGGCACCGTGACCGTGGCTGCGGGAACCCGGCTCGAGACACTGAACCTGGCCCTGGCGCGGGAGGGCCTGTCGCTCACGAACATGGGCGACATCATGGAGCAGACCGTCTCGGGCGCGATCAGTACCGGCACCCATGGCACGGGCCGCGCGTCGGCCTCGATCGCGGCACAGGTCCGCGGCCTTGAACTGGTCACCGCCGACGGCTCCTTGATCACCTGCTCGGAGACGGAGAACCCGGAGGTCTTCGCGGCCGCCCGCATCGGACTGGGCGCACTGGGAATCGTCACCGCGGTCACCTTCGCCGTGGAACCGATCTTCCTCCTCTCGGCACGCGAAGAACCGATGACCTTCGACCGGGTCACCGCCACCTTCGACGAACTCCACGCGGAGAACGAGCACTTCGAGTTCTACTGGTTCCCGCACACAGGCAACTGCAACACCAAGCGCAACAACCGAAGCGCGGGCCCGCCCGCTCCAGTGGGTCGGCTCAGCGGCTGGTTCGAGGACGAGTTCCTCTCCAACGGCGTCTACCAGGTGGCCAATTCGCTGGGTCGTGCCGTTCCCGCGACCATCCCGGCGATCGCGAAGATCTCCAGCCGGGCCCTTTCGGCTCGTACGTACACGGAAATCCCGTACAAGGTCTTCACCTCGCCGCGCCGCGTGCGCTTCACGGAGATGGAGTACGCCGTCCCGCGCGAGGCCCTGGTGGAGACCCTGCGCGAACTGAAGGTCATGGTCGACCGCTCGGACCTGCGGATCAGTTTCCCCGTGGAGGTCCGTACGGCACCCGCGGACGACATCACGCTCTCCACGGCGTCCGGCCGCGAGAGCGCCTACATCGCCGTCCACGTGTACCGGGGCACGCCGTACCACCAGTACTTCTCGGCCGCGGAACGCATCTTCACCGCCCACGACGGCCGCCCGCACTGGGGCAAGCTGCATACGCGGGACGCCGGCTACTTCGCAGAGGCGTACCCGCGCTTCGCGGAGTTCACTGCCCTGCGCGACCGTCTCGATCCCGACCGGCGGTTCGGCAATGAGTACCTGCGCCGGGTGCTGGGCGACTGAATCGGTGACACGGGTCGACCGGGCGGGGCCGCCCGCCACTGCCAGGGTTCTGTGCGGCAGGATGAACCCATGAGCATCGTCAAGATCAACGTCCTCACCGTGCCGGCCGAGCAGCGCGAGACGCTGGAGAAGCGGTTCGCCTCCCGGGCCGGGCTCGTCGAGAGTGCCGACGGGTTCGAGTGGTTCGAGCTGCTCCGCCCGGTCGACGGCACGGACAACTACCTCGTCTACACCCGGTGGCGTGACGAGGCGTCGTTCCAGGCCTGGATGGAGGGTTCGATGAAGGAAGCGCACCAGGGCGGGGCCGACCGTCCCAAGCCGGCTGCCTCCGGATCGACCGTGTGGACCATGGAGGTCCTGCAGCAGGCGGAACCGAAGGCCGGCTGACCGTTTTCCCGGCGGCGTGCTTGGGAGCGGAGGCCGCTCCCAAGCATCGGCCGCTTGGGCCACGTACTGTCACAGACCGTCGCGAACCATGGCGGCGACGATGTGGACGTGCCGATCGGCCGCCGTGTTCGAGAACTCGTTCTCGTAGTTCAGACCGTACGGCCAGAAGTGGCCGCCGCCGGTGGACAGTTTGGCGCCCGAACCGTCGTACTGCCTGACCAGTGCCGTGGCCTGTGCACCGGTCCAGGTGCCGCTTCCGGCGAGGCGGGACCAGCCCGCGCTCGTTCCCACGCCGATGGTGTGGGCGATCTCGTGCAGGGCGGTCCGCTGGGTCATGTAGCTGCGGTTGCTGCCGAAGCGGATGGTTCCGTTGATGTTGCCGTCGGCGGTGGGCACGCCCGGCTCGTAGCGGACCCTGATGTTCTTGCCGAGGTCGCTGAGGTTGTTGTAGCGGGACACAGCGGCGTTCATGGCCGCCGTGATGCGGTTGTACGCGTCCTGCTGGTCCGCGGTGGGATTGCTCGCCCGCTCGAGGCTCCAGGTGATGCTGGCCGCCGCCACCCGTTCCTGCGCTGGTGCCAGTGCGGCTTGCGGGGCGGCCTGCGCGACGCCGGGCCCGGCCAGCATGGCGGCTGCCAGGGCGGCCACGGCCAGCTTGTTGCGCCAGGGTATGGATGGTCTCTCGGTGGGCAACGGGGTCCGTCGTCGGCTCATCGGGGTTCCTCCGTGGATACCCCCGCGTTCAGGCGGGGAAGGAAACAGACTCCTGCGGAGCAGGGCAGGGAAAGCCGATTCGCCGCCAGCGCGGATCGTCGTCCACCGCCAACCACCTGCAGAAGAGTGGTAGCTTGTACGCCGCCCGGTCGGCGATAACCAAGCTGGCCGGGTCTACCGCCGGGCTGGCGGGATGTCAGGTCTGTGGAGCTGGTGTAAGACTGCTGGGCGTACCAACGTCCCTTGCCGTTGATTCGGGGCAGCTGCTGTCTGAGAAGCAGAAAGCTCGACCCGCGAGGGTCGAAACGCCCTGCTTCAGCTGGGGGAGAAGTCAAGGAAGGGTTCCTCCTGTGGGGGTGGGCCGTCGAGTGTCGGGGTGACGGCGGATCAGTCCGTCCGTCTCGCTTCGGACGGAATGTCGTGGGGCGGGCGAGCTCAGGCGCTCAGCCACCGGTCTTTCCGACGCCCGCCCCGGCCCGCACCAGAGAGGGAACGTCGGCAGCGGGGTCCAGCGTGTACGAGTAGTAGGTGCGCGGCTCGGTCACGGTGCCGTTGGTCTCGCATGTACCGGATCCGGTGAAGGTGTTGTTGCGCTGCACCAGTCGGCCCGGGCCCGACTCGTCGTATCCGCTCGCGGAGTAGCAGGGGTACTCGACGCCTTCGAAGTGGTTGCCCTCGACCAGCACGCCCGCGTTCATGGTCGACGCGACGCCGTAGATGGCGTTGCCCTTGTAGTAGTTGTTGTAGACGTGCACCGGTTCGCCGAACCGTACGCGCGGATGCCGCTGCCGTGAGCCGTCGAAGAAGTTGTGGTGGATGGAGACCTTCAACTTGCCGGTGTCCTGGCCGCTGTTGCTGTCGGAGTGACCGAGCAGCATGCTCTTGTCGGTCTTGTTGAACCAGTTCCATGACACGGTCACGTACTCGGAGCCGCGGACGATGTCGATCGCCCCGTCGACGGCTCCGACGAACTCGTTGTGGTCGATCCAGATGTGATGGGACTCCTGGCCGACGTTGACGGCGTCGTCTTCGGCGTTGGTGAACCTGATGTTCCGCACGATGACGTTGTGCGAGCGGTAGAAGTCCAGGCCACCGCCGTTGATGACGGCTGACGAACCGACCCCGACGATGGTCTTGTTCGGGCGCACGCCCTGCTTACTGGTGATGTCGATGGTGCCCTGAACCTGGATGACCAGCGGACCGGTCGTGTCGATGTACTCCAGGAACTGCTCGGTGCTGGTGGCGGTGACGGTCGGGCCGCCGGCTCCGCCGGTGGTGCCGTTCTGGCCGAGTGCGTTGACCGCGGCGAAGCCGGTGGGCGAGGTCTCGGCCCGTAGCGTCGACGTCTGCGCGGTGGCACTGCCGCTGCCTGCCGGCACCATCGTCGCGCCGAGGAGCAGGGCGAGCGCGAGAGCGGGAAGGCCGCGTGCGGGGCGTAATGGACGCTTCCTTGCGGACGTCTTCGGGAACGACGCCGTCTTGCGGTTCCTCGAGTGCATGTCGGCACTCTCCCGTCAGGAGATGCACCCCGCGCGTCGGATGGCGCGGAGGCGTAAATGCAGAGGCATGAGCAGGGAGAAAGCGCTTTCCAAGATTTCGTGAATGCTAATCAGGTGTTTTGAGCATGTCAACGGATCGGCGGAGCCGTGTCAGGCTGTGCGGGACCGGGCACAGGCGGCGGGGTCTCACGGTGACCCCGGGGCTCGCCTCCTCGGCATCGCGACGGGGCGGGACGCGGCGGCCTTGAGGAGGCGGCGGAATGTGGGGCATTCCATGTGGCTCGGAGCGGGGCAGTCGGCGGCGTGCCGCAAGGAGTCGCGCAGGACGCCCAGTTCGCGGATCTTCCTGTCCAGTTCCTCCGCCTTGGCCGCGAGCATCTGCCGGTCGATACGCGGCTGTCCGTCCGGCGCGAACATGCGCGCGATCTCGTCGAGCGAGAACCCGGCCGTGCGCCCCAACGCGATCAGCGCCAGGCGCTCCAGTACGCCGGGATCGTACTGGCGGCGCAGGCCTCGCCTGCCGGTCGAGGCGATCAGCCCCTTCTCCTCGTAGAACCGCAGCGTCGAGGCGGGCACCCCGGCGCGCTGCGCCACCTCCGCGATGTCCAGTTCCTCCGCCATACCCTTGACCTCAAGTCGACTTGAAGTAGCACGCTTTCACCTCGCCCCGATGTGGACAAGCCCAGGAGACGACCATGGACGCCACGCGCAGGACCGATGACGAACAGGCAGCCCGTTGGAGCGGGCCCGCCGGCAACGCCTGGGTCGATGCACAGGCAGTGATGGACGAGCTGCTCAGGCCGTTTGAAGAGCTCCTCGTCGAAGCGATGTCCGTGGGACCCGGAGGTCACGTTCTCGACGTGGGCTGCGGCACCGGCAGCACCACAGTGGCCGTGGCACGACAGCTCGGTCCTGCGGGTCGCTGCGTCGGCGTCGACATTTCCGAACCGATGCTCAGCGCTGCCCGGGCGCGTGCCGAGGAGGCCGGTACACCGGCGTCCTTCATCCACGCCGACGCAGAGGACCACGCGTTCGGAAGCGCAGTTTTCGACGCCGTCATTTCGCGCTTCGGCGTCATGTTCTTCAACGACTCCGTCCGGGCCTTCTCGAATCTACGGAGCGCCGCGAAGGACGAAGCCGAACTCCGTTTCATCACCTGGCGCGGTCCCGCGGAGAATCCGTTCATGACGACGGCCGAACGCGCCGCGGCACCGTTCCTGCCGAATCTGCCCGCCCGAAAGCCGGACGAGCCGGGGCAGTTCGCCTTCGCGGACCCGGACCGGATTCACCGCATCCTGACGGAGAGCGGCTGGACCGGTATCGACATCCAGCCGATCGACGTGGCCTGCACCCTGCCCGAGAAGGAACTGGTCGGTTACTTCACCCGGTTCGGCCCCGTCGGCGTGGCCCTGCGGGAGGTGGACGAGCAGACCCGCGCACAGGTCGTCGAAACGGTTCGCGTCGCGTTCGAGACCTATGTGCAGGGCTCGGATGTCCGCTTCACCGCGGCCTGTTGGATGGTCGGCGCCCGGGCTTCTTCCGCGTCGACCGCGCCGGAGTAGGGTGCGCGGTCCGATGCTCACCACGGGGTGGGAGGCGTCAGGGTCACTCGCGCTGCACGATCGGGCAGGTGGACTCTGCAGGCCCATCCGGTCCGTCCGATCCGGTCCCGTCGGGTTCGGTCGCGTCAGTCACATCGGGTCCGTTCTGGTCCTCGAAACTTTCGTGTTGTCCGGCGCCCCTTTCGGGTCCGCAGGCCGCTGAAGGATAGTGAGGGCGCTGTCTACGGGCCTCACGAAGGGACAAGATGACGCGGAAGAAAGCCCTGGTCGTCAGAGGTGGATGGGAGGGGCACCAGCCGGTCAAGGCCACTGAGCTGTTCCTGCCCTTCCTGCAGAGCAACGGATACACCGTCCGGGTCGAGGAGTCGACCGACGTCTACGCCGATACGGACGAGATGGCCGCCACCGACCTCGTCGTACAGTGCATCACCATGTCGGAGATCGCCCCAGAGCAGTTGGCGGGACTGAACGCGGCGGTCGTGGGCGGCACCGGCTTCACCGGCTGGCACGGCGGGATCGCAGACTCGTTCCGCGCCTCCTCCGACTATCTCCACCTGGTGGGAGGTCAGTTCGCCACACATCCGGGCAAGGATCCGTGCGAGCGACGCGGTGACGAGACGGACTACTACCTGCCGCACACCATCAACATCACCGAGCTGGGCCGCGGCCACCAAATCACCGCGGGCATCGAGGACTTCGAGCTGGACACCGAGCAGTACTGGGTGCTCCACGACGACCTCATCGAGGTCCTGGCCACCACCACGCATCCCGCCCAGCCGTGGCAGCCCTGGGACCGGCCGGTCACCACGCCGGCGATCTGGACCCGGCGTTGGGGCGCCGGCCGCGTCGTGGTGACGACACCGGGCCACAGCCTCGACGTCCTGGAGAACCCCAACGTCCGCACCATCATCGAAAGGGGCATGTTGTGGGCGACGCGCACCGCATAGGCGTCGTAGGTCTCGGAGTCATCTCCCGCGCGTACCTGGACACGCTCGTCGGCCATCCCGCCGTGCAGGTCACCGCGGTCGCCGACCTCGACGCCTCCCGGTCGGCCGCGATCGCCGCCGAACTGCCCGGCGTCCAGGCGCTGTCCGTCGAGGAGTTGCTGAGCAGCCCGGACGTGGACACGGTGCTCAACCTCACCGTCCCCGCAGCCCATGCCGAGATCGCCCTCGGCGCGATCGGCCACGGCAAGAACGTATACGGAGAGAAGCCGCTGGCCGCGACGCTCCCCGAGGCCCATGCCGTCATGGAGGCCGCCGCGCGGGCGGGCGTCGGTGTGGGGTGCGCGCCGGACACCGTCCTGGGAACCGGAATCCAGACGGCGCGTGCTGCGGTGGCGGCGGGAAGCATCGGGCGCCCGTTGTTCGCCTCGGCCGTCATGGTCACCCCGGGGCACGAACGCTGGCACCCGCACCCCGACTTCTACTACACCGCCGGGGGCGGCCCTCTGATGGACATGGGCCCGTACTACCTGGCGTCGCTCGTCCATCTGCTGGGTCCGGTGCGTGCCGTGACCGGGGCGGCCGGGCGGCTGCGCGACGAGCGCGTCATCGGTTCCGGACCGCGTGCGGGCGAGCGGATACCGGTCGAGGTGGACAGTCATGTCTCCGGTGTGCTCGAGCACGTGAGCGGAGTCCTGACGACGATCACGACGAGCTTCGACGGTGTGGCCACCACGGCCGCGCCGATCGAGGTCCACGGCGAGACGGGGACCCTCGCCGTTCCGGATCCGAACGGCTTCGACGGCGCGGTGCGGCGCTTCGAACTCGGCGATACGCAGTGGCGCACGCTTCCGGTGTCGGCGGGCTACGTCGGCGGCGCGCGGGGCGTCGGACTGCTCGACTTCGTCGCCGCCGACGCACAGCGGGCGCCTCGTGCGAACGGCGAACTCGCCCTACATGTACTGGAGACGATGAGTGCCCTCCTGCGCTCGTCGGCCGAGGGGCGCCGCATAGAGCTGACGTCGTCGGCGGAGCCACCCGTGCCCGTTCCGCTGACGGCTGCCGAGGAGTGGAGTGGGCTCGCCGCCTGGTGAAGCCGGCGGGCTGAAGGCGGCGTGCTGAAGTCGGCGGGTGTCAGTCCACGGGCCATGTGTGGGCGGGCGCGTTCATGTGCATGTAGTCGATGTACGTCGTGGTCATCTGCCGCAGCGCCTCCCCCCGGTCGGAGGTTCCCGCCTTCTCCAGGTGGTGGACCATCTCCGCCTGCCACAAGGCGCCGTTCCGCGCCGTCACGCAGCGCTGCTCGATGATCCCCAGCAGGGGTTCGCGCCACTCCGCGTCCATGCCGGTCAGCTCGAGGCCCCGGTGGGCCAGGGGCAGCAGGCGCCTCAACACCAGTTCTGTGACGGGGACTTCGCCCGCGCCGGGCCAGTAGAGGCGGGCGTCGATGCCGTCGCGGGCCGCGGTGTGCAGGTTCTCCTCGGCGACCGAGAAGGACATCCGCGTCCACACGGGCCGGTCCTCGTCGACGAGGGCGCGGGTCAGGCCGTAGTAGAAGGCGCCGTTGGCGATGATGTCGGCCACGGTGGGGCCGGCGGGCAGGACGCGGTTCTCGATGCGCAGATGGGGTCGGCCGTCGGTGACGGCGTAGACGGGGCGGTTCCAGCGGTAGATCGTGCCGTTGTGCAGCGTCAGTTCGCCCAGTTGCGGGATGCCTCCGCCGTCGAGCGCCTGCTGCGGGTCCTCGTCGTCGCACAGGGGCAGCAGTGCCGGGTAGTAGCGCACGTTCTCCTCGAAGAGGTCGAAGACGCTGGTGATCCAGCGCTCTCCGAACCACACCCGGGGTCGTACGCCCTGGGCCTTGATCTCCTCGGGGCGGGTGTCGGTGGCCTGCTCGAACAGGGGGATGCGGGTCTCGCGCCACAGCTCCCTGCCGAAGAGGAAGGGCGAGTTCGCGGCCAGGGCGATCTGGACGCCCGCGATGGCCTGGGCCGCGTTCCAGTAGTCCGCGAACTGCTTCGGGTCGACCTGCAGGTGGAACTGGGTGCTGGTACAGGCGGCCTCAGGGGTGATGGCATCGGCGTACATCGACAGGCGCTCCACGCCGTCCACCCTGATCCGCAGGTCCTCGCCGCGTGCCGCGAAGATCTGCTCGTTGAGCAGGCGGTAGCGCGGATCGCCGGACAGGGCGCTCTCGCCGACGTCGCTCTCCCCCAGGGTCGGCAGAATGCCGATCATGATCAGGTGCGCGCCCACGGCGGAGGCGCGTTCCTCGGCGTGGTTGAGGGCGTCGCGGATCTCCTGCTCCCAGTCGCCGGGGCCGCCGGCCGTCAGTTGCCGGGGCGGGATGTTGATCTCCAGGTTGAAGCGGCCCAGTTCGCTCGCCCAGGCGGGGTCGGCGATCGCCTGGAGGACCTCGGTGTTCCGCATCACCGGTCGACCGTCGGCGTCCACCAGGTTGAGCTCGATCTCCAGCCCGACCTGGGGGCGTTCGCTCTCGAAAGCCGACTCGCGCAACATCTGCGTCAGCACATCGAGGCAGGTGTGCATCTTCTCCCGGTACCGACGGCGGTCCTCCCGCGTGAACACCAGGGCCGGCACATCACGTCCCATCGTGGCCCTCCCGAGTTCCCTCGGCGGATGCCTCTTGTCCCCCTAGGGTCGCACTTCGGGCGGAACCCGGACAGTCAGCGAACGGTGGCGGTTCTGCGGTATCGAGTGAGCAGGCGGTGCCGTGCCGGGCCGGTCACAGGTCGAGGACGAGGCGGGGCCCGCAGGAGCGGGAGACGCAGATGAGCATGGTGTCGCCGGTGGCCCGTTCGTCCTCGCTGAGCAGGGAGTCGCGGTGGTCGGGCGTGCCGTCGAGTACGTCGGTCTCGCAGGTGCCGCAGGTGCCTTCGCGGCAGGAGAAGTCCACGTCGACGCCTGCCTCCTCGAGGGATTCGAGGACCGAGCGGTCGGGCGGCACGGTGAGAGTGAGCCCGGCGCGGGCGAGCACCACCTCGAAGGCCGCGGCGGGGCGGGCTTCGGCTGCCTGCACCGGGGCGAACCGCTCGACGCCCAGCGTGCCGCCCGGCCAGTCGGCGCACTGCTCCTGCGCCGCCCGCAGCAGGGGTTCGGGGCCGCAGGCGTGCACCAGGGTGCCCTCCTCGGGTGAGCCGAGGAAGGCAGCGAGGTCGAGCAGGCCGTACTCGTCCTGTGGGCGGACGAGCACCCGGTCCCCGTACGGCGTGAGTCGGTCCAGGAACGCCATGGAGGTGCGGGTGCGGCCGCCGTACAGCAGACGCCAGTCGGCCCCGGCAGCCTCGGCGGCTTCGACCATCGGCAGGATCGGTGTGATGCCGACGCCGCCGGCGATGAACAGCTGGCGCGTGGCCGGCCGCAGCGGGAAGTTGTTCCGCGGCCCGCGGACGCGCACGGCGGAACCTTCCGGCAGGTGGTCGTGGACGTACGCGGATCCGCCGCGACCCTGCGGCTCACGCAGGACGGCGATGCGCCACACGTCCGGTTCGGCGGGGGCCCCGCACAGCGAGTACTGGCGGATCAGGCCGCCGTCCAGGAACAGATCGAGGTGCGCTCCCGGCGTCCAGGACGGGAGCGGCCGGCCGTCCGGGCGGCGCAGGGTGAGGGAGACGACGCCGTCGGCGACGTGGGTACGGGTCGCCACGACGAGGGTCTCCTCGTCCAGGGGCAGCTGGTCGGTCATGGTGGGTCAACCTGGTCTCGTACGGATGTGGGGACGGACGCGGGCGGGAGGTGCGGGGTCAGGCTCGCGGTGGTACGTGCAGCAGCAGCGCGTCGCCCTGGCCGCCGCCCCCGCACAGGGCCGCCGCTCCGGTACCGCCTCCGCGCCGCCCCAGTTCTGTCGCGAGGGTCAGCACCAGCCGGGTGCCGGTCATGCCGACCGGGTGTCCCAGGGCGATCGCGCCGCCGTTGACGTTCACCTTGTCCAGCGGGATGTCCAGCTCCCGTACGGAGGCCAGGGCCACACCGGCGAACGCCTCGTTGATCTCGAACAGGTCGAGGTCGGCGGTCTTCAGCCGGCCGTCCCGGGACAGGGCGTCACGGATCGCGCCGGCCGGCTGGACGAGCAGGGAGGGGTCGGGGCCCGCGACCGTGCCGTAGGCGCCGATTTCAGCGAGCGGGGTCAGGCCCTCCCGGCGGGCGCGGTCGGCGCTCATCACGACGACGGCCGCACCGCCGTCGGAGAGCTGTGAGGAGTTGCCCGCGGTGACCGTACCCCCGGCGGAGAAGGCGGGCTTCAGGCGCCCCAGGCTCTCCGCGGTACTTCCCGGACGTATCCCCTCGTCGGCCGCCACCAACGTCTCCTCGCCGCGACGCCCGGCCACCGTGACCGGGGCGATCTCCGCGGCCAGGGCGCCGGATTCCTGGGCGCTCAGGGACCGTTGGTGCGACCGTGCGCTGTACTCGTCCTGCTCCGCGCGGGTGAAGCCGAACGGCTGCTGGTACCGCTCGGTGGCCGCGCCCATGGAGACCCCGTCGAAGGCGCAGACGAGGGCATCCCGGTCGAGGGCGTCCTCGACCGCGGCAGGCCCGTACTTCCAGCCGGTACGGGCTCCGCGCAGCAGGTGCGGGGCCCCCGACATGGACTCCATCCCGCCCGCGACGACCACCTCGTGGCGCCCGGAGGCGATCATGAGGTCGGCCAGGGCGATGGCGTGCAGACCGGACAGGCAGAGCTTGTTGACGGTGCTCGCCGGTACGGCGAACGGAATGCCTGCGCTGACGGCGGCCTGCCGTGCCGTATTGGGACCGGCTCCCGCCTGGACGACATGGCCCATGACGACGGCTTCCACCGCGGCCGGGTCCAGGTGTACGGCGGCCAGGGCGGCGCTGATGGCGTGTGCGCCGAGGTCGGCGGCGGACAGCGGGCTCAGGGCGCCCATCAGTTTGCCGATGGGTGTTCTGGCGCCGGCGACGATGACGGATCCGGGCACGGACGGGACCTCCTGAAGGGGATGCGGGCAGGTCAGGCGACGGCGTCGACGGCGCGCTCGGCGACCATGTGGGCCGTCTCGTTCACCGAGTGCAGAACGATGCGTCCGCCCGGCATCCGTCGCACCCGGCTGACCGAGGTGTAGCCGGGGTGGAACCAGAACATGCGGGAGAGGCCGAGCACCGTCGCCAGGTAGGTGTTGGTGATGCCGCCGTGGCACACGACCGCGACCCGCCCGCCGGGATGGGCGTCCAGGATCGTGTCCATGGCCCGCGCCGCCCGCTCCCGGAAGGCGTCCCAGTCCAGGTCGGGCACGAAGTCCTCGTACCGTCCCTCGGAGAGCGCCACCGAACGGGGGTCGTCGGCGTTGATCTGCTCCGGCGGCGTGTAGGGGTGCGAGACGTCGGTGTCCCATTCGCGCAGGTCGTCGAGGACGGTGGCGCTCATGCCGGTGAGCCGCTCCAGCGGGGCCACCGTTTCGCGGGCCCGCTGGAAGGGGCTGGTGTAGAGGGCGTCGACGTCCTCGTGCACGAGCCAGGCCGCGAGACGTTCGGCCTGGGCGGTGCCCTCCTGCGACAGGCCCGGGTCGTAGACGCCCGCCATGGGGAGGCCGTGCCGGATGAGGAGGAGTTCAGTCATGGGGATCCTTCGTATGTACGGGTGGCGGGCGCGGGTTCTTCCGTGCTCAGCCGGCGATGGTGCGCTCGGAGCGCCAGTAGGGGCGGCGCATCGCGCGTTTGTCGAGCTTGCCCATCGCGTTGCGCAGGAGGCTCGGGACGAACTCGTACGACTTGGGGCACTTGTAGGCGGCCAGCCGGTCGCGGCAGAACCGGTCCAGCTCCTCGGCCGACGGCTCGTCTCCGGCGGCCACGACCAGCGCGCGCAGCGACTCGCCGAAGTCCGGGTGGGGCACACCGATGACCGCGATCTCGGCGACCGCAGGGTGGCGGCGCAGTACCGCCTCGCTCTCGGCCGGGTACAGGTTGACCCCGCCGGAGACGACGACGTCGGCGGCCCGGTCGGTGATGAAGATGTAGCCGCTCGCGTCGACGTAGCCGATGTCGCCGAGTGTGAAGACGCCCGGCGCGAGATAGGCGGCCTTGGTCTTGTCCGGGTCCGCGTGATAGCGCACTCCGCCGCCCTCGGGCGCCTGGAACGCCAGCAGCCCGAGCTCGCCGGGCGGCAGCGGACGGCCGTTGTCGTCGGTCACGAGGACCTCGTACGGGGGCTGGACTCGCCCGACCGAACCGGGATGCTCCAGCCACTCGGTGCTGCTGATGCGTGCCACGGTGCCCGCCTCGCTGGCGCCGTAGGACTCGGTCAGCACCGGGCCGAACCACTCGATCATGGTCCGCTTCACGTCCGGCGGGCAGGCGGAACCCGTGTGAGAGACCTGGAGGAGGCTGGAGACGTCGTACCGGCTGCGCACCTCTTCCGGCAGGGCGAGCAGGCGTTGGAAGTGGGTGGGCACCATGACCGTGGAGGTGACCCGCCACTCCTCGACGCGGCGCAGGAACGCCTCCGCGTCATATCCGCCGAGTACGACCACCTGCTGACCGGCCGCCAGGTGCCGCAGGGATGTCAGCGGCGCGTTGTGCTGCAGGGGGCCGCACACGAGGTGCGGTCCCGGCGGGAATCCGGGGCGGGCCGCGATCGCGGCCAGGTATGCGGAGCTGTCGGCGACCGGGCCGCTCACCCAGCGCACCTCTGTGCCGCGTGCCCGGCCGGTGGTTCCGGAGGTGTAGACGAGGGGCGGCCGGGCGGCACGGCCCGTGGGCAAGGTCCGTCCGGTGGGCGCCGCCGCCAGCCACAGGTCCCACTCGAAGGCGTGCCCGATGGCCGAGGTTCCGTGCATCACGAGCGGCAGGCCCAGTTCGCGGGCCGCCTCCAGGGCGGGGACCGCACCGGCGGGTCCGGAGATGATCCCGGTCGCGCCCGCGTCGGTGATCTGGTCGACGAGTTCGCCCACCATCAGGTGCCGGGAGGTGGCGACGGTTCCCACTCCGGCGCGCAGGCCGGCCAGATGGGCCACCAGAGTGGGGATCGCGTTGTCGCCGAGGACGGCGACCCGGTCGTCCGGGCCGGGTGCGATCTCCAGCAGCCGTGCAGCCGCCCGCGCGACCTGATCGGCGAGCTCCGACCAGGTCAGCACGCCCTGATCGTCGACGAGAGCGGGCTCGTGGGGTGTCTCCTGGGCACGACGGTCGAGTGGTAGCAGAGACATGGCTCCTCCGGCGGCTCCTCGGGCCCCTCCCGGTGCGTGGGAGAGTCAATGCCGAGACTGTAGCGTTTATCAAGAAAGTACGGAACACTCTGACCCGAGCCGCAAGCATCCGCCCATGGCTCCGGCGGGCAAGGGGTTGCATGCACTCTCCCTGTTACTGAACCCGCCATCTGGTAACTGCTCTTGAGGAGGAGCCATGTCCCAGCCCGATCTGGACGCATGGCGCACACAGGTCCGGCAGTGGCTGACCACCGTGCTCGAACCGGCCGGGGAGACCGAGGCCACCGGTGATCTAGCCGTCTTCCACAACCTCCCCGAGGACGAGGAACGCCTGCTGCTGGAACGCTGCCGCGTCTACCAGCGCGCCCGCTTCGACGCCGGGTACCAGGCCCTGACCCTCCCTGGGGACAAGGGCGGCGCGGGCCTGACCGCCGCCCACGTGGCGGCCTTCGCCCAGGAGGAGTCGGCCTTCGAGGTCCCGCCCTCCACCGAGCTGATCAGCGTCACCGTGCGCCTGGTCGGGATGTCGGTCTCCCTGTTCGGGACGGCCGAGCAATGTGACGAGTACGCACGGGCGTTTCTGCGTACGGACCTGCTGGCCTGCCAGCTCTTCAGCGAGCCCGGCGCCGGTTCCGACCTCGCCGCGGTGCGTACGCGCGCCCGGCGGGACGGCGAGGACTGGGTGATCGACGGTCAGAAGGTGTGGACCTCGGGAGCCCAGTTCGCCGACTTCGGGCTGCTGCTCGCCCGCACCGATCCGGACGTCGTGAAGCAGGCCGGCATCACCGCGTTCCTGGTCCCGATGGACGCGCCCGGCATGGAGGTGCGCCCCATCCGCCAGATGAGCGGCGGTGCCTCGTTCAACGAGGTCTTCCTCAGCGGCGTACGCGTTCCGGACCGGCTGCGGATCGGGCGCCCGGGGCAGGGCTGGGAGGTCGCCACCACCACTCTCGCCTTCGAACGGACCGCCTCCGGCAGCGGCAACCGGCGCAAGGGCGGCACTTTCGACGATGTGCTCGCCCTCGCGCGCTCGCTCGACCGCACAGGAGATCCGCTGGTTCGCCAGCAGCTCGCCGACTTGTACGTGCGTACCGCGCTCCGTGCCGCCACGGTGGACCGCGTCGCCAGGGCGAGTGCCGCCGGTGACAAGCCGGGCCCGGAAGCGTCCCTGACCAAACTCATGGCCTCCGACCTGCTGAGTCGCACCGGGCAGGTCGCCGCCGAGCTGATGGGCGCCCGGATCAGCGCCGACACCGGGGAACCAGGCACGTTCGCCTGGACCCAGCACCTGCTCGGCGCCCCCGGCTACCGGCTGGCCGGCGGCACCGACCAGATCCAGCGCAACCTCATCGGCGAGCGCGTACTGAAACTGCCGCCGGAACCGCGGGTGGACCGGGTGCCGTTCTCACAGCTTCCTGGTAACTGACACGTCGGCCGCTACGGCCTTCACCGCATCACGGCATAACCGCATCACGGCATCACAAAGGAGTGGCATCGATGGATCTGGGACTGACAGGTGCGAAGGCACTGGTGACCGGCGCGAGCCGGGGTATCGGCCGGGCGATCGCGGGAACACTGGCTGCCGAGGGCTGCGCGCTGGCGCTGTGCGCCCGGGGCGAGGAGGCCCTGGCAAAGGCGGCCGCAGAGTTGCGTGGCGAGGGAGCGACGGTGTTCGCCGAGCCGGTCGACGTCACCGACCCGGTCGCGCTCGCGGGCTTCGTGGAGCGGGCGGCCGGCGAACTCGGCGGCCTGGACCTGCTCGTGTCCAACGTGTCGGCGGGCAACGTCAAGGGCCCCGAGTCGTGGGAGGCCAGCCTGCGCGGTGACCTGGTCCCGTTCGCCGGACTGGTCGAGGCGGCCATGCCCTTCCTGGAGGCCTCTGACCGGGCCGCTGTGGTCGCCATCGGCACCACCAACGCCTCCGACACCGCCCGCCCGGCCGGAGCCAACTCGTACTCCGCCATGAAGGCCGCGGTCGTCCAGCACGCTTCGGCTCTGGCGCACTCCCTCGCTCCGAAGGGCATCCGCGTCAACACGGTCTCCCCCGGCCCGATCGACTTCCCCGGCGGCGCGTGGGAGACCATCCGCACCAGCCGCCCGGAGGTCTACGAGGAGGTCCTCGCCAAGCTGCCCATCGGCCGCTACGGCACCGCCGAGGACGTGGCCGCGGCGGTGGCGTTCCTGCTCGGACCCCGAACCGGCTCCTTCTGCGTCGGCGTCAACCTCGTGGTGGACGGCGGGCTGTTGACCCGCGTCCAGTACTGAGCCGTGGCGGGCCCGGCCGGCCGCCTGGACGCCGTGCTGGTCTGCGGCGGCAAATGGCACGACTTCGACTACGCGCGGCTGCGGCTGCTGGAACTGCTCGGCGAGCATCCCCAGGTGCGTACGACGGTCCACCAGGACTACGACTGCGTGGCCGAGCTGGAGAAGGCCGACCTGCTGGTCACCTACACCTGCGACGTACGGCCCCGCCCGGCCCAGCGGGCCGCGCTGGCCCGGTTCGTCGAGCGGGGCGGGCGCTGGCTCGCCCTGCACGGCACCAACGCGGTGATCGAGGCGCCGGCGTCCGGTGGGCCGCGGGTGTTCAGCACACCGCGGCTCCTCGGGGAGCTCGCCGAGGTGCTCGGCAGCCAGTTCGTCGCCCATCCGCCGATCGAACCGTACGAGGTCCAGGTCACCCTGCCCGGCCATCCGCTGGTCGCCGGGATCGAGCCGTTCACGGTCACCGACGAGTTGTACGTCTGTGAGCTGCACGGGGAGCTGGAGGTGCTGCTGCATGCCGAGTACACGGGGCCGTGCCGGGGTTTCGCCGAGGGCGACACGGCGGCGGTCGACGACGCGCCGCGGCCTGTGCTGTATCTGAAGCGACACGGTCTCGGTGAGGTGTGTTGCTTCACCCTCGGGCACTGCCGGGGGCGCTACGACGTGCAGGACCTCGGTGTGGATGACACCGGGCGGGTGGACCGGGGGCCCTGGGAGACGACGGAGTTCCTGACAGTGCTGGGACGGTGTGTCGAGAGGGTCGTGGGTGTCACGAGCCCGGTGGGCGGCTGAGCGAACCGGGGCGAACGGCCTCGTCCTCAAACGCCGGACGGGCTGATTTCAGCCCGTCCGGCGTTTGAGGACCGGGGGTCCAGGGGGCAGCGCCCCCTGGTGGGGTCTGGGGCGGAGCCCCAGAAGGATGGGACGGGTAGGGGCGGCGGGGGCGAGACCCCACCCCCACGGCCAGCCCGGCTCACCCGTGCGGCAGCACCACCGCGCGGCCGTTGATCTCTCCGGCATGCAGGCGCTTGTACGCCGACGGGGCGTCCTCGATCGAGAACGTCTCCACGTGGGAGGAGACGAGCCCCTGCCGCGCGAGCCCGACGACGTCGATGAGTTCCACGCGGCTGCCCCAGTAGGGCGCCGACGCGGACACCCCGAAGGGCAGACCGCCGCCGAAGCCGACCGCCAGCGTGCCACCCCCAATGCCGACGACGGTCACATCCCCCGCCACCGCCACGGACGCGGCGGCCACCGCCAAGGTCGCCTCGGCCCCCACGAAGTCCAGCACGACCTCCGCCCCGGTACCGCCGGTCAGCTCCCGCACCCGTGCCGCCGCCTCACCATCGGAGAGCAACGTCTCGTGGGCGCCCACCGCACGCGCCAACTCCAGCTTCTCCTTGCTCACATCAAGGGCGACCACCCGGGCCGATGTCAGCGCGCGCAGCAGCTGCACGGCGAGATGCCCTAGCCCGCCGACACCGATCACCACCGCCGTACTCCCGGGAACCAGCTTCGGCAGCGCCTGCCGGATCGCGTGATACGGCGTCAGCCCGGCGTCGGTGAGCGGTGCCGCCTGCACCGGGTCCAGTCCGCCCAGCGGCACCAGATGGCGGGGCGAGTCCACCACCATGTACTCGGCGAGGGCGCCGGGAGAGCCAAGCCCGGGCGGCATGATGCCGAGCCCGGGAGCGTGCGGGCAGTAGTTCTCCCTGCCCTCGGCGCAGGTGCGGCAGCGGCCGCAGCCCCACGGCCCGTACACCGCCACCTCCTCGCCCTCCGCGACCTCGGTGACTCCGCTGCCCAGAGCCGCGACGGTGCCGACGCCCTCGTGTCCCAGCGTCATCGGCAGCGGATAGGGGAAGATTTCCTCGGGCCAGCTCATGACGGCCAGGTCGGAGTGGCACAGCCCCGCGGCCGTCACCTTCAACAGCACCTGGCCCGGGCCGGGTTCGGGCACCGGAACCTCGACCACCTCGGGCCCGGCACCCACCGTCCGGTACTGAACCGCTTTCATCATGAGATCTCCTTGTCAGGGGTGGTGACAGGCTCTGCGGGCGGCGACTTCCGGCGGCGCAGAACCGTCGGCAGCGCGATCCGCCCACCCGTGAGGACCAGCGCGACGATGAGCACCGAGCCGGTGAACAGGCTCGCGGCCCACTGCGCGCTGGTGGCGAGCCCGAGCCCGGTGATGCCGGTGCCGAGAAGCAGCACGGCGAGCACGGTGCCCCAGGCGTTGAAGCGGCCCGCGCGCAGCTGGGTCGCCCCGACGAAGGCCGCCGCGTAGGCGGAGAGCAGATACGGTGTGCCGGCGGTCGGGGATCCGGATCCCACCGAGGACGCGAAGACGATCCCGGCGAAACCGGAGAGCAGCGCGGACGCCACCAGGGTCAGGAACCGCAGCCGGTCGGTGCGTACTCCTTGCAGACGTGCCGCGTCGGCGTTGAAGCCGGTGGCGTACAACCGGCGTCCACTGGCGGTGTGTTCCAGCAGGAACCAGATGGCCGTCGCGGCGAGCAGCAGGTACAGCACCGGCAACGTGATGCCGCCCGCATCTAGCTGGGCGATGCTCGCGAACGGCTTCGCCAGTAGCTGCACGCCGGTGATGGAGCTGTCGTTCGTGACCATGGTGATCAGGGACTGGATCAGTGCCCCGGTGGCCAGGGTGGCGATGAACGAGTCGACCCGCAGCACCACCACCACGATTCCGTTGACCACGCCTATCAGCAGCGCGGCGGTCATCGCCAGGGCGATCGCCGCGCCGGGACCCAGGCCCGTGGAGACCATGAAGTACGCGGTCAGCACGCTGGTGAGCGACATGATGAAGGCGACGGACAGGTCGAAGACGCGCGCGGCGAGCGGCAGTACGACGCTCAGGGCGACCAGTCCTGCCACGGCGTTGCCGTTCAGGACCTGCTTGACCGTGATGGCTGTCGGGAACGTCTCCGGCACCCAGACGGAGAAGAGCACGACGATGACCAGCCATACGTAGACGGCGCCGATGTTCCGGAACGACAGGGCCGCCGCTGTCCGTCGGCCCCACGCACCAAGGGCGGGCGCGGGCCTGTCCGGTTCCGGTGGCGCGGCGGGGCGGGCCCGGGTCGGGGTGGATGTCATGTCCCTGAAGTTCCTTCCATGGCATGGACGAGCGCGGGCTCGGTGATGTGCCGGCCGCCGATCTCCCGTACGACCCGGCCGTCCCTCACCACGAGGACGCGGGTGCACAGCGCGAGCAGGTCCTGGGTGTCGGAGGAGGACACGATGACGCCCATGCCCTCGTCGGCCTGGCGCTCGATCAGGTCGTACAGCTGCAGGCGGGTGCCGATGTCGACGCCGGCCGTGGGTTCGCAGAGCATCAGCACCGGTGGGCGCTGGGCCAAGCAGCGGGCCATGACGACCTTCTGCTGGTTGCCGCCGCTCAGGGTGGTGATCCGGGCCCCGCGTCCGGCCGTTCGCACCCCGACCCGCTCGATCCATTCCTCGGCGAGCGCGCCCTCCCGTCCTCGGTGCAGTCGGCCGCCGCGGGCACGGAGGCGGTCGAGGAGGGGGAGTGTGAGGTTCTCCCCCACCGAGAAGTCGCCGATCACTCCCTCGCCGGCCCGGTCCGCGGGGACCAGGGGGAGGCCGAGACCGCCGGCGTCGCGCGCGTCAACCCACCGCTCGGAGCGCTCCGGCAGGCGCAGTCTGCCGCGTACCGGCCCGGTGTGGGCCCCGCACACCGCGTACGGCACGATCTCGTGGCCGGAGCCGACGAGGCCGGTGATGCCCAGGCGCTCGCCCCTGGCCAGGTCGAAGTCGATTCCGCGCAGCGGGCCTGCCCACAGGTCGCGGACCTCCAGTACGGCCTCGGAGGGACCGGGAGCAGAAGGCGGCCGGTGGTCGGTCTCCATCTCCTCCCCCGCCATCAACTCCGCCAGCGAGCGCGGAGTGAGGCCGGCGACGGGAAGGGTGGCGATCCGTCGCCCGCCGCGGATCACGGTCACCCGGTCGGCGAGCGCGAAGATCTCGTCCATCCGGTGCGAGACGTAAAGGACGCCGGCACCCGTGTCGCGGATCTCCCGCACGATGTCGAAGAGCCGGGCCACCTCCCCGGGCGGGAGGATGGCGGTTGGTTCATCGAGTACGAGGACACCGCGCCGCCCCTCCCAGCCCTGCAGCGCGGCGGCGATGGCCACCACCGCGCGCTGGACGGGAGAGGCCATGGACAGCGGCAGGCGTACGTCGATGCCGAGGCCGAACCGTTCCACCAGCGCGGTCGTCCGCCGCTCCATCTCCGACCAGCGGATGTTGCCGAAGGCCGTATGGGCGAAGCCACGGCTGAGCGCGAGGTTGTCCGTGGCGCTCAACTCGCCCACCAGGCCCAGCTCTTGATGGACGAAGCGGAGCCGGTCGTGACGGGAGGCGGCGACCTGGCTCAGGTCGAACGGTTCACCGTCCAATTCGGCCTTCGCTCCCGGCTCGGCGTGGTGGTAGCCGGCGAGGATCTTGATGAGGGTGGACTTGCCGGAACCGTTGGGGCCGATCAGTGCGTGGATCTCGCCGGGTGCGACCTCCAGATCGACGTCCTTCAGCGCCTGGGTTCCGCCGAACCTCTTCGACAGGGCGGCTACCTGCAGCAGCGGGCGCGTCAACTCAGGCCCCAGAGCGCCTTGAATTGCGCCTCGTAGTCCTCGATGAGCGGGAAGTCGCCGTCGGCGGACGGGAGGTTGTCCTTGGTGACCAGCATGTTGGGCAGCACCGCCTCCTGGGCCACGTCCATGGACTGGCCGGTGAAGTGGCGGGCCAGCGCGTCGGCCTGGAGCCATGCCGTCTCGTGGGAGTTCAGGGCCATCGCGCCGTCGGTGAGGCCGCTTTGGATGTACTGGTAGTTCTGCGCGTCACCGACGTTGACGACGATGTGCTTGCCGGTGATGCCGGCGGTCTTCAGCGCGGCCGGGACGCCGACGTTGAGCAGGCCCAGGGAGAAGACGACGTGGGTCACCTTCGGATGCGATCTGAGGTACGACACCACGCGGTCCGGCATGTCCTTGCCGACCGACGTGATCGGCACGTCGACGCTGTCGAGCGCACAACTCTGGCACCATTGCTCGTACTTGGCCGCGAACCCTTCCTTGACGGGCTTGAGGATCGTGTAGGCCGGAAGATCGAAGTACACGGTGTTGGCCTTGGCGCCGCTGTCCGACACCACCCATGAGGCGAGCATCTCGCCCTGGACGCCGACGTCCTTCGGTCCGTTCTTCAGCAGGGAGATGCCGTCGCCCACCACGTCGTCGGCGTTCGACTGGATGACGGGGATGTCGGCCGCCTTCAGCTGCGCCAGCTGCTTGGCGTAGACGGCGCGTGGGAAGCCGGAGGCGACGACGGCGTCCGGTTTGTCGCGTACGGCCTGCTCGTAGGCGGCCTGGACGGACTCGGGCGTGCCCTGCGTGGGGATCTGCTTCACCGTCCAGCCGAGTTCCTCGGCGGCGGCCGTGAAGAAGTCGGCGAGGTCCTTGCAGGACTGGACGCCACACAGGATGAAGTCGATCTGCTTGCCCTTGGGGATGTCCTTGCCCACCGGCTCGGTGACGGGGATGCGGGCCGGGCGGTCGGAGTACATCTCCGCGGCCTCACGGGCGGCCGCGAGGCCCGGGCTGTTGGCCGCCGCGGCCTGCGAGGCGCCTGCGGCCGGAGTGGCGTCGCCGCCGCACGCCGTCAGGGCGAGCAGAGCGGTGACGGGGATGATCGCGGTGAGGGCGCGGCGGACCGCGCTACGGGGTCTGGAACTCATCGTTGAGTACTCCCACGCATGGAGGGTCGAGAGGGCTGCGTGAACCGCCGTCGTGGGGTACGGCGCGGGCCGCCGGGGTGACCGCGCGGCGCTGCGGCCGGGGCGGCGAAACTCCGCTCAGGCCAAGAAACTTATGAGGCACTACAGCCTCAAGTGCGTCGGAGTGTGACACGCCCCGGCAGGCTTGGGGAGAGGTGCGTCACCATAATTTCAAGCCGGTACGGGACTTTTCCTCAACAACCTCGGCAGATCCGGGATCCGGACGGCGTCGCGAGTGTTGCTCCTGGCCGCACCCGCTAACTACACTCACTATAAAGTTTCTGCCTGAGGAGAGATGATGGACGAATCGTCGGAGTCGGTCGCCGCGCGGTGCCCCGGACCCAGCGTCCAGGACTACCTCGACCAGGACAGCCGCCCGGTTCCCGCCGCCCTGAGGCATGACAGGAACGACTACATCGGCAGCGAGGACATCGACTCCGCGCGCTTCGTCTCCCGCGAATGGGCGGAGCGTGAGATGCGGCAGGTGTGGCGGCGCGTGTGGCAGTTCGCCTGCCTGGAGAGCGAGATCCCGGAGGTCGGCGACCACGAGGTCTACGAGATCGGCGACGACTCGCTGATCGTCGTACGGACGGCCCCCGACGAGATCCGCGCGTACGTCAACGTGTGCCTGCACCGCGGCCGCAAACTGCGTACCAGCGGCGGCAACGTCGGCGAGTTCCGCTGCTCGTTCCACGGTTTCACCTGGAACCTCGACGGCACCATGCAGACCCCGCCCTGCGCCTGGGACTTCCCGCATGTCACACCGGAGAAGTTCGCGCTCCCCGAGGCCCAGGTGGCCACTTGGCGCGGCTTCGTCTTCATCAACATGGACCCGTACGCGGAGTCCTTCGAGAGCTACTGCGGCACCTTCGACGAGTACTACATCTGGCCGCTGGAGGACCGCTACAAGTCGCTGCACATCGCGAAGGTGCTGCCCTGCAACTGGAAGGTGGCCCAGGACGCGTTCATCGAGTCCTTCCATGTGATCGCCACCCACCCGCAGATGCTGACGTGGTTGGCGGACGCCAACTCGCAGTACGACGTCATGGCGGATCAGCCGAACTGGAACCGGATGATCAATATCCAGGGTGCTCCCAGCCCGCACGTGGCGGACTCCGTCACGGAGGAGGACGTACTGGAGACGTTCTACGACTCGCGTGCGTTCTACGCGGCGGCCCAGGGCCGTGACCTGGTGATGCAGGAAGGGGACGAAATGCCGGCGATCCCGGCCGGCGGCACCGCCCGCCAGGTCCTCGCCGAGCGGATGCGCGCACAGCTGGCGGCCACCTCGACCCAGGACTTCTCCCAGACCGCCGACACCGAACTGCTGGACGCCATCAACTACTTGCTGTTCCCCAACTTCAACCCCTGGGGCGGCGCCAAGTCCAACATCATCTACCGGTTCCGGCCCAACGGTCTCGACCCCGACTCCTGCACTGCCGAGATCATCTTCATGTCGGCCCCGAAGAAGCCCGGAGAGATGCCGCCCCCGGCCAAGATCCGCTGGGTGCCGGAGGACATGCTCTTCGCGGACATCCCCGAACTCGGTGTCCTCGGGCCCGTCTTCGACCAGGACTGCGAGAACCTCCCCTACGTCCAGCAGGGACTGAAGGCGATGCGCAAGCCGGGCATCACCCTGGCCAACTACCAGGAGAGCCGCATCCGCCACTTCAACCAGACGCTCGACCGGTGGATGAACACGTGACCCACCGTGTGGCGGCCCATCGTGTGTCGGTCAGGCCCTCCGGCGTCGAACTCGAAGTGCTCGACGGCGAAGACCTGTTCAGCGCCGCCCAGCGGCTCGGATACCGCTGGCCCACCGTCTGCGGCGGCAAGGGCACCTGCCGTACCTGCTTCGTGGCGGTCGAGGAGGGCACCGAGAACTGTTCCCCCGTGGACCCGCTGGAACGCGAGGGCATCGAAGCCCTGCGTAAACCCGTGGACGGCCTGACCCGGCTCGCCTGCCGGCTCCGGGTCGAGGGCCCGGTGACCGTGACCAAGCGCGGCGTACGCCGCCGAGTGCAGGAGTGAGCCCCATGTCCAAGCAAGTGATCCATCCGCTGACCGGGCATGTGTACCGGCTCACCGAGGACGGTCTGGTCGAGGTGACCGACCCGAAGACCGGGGCACGGGGCATCTTCGACTTCCAGGCCCGTTGGCAGTCGGGCGAACTGCGCCACGCCGACCTCCAGATGGCCGGCTGGGTGGGCCGCCTCGCTCAGCGGCGAGTCGCCCAGCAGCCGGAGGAATGACGCCGTGACGCCCCGTACGACCCGGGTGGTCTGTCTCCTGCGCCGGCCCGACGGGGAACCGGTGACCGGTGACTTCGCCGTCGAGGAGCGCCCGCTCCCGTCCCTCGGCGAGGGTCAACTGCTCGTCCGCAACCTGTACATGAGCGTCGACCCGTCCATGCGCGGGCGGCTGGAGAGCACCGAGAAGCACTACACGCACAACTTCACGCCCGGATCGCCGCTCGACGGCCGGGCGTTGGGTGTCGTGGAGGAGAGCCGCTGTGCCTCCGTGCCGGCGGGGGCGTATGTGCGGCACCAGTTGGGCTGGCGGGAGTGGGCCGTGCTGGATGCCGCGGACACCGACGGCGCCGGTCGTATCGACCCCGAACTCGCGCCGCTGCCCACCTGGTTGGGGCTGCTCGGGCAGACCGGCTTCACCGCGTACGTCGGGCTGGCCCGGATCGCCGAGGTACGCCCCGGGGACACCGTCTTCGTGTCGGCGGCGGCCGGGGCCGTGGGAAGTGCCGCCGGGCAGTTCGCGCGGTTGCTGGGCGCGGAGCGGGTCGTCGGGACCGCCGGAGGGCCGGACAAGTGCGGCCTGCTGGTGAAGGAGTTCGGCTACGACGCCGCTGCGGACTACCGCGCCGAGCCGGTGCGCGAGGCGCTGGCCCGGATGGCACCCGACGGCGTCGACGTCTATTTCGACAACGTGGGCGGGGAGCAACTGGTCGCCGCCCTGCACGCGTTGCGGACCGGTGGCCGGGTCGCTCTGTGCGGCATGATGTCGCAGTTCGGCGGAGAGCGGCGGGCCGCCGGCAGCGGCCAACGGTCGGCTGACATCAACCAGTTGATCCAGGCGGTGCTCAAGCGGCTGACGCTGCGCGGCTTCATCGTCCGCGACCACGAGGATCTGCGGCCGGAGTTCGAGGAGCGGGTCGCGGGTTGGCTCCGTACGGGCCGGATCACCGCGCGCGAGACGGTGGTTGACGGCCTGGAGAACGCTCCCGGGGCGCTGCTGTCCTTGCTGGACGGTGGCAACGTCGGCAAGATGCTGGTCCGGCTGGGCGATTCCGCGTAGACCGCCGGGGGTTGGCCGTCAGCGCATGGAGCGGGTCGCTGCGATCACGTGGGCCTGCAAGGAGACGTCCACCCGGGTCAGCCCGGACACGGCTGCCCGGAAGTCCTTGATGTGCGGGGTGGTGAAGTGCTCGTCGAGGGCCTGCTGGGAGGCCCAGCGCTCGTACACGCGGATCCGGCGCTCGTCGCTGGGGTCCGCGGTCATGGCGTAGTCCAGACAGCCCGGCTCTTCTTCGAGGGTCCGGTGCCCCAGTTCGACCAGCTGTCCCAGCATCGTGTCGCGGTCGCCCGGCTCGTAGTCCATCCAGCCGGCGACGATGACTTCCTCTGACACGGTGGTCCTCTTCTCGGGTTTCTCGGGTCATGCGCGCGGGCCCGTCGCCCCTGTCAGGGGAAGCGACGGGCCCGCGGCGGTTCAGATGACGAGCGCCGCCGGGACGCTGTCCACGGTGACCGTTCCCTTGTCGCCGTCGATCGTGATCACCATGCCGTCACGCAGCCGTCGCGTACCGCCCTCGACGGAGATGACTGCCGGAATGCCGAGCTCGCGGCAGACCACGACGGCGTGGCTGTTGAGCGCGCCCACATCCACGACGGCGGCTCCGGCGACGAGGAACAGCGGGGTCCAGGCCGCGTCGGTGATCGGCGCGACCAGTACCTCGCCCGGCTCCAGCGCCTCGCAGGAGGCCGGGTCGGTGACCACCCGCACCCTGCCGGTGTAGGTGCCGTGGCTGCCGCCGACGCCGCTGAGCACATCGCCCTCGACGGCGGCCTCGGTGCGTTCCTCGGTGCGCCGCGGCCAGGTGTCGATCTCGGTCTGCGCGTCCGCCGCGACGAAGAACGGCGGTTCCAGCTCGTGCAGGCCTGCGTACTCCTCAAGCCGCTGTGCGATGACGGGGCCGAAGGGCTCCGGGTCGGCGACATAGTCGTCGAGTTCGGTGTCCAGCAGCATCATCACGTCCTCGGGCTTCGCGAAACGTCCCGCCTCGACCCCGCGGCGGCCGAGTTCACGTACCGCCATCCGGATCTCGTTGACGACGGTCACGCAGTTCGCTTTGGTGCGTTCGCGGGCCGGGATCCACACCTGCGCGGCGTGCATTCCGGCGTCGAACATCGGCTGCACGTCTTCAGGCAGTACGGCCCGGATCTCCTGCGCCGTCCGCTCGCGTCGCTCGGTCAGCCGCTGATGGCGTACGGCTGGAGAGTCGTCGTCCGCGCTGTGCCGGATCCGGTCGACCAGGGCGAGCACCTGGATGGGCGCCGCCTCCCAGGACAGCGCGTGGATGTCCCACTCGTTGGGGCCGCGGTCGCCGGACTCGGCCAGGAACTCCTCGAACGCGTCACGGAACGCCTTCACGTCCCCGGTCGCCCCGTCGAGCGCCCGCTCCACCGCGGCCGTGCCCTCGCCGAAGAGCGCGGTGAGCTCCGCGGAGGCCGCCACCTGGCGGGACAGCGTCCACAGCCCGGTCGAGGGCGAGGCCGAGTCGACGTCCCCCAGCCCGCCGATGAGGTCGAGCAGATCGCCGGAACGCTCCACGCTCGCGCACAGCGGGCCGAGGATCGCCGGTCCGACGGACGCGGGCAGCGACGACTCGACATGCCGCTGGAACGTCGTCTCCACCTCGTCGAGCAGCGAGCGGGCGTGCGACACCAGTTCGGCGTCCGACAGCCGCGTCAGGTCGGGCCGCTCGCGGCGGATCCGGCGCAGCCGTTCGCGGTCGGCGTCGGCCTCCGGGAAGGAGGTCTGGCCGAGCATCCGCTGGAGCGTGCCGCCGGCCTTGGCCGTCAGCTCGCCGTCCTGGTCCTCGGGGTGCGCCACGTACACCGGGGTGTCGGAGCGCTGGCCGACGAAGGCCGTGTCGATCTGGTCCGCGGTCTGGCCCATACGGATGCCGAACAGCCGCATGTGCGACAGGTTGAGGTAGAAGTAGCCGCCGAACATGCCGACGAACGGCGGCCGGGGACCGGCCACCTCCTCCTCGCGGTAGATGCCGAACCCGACGAAACCGCGACGCCAGCCCTGCAGACCGCGCCCCCACACCAGGGTCCAGCCCAGGGGGCTGGCCGGCTCCGGAAGGGTCTCGCCCGCGTTGGCCCGGGTGTAGTGCGGCAGCCGCTCACTGCGCTGCCAGTCCGTGATCCAGCTCTTCATGGCCGAGGGCCTCCCGCCGTTCGTCTCGCCGCCTACCACTGCGCTGTTCCGCCGTCGACGCTGATCAGCGTGCCCGTGATGCCCGCGCCCGCGTCGCTCGCGAGCAGCGACGCCACACCGGCGATCTGCTCCACGGTGGTGATCTTCTTGGTGGCGGCGTGCTCCGCGAAGCGGCCCAGCCACTCCTCGTACGAGATGCCCTCGGCCTCGGCCGCCGCGGGCCCCGCGGCCCGCATCAGATCGGTGTCGACGGCGCCGGGGCAGATGGCGTTGCAGGTGATGCCCTGGGTGCCGTACTCGAAGGCGGTCGCCTTGGTCAGTCCGTGGATGGCGTGCTTGTTGGTGATGTAGTGGCTGATCGCCGGCTTGTTGGCCTGCTTGCCCTCGACGGAGGAGATGTTGATGATGCGTCCCCATCCGCCCGCCAGCATCTTCGGCAGGGCGCGGCGGGTGCCGTAGAAGTAGGCGTTGAGGTTCAGCTTGAGGGCGTCGTTCCAGGCCTCGTCGCTGAGCTCGTGGATCGGGGCGAAGCCCGAGGTGCCGCCGACGTTGTTGACCCAGATGTCGAGCCGGCCGAAGCGCTCGGCGGCGAAGTCGGCGAGGCCCTCGATGTCCTCCTGGCTGTTGGCGTCGCAGGGGTGGAAGACGGCCCGGTCCCCGGCGTCCATCTCGTCCAGGGCCTGCTTGCCCTTGAGTTCCGAACGGCCGCTGATCACGACCGTTGCGCCGTCGGCCAGAAAGGCCTCGGCGATGGCGCGTCCGATGCTGCGCGTGCTGCCCGTGATCACCGCGACACGTCCGTCGAGGCTGCCCGTAGCCACCATGGTGTTCTCCCGCGAGTCTTGTCGGTTCTTCACCTGGCGGCTCTTGCTGTGTTTTCCAGGTGCTGGTGAATGGTGCGGTGGAAGTGCTGGAGTCCGGGCTCGTTGCGCCCGAAGACGAAGTCGGTGCCGCTGAGGGCCTGCAGGCCCTGCTGGACGCCGTAGGTGGTCGCGTAGTCCTCGTCGCGGACCACCTCGTAAAACCACTCGCCGAACTTGTCGGCGGCCTGGCGTTCCTCCTCGGTGACCGCCGGTTCCCGCAGCAGGATGATCTGCTGGGTCACCGATTCGGTGGCCGTCCGGGGAAGCACCAGGGAGACGGCGATCTTCTGACGCCAGCCACCGGCGATCGCCAGACCTGGGAACAGCCAGTAGATCGGGCCGACGCAGTCGCCGGGATCGCGCTTGTCCGGGGACAGCTCGACCGCCTGCGCGATCGGGCGCAGGGCCGGTGCGAGGCGCTGGTGAGGGCCCCACGTGTCGTGGGCCATCATGTTGGAGAGGTTCGTCTCGAACACCGTCTTCGGGTGCAGTGAGGCGAAGTGGTACGTCTCCAGGTAGCCGTCGAGGGTGACCTTCCAGTTGGGGCTGGTCAGCTCTTTGGTCCCGTAGTGGTGGCACTCACCGAGGCGCATCCCCTCGAGGAGTGGCTGCAGATCGCCCAGCCAGGCGTCGAGGTCATGCTCGGACGCCGGGTCGAGAGAGACGAAGACGATTCCGGCGCGTTCCCCGGCCGGGAGCCTGATCAGGCTGCGTCCCTCGCGCGGCACGTCGCCGAAGGTCTTCTCGGCGTACACACCCCGCAACTGCCCGGCGAGGTCGTACGACCAGGAGTGATACGGGCAGGTGAGGCGCTTGGACACCCCGCAGCCCGGTTCGATGATCTTCGCGCCCCGGTGCCGGCAGGCGTTGATCATCGCGTGGATGGCGCCCTGGCGGTCGCGGGTGATCAGCACCGGAATGCCGAGCACGTCCAGGGCCTTGTACGTGTTCGGCCCGGGAAGCTCCGCGGACATGGCGAGCGGCAGCGGGACGCTGCGGTGGACGGCGTCCATCTCCCGTCGCCAGCGGTCGGCGTCGTGGTAGTGGGCCACGGGTTCGGTCCACTGGCCGTCCACCTCGTGCGTCGTGTTGTCGCGGTAGTGCGTCATCACGCGCTCGACGAGTTCGGCGGCCTCCCGCCGCATCGTCACGGATGCGGCATCGGTGGACCGGTCCTGGCTGATCCACGAGGAGTACTCGGGGGCCGGGGGCGGCTGACGCCGGGCGTCTGTCTCCGAAGCCTCCGGCGTACTGATCTGGACCACGTTGTCCTCACAATCCTCCCAGCCGCGAGCCATCGAAGGGCTTTGGATGCGACAGCTGGGCTGTGACGCACACGACAACAGGACTTAGTGTTGTCTGTCAATAGAAAGTGGTGAAGTCGCCATACGGCGCCTCGCAGACGACCTCGCATTCCCCGGGTTCCGTGGTCTCGGTGGACCGAGATCTTTCTTTGCTTCCGCTCCAGTCACGCGAGTGCGAGGGTCGGACATTCAACGAGGAGGGCGGCGGGGTGAGCGAGGACGAGGCGGCTCCGGCACATCAGCCGGCTACCCGCATGACCGAGCCGTTCGAGGTGGGCGTGGTCGTACGCGACCTGGAGCTGATGGAGCGCTTCTACCGCGAGGTGCTCGGCTGCCCCGCGGTGCACCGCTCGCGCATACCGGAGTCCATCGGCGCCCCGGCGGGACTGGGAGGCGAGCTCTTGGTCGTCTGGCTGCAGGTGCCCTCCGGCGGGCGCGTCAAGCTGATCCAGCCTCAGACGCCTCCGGCCCCCGTCCAGTCGGCCGTGCCGCTGACCGCGCACCGGGGGCTGGCGTACCTCACCTTCCACATGGCCGACCTGGACCCGATGGTGGCGGCGCTGTCGGCCGCGGACGCCCGGCCCCTTTCGGACCCGGTCGTCGTCCGCGCGCGGGGTCGGCGGATCAGCTTCTGGGCGGATCCGGAAGGCAACGCGGTGGAGTTGGTCGACGGGCGGGGCGACGATCCGGGGCCGGATCGGACAGAGGCGTAGTAATTAGAGAGCCTGTTCAGTAAGGTGCCCACTGCTACTTACTGTAGACCGGCACAACAAAGTCCGAATGCGTGGCACACCGGCACACCTCCCTCGGGCGAAGGGGCGGACGATGGCTCAACGGGCCTCAAGCACATCAAGCACATCCAGGTCATCAAGGGCCCGGAAGAAGTCGGCCGATCCGGCCGCGAACCAGGCATCCGCGCAGGTCGTCAGGGACCTGCACGAGCGCATGGTGCGCATCCGGCTGTTCGAGACCGAGGCGGGCAAGCTCATGGAGGCCGGCAAACTGCCGGGCTTCCTGCACCTGTACGTCGGCCAGGAAGCCGTGGCCGCGGGAGTGATGGCGGCACTGCGCGACGACGACCAGATCACCTCCACCCACCGCGGACACGGCCACGCCGTGGCCAAGGGCGTCAGCTTCCGGCACATGTACGCCGAGCTGTACGGCCGGGTCACCGGAGCCTGCCTGGGACGCGGCGGAAGCATGCACATCAACGACCTCACCCTCGGCATGCTCGGCGCGAACGGCATCGTCGGCGCGGGCATCCCGATCGCCGTCGGCGCCGCGTTCGCCGCCCAGTACAAGGGCGAGGACAGCGTGGCCGTCTCCTTCTTCGGCGACGGCGCGACCAACATCGGCACCTTCCACGAGGCCGCCAACATGGCCGCCGTACTGCGGCTGCCGGTGCTGTTCATCTGCGAGAACAACGGCTACGCCGAGTTCACCCCCCAGTCGAAGCACATGCTGATCACCGACGTCGCCGACCGGGCCGCGGCCTACGGCATGCCCAGCGTGATCGTCGACGGCATGGACGCGGCCGCCGTCCACCAGGCCGCCGCCGACGCCGTCGCACGCGCCCGGGCAGGCGAGGGCCCGATGATGATCGAGGCCAAGACCTACCGCTTCTACGACCACCAGGGCGTCAAGGGACTGCGCCACCCCTACCGCTCGGACGAGGAGGTCGCCGAGTGGAAGGCCCGCGACCCGATCGACCTGCTGGAAGCCCGCGCCCTCGCCGACGGCACCGCCACCCGCGCGGAGCTGGACGACACCTGGCAGCGCACCCGGGACGACATCGCCGACGCCATCGCGTACGCCGAGGCCAGCCCGCTGCCCGACACCGCCGACCTGCTCCTCAACGTCTACTCGGGGTGACCGCCATGACCACCATCACCGAAGCACCCGCCGTCGCCCCGGACGCCACGGCCCGCGAACTGACCTACGTCAAGGCCTTCAACGAAGGACTCGCGCAGGCCATGCGCGAGGACGAGAACGTCTTCGTCGCCGGAGAGGACGTCGCCGGATACGGCGGCGTCTTCCGCATGTTCGACAACCTCCTCGACGAGTTCGGCCCACGCCGCATGATCGACACCCCGATCTCCGAGGCCGCACTGGTCGGCCTCGGCGTGGGCGCCGCGGCCCGGGGACTGCGCCCCGTCGTCGACCTGATGTTCATGGACTTCATCGGCGTCTGCCTGGACCAGATCGTCAACCAGGCCGCCAAGATGAAGTACATGTTCGGCGGCGCCCTCTCGGTGCCGCTCACCATCACGACCGCCTCCGGCGCCGGCCTCGGTGCCGCCGCCCAGCACAGCCAGAGCCTGGAGGCCTGGCTCGCGCATGTGCCCGGCCTCAAGGTCGTCATGCCGTGCGACGCGTACACCGCCAAGGGCCTGACCGTCTCGGCGATCCGGGACGACAACCCGGTCGTCGTCATGCTCAACAAGGTCCTGCTGGGCAGCAAGAGCCAGGTGCCCGAGCCGATCTACGGCATCCCGCTCGGCCAGGCCCACACCGCGCGCCAGGGCTCCGACGTCACCGTCATCGCGCTCGGCCGCATGGTGGGCGAGGCCCTCTCCGCGGCCGACGAACTCGCCGCCGAGGGCGTCGAGATCGAGGTCATCGACCCTCGCACCGTCCAGCCCCTGGACACCGAGACCATGATCGCCTCCGTACGCCGCACCAACCGCGTCCTCGTCGTACACGAAGCCGTCACCTTCGGCGGGCTCGGCGGGGAGATCGCCGCCCAGATCCAGGACGCGGCCTTCGACTACCTGGACGCGCCGGTCCTGCGCATCGGCGCCCCCTTCTCCCCCGTGCCGTTCTCCCCGGTTCTGGAGAAGGCGTACGTCCCCGATGGCGCCCGCATCGCACAAGGGTGCCGCCGTCTTCTCGAAAGGTCGTGACGAAGTGGCGGTCGAGGTTCTGCTGCCGAAGATCGGCCTGACCATGCAGGAAGGCACGATCGACGAGTGGCTCGTGCCCACCGGCACCGCTGTCTCGGAGGGCGACGCCCTGCTGCGGCTGGCCACCGACAAGGTCGACGTGGACGTCGAAGCGGAGGCTGGTGGACTGTTCCACCCCGTGGTCCCCGCCGGGGCGACCGTCCCGGCCGGGGAACTCATCGGCTGGCTGCTGGCCGAGGGAGAGAAGCTGCCGGAGCCGGGGGGTTCGCCGATGGCTTCCGGATCCGGGTCCGGTGGTACGGCTGCGCAGTCCGTGGCCGTGGGCGCTGTCTCCGCGGCGCCGGCATTCGATGGCGGCGGGACTTCCGTTGCCCCGGCACTCAGTGGCAGCGGCGCGGCAGCGTCCGGTCACGGCGGCATTGGCTCCGCGGCGTCGGCATTCGATGGCGGCGGCACTTCCGTGGCCCCGGCGCTCAATGGCACCGGCGCGGCAGCGTCCGGTCACGGCGGCATTGGCTCCGCGGCGTCGGCATTCGATGGCGGCGGCACTTCCGTGGCCCCGGCGCTCAATGGCACCGGCGCGGCAGCGTCCGGTCACGGCGGCTATGGCTCCGCCGCGCCATCTCTCAATGGCAGCGCGGCCTCCGTCGGTCACGGAGGTCGACTGCTCGCCTCGCCGAACGCCCGTCGGGTGGCGGCCGAGGCCGGCGTGGACATCACCGCCGTACGCGGCACCGGGCCCGGAGGCCGGATCGTCTCCGAGGACGTGGAGGACTTCCTCGCCGCCGCTGCCGCCGCGCCGGTGGCACAGGTGCCGTCCGCCGCTGCCCTGCACGGCGACGCGGTCACCCCTGTCTCGCCCCTGGTCCGCCGGCTGGCGAAGGAGCGGGGCATCGATCTCTCAGGAGTGAACGGCACCGGTCCGGGCGGCAAGATCCGCAGGTCGGACCTCGACGCCGTGCCCCCGGCACCCGCACCCGCGCCCGTACGTCCGAAGGCAGTACCCCAACCGGGAGACGTCCTCCCCCTGACCGGAATGCGCGGCACCATCGCCCGCCGGATGCACGCCAGCCTCCAGGAGATGGCGCAGCTGACGCACGGTTACGAGGTGCGGATGGACGCCGTCGTGTCCTTGCGGGCCCAGCTCAAGCAGGAATGGGCCGACAGCGACCTGCCCGTCCCCAGCCTCAACGACTTCCTGCTCAAGGCCGCCGCACTGGCCCTGCGCGAACACCCGCTGCTCAACGCGACGGTGCGGGATGACGGCATCCATCTGCTCGGCGACATCCACCTCGGCTTCGCGGTGGCCGTGCCGGGCGGCCTGATGGTCCCCGTGATCGAGGACGCGGTGGAGTTGCCGCTGCCCGAGATCGCCCGCCGGTCGCGAATCCTGGCCGTGGCCGCGCGCGAGGGGCGAATCTCTCCGGCCCAGTTGGAAGGCGCCACCTTCGTCGTCACCTCGCTGGGCGGATACGGCGTCGACTTCTTCACCCCCGTGATCAACCCGGGCAATGTCGCCATCCTCGGCGTGGGCAGGCTCAGGGACGGTGTCGAGTGGGTGGACGACCGGCCGCTGCGGACGCAGGTGCTGACCCTGAGCCTCACCTTCGACCACCGTGCCGTCGACGGGGCGCCGGCAGCCGAGTATCTGCGCACGGTCGGTGAGTTGCTGCGCAAGCCGCTCCGGCTGTTGGTCTGATCCTGGGCGGAGAGCTGATACTGGGTCGAGGGCTATTCGGCCGCCGCCGGGTCGGCGATCCGCTCGGCGAGGCGGCCGACCTCGCGGACGAAGGAGCGGTGTCCGAGCGAGCGGTAGACGTCGTCCCCGCGGACCTGCGAGGTCGCCGCGGTCTCCAGCAGCGACAGCAGGCCCAGGGCGATGACGGCCGCCTCCGCGTCGGAGACCGACTCACGGGCCTTGCGGGTCAGCCGTACCAGTTCCTCCAGCAACTGCGTACGGCTCTCCTGGCGCAGCGCCTCCGCCTCCTGGCTCATGCCGGCCGAGGACGTGAAGAAGACGGTGGCGGCGGACCGGTGTTCGCCCAGCCAGGCCACCAGAGCGGTGACGGTCGGTCCGACGGGCGAGCCGGGCTCGTGGGCCTCCGTGAGCGCATGCAGCTCTTCGCGCAGCGCCGTGGCGAACACCCGCATCCCCTCCACCAGCACCTTGTCCTTGGAGGAGAAGTGGTAGTAGACCGCTGCCGAGGTCATCTCCGCACGAGCGGCGATGTCGGCCACCGTCACCTCGTCCGGCGACTGGGTGGCGAACAGCTCCGTGGCCGCTTCGATCACCCACTGCTTGCGCGAAGGACGGTGCGCGGCGCGGGCTCCGGATGTCGTCATGGTGTCAAGTATGCCGGGATCTTCGTACTCTGACGGCACACGCGCAGCAGGAATTACGCCATCGACCTGCCGGAGTTACTGGATAGCATGGTCAGTGAACAGGGCCCACACAGACGCGGGTCGCGGCAGCCGCCAGGGAGCATGATGGCCACCACGCAGAACGGCAAGCAGCCCGCCCACCGCCCCTCGCGACGGCAGCACATCATCACCGCCGCCGTACGGGTCTTCGGCCGCAACGGATTCGCGGAGACCAGCATCCAGGACATCGCCGACGAGGCCCAGGTGGTACCCACGGCCGTTTACTACCACTTCGACGGCAAGGAAGAGCTGCTCGAACTCTCCATGCGGCGCGTCTTCGACCAGCTGAACGCGGTGGTGGAGGCGGCCCGCCCGGAGTCCGAACCCGGTAGTGCGGAAGGTCTGCTGCGGGTCATCGACGCGGTCTGGGACTGGGTGGAGCAGAACCCGGAGGAGGCCCGGCTGTACCAGGTGCAGATCGCCTCGGCCAACGGCAACGTCAAGGTGTTGCGGGACGAGTTCGAGCAACGGCACATCCAGCGGGCGTACGACTACCTGCCGGAGAGCACCACGCGCAGTCCCCGGGCGGCCAAGTCACGTCACGCGGCACAGGCACTCGCGGTCCGCACGCTGATCAGTACGACCATCCTGGTCACCGCGCTGCGAGCGGAAGGCGGGCCGCTGTCCCAGTTGCCCTCGCGGTCCGTGCAGGAGGCGGTCAGGTCGCTGGCGCTGCGCATCGTCACCGCCGAGCAGAAGCCGGCCGCGGCTTCCAGCTGAGGGGGTTCACCAGGTCCAGTTCACCAGGGCAGGGGCTTGCGGTCGGCGAACAGCCCGCCCGTCGTCCCGTCGCCCTCGGGGAGGGTTGCCAGCCAGACCGGGGTGTCCGCCCCCTCCTCCGGACCGCGCGGGGCGGCGGAACCGCCCATGCCGCTGCGGGTCCAGCCGGGGTCGGCGGCGTTGACCAGGACGCCTGTGCCCGCCAGTTCGGCCGCGAGCATACGGGTCAGGGCGTTGAGCGCGGTCTTGGAAATCCGGTAGGCCGGGCGGCGGCCGGAGTCCATCAGGGCAAGGGAGCCGTATGAGCTGGTGACGTTGACGACCCGTCCGTAGCCGCCCCGTGCCATGCCCGGCACGATGGCCTCGGCCAGCCGCCAGGCGCCCACCAGATTGGTGTCCAGCGTGGTGCGCAGCGTGTCCTCGTCGAGTTCCAGGGCTGTCCGCGAAGCGTCAACGCTGACCCCGGCATTGTTGACGAGGACGTCGATCGTGCCGTAACGCCCCTGAGCTTCGCGTACCGCTTCGGTGACGCTCGCGGCGGAGGTCACATCCAGGGCCAGCGGCACCGCCGCAGGACCGATACCGCGGCAGGCCTCCTCGGCTGCCTCCCGCTTCCTGGCGGCCACCAGGACTCGTAGCCCTTGGTTGGCCAGTTGACGGCAGATCTCCGTTCCCAGCCCGCGCGCTCCGCCGGTGACCAGTGCGGTTCTGTTGCCGTGCTCCATGGTGTGCCTGCCCTCTCAAACCGTCGGCGCCGATGTCAGACCGTCAGCACCGAGCAGGCGCTGATCCCGGGCGCCCCGTACACATGGGTGAAGCCGACCCGGGGAGCACCCGGCACCTGCACACCCGGCGCCCGGCCCTGCAACTGCCGTACGACCTCATGGAACTGGCGCAGCCCCGAGGCGCCGACGGGTTCGCCACCGGCCAGGCAGCCGCCGTCGGTGTTGACCGGGATCCGGCCCGTGGGGTCGGTGTCCCCGCCGGAGAGGAGTTCCTCCTGCTCGCCGTGGCCGCACAGTCCGGTTTCCGCCAGGTGGATCAGTTCCGATCCGCTGTCGGTGTCCTGCAGTTGGGCGACCTGTACGTCTGCGGGCCGCAGCCCCGCCGTGCGGAAGGCAGCCTCCGCGGCGTCGACGCTCGGGCTGCGGTGCGGGCCGGGCGGCAGCCAGGGCGAGAACACCTCGAATGAGCCGAACCGTCTGGTCCTGAAGGCCAACGACGCCAGTTTTACGGGGCGTTCGCACAGGTCGAAGGCGCGGTCGCCGAGCGCCAGCACCAGAGCCGCCGCGCCCTGCCCCGGCGAGCAGAACATGTACTGGGTGAGGGGCGGACTGACCTCGGCGGAGTTGAGGATCTCCTCCTCCGTCAGCTCCTTGCGCCGCCAGGCCAGGGGGTGCTGGGAGCCGTTGCGGAAGGCCCGCGCGGCCACTCTCGCCAGCGCCCGCTCCGAGATCCCGTGCTCGTGCAGGTACCTCTGTGTCTTCAGGGCGAAGAACTGGGTGGTCAGCATCATGCCGGTCTCGGCGTACCAGTCGGGCAGTCCGTAGCGTGCCGCGGAGACGTTGAAGGCGCCCCGCTCGTGCTTGTCGAAGCCCACGGCCAGTCCGAGCGAGGCCTCGCCGGCGCGCAGTGCGTTGGCCACGGCGAGCACCGTCGAGGCACCGGTGGCGCAGCCGTTCTGCACGTTGGCGAACGGCACACCGGTCAGGCCCAGACGGCCGACCAGTGTGTCGGGCTTACCGGACACGTCGGAACCGCCCGCCGCGTAACCGATGTCCTCCCAGGCGACACCGGCGTCGGCCAGGGCCTCACGTACCGCACGCTCCGCCATGTCCATCCCGGTGACGGTCTCGTCGCGGCCGAAGGGATGCATGCCGCAGCCGACGACATAGACCTCGTCGCTCCGGCTCATCGCTCCCCATGCCCGTCTGCGCGGAACGCGAAGGTCAGAACCTCGGTCCCGTCCTCGTCGTGGTACGCGGTCACCATGGTGAGCCGGACCGGCAGCCCGATCCGTATCTCGGCGCGGGGAACCTCCAGCCGCGCCTCGACCAGCACCTCACCGAGGTCGACATAACCCACGTGATACGGGCGATAGCCCCCGGCCGGCGGCCGGTACGGCGACTTGGGCTGGAACGCCTGCAGCGTCCACGACCACACCCGCCCGCTCACCGGCAGCACGTGCGCGGACATGGCTCCGTCCGAGCACTTGGGGCACGAGTCCTGCCGGGGGAAGACCACGGTGGCGCAGCCGGAGCAGCGCGCGCCTGTGAGGCGTGGTGGATTCGCGCTCTCGAACAGGCCCTCGTCGATGAGTCTGCTGATCATGCCGTCCTGCCCTTTTCTGCACGGTCGTCGTGCGGTTCTCTGCACGGTCGTCGTGCGGTGGTGCGGTGACCGCGGGTGAAGTCACCAGCCCAGCAGTCCGGCCAGCCGTTCCCGGTGATGTGCGGCGCCGCCCAGCAGGACGGCGTCGGACTGGGCGCGCCGGAAGTACAGGTGCGCGTCGTGCTCCCAGGTGAAGCCCATGCCGCCGTGCAGTTGGACGCACTCGGCGGCCACGAACACGAACGCCTCGCCGCACCATGCCTGCGCCACCGCCGCCGCCTCGGCCAGCGACTCGGACGAGTCGGCCGCTCGCACGGCACGCACCACCGCGGACCGCGCGGCCTCGACCTGGAGCAGCATGTCGGCACAGGTGTGCTTGATCGCCTGGAAGCCACCGATGGCCCTGCCGAACTGTGTGCGGTCGCGCACATGGGCCACCGTCATGTCCAACGCGGCCTGCGCACCGCCGAGTTGCTCGGCGGCCAGGGCCACCAGGGCCACATCCAGGGCGCGGCTCACGATGTCCGCTCCCTCTCCCCCGGCGGTCAGGGGCCGGGCACGGGCGCCGGAGAAGGAGACCACCGCCTGTCCGCGGCTGAGGTCCAGGGTGGGCACTCGGCGGACCGTAACCCCGGGCTCGCGCGGGTCGGCGAGGAAGAGGTCCAGGCCGTCGACCCCGGCCGCGGCGACAACCAGGGCTTCGGCGTCGGCACCGTCCAATACGAAGGGAACGGTGCCGTCGAGGAGCGGGACGCCGCCTCGCCAGGTGACGGCCACCGGCACGGCGTCCGGCCGCCACACACCGTCGGGCGCGGCCACCGCCAGGGCGTGCACCTTGCCCTCGGCCAGCTCCGCCAGTGCCCGGTCGGCCGTGCCACAGCCTGCCAGGACCTGCCCGGCTAGCACAGTTGAGGACAGCAGGGGCACCGGCGTCAGAGTCCGGCCCAACTCCTCGCAGACCGCGGCGATCTCGGCTAGGCCGCCGATGCCGCCGGCCGCCTCGGGCAGACCGAGGGCTGCGAGGCCGACCTGCCCGCCGAGGGTGTCCCACAACTTGGCGTCGATGCCCGGGGATTGCTCGGACAGCCGGCGCACCGCGGCGGTACCGCCCGCGTCGGCGCACACCGACCGTACGGTCTCGCGAAGGTCGTCCAGTTCGGCGTCCGACAGGGCCGTGCCGTCGGTCACGGTGCTCGTCATCGTGCGCTCCCGCTCTCGTCGCGCTGCTCCCGCACGGCACTGTGGGCCGCCGCCATCCGGGCGACCGGCACGCGGTGCGCGGAGCAAGAGACGTAGTCGAGGCCCAGCTCGTCGCAGAAGGCGATGGACTCCGGGTCGCCGCCGTGCTCACCGCACACGCCCAGCTTGATGTCCGGGCGTACGCTCCGTGCCCGCTCCACCGCCAGGGCGATCAACGCGCCCACCCCGTGCGGATCTAGCCGGGCGAACGGGCTGGCCGTCAGGAACCCGCGTTCCTGGTACGAGGCGAGCACCTGGCGCTCGACGTCGTCCCGGGAGAACCCGTAGGTGAGCTGGGTGAGGTCGTTGGTGCCGAAGGAGAAGAACTCGGCGTGTTCGGCGAGTTCCCCGGCCAGCAGCGCGGCCCGCGGTGTCTCGATCATCGTGCCGAGCCGGTACGGGACCTCCACGCCGGTCCGGGCGGCGACCGCGTCGGCGGCGCCCCGTACGTACGCGGCCGCGGCGGCCAGTTCCTCCGGCAGGCTGACGAGCGGGATCATCACCTCGAGCTGGGGGTGGACTCCGGTGGCGGCGACATCGGCCCAGGCGGTGAAGAGCGCCTCGGCCTGCGCCGGATAGAGCCTCTCGTGGAGCAGGGCCAGGCGTACGCCGCGCAGACCGAGCATCGGGTTCGCCTCGCGCAGCGCGGCGGCCCGCTGTTCCTCAGCGGCGTCCTGAGCCTCTCCGGCAGCGGGCAGGAACTCGTGCAGCGGGGCGTCCAGCAGGCGTACGGTCACCGGCCGGTCCCCGACCGCGGTCAACAGGGCCTTGAAGTCCTCGTGCTGGGCCTGTTCCAGTGCCGACAGCGCCTCGTCGCGAGCCGCGGCGTCGGCGGCCAGGATCACCCGACGGATCAGCGGCAGCCGGTCGCCGAGGAACTGGTGCTCCGTACGGCACAGCCCCACGCCCTCCGCGCCCAGGGCGACGGCGGTGGTCACCTCCGCGGCGGTGTCGGCGTTGGCCCGTACGCCCAGCCGGCGCATGCCGTCCGCCCACTCCAGCAGGGTGGACAGTTCGGGCGGCGGTCCGGCGACGCTGACGCTCAGCGTCCCCTCGTAGACGGCTCCGGTACGGCCGTCCAGCGAGACGGGATCGCCCTCGCGCAGCACCCGGTCCCCGATCCGTACGGTGCCGGCGGCCCGGTCGGCGCGCAGTCCCTCGGCGCCGCACACGGCGGGCTTGCCCGCGCCCCGCGCCACCACGGCGGCGTGCGAGGCGATACCGCCGCTGCCGGTCAGTACAGCGACCGCGGCCAGCATTCCGGGCACGTCGGCCGGAGTCGTCTCATGGGCCACGAGCACGACCTGCCTGCCGTCCGCGGCCAATTCGAGGGCACGTTCGCTGGAGAGGACGATCGCGCCGGTCGCCGCCCCCGGGGAGGCGGGCAGTCCCTTCACCAGGAGCTGCTCGCCGCCGGTCAGCCGGAGCTGGGGGTGCAGCAGTTCCTGTACCTGCGCGGGGCTGATCCGGCGTACGGCCTCTTCCCGGTCGAGTGCTCCGTCCCCGGCCAGGTCCGCGGCGAGGCACACCGCCGCACGGAGCGGCGGGCGGCTCTGCGCCGAGGCGGCCAGCAGCGAGATCTCGCTGTCGCGCACCTCGAAGTCGACGGTGACCGGGGCGTGCAGATGACGTTCGAGGGTGAGCAGCGAGTGCTCGAGCAGCGCGGAACTCCCGCCCAGCTTCTCCAGCGGCTCGCCCGTGCGCGGGGGCGGCGCGCTGCGGCGTACGCCCCGGAAGAAGGAGCCCTGCGGCGAGAAGCGGCCGCTGTCGGGGTGCCGGCTGACCGCCGTGCCGAAGCCGGAGTGGTCCCATGGCCCGATGCGCACGGCCTGGACATGCAGTGCGATGCCCAACTCCGCGGGGAGCCGCTGGGCTTTGCGGGACCGCCTGGCCCGGGGTGAGGCCCACCGCCCCAGCACCGCCCGAGCGGCCAGCGCGAGCTGCTCGGCCGGATCGTCGGGGTACGGCCGCTCGGCATGCCGGGCGACCGTCGAGAGCAGTGCGTCGACGCGGGCCCTAGGATCAGGGGCGTCGAGCGATGCGTCGTCGAGCTCCGGTGCGGGCACGTCAAGGGCGTACTCCGCGATCATCCGGACGGTGGCCGCCCATACCTCGTACAGCACGTCGTCGCGGCCGATGACGGCACGGATGCCATCGGCGTCGGCCGGGGTGATACCGATGCAGGCGAGGTCCGGCGGCAGCCCGGCGACCTCGGTCGACGCGCTCGCCGACAGACGCAGCAGCAGCGGCCTGCTCCGATCGCCGATCCGCCGTCCCGTCAGTTGTTCCACGAGTTCCAGGGCGGTGCGGGCGGTACCCGGCTCGCACAGCGACGCGGCCGAGCCGGCCGGCACCGTCAGTCCGGGCACCACCGGGAGCCCGAGAGCCACCAGCCGGTCCATGGCGATGCCGTGCGTGCCCAGTTCACCGGCGTCCAGCCCCCGGATCCGTCCCTGGCCGTAGGGCACCAGGGCGTGGCTAGGGGGGTGCGCCTGTGTGGGTACGCCGGAGTGGCGGTCGGTGATGCTCAACCCCGGCTCCTGGTGACCAGTTCCTCTTCGAGCGCCTCGTCCTGCGCCCGGCTGATGCCCAGAACCAGCAGCAGCTCCTGGTGCAGCCGCATCCAAACGGTGTGGTACGAGTCGCACAGGGGCGAGGCCAGCCACTCCACCGCGCCGTCGTCGAAGCGGTCGAGGGCTTCCTCCAGCGCCGTGACATAACTCCCGCTGCCCGACGGGAGCCCGTCTAGCCTGCGCAGTACGGGCTGGATGGCCTCGTGCACGTCTTCCAGTGACTCGCGCACCCCGGCGTCGTAGACGCTGTCGCTGTGGTCGTTGACCGTGCCGTCGGGCCGGCACTGCCAGGCCGTGCACACTTCGCGGAGCGTCCTGTTGACGGGCAGGAAGGCCTCGTAGGCGGCGGTGATCCGCTGCTCCTGTTCGGAACCGGCGGCGACCCGCAGGAGCTGCGCCGCGGCTGCCCTGGCGGGCTCGGTCGGCAGCACCATCGGGCCCTTCACCATGGCCAGTCCGGCGTCGACCAGCGGGCGGTGGTCCGCCTCGGGCCTGCCGCGCCACATCCCACGCAGAACGAGGTCGACCACGGCTTCGGTGAGGTTCTCGTCGAGAGCGTCCGTCCGGCCCACGGCAGCAGATTGCATCGCCACACCATTTCCCCGGTGCTGTCGCGCCCGGTTCCTCAGATCTGTGTTGCCCGGAGGTTACGCTCCGACGGAGTGGTTAGTGAAGAGGGAATCAAGAAACACTTTCCGGACTGCCTGGCGCGGACTGGCCGCTGCGCACCCGTGCACGGACCCGTGGGGCCAGGAACGCGGTCATCCGCGCCTGCGCCTCGTCGCTCCCCGCCAGGCCGGCGATCAGCCGCGCCTCCTCGTCGAGATGACGGCTCAGCCCCTCCCCCGCACCCTCGTCCCGCAGCAGGCGCTTCGCGGCACGCAGCGCCTCACCCGCCCCACCTGCCAGTTCGGCGGCGGTCCGGTACGCGGCCTCGTCCACTTCGCCTCCCTCGACGACCCGGGAGACCAGGCCGAGCAGCTCGGCCTCGTCGCCCGTGAGGACCCGGTTGGTGAGGACCAGGTCCGTCGCCAGACGGGGGCCCACCAGGCGCGGCAGGAGCCAGGTCGCCCCGCAGTCCGGGGTGAGCCCCATCGCCGTGTACGCCAGCCGGAAGCGCGCCGACCGTGCGGCCAGGACGATGTCGCCGACCAGGGCGAGACCGATTCCGCCGCCTGCGGCGGCGCCTCGCACGGCGGTCACCACGGGCACGGGCAGCTCGTACAGAGTCCGCACCGCGGCGTGTGCGGCGGTCGCCACGGCGTGCACATAGGCGCCCGTGCCCTCGCCCCGGCCGGCGAAGGCGCGCAGGTCACCGCCCACACAGAAGGCGGCGCCCGCCGCCCGCAGCAGAACCGCGCCGCCCGGATCGGCGGCCACCTCGGCGGTCGCGTCCCGCAGCGCCTCGGCCGTCGGGAGGTCCAGGGCGTTGCCTCTCCCGGGGTCCTCCAGCCTCAGCTCGACGACTCCGTCGGGATGACGGACGACACGGACCGGCTGGGTGCTCATAGGGGTCTTCTTCCGTCGTCGAGGACCGCCGGGCCGAGTGCTCCCCAGATCAAGCGCTCCTCAGATCCAACGCTCCTCACGTCGAGCGCCACGCAGCAAGATACTGAAGACGCTGTACAGTTTCTAGAACGCGACGGGCACCGATGCCCGTAGCCCGCCGGCGGGAGGAACCGTGCCCATCCAGTTCGATGTCGATCCACCTGTCGCCCGACTCGCCGCGGCCACCGCGGAGTTCGTACGCGAGGTGGTCATCCCGGCCGAGCGCGAGTGCGGCGGTTCGGTGCACGACGCTCCGGAGGCCCTGCGCGAGACCCTGCAGAAAGGTGCCCGCGAGGCAGGCGTGTTCGCGCCGCATATGCCGGCACGGTGGGGCGGGCACGGGCTCGACCTGCGCGGACAGGCGGTGGTGTTCGAAGCCGCCGGGTACTCGCTGCTGGGGCCCCTAGCGCTCAACATCGCGGCTCCGGACGAGGGCAACATGCATCTGCTGGAGAAGGTGGCAACGGAGGAGCAGAAGGACCGCTTCCTGCGGCCGCTCGCCGCGGGCGAGGTGCGGTCCTGCTTCGCGATGACCGAACCGGCTCCGGGCGCGGGCGCCGACCCCCGTTCCCTGCGGACCACCGCGACGCGGGTCCCCGGCGGGTGGCGCATCGACGGGCGCAAGTGGTTCATCAGCGGGGCCCATGGCGCCGGCTTCGCGATCGTCATGGCCCGCACCTCCGGCAGCCCCGGTGACCCGGGCGGCGCCACCATGTTCCTGGTCGACGCCGACACCCCGGGCATGCGCGTCGTCCGGGACATCGAGACCCTGGACGAGAGCATCTTCGCCGGACACAGCGAACTCGCCTTCGAGGACTGCGTGGTGAGCGAGGACCGGGTGCTCGGAGCCGTGGACCGCGGCTTCGAGAACGCCCAGGTCCGGCTCGGCCCTGCCCGTATGACCCACTGCATGCGCTGGCTGGGAGCCGCCCGTCGCGCCCAGGGCGTCGCTCTGGAGCGGGCGGGCACTCGGATGGCGTTCGGCTCCGTGCTGGGGGACCTCGGCATGGTGCAGCAGATGCTGGCCGACTCCGAGATCGACATCGAGGCGAGCCGCGCCCTGATCCTACGCACCGCTTGGGAGTTGGACACCGGCTCTGCCGCCGCCGCGCAACTCACGTCGGTGTCCAAGACGTTCGTGGCGGAGGCCGTGAACCGGGTCGTCGACCGGGCGGTGCAGATCTGCGGAGCACTCGGCATCTCGGCCGCCGACGCCCCACTGGCGCGCCTGCTCAGGGAGGTGCGGCCGTTCCGGATCTACGACGGCCCGTCGGAGACGCACCGCTTCGCCATCGCCCGCCGCGCGGTGAAGCCCTATCGGCAACCACGCCCGGAGGCCGCTGCCGGCTCGTGACCGGGGCCGACTCGTGACCGGGTGGCTCCGGCGGTGCTGGATTCCGGGAATTGACGGCCGGCCACTCCGCCGGCCCCGGGGCGCGTGTTGTACGACGCCGCGCAAGCGGCGCCGTACCTCCCGATTCGATCGACGGCCTCTCAGCCGAAAGCCTTGCCACCGAAGGTCTTGACGGCCTGGTAGTAGGTCCAGGCCGTGCTGTTGCAGGCGTTCTTGGACCCGCCGGTGTATCTGGCGCAGACGCGCTTGAGGTCCTCGTGGAAGGCACTGTCGAGACGCGACTTGTTGGCGCTGAAGGTGCCGGCGGCCTTGTGATTGCGGTAGCCGAAGTCGTGCCGGGCGCAGGAGAGGGCGAAGGGGAAGCCGAACGGGTTGTCCGGCGAGGAGGAGCAGTAGTCGGTGGACCAGTTGAACCGGTACGCGGCCCAGGCCGTCCGGTTCGCACGGGCGGCCGCCCAGAGGTTGTAGCTCGACGCGCTGGTCTGGGTCCACTTCGCGAGGACCTGGGGCTTGTCGGCGGGGGCGGCGACGGCGACTTTGGCGGTGCCTACGACGGTGAAGAGGGCCAGGGTTGAAGCGGCAAGACCGGTAGCGAGTCTGCGGTGCATCCCACACCTCCATGAGGCTGCGATCCGCCCATCGGATCGCAGGTTCATGACAAGATGATCGGCACCAAAAGAGTGCTTCACACCGCATGTGCCCTAATGCGCCGTTAACTCTCAGACATGGCAGGCGAGCAGAGCGTGAACCGGAAGGCAGATCCGGACACGGAAACGTCGTCGCACTCAACGCTCCACCGTGATCCACCACATCGGCATTGGGATGGTGGCGAAAAACACGTCCCGGTGAGCGGCGCGGCCAACTCGCCGGTGCCCCGCTCCACGTCCGCGCGAGGGACGCACTCTCCGGGTCCCGTCAAAACCCCTGCTTCGCAACGCTGTTGAGTCTGCGCGCACCAAGCGCAAAGCTCGGAGAAAGATCCAACAAGTCGGCATCCGGGCGGAGATGTCGCACCCCATACCCGGCTCCGCCCCCGGCACCACGGTCGGCGTTCACCGCGCGCGGGCACATACTCAGTCATGCGCTGCTGTTTCTCCGCTCCCCTCGCGGCCCTGTCGGCCCTGCCCTCCCCCTGTGAAGTTCTACGGTCCGGTGCCCTCTTCGCCCCCGCTCTGCTGCGGGCCGCCGCCGGCGCGCTGCACGGCTCCGCGTACAAGAACCGCCGTCACCACCCCGACACCCTGGCGGCCGTCAACCTGGAACTGGTCACCCTGACCGAGGACCGCGCCATCATCACCTGGTACACGGGGATACCCGGCACCGACGACGGGCTTGGCCACATGCTCCCCGCCGTCACGGAGGGCGAGGTCGTCTACGGCACCCACCCCTCCCGGCTGGACCGCAGCGCGGCGGAGGACCGGCCCACCGCACACCACCAGGTGGAGCTCACGGGCCTGGAGCCGGGGCAGACGTACTACTACCAGGCCCGCTCGCGGGGCCGGGCCGCCAAACCCACACCCCTGCACCTGGTCCGCGGGAACGCCGTCGGCACCAACCTCTACGGGCTCGGCTGGAGCGGAGGCACGTACTCCTTCACCACACCGCAGCCCCCGCCGGGACGGCATCTGCTGTCGATCGCGCTCTGCAACGACCTCCACATCGGGGAGACCACATCCGGCCTCATGACCGGCGTACCGCTGATGCGCGGTGTGGCGCAGGAGCCGGGGCTCGCTCCGTATCCGGAGATCATGAGCCGCGCCCTGGTGGAGGAGGCCCGGCGGCGCGGAGCGGACCTGCTGCTGGCCGCGGGGGACATCTCGGCCGGCGGCGCGCTGCACGACCTGGCCGAGGCCAAGCGGATCCTGGACGGCTTCGGCAGCCATGGGCAGGACTACTTCGTCGTACGCGGAAACCACGACCGGCCCCGCCATGACGGCGACGGTGACGCCTTCCGCGACGGTTTCCTCGGCGGCGAAGGGCCCGCGTACTTCGCCCGCGACCTCGGCGGGCTGCGGATCATCGGGCTCGACACCTACGAGAAGCGCGGCAACGGCGCGGACGCGGGTGGGCTCGGTGCCGAGCAACTGTCCTGGTTCCGGGCCCGGTTGAGGGAGCACAGAGAGCAGCCCACGATCGTGTTCGGCCACCATCCGCTGACCGTACGGGACTCCGCCTTCCCGGTGGCCCGCGGTCAGCGCCTCGGCCGCCGCCAGGCCCGCGCCATCCTGGAGGCCTATGCCGCCGCGCCCGGTGTTTTCCTCCACCACGCCGGCCACACCCACCGCAACAAGCGCACCGTCCTGCCGCAGACCCCGCACGTCACACTGCAGGAGGTCAGCGCCGTCAAGGACTATCCGGGCGGCTTCTGCCTCCTCCGTATCCACTCCGGCGGCTACGCGCTCAACCACTACAAGACCAGCAGCGCACCCTCCCGCGAATGGACCGAGCGCAGCCGTCGCGTGGCCGGGGGTCTATGGCCGCACCACGCCCTCGGCCGCTCGGTCGCCGACCGCAACAGCGTGACGGCCCACGACCTGTCCGGCGTCAGTCCTCTCCGACTTGCAGCCACAGGGCTGGCGGGCCCCTGACATCCCCTTGCCTCCCAGGTAGGCGTTCTGCTCGGCGTCGGACTCCTCGTCCGGCGCCGTTTGCATGACTTCTCCCGCTCGGCGAAGTCGTCCGCGGTCTCGAGCACCCAGAGCTCGAAGCCGAGGCATGCGTCGAGAGCAGTCCACTCGGGACGAATGTCAGGAAACCTGAGAAACAAATACGCCTGCGAACAAGCCCCGTCAAGGCCGTCGCAGCAACTCCCCTCCCCCGAGGGGCCGGATGGGCGGCCCCCGAGGAGTGCGTCCGAGATGTCTCGGCAACACCCTTGTCATCCGGCGTCGCCGCGTGCATCATCATGGCCATCATCAGGGTTCCTGATATCCGGGTACGTTGCCCGGCCCTACCGGGACGACAAGGAACCCGCCACCGCTCTTCTGCTGCCGGCTACGGCTTCCCCCAGCGGCTTCAGCCGCCCGTTCCGGCTTCCTCAGCAGCTTCACCACCCTCAGCTCCGCTCCCTCGAAGTGCCCGGAGGCATTCATGAGCGCGCCCATCAGCACACCCGCGAACGGCAATTTGTCCCGAAGATCCATTATCCGGGGGACGGCCGGAGCCGCAGGGCTGTTCACCGCAGGCGGTCTGCTGACCGCGTGTGGCGGCATCAAGGAGTCCGCCGCGCAGGCCGACACGGTGCTCCGGATCGGCTATGTCTCGCCCAGCACGGGCCCGGCCGCGGGCTTCGGCGAGCCGAACGCGTTCCTGCTGAAGAAGCTGCGCGCCACCTTCAAGGACGGACTGAAGATCGGCGGCAAGAAGTACTCGGTCGAGATCGTCGACCGCGACAGTCAGTCGAATCCGCAGACGGCCGCGCAGGTCGCGAGCGATCTGATCAACAGCGAGAAGATCGACCTGATGCTCGTCACCTCGACCCCGGAGACGGTCAACCCCGTCGCCGACGCGTGCGAGGCGGCCAAGATCCCGTGTCTGTCGACCGCCGTGCCGTGGGAGGCCTGGTACTTCGGCCGCGGCGCCACCCCCGAGAAGCCGTTCGCGTACACCTACCACTTCTTCATAGGCGTCGCGGAGATCCATGCCGCGTACGTCTCCCTGTGGACGAAGGGCGGGGTGGAGACCAACCGGCGGGTCGGCGTCATGTGGCCCAACGACCCCGACGGCAAGGCGATCCGGCAGGGGCTCGGGCCGCAGCTGAAGAAGAGCGGATTCAGGATCGTCGACCCGGGGGCGTACGAGGACGGCACGAACGACTACTCGGCACAGATAGCGGCGTTCAAGAAGGCGGACGCGGAGATCTTCAACACCTTCCCGCTGCCGCCCGACTTCGCCACCTTCTGGAAGCAGGCCCGGCAGCAGGGCTATCGGCCGCGTATCGCGTCCATCGCCAAGACCGGTCTCCTCCCCTCCCAGGTCGAGGCGCTCGGCTCGCTCGGACACGGCCTCAGCGCCGGCTTCTGGTGGTCGCCCCAGTTCCCGTACACCTCCACCCTCACCGAGCAGACCGCCAAGCAACTGGCCGACGACTACGAGAAGTCGACGGGCAAGCAGTGGAACCAGGTCATCGGGTCCAACATGGCGCTCTTCGAGGTCGCGGTCCACGCGCTGAAGGCGACCTCCGACCCCAAGGACCGTACGGAACTGGCGGCCGCCCTCGGCAAGGCCAAGCTCACCACCGTCGCCGGGCCGCTGGACTTCACGTCCGGGCCGGTGAAGAACGTGTCCACGGAGCCGCTGGTCATGGCGCAGTGGCGCAAGGCAACGGGGGGCAGCAAGTTCGCCGTCGAGCCGGTGATCGTCGACAACGGCGGCTTCGGCGACATCCCGCTGGGAGGCGAACTTGAGCCCCTCCGCTGAGCCGATGACCGTGGGGAAAGGGGAGGCCGCCGGGGCGGCCGCCCCGGCCCCGCCGGTGCTCTCGGCGAACGGCATTCACCGGCGCTTCGGCAGTCTGGTCGTCCTCGAAGGCATCGACCTCACCCTCGCGCCCGGCGAGGCCCTGGGCATCGTCGGCCCGAACGGCGCCGGAAAGACGACCCTGCTCGACATCCTCTCCGGGGCGCAGTCCCCCTCCGAGGGCAGCGTCACCTTCCAGGGGCAGGACGTGACCCGCTGGAAGGTCGACCGCCGTTGTCGCAGCGGCATCGGGCGCTCCCATCAGGTGCCGCGTCCCTTCACCGGCATGACGGCCTACGAGAACGTGCTGGTCGCGTCGGTGCAGGGCGGTGCGCACCGGCGTCGGGCCGCGCAGCAGCACGCGCTCGGCATACTCGAGCGCTGCGGCATGCTCGGCCAGGCCAACCGGCCCGCGGCCGCGCTCACCCTGCTGGAACGCAAGCGGCTCGAGATGGCGCGGGCGCTGGCGACCGATCCGCAGGTGCTGCTCCTTGACGAGATCGCCGGCGGTCTCACCGACGCCGAGACGGACGAACTGATCGCCACCATCGAGCAGTTGCGTGCCGACGGCATCGCCATCGTCTGGATCGAGCACGTCATCCACGCGCTGCTGCGGGTGATCGACCGGCTGGTCTGTCTCGCGCAGGGCCGGGTCCTGGCCGAGGGCGAACCGGACGCCGTCATGTCCGATCCCCGGGTCGTCGAGGCCTACCTCGGGAGCGCGGCATGAGTCTGCTGACGGTCGAGAATCTCGAAGTACGGCACGGCCTGCTGCGCGCCGTCCGCGATGTCTCCTTCGCCGTGGACGAGGGCGAGGTCGTGGCGGTGGTCGGGGCCAACGGTGCCGGAAAGTCCACCCTGATGCGGGCCGTCGCCGGAGCACACCAGCCGGCCGAGGGCCGTATCGGCCTGGACGGTGTCGATGTGACGGCCCGGCGCGCCCACGACCGTGTCGCGGCCGGGATCGCCCTGGTCCCGGAGGGGCGGCGGCTCTTCGCCGACCTCACCGTGGAGGAGAACCTGCTGGTCGCGTCCCGGGTACGGCGCCCCGGACCGTGGGACCTGGCAGCCGTCGTGGCCGCCTTCCCGCTGCTCGACGGGCTGCTGAAGCGGCGGGCCGGCAACCTGTCGGGTGGTGAGCAGCAGGCCGTGGCCATCGGCAGGGCGCTGATGACCAACCCCCGGCTGCTGCTGCTCGACGAGGTCTCGCTGGGCCTCGCGCCCGTCATGGTCGACACCCTCTACGACTCGCTCGGCACGATCCTCTCCGGCGGTACGACGGTGCTGCTGGTGGAGCAGGACCTCGGCCGCGCCCTGGGGGTGTCCCGGCGCGTGCTGTGCATGCTCGAAGGCCGCGTCGTCCTGGACGAACCCGCCGGCGACGTCACTCGCGAACAGGTCGTCGAGGCGTACTTCGGGCTGAGCCGCGCCGCAGCCGCAACCGTGCAGGAGGAGCCGGCATGAACTGGATCAACGCCATCGTGCAGGGCGTCATGCTCGGCGGTGTCTACGCGCTCTTCGCCTGCGGCCTCTCCCTGATGTTCGGCGTCATGCGGACCGTCAACCTGAGCCACGGCGACCTAGCGGTCCTCGGCGCGTTCCTGGTGGCGGTGCTGGCCGCCGCCGTCGGCATCAGCCCGTTCTTCGCGGTACTGCTGGTCCTGCCCGTGATGGGCCTGGTCGGAGTGGCGTTGCAGCGGGGCATCCTCAGCAGGTCGCTGCGCACCGGCGGGATGTCGTCGATGCTGGCCACCTTCGGTCTCGCCATCGTGCTGCAGAACGTACTGCTGGAGATCTTCAGCGCCGACTCCCGCTCCCTGGAGGTCGGTTCGCTGTCCACGGACGGCCTCCAGCTCGGGTCGTCGGTGAGCATCCCGTATCTCGGTGTGCTGACCGTGGCGGTGGCAGTCGCGCTGCTCGGCGGGCTGCAACTGCTGCTGGCCCGTACGGGCATCGGCCGGGCGATCCGCGCCACGGCCGCCGACGCGGACACCGCCGAGCTGGTCGGGATCGACAGCCGCAGGGTGTACGCCTGGGCCGCCGCCATCGCCGTCGCCACCGCCGGCCTGGCGGGAGCGTTCTTCGCGATGCGGTCGTCGTTCAGCCCCTCCATGGGGCCGACCCAGCTGCTGTTCGCCTTCGAGGTCGTCGTGATCGGAGGGCTCGGTTCGCTGTGGGGGACGCTCGTCGGAGGCATGGTCCTCGGCGTCGCCCAGACGGTCGGCGCGCAGGTGGATCCCCGCTTCTCCATCATCGCCGGACACGCGGTGTTCCTCGCGGTCCTGGCCTTCCGTCCACAGGGACTGCTCGGCATGAGAAGGAGCCGCACATGACCACCGCACCACCGGTGGCGCCCGCTACCGCCACCGCCCCCTCGACCATCCACCGATGGACCCCCGTCTCCCGTACGGCCTCGAGTGCTCTGGCTGCCCTGCTGCTCGTCCTGGCATTCGCGCCCTTGGTCTTCACCCCTGAGGTGACCGCGAAGCTGACGACCCTGTTCGTCCTCGTCATCATCGCGGCCATGTGGAACGCGCTGGCGGGCTACGCCGGTCTTGTCTCCGTCGGCCAGCAGGGCTTCATCGGCCTCGGCGCGTACGGTGTCTTCCTCTTCGTCGACCGGGGCGTCAACCCCTTCGTCGCGGTCGTCCTGTCGGCCCTGCTCGCGGGTGCCCTAGCCGTACCCACCTCGCTGCTCGCGTTCCGGCTCACCGGTGGGCAGTTCGCCATCGGCATGTGGGCGATCGCGGAGTTCTTCCGGCTGGTCGTGGTGAACACGCCTTCGCTGGGCGGCGGTTCCGGCCGCTCGCTCACCGATCTGTCGGCCACCGATCCGGCGGTGCGGCAGGCTCAGGTGTACTGGCTCGCCCTGGCACTGATGAGTGCGCTGCTGCTGGCCGTGTTCGTGCTGCTGCGCAGCAGGCTGGGGGCTTCGCTGGAGGCGATCCGCGACGACCCGGTGGGGGCGGCATCCGTCGGGGTACGGGTCACCTCGGCGAAACGGCTGGTCTTCGTCCTGGCGGCGGTGGGCGGTGCCGCGGCCGGTGGACTCACCCTCGCCAACACCCTGCGGGTGCAGCCGGACTCCATCTTCGGGGTCCACTGGTCCGCGTACATGATCTTCATGGTGGTCATCGGCGGCCTCGGCACCTTCGAGGGACCGATCATCGGGGCGATCGTGTTCTTCCTGGTGCAGGACTGGTTCGGGGACACCGGAGGCACCTGGTACCTGATCGGGCTCGGCGCGCTCGCCATCGGGATGACGCTGTGGATGCCCCATGGGCTGTGGGGTACCGTGGCTCGCCGACGTGATCTGGAACTACTACCTGTCGGCTATCGGGTGAAGACACCGGTCGTCTGACCTCGATGACGACCTCGCCCGACCTCCCGGCGACCGACCAAGAGGTGCGAACGATGGCGGAGGCAGCCGATCGGGATCCGTGGCCGGTGCCGGGTGCGGGGCCGGCACCTGGTGCGGGGCCCGATCCGGACCCCGAGGGCCACAAGGGCCCGCTGACGATCTATCTCGTCAAGCAACTCGAACTGGCCATCCGTCACTTCATGGACGAGGCCCTTCGGCCGTACGGGCTGACGACGTTCCAGTACACGGCCCTGACCGTGCTTCAGCACCGAGGCGGGCTCTCCTCCGCCCAGTTGGCCCGCCGCTCCTTCGTCAGACCCCAGACGATGCACGAGATGGTACGAGCGCTGGAGGAGCGCGGGCTGATCGAGCGCGCCCATGCCCCGGGTAACCGGCGGATCATGGAGGCCCGGCTGACGCGGGAGGGGGAGGAACTGCTGGCGGCGTGCGCGCCGGCCGTGCAGAAGCTGGAGGACCGGTTGCTGCTCGACATACCGGAGGAACGGCGGTCAGCGTTCCGCCAGGGCCTGGAGGACGGGCTCGCCTCCTTGACGGGGCGGCAGCACGGCTGACGACGGGGATCGCCGGGCCGCCCGCCCGGGCACGTTCGCCCCTGTTGCTTCTGCCCGCCGTCGCCGACGACGTGCGCAGTCTGTGACCTGGCGCTTAGGAGCTGTCCCGCACGTCGAGGTGGGCCCACGGATCCTCGGCCGGCTGCGCCGCGGGCGTTTCGTCGATGGGGTCCGCGAGGGGCGTCACCTCGGTGCGGTTCGAGAACGCCACGGTGCGGCGGGCTTTGGCGATGACCTCGGCGTGCTCCTCACCGAACGTCGCGGCGTCCAGCCGGGCATTGAAAGCCGTCAACACTCCGGGGCTGATCACCGCGAGCGCCGCGCGCAACTCGCCGAGCGTCTGCGGACCCTCGGCGTGTTCGAGTCGCTGCGGATCCGAATCGGCCTGCGGGCTCGGCTCGTGCGGTAGCGCGGACATGTGCGTGACCTCCGGTTGTGATGCCTCCACGGTACGCGATTGCTGTGCCCCGCAGTGCAAGGGTACGAACGCTCAACTGCCCCCACGCACAACCGTTCCCCTGAGGAATGGCCGACATTCAAGCGGTCTGGACGGGACCCACCGTGAAGGAGCCCGCGCACGACGCCCGTGGCGGCCGCGGGCCGCTCCCCCGACGCACGCGAACCGGGTTTCACTCCACGCCGACAACGAGGACCTCCACGCCGCTGGCCTGCAGCGTGTCAAGCTCCGATGCCGAGATGCCGGCGTCGACGATGACGAGGTCGAACGCGGTGACGGGTGCGAGCTGGTAAAGGCCGCGGCGCTGGAACTTGGTGTGGTCGACCAGAAGGATCTTGCGGTCGCAGGCTTCCATCAGGGCTCGTTTCACTCCCACCGTCTCCTGGGACTGGTGGTAGCAGTGGCCGCGGGTGATGGCGGTCGTCGAGGCGAACAGCGTGTCGGCACGCAGGCTGTTGACCGCGTCGATGGTCCGGATGCCGAGGAACGCGTCGTAGGCGGGGTAGTACGCGCCGCCGAGTGAGATGAGCTCGATTCCCGGACTGCCGGCGAGAACCTGGATGACGGGTACGAAGTTGGTGATGACCGTCAGCGGTGCGCGCTGCGAGAGCAGTCCGGCGAGCGCGAGGGCGGTGGTGCTGTCGTCGACGATGAGGGACTGCCCGGGCTTGACGAGGCCAAGTGCGGCACGGGCGAGTGCGCTCTTCTCCGACGTCATGGATTGGGTGCGGTGCCGGATGTCGCCGTGGAACGCCGTCGACGGTTGCGCGGTCGCCAGCACTCAAGTGACCACCATCCTCGCCGCCGGTGACCACTTCGTCCTCAACTCCCTGCTCACCGACAGACTCCGGCCGGCCGCACCCACCGCGACCTTCCGCGAACTCACCCTGCCCTGGCCGGTCGAGCCCTTCGGGGAGGTGGCCGAGGTACGGGAGGCATCGGGCACCGAGGAGCAGCTCATCGAAGCCCTCAGCGGAGTGGACATCTGCGTCACCCAGATGGCACCGCTCACCGACCGGATCCTCAAAGCCTGCCCCGATCTGCGTCTGTTCTGCGTCAGCCGCGGCGGCCCCGTCAACGCCAACCTCGAGGCAGCCACCCGGCACGGCGTCGCGGTCTCCTTCGCCCCCGGGCGCAACGCCACCGCCACCGCCGAGCACACGGTCGCCCTCATGATGGCCGCGGCCCGACGCGTCCCCGCCACCCACGCGGACCTCGCCGCAGGCACCTGGCGAGGTGACTACTACATGTTCGACAAGGTCGGGCCGGAGCTCGAGGGCAGCACCGTCGGCATCGTGGGATACGGCGCCATCGGCTCCCGGGTCGCCCGGATCCTGCGCGGCTTCGGCGCACACGTGCTCGTCGCCGACCCCTTTGTCCGTCCGGACGACGTGTCACCGGCCGAGGTCACCGACCTGGCAGACCTCATGCGGCGCTCCACGTTCGTCACCGTCCACGCCCGCGCGACTCCGCAGACCGAGGGCTTGATCTCCCGGCAGCTGATCGACCTGATGCCCGCGGGCGGCGTACTGGTCAACTGCGCCCGCGGGTCCCTTGTCGACTACGACGCCGTGTGCGACGCCCTGGACGCCGGAAAGCTCTTCGGCGCGGCCTTCGACGTCTTCCCCCGCGAGCCGATCCCCACCGACTCACGCCTGCTGACGACCCCCAACATCGTCATGACGCCCCATCTGGCCGGCGCCAGCAAACAGACCGCCTTCAACGCCGCCTCCATCGTGGCCTCGGAAGTAGCAAGATTCCTGCAAGGCCGACCCCTCGCGCACTGCGCAAATCCAGACGTTCTAGCCCGACTTCACTGAGCTGTCTGGAAGCCGAGGCCGACCTTGCCCCAGCCACCCACCCCACCTAGCCTGATTTTGTGCCGCAAATAAACAAAGCCCGAGCGCACAACGCCGTGCCGGGCAAGGACAACGACCTCACCCGGCTCCGTATCGCCCTGACCACCTTCTTCGCCCTCGACGGCTTCATCTTCGCCGGGTGGGTCGTGCGCATCCCCGCTATCAAGGAGCAGACGAACGCCTCTGCCAGCGAGCTCGGACTCGCGCTCCTCGGAGTCTCCGCAGGCGCTGTGGTCACGATGGTCCTCACCGGGCGGCTCTGCCGCCGCTTCGGCAGCCACCCGGTGACGGTCGTGTGCGGCGTCCTGCTGTCGCTGAGCGTCGCGTTGCCGCCGCTGACGCACTCCGTAGCCGCACTGGGCGCGGTACTGCTGGTCTTCGGCGCCGCCTACGGCGGGATCAACGTCGCCTTCAACAGCGCCGCCGTCGACCTGGTCGCGGCGCTGCGGCGGCCGGTCATGCCCAGTTTCCACGCGGCCTTCAGCCTGGGCGGCATGATCGGTGCGGGGCTCGGCGGCCTGGTCGCGGGCTCCTTGTCCCCCACCCGCCACCTGCTCGGTCTCACCCTCATCGGCCTGGCGGTGACCGGCGTCGCGGGACGCACCCTGCTGCGGTACGAGGCTCCGCTACCGCCGGACCGCGGGCAGGACCAGGAACGTACACCGCGCCGCCTCGACGCCCGTACCCGCACTCTGGTGACCGTCTTCGGCCTGATCGCCCTCTGCACCGCGTACGGCGAAGGCGCCCTGGCCGACTGGGGAGCACTGCACCTGGAGCAGGACCTGGACGCTCACCCGGGCGTCGCCGCGGCGGGCTACTCCTGCTTCGCGCTCGCCATGACGATCGGCCGGCTCAGCGGGACGACGCTCCTGGAGCGACTCGGGCGCACCCGGACAGTGGTGGCCGGCGGCGCCATGGCCGCCGCTGGCATGCTGCTCGGCTCGCTAGCCCCATCGGTCTGGGCGACCCTGCTCGGCTTCGCGGTCACCGGGCTCGGCCTCGCCAACATCTTCCCGGTCGCCATCGAACGGGCCGGCGCCCTGGCGGGCCCCAGCGGCGTCGCGACCGCATCCACCCTCGGCTACGGCGGCATGCTGCTCGGACCGCCCGCGATCGGCTTCATGGCGGACTGGTTCTCCCTGCCCATCGCCCTCACGAGCGTGGCGGCGCTGGCGGCCGTCGCCGCCCTCATCGGCGTGACGACACGTCAATCGGCGGAGCGCTGACGTCCGCACACCCGACGACCCGTTTCCCGTCGGTCGTCTCGATCGTCACCCGAAATGGCTGAAGTTCGATTGCCGTCACGCGAATTCGGCACCGCCGGTCGGCATTCTTCCGCCGGAATTCCCCGTAATTATCGCGTGTATAGAGGCATGCCGAAAACGTCTGCTCCACCCCTGGCTGGGGGGTGTTCAGGGGGATTCGAAGGCGAAGTGCCGTCGGTCGGTGCGTAGCACAGGTACGTCCGCCGGGGCTCAGTATGCGTCGAATTGTTTTCAGCATGTGTGGGCGATGTGGAGGCCCGGCTTCCGGCCAGAACGCGTGGTTAGCATGGTTCGCAGTTCAACCGCCGTAGCACAGGGGCGAGTTGACCCTCCCACGCGTGCGCGGCACGCACATCACCCCCGAGAAACATCGAGGATCGCGGCATGGCACATCCCGACGCGTCCAGTCCACGCCAGAGGTCGGCGTGGCGGCTTCTGCCGATCGCCTCGGCGGTGGTGACCGCGGCCGTCGGCACACCTCTCGTACTCGCCGCACCGGACGCCGCACGCGACTGGGTCGCGGGCACAGTCGTGGGGGCGGGCGGCTGCCTCGTCCTGCTCGCCGCGGCGGCCACGCGGCTGCACCGCAAGCTCACCGCGCAGGTGGACAGGTCGATGGCGGAGTCGGCGCGGCGTCGCTCCGAGGCGGAGTATCTGGCCGGCGCGGTGCTCCCGGAGCTGACCTCGGCGATCGAGGACCCCACGAGCGGTCCCGTGTCCGCCGCGATGGGATCGGCCAGTGCCTGGCAGCCGACGGAGCCTCAACTCAGGGCTGTGCAGCACGCGGTGACGGAGGCGCTGGGCGCGGCGCAGCGGCGCGCGGCCAGGGCGGACGGCGAGCGCGAGCAGGCGGTTCGGGCCTGGGAGGCCATCACCCGCGATCTGCAGAAGGCGACCTCGCAGATCCTGCCCACGGCGGTACGGAGACTGGGCGAGGGAGCCTCACTGGACACGGTCCGCGCGGAGCTGCGGCTGTCCCAGTTCTCCAGCACCGTCGTGCGCGAGCTGGTGGATGCCGGCGTACGCGAACTCGCGGTCAGCGAGCGGCGTTCCGCCGCGGCCCGGGCCGCCAGTGCGAAGGCGCTGAGCCGGGTACAGGCCCAGGCCGTGGGCATCCTGGCGGATCTACGGGAGATGCAGGACAGGCACGGCGAAGCGGTCCTCGGCGACCTGCTCGAGCTGGACCACAGCACCTCCCAACTCGGCCTCCTCACCGACCGGTTGGCGCTGCTCATGGGCGGGCGGGCCAGCCGCTCCTGGAATAAGCCGATCCCGATGGAGAGCATCCTGCGCGGCGCCGTGGGCCGGATCGCCGCGTACCGCAGGGTCAGCCTGAACTGTGCCAGCAAGGCGGCGGTGGCCGGGTTCGCGGCCGAGGGCGTGATGCATCTCCTCGCCGAACTGATGGACAACGCGACCAGCTTCTCCGCGCCGATCGACCAGGTTCACGTCTATGTGGAGGAGCGCTCCGCCGGCATCGTCGTCACCATCGAGGACAGCGGCCTGAAGATGGCCGACGCCGCGCTGCGTCGGGCCGAGGAGGCGGTGTCGGGCGCGATGAGCGACCTCGCCTCCCTCCAGGGGACCCGGCTGGGGCTCGCGGTCGTCGGACGGCTCGCCGTCAAGTACGGCATCTCCGTCAGCTACCGCCCCTCCTCCCGAGGCGGCACCGGAGTCGTCGTACACCTCCCTGCCCAACTGCTCGCCCAGCAGCGCACGGCACTCGCGGAGCCCCCGCTGCACGACCCGTCGGCGCGACCGCGCGAGCGTGTGGCGGCCGGCGCCGGGGGCACCGAGGCGCGGGCGGGCGACAGGAGGCGGGCGGCATCGGGCGGCGGTTTACGGACGCCGGACACGCTGGACGGGTCACGGACGCCCAACTCCCCCGCCGCGACGGCCGGTTCGCGGACCCCCGACACTTCGGCCACGACGGCCGGTTCGCGGACGCCGGACACACCAGCCGGTTCGCCGATGCCCGACACTCCGGCCGCACCGCACAGTCCGCGGACGCCCAACACCCCCTCCGCACGGACCAGTTCGCGCATGCCGGACACACCGGCCCCCACACCCGCCGCCTCCCCGCCAGCCCCTTCCGCCCCGACCGGCGACAACGGTTCGGTGACCGCCAACGGCCTTCCAGTACGTCCCCCGGGGCGCACGATGGCGGCAGCCGAACGTGTCCGTACGCCCGGGGAACGCCCGGCGGCCGACCGGCCCGCAGCCCGTGACGCCGGCAAGAGCTTCGGCGCCTTCCACCGCGCGCGCCTCGCCGCGGCGGCCGGTGAGGCCGCGGCAGCCGAGGAGGCGGCCCGAGCCGCCAAACCGGCCGACCCGGCCGACCCACACGACGCCGACTGAGCCCGGCCCTTCTTCTCGCGGGACGCCTCGACCGGGCGTCCCGACCCGTCACAGACCGGAGATTGGAGGAAAGGGCCGGTGGCCGGGCCTCAACGGATCACCAGCTCTTCACCCACCCATGCAGACCACTGACACCACACTGACCTGGCTCCTGGAAGGCCTTCTCGAGCGCGCCCCCGGGACCCGGCACGCCCTCGTGCTCTCCCGCGACGGGCTGAAGCTGTGCTGGACCCAGCAGTTGGACGTCGACCAGGCGGACCAGCTCTCGGCCATCGCCTCCGGGATGCAGGCCCTGGCGCAGGGCGCCTCGGTCGAGTTCGGCGACGGCAGCGGCGGCGTACGCCACTCGATGACGGAGTTCTACGGCGGGCTGCTGTTCATCGTCGAGGCCGGGCAGGGCGCGCACCTGGCGGTCGTCGCGGACGACGGCGCCGACCCGGGTGTGGTGGGACACCACATGACCGACCTGGTGGAGCGGATCGGCGAGCACCTGCGTGCCGAGGCCCGCACCCCGATGGACCCGACAGAGGAGAGCTGATCCCGATGAGCCGACGTCCGGTCGACACCGGGGACCCGGACCGGCTGTACACCATCACCGGGGGCCGCAGCGAAGCTCCCGACGATCTCGACCTCGTCTCGCTGATCGTCAGCGAGTGCGAGCCCGCTCGCGGCATGCAGTCCGAGCACGTCCGGATCCTGGAGCTGTGCCGTCGCCCGGCCGCCGTGGTCGAGATCGCCGCCGAGTTGAAGCTGCCGGTGACGGTCGTCCGGATCCTGGTGGGCGATCTGCTGGCGATGGCGAAGGTCACCGCTCGCCATCCCCGGCCCGCGTCCGCGGCGGCCGCCCTGCCCGAATCCGCTCTCCTGCTGGAGGTTCTCGATGGACTCCGTAAGCTTTGAGCCCTCCACAAGCTCTGAGCCCCCTGCCCGTACGCCGCTCAGCGCCACGTCCGAGACCGGGCTCAAGATCGTCGTGGTGGGCGGCTTCGGCGTCGGCAAGACCACGCTGGTCCGCTCGGTGAGCGAGATCCGCCCCCTGAACACCGAAGAGGTCATGACCGAGGCCGGTGTCGGCATCGACCGGACCGCGGGTCTGGCCGACAAGTCCACGACGACCGTCGCCTTCGACTTCGGCCGGATCAGCCTGAGCGAGCGCACGGTTCTGTATCTGTTCGGCGCCCCGGGCCAGGAGCGTTTCTGGTTCCTGTGGGACCGGCTCTTCGCGGGGACCCTGGGTGCCGTCGTGCTGGTGGACACCCGGCGGATGAGCGACTGCTGGTACGCGATCGACCGCCTGGAGCACCACAGGACGCCCTTTGTCGTCGCGGTCAACCGGTTTGAGCAGGACTCCAACGCCTTCTCCCTGAACGAGATCCGCCAGGCACTCGCGCTGCCCGAGCACGTACCGCTGATCGACTGCGACGCGCGGGTCCGCTCGTCCGGCAAGAACGTCCTGATCAGTCTTGTCGACCACCTCTACGAACTGGCCATGGCCCGGGAGATGACCCCATGAACGACGACGCGACCGGCTTCGACCCGCGCCCCGCCGACGCGAAGCGGACCACCTCGGGCTGCCCGGCGCACGCGAACGCGGTTCCGCTGAGCGGCCTGGAGTACCAGCAGACTCCCGCCGCGCTGTACCAGGAACTGCGCCGCACCCACGGCTCCGTGGCGCCCGTACTGCTCGACGGGGACGTACCCGCCTGGCTGGTCCTCGGCTACCCGGAGGTCTCGTTCGTCACCGCCCACGACGAGCTCTTCGCCCGTGACTCGCGGCGCTGGAACCAGTGGGAGAACATTCCCGCGGACTGGCCGCTGCTGCCCTTCGTCGGCTACCAGCCCTCGGTGCTGTTCACCGAGGGCGCCGAGCACCAGCGCCGGGCCGGCGTCATCACCGAAGCCCTGGAGGGCGTCGACCAGTTCGAGCTCGGCGTCAACTGCGCGCGGATCGCCGACCAGCTCATCGACGCCTTCACAGGCAGCGGCGAGACCGAGCTGATGAGCACGTACGCGCATCCCCTGGCGATGCGGGCCGCGGTGGAGATGTGCGGCATGTCGGCCCACAGCACGGACACCGACGATCTCGTACGGGACTTGCGGATCTCCCTGGACACGGGCGAGGGCGAGGATCCGGTCGCCGCCTACGTCCGCGTACAGGAACGCATCCAGCAGCTGGTGAAGGACAAGCGGGCGGAACCCGGCGCGGACGTGGTCTCCCGCATGCTGGCCCATCCCGAGGGGCTGAGCGATGACGCGATCGTCCAGGACCTGATCTCGGTCGTCGCGGCGGCTCAGCAGCCCACCGCCAACTGGATCTGCAACACGCTGCGGCTGCTGCTCACCGACGACCGCTTCGCGCTGAACGTCTCCGGCGGCCGGGTCAGCGTCGGCGAGGCCCTCACCGAGGTGCTGTGGCTGGACACACCGACCCAGAACTTCATCGGCCGCTGGGCGGTGCGCGACACCCTGCTCGGCGGGCGCCGGATCAAGGCGGGCGACTGTCTGGTCCTCGGGCTCGCGGCGGCGAACACCGATCCACAGATCTGGCCCGAGGGCCATGTCGGCGCCGAGGGGAACGGCGCCCATCTGTCCTTCTCCAACGGCGAGCACCGCTGCCCCTACCCGGCTCCGTTGCTCGCCGACGTCATCGCGCGCACGGCCGTCGAGACGCTGCTGGAGCGCCTGCCCGACGTCGTCCTCTCGGTCGAGCCGGAGGAGCTCGTATGGCGGCCGTCGATCTGGATGCGGGGACTGACCTCACTGCCGGTGGAGTTCACGCCGATTCTGCGGTGAGGCCTGCCCGTGCCCGTACGAGCATGTCGTACGGGCACGTCATGCGGGCCGGGCTCAGGTCGGGGCCGGGGTGAAGCGCACGGGCAGCGCCTGCGGTCCCCGCGTGAACACGCCCTGCTCGGCTGGCCGAAAACCGTCGGCGAGCCGTATGTCGGGCATGGCGTCGAGAAGTTGGTTGACGCCGATCTCGACCTCGGCGCGGGCCAGCAGGGCGCCCACGCAGAAGTGGCGGCCCAGAGCGAACGCGAGATGGTCGGCCGCGGCGGAGAAGGCCTTCGTGGTGGTCAGGTCGTCGCGGAAGATGTCGAAGCGGTCCGGGTCCCGGTAGCGGGCGGGGTCCCGGTTCGCGGCTCCGATCAGGCAGGTCACCGTGGCTCCCGGCGGAACGGTGCCGCCGCTCAGCTCCACTTCCTCGGCCGACTGACGCATGATCATGTGGACCGGCGGGGTGTACCGCAGGGTCTCCGCGAAGGCCCGCTCGATCAGTGAGCGGTCGTCCCGTACGGCCTGGAGCTGTTCGGGATGCGCGAGCAGGTTGGCGAAGATGCTCGCGAGGGCCTTGTCCGTGGTCTCCCCGCCTGCCGCGAGCAGCAGGCTGCAGAACGCCTTGATGTCCTCGTCGCTCATGCGCACGCCTTCCACTTCGGCGGCGCACAGCGTGGACAGCAGGTCGTCGCCGAGGTGGTCACGGCGGTGCCGGATGATCGGGATCATGTACTCGGCGAACTCCACGCGGGTGCGCTCACCGGCCGCGGCGACCTCCGGATCGCCCGCGAGATTGCCGAGGAAGGCGATCACGGACGTGTACCAGCGGTGGAAGCGGTCGTGGTCGGCCTTGTCCAGGCCGAGCATGTCGGCGATGACGTTGACGGGGAAGCGCGTCGCGAAGTCCGCGACCAGATCGGCACTCCCCGTATGGCGGAAGCGGTCGATGAGGGCCCGGGCGTTGTCCTCGATGACGGGCAGGAACTTCTCCTGCAGGTCACGGCCGCGGAAGGCCGGGGCCACCAGAGCCCGGCGCACGGCGTGTTCGCGCCCGCTGAGCGTCAGGATCGTCCGGCCGTGCACGGGCTCGATCTGCCATACGTAGTTGTCGGTGGTGAACTGTCCGTCGCGGTCCTTGAAGATCCGTTCGACGTCCTCGTAGCGCGACACGATGTAGCTCTGGGTGGCCTCGTGCCAGATCAGCGGGGCGTTCTCGCGCATGATCCGGTAGGCGGGATAGGGGTCTTCGGCGAATTCCTTCGACAGGATGTCGGGCAGGTCCGGTGCGGTGGTCACGTGGGGGGACTCCTTGAAGCGTCAACCGGCAGGCCGTTCAAGGCTATTGATCATGCGGGGCCGGGGCACAGCCGATTACTGGCCGACCGCGCCCGCGAGACCGGGGTAAATCTCTTCCCTTCGACCGCACTCCATCCGGCAGACTCACCGCATGGAGACCGCGCAGCTCATCGCAACCCTGGACACCGAGGGCCAGTTGCTGGCGACGGCGGCCGAAGAGGCCGGGACCAACGCCAAGGTGCCCACCTGCCCCGGCTGGCAGGTGCGGGACCTGGTGCGGCACACGGGCATGGTGCACCGCTGGGCGACGGCGTTCGTCGCCGAGAGACACACCTCGTACCACCCCGACGAGGGCCTGCCGGATCTGGACGGTACGGAGCTGATGACCTGGTTCCGCGAGGGCCACCGCCGGCTGGTCGACACGCTCGCGGATGCCCCTGCCGACGTGGACTGCTGGAGCTTCCTGCCCGCACCCTCGCCGCTCGCCTTCTGGGCACGGAGGCAGGCGCACGAGACGACGGTGCACCGGTACGACGCGGAATCCGCGCTCGGCGGCACCCCGAGCCCGATCGCCGTCGACTTCGCAATCGACGGAATCGACGAGTTGCTCTTCGGCTTCCACGCCCGCAAGAAGAGCGCGGTGCGTACGGAGGTGCCGCGCGTGCTGAGGGTGCGGGCCGAGGACACCGACGCGGTGTGGACCGTACGACTGTCGCCCGAGGCGCCGGTCAGCGAGCGGGGCGAACTGGCCGACGCCGACTGCGAGTTGGCGGGCCCGGCCGCCCAGCTCTACCTGTCGCTGTGGAACCGTCGGCCCTTCCCGGGCGTGACCGGAGATCCCGCCCTCGCGACGCTGTGGCGCGAGACGTCGGCGATCACCTGGAGTGGACCCGCGCGCCGGTGATCAGTCGCCCGGACCCGCCGCCAGCATCCGCTCCAGCACCGCGCGCTGCACCGGCAGCACGTCGCCGTGCAGCGCGCGCCCCTCGGTCGTGAGCGAGACGCGTACGCCCCGCCGGTCCTGCGGGCACATGCAGCGCTCCACCAGACCGTCCTTCTCGAGCCGGCCGATCAGCCGGGACAGTGCGCTCTGGCTGAGATGGACCCGCTCGGCGATCTCCTGGACGCGATACGCACCGGCACCGTCGGCCGCGGCGCAGCCTGCCAGTACGTCGAGGACCTCGAAGTCGCTGGCGCACAGGCCGTGTTGATGGAGTGCGCGGTCGAGCTCGGACACTGTGCGTGCGTGCACCGCGAGGAGGTCGCGCCACTGGTCGACGAGCCCCTGCTCAACGTTCTCCGCAGCCGCCATGACGCCGGACCGTAGCAGAAATCAGGCTTTGTTGCATCCGAATTAAATGCGCTTGCATTGAATGCATGCGCATGTAGTGTGTGGCGCATGACCTCTCCGCTCCCCGATTCCGCGACCCAGGAACGCTGGACACCTCGCCTATGGGGCACCCTCCTCGTGCTCTGCGCCGCGATGTTCCTGGACGCGCTGGACGTGTCGATGGTCGGCGTCGCCCTGCCGTCCATCGGCTCCGAACTCGACCTCTCCACCTCGGCCCTGCAATGGGTCGTCAGCGGCTACATCCTGGGCTACGGCGGCCTGTTGCTCCTCGGCGGCCGGACCGCCGACCTGCTCGGCCGCCGCCAGGTCTTCCTGATCGCCCTGGCCGTGTTCGCGCTCGCCTCACTGCTCGGCGGGCTCGTCGACTCCGGCCCACTGCTGATCGCCAGCCGCTTCATCAAGGGCCTCAGCGCGGCGTTCACCGCGCCCGCGGGCCTGTCGATCATCACCACGACCTTCGCCGAGGGCCCGCTGCGCAACCGCGCCCTGTCGATCTACACCACCTGCGCCGCCACCGGCTTCTCCATGGGCCTCGTCCTGTCCGGTCTGCTCACCGAGGCCAGCTGGCGCCTGACCATGCTCCTGCCCGCACCCATCGCGATCATCGCCCTGATAGCCGGCCTCAAGCTGCTGCCGCGCAGCGAGCGCGAGAAGAACCACAACGGCTATGACATCCCCGGCGCCATCATCGGCACGGCCTCGATGCTGCTGCTCGTCTTCACCGTCGTCCAGGCCCCAGAGGTCGGCTGGGCCTCGGCCCGTACGCTGCTCTCCTTCCTCGCCGTCGCCGTCCTGCTCGCGATCTTCGTCCGGATCGAGCAGCGCTCGGCGGGTCCCCTGGTCAGGCTCGGCGTGCTGCGCTCCGGCAACCAGATTCGGGCCCAGCTCGGCGCGATGACGTTCTTCGGCTCATACATCGGCTTCCAGGTCCTGGCCACGCTGTATCTGCAGACGCTGCTCGGCTGGTCGGCCCTGGAGACGGCGCTCGCCTTCCTGCCCGCGGGCGCGCTGGTGGCGCTGTCCGCCACGAAGATGGGAGCCGTCGTCGATCGGTTCGGCACCCGGCGGCTGATCCCGGTGGGCTTCGCCAGCATGGTCATCGCGTACGCGCTGTTCCTGAACATCGACCTCAACCCCGTGTACGCGGCGGTGATCCTGCCGACGATGCTCCTGATCGGCGCCGCCTGCGCGCTGGTCTTCCCCTCACTCAACATCCAGGCCACCAACGGCGTCGACGACCACGAGCAGGGCATGGTCTCCGGCCTGCTCAACACCTCGGTACAGGTGGGCGGCGCGATCTTCCTGGCGATCGTGACGGCCGTGGTGACCGCGAGCGCCTCCGACGACGCCTCTCCGCAGGCCGTCCTCGACAGCTACCGCACGGGGCTGATCGTGGTCACGGCGATCGCGGTCCTCGGCCTGCTGATCACGGCCACGGGTCTGCGCAAGCAGCGTACGCAGCAGACGACGGTCCTGGTCGCCAAGTCCGACTCCGTACAGGAGGGACAGGAGGCACGCGAGGAGCGGGTGCCGGTCCGCGACTGATCCCTCTCCCCCCTTCCCTCTACGCAACTACGCGCGCCCGGCGGGCTGTTCTTGCCCGCCGGGCGCTCTGCTGTGACACTTCGGCACATGGGGAACAGCGGGGGACGGCGCACTCAGGCCGAGCGGGACGCGATGACCGTCGAGATCGGCTACGCACTGGCGAGTGCTGCGGTCGCGGCCGCCCTCGTCTTCGGGGCCATAGCCGGTCCGGCGCTGGTCTTCGAGCTCCCTGCCGGCGCCGAAGACCTGCTGCTCATGGCCGGGACCTGCCTCGCGGTCCTGGTCTTCTTCGTACGGGTGGTCAGTGTGCTGGTCCGTTTCGGGCGTGGGTCTCAGCCCAGCCAGCCCGGCCGCACCAAGCCCGACTCGTAGGCGAGTACGACCAGTTGGGCCCGGTCGCGGGCGCCCAGCTTCACCATCGTGCGGCTCACATGGGTCTTCGCCGTGAGCGGACTGACGACCAGCCGGCGCGCGATCTCGTCGTTGGACAGCCCGATGCCCACCAGGGCCATCACTTCCCGCTCCCGCTCGGTGAGTTCGGCGAGCGACTGAGCGGCGGTCGGCTCCTTGGACCGGGCCGCGAACTCGGCGATCAGCCGCCGTGTCACGCCGGGCGAGAGCAGCGCGTCGCCTTCGACCACCGCCCTGACCGCGCGCAGGAGTTCGTCCGGTTCGGTGTCCTTGACGAGAAAGCCGGAGGCCCCGGAACGGATGGCTTCGAAGACGTACTCGTCGAGCTCGAAGGTGGTGAGCATGACCACCTTGATGTCGTGCAGGCCGGCGTCCTCCGTGATGCGGCGGGTCGCTTCGAGACCGTCGAGCACGGGCATACGGATGTCCATCAGGACGACATCGGGGCGCAGTTCGCGCACTTTGCGCAGCGCCTCCTCGCCGTCGGCTGCCTCTCCGGCCACCTCGATGTCCTTCTGTGCGTCGAGGAGCGCCTTGAAGCCTGCGCGAACCAGTGACTGGTCGTCGGCAAGCAGTACGCGGATCACCGGTCCTCCTTGAGTTCGGCGAGCTTGGCTTTGTGCTCGAGCGGCAGCACGGCCAGCACCCGGAAACCGCCGTCCTCGCGCGGCCCGGCCTCGATCGTGCCACCCAGGGCCGCGGCCCGCTCCCGCATTCCGGCCAGCCCGTTTCCGCTGCCGCCCGCGTCGGCACCGGTCGCCGGTCCGTCGTCGTCGATACGGAGCTTCAGGGCGTCGTTCTCGTAGCGGAGCAGCACGCGCGCGTGCCGCGACCCTGAGTGCCGTACGACATTGGTCAGCGCCTCCTGCACGATCCGGAAGGCGGCGAGATCGGCACCCGGCGGCAGGGCCCGCCGCTTCCCCTCGGTCTCGACGCCGACGGTCAGTCCGGCGCTCGCCGCCTGCTCGACGAGTTCGGGCAGCCGGGAGAGTCCGGGCGCCGGCGTACGCGGCGCGTCGCCGGGCGTGCGGAGGGTGTCGAGCACCTGGCGTACCTCCCCCAGCGCCTCCTTGCTCGCCGCCTTGATGGTGGTGAGGGCGGTACGGGCCTGTTCCGGGTCGGAGTCGAGCAGTGCGAGGCCCGTGCCCGCTTGGACGTTGATGACGGAGATGCTGTGCGCCAGCACGTCGTGCAGTTCGCGGGCGATCCGCAGCCGCTCCTCGTCGGCGCGCCGCCGGGCCGCCTGCAGACGTTCCGTACGCTCCCGTCCCCACTGCTCACGGCGTACGCGGACGAGTTCGGAGACGGCGGCGATGGCCACCATCCAGATGGCGACCGAGACGTCCTCGCCCCAGTCGCCCACCGTGTCGCCGTCCGGCGGCAGCCACTGATAGAGCCAGTGCCCCTCCAGCAGATGGGCCACCCACAGCAGGCCGAGCGCCGCCCAGGCCGCACGCCGATGCCCGGCGACAACCGCGCTGAAGCAGGCGAGCGCGATGGTCAGGAAGATCGGGCCGTACGGATAACCGGCCCCGAAGTAGAAGAGCGCCGACACCGCGACACCGAACACCACCAGCACCGGATACCGATGCCGCCACAGGAGCAGCAGGGTGCCCACAAGCAACAATGCCCGGGCGAACAGGCCGAAGGGCTCGCGCACACCCTCCTGCGCCTCGGCGGCGAAGTTACTGCCGACCTGCACGAACACGGTGATCAGCAGCGTCGAACGCCACGGCCAGCGCGGCCGGCGCTCCGCCGCCTCGTCGTCGCCGTCGTTCCACCACGGCGTGCCGTGCCGCCATCGCCACGGGGGCCCACCGCGCGCCCAGGGCGAACCGCCGCACAGGCGTGTGCGCTGCTCTTCCATGCCAGCCACGCTAGACGCGTCGGCCGGTCCGGGCGTCCGCCGAGCGTGGCGATCAGACGTACTCCCGGGGAAGTACCGCCTCTGTTCGCGGCTACTCCCCCTTACATCGCCACGAGGGCGATCCCGGGCATCCTGCGTCAGGCCCCCGACTTGCTGCCGTCTCCGGCTCCTCCCGTGCCAGTGTCCTGAGGGAACACCAGGCCGACGCCATGGCCGAGTTGAGCGGCGGCGTGCCGGAAGAAGGCTTCGCGGTCCTCCACCACGCGGTTGAACTGGCCGAACAGCTCGAAGCCGATCAGCCCGAACAGCTGGGCCCAGGCGGCGACGAAGGCCGTCACCACCTCCGGCGGCAGATCGGGGGCGAGGTCCTGGGCCAACCGCCGTGCCTCCGGCTTGAGTTCGGCTGGCAGGCGGGGCAGGGCGACGCCCACGCCCCGGTGCGCGTCGCGGACGATCTCGACGAACAGCAACGCGACCCGGGACGCCGCCGGCACGGTCGAGTCGGGGGCGGCGTATCCGGGCACGGGCGAACCGTAGATCAACGCGTACTCGTGCGGATGCGCGAGCGCCCAGCCGCGCACCGCCTCGCACACCACTGCCCAGCGCCGGATCGGGCCGACGTCGGCGACCTTCTCGTGCGCGGCCTCCGCGGTCTGTCCGAGCGAGTCGTAGGCGTCGATGATGAGGGCGGTCAACAGGTCGTCGCGGCTGGGGAAGTAGCGGTACAACGCGGAGGAGACCATGCCGAGTTCGCGGGCCACAGCCCGCAGCGAGAGCTTGGCGGCGCCTTCCTTCGCGAGCTGTCTGCGCGCCTCGTCCTTGATGGCCGCGGTGACTTCGGTCCTGGCTCGGGCGCGAGCTCCTCGGGCGGTACTCATGCCGGGCAGTGTGCCATGAATTCGGAGCACTGCACACAAACGTGAGCGGTGCTCTGAATTTGGATCGACGCTCTCGCGGTGACGCAACGCCCCGGACCGAGATCAACGCTCTGCCGCGAGATCAACGCCCAGGTCCGAGAGCAGTGCTCCACCCCGAGATCAGTACTCCAGCTTCGAGAGCAGCGCTCAACTCAGAGAGCAGGAATCGAGCCCGAGAGCGGCACTCACCTCCAAGAGCGGTGCACACATTCGAGAGCACTGCTCTTGCTTTGGACCACCGATCTCGTGCACACTGCTCTCAAGCGAGAGCAGTGCTCTCGCAACCGATCTCAACCACTGGGGGACCCCGTGACCGCACAGCAGCACTACATCAAGCCCGGCGGCTTCGAGGCCGGCATGAACCGCTTCATCGGCTGGCTCGCCCGCCGCGGCCTCAGCCTCGTCGGCAGCGCCGAACTCTCCGTCCGCGGACGCAAGAGCGGCGAGTGGCGGCGCGTACCCGTCAACCCGCTCCCGTACGAGGGCGGCCCGTACCTCGTCTCGGCGCGCGGCCACTCCGAGTGGGTGCGCAATCTGCGGGCGGCCGGCGGCGGGCAGCTCCAAGTGGGCCGCAAGACGCGGGAGTTCACGGCCGTTGAGCTGCCCGACGAGGAGAAGCCCGTCGTGCTGCGCACCTACCTCAAGAAGTGGGGCTGGGAGGTCGGCCGTTTCTTCGGTGACGTCACGGCCAAGTCCAGCGACGAGGAACTGCTCGCCGCCGCGCGCAACCACCCCGTCTTCCGGATCACCGTCAAGAGCTGAACCCCGCCCGGCGGTCCTGGTCAGGTCAGCGGTCGAGTGAGCTCAGGGCGCGCCCGGCCAGGGGATGCGTACGGACGATCTCACCGAGCGAGGTCGCCCCGCGGGTGATCCCCGTGAACGCCTTCCAGGCCGGCCTGAAGCCCGTGAGCGCCGCGTGGAACATGCCGGGCCGGCGTGCGAAGACCATGAGCAGGCGCTTTCCCACGCTCATCTCGACGCCCAGCCCCGCCTTGATGGCGAAGGCGTAATTCAAGGCCTGGCGCCGGGTGTCCACGGCGTCGTTCGCCTCGGAGATCCGTACCGCCCACTCCCCCGCGAGCCGCCCCGACCGCAGCGCGAACGAGATGCCCTCGCGGGTCCACGGCTCGAGCAGCCCCGCCGCGTCCCCGCACACCAGCACCCGCCCGCGCGAAAGGGGCGAGTCGTCGGCGCGGCAGCGGGTCAAATGCCCCGAGGAGATGCTCGGCTCGAAGCCCGCGAGCCCCAGCCGGGCGATGAAGTCCTCCAAGTACCGCTTGGTGGCGGCCCCTTCACCACGCGCCGAGATCACGCCGACGGTGAGGGTGTCGCCCTTGGGGAACACCCAGCCGTAACTGCCGGGCATGGGGCCCCAGTCGATGAGGACGCGCCCCTTCCAGTCCTCGGCGACGGTCTCCGGTACGGGGATCTCCGCCTCCAGGCCGAGGTCGACCTGGTCGAGCTTCACCCCGACGTGGGCTCCTATCCGGCTGGCGCTGCCGTCCGCGCCGACCACGGCCCGCGCCAGCACGGTCTCGCCGTCCTGCAGTACGACGGCCACGGTGCGCCGGTCCGGTACGGCGGAGCCGTGCTGTTCCACGCGTGCGACCGTGACGCCGGTGCGCAGTTCGGCGCCCGCCTTCTGCGCGTGCTCGACGAGCCGCTGGTCGAACTCGGGCCGGTTGATGAGCCCGAAGAGCATCTGCTTGGAGCGGCGGGTGCGGGTGAACCTGCCGTCGAGCGAGAACGTGACCGCGTGCACCCGGTCCCGCAGCGGCAGCTCGAAGCCGGGCGGCAGGGCATCGCGCGAGGGGCCGATGATGCCGCCGCCGCACGTCTTGTAGCGGGGCAGCTCCGCCTTCTCCAGCAGGAGCACGCGGCGCCCCGCGACCGCTGCCGCATAGGCCGCCGATGCGCCCGCGGGGCCCGCACCGACCACGACGACATCCCATACCCGCTGTGCGTCGCCCGAAGAGTTCTCGCTGCTCACGATGGTCCGCTGCTCCGATCCAGCCGCCTGCCGCTCCTGCCTCCCGCATCCTACGGCGGGCCCCGGGGCAGACCGCTGTGGGAGTATCGGCAGCGTATGCACGAGGCGCACCCGTACGCGCGTGCATCCCACACGTACCAACCACACGTACCCAGCCGCACAACGTCGCACCTACGAGGAGCGTGCCCATGTCGTCGAACCCGGTCGCCGAGACCGTCGCCTCGCTGATGCCCAGGGCGAAGGCGGAGCTCACCGAGCTGGTGGCCTTCAAGTCGGTGGCGGACTTCGACCAGTTCCCCCGGAGTGAGAGTGAGGGCGCCGCGAACTGGGTGGCCGAGGCGCTGCGTTCCGAGGGTTTCCAGGATGTGGCGCTGCTCGACACCCCGGACGGCACGCAGTCGGTGTACGGCTTCCTGCCCGGTCCCGAGGGCGCGAAGACGGTGCTGCTGTACGCGCACTACGACGTGCAGCCGCCGCTCGACGAAACGGCGTGGGTGACACCGCCGTTCGAGCTGACGGAGCGCGAGGGCCGCTGGTACGGGCGGGGCGCCGCCGACTGCAAGGGCGGCGTCATCATGCACCTCCTCGCGTTGCGCGCGCTCAAGGCGAACGGTGGCGTCCCGGTCAACGTCAAGGTGATCGCGGAGGGTTCGGAGGAGCAGGGCACGGGCGGACTCGAGCGGTACGCGGAGGACCACCCGGAGTTGCTCGCCGCCGACACGATCATCATCGGTGACGCCGGCAACTTCAGGGTCGGCGTGCCGACGGTCACGACGGCGCTGCGCGGCATGACCCTCGTACGGGTCCGGATCGACACCCTCGGCGGCAATCTTCACTCGGGGCAGTTCGGCGGCGCGGCGCCCGACGCGCTGGCCGCGCTGATCCGCGTACTGGACTCGCTGCGCGCCGAGGACGGTTCCACGACGGTCGACGGGCTGACGGGCGAGGCGCGCTGGGACGGCCTGCAGTACGAGGAAGGCCAGTTCCGCGAGGACGCCAAGGTGCTCGAGGGCGTCGAGCTGATCGGCTCCGGCACGGTGGCCGACCGTATCTGGGCGCGTCCCGCTGTAACCGTGCTCGGCATCGACTGCCCGCCGGTGGTCGGCGCCACCCCGTCCGTGCAGGCGGGCGCCCGCGCCCTGGTCAGCCTGCGGGTGCCGCCGGGCGTGGACGCGGCCGAGGCGACCAAGCTGCTCCAGGCCCACCTGGAGGCGCACACGCCGTGGGGCGCGCGGGTGAGCACCGAGCAGATCGGCCAGGGCCAGGCATTCCGCGCCGACACCTCCAGCCCGGCGTACGCGGCGATGGCCGAGGCGATGCGCGTCGCGTACGACGGGGCGGAGATGCAGTACGCCGGGCAGGGTGGCTCGATCCCGCTGTGCAACACCCTCGCGTCCCTCTACCCGAGCGCCGAAATCCTGCTGATCGGCCTGAGCGAGCCGGAGGCCCAGATTCACGCGGTGAACGAGAGCGTGTCTCCTGAGGAGCTGGAGCGCCTGTCGGTCGCCGAGGCGCTGTTCCTGCGCAACTACGCGGCTGGCTGAGCGAGTTGGCGAGCGCTGGATGAGGACTTATCCCACGGGCACGCCGGCCTCCAGATAGAGCGCCGCTCCCCGTTCCCGTGCGCGCAATGCCCAGCGCAGCCGCTCGTAGCGGACCGGTGGCAGCAGGGTGGCGGCCTCCTCCTCGCTGGCGAAGCGCCAGTCGCGCAGTTCGGGGCCCGGCAGCAGCATCCGCCGGGCCTCGGTGCTGTCGAGCTGTCCTCCGTCGAAGAGGAGGCGCAGTCCGCCGTAGCCGGGGGGTGCGGGCGGCTCCCAGTCGACGACCAACAGGCTTGGTACGTCGTCGAGTTGGATGCCGGTCTCCTCGGCGACCTCGCGGATGCCCGCGCGTGCGGGTGCCTCGCCGCGTTCGACGACACCGCCGGGGAACTCCCAGCCCGCCTTGTACGTGGGATCGACGAGGAGTACGCGATTCTGCTCGTCGAAGAGGAGCACCCCGGCGGCGACGGTCTCGGCGGTGGGCTCCGGGGTCTGCACGATGTCGCAGACGGGGACGGCGCCGGTGCGCACGGCGTCGGCGATGCGTTCCGCGGACTCGTACGGGGTGAGTGTGCTGGTGTCCACGAGATGGGCGTCGGCGGTGAGCCAGCCGGCCAGGGCGGCACGGTAGGGCTCGATGTGGTCGTACGACCACTGGCGCACCCGTATCTCCCCGTCGGGCAGGTCGGGTGGCACTTCGCGGTCGGCTATTCGTTCCCGCAGGATCGTTTCCGCCGGGGCGAGGAGCACATGCCGTACGGGAATCCTGCGGGAGGCGAGTCCGCCGAAGATCTCGTCGCGGTATTCCTGCCGGAGCAGGGTCATGGGTACCACCAGGACGCCGCCGAGTTCGGCGAGCAGCGCGGCCGCGGTGTCGACCACGAGCCGGCGCCAGATGGGCAGGTCCTGGTAGTCACCGACCTCGGCGAGGTGCTTGGGCGGCAGCATGTGCGTCAGCCCGGCTCCGATGAGCTCGGGGTCGAAGAGTGTGCTGTTCGGGATCAGGTCGATCAGTTCCCGTGCGGTGGTGGTCTTCCCCGCACCGAACGCGCCGTTGATCCAAACGACGGTCACGGTTCCCCCTCTTCTGTTGACCCCCTGAGGCTTGCCCTCCACCTTGCCACGGAAACCAGGTCCTGATGAGTGCGCCTTCCGCCGCCTTGGAGACAAGGCCTGGCACCGGGTCGTACACATGCGGAAGCCCGGCCGTGGGCGGGCCGGGCTTCTTGTCGGGACATCGAGATGTCGATATGCCGAGCTATCGGGATGTCGGGCTACTGAGATGTCGAGATACGGCCCCGGGGAGCCGCAGTTGACTCAGCCCTTCTGCTGCTGAGTGTTCTCCACCACGGGGTTGACGGCCGCCTTGCCCTCTCCGACCGTCTTGTCCAGCGTGCTGAGCGTGTCCTGTACGTCGAGCTTGCCGAGGGCGTCGCCTTCGAGTGAGTGGGACGGGGTGACGGCCGCCACCACGAATCCGGCGGCGAGGGACGCGACGGCGAGCATGCTTCGCTTCTTCATGCCCGACTCAACTGCGAAACGGCGCATGAGTCACGGTCAGCCCTTCTTCCCACACGGTCCGCTCTTCCAACATGGTTCGACGCGGCCTACCGTGAGCGCCGCCGACGACTTCCACCCCGGTAGTCACCCATCTTTCGCGAGTACGGAGGAACGTAACGATGCGTCATCTCCCAACCCGCACCACCCGACGAAGAGTGCTCGGAGCGCTCGCCACGGCCGTCCTGTGCACGAGCGGGCTCACTGCCTCTGTCGCGGCACAGGTCCCAGGCGACACCGACGCAGCCGGCCCCCTCCTCGACGACGGGCAGGCCCGCACCCCGCCGATGGGCTTCAACAACTGGAACGCCACGCACTGCCGGGCCGAGTTCGACGAGTCGATGGTCAAGGGTATCGCCGACATCTTCGTCGAGAAGGGGCTCAAGGACGCCGGCTATCAGTACGTCAACCTGGACGACTGCTGGGCGCGTCCAGAGCGCGACGCGAACGGCAAGTTGGTGCCGGACCCGGTCCGTTTCCCCAACGGAATCAAGGCAGTTGCGGACTACGTCCACTCCAAGGGACTCAAGCTCGGCATCTACACCAGCGCCGGCACCAAGACGTGCAACACCGCCGGTTTCCCCGGTGCACTGGGCCACGAGTACAGCGATGCCCAGCAGTTCGCGGACTGGGGCGTCGACTACCTCAAGTACGACAACTGCAACAACCAAGGCGTGGACGCCAAGCAGCGCTACACGACCATGCGTGACGCCCTGAAGGCCGCCTCCGAGAAGACGGGGCGCCCCATCGTCTACAGCATCTGCGAGTGGGGCGAGAACAGGCCCTGGGAGTGGGCGGCGGACGTCGGGCATCTGTGGCGTACGACCGGCGACATCAGTGACAACTGGGGCTCGATGCTGTCGATCATGAAGAAGAACTTGCCGCTCGCCGAGCACGCCGGTCCCGGGCACTGGAACGACCCCGACATGCTGGAGGTCGGCAACGGCGGGATGACGGACACGGAGTACCGCACGCACTTCTCGATGTGGTCGATCATGGCCGCGCCGCTGCTCATCGGCTCCGATCTGCGGTCGGTGTCCGAGGAGACCTTCGACATCCTCGGCAACGAGGAGGTCATCGCGGTCGATCAGGACCCGCTGGGCAAGCAGGGCGTGGTCGTGTCCTCCGAGGGCGGGCGCTGGGTCGTCGCCAAGGAGATGAAGGACGGCAGCCGCGCGGTGGCCCTGTTCAACGAGACGGGCAGCCCTCAGCGCATCGCCACGTCCGCGCGGGCCGTCGGGCTGCCGGAGGCCGCTGCGTACACGGTGCGCGACCTGTGGCAGCACAAGAGCGACACCACGACGGGCGCGATCACGGCGACCGTACCGGCGCACGGCACGGTTCTCGTCCGCATCTCGGCCGACACCAAGGGGGCCGAGCACCCGGCCGCCGCCGAACTCGCCCTGGAGGCAGCCGGTTAGGCCGATGCGGGCAGGCTGACCGCCGCGCTCCGTTCGGCCGAGCCGGGCCCGGTCGACGCGGCAAGCGCTGCCTTGTGCTGACCGCCGCACTGTTCGGCCAAGCCGCTCGTACGGGATCCCGCGCGGCGCGGCGTCAGCCTCCCACCCCCGCCGCTGTCGCGCTCGGCCTCCGGCTGAGCGCGGCCGCCGCGGCGCCGACCAGGCCGGCGTCCGTCCCCATCTGGGCGGGCGCCACGGTGAGGCGCTGGGCGAACGACAGCGTCGCGTAGTCGCGCAGGGCGGCGCGCAGGGGCGTGAACAGGAGGTCGCCCGCCTTGCCCACTCCCCCGCCGATCACCGCGATGTCGATCTCCACCAGGTTCGCCGTCGCGGCGATACCCGCGGCCAGGGCCTGGGCGGCGCGCTCGAAGGAGGCCAGAGCCACCGGGTCGCCCGCGCGGGCGGCGGCGGCCACCGCGGCGGCCGAGGTGTCGCCGTCGGGGCCGGGCTGCCAGCCGCCCTCGATGGCGCGGCGCGCGATGTTCGGCCCGCTCGCGATGCGCTCCACGCAACCGCGGGAACCGCACGGGCAGAGGTCGCCGTCGAGGTCCACGCTGATGTGACCGATGTGGCCGGCGTTGCCCGTGGGCCCCGGATGCAGTCGGCCACCCAGGACCAGACCGCCGCCGACGCCGGTGGAGACGACCATGCACAGCGCGTTGTCGTGCCCGCGGGCGGCGCCCTGCCAGTGCTCGGCGGCGGTGATCGCCACGCCATCGCCGATCAGCTCCACGGGCAGCCCTCCGGTGGCGGCGCGGACCCGCTCGACCAGCGGATAGTCGCGCCAGCCCGGGATGTTCACGGGGCTCACCGTGCCCTTCGAGGCGTCCACCGGGCCCGCGCTGCCGATGCCGAGGGCGGTGGCGCGGCTCCACAGCGGCGAGCCGGTGATCTCGCCGAGCACCGCCTCGACGGCCCCCATGATGGTGTCGCCGTCCTCCTGTGCGGGCGTGGCGCGCTGCGCGCGCAGGAGGATCCGGCCTTGGCCGTCCACCAGGGCTCCGGCGATCTTGGTGCCGCCGATGTCGAGCGCGGCCACGAGGTCGGTGTGCATTTGTGTCTGCTTCTCCCGGTGCGGTGTCGTTCCTGCGGCGGCCGCGGCGGCGGCGCCCCCGAAGTCTTACCAGGGATGTCCCCCCTTGACCCCGGCCGTTGGAACAGGCAGCACGACTGGCCTCGACGTCAGGCAGCACGACTGGTCCCGTAGCAGGGCGGGCCGGAGAATGCGGGGGATAGTGTCTCCCGCATCTGACAACGTTGTCCAGGCCCTATGCTCGACGCCACATCCGTATGAGCACGGAACAACCACGCATTGACCACGCACTGAGTACGCAGTAGAGCACGTCAGGACCAACGCACCCCGTGGACAACAGGACAGGACAGCGCATCGTGGCCGAGACCGCCCGCCGAACCGACAACCGCTACGGCAACCGTCCGACCATGAAAGACGTCGCGGCGCGTGCCGGAGTCGGCCTCAAGACGGTGTCGCGCGTAGTCAACGGTGAGCCCGGGGTCACCCCGGACACCGAGCGCCGGGTGCAGGAGGCGATCGACGCGCTGGGCTTTCGCCGCAACGACAGCGCGCGGGTGCTGCGCAAGGGACGTACGGCGAGCATCGGCCTGGTCCTGGAGGATCTCTCCGACCCGTTCTACGGCCCGCTCAGCCGCGCGGTCGAGGAGGTGGCCCGCGCCCACGGCGCCCTGCTGATCAACGGTTCCAGCGCCGAAGACCCGGACCGCGAGCAGGAGTTGGTGCTGGCGCTGTGCGCGCGCCGGGTGGACGGGCTCGTCGTGATCCCGGCCGGTGACGACCACCGCTATCTGGAGCCGGAGATAAAAGCGGGCGTCGCCACGGTCTTCGTGGACCGCCCCGCCGGCCAGATCGACGCGGATGTCGTCCTGTCCGACAACTTCGGCGGTGCACGCGACGGCGTCGCCCATCTCATCGCCCACGGGCATCGCCGGATCGGCTTCATCGGCGACATGCCCCGCATCCACACCGCCGCCGAGCGGCTGCGCGGCTATCGCACCGCCATGGACGCCGCGGGCATCCCGGTCGAGGAGGCCTGGACGTCCCTGGGCATCACCGATCCGCAACGGGTCCGCCAAGCCGCCGAGGCGATGCTGTCGGGGCCCTCTCCAGTCACCGCGATCTTCACGGGCAACAACCGTGTGACGGTCACCGTCGTCCGCGTCCTCGCCGAACACTCCCGGCCCGTCGCCCTCGTCGGTTTCGACGACATCGAACTCGCCGATCTCCTCCAGCCCGGCGTCACCGTGATCGCCCAAGACTCCGCCCAGCTCGGCCGCACGGCCGCCGAGCGCCTCTTCCACCGCCTCGACGGCACACTCGCCCTCCCGGAGCGCGTCGAACTCCCGACCAGGCTGATCACCCGCGGCTCGGGCGAACTGCCCCCGGCGAGCTGACCCATGCCCCATCCGGATCACCGCACCCTGACGGCACTCGGCCTCGCCGAGGCCCCACGCGACCACCCCCTGACCTATCCGGGCGCCTGGCCCGAGGAGTCCGGACTCCTGGACGGCGACCGGCTGTTGCCGCTGACCCGCCTCACCTTCGAGGACCGCGTCCCGGTCCTCGCCGTCGGCTCCAACGCCTGCCCCGCCCAACTCCGCCACAAGCTGCGGGAGTACGGGATCACCGCGCCCCTCCCCTTGGTGAAGGCGAAGGTCACAGGCATCGAGATCGGCGTCTCCGCGCACATCACCGGGCTCGGTTACGTGTCCGCCTCCCCCTTCCGTGCTCCCGGACTCACCCGCGAGTTGTTCCTCACCTGGCTGAACCCGGCGCAGCTCGACGCGATCGACCGGAGCGAGGGCGTCACCTCGCCGTCCGGTCCGTACGACCGTGTCCTGCTGCCCGCTGCCGACGTTCCCGTCGAGCTGGAGTCGGGCGAGCTGCTCGACAGCGCACATCTCTACGTGAACCGGCGGGGCGTCCTCCAGGACGGCTCCGGAACCCCGCGCACGCATCCCGGCGAGCATGCGCTGCTCACCGAACTCCTCGCCGAATCACCGCGGTTGAGGGCTCTGTTCGGCTCCACTCCCGAGGAGTTCTGCGCCCGGTCGCGCGGCGACCTGGCCCTGTGCATGCGCGGCACCCGGCTGTTCGCCGAGTTGGGGTGGACGACGGCCTCCGGTCTGGAGAAGTACGTACGCGCTCAGCAGAGCGGCAGTCCCGGCACCGGTTGATCGTTGTCGCCGCCCTTGATGTAGACGTCGCTGATGAAGACGTCTTTGTTGCCGCTGTCGTCGTCGGTCTTCGCCCACCAGATGTTGGTCCACTCGCCGTGGGTCTCGCGGCGGCCCAGGTTCTGCTGGCAGTAGAAGTAGTTGATGCCCGCGTTCAGGGTGCCGACCTCGGTCCCGTCCGCGGTGTAGGACGTGGCGGTGCGCCAGACGTCGCAGTTGTACTTGCCGCCGCCGATGGACTCGCAGCCGGAGGCGGGCTCAGCGCCGCCTCCGCCGCCACTCGTGCCGCCCGAGTTGCCGCCGCCTGTGGAGCCGCCGTCGTCGGTGGCGCTCGGCGCGGGGGCGGGGTCCTTCTTCGTCGGCTCGGCGGGCTCCGTACGCTCCGGCTTCCCGGGCGCGGGCGTGGGCGAGGTCTGCTTGTCGCCCTGCTCTGTGGGGTCGGGGTCGTCGGACGGCTTCAGCGTGCCGGGGCCGGGGTCCGCCGAGGTCGGGGAGTCGCCGGCTTCCTGGGAGGCCGAAGGCCGCGCGGATTTCTCGGAGTCGTCGGTGTTGGTCAGCAGGGCCACGGTGACGCCGGTCGCGGCCAGGACGGCGGTGACTGCGGCGGCGGCGAGAAGGGCTCGGGCCTTACGAGGCCGGGAGCCGCCGCCGGAGTCGGAGGTGGTGGTCTCACCTTGGGGCTGTGGCGCTGCGGGGCCCGGTGCGGCCGAGCCCGGCGGCCCGAAGCCGGGCGGGACCGCCGGGGCGCTCCGCTCGGCGGCCTCGCGTTGCTTCGCCGCGGGTCCGCCCAGGTTGGTGGTCGCGGAGTCCTGACCGGCCGCCTGTGCCACCGCTTCCAGCAGTTCGCGTGCGCGGTCGGCGTCCGGCCGGTCCTCCGGCTGCTTCTGCATGAGTTCTTGCAGTACGGGGGCCAGCGGCCCGGAGGCGCGTGGCTCGGGCAGCGGGTCGGACACGATCGCGGTGAGCGTGGACCAGGTCGACGTACGGCGGAAGGGTGAGGTGCCTTCGACGGCCGCGTACAGCGTGGCGCCCAGGGCCCACACGTCGGAGGCGGGCCCGAAGTCGTGGCCCTGGGCGCGCTCGGGCGCCAAGTAGTCCAGAGAGCCCACCAGTTCACCGCTTCGGGTGAGATGCGTGGTGGCGCCGTCACCGGGGTCCTCCATCGTCGCGATGCCGAAGTCGGTGAGGACCACGCGGCCGGAGCGGTCGAGCAGGATGTTGCCGGGCTTCACGTCGCGGTGCAGGACTCCGGCGCGGTGGGCGGCGGCCAGGGCGTCCATGACCTTGGCGCCGATCTCGGCGGCCTCGCCCGGTTCGCGGGGACCCTCCTCACGTAGGACGTCGTCCAGGGAGGGCCCGTCGACCAGCTCCATGACGATCAGCGGGCGCCCGTCGACCTCGGCGACGTCGTGCACGGCGATGACTCCGGGGTGGCGCACGCGGGCCGCCGCGCGCGCTTCGCGCTGCATCCTGCGCCCCAGGTCGGCCAGTTCGGGCCCTCCGGCGTCGGTGTACGTCCGCAGTTCCTTGACCGCGACCTCACGGCCCAGGACCTCGTCGAGAGCCCGCCAGACGACGCCCATACCGCCGCGCCCGAGCTGGGCCACAACGCGATAGCGCCCGGCAAGCAGCCGACCGACCCCGTCCGTGCTTTCGTTCGCCCCCGAAGACACCCCTGCCCCGTTCCTGTGTCACGCCATGAGTGGCGTACAGCCTACGGGTCACGAGTGACAGTCGATGCACAGGAGCGGCTCCTGTGACGATCTCGGTACGCGGGTGTCACCCCAGCCCAACGGGCCCTCTACCGGGCCGAGTTCGTCAAGTCGGCACGCCTCGGCGCCGCGTAACTCTCCAGGTCCGCGCGGGTCAGGCCCGTCGCGCGCGCCACCTCCGCGATGTCGAGGGCGCCACAGTCCAGGCCGCGCAGCAGATAGCCGCTGAGCGCCTTGGCGGTCGCGGGTTCGTCCATCACGTCGCCACCCGTGCGGTTGACGTACCGGGCGAGGCGCGACGCGGCCTGCTCGAAGCCCTCGCGATAGTAGGCGAACACGGCGGCGTACCGGGTCGGGAGGTGGCGCGGGTGCATGTCCCAGCCCTGGTAGTAGGCACGGGCAAGAGCCCGGCGGGTGAGGCCGTAGTGCAGCCGCCAGGCGTCATGGACCCGCGAAGTCGGGCCTACGGGAAGGACGTTGGTCGAGCCGTCCGAGACGCGTACGCCGGTGCCCGCCGCCGCGACCTGCATGATCGCCTTGGCGTGGTCGGCGGCCGGATGGTCGCTCGCCTGGTGGGCGGCGCTGACGCCGAGGCAGGCGCTGTAGTCGAAGGTCCCGTAGTGCAGGCCGGTGGCGCGGCCCTCGGCGGCCTGGATCATCCGGGCGACGGTGGCGGTGCCGTCGGCGGCGAGGATGGCCTGGCTGGTCTCGATCTGGATCTCGAACCCGATCCGCCCCGGCTCGAGTTGGTGCGCCTTCTCGAACTCCTCCAGCAGCCGCCCCATCGCGGTGACCTGCTCGGCGTACGTCACCTTCGGCAGCGTCAGGACCAACCCGTCCGGCAGTCCGCCCGCCGCCATCAGCCCGGTCAGGAAGATGTCGAGGGTCCGGATGCCCCGGTCGCGTACCGGCGCCTCCATGCACTTCATACGGATGCCCATGTACGGGGCTGCCGTGCCCTTTTCGTACGCCTCCGCCACCAGCCGCGCGGCACGGGCGGCGGCCTCGTCCTCCTCGGCGTCGGGGCGCGGGCCGTAGCCGTCCTCGAAGTCGACGCGCAGGTCTTCGATGGGCTCCTGCCCGAGCTTGGCGCGTACGCGGGTGTGGACGGGTTCGGCCAGTTCGTCGGAGAGGCCGAGTACGGCGGCGAACGAGGCGGCGTCCGGGGCGTGTTCGTCGAGGGCGGCGAGGGCCTGGTCGCCCCAGGAGCGGATGGTGTCGGCGGCGAACACGTCACCGGGTACGTAGACGGTGTGGACGGGCTGACGGGTGCCGGGATCTCCGGGGTAGCGGCGCTCCAGTTCGGCGTCGATGGAGGCGAGGGAGGCGCTGATCTCCTCGCTGACAGCGCCCGCGAGGCTCGTCGCCACCTTCTCCTGTGCGCCCTGGCCCATCCCGCCACCCTCTCGATTTTCCGCTGGCCGGAATCAACAGTCCGTAGAGCGAAGCTATCCGCGGACCTTCCCGCTGGTCAACACCCCCCTCCGCCCAGCTCCACCCCGGGACTTCCCTCTGTGGCCACCACGCCCTCTCGACATGTTCACGCCCAACTCCGACACTTCAGTGCGCACGACTCGCCCGGCATCCGTCATCGAAGGAGCCCACCCGTGCCCATCAAGCACAGCCGAGTCACGCGTCGTCTGGGCCTGAAGACCGCCATCGCCGCCGCGGTCGCCCTGCCTCTGTCCAGTACAGCACCCCTCACCACGACCGCCGCGGCACTGGACAGATCCAGCCGCCGCCTGGAAGTCATGTCGTTCAATCTGCGCTACGCGAGCACCACCGAACCCAACAGCTGGGCCGCCCGCCGCCCCGTGACCCGCGAACTGCTGCGCCGCGAAGGCCTCCATGTCATCGGCACCCAGGAGGGCCTCTACCAGCAGGTGCGCGACATCGAAGCCGACCTAGGACCGCACTACGACTGGATCGGCACCGGCCGCGCGGGCGGCAGCCGCGACGAGTTCATGGCGGTCTTCTACGACACCCGCCGGCTGGCCCCGATGGAGTACGACCACTTCTGGCTCTCCGACACGCCCAACGTGATCGGCTCGAACACCTGGGGCGGCGGCTCCATCCGCATGGTGACCTGGGTCCGCTTCCGCGACCTGCGCGACGGGGAGCGGCAGTTCTACTTCCTCAACACCCACCTCGACAACGCGAGCCAGAACGCACGCGCGCGTGCCGCCCAGCTGATCGCCCAGCGCATCGCGGGCCTCGACCGCTCACTGCCGCTCGTCGTGACCGGCGACTTCAACGTCGCCGCGCACAAGAACCCCGTCTACGACACGATGCTGGGCGCCGGCCTCGTCGACACCTGGGACACGGCGGCCGAGCGGAGCAAGCTGTACGCGACCTTCCACGGCTACCGGCCGCTGGTCCCCGACGGCGACCGTATCGACTGGGTCCTCACCACTCCCGGCGTCACCGCACACCGGGCCTCGATCAACACCTTCTCCGTGAACGGCCAGTTCCCGAGCGACCATCTGCCCGTCCAGGCGTCGCTGACCCTGGGCTGAGCACCGGCACGAGCCCGGAATGAGGCGAGGCCCCTGTGACCGCGTCGACGGTCACAGGGGCCTCGTACTGCTCAGAGACACTCAGCCCTTGCGGGTCTTGATCTCCTCGGTGAGCTGCGGGACGACCTCGAAGAGGTCGCCGACCACGCCGTAGTCGACCAGGTCGAAGATCGGGGCCTCGGCGTCCTTGTTGATCGCCACGATCGTCTTCGAGGTCTGCATACCGGCCCGGTGCTGGATCGCGCCGGAGATACCGGAGGCGATGTACAGCTGCGGGGACACGGACTTGCCGGTCTGGCCGACCTGGTTGGAGTGCGGGTACCAGCCCGCGTCCACCGCGGCACGCGAGGCACCGACGGCCGCACCGAGGGAGTCGGCGAGCGCCTCGATGATCGCGAAGTTCTCCGCGCCGTTGACGCCACGGCCACCGGAGACCACGATCGCGGCCTCGGTCAGCTCCGGACGCCCGGTCGACTCACGCGGCGTACGGGACGTGACCTTGGTGCCGGTGGCCTGCTCCGAGAAGGACACGGACAGCGCCTCGACGGCACCGGCGGCCGGGGCGGGCTCCACGGCCGCGCTGTTGGGCTTGACCGTGATGACCGGAGTGCCCTTGGAGACACGGGACTTGGTGGAGAAGGCGGCGGCGAACACCGACTGCGTGGCCACCGGGCCCTCGTCGCCGGCCTCCAGGTCGACGGCGTCGGTGATGATGCCCGAGCCGATACGGACGGCAAGGCGAGCGGCGATCTCCTTGCCCTCGGCGGAGGACGGAACGAGAACGGCGGCCGGGGACACGGCGTCGTACGCGGCCTGCAGCGCGTCCACCTTCGGGACGACCAGGTAGTCGGCGAACTCGGGGGCGTCGGCCGTCAGGACGCGGGTCGCGCCGTGCTCGGCGAGTGCGGCGGCGGTGTCGGCGGCGCCCGCGCCGAGGGCGACGGCGACCGGCTCGCCGATGCGGCGGGCCAGCGTCAGCAGCTCCAGGGTGGGCTTGCGGACGGCACCGTCCACGTGGTCGACGTAGACGAGGACTTCAGCCATGGGACTTCTTCTCTCCTGCTTGCGAAGTGTGCTGGGCGGTAAGCGACTTGGGCCTTAGATGAACTTCTGGCCCGCGAGGAACTCAGCGAGCTGCTTGCCGCCCTCGCCCTCGTCCTTGACGATCGTGCCCGCGGTACGCGCCGGGCGCTCCGCGGCGGAGTCGACGACCGTGTAGGCGCCCTCCAGACCGACTTCCTCGGCCTCGATGTCGAGGTCGGACAGGTCCCAGGAGGTCACCGGCTTCTTCTTGGCGGCCATGATGCCCTTGAAGGACGGGTAGCGCGCCTCGCCCGACTGGTCGGTGACCGACACGACCGCCGGCAGGGAGGCCTCCAGCTGCTCGGAGGCGGAGTCGCCGTCGCGGCGGCCCTTGACCGTGCCGTCCTCGACGGAGACCTCGGAGAGCAGGGTGACCTGCGGGACGCCCAGGCGCTCGGCGACCAGCGCCGGTACGACACCCATGGTGCCGTCGGTGGAGGCCATGCCGGAGATCACCAGGTCGTAACCGGCCTTCTCGATCGCCTTGGCCAGCACCAGCGACGTACCGATGGCGTCGGTGCCGTGCAGGTCGTCGTCCTCGACATGGATGGCCTTGTCGGCGCCCATGGACAGCGCCTTGCGCAGCGCGTCCTTGGCGTCCTCGGGGCCGATGGTCAGGACGGTGATCTCCGCGTCGTCGGCATCCTCGGCGATCTGCAGTGCCTGCTCGACCGCGTACTCGTCGAGCTCCGAGAGCAGACCGTCCACGTCGTCGCGATCGACGGTCAGGTCATCGGCGAAGTGCCGGTCGCCAGTGGCGTCGGGCACGTACTTCACAGTGACAACGATCCTCAAGCTCACGCCGGCTCTCCTACTGCAATCGTCATTTCCGAGCTGCCTTCTTTCAGGCAGCATAGGCGCCTCAAGCGGCCCGTCCCGGTTGGGGCGGCCTGCGCTCCGAACCAAATATTACTCGCCAGTACACCCAGTTCTTGCCCGCTAAGCAAGCGCTTTGAACTGTGACCTTTGCAACGCAGCGTAATCGGAACCCGACGCTTGCGCACAAGTCGGCCCTTCACTCACGCAGACCGTTGAAGCGCCCCTGGTGGTAGAGCAGCGGGCGCCCGGGGCCGGTGGGATCACCGAGGGCGACCTCGGCGAGGACGACGCGGTGGTCCCCCGCGGGTACGCGCGCGACGATCCGGCATACGAGCCAGGCCAGGACGTCGTCGAGTACGGGCACACCCTCGGGGCCCTCACGCCAACTGGTGGGCGCGGCGAAACGGTCGGCGCCGCTGCGGGCGAAGGTGGCGGCCAGCTCCTGCTGATGCTCGCCGAGTATGTGGACGCCGACGTGCTCCGTCTCGGAGATCACCGGCCAGCTGGAAGCGTTCGTGCCGATGCCGAAGGAAATCATCGGGGGCTCTGCGGACACGGAGGTGAGCGAGGTGGCGGTGAAGCCGACCGGGCTGCCGCCGCGCTGTGCGGTGATCACGGCGACTCCGGCCGCGTGCCGCCGGAAGACCGAGCGCAGCAGGTCGGGAGAGGCGAGTTGAGGGAGAAGCACTTCCGGGGGCACAGGGTCACGCTGACGATGGGTGGTACGTGCAGTCAAGTGCGTTCCAGTATCTGGGAGATGTGTCACCGCCGGTGCCGCGGGGCGAGTGCGCCGGTCGTCAGGGCGTCGCAACGGCCTCTCCCAGCGCCGCGATCACGTCCGCCTTACGGGGCTGTCCGGTGGCTCGCCGGACGATGTGCCCCTCCGTGTCGAGCACCAGGACGGTCGGGGTCTTGAGGATGCCGAGTTCGCGTACGAGATCCAGGTGGTCCTCGGCGTCGATCTCGACGTGGGTCACGCCCGGGACCATTCCGGCCACTTCGGCGAGCACCCTGCGGGTCGCCCGGCAGGGCGCGCAGAACGCGCTGGAGAACTGGACCAGCGTGGCCCGTTCACCGAGGTCGTCCCCCAACTCGGCCACGCCGAGCCGCCGTTCGGTGTCGCGCCCGCGCACGTTCATCCTCCTGCTTCGCCGCCGATGCCGCACTCCGTAGTCGCCCGCCACCGCGAGCACCCTGCCCCTTCAGCACTTATGAAAGCCCGAAGATTCCCGGCCCATTGGAGGCGGACCGTCCCCCGAAGTGACGAGAATCTCGCCGTTCGAATGAACGAGGACTGGCTACTCGTCCGTTCTTCGGGCACGATCTGCCCAATGCCGTAAACCTACGGCTGCGTAACTTTCCCGCCGGGAGCCCCCCTTCCCAGGCAGAGAGAAGGGTCCACTCCGTCCATGGCTGAGCTTGCCTACCGTCCCGCCATCGGTCTCGCCCGCACGCTGTTCAAGGCCTGGGACCTGAAGATCGACTGCAAGGGATCGGAGAACATCCCGCGCTCGGGCGGTGCGGTGCTGGTGAGCAATCACATCAGCTACCTCGACTTCATCTTCGACGGTCTCGCCGCCCTGCCACAGAAGCGCCTCGTCCGCTTTATGGCGAAGGAGTCGGTGTTCCGGCACAAGGTCTCCGGCCCGCTGATGCGCAACATGAAGCACATCCCCGTGGACCGCAGGAACGGTGAGGCCGCGTACGCGCACGCACTGGACTCGCTGCGTTCCGGTGAAATCGTCGGGGTCTTCCCTGAGGCCACCATCTCGCAGTCGTTCACGCTGAAGAGCTTCAAGTCGGGTGCCGCGCGCATGGCCCAGGAGGCCGGCGTCCCGCTGATCCCGATGGCCCTGTGGGGTACGCAGCGACTGTGGACGAAGGGGCACCCGAAGAACTTCAAGCGGAGCCACATCCCGATCACCATCCGGGTGGGCGAGGCGATCGAGGCCTCCCGCGACAAGTACGCCGGCGCGATCACCCGCCAGCTCCGCGAGCGCGTCCAGGAACTCCTGGAAGCCGCCCAGCGCGCCTACCCCGTACGCCCCAAGGACCCGAACGACACCTGGTGGATGCCGGCCCACCTCGGCGGCACGGCCCCCACTCCCGAAGAGGTCAAGGCCGCCGAGGCGCGCTGAGCCGCTGCTTCGCGTCCGCCTTATCCGTCTTGCCCCCTCAGAGTGCGGTGGGGAGTGTCTTCCAGAGGTACTCGCGGTCGGGAGCGGCCTTGAGGGCGTGCAGAACAGCCGGGTGAGGTTCGGCGTACAGAACTGAGTAGTCCGTCTCGTTGGACTTCGGGTCGGGCACCCAGGCCAGGCGCTCCCCCTCGAGCGAGAACCGGGCGTCGACCCCCGGCTTGTTGCCGCGGGGGTCCTGCCGATGCCATGCCCCGTTGAACCGCACGGCGACGAGACCGTGCACGCAGAGCGCGCTGCCGTCGTCATGCATCAGCGACTGGTAGCACAGCGCCGTAGGGATGTCCTCGGCCCGCAGCAGCGCGGCCAACGCGTGGGCCTTGGCGTGACAGATACCGGTCCCCTGCTCCAGTACGTCCGAGGCGCGCCAGGTGACGCGCGGATCACCGCTGTCAGCCGAGTGCGGGATGCCATCGCGGACAAACTCGTACGCCGCTTGTGCATAGGCATACGAGTCGGCGACCGTCGAGGCGAGCCGCGCCGCCGTCTCCCGTACGAGCGGATGATGATGGTCGATAACCTCGTCGGCGGCCAAGTACGCGGAAAGGTCAGGGGTTTCCTGGATCAGCTCCATGCCCGCAGAGCATAGGAACGCGACCAGTAGAGAGTCAATGACTTTTCTTTCAAACGCATATTTATGCAAGCGCCTCCCCCTCTGCACAGCCCACCCCCCTTGCCACGCCTATCGAATATCGATAGCTTTCCATCGTGGTTCGATCGAGGGAGAAGCAATGGGAAAGCTGGCGGTGCTTGCGCTGCGCGCCGTGCTCGTGGTGGTGCTCACCGGCACCGTGTTCGTACAGGCATCGATGGTGTGGGCGTTGGTCAGCGGGAGTGACCCGGAGGACGGGTCACTCCCGCTGACGCCGCTGCGCGTGATCACGATCCTGGGCATCGGGACGGCCCAGGTCGCCCTGGTCTGTATATGGCGACTGGTAACGATGGTGCGACGCGGAACCGTGTTCTCCCACGCCGCCTTCCAGTACGTGGACGTCATCATCGGCGCGATCGTTGCGGCTGCTCTCGTGTGGTTCGCGGCCACGGCCCTGAATGCACCCGGCCAGCGGGACGACCCGGGCGTCACCCTCATCATGGGCGGGATTGGCGTGGCCATCCTGGGAGTGGCGCTCATCGTGCTCGTGCTGCGGATGCTGCTCGCCCAGGCCGTCGCGCGCGACGTCGAAGCGGCGCAGATGCAGGCCGAGTTGGACGAGGTGATCTGATGCCGATCGCCGTCGACATCGATGTGATGCTGGCCCGGCGGAAGATGTCCGTGGGCGAGCTAGCCGACCGCGTCGGGATCACGCCCGCCAACCTGGCGGTGCTCAAGAACGGCCGCGCGAAGGCGGTGCGCTTCACCACCCTTGCCGCGCTCTGTGAGGTGCTCGAGTGTCAGCCGGGAGACCTGCTGCGCTGGGAGGCGGAGGACGCCGAGGAGGCGCGGACGGGCGAGGTCAGCCGTCGGTGACGGCTCATCGCGCCATCTCCTCCTTCAAGGCGGCCAGGAAGCCGTCCACGTCGTCCTCCCTCGTATCGAAGGAGCACATCCAGCGGACGTCGCCTGCTGCTTCGTCCCAGAAGTAGAAGCGGTAGCGCTTCTGGAGGCGTTCGCTCACGTCGTGGGGCAGCCGGGCGAAGACGGCGTTGGCCTGCACCGGGTGGAGGATCTCGACGCCGTGGACCGCGCGGACGCCCTCGGCGAGGCGCTGGGCCATCTCGTTGGAGTGGCGGGCGTTGCGCAGCCACAGGTCCCTGGCGAGCAGGGCCTCCAACTGCACGGAAACGAAGCGCATCTTGGAGGCGAGCTGCATCGACAGCTTGCGCAGGTGCTTCATATGGCTGACGGCGTCCTGGTTGAGGACGACGACGGCCTCGCCGAACAGCGCACCGTTCTTGGTGCCGCCGAAGGACAGCACGTCCACGCCGACCGCGTTGGTGAACGCCCGCATCGGCACGTTCAGCGAGGCCGCCGCGTTGGCGATCCGGGCGCCGTCGAGGTGCACCTTCATGCCGCGGGCGTGGGCGTGCTCGCAGATCGCGCGGATCTCCTCGGGCGTGTAGACGGTGCCGAGTTCGGTGTTCTGGGTGATCGAGACGACCTGCGGCATGGCGCGGTGCTCGTCCTCCCAGCCGTACGCCTGCCGGTCGATCAGCTCGGGTGTGAGCTTGCCGTCGGGGGTGGGCACCGTCAGCAGCTTGAGGCCGCCCATGCGCTCGGGGGCGCCGCCCTCGTCGACGTTGATGTGCGCGCTCTCCGCGCAGATCACCGCGCCCCAGCGGTCCGTGAGCGCCTGGAGTGCCACGACGTTGGCGCCCGTCCCGTTGAAGACGGGGAACGCCTCGGCCGTCGCACCGAAGTGACTGCGCATCACCTGCTGGAGGTTTTCCGTGTACGCGTCCTCTCCGTATGCGACCTGGTGACCGCCGTTGGCCAGGGCCAGGGCGGCGAGCACCTCGGGATGGGCTCCCGCGTAGTTGTCGCTGGCGAAGCCGCGGATCTCCGGGTCGTGATGACGCCGCGCGTCGGTCTTCGGAGGGTTCACGGCTTCTTTGTCAGCCACAGACGCTGTCCGTTCACTTCGGCGGCGGGCCGCTCCCAGACGTCGGCGATGGCCTCGGCCAGGTCCTTGACGTCCGTGAAACCCGCGAACTTCGCGTTGGGGCGCTCGGCGCGCATCGCGTCGTGCACCAACGCCTTCACGACCAGGATCGCAGCCGCCGACGTGGGCCCGGACTCACCCCCGGCCTTGCGGAAGTAGTCCGCCATGGCCAGCGTCCAGGCCTCGGCGGCGGCCTTCGCGGCGGCGTAGGCGGCGTTGCCCGCGGTGGGCTTGCTCGCCCCCGCGGCGCTGATCAGGACGTACCGGCCGCGATCGCTGCGCTGCAGGGCCTCGTGGAAGGCGAGGGAGGTGTGCGCCACCGTACGGATGAGCAGCATCTCGAGGAAGTCCCAGTCGTCGAGGCTCGTCCTGGCGAAGGTCTCGCTGCCGCGCCAGCCGCCGACGAGGTGGACCAGGCCGTCGACGCGCCCGAAGTCCTTCTCGATGCGGGTGGCCCAGTCCTGAGCCGACTGCCGGTCGAGCAGGTCGACCGTGTCCCCGACGACGGTCGCGCCGCCGTGTGCGTAGCTCGCCGCGTCCACGGCCTCCGCGAGCCGCTCCGGATCGTTGTCCGAGCCGATGACGACCGCACCGGCCTCGGCGAGCCGCATCAAAGTGGCCCGGCCAGCGGGACCACCGGCACCGGCCACCGCGATCACCGCGCCGTCGAGCGCCCCGTTCCCCATGGTCCTCGCCTCCTGAGCAGTGTTCGTAGCGAGGTCACTCACGCGGCGACCCGCTCGGCGCTCTCCGCGGTGATGCCCTTCGTCGAGGCAATCACGTTCTTCAGCTTCTTGGACAGTGCCTCATAGAACATGCTCAGCGGAAACTCGTCCGGAAGCACGTCATCGACGAGTTTTCGCGGCGGCTGGCTCAGATCCAGGGCGTCTGGGCCCTTGGCCCACTTGGAGCCCGGGTGCGGGGCGAGGTAGGTGGAGACCAGTTCGTAGCCGGCGAACCAGTGGACCAGCTTCGGGCGGTCGATGCCCTCGCGGTACAGCTTCTCGATCTCGGCGCACAGCTCGTTGGTGACCTGCGGGGCGCGCTGCCAGTCGATGGACAGCTTGTTGTCGGTCCAGCGGACGACATCGTGCTTGTGCAGGTACGCGAAGAGCAGCTGGCCACCGAGGCCGTCGTAGTTGCGGACGCGCTCGCCGGTGACCGGGAAGCGGAACATCCGGTCGAACAGCACCGCGTACTGGACGTCACGGCCCTGCGAGACGCCGTCGGCCTCCAGCTTCACGGCCTCCCGGAAGGCGGTGAGGTCGCAGCGCAGCTCCTCCAGGCCGTACATCCAGAACGGCTGGCGCTGCTTGATCATGAACGGGTCGAAGGGCAGGTCGCCATGGCTGTGGGTGCGGTCGTGGACCATGTCCCACAGGACGAAGGCCTGCTGGCAGCGGTCCTGGTCGGCGACCATCTCGCGGACGTCGTCGGGCAGTTCGAGCCCGAGGATGCCGACGGCGGCCTCGGTGACCCGGCGGAACCGGGCGGCCTCCCGGTCACAGAAGATGCCGCCCCAGCTGAACCGCTCGGGGGCCTCGCGCACGGCGATGGTCTCCGGGAAGAGGACAGCCGAGTTGGTGTCGTAGCCGGAGGTGAAGTCCTCGAAGGTGATGCCGCAGAACAGCGGGTTGTCGTAGCGGGTGCGCTCCAGTTCGGCGAGCCAGTCCGGCCAGACCATGCGCAGCACGAGGGCTTCGAGGTTGCGGTTCGGGTTGCCGTTCTGCGTGTACATCGGGAAGACGACCAGGTGCTGGAGGCCGTCCCGGCGGTTGGCGGCGGGCTGGAAGGCCAGCAGTGAGTCGAGGAAGTCGGGCACCTTGAAGCCGCCGTCGGCCCAGCGGCGCAGGTCGGCGACCAGCGCCTTGTGGTACGCGGCGTCGTGCGGCAGCAGAGGGGCGAGCACCTCGACCGCGTCCACGACACGGCGTACGGCGCGCTCGGCGTCCTCGCGATCGGGGGCGCCCTTGGCTTCGAAGTCGATCGAGCCGTCCTTGGACTGCCATGGCCGGATCCGCTCCACGGCATCCTTGAGCACGGGCCAGGCCGGGTGCTCCACCACCCTGCCACCGGGAGGAACCTGCTCCTCCATACCCACCTGCACAAGAATTTCCGTCATGACCCCATCCTCCACGGGAGAACCTCGCGTACCCACACCGTATGCATGTGGGGTTCTCTCCCACAAGTGGAGGTTCGGGAAATCGTCCTGTGTCACCCCACCTTCACCGCCCTTTTTCCTGTGAGATACCGTTCAGGCGATTACTTCCACCGTTGCCTGGGTAGCGGTGCCTGGCGGTCGGCGTGCGGACGGTCAACCCGCCTCGGGACTCGCCCACCGGAGGGTGAGCCCGGGCCCGCTGCAGGCAGCTGGAATGCGTGATTCCTCGCGTTCGGACCGGGTCCATCGCCGAGCTGGGCGATTAGGCTGCGGCTGGCCGCGTGGGCACGGGACCGCAGCGCGCGGCTGCCGAGCCGCCGTCGACGGAAGCGGAGTCAGTCTTGAACTTCCTCACCATCGGTCACCGCGGAATCATGGGTGTCGAACCCGAGAACACCCTCCGTTCCTTCGTCGCCGCCGAGCAGGCCGGCCTCGACGTGATCGAACTCGATCTGCATCTGAGCAAGGACGGCGCACTCGTGGTCATGCACGACGCCGACGTGGACCGGACGACCAACGGTTCGGGGCCGATCGCCGAGCAGACCCTCGCCGAGCTGCGCACGCTGGACGCGGGCCGCGGTGAGCGCATCCCGGTCTTCGAGGAGGTCGTGGACGCCGTCGCGGCTCCGCTCCAGGCCGAGATCAAGGACGTCGCGGCGGCTCGGGCACTCGCCGAGGTCATGCACCGGCGGGATCTGGCCGGACGGGTCGAGGTGCTGTCGTTCCACGACGAGGCGGTCGCCGAGATCGGGCGGCTCGTCCCGGGTGTACGCACCGGTCTCGTCGCCAGTCGGTACGGCACCGATGTCGTCGAGCGCGCGATCGCGGCCGGCGCCACCAGTGTCGTACTGAACATCCGGCGGCTCACCCTGGAGATCGTCGAGTGCGCGCGCAAGGCGGATCTGCGGATCATCGGCTGGGTGGTGAACACGCAGGACCATCTGCGGCTGGTACGCGCCCTGGAGCTGGACGGCGCGACCACCGACTACCCGGAGATCAAGCGCACCGGCCGCTTCACGGCATAACGCCTACGCGAGCGGCTTCACCAGCAGCTCGAACTCCAGGTCGTCGCGCTGTGGAATGCCGAACCGCTCGTCGCCGTACGGGAAGGGCGTCCTCTGTCCCGTACGGCGGTAGCCGCGCCGCTCGTACCAGGCGATGAGGTCTTCTCGTGCGGTGATCACGGTCATGTGCATCTCCACGGCGCCCCAGTTCACGCGGGCGTACCGCTCGGCCTCGGCGAGGATCACCTTGCCGAGGCCCCCGCCCTGCTGCTCCGGGCTGACCGCGAACATGCCGAAGTAGGCGTGGTCACCGCGGTGTTCGAGCTGACAGCAGGCGATCAGGCTGCCGTCGCGCTCGACCACGCGCAGTCGGCTGTCCGGCGCCTTGATGACCTCGAGCACGCCCTCCGGGTCCGTCCGCTGCCCCTGAAGGATGTCCGCCTCGGTGGTCCAGCCGGTCCGGCTGGAGTCCCCGCGGTAGGCCGACTCGATCAGCGCGACAAGGGAGTCGACGTCGGCGTCGGTGGCATCGCGGAAGGTCAGTCCGGTGGATGCGGCGGTGTCCATGGAGGGAGTCTCCGATCTCGGCGCGGCTCGGGCACCGACGAGGGTAGCCCTCTCCCACTAAGGTGCGACTCCATGGTGCACGTACTGAGCAGCCGGACCCTGCTCCGGCCGACCGATCCCGAACGTTCCCGCGCCTTCTACGGCGAGCAACTGGGCCTCCCCGTCTACCGAGAGTTCGGCACCGGATCGGAGCGCGGCACCGTCTACTTCCTCGGCGGCGGTTTCCTGGAGGTCGCGGGCCACTCCGAGGAACCCCCCTCCCCCGCGGTCAAGCTATGGCTCCAGGTGGCGGACGCGACGGCCGCGTACGAGGAGCTGACCGCTCGGGGCGTCGAGATCGTACGGCCCCCGGTCAAGGAACCGTGGGGCCTGATCGAGATGTGGCTCACCGATCCGGACGGGACCGAGATCGTGGTGGTGGAGGTGCCGGCGGACCATCCGCTGCGGTATCGGCCGTAGGGCTTGGCTCGTCAGTCCCAGCACAGGCAGAACGGGTGGCCCACCGGATCCGCGTACACGCGCCAGCCCCGGCGGCCGTTCTCGTCGTCCAGGTCGAGTGGGGTGGCGCCGAGGGCCAGTACCTGGGCCTCGGCGGCTTCGATGTCCTGGATGGTGAAGTCCAGATGCACCTGCTGGGAGTTCTCGTCGGCGCGCGGCCAGTCCGGCGGGCGGTAGCCGTGAGCCCGCTGGAACGCGATCTGGTGGCCGCCGGGCACGTGGAGGGTGTACCAGTCGTCGTTGTACTGCTTGATGTCACCGCCGAGCACACCCGCGTAGAAGGCGGCGAGGGCCGGGGGATCCGGGCAGTCCAGGGCTACGAGGCGGTACTCGGCGATGGGCATGGTGTGGACGTCCTTTCTCTCCGCTCAGGTCTCGTTCACAGGTCCTTCAGGGCCGCCAGCAGCTCCTTCTCCGCCCATTCCAGGAACGGCAGTTGGTGGTCGCCGCCGACCTGGACCAGGGCGATCTCGGTGAAGCCCGCGGTGACGTAGGGGCGTACGGCTTCGACGAAGGTGTCGACGTCGTCGCCGCACGGGATGGTCTGTGCGACGTCCTCGGGGCGTACGTTCGCGGTGGCCGCGTCGAAGTTCTTGGGGCCGGGCAGTTCGGCGTTGACCGGCCAGCCGCCGAGCGACCAGCGGAACTGCTCGTGGGCCCGGGTGACGGCGGCGTCCTTGTCGGGGTCGTAGCAGACGGGGAGTTGACCCACCCTGGGTTTGCCGGTCCCGCCGTGGCGGTCGAAGGAGTCCAGCAGTTCGGACTTGGGCTCGGTGGCGATCAGGAGGTCGGCCAGGCGGCCGGCGAGTGCGCAGGAGCGCTCGCCGGAGACGGCGATGCCGATCGGGGGCGGGTCGTCGGGGACGTCGTACAGCTTGGCGTTCACCACGTCGAAGTGTTCGCCGTGGTGGTTCACGTTCTCGCCGGTGAACAAGGCGCGGATGATCTCCACGGACTCTTCCAGCATGTCGAGACGGGTATGCGCGGCGGGCCAACCGCCGCCCACCACATGCTCGTTGAGGTTCTCGCCGGAGCCGAGCCCGAGCCGGAAGCGGCCCTCGGCGAGCAGCTGCGTCGTGGCGGCCTTCTGCGCGACGACCGCCGGGTGATAGCGGGTCGTCGGGCAGGTCACGTACGTCATGAGGGGAATCGTGGACGTGGCCTGCGCCGCGGCGCCGAGCACGCTCCACGCGTACGGGGCGTGCCCCTGTTCCTCGAGCCACGGGAAGTAGTGGTCCGAGGTGACGGAGAAGTCGAATCCGGCCTGCTCCGCGGCCACCACATCCCGTACGAGCTCACGGGGGCCGGTCTGCTCGGTCATCATCGTGTATCCGATTCGCACCATGAGTTCCGGGTGGCCGGTGCGGGGTACCCGAAACGTGCCCTGGATGAAAGAAGGGATCTCCATGCCCAGGTCGCAGATCAAGGACGAGAAGACGTACGAGTCGCTGCGCCGTGAGGGCGCGGGCAAGGAGAAGGCGGCGCGGATCGCCAACAGCCCGACGTCCTCGTCCCGCAAGGGCGGCAAGCACGGCAAGTACGAGGACCAGTCGAAGTCGGACATCTACGAGGAAGCCAAGAAGGTCGGCATCAAGGGCCGTTCCTCGATGTCGAAGGACGAGCTGATCAAGGCACTGCGGAATCGTTGACACCGAGCCGTTGCAGGCCCGGTGCGACAGCCGACGGTGTGTGTGCCCGGGCCGGTGTCGGGTACCGGAGCCGGGCACGCCGCATGCCCGTGTTGCGACGGAGGTTTCCATGACTCTGCCCGGCAAGTCCCTGACCCGCTCCTGGAGGCACTGGCGGCAGGGGCGCGCCCAGTTGTCGGTTCCCCTCTCCTCGACCGACGTGGAGGACGCGAACCGGAGGTTTCTCCTCTACGGAGTGCTGCCCTTGTGGGTCGTACCCGCGGTCGCCGACTGGTGGATGCACCGGCGCACCCGGATCGAGCACACCTCCGGCACGAAGGAGTCCGCCGTACACGCGCTCATGATGACCGAGGCCGGAATCCCGGTCGCCATGGGCCTCCTGGCCCGCATCAACCCGCTTGTCCTGTCCGTCATGGGCGGCGCCGCGGCGGCCCACACCGCCACCGCCCTCTACGACGTGACCCTGGCCACCCACAAGCGCGAGGTCCGCCCCATCGAGCAGCACATCCACAGTTTCCTGGAGGTGCTGCCGCTGGCGGGACTCGCCTTCATCGGCTGCCTCCATGCGGACCAGGTGCGCGCGACGCTGCGTGGCGGTCCCGGCCGCGACGACTGGAAGCTGCTGCCCAAGGAGCGGCCCCTGTCGGCTCCGTACCTGCTGGGCCTCGGCGCGGTGATCGGCGCCGGTGTCGCGCTGCCCTACGCCGAGGAACTGCGGCGCTGCGTCCGGGCGCAACGCGCTTCATGACACCGCGCCGAACCGCTCCTCGTCCGCTGCCGTCGCCGCGTCGGATCCTGCTCGGCGGGACGGGACCCGAGGATGTGGTCGCCGACCACGAAGGCCGCGTGGTCACGGGTGTCGAGGACGGTCGCATCCTGCGCGTCCACACCCAAGGTCCTGCCCGGGTCGAGCAGATCGCCCGTACCGGAGGGCGTCCGCTGGGGCTGGAAGTCCTGCGGGACGGGCGGCTGTTGGTGTGCGACGCGGAGCGCGGGCTGCTGCGGGTCACGCCGAGCGTCGGCGGCCCGGGCAGCTCCGGCGAGGGCAGGGTCGAGGTTCTCGTGGACTCCGTGGCGGGTGCGCCACTGCGGTTCTGCAGCAACGCGGCCGCGGCTTCGGACGGCACCGTGTACTTCACCGCGTCCAGCACGCGCTACGGGCTTCAGGACTGGCTCGGCGATCTGATGGAGCACACGGCGACCGGCCGGCTGTTCCGACTGCGGCCCGACGCCGACGCGCCGGAAGTCCTGCTGGACGGCCTCGACTTCGCCAACGGAGTGGTGCTGTCCGAGGACGAGTCCTGTGTCGTGGTGGCCGAGACAGGCGCGTACCGCCTGACCCGGCTGTGGCTGTCCGGCCCGCGAGCCGGCCGCCGCGACACCCTGATCGAGGACCTCCCAGGGTTCCCGGACAACCTTTCCCGTGGCGCGGACGGGACGATCTGGGTCGCCCTCGCGGGTCCGCGGCAGGCACCCCTCGACTGGCTGCGACGCGCGCCGGTCCCGGTGCGCCGGGCGGTCTGGCGGGCCGTACGCCCTCTGCGTATCCGGCCGCTGCCGGTCGCGCGTGTCATGGGCATCGGTCCCGATGGCGGCGTCCGCCACGACCTCAGGCGGTCCAGGGCGGGCTACCGGATGGTGACCAGCGTGTACGCGCATGAGGGCACCCTCGTGCTGGGCAGCCTGCTGGAGGACGGGGTCGCCGTGTGCGAGCTGCCCGCCTTCAGCTGACCGGGTGCCCGGCGGTGATGTCGACGACATCGCTCAAGCACAGCGGCCGCCGATCCGTCGCCTCCTGTGTCTCGCCGGCGACGGAGCTGAGCAGGAAGCCGATGTGATCGCCCGTGTCGACGTGGCCTTCGACCCGGCCGGCGAACCAGGCGAGCGTGTCGTCCAGTACGGGAACGCCGCCGGGGCCCGGCGTCCAAGGCGTGCGGGCGAACTTGTCCACGCGGTCGCCCGTCTCGCCGCCGAAGAGTTCCGCGAGGGCGTGCTGGTCGCTCGCGAGCAGGTGGACGGCGAGCTGGTCGGCGGAGCGGGCCACCCGGTACGTCCGGTTCAGGGTCGAGAGCCAGACCATGAAACGGGCGGGTTTGATCGAGCACGGCGAGGCGAAGGTGACCAGGCAGCCGGCTCGTTCTCCGTCGGCGGCGACGGTCACGACGTACGCGGGGTGGTCGAGCCGGTCGACGAACGACTGCATGGCGGTCACGGCCGCTCCCTACTGCTGACGCCCCACCCGGCCGGGTCGCGCGGGCAGCCCTCGACGGGACGGGGCTCCGTCACAAGCCCCGCCCCTTCGTAGACCGGCCGGCGACCCTCAGTGGTGCCCGGGGCTGCCGCTGCCGAACCCGCCGCTGCTGTTCGGGCTCCAGCGCGGCGGTGTCTGGTCCTTCGCGGTGTGCGAGCGGATGTTGCCGAAGCCCCGCAGCTCGTGCGGGGCGAGGTAGCCGCCGTCATGCGGCACCTCGTCCGGCTCGCGCATCTCGCGGACCTCGTGGACGGGACCGGAGTCGGGGAGATGCGGCTGGTCCTCCGGACGCGGCGGCTCGGGCTCCCGGGAACGCACGCGCATACCCAGCCACACCGCAAGGATCAGCATCGACGCGATCACCACCCCCATCGCGAAGGGGATGGCCCCCGCCGCGATCTCGTGAGGGATGGCCAAACCTCTGCCGAAGGTGTCCATACCCCTCGTGTACCCCACCGGACCGGCTGAAACGGTGCCCGCGGGCCCAGCTCGGAGGGGGCGCGCACGCGTCCGCGTGCGCGGGAGCACCGCATGGCGGACGCCGGCCCGGGTACTGAGGAGGGATGCGTATGGGAGTGCTCGATGTTGGTTCGAACACGGTACGGCTGGTCATCGCGGAGACGGACGGTGCCGTTCCACTGCCCGTGCACACCGCGAAACGGCGCCTGAGACTCTCGGCGTACGTCGAACGGGGTGGCCATCTGCCGGACGAGCAGGTGGCCAGGCTTGTGGATGCCGTCACGGCCGCCCGGGACGAGGGCGTGCGCTGGGGTGTGTCGGCGCCCTTCGCCTTCGCCACGGCGATCGTGCGGGACGCCCCGAACCGTGCGGAGATCTTGCGGAAGGTCGCCACGGAGACCGGGGTGCCGCTGCACATCCTGCCCGGCGAGGTCGAGGCCGAGCTGACGTTCCTGGCCGCGCGGCGCTGGATGGGCTGGCGGGCGGGGCCGCTGGCCATGCTGGACATCGGCGGCGGTTCGCTGGAGGTGGCGTTCGGCCGCAGCAAGCTGCCCGACTTCGCGATCTCGCTGCCGCTGGGCGCCAACCGTCTGACCCGTGAGCACTTCCGCGGCCAGGACCCGCCCTCGGAACGCAGGGTGCGGACGCTGCGCCGCCATGTCCGGCACCAGCTGCGCGATGTCGCGGCCCGCATACGGTGGGAGGCGCCGCGTACGACCGTCGCCACCTCGCGTACGTTCCAGCAGCTCGGCCGGCTGTGCGGGGCGCAACCCGGCCGGTCGGGACCCTTCACGCCGCGCGCCATGACCCGCGCCGACCTCCGCCTGGCCACGCGTCGGCTCGCCGAGCTGCCTGCCGCGGAACGCGCCGCCCTGCCCGGCATCTCGGCCGCGCGCGCCGAACAGTCCCTCGCCGGGGCCATCGTCGCGCACACCACCATGAAGCTGATGGGCATCGACGAGGTGACCATCTGCCCCTGGGCGCTGCGCGAAGGCGTCCTGCTCCGCTGTATCGAGGACGGCAACGCCGACTGGTGGAACGGCACGGCCCCTTCCCTTCGCGGGCATGAGGCCGGGCCGCCACAGGTGCTGCATCCAGTCGGCGGAGACGACCACGCGACAGCGGGTGCTCAACTTCCGCGCGGGGCCAGGTAGTTGGGCTGGTGCACCCAGCCGCGGTCCGTGCGGGTCAGCTCGTGGAAGCCGGCGGCGGTCAGGCGTCCGATCGCCTCCGTGTCGTCGGCGTCCTCGTACGCGAGGAGCCGCTCCACGCCACACAGCCGCAGCCAGTGGGCAGCCTGGGCGAGGAGCCAGTTCTCCAGGCCCTTCATCGGGTGCTCGATGTGGAAGTTGCCGATGTCGGCGAGGCCGCCGCTGCGGGCGTGGCGTTCGGGGCGGCTGAGGGCGGTGTCGATCTCGATGAAGCCGAGGGCGCGCCGGTCGGTCCGTGCCGTGAAGCGGGTGCCGCACTCGCCGAGGGTGCGGGCGACGTGGACGCCCGGCAGTGGCGTCAGCGGTGGCAGATCGGCCACCTCGGCGATCAGGATGACTTCGGTGCCGCCCGTGTGCCGGAAGCCGGCTCGTTCGTATGCGGCCCGGATGTGCGGCCAGGGCCGGGGCAGCCCGTACACGGCGGGGGCGGGCAGGGCGCCGTCGGCATACCGGACGCGGACGTTCCAGCGGGCGAGCTGGGCGACGCAGGCGGCCATCAGCAACTCGGCGGCGGCGTCGGAGTCCTTCCAGAAGGAGGCGGTCGGCTGGCAGACGAACCAGTTGATCTCGCCGGCGTCCCGGTAGTCCTCGCCGACCTCGGCGTCGGCGCGGTAGCGCAGCAGATGGGCGCCGGCCACCACGTACTGGCGCTGCTCGGCGACGAGGGTGACACGCTCTGCCACCCAGGGGTCGGTGATGAACTCGTCGGGCTGGCGCTGGAGTTCGCTGAGCACGGTGTTCACGGAGACGGAGACACCGGGGACCACGGCGGCGACATGGGCGTTGACGAGTTCGGTGAGTTGATCGCGGTCGTCGCGGTGGAAGGGGCGCACCTGGAGCGCGGACATGCGGGGACCTCCGGGGAGATGAGCGTGAGGAGGCCGCCATGAGGTGCGGTACGACGCTGAGGGTACGCCGCTCGGATTGGACCCGCCATGGGATTTCCGTCGGATGGCCGGGAGGCGGAGGCCGGGTTTAGCGTGCTGTGCAAGGAGCGCTTCCGGCGAAGGGACGACCATGAAGCTGGACAAGGCGGTTCCCGGAGGCCCCTGCTGGACCGAGCTGGGGACCAGTGATCTGGACGCGGCCAAGCGGTTCTACACGAACATCTTCGGCTGGCGTCCGGAGACGGATCCGCGTCAGGAGGCGGGCGGCTACACCATCGCGCACCTCGGCGAGGCACCGGTCGCGGCGCTGACTCCGCTGTACCAGGAGTCGCAGCCGGTCGCCTGGAACGTGTCGTTCTGGGTGCCCGACGCGGACGCGGCCGTGGCGGCGGTACGCGCCGCGGGCGGCGCGGTCCTCATGGAGCCGATGGACGTGTTCGACCTGGGCCGTTTCGCGGTGGTGACCGATCCGGGCGGCGCGGCCTTCCAGCTGTGGCAGGCGCGGTCCTTTCCCGGCGCGGGACTGTTCAACGCGCCGGGCTCGCTCGGCTGGGTCGAGTTGATGACGCGCGATCCCGTGGCGGTGACCGCCTTCTACACGGCGGTGTTCGGCTGGACGGTCCGCGCCTCGGCGTCGTACACGCAATGGGGCATAGAGGGAGCCGACTTCGGCGGCATGGTGGAGATGGGCGACAAGTTCCCGCACGAGGTGCCCTCCCACTGGCTGCCCTATTTCGCCGTCGAGGACGTCGACAGGACCGCGCAGGACTGCACCGCCGCCGGCGGCTCCCTCCTCATGGAACCCACCACGATCGGGGACGGCCGCCGCATCGCCGTACCGCGGGATCCGCAGGGCGCGGTGTTCGGTCTCTACACCGCGGGCGAGGAATAGGCCCCGCCCATCACTCGCCCTCCTCCCTGAGGGGCAGCTCGGCTCCCTGAGTCGTGAAGACCGGGATGCGTTCGATCGGCGCCTCGACGGTGAGTGTCCGGCCGCCCTCGTACGTGTCTCCCGTCCAGGCATCGGTCCAGGTACGGCCCGCGGGGAGGTACACCTCGCGACTGCGTGCGCCCGGTTCGGTGACGGGTGCGACGAGGATGTCCGGGCCGAAGAGGAACTGGTCCTCGACGGTCCAACTGGCCGCGTCCTGGGGGAAGTCGACGAAGAGCGGTCGCATGGGCGGCACTCCGTCGGCCGCCGCGATCCGCATCTGCTCGTGGAGGTAGGGCCGCAGACGCTCTCGCAGGAAGAGCTGCTCCTTCAGAATTCCGTACGCCTCCTCGCCGTATGACCACACCTCGTTGGGGCCGCCGGTCTGCGCGTATCCCCAGGGCATGCGGGGTTCGCGGTCGCCGTGCAGGCGGAAGAGGGGACAGAAGACGCCGTACTGGAACCAGCGGATCATCAGTTCGCGATACGCCGGGTCGTCCGGGTCGCCGCCGTGGAAGCCGCCGATGTCAGTGGTCCACCAGGGGATGCCGGAGACGGCGACGGACAGTCCCGCCCGCACCTGTGCGCGCAGCGAGTCCCAGGTCGCGGGGATGTCGCCGGACCAGACGGCCGCTCCGTACTTCTGGGAGCCCGCCCAGGCCGAGCGGGACAGCAGTACGGTGCCTGGCTGTCCGGCGGCGGCCATGCCCTCGGCGAAGAGGCGGGCGTTGTCGCGGGGGTAGACGTTGACGGCCTGGGCGCCGGGACCCGCGTACAACGTCGTGTTCTCGTGGTGAGCCGGGTCGAGTTCGGGCTCGCAGGCGTCCAGCCAGAAGACGCGGATGCCCAGGTCGAGGTAGTTGCGCCGGACCAAGTCCCAGACGTACGCGCGGGTGTCGGGGTTGGTCGGGTCGTAGACGGAGACCTGCATCCGGGCCGCCATGCCCTTGTCCTGGACCAGGTGGTGCACCTCGGCGCCCTGGTCGGAGCCGAGGAGCAGACCGCGGTCGCGGAAGTCCTCGTAGTTCTCCGACAGGGGCGACACGGTGGGCCAGATGGACACCATCAACTCGATGCCCAGCTCGGCGAGTTCGTCGACCATGGCCTGTGGGTCGGGCCATTCGTCGGGGTCGAAGCGGTAGTCGCCCATCGCCGACCAGTGGAAGTAGTCGGAGACGATGACGGACATCGGCAGTCCGCGGCTCTTGTGCTCGCGGGCCACGGCGAGGAGTTCGTCCTGGGTGCGGTAACGGAGCTTGCACTGCCAGAAGCCGCTGGCCCAGTCGGGGAGTTCGGGTGCGTGGCCGGTGGCGTCGGCGTACCGGGCGAGGATGTCGCGCGGGGTGGGCGCAGCCGTGATCCAGTAGTCGATCGCGCGGGCCTGGTCGGCGGTCCAGCGGGTGGAGTTCTCGGCGAACTCGACCCGGCCGAGGGCGGGTTGGTTCCACAGGAGGCCATAGCCCCGGCTGGAGAGCACGAAGGGGATGGACACTTCGCCGTTGCGCTGGATGAGGTCGAGGCCCAGACCCTTGTGGTCGAGGCGGCCGTGGGTGTGCTGGCCGAGGCCGTAGAGCCGTTCGCCCTCGTACGCCGCGAACCGCTGGTGGATCTCGTACGCGCCGGACCGGTTGCCCTTGAACTCGCGGGCGCCCGGCGACCAGGGGTGCTCCGGGCGCTCGGCGAGCAGTTCCTCGCCGGTGCTGGTGCGGGTGAAGGTCAGCAGTGACTCGGCGCCGCTGAAGACGACCGTGACCGTCAGCTCGCCGTTGACCAGCTGGGCCGTGGTCTTGTCGGCGCCGACGGTCAGGGTGCCGGTGCGCTCCGGCGGCGTCTCGAGGGCGCCGACGCTGTCCGTGGGGATGCGGTACTGGGCGACCCGGACGCGGGCACTGTCCGTGCCCCAGGCCTCGACACGCAGCACCTCGTGCCGGTGCCGCACCTCCAGGGCCTCGTCGAGCACACGGAAGACGGGCATGAATCTCCTTGCGTACGAGGGGAGTTACGAAGCTGTAGTGGGTCTCAGGAGGGGCCTCAGGATTTGACGCTGCCAGCGGTCAGGCCGCCGACGATGTAGCGCTGGAGCATCGCGAAGACGCATACCACGGGGATGCTGACGAGCGTGGCGACCGCCATGAGGGGCCCCCAGTCGGTACCCGTCTGGCCGACGAAGGTGTTGAGCAGGACGGTCACCGGCTGCACCTTGGGATCGCTGTTCAGCGTGATCCCGAAGACGAACTCGCCCCAGCCGAGCAGGAACGAGAAGCCGCCGATCGCGATCAGGCCCGGTCGCATCACCGGCAGTACGACCCGCCACAACACCCCTGGCAGACCGCAGCCGTCCACCAGCGCCGCCTCCTCCACCTCGACGGGCATGGCCCGCACCAGTGGCCGCAGCACGATGACCGCGAACGGCAAGGTCAGTGTCGTATCGGCGATCACCAGGCCGATGAGGGTGTTGGTCAGCTCCACTTGCCGCAGCACGATGAACAGCGGCGCGGCCAGCACGATGCTCGGCAGCAACTGCGCCACCAGCAGCGACAGGACCATCGCGCCGGAGCCCCGCATCCGGATCCGGGCGACCGCGTAGGTCAGGGGCACCGCGAGCAGCAGTGTCAGCGCCACCACGCCGAGCGAGATGGCGACGCTGTTGAGCAGTGCCTGGCCGAGCATCGGCTTGTCGAGGGCCCGCGAGTAGCTGTCGCCGGTGAACGGCGAGGGGATCCACTGCGGTGGCGAGACGAGCACCTGGTCGGGCTTTTTCAGCGAGGTGGCGATCATCCAGTACAGCGGCAGCAGGAAGAAGGCCGTGATGACGCCCGCGACGAGCGTGAGCAGCCAGGGCCGTTTGGTGCGGGTCATGAGGCGGCTCCTTCCTTGCGCAGGCGCCGTACGTAGACGATGGCGACGACCAGTGGGATGACCAGCAGGAGCGTGCCCGCCGCCGCGCCCCGGCCGAGCTGGAAGAGTTTGAAGGCGATCTCGTACACGTACAGCGGCAGGACTCTGGTGCTGTCGACGGGGCCACCGCCGGTGAGGACGAAGACCAGGTCGAAGACCTTGAAGGTGTAGATGAGGCCGAGGAGGAGGACGGCGGCCGCGACCGGCTTCATCATCGGGACGGTGATGTGGCGCAGCCGCTGCCAGGGTCCGGCGCCGTCGATCTCGGCGGCCTCGTAGAGCGTCGGGTCGATGGACTGCAGGCCGACCAGGAGCAGCAGCATGTTGAAGGGAACGCCCACCCAGATGTTGGCGGCGATGACTCCGGGCAGGGCGGTGCTGGGGTCGGTCAGCCAGTTGTGGGCGAGGGAGTCGAGGCCGACGAGGCGCAGGAGTTCGTTGTACGCGCCCGCGTCGGCGTCGAGCATCCAGCGGAAGAGGGTGCCGCTGACGATCGGCGGCAGCAGCCAGGCCACCAGCATCAGCGAGCGGAACAGGCCCGCGAGCGGGAACGTCTTCACGAACAGCAGCGCCAGCGCGAACCCGATCGTGAACTGGAAGAACAGCGAGCCGGCCGTGAACACCAGCGAGACGCGCACCGCGTGCCAGAAGGCGCCCTCGGAGGCGACGCTGTCGTAGTTGTCGGCGCCGCTGAACTGCCAGTCCCCGGTGAGGAGATCACCGATGGCGACATCATGGACGGACGTCCAGAAGTTGTAGGCGAGCGGGAAGAGCATGGTCGCGCCGAGGAACAGCAGGGCCGGCGCCGACATGACGTACCCGGCCCGTGTGCGGCGCACCGCGAGGGAACGGCCGCGCCGCACGGTCTCGGTCTTCTCCACCGCCTTCAGCGGCTCGCGGGCTTTCACCTGAAGGCTCATTCCCTGCCTTACTTCTTCAGCTTGGGCGTGATGGCGGACGCGGCCTTCCGTGCGGCGGCCTGCGGGCTGGAGCTGCCCGTGAGGGACGCCTGGAGGGCCTCGGCCATCGCCTGCGACATCTGCGGGTAGTTCGGGCCGTACGAGCGGGGGCGCGCGTTGGCGAATTCCTGCACGAAGACCTTCAGGGTGGGGTCGGTGGCCCACTTGCCCGCGTCGGCCATGTCGGAGCGGGCGGGCAGCAGGCCGAGCCCGTCGAGGTACTTGGCCAGGACCGCCTTCTCCTGGCTGCGCACGATGGCCTTCCAGCACTGGTCGGCCTTGCTGCTGGTCTTGAGGATCACCCAGTTCTCACCGCCGAGGCAGCTCGCCGGCTCCTTGTCGATGGGAATCGGTACGACGCCCCACTTGACCTTCGTCTGCTCCTGCAGGGCGGGCAGTTGCCAGGGCCCGTTGATCTGCATGGCCGCACGCCCGGACACGAACTGAGTGTTGGCGTCCTGCTGCGTCCAGCCCACGCTCTGCTTCGACATCGAGCCGGCGTCCACCAACTCCTTGAGGAACCCGAGCGCCTTGGCGCCGTCCGTGCCGAAGGTGTCCAGGTCACCGCCGGTGGACCACAGGAAGGGCTCGAACTGGAAGACGCCCTCCTCGGTCTTGACCGCGCTCATGGCAAACCCGAACGTGTCGCCCTTGGTGAGCTTCTTCGCCGCCTCCGCGAGCTCGTCCCAGGTCTTCGGGGGCTCGACGCCCGCGGCCTCGAGCATCTCGGTGTTGTAGTACAGACAGAGGCAGTTGGAGTTGTTCGGCACGGAGTACGTCTTGCCGTCGATGACGCCGCTGTTCCACGGGCCCTCGTAGTACGCCTTCGACTGGCCCCACTCCTTCACACGGTCGGTGAGATCGGTGAGGAGTCCCTGCGGGACGAAGGAGTTCATCGAGGTGTTGTCGACGATCGCGATGTCCGGCAGGTCGCCGGAGGCGGCGCCCTTGATGATCGCGGGCTCCAGCTCGGCGAAGGGGAAGCTCCGCCGCGTGATCTTGACGCCGACCTGCTTCTCGATGTCGGCGATAAGGGCCTTTATCCCGGGCTGGCGGGCCTCCTCGACGAGGTAGTCCCACCAGACGAGCTCGTTGGAGCCGGAGGAGCCGCTCTCCGAGCCACCGCAGGCGGTGAGCGGGCCCGCGAGGCCCGCGGCGAGAACTCCAGAGCCCGATATCCGCATGAACGAGCGGCGGTCGAACCGGTTCGACATGTGCGTCTCCCAGGGGGTGCGTGGATCAACTGCGCGTCTGCGCGGGGCCGGTGCTCGCGCGGACCGTGAGTTCGGGGGTGAGCAGGTGCTGCCGGGGCCTTGCCGTCGAGGAGCCCGCCAGCCGTTCCAGCAGCAGGTCCACGGCGAGCCGGCCCATGACGTCCGACGAGTTGTCGAAGCCGGTCATCATCGGGGTGACCGTCTCGGCCCAGCGGGCGCCGACGACGCCGGTCACCGAGACATCGCCGGGCACGGACAGGCCCGCCCGGTCGAGCCCGCGGTACAGGCCCACGAGCGCGGCCTCGTTGAGCACCACGAGCCCGGTCGTCCGCGGGTCGTGGTCGAGGATTTCGCGGACGACGGCCTCGCCGGAGGCGGCGTCGTCCTCGCAGTGGTGGATCTCGCCGGTCAGCCCCAGTTCGCCGACGGCGGCCCGGAAGCCGTCGACGCCTCGATGCGCGGCCTCGTAGCCCACGGCGAACAGCTTCCGCGGCCGGTTCACCAGGGCGAGCCGCCGGTGACCGAGTTCGGCGAGATGCCGTACGCAGCGGGCGGTGAGCTCCGTCCAGTCCATGTCGACCCACGACAGGGCGTCGGGGTCCGCGGTCCGTCCCATGGTGACGAAGGGGAACCCGGTGCCGAGGAGCCGGTCCACCCGCGAGTCCTGTACGCGTATCTCCATCAGGATCGCGCCGTCCACGCGGCGTTGGCCCACCAGCCGGTCGAAGGCCTCGTCCGAGCCCTCACCGCTGCGGGACAGCAGTACGTCGTGGTCTTGCACGGCGGCGGCGTCGATCACCGCGCTGAGGAAGTCGAGCTGCATGTCGGTGTAGCGCCGGCCGGCCGGCGGGAACACCACGCCGATGGTCTGGGTGCGGCCGTGGGCCAGGGCGCGGGCGCTGGCGTTGGGCTGGAAGCCGTGCTCGTCGATGACCTTCTGGATACGCAGCCGGGTCCGCTCCGAGATCGGCCGCTTGCCGCTCAGGGCGTACGAGACCGTGCTGCGCGAGACACCGGCGAGGCGGGCGATCTCGCCGATGTTGACGGGGGTGGGGCTGCCGCTGTTCACGGGTATGCGGCTGCCCTTGGTCGCAGAGTCGGGGCCGCCGGTTGCGGAGTTGGGGCCGCTGGTCGCAGGGGTGTCGCCGCTGGCCGTAGGAGTGGGGCCGCCGTCGCGCACGGGGGTGCGGCTGCTTTCGGCCACCTCGTCGAACCGGTTCGACATCGCGGACACACCTCCCCCACACCCAGAGTCGTTCGACATTTCGTACGTCAGCCGGTTCACCGAACCGGCGTGCCGAACGTAGGAGTGACACAGGTCTCATGTCAACGGGCAGTAACCAAGAAGTTTCTGAGGCGACAGAAGCTCTCAGACCCGCGGAGCGCCCAGCCGTTCTTCAAGGCGGCCCAGCAACTCCCCCAAAAGCGCGCCGAGTTCGCCCTGCGTCGAGGTGTCGATCCCGGACAGGACGGCGGTCTCGTACGCGAGTTGTTCGGGGACGATTTCGTCGACGAGTTCGCGTCCGGCGTCGGTGAGACGCAGGTGGGCGACGCGCCGGTCACGGCTGTCACCGCGGCGCTCGACGAGGCCGCGCCCGGTCAGCTGCTTGAGCCGCTTGGCCACGGCGGCGGCTGAGGAGAAGGTCTCCCGGGCCAGTTCCCCGGGGGTCAGCTCCCGGCCGGTGCGGCGCAGCGCGGCCAGCAGCTCGAACTCGGGACGGGTGAGCCCGGCATGGCGCAGCGGGGCGTCCTCCGCCTCCCGGAGCAGGGCGGCACAACGGTTGATGCGGCCGATGATCTCTATGGGACTGGTGTCGAGGTCCGGGTGCACCGTCCGCCACTGCCGCACCACCTCCCCGACGGTGTCCCCCGCTGTCGCCCGCCCATTCGCTGTCGTCATGCCTGTGCGCCCCCGAGTGCGTGCAGTCCTGCAGTCGTACCAATGCTGCGAGCGTACGGTGTCCGCTCGGCCCGGCGCGCAGCGCCCGCTCCGGAGGGAAGTGCACCCCGGGCGCTCCCCGTGTACACCCTTGCGCTCGCGTGCACGCGAGCAGGCCAGGGCATCTCTTCGACCGGACTGTCCGAACACCGTCGATCGGGGAGGTGCGCGGTGCACGGACCGGTGCCGGCGCTCTGGCTGCTCGTCGCGCTGTGCGCGGCGACTGGGGCCTATGGTCTGCTGAGGATGCGGAGTTCCGTCGAGGCGCAGCGGCGCACGGCGGGCGGTGAGGCACTCATGGGCTTCGGCATGGCCGCGATGGCCGTGCCCGCCGCCGCACTGTCGCCGCCGCGCTGGGCCTGGCTGGCCGGTGCGGTGGTGTTCGGTGCCGCCGCGCTGCAGGCCCTGTGGGCGGCACGGGCCGACCGCCTTCACCTTCACCACCTGGTGGGCGCGTCCGCGATGGTCTACATGGCGGCGGTGATGGCGGGCGGGACACACTCCGGGCCACCGGTGCTGACCGGGACCCTCCTCGCGTACTTCACCGGGTATGTGCTCTGGACCGGGACGCGCCTGGTGCCCGTCGCCGTCGCCGCAACCGAAGGGGCCAGCCGAAACACCCGAGGCGCCCGCACGGTCCAACTGGCCGATCGCCCGGAGCTGGCGTGTGCCTGCCGGCTCTCGATGGGGATCGGGATGCTGGCCATGCTCCTCACCATGTGACGGGCGTGCGCGGGGCCTGTACGAGATCGTGGTCTGTGTCACTTTGCCCCGGCAGCCCGTATCCCCTCGCTGCGCCGCCCAAATAGGCTGGCCCCATGATGGTCCCCGCGGCACTGCTGCTGCTCGGCGCCCTGGCCGCCGTCCTGGCTCCGCGGCTGCTCGCCCGAGCCGACTGGGCGGACCGCGAACCGGTGGTCGCCCTCTGGGTGTGGCAGTGCGTGGTGGTGGCGGTCCTGCTGTGCTGCGTGCTGTCGATGACCCTCAGCGCGGCCGCCGCCTGGCAGGCGGTGCGCGGCCATGTGTTCGCCCCGGCCCCGCACCACGTCGTGGACGCCTACGCACTCGCCGAGGCGAGCCCCTGGGCCGCCGTGACCGCCGTGGCGCTCGCCTGCGGCGGCCTGTGGAGCGCGGCGATGCTGGTCCGCGAGATCGTACGGGCCCGTGCCCGCCACCGCCGCGAGCGCGCCGAACTCCAGGTGCGCGCCCCGCTGTTGCCCGGCGAGGAGCCCGGCGGCGACCGCCTCGTCGTGCTCGAGGGCGAGCGCCCGGATGCCTGGTGGCTGCCCGGCGCGGCGCCTCAACTGGTCATCACCACCGCCGCGTTGCGCCGCCTCAAGGGGAGCCAGCTCGACGCCGTACTCGCCCACGAGCAGGGGCACGCGCGGGCCCGGCACGACTGGCTGCTGCACTCCTCGGCGGCGCTGGCCAACGGCTTTCCGCAGGTCCCCGTGTTCGCGGCGTTCCGAGACGAGATGCACCGCCTGGTCGAACTCGCCGCCGACGACATGGCGTCCCGCCGCTTCGGCCGCCTGACGACCGCCCTCGCACTGGTGGAACTGAACGAGGACCGGGGCGTGTTCGGCCCCTGCCCCGCCCCGCAGGCCCATGTCCCGCAGCGCGTGAACCGTCTGCTCACTCCCCCGGACCGCCTTCCGCCCGTCCATCGGCTGCGGCTCACGGCGTCCGCGGCGCTGGTGCCGGTGGTTCCGCTGCTGGTGGCGTTCGTGCCGGGGCTACGGGCGCTGGGGTAACGAAGCGCACAAGTCGACGTACGCCCCGGAGTTGGCCTTCGGCCCCAGCGGTCCGCGAGAATCGTTCCATGCACTCCCCCACCGTCGACTCGCCACCCCGTACAGCGGCCCCCACAACCGCCGTCCGCGCCGCGGTGGCCCTCGCCGTCCCCACCGTGCTGCTGATCGCGCTGGTCGCCCTGTCCTGGGACCCGCTGATGGACCTGGACGGCGATATCGCGCGTACGACGCACGGGTGGGCGGTCGACGAGCCCGACGTCACGCAGACGTCCCGCATTCTGACGGACTGGGTCTGGGACCCCTGGACCATGCGTGCCCTGGCCACCGCGACCGTGCTCTGGCTGATCATCCGGCGCTCGGCCTGGCGGCCCGCCCTGTGGCTGGGTGCCGCCACCCTGCTCGGCACCCTGCTTCAGCAGGGCATGAAGGCCGCGGTCGGCCGGGAGCGCCCCGTGTGGCGCGACCCCGTGGACTCGGCCCACTACGCCGCCTTCCCGTCCGGCCACGCCATGACGGCGGCGGTGGTCTGCTGCCTGCTGCTGTGGCTCCTGCACCTGTACGGCGCCGGGCGCGTCCTGTGGCGTATCGCCCTGACCCTCGCGGCGGTCTCCGTGATCGGTGTGGGCCTCACCCGCGTCTGGAACGGCGTGCACTGGCCGACGGACGTGCTCGGCGGCTGGCTGCTCGGCGCGCTGACCGTCGCGCTGACGGTGGTGGCGTACGAACGGTGGCGGGCGCCTTCGACCGATGTGCCACAGCGGCCACTTGCCCAACAGGAAGAACAGGAACACCGGTAAGGTCCAGCACGTGGCTGCTGTCTTATTCGACTTCTCCGGAACCCTCTTCCGTATTGAATCCACCGAGTCCTGGCTGCGCGCGGCGCTGGCCGAGGCCGAAATCCCCCTCTCCGATCCGGAGTTGATCCGGGCGGCCCGGGAACTGGACGAGGTGGGCGCGCTGCCCGGCGGATCCTTTCCGTCGAGGCGCATCCCCGATGAGCTCGCCCAGGTGTGGGAGATCCGCGACAAGAGCGCCGAGCTGCACCGTGCCGCGTACACGGGCCTCTCCCGTTTGGTGCCGCTGCCCGATCCCGCCCTGCACGACGCGCTGTACGCCCGCCATATGACACCGGCCGCGTGGCGCCCGTACCCCGACACGGCCGAGGTGCTGGGCGCGCTGCGTGAGCGCGGGGTGGCGATCGGTGTGGTCAGCAACATCGGCTGGGACCTGCGGCCCATCTTCCGTGACCACGGCATCGACCCGTACGTCGACGCCTACGTCCTGTCGTACGAACACGGCATCCAGAAGCCGGACCCACGCCTGTTCGCGGCCGCCTGCGACGCGCTCGGCGTCGATCCGCGGGAGACGCTGATGGTGGGCGACAGCCGCCACGCGGACGGCGGTGCGGCGGCCCTGGGCTGCGCGGTGCACTTCGTCGACCATCTGCCGGTGACCGAGCGCCCGGACGGGCTGCGACCGGTGCTGGACCTGGTCGGCCGAGAGCTCTGAGATTCCCGTCCGCCTGGACGATCCCCCGCGTCGCCCAGGCGAACGGCAGCCCGAAAGAGACCCCTGGGAAGGGGTCGCCATGGACCCGCTGAGTATAGTTGGCTGGCAGCCAGTCAACACAGGAGTTACAGGATGTCCCCCCGCAGCCGCTCGGTCAATGAAGAGTTGCGGCGGCGATCCCGGGAAAAGCTGCTGCAGGCGGCACTTGAGCTGGTCAGCGCGCATGGTTACGAGGCGACAACACTTGGCGACATCGCGGACCGCGCGGGCTCCGCGCGCGGACTCGTCTCGTACTACTTCCCGGGCAAGCGGCAGCTCGTGCAGTCGGCTGTCCACCGGCTGATGCACTGCACGCTCCGGGAGGCACTGGAGCGTGAGCCGCGCACCGGGGACGGGCGGGAGCGCTTGGCGCGCGCCATCGACGCGGTCCTGGGCCTGGCCCGGGACCATCCGGTGCTGATGCGCCAGCACATGGCCGGGATACTGCAGGCCGAGGGGTTGGTGCAGTGCCCGGAGCAGCAGCGCCTGGCGGAGCTGCTCAAGGACACCGTGGCCCGGTACGGTTCCGCGGACCCCGCCGCCGACTATCCGATGTTGCGGGCGCTGCTGATGGGTTCGGTGTTCGCGGCCCTGGTGCCGGGCGTTCCGATGCCGCTGGCGACTCTGCGGGCCGAGCTGTTCAAGCGGTACCGGCTCGACTGGGAGCTGGGTGTCCCGCCGGACGCCGAAGCGCCCGGCGGGACCTGTGGCGCAGACCTGTCACGGTTCTTCTCGCCCCAGGGCCGCGAAGCCGACGCGGCGGCCCGGGCCGGTCAGCCCCACCAGCCGAAGTAGTCCGGCTGGGTCTGCACGTTCAGCTCGGACATACGGATCCACCTCGCCGGGTCCGTACGCCGGTCGCTGATCTTCAGGACGTCGAAGCCCTTGGCCATGTCGTTCGAGTAGATGTAGCCGTTGTAGTAGTACGCCGACCAGGAGCCGCCGCCCACCATGGTGTCCGTGGAGATCGGGCCGCGCTCGAAGTAGGCGATCTCCTTGGGCTTCGAGGAGTTGGTGAAGTCCCAGACGGAGACGCCGCCCTGGTACCAGGCCTGGACCATGATGTCCTTGCCCTTGACCGGGATCAGCGAGCCGTTGTGAGCGACACAGTTCTCGGTGTCCGCCTGGTGGCGCGGGATCTTGAAGTAGCTCTTGAAGACGAGCTTGCGCTTGTCGCCCTTGCCGACGAGGTCGTAGATGCCGTCGGCGCCGCGGTTGGGTCCGATGGCCGCGTTGCAGGTGGCCGCGCCGCCGCCGCCCAGCTCGTCGGTGAAGACGACCTTGTTCGCCTTCTGGTTGAAGGTCGCCGAGTGCCAGAACGCGAAGTTCACGTTGTCCTGGACCTGGTCGATGACCTTCGGGTTCTCCGGGTCCTTGATGGAGAACAGGATGCCGTCGCCCATGCAGGCGCCCGCCGCGAGGTCCTTGGAGGGCAGCACGGTGATGTCGTGGCAGCCGGTGGTCTTGGAGACACCCGGGTTGGTGGGCGAGCCCGGGTTGCCGCCGCCGTCGGGACCCTCACCGGGGAAGATCACCGGGAAGCCGACGACCGCCGCCTTCTGGGGCGCCTTGCGCGGCACCTTGATGACCGAGATGCCGTCGTGCGGCGGCTGGCAGTCCGGGAAGGTGGCGCTGGGCGAGTACGAGGAGACGTACACGTAGACGTTGCGGCGCTCGGGCACCAGCGTGTGCGTGTGCGAGCCGCAGGCGGTCTCGACGGCGGCGACGTACTTGGGGTGGCGCTTGTTGCTGATGTCGAAGATCTTCATGCCCTCCCACGAGGACTTCTCAGTCGCGGGCTGCGAAGTGCTGTTGCAGGAGTTGTCGCTGCGCGAGGAGTCGGTGGAGAGGAAGAGCAGGTTGCCGGAGACGGAGATGTCGTTCTGCGAGCCGGGGCAGAGCACCTGGGCGACCGTCTTCGGGGCCTTGGGGTTGCTGATGTCGAAGACGCGGAAGCCGTCGTAGTTGCCGGCGAACGCGTACTTGCCCTGGAAGGCCAGGTCCGAGTTGGTGCCGGGCAGCGCGTCCTTGGGGGTGTTGCCGACGTGGGTGATGTTGTCCGAGTGGACGATCTCGTCCTTGCCGGGTATGTCGCCGCTCTCGATCGCTTCCCTGACCTCGGCCGCCGTGCTCTTGGAGACCTTGTCCGGGGTGGCCGGCTTGTCCCCCGGGTCCGGGGTGGCGACCGCCGGACCGGCCGTGAGCAGCGCGGCCAGGAGTCCGGCCGCGGTGGCGACAACTCCCAGTCGTCTGCGCCGTGTTCGGTGGTTGTTCAACAGGGTCACTGCGTCCTCCCTTGTAGCCGTTCGCAGTTGAACGGTTAAGGCACCACCGCAGTATCGTCTTCATCATGCTCAGAACAACAGGGCGCAATGCAGTCGTAACGAATCCTTCCGATCATTCACGAACGGCAACATGTCATCGGCGATCGGTAACGGGGTAGGACGTCTCTCAACACCCACAAGGTGTCCGTCCTTTCGTGTGCCACAGGAGGCCGCTGTGCTCATTCGTCGTACGTACCGTCACGTGGTCACCGCCGCCGTGACGGTCGCCGTGCTCACCCTCGCCGGCTGCACCGGTTCGGACGACGAGCCCAAGTCCGCGTCTGGCAAAGGTCCTTCGGTGATCGCTCCGGGGAAGCCGGGCGAGGCGGCCGAGACGCTCTCCGCCGAGGAGGCCGAGAAGCGGCGGCCCGACGACTCCCCCAACTCGGCGGACCACGACTACGCGCGGATGATGATCGAGCATCACACCCAGGCCCTGGACATGACCGAACTCGCCCCGAAACGTGCCGAGTCGAGCAAGGTGAAGCGCCTCGCCGAGCGGATCGCGGCCGCGCAGGGGCCGGAAATCGACGCCATGAAGGCCTGGCAGCACGCGCACGGCGGCGCGAAGAAGGGCCAGGCGCACGACCATGAAGCGATGCCCGGTATGGCGACCGAGGCCCAGCTCAAGAAGTTGCGCGCCGCAAAGGGGAAGGCCTTCGACGAGCTGTTCATCAAGCTGATGATCACCCATCACGACGGCGCCATCACCATGGCCACGGATGTGCTCGCACAGGGCAACAACGTCCAGATCGGCGAAATGGCCGACGACGTGATCGCCCAGCAGACGACGGAGATCAACAAGATGCGGGACATGCCCTGACGACGGCACGCACGGCGCCCGGGTGGTGCACTCCGGTGGCGTAGCGACGCGTTCGTGGCCCTCCCGTGGACGGCGGCTCGGTGCGATTCTGGAGGTAGCAGCGATCTCCTCGTTCTCCTACGGGAAGGAGTTCCGCCGTGCTGCATGTCGCCGTGGTCGGTTCGGGGCCGAGTGGGGTCTACGCCGCGCAAAGTCTCGTCCAGCAGAGCCAGGTGCCCGAGGTCCACGTGGACGTACTGGACCGGCTGCCCTGCCCGTACGGACTGGTGCGGTACGGCGTGGCCCCCGACCACGAGAAGATCAAGTCGCTGCAGAACAATCTGCGTACGGTCCTGGAGCACGAGCGGGTGCGGTTCCTGGGCGGCGTCGAGGTCGGCCCGGGCGGGCTGTCGGCCGCCCGGTTGCGGGAGCTGTACCACGCGGTCGTGTACTGCGTGGGAGCCGCCACCGACCGGCATCTCGGGGTGCCCGGCGAGGAGCTGCCGGGCAGCTGGTCGGCGACCGAGTTCGTGTCCTGGTACAGCGCGCATCCGGACGCCACCGCCGACGGCTTCGTGCTCGGCGCGCGGGCGGCCGTCGTCATCGGCGTGGGCAACGTCGCGGTGGACGTGACCCGGATGCTGGCCCGCGGCGCCGCGGAGCTGAGCCCCACCGACATGCCGCAGGGAGCGCTCGCCGCGTTGGCCCACAGCCAGGTGCGGGACATCCAGATGGTGGGGCGGCGCGGCCCGTCCCAGGCCCGCTTCACCACCAAGGAGCTTCGGGAGCTGGGCACCCTGCCCGACACCGAAGTGATCGTGGACCCCGAGGAGTTGGCGCTCGATCCGGCGTACGCGGACCCCTCCGCGCTCCCCGCAGCCCAGCGCCGCAACGTTGAGGTGCTGCGCGGCTGGGCCACGCAGCGACCGAGTGGCGGTTCCCGGCGGATCCGGCTCCGCTTCTTCCTGCGCCCGGTCGAGCTGCTCCCCGCCGGAGAACGCGTGGGCGCGGTGCGTTTCGAGCGGACGGCGCCGGACGGATCCGGGGGCGTGACGGGCACCGGGCAGTTCGAGGACATCGAGGCGCAGCTGGTGCTGCGCTCGGTCGGCTATCGCGGGGTGCCGCTGGAGGGCCTGCCCTTCGACGCCGAACGCGGCACGGTGCCGCATCTCGCCGGACGGGTCCTGCGTGAGGGCTCGGTGGCGCCGGGCGAGTACGTGGCGGGGTGGATCAAGCGGGGTCCGACGGGAGTGATCGGCACCAACCGGCCCTGCTCGAAGGAGACGGTGACCTCGCTGCTGGAGGACGCCCCCGAACTCGTACGCCGTGAGGTGCCGGACGATCCCCTCGCGGTGCTGCGGGCGGAAGGCCTGCGGCCGGTCGAATGGTCGGGCTGGCTGGCGATCGAGCGGGCGGAGGCGGAGCTGGGGGCCTCACTGGGCCGGAGCGTGGTCAAGCTTCCGGACTGGCAGTCCCTGCTGGAGGCGGCCCGGGCAGCGAACGCCCGGTAAGGGGACTGCCCTTCAACCGCCTTGCCTCCCAGGGCGGTTCAGCTGTCCTCGAGGCGGGCGGCCTGACCAGCGGCGGCGGCCAGGACGCTGTCGAGAAGTCCCGGGAAGAGGTCGTCCAGGTCGTCGCGGCGCAGGCCGTTCATCTTGGCGGTGCCCCGGTAGACCTGCCGGATCACTCCGCTCTCGCGCAGCACCCGGAAGTGGTGCGTGGTCGTGGACTTGGTGACGGGCAGGTCGAAATGCGAACAGGAGAGCTCTTCGCCGTCGGCGGCGAGCTCTCGTACGACCAGGAGCCGCATCGGGTCGGAGAGCGCGTGCAGCACGGCTTCCAGCCGGATCTCCTCGCGTGTGGGATGCGGGAGTTCACGGCTGCTGGTGGGGGCGGCGGTCGTCACGGCGAGCTCCAGTCCTTGTGCTCGGGCCTTCGGGTCCGGAGGTCCGGCGGATTCCCGGGTCTCCGAGGGCTGTATCGCTCCGGAGGACCCCATTGTACGAGAACTCTCGTAGTTTGACATCTCCCGTACTACGATGCCTATCGTACGAGTCGTAACCCGGCCCCGTGACGATTGGAGTCCGCCGTGAGCGCGCTCTTCGAGCCCTACACCCTGCGCGATGTGACCATCCCCAACCGCATCTGGATGCCTCCGATGTGCCAGTACTCGGCGGCGCCCGAGGGCCCGGACATGGGCGCCCCGAACGACTGGCACTTCGCGCACTACGCGGCGCGCGCCACCGGCGGTACGGGGCTGATCGTCGTCGAGGCCACGGCCGTCAGCGCCGAGGGCCGGATCTCGCCGCACGACCTCGGCATCTGGAACGACACGCAGACCGAGGCCTTCCGCCGGATCACCGGCTTCCTCAAGGGACAGGGCACCGTTCCGGCCGTGCAGCTCGCGCACGCCGGACGCAAGGCCTCGACCGACCGCCCCTGGAAGGGCGGCGCTCCGGTCGGTCCCGAAGCCCACGGCTGGCAGCCGCTCGGGCCCAGCCCGCTCGCCTTCGACGCGAACCACCCGGTGCCGACCGAGCTCACGGTCGAGGGGATCCGGGAGGTCGTCGGCCAGTTCGCCGACGCCGCGCGGCGCGCTCTCGCCGCCGGCTTCGAGATCGTCGAAATCCACGGCGCGCACGGCTACTTGATCGGTGAGTTCCTCTCCCCGCACTCCAACCAGCGCACGGACGCGTACGGCGGCTCGTACGATAACCGCACGCGCCTGGCCCTCGAAGTCGTCGACGCCGTACGGGCCGTATGGCCGGACGACAAGGCCCTGTTCTTCCGGATCTCGGCCACCGACTGGCTGGAGGAGAACGGCTGGACGGCCGACGACACGGTCCGCTTCGCTGCCGAACTGACCGCCCACGGCGTCGATCTGCTCGACGTCTCCAGCGGCGGCAACGCCTCCGGCGTCCGCATCCCCGTCGGCCCGGGCTACCAGGTTCCCTTCGCCGCCCGCGTGAAGAACGAGACGACCATGCCCGTCGCCGCCGTCGGCCTCATCACCGAGGTCGAGCAGGCCGAGAAGATCCTCGCCAATGGTGAGGCGGACGCGGTGCTGCTGGGCCGGGAGCTGCTGCGCAACCCTTCATGGGCCCGGCATGCGGCGCGCGAACTCGGCGCCGAGGTGCACGTACCGGACCAGTACCACCGGTCCGTCTGACCACGCGCCCCCTCAGCCCGTCTTCCGCCCCCACTGCGGGCCGAACTTCTCCCACTCCGCGTCCCACTGCTCCATGCGCCGCTGATCCAGGCGCTTGCGCAACAGCCGCCCGCCGCCGAGGGGCACGGCGGCGGCGCAGGCACCCACCAGCACTCCGGACATTCCGGCCCGCAGTCCGGCCTGGTGCGCGCTGGCGGGCTTGGTGACGAGGTGCCCGTCGCGGTCCGTCCACACGACGACGGGGGTACCGGCCGTGCTGCCGGGGTCGACACGCGCCTGGCCGGTGTGCGGCGCACCGTCCGCCGCGGTCCAGCGCACCTCGGCCCAGATCCGTTCGTGACTGGCCGCGGAGGTGCTCGCGGCGGGCGTGTTCTCGGTGGTCAGGGCGAGGACGGGATGCCACTCGGCGCGCTGCTGGGCCAGGGTGCTCTCGACCGCGTGTGCCGTCCCCAGTCCGGCGAGCAGACCGGTGACCAGCATCAGGGTCCAGGTGGCGAGCAGGAGCCAGGACTCCAGTTCGTCGCTGCGGCGTCGCAGCGGGTTGCGCCGCCATCGCCACAGCCACACCTTCGGACCACGGAATGCCGCCATCGAACGCCCCAATCTCCTCACCGACGCACCAGTCCCCCTCCCTCCCATACGCGAGCGATCGCCCCGGTGCTCACAGGGAGACGTTCCCCACATCGCCGTTGGCCGCCGAAATACCGTCTGACCTGCGCGGATGACGCGTCCAGAGGTGATTGTCAGTGCCTGGGTGCAGACTGACCCGTGTCTGCTGACAACGACGTCCGGAGGTGGTCGGCATGGCCGACGTACTGCTCACCGTAGGCACACGGAAAGGCCTGTTCATCGGGCGACGGCGCGGCGGCGCCTGGGAGTTCGACGACAGTCCGTACTTCAACGCGCAGGCCGTCTACTCGGTCGCCATCGACTCCCGCGGTGATGTGCCGCGGCTCCTCGTCGGCGGGGACAGCGCGCACTGGGGCCCGTCCGTGTTCCACTCCGACGACCTGGGCCGCACCTGGACCGAACCGGCCAAGCCCGCGGTCAAGTTCCCCCAGGACACGGGGGCTTCGCTGGAGCGGGTGTGGCAGCTGCATCCGGCGGCGGCCGAGCCGGACGTGGTGTACGCGGGCACGGAACCGGCCGCGTTGTACCGCTCCGAGGACCGCGGCGAGACTTTCGAACTCGTCCGCCCTCTGTGGGAGCACCCGACGCGCTCGCAGTGGGTGCCCGGCGGCGGCGGAGAGGGCCTGCACACGGTCATCACGGACCAGCGCGATCCGCGCGCGGTGACGGTCGCCGTCTCCACGGCCGGTGTCTTCCGCACGAAGGACGGCGGAGAGAGCTGGGTGCCCTCCAACTCCGGTGTCTCCGCGGTGTTCCTGCCCGATCCGAACCCGGAGTTCGGCCAGTGCGTGCACAAGATCGCACAAGACGCAGCGACGCCGGACCGGCTGTATCTGCAGAACCACTGGGGTGTCTACAGAAGCGACGACGCGGGCGCGCACTGGACGGACATCGGCGAGGGCTTGCCGTCCACATTCGGTTTCGCCGCGGCCGCGCACCCGCACCGGGGGGACACGGCATATCTGTTCCCGATCACCGCCGACTCGGACCGGGTCCCGGCCGAGCGCCGATGCCGGGTCTTCCGCACCGCCGACGCGGGCAAGACCTGGGAGGCGCTCTCGGCGGGACTTCCGCAAGAGGACCACTACGGCACGGTGCTGCGCGACGCGATGTGCACGGACGGCGCGGACCCGGCGGGCGTGTACTTCGGCAATCGCAACGGAGAGGTGTTCGCCTCGGCCGACGACGGGGACAGCTGGCGGCAGTTGGCGTCGCATCTGCCGGATGTGCTGTGCGTACGGGCGGCGGTGATCGACTGAGCCCTCGCGGTCAACTGTTGAGCCCTGGCCAACCCTGGCCGTCAACGGACGTATCACGCTGGGTCGTTCCGCGGCCACCGGTTGATGGAGCCCGTTCGGGCGCCAGTAGGGTGACGCCGTGGCTCCACGACCGTTGCATGAAATCGTTGAACCGGGTTGGGCCAAGGCCCTGGAACCCGTGGCCGGACGGATCGCCGAGATGGGTGACTTCCTGCGCGCGGAGATCGCCGCGGGACGCACCTATCTCCCGGCGGGCTCGAATGTGCTCCGTGCCTTCCAGCAACCGTTCGAGGAGGTGCGGGTCCTCATCGTCGGCCAGGACCCTTATCCGACACCGGGACATGCGGTGGGGCTGTCGTTCTCGGTCGCGCCCGAGGTGCGGCCGCTGCCCGGCAGCCTCATCAACATCTACCGGGAGCTGAGCAGCGACTTGGGTCTGCCACAGCCGTCCAACGGCGACCTGACGCCCTGGACCAAGCAGGGCGTGCTGCTGCTCAACAGGGCGCTGACCACAGCCCCGCGCCGTCCCGCCGCGCACCGGGGCAAGGGCTGGGAGGAGGTCACGGAGCAGGCGATACGAGCGCTGGCCGAGCGTGGCGGGCCGCTGGTGTCGATCCTGTGGGGGCGCGACGCCCGTAACCTCCGGCCGCTGCTCGGTGACCTGCCGTCGGTGGAGTCGGCGCATCCCTCGCCGATGTCGGCGGACCGCGGCTTCTTCGGCTCGCGCCCGTTCAGCCGCGCAAACGACCTGCTGGTCCGTCAGGGCGGCGAACCCGTGGACTGGCGGCTGCCGTGACCGGTCCCGGCGCGATGTCGGGCGTACTGGGTGTGGACTCCGGGGGTTCGGGTCTGCGGGCCGTACTGGCGGTCAAGGGTGGCCAGGACGGCGGGAGTACGGCTCCGCTGGAGTCCAGGGAGCCGGTGCGCACGGGGCCGCGCGGTATCGACGCCGGGCATCTGGTGGAGCAACTGGTGCCGATGGCACGGCAGTTGATGGCGGACGCGGGGATCGCCACGCTTGCCGCTGTCACCGTGGGGGCTGCGGGTTACACCTCGTTGGGTGACTCCTTGCGCGCCGACCTGCCGTCCGCGCTGGCCCGCGAACTGGGCGTGCGCAGGCTCGCGTTGGCCGCCGACGGGGTCACCGCGTACGTGGGCGCACTGGGGCAGCGGCCGGGTGCGGTGGTCGCAGCCGGCACAGGCCTGATCGCGATCGGCACGGAGCTGACGAGCTGGCGCAGAGCGGACGGCTGGGGACATCTGCTGGGCGACCACGGCAGCGGGGCGTGGATCGGGCGAGCCGGACTCGAAGCGGCCCTGCGCGCGCACGACGGACGCTCCGGGGGCTCGGCCCCGCTCCTGGCGCGCGGCGAGGCGATGTTCGGCCCGGCCGACACCTGGCCGGGGCAGCTCTACCCGCGCACCGACCGCCCCGCCTTGCTCGCGTCCTTCGCACCCGAGGTGGCCGCCTGCGCGGACGGCGACCCGGTGGCCGCGGGCATCCTGGCCGAGGCCGCCCGGCATATCGCCGACGCGGCCCGCGCGGTCTGCCCCACCAGCGGCGAGGTCACCGGGGAGGTCCAAGTCGCCCTTACGGGTGGACTGTTCAAGATGGGCGACCCCCTGCTCGTACCCCTGCGTGCCGCGCTGACGGATCGGCTGCCGTACGCGCGACAGGTTCCGGCCGCGGGCGATCCGCTCGCCGGCGCCGTACGCATCGCCGCCGACCTGGCCGAAGACCGGCTGACGCTGCCGCGCGAGGTGGACATGCTGCACGTGGTGGCGGAGACCGCCGCGCCCGAGGCCCTCGCACCCGAGACCCCCGCACCTTGATCCGTACGTACGCAAAGAGATCAATCCGTACGTAACTCATCGGACAAAACGGGACGTATACCGCTCACCTGCACCCTCCCCGAACAGGGGAGCCCCAGAAACCAGTAACATGCGGCGCCATGAGCTCCCCCACTGGGCCCGAGTCCGGCCTGCCAGTACGAATGCCGCGACCCCGCCAGCCCGGGCGGCACCGCCGTCCGGAGCCGCTGTCGGCTCCCGAGGGCGCGCCCGCGCTGCTCCTCGCGGTGCCCGGCACGCCCAGCGGTGCCGTGCGCAGCCTTGCCGACGAGGTCGTGAGCATCGCACGCTCCGAGCTGCCCGGCCTCGACGCCCGGATCGGGTACCTCGACGGTGACGACGCGGAGTTCCCCACGCTTCAGTCGGTGCTCGTGCACGCCGCCGAGGAGCGCACCGCCCGCTTTGAGCAGGCCCGTGCCGCCGGTGTGGACGTCAGGGAGCCGGAGGGCCCCGTCGCCGTCGTCGTGCCGCTTCTCGCAGGCCCGGACAACGCGCTGCTGCGCCGCATCCGCCAGGCGGTCATGGAGAGCCGTGTCGCTGCCGAGCTGACCGATGTGCTCGGACCGCATCCGCTGCTCGCCGAGGCGCTGCACGTCCGGCTTTCCGAGGCGGGTCTGGCGCGCGCCGACCGCGCCCGGCTGTTCACCGTGGCGACGGCCGCGGACGGAATCATCCTGGCGTCCGTGGGTGGCGAGGAGGCCGTGCAGGCGGCCGGGATCACCGGCATGCTGCTCGCCGCCCGCCTCGCCGTGCCGGTGATGGCGGCGGCGCTCGACGAGGAGGGCGCGATCGCGTCCACCGCCGAGCAGCTGCGTTCCTCCGGGTCCCAGCAGCTGGCGCTCGCGCCGTACCTGATCGGCCCCGAGCTCGACTCGACCCTGCTCCACGCGGCCGCGAAGGAGGCGGGTTGCTCCGCCGCCGAGGGGCTCGGCGCGTACCCGGCGATCGGCAAGCTCGCGCTCTCCAAGTACACGACGGCACTGGGCATCGCCCCGCAGCAGCCGCAGGGTGCGCCGGTTCGCTGACGCCGCACGCTGTACGACGAAGGGCCCGCTCCTCTCGCAGGAACGGGCCCTTCGTCGTGTCTGGTTGCCAGTCGTATCTGATTGCCAGTCGTCTCTGGTTGCTAGTCGAACACCACGCACGACGCCGCGGGCGCCTCGATGGAGCCGCCGCGGCGCGGGATGCCGGTGTCCGGGTCGAGCGCGAACCAGGTCACGTCGCCGGAGCGCTCGTTCGCCACGTACAGGAAGCGTCCCGAGGGGTCGAGGGCGAGCGCGCGCGGCCAAGTGCCGCCGCAGGGCACCGTCATGACCGGGCGAAGCTCGTCCGCGTCGGCCGCGAGCACGGAGATGACGTCCTGGCCCCGGGTGGCGGTCCAGACGAAGCGGCTGTCGGGTGACACGACGATGCCCGAAGGGTACGCGTCGCCGTCCGGGGCGACCGGCAGCACCGGCGTCTCGCCGACCGGCCGCAGGGCGCCCTCGGCGGCGTCCCAGCGGCAGACGGTGACGGTGGGCGCGAGCTCGTTGACCACGTACGCGTGCTCGCCGTCCGGATGGAACGCGAGGTGGCGGGGCCCTGACCCGGGGCGCAGCGCGATCTCGCGGTGCACTGTGAGTGCCCCGTCCCGCAGCGTGCACACGCGTACGGAGTCCGTGCCCAGGTCGACGCTCACGGCCCACCGCCCGCTCGGATCGGGCTGCACCTGGTGGGCGTGCGGGCCCTGCTGACGCTGGGTGTGCGGGCCCGCACCGGAGTGCTGGAGCACGCCGGACGCGGTGCCGTCCAGGGTGCCGTCGGTGCGGAGGGGCACGGCGCTGACGCTGCCGGAGCCGTAGTTGGCGGTCAGAACGTGTCCGGCGTGCACGCAGAGGTGGGTGGGTCCGCTGCCGTCGACCGGGACCGGCGGGCCCGCGAGTTCCGGCTTGTCGCCCTTGACGCGATACGCGGCCACCGCGCCCTCGGCCATCTCGCTGACCGCGTAGAGCATGTCCCCGGCGGGCGACAGCGCGAGGTACGACGGATCGGGGACACTGTCAACGCTGCTGAGAGCCGTCAGTGCGCCGCTGTCCTCGTCGAGGGCCGCGGTGAGGACACCGAGTCCTCCAGCCGCCGTGAACGAGCCGATGAACGCACGCCGTTGCCGCCTGCCGCCGTCTGCCACTGCCGTCCCCTCTCGGTGCCGCGCTGTCGGGGCGACGGTAGCAGCAGACGATCAAAGGACTGGACCAAGCCGAGTGCCTGTGTGACGGCTTGCGTGCGTGCTCAGGCCTTCGCCGTCGAGGTGCCCTGCAGGGGCGCGGCCAGCGCGGCGAGCGCGCGCTCCAGGCTGTGGAGGTGGGCGAGGGCCTGCTCGGCTCCGGGGTCGTGGCTGGGCGCCCCTACGTCCTGCGGCCCGGCGGCCGACACGCCCGTGCCCGGCGCCCCCACATCCTGCGCCTCCGCGGCCGGCACTCTCACGCCCGGCACTCCCACGTCCGCCGCCCCCGCGGACGACGCCACGGCACGCTCCGGCATCGCGCCGAGTCCGGCACAATCCGGTGCGGTGCGGTAGCGCTCCAATGGAGCGCGGGACTGGGACATTTGCCGTTCCGCCGCGATGCGGGTTCCCCCGGGTTCGAGCGAAGCCGAGAGCTTGGGCGCACGGCCAGCCACGACGGACCCGTAGCTGACGCGCCGGGCTCCCAGCGGAGCGCTCAGCCCCTCGATCGCCGCCTCGACGCGTCCGCACGCCGCGGTGAGGCGGGCGTCGTGCGAGGCGTCGGGGTCGGCGGCGACGGCCGCGAGACCGCGTACCTCGCGGGCGCAGTCGTCGAGGAGCGCGAGGACCTGCCGGGCCCTGGCCTTGCGAGCCCGCATCGGGTTGAGCGGGTGGACCAGCGGGGCGAGCGCGAACCGTACCCGGCCGAGCAGCGCCTCCAACTCCGCTGCGGGCCGCGCGGGATCAGCGTCCAGGTCACCGGCAAGGCGCCGGGCCGCCGCCGAGGTGCACTCGTGTACGGCGTGCACGGCCCGGGCCACCCAGCGATCGGTCACCGCGTGCGTGGTGACCGGCAGGATCAGCGCGACGGCGAGCGCGGCACCGAGCGCACCGGCCGCGGTCTCGGCGAGTCGCAGCCCCAGCAGCCCTGGATGCAGCACGCCGAGGAGCCCGTACAGCAGGCCCGCCATGACGGTGACGAAGAACATCATCCAGCTGTACGAGAGCGCCGCGGTGTAGAAGATGCCCCCCACGCAGACGGCGACGATCGCTGCCGTGGGCGTCGGCGCGCCGTGCAGCGGTACGGCGATCAGCAGCCCTGCCGCGATTCCGGTGACCGTGCCGACGAGGCGCCGGAAGCCGCGTACCAGCGTCTCGCCGCGCGAGGCCGTGTTCACGAAGATCCACCAGGCGGTGCCGACGGCCCAGTACCAGCGCTCGTCCGACAGGAACTGGCCCGCCGCCATCGCGAAGGCGCAGGCGGCCGTGGCCTGGAAGGCCTGCCGGGTGGTCGGCCGGGCGAGCCCGCGACCGTCGAGCGGGGCGGGAAGCGCCGGCGGCGGGGTACGTCGCTCGATGCACCACGCGCCGAAGCGCACCGCCGAGGAAGCGGCCAGCGCCAGCGCCATCGCGGCGTACAGCTGCGGCAGTTGACCGGGTACGGCGTACAGGAACTGCGTGATGAAAAAGGTCATGAACGCGAAGATGCCGAGCGCCTGACCACGCGGCCCCCAGCGACGGGCGTACACCCCGCAGAAGATCACGGCAAGCCAGACCGCGTCGCGCACGGTTGGCACCGAGTGCAGCACGGTCGCCAGGGCGAGCACGGGGAAGCCGACGACGGGCAGCAGAGCAGTGGTGGCCGCCTGGCCGCGCACGGTCGGGTCGCCGACCGTGAACAGCGCGAGAAGCGCGGCGAGCCCGCCCGTGATCGAGGCGGGCAGCGAGAGCCCGGCGAGTTCGCAGGCCGTCACCGCGAGACCGACGCCGAGGACCGCCCGCAGCGCGAGCCGGAGCCGTACCAGCCCCGGATCCGGGGCCATGAACATCTTCTTCACCACAGCGACCTTCTGGACATGGGAATGGCGCCGCGGGTCCGGATCCGGCTTCCTTGCCGTCCGGCGCTTCACGACGCCATGTACAGCCACAAGGTAAGCGAGGGGAGGGAAGTGGCTCAACAGGCTCGCGATCAGCTGAGCCATTGGTACAGTCGAGGACGATCAGCCGAGACCGCAGGGAGGCCAACGGACCATGGCCGTCGACGCACTCGACACCCGCATCCTGCGACTGCTCCTCGAGCAGCCCCGCACCAGCGTCCGCGAATACGCCCGCACCCTCGGCGTCGCCCGCGGAACGCTCCAGGCGCGGCTCGACCGCATGGAACGCGACGGCGTGATCACCGGCACGGGTCCCTCGCTCTCCCCCGCCGCGCTGGGCCATCCCGTGCTCGCCTTCGTGCACATCGAGGTCACGCAGGGCCATCTCGACGAGGTGGGCGACGCCCTGGCCGCCGTACCGGAGATCATCGAGGCGTTCTCGATCACTGGCGGCGGTGACCTGCTGACGCGGGTCGTCGCACGCGACAACGCCCATTTGGAGGATGTGATCCAGGCGCTGATCAGCATGCCGGGCGTCGTCCGCACCCGTACGGAAGTGGCGCTGCGCGAGCGCGTTCCGCACCGGCTGCTGCCGCTCGTGGAGGCGGTCGGACGCGCGGCCGGGAAGTGACCGGCGCCAAAAGGCCGACCGACAGCCCAGAGCTGTTCAACGGTCGATAACCGGCGCTTGGCATCCTGGAAGCCATGAGCACTCTCGGCGACACCGCGGTCATCTTCGATCTCGACGGCACACTCGTGGACAGCGAGCCCAACTACTACGAGGCAGGACGCCAGACACTCGCCGAGCACGGCGTCACCGACTTCACCTGGACGGACTTCGAGCAGTACGTCGGCATCAGCACCGCGGAGACAGTCGCTCACTGGAAGGAGCGGTACGCCCTCGAGGCCCCGCGGGACGTGCTGCTCGCGGAGAAGAACCGGCGCTATCTGACGCTGGCCCGCACCGCCACGCACGTCTACCCGGAGATGCGGAAGTTCGTGGAGTTGCTGGCCGCCGAGGGCGTACGCATGGCCGTGGCCTCGGGTTCCTCGCGGGAGGCCATCGAGGCGATCCTGGCGGGCACGGGCCTGGACGCCTCGCTGCGCACCGTCGTCTCGGCCGAGGAGGTCGCCCAGGGCAAGCCCGCTCCGGACGTCTTCCTGGAGGCGGCACGCCGACTGGGAGCGGCCCCGGCGGACTGCGTGGTCCTCGAGGACGCCGCTCCGGGCGCGGCGGCGGCGCACGCGGCCGGGATGCGCTGCATCGCGATCCCGTACCTGGCCGCGCAGGCCGACGACCCGGCGTTCGCCACGGCCGGGTTGCTGCTGCGCGACGGCCAGAGCGAGTTCACGGCACGGGCCGCGTACGACTGGCTCGTACGCTCGGCTGCGTCGTCCTGATCTGGCGCCCCTCCACCCTCTTGGTTCAAGGCTGGAAGAGGATCTTCACCGCTTCCTCCTGCTTGCGCTGGAAGATCTCGTACGCGTGCGGCGCCTCCTCCAGCGGCAGCCGGTGCGTGGCGAAGCCGTCGACTCCGAGGGGGTCCTCGTCGGTGAGCAGCGGCAGGATGTCGTCGACCCAGCGCCGTACGTTCGCCTGGCCCATCCGGAGCTGGATCTGCTTGTCGAACATCGTCATCAGCGGCAGCGGCGAGGCCATGCCGCCGTAGACACCGCTCAGCGAGATCGTGCCGCCGCGCCGCACCAGTTCGATGGCGGTGAGGAGCGCGGCCAGCCGGTCGGTGCCGGCCCGTTCGGCGAGCCGGGCGGCCCACGCGCGGGGCAGCATCGCGGACATCTGCTGGGCGGTCCGTCCTACGGGGCTGCCGTGGGCCTCCGTCCCCACGGCGTCGATCACGGCGTCGGGGCCCCGGCCGTCGGTCCGGTCGCGGATCTCCTCGATGAGTTCCTTGCGTCCCTCGTACCGCCGGAGGTCGTACGTCTCCACGCCCCGCTCGCGCGCCCGGCGCAGCCGCTCCGACACCAGGTCGACGCCCATGACGATCTCGGCCCGCTGGAGCCGAGCGATCCGGCAGCACATGTCGCCGATCGGTCCGAGGCCGAGGACGGCGACGGAGCCGCCGGGCGGGATGTCGGCGTACTGCACGGCCTGCCAGGCCGTCGGCAGGACGTCCGAGAGATAGACGTAACGGTCGTCCGGCGGCCCGTCCGGTACCTTGATCGGCCCGAACTGCGCCTGCGGGACCCGCAGATATTCGGCTTGGGCACCCGGCACGCCGCCGTACAGCCTGGTGTAGCCGAACAGGGCCGCGCCCATGCCCGAGTCGTGCACCTGGGTGGTCTCGCACTGCGTGGGCAGCCCGGCGCCGCACATCCAGCAGTGCCCGCAGGCGATCTGGAAGGGCACGACGACCCGGTCGCCGGGCTTGAGCCCGGTCACCTCCGACCCGACCTCCTCGACCACACCGATGGGCTCGTGCCCGAGGATGTCCCCCGGTGTCATGAACGGAGTGAGCACTTCGTACAGATGCAGATCGGAGCCGCAGAGCCCGCTGGAGGTGATGCGTACGATCGCGTCCGTCGGTTCCTCGATCTCCGGGACGGGTACGGTCTCCACTCGTACTTCGCGCTTGCCCTGCCAGGTCACGGCCCTCATCGTGCGCTCCCTTCGCGGCTGCTCGTCGGCTGCCCCGGCCGCGGGCTGCTCGCCCTGCTGCTCGTCGTCGCCGGAGGCGCTCGGCGAGTACCCGCCTTCGCGACGCTCACCCGCTGCCGGGCTCACCTCCGAGGGGCCGGGTCAGCCGACCTTCGCGCCCGCCAGCGGGGCGGTCTCCTCGCCGGCGCCCTCGCGCATGCCCTGCAGGACTTCCTCGACGGCCTCGATCGCGGTGTACCGCGGCCGCCAGCCCAGTTCGTGGCGAGCCCGGGTGCAGTCCATGAGGGGCAGCCGCAGCACCGCGTCAAACAGCTGCGGCGAGGCGGGCACCAGGTGCAGGCCCCAGGCCGCGGCGAGGGCGGACCGCGCCGCCTTGCGGGGCATCCGCACCAGCCGGGAATGGAACAGCTCGCCCAACACCTCGGCGTCCAGCGGCGGTTCGGCCGCCAGGTTGAAGGCGCCACGGACATCGCTGGTCACGGCGAGACGGTACGCCTCGGCCGCGTCCTCGGTGTGCAGTGCCTGTACGCGCAGTCCGCGGACGTCCGGCAGTACGGGCAGCAGCTCCGGGCGGGCCAGCGGTCCGGGCTTGAAGCGCCCGGCGAACAGACGGCGCTGCTGGCTCCCCGACTCCTCCTTGAAGAGGAAAGCGGGCCGCATACGGACCACACGCGTCTCCGGCCGCTCGTACTCGAAGGTGTCCAACACCCGCTCCACATACGCCTTTTCACGGCAGTACGCCGCTTCCGGCCACCCGTGGGTCGGCCAGGACTCGTCCACGGCACGCTCCCTCGGCCCCGGCGAGTAGGCGCCGACCGAGGACGCGTACACCAGCGTCGGCACCTTGGCGGTGGCCGCCGCGTGGAACACCTTCACGCTGCCGAGCACATTGGTGCGCCAGGTGACCGCCGGGTCCCGGGCGGGCTGCAGCTTCCAGGCCAGGTGGACGACGACGTCGGCGCCCTCGAAGTGCTTGGTCAGCTCGGACTCGGCCGTCAGATCCACCGCGGCCCACTTCGCCGACGACACCGGCGGCTCGTCGGGCAACCTGCGCGCGATGCCGAGTACGGAGTCCACCTGCGGATCCTCGCTCAGATGACGCATCACGCTGGTGCCCACGTTCCCGGTGGCCCCGGTGACGACGACCCGCAGTCCGGTTGCACTACTCATGATCGGCTCCTCTCCTGGCTCCGTCACCGTGACGCGTTCCCCCTGCGCAGGAGGCAAACGTGGTGGCAGCGTGGGGGCGGCGCACCAACCGTGGATCGGCATCGCGCGGCCGTGCACCATGTGAGGAACGGGAAGATCGCGACCAGCAGGAGGACTTATGTCGAAGCCGCCGCTCCCGGACGCCGCCGTCGCCATGCTGAAGAAGCCCAACCCGGCTGTCATCGCCACGCTGCGCTCCGACGGGCAGCCGGTGTCCACGGCCACCTGGTACCTCTGGGAGGACGACGGGCGGGTACTGGTCAACATGGACGAGGGCCGCAAGCGGCTCGACCATCTGCGCAACGACCCACGGGTCACGCTTACGGTGCTCGACGAGGGCAACTGGTACACGCACGTCACGCTCATCGGCCGGGTGGTCGAGATCCGCGACGACGAGGGCCTGGCCGACATCGACCGCTTGTCCCGGCACTACGGCGGCCGCCCGTACCCGCAACGGGAGCGCGCCCGGGTCAGCGCCTGGCTGGAGATCGACCGCTGGCACGGCTGGGGCAAACTCCGCGACAGCAGCCAGGCGGCCGGCTGAGGATCGCCCCTCGAAGGCACCCGCTCAGCGCCCCGGAGCTCCGGCGCGCAGGCCGTCCATGACAAGGTCCATGAGTCGCCCGGCGCGTAGTTGCCAGTCCCCCTGTGGATCTATCTGCCAGAGGCCGGCGATGGCGAGCATGAAGTCGTCGGGGGTCACCCCTGGGCGGATGGTGCCGGCGTCCTCGTTCGCCTTCAACAGGAGTGCGATGGCGTCGCTCACCGGGCCGTGCCCCGGTTTCGCCGGGCTGCCGGGCGCACTGGTCACTTTGCGGATCGCGTCGGCCAGCCCCACTTTGGCCATGGCGTACTGGGCAAGGCGGTCCATCCACTCGCGCAGCGCCTGGTCCGGCGCGTGAGTCTGCAGCAACTGGGCCGCGGCGTCGGCGACCTGCTGCATTTCGTGGCGGTAAACCTCCAGGACGAGGGCTTCACGGCTGGGGAAGTTGCGGTAGAACGTCCCCTGCCCGACACCCGCCTTCTTGGCGATCGTACTCAGCGGGACGTCGGCCGAGCGGGTCAGCTCCGCCAGCGCCACCTCCAGGATGCGCTCGCGATTCCGTACCGCGTCCGAGCGCATGGGCGCGTCAATTCTGTCCTGCACTCGTCCTCCTTCCAGGAATCACGTCAGGGCCCGCCTTGTTAAGCGGACAGCTGTCCGTTAGGTTCAGAACCTAACGGACAGCTGTCCGCTTAGGTCCACCTTAGCGGCGAATACTCCTGCACGGACGGCCGGAATCGATCGTCGACCGCATTGTCCCGTCCGGCTTCGACGCGCACCACCCACGCGAAGGAAGGCTGATCATGGCCCCAGCTCCCTCGGCTTACAGTGCCATCACCCTCAACATCAACGGCGAGAAGTACACACTGCCAGTCGACCACCGCACCACCCTGCTCGACGCATTGCGCGAGCATCTCGATCTGACAGGCACCAAGAAGGGCTGCGACCAAGGTCAGTGCGGTGCCTGCACGTTACTGATCGACGGACGCCGCGCCGTCTCCTGTCTCCAGCTCGCGGTGGCCGCCGAGGGGCGTGAGATCACCACCATCGAAGGCATCGCCCAGGGCGAGCAACTGCACCCCGTACAGCAGGCGTTCCTCGACCTCGACGGCTACCAGTGCGGCTACTGCACTCCGGGGCAGATCTGTTCGGCCCTCGGGGTGATCGAGGAGCACGCGGCGGGCTGGCCGAGCGCCGCCACCGACGACGTACGGCCCGAAGCGGGATCCCCGCCGCTCAGCGCAGAGGAGATCCGGGAGCGGATGAGCGGCAATCTGTGCCGCTGCGGTGCGTACGTGTCCATCGTGCAGGCAGTCGCACAGGCGGCAGAGGCGCACACGGCCGAGGCCGAGGAGACAGCCGCATGAGGGAGTTCGGCTATCAGCGTGCCCTCGACGTCTCCGGCGCGGTCACGCTGCTCGACGCCGATCCGGACGCGCGCATCCTCGGCGGCGGCACCAACCTCGTCGACTTGATGAAGACCGGCGTGGAACGGCCCGCGCGGCTCGTCGACGTACGCGAACTGCCCCTCGACCGGATCGAGTCGACGACAGACGGCGGTCTGCGCATCGGTGCCACTGTCACCAACAGCGACCTCGCCGCCCACCCCGAAGTCCGGCGCCGTTACCCGGCGTTGACGCAGGCCGTGCTGGCCGGCGCCTCCGGGCAACTGCGCAACATGGCCACCGTCGGCGGCAATCTGCTCCAGCGCACCCGCTGCGGCTACTTCACCGACGTGACCAAGCCATGCAACAAGCGCGTCCCCGGCAGCGGATGCCCCGCCATCGAGGGCGAGCACCACAACCACGCCATCCTCGGCGCCTCCGAACACTGCGTGGCCACCCACCCCTCGGACATGGCGGTGGCGCTCACCGCCTTCGACGCCGTCGTCGCGTACGAAACGACCGACGGGCCGGGCGAGTTGCCCCTTGCCGAGTTGTACCTGCCCGTGGGTGACACGCCGCATCTGGAGACGGCCCTGCCGCCCGGCGCGCTGATCACCGGCATCACCCTGCCCCCTGCCCCGGTCGCCGCCCTCTCCCGCTATCGGAAGGTGCGCGAGCGCGCGTCCTACGCGTTCGCGATCGGCTCGCTCGCCGCCGCTCTCGACATCGAGGACGGGGTCGTACGCGAAGTGCGCCTCGCCTTCGGTGCGGTCGCGTCCCGGCCGTGGCGGGCCACGGCGGCAGAGCGGACCTTGGCCGGGGGCCCCGCTACGGCCGATGCCTTCGCCGCCGCCGCGGACGCCGAACTGGCGGCCGCCAGGCCGCTGCCCCACAACGCCTACAAGGTGACGCTGATGCGCAACCTGGTCGTGGCCGTGCTGACCGAACTCGCCGAGGAGGCCTCCCGATGACCACGACGACTCAGGCCACTGCGGTGACGGGTGCCGTCGGGACCGCGCACACCCGCGTGGAGGGCCGCGACAAGGTCACCGGAGCCGCTCGCTACGCCGGCGAGATCCCCTTCGACGAACTGGCCCACGGATGGCTGGTGTTGTCGACCGTCGCCCGCGGCCGCATCCGCTCGGTGGAGACCGCTGCCGTCCTCGGGATGCCGGGTGTCCTCACCGTCCTGCATCACGGGAACGCCCCGCGGGTCGACAGCGACTACGTCGGCATGCTGGGCACCCCGGACCCGACCGCCGCCGTCTTCCAGCACGAGCGGGTGCCGCACATGGGCTGGCCGGTGGCGCTGGTCGTCGCGGAGACGTCCGAGCAGGCCAGGGAGGCCGCCGAAGCGCTCGTGGTGCACTACGAGGAAGAGCCGCACGACGTCACGTTCTCGGCCGGACACCCGGACGCATACCAGGTGGACGGCTTCATGCCGGCAGTGACGGAGAAGGGGGACCTGGAGGCGGAACTCGCCGCGTCCGCCCTCGTCGTCGACGCGGAATACACCACGCCGGAAGAGCACCACAATCCGATGGAGCCCCATGCGGCGACGGCTCTCTGGGACGGCGGCCGACTGGAAGTGGTCGACTCGAACCAGGGCACCGCCTGGGTCGCGAGCGAGATCGCGAACATGTTCTCCCTCGACCCGGCCTCGGTACGGGTGCGATCCGAGCACGTCGGCGGCGGCTTCGGCAGCAAGGGCCTCCGCGCGCACCAGGTGGCCGCCGTGATGGCCGCGGCCGGCCTGCGGCGTCCGGTCCGGGTCGTCATGACCCGCCGTCAGATGTTCTCGCTCGCCGGCTACCGCAGCCCCACGACGCAGCGGATCAGGCTCGGCGCCCGTGCCGACGGACGGCTGCGCGCGCTGGACCACAGCTCCCTGAGCCTCACCTCGACCGTGCACGAGTTCGTCGAGCCGAGCGCAGGGGTGGCACGGGTGATGTACGACGCCGACGCCCACCACACGGCCAACCGGGTCGTACGGCTCGACGTGCCGACCCCGACATGGATGCGCGCGCCGGGCGAGGCGCCGGGGTCGTTCGCGTTGGAGGCGGCGCTGGACGAGCTCGCCGAGAAGTGCGGTATCGACCCGATCGAGCTGCGCGTACGCAACGAGCCCGAGACGGGCCCCGTGTCCGGGCTGCCGTTCAGCAGCCGCAACCTGCTCGCCTGCTTCCGGGAGGGCGCCCGCAGGTTCGGCTGGGCGGACCGGGACCCCCGTCCGGGCCTGCGCCGGGACGGGCGCTGGCTGCTCGGCACCGGTACGGCGGCGGCCTCCTTCGGTGCCGGAGCCGGACCGTCCACGGCGGCCATGACGGCGGAGGCGGACGGCACGTTCACCGTGCGGATCAACGCGGCGGACATCGGCACCGGGGCCCGGACCGCGCTCACCCTGGTCGCCGCCGACGCGCTGGAGGTGGCACCGGACCGTGTCCAGGTCCGCATCGGCGACAGCGAATTCGGACCGGCGTGGATCGCCGGCGGTTCGATGGGCACCCGCTCCTGGGCGTGGGCGGTCACGGCCGCGGCAGGCGAACTGCGGGAGCGGCTCGCCCTGAACACCGACATCCCACCGGAGGGCATCACGGTACGGTCGGACACCACCGCGGCCATCGGCGCCCTGGCCCGGAAGGAACGGCACTCCTTCGGGGCGCAGTTCGCCGAGGTCGCCGTGGACCCCGCCACCGGAGAGGTGCGCGTACGGCGCATGCTCGGCATCTTCGCGGCGGGCCGGATCGTCAACCCGCTGACGGCGCGCGGCCAGTTGGTCGGCGGGATGATCTGGGGCATCTCCATGGCCCTGCACGAGGAGGCGGTCCGGGACCGGGCCTCGGGCGGCCACTACGGCGCCGACCTCGCGGGCTATCACGTCGCCGCACACGCCGACGTCCCGCTCGTCGAGGCGGACTGGGTGGACGACCCGGACCCGGACGACCCGGTCGGGATCAAGGGCATCGGCGAGATCGGCATCGTGGGAGCCGCGGCGGCGATCGCCAACGCGGTCTGGCACGCGACCGGCGTACGCCACCGCTACCTCCCCATCCGGCCCGACCGGGTCCTGCTGGCGGAAGCCGAAGCGGAGGGCGAGCGGGATGCTTGACATCGCCGACGAGCTGAACCGCTGGATCGAGCAGGGCCGGGACTTCGCCGTCGCCACCGTCGTGGCCGTGGGCGGCAGCGCGCCGCGCAGTCCGGGTGCCGCCCTCGCCGTCGACAGCGAGGGCACAGCCATTGGTTCGGTCTCCGGCGGCTGTGTGGAAGGGGCGGTGTACGACCTGTGTGTCCAGGCGCTCCAGGACGGCGAGGTGGTGCGCGAGCGGTTCGGCTACAGCGATGAGGATGCCTTCGCGGTGGGACTGACCTGCGGCGGAGTCATCGAGGTCCTGGTCACGCCGGTAGGTGCGGACGCGCCGGGCAGGAAAGTGTTCGCGTCGGCGCTCTCGGCCGCCGCCCAGGGCGAGTCCGTGGCTCTCGCGCGCGTGGTCCAGGGCCCCGTCGAACTGCTGGGCAGGGCGCTGCTCGTCCGACCGAGCGCAGCGACATGGGGGTCCCCCCGGACAGAGTCTGAGGGAGAAGCGAGATGGGATTCCCACCGGACGGAGTCTGCGGGAGGATCGTTCGAAGGCGAACTCGGCGGGCATCCCGAGCTGGACCGCACAGTGGTGCACGAGGTCCGCGCCCTGCTGAGCGCCGGCCGCACGGGCACGTTCGACATCTCCGCGAGCACAGCGAGATGGGGGTCTCCCCGGACGGAGTCTGAGGGAGGATCACGCCGCGGGGCTGCCCTGACGGTGTTCGTCGAGTCGCGCGTGCCGCCGCCCCGCATGATTGTCTTCGGCGCCATCGACTTCGCCGCGGCGCTTGTGAGGACGGGCAAGTTCCTCGGTTACCACGTCACCGTGTGCGACGCCCGTCCTGTCTTCGCCACGCGGGTGCGGTTCCCCGAGGCCGACGACATCGTGGTCGACTGGCCGCACCGCTACCTCCGGCGCACCGAGACGGACAGCCGCACGGTCCTGTGCGTACTCACCCACGACGCCAAGTTCGACGTACCGCTGCTGGAGGCTGCCCTACGGCTACCGGTGGCTTACGTCGGTGCGATGGGCTCGCGTCGCACCCACGACGACCGCAACCGGCGGTTGCGTGAAGTCGGCGTCACCGAACGGGATCTGGCCCGCCTGCGCTCCCCGATCGGCCTCGATCTCGGCGCCCGTACTCCCGAGGAGACGGCCCTGGCCATCGCCGCCGAGATCGTCGCTGTACGGCACGGCGGCTCGGGCGTTCCTCTGACCGGCTCGGCGACACCGATTCATCATGACGTGCGGTCCGCGTCGATCACGCCCGAAGAGCGGGCTGTCCCGTCAGCGGGTCACCCGGCCAGCGCCGACCGGGCCGCCGCGAGGGCCTGCTCGGCGTAGCCGCGGCCGAACAGTACGGCGTGTACGAGCAGCGGGAAGAGCTGGTGCAGGCTCACGCGCTCCCGCCAGCCGTCGGCGAGCGGCGCCGTTTCCTGGTAGCCGTCCAGCACCCGGTCCAGGTGCGGGCAGCCGAACAGGTGGAGCATCGCCAGGTCGGTCTCCCGGTGGCCGCCGTGCGCGGCCGGGTCGATCAGCCAGGTGTGTCCGTCGGCGCCCCACAGCACGTTGCCGTTCCAGAGGTCGCCATGCAGCCGGGCGGGCGGCTCGGCGGGGCCGGCCAGTTCGGGCAGGCGCTCACATACGCGCTCCACGACGGTCGCCTCGGCCTGGCGCAGGGTGCCGTCGTCGACCGCTCGGCGCAGGTAGGGCAGCACGCGGTGCTCGGCGTACCAGCGTGGCCAGTCGGTGCCGGGGACGTTGCGCATCGGGGCGAGCCCGATGTACGCGTCCACGGGGCCGCCGGGTGGTGGGGCGCCGAACTGGGGCGCGCCCGCGGCGTGCAGCGCGGCTAGGTCGCGGCCGAACCGGACCGCGGCCTCGGCGCTGGGGCGCCCGGTCGGGACGCGGTCGGTCACGAGCCAGCGCTCGTCTTGGCCGCGCACCGCCGGGATACGGACCGTGCCGGCGTCCGCCAGCCAGCGCAGGCCCGCCGCCTCGGCGCGGGCCGCGCCCGGCTCGTCGGCGCGCTTGACCATCACCAACTGGCCGCCGTTGAGGGTGACTTCGGCGAGGGCGCCGGACAGACGGCGCTCGCTGGTCGCCGGGTGCCCGGTGAGTCGGGCCGCCGCGGCAGTCGGGCCCTCGCCGTCCTCAGCCATCGGTGGGGACGTCATGCGTCGGCGCGCTCGCGCACGCGGGCACGGGCGCGGGCGCGGGCGCGCAGTCCGGGCGTCGCGACCTCGATCGTGGCCATCACGGGGTGCCTCCGGCGGTCGGGCGGGTGGGTTCGTGGGTGGTGCGGGGCACCGGGGTTGGTACGGGTGCCCAGTCGTGGTGCGGCGCCCGGACCTGCTCCCTGGCAGGGTGACAGCGACCCCTTAGTGGGACAACGGCAGAACTGCGGACACCGTCTTTCCTCGGGGTCCGATGCTGACCCGCACATCTGCGGACAGCTCCTGCACCATGTGCCAGCCGAACCCACCCGGTTTGACCGCGTCAGTTCGCCGCGGCTGCGGGGCGGTGGTGCTGGCGTCTTCTACCGACACTGTCACTGTTCCCGGTCCGGCGGCCAGTTGGAACCGGGTCACCCCGCCGGCGTGCCGGACCGCGTTGGTGACCAGTTCCGACACCACGAGCAACACCGCGTCCGTCTCGGCTCCGGCACGTGCGGCTACCGCGGACAAGAATCCGCGCGCCACATTCCTCGCCCGTCCCGCGCTCTGCGGACTTGTCAGGTGCAGGGGTTGGTGGTCTTCCTCTTCTTCCTCGGATGAATGCACGATCACAGGCCTCCGGTGGTGGACGCTGACCTTTTTCTCGCTTGCCCAGAGAAACTTGAGTCATCCCCCGACACGCGCACGCACGTCAGCGCCCGTATCCATCTCGACCAACACCCGTACGGAGGAGTGTGCCCAGCATTCCGGCGGGCAGCGGCACCAGATGAAATCCCTCACGGCCCTGGAACAGGCCATGGAGCGATGGAGCAATGCTCTCTGGACCCTGCTCATCCCGCCCGTCCACAGACAACACAACGAAACAGAGCTGGTGAGGACGCTGCACCAGGAATGCGACGACCGTGCCTTGATTCTGGACCGGCAACGCATCCTGGTGCCCAATGTCTTCGTCATCGAATTGCCGCCGGAATCGCACCGGCAACTGGCCGACAGCAGAGACCCGTTGGACAACTACCTGTCGAACCACGTGCGCAGGCACGCCGCGGAGCAGGGCTACTCGTTCGCCGGACCGGTTGCCGTCCGGCTCACCGAGGTGGAGGGGAACAAGGTCGGCCGTTTCCGGGTCCGCAGCGCCATCGCCCCCACCGGTGCCTCCGGCGGTTGAGCGGGTTGCCTCCGGCGGTTGTGCGGGTGGGTTCGTTGTCGGCTGCGGCGCCGTTGTGGCTGGTCGCGCAGTTCCCCGCGGGGTGCCTCCGGCGGTTGGGCGGCTGCGGGTCCGTTGTGGCTGGTCGCGCAGTTCCCCGCGCCCCTTGGGTGCGTGGTGGGTGCGGGGCCGCGGTCCGGTGCGTCAGCCCGTCGCCAACGGGGCATACGACCCCGTGCTTCCACAGGGTCCTGGTGTGCCCAGACCGAAGCTAAGCGACGGGCATAGGACGCACCGGCCCACGTCCCCTCCCACCGGCTGAAGAGCGCGGGTAGCAGGGGGTCCGGGCTTTTCCGCGCGGGCGGGTGCAGGGCGCGGGCCCCGTCCGGGCGGGGGATTTTCGGTTCGCTGGCTCGTCTGGGTGCGGGCAGTCGCAGGCTGTTTAGGGGCGCGGGGAACTGCGCGACCAGCCACAACGCACCCGCAGCCGCGACACGACATGTCACCCCTCCCCCTGGCGGGGGCCTGGGGCGCAGCCCCAGCTTCGGGAAGGGGCGGGATTGGGGAACTGCTACCTACGACCGACGCCGAGGCTTCCCACGCTTGCCGCCCTTCGCTCCGGCCCCGCTTCCACGGCTTCCGCCGCTCGACGCGGGCTTCCGGCGGCCGTCCGCCGCTTCGCGACGCTTGGCCTTCGGCTGCGCCGGAGCCGGCGCACGCCCACGCGTGCTGTTGACCGTCCGGCCACGGACGATCCCGATGAAGTCCTCGACCAGCTCGGTGGTCGCATCCTCGGGCCAAACCAGCGCAACGCTCGACTGAGGCGCATCGACCACAGGCCGGAACGTGAGGTCCTTGCGATGGTGCAGCCGAGCCAACGACTGTGGGACGACGAGCAACCCCACCCCCGCCGCCACGAGCTCGATGGCATCCGCCGTCGTGGCAGGCCGCTCAATGGCGGGACGCCCCGGCAACCGCTCCCAAGAGAGCACGTCATCGAGCGGATGGAACACGACGTCGTCGGCGAGATCCGCGACGCTCACCTCGTCCGCCGCCGTCACCAGGTGATCCTTCGGCACCACGACCACCGTCGACTCGGTGTAGAGAGGGATCGCGCTGAAGACCGTACGGTCGACCGGAAGCCGCACGACCCCCACATCGGCTCCCCCGCTCCGCAACACATCGGACGCCTCAGCGGCCGGCACATCGACGAGGGTCAGCGGAACGTCGGGCAGCCGCTCGCTCCAGATCCGCACCCACTTGGCGGGCGTCACCCCCGGAACGTACGCGAGGCGGAACGAGGGAGATGCTTCCGAGCCAGTCACCCCGCCAGGCTACCGGGCCTGGCTGGACGCCTCGTACGCGGTCGACGGCGGGTGACGAAGCTCGCTCCGGGCTACAAGTCCGCCTGGCTGCACTACGGCGGAGGCTGCGAGATGGACCACCCCGAAGGCGAGTGGACCGGCGAGCTCACCGCCTTCCATCACGCGTGCAGTGGGGGCGAGCAGGGCTACTTCCCGGGGGCCGACGACTGGACCGAGTGGCACACCGTATCGACCGAGTGGACGCCGGGACATGTGCGGTTCTTCGTGGACGGCCGGCAGACGGGGCACGACACGCGTGGCGTACCGAACCGCCCCCTGTCCTGGGTGCTTCAGAACGAGAGCGCCCTGCAGGGGCCGGGAGCGGCCCCGGGCAGCAGTGCCCAGCTCGAGGTGACGTGGGTCGCCGCGTACGCGTACGGCTGGAAATGATGCCGACCGGAACCAAGACCCTGCCGGTGGAGACGGCCGATATCTGACGGCCCGTCGGGGAGATCAAGTTAGCCTCGGCGCCATGTCTTTTCGTCGTAGCCATGACAGCCTCGCCGCCCTGCCGCGCGATCCGCGCGCCGACGCGTACCCGATGCCGACTGTCCCGCATGGGTGGTACGCCGTGCTCCGCAGCGTCGAGTTACGCCCGGGCCGGGTCGTCAGCCTGCACTACTTCGGGCGTGCCCTCATCGCCTTCCGCGGAGCGGACGGTCAGCCGGCCGTACGGGACGCGCACTGCCCGCATTACGGGGCGCATCTGGGCGTGGGCGGGAAGGTGGTGGACGGGACGGTGGAGTGTCCGTTCCACGGGTGGCGGTTCGGTGCGGACGGGCGGTGCGTGGAGGCGCCGTTCGCGGTCCGGACGCCGAAGGTGTCCATCGGCGGCTTTCCGGTTCGTGAGCACAGCGGACTTGTCTTCGTCTATGCCGGGCCGGGCGAGCCGGCGTGGGAGGTGCCGGAGATTCCGGAGGCGGCGGCCGACGACTTCGCCAAGCCGATCGACGACACCTGCCGGGCCCGTATCCACGTCCAGGAGATGCGCGAGAACATCGTGGACGAGTCCCACTTCCACTTCATCCACGGCCAGAGTGAACCACCCGTGCAGGACCTGCGGACCGACGGTCCCTTCGCGGAGGTCCGCGGCCGGATCGGGCGGCGCGTTCTCGGCTGGGACATCAACAACACCTTCGACGCGTTCATGTACGGACCGGGCGTCATGGTGGTCCGCTCCCACGGGCCCGTTCTCTCGGTCACCGCGGTCGCCCTGACGACGCCCGTCGACGACCGTATGAGCGAGATGCGGATGCTGTACTACCTCCGCAAGCCGGCCCGGCTGCCGTTCCTGGTGCCTCTTCTCAAGCTCGTCTTCCGGGCTGAAGCCCTGGGCGAGGTGCGTGAGGAGGTCCGGATCTGGGATCACAAGATCCATCAGTCGCGGCCGGTGCTGCTGCCCCATGAGAAGGGCATCCGGGCGTTGCGGCGCTGGTACGCGCAGTTCTATCCGTCTGAGGTCCCGGTCGAGCAGCTGCACAGTCGGTCTTGACGTGTCAATGACAACGATTGATGGTGATCGCGAGCGCTCCCACCTCACTCAGAGAAGAGAACATCATGCGCAGCACCCGCCACTTGCCTTTACGGATCGCCCCGGTTTTCGGCCTCGTCGCCGCCCTGCTCCTCCCCCTGCTCGGCCTGGGTGCCCCGGCTCATGCCTCGCCCACCGGCTTCCGTATCGAGAACGGCCGGCTGCTGGAGGCGTCGGGGAACGACTTCGTGATGCGGGGTGTCAACCACGCTCACACCTGGTTTCCGGACCGGATCAGCTCGCTCGCGCACATCAAGGCGAAGGGCGCCAACACCGTACGGGTCGTCCTCTCCAGCGGTGACCGGTGGACCCGTAACGACGCTGCCGATGTGGCGAACGTCGTCAGCCAGTGCAAGCAGAACCGGCTCATCTGCGTGCTGGAGGTCCACGACACGACCGGTTACTGGGAACAGAGCGGAAGCGTCTCGCTCTCGCGGGCCGCGGACTATTGGATCAGCGTGCAGGACGCGCTGAGTGGTCAAGAGGACTACGTCATCGTCAACATCGGCAACGAGCCGCACGGGAGCCTCAATTTCCTGAGCTGGACGGCGGACACGAAGGCCGCGATCCAGAAGCTCCGCGGCGCCGGGTTCGACCACACGATCATGGTCGACGCGCCCAACTGGGGCCAGGACTGGGCGTTCACCATGCGCAACAACGCCGCCTCGGTGTTCGCCGCGGACCCGGACGCCAACACGATCTTCTCCGTCCACATGTACGGCGTCTTCAACACCACCGCGGAGGTCCGCGACTATCTGAACCGCTTCGTCACCGCGAAACTCCCCATCGTGGTAGGCGAGTTCGGCCACGAGCACTCGGACGGCAACCCCGACGAGGATGCCATTCTGGCCACCGCCCAGCAGCTCGGGCTCGGCTACCTCGGCTGGTCCTGGAGCGGCAACGGCGGCGGAGTCGAGTACCTGGACGTGGTCACGAACTTCGACCCGAACCAGCTCACCAGTTGGGGTCAGCGGATCTTCCACGGCGCGAACGGCATCGCTGCCACCTCCAAGGAGGCCGCCATCTACGGCGGCAGCGGGGCCTGAGCACACGGCTGTTGGCGGAAATCGGTCACCACCAGTTGCCCGGGAGGACGGACTCATCCCGTCCTCCCGGGCAACTTCTCGTTCGGTGCCCGGACATCCCGTCAGGACACGTCGCACGAAGGACAACTGATACGTGCACGACTGTTGTCCAGACCGGTGGGACACGGCTTTCATAGTATGAAAGCGCCCTCGAAAGCGCTTTCGCGCACCACGGATTCCGGCCAGCCCATGCGGGTGTCCAGCCGATGAGGGGTGTCCATCGATGAGACCAACACGCCGTCTACAAGGGAGAATCGCCGCAGGCACGCTCACTCTGGCGCTCGCCGCCAGCGGTTGTGCCGGTGGTTCCGGTTCCGGAGATTCATCCGATGACTCCATCGTGATCGGTGTCTCCTTGCCCCTCACCGGTGACTTCTCCGAACCCGGCAAGGGCGTCGAACGCGGCTACAAGGCCTGGGCGAAGATCGTCAACGACAAGGGCGGACTCCTCGGCCGCAAGGTCGAGTTGAAGATCCTCGACGACCAGTCGAATGCCGACCGCGTCGTCTCCGACTACGAGCAGCTGATCGGCAGGGACGAGGTCGACCTGGTCTTCGGCCCCTTCTCCACCCGGCTCGTCGTCCCCTCCGCCCGCGTGGCCGAGGAGTACGGCATGCTCTTCGTCGAACCGGCGGGAGCCGCGCCCGAGGTATTCGACCAGGGCTTCAAGAACCTCTTCTACGCCGCGCCTGCCGTCGCCAACGACCACTACAACCACCTGGCCGAACACATCCTCGCCCTGCCGGCGAACGAGCGTCCCAAGACCGTCGCGTACGCCGCCATGGACGACCCCTTCGCCCAGGGGACCGCGTACGGGCTCAAGGAGAAGCTGGAGAAGGGCGGCGTCAAGACCGTCGTCGACGAGGTCTATCCGCCCAACACCACTGATTTCGGCAGCATCGCCGCCAAGATCGCCGACTCGAAGGCGGACATGGTGGTGGGCGGTTCGCAGTACCAGGACGGCGTCAATCTGATCGTCGCTCTCCAGCAGCTCAACTACCAGCCGAAGATGGCCGCCTTCTCCACCGCGCCCACCGAACCGGAGTTCGCGAAGGCCATCGGCAACAAGACCGAGGGCATCCTCGCGCCCACCGGCTATACGCAGAAGGCCGACTATCCGAGCAACAAGGAGTTCGTCGAGAAGTACACGAAGCAGTTCGGCAAGGCCCCGGAGGAGGACGAGGCCAACGCCTACACCACCGGCCAGGTGGTCGCCGCGGCCGTCGAGGCCGCCGACTGTGCGACCCAGGACCCCGAATGCCAGAGCAAGTTGATCGACTGGCTGCGCGGCAACGAGGTGGAGACCGTCGTCGGACCGCTGAAGTGGGACGACAAGGGCCGCCCGCAGAGCGCGCACATGATCCAGCAGTGGGTCGACGGGGAGATCCAGATCGTGCTCCCGGAGGCACAGAAGGAAGCGGATCTGGTCCACCCCAAGCCGGCCTGGTGAGGCCGGCGTGCCCTCCGCGAGCCTCGTCTTCCAGAGCGTCGTCCTCGGTGTGCTGCTGGGAGGGCTCTACGCCCTCCTCGCGGCAGGCCTGACCCTCTACTTCGGCGTCATGCGCGTCGTGATGATCGCCCACTCCGCCTTCCTGATCCTCGCCGCCTACCTCGCCTGGTACGCCCACCGGGAGACCGGCATCGACCCGCTGCTCACCCTGGTCGTCACCGTGCCGCTGTTCTTCGTCGCGGGCGTCGCCATGCAGCGGCTGCTGCTCACCCGGCTCCGCCCAGCGACCCTCACCATGATGTCGGTGCTGCTCACCTTCTCGGTCGCCCTGACCATCGAGGGACTTCTTGGGTACGCCTTCAGCGGGACGCAGCGCCGGATCCGGCTCGGCTACAGCTCGGCCGGCTTCGAGTTCCTGGGGGCGAGGATCGCGGCGGTCAAGCTGATCGCCTTCGGTATGGCCGCGCTCGCCCTGCTGGGGCTGTATGTGCTGATGAAGCACAGCCGGTTCGGCCAGGCGCTGCGCGCCACCATCCAGCACCGGGAAGCCGCCCAGCTGCTCGGCATCGACACCGACCGGATCGCCGGCTACGGCTTCGGACTCGGCCTCGCCACGGCGGCCGTCGGCGGTACGGCCCTCGCCCTCGACACCACCATCTACCCGTCACTGCACTGGCATTGGATCGGCCCACTGATGGCGATCATCGTCGTCGGCGGACTCGGCAGCGTACCGGGAGCCGCCATCGCCGCCATGACGCTGGGCATGCTGCAGAGCCTGCTCCAACTGGAGCTCTCCACCACCTGGGCGCAGACCGTCTTCTACGTCGCGCTCTTCGCCACCCTGGCCTTCCGGCCCCAGGGCTTCTTCGGGGGGCGGCTTGCGCAAAGGTTCTGAACTCCCGTTCCGGGCAGGCAGGTTGCGTACGAGCGCCCTCCTGCACGTCGGCGCTCTGGTCGCCGGCGTCGCGGTCGCCCTGTCCTTCCCGTCGATGGCCCCGAGCCCGTACGAGATCACCGTGGGCATCGCCATCCTCAACTACGCGGTGCTGTCCACCTCCTGGAACTTCGTCGGCGGCTTCACCGGCTATATCTCGCTCGGGCACGGTGCCTTCGCCGGACTCGGCGCCTATGGGACGGGGCTGTTGGTCACCAAGGCCGAACTCCCGCCGTTCGCCGCGCTGTTCATGGCCGCCGTGCTGGTGGCCGCGCTCGCGGTGCCGGTCGGCTATGCCGCCCTGCGGGTGCGCGGCGCCTCCTTCGTCATCGTCTCCATCGCCCTTGTCCTCATCCTGCTGCTGGTCTTCCAGAGCTGGGCCTCGTTCACCGGCGGCTCGCGGGGGCTGGTCGTACCGCGGCCGTTCCCGGGGATGCTGCGCTCCGAGCACCACCGGACCTTCTACTTCCTGTTCGTCGCACTGCTCGCGGTGGCCCTGCTGACCTGGTGGATCATCGACCGTTCGCGGTTCGGCATGGGCCTGAAGGCGATCCGTGAGGACGAGGACAAGGCCCAGTCCCTGGGTACGCCCACCTTCGCCTACAAGCTCGTCGTCTTCGTGGTCTCCGCCGCCTTCACCTCGCTGGCCGGCGGGCTCTACGCGCTCTGGTTCGGCGATCTCGACCCGGTCTTCCAGTTCTCCATCCTCAGCGGGGCGTACATGGTGCTGATGGCGCTGCTGGGAGGCGTACGCCATCTGTACGGGCCGCTGCTCGGCGCCTTGATCGTCGGGTACGCGCTGGAGTACTCCAAGGTCGAGTACGGCGACACCCCTCTGCATCTGGTCGTGGCGGGGCTGCTGCTGGGCGTGGTCGTGATGTTCATGCCGGACGGGGTCATCCCGGCCGCCACCTCGCTGCTTGCCCGCTTCCGCAAGTCCGGCGAGACCTCGATTCGCGAGGTGACCGCGGGCGAACTGAAGGAGCGGCACAGGCAGGGCAATGGAACGGAGGTGAGGGACAGTGAGCGAAGCGGAAGCGGCGGCTGAGCCCGGAGTTCGGCCGAGTCTGGCGACCGTCGGCCTCAGCAAAGCCTTCGGCGGTGTCACCGCGCTCGACTCCGCCACCGTGACCTTCCACCACGGCAAGGTCAACGCCCTGATCGGTCCCAACGGCTCCGGCAAGACCACCTTCTTCAACTGCGTCACCGGAATGATCCGCGCGGATGCGGGTCGTACCACCTACCGCGGGCGCGACATCACCGGAAAGCCTCCGCACCGGATCGCCCGCGCCGGCATCGGGCGGTCCTTCCAACTGTGCCGTGTCTTCCCGCGGATGACCGTGCTCGACAACCTCCTCGCCGCCGTACAGCCGTCCTCCCTCGCGGGGCAGCTCGCCCGCGCGGGCCGGCGGGAGGAGACCGAGCGGGCCCGCGGCTGGCTGTCGCGGATGGGCATCGAGCATCTGGAGCAGGCGGAGGCACGCCAACTCTCGTGGGGGCAGCAGAAGTTGCTGGAGCTCGCGGGTGTGCTGATGAGCGAGCCGGAACTGATCCTGCTGGACGAACCGGCCGGCGGGGTCAACCCGGCCCTCATCGACCGCATCTGCGACCTGGTGCGCGAACTCAACGCCGAGGGACGCACTTTCCTGATCGTCGAGCACAACATGGACCTGGTCATGAGTCTCAGCGACCACGTCGTCGTGTTCGACCGCGGCAGGCCGATAGCCGAGGGCCCGCCCTCCGTGATCCAGTCCGACGAACGAGTCCTCGGGGCATACCTTGGCGTCTGACACACACACCGACCGTGTATCTCCTGGCTCTCCATTCCTTCTCGAACTCGACGACATACGGGCCGGATACGGCCGGGCGGCCCTCGTGCTGCGCGGGCTGACCGTCCAGGTCCCCGCCGGGGCGATCGTCTGCCTGGTCGGGCCGAACGGCGCGGGCAAGTCCACCGTCCTGAAGGTCGCCAGCGGACTCCTCGCCCCGCGCTCGGGCCGGGTCCTCGTCGACGGTAAAGACCTCACCGGCCATGGACCTCAGCGGATGCTGGCCGCCGGAGTCGCCCATGTGCTCCAAGGGCACAGCGTTTTCCGGGAGATGACGGTCGCCGAGAACGTTCTGCTCGGCGGCTACACCCTCCGGGACAAGCAACTCATCGCCGAGCGGGTGAGCTTCGTACGGGACCTATTCCCGGTCGTCGGGGAGCGGTGGACGAGCCTGGCCGGGCTGCTCTCCGGAGGCCAGCAGAAGCAGGTGGAGTTCGCGCGTTCGCTGATGGTCAAGCCCCGGGTGGTGCTGCTCGACGAGCCGTCGATGGGGCTCGACCCCAAGGCGACGGGCGTCGTCTTCGAGCAGATCGTACGGATGCGGGATGCGGGCACCGCCGTCCTGCTCGTCGAACAGAACGCGCGGCGCGCCCTGGAAGCAGCCGACACCGGCTGCGTACTCGACCTCGGCCGGGTCCATGTCTCGGGCCCGGCACGGGAGTTGCTCGCCGATCCGCAACTGGGCGAGCTCTATCTCGGGGGCCGGCCCGCCCGCCGATGACGCGCCTCTCAGGCATGGCTCGTGGTCACGGCTCGTAGAAACGCCTCGCAAAGGGAGCGAGTGGAATGTTCACGCGACGCAGACGGCACACGGCGGTGGCTCTCGCCGCCTTTCTGACGGCCCTGACCGCGCTGGCCTCGGCTCCTGCCGCAGCTGGCGTGGTCCGTGGGGCCGTACACCCTTCTCTCAGGCCGTACTTGGCGGCGTACTACGACTTCGAGCACCCGGTGCGTGGCAATCCGGCGAGGGAGCGGGACCAGGGTTTCTCGCGTACCGACATCGATCTCGTCAACGGCGGCGCGGCGATGCGCACGCGGGACGGGGCGCACTGGGGCAGCCGGACCTCGCTCCAGGTGCGGCAGGTGAACCCGAAGGCGGCCGGCAACGACGACTGGAAGGCGGGCGTGTACGGGGCCTCGGGTGTCCCGAGCCTGCGGGCCTTCAACGCCGCCAAGGGGATGACCGTCATGGGCTGGTTCAAGGCGACCGGTCCGAACCCGGGCCGGAACAGCAACACGGCCAACCCGGACGACTACTACGGTGCCGTCGGCCTGGCAGGCGTACTTTCCGGGGACTCCGACGGGCACGCGGTGCGCGGCCTGCTGGAGATCATCGAGGTGAACGGCGAACTCCGGCTCGTCGCCCTCGGCCGACGCATCGACGGGGCGAGCTCCCAGACCTTCGCCGCGTCCGAGGACTGGCGGACCCTGCTGCCGGACAGCGAGTGGGTCTTCCTCGCCGCGACCTTCGACTTCGACACCGGAGCCATGGCGCTCTACCGCAACGGGCAGCGGCTGGACGGTTTCTACACCGTCTCCGGCGACCCCTGGGACCTCTCGGGACCGGGACCGCACCGGGCCTCACCGACCGATCCCCGGGGCATCAAGATCGGCGGGAGCTTTCCGCAGAACACCGGTGAACGCAATCCCTGCGACTGCCGCATGGACAGCCTGATGTTCCTCAACCGGGCCGTGGACGGCGACCGGGTCCGGGCGCAGTACCGCCTGTCGCACTCCGGCCGGCACTGAGCGCACCAAAGGAGTGATACCGATGACCACATCCCCCGGCGCCAGACCGAGACCCCTCGCACTGGCCCCTCTCCTTGTCCTCTCCCTACTGCTGTCGGCCCTCGTCTCCCTGCCCGGCACGGCGCACGCCGCCGAGCCCATCACCGACCCCATCCCCGAGCGGCCCGCCACCTCCGGTATCGGGCTGACCGTCGAGGAGTACGCCTCCTTCCCGAAGACCGAGCCGCCGCCCGGCCCGGTCACCGATCCACGGCTGATGCGGCACGCTCGGATCAACTACTTGAGCGAACTCCCCGACGGTTCCGGCCGGAAGGCCGTCCCCGACCTCAACGGCAAGCTGTACTTCGTCGAGGACGGCGGCAGCCCGCAGGTCTATCTCGACATCGCGGCCTCCTTCGGCCCCGCGTTCTTCGCCAGCCGTGGTCTCGGCCAGGGCTTCGGGTTCGTGACCTTCGACCCCGGCTTCAGGCGCAACGGCCGCTTCTACACCGTCCACACCGAACTGGCCTCCGCCACCACCGCCGTACCCGACTTCCGGCAGCAGGCGGCGACCAACTACCACGGCATCATCACCGAGTGGACCGCCGACGACCCCTCGGCCGACACCTTCCAGGGCACCCGCCGCGAAATCCTGCGCATCGGCTTCGCGGGCACGATCCACGGCATCCAGCAGATCGACTTCAACCCCAACTCCCGCCCCCACAGCACCGATTACGGACTCCTCTACGTAGCCGTCGGCGACGGCGGTCAAGGTGTCAGGAACACCGAGCCGCAAGACCTCTCCCTCCCCCACGGCAAGATCCTGCGCATCGACCCCCGCGGCACGAACAGCGCCAACGGCAAGTACGGCATCCCGGCCCGGAACCCGTTCACCCGCACCCCCGGCGCACTGGGCGAGATCTACGCGTACGGCATGCGCGACCCGCACCGCTTCAGCTGGGACACCGGTGGCAGCCACCGCATGTACCTCGGTCACATCGGACAGCACGCCGTCGAGTCCGTCTACGAGGTGCGCGCGGGCGACAACTTGGGCTGGAGCGAACGCGAAGCCGCGTTCGTCTTCGACAAGACGGCCGCCGACCCCTGCGACCAGATGCTCCCGCTCCCCGAGGACGACGAGAAGTACGGCTACACCTATCCCGTCGCCGCCTACGACCACGACCCGCCCGCCGACTGGAACTGCACCTCCGACGTGGGCCGCGCGATTGTCGGTGGCTTCGTCTACCGCGGCCATGACGTGCCTCAGCTGCGCGGCAAGTACGTCTTCGGGGACATCGTCGACGGCCGTCTGCTCTTCGCCGACTCCAAGGACATGCGGCGCGGGAAGGGACTGGCCCAGCTGTACGACCTGATGGTGTACGGCGCGAGCGGCAAGCGCGTCACCATGCAGGACCTTGCCGGGGACGCCCGGGTGGACCTGCGTTTCGGGCAGGACGCGGACGGCGAGCTGTATCTGCTCTCCAAGGCCAACGGCAAGATCTGGAAGGTCACCGGGACCCGGACGTTCGCCTCTTGCGACACTGGCGGCTCCACGCTCCGTAACGTCATGGCCGGTCGGAACTGGGGTCCTGTCACCCCGTCGAAGTGGCGGTTCCCCGGCCACGAGGCCGTCCTCGCCGAGCCCGGAGTCCAGCGGCCCGGACCGCGCCGTCCCTTCGAGTACGCCGTGCTGACCGCGGGTCCGGCGGCGCTCGGCTCCGTACGGATCGATGCCGAGGTGCGGATCGACACTCCCGTCGAGATCACCAACCGGGACGTGATCATCGTCTTCGACTACCAGTCGGACACGAAGTTCTCCTACGCCCATCTGTCCACGGACAACACGATCTATCCGCACAACGGGATCTTCGTCGTGAACGACGCCGACCGGCTCCGGATCGAGGACCAGTGGAACGGCAGGACAGGCGCCCCACCGGCCATCACCGACAGCGACTGGCACAAGGTGCGGGTGGTGCGGTGCGCGAGCAGCGGTGAGATCGCGGTGTACGTCGACGGCTCGAAGTATCCGCTGATGACGGCTGTCGACACCACGCTCGGCTCCGGCAGGGTGGGCTTCGGGTCGTTCGACAACATCGGGCGGCTGCGCGGCCTCAAAGTCTCGTACCGCTGATCCTCCCGCCCGGAAGGGCCTCGGTCTCAGACCGGGCCGAGGCCCTTCCCGCCCAGGCGTTCCAGGTCGGCGGGGCGGACCTGGATGACCACGACGGCGATCAGAGCGGCGAGTATGGCGAAGATCGCCGCCATGATGAAGGCGGCCGAGACGCCTGCGGTGAGGACCTCGTCGGCCCAGGGCGGCGGGAGGTCCCCGGTGCGCTCGAAACGCGCGCGTTCTGCCGGGGTCGCCTGCTCCAGGAAGCGCGGTACCTGCTTGTCCGCCTCGTTTCCGCTGGCCGTGCCGAACGTCGTGACCAGGATGGACAGGCCGAGCGAGCCGCCGACCTGCTGGGTGGCATTGAGGAGTCCGGAGGCGGCGCCGGTCTCATGTGTGGAGACGTTCGAGAGCGCCATGAGCGTGAGCGAGACGAACTCCATGCCCATGCCCAGGCTGAAGACCAGGATCGGCCCGAGGACGCTGCCCACGTAGGTGGAGTGGACGTCGGTCAGGGTCAGCCAGGCCAGGCCGGTCGCCGCCAGGATGCCGCCCACCACCATGAAGGGCTTGGGGCCGTATCTGGGCAGGAACTGTGAGGCCAGCCCGGCGCCGATCGCGATGACCGCGCTGACGGGCAGGAAGGCGAGACCGGTCTGCAGCGGGCTGAAGTCCAGCACGTTCTGCGTGAAGAGCGTGAGGAAGAAGAACATGCCGAAGATCGCGGCGGCCAGGCTCAGCATCATGCCGTAGGTGCCCGCGCGGTTACGGTCGGCGAACATGTGCAGGGGCGTGATCGGCTGTCTGGACTGCTTCTCGATCAGGATGAACACCGTGAGGATGACGACGGCCGCCGCGAACGAGGCGACCGTGAGCCCGTCCCGCCAGCCCTCCTGCGCGGCCCTGATGAATCCGTAGACCAGCAGCACCATGCCCGCGGTGGATGTGAGTGCTCCGGCGATGTCGAAGTGGCCGGGGTGGCGTTCGGACTCCTTGATCCAGCGGGGTGTGGCGAGGGCGATGAGCAGCCCGATGGGGACGTTGACGAAGAGCACCCAGCGCCAGTTCAGCCACTCGACGAGGATTCCGCCGGCGAGCAGGCCGATGGCGCCGCCGCCCGCCGAGACCGCGGCGAACACACCGAAGGCCCGGTTGCGTTCGGGGCCTTCGCGGAAGGTCGTACTGACCAGGGAGAGGGCGGTCGGGGACGCGATGGCGCCGCCGACGCCCTGGAGGGCGCGGGCAGCGAGGAGTTGGCCGGCGTTCTGCGCGAGTCCGCCGAGCAGGGAGGCGAGCACGAAGAGCAGTACGCCGAAGATGAAGACGCGCCGTCTGCCGAGGATGTCACCGGTGCGGCCGCCCAGCAGGAGCAGCCCGCCGAAGGTGAGGGTGTACGCGTTGACCACCCAGGACAGGCTGGTGGTGGAGAACTCCAGGGAGCGCTGAATGTGCGGCAGCGCGATGTTCACGATGGTGATGTCCAGGACCACCATCAGCTGGCAGGACGCGATGACCAGCAGAGCCATCGCGTTTCCGCCACCGCCGGGTTCCTTGGTGGTGGCCTGCGCTGAAGGGGCCGGCTGCGGGCTGCTGGTCATGGCGTGTCGCACCCCCGGAGGTCGAACCCTCGCGAGGGATCAGCGAGCGGTTCCGTCCACTCCTGCTTGCACCGTTCGACGGTACGCCCGCCCGAGTGGCGTCACCACTCGAGCGGTGGCGGGCGGGTGCGGGGTACGGGAGATCCAAGTGCGCCGTCCCCTTCGTGGCGAGCGCGGCGTGCGTCAGGGTGCCGCGCAGTGCGGGTCGTCGACGATCACCGCGTTCGACGGAAGGATCACGGCGTCCTCCTCGAACCTTGTGGTGACGTAGCCCCGCTTGCCGTCCCCGACGCACTTCGTGGCGAGGTTCCCGAAGCCGTCGGGGAAGTTGTAGACCTCCGCTGCGGTGTCCTCCCCTGCCCGGCCCTTCACCGGGGCATCGCCCTTGCCCCGCTCGTCGTCGCGTTCCTGGGAGCAGCCGGTGAGCAGGACGGCGAACAGCAGCACAGCGCAGGTGGCGACGCCCGTCGTGGTCAGCCGGCGCACGACTTGTCCTTGACGATCTGGACGTTCGACGGAGCACCTGCGTTCGTCGTGACATACGCGCGGAAGCCGTGCCCCACGCACTTGGTGGCGAGATTCCCGAAGCCGTCCGGCATGTTGTAGACCTCGGCCGGGGTGTCGTCGCCCTTCTTGCCCTTCACCGGGGCGTCGCCCTTGCCCCGCTTGTCGTCGTACTCCTGAGAACAGCCCACAAGAAGGCTTCCCGCAGCCAGTGCCATGGCTGCCGCCCAGACCGATGCTCGTACCCGCCTCATCAGAAGTCCCCCGTACCGGCAGATCGGATGGTGACTCTGAAGACAGCGCGGTGGCCTGGTCCGGTTCCGCTGGGGGTCGAGCCTCTCGGCGGGGCCATAGGCGTTTCGACGAGCGGTGCGTCACGCACCCGGCGCGGGGTATTCCACTTTCTGACGGGCCGTCTCCGGCACGGCCGCCATACGGCTTACTGCCGCCCGGCGCCGATGGACTTAGGGTTCTTGTGTGAAGGCCTTCGCGCGGGCCGAGCTGCGGCGCGATCTGGCCGGTGTCGCGTACGTACCTGCCGCGCAGGACCCCGACCGGCTCGGAGCTGCGCTGCGGGCCGAGGACGCGCTCGTCGCGCTGCAGGTGCGGTACGGCGGATCGGACCCGGAGCACGCGCCCTGGCTCGTTGCCGCGCGTCCCTTCCCGCTCGGGCCGGGTCTGACGCGGCAGCTCGAACGGCTCGGGGCCGCCGTCTTCGCGCTGTGCGACACGGCGCAGGATCTGTACGCGGAGGGGGATCCGCACGTCCGGGCCGCTCTGGACATCGGTGTGCCCGAGGATCTGCGCGGTCGCGACCTGGAGCGCCGTATCGAGTTGTTCCGGCTCGATGTCGTGGTGAGCCAGGGTGTGCCGCGTGTGACGGAGATCGAGGAGGCCTTCGGCAACGTCGGGAAGATGCACGCCTTCGAGCGGGCGTACGGCGTGGGTGCCGGCGAGCTGTTCCGGGCCTTCCATCGGCGCGGAATCGAGCGGATCTGGATGGACGACCAGTACCCGACGTACCTGCCGGAGAACGAACTCGCCGCCCGCCGCATGCGGGAGCAGTTCGGCCGCCCGGTGGATGTGGAGTTCTTCTCCCGCTTCCATGACGACGGGCGCAGGGGCTGGCGTTTCTGCTACGTCAAGGAGCTACGGCAGTACGGAGCGCCCCTGCGCCGGGAGATCTTCGCGGCGGCGGAGCGGCTGATCAACCCGCTGTTCCACGGCTTCGGCACCAAGGCCCTGCTCTCGCTGGTCTGGGACCCGGCCCTGGAGTCCCCGATCGCCGAGCGGCTCGGGGCAGAGGTCACGAGCGTGCTCCGCACCTGCGTCCCGTGGTCGCAAGTGTTGCCGGATCGGCCCGACCCGGGGCTTGTCGAGCAGTTCAAGGCGTGTGGCCGCGAGAAGGTGCTGAAGGTGATCGACTCCGACGCCGCGGAGTTCACCTGGGGAAGCCGAGGGGTCTTCTTCGGCGACCACTCGGCCGGTCGGTGGCGGGGCGCGCTGGACGCGGCCGCCGCCGGTCACGTCCCGGGGTGTCCCGAGGCCACCGGCTCCCGCTTCGTGATCAGCGACCTGGTCGACAGCGACCGGTTCGACGTGGAGTTCCTGCACCCGCAGAGCAGACAGCTGTGCCTGCTGCCGAGGGCACGCATCCGGCTGACGCCGATCTACGCCCGCGAGGCGCACGGCAGCCAACTCCTGGGCGGCCACGCCACGTTCGTCAACACCAGCCGCAAGGTCCACCTTGGCCACCATGCGGTCTGCGCGCCGTTCGTCCCGTCCTCCACCGGGGCCTGACGGCGCCGTAAAAGATCTCCATCAGTTCGTCCGTGAGGATTCCCTGCCCGTTCATTTGGTGCCGGGCTGATCGTTTCTGCGCGGCATCTGCCCACCAGTTGGCCAGGAAGAGTTGGTTCAAAGGCTCCTTACCGCTCCCTGCCAGCGGCTCTAGGGTCCGGGTGACCAGTCGGCGGCGCTCAACAAGTCATCGTTCGCTCTTCTTTGACGAAGGAGTAGCTGTGGAACGTCGCAATTTCCTGCGCGGTGCAGTGATCGGCACCTCGGCCGCCGTCTTCGGCGGCACGCTCATGCACGGCGCCGCGTACGCGGCCCCCGCCCAGAACGGCACCAGCCCGTACGGCGGTCTGCAGGCCGCGAACGCCAACGGGATCATGCTGCCCAGTGGCTTCACCAGCAAAGTCATCGCCCGCTCCAGCCAGACGGTCCCCGGCACTTCGTACACCTGGCACAACGCCCCCGACGGCGGCGCCTGCTTCGCCGACGGCAGCGGCTGGATCTACGTCTCGAACTCCGAGGTCGGAACCGGTGGCGGCGCGAGCGCCGTCAAGTTCAGCTCCTCGGGCGCCGTCACCGGCGCCTACCGCATCCTGTCCAATACGCGGAACAACTGCGCGGGCGGCGCCACCCCGTGGAACACCTGGCTGTCCTGTGAGGAGGTGAGCCGCGGCTACGTCTACGAGACCGATCCGTGGGGTGTGAAGGCCGCCCTCCGCCGCGACGCGATGGGCCGCTTCAAGCATGAGGCTGCCGCCGCCGACCCGGTACGCAAGGTGATCTACCTGACCGAGGACGAGTCGGACGGCTGCTTCTACCGGTTCATCCCCAGCACCTGGGGCGACGTGTCCTCCGGCACCCTCCAGGTGCTGAGAGCCGGCACCGGCACCTCCGGCTCCTACACCTGGGCGAACGTGCCCGACCCGGACGGCTCCCCCACCTACACCCGCGATCAGGTCTCCGGTGCCAAGATCTTCAACGGCGGCGAGGGCTGCCACTACGCCAGCGACACCGTCTGGTTCACGACCAAGGGCGACAACCGCGTCTGGCAGCTCAACCTGCTCAACAGCACCTACGAACTGGCCTACGACGACAGCCTGGTCACCAACGGCGCCGCACCGCTGACGGGCGTCGACAACGTCACCGGCAGCTCCTCGGGCGACCTGTTCGTCGCCGAGGACGGCGGCAACATGGAGATCTGCATCATCACGCCCAACGACATCGTCGCCCCCTTCCTGCGCATCACTGGCCAGTCCGGCTCCGAGATCTGCGGCCCGGCCTTCTCGCCCGACGGCAAGCGGCTGTACTTCTCCAGCCAGCGCGGTACGAGCGGCAGCTCCTCCGGCGGCATCACCTACGAGGTGACCGGCCCGTTCCGTACCACCGCCTGATCGCGAGCCGGTGCCGGTTGGGGCGGCGTACGGAAGGTACCGCCCCAGCCGTCACCGGCCTGTGCCTGCGCGAGGTCCGCTCTCCACATGGGATGCGAACCACTGCCGGGCCGCGGCAGCGATGTCCTCCAGTGCCCCCGGCTCATGGAACAGATGCGTTGCGCCGCGCACGACGTAGATCTGGCTCGGCCCGCTGAGCCTTCCGGCGGCCTCCTGGTTGAGGCGCGGGTCCGCCTCTTCGTTGCCGCCTACCACGAACAGCACCGGGGCCCGGACGCTCTGCAGCGCGTCGTACGTGAGGTCAGGACGCCCGCCTCGGACGACCACGGCAGCAACGCGTTGCGGCCGCTCCGCTGCCGCCAGCAGAGCCGATGAATCGCCGCCGAACAGGCACACCGGGACACCGGCGGTCTCCGGCCGCTGGTCCAGCCAGTCGATGGCATCCACCAGCCGCTGGGCCAGGAACGGGATGTCGAAGAGATGCCGGGCCGAGCGTGCGTCCTGCCGCTTCTCCAGTTCGGTGAGGAGATCAAGGAGCAGCGTGCCCATGCCCGCCCGGTGGAACGTATCGGCGAGCGCGCGGTCGCGCGAACTGCCGCGGGAGCTGCTGCTGCCCTCGGTGATGACCACCACCGACCGCACCGGGCCGGGGACGACCAGATCGCCTGCGAGCGGGGCCCCGCTTGCGGGCACCAACACCAAGTCGGAGATCATCTTCGTCCTCCCACCGTGATACTCGCTGGGCTCTGGACGCCTCGAGTACCCAAGGCAGAGAGATCCGGCACGCGATCTGTCCGCTTTCTCGGCTTCCGGGACGGAACCATCCGAATTCCGGTACCGGCGGGGTCTTCCCTCGGACATGTGCGGTCCGTTAATTTCCGTGACTCAAGTCGCGTGTAATTTCCGTGACTGAAGAAGTCCCGTGCGACCGCCCGGGACCTCCGACAGCGGAGCACCAGCGCTCAGCAAGCCCTCGGGGGCATCTGCCATGACACGCGCCATCTCTCTGCACGACGTGAGCAAGGCCTATACGCGGGGCGTCCGGGTAGTGGACCGGCTCTCGCTCGACATCGCGCCCGGCGAGTTCCTCGTGCTGCTCGGGCCGTCCGGCTGCGGGAAGTCCACCGTGCTCCGGATGATCGCCGGACTCGAGGAGATCACCGAGGGCGAGCTGCTGCTCGACGGGGAACCCGCAGACGATCTGCAGCCGTCGGAGCGGGCGATGGCGATGGTGTTCCAGAACTTCGCCCTCTACCCGAACATGACCACCCGCGGCAACATCGGCTTCCCGCTGCGCGTCGAGAACCCGGGCGAGGACCGAGGTCCCCGCGTGGACGCGACGGCCCGCATGCTCGGCATCGAGGACCTGCTCGACCGCTACCCCCGCCAGCTCTCCGGTGGCGAGCGCCAGCGCGTGGCCATGGGCCGGGCCATCGTGCGCCACCCCACCGCGTTCCTCATGGACGAACCGCTGTCCAACCTCGACGCCAAGCTCCGCAACCACCTGCGTGCCGAGATCTCCACGCTCACCCGGCAGCTCGGCGTGACGACGGTGTACGTCACCCATGACCAGGCCGAGGCCATGTCGCTCGGCGACCGGGTGGCCGTACTGCGCGGCGGTGTGCTCCAGCAGGTGGGCACCCCACGCTCGGTGTACTCGCTGCCCCGGAACGTCTTCGTCGCCGCCTTCATCGGCACGCCCCGCATCAACCTGCTGCGCGGCCTGGTCCGCGCCCCGCTCGACGGCGCGATGTCCATCAGCCTGGGCCGCCAATACCTGCGCCTGCCCGAACCCCTGTCCCTGGACCACCAGATGCTGCGCGTGCAGCAGGGCCGGGAGGTCATCGTCGGGCTGCGCTCGGAGGCGGTACGCATCGCCAAGCCCGGCTCCGCGCGTCCTGGAGAGGTGGCGATCAGTGGCCTGGTCGAGCATCTGGAGTTCCAGGGGCACGAGGTCCTCGTCCACTTCAACACGGGCTCCCAGCCTGCCTTCGTGCCGGACTTGGAGGCCCCGTATCCCGTACGCGCCGCCCGTCGCCGCCGCCGTGACGGTACGGTCCTCGATCGCATCTGGGGTCGCGCGGGCGCCCTGCGCGCCGGCCCGGTCGTGGTCCTGGACGAGCCGGACGACGAGCGTCCCGACCTTGCGGCGCCGGCGGCGCAGGAGAACCGCCTGCCCGGTGACCTGGTGGTCCGCACGACCCCCGACATCGAGCTCCGCCTCGGTATGCAGGTCCCGCTGCTGGTCGACCTGGCGCATCTCTTCGTCTTCGACCAGCACGGCGAACGCATCAGCCCGGCCCCGGCGCGGCTGCCGGACCTGGACGAGTGATCTTCCTGGGTGTCATCGCAGGCTTTGGTGTCATCGCAGGCGCGTGTACTGGTTCACGCCGCCCACGAACGCCACGGTCGCCTGCCCCTGCAGCACGAGGACATCCAGGTGCGCCGCGGTCTCGTTGACCGCGAGCATCTGGTTGAAGGCGTTCAGTTCGCCGAACGGCACCGCCCGGCGCGTCCATCCGAGCTTGCGTGCCACCGCGTGGGCGTCGAGGGTGTCCTCGCCCAGCGCCGTCAAGCTCTTGGCCAGCCGGTCGTCATGGTGATCGAGCAGTTCGGCGACCCGGGTGTGGGCGCTGTCGGCGACCGGCCCGTGCGCGGGCAGCAGGCGGGCGTCGGCGTACCGGTGCATCAGCCGCAGCGAGTCCAGGTAGTCGGCGAGCGGCCGGCCGCCCGGCTCAGCCAGCTCGAAACCGATGGACGGGGTGATGTGCGGCAGGACGTGGTCGCCGGAGAACAGCAGCTCCCGTTGCTCGTCCAGGAAGACGACATGTCCCTTGGTGTGTCCGGGAGTTGGTACGACATGTAGTTCGCGCTCGCCGAAGCGGAGCGTCTCGGCGGCGAGCCAGCGATCGGGCGCCTCCCACACGCTCGGGTCGTAGCCGCCGTGGTCCATCGCCTGGATGCGGTCGGCGAGTTCGCCGGCTCCTGCGGTGCGCAGGGTCTCCAGTGAGCCGGCGGGTATGTCGCTGCGCAGTCGGTCGAGCATCTCCAGGCCCGGTCGTTCGCCCGCGCCGAGGTAGACGCGCGAGCCGAGCAGCCGGCGGAGTTCCACCGCGTTCGTGTAGTGGTCGCGGTGGATGTGGGTGACGAGGATGTGGCTGATGTCGCCGAGGTCGCGGCCGATGGCGGCAAGCGCCTCCTCGAGCGCCTTGCGCGCCTCGGGGATCGCCCAGCCGCCGTCGATCATGACGATGCCGCCGTCGTCGGCCAGGTCCTCCAGCAGGTAGACATTGACGGCGTGCAGGCCGTCGTTGGGAAGCGGCAGAGGAACGCGGTGCACCCCGGGCTGTACGGTCTGCACTCCGGCTGCGGCCCACGGGCCCTGGTCGAACCGCGTTGTCATGATCCTCCTCATCGGTGTGCCGCCGCGTGGATCACGCCTGAGGGCGCGCGCGGCGGCACGGTTCGCGAATGTGTTGCCTCGTCAGGCCGGATCGTAGTGGCGTGACTCGGACCGCCCAGATGTACGAGTATGGAGTCTGGCCGCCAGGTCCCGGGCTCCGCGCCGGTCGAGCTTGCCGACCTTGGTCTGGGGCAACTCCTCTATGCCGTACACGAATTCCGGCCACTTGGGCTTGGACAGGCCGACGCTCTCGAGATGTCCGGTCACTTCGGCGAGGTCGATGCCGCCGCCGTCCTCGGTGACGACGAGCAGCGCCACGCGTTCGCCGAGGACGTCGTCGGGAACCGCCACGACACAGGCCCTGGCCACACGCGGGTAACTGGCCACCGCGCGCTCGATCTCGGTGATGTCGATGTTGCGTCCGCCACGGATGATGATGTCCTTCTCGCGGCCCATGATGCTGATGGTGCCGTCCTCGTGGGTCATCAGCAGGTCACCGGTGGGCAGGAAGCCGTCCTCCGTCAGCGCCGGCGGATCGACCTTGCCGTCGCGGGCGTAGCCGAGGAAGAGGGAAGGGCCGCGCACGTGTGCCCGTCCGGTCACGCCGGGGCCCGCGGTCCGCCCGTCGGGGGTGAGCGCGCGGAGCTCCGTACCCGGGAAGGGGCGGCCGTCTCTGCCGAGCCGGATCTCCTCGGGTTCGTCGGGACTGGGCGAGGTGTGGCCGAGGCACTCGGACATGCCGAAGACGCGGAGGATCTTCGTGCCCAGGGACTGTTCGGCCCGGGCGAGGGCGCCGCGGTCCATGGGTCCGCCGCCGACGGTGATCGACCGGACACCTCGGAGGATGCCGGAGCCGGCCGCCTCGGTGCCCATCTGGAGCGCCATGGTCGGTACGCACATGGTCCAGCGGACGTCGGCCTCGGCCATCCGCCGCAGTACGACGGCCCGGTCCCACTTCCCCGTCATGACGAGTGGCCCGCGCAGTAGAAGGGAGAGGTAGACGCCGAAGCAGTACGCCGCCGTCGACGACAGCGGCACGATCGCGGCGACGGCGTCCCCGGGCGACAGGCCGTTGACGGTCATGGTGCTAGTGGCGGCATAGCGCAGGGACCGCTCGGACTGGACGACGCCTTTGGGCCGTCCGGTCGACCCTGAGGTGAGGCCGATCAGGACGCCGCCCGACCAGCGCGCCACGTCGCGCTCGCCGGGAGTGGACAGGCACTGCCAGCCGTCGAGCACCGTCCGCGCCGGTCCCGGCAGCCGTTCGGGCACCGCCCACTCGGCCATCGCCGAGGGCTCGGCGACGACGGCGTCCGGGCGGATGTCCTCCCAAGCCGCGGCGAACTCGGCCGGTGTGGTGTGCCGGTTGACCACCGCGACCACACCGCCGTCGCCGCCGCTCAGGCCTACGGCGAGGGTGGCGGCGACGGTACGCCATGAGTTGTCGGCCTGGAGCAGGACGGTCCCGCCCGTCGTGCCGGCGGTGGACAGCACTCCGGCCAGCCGCGTTGCCTCTTCGAGCAGCTGCCGGGCCGTATGGCTGCCCGCGTCGTCGATCACGGCCACGAAGTCGGCTTCGTCTGCCTTCTGTTGGAACTCTCGCACTACCTGTCGCATCTCGTCCCTCGCTGCGCCGTGCCGAACTCCGTCTACTGAACGCTGCGGTGCCTGCCGCCCTGGTGAACCGGGACGGGGTTGGCCGGTCTCCGGACCGCCGGAAGCCTCAGGCCGCGAACATCTCCGCCTCGTGCCCCATCACCGCGATACGGCGGCCCTTCATGTCGCCGACCTGGGCGACGGCATCGGCCCACTCGGGGCTCGCCAGGGCCTTCTTCAGGTCCTCCGGCGAGTCGAAGCTGAGCACGGAGATGCCGTCCCAGCCTTCGGAGCGCGGCTCGAGAGCGGCGTCGATCTCGGTGTGCCGCCACGCGCGCAGTCCGGGCAGGCGGTAGGTCAGCTCGGCGTGGTCGCCTCGCCACCACTCGATGAACCGTTCGTGCGTCCACTCCGGAGGCCGGGCGGCCAGCAGGACGAGGTTGTACATGACGGTCCTCCGTACATGGTCGGTCGTACGTCCGTACATGGTCGGTCGTACGTCGTCGTCGGTCGTGGTCGTTCCGACGCACGCGGTCAGGTGAAGCGGATCTCGGACGAGCGGCCGATCAGCAGGCGTTGCAGCCGGCCTTCGCCGTTGACGCGCCCGGCGGCGACGAAGGTCGCCTCCGGGACGCCCGCCCGTCGTACCTCCCCCAGGAAGAGCTCGTCCTGGCCAAGCGTGGTAGCCGACAGCAGATGGTGGGTGCGTGTGCCCCGCTCGCGCTGCTCTAGGTAGCCCACCAGGGCGTCACGGCCTCCGGCGAAATCGGTGGCGTTGCCGTCGCCGGTGGAGAACAGAATCGACAACGAGAAGTCGTCACTGATCAGGTCGAGGATCCGGTACGGCTCGTCCCCGTCGAGGATCTCGAACCAGGCGGTGAGGAAGGGGGCCGCGGCTCCTTGGGCTGGGGTCGACGTGTCCGTCATGTCCGGCTCCTGTCGTCCGGGGCCCAGTCGACCAGCTCGAAGGTAGTGGTGAAGAAGGACTGGTAACGCGCCAGAAGTCCGCCGGGCGACACGACCGCGGCCGACAGGAAGGACCCGCAGTACCGCCCGCCCTCCGTCACCACTCCGTAGACGGTCTCGAGATCGCCGTCCCGGCTGTAGCGCAGGATCTCGTGCGCCCGGTCCACGGGATTGCGGCTCGCGAGGTACGCGGCGAAGTCCTCCCTGGACTTGCCGACGACCTCCTTGCCGGGCAGCGCGATGAGAAAGCGGAAGTCCGGTTCGAGCAGGTCCAACGTCCGTTCCGGAGACCGGCTGTCCATGCTGGCCATGTACGCACGCAACGCCATAGGAGCCCTCTTCAGATCAACCTGAGTCAAGTTCAATTCAGTTTGGATGGTAATCCCGGGGAAACAGGCCTGGCAATAGTGCGTCACCAAGCTTCCGCAGCGGTAGCGCGGCGCCGGAAGCGGGCACGACAAAGCCCCCTGACGCTTGTCCACCAGGGGGCAGGAAGGCCGACCGGAGAAGCCGAGGGCCGCTCAGGGCATCAGGTGGCGACCATCCGCACGCAGGCACCCTCGATCAGTTCGCTGACCTCGGACAGCGGCGTCGGCCCCGACGGCCGGTACCACCGCCAGACGCTGACGATCAGGCCGAGCACGCTCGATCCCAGCAGTTGCGCGTCCCGCAACGGGAACGCGCCCTGGGACATGCCACGCACCAGCAGGTTCGTCCAGTCCCGCTCGACGAGCTGGACCAGCTGGCGGGCCGCGACGCGCTCGGCCTCCTCCCGCTTGGACTTGCGCGGCCCGGAAAGCAGGTCCATGTGGTTCTGCAGGATGCGCATCTGCAGGACCTCGTGGTCGGAGACGTCGTACGCCGCCCGTACGGCGGCCCGGAGTGCCTCGACCGGGTCCGTGGCGTCCGCGGTCGCCTCCGTGAACTTGTCGTGGGAGCGCTGGAGTTCGAGGCGCATGATGGTGAGCAGGCAGTGGGTCTTGGACTCGAAGTAGTGGTACAGCGCGGTCTGCCCGATGCCGACCCGCTCCGCCACGGTCGACCACTTGGTGGCCTCGAAGCCTGTCTCACCGAAGCAGTCGACGGCGGCCGCCAGAATGGCAGCGCGCTTGGACCTCGGTCCCGCTTCCGTTTCAACGATCCGTGTCGCCATGACCTACCTGTCTCCTGGCTGCCGCCCAGCTGTCCGTACCCGAGAGTAGCCCCAAGCTGAGTTCAGTTGCCAATCGGCTTTCAGGTCAAAGAGTCTCGAGCACCAACGGTTCAGCTGCTGGGCGGGACGTGTGTGAAGTCGGGCGTCCGCTTTCCGAGGAAAGCTGCGACGCCCTCACGGCCCGCCTCGGAGGCGGCCGCGGCGACGAGCGCGCGGGCCTCGTGGTCCAGGTGCGCGCCGAGGTCCGTGGTCAGTCCGGCGGCGACGAGGCGGCGGGTTGCGCCGAGGGCGGCGGTGGGTCCGCGACGCAGGGCCTCCGCCGTGTACGCGGCCTCGGCTGCCAGCCGGTCGGCGGAGACGACCCTGCTCACCAGCCCGATCTCAGCGGCTTCCGCCGCCGGAACGCGGCGGTTGGTCAGCAGCAGGTCCAGGGCCCGCTTGGGGCCGACGAGCCGGGGCAGGAACCAGCTGACTCCGGCGTCCGGTGAGTAACCGATCCCGGTGTACGCGGCGGTGAACGAGGCGTTGTCGGCAGCGAGGGTCACATCCGCGGCCGCGGCCAGACCGACGCCCGCGCCCGCGACGGCTCCCTGCACGGCGGCCACCACGGGAGCGTCGCTCGCCGCGAACATCCGCAGGGCATCGTGCAACGCGTCGGTCACCGCGGTGAGGTGCTTCTCCAGGTCCTCACCGGAGAACCGGGAGAACTCCCTGAGATCGCCGCCGACGCAGAAGGACTTCCCCTCGCCGGTCAACAGCACGACCCGTACGGCCTCACGGGCGCAGACCCGCGCCGCGTCCAGCAGTCCGCGTGCCATGTCCAGGTCGATGGCGTTGCCCGCCTCGCCCCGTCGCAGGGTGACGCGGGCCAGTCCGCCGTCGTCGATCTCGATGCCGACCCCTGTCGCCGCGGCCTTCATCGCGCGGTCCATCCGCCGTCGACGGTCAGCACCTGGCCGGTGCAGTACGAGGAGGCGTCCGAGGCGAGGAACAGCAGCGCGCCGTCGAGTTCGTGGCCGTCGCCGCCGCGCCGGAGCAGGGTGTTGCGCTCGACCCAGCGGCTGGAGCGTTCGTCGCCGAAGAGGTCCGCGGTCATCTCGGTACGGAACCAGCCGGGAGCGAGCGCATTGACACGGATGCCGCTGCCGCCCCACTGCCCGGCCAACTCCCGTGTCATTCCCAGCAGTCCGGCTTTGGACGCCGAGTAACTCGCGCCGCCGAGTGGGGCGGCGGTCACCAGCCCGAGGATGGAGGAGACGTTGATGATGCTCCTGCCGTCGGCGGGGCCTGGCGCCTCGGCGGTGAGGCGGGCGAGGTGGAAGGGCGCGGTGAGGTTGACGCCGAGGACGTCGGCGAAGGCGTCCGGGGATTCGTTCTCGGCGCGGGTCTCGCCGGAGGTGGCCGCGTTGTTGACCAGGATGTCGATGCGACCGGTGGTGTCGAGCGCGGTCTCGGCCAGCCGCGTACGGTCGGCGGCGAGCGAGACGTCGCAGGCGACGGGGTGGATACGGGCGTCGGAGTCGGCGAGTTCCTTCAGCCGGTCGATACGGCGGGCGGCGGCGAACACGGTGGCGCCGGCCTGCGCGAGGACGGCGGCGAAGCGTGCGCCGAGCCCGGCGGAGGCGCCGGTGACGATGGCTGTCCTGCCCTGAAGCGAGAACAACTCGGCGGCGGTTGGGGGCGTCGGCGCGCTCACTCGTCCACCCCGATCGGCAGGGCGGTTGCGCCGCCGTCGAGCACCAGGGTCTGGCCGGTCATCCAGGAGGAGGCGTCGCAGGCCAGGAACAGCGCCGCGTTCGCCACGTCCTCCACCGTGCCGAGGCGCCGCAGCGGCAGCTTGGCGGTGAGGATCGGCTCGCGTACTTCCCATACCGCGCGCGCCAGTTCGGTCTTGATCAGTCCGGGGGCGATGGCGTTCACCCGTGCCCGCGGCCCGAGTTCGTAGGCGAGCTGCCGGGTCATGTGCAGCATGGCGGCCTTGGTGGCGTTGTAGTAGCCGATGTGCGGATCGACGATCAGCCCGCCCACGGAGGCGATGTTGACCACCGCTCCCCCGTGCTCGGCCATCCAGGCCCGCCAGGCGCAGCGGGTCCAGGCGATCATGCCGTACTGGTTGACGCGTACGGTCTTCTCCGCGCGCGGCAGGTCCAGGTCGAGCAGATCGCCGTGGTACGGGTTCGTCGCCGCGTTGTTGACGAGGATGTCGACCCGGCCGAAGCGGGCCATGGTCTCGTCGACGCAGGCCTGTGCTTGCTCGGGTTCGCCGGCGTTGGCCACCACCGTGTGTACGTCGCCGTTGCCCTTGACGCGCAGCAACTCCTCGCGCGCTTCGGCGAGTCCGGCGGATTTGCGGGCCGCGATCACCACGTGCGCGCCGGCCGCTCGGTAGGCGGTGGCGATGCCGAGGCCGATGCCGCGGGATCCGCCGGTGATGACGGCGACCTTGCCGTCGAGGGTGTTGCCGCCGCCGTCGTAGGTGTTGGAGCTCACGCTGCCCCCGTCTTCGTGTCGGTCTTCTTGTATTTGGCGAGTTCCTGGCGGGCGACGGTCCGCAGATGCACCTCGTCCGGGCCGTCGGCGATGCGCAGCGCCCGCGTGATGGCGTACAGCCGGGCCAGCACGGTGTCGTCGCTGACGCCCGCCGCGCCGTGCGCCTGCACCGCGCGGTCGACCACCTTGTGGGCGACCTCCAGCGCCGCGACCTTGATCGCGGCGACCTCCATGCGGGCGGCGGCGTTGCCGACGGTGTCCATCAGCCAGGCGGACTTGAGGACGAGGAGGCGCAGCTGCTCGATCTCGATGCGGCTGCGGGCGATCCACTCGCGTACGACGCCCTGGTCGGCGAGCGGCCCGCCGAAAGCGATGCGTTCGGTGACGCGTTCGCACATCAGCTGAAGGGCGCGCTCGGCGAAGCCCACGGCGCGCATCGCATAGTGCATCCGTCCAGGCCCGAGCCGCCCCTGGGCGAGCGCAAAGCCCTCTCCCTCTCCTCTGAGGATGTTCTCCACCGGCACGCGGACGTTCTCGAAGAGGACGTCGCCGTGTCCGAGCCGGTCCGTGTAGCCGAACATCGGTAGGTCGCGCAGGACCGTGACGCCCGGTGTGTCGCGGGGGATGAGCAGCATGCTCTGCTGCCGGTAGGTGGGCGCGTCCGGGTCGGTCTTGCCCATCAGGATGATCAGCTTGCAGTCGGGGTCGAGGATCCCGGACGTGTACCACTTGCGGCCGTTGACGACGTAGCTCTCGCCGTCGCGGGTGATGCGGGTACGGATGTTGCGGGCGTCGGAGCTGGCGACCTCCGGCTCGGTCATGGCGAAGCAGGAGCGGATCTCCGCGTCGAGGAGGGGCTTCAGCCAGCGCTCCTGCTGTTCTGGAGTGCCGTAGAGCGCGAGCAGTTCCATGTTGCCGGTGTCCGGTGCCGAGCAGTTGAACACCTCAGGGCCGATGATCGAGCGTCCCGCCAGTTCGGCAAGCGGCGCGTACTCGAGGTTGGTGAGGCCCGCGCCCCAGTCGCCGTGCGCCATGAAGAGGTTCCACAGGCCCTCGGCGCGCGCCTTCTCCTTCAGTTCGGTCATCACGGGTGGCAGCGCGTGCGGATCGTCGGCCTCGGCCAGCTGCCGGTCGTAGACCGCTTCCGCGGGGAAGACGTGCTGCTCCATGAACGACCGCATGCGGTCCTGGAGTTCACTCGCCCGTGGCGAGAATCCGAAGTCCACGATTGCTCCTGTCCGGGATTCGTCGAGGTTCGTGTGGTGGGTCCGGATCAGCCGAGGATGTCGCGTGCCGTGCGGATCATCGCGGCGATGGTGGGCGGCAGTCGCTCCTGGTCCGGGTCGTGGTGCTTGCCCTCGCGGTGCCGGCGCAGGTTGTGGCCCATGATCGCGGCCATCTTCATGCGGCCGAGCGCCCGGAACCAGTCCATCGCGGGCAGCGCGGGCCGACCGTCGAGATAGGCGTCCAGCAGTTCGGCCTCGGTGGGCAGGCCGGGCACGGCGCGCCCCAGCTGAGGGAAGTTGCGGTGGTCGGCGAACAGCAGGAACCAGCCGAGGTCGATGCGCGGATCGCCGACGCTCCAGATCTCCCAGTCGACGACGGCCACCGCGCGCTCGCCGACGCACAGCACGTTGCCGAGCCGGAAGTCGCCGTGTAGCAGCACCGGTGGCATGCCGCCGGGCACGTCGGCGGCCAGGCGAGCGAGCAACTCCTCGCCGCCCGGTCGGAGTTCCGGTGGTACGGCGTGCAGGGTGCGGCTCCAACGCTCCAACTCACCTGCCGCGTCGAGTGGTTCGGGCGCGTCGAGCCCGGGCGTCCGGGTGTCGGTGGCGTGCAGCCGCCGCAGGACGGAGGCGATCTCCAGCATGCGGGCGCGGGCCGTGGCGGCGGGCACCTCGGGCTCGTCGAGTACGGGCTCGACGGCCTCCCCAGCCACGAAGTCCATGGCGAACCAAGCCGGTTGGGTCTCGTCGATGGCCGCGACGCCCGGCACCGGCACCCGCTCCGTGGACCCGGCCAGCGCGCCCAGCACACGCGCCTGGCGCAGCACGTCGTTGCGTCCGACGGGCCGCTGCCCCGGAGGTACTGCCTTGACGACGTACTTGGCATCGCCTGCCGTAACCGAGTACGTCAGCCCCGAGTGACCGCCGGGCAGCACCGCCAACTCGCCTATGGGAGCGCCTGGATGACGGTGAGCGAGCCGTTCGCGAACCCTGACGGCCAACTGAGGCACCTCGGTGGCCGTGCTCATCGGACGGGCTCCTTGGGCAGCGGCTCTTTGGGCAGACCGAGGACGCGTTCGGCGAGGATGTTGTGCTGGATCTCGTCGGTGCCGCCCGCGATGCTGTAGCCCGGAGCGCCGAGCAGGTGCTCCGTCCAGGCGTAGGTGCCCCACTCCCACGTGTCCGCGACGAGACTCGGGCCCAGCAGTTCCGAGACCAGATCGCTGGTGCGCCGCATGGTCTCGGTGGCGTAGAGCTTGCCGACCGAGGCTTCCGCGCCGGGCTCCCGTCCGGCGACGAGGGCGGCGGTCACCCGCAGTCCGATGAGCCGCTGGACGAGGGTGCGGATGTGGAGGTCGGCGGCCCGCTGCTGCTCGCTGCCGGTGAGTGGGCGGGGCAGGTTCCCGGCCAGTTCGAGCGCCCGGTCGGCGTTGTCCAGGCCGAGGTTGCCGGAGTCGAGCCGCTCGGCGGCCAGCACACTGAGCGTGACCCGCCAGCCCTCGCCGACCGGCCCGAGCCGGTCGCTGTCGGGCACCACCACGCCGTCCAGGTAGACCTCGTTGAAGCTGGTGCCGCCGGTCATCTGCTGGATGGGCCGTACCGTCACGCCCGGCGCGTCCATGCGCACCAGGAAGACGGTGATGCCGGCGTGCTTGCGTACGTCCGGATCGGTACGGCACACCGCGACGCCCCAGGTCGCGACGCGGGCGCCGGAGGTCCACACCTTGTGCCCGGTCAGCACCCAGTGGTCGCCCTCGCGCACCGCCCTGGTCCGCACCGCGGCGAGGTCGGACCCTGCCTCGGTCTCCGAGAACAGCTGGCAGGCCAGTTCGTCGGTACGGAGCATGGGACGCAGCCAGCGCTTCTTCTGCTCCTCGGTGCCCCAGATGCCGATCGCGGGGGCGACGAGTTGCTGCGTCACCGGGAAGACCTCGGTGCGGTGCGGCACGTCGAAGGCGGCCTCTTCGGTGCGGTAGAGCTGCTCGTAGTACGCGGGCAGGCCGCGCCCTCCGTACTCCGCCTGCCAGTTGAGGGCGCCCCACCCCTGGTCGTAGCGGGTACGTTCCCACTCCTGGGTGCGGGAGGTGTGCTCGCGCTCCTGCTCCTCGGTCCAGTTCTCGAACACGGCGACGGAGTCGGAGCCGCTGCCCCACTCTCCGTCGTCGGCGCGGGGCCGGGCGACCGTGGTGAGCCACTGCCGGGCCTGGGCGCGGAACTCCTCGGGTTCCGGGATACCGCTCATCTCTTTCTTCCACCTTCGATCGGCGGGGCGTTCACGGGACTTTCAGCGGGACAGCACCGTGCAGGCGCTCACGCCGGGGGCGCCGTACACATGGGTGAAGCCGACCCTGGGTTCGCCGGGGACCTGGCGTTCGCCGGCCCGTCCGCGGAGCTGCTGGACGATCTCGTAGACCTGGCGCAGGCCGGAGGCGCCGATGGGTTCGCCGTTGGCGATGCAGCCGCCGTCGGTGTTGACCGGGAGCGTCCCGCCGATCTCGGTGGCACCGGAGGCGAGCAGCCGCTCCTGCTCGCCGTCCTCGCAGAAGCCGCACTCGGCCATGTGCATGACCTCGGCGCCACTCTCGGTGTCCTGCAACTGGCAGACCTCAATGTCGCCGGGGCCGATCCCGGCCTCCTCGAAGGCGGCGGCCGAGGCGTCACGGCTGACGCTGGTCAGTTCGCCTCCGGGAATCCACGGGCTGAACACCTCGAACGAGCCGAAACGCCGGGTGCGTACGGCCGCCGAGCGCAAAGTGACCGACGGTCCGTCCAAGGCACGGGCGGCCTCGGGCGAGCAGAGCACCAGCGCGGCCGCGCCCGCGCCCGGAGAGCAGAACATGTAGCGGGTCAACGGATCGCTGACCATGCCGGAGTCGAGGATCTCCTCGGCGGACACCGGCTTGCGGCGCCATGCCTCGGGGGTCAGGCCACCGTTGCGGTACGCCTTCTCGGCGACCAGTGCGAGAGTGCGCGGGGTGATCCCGTGGTCGTACATATAGCGCTGGATCTTCATGCCGAAGAACTGGGTGGTGACCATCAGCCCGTCGCTGCCGTACTCCTCCCCCAGCCCCCAGTCCTCGGGCCGTGGATCGAAGGCGCCGCGCGGGTGCTTGTCGAAGCCGACGGCGAGGACGACGTCCGCCATGCCGGAGCGGATAGCGTTCGCGGCAGAGACCAGCGCGCTGCCGCCGGTGGCGCAGCCGTTCTTGACGTTGACGAACGGCAGGCCGGTCAGGCCGAGTTGGGCGACCAGGGTGTCGGCGAGTCCGGCGCTGTCACTGCCGCCGAACGCCGCCCCGACCCGCGACCACTCGATCCCGGCGTCCGCCAGCGCGGCGTTCACGGCGTGGACGGCGAGCTGCCGACCGCTCGCCTCCGACCGGCCGAACGGGGTGCGTCCCGCGCCGCAGATCAGCACGTCGGTACTCATGTCCCCTCCTCGCCGGGTGTCGTGGGCCTGGCCCGCGGTACGCCGCCGTTGCCGGCGGTCACGGTGAGGGGCATGCCGATACGGATGTCGTCGAGGTCGTCGACTTCGAGTACGGCGGCCACGCGCACGCCTTCCGCGAGTTCGACGTAGCCGAGGGCGAAGGGTTCGAAGCCGCCGGGCGGAGGCTGGTAGGGCGGCGACTTGGGGGCGTACCGCTGCACTGTCCAGGTCCACAGCGTGCCGGTGCCGTGGAGGACCGCAGGATCGGCCGGTCCCCCGCAGCGCGGGCAGGCGTCATCCGCGGGGTAGACCGTCACCGCGCAGCCGTCGCCGGAGCAGCGTGAGCCCTGGAGCCCGACGGCGGTGGCGGTCGGACTCCGCGGATCCGTGGCCATCCGGATCAGCGCCCCGTCCACTTGGGTTCGCGCTTCTCCAGGAACGCCGACACGCCTTCGTTCGCGTCATCGGAGTTGAGGGCCACGCCCACGGCGAGGTGTTCCATCACCATCAGCGACTGGGTATCGGCGTCCAGGCTGCGGTCGATCGTCATCTTCGTGAGCCACATCGTGAAGGGGCTCTTGTCGGTGAGGTCGGCGATGAAGTCCTCGACCGTCGCGTCCAGCTTGTCGGCCGGGGCGGACTTGTTGATCAGCCCGAACTCGGCGGCCTCGATGCCGGAGAGGAGCTTGCCGGTGAGCATCAGCTCCTTGGTCTTGCGGATGCCGATCATGCGCGGCACCCGGTAGATCGGGCCGGCTCCGCCGAACAGTGCGCGGCGGATGTGGAAGTCGCCGATCTTGGCGTCGTCCGCGGAGATGGCGAAGTCGCAGGAGATCATGATCTCGAAGCCGCCGGCGGTGACATGGCCTTCCAGGACCGCGACCGAGGGGGTCTTCATCGAGTAGAGGCGGTCGCACACCTTCGCGGACTTCACCGCGACGTCGATCGCGTTCGACTTGCCGACGTACTCCGCCTTCAGGCTGTCGAGGTCGAAGCCCGAGCAGAAGGTGCCGCCGCGACCGCGGACCACCAGGACCCGCAGCTCCGGGTCCTCGTCGACCTCGGTGATGATCTCGTCGAGCCGGTCCAGGATCGGCACGGTGACGCAGTTCTTCTTCCACGGGCGGTTGAGCCACACACGCGCGACGTGTCCGTCGCGCTCGAACTGGATCTCGTCTTCCACTGCCATCTCGGCCTCCCAATTGAACTGAATTCACTACGAGTCTGCGAGGACGAAGGTGTGCTGTCAACCCTTTGATCGGGACACGTTCCGAAGGTGAGGCCAGACTGGAGACGAACCTAAAAGACTTCTGCCAGCTGATCGAACCGAACCTGATTCAAACCGGAAAGTGGGGCATCTCATGCCGGTGAGTCGGACGCCGGACATCCGGCGTCCGACTCACTCATACGGTGCGGTCGTACGGGCGTGGCCGCGGCTTGCGGTCGTACGGCGTGGGCATGTCGGCGGTCAGTCGCCTCGGCGCAGTTCGTCCGCGCAGCGCTCGGCCATCATCATCACGGTGGTGTTGGTCGGCACCGCCGGAATGTCCGGCATGATCGAAGCGTCGACGACGTACAGCCCGTCGAGGCCGTGTACCTTGCCGCTCTCGTCGACCACCGCGGTCGGGGTTCCGGCACCGCCCATCGCACAGGTGCCCACGGCGTGGCAGTAGGTGTTCTTGCCCTGCAGAACGGCACGGGTCAGGTCGGCGTCCGTGGTCGCCGCGGGTCCGGGCCACTGTTCCGCCCGTACGTACTTCTCCATTGGGCCCGAGCCGATGATCTCCCGGACCTGGCGGATACCGGCCACCATGCGCCGCACGTCGTCGGGGTGGTCCAGCAGGCCCAGCCGGATCTGCGGGGCGGCCTCAGGATCGCGTGAGGTGATCTCCACCCTGCCCAGCGAGTACGGACGGACCAGGCCGAGCGGCACCAGCATCACTCCTGGTTCCATGGTGAACGGCAGTGCGTGCAGGTCGACTTCGCCTGCGCTGTCGGCACCTGCCGAGGAAAAGGCCAGCACGGTCTGCAGCGGCGGGAGGAGTTCGCCGACAGCCTCCTCGTCCACGGCATAGGTGAGGTACACCATCGGGTGGTCGCGCAGATTCCTGCCCACGCCTTCGAGGGCCTGGATCACGGGGATGGACAGCTCTTCGAGTAGCCGCCGCGGTCCGATGCCGGAACGCATCAGGACCGCCGGGCTGCCGACGGTTCCGGCGGAGAGGACGACCAGATCGGCTTCGAGGCGGGTGCCGTCGCCGAGGATCACCGCTTGGGCCGTCCCGTCCTCGGCGAACTCCACGCGGTCAACGGTCCGTTCGCCTAATACGGTCAGGTTCTCGCGGTGGCGGGCCGGGCCGAGGTAGGCGAGGGCCGAGCTCTGGCGGATGCCGTTCTTGCGGTTGAAGGGGACCGGGCCCGCACCACGCCTGCGGACGCCGTTGATGTCCTCGTGGATGGGGTGGCCGGCCTGCGCACAGGCCTCCAGGAACGCGGCCATGACCGGGCGCAGCCCGTTGCCTTCGGTGAAGCGCTCGATGTGTACGGGTCCACCGGTGCCGTGCAGTTCTCCGCCGACCGGATCGTCCTCCAGTTTCTTCAGATACGGGAGGACCTGGTCCCAGGACCAGCGGTCGTTGCCCAGTCCGGTCCAGCGGGCGAAGTCCTCGGGCGTGGGCCGGAGAGCGTTGGCGCCGTTGACGGCTGAGGAGCCTCCGATGACCTTGCCGCGGAGGACGGGCACGACGCCCTGCTCGACGATCCCGAACATCGGGATGCTGTCGGCATCGACGACGTGGTCGGCCGACTCGTAGGCCCAGTCGTGGGTGGTGAACCCGAACTGGTTGGCGTCGAGCACCTCGGGGGCGGTCTCCTCCGGGGTGCGGTAGTCGGGGCCCGCCTCGACGAGCGTGACGGTGTTCGCGGGTTCCTCGCTCAGCCGGGCGGCCAGGACCCCACCGGCGGAACCTCCGCCGCACACCACTATGCGACGCGCCATGGTTACCTCTTCTCTTCTTTGAGACGAAAGACTTGAGTTCACGGAGATCACGGAGATCACGGAGATGAAAGCGCTGAAGGAGATGTCCAGAGATGTGGGAGATGAAGGAATCGCAGGCGGGAGGCGGGCGTATCAGCCGCTCAGGCGCGCGCCGGACAGGGCGATCGACTTGGGCTCGAGAAAGTCGTCGAGGCCTTCGGGGCCGTTCTCGCGTCCGATGCCCGACTTCTTGCTGCCGCCGAAGGGGGCGTTGATGTCGAGGGTGTAGCTGTTGATGCTGAAGGTTCCTGTGCGCACGCGGCGAGCGATCCGGAGGGCGGCTTCCTCGTCCTGGGTCCAGACGGTTCCGGAGAGCCCGTACGGGGAGTCGTTGGCGAGCTCGACGGCGTGGTCGGGGCCGTCGTGCGGGATGGCGACGACGACGGGGCCGAAGATCTCCTCCTGGGCGATCCGCATGTCGTTGGTGACGTCGGTGAACAGGGTGGGTTCCAGGTACCAGCCGGTGGTCAGGCCCGCAGGGCGGCCGCCGCCGCATGCGACGGTGGCCCCTTCCTTCCGGCCGAGAGCGATGTACTCCTCGACACGCGCCCGGTGCGCCTCGGTGATCAGCGGTCCGATCACGGTCGCGGGGTCGGCCGGGTCGCCGATGGGCAGGGCGCTCATGTGGCGGGACAAGGCCTCGGTGAACTCGGCGTAGCGCGAGCGCGGCAGCAGGATGCGGGTCTGGGCGGTGCAGATCTCGCCCTGCATGAAGGCGGCGCCGCAACCGACGAGAGCCGGGACGACGGCGTCGATGTCGGCGTCCTCCAGCACGATGGCCGCGGATTTCCCGCCCAGTTCCAGCGTCACACGGCGGATGTCGCGACCGCAGGCCTCGGCTATCCGGGCGCCGACGGCGGTGCTTCCTGTGAAACTGACCTTGTCCACACCCGGGTGGGCGACCACGTACTCGCTCTCCGCGGCATCGGCGGCGAACAGGCTGATGACGCCCTCGGGAACGGCCGATTCGGCGACGACCTCGGCGAACACATGGCAGGCGAGCGGGTCCTGCACCGGCACCTTGACGATGACCGTGCAGCCGGCCATGAGAGCGGCGGCGATCTTCTGGGTGGTCAGCGGGAGTGGACCGTTCCAGGCGGGGATGGCCACGACGACGCCGACGGGTTCACGGACGATCAGGGTGCGGGTCGGTCCGTTGACCCGCTCCTCCTCGAAGGCGAATCCCTCGGCCAAAGTGGCGTAGAAACGGAAGTAGTTGGAGGGGGCGACAGCGAAGTACCCCTCGGCGAAGCCGCGCGGGCAGCCGGTCTCGGCCATGGCCAGACCGGCGAGTTCGGCCGCGCGCGTGTCGAGGCGGTCGGCGAGGTCGCGCAGGGCAGCGGCGCGCTGGTGCACGGTCCACGTCGGCCAGGGGCCGGTGTCGAACGCCTGCCGGGCCGCGGCGACTGCGTCGTCGATGTCCGCCGTGGAGGCCAGGGGGACGTGGCCGATGACCTCCTCGGTGCTGGGTGAGACGACCTGTGCGACACGGTCGGTGGAGGGGGCGGTGAGCCGGCCTCCGATGAGGATGCGGTCGTAGTCGTGTGCCATGTGGTGACTGCCTCTCTGCGGAAACGCGGAACCACTGGGGTGGAAACCTTCTGGAGGAAGAGAATTGTTCGGCGCCGGCCGGTCGCGCGGCGGGTCACAGGGCATCGCCCCGAGCGCACGCGGTCAGAAGTGTCAGCATCGGCGCGGTACGCGGCCGTTGCCCGCGCGCCGATCGTCACAGCGGCTGCGCGGCCCGCGCGGCGACGGCCGCTGCGGCCGCGCGTCCCTCCGCGACGGCGTGCGCGATGCGGCGCGGCACGACGCAGTCGCCGACCGCGCGGACGGTCTGATGGGCGGCCGGAGTGAAGTCGGGGCGGTGCGGGCGGCGTTCGCCGACGGTGACCAGGATGTCGGCGGCGAGGTGTATCTGTTGACCGTCCAGCACATGGCGCAGGCGCACGCCGTCGGCGGTCGTCGAGGTCGCGGTGCTCATCGCGACGACGCGCAGGGGCGCGCCGGTGAGGCGGTTCATCAGCTGCGTGCGGTTCTCAGGCGACAGGCCCGTCGCGAAACCGGTGCCGGGTGTGATGACGGTGACCTCCCGTGCGCCGGCCGACAGCGCGCTCTCCACCGCGCTGATGCCCTGCCACCAGCCGAAACCGTCATCGAGGACGGCGACGCCGAGTGCTTCTGGTACGACGTCCCCGTACCGGCGCAGGAAATCCGTACTGGTGAGCGTCCGAAGCTCGCCCGGCACGGGGACGGGCTCTTCCTCCGCGCCGGTGGCGAGCACGATCTGGGTGTACGCCGCCATGTCGTCCGCCCCCGGGAAGGCGCCCAGCAGCACTCGCACGCCGAGAGCGGCAAGCTGCTCGCGCTGGTAGTCGACGAACTTCTGCCAGCCGGAGCGATGCGGGCCGAGGGAGGCGAGGCGCGCCTGACCTCCGACTTGCCGAGCCTTGTCGAAGACGGTCACCTCGGCGCCGGATCGGGCGAGTGCCATCGCGCACTCCATGCCGGCGGGGCCAGCTCCCAGGACTGCGACAGGTTCACTGCGGGAGTCCGGCAGGGTGCGCGACAGCGGCTCGACCGGCCGGGTGAGCAGCAACGGGACGGCCGGGCGGCCGGCGGCTCCCGGCGGGCCGAGTTCGGGGTTCACCGAGCACGATCCGGTGGGCTCGAAGGTCCGGCAGCCCTCGTTGCAGCCCGTGCAGGGGCGTACGGACCGCTCGTCGTCCGCGATCACCTTGCGGGCGAAGTCGGGGTCGGCGATGAACGGCCGGGCCATGCCGACCAGATCGGCCCCCGAGTCCAGCGCACGCTCGATGTCCGTCACCGACCGGAAGCCCTGGCTGACCAGGAGCGGCAGGGCGACGGCCGAGCGGAGCCGGGCCACGGACTCCAGCAGCGGCGGGCGGGTGGTGGCCATGCCGGGGACGTAGGTGTTGCGGACGCCGGTGGTGATGTTGACGTACGCGAAGGGCGCGGCGGCGCACAGGCGCGGCAGCAGCTCGATCAGGTCGTCCAGACCGAGTCCGGAGTTCTCGCCGGGCTCCACCGACACCCGTACGCCGATGGGAAGTTCACCGATCTCGGTGCGGATGGCGTCGATCACCTGGGCCGGGAGGGCGATGCGGTCGCCGTACTCGTCGTCGCGGGTGTTGTTGACCCGGGAGAGGAACTGCGCGAGCAGGTAGCCGTGGCCTGCGTGTAACTCCACGCCGTGGAAACCGGCCTGCACGCTGTTCGCCGCCGAGATGCGGAAGGCGTCGACGACGCCGCGTACTTCTTCGGTGCTCAGCGGATGGGGCGCGGTCGCCTCGCGGGGCGAGCGCACGGCCGCGGCGGAGACCGGCGCGTAGTAGGTGCCGGCGCCCAGGGTCTCCCTGCCGAGGTGGACGAGCTGTGCGACGGCCACAGCGCCCCCGTCGGTGATGGCCTCGGCACGGCGGCGTACCGCGTCCTTGATCTCGGGGCGCCACGCTTCGGTCAGATAGCGCTGCGGCAGCGTCGACTCGGGGGCCACGGCGGTTCCTCCGGTGATCACCATGCCGGCGCCGCCCTGTGTCAGTCGCCGCCAGTAGGCCGCGTCGGTCTCGGTGGGGGCACCGTCGGTGACGGCGGCGGTTGCGTGGGCGGTGGCGACAAGGCGGTTGCGGAGGGTGAGCCCGCCGAGTGTGAATGGTGCGGCGAGGGCAAGTTGTGCGGTGCTTGGCGTTGGCGTCATACGGCTCTCTTCGCTGACCTCTGTGTCCGTTCAGGCGGCTGAGCGGGCAGCGAGACCGATGAGTTCGGCGAGCCGGACCCGGTGCCCGTCCGCCGTGCCGAACAGCACCTCGCTGCTGCGTGCGCGGCGCACGTAGAGATGGGCCGGGTGCTCCCAGGTGAAGCCGATGCCGCCGTGCAGTTGCACGTATTCGGCCGTGGCCAGGCGGAAGGCCTCGGAGCAGACCACGGCGGCTGCGCAGGAGGCCACCGGCAGCTGCGGTGAGGCGACGGCGGCGCAGGCGGTCGCGTACGCCGACGCCGAGCGTGCCGCCTCCAGCGCGACCAGCACATCGGCCAGCCGGTGCTTGACAGCCTGGAAGGAACCGATGGGTCGCCCGAACTGGTGGCGCTGTGCGACGAATTCGACCGTGGCATCCAGCGCGTGCCCGCTGCCCCCGACCTGCTCGGCGGCCAGCGCGGCCCGCCCGGTGTCGAAGGTCGCCGAGACGATGTCCTCGGCACCCTCCGCCGTGCCCACGGCGGTGGCCGGGGCGCCCAGGAACTCCACGAGCGCTTGGCGGCGCGTCTCGTCCAGGACGCAGCGCGGAGTCCGCCGACATGAGTGTGAGGTTGGCTCACAGGCGAACAGCCGGGCGCCCGCGGGGGTTTGGGCCCGTACGAGGATCAGGTCCGCGCCGGCCCCGTCGAGCACGAAGTCCGCCCGGCCGCGCAGCACCCAGCCCGCGCTGCCCTGCTCGGCGATGACGCCGTGCTCTTCGGTGTCGAATCCGGCCACGGTCGCGGTGAGCGTGCCGTCGGCGATCCGCGGCAGGTATCGCTCGCATGCCGCGCGGTCGTCGCTGTACAGCAGGGCGTGGGCGGCGAGAGCCACCGTGGGCAGCAGCGGAGCGCAGCTGAGGGCCCGCCCGGATTCCTCCAGGGCCACGGCCAGTTCGGCGAATGTGAAGCCCGAGCCGCCGTACTCCTCGGGCACAGCCAGTCCGTGCACCCCGATCTCGCCCGCGAGCCGCGTCCAGAGCACCTCGTCGTATCCGCGCGGGGTGGCCAGATGCTTGCGGACGTCCTCGGGACCGCTCGTCTCGGTGTAGAAGTCCCGCAGGACGACGCGCAGTTGCCGCTGTTCGTCGGTCTCGGACAGCAGCTGGGGGTCGATCTCGGGATGGCGACGGTGCATAGGGTCCCCTCGTGCTCGTGTGCCGGAGAACTGAGAGCGGCGAACTCAGAGCTGCGAAACGGATCTACAAACTGAACTCAATTCGAGAACATAGGCATCGACTTGCAAGACAGGCAAGACCCGTGCACGAGTTGATTGGGGCACCTTCGCCCCCGGCAGGGCAGAGCGGACCGGAACCCGCTCAGGCGGTGAACCGGCCCCCGTTGGCGAGCAACACCGCGCCGACCAGGTTCGCCGCGGCATCACTCGCGAGAAAGAGAGCGATGTCCGCGATCTCCTCGGGCGTCGCATACGGACGCACCAGCGGGTCGGCGAAACCGGCTCGCAGCGCCTCGGGCGTACGGGCCGCCATCCCCGTCTCCGTCGGCCCCGGAGCCACCACGTTCACGCGGATTCCGGACGCGACGACCTCCTTGGCCACAGCCTGAGCCAGTGCGTGCACACCCGCCTTGGAGGCGGCGTAGTGGGGATAGCCGACGGGGGTGTCGAAGGCCGACGACGAACCGATCACCACGATCGCCCCGGCACCGAAGGGCCGCATAACCCGCACCGCCGCGCGCAGCATGTGGAACGTGCCGTCCAGGTTCACCCGCATGACGCGCCGCCAGGAGGCGTCGTCGAGGGAATCCGTCAGCTCGACCGGCCGCCCCTGGACCAGCGCGTCCGCGATGTGCTGCTTGGCCTCGGGGTCGTCGACCCCGGCCGCGTGCACAAGGACGTCGAGCCGTCCGTGCCGCTGAAGTACGTCCTGGACGGCGGCGTCGACGCCCGCCGCGTCCGCCACGTCGAATGCGACCGCCTCGGCGGCGGACAGTTCCTTGGCGATGGCCACGGCGCCCTCGCCGTTCACGTCGGCCAGGACGACGGCCCGCGCCCCTTCCGCCGCCAACTGCCGGGCGACCGCCGCACCCATGCCGGAGCCGGCGCCTGTCACCATCGCGACCTTGCCCGCGAACCTGCCCGCCTGAACGTCGCTGCGCGTCAAGCCAATCCCTCCTTCACTGCCTTCCCCGATCTATTGAACTGACTTCACCTCTGTTACCGTGACGGCCACGGGGCTGACAAGACCTGGGACGGTGAAGATGAGGGCACTGCGGCTCACGGCGTGGGGCGAGCCCCCGACGCAGACCGAGGTCGAGCAACCCGTCCCGCACGGCACCGAGGTGCTGGTACGCGTCGAGGCCACCGGCTTGTGCCATTCCGACCTGCACGTCATCGACGCGGCTCCGGGAGCCCTCCCCTACCGGATGCCGTTCACTCTCGGCCACGAGGTCGCCGGGCGGACCGTGGCCCTGGGACCGGACGCCGACGGGGTGTCGGTCGGCGACCGCGTGGTGCTGTACGGACCATGGGGTTGCGGAACCTGCGACCGTTGCGCCGCCGGCCGGGACAACTACTGCGACCGGCGCGACACCCTCGCCTGGCACGGCGTGGGACTGGGCCAGAACGGCGGAATGGCCGATTACGTACTCGTCCCGTCCGCCCGCCACCTCGTACCGATCGGCGACTTGCCGGCCGCTCAGGCGGCTCCGCTCTCCGACGCAGGCCTGACGTCCTATCACGCCGTGGCCGGTCTCCGGCACGCGCTCGAACAGGGCACCACCGCCGTCGTGATCGGTGTCGGCGGACTCGGTCACCTGGCTGTGCAGATCCTCCGCGCAACCACCCCGAGCCGCGTACTGGCGGTCGACGTCCGGGAGGAGGCGCTCGCTCTCGCGGACCGCTCCGGCGCCGACTTCGGCACCCTGCTGCGGGCCGACACCGCGAATGTCCTGCGAAAGCGGAGCGGTGGCGCGGGAGCGGGAGCGGACGCCGTACTCGACTTCGTCGGCACCACGCAGACGCTGGAACTCGCGGCCGGCATCCTGCGTCCGGGGGGCGAACTCGCCGTCGTCGGCAGCGGAGGCGGCCGGCTGACGGTCTCCAAGCCGGGCGTTCTCCCGCCGGGATTCCGGCTCTCACTCCCCTTCTGGGGAACCCGCCCCGAGCTCGCCGAGGTCGTCGCGCTGGCCCACTCGGGGGCGATCCACGTCGAAACGGAGCAGTTCCCGCTGTCCGCCGCACCGGAGGCAATCGGCCGGCTTCGCCGGGGCCAGGTGCGGGGGCGGGCCGTACTCGTCCCTGACTGACACGCAACGCACGTCAAGAAAGGGGTAACGAGCTGCTCCAGCAGGAGTGCCCTCGAGCGTGTTCTGGTGAGCGGGAATGGCCAGGCTGACCGCAGGCGCGCGGAGTAAGCGGCCAAGAAGCCGTCCCGCGGCCCCGGAAACCTCATGTTGGCGGTGACGAAGAGCCTGACGATCCGCGGCTTCCGGGCCAGCGGCCACGCCCGCTTGCTGCCCGAGATGCAACGCCAGGTGGGCGCGTGGATGCGCGAGGGTCAACTCCGTTGCCGGGAAACATCGTTGACGGGCTGACGCAGGCGCCCACGGCACTGGCAGGCCTGCTGCGGGCCGACAACACCGGCAAGACGCTTGTGCGGATCGATGACGGCGCGCATCGTGAGGGCACCGTCGACTGAGGCACGTCGTGTGGGCGCCGGACCTACCGAGCCCACGCCGCCGAACTGAACTGAGATAAGCCCAACCTACGCCACCTTGGAGGCGGCCTGGCCGTACTGCCGGGCCACTCCACCTGGCTCCGCACACAGATCGACCCCACCCAACTCCGCAGTGCAGCCCGGTGCCGTGAAAAGCGCAGCGCGCGACCACCCCGACCACTCCCTCAACCCATCCCCCGCACAGCTGTGAACAGTATTGCCTAACCGAGTTCAGTTTGGTAACTTCCACGCAATCTTGGCCATCCGGCCACGGTCCAGCGCAAAGTTCGCTTGGTTGTGCGCCGGTTCGGCCGGGGCCGGTTCACCTAAGGGAGCCGAGAATGAGATCAGATCCGCGACGGCGCGGGGCTTTGCTCATCGTGCTGTCGATCACCACACTGCTGGTCGCCTCGTGCGGCGGCGGCACCGCCAACAACGCCGAGTCCAAGGTCGTGCCCGCGTCGGCGGGCATCGACGAGCTGGTCGCCGCAGCGAAGAAAGAAGGACAGCTCACCGTCTACTCGGCCCAGGATCTGACCGCCCTCAACAACCTCGCCAAAGCCTTCGAGGCCAAGTACCCGGGGATCGACGTCAAGACCGTCCGGGGCGTCGACGGTGACCTCGGGGTGAAGGTCGAGACGGAGTTCAACACCGGCAAGGGCATCGCCGACATGTACGTCAGCGCGAGCCTGTCCTGGGTGAAGCCGCAGGCCGAGGCCAAGCGGTTCCTGGCGCCGACCGGTCCCGAACTCACCGGCAAGGGCGACTACGACGCCAAGCAGTACGTCCACGACGGCAACTACTTCGAGACCAACTCCGCCGTACTCACCTTCGGCTGGAACACCAAGCTCCACTCCCAAGGGCTGACCGACTACCCGGACCTGCTCGACCCGTCCCTCGCAGGCGGAAAGATCGGCGTCATCGAGCCGACCGCGCCCTCGATCGTCGACTTCTACCTGTGGCTGGAGGAGACGTACGGCGCCGACTTCGTGAAGAAGCTGGCCGCCCAGAAGCCCCGCATCTACCCCAGCTCCCTGCCCATGGGTGAGGCCCTGACGTCCGGCGAGATCGCCGCCGGCAGCTTCATAGCGCCGATCGCTCTCGAGCCCGCCAAGAAGAAGGGCGCGCCGGTGGACTACCGCATGGCGCCGGACGGCACGTGGGGCGCCCGGTACTACGGAATGGTGCTGGAGAGCGCCCCGCACCCCAACGCCGGCCAACTGTTCGCCAACTTCATGGTGACCGCCGAGGGGCAGGAGCTGATCACGCCGTCCGCCGGCGCGGTGCTGCCCAAGGTTCCCGGCACTGTGATCACCAACGACAAGGTACGGGTGCAGGATCCGGCCAAGCTGACCCCGGAGGCCGTGGCCGCGTACCAGAAGAAGTGGAAGTCCCTCTTCCAGTAGGGGCGGTGGGTGCGTCGGCCAGTGCCGGTGCACAGCAGTGTGGGCACCCACGACGGTGCCCACTCACTCGGTCTTTGACCGTCTCGGTCTAGGAACGTCTCGGTCTTTGGATGTGAGGAGTCCTCCGTGTCCCACGTGCGCATCGAGGGTCTGACGAAAAGGTTCGCCGGCAAGCCGCCGGCTGTCGCGGTGGACGACTTGTCGCTGGAGATCGAGCCGGGCGAGTTCATCGTTCTGCTCGGCCCGAGCGGCTGCGGGAAAACCACGACGCTGCGCTGTCTGGCCGGCCTGGAGACGCCCGACGAGGGACGCATCTCTCTGGGCGACGAGACAGTGCTGGATCTACGAGGGAAGGTGAACCTCCCTCCGAACAAGCGCCGGATCGGGATGGTGTTCCAGTCGTACGCGCTGTGGCCGCACATGACAGTGCGCCGCAACATCGGATATCCCCTCAGAACCAGACGAGTTCCCCGTGAGCAGGCGCGGACGCGGATCGAGGAGGCGGCGGAGCTCGTCGACTGCGCCGCCCTGCTCGACCGCTATCCGGCGCAGCTCAGCGGCGGCCAACAGCAGCGGGTCGCGCTGGCCCGCGGTCTGGCCGCCCAGCCCGACCTGGTGCTCTTCGATGAGCCGCTGAGCAACCTCGACGCCCGGCTGCGCGACCAAGTACGCGCACAGCTCCACGAGTTGCACGCACGACTGGGTTTTACCGCCGTTTTCGTCACCCACGACCAGAGCGAGGCACTGGCGCTCGGCAACCGTCTGGCGATCATGAAGGCGGGGCGGATCGAGCAACTGGACACGCCGGAGCGGGTCTTCGAGGAACCGGCCACCGAGTACGTCGCCGGCTTCATCGGAATGTCGAACCGGCTCCCGCTCCGACGTCAGGGCGAGGGATGGGCTCTCGCCGACCAGCCGGGCGCCGACGGCTCAGCGGCCCAGGCAGTGGCCGACGAACTCCCGGTACCCCGCTCGCACAGCTTGGTCGCCGCCCGGCTGCGCCCCGACGACCTTCAGCTCTGTCCCGCCGAGGAGAAACCCCCGGCCCACAGCGTCGGCCTCCCGGCGGAGGTCGTCGACGCACAGTTCGGCGGCCGTCACATGGACGTGGTCGTCACCATCGCCGGTAGCCGCCTGCACGCGCGGGCGCCGCTGACCGGCAAGCCATGGGCCCGGAGTCTGTCGCGCGGACAGCAGGTGACCGCGTGGTTCGCCAAGGACGCGGCCATCTACTACGACGCCGACGGGGTACGGACCGCAGGGCACGCCCCTGCCGCAGCAGTGGGAGCGTGACGTCGTGGCCGCACCCGCCGTACCCGCCCCCTCTCCCTCCCACACGACGACACCGCCACCCCAAGTGCCGCAGCACCCAACGGCGTTGACCCGTGCGCGGCGCCATCTGCCGCGCCTCGGCGCGCTCGTCTTCCTGGCCGTCATCGGCTACTTGGTGATCGCTCCGCTGGTGGGCCTGCAGCGGCTGGCCTTTGAGGACGACGCCCGTGGCTACAGCGCCGCCTTCGACAGCCCGGACATGGCCGAGACGCTGCGCACGACGGCCGGTATGGCGCTGGGGTCGCTGGTCATCGCGCTCGTCCTCGGCACGTTCCTGGCCTGGGCGGCGACCCGCCTGCCACCCCGTCTGCGGCTGCTGCGTGTCGTGCCGGTCCTGCCCATCGTGGTGCCGGCCGTGGCCGCGGTGACCGGCTGGGCGTTCCTGTTCTCGCCGCGTCCCGGCTACCTCAACGCGGCGCTGCGCAACCTGCCCTGGTGGAACCATCTCGACGAAGGCCCCGTAGACATCTACACGCTGCCGTGGATCGTCCTCATCACCGGCTTCGGCCTGACCGCCTTCGTCTATCTCTTCGTCAGCGCAGGCTTCGGCAACATCAACGCGGAGCTGATCGAGGCGGCACAGGTCAGCGGCTCGTCACCGGCCGGTGTGTTCTTCCGGGTGACGCTGCCACTGCTGCGACCGGTCCTGGTGTACGGGGGATTTGTGGCCCTGCTCCTCGGACTCGGCCAGTTCACGGGCCCCCTGCTGCTCGGCAGGAACAACGGCGTCAACGTGCTCACCACAGACATGTACGTCGCCGTGTCACAGAGCCCGGTCGACTACGGCAAAGCCGCCGCGATCGGCTCACCGCTGCTGCTCTTCGGTATCGCCGTCGTGCTCTTCCAGAAGGTGATCCTCGGCGACCACAGCCGCTTCGTCACCCACGGCGGCAAGGCGTTCCGGTCCGGTGGACGGCCGTCGTGGGTAGCGGTCACCGGCATCGTTCTCTACGGCCTGGTGGCACTGGCGCTGCCGCTGGGCGCGCTCATCGTCGTATCGCTCTCCGCCTTCTGGAGCGGGAAGATCCAACCGAGCGGGTTCACGCTCGACAACTTCCGGCGGGTGTTCCAGGAGTCGGGGATCACCGACGCGATCGTCAACAGCCTCACCACCTCGGTCATCTCCGTCGCCATCGCGCTGCCGCTCGGCTTCATCGCCGCCTCGCTGCTGCTCAAGGGGCGGCGGTTCCGCATCATCCGGGCCGCGGTCGACTTCATCGTGGCGATGCCCCTCGGGATCCCCGCCGTCGTCTTCGGTGCCGGCTTCCTGCTGACGTACAGCCGTGAGCCGTTCATTCTGTACGGCACCCGAACAGTGATCGTCCTCGTCTACGTGACGCTGATGCTGCCCTTCGCCACCCGGATGCAACTGTCCGCGATGGTGGCGCTCGGCGACACGTATCTGGAGGCCTCGCGTACCAGCGGCGCGGGTGCGCTGCGGACCAACACCGAGATCGTGCTGCCGCTGCTGCGCCCGACGCTCGCGGGTGCCGCAGCGCTGATGTTCGTGCTGCTCACCCACGAGTTCACCGCGTCGCTGCTGGTACGGGCCCCCACGACGCAGGTCATGGGCACCATCCTGTTCGACTACTGGGCCAACGGCTCCTATCCGCTGGTGGCGGCGATCGCGCTCGTGATGACGCTGGTGACATCCGTGGGCGTCTTCGTCGCCATGTCCGTCGCGGGATCCGACATCTTCGAGAAGCTGTGAGGAGGAGCAGGGATATGGGCATGGGCTCGCTCGACGGCAAGACGGTCCTCGTCACGGGCGCCGGCCAGGGCATCGGACGGTCGATCGCCGTGGAGATGGCCCGCCAGGGCGCGGGGGCAGTCGCGGTCGCCGACCGGAACGAGACGACCGCGACCGAGACAGCCGACCTCGTACGCGCCGCCGGGGCCGAGGCGGAGGCAATCGTCTGCGACCTGCGCGACCGCGAGCACATCGAGGCGATGGTGGCCCGCACGGCGGAACGGTTCGGCGGGCTCGACGCCCTCGTCAACAACGCCGGAATCGTCGAATCCTCGCTGGTGGACCGGCCGGGCGACCGCGCGATCGACACGCTCCCCGAAGAGGTCTGGGACGCGGTCTACGAGGTCAACCTCAAGGCCGTGTGGCTCACGACGAAGTTCGCCGCGCCCCACTTACGGCGCTCCACCCGCGGCCCGGCGATCGTCAACACGGCCTCGGTGTCCGGGCTCACCGGTTTCGCCCTGGCCCCGATCTACGGCACCACCAAAGCGGGCGTCATCCACCTCACCAAGGTCACCGCTGTCGACCTGGCGCCGGTGCGCTGCAACTGCTTCTGCCCCGGCGTCATCGAGACGCCCCTGGCGCGGGACTTCTTCGAGGCGGCCGACGATCGTGACGCCATGGAGCGGGAGTTGACGGCGCCGCAGCTCGTACGGCGCCTGGGGCGGCCGGAGGAGGTGGCGAAGCTGGCCTGCTTCCTGGCCTCCGACGACGCGGCGTTCATCACCGGCGCCTCGTACGTCATCGACGGCGGGGCGCTGGCATGGCGTGGGGTCCAGGAGTGACCTCGTACAGCACCAGGTAACGGGATCGAGAGGGGCCGTATGGCCATCGAGTTCGACATCGACCGGGACGTCGCCGACATCGCGCGGCGGACCGCCGACTTCGTCCGTGACACCGTTCTTCCGGCGGAGGAGGAGTGCCACGGGGACGTGCACGCGGGTCCCGAACCCCTGCGGCGCGGGCTGCAGGAGGCGGCCCGCGCGGCGGGGGTGTTCGCTCCCCATGTCCCGCAGCGGTGGGGAGGGCTCGGTCTGGATCTGCGGGGTCAGGCGGTCGTCTTCGAAGCGGCGGGATATTCGCTGCTGGGCCCGCTGGCCCTGAACTGCGCGGCGCCCGACGAGGGCAACATGCATCTGCTCGAAGTGGTCGCGACCGAGGAGCAGAAAGCTCGCTTCCTCGCTCCCCTGGCTGCCGGAGAGACCCGGTCGTGCTTCGCGATGACCGAGCCCTCCCCCGGCGCCGGCTCCGACCCGCGGGCACTGGCCACCACGGCGGTACGGGTCCCGGGCGGATGGCGGATCAACGGCCGCAAGTGGTTCATCAGCGGCGCGGACGGGGCGGCGTTCGCCATCTGTATGGCGCGCACCAGCGGTGAGCCCGGCGACCCGGGCGGGGCGACCATGTTCCTGATCGGCGCCGACAATCCGGGCATGAAGGTGGTCAGGAACATCGGCACCCTGGACCGGGCCCTGTTCGCCGGTCACAGCGAACTCGCCTTCGACGACTGCGAGGTGACCGACGACGCGGTGCTCGGCGAGGCCGACAAGGGATTCGAGTACGCGCAGGTGCGTCTCGGGCCGGCCCGGCTGACGCACTGCATGCGGTGGCTCGGGGTGGCCCGCCGGGCGCAGGACATCGCCCTGGACCGGGCCGCCACACGTACGGCCTTCGGCGGGCCGCTGGCCGAACTGGGCATGGTGCAGCAGCAGTTGGCCGACTCGGAGATCGACATCGAGACGAGCCGGGCGGTGCTCTGGCGGGCCTGCTGGGAACTCGACCAGGGCAGGCCCGGCGCCCAGCACACCTCCATCGCGAAGACCTTCGTGTCCGAGGCCGTGGGCCGGGTCGTGGACCGCGCGGTGCAGATCTGCGGGGCGCTCGGCATCTCGGAGGACGCGCCGCTGGCCTCCCTTTACCGGGAGGTCCGGCCGTTCCGCGTCTATGACGGGCCGTCGGAGACCCACCGGTGGGCCATCGCCAAGCGCGCGGTCCGGGCCGCCCGGGAGCAAGGGGGTGTGCGATGACGGCGTCAGCTCCCGGGAACGCCCCCGGCGACGCCACCGTGGCCGGGGTGGACCTGCCCGCGCTGCGGCGCTTCTTCGAGCGCGAAGTCCCGCAGTGCTCCGGCCCCCTGGACATCCGCCTGCTGCTCGGCGGGCGGTCCAATCTCACGTACCTCGTGACCGACGGCACCCACCGCTGGGTGCTGCGCAGACCACCGCTTGGCACGCTCACCCCGACCGCGCACGACATGGACCGCGAGTACCGCGTCATGGACGCGCTCGCCGCCACCGACGTCCCGGTACCGCGGACCGTGCTCTCCTGCACGGACGAGTCGGTGATCGGCGCGCCGTTCACCGTCGTCTCCTACGTCGACGGCGAAGTGCTGCGGGACGGTGATCAGGCGGCCGGACTGTCCGCCGACGACGCGAGGCGGTGCTCCGAAGCGCTGGTCGACCAACTGGCCGCGCTCCACGCCCTCGATCCGTACGAGATCGGGCTGGGCGGATTCGGCCGCCCGGCCGGATACCTGGAGCGGCAGGTACGGCGATGGCGCGGCCAGTGGGACCGCGTCGCCACCCGCAAACTGCCCGAACTGGACGCGCTGCACGGGAAGTTGGAGCGCGGACTGCCCTTGGTGCAGGACGACGGTGCCGCTCCGGCGGTCCTGCACGGGGACTACCGGCTGGACAACGTCATCCTGAGCGCCGACGACCCGCGGCGGATCGCCGCGATCGTCGACTGGGAGATGGCCGCACTGGGCGATCCACTCGCCGACCTCGGCCTGCTCCTCGTGTACTGGGATCCCGCGTGCGAGCCGGTCCTCGGCGGACGGCACGTCCCGGCGGCCAACCCGGGCTTCCTCTCCGCCGCGGAGCTGGCGGACCGGTACGCGGCGCGGTCCGGCCGCGATGTGTCCGCGCTGCCGTTCCACCGGGCCCTCGGCTACTTCAAGCTGGCGGTCATCGCGGAGGGCATCCACGCCCGCCATCTCGCCGGGCGCACGGTCGGCCCTGGCTTCGACCGGGTCGGCTCTGCGGTGCCCACACTGCTGCGCTCCGGTCTGTCGATCGATGTACCGCGCAACTGATGTGCCGCGTACGTGAGAAGGGGTGTGAGCAGTGGTGAGGGAAGACCGGCTCTCGGGAAAGGTGGCGCTGGTGACCGGCGCCACCGGAGGCATCGGCGAGGCGATCGCGCGACGGCTGGCGGCCGAGGGTGCGACCGTCGTGGTCACCGATCTCGACGCGGACAAGTGCGAGAAGCTCGCCGGGGAACTCCCGGACGGCGCCCTGGGGTTGCGCCTGGACGTCACCGACGAGACGGCCTGGGAAACGGTCGTCGCCCGGGTGACCGACCGTCTGGGAAGCCTGTCGGTGCTGGTCAACAACGCGGGCATCGCCGCGATGGGCACGGTGGAGACCGAGACCCGCGAGACCTGGGACCGGGTGATCGGGGTGACGCAGACCGGGGTGTGGCTCGGCATGAAGCACGGCGGTCCGGCCATCGAGCGCTCCGGCGGCGGCTCCATCGTCAACATCGCCTCGATCTTCGGTACGGTCGGCGGCTTCGGCGCCCAGTTCTCGTACCACGCGGCCAAGGGCGCCGTACGGCTGATGACCAAGAACGCGGCGTTGCACTGGGGCGGGCGCGGTGTACGGGTCAACTCGCTGCACCCCGGTTTCATCGAGACGCCCCTGTCGCGGGAACTGTGGCAGGGCACGCCACGGCTCACCGCGATGATCGAGGGCACCCCGCTCGGCCGGCTGGGCACGACCGAGGAGGTGGCGGGCGCCGTGGCGTTCCTCGCCTCGGACGACGCGGGCTTCATGACCGGCTCGGAGCTGTACGTCGACGGAGGCTGGACCGCACGCTGAACCGCTGAAGCGGCCCGCGTCATACGTCCTTGCGGACGGTGAGCAGGGCGCCGATTCCGATCAGGCAGACCAGCATGACGAAGAACGCCGGGGAGAGCAGGATCCCGGTGCGCTGGACCAGGAAGGTTGCGATGTACGGAGCTGTGCCGCCCGCGAGCACGGTGCCGATGTTGTACCCGATGGCCATCCCGGTGTAGCGGACCCGGCGTTCGAACAGATGCGGCCACAAGCTGGCCGCCGGAACCTGCACGAACGCGCTGCTCAGCATGAAGAGCATGTAGGCCAGCCCGGCCAAGGCCAGACTGCCCCGGCCCATGAGCATCATCGCGGGATAGGCCGTCACGAGGAATCCCAGCATCCCGAACAGCAGGACTCGACGGGAGCCGAACCGGCCGGAGAGCCATCCGGCCGGGACCATGAGCAGCACGGTGCCGAGCACGACGCCCGCACTCAGCCAGAGGACCTGCGTGGAGTCGTACCCCAGATCGTTGGTGAGATAGATGCCGATATACGTCAGGCCGAGGAAGATGGCGCCGCCCTGCGCCATGGACAGTCCGATGGACTGCAGCAGCGCCGCGCGATGGGTGGACAGGACCTCCCGGATCGGAGCCGTGGGGATGTCGGCGCGACGTGCGGCCTCCTCGAACTCCGGGGTGTCCTCAATCCGCAGCCGCGCCCACAGGCAGAACAGCGTCAGCGGCACGGCCATCAGGAAGGGCAGCCGCCAGCCCCAGTCGGCCATCTGGTCCTTGGTGGCGAGCGCGGAGATCACCCCGGCCGTGGCAGCGGCGAACATGAACCCGAGGTTGGACCCGATGGGCGTGACGGCACCGAGGAAGGCCCTGCGACTGGGCGGCGCCGACTCGTAGATGTAGGTGTAGGCGCCGACCGACTCGCCGCCCGTCGAGATGCCCTGCACCAGCCGGGTGAGGAGGAGCAGCACGGCGGCGGCCACACCGATCTGACTGTAGGTCGGCAGCAGTCCGGTGATGCTGCTGGCCACTCCCATGCACAGCACCGAGGACACCAGCGCCTTGCGACGCCCCCATCGGTCACCCAGCCACCCGAAGAAGACGCCGCCGACCGGCCGCACCACGAGGCCGGTGGCGAACACCGCGAGCGCCGCCAGAAGCGAGGCCGCCGGATCGTCGCTCGGGAAGAACTGAGGAGCGATCACTACGGCGAGATAGCCGTAGACACTGAAGTCGTAGTACTCGATCAGGGTGCCCAGACTCCCGGCGAGCATCGCGCGGCGCACGGTACGCGGTTCGTACGCCGCTGACTCCTCCCCTGATTTGGCGGGCTGCTGAGTGGCACTCATCCTCCGGCTCTCCTTCCCACGGCACGGTCCCGTACCTTGCCGACGCCCGGGACGGTACAGAACTGAACTCAGTACAGCTAGCCCTGATACACGGGTTTTCTTGATAAGCGGAGACAGAAAGCCGAAGTGGAGACAATGCGCGTGGGCAGGGAATGTGAGAATTTGGCCCTGAACAGGCCATTACCTTGGGCGTCGTCACCGAAGCGCCGGGACATGGTCACCACATCTGCACGGTATGACTACCGAGCACTTGAATTGGATTCAGTTTACTGCGATGTCGCCACGGCGGCTCGAGCAGTGCCACCACCGCCGCCGATGTGAATCAACTCCTGCGCCGGGCGAGGAGCAGCGCCACATCGTCATCCGGCTCTCGGCTCAGCGCGCCGAGCAGCATGTCGCAGGTCTCTTCCAGGGGGAGGTGGGTGTCGTCCAGCAGGCGTAGCAGGGTCTGCAGTCCTGCGTCGATGGGCGTTGCGTGGCTTTCCACCAGGCCGTCCGTGAACAGTGCGAGCAGTGTGCCTTCGGCGAGTTCCCACTCGTCGGCGCTGAACGGCACTCCACCCACCCCGAGTGGCACGCCTCCGGCGATGTCCAGGAATGCGGCTTTCCCGTCCGGGTCCACCAGTACTGGCGGCAGGTGGCCCGCGCGGGAGACTTCGCATCGGCTGCGCCCTGGGTCGCAGACGACATAGAGGCAGGTGGCCAGCGTGTCGGAGTCGCCGAGGGAGGCGGCGATGTCGTCGAGGTGGTGCAGCAGCTCGGCCGGAGGGAGGTCGAGTCGGGCGAGGGCGCGGGTGGCCGTGCGGAGCTGTCCCATGATCGCTGCGGCGTGTACGCCCTTGCCCATCACGTCGCCGACGACCAGGCCGACCTTGCCGTCTTTGAGGGGCAGCACGTCGAACCAGTCCCCACCCACTTCGCTGATCGCAGGCAGATAGCGGGAGGCGACCTCGATGCCGCCCTGGGGCACTGGCTCCTGGGAGAGCAGGCTGCGCTGAAGGGTGAGCGCGGTGGCCCGTTCGCGCCCGTACACCCGGGCGTTGTCGATACAGATGGCGGCGCGTGCGGCCAGCTCGGTGGCGAGTGTGAGGTCCTGGTCGTCGAACGGCCGGGGGTTCACTGTGCGGCACAGGCTGAGAGTGCCCAGTACCTCGCCGCGGGCCATCAGCGGAGTGGCTAGATAGGAGTGGACGCCGGCCTGCCGCAGGGCCTCGGCGGCGGAGTGGTCCCTGGCGATACGCCGTAGCGCCGTGTTGTTCACGTGTTGCAGCAGGATCGGCCGCGCCTCTCGTACGCACTGGGTGATCACCCGTGACGAGCTGTACGACGCCGGCTCGCCGACTGGACCCGCGGCCTTGATCGCATCGGTGGGATGGCCGGCCTTGAAGGCGAGCGCCCGGAGGTCGAGGGAGTCGTCCGCCCGCACTGCGGCCGCGCCGCCAGGGTGGACCACCGAGTCGAGCACGTCGACGGTCGCGAGGTCGGCAAGCTCCGGAACAGCCACGTCCGCGAGTTCAGATGCCGTCTGGCGAAGGTCCAGCGTGGTGCCAATGCGGACGCTGGCGTCGGCTATGACCGCCAGGCGCTCCCGCGCTTTGGCAACCTCGGCCGCCGCCCGCTGTCGCTCGGAGACATCGAGTACCGCCATCGCCAGGCCCAGCACACGCCCGTTCGGGTCCTCGATCCGGCGATAGGACTCGGAGTAGGCGTGATCGTCACTGTCCGCGACCGTGCGGCCGATCGTCTGCTGATCCAGCAGTGGCTCACCGGTCTCAAGGACCTGCCGCATCCGCGACTCGATGGCCTGAACGTCGAGTGCCGGCAGCACCTCGCCGACGCGGCGGCCCAGCACGGCCTCCTCGGGGACGCCGTTGATGCGTTCCAGTGACGGATTGACACCCACCCACCTCAGATCGGTGTCGAACACCGCGATACCCACCGGCGACTGGTCGACCAGAATGTGGGACAGGGCCAGGTCCCGCTCCACGTTCCGTACGGTCTCGGCGTCGGCGCCCAGGCCCAGGGCATGAATGTCACCGCGTGCATCGCGCAGCTGCATGGTGCGGAACTCCACCCACCGCGACGAGCCGTCCTTGTGCCGCATGGGAAAGACTCCCGCCCAGCGCGCCCCGGTGCGCACGCGCTCGAACAGCTCGCGAGCCCGGGACCGGTTCTCCGAGGCCACCAGCAGCGCGCCCGCGTCCCGGCCCAGTGCTTCTGCGGCGGAGAAGCCGAGCAGCGACTCGGCCTCGGGACTCCACAGCGCGATCCGGCCGTCGCTCCCCAGGACGAGGGCTGCCACTCGCAGCAGATCGAGCAGCCCACCAGGCGCAGCACTGACACAGTCCTGCCAGCCGTTCCCGGTCCGGGTCTCTCGCTCAGGCATACCGGACGCTCCTTCCGGCGGCAGCGCGATCCCTGGGCCCGTGCCGCCGGGCTCCCTGTCAGTCTTACCTCTACCCCCGGGACACCGCACGCCAGGCCAACTGCGCCGCGCGGGTCGGCCCGGTCTCACGTGGAGGACCGGAAGCGGGGCGGACATCGCGGGGTGGCGGCAGGGCTCCGGCGAGGGCGGTCAGCAGGACGGCTCCGGTTCGGGTTCTGGCCAGGGACGTGGGCGGGGGACGTCCGTCTGCCGCTCCTGTCAGGCAGGGCCCCGGGTCTAGGCGCCTTGCCCAGCCGCGCCCCCTGGTACCCCGGCCGTCGACTGATTCATCGGGCCAGGCAGCAGTCCCCGACTTCGTGCCCGCGGGAGTGCGGTAGAAGAGGCAGCAGCTGGGGCGGCGGAAGGTCAGGTCGGGCCCGGTGAGGTGGCCGATGCCGGCCAGGCGTCCGGTGCTTCCTGGTCCAACTTGTGACCAGCAAGGCCTTCACACGCCGTGGCGTGTCGCCGAAGTGATGCGGCATCAAGCCAAAGTGACCCAAGCTTCGTCGGTCGCCTTCCGAGATTGGTGCGTCACTCATATCCTCGTGCGCCAATGGTTACCGATGGTAAGGGGTAGGCATGGGCGGCACCACACGCAGAGGGTTCCTGGGCACAGCCGCGGCCGCCGGCGGCGGGGTCGCCCTCGGAACGCCCCAGCGGGCCGCGGCCCGGAACGGCGCCGTCCCACAGACCGTGGCCGTACTGGGCGGGGGCGTCGCCGGGCTCACGGCCGCGCACGAACTCGCCGAACGCGGCTTCCGCGTCACGGTCTACGAACGCAAGGCGCTGGGCGGCAAGGCCCGCAGCATGGACGTACCGGGCACCGGCACGGGCGGCCGCGGACCGCTGCCCGGGGAGCACGGCTTCCGCTTCATCCCCGGCATATACCACAACCTGCCCGACACCATGCGGCGCATCCCCTTCCCCGGCAACACCAACGGTGTCCACGACAACCTCGTCGCCCCCAAGGAGATGCTGTTCGCCCGGTCGGGCGGCCGCGAGGACATCCGGATCCCGCTTCCCTGGCCCGGCAACACCCCGGCCGAACTCACCCCCGACGAGATCCGCCGCGCCCTCACCTCGGTTCTGGACACCGCCTTCAACCTCCCCCTCCACGAGGCCCTCTACTTCGCCAACCGCTTTCTTGTCTTCCTCACCAGCTGCGACGAACGCCGCGACGACGCCTGGGAGCAGATGCCGTGGTGGGAGTTCGTACGGGCCGGACGGATGTCGTACGACTACCAGCGGATCCTCGCCGTTGGCATCACCCGCAACATCGTGGCCACCAAGGCGGAAGAGGCCAGCACCCGTACGGTCGCCACCCTGCTGGAGGCCTTCGCCTTCAACCTCCTCGGGCGGGGCGCGGACGGACCGCTGGACCGGATCCTCAACGCGCCCACCAACGAAGCCTGGATCGACCCCTGGGTGACGTACCTGAAGTCACTCGGGGTCGAGTTCCACATCGGCTGGACCGTACGGGACCTGACTCTGGACGCGGGCCGGATCGCCGGGGCTGTCATGGTGGACCCGGGGGGTGCCCGCCGGACCGTCACCGCCGACCACTACATTTCGGCCATGCCGGTCGAGCACGCCCGCCGCACCTGGAACTCCGACGTGCGCGCCGCCGACCCCCAACTGGCCGAGTGCGACCGGCTGGAGACGGACTGGATGACCGGCATCCAGTTCTATCTGACCGAACGTACACCGATCCTGCACGGCCACCTCGACCTCATCGACTCCCCCTGGTCGCTGACCGCGATCGCCCAGGCGCAGCACTGGCCGGGCCACGACTTCCCCGCCGACTTCGGGGACGGCACGGTCGCGGACTGCCTGTCCGTGGACGTCTCCGAGTGGGACCAGCCGGGCATCCTGTACGGCAAGACGGCCAAGCAGTGCACCCGCACCGAAGTCGCCCGCGAGGTGTGGGCGCAGTTGAAGGCGGCACTCAACGACACCGGCCGTACGGTCCTGAAGGACTCCGTACTGCACTCCTGGTTCCTCGATCCCGCCGTGGACGGACTCGGCACTCCGAACCCGGTCAACGAGGAACAGCTGCTCATCCATCCGACGGGGACCTTCCACCACCGCCCGCGGTCGGCCACGAAGATCCCCAACCTCTTCCTGTCCGGCGACTATGTGGCCGTGCCCATCGATCTGGCCACCATGGAAGGCGCCAATACCTCGGCCCGGCAGGCCGTCAACGCCCTGCTGGACGGGATCGGTTCGGTCGCCGAGCGATGCACCGTCACCCCGCTGTACCGGGCCCCCGAGTTCGAGGCGCTCAAACGCCACGACCGCACCCGTTACCTCCTCCGACTGCCGAATCTCTTCGACGTCGGTTGACAGCATTGCTGAACCCGTCCCCCGGCGACGGGGAAGGACCACGAACCGCGACGGAGGACGGCCAAGAGAAGGGGAGCGTGACAATGGCGGCGTCGGGGTCGCCTCTATGCCCAGCGCCTGTGTCGGTACACCGGCAGGCCGCCCTGAAAGCCATCAAACGGCTGGAGCTGCGGAGTCGCCCGGTTGTCAACGCACGGTCCCTTCATGCGTACCACCAGCAGACCAAGAACCTGCTGGCGTGCCCCCTCCGCGTAGCCCAACTTCCGCAGTCACTCAGCGTGCCTACAGCAGCGCGCCCGACGGACTGACTACCTCTTTGCAGGCGTCCGTAAGACGGGCCCACTTGGGGAGAATCTGGGGAGCATGGCGGCGTTGGGGAGAACCGACTGCGTCACCCGGCACAAACCTCAAAGACACTCAAAGAAGCATCCGCGCAGGTCGGGGACGCAGAAACCACATAACACCAGGTCAACACCACGTGGTGGACAACTTCGAGAAGAGCTCCAGCTGGGCGGCGATTCTGTTCGCTCCGACGCTCGTGGGGACGATCAACCAGCACAGCGCCCCCGCTCGGTCAGCCGCAGCAGACAGCCTAGATCTGAAACGAGAAACGACACATGTGGCGAACCACGAACTCAAGAACAGCTCACTAGGCGAACCGCTCGGCGTACTCCACCTTCTTGTGCCTGTCGTCCTCGCCCCAGATCAGCAACTTGGGCGTCGTAAACCGCCTCAGTGCGGGAACGAGATCAAGGGTGCAGCGGCGGTCGGCAGCGCCCGCCAGGGCCAGCCAGGAGCGGCAGGCTCGCGCATCGGCCCACGGGTCCACGTAGTCCGCGATCCGATCGCGCCACCCGATCCGCAAGGGCCGGGGCGAAGACCCGGCTGCGCCCACTCGTCCCGGTGCGTGCGCGGATGCGGCGAGAGGGCGCGGCCGGGTGTCGTCCGCCTGTGACGGTGAGGGTGACGGTGATCAACAACGGTCAGGTCACCATGTCGACATGGTCGTCGGCACCCTCATTCTTCGGTGCGGCCACGCTTCGTGTCGGCCGCGCCCGCGTTGGACATGATCTCTCGCGCCTCTGCGGGGATGTTGTCGCTGGTGAAGATGGTGTTGTTCCGTACGACGTTGCCGCGCTGGCCGTCGACGAGGCCGGTGATGTTGGGGTTGGTCGCGTAGTTTCCGATCAGGGTCTGATCGCCGGTGAGGTTGCTGTTCTGGTTGTTGGCGTGCGCCCACTGACTCGCGGTGTTCAGGAAGACGTTGCGGTTCGCGGTCATGTAGCGGGATCCCTCGTCGAAGTACAGGCCGAGCTGCCCGCTCTTCTCGCAGAAGTTCTCCTTGATGGTGCCCTTGGGGTTGGCGGAGAGCGTGTAGATGCAGCCGGCGTCGAACAGCGTGTGTACGACGTTGCTCACGTGGTTGCCCACCACGTCCAGGTCCGTCAGGGTCGTGGGCGTGTCGTAGATCGGCTGGAAGTCGTACAGTCCGCGGGCGATGTACTCAGGGCTGCCGCCCGGATCGTTGGCACCCCATCCGTAGCCGATCCCGATGCCGCTGTACGGCATGTCGGAGACGTCGTTGTGCTCGATGGTCAGCCGGGTGGCGTAGCTGGCGAAGATGCCGTCCTGGTCTAGGTACTCCAGCGCCGTGGAGAAGATGCGGTTGTTGCCGATCAGGATGTCGCGGTTGATCATGCGCTCGTCCGACGGGTGGTGCGCGTCGGGACGCACTCCGCCGACCACGATGCCGCCGCCGGCGCTCGCGGTGAACGTGTTGCCCGTGACGGAGATGTTCTGTGCGCCCAATCCGACGCCGGTGGCGTGTGCGTTGGCGTCGTTGCCGATGCCGAGCCCGACGGAGCCGAGGTTGACGAAGCGGTTGTCGGCGAAGGTGATGTCATGCGCCGCCGATACCTGCACGGCCGCGGGCGCCTGTGCCCAGTTGTTGCGTGCACCCTCAAATCCCTTGCAGCCGACGGCACATGACGTGAAGGCATCGGCGGGCCGATGGGGCTGCACGCCGGTGATGAACGCGCCCGTCTGCTGGTTGGCGTATCCGTTGGGCGAGCTGGGGTGCAGCCACGTGGTGCCCGTGAAGGTCATCTTCTGGAACCGGAGGTCATGGGCCGGCTCGTCGTCGGTGCCACCGACCTCGAGCAGCGTTTCCATGCGCGGCAGCTCGACCTGTGCGCTCTCCAGGTCCTGTCCCTTGAGCGGCTTGTAGTACAGCGTGCCGGCCGTCGTGTCCAGGTACCACTCTCCGGCCTCGTCGAGGAAGCTCTTGGAGTTCAGCAGCCACAACTTCGGCGTCCGGAACGGGGACTGGATGGTGTCGTATCCGTAGGTGTTGTTGTCCCAGGCGGGTTGCTGCATCACGACCCTGGAGCCGGAGATGCTCTCCACGGGCGCGAAGCGGTTGGTGAACGACAGCATCGCCTGGAGTTCGATGCGCTTCTGGTTCGGCAGCGTGGCCAGGTGATCCAGGTCCGGCTTGTCGAGCGTGAAGCCGGTCGGGTTGAGCGAGATGTCGGACCGGTTCAGCGCGAGGCGCGCGCGCTGTGCCGGGACGCCGTCGACGTAGAGCTGACGGGTATCGAAGCCGGTGCCGACCTGTGCCTTGTAGATGCCCTTGTCCGGGTCGTCGAGTTCCCAGTCGGTGACCGGGTCCGCGCCGCTCACCACCGGCTTCGCTCCGGGCGCGGCCTTCCAGGTCACCGTGTGCCCGCGGCGGCCGGAGTCGGCTGCGCCGAAGCGCAGCGGCGAGGTGAGCCGGTGGGTCCCGCCCAGGAGGTTCACGGTGACGTCGCCGTCGCCTCGGGCAGCGAGGACCCGTGCCCGGCGCTGCGCCTCCGCCAGGGTCTTCAACGGCCGTTTGACCGTGCCTGGCCCGTGGTCGCTGGCGCGCGGAGCGCCGGTGGGAGCGACGACGAGTCTGTATCCCTTTGGAGCGGCGTGTGCGTCGGAGGGCAGGGCGGCGAGCAGTCCGGCGGCCAGGGTCGCGGCGGTCGCCACGACGGACGTTCTTGTGGGCCGTGCGAGGAGCGAGTGCATGGCTACGTCCTTTTCTTCGCGGTGGGGTGGTCCGGGCCGGTCAGGGTCCGGCGGTGCGCGGCACTTCGTTGACGGGGTGCGGTACGAGGAACCGGGGAGGACCGGGGTGGTGCTGCTGCGGGCCGGTGTGGCGGTCGGCTGCTGTGAGCAGTCGTCGTCCTGCGTGATCGGGCCGGATGCCGGGACCTTCGGGTGCAGCGGTGTGCTGACGCCCTGACGCCGTTATCGCTTCCTCGTCGACCTCGATGCCCAGGCCCGGCGCGTGGCCGAGGACGAAGGCACCGTCCTCGACGTGCAGGTCGAGGGAGAGGCCGAGGGGCGGCTGGAGGTTCTGCAGCTCGGCGGCGATGAGGTTGGGCACGGACGTCGCGGCGTGCAGGAGCGCTACGGGAGTGTCGCCGATCGGGCTGACGGGCAGGTCGTGGGCGTGAGCCAGGGCGGCGACCCGAAGAAAGTGGGTCACGCCCCAGACCGCCGCCGACTGGACGATGTCGACCGCGTCCCGGGCCAGCAGCGGCCGGTACTGTTCAAGGCCGCTGAGGTTCTCCCCGCTGGCGACGGAAGCCCGGATTCCCCGTCCGACGGCAGCCATTCCTTCGGCGTCCCAGCGCCGGACGGGTTCCTCGACCCAGGTGAGGTCGAGTGTGCGTTCCAGTTCCCCGACGTGACGGACCGCCTGCTTGCGGGTCCAGGTCTCGTTCGCGTCCAGCATCAGGGCCGGTCGCGCCCCCCGTCCGGCCTCGGTCAGGACCTCCCGTACGAGGGTCAACCGGTCGCGGTCCCGCTCGACGTCCAGACCGCCCTTGAGCTTGGCTGCCCGCAGGCCGTGCTCGGCGTAGGTCTGGTAGACGTGGGCCAGTTCGTCGTCGCTGAGGGCGATGTCGAGGGCCGATGCGTAGGCGGGGACTCTCCGGTCGCCTCCCCCCAGAAGGCGCCACAGAGGTTCGCCCGCTGCTTTCGCCTTGATGTCCCACAGGGCGGTGTCGAGGGCACCGATGGTTCCGAAGAGGGCTCCGGCGTGGCCGGCCTTGAAGGTGTGCCGCAGCATGCGGTCGTAAAGCGCGGTCACGCACCGCGGGTCCTCGCCGTCGATGGCGGAGAAGACGGCGTCCACCTCTATGTGAGGTCCCAGTCCGACGCCGGTGATGCCCGCGTCGGTGTCCACCAGGATGATCGGGACCGGAGTGACCCCGTCGGCGTAGACGCCGTTGGCGTCACCGATGGGCCGACCCCATTCGTGGACGGTCGTGAGAGTGCGAAACCCGGTTATCCGCATGTCAGCCCTTCGTGGCACCGGCGGTGATCCCGTCGGCGATCTGGCGCTGGAAGAAGAGGTAGAGCACGAGGACCGGCAGTGCGGCGATCAGCACCCCGGAGGCGAAGGTGGGGATGTCGTCGGAGTACTGACCGCGCAGTGACGTGACTCCGACCATGAGGGTGCGATGTTCGGGGGACGGCATCATCAGCAGGGAGATGAGCACGTCGTTCCAGCAGAACAGGGCGTTGAGGATGCCGACCGACAGCAGAGCCGGGCGGCCGATCGGCAGCATGATCCGCCGGTAGACGCCGTACGTCGTGTTCCCGTCGATCCTGGCCGCGTCCATGATCTCGCCCGGGATCCCGGAGTAGTAGCTCGTCATCAGGAAGATCGTGAACGGGAGGAACTGCGCGACGTAGGCGAGGATCAGCCCGGGATAGGTGTCCATGAGGCCGCTGTCCGCCATGACCCGCGCAAGCGGGACCATGATCACCTGGAACGGGATGAACAGCGCCGCGAGAAAGCACAGGAACAGGGCCCGTGAGCCCCGGAACCGCAGCTGGCTCAGCGCGAAGCCGGCCATCGAGCCGATCAGCAGCAGGAGGACGACAGCGGACGCCACCACGATGACGGAGTTGGCGAAGTACCGCCCCAGGCCGACACTCGTCCATGCCGTGGCGATGTTGTCCCAGGACAGGGAATTCGTCAGGGAGAACCGGTCGAGGATGTAGTCGTGCCGGGTCTTCATGGCGACGTTGGCGGTGAACACCAGAGGGTAGATCGTCGCCACTGCCAGGGCGGCCATCGGGACGGCGACCGCCCACACACGCAGGCGCACGCGGCGCATCAGTGCTCCCTTCCCGCGCGGCGGAGCAGCGCGATCTGCGCGAGCCCCACCACGAGCATCAGGAGAAAGAGAACCGTCGAGGCGGCCGAGGCGAGCGCCGGCCGGTTCATCTCCCCCTGCTGGACCCAGATGTAGTACTCGGGCAGATAGGTGGCCCCCTCCGGGCCGCCGCTGGTCATCACGTAGAGCAGGCCGAACATGGATGTCAGCATCCCGATCATGGTGGTGACGAAGACGAACTGAATGGTGCGGGACAGGCCCGGGACGATCACGTGCCAGATCACCTGAGGCAGCGACGCGCCGTCGACCCGGGCGGCGTCGAGGAGTGAGGCGTCCAGGGTGGAGAACCCGGCGAGGAAGACGACCAGGGCCATACCGAACGTCGCCCAGACGTGAACGCCGACCACCGTGAACATGGCGAGGTCCGGATCGCCGAGCCAGTCGACGGGGTCGATGGCGGTGTTCCCGAGAGCCGCGTTGAGCGGGCCGTCGAAGGCCAGCAGCAGGTTGAAGATCGCGCCGACGAGCACCGGAGAGAGCACGGCCGGAAAGAAGTAGACGCTGCGGTAGATCCGGTGCCCGGGCACGCGCAGATAGATGAACGTCGCGAGCAGGCCGGGAATCGCCACCGCCACCGGAAGCAGCAGCACGAGCAGTCCGACGTTCTGCAGGGCTGTGCGAAAGAGCGGGTCCCGGAACAGTTCCGCGTAGTTGTCCAGGCCCACCGCGGTTCCGTCGCGCTCGCCGTCGCCGGTGAAGGAGAAGTTGACGCCCATGAGCAGCGGGACCAGGCGGAACGCCACGACGATCGCGATGGCCGGGGCCAGCAGGACGTAGGGCGCGAGGCGTTCGGCCCGCTGCCCACTGATGCGCCGCGGTGCATGCACCCCGGGATCCGTACGGCGCGTGCGCTGCCCTGCCTGCGTCTTGTCGATTCGCCCGGTATCAGCCGGGCGGACCGACGAGGGCGAACCCCGGAGCGGCACGGGTTCAGCCCTTCTGGTCGGAGTCGGCCAGCTTCTGCAAGGCGTCGTCGACGCTGGTCGATCCGCTCAGGATCTGCTGGGACAGCCTCCCCATCAGATCCAGCGTCTTCGAGGACAGCGCGACGTGCAGGGCGGGCTTGCCGGTTTTGATCTCCGACACGATCGTGGTGAGGGCCTGGCCGCCGCCCGACACGTCAAGGGTGCTGTCGGATGCGACCGCGCCGGCGTCGGCGTAGAACGCCTTGAGAGCGTCCTTCGACGTCAGGGAGCGCACCAGGTCCGCGGCCAGTTTCGGCTTCTTCGTCCACTCGGCGACCCCGTAGCCGATACCGCCGTCGTACGGAAGGGCGGGGTCGGCTTCGGAGTTGACGAGCGGAGCCCGCATCACGCCGATGTCGTCCGGGTTCAGGAACTCGCTGAAGTCCTTCCAGTGGCCCACGTCCGACATGAGCCCCACGATGTGGGCAGCCTCACCGGACTGGAAGCGGGCGAAGGCGTCGTTGAACAGCGCGGTCGAGTTGGCCCCGTCGTTGTTCAGGCCGGCGTCCTCGGCCTCCTTCCAGAGCTCGAAGATCTGTCGCACATGGGGTGAGTTCCAGTCCCGTTTCCCGGCGATCCAGTCGTCGTACTCCTGCGGTGTGAGGACGCCCGGCCCCAGTCCCGAGAGGAAGAACTGGATGCCGATGCCCTCCTTGTTCCCGAGGGAGAGACAACTGGCCTTGGTCTTCTCGGCGATGGCCTTGCAGTCGTCGAGGAACTCCGGCCACGTCGTCGCCGGCTGTTCGGGGTCGAGACCGGCGTCCTTGTAGAGGGCCTTGTTGTAGTAGACCGGATGCCCCTGCAACGTCACCGGCGCGGCATAGACCTTGCCCTGCGCGGTGAAGGCCTCCCAACCCGCCAGCCGTTTCCTGTCCTTGGCCACGTAGTCGTCGAGGGGCAGGAGGGCGTCCGTACGGTCGCGTATCTCACCGCCGCCGTTGAAGAGCATGACGTCGGGGCCCTTGCCGGACTGAATGGCCGTGCCCAGCAACGTGTAGTACTGGTCGAACGGCTGGGCGACGAACTCCACCTTCACATCCGGGTGCTTCTCGGCGAAGTCGGCTTTCGCCTGCTTGATGTAGGAGGCGGCCGACTCCTCGCCGGACTTCCAGTCCCAGACCACGAGCTTGTCGTCCGCGTTGTCGGAAGAGGAGCCGGATCCCGCGCTGCCGCAGCCGGACAGCGTCATCGCCGCGACCAGGACGGCCGCCCACAGTGCTCGCCGCTTCATGCCGATCACTCTCCGTTGCCTTGCGGGGACTCTCCGCCCGCCGATGATCCGGAAACGTAACTCGTATGACGTATGACGTCAATGGTTGTCGCGTATGATGGCGCCTCGAGTCGCCCGCGTGGTCGCGGGACCACCGGAGGAAGCCATGACGGCAACGCAGCCAGCAGCCGAGAGCAGTTCGGCGCCTCCCGCCTGGGCACGACGGCCGACCAACCTTGCGAAGGCGGTCACGGCTGAGTTGGTGGGGCGCATCGTTCGCGGGGAGCACCCGCCGGGGACGCCGCTTCCGCCCGAGCCCGCTCTCTGCGAGGCCTTCGCGGTGAGCCGGACCGTCATCCGGGAAGCCGTGAAGATCCTGCAGGAGAAGGGACTGGTGCAGGTCCGCCAGGGGGCCGGCACCATGGTGACCGCCCCGGCGAAGTGGAACATGCTCGACGAGCACGTCCTGGCGGCGAGCATCGACCAGGACGAGAGTCTGCAGCTCCTCGACGACCTCGTGGTCACACGGCGGCTGTTGGAGTCCGACATGGCGCACGTCGCCGCCCGGCTGGCCACTCAGGACGTCGTGGATCAGCTGCGCACACTGGTGGACCGCATGGACGAACTCGTGGACGACCACGTCACATACGCGGAGCACGACCGCGCCTTCCACGACGTCATCATGCAGGCGTCGGGAAACCGCATCGCCCGTGGGGTGATACGCGCACTGGAGAGCCAAGTCGTCAACACCGCGCGGTACATGGGCCGGCCCGAGCGCGCCATGTGCATCGCGTCCAACCACGGCCATCGCCGCGTGTACGAGCGCATCGCCGCCCACGACCCGAGCGGTGCGGCCGAGGCGATGTTCACCCACATCACCGAAGCCTGGCTCGTCCGCCGCAGCGCGCCGGGCGACCCGGTGCGGCTGGACCGTTAGCGGGCGGCACCGGCGGCACCGCGTTGCAGGCGCCGCCGGTGGCGCCCGGCCTCATCCGCGGGCCGGGCGCCCGGTTCCTGGTGGCAGCCTGTCCATGTCGAGGCTCAGGAAGCGGCGGGGCATGAGGCCTGCAGTCGCCACACCCCGGCCCTCAGCCAAGGAACGACAACCGAACCTGCCTGTCTGGATTGTCGCGGTTCGTATCGACCAGGCACACCGACTGCCAAGTCCCCAACGCAAGGCGGCCGCCCAGCACCGGCAGCGTGGCATGCGGAGGTACGAGCCCGGGGAGTACGTGGTCGCGGCCGTGGCCGGGGCTTCCGTGGCGGTGCTGCCAGCGGTCGTCGGCGGGGAGCAGGGCGCGGAGGGCGGCGAGGAGGTCGTCATCGCTGCCCGCTCCGGTTTCGATGATCGCGACTCCGGCGGTGGCGTGGGGTACGAAGATGTTCAGCAGGCCGTCACGGTCGCCCGCCGCCTCCCCGAGGAAGGCCTCGCATTCGTGGGTGAGGTCGACGATCCTCTCCGTGGAGCCGGTGGCGACGTTCAGTACGCGGGTGGTGAAGGCATCGGACATGGGTCAATCCTGGCGCATCAGTTCCGTGCCACCCCATGCCCGTACGTCCGATCTGGCTGGAGTCTGTCGCGAGTGGGCGCCGACGGGAAGATCCCGCTCTCCGGTTGAGTTAGTAGAAGCGTGAACGAAATCGGGGTACAAGACGCGGCACGAGAGATCGATGTGGTCGTCATCGGCGCCGGGCAGGCCGGACTGTCCAGCGCCTATCACCTGCGGCGCACCGGCTTCGAGCCCGAGCGGGACTTCGTGGTGCTGGACCATGCGCCCCAACCGGGCGGCGCATGGCAGTTCCGGTGGCCCTCGCTCACGTACGGCAAGGTGCACGGGATGCATTCACTGCCCGGCATGGAACTGACGGACGCTGACCCGGCCCGCCCGTCCTCCGAGGTCATCGCGGAGTACTTCGACCATTACGAGCGAACCTTCGACCTGCGCGTACGGCGCCCCGTCGACGTGCGGGCCGTACGCGAGGGCGATGGCGGGCGCCTGCTCGTGGAGACCTCGGCGGGGACCTGGTCGACGCGGGCGCTGATCAATGCGACGGGTACCTGGGACCGGCCGTTCTGGCCCCGCTATCCGGGCCAGGAGACGTTCCGCGGGCGGCAGTTGCACACGGCTCAGTACCCCGGCCCCGAGGAGTTCGCCGGGCAGCGGGTCATCGTCGTGGGCGGCGGCGCCTCCGGCACCCAGCATCTGATGGAGATCGCGCCGTACGCGGCGGAGACCACGTGGGTGACGCGGCGACCGCCGGTCTTCCGCGAGGGACCCTTCGACGAGGGCACGGGGCGGTCCGCAGTCGCGCTCGTCGAGGAACGGGTCCGGAAGGGGCTTCCGCCCCAGAGCGTCGTATCGGTCACCGGGCTGCCGCTCAACGACACGATCCGCCAGGCGATCGACGACGGCGTGCTGCACCGGCTGCCGATGTTCGACCGGATCACTCCGGACGGCGTGGAATGGGACGACGGCCGTCGCGTGGACGCCGACGTCATCCTGTGGGCGACCGGTTTCCGCGCGGCGATCGACCATCTGGCACCCCTGCGGCTGCGTGAGCCGGGCGGTGGCATCCGAGTCGAGGGGACGCGTGCGGTCTCCGATCCGCGTATCCATCTGGTCGGGTACGGGCCGTCGGCCAGCACCATCGGCGCCAACCGTGCCGGGCGCTCGGCGGTACGGGACATCCGCCGGCTGCTGGCTCAGGTGCCGGTCGCCGCGTGAGTCTCCCCGAGCCGGGGCTCAGCGGGACGCGGACGCGCTCTGGCGGTTTCGGTTGAACTCAGCGACGTTCTTCTGGTGTTCGGCGTAGTCGGCCGTGAAGCGTGTGTCGCCCGGCTTGACCGTGACGAAGTACAGCCAGTCGCCCTGCGGCGGACTGACCGCGGCGCGCATCGCGTCCTCGCCGGGGTTGGCAATGGGCGTGGGTGGCAGGCCCATCCGCTGGTACGTGTTGTACGGGCTGTTGAGCTTTGTGTCGCGCTCGCTGGTGCGGAGCGTGCTGCGGTTCAGCGCGTAGTTGATCGTCGAGTCCATCTGGAGCGGCATACCGCGAACGAGGCGGTTATAGATGACGCGCGCCACCTTGCCCATGTCCGCCTTGGTGTCCGCCTCGGCCTGGACCATGCTCGCGACGGTGACGGTCTGATAGACGTTCATGGCGTTCTGCTCGGCCCCGGCGGTGACCGTACCGCCGCTGAACTTCTTGTTCGCCGTATGGACCATGTACGAGAGCAGGGACGCCGGAGTCGACTTCTCGTCGATCGGATATGTCGCCGGGAAGAGGTAGCCCTCGGGATTGCCGCTCGCGTCCTCGGGGAGCTTGAGACGGGCCTTGTCCAGGGACTTCTTGGTGGTGCCCGCGGGCAGGGCGAGGGCCGTGTCGACGGCCTTGTACACCTGGCGGGCACGCCAGCCCTCCGGGATCACCACGTGCTGGGGCCCCTCGGCTTCGTCCGTGCTCAGCAGCGGCACCGCCACGGCGGTGGCCGCTACGACGGCTCCGGTCGCGATGAGGGCGATCCGGCCTCGGCGCGTCAGTCGAATCGTTCTCCGTGGCGGGGTGTGGGTCTGCATGCGGGCACGCTAACCCGCATAAGGGTGTAAACCCGGCATATCTTCATCTTGTTGGCTCCAGTTGGGCGTCCCGGCGCACCAGTGCGGCGTAACGGCCCTCGTGCTCCAACAGCTCCTCGTGGGTGCCGCGTTCGACCGCGCGCCCGGCGTCCAGGACCACGATCTGGTCGGCGCCCCGAATGGTGGACAGCCGGTGGGCGATGGTGAGTGTGGTCCGGTTGGCCGAGAGGGCGTCGATGGCCTCCTGTACGGCGCGCTCGGTGCGGGTGTCCAGGGCGCTGGTCGCCTCGTCGAGGATCAGTACGGGCGGGTCGCGCAGGATGGTGCGGGCGATGGCGAGGCGCTGCTTCTCGCCGCCGGAGAAGCGGTGTCCGCGTTCCCCCACCATCGTGTCGTAGCCGTCGGGCAGGGACGCGATGTGGTCGTGGATCTGGGCGGCCTTCGCGGCGGCGTGCAGTTCTTCGTCGGTGGCGTCCGGCTTGGCGAAGCGCAGGTTGTCGGCGACGGAGGCGTGGAAGAGGTAGGTCTCCTGGGAGACGACGCCGACCGCGCGCGCGAGGGTGTCGAAGTCCAGGTCCCGTACGTCGACCCCGTCGAGCGTGACGCGGCCGCCGGTGACGTCGTACAGCCGTGGCACGAGATAGCTGAGCGTGGACTTTCCGGCGCCGGTGGCGCCGACGACGGCGAGGCTGCCGCCCGCGGGGACGGTGATGTCTATGCCGTCGAGTATCGGCGCGCTCTTGTCGTCATAGCGGAACTCGACGTCCTCGAAGCGGACTTCGCCCTTGATCTGGTCGAGGTGGACCGGGCGCTCGGGCTCGGTGATGTCGATGGGCAGGTCGAGGTACTCGAAGATGCGCTGGAACAGGGCGAGCGAGGCCTGGATCTGCACACCGGTGGAGAGCAGGCTGACGGTCGGCCGGAACAGGCCCTGCTGGAGCGAGACGAAGGCGACGAGCGTGCCGATGGAGACGGCGGGGCCGCCGAATTGCATGGCCAGCCCTGCGGTCCAGTAGATGACGGCGGGCATGGCGGCCATGACGATCGAGATGACGGCCATGCGCCAGCGTCCCGCCATGTTCGACCGCACTTCGAGGTCGACGAGACCCTCGGACTCGTCCGCGAAGGACCGGGTGAGCGAGTCGGAGCGGCCCATCGTGCGGCCGAGCAGGATGCCGCCGACGGACAGTGATTCGGTGACGGTGGCGGCCATCACGGCCATCTGTTTCTGACGTTGAGTGGTGATCTTCTTGCGTTCGTTGCCGACTCTGCGGCTGATCCAGACGAACAACGGCAGCAGGAGCAGCGAGACCACCGTCAGCCGCCAGTCCAGGGCGACCATCGCGACGATCGTGGCGATGACGCTGGTCAGGTTGGAGACCAGCGAGGTGGCCGTTGAGGTGACCGTGGCCTGCATGCCGCCGATGTCGTTCGCGATACGCGACTGGACCTCACCCGTGCGCGTTCTGGTGAAGAAGGCGAGCGACATGCGCTGCAGCCGGTCATAGACAGCGGTGCGCAGATCGTGCATGACGCGCTGCCCGACCGTCGTGGAGATGAGGGTCTGCAGCACGCCGAAGACGCTGGTGAGTACGGCGCTGAGGATCATCCCGAGCGCGAGCAGGCTCAGCAGGCCGGTGCGGCCCTGCGGGATCGCGGTGTCGAGGATCTCCTTCAGCATGAAGGGCGTGGCGACCGAGACCAGCGACGCGGCGCCGACGAGCAGGCCGACGACGGCGAGCCGGCCGCGGTAGGGATGGAAGAGCTTCAGGATGCGGCGCACCTGCCGCGGCTCTCCGGGCTTGGTAGGTGGCGGGGTCCAGGTGAGCGTGTCGGAAGGCATGGGCTCCTACGGGGTGTGGGACGAAGTCGACTGATGGAGCGTAGCTCATTGTTACCTATACTCACAATGCACAAGGTCCTGATATTGTTCCCGCATGAACACCCCCGACGCCGACGGCGTGCTCGCCGAGCAACTGCTGCGGTTGACCCGTCGTGTGCACCGCATCCAGAAGCGTCATCTTCAGGAGCGCGGGCTCGGTATCACCCCGGCCCAGTCACGGCTGCTGCGCACCCTCGCGCCCTACGCCTCGCCGCCGCGCATGGCCGATCTGGCCGAGCGTCTGGAGGTCGTGCCCCGGGCCGTGACGACGCTGGTCGACGGTCTGGAGGCTAGCGGCAAGGTGCGTCGCGTACCCGACCCGACCAATCGCCGGGTGATACGGATCGAGCTCACGGACGACGGACGCCGGGCACTGCGCGAGCTGCGCGGCGCGCGCCGGGCCGCGGCGGAGGACATCCTGGCTCCGCTGACGGACGAACAGCGCAAGGTACTGGGCGGGTTGCTGGACACACTGGTCGACGGGATGCCCGCGGTGGAGGACTGAACAGAGCATGGCCCGGCATGCGATGCACGCCGGGCCATGCTCTCTCAACTCACTTAGCCCGCGGGCTACTTGGCCGGTGCCTTGACCTCGGCGCCCTCGGGAGCGGTGCTCTCGACAGCGGCACCCTCGGGAGCCTCGCCTTCAGAGGAGGGCTTCCCCGTCCCCGACGCGCTCTCGGAAGCAGGCGCCTCCTTCTTCGGCGTGTTCTCGTCGGCCTCGTCTTCCTCCACGAACGCGATCTCACCGTCGAGCATCTTCTTGGCCCGCTCCGTGTCGAGCGCCCCCTCCCACTTCGACACCGCGAACACGGCGACGCAGTTGCCGAGCAGGTTGGTGACGACGCGCATCGAGTCCATGATGCGGTCGACGCCGAGCAGCAGGGCCACAGCCCCGGCGGGTATGGCGCCGAGCGAGGATGCGGTCGCCGACAGGGCGAGGAAGGCCGAACCGGGGATGCCGGCCATGCCCTTGCTGGTCAGCATGAGGACCAGGACCACGGTGATCTGCTGGCTCAGGCTGAGGTCCACGCCGACGGCCTGCGCGATGAACAGCGTGCCGATGGAGAGATAGATGGAGGCGCCGTCGAGGTTGAACGAGTAGCCGGTGGGCAGCACCAGGCCCACGGCGTCGTCGCGGGCGCCCGCCTGCCGCAGCTTCTGCATCATGCGCGGCAGGACGGATTCGCTGGAGGCGGTACCGAGCGCGAGCAGCATCTCCTCGCGCGTGTAGCGCACGAACTTCCACAGGCTGAGCCCGGTGACCAGCTTCAGCGCGACGGAGAGCAGTACGAGGAAGATCGCGGCCACGGCGTAGCAGAGGATGATGAGCTTGCCGTACGTCTTCATCACCCCGAGGCCGTACTCCCCCACCAGGTGGACCATCGCGCCGAACACGGCGAGCGGCGCCAGCTTCATCACGAAGCCGACGATCGCGAAGATGACCTCCTGGGCCTGCTCGATGGCGGGCAGGATCTTGGGAACCTTGGTGTGGCCGAGGTGCAGCAGCGCGGCACCGACGAGGCAGGCCAGCACCAGTACCTGAAGCAGCGAGTTCTCCGCGAACGCGCCGATCGCGCTCTGCGGCAGCGCTTCCAGGATGAACTCGGTGGTCGACGGCAGTGAACCGCCGGCGGTCTTGTCGTCGACCGCCGAGGTGTCGAGCTGCGAGGGGTCGACGTTCATGCCGGAGCCGGGGGCAACGACATTGGCGGCGATCAGGCCGATGAGCAAGGCGGCCGTGGACGCGACCTCGAACCAGATCAGGGCCTTGAGCCCGATCCGCCCGAAGGCCTTCAGATTGCCGGCCTTGGCGATGCCGACGACGACCACGCAGAACACCAGCGGCGAGATCACCGTCTTGATGAGCCGGATGAAACCGTCGCCGAGCGGCTGGAAGGTTGTGGCCGTGTCGGGCCACAACCTTCCGACGATGATTCCGAGCACCAGGGCGACGGCGACCTGGGCGAACAATGAGGTACGCAGTATGCGTGCGACGCGTCGCGTAGGGGACGGTACAGACGGCGGCACGGGCACTCCTCCGAATGAGACTTCTGGGATGCGGAAAAGCGCTTCCGCGTCGATCACTATCGGGGGAGTTTGCTACCGCCGACAACACCCGTGTCACGTCCATGTAAATGATGGAGGGTGTGACACGTCACACAGGCTCTGGACTCAGCAGCGCTCCCGGTCCTCGGTGACCATCCCCTGCACAGTGATCACACTCCGGTCGAAGCAACCGCCCTGTCCGTACAACCGGTAGCGCTCACTCGTCGTGCCGACCGCATGCCGCTGGTCGCGCGGCACATTCGCCGTATACGTCGCGTCGCCCACGTAGCTGTCGTCGAGCCGGTACCAGTCGGTGCGCCGGCTGCCGCGCGTCTCCACGACGGCGGCCTGGTCCCCCAGCGACATGACGGTCCGCAGCCGGTCGCCCGCGCCGAGGGTCGTGGTGCCGTCCATCGTGTACGTCCGGTGCGTGCGGGTCGACGTCGCCGGTCCGCGTCCGTCGACGGTGACCGTCTCGTCGTCGGTCCAGTTCGCCTTCAGAGCGTCGGTGTTCTCGCCGTCGGTCCAGCGGTGCAGGGACGTATGGGCGAGCGATCGCCTGACGGTGGTCGTCACGCGGCCGTGGGAGGTGTCGACGTACCCGGACACGGTCAACCCGTGGCCGGCCTCGGTGTCCAGCCGGTGCTCAGAACCGGGCGTGTACGTCGAGGAGTTGGCGAGGTCGCCCGCCTTGTGCGCGGTCAGCTTTCCGGTCACCTGCCTAGTCTTGGCATCCTGCTGGACGAGGACGTTCACCGGGGCGCTCCAGCCGGACTGCCCCTCCGGAACGCCGACCACGGAGACCTCGATCCGGTGCGGACGGCCGTCGTTGAGCAGCCCCGCGAAGGGTGTCAGGTCGTACTCGATGGGCTTGATGTCGAAGGTGCGCGGCCCCGGAATCACATACCAGAGGAAGGGATTGGACCAGCCCCCGGTCCACACGGTCGGGAACGGCGTGGCGATGCCCGCCAGTTGGCCGTCGACCTTGATCTGCACCTCGCGGTAGGGGCCGTCGTCCGCCTTGCAGGAGTACGGCGCGGCATCGGGCACCGTCAGATACCAGTACTCCTCGCAGCCGCCGCCGGAACCCGTGGCGTACACCTCGGCGACGATGCGTTCGCTGTTACGGGGCGTGGTGAGGGTGCCGTCCTTAAGAGTGAGGACGCGGTCGGGGGTGGTGGCCGCGGGCCTGCCCTCGTAGAAGGTCAGCGTCACCTTGACGTCGATGATGCCCGTGTACGTGTCGTCGACGACGTTCCCGATGAGCATCTCGACGTCCTGGCGGTGCCGGAACGTGTCGCTGTATCGGGTGACGTCCTTCTCCACAGACCACTCGATGCCGTCCGGCGAGGGCTGCGGGGTGGACGTACGGAAGACCTCGACGCCACCCATGTGCAGATAGCCGAGCCGGTCGAACTGCCGCCCCTTCACCTTGCCGTCGAGCCGCAGCACGACCTTGCTCCATCGGTCGCCGCAGCCGCGCGGGGGCGCGTACGTGCCCTTGTACGGCGTGAAGTCGCGGAACTGAGCTTCGGCAACCGTCATCTCGCAGGACTTCGCGTCATTGGGTCGGGTGACGGGCGGCGCGGCGGTCAGGGGGTCGTGCCAGTCGGTGCCGAACTCGGCGGGCGGGGCGGGGGATTCGGCGGCGAGGGTGTGGGATGGGGCGGCGGCCGGGGCTGGGGGCTCGCCGAGGAGTGTGCTCGCCACGAGGGTCACCCCGGCGAGCATGGACATGATGATCCGTCTTCTCATGGCCGGAGTTCTACGGGGAGTTGGAGCTGCCCGCAATGAGTCCTCGGGCGATGAGTCAGCCCTCTCGACGGGTTTCTGCCATGTCAGTACCGTGGTGCGACCGGTTGGCGAGGGGGGCGCTATGGATCGGGCATGGGACGATGACGCACCGCGCGACTTGCCTCGTTTCGCCACCGGTCCGGTCGCCTCTCTGGCGGTTGGTTTCGCCGTCGTGCTGACCGCGCTGTCCGGCCGGTACGGCTACCACCGGGACGAGTTGTACTTCCTCGCGGCCGGCGATCACCTGGCATTGGGATACGTCGACCAGCCGCCGCTGACGCCGCTCATCGCGCGGGCGGCCACCACCTTGTTCGGGGACTCGACGGTCGGGCTGCGCGTCGCGGCGACCCTCGCCTTTGTGGCCTTCATCTTCACGGTCGCACTGCTGGCAAGGGAGTTGGGCTCCGACCGCCGGACGCAAGTGCTTGCCGCGGGGCTCGCTGCTCTGGGCGCGCAGCCACTGGCGGTCGGGCACATGGTGTCGACCGCCAGCTTCGATCAGCTGGCCTGGCTGGTGATCTGCTGGCTGGTGCTGCGGCTGCTGCGCACCGGCGACGGACGGTGGTGGCTGCCGGTCGGACTGTGTGTCGGGGTCGGTCTGCTGAACAAGTACCTCGTGGCGCTGCTGGTCGTGGCCCTGCTCGCGTCCGTGCTCGCCGTGGGGCCCCGGCGGATGCTGCGCAGCCCCTGGCTGCCGGCCGGTATCGCCGTCGCCCTCGCGGTGGCGGCACCCAACCTGTGGTGGCAGGCAGACCACGGCTGGCCGCAGTTCACCGTCGCGGAAGGAATCAGCTCGGACGACGGTGCCGAGAACCGCATCCTCTTCCTTCCCGAGCAACTCATCTATCTCTCACCGCTGTTCGTGCCCGCCTGGATCGCGGGCTGGCTGCGGCTGTGGCGCGATCCGGCGCTGCGCTGGGCACGGTCGATGGCTGTGGCGTATCCGCTGCTGTGTGTGCTGGTGCTCGGGCTGGGCGGCAAGGGGTACTACGCAGTGCCGCTGCTCGTCGTCCTGTTGGTGGCGGGCTGCGAGCCGGTTCTCGCCTGGACGCGGCGCCATGGCCGTACGTGGCTCGTGGTTGCCGTCGCGCTGACCGCGGCGATCAACGCGATGGTGACGCTGCCCGTGCTGCCGCAGAGTGCGCTCGCCGTACCGATGGCGCTCAACAAGGAACAGGGTGAGCAGGTGGGCTGGCCCGCGCTCGCCGACGCGGCGCGCGAAGGGTGGTCCGCGATTCCCGCGCCTGAGCGGGCACGCGCCGTGGTGTTCACGCAGAACTACGGTGAGGCGGGCGCCCTCGACCGCTACGGGCCCGCACGCGGGCTGCCCCGGCCCTATTCCGGCCATATGAGCTACGCCGACTGGGGTCCTCCGCCGGACTCGGCCGACGGACCCGTTCTCCTCGTCCGGCAGGAGGACGCACGCGATATCAAGCGGTACTTCACCGGCTGCCGTCAGGTCGCCCGCGTCGACAACGGACACGGCGTGGAGAACGAGGAGCAGGACGCGGCGATCGTCCTCTGCTCGGGAACGACCCAGCCGTGGTCGAGACTGTGGCCCTCGCTCCGGCACTACTACTGAGGACTTGGGCTTGTGGCTTGTGGCTGGTGCGAGCCGGCCGGGTCGCACCGATGGGGAGGTCGACGAGGGGCTTGTCAGGCCTTGAGGTTCGCCTTGTCGCCCATCACCACGACCGGGTGCTTGGCCGGGTCGAGAGTGCGCAGCAGGTACTCCATGCCCGGCTTGGACAGGCTCACACAGGCCGACGTACCGCTGCCGTGGTCCATGTGCAGCCAGATGCTGCCGCCCTTGGACTGGCCCTGGGGGCGGGTCGGATCGTTGGGTGAGGTGCCCTTGACGCGGTTGTAGTCGATGGCGATGACGTAATCGAAGTCGTGCCAGTGCGACTTGGACCAGTAGCGCGGGGCCTGGAAGCCCGCGGACCGGGTGTACGGGAGGCCCGCGCCCGGGTCGGGGAGGACGCCGCCCGCGTCGCTGAGGGTGAACACGCCGACAGGGCTGCGGTTGTCGCCCTCGCGGTGGTCGGTGGTCCAGCCCTTCTTGCCGTTGTGCCCCTGCCAGCTGCGCGTCTGGTCCCAGGTGGAACCGGACTTGGTGTAGAGGACGATCTTGGACTCCGCCGAGTTCTTGCCCTCGCCGTAGACGGCCACGACCTGACGGGAGTTGGCCGGAATCTGCTTCCGCAGTCTGTCCCCGACGTCGGGGATGTGCTTGAGGTCGACGGTGCGCGCCTGGGCCTGTCGCGGCCGGTCGCTCGGCTTCGCCTCGCTCTGGTGACCGCCTCCGCTGTCCGAACCGCCGCAAGCCGTCAGGGACATGAAAAGGGCAGCACAGGCCGCGGCCGCAACTGTCGTACGCATCGCACCGCCAACTCGCATGCGATCCATCGTCGCACCGTGTTCCGGACGATTGCGCCCGGCACCGGGGTATCCCGGCCATATGCGGGCGATGCGAGCCGAATCTTTGCCTGACGCCGAAAAACCGTTTGCCTGCGGACACGCTGTGGCGCGAACCTTTCACAGTTTGTTGTCTCCCCCCAACCCCGTTCTACGAGCCCCTGGGACGTCATGCAGATTCAAGACCTTCCGTATCCCGACCCGGGTGTGCCGGACGCCCGCTCGGGTCCCCGATTCCTGGTATGGCTCGGCCGGAATCAACTCGGCGGACAGCTGAAGTCCCTGGCCTGGGGGTTGCTGCACTTCCTCTCCGTGTCCGGGCTGCCCTTCTGTGTCGGGTTCGCCATCCAGGCCGTCGTGGACCGCTCCGGCGCACGGCTGGCCCTGGCGGGTGGCCTGATCGCGCTGTGCGGGCTCGGTATCGCGGTGGGCGACACCATGCTGCACCGGACCGCGGTCACCAACTGGATCACCGCCGCCGCCCGGGTCCAGCAGCTACTGGCCCGCAGGACCGCCCAGTTGGGCTCCGCACTGACGCGGCGCGTGGCGGCCGGTGAAGTGGTCTCTGTATCCACGGGTGACGTGGAAAAAATTGGATGGTTCGTGGAGGCCGTGTCGCGGTTCACCGCGGCCGCCGTGACCATCGTCCTGGTCTGTGTCGCCCTGGTCGTGTACGAGCCCGCGCTCGGGATCGTGGTCGCCGTGGGCGTGCCCGTCCTGGCGCTCGCGGTGCTGCCCCTGCTGCCGCGCGCCACCCGGCGTGCCGACTTCCAGCGGGAGAAGGCGGGCCGCGCCACCGAGCTGGCCTCGGACACGGTCGCGGGTCTGCGCGTGCTGCGCGGCATCGGCGGCGAGGAGCTGTTCCTGGACAGGTACCGCCGGGCCTCGCAGGAGGTACGCCACGCCGCCGTCCGCAGCGCCCGGATGTGGTCGCTGATCGCCGCGGTCCAGGTGCTGTTGCCCGGTCTGCTGCTGATCGCGGTCGTCTGGCACGGCGTGAACCTGGCCCGTGAGGGCCGGATCACCGTCGGCGAGATGGTCACCGTGTACAGCGCCGTCATGATCATGTCGTACCCGTTGCACCACTTCGTTGAGATCGCGATGGCGTACTCCTTCTCCCGGCCGTCCGCGAAACGCGCGGCTCGGGTGCTGGCGCTGGAGCGCGCGATGGACAGCGAGGGCTCGCTCGAGGCGGTCGCGCCGGCCGGGGATCTGTACGATCCGGCGACCGGGCTGCTCGCTCCGGACGGACGGCTCACCGCTGTGGTGTGCGGTGACCCGGATGCTTCGGGTGTGCTGGCCGAGCGGCTCGGCGGGCACGCCGCGGACTCCTCGGAACTGCCGTCCGCGCTTCTCGGGGGTGTACCGCTGGACGAGCTGCCGCTCGACTCCGCCCGCACTGCCGTCCTCGTCCAGGACAAGGACCCGGTACTGCTGTCGGGCACCCTTCGCGAACTGCTCGACGTGCCCGCCTCGGGCGGCGTCAGTGCCCAGGACGCGCTGGCCGCCGCGCAGTGCGGTGACGTGCTAGACGCGCTCGCCCAGGGGTCGCTGGACGCCGAGGACCCGATGGACACCCGGATCACCGAACGCGGACGCTCGCTGTCGGGCGGCCAGCGCCAGCGCCTCGCACTGGCGCGGTCCCTAGTCACTGACCCGGAGGTGCTCGTCCTGGACGAGCCGACGTCCGCCGTCGACTCGCACACCGAAGCACGGATCGCCGACGGCATCCGGTCGCTGCGACAGGGGCATACGACGGTGGTCTTCACCTCGTCCCCGCTGCTCCTGGACCACGCGGACCGGGTCGTGCTCGTCCATGAGGGCGAGGTCGCCGCGGTCGGCGTGCACCGCGAACTGGTGCACAGCGAACCCCGGTACCGCGCCGTGGTGACTCGTGAGACCGACGACGAGTCCGCCGTTCGCGACCTGGACCACCTGGAAGCACTCGAAGAGATCGAGGAGACCGCATGATCGGCGTGGCGCCACCGGCCTACGACCCGGCGGCCCCGACGACGGCGAACACCCTGCCCGTCGGCGCCCCCGCGACCGTACGCGCCTACGTGGCCGAACTGTTCCAACGGCACCGCCGGGCCTTCCTGCTGCTCATCACCGTCAACACGGTCGCCGTCGTCGCCTCGATGGTGGGCCCCTACCTGCTGGGCTCCCTCGTCGAGCGCGTCTCCGACAGCGCCACCGCGGCGAACGAACTGCATCTGGAACGCACCGCCGCGATCTTCGTCCTCGCGCTGGTCGTCCAGGCCGTGTTCGTACGCCAGGTGCGGCTGCGCGGCGCCATGCTCGGCGAGCGCATGCTGGCCGACCTGCGCGAAGACTTCCTCGTCCGGTCGGTGGGACTGCCGCCGGGCGTCCTGGAGCGGGCCGGGACGGGCGACCTGCTGTCCCGGATCACGACGGACATCGACCGGCTCGCCAACGCCATGCGCGAGGCCGTGCCCCAACTGGCCATCGGTGTGGTGTGGGTGGCCCTGTTGCTCGGCGGGCTCGCCGTGACCGCGCCGCCGCTCGCACCCGCCGTGCTGATCGCCGTCCCGCTCCTGGTGGCCGGCTGCCGCTGGTACTTCAAGCGCGCGCCGTCGGCCTACCGCTCCGAGGCCGCCGGGTACGCCGCCGTGGCCGCCGTCCTCGCCGAGACCGTGGATGCCGGGCGCACCGTCGAGGCGCACCGCCTGGGCGAGCGCCGCATCGACCTGTCGGACCAGCGAGTCAGGGAGTGGACCGCATGGGAGCGGTACACCTTGTGGCTTCGTACGGTGCTCTTCCCGGTCATCAACATCACGCATGTCACGGTCCTCGGTTCGGTCCTGATGATCGGCGGGTTCTTTGTGCTCCAGGGCTGGATCGAGGTCGGCCAGCTGACGACGGGCGCGCTCATCGCGCAGATGCTCGTCGACCCGGTGGGCCTGATCCTGCGCTGGTACGACGAACTGCAGGTCGCCCATGTGTCGCTGGCCCGGCTGGTCGGCGTACGCGACATCGAGCCGGACGCCGGTGACGACTCGCTGGACCCGGACGGGCGCGAGGTGCGCGCCGACCGTGTGCACTTCGGCTACCGGGAGGGCGTCGACGTTCTGCGCAAGGTGTCGCTGGAGATCGCGCCGGGCACCCGGCTGGCGCTGGTCGGCCCGTCCGGCGCGGGCAAGTCCACGCTGGGCAGGCTGCTCGCCGGGATCTACGCGCCCCGCGTCGGCCACATCACCCTGGGCAACGCCGAACTGTCCGAGATGTCCGCCGAACGCGTCCGCTCCCACGTGGCACTGGTCAACCAGGAACACCACGTCTTCGTGGGATCCCTGCGCGACAACCTGTTGCTCGCCCGAACCGATGCCGATGACGCCGAGCTGTGGGCGGCCCTCGGCGCGGTCGACGCCGATGACTGGGCGCGGGCGCTGGACGACGGTCTGGACACCGAGGTCGGCTCGGGCGGCCTCGGCCTCACCCCGGCCCAGGCCCAGCAGATCGCGCTGGCCCGGCTGGTGCTCGCCGATCCGCACACGCTGGTCCTGGACGAGGCCACCTCGCTCCTCGACCCGCGCGCCGCCCGCCACCTGGAACGCTCCCTGGCCCGCGTCCTCGACGGCCGCACCGTGGTCGCCATCGCCCACCGACTGCACACCGCCCACGACGCCGACGTCATCGCCGTCGTCGAGAACGGCCGCATCAGCGAACTCGGCAGCCACGACCAGTTGGTCACCGCGGACGGCGCGTACGCCGCGCTGTGGCGGTCCTGGCACGGGTGAGCCGACTGCCGGTGCCAGGTCCGCCCGCGTCCGGGCGGACCGGCGCCACGGCCGTACTGGCGGCCGGGCCCGGGCCCTGCCGTGCGGGCGGGCCCGACCAGTGGTCGGCTCCGTGGCGTTGCGGTGTATCGACAAGGGGTGGAAGGCTGGATACCGGCACGGGCTCGGGAAGCGCACCGGCACCACCCGGTTCCGTACGAGCGATTGCCTGAGCCCAGCGGCCCGCGCGCCCGCTGCTGAACGCGGTGGCGGCGGATCGGCCCGCATCACCTGGAGGTACCCGTGGACAGCGCCGGCGGATGGGGAGACGACGTCTACCAGCCCGACCAATCCGAGGTGCAGGACGACGCGGGGCTGCTCGGCGCCGAGGACACCCTGGAGTCCGACGGTGTGAACGACCCTCTGGACCGTGGCTGGTCCCCGCCGGAGCGGCCGTGGGCCGTGGAGCGCAGGGACGTGACCGCGGCCGAACGGCTTCGCGGCGAGACGCTGGACGAACGGCTCGCCGTGGAGCTCCCGGAGGTCGTGGCGCCCGACGGGGACGGTATCGGCGACAGTCTCGATTCCGACGGCGAGGCCCTGGACAACGAGGTGGGCACCATCCGCTCCGGACGTCTCGTGGCCCCGGACGAAGGTGCGCATGGGGACGAGGAGAGTCGGCTGATCGCCACCGATGTGGGCATCGACGGTGCCGCCGCCTCGGCTGAGGAGGCGGCCATGCACATCGTCGACGAGGACGCCCAGTCCGGCTGAACCTGCGTCGCTCAGATGACGTTGAGCGCCGCCGCGCAGCCCACTCCGCCGAGCAGCATGAACACCGGCATCAGCACCTTCAGCTCGACCCAGCTGCCCGCCCGGAACCGCATCGCCTTGGGCGGCCCCACCGGGTACCAGCGCTTGCGCCCTATGGGTATCGGCCACAGGATCGGGCAGCCCGACACGGTCAGCGCGTCGCCGATGTCGTGCACCAGCGCGCCGAGGACGACCGGCAGTCCCAGCCACAGGTACTCCTGGCCCGGCGCCGTGAACAGCCAGTCGGCGCCGTTGCCCGGCTCGTCCAGGACGCCCGCCAGGATCCAGGCACTCGTCGCGGCCAGCAGCCAGACCAGGACGTCGGCGCTCTGCCCCCGCGTCGCCCGCCACAGCAGACCCTCGATGGCGAGCACTATGTGCACGAAGAGGATCGCCAGGACCGCCCAGCGCTCCCCCGTGATCGCGATGACGGAGGTGCCCGCACCGATCAACGCGGCCCACAGCCAGGTGTGCGTCAGGGTGCGGTGCCCGCCCGAGCGACGCGGATCGCCTTGCTTTTTCGTCCCCTTGTAGATGGCGTACGAGAGCTTGTCGACGATCTCGCACAGGCCCCGTGAGAGGGGCCCGAAGGCCCGCGAGATGGTGGCCGCCTTGTGGTCGAGGTCGGGGGCGAGTGCGGCGCCGGCGCAGATCAGTGCGCCGACCAGGAGGACCGGCCAGGGCATCGTGTGTCCGGTGGCCGCCGCCGCGGCTCCGACGCCCAGCCAGGCCGCGGCCCCGGACAGTGAGTGTGCTGGTCCCATCATGGCCGCGCCCCGCCCCATTCCTCGTGTACTCGGTGTGCTCGCGCCCAGTTGTCGATGTGCGCTGATGCCTCGTCGGCGCCACAGCGTAGCGTTCGTGATCTTCTGTCCGGCAACCGATTCCCTCATTGCCCGGGATCACAGGCAAGATGGGGACGTGACCCTTATCGATCAGCTGCCGCAGACCGCAGATCCCGACGCCCTCTACGAAGCCTTCGAGTCGTGGACCGGGGAACGCGGTATCGCGCTCTATCCCCACCAGGAGGAGGCGCTGATCGAGGTGGTGTCGGGCGCGAATGTGATCGTGTCGACGCCCACCGGCTCCGGCAAGAGCCTGATCGCCGCCGGTGCGCACTTCGCGGCGCTCGCCCGGGACGAGGTCACCTTCTACACGGCACCGATCAAGGCGCTCGTCTCGGAGAAGTTCTTCGAGCTGTGCAAGCTCTTCGGCACCGAGAACGTCGGCATGCTGACCGGCGATGCCTCCGTCAACGCCGACGCCCCCGTCATTTGCTGCACGGCGGAGGTCCTGGCGTCGATCGCGCTGCGCGACGGCAAGCGGGCCGATGTCGGTCAGGTCGTCATGGACGAGTTCCACTTCTACGCCGAGGGCGACCGCGGCTGGGCCTGGCAGATCCCGATTCTCGAACTGCCGCAGGTCCAGTTCATCCTGATGTCGGCCACGCTCGGCGATGTCTCGATGTTCGAGAAGGACCTCACGCGGCGGACCGGCCGCCCCACCTCGGTCGTCCGCTCGGCGACGCGGCCCGTGCCGCTGTCCTACGAGTACCGGCTGACGCCGCTTACGGAGACGCTCACCGAACTCCTTGAGACCAAGCAGGCCCCCGTCTACATCGTGCACTTCACCCAGGCCCAGGCCGTGGAGCGAGCCCAGGCGCTGATGAGCATCAACATGTGCACGCGTGCGGAAAAGGACCAGATCGCCGAGCTGATCGGCAACTTCCGTTTCACCACCAAGTTCGGCCGCAATCTGTCCCGTTACGTGCGGCACGGCATCGGTGTGCATCACGCCGGCATGCTGCCCAAGTACCGGCGCCTGGTGGAGAAGCTGGCCCAGGCCGGTCTCCTGAAGGTCATCTGCGGTACCGACACCCTCGGTGTCGGCGTCAATGTCCCCATCCGCACGGTGCTGTTCACTGCTCTGGCGAAGTACGACGGCAACCGTGTGCGGACGCTTCGCGCACGTGAGTTCCACCAGATCGCGGGCCGTGCCGGCCGGGCGGGCTTCGACACGGCCGGGTTCGTCGTCGCCCAGGCTCCCGAGCACGTCGTCGAGAACGAGAAGGCGCTCGCCAAGGCCGGCGACGATCCCAAGAAGCGTCGCAAGGTGGTCCGCAAGAAGGCTCCCGAGGGGTTCGTCGGCTGGACGGAGAACACCTTCGAGAAGCTCATCTCCTCCGATCCGGAGCCGCTCACCTCCCGGTTCCGGGTGACGCACACGATGCTTCTGTCGGTGATCGCCCGGCCCGGCAACGCCTTCGAAGCGATGCGCAATCTGCTGGAGGACAACCACGAGCCGCGCAAGCAGCAGTTGCGGCACATCCGGCGCGCGATCGCCATCTACCGCTCGCTGCTGGACGGCGGCATCGTCGAGAAGCTCGACGAGCCGGACGCCCAGGGTCGTATCGTGCGCCTGACGGTCGATCTGCAGCAGGACTTCGCACTCAACCAGCCGCTGTCCACCTTCGCCCTCGCCGCGTTCGAGCTCCTGGAACCGGAGTCCCCTTCCTACGCGCTGGACATGGTGTCCGTCGTCGAATCGACGCTGGACGACCCTCGGCAGATCCTCGCCGCCCAGCAGAACAAGGCCCGTGGCGAGGCCGTGGCGGCGATGAAGGCGGACGGCGTCGAGTACGAGGAGCGGATGGAGCGGCTCCAGGACGTGACGTACCCGAAGCCGCTGGAGGAGCTCCTCTTCCACGCGTACAACACCTACCGCAAGAGCCATCCGTGGGTCGGCGACCATCCGCTGTCGCCGAAGTCCGTCATCCGCGACATGTACGAACGGGCCCTGTCCTTCACGGAGTTCGTCTCCTTCTACGAACTCGCCCGCACCGAGGGCATCGTGCTGCGCTACCTCGCCAGCGCCTACAAGGCTCTTGATCACACCGTCCCGGACGACCTCAAGTCCGAGGACCTGGAGGACCTGATCGCCTGGCTCGGCGAGATGGTGCGGCAGGTCGACTCCAGCCTCCTCGACGAGTGGGAGCAGCTCGCCAACCCGGAGGAGATGACGGCCGAGGAGGCCCAGGAGAAGGCCGACCAGGTCAGGCCGGTCACCGCGAACGCGCGCGCGTTCCGCGTCCTCGTCCGCAACGCCATGTTCCGCCGTGTCGAACTCGCAGCCCTCGACCAGGTCGAGGAACTCGGCGAGTTGGACGCCGAGTCGGGCTGGGATGCCGATGCCTGGGGCGAGGCCATGGACAAGTACTGGGACGAGTACGACGACCTCGGCACCGGCCCCGACGCGCGCGGCCCCAAGCTGTTGCTCATCGAGGAGGAGCCGCAGAACGGCCTGTGGCGCGTCCGGCAGACCTTCGCCGATCCGAACGGCGATCACGACTGGGGCATCAGCGCGGAGGTCGACCTCGCTGCCTCCGACGCCGAGGGACGTGCCGTCGTCAAGGTCACCGACGTCGGCCAGCTGTGAGCACAGGAGAAGCTGACACATGACGAACCCAGCGGAACGACTCGTCGACCTGCTCGACCTGGAGCAGATCGAGGTCAACATCTTCCGTGGCCGCAGCCCGCAGGAGTCCCTGCAGCGGGTCTTCGGCGGGCAGGTCGCGGGCCAGGCCCTCGTCGCCGCCGGCCGCACCACGGACGGGGAACGGCCGGTGCACTCGCTGCACGCGTACTTCCTGCGCCCGGGCCGACCGGGTGTGCCGATCGTGTACCAGGTCGAACGCGTCCGCGACGGGCGGTCGTTCACCACGCGCCGGGTCACCGCCGTGCAGCAGGGCCGCACGATCTTCAATCTGACCGCCTCCTTCCACAAGCCTGAAGAGGGGAGCTTCGAGCACCAGCTGCCGCCGGCCCGCGAAGTCCCGGATCCTGAGTCGCTCCCGACCGTCACTCAGGAGATCAAGGAGCATCTGGGCGAGCTCCCCGAGACGTTGGAGCGCATGGCCCGCCGCCAGCCCTTCGACATCCGCTACGTGGACCGGATGCGCTGGACCCCCGAGGAGGTCGAGCACGCCGAACCGCGCAGCGCCGTATGGATGCGCGCCGTCGGCCCCCTGGGCGACGACCCGCTGATCCACACCTGCGCGCTCACCTACGCGAGCGACATGACCCTCCTGGATGCCGTCCGCATCCCGGTGGAGCCGCTCTGGGGCCCCCGCGGCTTCGACATGGCCTCTCTGGACCACGCCATGTGGTTCCACCGGCCGTTCCGCGCGGACGAGTGGTTCCTGTACGACCAGGAGTCACCGATCGCGACCGGTGGCCGGGGCCTGGCGCGCGGGCGGATCTACAACCTCGATGGACAGCTGATCGTGTCCGTCGTCCAGGAGGGGTTGTTCAGGAAGCTGGGCTGATCTTGTCTGGCTTCTGAATCAGTCCGCGGCTCCAAGCCCGGCCCTTGACGGGTCAGGGGTTTCTGCGGCGCAGCCATCCGAAGCGGCGGCGGGAGCGTTCCGGTTCCTCGACGCTCCCCTGCTCCTCGACCGGTCGTGGCTGTGGCTTCGCACCCGCATGCGGTGTCTCGGCTCCCCTCGGTGTCGGACGTGGGGCGGGCCGGTGCTCTCGTGCCTCCTCGATCGCGTTCGCCAGGTCGCTGCGGAGCCAGCTGATCTCGTCCGGGTCCTGCGCCGTCATGATCCGTGCGGCGACGTGGGCGGCGGGTGAATCGGGCGCGCCGTGGGCCGGCTGGTCGGGGTGGTAGCGGTTCAGATAGGCGCGTTCGTACGGGTCCTCGATGATCTCCGCGACTTGCACGGGATCCAGCAGGGATGCCACGGCCGCGGCGCGTGCCCAGGGATCCTCGGTCTGCCGCAGCAGAAACCCCACGTGCCGTCCCCGCCAGTTGCGGGCCCGCAGGTCCACGCCCGCGTCCAACTGGTCGCGCAGACCTTCGGGCGTACGCCCCCTCAACAGCCGGGCGTTGTCCTCGCTCGCGGCGAACTGCCGTAGTTCTTCGGCCAGATACAGCCAGACCACAGCTCGGTAGCGGTTCAAGTACCACTTGACGGGCGCGATCAGGCCGAGGCGTGCGAACCGCGTGAACCGGGCTGCCGACACCCCCATGAGGGCCGCGCCCTCCGCGGTGCCCACGGCCTTGACGCGCTCGCGGAGCGCCTCGGGAAAGCCGGTTTCGGAACGCACCCGGTCGATTTCCGCGCGCGCCACGCGGCGGCCTCCGCCACCCTCGTCGGGAAGGGTCCTGATGCATCCGAGTCGGACGGCGAGGTCGAATTCGCCTCGTTTGAGGCCCAGTTCCCGTGCGGCGTGGCTCGGTGTGAGGGCCGGCCGGACCGCCTGCGCGGTGCGCGGGGTGGTGGTGGGCAGGGCGGATTGCGTGATGGTGTTGCCGGACATGGTGGTTCTCCCCCGTACAGCGATATGCACTTGCGTGCCTTTGCCTTGCTTGCGCCGTATGCGTGCGCTCGCTTCGGGAAAAACCGTAGCCGGTTTGCCTCGCCTCCCGCTCGGCCTGTGGATAACTTGGAGCGGGTCGACGTTCTTGCAGGTCAGGTGTCTATGGCGGGTGCGTGTTCCGGCTGTCGCGCATCGATGTCGAGGTGTTCACCGACGCGGTTGACGAGCAGCGTCATCTCGTAGGCGACCTGGCCGATGTCCGCTTCGGCCGCGCTGAGCACGCACAGGCAGCTGCCGGTGCCCGCCGCCGTGACGAACAGCACCGCGTCATCGAACTCGATCATGGTCTGGCGGACTTGGCCGGCGCCGAAGTGCCGCCCCGAGCCCTTGGCCAGGCTGTGCAGCCCCGAGGAGACGGCGGCGAGGTGTTCGGCGTCCTCGCGCCTGAGTCCCGTACTGGCCGCCGTGACCAGCCCGTCGTTGGACAGCACCAGTGCATGTCGTACGTGTTCGACGCGCTCGGTCAGGTCGTCCAGCAACCAGCCGAGTCCCTGGTTCTGCTCCATGATCCGTCTCCCCGTGTTGTGAGTCACCTCTGGCCTGAGGTTCTGACGAGCCAGCCTTCCCCACAGCCTCTGTCGGGGCAAGCATGATGGGGTCATGGCACAGAACATGACCGATGAGGAATGGCGGGCGTTCGTCTCCGAGGGCACCCGCACCGGCAAGCTGTCGACCGTTCGAGCGGACGGAAGTCCGCACGTGACCCCGATCTGGTTCGTACTCGACGGGGACGACCTTGTCTTCAACACCGGGAAGGACAGCGTCAAGGGGCGCAATCTTGCCCGGGACGGCCGGGTCGCCCTGTGCGTGGACGACGACCGGCCCCCGTACGCCTTCGTGGTCCTGCGGGGGCGCGCCCGGATCTCGGAGGATCTCGAAGAGGTCCGGCTGTGGGCTGGGCGGATAGGAGCGCGCTACATGGGCGAGGACCGGGCCGAGGAGTTCGCCGCCCGCAACGGCGTGCCGGGCGAACTCCTCGTGCGGGTGAGCATCGAGAAGGTCCTCGCCCAGGCCGCCGTCTCGGACTGAGCGAGCCGGAGCGTCAGCCGACGGAGTCGAGCAGCCGGGCGGTGTGCATCCGCCCGGCGTACTCGACGAGACGGATCAGCACCTCCTTCCCCGAGTCGCGGTCCCGGGCGTCGCAGAGCACAACGGGGGTGCCGCGGTCGAGGTCGAGGGCGCGTGACACCTCGTGGGCGCCGTAAGTGCGCGCATCCGCGAAGCAGTTGACGGCCACGACAAACGGGATGTGCCGGTGCTCGAAGTAGTCAACCGCGGGGAAGCAGTCCCCGAGCCGCCGGGTGTCCGCGAGGACGACGGCACCGAGGGCACCCTGTGACAGTTCGTCCCACAAGAACCAGAACCGGTCCTGTCCCGGCGTCCCGAACAGATAGAGCGACAGACCGGACCGGATGGTGATGCGGCCGAAGTCCATGGCGACGGTGGTCGTGACCTTGTGGTCGACACCGTCGGTGTCGTCGACCGACTGGCCCACCTCGCTGAGCAGTTCCTCGGTGCGCAGCGGCTTGATCTCGCTGACGGCTCCTACGAGCGTGGTCTTGCCCACGCCGAAGCCACCGGCGACCAGGATCTTCAGAGCCAGTGGGGCCGTCTCGGCGTTCGGGGCGTCGGGATGCTCGGAGGCCATCGATCACTTCTCTCGGGAGTGCCGGGCACGGCCGGCGTGGTTTCGGGTCCGCATCACAGTGCTCTCAGTCCCTCAATGACCTCGCGCAGGATGCGCTCGTCGGGCAGCTGGGCCGGTGGCACTGGGCGGCTGACTGTGACGCGGCCTCGCTCAAGGAGGTCTCCGAGGAGCACCCGGACCACGCCGACGGGCAGGTCGGCACCCGCGGCCAGTTCGGCGACGGACTGGGTCTCCGCACGGCAGAGGTCGATGAGGGCCAGGTGTTCCGGGCCGAGCGAGGTGTCGTCGCCTACGTCCGGGGCGCCCGTGTGCAGTGTGACGAGCGCGATCAGGTCGAAGCGCACTCCGGTGGGTCCGGGTTTGGTGCGTCCGCCCGTCATCGCGTACGGGCGGACGAGCGGCCCGGCCTCGTCGTCGTACCACTGGCTGCCTGGCTGCTCAGGTGGGCCGGTTCTGTCTTCGGTCATGTCCGCCGTCCTTCGCTCACCCGGACGCCGGTCGAGCGGCGGCACGCGGAGCGGTGGAGAGGTGCTCGCCTACCCGCTTGACCAGGAGGGCCATTTCGTAGGCGATCAGCCCTATGTCGGCCGTCACGGCGCTGAGGACGGCGAGGCAGGAGCCGTCGCCTGCGGCAGCCACGAACAGGAAGCCGTCGTCCATCTCCACCATGGTCTGGCGTACGCCGCCGACGCCGAAGTGGCGGCCGGCGCCCTTGGCCAGGCTGTTGAAGCCCGAGGCGACCGCGGCGAGGTGCTCGGCGTCCTCCCGTGTGAGGGCGCCGGACGCGCCCATCGCGAGCCCGTCGTTGGACAGCACCACGGCGTGCCGTACCTCGCCGACGCGGGTCACCAAGTCGTCCAGCAGCCAGTCGAGTTCACCGGTTCGCTGTGTGGTCCCCATGCCCTGGTCGTGGATCATGCGAGGTCTCCTTCACTGCCGTCCGCGCCCGGTGCGAGGTCGGGGGTTGCGCCGAGGCCGGGCGAGCGGCCGCCGCCGCGGGCCCAGCCGGCGCGGTAGGCCGCCATACGGTCCCGTACCAGCTCAGGGGTGCGTTCCTCGTCGCCCTGGGGGTCCGCCGCGGTCGTGGGCTCGGCGGGGCGCTCCTCGCGCAGTTGCGGGGCGAGGCTCGCCTGTCGTACGCGTCGTGGGAGCTCATCCGGTTCCTGCGTGTCGTCGGGCGGTCGGTGCAGCCGCAGGGTGGTGACGCCGGGCGGTGGGGCGTCGTGGGAGCCGTTCGCGTCGGCCCTCGGCCGGTCTCCGGAGGCCTGCATGGCCGCCTGTAGGGGGGCCACCAGAGCGGGTCGTTCGTTCTGGGGCTCTACGGAGTCCTGTTGTGGGGCGGCGGCGGGCACGCGCGCGTACTCGCGTTCTGCGGGCGGTCCCGTTTCCTCCCGGTGGGCACCGGAAGGCGCGGTTGTCTGAAGCAGTGCGGTGGGCAGCAGGACCACCGCGGTGGTGCCCCCGAAGGGTGAGGTCCGCAGGTGCACCTTGATGCCGTGCCGGGCGGCGAGCCTGCTCACCACGAAGAGCCCGAGCCGGTCGCTGTCGAACAGGTCGAGAGCTTCGGACTGCTCGATGCGACGGTTCGCTTCGGCGAGGGTCTCCTTGCCCATGCCGAGTCCCCGGTCTTCGATCTCCAGCGCGTAGCCGTTGCCGACCGGTTCGCCGGTGATGCGCACCTTGGTGTGGGGCGGCGAGAACTGGGCGGCGTTCTCGACGATTTCGGCAAGGAGGTGCGTGAGGTCGGCGACCGCGGCTCCGACGACCGACGTCTCCGGGAGGTGTCGTACCTCCACGCGCGCGTAGTCCTCGACTTCTGATACGGCGGCACGGACCACATTCGAGAGCGACACCGGCATTCGCCAGGCCCGGCCGGGAGCGGCTCCGGAGAGGATGATCAGGCTCTCCGCGTGGCGGCGCATACGCGTGGTCAGGTGGTCGAGCCGGAACAGGTCGCTGAGTTCGTCCGGGTCGTCGGAGCGGCGCTCCATGCTGTCCAGCAGGTTCAGTTGGCGGTGTACGAGGACCTGGCTGCGGCGGGCGAGATTGACGAAGACTCCGGAGATGCCGCTGGCGAGCTCCGCGCGTTCGACGGCGGCGCGCAGGGCAGCGCGGTGCACGGTGCCCAGGGCCTCCGCGACCTGGCCGGCCTCGTCCTCGGCAGGCGGGCCGGGAGGGGCCTCGGCACGGACGTCGATCTCCTCTCCCGCCCGCAGTCTGCGCATGGCGTGCGGGAGTTTGCGGCGGGCGATCTCCAGTGCGCTGTTGCGCAGGCTCACCAATTCGACGACGAGGCCGCGTCCGATGCGTACGGAGATGACGAGAGAGGCCGCCACGGCGACGAGGCCCAGGAGCACCGCGGCACCGGCCGGGGAGAGCAGGCCGCGCCGGAACGGGTCGGCCTGGTCCGCGACCGCATGGCCCGCGCTCGTCTCGATCGTCCGCATGTCGTCCTGCACGCGCGCGTGCGCTGCTGTCCAGCTCTCCTCGGGCGCGGCCTGGACCGCCCTGCGGCCGGGTGCGCTCGCGAGCACCTTGTCCTCGGCAGCACGTAGGCCTGCGTAGGCGCTGCTCTCCGCGAGGGCACCCCATGCAGCGTGTTCGTGCCCGCGCAGGTCAGGGACAGCGGATTCGGTGAGCAACCGGCGGGTGTGGACGGCACCGTTGAACAGTCGCAGCCGCTCTCCGTCGAGAGTCTCGGTGATGCGGGCGCCGGCGAGAACCGCGTCCTCCTGTGCGAGGGCCTCCCCCGCGCGGGCGAACTCGAGCACCACGCGCGCGTCGGAGCCGAGATCGGCGTCCTGGATGCCGGTGAGCGCACCGCCCACTGAGAAGGCCGTCGAAATGGTCTGCGTGTATTGCCCGTACGTCTCTTTCCATCCCGTCCGCCGCTCGAGCACCGCCGTCCGCAGGGAAGGCAGTTGCTCGGCACGGGTAACGAAGGCTTCGAGGCGCTGTGCCACTCCGGAGGGCAGCTCTTGGCTGTCGGCGACGGTGTTGTGCTCGCCGAGCCGCAGCTTCGCCACTGCCCGGTCGGTGCGCGCCGCAAGTTGCTTGAGGGTGCTCTCTTTCTCGGCGGAGGCGTCGGTCGCCCGGCGTACGGCGGCGGTGCGCTCGGCCTGGAGTGCGGCGACGGCGGCGGCCACCGGGGCACGCACCTGGGCGTCCACCCGCTGCAACTGCCGCAGCCGTGCGACGTCCTGGGCCGTGCTGACGGTGGCGTATGCCCACAGCGCGAGCAAGGAGATGACGGGCACCATCAACAGGCAGACGATCTTCGCTCGTACGGTGCGGGGGCGCGGGCTCCAACGTCCCGCGCGCGTGGGTATCTCACTCGACGCGGCGCCGTCCTGCTCTTCCGGGCCGGAGCCTTCGTCGGCCGGTGGTCCGGCGTGCGCGCGGCGGCCCCGTGCGGGAGTCGAGGGCGGCGGCGGAGAGCCGCCTGCTGGGGTCCTACGGGGTGTACGCATGGCCTCCTCGCTCGGAGTGGTTCGGGGGCGCGCCTGCGGGGCGCGGTCACTGCGCTAGTGGGCGGCACTCTCGACGGGGCGCTGGGCCGATGCGGAGGCCTGGCGTTCTCCAGCGGTCGGGGAGAGCGCGACGAACGCCGAGGTCAGGAAGAGGTAGGACCCGAGGCCGACGGCGAGGGGGAAGATGAACTGCATCGCCGTGGCCCCGGGCAGGGCCTCGCCGGAAGGGGAGACACGGACGCTGACCGCGATCATCCCGGTGTAGTGCATGCTGCTCACCGCCACTCCCATGACGAGGGAGGCGACGGCGACCGCGACGGGCGACTTGATGTTCAGTGCGGCCCAGAGTGCCGCGGTCGCCGCGACCACGGCGATCAGGACGGAGATACCGACCAGCACCGGGTCGTAGTTCACGTCACCGTGCAGCCGCAGGGCGACCATGCCGAGGTAGTGCATGCTCGCCACGCCGAGGCCGGTGGTGAGGCCGCCGAGGAACAGTGCCCGGCCTCGGTCACGGCCGTAGCCGACGGCGAAGACGCCCGCGCCGACGACGACCATGGCGACGATCAGGCTGAGGATGGTCAGCGGCACGTCGTAGCGGATCTCGGTGCCGCTGACGCTGAAGCCGAGCATCGCCACGAAGTGCATGGTCCAGATGCCCGTGCCGATCGCTGAGGCCGCAGTGAGCAGCCAGTTGCGGCGCGAACGCCCCGAGGCGCCCAGCGCGCGGACGGTGCACCGCAGCCCCAGGGCGGCGCCTATGCAGGCCATCACGTACGACAGCACGGGGGTCAGCCAGCCGAAGGTGGCGTGGTCCAGGTGTCCCATGGCTCCGGGACGCTAGTCCGGCCCGGTGCGCATAAAGGGGGCGCATTTCGAAAGCTGTTGGAATATGACGCCATGGTGTACCTGAACGATCGCGTCACGCTCGAACATGTACACCACCTCGCGGTTCACGGCAGTGCGAGATCATGCGAAGCATGAGCGACGACCAGGCACACGTGCAGGAGTTCTTCGCGGCCCGCGCGGCCGGGTGGGACGCCCGGTTTCCCGACGACGGTCCGGCGTACGCCGCGGCGGTCGCCGAACTGGGCCTGCGGAAGGGCGATCACGTACTGGACGCGGGCTGCGACACAGGACGGGCCCTGCCGCCGTTGAGGGAGGCCGTGGGGTCCTCCGGTGTGGTTCTGGGCGCGGACCTGACTCCCGCCATGCTGGAGGCCGCGGTGCAGGAGGGACGGGACCGTGCGGGACGGCTACTGCTGGCCGATGTGGCCGCGCTCCCCCTGCGCACCGCTTCGCTCGACGCCGTCTTCGCGGCGGGCCTCGTCGCGCATCTGCCAAACCCTGCGGAGAATCTGCGGGAGTTGGCTCGTGTCGTACGGCCCGGCGGGAAGCTGGCGCTCTTCCATCCCCTCGGCCGGGCGGCCCTCGCCGCTCGCCAGGGCCGGCAGATCACACCGGACGACCTGCGCGCGGAGGCCAATCTCGGCCCGCTCCTGTCGGGCTCCGGCTGGCGCATGACGTCGTACGTCGACGAGGACGCGAGGTTCCTCGCACTGGCCGTACGCGAGGGCTGAGGATCCCTCCGGAGTGGCTGCGCACGTAACACCGGGGGCTGTGCCGTGCCGCTTCACCGCACCGTCCCTCTTCTGGTGCCGGGACTTCAACTCTACGTTGAGTAGCAGGCTGAATAGCAGCAGGTGCGCGATCAGCGATGGCACTCACACAGGGGGAAGGTGGCCCGCATGTCCGGCATGTTAGCCAGACTCCGCAAGTTCCTTTCACGCCCGGAAGCGGCCGGGCCTCAGGAGGACCGGCGTCCGGAGAAGCGCACTCACAACCTCTTCGAGGCGGCCGCGGCCTATGTGTCGGCGTGCGCCGAGGACGACCAGGACCGGATCGACGAGGCCGCGGCCTGGGTGTCGCCGGAGGCGTTGTCGTTCGGGGTGAACGAGCTGGCGTGCCGGGCGGTCATCGCCCTCGCGCGGGAACGCGACGAGACGCCCACCGCGGTGGCGCGGACGCTCCTCGGTCTGCCTGCCGTCTGACGCCGACTGCGTGTACCGAGGCGCCCAGGCATGGTGGACGGCCGGACCGTGACGGATGGCCGTTTCGCCGATGTCCAGGCGGTTGCCCTCAGCTCCCGCGCGCACCCGGGACCGTGACAACCGCCGAGCGATCGCACTAAGGTGCGCCGATCGGACGTAAGCAATGGGGAGGCTGGGATGGCTGGGACGGATGAGACCACCGTCGCCGCCGTGGACGACGACGCGCTGTATGTGCTGACGGCGGTGCTTTTGACGCCGGCGCAGTTCCCCAGCGTGCTGGGGGACGACTATCCGGAAGCCTGCGCGGCGCTCGGACTGGCGCCCCTGGCCGACGGATACGGCCTGGTGCTGGGGCAGGACGGGGACGGAGCGCGGTGGACGGTCGTCGTCGACGACGTGTCGCTGGTCGCCGTCGCCATCGCGTCGTGGGACTGCGGCATGGAGTACGACCTCTCGCCCGACGATCGCTCGATGGTCGCGGCGCTCCCCGGGTGGCCGCTGGCCGTGGCCGTCGCGGCACCCAATGTGCCCGCCCCGCACGACCCCGCGCCCGAGATCGCCGAACGGGAGCCGCTGTCCCCGCCGGACACCTCGGTCTGGGGTCCGGCCCAACGGCGCCTCGGGGCCGACGAGATAGCGCTCCAGTGGGCGGCCTGGCGGGATCAGATCGACGACGAGGAGTTTGTGCCTGCGGGCGGCGAATCTCCCGATGCCCCGACGGCGCAAGGCGACGACGACAAACAGGAGAGCGACGGCGACGGGGGCGAGCCGCGCAGTGGTATCCGGCGCGTTCTCGCCGAGGTCCGCGCGTATATGGACACGCCGCCGCCTCTCGGTCGCGTGCGCTCGTCCTTCGCGCCGGGTGGTGCCCGGACTCTGCGGGCCGACGGTCCGGGCTGGTCGATGGTGGCCAGGACCGACGACATCGCCTTCGTACTGCTCGACGAGAAGCCGGGAGAGATCCTGCCGGTGGGTCGCGGACCGGAGCTGCCCGGCCTGCTGGAGTCGCTGGACAAGATGGCCGTACGCCCGCTCTGACCCGTACACACTCATCGCCGGGATGAAGCGCCGCTCGCGAACCGTGCCGTCGGCAGGTCCGCGAGCGGCGGTGTGGTCAACTCCTGTGCGCTGGAAGGGAACTGACCCGGTCGGTGAAGGCTCAGCGGCCGAGCTCCTTGCGTGTGACGCGGCGCAGCCTGCGCCGCTGTGAGGGGTCCAGGGTCAGATACGCTGCCGCCGGAACCCCCACGATGATCAGAAAGGCGGCCCACCAAGGCAGCCAGATCAGCAGGATGAGCCCGGCCGCCACGCCTCCTGCGGCGATCTTCGCGTTCTTCGACATCTTGTGTCGCCTCCTTCGCGGCCACTGCCGCTCTCTGTCCTGAGAACGGGTCCGTGCCCTTCGCGGTTCCAGGACGCGACCCTGATACGACCCTGAGTCGCGACCCCTACTCGTCCCTGAGGGATTCTCCGACCTTGTGCATGTGACGCAGGGCCGCACGGTAGGAGTCCACGATGCCCGTCTCCGTGTAAGGGATACCCAACTCTCGGCAGTGGGCGCGCACCAGGGGCTGGGCCAGCCTCAGGTGCGGGCGCGGCATGCTCGGGAACAGGTGGTGCTCGATCTGGTAGTTGAGGCCGCCGAGGAACCAGTCGGTGAGAGCACCGCCGCGAATGTTGCGGGAGGTGAGGACCTGGCGGCGCAGATGACCCCAGCGCTCGCCCTCGGGATCGGGCATTTCCATGCCCTTGTGGTTCGGCGCGAAGGCCAGGCCCAGGTGAAGGCCGAAGAGTGCCTGGTGGAGTGCGGCGAAGGCGAGGGCCTGACCGATGGACATGGAGGTGAGCAGCAGCGTCGCGTAGGCCGTGACGTGGATCATCAACAGGAAGCCCTCCACCGTTCGCTCGCGCGGAGGCTGCCGGCGCAGGTCCCTGAAACCGTGGATCTTTAGGGCGATGCCTTCGAGGAGGGTCAGCGGGAAGAACAGCCAGGCCTGGTTGCGGGTGAGCCAGCGGCGAAAGCCGGCCCGGCCGCTCGCCTGTTCGCTGGTGAAGACCAGGACGTCGGCGGCGACGTCGGGATCCTTGTCGATGTGGTTGGGGTTGGCATGGTGGCGGTTGTGCTTTTCGTTCCACCAGGAGTAGCTCATGCCCAGCAGCAGGTTGCCGTGGACGAGTCCGATCAGGCGGCTCACCGACCGGTTGGCGGTGATCTGGGAGTGGCCCGCGTCGTGGCCTATGAAGGCCGTGCGCGCGCACAGGAGGGCGAGCAGTGGGGCCAGGAGAAGCACCCACCAGGAGTGGCCGATCAGGACGACGCCGACGACGACCGCGGCCAGGGCCAGTGCGTTGACGGTGATGCCGAGTGCGTACCAGCCGTGCCTGCGGTCGAGGAGACCCTGGCCCTTGACGGTGCGCAGGAGCGGCGTGAACTCGCTTCCGACGGTAGCTCCGGGAGGGCGTTCCGCGACGGCTGCGGCGGTCTGGGGCATGGTGGTCTCCGGTCTCTCCGGGAACGGGCTGACCTGAAGAAACGTACGGATCAGTGACCTTGGGCGACCATGGCGGCACCACCCGTGTTCGCCCTGGGGGAGCCACCCGCCTTCAGGTGGACCTGACGACACCCCGCGGAGAGGTGACTCACGTCACAGCTTTGCCGCACCCCCAAGCACCATCGATGCTGTATCCTCGGCAATCTTGCCTTCCAGTAGTCAAATTTGAGGAATAGACTATTCCTGTGCAGAGGAATCCCGCGGCAACTCCCTCCGAGATCTCCGAACTGGCCCGCTGCTGCGCCGTGTTCGTGCCCGCCGAACCGGCCCGCACCGGCAGCGTGGCGTTCTGGCACCCCGACGGCGACGGCCCTCCTGTTATCGAATCAGGCTCCGTCGAGGAGCTGACGGTCGTCCTGCCCGGCGGGGATGGTGTCGAGCTGGTGACCGTGACTGCCGTGCTGCTGCCGGTAAGAGCCGCACTGCCGCTCCTCACGCGCGCGCGTGCCGCCGGGTACGCGCACAGGGCAGCCGCCTTCTGGGGTATGGCGGCCGTGCTCGCCCTTCAACTGGCCGCGCGCGGACTCCTCCTGCCCGGTCTGAGCGCCGAAGACCATGACGCGTGGCGTGTCGGTCCATTGCGCGCGGAGGACCTGGAACGGATCCGCGAGCTCGCCGCCGCGATGCCACCGCACGCGCATGCGGTGCCCGTCGACGAGACCGAGCCGCTGCGTCTGCCCGACCCGGAGCGGCTGGTGCGGGCCTTCCTCGACGCGGTCGCCGACACGCTCCCCCGGTCTCCTGCGGCGCCACTCGCAACGGGCGGTGCGGCCTTCGCGGCGCCCGCACCGCAGCACATCCCCGAGCAGCGCGCCTGGGCCGCCGACGTCGCCGCGGGGCACGACGCGGGCGTACGGATCTCGCTGCGCATCGAAGTTCCGGGCCTGGACTCGGCCATGGCGGACGAGCCACAACTGCCCTTCCACGCGGTCCTTCAGCTGCACAGTGTGAGCGACCCGGCTCTAATCGCGGACGCCGCCGACGTGTGGGCTGACGCGCGCGCTTCGGGACCTGCCTTCGGTCCGCGCGCGCGTCTGGACGCCCTGCTCGCCCTCCGCCGGGCCGCACGGGCCTGGGCTCCGCTCACGCCCCTATTGTCGGCGGCCGTGCCCGACGCGATCGAACTCGCCGACGAGGAGGTCACCGAACTCCTCGGCGAGGGTGCGCGAGCCCTCGCGGCTGCCGGGGTCGAGGTGCACTGGCCCAGGGAGCTGGCGCGCAAGCTGACGGCCCGCGCGGTCATCGGACCGCCGGATGACGAGCAGGGCCCGGGGCGGCTGTCGTCGGACGTACCCTCGTTCCTGTCGGCCGACTCGCTGCTGGCCTTCAACTGGTCGTTCGCGCTGGGCGATCAGCAGCTGACGCGGCAGGAGCTGGACCGGCTCGCCGAGGCGAACCGCCCCATGGTGCGGCTGCGCGACCAGTGGGTGCTCGTCGACCCGCAGGAGGTGCAACGCGCCCGTGCGCAGCAGGACCACAAGGTCACCCCCATCGACGCGCTGAGCGCCGCTCTGACGGGTTCCACGGAGGTCGACGGGCGCCAGGTCGACGTACGGCCCACGGGATGGCTGGCAACGCTGCGGGAGAGGCTCGCGGACCCGGAGGGACAGGAGCCGGTCGGTCAGCCCGCAGCGCTCGCCGCGACCCTGCGGGACTACCAGCTGCGGGGCCTCAACTGGCTGGCACGGATGACCTCGTTGGGGCTGGGCGGCTGTCTGGCCGACGACATGGGCCTGGGCAAGACGATCACTCTGATCGCGCTGCATCTGCACCGGCAGAGCGACGAGTCGGCGGCGGGTCCCACGCTCGTCGTCTGCCCGACGTCCCTGATGGGCAACTGGCAGCGCGAGATCGAGAAGTTCGCGCCGGGCACTCCTGTGCGCCGTTTTCACGGGCCGCGGCGGAGCCTGGAGGACCTGGCCGACGGTGAGTTCGTCCTCACGACGTACGGCACGATGCGGCTCGACGCCGAGCAGCTGGCCGGGGCGTCGTGGGGCATGGTCGTCGCGGACGAGGCGCAGCACGTGAAGAACCCGTACTCGGACACGGCACGCCGGCTGCGGACGATCGGTGCACGCGCGCGCGTGGCGCTCACCGGGACTCCCGTGGAGAACAATCTCTCCGAGCTATGGGCGATTCTCGACTGGACGACTCCGGGGCTGCTCGGCAGGCTCGGCACGTTCCGCACCCGGTACGCGCAGGCCGTCGAGGGCGGACAGGATCCCGGAGCGGCAGATCGGCTCGCCCAGCTCGTACGGCCGTTCCTGCTGCGCCGCCGCAAGTCTGACCCGGGCATCGCGCCCGAGCTGCCGCCGAAGACCGAGACCGACCGTGCCGTATCGCTCACCAAGGAGCAGGCAGGTCTCTACGAGGCGGTGGTCCGCGAGACTCTGGCGGAGATTTCGGGCGCCGACAGCATGGCGCGGCGCGGGCTGATCGTGAAGCTGCTGACCGGGTTGAAGCAGGTCTGCAATCACCCGGCGCAGTACCTCAAGGAGGACAGTCCGAAGATCGCGGGCCGCTCCGGAAAGCTGGAGCTCCTGGACGAACTGCTCGACACCATCCTCTCCGAGGGAGCGAGTGTTCTGGTCTTCACCCAGTACGTGCGGATGGCCCGGCTGATCGAGCGCCACTTGGCGGCGCGTGGCGTGCCCTCTCAGTTCCTTCACGGTGGCACGCCCGTCGCCGAACGGGAGACCATGGTGCATCGCTTCCAGGAGGGCGAAGTGCCGGTCTTCTTGTTGTCGTTGAAGGCCGCGGGCACGGGTCTGAACCTGACGCGGGCCGAACATGTCGTGCACTACGACCGCTGGTGGAACCCGGCCGTCGAGGCGCAGGCCACCGACCGCGCGTACCGCATCGGCCAGACCCAGCCCGTGCAGGTGCACCGGCTGATCGCCGAGGGGACGATCGAGGACCGCATCGCGGACATGCTGGCGCGCAAGCAGAAGCTGGCGGACTCCGTACTCGGCTCCGGGGAGGCGGCCCTCACCGAACTGTCCGACGCCGAACTGGCCGACCTGGTGGAACTGCGAGGAGGCGCCCGATGAACGATGCGTACGAAGACAGCCCGGAGCGCACCTTCGACGCGCTGCCGCCCGCGCACGGGCGGGGCTTCGCACAGACGTGGTGGGGGCAGGCCTGGCTGAAGGCGCTGGAGGACGCGGCACTGGACTCGGAGCAGGTCAAGACGGGCCGCAGGCTGGCGCGCGCAGGAGCCGTGGGAGCCGTGTCGGTGCGTCCCGGACGCATCACCGCGGTGGTCCAGGGCCGCGACCGTACGCCGCATCGCGCCGATGTCCTGCTCCAGCAGCTGTCCGAGGACCAGTGGGACCGCTTCCTGGACATGGCCGTCGAGCGAGCCGGGCATATCGCGGCGCTGCTCGACCGTGAAATGCCGCCGCATCTGGTCGAGGACGCGGAGACCGCCGGCGTCGAACTCCTGCCGGGGCTGGGCGATCTGGAGCCCGAGTGCGACTGCGATGCGTGGGACCACTGTGGTCACACGGCGGCACTGTGCTACCAGATGGCGCGGCTGCTGGACCAGGACCCATTCGTGCTGTTGTTGATGCGCGGCCGGGGAGAGCGTGAGCTGCTGGACGAGTTGCAGGCGCGCAGCGGCCCCCGAGCCGAAGCCGCCCCCGTGCGGGACGAGCCGTACGAGGGCGTGGACGCCGCTGAGGCGTACGCGGCGGCGGACATCCTGCCGCCGCTGCCCGCCCCGCCTGTGCTGCCCTCAGAGCCGGGACAGCCGCCGTCGCTGGACACGGAGGCAGCACCGGCACCGGGCGTCGATCCGACCGCCCTGGCGTTCCTGGCCACACAGACGGCTCGCGAGGCCCACCGGCTGCTCGCCGAGGCGCTCCGGCCCGATCACGAAGCGCATCCCGTGGAACCGGAGTTGACGGCCGCACAGGACGCGGTGCGGCTGGCTGTAGGCACCGCGGAATCCGCCGTGGCCGCTCGGCTCGGCGAAGGGTCGGGCCGCGACCGCGAGGGGCTGGAACTCGCCGTCCGCGCCTGGGAGTACGGGGGTGTGGCCGCCCTCGACGTGCTCGAGACCGAGTGGACAGTGGAGGCGGAAACGCTCGCACGCGCGCGTGCCGCCCTCGAATCGGCCTGGGAGGACGACGAGCGGCCGCGACTGCGTGCGTCCCGCAATCGCTGGACCGTCGACGGTGGGCAGGCCCAGCTGCGCCTGGGCCTCGACGACCGCTGGTGGCCCTATCGCAAGGAAGGAGAACGATGGGCTCCCGTGGGCCCGGCCGCACAGGATCCGGCGACAGCCCTCGCTCTGGCGGAAGGCCGCGAATGAGTGATCCCAACACCGCCCAGCGGATGAGTGGTTGACGTTCCGCGTTCACCTATCGGTCGTACGGCGTTCGGTGCGGGGGCGAAATCTGGCCGCTGTCCACGCACCTGTGCCTCAGGAGGCTCGATGTCCCCGCACGCCGTCGGTCGGCGCCATGTTCACCGTTCGGTCGCCGCGGGCGTGCCGCTGGCTCTGCTGGCCGCTCTCGTGGCGTCCGGCACGGCTGTCGGCTCGTCCTCCGGGGACGCGCCGCGGGTCACGCGCACCGCGACGCTCGGCGACATCCCGCTCGGTGCGTTCAGCAACGCGCTGCTGCCGGGCACGGTGGACAACGACCGCGGCGTGGACCTCGGCGGTATCGGCAGCGACCTCTACCCGGCGGGTCGTAAGGGCGAGTTCTGGACGGTCACCGATCGCGGGCCCAACGGCCAGATCCCGGTGGACGGCAAGAAGCGCCGTACGTTCCCCGTGCCCGGCTTCGATCCGGCCATCGTGAAGATCCGCGTCTCCGGGGACACTGTGAAGGTCCTGAACGCGATCCCGATCACGACCTCCTCCGGGAAGCCCGTCACAGGTCTGTCCAACCAGAAGGGACGCGACGAAGCGCCGTACTCATACGACGCGAAGACGCCGCTCTCGTACAACCCGAACGGTGTGGACACCGAGGGCATCGTGCGTGCCAAGGACGGCAGCTTCTGGCTCGCTGACGAGTATGGGCCCTCGCTGGTTCACGTCTCCGCGCGCGGGAGGGTGCTCACCCGCTACGTGCCGAAGGGGCTGAACCTGACCGGCGCGGACTACCCGGTCGTCGAGGCACTGCCCTCGATTCTGCTGCACCGGAAGGTCAACCGGGGCTTCGAAGGGCTCGCCCAACTCCCAGGCGGGGACCTGGTGGTGGCCGTGCAGAGCCCGCTGTCCGTGCCGGACCAGGACGCGGGAGAGGCCTCGCCCACGACGCGCCTGCTGCGGTTCTCGCCGAAGAAGCGGGCGGTCACGGCCGAGTACGCGTACCGCTTCGACCCGGTGAGCGTGGTCGACCCGGGCGAGGACAACCCGTCCGAGCTGAAGATCTCCTCCGTGGTGGCCGTCGGCCGTGACCGGCTGCTCGTCGAGGAACGCACCGACAAGGCGGCCAGGTTGCAGGTCGTGAAGCTGGGCCGGGGCGCGGACCTCCTCGGTGGCAAGTGGGACGACGCCACCACGTCTCCGTCCCTGGAGCAGCTCGATGATCCGGCTGCCTCCGGTGTTCCGGTGCTGCGCAAGCGTCTCGTCGTCGACCTCGGCAAGGTCGAGGGGTTGCCCGGGAAGATCGAGGGCGTCGCGCGCGTGGATCACGACACGCTCGCCCTGATCAACGACAACGACTTCGGGATGACGGACGGCGAGGGCGCGTTCGACGACCAGGGGCGTCTGGTGGACAGCGGAGTCGAGACGACGGTGACGTACGTACGGCTGCCGCGCGCAAGCGGCATCTGAACGCCCGGCTCGCGTTTTCATCCGGCACGCGCGCGTGGCTGACGCTTTTGCTCCACGCGCGCGTGGCTCACGTCAGCGGCTTGGTGAGTTTGCCGTTCCCGTTGGGGTCCGCGGCCAGGCTGCACGCGACGTTGTCGATGCCGAGCTTGAAGCCGGTGGAGTCCGGATACTGCACCAGGGTGCCGCGCACGGTTCCGGCCGGCTGCTTGACCGCCTTGGCCTGCAGGGGTTTCTGGCACAGGTCCGTCGCCGCCTTCTTGAGGGCGGCATCGGTCGAGTAAGTGCCTGTCAGCTCAGTCACTTTGACGACTTCGGCGTCATGCGCCGTACGGCACGACCGCTTCGCGGCCTGGCCGGGCTTGCTGTTGTCGACGTTGAAGCAGTCGCCGGCCTTCAGCATGTAGTACGGCACTTCATTGCCCGCCGGAGTCGGCAGCAGTGACTCCAGGTCGGTGGGCAGACCGCTGGGCAGGTCAGTGGGCAGATCGGGCACTCCGGAGGGCAGGGAGGGCACATCGGAAGGCAGCGAGGGCAGCTCCGACGGGATGCTCAGCGATGGCGTGGGCGTACTCCCGGTGGTGTCGCTGCTCGCGGCAGGCGACTTCTTGCCCGACGAGCCGTCGTCGCTGGTGACCACCAGCGCCACCGCGGCGACGGCCCCGATCGCCACGATCACGGCGAGCACGATGAAGAGCACGTTGCGACGCCCTCCCGGTCCAGTGGGAGGGCCAGGGGGCGGCGGCGGTTGCTGCCAGTCCCCGCCGCCCTGCCATGGCGGACCACCGCCTCCGGTCGGCGGCCCGTAGCCCCCGGGGGGCGGACCGTAACCCCCGGAAGGCGGGCCGTAACCCTCGGGAGGCGGACCGAAGCCTTCGGGCAGCGGGCCATAGCCACCGTTGCCCGAAGGCGGTGTGTTGTCCGGCGGCCGGGGAGGCTGGGGCGGTAAGGGCGGCGTGGCCATACCGCCAAGAGTCGCCTCGAGCCGGTCATCAGGCGACCCCTGCGCGGAACTTGATACGGACTCATGGCATGGATCGCACGATTCCGCAGAATTCCGCGCAGGGCTTCACAAGGAGAGGTCGATCAGCCCCTGGCGCCCAGCAGGTGGTCCATGGCCAGCTGGTCCAGACGCTCGAATGCCATCCCGCGCGCGGCGGCGGCCTCCACGTCGAACTCCTCGAAGGCCGCGCGGTCGGCGAGCAGCGCCTGAAGGCCGTCCGCGGCGGTGGGCTGTGCCAGTTCGTCCAGGCGCGAGGCGCGCAGGGCCTCCTGGACCTCCGGGTCGGCGCGGAAGGCGGCCGCACGCTCCTTCAGGATGAGGTAGTTGCGCATACAGCCCGCGGCCGATGCCCACACGCCGTCGAGGTCCTCGGTGCGCGGGGGCTTGAAGTCGAAGTGCCTCGGTCCCGCGTAACCGGCGCTCTCCAGGAGGTCCACGAGCCAGAACGCCGCCCGTAGGTCGCCTGCTCCGAAGCGGAGGTCCTGGTCGTACTTGATGCCGGACTGGCCGTTGAGGTCGATGTGGAAGAGCTTGTCCGCCCACAGGGCCTGGGCGATGCCGTGCGGGAAGTTCAGCCCGGCCATCTGCTCGTGGCCCACTTCGGGGTTGACGCCGTACAGCTCCGGCCGCTCCAGGCGCTCGATGAACGCCAGGGCGTGGCCGACCGTCGGCAGGAGGATGTCGCCGCGCGGCTCGTTCGGCTTGGGCTCGATCGCGAAGCGCAGATCGTATCCCTGGGAGGTCACGTACTCGCCGAGGAGGTCGAAGGCCTCCTTCATGCGGTCGAGTGCAAGGCGTACGTCCTTGGCGCCGCCGGATTCGGCGCCTTCCCGGCCGCCCCAGGCGACGTAGATCTGGGCGCCCAGCTCGACCGCGAGGTCGATGTTGCGGATCGTCTTGCGCAGTGCGTAGCGGCGCACGTCCCGGTCGTTGGCGGTGAACGCGCCGTCCTTGAAGACGGGGTGCGCGAAGAGGTTCGTGGTGGCCATCGGCACGGTCATGCCGGTCGTGTCGAGCGCCTGACGGAAGCGCTTGATGTGCGACTCGCGCTCGGTGTCCGAGGATCCGAAGGGGATCAGGTCGTCGTCGTGGAAGGTCACTCCGTAGGCGCCGAGTTCCGACAGGCGCTGCACCGTCTCGACGGGGTCAAGGGCACGCCGGGTGGCATCGCCGAACGGGTCCCTTCCCTGCCAGCCGACGGTCCACAGGCCGAAGGTGAACCTGTCCTCGGGGGTGGGCTGGTAGTTCATGCCGCGGCTCCTAGCTCGCTCCGACTATTTCGTCATGGCGCTTAACAAATTAGTATGCGAAGGCATCTCTGGGAAGAGACGAGGTGTGAAAGCCGGACCAGGTCGGTCCGGGCGCCCGGAAGCAGGCCGTACCCCGCGAGCCGCGGAAAGAGGGAGAGAGCCCGATGTCAGCAGCCGAGGGTCCGCTCGTCGTCGGCGTGGACACGTCCACCCAGTCCACCAAAGCGCTGGTCGTGGACGCGGCCACCGGAGAGGTGGTGGCGAGCGGACAGGCACCGCACACCGTCTCCTCCGGAGCGGGCCGTGAAAGTGATCCGCGGCAGTGGTGGGAGGCGTTGTGCGAGGCGCTGCACCAGTGCGGCGACGCGGCGCACGAGGCCGCGGCGGTGTCCGTTGGCGGCCAGCAACACGGGCTCATAACGCTGGACGCCCAGGGAGACCCGGTACGCCCCGCCCTGCTGTGGAACGACGTGCGCTCGGCCCCGCAGGCCCGGCGCCTGGTGGACGAACTGGGCGGCCCGAAGGCCTGGGCCGAGCGCACGGGCAGCGTGCCGGGCCCTTCCTTCACGGTCACGAAGTGGGCGTGGCTCGCCGAGAACGAGCCCGAGGCGATCCGCGCGACCGCGGCCGTACGCCTGCCCCACGACTACCTCACCGGGCGCCTCACGGGGCTTGGCACGACCGACCGGGGCGATGCGTCCGGTACGGGCTGGTGGGCGTCCGGGACCGAGACGTACGACGAGGAGGTCCTCCGCCACGTGGGCCTCGACCCGGCGCTGCTGCCCCGGGTGGTCCGGCCCGGCGAGGTGGTCGGAACCGTACGCGACAGCGGCGACCTGCCCTTCTCCAAGGGCACGCTGGTCGCTCCGGGCACCGGGGACAACGCCGCCGCCGCGCTCGGGCTCGGGCTGCGCCCGGGCACCGCGGTGCTCAGCCTCGGCACCTCCGGCACGGTGTACGCGGTCTCGACGCACCGCCCCACCGATCCGACCGGGACCGTGGCGGGCTTCGCCGACGCGCGCGGCGACTGGCTGCCGCTGGCCTGCACCCTCAACTGCACGCTCGCCGTGGACCGCGTCGCCACCCTGCTGGGCATCGACCGCCAGGCCGTCGAGCCGGGCACGAGCGTGACCCTGCTCCCCTACCTGGACGGCGAACGGACCCCGGACCTGCCGCACGCCTCGGGGCTGCTGCACGGGCTGCGCCACGACACGACACCCGGGCAGTTGCTGCAGGCCGCGTACGACGGCGCCGTCCACTCGCTGCTCGGCGCCCTCGACCTGGTGCTCGACGCGGACGCGGACCGTTCGGCTCCCATCCTGCTCATCGGCGGGGGCGCGCGCGGAACGGCCTGGCAGGAGACCGTACGCCGCCTGTCGGGACGCCCCGTTCAGGTGCCCGAGGCCAAGGAACTGGTCGCGCTCGGCGCCGCCGCGCAGGCCGCGGGCGTACTGACCGGCGAGGACCCGGCGGCGGTGGCCCGGCGCTGGGACACCGCGCGCGGACCCGTACTCGATGCGGTGGAGCGGGACGAGGCTGCCCTGGCGCGCATCGCAGGGGTACTCTCCGACGCGGCCCCGCTGCTGGAGCGCCGACCGGATCAGCGCTGACGAGACCCCAACTCCGCGGGCCTCGGCCCGCACTGACCAGGGCAGCCCTGACAGGGGCCCCCAGACGAGGACTGACGGAGGCATGACCGCACCGCTGCACGAGGCCCACCCGAGCAGTCCCGGCCGCCGACTGCCCGATACACAGCAGGGCATGCGCCGCCGCAACCTCTCGCGCGTGATGCACACCGTCAGCGCCGAGGGGCCGCTGTCCCGTGCCGCCGTCGCCTCCCGCATCGGGCTGACCCGGGCAGCTGTCTCCACCCTCGTGGACGAGCTGATCCGCTCGGGGCTCCTCGAAGAGCTCGGCCCCGAGCGCCCCGGCCGGGTGGGGCGGCCCGGCTCGGCGCTGGCCGTCAGCGGGCACGGTCCCGCCGGGATCGGCGCGGAAGTGGGCGTCGACCATCTCGCCGTGTGCGCGGTGGATCTGCGCGGCGAGGTGCGGGCACGGGCGGTGCGCCACGGCGCAAACCGAGGCCGGTCGCCCGAACCGGTGCTGAGAGACCTGACCGCGCTGGTACGCCAGGTCGTCGCCGACGCGGACCGGGAAGGCCTGTGGCCCGCGGGTCTCGCCGTCGCCGTGCCCGGACTGGTGGCCCGCGACGCCCGGACCGTGGTTCGGGCCCCCAACCTCGACTGGCAGGACACGGACCTCGGTGCGCTGCTCCCCGCCGAGTTCCCGCTGACGGTCGACAACGAGGCGAACTTCGGCGGGCTCGCCGAACTCTGGCTCAACGAGGCCGCACCTCGCGACTTTCTGCATGTCTCGGCCGAGATCGGTATCGGTGGAGCGGTGGTCGTGGACGGCCGGCTACTGCGCGGCAGGCACGGTTTCGCGGGCGAGTTGGGGCATGTGCCGGTACGTCCCGACGGGCCGGCCTGTGCGTGCGGCGGGCGGGGCTGTCTCGAGCAGTACGCGGGCGAGGAGGCCGTACTGCGTGCGGCAGGGCTGGAATCGGGCGAGGACCGCGTCGGGCTGCTGGCCGAGCGCGCCGCGCAGGATGACCAGGACGTACGGCGGGCTCTGCACGACGCCGGAACCGCGCTCGGCATCGCGCTGACCGGCGCGGTCAATCTGCTGGACCCCGAAGCCGTGGTGCTGGGCGGAGCCCTGTCCGAACTCGCGCCGTGGCTGCTGCCGTCGCTGGAACGGGAGTTGGCTCGGCGCACGGCCGGTCCCGCATGCGCGGTGGCCGTCTCCCAACTCGGGCCAGAGGGCCCACTGCTGGGCGCCGCGCACTCGGTGGTGCGGGCTGTCCTCGATGATCCGGCGGCGGTGGCGAGCGGGGCATAGGCCAGGACTCGCTTGATCGTTTGGAGTCATGTCCGGCCTCTCCCCTGGCCGTGCCGCCTGCGCCAATCACCCTTGTGGGTGGCCGAGTTATCCACAATGGCCGTGTTGTCCACGGATCTGACGGGACCACTTCCTCCTCAACCGGCAAGCGCCGTACCGTAATTCACGCGAGGCGCCGCTGTCAGAGCGACGCAGACTTGTCCATGGACCGTGTGTCCAAGGATCCGGGGGAACGGGGATTCACATGTCAGGAGTAGTGCTGCCGCTGTGCCGCAACGGGTCGGAGGCGGGCGGGTTTCCGTGCGTGGCCAAGCTCCGCAGGGAGCGGCTGTCGGAACGCGAGATACCTCGCGTGCTGCACGCTCGGCTGCGAGAAGCGACTCACCACCACCACTGACCACCGAAAGGCAGTTCCCTCTTGAACCGTGCCGGCCTCTGGCCCAAGCAACTTCCCAGCAGGCGACGCGTCCTGCAGACAGCCGCCCTCGCCACACTCTCCACCGCGTTACTGCCCAGTCCACGGGCGGGCGCCCGGACTCCGGCGTTCGACTACGCGCCCGCCGAATGGGTTCCGGCGAGCCCCTCCAACTACACGGCCTCCGACCGTCCGAAAAGCCATCCCATCGACTTCGTGATCATTCATGTGGCGCAGGCGAGCTATGCGAACACTCTGCGGATCTTCCAGAACCGGGAGAAGAACGTGTCCGCGCACTACGTCGTGCGATCGACCGACGGCCGTGTCGCTCAGATAGTGCGGGAGCGCGACACCGCCTGGCATGCGGGCAACTGGGACTACAACACACGCAGCATCGGTATCGAGCACGAAGGCTGGGTGGACAAGCCCAGATACTTCACCGACCGGATGTACGAGGAGTCGGCGAGATTGACCGCGGCGATCTGCACCAAGTACGGCATCCCCAAGGACCGCTCCCACATCCTCGCGCACTATGAAGTGCCGAGCTCGGACCACACCGATCCGGGGCCGCACTGGGACTGGGCACGCTATATAAGGCTGGTCAACTCCGCCTGAGGGACGGGCCGTCCAGGTGCGGAAGTCAGTGGGCAAGGCAGCGGGCCCGGGGTGCTCCCGTACCGAGTCCCGTACCGAGCCTGGTCGTGGCGCTTGTCCGCGCTCGTCACCGGAGTGACGATGTCCCCAGCCGCATCGCCTTCCGGGGAGGCCGAGTTGTCCGATCCATGGGTTGCCCTGGAACCGGGGTCCGATCCCGTCGAGAGGGTGCGAGTGCTGCGCCGCGCCCATGAAACGTTCACCGAGGCGGGCACGATGCCGCTGCCGGTACGTTCCGTGGTGGCCGACTCGTGGCGTCGCTCGGCGCGGGCCGGCGTGGGACCGGACGGCACCGCCTCGGTGGAGCTCACGGAGGGCGACCTGGGCTCCTACCGTGCGGAGCACCCGCTGGCCAGGGTCATGCCGCTGTTCCGTGAACTCATGGGCACGTTCGCGTCGGATGGCGAGCATCTCCTGGCGGTGTGCGACGCGCAGGGCAGGCTCCTGTGGGTCGAGGGCCATGCGGGGACCCGCCAGAAGGCGGACGGCATGAACTTCGTGCCGGGTGCGCGTTGGGCGGAGTCGGCGGTCGGTACGAATGCTCCGGGTACGGCGGTCGCTCTCGACCGGCCGGTGCAGGTCTTCGCGGCTGAGCACTTCATCCGGCGTGTGCAGCCGTGGACGTGCGCGGCGGCTCCCGTGCATGATCCGCGCACGGGGCGGCTGTTGGGGGCGGTGGACATCACCGGTGGGGATGGGCTCGCGCATCCGCACAGCCTGGGTTTCGTACAGGCCGTGGCGCGGGCCGCGGAGTCCCAGCTGGCGCTGCTGGCGCCGGCTCCGGCCACCACCGCCGCGCTCGAGCTGACCGCGCTGGGCCGTGATGAGGCGCTGCTCATGGCGGGTGGGCGCAGGCTACGCCTGAGCCGCAGGCACAGCGAGATCGTGGTGCTCCTGTCCCGGCACCCGGAGGGGCTGACCGGCGATGAGTTGCTGTGCGCGCTGTACGAGGACGAGTCGGTGACGCCGGTGACCTTGCGTGCGGAGCTGGCCCGGTTGCGGCGGCTCCTCGGTGCGGGGCTGCTCGGTTCACGGCCGTACCGGCTGTCGGTTCCGGTGGAGTCGGACATCGCGGTCGTCGAGCGGGGGCTCAGCACTGGGGCGGTCACGGCCGCGGCGAGGGCGTACGCGGGCCCGCTGCTGCCCGGTTCGCAGGCGCCGGATGTGGTGCGGCTGCGTCGGAGGCTCGCGGACGGGTTGCGCGCGGCGCTCGTTGCCTGTCGCGATCCGGACCTGCTGGCGGACTGGGCGCACGCTCCGTGGGGTGAGGACGATCTCGACGTATGGCGGACGCTCGCCGCGATACGGCCGACGGCGCCCGTACGGGCTCGCCTGAAGGAACTGGAGGCCGAGCAGTCGGCGCCGCGCGGGTGGACCGGACGCTGACGGACCGTGCCCGCCGCCCCAGCCTCGCCTTTCGCCCCGCATCGCGCCCACTCCCCCGCCGTACGCACGCAACGTACCTGCAACGTCTCCGCTCCTACCCTCGCCCCGAGAGCCGCCCAACGGCGGACGGTCCTTCCCCGGGAGGCAGAACAGCATGACCCGTTACGCAGCGCCCGGCACCGACGGCGCGATCGTCTCCTACCAGACGCGCTACGACCACTTCATCGGCGGCGAGTATGTGCCGCCGGCCCGCGGGCAGTACTTCGAGAACCCCAGCCCGGTGAACGGGCAGGCGTTCACGGAGATCGCGCGGGGCACGGCGGAGGACGTGGAGCGCGCGCTCGACGCGGCACACGCGGCCGCCCCGGCCTGGGGCCGTACTTCGGTGACTGCACGCTCCGATGTACTCCTCAAGATCGCCGACCGTATGGAGGCGAATCTGGAGAAGCTGGCGGTCGCCGAGAGCTGGGAGAACGGCAAGCCGGTGCGCGAGACCCTGGCCGCCGACATCCCCCTCGCCATCGACCACTTCCGCTACTTCGCGGGGGCGATCCGTGCCCAGGAGGGCTCACTCGGCGAGTTGGACGACGACACCGTCGCGTACCACTTCCACGAGCCGCTGGGTGTGGTGGCGCAGATCATCCCGTGGAACTTCCCGATCCTGATGGCGGTGTGGAAGCTGGCCCCGGCGCTCGCCGCGGGCAACGCGGTCGTCATCAAGCCCGCCGAGCAGACTCCGGCGTCCATCCACTACTGGATGAGCCTGATCGCGGATCTGCTGCCGCCGGGCGTCGTGAACATCGTCAACGGGTTCGGAGTCGAGGCGGGCAAGCCGCTCGCGTCCAGCCCGCGCGTGGCGAAGGTCGCCTTCACCGGGGAGACCACGACGGGGCGGCTGATCTTGCAGTACGCCTCCGAGAACATCAAGCCGGTCACGCTGGAACTCGGCGGCAAGTCCCCGAACATCTTCTTCGACGACGTGTGGGCGCGGGACGACGACTTCCGCGACAAGGCGCTCGAGGGCTTCACGATGTTCGCGCTCAACCAGGGCGAGGTGTGCACCTGTCCTTCACGGGCGCTTGTGCAGCAGGGCCACTACAGCGAGTTCCTCGACGCGGCGGTCGCCCGCACCGAGCAGATCAAGCCCGGTCACCCGCTCGACACCGAGACGATGATCGGCGCCCAGGCCTCCAACGACCAGCTGGAGAAGATCCTCTCCTACCTGGACATCGGCCAGCAGGAGGGTGCCAAGGTACTGACGGGAGGTCACCGTATCGAGTACGACGGTGAGTTGGCGGGCGGCTACTACGTCCAGCCGACGATCTTCCAGGGCGACAACCGGATGCGGATCTTCCAGGAGGAGATATTCGGCCCGGTCGTCTCGGTCACGTCGTTCGCCGACTTCGACGACGCCATCAAGATCGCCAACGACACGCTGTACGGGCTCGGGGCCGGCGTATGGACGCGGGACATGAACACGGCGTACCGCGCGGGCCGTTCGATCCAGGCGGGCCGAGTGTGGACGAACTGCTACCACGCATACCCGGCCCATGCGGCGTTCGGCGGCTACAAGCAGTCCGGCATCGGCCGCGAGACCCACAAGATGATGCTGGAGCACTACCAGCAGACGAAGAACCTGCTGGTGTCGTACTCGCCGAAGAAGCTGGGCTTCTTCTAGACACCGAGAAAGGGCGCCTGACCAGGGAAGGTGACCGTCAGGCGCCCTTCTGGGCGCACTCCTGTGCCGCGAGTCGAAACGCGACCTCACTCCCGATCTGTGCGCAGGACTGGACCAATGCTGTGCGGTCCCCCATGATGACGGCGCCATGACAATGCATGCCTCAGGGTGGTGACCATGCGCGGATCCTTCATCAGGGCTATGGCCACGCTGGCCGCCGTACTCCTCCTGGTGACTCTGACGCCCATCGCCGAGGCAGCAGTCGGGCGAGAGCCCGCCCCCGCCCACGAGGCCGGTGCCCGACCCGAAATCGCCGCGATCGCGGCGGACTGGACGCCGCCGCTGAGCACGCGAGGTCGTTGGATCGTCGACGCGGACGGCGACCGCTTCAGGCTACGGTCCGGCAACTGGCATGGAGCCAGTGGCACTTGGAGCGGTTCAGGAAGCTCGGACGAGGACGCCAACCACCACGCGGGCGAGAACTCCGGCCGGATACCGCTCGGCCTGGATCGCGCCCCCATGGCCGAGATCATCGCCGGTTTCCGGGAGATCGGGATCAACAGCATCCGGCTGCCCTTCTCCAACGAGATGATCCACGACAGCCGTCCCGTCACGGACGACGCCGTTGCCGCCAATCCCTCCCTGCGCGGCCGGACCCCGCTACAGGTGTACGACGTCGTGGTACGGGAACTCACCGCCGCCGGGCTCGCGGTGATCCTGAACAACCACACCAACACCACACGCTGGTGCTGCGGAGTCGACGGCAACGAGCGCTGGAACGCGAGCCAGTCCGCCGGGACCTGGGAGAACGACTGGCTCTTCATGGCCCGCCGCTACCGGGACAACCAGCGCGTCGTCGGCGCCGACCTCTACAACGAGGTGCGCCGCAATGTCTGGGACGACCCCAACTGGGGGCTCGGTGACAACCACGACTGGTTCGCCGCCTCCCAGCGCGTCGGTGACCGCATCCTGACGGAGGCCGACCCCGACCTCCTGATCATCGTGGAGGGCATCAACTGGACCGGCATCCCCGTCGACGGACTCCCCCACGAACGCCCCACCCTGGAGCCCGTACGCCGTCTCTCGCACACGCTTGTCGACTCCGGCAAGCTCGTGTACTCCGCTCACTTCTACGACTACACAGGCCCGAACCACAGCGGCGCCACCGGAACCGGCGAGACCAGCGACCCCCGCTACCGCGACCTGACCCCCACCGAACTGGTCGACGTTCTGAACCGCCAGGCCTTCTTCGTCACCGCCGAACAGGACCGGCACTTCACCGCGCCCGTCTGGATCAGCGAGTTCGGCATCGGAGGCCGTGACGAGAGCGGCCAGAAGCAGCGCGCCTGGTTCGGAAACTTCGTCGACCACCTGATCCGTACCGACGCCGACTTCGCGTACTGGCCGCTCGTCGGCTGGCACGAGGACCGCAAGGGCAACGGCTGGGCCCTTCTGCACTGGGACGCCGAGGGCCGCCGCATGGGCCTCTACGACGGCGACGACTGGCGGGCCGCCGCCTGGACCCGGCTCATCCAGGCCCAGGGTCGCACCGGCCCGGTGGAGCCCGTGGCGGACTGGTCGATGCTCAGCCCCGATCACGGCGACTTCGTCCAGTCGCGGCGGATACGGGCCCTGCCCGACTGGGACTCCGGCGCCCGCAAGGCTGTGTGCCCCGACGGACAGCGGCTGCTCGGCCTCAGCCACACCGGCAACCGGGGTCTGTGCTCGGACGTGTCCGTCGGCCCCTTGTGGGATCCGGCCGGCGGACATGTGGTGGTCGTCGACGACCGGTACGTCAGGCCGGGCCATGACTGGGCGTCCGGATACACCAAACTCCAGTGCGCCGACGGCCACTTCCTGACCGGCTACAGCGTTCGCGGCTCCGCCGTCTCCGCCGCCCTGTGCGCGGCCGCTCCGGCCGGCGGGCTCGGCACGGGCGGCCGTACCGTCTGGTTCGACCGCGGCGACAACAGGGGCTCGGCCGCCAAGGGCGGCGACTTCGCGCAGGGCCGCTACAAGGGCCAGTGCGCGGACGACGAGTACGCGGCCGGGATCGCGTACACGGGTCGGGTGGGCTCAGCACGGACTCCGGACGCGCTGTACTGCCGAAAACTGAGCTGACCGGCTGCGCCACCAGGGTCACCGTGCCGGGCTCCGCCGAGCGGTTCGGGGCGCCGCCGGGTCCTACGTACCCCGGTCGGCTCATCTCGTCCCGTATCCGCCGCCCGACAGGGTCCGCAGCGCCGAGGTCACGGTATCGGCCATCGCCCGGCGCGCCACGGTGAGGGCCGGACGGGGGTCGACGACCGTGGGCGCCGCGGCAAGCGTGTCGCGGACCGCGCCGGTGAAGGCGGCATTCAGTGCCGTACCGATGTTGACCTTGACCATGCCGGCCGCCACCGCCTGCCGGAGCTCCATGTCGGGCACGCCCGTCGCGCCGTGCAGAACCAGCGGCACGGGGACCGCCTCGGCGAGGCGGGTGATGAGGCCGTGGTCCAGCCGGGAGGTGCGTGTGGTCATCGCGTGGGAGCTGCCGACCGCGACGGCGAGTGCGTCGACCCCGGTGGCGGACACGAAGTCGCGCGCCTGATCGGGGTCCGTACGTGCCGTGGGGGCGTGCACTCCGTCCTTGCCTCCGATCTCGCCGAGTTCCGCCTCCACCCACAGTCCCTGGGCGTGCGCCCACCGCGCCGCGGCGCGCGTGGCGGCGACGTTCTCGGCGTGCGGCAGCGCGGACGCGTCGAACATGACGGATCCGAAGCCGCAGTCCGCGGCGCGGCGCAGCAGCGCTTCGTCGGTGACATGGTCGAGGTGCAGCGCCACGGGGACGGCGGCCACCTCGGCGAGCGCGGCGGTGGCGCGGGCTATCGGGGCGAGCCGGTTGCCATGGAACCGCACGGCGTTCTCGCTGATCTGGCAGATGACCGCGCAGCCCGCGGCTTCCGCCCCGGTGACCACGGCCTCGGCGTGCTCCAGAGTGATCACGTTGAAGGCGCCTACGGCCCGTCTGCCGCGGCACGCGGAGCTCACCACGTCGGCGGTGGGAGTCAGCGGCACGGACGGCCTCCGATCGCGGCGTGCGTGGGCCGCGACAGCGGCATGGACTCATGAGGAGTGCAGGGTTTTGCTCGTTTGGCGACCATAAAATACCCAATCAAGCGTTGTGATTCCATGGAGGTGCGCACATCGTGGCGCACACCAGCGACAGGGAGTTGTGAGACATGGCGGGACCGCAGGCCCGGTGGAGCGCGCTGCTGGAGATGCTGACGCGCGACGGGCGGATCGAAGTCGAGGCGGCTGCCGAGGAGTTGGGGGTCTCCGCCGCGACGATCAGGCGAGACCTCGACGAGCTGGCCCGCCAGCAGATGGTCACCCGCACGCACGGCGGGGCCTCGCTCAACGCCATCGCCTACGACCTGCCACTGCGCTACAAGGCCGCGCGCAACGCTCCGGAGAAGGAGCGGATCGCGCACGCGGCCGCCGAGCTGGTGAAGGCCGGCGCCGTGGTGGGGTTGAACGGCGGCACGACGACCACCGAGGTGGCGCGGGCACTGGCCACCCGCGCCGACCTGAGTTCCGGCGGCGCGGAGACGGCGGTCACCGTGGTGACCAACGCCCTGAACATCGCCAACGAGTTGGTCGTGCGGCGCCATGTCAAGCTCGTGGTGACCGGTGGAGTGGCCCGGCCGGCGTCCTATGAGTTGATCGGGCCGCTGGCCACCGAACTGCTCGCGGAGATCGCGCTGGACCAGGTCTTCATCGGGGTGGATGCCATCGATGTGGCCCACGGGGCGACCGCCCACCACGAGGGCGAGGCCAGCATCAACCGGGCGCTGGCCCGCCGCGCGCAGCAGGTCATCGCGGTCGCCGACTCCTCCAAGCTGGGCCAGCGGGCCTTCGCCCGCATCTGCCCGGTGGAGGAGATCGACGTCCTGGTGACCGACAAGGCCGCCTCGGACGAGCTGACCAAGTCGTTCGTGGCGGCCGGTGTGGAGGTCATCCGCGCCTGACACCGCACGCCGCTCCCGTGCCGGCCCCGGCCGCGACGCACATCCCGTCGTCATCCCCGGACGCCGCCCGCGGTCAGGCCGGAGACGAGGTGGCGCTCCACGAAGACGAACAGCACCACCACAGGCACGATCGAGACGAGCGAAGTGGCGAACAGGTACTGCCACTGCTCGTGGTACGAGGTGACGAAGCCGGGAATCGCCCTGGTCAGGGTCATCCGGTTGCTGGACGAGGTGATGGTGAGCGCCACCACGTACTCGTTCCACGCGGCGATGAAGGTGTAGACGAGCGCGGTCACCACACCGGGCATCGCGAGCGGCAGTACGACACGGGTGAGGGCGCCGAACCGCCCGGTGCCGTCGAGCCAGGCCGCCTCCTCCAGTTCCCGGGGGATGCTGGCGAAGTACGCGTTGAGGATCCACACGCAGAACGGCAGGTTGAACGCGGCGTTCACCAGGATGAGGCCCTCGGCGGTGTCGGTCAGGTCGAGGCTGACCATCTCCCGGTAGATGCCGACCAGCAGTGCGGTCGGCGCGAACATCTGGGTGACGAGTACGAGCAGCAGGAAGGCGCCGCGCCCGCGGAAGCGGTGCCGGGCGGTGTAGTACGCGGCGGGCAGCCCGACGGCCAGGGCGAGCAGCGTCGCGGCCCCGGCGACGTACAGCGAGAAGACCAGCGCGTCCGCGACGCGCGGGTCGGTGAGCGACCAGATGTGGGTGAAGTTCGACCACTCCCATCGGGAGGGCAGATAGGACGGCGGGGACTTCATCAGTTCGGGCGTCGGTTTGAGCGCCGTCAGCAGCATTTCCGCGTAGGGCGCGAGAAACGCCAGTGCCACCAGCCATCCGACGGCGGTGAGCAGGACGGTGCGCAGTTTCATCGGTCTTGGCCGCCTCCTGCGCGGCGCGCCTTTGCGGGGGATGACGGCGGTCCTGCTCACGTGGTGTCCTTCTGTCGGCGGACGACGCGCAGATAGACCAGCACCACAGCCAGGATCAGTCCGAAATTGACGACGGCCATGGCGGCCGACTCCCCCACCGACTGGTTGTCGAAGGCGAGTTTGTACAGGTAGGTGGTGGTCGTGTCGGTGGCGAAACCGGGGCCGCCGCGCGTCATGGCCCAGATGATGGGGAACGAGTTGAACACGTTGATGATGTTGATGATCGCGGCGACCACCAGCGAGGGCCGCAGCAGCGGCAGGGTGATGCCCAGGTAACCGCGGACCGGTCCTGCGCCGTCCACCCGCGCCGCCTCGTACACCTCGGCGGGGATGCTCTGCAGACCGGCCAGCAGGACGAACGAGGTGAACGGCAGCGAGACGAACACCGCCACGCCCATCATCGCGGCGAGGGCCAGTCCCGGATCGGCCAGCCAGTTGACGGGCGCGTCCAGCACGCCGAGGTCCATGAGCAGCCGGTTGACCACGCCGTAGAAGTTGTTGAGCATCCAGCGCCAGATGAGCGCCGTCATCAGCACGGACGAGGCCCAGGGCACGATCAGCGCCCACCGCACCAGCCTGCGCCCGGGGAACCGGGAGTTCAGCAGCCCAGCCAGGCCGAGAGAGAGCACGAGCGTGACGGTGACGACTCCGACGACCCACACGACGGTGCGCAGCAGCACTCCGGGCAGGTCGCCCTCGGCGAACAGGTCGGTGTAGTTGCGGACGCCGGCGAACCCCTGGGACTGTCCGGTGGAGCTCACCCGTGTCAGGGACGTACGGATCATCTCGATGACCGGCCAGACGACCATGGTCAGGATGAGGAGGGCCGCGGGACCGAGCCACAACACGGGCTCCAGCGCGCGCCACGTCCTGCGACGGCGGCGCGGCGAGGGTGGCGTCGGCGCCACCGGGGCCGGGTGTTCGGCCCCGGTGGCACTCACAGTGACATCGTGTACGGCCACCGAGGTCAGTCGCCCTTCTGCGCGGTCTTCTGGATCTCGCCCAGGACCTTCGCCGGGTCGCCGCCCGCCACCGCCGTGCCGATGCGCTGTTTCACGGCGCCGTCGACCGCGGCCCATGCGGGATCATCGGTGGGGGCGAACTCCGCGTCGGAGAGGGCCTCGACGAACGGCTTGTAGTAGGCGGCGTCCCGGCTGTCGGAACTGAGCACCTCACCGGCCGACTTGGTGACCGACAGGAACCCCTCGGTGGAGACGAACTCGGCGGCGTTCTCCTTCTGGTAGAAGAAGTCGAGGAACTTCTTCACCGCCGCCTTGTTCGCCCCCTCACCCTTCTTGAACGCGACGAGGTAATCCTGCACACCGAGCGTCTTGTGCGTACTGCCGTCCTTGCTCGGCAGGGGCGCGACGCCGTAGTTCAGTTTCTTGTCGACCGGGTCGATGAAGCCCTTCCGCATGAAGACCGCCCCGTTCAGCATGCCGATCCTGCCCTGGGCGAACTGGTTGAAGACGTCCTTGCGGTTGGTGGTCTCCGGGTTGGGCTGGGTGACCTTGTCCTTGGTCAGTTTCCGCAGATAGGTGAGCGTGTCGACGTTGGCCTGCTGGTCGATGGCCCACTTGCCCGAAGTGTCGGTCCAGCCGCCGCCGTTGTTCATCGCCCAGATCTGGAACTCGGCCTGGGCCTCCTCGGCCCCCAGGGGCAGCCCGAGGCCGATGTAACCGGCCTGCTTGATCTTCTTGGCGGCGGCCTCGACCTCGGCCCAGGTGGACGGCGGCCGGGCGATGCCCGCCTTGGCGAAGATGTCCTTGTTGTAGAAGAACAGGCGCGCGCTGGAAATGAAGGGCAGACCGTACTGGGTTCCCTCGTACTGCGCCTTCTGCCGGAACAACGGGAGGAAGTCGGCCAGCACCTTGGGGGAGACGACGTCCTGCGCCTTGTGGACCAGGCCGTCGCGGGCGAAGTCGGAGAACTTGTTGTAGTTGAGGATGTCCGGTTCCTGCTTGGTCTGGACGTACGTCTTGACCTTGGAGTCCATCTGCTCCCAGTCGACGACTTCGAGATTCACCCGGTAGCCGGGGTTCGCGGATTCGAAGTCCTTGATCAGCGCCGTCCAGTAGACCTGGGTGTCGTCGTCGTACTTCGCCGCGACGAACCTGATCGTCCTGCCGTCGGATCCGCCGCTTTCCGACGAGCTGCCCTTGCCGCATCCGGTGAGGGCCAGTGCCAGGGACAGTCCCCCGGCGAGGCATACGAGGTGCCGTTTCACGGAGTACCTCTCCGCACGCATGGCGTGCTTCGTCAAGCGCGTGCTCGCCCGATGGCGCGCTCGCTTGCTTGTTTATGCTCGATTACTGGTGTTATCAATCATCCAACGACATGATGCTCAATGAAACGCGCACGGCGTCAAGGGCCGTCACATCACGTATCGGTCACACCGTGCGCCCTAGAGGGGAGACTCCCGATGAGTCAGACCGAGATCGAGATCGCCACCCAGCCCGACTGCTGGCGGCAGGCCGTGGCATTGGCCCGGCGGCCCGACGGCCTCGCCTCGCTGCCCCGAACCGGCGAGCGGGTGGCTGTCGTCGGCTGCGGGACGTCCTGGTTCATCGCCCAGGCGTACGCGGCGCTGAGGGAGTCGGGTGGCCACGGCGAGACCGACGCCTTTCCCGCCTCCGAGATGCCGGCCGGGCGTGCCTACGACCGGGTGGTCGCGCTGACCCGGTCCGGCACCACGACCGAGGTGCTGGAGCTGCTCCGCCGACTGCACGGGCGCACCCCCACGACCGCGGTGACCGCGGTACCGCAGGCGCCGGTGACGGGGTTGGCGGACGCCGTCGTCGTGCTCGACTTCGCCGACGAGATCTCGGTCGTCCAGACCCGGTTCGCCAGCACGGAACTGGTGCTCCTGCGGGCGCATTTGGGCGAGGACCTGGGACATCTGCCGCAGCAGGGGCTCTCTGCGCTGGACGAACCGCTGCCGGCCGGGGTGCTCGAGGCCGAGCAGTTCACCTTCCTGGGGCAGGGCTGGGCATACGGGATCGCCCAGGAGGCGGCGCTGAAGATGCGTGAGGCGGCGGGCGCCTGGACGGAGGCCTATCCGGTGATGGAGTACCGGCACGGCCCGATCAGTGTTACCGGACCCGGCCGCGTGGCGTGGTGGTTCGGAGACCCGGCGGCCCTTCCGTCCGGTCTCGCCGACGACATCGCCCGCACCGGCGGGCAGTTGGTGGCACTCGGCCGGGACCCCCTGTCCGACCTTGTCGTGGTGCACCGGCTGGCCGCCGCCCTCGCCTCGGCACGCGGGCTGGACCCGGACAATCCGCGCCATCTGGCCCGTTCCGTGATCCTGGCCTGACCGGGCGCCCCCGGACGGATCTCGGGGAAGTCGCAGAATTTACCCGTCCGTTACGAACGGATTCCGGGCCCGTCGAGGCCTCTCAGCGGGCCCCGGGACCGACTGCCACCAGGGACAACAACTGTTCCACGAGAGCCCTCAGGGCCCTTGGGAAGCCGTATGCCCCATAGGTTGACAGGTGGCGGCCACCGCAAGAACATGAGCGAAATCGCTTGAAACCTTGCATCTGCACGCAGCATCAGACAGGCATCAAGCCTCCCAAGCGCCGCGCTTCCTCGTGACCACGCACTCCGCACGCCGCACTCCGCACGCCACCGGCACCACGCACCGCAGCTTCTGAGTCACCGTCACCGTCCTGTCCGACAGGAGGACACGAGTGCACGCCCGACTGAGCAATCCCGGCGGCCTGTTGCTCGCTGCCGCCCTGACCGCCGCCATGCTGATGGCGCCCGTCACCGGCTCTACCGCGGCAACGGCCGCCGCCCGCCCCACCACCGCCACCACTGCCACGACCGACGGGCCGAAGGTGTCCCGCACCGCGCACGCCGTCACGGTCTCCGTGCCCGCCTCCGCCGGAGCCCCCGGCTACACCCTCGACGTGGCCACCGACGAACTCGCCCTGACCACGCGCCGCGCCGGGAAGACCGTGCTCGCCACCGCCACCGGCGACACCGGCGCCCTGCGCTTCACCGCGGCCGACGGCACATGGCAGCACGCGACCGGCGTCACCGACTGGACGTGGAAGAACGGCGTCCTGACCGTCACCGCCGACAGCACCCTCGACGGAACCACAGTGGAGGCCCGGATCACCCCCCGCGCCGACCGCTACCAGCTCGACTGGGACGTCCACGGCGGCGGAGCGGAGCAACTGGGCCTCGCCTACGACCTGTCATCGGCCGGCCACTGGTACGGCCACGGCGAGGCGGAGACCCCGCAGGGCGGTCCCGGTGTCAACCAGCCCTGGCCGCTCGACACCGGTGAGGTCGACCACGAGACCTTCGGCCCGGCGTCGTACAACATGATCGACCCGTTCTGGTACACCTCCAAGTCGACCGGTCTGCGCGTCGACACCGGGGACGTCATGGACGTGGCGCTCAACAAGGGCAAGGACGGCCTCGGCACCTTCACCGTCGAGTCGCCCGACACCTACAAGGCCACCGTGTTCGTCGAGTCGACCCCGCTGGAGGTCTACCGCGACTACATCGGCATCGTCGGCAAGCCGGCCAAGAGTGACGCCACGTACGAGCAGTACGCCAAGCCGCTGTGGAATTCCTGGGCGCAGTTCTACACCAAGATCGACCAGGAGAAACTGCTCGACTACGCCACCGACCTCCACGACAACGGCCTGGACGGGCACACCATCCAGCTCGACGACAAGTGGGAGTCGAACTACGGCAATCTGACCTGGGATCCCAAGACCTTCCCCGATCCCAAGGGCCTGTCCAAGAAGATCCACGACATGGGGTTCGACTTCGGCATCTGGGTCACCCTGTGGATCAACCTGGACTCCGACAACTACCAGTACGCCGTCGACAACGGCTACTTGCTCATGGACGCCAAGGACACGAGCAAACCGTGCGAAGTGACCTGGTGGAACGGCCAGGCCGGGATCATCGACCTGGCGAACCCCGACGCCAAGGCCTGGTACGAGGGCAACCTCAAGAAGCTGATGGACACGTACGACATCGACGGGCTGAAGTTCGACACCCGCTTCTTCGACGAGAAGTGCGCGCCGCGCGAGGGCCACCAGGCCACGGACTACCAGAAGCTCGGCACCGAGCTCGCCGACGAGTTCGACCTCCAGGGCGCCGGCATCCGGGTGCACTGGAACCAGACGGCCCATGAGGCGGGCTTCGTCACCCGCCAGGTCGACAAGGGCACCGGCTGGGACTCCCTGCGCGCCTCCGCCACCCAGAACCTGGCCATCTCCACCATCGGCTACCCGTTCGTCGAGTCCGACATGATCGGCGGCTCCGGCGGCCAGCCCGCACCGACGAAGGACGTACTGGTGCGGTGGGCGCAATCCGCCTCGCTGATGCCGCTGATGTACGCGTCGACCTCCCCGGTGGACACCAACGACACCACCACCGGGCAGAAGGTGGACTACGACCAGGAGACGGTCGACCTCTACCGGGAGGCGATCGAGACCCACGAGAAGCTCGCCCCCTATATCTGGGACCAGGTGCAGAGCACGCTGAAGACCGGCGACCCGATCATGCGGCCGCTGTTCTTCGACTTCCCGAAGGACGAAGCGAGTTACACGGTCACCGACGAGTGGATGCTCGGCCCAGCCGTGCTGGCCGCACCCAAGCTGAGTACCGGCGCCACCCGCTCCGTCCATCTGCCGCCGGGCACGTGGTACGACGTGAACCAGGGCACCGTGATCCGCGGTCCCAAGACCCTCAAGGGGTACGCGGCACCGCTCGGCGTCACCCCGGCCTTCGTCAACCTCAAGGCCAAGGGTGCCGCCAAGGCCGTCAAGGCGCTCAAGCGCGACGACGCGCCGGCCGCCTCCGTCCTGATCACCCCGGACGCCCCGTCCACCGACGCCGGTAAGCCGTTCGAGGTGACCACCGAGGTGACCAACTGGGGCACCCGGACCCTCAAGAACGCCAAGGCGGCACTGGACCTGCCCGACGGCTGGACCGCCAAGGCGACCGGCCCGACCACCGCGAAGTCCCTCAAGAACGGCGCCACCCTCACCACCACCTGGACGGTGTCCCCGGCCGACGACGCCCGCTGGGGCAGCCATGACCTCACCGGCACCGCCACCTACAACGGTGGCAACGGCTCGCAGAAGGTGTCCGACACAGTGCGGGCGCAGGTGAAGGCCGCCCCGGGAAGCGTGCAGGAGCCGTATCTGACGGCTGACACCACCTCCGGGGGTGCCCAATACGCCCAGGGCGGCGACCAGTTCGCCATCTGGGCGGGCGGCCAGGACCTGTCCGGCTGGAAGGACGAGAAGGGCGTCATCTACCGCGACGACGCCGCCGGGGAGAAGGCCACCGTGCAGGCCCAGTTGGTCTCCCAGGACAGCGCGTCACCAGTCGGGAAAGCCGGGATCGCCCTAGCCAACGACCTGACCGCGCCCGAAAAGGGCGGTTACGCGGTGCTGGTCATGACCGAGCAGTACGGCCTGGAGTTCATGACCGACAGCGACGGCGACGGGAAGCTCGACACCTGGGCGGGCGGTGGCTCCACCTACCACCCGGCGTATCTCAAGCTGACCCGGGACGGCGCCACCTACACCGCGTACTCCAGCAAGGACGGCGAGACCTGGTCGCAGGTCGGCACCGCCCAGGTGCCGTCGGCCACCGGCACCGGTGATGCCGGGATGGTCGCCAGCGCGGCCAACGCCAACTACCCCGGCGAGAACATCGAAGCCGTCTTCAGCGGATTCTCCGTCACCTCCTGACGCCACAGGTGCCAGTGGCACCGCCGGCACCACCCCCGTTTCCCGGCAGGCCTCCCACCCCCCTGGGGGCCTGCCGGGGACCACTCCCTGCACGTCCATGAGAGAGGGAACCCACCCCCATGGCACGTACGTCCTCAGCTGTCGCCGGCTTCGTCGCGGGCGTGGTCGTGGCCGCGAGCACCACCGCGATCGCCGTCACCGGCACGGCGACCACCGGCCCCGACCTCAACTCCAAGGCCACCACCACCTGGTTGACCGCCAAGGTCGCCGACGCCATGGGCACCAGGGACACCATCACCTGGGTTCCCACCGGTTCCTTCGCCGGCTCCGCGGAGGAGCGGGTCCCGCGCTACCCGATGACCGCCATCCAGGGCAAGGACACCAAGGAGCTCAAGCTCTCCGCCGTCCGCAACGAGCAGGTCTCCGCGCAGCTGGCGATCGCCTCCGGCCAGGACCTCGACAACGTGAAGGCCGTGGTCGGCGACCTCACCGGGCCCGGCGGCGCCAAGCTGTCCGGCGCCGACACGGACGTCCGGTTCGTCAAGTACGTGCCCGTGCAGCGTTCCAAGAGCGAGGTCGACTGGTCCGCCACCATCGACCAGGTCAGCTCCGGCAAGGAGGTGTCCGGCGACCGCAACCCCGATGTGGTCGGCGACGCCCTTGAGGAGCGGTCCTCCATGGACGTGCCCGCGTACGCCGCGCAGCCGCTCTGGTTCACCTTCCAGATCCCCGAGAAGGCCAGGCCCGGCACCTACACCGGCACAGTGAAGGTCAACGCGGACGGCCGTACTCAGGCCAGTTACCCGCTGACCATTGAGGTCGCGGACGCGAGCGTGCCCGACCCGGCGGACTATGACTTCTTCCTCGACGTGTGGGCGCAGCCGGAGACGATGGCCAAGAACCACGGCGTCAAGCTCTGGTCCGACCAGCACTGGAAGCTGATCGAGAAGTACAACCGCGACCTGGCCTCGCGCGGCCAGAAGGTCATCAACACCACCATCGTCGACAACCCCTGGCACCACCAGTGGTCACTCGGCACCCGGGAGTCGCAGACAGCCACGCCGTACACCAGCATGGTGGGCTGGGCCTGGAACGGAGAGACGTTCTCCTTCGACTTCGGCCGCTGGGACAAGTACGTCCAGGCCGCCAGACGCGCCGGTCTCGGGCCCGACATCGGTGCCTTCTCCATGCTGGCGTTCCAGGACCAGGAGCACCTCACCTACACCGACACCCGCACCGGCAAGACTGTCTACGAGAACGTCGATCTCGGCGGCGACCGCTGGCGGGAGGCGTGGGGAGCGTTCCTTCCCGCCTTCGAAAAGCACCTGAAGGCCAAGGGCTGGCTGGAGGACACCTGGCTGTCCTTCGACGAGCGGCCCATCGACACCATGACGGTCGTCAAGGACTTCGTCCACGAGGTCGCGCCGGTCTTCGACGCCCGTATCTCCGTGGCCGGTTCGATCAGCACCGAAGGCGTCGCGTCCAACCTGTCCGTCGACTGGGGCGGCATCGACGCGATGACGAAGGAGAAGGTGGCGGAGCGGCGCAAGGCAGGCAAGACCACGACCTTCTACGTGTACGGCTCGCCGGCCCACCCCAACACGCTGTCGTACTCGCCCGCCGTCGAATCCCGGATGCTGCCGTGGATCTCCGCCCAGCGGAATCTGGACGGTTTCCTGCGCTGGTCGTACAACAGCTGGACCAGCGACCCCTTCAAGCAGCCGGTGCACATCTTCACGCAGGGCGACGAGTATCTGGTCTACCCGGGCAAGGGCGGCCCGATGTCCAGCATCCGCTGGGAGCAGCTGAAGGAGGGCATCGAGGACTACGAACTCATCGCCCAGCTGCGGAAGAAGGACGGCGGTGGCGACAGCGACGCGCTGACCGAGGCCCTCACCACCGCGACCCGGAACCTCGACGGCCGGACGAAGGACGTCGGCGACATCGAGACCGCGCGGGCCGCAGTCGTGAAGGGGCTGACGTCATGAGGGGGAAGTGGAGATCACTGCTGCTCGCCGGAGCTCTCTCTGTCATGCCCCTGACCGGCGCAAGTGCTGCCGCGGCACCGGTTCAGGCGGAGCCGACGGCCCCGCACACCGTGACCTACGACCAGTACTCCGTGCGGGTCGACGGCAAACCCCTGTACATCTGGGGCGCCGAGTTCCACTACTTCCGGCTGCCCAGCCCGGATGCCTGGCGCGATGTCCTCCAGAAGATCAAGGCGGGCGGATTCAACGCGGTCTCGCTCTACTTCGACTGGGGCTACCACTCGGCCAAGCCGGGCTCGTACGACTTCACCGGCACCCGTGACGTGGAGCGGCTGCTCGACGAGGCCGAGCGCGCGGGCCTGTACGTGATCGCCCGCCCGGGCCCGTACATCAACGCGGAGGTCTCCGGCGGTGGCATGCCCGCCTGGCGGAAGACACAGGCCGGCGTGAACCGCACCTCCGAGCTGGAGTACATGAAGGCAGCACGGGAGTGGATGAGCCGGATCAACCCGATCATCGCGCGGCACCAACTCACGCGTGGCACCGGCAATGTGATCCTCTATCAGGTCGAGAACGAGTACCAGGGCGGCCGTCAGGACGCCGACTACATGCAGACCCTCATCGACTGGGCGCGCGAGGACGGCATCGACGTCCCGACCTTCGTCAACGACGGCGGCGCCAACAAGAACTGGGTCAGCGGCAAGGGCGCGCCGGACATCTACGGCTTCGACGCCTATCCGCAGGGCTTCGACTGCAAGGACCCCGACACCTGGAAGAACCTGCCCGACTACTCGTACGTCAATGAGTGGAAGCCCGAGTCCCCGCTGATCATCCCGGAGGCTCAGGGCGGCGCCTTCGACCCCTGGGGCGGCACCGGATACCAGAACTGCGCGAAACTCACCGGCACCGACTTCACCCGGGTGTTCAGCAAGATGAACATCGCCGCCGGGGTGAGCGGCCAGTCCTTCTACATGACGTACGGCGGCACCAACTGGGGCTGGCTCGCCGACCCCAACGCGGTCTACACGTCGTACGACTACGGGGCCCCGATCAACGAGTCCCGCCAACTGACCGACAAATACCAGGAGTTCAAGCGTCTCGGATACATGGTCAACTCCGTGACCCCGCTGGCGCGCACCGACAAGGCCGAGGCCCCGGCCCCGGCCGACGACGCCTTGCGCATCGACCGGCGCGTCAACCCCGACGACGGCACCCAGTTCTTCACCGTCCGGCACGCCGACACCCGGGTGAAGGACAAGGACGAGACCACCCTGTCCCTGACCGGCGCGGACGGCGACTACCCGCGCGTGCCGCAGCAGGGAACGATCACCGTCGACGGCCGGGACGCCAAACTCCTCGTCGCAGGCTACGACTTGAGCAGGACCCAGCGGCTCGTCTACTCCACCTCGGAGATCATGACGCACGCCCGGATCGATGACCGGGACGTGGCGCTGCTGTACGGGCGTGAGGGCGAGGTCGGCGAGACCGTGCTGCGGTACGCCGAGCAGCCGAAGGTCACCGTCCTCGACGGCGAGGTCACCACCACCTGGGACGCGGAACGTGGCGACCTGCGGCTGAACTACACCCACAAGGGCCTGGCCCGTGTGCTGGTGAACGGCATGGAACTGCTGATCGCCGACACCGCCGAGACCGCCCACTGGTGGCAACAGGACACCGCCGCGGGCCCGGTTCTCGTACGCGGCCCGTCCCTCGTCCGTACGGCCGAACTGGCGGGCAACACCCTGAAGTTGACCGGCGACTCCACCGATGCCGCGAAGATCGAGGTCATCGCCGATGCCAAGAAGGTGACCTGGAACGGCCGCAAGGTCGCCGTGACCCAGGCGCCGCGCCCCATCGAGCTGCCCGAGCTGACGACGTGGAAGTACAAGGAGGAGGCGCCGGAGTCCGCACCCGGCTTCGACGACTCCACCTGGACCACCGCCGACCACCTCACCGCCAATAACCCAGAACTGGCCGGGTCGCTGCCGGTCCTCGCGATGGACGAGTACGGCTACCACCACGGCAACGTCTGGTACCGCGGCCGGTTCAGAACCACCGGTGCCGCGACCGCGCTCGCACTCGACGCCAACACCGGCCCGACCGGCCAGTACGCGGTCTGGCTCAACGGCCGCTACCTCGGCAGTTCCGGCGACGGCGCGCACACCTTTGACATCCCGTCCGGGACGCTCAAGGCGGACGGCGACAACGTCCTTTCCGTGCTCGTCGAGAACGCGGGCCACAACGAGGAATGGGGCCACGACTACTCCAAGGAGCCGCGCGGTCTGCTCGGCGCCGAGGTGGTCGGCGGGGCCTCCACGCTCACCTGGAAGATCCAGGGCAGCCGGGGCGGCGAGGACCCGGTCGACACTGCCCGGGGCCCGTACAACAACGGCGGGCTTTACGGGGAGCGGGCCGGCTGGTCGCTACCGGGCTTCCCCGACGGCGGCTGGAAGAGCACCACCCTGCCCGGGCATTCCGGGAAGACCGGGCCCGGCGTGCGCTGGTACCGCACCTCCGCCCGGCTCGACCTGCCGCAGGGCCAGGACAACGCGATCGCACTCGATCTCGCCGAAGTCGACGGCGGCGGTACCGGCTACCGCGCCCAGATCTTCGTCAACGGCTGGCTGATAGGCCGCTACCTGCCGGACACCGGACCCCAGACACGCTACGTCATTCCCAAGGGCATCCTGCGCGAGCAGGGCAGCAACTCCATCGCCCTGGCCGTCTGGTCCACCGAGGCTGACGCGGGCCCGGGTTCGGCGAAGCTCGTGGACCTCGGAGCCTCCGCCGGCGGTGTCGACGTACGCCCCGTCGCCGCGCCCTCGTACAACGCCAAGACGTACGCCATGCCGGACTCGGGCGCCCATGTCACCGTCGACGCCGAGCCGTTCCTTGGCACCGGTACCGCCGCCAAGGTCCCCGTCACCCTGAGCGTGCCGAAGGACGCGCCGACGGCCCGGAACGTCAAGCTGGCGCTGAAGGCCCCGGACGGCTGGACGTCGACCACCGACGACACCACACGCTTCGACCGGGTCCGGCCCGGCGGCACGGTGACCGCCACCTACACCGTGATCCCGCCCGGCGACCCGGTCCACTACGCCGTCCTGTCCGCGACCGCCACGCTCACACAGCCCGGCCGTCCGGGCACCGTCACGGGTGTACGGGCCGTGCAGGTGCCGCCGCTGGGGCTGTCCGCCGACGCCTATGTCAGCGACCTGACCCTGGTCAAGGCGGTCAACGGCTGGGGCCCGGTGGAGAAGGACGCCTCCAACGGCGAGTCCGCGGCGGGCGACGGGCGGATGCTCTCGGTCGGTGACACCTCGCACGACAAGGGCCTCGGCGTGCACGCGAACAGCCAGGTCCGGGTCTATCTCGGCGGCGGCTGCACCCGGTTCACCGCAACCGCCGGGGTGGACGACGAGGTCGGCGACAACGGCAGCGTCTCCTTCGAGGTGATCGCAGACGGCCGCTCCCTGTTCGACAGCCCGGTGCTGTACGGCTCCGACGGCGGTGCCGCGGTCGACGTGGACGTGACCGGCGCCCGCTGGCTGGACCTGTTGGTCGACGGCGACGGCGATGTGTCCACGGACCACGCCGACTGGGCCGACGCCAAGCTGACCTGTGCGGGAGGCACCTCGTGAGCCTCGCACGAGTTGGACAGCTGCGTACCCTACTGGCCGCAGCGTTGGCCGCCGTACTGCTCGCCCTTTCCGCGGCGGTTCCCGCCCACGCCACGGTCCCGTCGGCCGCAGCAGCCGCCAAGCCCTCGCCGCACACGGTTACTTACGACAAGTACTCCGTCAAGGTCGACGGCGAGCGGCTCTTCGTCTGGTCCGGAGAGTTCCACTACTGGCGGCTCCCCAGCCCCGACCTGTGGCGCGACGTGCTCCAGAAGATCAAGGCCAGCGGCATGAACGCCGTCTCGATCTACTTCGACTGGGGCTACCACTCCCCGGCGAAGGGCCGTTACGACTTCACCGGCGTCCGTGACGTCGACAAGCTCCTGGACATGGCCGAGGAGGCCGGGCTCTATGTCATCGCCCGGCCTGGCCCGTACATCAACGCCGAGACGGACGGCGGAGGCTTCCCCGGCTGGCTGATGACGCAGAAGGGACAGGCCCGCTCCACCGACCCCGAATACCTCGACGCCGCCCGCGAGTGGCTCAAGGAGATCGACAAGATCGTCGCCCGCCGCCAGGTCACCGACGGCACGGGACCGGTGCTGCTCTACCAGGTCGAGAACGAGCTGTACGACCCGGAAGGCCGCGACTACATCGTCGAGCTGAGCAAGCAGGTACGGGCCGACGGAATCACCGTGCCCCTCGTCGGCAATGAGCCGATGCCGCAGTACGCGGGCGGCGAGGGCCTGGACTTCGTCGGCGAGCTGGACCAGTACAACTCCTTCTGCAAGGGCGAGTGGTGGCTGCCCACCCTCAAGCGGCAGCAGGACGACGCACCCTTGGCGATCTTCGAGGCGGGCACCGGCTGGTTCCAGACCTGGGGCGACACCGGCTACGAGAAGTGCCGGGAGAAGATGGGCCCCGCCTACCAGAAGATCGTCAACAAGCACGAGGTCATGCAGGGCACGACGATCGAGAACCTGTACATGACCTACGGCGGCACCAACTGGGGCTGGCTCGCCGACCCACGCCAGGTCTACACCTCGTACGACTACGGCGCACCGATCAGCGAACCGCGCCAGACCGGCGCCGACTACGACGAGATGAAGCGGCAGGGCCTCTTCTACACCACTACCGCCCCGCTCACCGCGACCGATCCGGCCGACGCGCCCGCCTCCTCCAACAACGCCGTGCACATCGAGGCCCGCGCCAACCCGGACACCGACACCCAGTTCCTCTATCTCCGGCACGGCGACCCGATGGCCGACGCCGACGCCACCACCACCTTCGACTGGAAGACCCCGGACGGCACCTATCCGGTCACCGCACGGCTCAACGGCAAGACCGGCAAGATCCTCGTCGCAGGCCACGACCTCGGCGGTGGTCAGCGGCTCGTCTACTCCACGAGCGAGCTGCTGACCAGTACACGGGCCCGAACCGGTGACCGCACGCAAGCCGTGCTGTACGGCGGCGAGGGAGACCCGGGACAGACCGTGCTCCGCTACTCCTCCGAGCCCAAGGTCACCGTGCTCGACGGCAAGGCGGACGCCACCTGGGACGCCGAGCGCGGCGACCTGAAGCTGGACTACACCCACTCCAGCCTCACCCGGGTCCTCGTCCAGGGCGGCGGCCGCCCCGATCTGCTGCTGCTCATCGGCACCGACGACGAGGCCGCCGGCTTCTGGCGGCAGGACACGGCAGCCGGTCCAGTCCTGGAACGCGGCACCGAGCTGGTCCGTACGGCGTCGGTCACCGGCCGGGGGACGACGCTCGCCCTCACCGGCGATGCGAAGAAGGCAGGCCCGCTGGAGGTCTTCGCCCCGCCCGGTGTACGGAACGTCACCTGGAACGGCGTACCCCTGAAAGCGGAACCGACCTCCTCCGGCAGCCTGCTGGGCACCGTGCCCGGCCCGAAGGACGTCGAGCTCCCCGAGCTGACCGGCTGGAAGACGGCCGCCGAAACCCCCGAGGCCGACCCGGACTTCGACGACGCGTCCTGGACGTACGCCGACAAGCTGACCACCAACAATCCGACCGAGCCCGGGACTCTGCCGGTGCTCTACCAGGACGAGTACGGCTACCACTACGGCTACGTCTGGTACCGCGGCCGTTTCAAGGCCACCGGCACCGAGAAGTCCCTCTCCCTGACCGCCTACGCCACCAACCCGGACACCGGCTCGGCCGCGGTGGGCGCGTACTCGGTGTGGATCAACGGGAAGTTCGCCGGGACGAGTCAGACCGGCCGCAAGACCTTCCCCATCGCCGAAGGGCTGCTGCGCGAGGGCAAGGAGAACGTGATCTCCGTCCTGGTCGGCACCATGGGCCACAACGAGGACTTCACCTGGAACAGCGACGACCACAAGCAGCCGCGCGGCCTGACCACGGCGTATCTGGCCGGCTCCGACGCGCAGATCACCTGGCGCCTCCAGGGCGCCCGGGGTGGTGAGAAGCCCGTCGACACCGTACGCGGGCACATGAACAACAGCGGTCTGTACGGGGAGCGTTCGGGCTGGACACTGCCCGGCTACCCGGACCGCGCCTGGGAGGAAGCCACGCTGCCGGCCACCGACAAGACCCCCGGGATCGCCTGGTACCGCACCACGTTCAACCCCCGCCTGCCCAAGGGCCAGGACGTCTCCGTCGGCGTCACCATCACCGACGACCCCAAGCGGAACTACCGCGCCCTCATCTACGTCAACGGCTGGCTGATGGGCCACTACATCAACGACACCGGCCCCCAGCACACCTTCCCCGTCCCCAACGGCATCCTGCGCGCCGACGGCAAGAACACCATCGCCATCGCCTCGTGGAGCGAGGACGCGAAGAGCGGCGGCCTCGGAAAGGTCGGCCTCACCACACTCGGCAATGTCACTTCCTCGCTGCGGGTCGGCAATGTGGCCGCCCCGGCCTACGACGCCGCCACCTACGCCGACCCGGCCACCCCGGCGCGGGTGACCGTCGACGCCCCCGACACCGTGGAGCCGGGCCACAGCTACCAGGTCACGGCGACGGCTGCCGTACCGGACGACGGCAAGCCGCTTCGCGACCTCACCCTGAGCCCGAAGCTGCCGGAAGGCTGGACCGCGACCCCGGCCGATCCTGTGCGACTCGGCACCCTCAAGCCCGGTGCTTCGGCGAAGGCTCAGTGGACCGTCACTGTGCCCGCTGACCAGAAGACCGGCACCGTCGCGATCCTCCGCGCCACCGCCGACTTCACCCGCGTCGGCAAGCCCCGTTCGGTGACCGGGGAACAGGTGGTGGCCGCGCAGCCACCGCCGCTCACGGCCGGTGAACACTACGTCAGCGATCTGCCGTTCCAGTCCAGCAGCAACGGCTGGGGCCCGGTCGAACGCGACCAGTCAAACGGTGAGAACGCCGAGGGCGACGGCCTGCCGCTCACTCTCCACGACACCGTCTACAACAAGGGACTTGGCACCCACGCCGGCAGCAGCGTCCAGGTGTGGCTCGGCGGCACCTGCACCACCTTCCACGCCGCGCTCGGCCTCGACCAGGAGACCTACGGCCGCTCCGACGGCCCGGCCACCGTCACCTACACCGTCCTCGCCGACGGAACGCCCGTCTACGAGAGCGGCACCGTCGACCGGGACACCGCGACGAAGGAGATCGACGTCGACGTGGCAGGCGCGCGGCGGCTCGAACTCGTCGTCTCGGACGCCGGTGACGGCAACGCCCTCGACCACGCCGACTGGGCGGACGCCAAGCTGACCTGCGGCGGCGGTGCCTGATGCCTGTGCGGAGACGAACCGTCCGACGCGGCTCGGCGGCGCTGCTCCTGGCCGCCCCGCTGCTCGGCGCGGCCCCCGCGACGGCCGGCCCATCCGGGCCGATCGCCGTCACGACACCGGACTACGAACTGCGCGTCGCCACCGACCGGTTGGCCCTCACCACGGTACGGGCGGGCAGGACCGTACTGGCCACCGCGCCCGCGGCGTTCCGGTTCCGGATCGGCGCCGACTGGTACCTCGTCCGGGAGGTCACCGGCAGCACCCGTGACGGCAACACCCTGCGTGTCACCGCTGCCACCGATCTGCCGGGCGTCACCGTCGCCCTGAAGATCACGCTGCGCTCCGACCGGTACGACGTCGACTGGTCGCTGTCCGGGGCCACCGCCGATGTGCTCAGCACGGCGTACGACCTGAGCAGCGCCGGGCACTGGTACGGCCACGGCGAGAACAGCGACCAGACCGTCCAGCCCTGGCCGCTGGACTCCGGGCAGCTGGTGGACACCGGGTTCAGCCCGGCGTCGTACCAGGTGGTCTCGCCCTTCTGGTACACCTCCAGCGCCACCGGGCTGCGGGCGAACACGGACGACCCGATGGACGTGCGGATCAACTCCGGTGGCAACGGGCTCGGCGAGTTCACCGTCACCGGGGCCCGGCCCGCCGCCTCCACGGTGTTCGTCGAGAACACCCCCGCCGAGGTATACCGCGACCACATCGCGCTGGTCGGCAAGCCCGAGCGCTCCGACACCTCCTACGAGCAGTACGCCACCCCGCTGTGGAACTCCTGGGCCCAGCTCTACGGCGAGCAGAACCAGGAGAACGTCCTCGCCTGGGCCCGCGCGCTGGCCGGCGCCGGGCTCGGCGGGCACGCTCTACAGATCGAGGAGAGCGTGATCGCCGCCGACTTCGGCGAACGCTTCCCCGATCTGCCCGCACTTTCCCGGGAGTTGGGCCGCCTCGGGTTCGACCTCGGCATGTGGACCGGCCTGTACATGCCCGAGACCGCCGCCAACTTCTCCGAAGCCATCGACAACGGGTATCTGCTGAAGGACCCGTCCGACCCGGCCAAACCGTGCCTGTTCACCTGGTGGAACGGTCGGCAGACCGGGCTGATCGACCTGGCGAACCCGGCCGCGCGGCAGTGGTACACCGACGATCTCAAGGCGCAGGCAAGCGAGTTGGGGGTCGCCGGGTTCAAGTTCGACACCGCCTTCTTCGACGACCGGTGCGCCCCCTACCCGGGGGCCACCCGCGGCGACTACGTGCGGCACGGCACCGAGCTGGCCGACGAGTTCGACCAGCAGGGGGCGGGGTTGCGGGTCGCGTGGAACGCCGCGCAGGCGAAGGGCTTCGCCACCCGTACGGCCGACAAACCGACCACCTTCGCCGGGCTGCGCGCCGCGGTCTCGGCCAACTTGGCGGTCTCCACGATCGGTTACCCCTTCGTCGAGACCGACATGATCGGCGGCTCGCTCGGCTACCCGCCGCCCACCAAACAGGTCCTGACCCGCTGGGCACAGGCCGCCTCCCTGATGCCGCTGATGTACGCCTCGACCTCACCCACCGGTGTACGGGACACGACGACCGGCGAGTGGGTCGGCTACGACCAGGAGACGGTCGAGCTCTACCGGTCGGCCATCGCGACGCACGAGCGGCTGGCCCCGTACATCTGGGACCAGGTGCAGCAGACGCTGAGGACCGGTGACCCGATCATGCGGCCGCTGTTCTTCGACTTCCCGAAGGACGAGGCGAGTTACACGGTCACCGACGAGTGGATGCTGGGCCCGGCCGTGCTCGCCGCGCCCAAGCTCGACGAAGGCACCACCCGGGACGTCTTCCTGCCGACCGGAACGTGGCGCGACGTCACCGACGGCGAGGTCGTCCGCGGCCCGGTGACGCTCAAGGGGTACGCGACGCCGCTCGGGGTGACCCCGGCGTTCGTGAATCTCAAGGCCAAGGGCGCCACCAAGGCGTACCAGGCGCTCGCGCGCACCGGCGCGGAACGGTAGGGGCGGCACATGCGTGGGATACGCGGCAGGCTCGCGGCATTGCTTCTGGCGGTCTCGGCCGTCGTGGCCGGGACGATGGCGCCCGCCGAGGCCGGTCAGCAGGACGGTCGGCGCGGCTGGACGGGGACCTGGGCCACGGCACCGAGCGAGCACTACGAGGTCTCGGGCATGTCCGAGGTGACGGTACGGATGCCGGTGCACACCAGCGTCGGCGGTTCATCCGTACGGATTCGGCTGACCAACGCCTACGCCACCGACCCCGTGACGATCGGGCACGCGACCGTGGGGCTGCGCGACGGCGGTTCCGCCGTGGCGCGTCCGTACGACCTGCGGTTCGGCGGGAAGCGTGAGGTGACCGTCCCGGCGGGCGGCGAGGCGGTCAGCGATCCCCTCCGCCTCTCCGTACCGGCCCTGGCCGATCTGGTGGTCAGCCTCCATCTGCCCGGTCAGATCACGCACATCACCGACCACTGGTGGGCGCAGCAGACCGTCTACTGGACGGATTACGGGGCGGGCGACCACGCCGCCGACACCGCCGGCGACGCTTTCACCTGGACCACCACGAGCTGGCCCTTCCTCAGCGGCGTCGACGTGACCGCGCCGCGGACCGGATCGGTGGTGACGCTCGGCGACTCCATCACCGACGGGTCCTTCTCGACGCCCGACACCAACCAGCGCTGGCCCGACCTGCTCTCCGCCCGGCTGAACGCCTGCCGGCCCGGCGCGGGGGTGCTCAACGCGGGCATCACCAGCAACCGGATCACCGCCGGGACCGCGACCAACCCCTCGGCCCTGGACCGGCTCGAACGCGATGTGCTCTCCCAACCGGGGGCCAGGACCCTGATCCTCTTCGAGGGCATCAACGATCTCGGCGGGGCGAGTGCCGAGCAGATCATCGCCGGGATGACGGAGATCTCCGACCGGGCGCACCAGCGCGGGATGCGGGTCGTCGCCGCCACGATCACGCCGTACAAGGACTTCACCTGGGGCGGCTGGAGCGAGGAGACGGAGGCCCGGCGGCAGCAGGTCAACGCGTTCGTGCGGGACTCCGGTGGGGTCTTCGACGGCTACGCCGACTTCGACCAGGCGGTACGGGACCCGGCGGACCCGCGGCGGCTCGGCGCGGCATACGACTCGGGCGACCATCTGCACCCCAACGACGCCGGGATGAAGGCCTTCGCCGACTCCATCGACCTCGCCGCGCTCGGGCTCGGCCGCGGCTGTTCCTGAGGAGGGCCCGTGTTCGGACATCTACGTGGACACCTGCGTGAACGCCGAAGATTCGCAGCCCTGACCGCGGCCGTGGCGGCTGTCCTGGCGGCCCTGCTCCCGGCGACTCCGGCCGCGGCCGAGACCAAGCAGCCGGAGTGGACAGGGACTTGGGCAACCGCACAGCACGCCTCGTACGACCCGGGCACCTCGGAGGTGACCGTACGGATACCGGTGCGGGTGAGCGCCGGCGGGTCGAGCGTACGCATCCGCCTGACCAATGCCTTCACCACCGAGCCGGTGACGATCGGGCACGCGACCGTGGGGCGCAGTGACGGCGGCTCGGCCGTCGCGAAGCCGTATGAGTTGCGGTTCGGCGGCAAGGACGAGGTGACGATCCCCGCCGGGGAGCAGGCGGTGAGCGATGCTGTCCGGGTCCCCGTGCCGGCCCGCAGTGACCTGGTCGTCAGCCTGTACTTCCCCGGTCGGCTGACCCACATCAGCCAGCACTGGATGGGCCTGCAGACCATCTATTGGACGCCCGACGGCGGCGGCGACCACGCCTCGGACGCCGCCGGGGACGCCTTCACCAGGACCGACTCCACCTTCCCGTTCCTGACCGGTGTCGACGTACGCGGCGGTGACACGGCGGGCTCCGTGGTGGCGCTCGGCGACTCCATCACCGACGGAGCGTCCTCCACGGCGAACGCCAACCGGCGCTGGCCCGACTATCTGGCGGGACGGCTGTCGGCCTGCTCGTCCACCGCGGGAGTGCTGAACGAGGGCATCAGCGGCAACCGGATCACGGCCGGCGTCGACGGCAACCCGTCGGTGCTGGACCGGCTGGAACGCGATGTGCTGTCGCAGCCGGGCGCCCGGACGGTGGTCCTGTTCGAGGGTGTCAACGACCTGAGCTGGGGCGGCGCCACCGGCGACCAGGTGATCGACGGCATGAAGGAGATCGCGCGCCGCGCGCACACCCGCGGGCTGCGGGTGATCGGCGCGACGGTCGTCCCGTATCGCGGCTGGGGTGACTGGTGGACCGAGGCCAAGGAGGCCGACCGGCAGAAGGTCAACGCGTTCGTACGCGACTCCGGCGGCGTCTTCGACGACTACGCCGACTTCGACAAGGCGGTACGGGATCCGGAGGACCCCACCCGCTACGCCGCCGCCTTCGACTCCGGTGACCATCTGCATCCCAACGACACCGGGATGAAGGCGTTCGCCGACGCCGTCGACCTCACCACCCTCGGGGCGGCCCGCGACTGCCCGTCGACCCGCGTCAGGCTCACCCCGTACCGGCCGAGCGTGCAAGACGGCGACCCGGGCACGAAAATCACCGCCACCGTCACCAACGACGGCCGCTCGGCGGCCACCAACATCCGTACCCGGCTGGATCTTCCGGCCGGCTGGTCCGCCGACCCGGCAGGCGGCGCGCGTATCCGCACCCTCGCCCCGGGTGAGAGCTCCACCGTCACCTGGACCGTGACGCCTGGGTCGGACGCCGTGTGGGGCACCCATCCGTTGGGGGTCCGCAGCTCCTACCGCCAGGACGGCAGGCAGCGGTTCGACACCGATAAGGTGGACGCCACGGTCACCCCCGTGCCGTCCGGCGTGCAGGCGCCGTACCTGACGACCGCCACCACCACCGACGCCCAATACGCCCAGAACGGCGACCAGTTCGCCATCTGGGCGGGTGGTCAGGACCTGTCCGGCTGGAAGGACGAGAAGGCCGTCATCCATCTGCCGGGCGCCGCGCCCGCCTCGGGCTCCGTGACGGCCCGCGTCGTCGGACAGACCGGCAGCGGGCCCTCCGCCAAGGCCGGGATCGCCGTCGCCAACGACCTGACCGCGCCCGAGAAGGGCGGCTACGCCGTGCTGACCATGTCCGCGCAGTTCGGCCTGGAATTCCTGACCGACAGCGACGGCGACGGGGAGCTCGACACCTGGGCCGGGGGCGGCAGTTCGTACCACCCCGCCTGGCTGAAGCTCGTCCGCGACGGCGCCGAGTACACGGCGTACGCCAGTGCCGACGGCACCGCATGGCAGCAGGTCGCCGCCGCGACCGTGCCGTCCGCGAGCGGCGACGGCGACGCGGGCCTGGTCGCAAGTGCCGTCAACCTCAACCACCCCGGCCAGACCACCACCGCGGTATTCGACTCCTTCTCCACCACCAAGTGAGAGGTCTCCCGATGGCAGTCAATCGCAGGCACTTCATGACCACGGCGGCCGCAGTCGGCGGCGCCGTGCTCCTCGCCCCGCCCGGCACCGCCCAGGCCCTCGCCCGAGGTGCGGCGCCCGGCGCCCCGGGCATCCCTGACTACCAGCCCACCAAGGCATCCCTCGACACCCATCCCGTGCCGCGCTGGTACAAGGACGCCAAATTCGGCATCTTCGTCCACTGGGGCATCTACTCGGTGATCGCCGGCGCGACGCCGAGAAGTGCCTCCGAGTGGTACCTCTGGTACCAGAGCACCAAGGACACCGCCGAGTGGAAGTACCACCGCGACACCTACGGCGAGGACGTCACCTACGACGACCTCATCCCGCAGTTCAAGGCCGAGAAGTACGATCCCGACGCCTGGGTGAAGCTGTTCGAGCAGGCGGGCGCCGAGTACTTCGCGCTGACCAGCAAGCACCACGACGGTTTCGCCCTCTACCCCAGCAAGGTGACGGACCGTCACTCCGTGGCGTACGGCCCGAAGCGCGACCTCGTCGGTGAGCTGATGACCGCGGCCCGCAAGCGCGGCACCGTGCGCCCGGGCCTGTACTACTCGCTCGGCGAGTACTTCAACCCGGCGATCGGCCGGCCGATGCGCAACTTCTACACCGACGAGGAAATCCCGATGACCGGCTACAAACCGGTCGAGGACTACATAGGCGACTACGAGCTCAAGCAGCTCTACGAGATCATCGACCGCTACGACCCGGAGCTGCTGTGGGCGGACGGACAGTGGTTCCGGCCCACCGGCGAACCGCCGTGGCGCAGCGAAGAACCCCTGGCCCACTACTACAACCAGGCCAAGAACCGAAGGCACCCCAAGGGTGTCGTGATCAACGACCGGTTCGACACCCACTTCGACTTCGCGACGTACGAGCAGCGCACCAACCCCACGATGGATCCCCAGAAGTGGGAGTGCTGCATGACCATGGGCTACTCCTGGGGCTACAACAAGCACGAGCCGGACGGGGACTACAAGACCTCCGAGTTCCTGATCCAGCTGCTCGCCGACGTGGTCAGCAAGAACGGCAACTTGCTGCTCAACATCGGCCCCAGGCCGGACGGCACGATCCCCGAGATCATGCAGGAGCGACTGCGCGACATCGGCGCCTGGCTGAAGGTCAACGGCCCGGCGATCTACGGGTCGACGCCCTGGGTGCGGGCGGAGGAGGAGGGCAGCTCGCTCGGCATCCGCTACACCGTCTCCCCGGGCAAGTTCAACATCATCGTGCTGGGCGCACCCAGCGGCACCTTGTCGGTGCCCGGCGACATCCCCATCAGCGCCACTTCCCGGATCCGGCTGCTCGGCAAGAGCGGCAGTCTGCGGTGGACCCGCCGTGACGGAAAGATCAACATCACCGTCCCGTCCTCCCTGCCGAGCAACATCGCCAATGTCTTCACCGTCGACTGGGCCCGGTGACCGGCATGGGAATCAGTAACGGTACCCAGTTCGACACCCTGGGGCCCACGCTCACCGTCACCACGGAACCCGCCGAGCCGGCCGACGGTGACACGGTCACCGCCACCGCGGTCCTCACCAACGACTGCCCCTTCCCGCTCCGCAACGCCGTGCTCCACCTGATCAACCCCGGCGCCACCACGGCGGCGAAGACCATCCCGCTCGGCGACCTGCGGCGCGGCGCGAAGACAACCCGGCGCTGGGAGACGGCGATGCCGGCCGACGTGGCCGGGAACGTGTCGTTCACCGCGCACGTGGTCTTCGACGTCGACGGGCGCAGCAGCGACTGCGCGCGGTCCGCGAAGACGGTCACGGTGCCCTACGAGCCCAATGAGGTGCGGGACCCGTACCGGACGTTCGCCACCACCGACGACGCCGAGTTCGGCCAGTACGGCAGCCAGTTGGTGATCTGGGCGGGCGGCCGCGACTTCTCCGGCGGCACCGACGAGAAGGGGGGCATCCTCCGTCCCGGCTCCGCCGCCGAGGCGAGCGTGGTGCAGGTCAAGACGGTCAGCCTCACCGGCAGCGACAACCCCACCGCCAAGTACGGCATCGCCATCGCCAACGACCTCACGGCCCCGGAGAAGGGCGGCTACGCCGTACTCACCATGTCGAAGTCGTTCGGCCTGGAGTTCATGGCCGACAGCGACGGCGACGGACGGCTCGACACCTGGGCCGGTGGCGGCGGTTCCACCCACCCCGCCTGGCTGCGTCTGGTCCGCGACGGCACCACCTGCACCGCGTACTCCAGCACCAACAGCGGCCTTTCCTGGACCGAGGTCGCGAGCGTGAACGTCCCCTCCGCGAGCGGCGCCCTGGACGCCGCCGTGGTGGCGAGCGCCGTGAACCTCAACTACCCCGGCACCACCGTGCAGGCCGTGTTCGACCACTTCTCAGTGGAGCCGAGATGACAACCCATCGCCTCGCTCAGGCCGTCTACCGCCCCGAGCAGGACTTCCTCCCGCCGCCCGTCTCCCTCACCGTCACCCCGGCCACCCCCGGGCCGGGCCAGGCCGTGACCCTGACCGCGACCCTCAAGAACACCACCGGGATCACCTTGCGCGGCACCGTTCTCTACCTCGCCGTGGGCGACATCGCGGAGTCGGACGGCCTCGGCGGTATCGCGCCTGGACGGTCGGTCACCCGCAGCTGGCGAACCCGGCTGCCCGACGACGCCGAGGGCCGCATCGAGTGCACCGCCCACGCGCTCTTCGACGTCCACCGGCACGGCTCCGACTGCACCCGCGTCACCTCGTCGCTGAGGCTGCCGTACCGGTCTCTGGCCAGTGCCTTCGACAACGCCGGCATCTCCTCCGACGACGCCACCACCACCGCCGACATCGACGGCTCGCGTTCCAGCCTGTCCGCCCAGGCGCTGGCCTCGGTCGGACTGACTCCCGGGGCTTCGGTCACCTACGGCGGGACGACCTTCACCTGGCCGGACACCGAGCCCGGGGCCAAGGACAACGTGGTGTCCTCCGGGCAGACCGTGCGGCTGTCCGGCACCGGCTCGCGGCTGGCCTTCCTCGGCACCTGCACCTGGGGCGACGGCAAGGGGTCCGGGAAGGTCGTGTACGCGGACGGTACGGAGCAGGCCTTCTCCGTCGAGGTCCCCGACTGGTACTGGGCGAACCCCGCGGCCGCGGTGGTGCTGCCGTACCGCAACACCCCCTCGGGCCAGGACAGGAACCCGGTCAGCCTCTACACCTTCGGCGTCGAACTGGAGGACAAGGAACTGCACTCCGTCGTGCTGCCGAAGGTCAGCGACGGCCTGCCGAGCGGTAGTCCCGCTCTGCACATCTTCGCGATGACCGTCGCCTGAACCGAGAAGTTTCGAGAGGACGTTCATGACAGGCAATCAACCCCTCAGCCGCAGACGCCTGCTGACCGGAGCGGCCGCGTTCGGCGGAGTGGTGCTGCTGACCCCTCAGCCAGGTGCCCACGCCGCACCAGTGGCCGCGGACAAGGCCGGCAAGCCCTTCAACACGACCCCCGCATCGGTCGCGCTGCGACGGCTGCTGCCCGACCACCACCGGCAGGTGACGCTGCGCGCGCTGGACGCCGGCAGTGCCGACCGGTTCAAGGTCACCGGCCGGGCCGGGGCGATCACCGTGGAGGGCACCAGTTCGGCGGTGCTGCTCACCGGCCTCAACACCTATCTCGCGCGGGTGGCAAAGGCCGACATCTCCTGGAACGGCGAACAGCTGAACCTCCCCAGGCTGCTGCCCGGCCCCGACGGGGAGATCGCCGGATCGGCGAACGTGCCGCACCGGTTCGCCCTCAACGACACCAACGACGGCTACACCGGCCCCTACCGGAACTGGGACGCTTGGGAGCGCGAGCTGGACGTGCTCGCGCTGCACGGCATCAACAGGGTGCTGGTCTACACGGGCGGCGACGCCGTCTACTACGACACCTTCCGGCAGTTCGGTTACTCGGACGCCGAAATGCGGGCGTGGATACCGGCACCGGCCCATCAGCCGTGGTGGCTGCTGCAGAACATGTCGGGGTTCGGCGGCCCGGTGTCCAGGCGGCTCATCGAGCGCCGGGCCGACCTCGCGCGGAAGATCACCGACCGGGTGCGCGAACTGGGCATGACACCAGTACTGCCCGGTTACTTCGGCACCGTGCCGGACGACTTCGTCGCCAAGCACGGCGGGGACGCTGCCGTGGTCCCCCAAGGCGACTGGGGAGCCTTCAAACGGCCCGACTGGCTCGACCCGCGCACGACGGCCTTCAACGAGGTGTCCGCCGCCTTCTACCGGGCCCAGTCGGAGCGGTTCAGCGACAGCACGATGTACAAGATGGACCTGCTGCACGAGGGCGGCAACCCCGGTGACGTGCCGGTGGACGAGGCCGCGGCAGCCGTCGAAGGGGCGCTCCAGAAAGCCCACCCGGGCGCGATCTGGGCCATCCTGGGCTGGCAGTCCAACCCGTCCAAGGCGCTTCTCGACGGCGTCGACAAGAGCCGGATGCTGATCGTGGACGGCCTGTCGGACCGCTACACCACCGTCACGGACCGGGAGAGTGACTGGGACGGCACCCCGTACGCCTTCGGCAGCATCTGGAACTTCGGCGGCCACACCCCGATGGGCGCCAACGCCCCGGACTGGGTGGAGCAGTACCCCAAATGGCGTGACAAGGAGGGCAGTTCACTCGCCGGTATCGCGGCGATGCCGGAGGCCGCCGACAACAACGCACCCGCCCTCGCCCTCCTCACCGACCTGGCCTGGACACCCGGCGTCATCGACCTGGACGACTGGTTCACCGCCTACGCCCACTCCCGCTACGGCGGCCCCGACCGGCATGCCGCCGCGGCCTGGCAGACGATCCGCGACACCGCGTACAACATGTCCCGCGCGGACTCCTGGAGCGAGGCACCCGACGGCCTGTTCGGCGCCCGTCCGAGCCTGACGGCGAACAAGGCCGCCGCCTGGGGCCCGGAGAAGGACCGCTACGACACCACCGCCTTCGACACCGCGCTCACCGAACTCCTTGCCGTACGAGCGGAGTTGAGGGACAGCTCGGCCTACCGGTACGACATCGTCGACGTGGCCCGGCAGGTCCTGTCCAACCGCAGCCGTGTCCTGCTGCCGCAGATCAAGGCCGCGTACGAGGCCGGGGAAAGGGTCCTGTTCGGCAAGCTGACCAGGACCTGGCTGGACTGGATGGACCTCCTCGAGGACCTGCTGGCGACCTCCGGCCCGCACCTGCTCGGGCGGTGGCTCGCCGACGCACGGTCCTGGGGCGCCGACCGCACTGAGAGGGACCACCTGGAGTACGACGCCCGCTCCATCCTCACCACTTGGGGCGGACGCGCCAGCAGCGAAGAGGGCCTGCACGACTACGCGAACCGGGAGTGGGCGGGGCTGGTCGGCGGCCTGTACCGGACCCGCTGGAAGACGTACTTCGACGCGCTCGCCAAGGGCCTCGCCACGGGAAAGGACCCTGCGACGATCGACTGGTTCGCCCTGGAGGACCGCTGGGCTCACGCGCACGAGACGCACCCGACCGAGCCCCACGGCTCCCCGTACGCCCTGGCCCGCCGCGTGCGCGACCTGCTCGCCGCCACTCCCCATCAGGCGGCCCTCACCGCGGGGACCGACCGGGGAGCGGTGGCCGAGGACACGCCCGCGACGGTGACGGTCACCTTCACCAACAGGAACGGGTTCGCGGCGGCCCGCGGCGTGACCCTCTCCGTCACCGTCCCCGAGGGCATGGCGGTGAAGCCGCTCGATCCGGTGCGCGCGGCGTCGGTGGCGTTCGGCGAGACGTTCGCCGCTCGCTTCGAGGTCTCTCTTGCGGGTGAGCCGACGGAATTGGTCGGCCGGGTCGTCGCGGCGGCGGCGTACGCGGGCGGCGGGAAGGCGGTCGCGCCGGTACGGCTGGTGGCCGCGGCCGGGGTCGGCGACCCGTACCGCACTGTCTCCTACAACGACGCCGTGTTCGGCCAGGCCGGCGACGAGATCGCCGTCGAGGGCGCCGGGGCCGACCTGTGGGGCGCCACCAACGAGTTCGCGGCGGTGTACCGGGCGGGCGCGTACGGCGACGGAACCGTGGCCGAGGTCATGGTCACGTCCCAGGACGCGACCGGGGGCTGGGCGCGGGCGGGCCTCGTCGTCCGCAACGACCTGGGCTCTCAGGGGAGCGCGGGCTATGTGAACCTGGCGGTCACGCCGTCCAACGGCTGCGCGTTGAGCTGGGACGCCGACGGTGACGGCCGTTTTGACTCGATCGCGCTGTCGGGCTCCTTCACCGCGCCGGTGCGGCTGCGGCTGACCAGGTCCGGCGCCTCGTACATCGGGGAAGCCAGCGCGGACGGCGCCACCTGGACGACGGTGGGCACGGCCACGCCGGGAGGTGCGGCGGCCGCACAGGACGTCGGGGTCTTCATGACCGCGGCCAACGGCTGGAACGGCGCCCGGGGCATTGCCACGTTCGACGGATTCACGGTGACGTGATCGGTCCCGCTCACGGATCAAGATCCGGAGCCTGACTTCTTCTAGAGCGTGAAGTCGGTTGCCCGGACGTAGCCGGAGTGGAGCCAGGATGATCCTGGCTCCACTCCGTGGTGCGGGTGTGTCACTGGAACTGTGCGAAGAACCTCCAGATCTCTGCCTTGGTCCAGGTGGTGACGCCGCTTTCGTTGGGGGAGCCGTCGACCGGACCGGGTATGTGGCCTCCGTCGAACGCGGCCCATTGGACCGGGTATCCGGCACGGCAGCCCGAGTAGGTGGTGGTGATGTGCGTGCGGCTGCCCGGCGCGGGCTCGCGCGGGTTTTGGGCGGTGCAGCCATTGTTGGCGACGAACTTGTCGCGCAGGGAGCGTCCTTGCCCGATGTTGAGGACGTTGTCGCTGATGCCGTGGATTCCGAAGTAGGCGATGGGCTGGCTGCCGCCGCTGCATCCGCTGATCTGGGCGCCGGCGATGACCGCGACGGCCCGGAAGGCGTTCGCGCGGCTGCATGCGAGTGCGTAGCTCATGCCGCCGCCCCAGCTGAATCCCGTGGCGAAGCGCTGTGCCGGGTTGACACAGAGGCCGCCCTCGATGCGCCGGATCATGTCGTCGACGAAGGTGACGTCCTCACCGCCCGAATTGGCCCAGCCGTTGCCGAGGCCCTGGGGGGCGACGAGGATCGCGCTGTTGTTCGACTGTTCCTGTTGGCCGTAGTAGGACCAGGCGGCCCCGCTCGTGCCGCCCGAGGCGACGTCGCCGGCGGTTCCGCTCCGCCAGTGGAAGGCGAAGATCAGCCGGTAGCGGTGGTTGTTGTCGTAGTTGGGCGGAACCCTGAGGATGAAGCTGCGGCTCTTGCCGCCGCTCTGGATCGTGTGCGTACCGCTCGTCAGAGTCGGAGCGCTGCCGCATGCGCCCTCGCCGCCGCCACCGGACGACAGCTTGACCATCTGCCATTGCTGGTTGGCGCCGCCCCAGTCGGAGTACTGAACGACGTTGCCGCCGTCGGCGGTCGAGGCGCCCTGCACCTCCACCGCCTTGCTGCTGGTGCGGTTGATCAGCCGGACGTGGCCCGCGTCGGAGTCGGCCAGGCGGAACTGCTGGTTGGCCCCGTTGTGGTCGGCCCACTGCTGGAGCGCGGCACCGTCCGCGGTCGAGGAGCCGGCCACGTCGAGAACCTTGCCCGAATGCCGGGCCTTGAGGCGGTAGAAGCCGCCGCCGGAGTCCACGAACTGCCACTGCTGGTTGGCTCCGTCGTGGCGCGTCCACTGGCTGACCCGGGCGCCGTCGGCGGTGGACGTGCCAGAGACGTCCAGCGCCTTGCCGCTGTTGCGGTTGACCAGGACGTACCAGGCGTTGGTGTCCACCGTCGCCGCCTCGGCGGGCGCCGGATTCACCGCGGTGAGCATGCCGATCGCGAGAGTTGCCGCCACCACGGCGGCGACCCGGGACCACCAGCGATGTCTGTGTGGAGGGGCGGGGGAAGCCGCACCGTAGGTCTTCATCGACTCGCCCTTTCGTCTGTGGCAGGTCCCATCAGGCGCGGGTCCAGCGTTGGTTGCTGCCGTTCGAGCAGGTGTAGAGCTGGATCAGGGTGCCGTTGGCGGTGCTGCTTCCGACGGCGTCGAGGCAGCGGCCGGACTGGACGCCGACGATGGATCCGTCGGAGTTGACGCGCCATTTCTGGTTGTCGCCGCCCCAGCAGCTGTAGATCTGGACTTTGGCGCCGTTGCCGGTGCCGGCGGCGTCCAGGCACTTGTTGCCGTAGACCCTGAGCTCACCTGCGTCGGTGTGCGTCCACTGCTGATTGGTGCCGTTGTTGCAGTCCCACAGCTGGACCTGGGTGCCGTCGGCGGTGCTGGAGTTCGGCACGTCCAGGCAGCGGCCTGAACCGACGCCCTTGGTCTGTCCGGCATTCCCAGGGGGCGTGGAGGAGCCGCCGTTGAGTGCGTTGAGGACGGCGTTGTAGGCGGGCTTCTTGCTGCCGTCGGAGTTGAACAGCAGCGGCGTGTGCTGCGGTCGCCAGGAGTCGCTGTCGCGCACACCCCAGACGGTGATGCCGAGGCAGCGCGAGACGGTCAGGCAGTCGTTGGTCACGGCGGCGTAGGTGTTGGGCGAAGCGCCCTGGATGTCGAGCTCGGTGATGGCCACATCCACGCCGAGGGCGGCGAAGCTCTGCAGGGTGGTGCGGAAGTTGGGGTTGTACGGGCTGTCGTTGTTGAAGTGGGCCTGGAAGCCGACGCAGTCGATCGGGACGCCGCGCTGTTTGAAGTCGCGGACCATGTTGTACATGGCCTGGGTCTTGGCCCAGGTCCAGTTCTCGACGTTGTAGTCGTTGTAGCAGAGCTTGGCGGCCGGGTCGGCGGCGCGCGCGGTGCGGAAGGCGACCTCGATCCAATCGTTGCCTGTGCGCTGCAGGTTGGAGTCGCGCCGGGCTCCCGAATTGCCGTCGGCGAAGGCCTCGTTCACGACGTCCCACTGGGCGATCTTGCCCTTGTAGTGGGCCATCACGCCGTTGATGTGGCCGATCATCGCCTGGCGCAGGTTGCTGCCGCTGAGGCTCTGCATCCAGCCGGGCTGCTGGGAGTGCCAGGCCAGGGTGTGGCCGCGCACCTGCTTGCCGTTCTGCACCGCCCAGTTGTAGACGCGGTCACCGGCGGTGAAGTTGAACTGGCCCCGCTGCGGTTCGGTGGCGTCGATCTTCATCTCGTTCTCGGCCGTCACCGAGTTGAACTCGCGGTTGGCGATCGATGTGTACGTCGAGTCGCCCAGCCTGCCCGAGGCGATGGCGGTGCCGAAGTAGCGGCCGCTCTGCTTCGCCGCGGCGCCGAGCGTGCTCTCGGCGGCGTGTGCGGCCGGTGGCGGCGCGGCCAGCGTGGCGGCCGCACCGAGGACGCCGACGACCAGCGCCAACAGCAGGACGCGGATCTTCCGGCGGATAGCGGATCTGGGTAGGGCATACGAGCCCATGGCTGTGCCTCCAAGGTATAAGTCACGGAAGGAACGGAAGGACTGGAGCGCAGGGGGATGCGTCGTCCGCTCTCACTCGGCAGACGAACGGGGCTGGCCGGAATCCGGGCAGCACGGAATCACCGGACATCGCGGTGATGGGACCGGGCCGATCTCAACCGGTACGGACGGCACCCGGCCGGCCGCCGGGTGTCCTACGGCGGGCGGCGGCGGTGTTCCGACACAGGCATGGGGGTACCTCCATCGCGGCTCAGCCGGGGGCCGCCACGCGGCGTCGCGTACCTCTCCAACCGCGCGAAGAGCCACGATGCGCTGGTGCGAACCTCACCGGAACGAACGGGGTGCCGAAGGTGCTTTGGTGCGCGGATCTGTCGTGCAGCTGTGCACGGATCTGTCATGCAGCTGTGCGTGGGTCTGCCATGCAGCACAGATTGCTTAGGGCGACTTGGTTCGATATCTCGAACTAAGGCCCGTTGCTCAGACAGGGAGATTGAAGTATTGACGATGGATCGTCAATACTCCCCGCAGAAGAAGTTTCGGTTCATCGTCCGAAACTTTCAGTAAGGCTGATACAGCTCGTCAATCCCACACGGGAGGCGCTGTTTATGGACAGATCAGTGACAGGCCTTGACCAGAGTGCCCTGCATTCCTAGCTTGTGGCGTCACAGCATCGGGGAATTCTTCGAAACATTCGAGATGCCCTGTCCCCCGGTACGTCCGCTCCGCGCTTCCTCGGTGTCACCTCACCCCCCGCCCCCGAACGGAGGCCCTCTGATGTGGTTTCGCCACCCGTCCCCGGTCCGTCCAAGACGTTTGCTCGCCGTGCTTGCGCCCCTGCTGCTCGTGGCCACCTTCCTCGGTGCCCAGCCCTCCGGCGCGGCTGCGCGGGCGACCGTAGACCCCAACGCCTCGTACGTGCTGGTCAACCGCAGCAGCGGCAAAGCTCTGGACGTCTACAACAGGGCGACCAGCGACGGCGCCCGCATCACCCAGTGGACCAGGAACGACCAGAACCAGCAGCAGTGGCAGTTCGTCGACTCCGGCGGCGGTTACTACCGCATCAAGTCCCGCCACTCCGGCAAGGTGCTGGACGTCCACAACTTCTCGACTGCCAACGGCGGCTCGATCGTCCAGTGGGCCGACCTGAATGGCACCAACCAGCAGTTCCGGCTGGCCGACAGCTCGGATGGCTACGTGCGGCTCATCGCGCGCCACAGCAACAAGGCCCTCGAAGTACAGGGCGGCTCCACCGCCGACGGCGGCAACATCGTCCAGTACGACGACTGGGGTGGCACCAACCAGCAGTGGCAGCTCGTCAAGGTCGGTAGCGGCAACCCCGGCCAGTGTGACCTTCCGTCGACGTACCGCTGGTCATCGACGGGCGCGCTGGCGCAGCCCAGGCCTGGGTGGGCCTCGCTCAAGGACTTCACCGTCGCCCCGTACAACGGAAAGCATCTCGTCTATGCGACGACGCACGGCGTGGGACAGGGATCGGGCTGGGGCTCGATGAACTTCGGCCTGTTCACCAACTGGCCGGAGATGGCCTCGGCCAGCCAGAACGCGATGTCGAATTCCACCGTCGCGCCCACGCTCTTCTACTTCGCGCCGAAGAACATCTGGGTGCTCGCCTACCAGTGGGGCCGGACCCAGTTCGCCTACCGGACGTCGAGCGATCCCACCAACCCGAATGGCTGGTCAGCGGAGCAGCCGCTCTTCTCCGGAAGCCTCCCCGACTCCGGAACAGGACCCATCGACCAGACGCTCATCGCTGACGGCTCGAACATGTACCTGTTCTTCGCCGGTGACAACGGCAAGATCTACCGGGCCAGCATGCCGATCGGGAACTTCCCGAGCAGTTTCGGCTCGAACTACACCACGATCATGAGCGATACGAGGAACAACCTGTTCGAAGCCCCGCAGGTCTACAAGCTCCAGGGCCAGAACCGGTACCTCATGATCGTCGAGGCGATCGGCTCGCAGGGCCGCTACTTCCGCTCGTTCACGGCCACCAGTCTGAACGGCTCGTGGACACCCCAGGCCGCGACCGAGAGCAATCCCTTCGCCGGCAAGGCCAACAGCGGCGCCACCTGGACCAATGACATCAGCCATGGCGAACTGATCCGCGCCAGCGCCGATCAGACCTTCACCGTCGACCCCTGCAACCTGCAGTTCCTCTACCAGGGACGCGACCCCAACTCCGGCGGCGACTACGGCCAATGGCCCTACCGTCCGGGTCTGCTGACCCTGCGGCGCTGACGGCGTGACACGAGTCCGGCTCCGCGACGGAGCGGAGCCGGTGGGGCGGGCTCGGCGGAAGGCCGAGCCCGCCCGGGTCACGCGACAACATCAGCGCTCGTACGGCGACGGAGCGCGCGGCCGGGCAACCCTCACCAGCCCGTAACGCGGTGCCGCCGCCGGTGGCGCTTGTCGACGGTCCAGGCGTACCGGGTCGCCTGGTGCGCTGCAGCGGACAAGCCAGGCTTCGGTGACGTGAGTGAACATCGCCTCGGCCGCACCGCTCGGGTCGTGGGCGGCGATGCGCTCGTACACGCGGCGACGGCCGCGCCTGGAGGCGACGCACATGACGCGCTCGGACCGACCCATGTACCGCGCGGTGTTGACGTCGGTCCGCGCCGCGTCGAGACGGCCTTCGCCACACTCGACTGCTCGAAGGTGTCCACTTCGCCCAACGCGCGACGGCCCCGGCCCTGTTCAGGGTCGGCCTCATTGACCTCATGCGCCAGCCCTCCCGGTCTACGCCGCCTTCAACCACTACACGGCGACGGACCGGCCCATGACCGTCTGGACCCTCACCGACCACGGCAGTGGTCACATTTCTGTGCCATTTCTGTGAGCGACACCGGCTCGGTCTTCCAGACGGGTTGGCAATCAGAAGGCAGCAAGGCCCACAGCACCGCCGACGCAGGATCCGGCCGGCCGTGGGTATGCAGCTGGCGCTGATCGCCGCGGGTGTTCTCGCCTACGACGCGGTCTTCGGGACGTTCGGCGACGCCGAGACGCAGGCGGCAGCTGCGCCGGCCCCGGTGCCCGACAACGCGATGGCAGCCGTGGCCGCCATGCAGCCGGGCTGGAATCTGGGCAACAGCCTGGACGCCGTCCCAAACGAGACCAACTGGGGCCAGCCCCGCACCACCGAGACCCTGCTGGACTCGGTCCGAGCCCAGGGTTTCAAGAGCATCCGTATCCCCGTGGCCTGGAGCGACCACCAGGGAGCGGCGCCGAACTACACCATCGACCCGGCATACATGAGCCGGGTCAAGCAGGTCGTCGACTGGGCGATCGCCGACGGCCTCTACGTGCATCACGACTCCTGGCAGTGGACCAGCAAGATGTCCACCGACCACGACCAGGTCGAGGCCCGCTTCGACGCGACCTGAACCCAGATCGCCACCGCGTTCCGGAACGAGCCTGTCCAGCTGGTCTTCGAGAGCGTCAACGAGCCCCAGTTCGACAACGCCGACAACACCCGCAAGCCCCAACTGCTCAACGAGCTGAACACGTCCTTCCACAAGGTCGTGCGTGCGCCCCGGTGCAGTCGGACACGACCGGTACGACCGCGTCGTTCCGCGTCCCCACACAGTTCCGGGATGACGAGCCGGCGACGATGCAGGCCTCGTACGCCGACGGCGGCAACGCGGGCCCGACCAACTGGACCCCGTAGTTCACGCGCGGGTCCACTTCTGGCTGGTCTGGCCGTTGCAGGTCCACAGGACCAGCGGGGTCCCGCCCGCGGTGCCGGCCCCGTTGACGTCGAGGCACAGCCCGGCGCGGACGTTGCGGATCGACCCGTCGGAGCCGACGGTCCACTTCTGGTTGTTCTGGCCGTTGCAGGGCCAGGTGATGACCCGGGTGCCGTTGGTGGTGCCCTGGTTGTAGGCGTCCAGGCACTTGTCGCCGAAGACGCGGATCTCGCCGCCGGCCCACGTGGTCCACAGCTGGTTGGCGGCCGTGTGGCAGTCCCACAGCAGAACCGTGGCCCCGGCGGCGGTGGAGGCGTTGTCCACGTCCACGCAGCGGCCGGAGCCGTTGCCCCGCAGGCGCGAGGTGGTGGCGGTGAGCGGGCTGCCGCCGGTCACCCGGAACACGGCGACTCCGTGCGCGGGGACGCTCGCCGAGATCTGCCCGGACGTGCTGGACGTGGAGCCGGTCCACAGGTCGGTGAGGGTGAACTGGCCGCCGGACAGGCCGACTTGCGCGGCCGTGGTGGTGACCGCCGCCGTGCCCCCTCCCCGGTTGAACAGGCCCACCGCGACCGAGCCGTCCGACAAGGGCTTGGCGAACACCTCGGTGCTGCCGTCGTCGCGCACCCTGCGCCCGCCCGCTCCCAGCGAGTCCTGGTTCACCGCCAGCAGACGCGGGTTGCGGAGGATGGCGCTCACGTCGGCGGACATGGTGCGGATGTCGTTGCCGGCCATGAGCGGGGCGCTCATCAGCGCCCAGAGGGCGAAGTGGGAACGGGACTCGGTCAGTGACAGGCCGGGGCGGCCGACGACCAGCATGTCGGGGTCGTTCCAGTGGCCCGGGCCCGACTGCGCGGCGAGGGGCGCGGTGACGTCCAGGACGTTGCCGACGCCCATCGGATAGCTGTTGGTGTTGCCGTTCTGCCAGATGTCGAGCAGGTCCTCGGTCGTCCGCCACAGGTCGGCGACCTCGCCCCAGTTGTACGTGGCACCCGTGATCGCGTGGAAGCTGTTGGGGTTGATGCTGTAGACGATCGGCCGCCCGGTGGCGCGCAGGGCGTCGCGCATGAGCGAGAACCGCGCGACCTGCTCGTCGCGGGTGCCCTCGGAGGAACACCAGTCGTACTTGAGGTAGTCGACGCCCCACGAGGCGAACGTGTTGGCGTCCTGGACCTCGTGGCCCCTGCTGCCCGTCGACCCCGGGTAGTTCCCCACGGTCTGCGCGCAAGTGCGCTCGCCCGGCACCTGGTAGATCCCGAACTTCAGGCCCTTGCTGTGGATGTAGTCCCCGAGCGCCTTCATCCCGCTGGGGAACTTGGTCGGGTTGGCTCGCAGGTTACCCGCCGCGTCGCGCTGCGGGTCGAACCAGCAATCGTCGACCACCACGTACCGGTAGCCGGCGTCCCGCATGCCCGAGGACACCATCGCGTCGGCGGCCTGGCGAACCTGTGCCTCGGTGATCCCGCACCCGAAGCTGTTCCAGCTGTTCCAACCCAACGGTGGAGTGAGCGCCGGGCTGCCGGGCGCGGCCGAAGCGGTGGAGTCAGCGGAGGCCGTCACGGACGCGGCGACCGTCAGCACGGTGGTCGCGAGGAGGCGGAGCAGTCGTCCGCCCGATCGTCTGAGCACCAAGGGCTCCTTTGGAAGGAAGGGCGCCATGGGCGGGCGACGCGAAGATCGATGTCACGTCCATGACACTACTCAGGAGAGAAGATGGTCGCTCGAAATTTCGTGAGTCATTCGGAAACTCAAGGGCCTCACGGATACTAAGGACGCGATCGAACATGTCAACACCCTTCACAGAACCGCGTCCACGATTCGGCCACCCAGACTGCGGAAGGTGGCACACCTGCATCATCGGGCCAACTGACCTGCGGTGACACGAAGTCAGCGCTGCGAATGTTTCGATGATCTCAACGATTCATGCGAGAGGTATTGACGGGGCTCTCCGGCTCCTTAGCATCCAGAATGCGCGACAAGCCGGTCTATGTTCGACATCTCGTATACAGAGCAACCGCTCCACGCGAACCGAGCAGGGCACCTCCGGACAACTCCAACCACCAACGGCTGGGCCACGTAAGGGGAATGCCGCATGCAGATGTCATGGACTCATCAAGCTCAGTCCCGTCGCCGCGCACTGGCGGCCGCCACCGGCCTGGTCGCCGGTGCCCTGCTTCCTCCGACAGCGGCCCTCAGCACCGCCTCCGCCCAAGGTCCGGCCCTGGCGACCGCGGCGGATTTCACGAACCCGGTGATCTGGCAGGACTTCGCGGACATCGACGTCATCCGCGTCGGTGACACCTTCTACGCCTCGGCCTCGACCATGCACTACTCACCGGGCGCACCCGTCCTGCGCTCGTACGACCTGGTCAACTGGGAGATCGCCGGCCACTCGGTGCCCGTGCTCGACTTCGGCGCCAAGTACGACCTGAACGGTGCCCGCGGCTATGTCAGAGGGATCTGGGCGTCGTCGCTGGCCTACCGGCCGAGCAACAGGACGTTCTACTGGCTCGGCCAGATCGATTTCGCCAGGTCGTACGTCTACACGGCCACCGCCGCCGAAGGGCCGTGGAGCAGGCTTACGACGATCAGCACCCCGTACTTCGACGCGGGGCTGCTCGTCGACAGCGACGACACCCTGTACGTGGCTTACGGGAACACCACCATCAACGTGGCCCAGCTCTCGCCCGACGGCCGCAACCAGGTCCGCACGCAGCAGGTGTTCACGACACCGTCGAACGTGGGCACCCTGGAGGGCGCCCGCTTCTACAAGATCAACGGGCAGTACTACATCTTCCTGACCCGCCCCGCGAACGGGCAGTACATCCTGAAGTCGTCGAGCGGCCCCTTCGGCCCGTACACAATGCGGCAGGTCCTGCTCGACCTGCGCGGGCCGATCCCCGGCGGTGGTGTCCCCCACCAGGGCGGGCTGGTACAGACGCAGAGCGGTGCCTGGTACTACCTGGCCTTCGTGGACGCGTACCCCGGTGGCCGGATGCCCGCCCTGGCGCCGATCACCTGGACCTCGGACGGCTGGCCCGTCGTGCAACTCGTCAACGGCGCATGGGGCACCTCGTATCCCAGCCCGGCCGTGCCCCCTCCGCCCCGCCAGGTCACCCCCATGACCGGCGTCGACACCTTCGACGGCACGACCCTCAAACCGAGGTGGGAGTGGAACCACAACCCGGACAGCACCAAGTGGTCGGTGAACAACGGCCTGACCCTGCGGACCGCGACCGTCACCAACGACCTGTACTGGGCCCGCAACACCCTCACCCACCGCATCCAGGGCCCCACCTCCACCGCCACGGTCCAGCTCGACCACTCCGCGATGCGGGACGGCGACCGGGCCGGGCTCGCGCTGCTGCGTGACTCGTCCGCCTGGATCGGCCTCAAGCGCGACGGCGGCACGACGCGGCTGGTGATGGTCAACGGGCTGACCATGGACGGCAATTGGAACACCACCGGCACCGGCACCGAGGTCGCGAGCGCGCACGTCTCAGGCGGCCGGATCTGGCTGCGCGCGGGCGCGGACATCCGACCCGGCGCGGCACGCCCAGGCACCTTCTCCTACAGCACCGACGGCACCACGTTCACCCGCCTCGGGCCCGCCTTCTCCATGGGCAACGACTGGCGGTTCTTCATGGGCTACCGATTCGCCCTCTTCAACCACGCCACGCAGGCGCTCGGCGGCGTGGTCCGCGTCACGCGGTTCGAGCTGTCCACGCCTTGAACGATCGGAGGGATCGCACACCCAACCCCCCACCCAACCGTACGAGGAGAACCATGAACCCGCTGAAACGACTCGGCCGTCGCCGAGCCTCGGTGTTAGCCCTCCTGGCGGCGGTCACCCTGGTGACGCCCGAGACCGCGACCGGCGCACCCGACGACGTCAAGGCCTCCACGCTAGGCGCCCAAGCCGCCCAGTCCGGACGCTACTTCGGCACCGCCGTGGCCGCCGGACGGCTCGGCGACGGGACGTATACCTCGATCCTGGACCGCGAGTTCAACTCGGTCACGGCCGAGAACGAGATGAAGTGGGACGCGACCGAGCCGTCCCGCGGCTCGTTCAACTTCGGCCCCGCCGACCAGATCGCCAACCGCGCGCAGGCCCGCGGTCAGCGCCTGCGCGGCCACACCCTGGTGTGGCACTCCCAACTGCCCGGCTGGGTCAGCTCCATCAGGGACGCGAACACCCTGCGCGGCGTGATGAACAACCACATCACCACCGTGATGAACCGCTACAAGGGCAAGATCCACTCCTGGGACGTGGTCAACGAGGCCTTCGCGGACGGCGGCAGCGGTCAGCTGCGCGGCTCCGTCTTCCGCGACGTGCTGGGCAACGGCTTCCTCGAGGAGGCGTTCCGCACCGCGCGGTCCGCCGATCCGGCGGCCAAGCTCTGCTACAACGACTACAACATCGAGGACTGGAACGCCGCGAAGACGCAGGGCGTCTACCGCATGGTCCGCGACTTCAAGTCCCGCGGCGTGCCCATCGACTGCGTCGGCCTTCAGGCCCACTTCGGCACCGGCGGCCCGCCCGCCAGTTTCCAGACCACGCTGTCGAACTTCGCCGCCCTCGGCGTGGACGTCCAGATCACCGAACTGGACATCGCACAGGCACCACCGACCGCGTACGCGAACACGGTCAGGGCCTGCATGAACGTCACGCGCTGCACCGGCATCACGGTCTGGGGCATCCGCGACAGCGACTCCTGGCGGGCCTCGGAGAACCCTCTGCTGTTCGACCGCAACGGCAACAAGAAGCCGGCGTACAACGCGACCCTGACGACGCTGGGCGGCACGCCCGCCACCAGGCGCAGCGCCCCCGACGCCGCCGCCCTGCCCGGCAGTTACACGCGGGCGGCGACAACAACCTCCTCCCGTGGCGGCTCGGCCTCCTGACCCAGACCAACTCGACCTGCTGACCGACTGGGCCGTGGGGGGCCCTTCCGATGGGAGCGCTCCCCACGCTCACCGCCGATCATCCGACGCATCCCTGTCAGAAAACCGAGGTACCGTCATGCGCCGCAGACTGCTCTCCCTGGTGGCAGCGCTCGCCTCGCTGCCGCTGGCGCTTGCCGCCGCACCGTCCGCGCACGCGGCCGACCCGACGACCATGACCAACGGGTTCTACGTGGACCCCGACTCCAGCGCGAAGCGATGGGTCGCCGCCAACCCCGGTGACGGCCGGGCGCCCGCGATCAACGCCTCCATCGCCAACACTCCGACAGCCCGCTGGTTCGGCTCCTGGAGCGGCACCATCGGCACCGCCACCGGCGCGTACGCGGGCGCCGCGGACGCCCAGGACAAGCTGCCCATCCTTGTCGCCTACAACATCTACAACCGCGACTACTGCGGCGGGCACTCCTCGGGCGGAGCCTCCTCCCCCTCCGCGTACATGAACTGGATCGCCCAGTTCGCGGGCGGAATCGCGGGCCGCCCGGCCCTCGTCGTCCTCGAACCGGACTCCCTCGGGGACTACGGCTGCATGAACCAGGCCCAGATCGACGAACGCGAGGCCATGCTCACCGGCGCTCTCGCCGAGTTCAACCGCCAGACTCCCAACACCTGGGTCTATCTCGACGCCGGCAACCCGGCCTGGGCGAGCGCGGCGACCATGGCCCGGCGCCTCCACGAAGCCGGCCTCCCACAGGCCCACGGCTTCTCGCTCAACGTCTCCAACTACCTGACCACCGCCGAGAACACCGCGTATGGCAACGCCGTCAACAGTGAACTGAGGGCCCGGTACGGCTACACCAAGCCGTTCGTCGTGGACACCAGCCGCAACGGCAACGGCTCCAACGGCCAGTGGTGCAACCCCGCAGGCCGCCGTATCGGCACCCCCACCCAGCTGGGCGGAGGCGCTGAGATGCTCCTGTGGATCAAGGTCCCGGGTGAGTCCGACGGCAACTGCGGCACCGGAACCGGCTCCTCGGCCGGACAGTTCCTCCCCGAGGTCGCCTACAAGATGATCTACGGCTACTGATCCAGGACCACTCCGGCGTAGTTCCGGTACCAGGTCAGGGGCCAGAGCCTTCCCCCAGCGCTTCGTAGAGCGAGGAGAGGCACTGGCCCCGCACCCGGCGGTCAGACGCACCGGCCGGGGCGCCGTGGAGCGGAAGCGGACCTAGTCTGGAAGGTGCGGCTGGAAACCAGCCCTGACGGGCACGGCTGTCCGGACGGAGGCGTGGCGCGTGGAGATGGCCGGCAGACAAGACGCGCCCACTGCCGTTGTCGTGGTGGGCCCGGACGGCATGGTGAGCGGCTGGAGCGAGGGAGGGCGGCTGCTGCTCGGCTGGACGGCGGAGGACACCGTCGGCCGCCCCGTGACCGACCTGCTGGTCGATCCCCCGCCACCCGGCTTCCCCGAGGGCTACGGCGCCGGACCCGACCCCACGGGGTTCATCCTGCTGCGCCACCGGGACGGTTCCACGGTGGATGCCGTGGTGACGGCTCACCCGCTGTTCGGCCCCGACGGGCGGGCGCTGGGCCATGCGGTGACCGTCCAGCGCTGGGGACGCCGCCCGGTGATCGCCGACCGGGCCTTCGAGCAGTGCCCCTTCGCTCTGGGCGTCTACGACCCTGATCTGCGGTTTCTGTGGATCAACGCCTCCTCGGGACGGGTGATCGCGCACTCCGAGGAGCAAGTGCTCGGTAGGAAGTACCGCGAGCTGTTTCCCGAATTCGACCGCGAGATGTTTCCTGAAAGGGACGACAAGCCCTACACCGACCAGCTCGCCGAAGTGGCGAGGACGGGCAAGCCCGCGCGTCTCATGACCGTCTTCCGCCCGCTCGGCAGTAACTACGCCAACGCCTGGGCCACCAGCTTCTGGCCCGTCCGAGATGCCGAGGGCAGGGTCCGCGCGGTCGCCAACTGGGGATTCGACATGAGCGCCGAGTACTGGGCTCGGCAGCGCCTGCTCCTGCTCAACGAGGCCACCCGTGGCATCGGCCGGACACTCGACGTGATCGGCACCGCCCAGGAACTGGCCAGGACCCCTGTGCCGGGATTCGTCGACCTCGTCAGCGTGGATCTCTTCGACGAGGTGCTGCGCGGAGAGGAACCGCCCTCCGCATCCGCGTTCACCCCCGGCGAGACCATCGCGCTCAGGCGTGCCGCCGAGCACAGCGCGAAAGAGGACAAGGAGGACACCGACCGGGCTCCCGGGCCCACGATGCCGGTCAGCCACTCCCCCGGTTCCGTCGCAGCCCGCTGCCTGGCCACCGGCAGCTCCATGGTTGAGCTCGCCGCTGAGCCCGGCGAGGGCGGCGAATGGGCCTTCGGGCCCGGGCTCGCCGCCGACCCGGCCCACTGGCCGCCGGGCAACCCGTTGATCGACGAGTCCCTCGCCGCGGAGGGGCTGACCGGCCGGATCACCGTGCCGCTCCGGGCCCGCGGCGCGCTGCTCGGCGTCGTCGCGTTCTCCCGCAGCGACCGGCCCGAGGCCTTCACCGCCGACGACCTGATCCTCGCCGAAGAGCTGACCGCCAAGGCGGCCGTCGCCATCGACAACGCCCGCCGGTACTCGCGCGAGCGCACGACCGCGCTGACCCTGCAACGCAGTCTGCTGCTGCAGCAGTTGCCGAGCCAGGAGGCGGTCGAGGTGGCATCCCGCTACCTGCCCGCCGGGACCGGCGCGGAAGTGGGTGGTGACTGGTTCGACGTCATTCCGCTCTCCGGTGCCCGGGTCGCCCTGGTCGTCGGCGATGTCGTAGGCCATGGCCTGCACGCCGCGGCGAGCATGGGCCGGCTGCGCACGGCGGTCCGTACGCTCGCCGACGTGGACCTGCCGCCGGACGAGTTGCTGACCCACCTGGACGACCTGGTCATCCACCTCGCCAGCGACCTCCAGCCCGCCGGCCGCTTCCAGCCGACCGGCGAGTTCGGGGCCACCTGCCTGTACACCGTCTACGACCCGGTCTCCCGCCGCTTCACACTGGCGAGCGCAGGTCATCCGCTGCCGCTGATCATCTCCCCGGACGGCACCAGGACCCCAGTGGACGCACAGCCGGGACCACCGCTCGGCATCGGTGGACTGCCTTTCGAGGCTACGGAGCTCGAGTTGCCCGAGGGCAGCCTGCTCGCCCTCTACACCGACGGGCTGGTGGAGAGCCGCGAGCGCGATGTCGACCAGAGGATCGCCGAACTGCTGCGAGTCCTGAACCATTCGGCCACCTCACTGGACGGCCTCTGCGACACGGTGATGGACGCCCTGCTTCCCGAACGCCGCACCGACGACGCCGCCCTGCTGCTCGCTCGCACTCACGCGCTCGATCCCCAGCATGTCGCCGACTGGGACGTCGTACCCGACCCCTCACAGGTGCCGCTCGCCAGGAAGTTCACCCTCGACCAGCTGGAGGCCTGGGGACTTGAGGAGGCGTCGTTCGTCACCGAACTGGTCGTCAGCGAGCTGGTCACCAACGCCATCAGATACGGCGAGCCTCCGATCAAACTGCGGCTGATTCGCGACAGTTCTCTGATCTGCGAGGTCGCCGACGCCAGCAGCACCGCACCGCACCTACGCCGGGCGCGCGCCTTCGACGAGGGCGGCCGGGGCCTGCTGCTCGTCGCCCAGCTCACCCAGGGGTGGGGTACCCGGCACACCACCGAAGGCAAGACGATCTGGTGCGCACAGACTCTCACCGAGCCCGAGCAACGCTGAGATCCGAGCATGAACGGCCCTTCGGCCGCGCCCAGTTGCTGAGAGGCTCGGCCACTTCCCAGGCGTGCCGCTGGCCGAGCCATGCGTCATCACGCCCCGGCAGCCCCGATGAACTCGCGCACGGCGCTGCGCGGGTCTCCCGAGCGGACCAGTGCCTCGCCGACCAGTACCACGTCGGCGCCCCAACCGCGGTACTCCGCGACGTCCTTCGGGCCCGTCACTCCTGATTCCGCGACCCTGACCGTGCCTTCGGGGATGCCCGTCACGAGGTCGGCGAACACGGTGCGATCCACGTCCAGCGTGGTCAGGTCCCGCGCGTTGATTCCGAGCAGCTCGGCTCCTGCAGCGACAGCGCGCCGCACTTCGTCGGCCGTGTGCGCCTCAACAAGCGGCGTGAGACCCAACTCCTTGCACAGCCCCATCAGATCCGCGAGTTGGCCGTCGTCCAGCGACACGACCATGAGAAGTGCGAGATCGGCGCCGTGTGCGCGAGCTTCCCACAGCTGGTAGGGGTCGACGATGAAATCCTTGCGCAGGACGGGCACGTCGACCCGGGCACGTACGGCGTCCAGATCGGCGAGGGAGCCCCCGAAGCGCCTGCTCTCGGTGAGCACGCTGATCGCGGCGGCACCGCCGGCCGCGTACTGCGCGGCGAGGGACGCAGGGTCGGGGATGTCCGCCAGCGCGCCCTTGCTGGGGCTCTTTCGCTTCACCTCGGCGATGATGGACACCCCGGGCGCGCGGAAAGCAGGCAGGGGATCAAGCGCCGGTGCCGCGTCTGCCACCCGGGAGCGCAGCTCCGCCAACGGCGTCGCACGCTTACGTTGTTCCAGGTCTTCGCGAACTCCCGCGAGGATCCCATCGAGAACGGTCATTACCCTCTCCCTGCCGAATCGTCTGACGCCCCGGACGTCCCACGGCTTGCGTGACGCCGTCCATCACCCACGTCCAAGGCGTCCTCAGAACGCAGGTAGTTGGGATCGATCATGGCGAGAGTATCGGCCTGGCCTCGGGGCGCGGGAATCGGACCTCTCGTGGATACGCGACTCCGCGGTTCCGTCATGGCATGCCCAAGCGCTGGCGGTAGGACGGGAGAGGGCCGGCGTTCGCCAGGACGGCGGCGCAGGCGGGGTTGGCGGCGCAGGCCGAACCGGGATTGCGGGGAGGCAGCAGGGTGTTGTCGGTGAAGGTGAGGCGGTGCGGGTCTCCGCACCCCTCCTCCGGGTTCTGCTCGTCGGCCGGTGGCCACGCTCCGGGGAACTCCCGTCGTTCGAGCCATTCGGGCACGGCGTCGTCCCAGAAGTTGCCGCGGTAGCGCACGTTCTGGACGGGGCGGTTGCCCCATTCCTCGCTGCAGCCGCCGATGGAGGCGACGTAGTCGTAGACCGTGTTGCGGTCCACGGTGACCCAGTTGGTGCTGTCGTCGGTGTAGATCCCGACGTTCCAGTCGCCGTACTTGCTGTCGGTGACCGCGTTGCCGCTGATGACGGCTCCATCGGCGAAGGAGCTGCCCTGTTCGCCGCGCAGGTAGATGCCGCCTCCGTCCTCGAGGAGCCGGTTCGTCGCGAAGACGCGGTTGTCGAGGATGCGGTTGTTGCGCATGATGCCCCGCAGGTCGTCGCTGGGCCCGGAGAGGATGCCGGTGTAGGGCACGTCGTTGACCTGGTTGTGCGCGATGGTGGTCTCCTGGGTCGCGGTGTCCCAGATGCCGGAGGCCGCGTGGTATTCCGCGCCGATGTGGTGGATCCAGTTGTTGGTGATCCGGTTGCCGCGGTTGGTCCCCTTCTGGTCGGGCGGGACCACCCCCATCAGGATGCCGCCGTCGGAGACGTCGTTGATGACGTTGCCGTCGACGACGTTGTACGAGCTGTTCTCGGACAACTCCAGCGCCTGGGCGCCGAGATGGGTGAATCGGTTGCCCTCGAAGGTGATCCGCTCGGCGGTGCGGAAGGCGACCGTGCCGGGCACCGTGAGCAGCCTCGCGTCTTCGCCCTTCCCGGGCCGCAGGTACATGCTCCACGCGGCGGGAAACCCGGCGGGTTCGCTGGGCGCCAGCCAGGTGGCGTACGCGAACGTCAGGCCGCGGAAGCTGATGTCGTGGAGGGGGCGGCCGGGCCGGCCGGTGCCGGTGACCAGGTTCTCCAGGACCGGGGCGACCACCCTGGCCTGGCGCATGTCCTCCCCGGGCCGGGGGAAGTAGAGCACCTCGTGGTGTCCGGGCCGGGAGCGGTCGAGATACCAGCTGCCGGGCTTGGGGGCGAAGCTGGGTGAGTTCTCCACGCTGTTCGGCGCTTCGAGCAACTCCCGTCCCTCGTACATCTCTTGGGCCAGATCCCAGCACGGCTGGTCCATGGTGATGGTGGTCCGGCGGGCGCTGCCGGAGACCCCCGCGACTCCGCAGCGGCCCTCGACATAGCCGGATCGGTAGACGAACTCGATGTCGCCGGGGTTCCGCCAGGTTCGGGGGACGGCACTGGTGGTGACGTAACCGGTCCTGGTTGCCATCAGCGTGCCCGGGAAGCCCGTACCCACGCGCGTGAGCCGCGTGGCGCGCCGGTCCTCTACGTAGAGCTGGCGGGTCTCGAGCCCGCCCACGTCGGCGCGCCAGGCTCCCCTGAGCCATCGGTCCGGCCGCCACTCGGAGAGCTGACGGCCGCCACTGATCGTCACCCGCTCCTGTCGCGATGTCCCGTGGCCGTACGCCTGGTAGATCACCCGGTGGCCGCCCCGGCCGGAGTCCCCCGCGGCCTCCGACAGGCGCAGCGGCGCCTTCAGGTGGTACGTCCCGCCGCGCAGGTTCACCACCAGGTCCGACGCCATCCGCGGCGCCCGGGCGCGTACGGCCTGTTGCGCGCGTGCCGGTGTGGCGAAGGGTCGGTCCAGGGTGCCGGGCCAGGAGTCCTTGCCCCAGGGAGCGACGTACAGCTGCGTGGGAGCCGCCGTCGGGGCCGGGAAGGCCGACGCCGGAGACGGTACGGCCGCCACCGCGAGCCCGATCGCCACCGCCGCCTGCGTCACGACGCATGCCCTTGTCCGCGTACGGAAGATCGCCATGCCGCCTCCTCGATGAACGGAGTTCCACCCTGAGGGCAGCACGAGATGGTGCGCAGTCGTCCTGAGGTAGCGGCATCATCGACCAAAGTCGGAATCGTCGGCCCCTTGGTCGGCGAAACCGCACTGGACGTGGCGGAGGGGCGGCCTACCGGAGGGTCGCGTATTCGGTCGCGACCTGTGCGCCGAGGCGGGCGTTGTTCTTGACCAGGGCGATGTTGGTCCGCAGGCTCTCGCCATTAGTGAGTTCGACGATGCGGCCCAGCAGGTACGGCGTGGCCTCCTTGCCCGAGATACCGGCCTTCTCCATCTCGGCGACGGCCTGTTCGATGATGCCGTCGATCTGGGACGCCGGGATTTCGTCGTCCTCGGGGACGGGGTTGGCGATGCTGACGCCGCCGGAGATGCCCAGGTCCCAGCGGGCGTGCATGACGGCGGCGATCTCGCGTGCCGAATCGACTCGCATGGGGGAAGGGAAGCCGCTGCTGCGCGAGAAGAAGGCGGGGAATTCGTCGGTGCCGTAACCGAGTACGGGCACGCCCAGGGTTTCCAGCGTCTCCAGGGTGAGCCCGATGTCGAGGATGCTCTTCACGCCGGCGCTGATGACCGCGACGTTGGTGGCGGCGAGTTCCGTAAGGTCCGCGCTGACGTCGAAGGTCACCGGTGCGCCGCGGTGGACTCCTCCGATGCCGCCGGTCACGAAGACACTGATCCCGGCCAGGGCCGCGAGCCGCATGGTGCCGGCGACGGTGGTCGCGCCATGCCCTCCGCGTGCCATCACGTAGGCCAGGTCGCGCACGCTGGCCTTGGTCACGTCCGTGCTGGTCGCGAGCAGTTCCAGATCTGCCGGGGTCAGACCGATGCAGGGCCGTCCGTGCAGGACGGCGATGGTCGCCGGGACCGCTCCGCCGGCGCGGATGATCTCCTCGACCTGGGTGGCCATCTCCACGTTCTGCGGATACGGCATGCCATGGCTGATGATCGTGGATTCGAGGGCGACGACCGGGCGACCGTCGTGCAGCGCCTCGCGAACCTCTTCGGTCAGGGTCAGCCTGGGGTGCGGGACGGTCATGTCTGGCTCCAACTCGGGTCGTTGAGGGTGTCCTCGATGAGTCGCGGGGTCAGGTCCGGGCGCACCGTGGCCGCGCTGGCGACCGTCAGCGCCGCGGCGGCGTGGCCGTAGCGGGCCGCGTCGACCGGCTCGCTGCCCGCCAGCAGGGCGTGTACGAAGGCGCCGAGCATGGCGTCGCCGGCGCCCGTGACATCGCGTACGTCGGCGGGCGGCGCGGGGAGGAACGTATGGCCGTCATCGGCGGTGCTCAGCAGACTGCCGCGCTCACCGAGCCGTATCCAGGCGTGCCGCACGCCCCGCTCGTGCAGGATGGCGGCAGCCGCGATCACGTCCTTCTCCTCGGTGCCGACGGGCCGGCCGATGATCGCCTCGAGCTCCTCCAGGTTCGGAGTGAGGGCGAAGATCGGACGCTCCCGGGCGATCAGCGGAGCAAGGAGTGCGGCCTTGGGTGCGCTCACCGGGTCGATCACGGTCGGGACATCGGCGGGGTGGGCGATGTCCAGCGCGTATGTCAGCACGTCGGCCGGGAGATTGCCGTCGAGCACCAGCAGGCTCGCGTTCGCGATGAGCTCCCGCGCCTGCTGGAGGTCCTGGGGCGTGAGGGCGTCCGTGGCCGCCATGTCCGAGATGGCCACCACCATGTCCCCGTCGGCATCGAGCACCGCGGTGTAGGTGCCGGTCGGATGCGTGCTGCGGTGCACATGGTCCACCCGCACGCCCGCTGCCTGGGTGTCACCGAGCAGCCGCCCGCCCGCCGCGTCGCGTCCGACCGCCGCGATGAGGTGGGTCGGGGTGCCCAGCCGCGCCAGGTTCTCCGCGACATTGCGTCCGACCCCGCCCGCGGTGGTGTTCGACCGGCCGGGATTGCTCGTGCGGTGCTGGACGGGCGCGAGGCTACGGACCTTAATGTCGATGTTCGCGCCGCCGACGACCACCACCGCGTTCTCCTGACGCAGGATGTATCCGCGCCCCAGGATCGCGCCCTTCTTGCCCAGGTTGGACAGGTGCACGTTCACTGCGGAGCGCGTGGTCCCGATCGCGTCCGCGATCGCCTGCGGCCCGGCGAGCGGATCGCGGCGCAGAAGCGCGATGATCTCGCGTTCGCGTTGGGTCAACATCACACTAAGAAACCTAAAGCGCCTTTACTTGACTAAGCAAGCCCTGCAGGAAACGCGTGCGCATCTCCGCATACGACGCTCATGCCGGACGCCCGCCTCCGATGGCATCGCCCGGCGGGACGGGAATCGCCGTCAAGGGCGGCTGTCGGCTACTGCTCGCCCAGACCGGTGGCGTGTTGGTCCACCTCGATGTCCGAGCGCCGTGCGCCGGTGAATCGGGTGGGGCGGAAGGCTCTGAGGAGGTCTTGTTCCTGATCGGTCGCGATCTCGGTCGCGGCCAGCCGTCCCAGAATCGGCGCCAAGGTGACGCCGCTGTGCGAGACGAGGCAGTAGACGCGGGACTGCGTGGAGGCATAGCCGGCGACGGTGTGGCCGTCTGCGGGCAGGGACCGGATGCCGACGCGCAGGTCGATCTTCGGTGGCCGGCTCGGATCGTTCAGCAGAGCGGAGAACCGCCGCGCGAGGGTGCGTGCGATGTCGCCATCCACGGACGGAGGGTCTGCCGGATCGACGTCAGCGTTCAGATCGAGAGCTTGCAGGACGGTACGCCCGCCGGTCGCCGGGCGGAGGTTGAGGCCGGGGCTGTGGATCACGCAGCGCAGGTCGAGTTCCGGGTAGCTGGCGTAGCCGAGAAGGCCGACGGTCTGCGCTCCGCGACCGGCATCGGTCAGCATGGGAATGCCGATCCCGGCCTCTGCCGCGAGCCGTTGTGTCCAGCGGCCTGCCGCCAGGACGACTCGATCGCCCGTACAGACCCGGCCTCCGGCCAGGGTGACGGACACTCCGTCAGGCCGGTCATCGATGGCCACGACCTCGCCGATCGCGAACTTGGCTCCGTGCCGCTCGGCATCCGCCAGTAAGGCGCCCACGAAGAGATCCGGCAGAACGTATCCCTCGCTGGGAAAGTGTGCGATGGACGTGATGGTCGCCGGGATGCGGAGGTCGCCCGCGATCCGGGTTGCTTCATCAGGCGTGACCCACTGTGCGGGGTAGCCCAGGGACTGCAATCGTTCGACGTTGCCCGCGAGCCACTGCTCGTTGGCGGCGTCCGCCCACTGCAGTGCCCCGCTGGGGAAGTACGAAGGGGCGCCGGGCAGTTGCTCTGCGAGCCTGGCGTGCTCCTCAATCCCCGCGCAGTTGAGCCGGTGGTAGTCCGGGGCGAGCTTCCGGCTGGAGTTGGTCCAGGCGAAGGTGGTCGCGGTCGTACCCGCGCCGGCTCCCCACTGATCGAGCAGGAGCACGTCCGCGCCGACGACGGCAAGGTGCCTCGCGACGCTCACGCCCAGCACGCCGGCACCGATGATGATGACCTTCATCGTTCACGCACTTCCTTTCGGCAGGACAGGCTGCTCATGTGGCGGGTACGGGCAGCTCCACAAAGAACTCGGCTGTTCCCGGACGGACGAGGGTCGTGACCACCTCGACGACGCTTCCGTCGTCGGCACGCAGCTCCCTGCGTCTCATCAGTGCGGGCGTTCCGGTCTCGCTGTGCAGCAATGCGGCGTCGTGTTCGTCGAGGGTCACCGGGTCGAGGTAGAGCCGGATCGCATCGATCGGTACTCCTCTGCGCTGCAGGTACGGGAGGGTCACGACGTCTTCGAGGTTCTCGTTCAGAAGATCGGGGGCCACTGCGAAGAGAACGACGTGCCGCTCGACCGACTGTGGCTCTTCGCGTACGTCGAGCTTGCGGCGGACCAGCTCCACCACGGCTGTGTCGGCGGAGGCGCCGGGGAGAGCCAGGACGGCGTCTGCGGCCCTGACGATCCGCGCGGAAACGACGTCGTGTCTGCCCGGGGCGCCCTTTGCGGCTACCGCGGGGGTGATGAAGTTGAGCAGATTGATCTGCCGCTTCACGTCCGCGACAAACGTTCCGTGGCGCCGCAGGCGGATCGCCAGCCCTGCCTCGGCCAGGTCGTTGAGGACCCGTTGGGCCGTGGCCCGGCTGACGCCGTGCTGGGTGGAGAGGTCCTTCTCGGTCGGCAGCCGCGCGCCGGGAGGCAGGCCCCCGGCCCGGATCTTCGCTTCGATCTCTCGCCTGATCTGCACGTAGAGCGGCACGGTCATGGTGCGACCGTACGATTCCTCAATTGACCGGTCAATACCTCGCGGAGTCGACTCGCCCGTCGACTCGGCCGGCCGCGATGTCGCCGATGCGGGCGTGGACGCGCCGGGCGACGGTCCAAGATCGCTCAGGACCACGGCGGCTCCCGTCCCCTCGTCCGGGCCGGGGATCCCGTGGAGATCGCCTATGAGGCCGTCTGGGACAATGGCACCGCTCTCGCGGCCCCCTCCAAGCGGAGTCATTCGCAGGAATTCACTTCGGCGCCAAGGCATATCCGGCCAAGGCATTCCCCGGTCCCGGTCCACGAGACGGTCGAGAAAGGCACAGCACCATGACGAGCGCGGACACCGCCGTACTCGACGACCCGGTGGGCGAGTCGCTGCGCGGGCACCACGCTGGGCTTGCCCGTCAACTCGGGCGGGCCGCCACGTACTTGCCGGATGTCGCGACCTTCTCGGCGGTGTCCCCCGCTGCTGACTCGGCGGACTGGGCGGATCTCGCCAAGCTGCTCGGTCCGGGCGCGTTCGCCGACATGTTCAATTGCCCTGCGCCCCCGCCGCCAGACTGGGAGCCGGTCTTCGACCTCGAAGGCCGGCAGATGATCTGGCCCAGTGACCGACCCGGTCAGGCCGGTACCGACGGCGTGGTCGAACTGGGTGCGGCCGATGTGCCCGAGATGCTCGACCTCGTCGCGCGCACCCAGCCGGGACCGTTCTGGCCGCGCACCCACGAACTCGGCACCTATCTCGGCATCCGCACCAATGGCCGACTGGTGGCCATGGCGGGCGAACGGCTTCGGCCTCCGGGCTGGAGCGAGATCAGCGCCGTCTGTACGGCCCCCGAGGCACGCGGGCAGGGCCACGCCGTCCGCCTGGTGAACGCGGTCGCCGCACGCGTCCTGGCCCGAAACGAACGTCCCTTCCTGCACGTGGCCGAGACGAACACCGCCGCGATCGCCCTGTACGAACGGCTCGGCTTCGAGAGCCGCAGGCACGTGACCTTTCGCGGGTTCCGTACGCCGTAAGAGGCGGCCCTACGTCAGGCGCGCCCGAGCTCGGCCGCGCCGAACGAGACGTCGAAGCGGTCGCACCAGATGCTCACGCTGTTGTAGGTCGACGGGTCCACGTCACTGGGCAGGGCGTAGTTCTGGCTTCCCTTGTTGCCCTTCAGCTTGCCGAGGCTGACGTACTTCCCGTCGTCGAAGACGTGCCAGCCGGCCTTCCCCTCCTTCACCGGCGCATCGGTCAGCCAGACGCGCAGGTCCGGGCCGTTGCTGGTGTTGAGGTTCTCCAGCCGGACGACATGGGAGCCGTCGGCGAGCCGTACGAGCTTCACCGTGCCCGATGTCGTGTGCTCGTGGCTGATCAGCTCACCACTCGACAGCGTCTGCGGACCGGTGGCGCGAGAGGGCGACTCGGAGGGCTCGTCAGAGGGTTCCTCGGCGGGCGCAGGCGCCGCGGCGGGAGGAGCGGAGGTCTCCGTGACCCCGGGCAGATCCTCTTGGACCGTCTCGTCCTGCCACAGCTTCCACGGCTGGAACCAGTACAGCCCGAAGCCGACTCCGCCGACCGCCACCACCAGCACCGCGATGACCAACGGCCCCGTAAATACCTTGCGCACGCGCCCCATCCCCGACTCGCCTCCTGAGTGTGTGCCTGATCCTGCCCCACTCAACGGGAACGGGCGGCCGTCCCGCACCCCGCAGCCGATGACGGAATCCTTACGTCGCCCCGTCGCCCCGTCGCCCCACCGCACCCGGCTCAGCGGTGCTCAGGGTTGTCCGCCCCCGGTCGGCAACCGGCGTCCCACTCCGTGCGCTGGTTGCCGTGGGCCGGGATGCCGCCGGCACGCTTGAGCAGGGCCGCCAGGTGCATCACGTTCCAGGTCATGAACGCGGTGTTGCGGTTGGTGAAGTCGTTCTCCGGGCCGCCCGAACCGGGGTCCAGATACGACGGGCCGGGCCCCGCGGCGCCGATCCAGCCCGCGTCCGCCTGGGGCGGGATGGTGTAGCCGAGGTGCTGCAGGCTGTAGAGGACGTTCATGGCGCAGTGCTTGACGCCGTCCTCGTTGCCGGTGATCAGACAGCCGCCGACCCGCCCGTAATAGGCGTACTGACCCTGGGAGTTGAGCAGGCTGGAGCAGCTGTACAGGCGCTCGATGACCTGCTTGGTGACGGAGCTGTTGTCGCCCAGCCAGATGGGCCCGGCCAGTACGAGGATGTCCGCGGCCATCACCCGCTCGTACAGCGCGGGCCAGGCGTCGGTGGCGAAGCCGTGCTCGGTCATGTCCGGGTAGACGCCCGGAGCGATGTCGTGGTCGACCGCGCGGACGAGCTCCGTCGTCACCCCACGGGAGTCCATGATCGAACGGCTCTTGTCGATGAGTCCCTGGGAGTGGCTGAGCTGGGGTGACGGCTTGAGCGTGCAGTTGATGAAGAGCGCGCGCAGGTCGTCGAAGCGGTAACCGTCCTCAGCGGAGGGGGCGGGCTGTGCTGCCATGACGGGGCTCCTGGGGAGGCGAGCGGACAGGGTTGGAGGGGCGGGAGCCGGCACGCCCCGCGGCCCGGCGGCAGCGTCTCGCGAAACTCGGGCGTTGTCCCTCTGCGACGCACCAGCACATGGTGCTGTCCACCGGCATCCGAGAGCATCGGATGGCATCCGGCAGCTCGTCGTGCACTCGCCTCCCGCCTGGAGGATCCTGGGCACGGCAACAGGGCCCTGGGTCCGGGCCGGTCGAGGACAAGGCAGCAGCACGATGACGATCGACGTGTCCGCGGAGCGCGTGATCCGGCTCCCGCCCGAGCAGATCGCCGAGTACGCCATGGACTGGCGCCATGACGCCGAGTGGACCCAGGGCATCCGCACCGCCGAGCTGACCCGGGAGGCGGACGAGGGCGGCTTCGGCATGGGCGCCGAGGTCACACGTACGGCGTATTTCCTCGGTCGGCGCATCGACTACGTCCTGCGCGTCGCGGCGTACGAGCCGCCCCGTCTGCTGGACATGGTCTCCGTGGCCGGTCCGATGCCGATGCACGTCACCTACACCTTCGACGCGAACCCGAGGGGCACTCTCGCCGGCATTCGCGTCCAGGGCGGTGAAGGTGGTTTCTACCGGCTGGCCGCGCCGTTGTTGTCCCGCCAGGTACGCTCCTCCATCGGCAAGGACCTGCGCGACCTCGAGCACCGGCTCGTCGGACGTTAGGAGGAACCGTCATGGCGTACGACGAGGGACTGGCGGAACGGATCCGACACCGGCTGGGCGCTGATCCGGACATCAAGGAGCAGCGGATGTTCGGCGGTCTCGCCTTCCTGTGCCGCGGCAACATGGCCGTGTGCGTGAGCGGCGACGATCTCATGGTGCGGGTCGGCACCGACAACGCCGACGCTGCTCTGGCCCGGCCCGGCACACGCGTCATGGATATGAGCGGCCGCCCGATGCGCGGCTGGGTCCTCGTCGACGGGACCGCTCTCACGGAGGACGACGTCCTCGGCGGGTGGATCGACGAGGGACGCGCCTTCGCCGCGACCTTCCCACCCAAGTGATGCCTCGTCAGGGAGCGGCACTGAGGAGTACTCAGGAGTACTGAGGACTTACGCCTCAAGGCCGTCGGGCGAAGGCGACGAAGTTGGCGGCGAAGAACCTGATATCGCGCCTCTCGCGTTCCACCTTGCCGAACTCCTCGTCCCAGCGGGCGACGTCCTCCGGCGTGACCAGGCCTTCGGCGATCATCGCGTCGCGGGCGGCCCAGGCCGGACCGCGCATACCCGGTGGCGGCGTGATCACACTGATGTGGCCCTCAAAGGCGACGAGTTCCAGGCCGGCCGCGGTGAGCAGTTCATCGAGCCGGGTGCCGACGGTCAGGTCATTGCCGCGTCGGCGGTGCAGTTCGCGATACCGCTCGTCCATTTCGTCGTACGCCTCCGGGGCCCCGCGCAGCCGGAAGGAGTCGGCGTCGATGTCGACGAGGTACACGGCACCGCCGCCCGGCTTGGCCAGCGTGGCGAGGTGGTCGACGATCGCCTGCTCACGGCCACCGTTGTGGGCCAGGACATGCCGGAGCATCACGACATCGAAGGTGCCGTCGGGCAGCCCGGTGGCGTCGGCGGACCCTGTCGCCGTGCGCACCCGCACCCCGGATTTCTCGGCGAGGGCGGAGGCCACGGCCAGCGCGTCGCCGTCCCGGTCGACCGCCCACACCGCGCCGTCGGGACCGGCCGTGTCCGCCAGCCGCACGGCGATCGCGCCGGGTCCGCATCCCACATCCGCGATCCGCGCACCGGGAACCACTCCTGCGGCGGCCCACAGGTCACGTTCCCTCCCCTCGGCGACTTCGGCCATGAGCCGGTACCGCTCGATCTCCGCATCACTGAGGGCCAACGAATATTCGGACATTTCCATCGTCTCCGTCTGCTGAGAGAGACCGTCCATTTTGCCCAAGCATCGAAGTTCATGGGGGGCGGATGTAGCCGATCCGGCACCGACGGACGGCACCACCCGCCCGTACGCCAGAGGCGTACGAACGGACTGCCGGAGCTCCGGCAGCGACCGGCTCAGGCACCGCCCTCAAGCCCCGCACTCACGCATCGCGCCGCTTGAGCAGAACCGCCGCGCCCGCCAGGAGGACGACGAGGTACACGGCGAACACCGCCAGTCCGCCCCCGGGTGACAGCGCGTCGCCCTCCGTCTGCACCGCCATGATGGCGTTCCCCGCGCTCGACGGCAGGTACGGGCCGATGGCGTCGTTCCAGCTGCTGGGCAGCAGCTGGACCAGGCCGGGCACCACGAACAGTGCGCCCACCACGAGGGTGATCGCCCCGGCGGTGTGGCGCAGCAGGGACCCGACCGCCAGGCCGATCAGGCCGGCGCCGGTCAAGTAGACCGCCGCGCCGATGACCGCGCGGAACACGCCCGGATCCGACAGCGCCGCGGTGTCCATGTCGCGGGAGGACAGGACCGACTGGCCGAGCAGGAAGGCTCCCAGAGCCGCGATCAGCATGAGTACGAAGCTCACCGCGGCGAAGACGACCACCTTGCCCCACAGCACCGGCAGCCGGGCCGGCACCGCGGCGAGTGTGGCGCGGATCGTTCCGGTGGCGTACTCACCGGCGGTCATCAGCACGCCGAGCACCGCGATGGCCAGCGCGGCGAGCGTCACTCCGCCCAGGGTGATCGCGGTCGGGTCGCCGAAATCGTCCTCTCCGGGGCCCTCCCCCGAGCCGACCAGACTGCTGAACAGCAGCCCGAAGCCGACGAGGAGGCCCACCGTGATCGCCAGCGTCAAGGTCGTCGAGCGCAGCGACCGTAGCTTGATCCATTCCATGTGGATGACCCGCGGGAAGGTGACCCGTTGACGGTCCGCCGGCCGGGGGGCCGTGATGTTCGTGTCCTGCGGAGCGAGGTCTGTGGTGCTCATCAGTTCGTCCTTCCCGTCGTGACGGGCTCGGCGGAGGTGGCGTGGTATTCGACGGAGTCGCGGGTCAGCTCCATGAACGCCTCCTCCAGGGAGGCTTCCTGCCGGAACAGTTCATGGAGCACCAGGCCGGCGGCCGCGGCGCGTTCACCGATCTCGGCCGCTTCCAGTCCGGTGACATCCAGGACGCCGGGCTCGCTGGTGGAGACCGAGACGCCATCGCCCAGCAGCAGGGCGCGCAGGTCCGCGGCCCGCGGGGAGCGCACTCGTACGCTGCGTGTGGAGGACCCGGCGATGAAGTCGGCGAGCGGACCGGCGGACAGCAGCCGCCCGCGTCCGATCACGATCAGGTCCTCGGCGATCAGCGCCATCTCGCTCATCAGGTGGGAGGAGACGAAGACGGTCCGCCCCCGGTCGGCGAGATCTTTGAGCAGGTTGCGGATCCACAACACGCCTTCTGGATCAAGGCCGTTGACCGGCTCATCGAGCATCACGACCTGGGGGTCACCGAGCAGCGCCGAGGCGATGCCGAGCCGTTGCCCCATGCCCAGCGAGAAGCCGCCCGCCCGCTTGCGGGTCACCTCCGTCAGCCCGACCATGTCGATCACTTCCAGCACCCGCCGCTTGCCGATGCCGTTGCTCGCCGCCAGAGCCAGCAGGTGGTCATAGGCCGAACGCCCGGGGTGGATCGCCTTCGCCTCCAGCAGCGCCCCGATCTCGTGCAGCGGCGCCTTGTGCTGCTCGTACGGGCGGCCGTTGATACGCGTCGTACCGGACGACGGCCGGTCAAGGCCCATGATCATCCGCATCGTGGTCGACTTGCCCGCGCCGTTGGGCCCGAGAAACCCGGTCACCACTCCAGGGCGCACAGCGAAGCTGAGTTCATCGACGGCGAGCTTGTCGCCGTACCTCTTGCTGAGGTCGGTTACCTCGATCACAACAATCCACCTCACATCTTTTGAGGCTTCAAGGCTCTCGAGAAACGCGGGCTCGGGCGTCAGCCCACGGCGTGCACTGTGCGTACCACGACCGCAGTACGTCGTCGCCCGGGACAGCGACCGTGGGTTGATCCCGCCGATGTCGCAGTCTGCACCGCACAGTCCCTCGAGCCGGCGTGATCGGCACCACACGCCTCGGTGTGTTCAAAATTTGAAGCACAGGATATCGTTCAAGCATTCAAGCACCGAGCTTCACGTCTGAACCGCGCTCGTCCGATCCTCGAGGAGCCCCCATGCACGCCTCCCTCTCAGCAGGTCAGACCGTTCTCGGCAGTGCTTCGGTACGCACCCGGGTGACCATCCCGCTGCGTTTCCCCGACGGGTACGAGGTCACCGCCGAGGCCGTCACCTTCCACGGTCTGGCCGACGGCAAGGAGCATGTGGCGCTCGTCCTCGGCGACCCCGCGGCGGGCGCGGCACCGCTGGTGCGGCTGCACTCCGAGTGCCTGACCGGGGACGTGTTCGGATCGGCGCGCTGCGACTGCGGCCCGCAGCTGCGCGAAGCCGTGGAGCGCATCGCCGCCACCGGTGGCGTTCTGCTCTACCTCCGCCAGGAGGGCCGCGGTATCGGCCTCTACAACAAGCTGGACGCCTACGCGCTGCAGGACGCGGGCCTGGACACGTACGAGGCCAACACCGCGCTCGGACTGCCGGAGGACGCCCGCGACTACACGGCCGCCGCCCAGATGCTCGCCGCCCTCGATATCGCCGAGCTGGACCTGCTCACCAACAACCCCGACAAGGCTGGGCAGTTGAGGGACCTGGGCGTCGCCGTTCGCTTCATCCGGCGGACCGGTGTCTTCGCCACCGACGACAACGTCCGCTACCTGCACGCCAAGGCCCAGCGCACCCACCACACCATCGCGCTGCCCGACACGGCCACCGTCACCGCCCTGGTCGGCTGACCGCACCCGGGGCTGCGGGCCCCTCCGATCCCCTCATCCAGGAGTCACCCATGCCTTCCTCCCTCGCCCGCGTCACAACGGACGCCGCCCCGCGCTACGCCAAGCAGTTCGCCGCCCACTTCGGCCGCAAGATCCCCGTAGAGGAGACCCCGGACGGCGGCCACCGCCTCGCCTTCCAGGAAACCGAGGTCGTACTCCAGCCCGCGGACGACCACCTGCTGATCCGCGTCACCTCCCCGGACGGGAGCTCGCTCACCGCCATCCAGGACGTGGTGAGCAGCCATCTCGAACGCTTCGGCCGCCGCAACGAACTCACCGTCACCTGGGACGCCTAGCCATGAAGGCAGTCGTCATCACCGGATTCGGAGCCGAGCCCCGGCTGACCGACCTGCCCGTAACGCAGCCGGGCCCGGGCGAGGTGCTGGTGCGCCTGCACGCCGCCGCGCTCAATCCCTTCGACTGGAAGGTCGCCGACGGCGCCCTGAAGCACGCCGTCGAGCACGAGTTCCCGCTCGTCATGGGCTCGGACGGCGCCGGAGTGGTCGAGGGCATCGGCGCCGGCGTGACCCGCTTCCGGCCCGGCGACACCGTCTACGGCCAGTTCATGAGCGTCCAGCACGGGCGGGGCTCGTACGCCGAGTACGTGCTGGCCCCCGAGGACGGCAAGCTCGCCCGCACACCCGACAGCCTGCCGTTCCCCGTCGCCGCGGCGCTGCCCACGGCCAGCATGACCGCCTACCAGGCCATCGAGACGGCCCGGCTCGACACCGGGCACGTCATCCTCGTCAACGGCGCCTCCGGTGGCGTGGGCCAGTCCGCCGTCCAGTTCGCCGCCCTCCAGGGGGCCCGGGTGCTGGCCACGGCCGCCCCCGACATCGCCGGCCACCTCCGCGACCTCGGCGCCCACGAGACCATCGACTTCCACGCCGCACCCACCGCCCAACAGGTCCTGGCCGCCTACCCCGACGGCATCGACGCCGTCCTCGACCTGATCACCCCGCACGGCGGCGACACCGACTCCTTGGCCGGCCTGCTCAAACCCGGCGGCATCCTGGTCAGTACCAACGGCGCCGCCGACCCCGACGCGCTGGCCGCCCGAGAGATCCGCGGCGTCAACCTCTCCAACAACCCCAGCCGCGCAGAACTCGAGGCCCTCGCCGACCTCGCCGCCGCCGGCAAACTCCGCGTCACGATCGACGCCGAAGTCCCCCTGGCCGACGCCCCCGCCGCGGTGACCCGCGCCCGCACCGGACACTCCCGCGGCAAGACCGTCATCCTCCTCTGACCGGGCCGTCTACCCGCCGCTGCGGTATACGGCGATCTCGGTCAGCGTCGGGGTGTACTGCTCCGTCGCGATCTGCCGGTGAGCGCCACCCGGAGCCGGGAGGTCGTGACGCTGCCGAAGCCGGTCACGGAGCGGACGGCGTCCCACCGTTGCAGCTCGAAGAACTGCAGCGGTGGGTCAGTGCCGAGTCCGTGTACTCGTCCAGTTGAAGCTCTCTCCCGGATGACTCCGGGAGATTCTCCCCTGGATCGCTCCGGGGAGTTTGACAGGTCATGCCTGTCCGGCGACGACCCTTCCGCGAGAACACCGTGACGGTCCTCGAGCTGGAACGGCTCGGCGGATCCCTGGAGTTGCGGGACCGCCCCGAGCTGGGACCGCCGGAGGAGTATGTAGAGGAGTTCGACTGAGCACCTCCGGCGGTTTGAGAGGGTTGGGTTCGTGGGGGTTGGGGTGCGTGTTTCGACTGCGGCCCCGTCGTGGGTGGTCGTGTAGTTCCCCAGCCCCGCCCCTTCCCGAAACTGGGGCTGCGCCCCAGACCCCCTGCCTCCGGCGGGTGGGTGGGTGCCTACCGGGGTGGGGGTGACACGTTGTGTCGCGGCTGCGGGTGCATTGCGGCTTGTCGCGCAGTTCCCCGCGCCCCTGACGGGGCGCTCCTGGAGCCGTCCGCCATCATGCTCACCAGCCACCATGCTCGCCAGCCACCACGCACTCACCCCCAACTACCCGCAGCTTCCCGTCGGCGGGAGGGGACGTGGGCCGGTGCGTCCTATGCCCGTCGCTTAGCTTCGGTCTGGGCACACCAGAACCCTGTACCAGCAAGGGGCCGTATGCCCCGTTGGCGACGGGCTGACGCACCGGACCGCGGCCCCGCACCCACCAACCACCTCAGGGGCGCGGGGAACTGCGCGACCAGCCACAGCGCACCCGCACCCGCCCCACCGCCGGAGGCAACCCGCGGAGCCTTGCGTTCTCCCAACGCTCACCCCCCGTTGGGCAAACGACCAAGCCTCTGCTCCTAGGGTGACACCCGCCGCCCCCTCGTTCGTCGCATCGTTTCGTCGCATCGAGAGGACCCCCATGTCAGCCAAGCCCGCTGGAAGACCCACCAGTTCCGGTCCGGAACGACGTACCCTCCTGCGCGGAGCGGCCGTGGCCGCCGCCGCGTCCGTACCGTTCCAGGCCCTCGCGGCGCGAACCGCGGCAGCCGCGCCGGTCAAGCTGGAATTCGACGCCGGATACGGCCCATTGCGCCCGGTCAAGGACCAGGCGACTGGCCTGGAACTGCTGCAGCTGCCGCGCGGCTTCGAGTACATCTCCTACGGCTGGACGAACGACCTCATGGACGACGGGGTACGCACCCCGGGCTCGCACGACGGCATGGCGGCCTTCCGGTACGACGACAAGGTCCACATCGTCCGCAACCACGAGCGCGGCGCCGGACCGGCCTTCACCGCCCCGGCCTACAACCCCGAGGCCGGCGGCGGGACCACCACGATGGCCTTCGACCCGGACGCCGGCATATGGCTGGAGTCCTACGGCAGCCTTGGCGGCACCATCCGTAACTGCGCCGGCGGTCCCACCCCGTGGAACACCTGGCTGACCTGCGAGGAGACCTTCTCCACGACGGCCGGCAAGCGCCACGGTTACATCTTCGAGGTGGCATCGGAAGGCAAGGGCAACCCCGAGCCGTACAAGGCAATGGGACGGTTCAACCACGAGGCCATCGCCATCGACCCGGCGACCGGCTACGTCTACGAGACCGAGGACCGAGGCGACGCCTCCCTGTACCGGTTCGTGCCGGCGGTACCGGGCGACCTGTCCAAGGGCGGCCGGCTGGAGGCCATGCGCATCGGCGCCGCGACGTACGACACCCGCCTCGACGGGGAGAAGGCGTACGGCACCGTCTCCTGGGTGCCCGTGGACGACGTCGACCCGGCGACGGACACGGTGCGGCTCCAGGCTCAGGCGAAGGGCGCCGCCGTCTTCAGCCGCCTCGAGGGCGCCTGGTACGGGAACGACCGCATCTACGTGATCACGACCGACGGCGGCCCGGCCCGCCAGGGGCAGGTCTTCGAACTCGACCCGGCTACCGACGAGTTCCGGGTGCTCTTCGCCTCCCCCGGCGCCGACGTGCTCAACGCTCCGGACAACATGTGCGTCAGCCCTCGCGGCGGCCTGGTGCTCTGCGAGGACGGCGGCGGCACCGAGTACGTCCATGGACTGACCACGGAGGGCGAGATCTTCCGCTTCGCCGTCAACAACGTCGACCTGCGCGGCGGCACCGCGGGCAAGAACGTCCCGGCCGCCGACCACAGGGGCTCCGAGTGGGCCGGATCCGTATTCGAGCCGAAGAACGGCAACTGGCTGTTCGTCAACATCCAGACGCCCGGCATCACGTTCGCGATCACCGGCCCCTGGGCCCAGGGCGCGCTCTGATCCCTCCGTAGGGCACCGTCTGCCCGCAGGGCTGCCGGACCGGAGTCAGAACCGGTCCGGCAACGCTCACCCGGTGGCCCGGCTGCCACGAGCTTCTTAGGCTGAGGCGTGGTGAGCCGCCCATGAACTCCGCCCCCAGGAAGCCCGAAGATCTCGCGCGAGCCCTCGCAGCCGCCGGGATCAGGGACGAGCGGCTGCTCGAAGCCGTACGGACGACGCCCCGAACGGAATTCGTTCCGGCCGGTCAGGTCGCCGCCACCTACCGCGACGAACCCATTGCGATCGGGCAGGGACAGGTCACGACCCAGCCGTCGCTGTCCGCCATGATGATCGAGTGCCTCGCCCTGGACGGGAGCGAGCATGTCCTCGAGATCGGTACCGGTCTCGGCTTCCAGACGGCGCTGCTCGCCAGGCTGGCCGCCGACGTGGTCAGCATCGAGATGCGGCCGGACCTCGCCCGCCAGGCGCGCGGCAATCTCGCGCGGCAGCGGGTCCAGAACGTAGAGCTACGAGTCGGCGACGGCAGCGGCGGCGTGCCGGACCGCGCTCCATACGACGCGGTCGTCGTGTCGGCCGCGTTCCCGGAGGTACCCGCGCCGCTGATCGCGCAACTGAGGCCGTCCGGCCGCCTGGTCCAGCCGATCGGGCCGGGCGGACACGAGCGCGTCGTGTGCTTCGTACGCACCCCATCCGGGCTGGAGCAACGGCGGATGGTGACCGCGGCCCGCTTTGTCCGGCTGCAGGGACGGTACGGCTTTCCGCAGGACGACGCGGGTCCTCCTTGAGGCACCCTCAAGTCTCGGAGCAACAACCCATTGACATGGCATTACCCCGACGGCATTCTATTCGACTTAGAGCGCACTATTAAAGCGCTTTAAGAAACTCGCCGTCGTCTGCACGGCTGCCTCCATCCGGGGGCCCCTCATCAGCAGCGCGCACTGTGGGAAGTTCGCGCTGACGGCCGCCCGTACCGAGCGGAGCTCACTCTCCGCTCGGTACGGGCCCTCCCCCTGCTCCCGGCGCCGTTGGGATTCAAAAGCGCAGAAAGGAAACCCCATGACTGTGCGCGTAGGCGTCATCGGCGCCGGCTGGATCGGTCAGGAACACATCCGTCGGCTCACCGAGACCGTGACTGGCGCCCAGGTCACCGCGGTCACCGACATCGACGCGGCGCGCGCCGAGGAAGCGGTGTCCCGGGTCGGCGCCCGGACGTTCGCGAACGGGCCGGAGCTGATCGCGGCCGACGACGTGGACGCGGTGCTCGTCACCTCCTGGGGGCCCACGCACGCCGAGCACGTGCTGAACGCCATCGCCGCCGGGAAACCGGTGTTCTGCGAGAAGCCCCTCGCGACGACCGCCGAGGACTGTCTGCGCATCGTCGAGGCCGAGCGCGCCCACGGCCGCCGCCTGGTCCAGGTCGGCTTCATGCGCCGCTACGACGCTGGCTACCGGCAGATGAAGCAGGTCATCGACTCCGGCCGTATCGGCGAGCCGCTGGTGGTGCACTGCGCCCACCGCAACCCGACCGCGCCCGAGTCGTACCACACCGACATGGCCGCGCTCGACTCAGCGGTCCACGAGATCGACGTACTGCGCTGGCTCCTCGACGACGAGATCGTCTCCGCCCAGGTGGTCCTGCCACGCTCCACGAGCAGGCGGTACCCGCACCTGAAGGACCCGCAGATCATGCTCTTCGAGACCGCGAAGGGCGTCCGTATCGATCTCGAGGTCTTCGTCAACTGCCAGTACGGATACGACATCCAGTGCGAGACCGTCGGCGAGGAGGGCCTCGTACGGCTGCCCGACCTCGCCGCGGTCGGCGTGCGCACTGCGGGGCAGCACAGCACGGAGGTGCTCACGGACTGGGTGGGCCGCTTCGTGGACGCCTTCGACACCGAGTTCCGCGAGTGGATCGCCTCCGTCGCGACAGGCGCGGAGCCCACGGGCCCGTCAGCCTGGGACGGCTACGCCGCGACCGTCATCTCCAACGCCACCGTCGAGTCACGGCAGTCGGGCCGCATCGTCGCCACGGACATGAAACCCCGGCCCGCCTTCTACGGCGGCCCCAGCGTGAAGGTCGCCTGACACGTACTCGCACGACGAAGCCGCCCAGGGCCACTCAGCCCTGGGCGGCTCACTGTGCGGAAGGCGGAAGGCCACGGTGGCGCCGGAAAACGAGGCACGGCCCTGGACGACCGTGCCTCGTTCGGTCAGGCGTCGGCCTGCAGTTGTGCCAGCTCGGCTTCCAGGTGGGCCATGGCCTCGCCGCCGGCCATGAGGTCGGTGATCTGCTCCCGGGTGCGCTCGCCCTTGTGGAAGTCGTCGGCCTTCTGGCCGCGGATGAGTACGGCGAAGTGGTCGCCGACCATCATGGCGTGGCGGACGTTGTGGGTGACGAGGATGACCGCGACGCCCTTGGCGCGGGCCTGCATGACGATCCGTAGGACATGGGCCGCTTCCTTGACGCCGAGTGCGGCCGTGGGCTCGTCGAGGATGAGGACGTTGGCGCCGAAGTAGACGGCGCGGGCGATGGCCAGGGCCTGGCGCTCGCCGCCGGAGAGGCTGCCCACGAGGCGGTTACCGTCGGTGACGCGGGTGATGCCGAGGGACTGCATCTCGCGTACGGCGATCTCACCGGCCAGCTTCTTGTCGAAGAGCTTGAACGGGCCCCATCCCTTGGTGGGTTCGGCGCCCACGAAGAAGCAGCGGCCGACGCCCATCAGCGGGAAGGTGCCGCCGAACTGATGGACCGTGGCGATGCCCCGGGCGCTGGCGTCGCGGGGGCTGTCGAAGACGACCGGCTTCCCGTTGAGCTCGATGGTGCCGGTGGTCGGTTTGTGAAACCCGGAGAGGATCTTGATCAGAGTCGACTTGCCGGCGCCGTTGTCGCCGAGCAGGCAGTGCACCTTTCCGGCTTCCACGTCGAGCGAGATGTCCTGCAGCGCGTGGGTGCCGAGGAACGACTTGCTGATGCCGGTCAGGCGCAGGAGAGGGGCGGTCATCGTCAGGCCTTCTTCGCGGTGCGGGGCTTGTAGGACAGGGCGAGCCGACGGAAGGTGTTGTTCATCAGGACGGCCGCGAGGATGAGGATGCCGAGGATCAGGCTGGCCCAGTCGGAGTTCCAACCGGTGTAGTAGATGCCCTGGTTGACGATGGCGAACGTCAGCGTGCCGAGGACGACGCCGACGACGGAACCGTATCCACCGGTGAGCAGCACACCGCCGATGACCACGGCGATGATGGAGTTGAAGACGAAGGCCTGGCCGTTGGCGACCTGAGCGCCGTTGTAGAGGATGGTCTGGATCACGCCGACCAGTGCGGCACCGAGGCCGCTGGCCATGTACAGGGCGATCTTCACCCGGGCGACCGGGATGCCGGTGGCGCGGGCGCTCTCCTTGTCGCCGCCGATGGCGAATATCCAGTTGCCGTACTTCATCATCTGCAGCAGCACCGTGACGACGACCCCGATGCCGAGCCACCAGAAGATCGCGACCTCGAACTGACCGCCGATCAGCTGGCCGAACAGCGACTTCGACAGCGGGTCGGGGCTGATGGGGACGCTCGTGGTGCCGGTGGTGACGCGGGACAGGCCGAGGGTGAGGCCGGCCATGCCGGACAGGGTGGCCAGCGTGACGATCAGTGAGTGCACGTTGGTGCGCGTGACGATGATCCCGTTGAGCAGCCCGGTCAGCAGCCCGAGTGCGAGTGCGCACAGGATGCCGACGATCATCGGAGCGCCCCAGTGGCCGGAGACGATGGCCAAGGTCATCGAGCTGCCTGCCAGCACCGAGCCTACGGATACGTCGAGTTCACCGGCGATCATCAGCAGCCCGACGGGGATGGCGATGATGCCGAGCTCCGCGGCGATGTTCAGCCAGCTCGCCGCTCCTGACGGGGCCAGGAACTTCTCGCCGCCGAAGATCGCGAAGAAGACGAAGACGCTGATCGTTCCGATGAGCGCGCCGACCTCGGGACGATGTCGCAGTTGCCCCAGCGGGCTCTCGGTCTGCTTCGGTGGGGCGACGGCTGTCTCTTTCTCCTGATCGGCCGTCGTGCCGGAAAGTGAGGTTGTCATCGGGTTGGTGTCACCTTCGTGGATCTGGATGTCGGGCCAGGCAGTGGCGGAAGGAGAGGTGCCGGGCGCGGGCGGGCCCGGCACCTGTGGGTGGGTCAGCGGACGCCGGCCTTGGCACCGGCGATCGCCGCGTCGACGTTGTCGGCGGTGACCAGGAGCGGGCCGGTCAGGATCGGGTTCTGGGGCGGGAGCACGCCGTAGGACAGGTACTGGTTGGCGATCGACACGACGTAGAAGCCCTGCAGGTACGGCTGTTGGTCGATGGCGAACAGTTGGTCGCCGGATTTGATCCGGTCGAGCTGGCTCTGCGAGAGGTCGAAGGTGCCGAGCTTGACCTTGTCGCCGGCGTTCGCCTGCTTGATCGCGGCGGCGGCGCTGTTGGCGTCCCCGACGCCGATCGTGACCAGGGCGTCGATGCTGTTGTCCTTCAGCAGCGCGCCCTTGATCGCCTGGGTGACGGCGGACGGATTGCCGAAGTTCGAGGAAGGCAGGGGGAGTTGCTTGGACTTGGCGCCCTTGCTGGTGGCTCCGTCCTTGATTCCGTCGCAGCGGGCCTCCTGGTTGGCGGAGCCGGGCACGGTGTTGACGCACAGGATGTTCTTGGCGCCCTCTTCCGCGAACTTGGCGCCGCCGGCCTTCCCCGCCTCGTAGTCGTCCGACCCGATGTACTTCACGGCGCCGACCCGCCGGGCCGCCTCGATGCCGCCCGAGTTGTAGATGAACACCGGGATGCCCTTGGCCACGGCCGCCTTGATCGCGGAGTCCTGGTTCTCAGGCACCCAGTCGGGCACCAGGATCGCCGACGGGTTCTGCGAGGTTGCAGTCTGCGTCAGCTTGGCGACGTCCGGGCCGAGGTTGTCGTAGCTCTTCGGGCCGAGGTAGGTGACCTTGCCGCCGCCGCCCTTCACCAGCTTCGTCGCATCCTCGACACCACGCTTGACCGCGGAGAAGAACGGGTCGTCGGACTTGCCGCCGATGACGTAGATGGAGACCGTGCCGTTGCTCTTGCCGGACGTCGATCCGCCGTCGGCTGGTGCCGTCGACTGCCCCCCTTCGCCGCCTGAGGCCTTTCCGCTGGCGCACCCGGTCAACGCGGTCGCCGCGGCGGTGAACAGGCTCACCACGATCAGGCCGCTTCTGGAGAGACGACGACCGGACGGCCGCCGGGTCTGCGTGCGTTCCATGTGCTGGGTTGCTCCTTCGTGTGATCCCCGGCGAGACCGTGAGCGGGGCCGGGAAGGTCTCGGCGGCTGGGCGACGATGCGTGCGCGCGAACCGAGGCCGGCCTGCGCGTTCACGGCGGCCTTGCGGCTGGTGTCGGTGGTGCGGATCCCGGTGCCGGCGCGTTCCCGGCACCCGGCTTTCCGTCGGGACGGCTCGTCGCGCGGATGTCCCGGCACCGGCCACAGCAACGCCGGATTGATTGACGGGGTGAAGGTTCTGGCGATCTCTTAAATCGCTTTAAACGATGCTGGTGCGCAGAGCATGCTTGTGTTTCCGAAAGGTGTCAAGGGTCCGCTCAACAATGCGCACTCGGCAGCGATCCGCACATGAAAAGGTGCATCGGCCATATGTTTGCGGCCCGTTACTGCCCGTACGACGACGGCCTGCGACGCCGGATCAGCGCGGCTGAGCCGTACTCCCCCGCACCACCAGCGAGGGAGCGAGGACGATCTCGCGGGGCCCGGTACGCCCCTGGTCGAGGCGCTCGACGGCGGCCGTAACGGCCTGGCGGGCCTGTTCCTCGGCGTTCTGGCTGACGGTGGTGAGGTCGAAGGCGGCCAGCCGGGACAGGGTGTCGTCGTCGTAGCCGGCCACGGAGACGGTGCCGGGGACGTCGATCCCGGCTCGCCGGAAGGCGGTCAGCAGGCCGATGGCGCTCTGGTCGTTGAAGGCCACGACGGCGGTCGGCGGATCGCCGGCGTCGAGGAAATGCCGGCCGGCCTTCTCGCCGGACTCCTCCGTGATGTTCCCGTGCAGGACGCTGATCTGTCCGTCGAGACCGTGACGGCGCATGGCGCTCCGGTAGCCGCGACGCCGGTCGGTGGCGATGACGCCCTTGCCGCCGTCGACGTACGCGATCGCACGGTGTCCGAGCCCCACCAGATGGTCGACGACCTGGCCGACTCCGTCGTCGTCGGCGCTACGGACGACGTCCAGTTCGGCCCCGGTGATCCGGCGGCCGACAGAGATGACGGGTGCCCTGCGGTCGAGTTCGGCGAGGACGGAGGCGGGGGCCACCGGGCCGAGCAGGAGCAGTGCCTCGCAGCGGAAGGCCAAGAGCGTCTCGACGGCCGTGTTCTCGTCGCGGGTACGGGTCAGGGTGCTCAGGACGAGGTCGTAACCCACCTCTTCGGCGGCCGTGTGCAGGTGCTCGACCAGCTCGGCGTGGAACGGGCTGTGGATGTCGACCATGACGCCGAGCAGCCTGCTGCGCCTGCTGGCCAGGGCGCTGGCGGTGCGGTCGGGGCGGTAGCCGAGTTCGGCGGCGGCCTTCAGGACGCGCTGCCGGGTGCGCTCACTGGGCCCTGGCACGCCCCGCAACACAAGCGACACCGAGGCCGTCGACAGGCCAACACGCGCGGCGACGTCCTCCAGGCGGGGACGCGGAGCCGCGCCGTTGCCGCCCGCGGGGGCACCGGAGCCGACCTCGTCCACACGACCTCCCCTGGCTTTTGGCCACACCCTTGACATCCATCTGCGCCGCGCCGATAGTACCAGCACTTAAAGCGCTTTAAGACGGCCGCACCGAGGAGCCACACCACCATGAAGATCGCCCTCGACCCGTACATGATCCGCAGCACCCCGCTGCTCGAACTGCCAGCCGTGGTAGCCGAGTTGGGCTACGAGTGGATCGAGCTCTCGCCGCGCGAGGACTTCATCCCGTTCTTCCGCCACCCGCGCGTCGACGACGGCACGGTCGCGAGGTTCCGCAAGGCCTTGGAGGGCGCGGGCGTCGGCATCTCGTCCGTACTCCCGCTGTTCCGTTGGTCGGGTCCGGACGAGGACGCGCGGCAGGCGGCCGTACGGTACTGGAAGCGGGCCATCCTGATCAGCGCGGACCTCGGCGTCACCAGCATGATCTCCGAGTTCAACGGTCGCCCCGAGGACCCGGACCGCAGCGAGGCCCAGTTCTGGAAGTCGATGGATGAACTGCTGCCGCTCTTCGAACGCGAGGGCATCCACCTCGCCCTGGAGCCGCATCCCGACGACTTCATCGAGAACGGCTACGACGCGATCAACTTCATCCGCGGCATCAACCACCCGAACGTCGGCTTCCTCTACTGCGCCCCGCACACCTTCCACATCGGCAACGACGCCCCCGGCATCATCGAGTACGCGGGCGACCTGCTCACCCATGTCCACCTCGCCGACGCCTTCGACCACACCGCATCCTCCGGCAACCGCTACATCCTCAACCCGCCCGGCACCCCGGCCCGCATCCACCAGCACCTGAACATGGGCGAGGGCGAGGTCGACTTCGGGGAACTCTTCCTCGAGCTCAATGCGGTCGGTTTCGACGGCACTCTCACGGCTTGTGTGTTCGCCTGGGAGGAGAAGGCGAAGGAGTCCTCCGTATTCATGCGGGAGAAAATCGGCGAATATCTCGCCGATTGGAAGTGAAGCCCCTTCACCAGGCATTCACCACTCACATCGCAGGATTGTGCTCTTCGGTATGGCGGACGCAGGAAGCGACGACCACGAAAGGCCAGAGGGACTGGATCGAGGTCACCACGCGTTCGGCGACGCCGGCGGCACCATGACGGTGCAATTCGAGTACGAACCATGCCGCGGTGACGACTATCAGCGCGGTCGCCGCGAACGAGGGCGCGGGCCGGAGCCCCCAGGGCGCGCCCCTCCGGCGATCGGCTGCCAGAACCGGCCACACCGCCAGGAGAGCGAATCCGGCGCCGGCGATGAAGCCGTGACGCAGCGAACCTCCACTGCTCGGCGCCGGGAACAGTGCCACGGCCAGGGTCACCGCTCCCCCGCCGGCCAGCGCCATACGTCCGGCGAGTGCGGCCGGGCGCAGTCCCCAGGCGGTCAGCAGATGGCAGAGGCCCAGAGCGAGCAGCCCCGCAGTCATCACCCAGAATCCGGCGGCTCCGTACGCGGCCAGGACGCTGATCGTCTGGTTGACGGGGTCGTAGGCGGGCCCCTCCAGCACCGCCGCGATCGCCCAGCCTCCGGCCAGCAGGACGGGCGCACACCCCGACGAGAGCAAGGCCCACCTAGGAACAATTCGCATCAGGACACCGTAAAACGCCCATCTGCGAAGATGCGGTTCCTGCCCCGGTCAGCCCCGTCTCTTCACTCCCGGTACTCCCGGCGCTCCTGGCACTTCCGGCATTTCCCGTACGGGGTCACCCGCGCCCCGAGGCGAAGGCCGCCCACACCGTGTTCCCCCCGGTGAGAACGGAGCGCTCGGCGCCCCACGCATCCGCGAAGTGCTCCACGAGTAACAAGCCACGCCCGCCTTCATCCTCCGGGCTCGGGTCGCGCGGGGGCAGAGTCCGCGCCGTGAGGCCCTCGTCGTGCACTTCGAGGTGGAGCAGCCGGTTCGCGGTGAGGCCGGCGCAGCAGAGGATCCGCGTACTGGGGGTGTGGCGTATCGCGTTCGTGACCAGCTCGGAGAGGATCAGGAGCGCGTCCTGGCGCACCTGCTCGGGCAGTTGCCAGGTGCGCAGCCGCTCACCCATCGCGCGGCGGGCTTCACCGACGCCGGACGGGCATGCCTTGAGTTCGAGCCAGTGAACCCTGGACGGGGCGGTGCCGGCCAGGAGTTGGGGGGAGGGAGGGGACGTAAGGGAGGGCACGGTGGTCGCCTTCCGTCAGGGGACGGGTAGTGCGAGGAGCTGAGGGGGGAGCCTCACCGGGCCGGCGTGGGGGCCGTCCGGTGTGGCAGCTGGTGCCCGATTCGACCGCAATGAACGTCAACTCCCGGATGGAGTCCGGGAGTTGATGAGTGTCATCGCGGTCGGCGAGATCGGTCATGTTGACACTATGCTGCCCGGTCCGTTCAAGCTGCAACCTCCTGCCTGATAATTTCAGGAGGCCGGTATCCGGCTGGCGTCATCACCAAGTCGCTGTCAAACTCATGCCGGTGACACTCCTTCAGCTCCGCCGGTGACACTCACTCAGGAGGTAAGACCGTGAGCGAAGCCCGTTCGGGCGCCGGCAGCGGCGCTCCCACCGTTCTCCGCATGATCCTCGGCAAGCGGCTGCAGGACCTGCGGCTGAGCGCCGGGGTGTCGCTGGACGAGGCGGCGAAGGCTCTGCGGGTGAAGCCGTTGACGATTCGGCGACTGGAGAAGGCCGAGGTCAGCCTCAAGATCCTGTACGTGGAGCTGCTGTTGCAGACGTACGGGGTCGACCGGCAGGAGATCGACGAGTTCATCGAGCTGGCCGAAAAGGCCAATCGCCCGGGCTGGTGGCACCGCTACCGCGACGTGCTGCCCAGTTGGTTCACCGCCTACGTCAGCCTGGAGAGCGGCGCCAAAACCCTGCGGACGTACGAGCCCCACTACGTCACGGGCCTACTACAGACCCGCGGGTACGCCCGAGCCGTGCTGCGCGCCGGTTTCCCCAACGACAGCGACGAGGAACTCGAGCGGAGAGTCGATCTGCGCCTGCGCAGACAGAGCCTGCTGACGAAGCCTGCGGCGCCCACCCTGTGGGTGGTGATGGAAGAGGCCGTACTGCACCGGGTCGTCGGCGGGCCGGACGTGATGCGCGAGCAGATCGACGCACTGCTCGCCGCGGCCGAGATGGAGCATGTCAGCCTCGACATCGTGCCGTTCAGCGCGGGCGCGCACACCGGGGCGTTCGCCGCCTTCACCTACTTCCGTTTCGACGAGCCGGAGTTGCCGGACATCGTCTACACCGAGCTTCTCTCCGGCGCCGTCTACCTCGACCAGCGCTCCGACGTGTCCGCCCACCTCGAGGCGCACAACCGGATGTCCCTGCTGACGTCGACCACCGAGAGCAAGGCTCTCCTGAACCGCATGCGCAAGGAGTACACATGAGCAGCACCGGCAGCGGTACCTACAACGGCATGCCCGCGACGGCTCTCGGTGAGCAGGGCTGGGAGTGCCCGTGGAGCGGCACCAGCGGCGGCCAGTGCGTGGAGACGAAGCGGCTCGCCGACGGCCGGGTGGCCTTTCGGCAGTCGACGGATCCGGCCGGTCCCGCGCTGATCTACACCCCGGAGGAGTTCAGCGCGTTCGTCACGGGGATCAAGAACGGGCTCGCCGATCACCTGACGAAGAGCTGAACCAGGACAGCGACAACAAGCGCCCGTACCGGCCTCCCCCACCTGGCCGGCATGCCGAAGCACACCTCTGAAGGGACACGATGACCTCCCCCCACACCGCGCGGCACATCGACACCAGCAGGCCGCACTCGGCCCGCATGTACGACTACTACCTCGGCGGCAAAGACCACTTCGACGTCGACAAGGAGGCTGCCGAGCGGGTCGCGGCGGCGTACCCCGGCATCTTCGTGTGCGCCAGGGAGAACCGCGCCTTCATGCACCGCGCCACCCGTGTCCTCGCGCGGGAGCATGGCATTCGGCAGTGGCTGGACATAGGCACCGGCATTCCGACCGAGCCCAATCTGCACCAGGTGGCCCAGGCCGTCGTCCCGCAGGCCAGGGTCGTGTACGCCGACAACGACCCGCTCGTCCTCAAGTACGCCGAGAGGCTGATGCACAGCGCCCCCGAGGGCCGTACGACCTATATCGAGGCGGACGTCAACGAGCCCGAAACACTCCTGAACGCCCCCGAGTTGGCCGAAGTCCTGAACCTGTCCGAGCCGGTCGCGCTGTCCCTCAACGCCCTCATGCACTTCGTCCCGGACGCCCAGGACCCGTACGTGATCGTCGACCGCCTGCTGAGCGTCCTCCCCTCGGGCAGCGCCCTCGCCCTGACCCACTGCACCCCGGACTTCGACCCCACCACGTGGGCGAACGTCACGAAGATCTACACCACCGCCGGAACCCCCGTGCAGTTCCGCGCCAAGGCCGACGTCACCCGCTTCTTCGACGGCCTCGACCTCCTCTCCCCCGGCATCACCCTCGGCCACCGCTGGCGCCCGGAAGCCGCCGGCGACAGCACCGAGGGCCCCATGCCGGAGCCCACGGACGCCGAGGTCAGCCTCTGGGCGGGGGTGGGCATCAAACCGTAGGGCTTTCTGCTCGGCGGTCAGGTGGCGCCGGCGGGCCGGAAGGCGTCGAGCGGGCGTGGAGAGGCCTGGCGTGCCGAGGCCTGGAGTGCCGTGCGTTGCATCAGGTCGAGGACGCCGCGTGTGCCTGCCAACTCCGAGCCGCCGCCGGCCCGGTCGGGGCCGCTGTGTCTCAGGGCGGGGGGCGGGGAGCCGTGGCCGGTGGTCTGCATCATGTTCGTCGAGTCCATAGGTGCAGTCGTCCGTGCCAGGGGCCGCTTGCTGGAGGAAGGCGGTGGTCCAGGTGAGGTCGTCGCTGGCGACGGAGGCTGCAAGGCTGCCGCGGCCGCGCGCCACCAGGTCCGTCGCGTGGGCCGTGTCGCGGTACGCCAGGACTGTCGCCGTCTGTCCGAAGGGTTCGACCTCGTGGGGTGCGGACGCGTCCGGGTCGGTCAGGTGTTGGAAGCGGGGCCGGGCGGCAGGTGGACCGTCATGATCAGGTGGCAGGTCTCCGTGCCCGCGCCGCGGTAGGTGTGAGAGGTGTCGCCGTCGAAGGTGGCGGTCTGTCCGGCTTCCACGGTGTGTTCGGTGCCGTCGACGATCAGGGTTATACGGCCGGATGTGACGCTGACGGTTTCTACAACTCCCGCCTGGTGGGGGTGACTTGGGTACTCCTCGTCCGGTTCCAGTTGCCAGCGCCAGACCTCGACGGGGGCCGGGCCCGAGGTCGTCAGCATGAGGCGGGCCTCGCTCCCCCGTTCTCCGGTCCACAGGGGGGCCACGGTGTCGGCGGCCACGACGCGGACACGGCCCTCGGGCGGTCCCTGCATCAGGGCGGACACGGAGATGCCGAGGGTGTCGGCCAGCCGGACCAGGGTGGCGAGGTTGGGATTGCCCTGAGCCTTCTCCAGTGCCACCAGGGCTCCCTTGCTGACCTGGGATCGACGGCTGAGTTCCTCCAGGGACAGGCCTGCCCGGGTGCGGGCCGCCCGGACGTTGTGCGCGACCGTTCGCAGGGCTGCGGCTGTCTCGGCCATCTGATCTCCATCCTCGCCACTGGTCGCTGGCCACTTCAATGCACCGCGCGGTCGGTCGGTTGACACGGGGCGGTCATTGCGTTGTACGGTGCGGTCGTTCTGTTGATAGTAGAGGATGCGCTGCGATCGCTCTGCTGCCGACCCTGGGCAGCCCGCACACACCAGGTAGCGCCGCCGCCTGGACCGTATCGGCGCCTGGAAACCCTGACCCCGCCCCCACCATCGCCCAAGCCCGGACGCAGGAAACGGAAAACCCGCCCATGCCCGCCTTCCGCATCACCCCCGCCGTCGCGGACGCCTTCCCCGACACCCTCATCGCCCTGGTCACCGCCACGGGCCTGCGCGGCCGTGAGCCCTGGCCGCACACCACCGCGGCCCTGGCAGACCTGGAGCAGCAGCTCGCCGAGGGCGCTTGGCAGCCCGCCGACGAGACCGACCCCCGTATCGAGGCCTGGCACACCGCCTACCGCTCCTTCGGGACCAACCCCCGCCGCATCCGCCCCAGCGTCGACGCGCTCGGCCGCCGCCTCGCCAAGAAGGGGAGCCTGCCGCGCATCAACCCGCCCGTCGACTCCTACAACGCGGTCTCCGTACGGCACGGCCTGCCCGCCGGCGCCTTCGACCTGGACCACGTCACCGGCGACGTCGACATCCGATACGCGGACGGCACCGAGTCCTTCACCCCGCTCGGCGAACCCGACACGGTCGAGAACCCCAAGCCCGGCGAGATCATCTACGCGGACACCACCGGCGTCCTGACCCGCCACTGGAACCACCGCGACGCCCACCGCACCCGCGTCACCGAGGACTCCACCCACGTAGCCTTCGTCCTCGAAACCCTCCACGCCACCCGCGACGGCGCCCTCCTCAAGCTCGCGGCAGACGAACTACAGAGCTTGCTCGCCCCGCACGCCACACAGACGGCGGTGCACCACCTCAGCCCGGCACAGCCGCAGGCCACCATCTGAGCCGACCGCCGGCCGCGATTCAGTGCTGCGGGCTGTCCCCGAAGGCCGTCACCGTCAGGAAGCGGATCGGCAACTCGACCAGCCGCTCGTTTGCCAGCACCGAACGATCCTCGAGTTCCCCGACCTGACCGCCGCCCCGACCAGCCCGAGCGCGTACCGGAAAGCCCCCTTGCAACTGCTCGGTGACCACGTACTCCGCAACGCGGGCATCGGTCTCGGTGAACCCACCGGACAGCTCAACCTTGAAATCGCCGGCATGGACGTCTTCCTTAGTTCTCGGTTCTCGGATCTCGGTTCTCAACGGAGGTCGATCTCGGCCCAGATGACCTTGCCGGGTCCGCAGCGGTCTGTGACGCCCCAACGGGAGGCGATGGCCTCGACGATGACGAGCCCACGACCGTGGTCGGCGGTCGGGTCCGTAGCGCCGGTCGCGGGCGGCTGTGCGGCGACGGGGCGGTCGCCTCGGGCGTCGGCGACCTCGATGCGCAGTACGTCCGTACGGTGCTCAAGGCGGAGGGAGAAGTCGCGCCCCGGTACGCGTGCGTGGAGTACGGCGTTGGAGGCCAGCTCGGCGACGACGAGGGCCACCGTGTCGGACACGTCCGAGCCGAACGGGATCCCCCAGACGTCGAGTTGGTACGTGGCGAGACGGCGGGCGAGGCGGGCACCGCATCGGGTGGCGCTGAGCTGCTGGAAGAACATACGTACGGTGACGGCCGGTTGGGCCTGAGGTGCGGTCATGCGGACAGCGTCGCGGGAGGGAGAGCGCCGCAACAGGCACAGCCCTGGTACAGCCGTGACTGGGTGGGTTCACTGAGTGGACAGGGTGGGTGACACCCCGTAACCATGGGCGTGTTGATGTCCCGGTGCGGTACGTGGGAGGTGGGCCGGGCGTGTTGGACGGCGTCGCGGGCAGTGAACCGGAAGTGTCGGACGGCCTCAAGAGCTTCGGCGCGGTCCTGAAGGCGTTGCGGGAGGAAGCGGGCCTGACGCAGGAGGAGTTCGCGCCGCTGGTGGGCTACTCGGTGCATGCGGTGGCCAAGTTGGAGCAGGGGAAACGGTTCCCGTCGGTGAAGTTCATCGAGCGGGCGGGGGCGGTTCTCGGAGCCCCGCGGGTGCTCAAGGCAGCGGCGCGGCATTTGACGCGGAGGCAGGGGCTGGCGTCGTGGTTCGTGCAGTGGGCGGGTATCGAGGAGGAGGCGATCTCGCTCTACGCGTATGAGTGCCGGGCGATTCCTGGGTTGTTGCAGCCGGAGGCCTACATTCGGGCGATCTTTGATCGGAGGCTGCCGCCGGTCACAGAGGAACGACTGGAGCGTGAGACTGCGGCGCGGCTCGAGCGACAGCAGCTCCTGATGCAGAAGCCGAACACAGCCTTCAGCTTCGTCATCGAGCAGGCGCTGTTGGAACGGCGGGTGGGTGGAGCGGGAGTCACGAGGGCCCTCATCGGCCACCTCCTGGAGGTCGGAAAGCTACGCAACGTGGAGATCCAGCTCATGCCGCTGCAGCAGGAGGACCACGTGGGCGTTGACGGCCAGATGTACCTGGCAGAGACTCCTGACAACCAGTGGATCGGCTACACCGAGGGTCAGCGCTCGAGCACTCTGATCACGGCATCGAAGGACGTGAGCGTCCTGCTCCAGCGCTATGGCAAGCTGCGTGCGCAGGCCCTCGATTGCAGGGCCACGGTGAGCCTGCTGGAACACATGCGAGGAGCGCTATGAGCACCACCGAACCGGCGTGGTTCAAGAGCAGCTACAGCGGTAGCGAGGGGGACAACTGCGTCGAGGTCGCTGACTGCCATGAAGCTGTCCGCGTACGGGACTCCAAGGACAAGGAGGGCGGACAGCTCGCCCTCTCCCGCACCACGTGGTCGGCCTTCGTCGCGTACGCGGCAGACGCCCGAGTCTGACGCCCGCCCAACGCCCGTGGGGCTGCCGGAGTTCTGAACTCCGGCAGCCTCACTGCCACGTTGTGCCTACTCGGCGTCGAGGGCGGATCCAGCAAGCCTCCGGCGCGCTTCGTCGCCTGCGCCGACCGCAGCGCGGCTGTCGAGGCCGAGGCAGGGAACTCGTCGCCCAGGTCGCTGCCTCTCCCGTACACGTGAAAGGCACATCATGGAATTCGTCAAGCCGCAGGCCACGGTCAAGGCTCCCGCGGACTGGTTCACCGGCGATGTCTGGTTCGACGTGATCTACGCGGGCCAGGAGCCGTCCCGGATGCGCGCCAACCTGGTCCGCTTCTCCCCCGGCGCCCGCACGCACTGGCACTCCCACGCGCTGGGCCAGGCCCTGCACGTCGTCTCGGGCACCGCCCTGATCGGCACCCGCGACGGCACCGTCTTCGAGGCCCACCCCGGCGAGACGGTCACCTGCCCGCCGAACGAGGAGCACTGGCACGGCGCCACCCCCGACCGCTTCATGGAGCACATCGCCATGTGGGAGGCCAGGGGCGACGGAAGCGAGGAAACCACCTGGAACGAGCCGGTCCCCGACGAGCAGTACAACCGTCCCCGAACCCGGTGAGGGGTGGTGCGATCGTGAGCCGCATTCTGGTGACCGGTTCCGCGGACGGCCTTGGGCGTGCCGCGGCAGATTCGCTGCTGTCCGCGGGACACGAGGTGGTGGTGCACGCCCGGAACCCGGAGCGCGCCGCCGGCCTCGACACGTTCGTCGACCGCGGGGCGCACATCGTGGTGGGCGATCTGACGGACCGTGATGCCGTACGACGAATCGCCGCCGAACTGACCGACACGGAGCCTCTCGACGCGGTCATTCACAACGCCGGCGTATGGAGCGGCCCGGCGGTCATGCCGGTCAACGTCATCGCCCCGTACCTGCTCACGGCCCTGCTCCGGAGCCCGCGCCGACTGGTGTACCTGAGCAGCGGCTCGCACTTCAGTGGGCGCCCCTCGCTCGCCGGGGTCGACTGGCGGGGCAGGAGCGCGGGCTCGTACTCGGACAGCAAGCTGTACGTCACCACGCTCGCCGCCGCGGTGGCCCGCCTGCGCCCCGGGGTGCTGAGCAACGCCGTCGACCCGGGCTGGGTGCCGACCAAGATGGGCGGACCCAGTGCACCGGACGACCTCGAGCTCGGTCACCGGACGCAGGAGTGGCTCGCGACGAGTGACGATCCCGAGGCCCTGACGACGGGCGGGTACTGGTACCACCGCGAGCGGCAGCAGCCGCATCGCGCGGTCCACGACGAGGCGTTCCAGGACCGCCTCCTGGAGGCGTTGGCCGAGGAGACGGGCACGGCTTTGTGACCGAGTGCGCGTTACGTCCGGTCATCCGGGCACGAAGGCCGTCCTTCCAGTAATCGGTACGGTGGTCTAGCATCCGGAACATCATGGAGCCCGGCGACCTCATCAACACCGGAACCCCGCCCGGCGTCGGCATGGGCTTCACCCCGCCCGTATGGCTGCGGCCCGGCGACGTGATGGAACTGGGCATCCAGCATCTCGGCACGCAGCGTCAACGCGTCGTCGCGCCACGGTGAACGCCCGCCTCATGCGAGCGTTCGTCCTGACCGCCCCCGGCACGTACGAGGTACGGGACGTCCCCGCGCCCGAGCCGGCTCCCGGCGAGGCCGTCATCGATGTCGAGCGAGTCGGCGTGTGTGGCACCGACGTGGAGTTCTTCACCGGCGCCATGGCCTACCTCCACCAAGGCCACTCCTCCTACCCCATGCGGCTCGGCCACGAATGGGCCGGGCGCGTGGCGGCCGTCGGCGAAGGCGTCGACACCACCTGGATCGGCCGGCGGGTCATGGGCGACACCATGCTCGGCTGCGGAACCTGCCGACGCTGCCTGCGCGGCCAGCAGCACGTGTGCGACAGGCGGCAGGAAGTCGGCATCCGCGGGAACCGGCCCGGCGCCCTCGCCGAGCGACTCGCCGTCCCCGTCTCATCGCTGCACGTCCTGCCCGACACCGTCGACGCCACTCTGGGAGCGCTGGTGGAGCCCGGCGGAAACGCGCTGCGGGCCGCGCAGGCAGCCGAACTGCGCTCCGGGGACAGGGCGTTGGTGCTCGGCCCTGGCACCATCGGCCTTCTCGTCGCCATGTTCGCCCGCGCCGCCGGCGCCGAAGTCCACCTCATGGGTCAGACCGACAGATCACTCGCCTTCGCCCGCGGCCTGGGCTTCGACCACGTATGGCGGGAGAACCAGCTCCCGGACCTGCCCTTCGACGCGGTCGTCGACGCCTCGAACGCGGCCCATCTGCCCGCGACGGCGCTCGACCTGGTCGAACCGGGCGGCCGCGTCGTCTACATCGGGCTGTCCGGCGAACCGAGCCGCATCGACACCCGCACCCTCGTCCTCAAGGACGTCACGGCGGTCGGCATCCTGTCCGCCTCCCCCGGCCTGGACGCCACCATCCGGGCCTACGCCGACGGGTCCGTCGACCCCAGGCCCCTGGTCGCCGCGACGGTCGGCCTCGCCCAGGCCGGTTCCGTCCTCGCCGGCGAACGCCCGCCGGGCGCGGGATCCGGCCCGAAGATCCACGTCGATCCCCGCCGCCCCGGCGACTGACCAGATCGAGGAGTGGGCCAGAAGGCTTCGACGACCTCCGGGCCGCGGCTGCCGCCTGCGACTCCTGTCCTTATGCTGCGGTTGGTGGCATCCAACCGCAGCCTGTACCGGCCACCCACCCCTCAGACCGAGCGCAGACTGAGAGCTGGACAGGCTGGCTCTGTGCATGGTGGCTACTGGTGACGGTGAGAAAACGACCTGACGGCCCGCGCGAGATCGCGGACGTCGGATTTGCTCCGCCGGTCGGCATTCCGGCGGGCGTCGAGGTCATGTCTCTGGCGGACCTGCGCGAGCGGGCCGCCGTCCGTATGGGCAGGGAGGGACTGTCGACACCTCAGCGGCCGACGTTCCACCACCTGATCACTCTCTCCAGCGGCTCCTTGTGGCACATGGTGGATTTCACCGGCTACGCCCTCAAGCCGGGCTCCTGGCTGTGGGTACGGCCCGGCCAGGTGCAGCAGTGGGGTGATCTGTACGAGGCCGAGGGCACCCTGGTGCTCTTCGAGCGCGACTTCGTCGATCCGGGCACCGTGGCCGCGGCGCGCGTGGACGATCCGTACGCACCCGTGCTCCAGGTTCCCGACCCGGAGGACGGCCACGCGTTGGAGATGGCCGTGCGTCATCTGGCACTTGAGTTCCAGGCACTGCGCGGCATTCCGCTGGAAGCCCATGTGGCGGTGCTGCGCCACCTGCTGGCGGTCCTGGTGCTGCGCCTTTCGCAGCGCACGGCGTCGGTCGGCAGTCCGGTCCCGGAGCCGGGCAAGACCTTCGTCCGCTTCCGTGAGGCGGTCGAACGCGACTTCGCCCGGACGCGTCGCCTGGAGGACTACGCCCGGGCGCTGGGCTACTCGCCCCGCACCCTCTCCCGAGCCACACTCGCCGGCGCAGGGGTGGGAGCGAAGGAGTTCATCGACCGGCGGGTGATCCTGGAAGCCAAACGCCTCCTCGCGCACGGCGACCAGCCAGCCTCCCGTATCGCGGCACAGCTCGGTTTCACCAGCGCCACCAACTTCAGCAAGTACTTCCATCAGCGCACCGGTCAGTCTCCGATCGCCTTCCGCGCAACCGTGCGGGGCCGCACCTCGGAGAGTGGTGGCGGCGCTGTGCCCCGTACCGGGTGACCAGGGCCGGGAGGGCCGCCCCGGCGAGCAGTGCCACCAGCTACGGGTGGGTTCAGGCGCCTGTGGCGGCGGCCAGGTGCTGGTCCAGGGCGCGGGTGAGCGCGTCGGCCGAGGAGACCGGGCCGCCCAGGCGGTCGGTGCCGTGTGCGGTGTGCAGCAGCAGCGTCGGGTAGCCGTCGACACCCAGACGCCGCACCTGGAGGATGTCGGTCGCGGCCTCGGCACGGGCGGTGGGCAAGGCGTACGCGGTCGCCACCGCGTCGGCGTCCAGGCCCAACTCGGCGGCGATGTCCCGGTAGACCTCGGGGTCGGAGAGGCTACGGCCGTCGACGTACCAGGCCCGCTGCATAGCGGCGGCGGCATCCAGGGCGTTCGCGCCGGACTGGCTGCGCAGGGCGACCAAGCCAGTGGCGGCATCCGCGGAGTCCATGACCGCGGTGCCGTCCGCCAGCGCGGCACGGTAGCCGTCGCCGAACGTGACGCCGGTCAACTCGGCGATGCGCCCGTTGGCGCCCGGGATGTGCGGGTAGGCGGACACCGGCAACGCGCGCGAGCCGGTGAACAGGCCGCCGGACAGCACCCTCAGCTCGACCCGGTCCGCGTTGGCGGCGACGAACTCGTGCAGGGCCGGGCCGAAGCCGTAGCACCAGCCGCAGTAGGCGTCGAAGGCGTACGTCAGTGGAATGCGCTCCACGGAGTCCCTCACGTGTCGTCCTTTCCGAATTCCGCCACCCGGCTCCCTCTCCCGGCCGGGCTGACACGCCCAACGCTATGGTCAGAAAGCGGGCCCCTTCGGATACGAGGGCGACAGCGTATGGTGAAAAAGCGACAACCTCGTGAGTACCTTGTCCGGGAGTCCCACCAGGCGGCAGCGGCTCCTGGACGAGCGCACCGCCACCCAGGCGGAACGAGCGGTGGCGGGACATCAGGCGGGCAACCTGGCCGAACGTCAGCGCCTGGCCCGGAAGGTCCACGACAAGGCCCTGGTTATGCCGACGCCCCGATCTCCCGGCTCAGCCCAGCTCTTCCTTGAAGCCCTCCCGCCACGAGGGGTAGCGCAGTTGCCAGCCCAGCTCCCGCTTCGCTCTGACGTTGGAGAAGCCGTGCCCCTCGGTCATCATCGTCACCGGGAACTCCCCGGCCAGCAGCTTGGCCAGCCACTTGGGAACCCGCAGCGGCCGCTTCGCCCCCGCGCACTCGGCGAGATACGGCAGCCAGTCGCGTACCTGGGCGGGCTCGTCGTCGACGATGTTGAACACGCCCCTCGCCTGCTGCTCCACGACCAGGACGGTGGCGCTCGCCGCGTCGTCGAGGTGCACCCACGAGGCCCAGCCGGTGCCCTCCCCGATGAGCGGGAACATCCGTTTGCGCACCATGTTGACCACGTCGTCGCTGGCGCCCGGCCCGTAGAACCCGCCGTACCGCAGGACCGTGCCGCCGGCCTTGGGCACCACGTCCTGGATGTGCAGGACACCGGCCGAGAGCCTGCGCGCCACCGGCGCCGTACCCGGGTCGATCGGGTCCTCCTCAGTCAGCAGTCCCGCTCCGGGCCCGTAGCTCTGCGCGAAGCTCTGTACGACGACATGGGGTACGCCGGTCGCCTCGGCGGCGGCCAGCAAGTGGTCCGTACCCTCGATGCGCAGCCGGTTGGTCGGGGCGAAGGACCGATCGGGGTGCCGCATGTCGAGCTTGCCGCTGAGCCCGGTCATCTGGTGCACGATCGCGTCCGGCCGGGCCTGGGCCACCGCCTCACCGACCGACACCGCGTCCAGCCCGTCCATCACGACACCCTGAGCACCCAGCTCCTCCAGCAAGCGCAGCTTGGCCGCACTCGTCGTCGTAGCCGTCACCTGGTGTCCCCGGGCCACCAACTGCGGCACCAGCCGCCGCCCCAGGGCCCCACTCCCGCCTGCCACGAACACGCGCATGACCGTCACCTTCCTGATCTCAAGTCCGTACTCCGTCTCTGATACCTCGGACGAAACAGCACCCGCTGTCTGTGACATCAGCGAGCTCAGAGCCCCGGATACAGATCACCGCCCCTCGCACCTCCGTCGTCGACGAGGCGGGCCTGCGCGGCACACAGACCTGCGCGAGCGATCCCTCCATACACGGGGAACGATCTACGAGCGGCTGCAACAGCGCACGTCAGCTCCACTCGTGAACACGTCCAGATACCGCAACGCGGCAGCGCCACGCAATCGGCCGAACGGCCGAGCCGTCCCGAGAACAGGACTTCTCCCCGATTTTTCAGCGCCTGCGACGGGCTACTGACCAATCCCCCCGAGTCCAAGACTCGGTCCTGGCCAACGGCACTCCCTTGCCGACGACTTGTCAGGCGGCCCCTGGCGCACCTCCCCCCTGTGCAGCCCGGTGCCGCGGTTGCTCATAGCCGTTCGGCCGAGGCGGTGGTCCACGCCGGGAGGGGAGAGTGGGGCCCGCTCTCTTCCTCGACAACGGGAGTACGGCGGCGATGTCGCCGCAGCCACGCCTGAGCCGCTGTGCAGTCGGGCCGCACGGGCTCGGCAGGTGACCGGGACAGGAGATGGGGATGACTATCCGGGTGGTCGTCGTGGACGACCAGGACATGGTGCGGTCGAGGTTAGCGGCGTTGCTGTCGGCGCCGAGCGACATCGACGTCGTGGGGGAGGCCGCCAACGGCAGGCTCGGCATCGAGGTCAGCCGCTGCACGCATCCCGACGTGGTGCTGATGGACCTACGGATGCCGGCGATGGACGGGCTGGAGTCGGCGCTGCTGTTGCTGGGTCCGCCGCCCGGCGTGGTGCATCGCCCCAAGGTGATCCCGGACGCCGCGGGCTTCCTCTTCATCGACGCGGCGCAATCGGCGAGTTTCGCCCAGTGGTACATCCGCGAGCCGTTCCCACGCGTGCGGCCGGGCGTACCGGTGTGCGTCCACGACGTCTTCACGGCCGGCCGCGAGCCGCTGCCGTTCACCGAGGGCGCGGTGCGCCGAGGCGTGGGACTGCCGCCTGCGCATGAGTGAGAGCCGCAGAGCCCTTCCGTGACCGGGAAGACCTGACCGCACACGGTTTCTCGAATTCGGTCGGCAAGAGCAATAAATAGAGCAAACGTATCGAGTGCCGCCGAAAAACTTACGGGAAAGCGACGGACCGGCGAGTAGGGACATTTGTCCCTGCCATGACCCGGCTCGTCGCCCAAGAATCCTGAACTCGCAATACGAAGAACCAATCAAGGACGGAGTAAACCATGGCCAAGAGGCGCTACAAGAACAGGAAGGTCCGGCTCGTCGCCGTCGGTGCGGCCCTCGCGACCGGCGGAGCCGTCGCGGCTCTCCTGCCTTCGGCGAACGCAGCCGAGGAGAAGACAGCAGAAGAGATCATGCGCATGTGTTCAAAGGCGCGGGTCATCGACGGCAAGGAACAGCAGTTCAACGGCATCGACAACGTCCCGCTGGCCGACTCGTGCGATTTCATTCCGGGGAAGATAGAAAAATTCAACGGGCCCACGGAGCAGGTCACGCCCGTGAACAGGAATTGCCCACCGAATCTGAACCCCGATCAGGTGGATCAGGGCACGTGGTCGACGACAGTGGGTCAGGGGCAGGGCAAATACACGGTGACCCAGCAGGGCGGACGGCGCGGTCAATGCTGTCCTGAAGAACTGCTGACGCCCGGACTCCCCCATCCCGCACGAATCCCCAGTCAGGAGACACACCATGACACGCGCCGGCCGCAGCGGAAGCCACCGGAGTAAGAAGAAGCGCCTCACTCTCGCCCTGGCCCCGGTGGCCGCCCTCGCCGTGGCGGTTCCACTCATGGCCAACGCTGGGGCGGCCACCCCCAGCGAGGTGGACGCCGACTGCAAGAGCGACTCGGACCGGCTGGAGAACTGCGAGTTCGTTCCCGTCCAGCACAACAGCAACAACTTCGGGCCCAACCAGCGAGTGTCCAAGCCGGACCTGAACTGCGGATCTGAGGATAAGCAGTCGAAATCCTTCGCTGTGTCCTCCAAGGTTCAGAGGGTCGTTCAGCTGGAGAACGGTTCCGTCGTGGCCGGCGGCGCCAAATTGGCGAACTCGGTCTTCGAAGTCGGAATCCAGTTCAACACGCAGGAAATCAACATCAAGCGCGACGATGCAGAATCCTCTTTCTCGTTCGGCATCAAGGGAACGATGAAGCCGGACCACATCGCCTTCTTCATGTGGTCGCAGAAACGCACCGACGTGAGCGGGCACCTCAAGGCAACGTACAAGGAGGAGCAGGACGGCCAGAAGGTGTTCTTCTCCCCCAGTAAAGGATCCACCGCCGTCCATGTCTTCTATCCGCAGCTCCTGAAGAACGGGACACCGAACGGGGAAATCTGGCTGCGCAACGTCAAGTGCGGCACTCCGGAGGCAGACAAAATCCTCAAAGACGCAGGCATTCTTGATGCCAAGAGCGAGGACAGCATTCGTGCCGAAAGCGAGGAAAACATTCGCACCGAGCCGGGATTCGGTGAGGGCGGAGAAAACGTCATCGACGAAAAATTCCCGCTGTCGGTAATCCCGGCGCTGTAACGTCCGGCCCGGACCCGAGTGAGCCCCCGCGCGTGCGCGGGGGCCAACCCACTTGCACCCTCGCCGCGATGTGAAGACACCTCGCGGAGGCCGTGTTTAACCTCCGCAGCCCTGGGAAGTCGGCCGCAAAAGCACAACGGCACAGCAGCGGACTCGCACTGTGCCGATGAAGGAGATCGAAATGGCTACGGGCATTGTGAAGTGGTTCAACGCGGAGAAGGGTTTCGGCTTCATCGCTCAGGACGGCGGCGGCCCTGACGTGTTTGTCCACTACTCGGCCATCGCCAGTACCGGCTACCGAGAACTCAACGAGGGCCAGAAGGTCCAGTTCGACGTGACGCAGGGCCCCAAGGGACCCCAAGCCGAAAACGTCACCCCCGCCTGACCAAGACCCGGCGCTCATGGCACTGGTCCCCAGTCAGCTGAACCCGGGGAACCACCGCATCATTCAACCCCGACCACCGTACTTACTGCGACCGTCAGGCTCCGAAAGCCCTGAAGCCCGGTCCCAGTGGCCCCTGCCCATATCGAAGGCCGGGCGACCTGCCACGATCGCCGATCCGCCCGGCATCCTCGACCTGTACGCCTTCACTCCCTCCCGCCGCGTGCGGGGGCACGGGGGGCAGGCGGAGGGCTCAACGCACGAGCAGCAGAGCAGGATGCGCGGGCCGGTGGCCGGCGCGCGGGCCGCCAGGACCCGCTGCCGCCGGCCGCCGGAGAGCTCGCCGACGGGGTGACCATCGTCCAGGCCACGCACGACCTCGAAGCCGCACGCTCAGCCGACACCTGCCTCCTGCTCAGCGACGGCCAGCGCTCGGCGGCGACCTCGGCCAGTCCAGCGTGTGATGCCGCCACGGCCATGTCGAGTGCGTCGACGACCAAGCCGGCGTGGTCCCGAACCACACACGAGGCGTCAGCCGCCGCCGTCGAGATCGGTGCGCTGGCGGAGCACCCGCAGCTCGTGGCCAAGGAGTTGCATCTCGTACAGCTTCCCGCGCGCGTTGTTGAAGGGGCGGTGGAGCACCATCATCAGCTGGCCGTCGAAGGTGTGGAACAGCATGCCGTGACCGCTGTCGTTCCGGACGAGCGGCCGTCGCTGGCTCCACGGGCCCTTGATGTCGCCGGACTTGGAGACGGCATGGGTCTGCACATACAAGCCACCGACGGTGCCGTCCGGGTTGGCCAGGTTCTTTTCGTACGTCGACCACAGCATGATCAGGGATTTGTCAGGGGTGCGGTACAGCTGCGGGCCGTCGGTGACGTAGGGCGGGAGTTGGTGCGGTACGCCGCCGGGGATCTGCTCGCTGATCCAGAACGCGTCCGAGGCCTTGAACAGGTAGGTCGGATCGCCGACGGTGCCCGACAGGTCCGGAGTCAGCCGGATCGCTTCCATGGTTCCGTCGATGGTCTGCAGCCACTCGTGCGCGTACACCATCCAGGGCTGCCCAGACGGGTCGACGTAGAGCGTCCCGTCGAGGGTCATGAGATTCTCGGGCGGGGTGGGGCGCGACGGGTCGATGACGGTGAAGGGGCCCAGCAGCGAGTCGGAAACAGCGATGATCGTGCCGCGCATGTAGTTCCCGATCGGGAACGGGGTGCCCCATTGGTTGGGTGGTGGTATCGGAAGCGGCTTGTCCTGGTTGTGCAGAGTGGTGAACAGGTAGTAATTGCCGCCCCACTCGTGCACCTCCGGCGCCCACCCACCGTGGGTTGTCCAGAGGCCCTCCTGGTCGGCGGCCAGGAAGACCACGACGGGGGGCATCCAGTCACGCAGGTTGCGGCTGCGGTAGACCATCGTGCCGGTGCCGTCCACACCCGATACCGATCGGTCGTTGGACGTGTAGAGGTAGTAGGTCGCGGTCTTCTTGTCGGCGACGATGAACGGGTCGTGCAGGGGCATGTCGGGAAGCCGCATGAGATCGGCGTCGGCCGCGGTCGAAGACGTCGTTGACACGTCGTCGGCGGAAGCGGACGCGGATGACGGAGACGCTGCGCCGAGAACGGTTGCGGCCGCGGCCGCGCCTGAGGTGGCGACGAAGCTGCGTCGGGAGCTGGGCAAGGTAGTTGGGCCTTTCCGGGAGACTTGCCGGGGGCCTTGATCGCCTGAGTGGGAGGCTCGGGTGGCTGCGATCAGACCCGTGACCGTTGCGATGGGCGGGAACGTGACGACGAAGTGCGCTGTCCGGCTGAGGGGGACGGTGGGGGTGCGGTCGAGGCGCGGACGATGAGTTCGACCGGTAGGCCGCTCGCCGGTGGCACTTCGGCGGCGGGCTCTTCGATGGCGTGGATGAGAAGCCTGAGTCCTTCCCTGGCTGCGGCGTCGAACGGCTGGCGCACCGTGGTCAGGCGTGGGGTGACGTAGGCGAAGACGGGGTTGCCGTCGAAACCGATGACGCTGACGTCGTCAGGCACGCGCCGACCGGCTTCCGTCAGGGCGTGGATCAAGCCGATGGCCATGTCGTCGCCCGAGACGAAGACCGCGGTCACCTCGGGGTCGGCGGCCAGTTCGCGCCCCGCCAGGTAACCGGACGCGGCCGACCAGTCGCCTTCGAGGAGGGTCGGTTGGGGCCTGCCGCGTGCCGCCAGAGCTGCCTGCCATCCCTCGGCACGATCCTTGGCGGCGTACCAGCGCAGTGGTCCGGCAAGGTGGTGGACGGTCGGGTGGCCCAGATCGAGCAGGTGGTCCGTGGCGGCCCGCGCCAGCCGGTCGGCTCCGACCCCTGCCGTCACCGCTCGAGAGCCGCCGAAGGCCGGTGGCGCGCCGAGGAAGAGAACCGGCACGTCGACGCGGACGGACACCTCTCCTTCGACGACGGGTTCGGAGACGATGATGCCGTCCACTCCCTGCTCCAGGAGGGAGCCCACAGCGGCGGCGATATCGTCCGGTTCGCCGTCCAGGGTGTTGACCACTCGGAGCGCGTAACCGGAGCCCCGTACGGCTTTCTCAATGGCCACGAGTAGCGAGGCGGTTCCGTACCCGGTCGTCCCCAGAGCGACCACACCGATGGAACGTGTGCGTCCGGAAGCCAGTGTTCGAGCCGCGTTGTTGAGCCGGTAGCCGAGTTCCTCGGCGGCTTCGATGACACGTCGCCGTACGTCGTCGGAGACGTACGGCTCGTTGTTGAGGACCCTCGACACGGTCTTGCGCGAGACGCCGACGAGTTGGGCGACATCGGCACTGCGCGGCACAGGAGCGCTCCCGCCCCGTCCTGCCACTCGTGTCATGGAGTCTCCTCTGGCCGAACACGGGAACCCTTCGAGGTCAGTTGTATGACCGCGCGGTCAATGTCTACGCAGTCAGAGATCGCACGTCAAGGGTGCGCCCCCGGCTTCCTGCCCGCGGTCCTCCCCGGACGTGAACTGAGGGGGGCGCATGCCGCGCAGTGAGTCGCAGCCTGCCGGGCTTCTGGCGCCCGTGGCCGCTGCTATCGGTCCTGGTGGCTCACCGGGCCGGTGCGGCTCACCGGGCCGGTGGGTGGAATGCGTACGGCGAGAAGAGCGATGTCGTCGTGGCCGTCGCTGGGGTGTTGGTCGGCGAGGGTGCGGCAGAACTCGTCGAGGGGCAGCCCGGCGTGGGCGCCGGCGGTGGCCGCAAGGATGTCCAGGTCGGCGTCCAGCGGGTGCCCGGGGTGTTCGACCAGGCCGTCGGTGAACAGCAGCACCGTGTCTCCGGGCGCGAGCGTATGGGTGTGGTCGGGGCGGTGCAGGCGGGCGTCGACGCCCAGCGGCACGCCGGGTTCGGCCTGCAGGTAGCGGGTGCGTCCATCGGCGCGGACGACCAGCGGCGGGAGGTGGCCGGCCGTCGACCAGTGCAGGCGCCAGCTGTCGCCGTAGGGTTCGATACGGGCCAGGCAGGCGGTGGTGACGGGGGCGTCGGTGATCGCGTGCAGGGTGTCGTCGAGCCGGTCCAGGACCAGGCTCGGCGGGGTGCGCCGTTCGTACAGCAGGGCGCGGAGCATGTTGCGGATCTGAGCCATGGCGGCGGCCGCGGTCAGGTCGTGGCCCACGACGTCGCCGATGATCGCGACGCAAGCACCGTCGGGGAGCAGCAAGGCGTCGTACCAGTCGCCGCCCAGGTGGTGGCCCGAAGCGGTGGCCGCCCGGTACTCCGCAGCCGCGGTGAACGGGGTCAGATCGGGCAGGGTGGGCAGCAGCAGGCGCTGAAATTGTTCGGCGGATGTACGTACCTGCTGGTACAGCCGGGCGTTCTCGATGGCGATGCCGGCGGCCCCGGCCAGCGCGCCCACGACGGCCGCGTCCTGCTCGTCGAACGGTCTGCCGTCGCGCCGGTCGGCCAGGTAGAGGTTGCCGTAGATGCGTCCGTGCACGCCGATGGCCACCCCGAGCAGGGTGCGCATCGGCGGATGCCCCGCGGGGAAGCCCACCGCGTCCGGATGGTGCGGTACATCGTCCACGCGCAATGGTTCGTGCTGCTCGATGAGGTGCGCGAGCAGGCCCTGGCCGTGCGGGGGATGGACTCCGGCGAGGGCCTGGTAGTCGGCGTCACTCAGGCCGAGCGGGATGAAATCCTCAAGGCCCGCCCGCTCCTCCTCCTTGAACACGCTGAGGGCACCGTAGCGGGCGTGCACCAGGTGCATCGCTGCGCTCACGATCTGTCGCAGCACCACCGGCAGATCCAGCTCTCTGCTGACCGCCAGCACCGCGTCCAGCAGCGCCTGCATCCGTTCCTGGGCGCGGGTGAGTTGCCTGAACTGCTCGGCGATGCCGCCCAGGTCCGCATCCCAGGTCGCCCCGGGCACCTCGTCGGCGTTCACTGGCACCTCACCCCTTCCGGGATACACCAGGTACCGCGACCGGATGCGGCCGCACGCACACCTTAGAACAGCCGACGCCTGCCCACCCCGCCGAGCGAACCCGCGACCAGGTACGTCAGCCTGTCATCCGTGGAGTGGCCGGTGCGCCTTCGCCGGCCTCCGAGTCGTGCGACGCGCGAGGCGTCAGTCCAGCATGTCGCGCAGTCGCTCGACGGCGTGGAGGCGTTCCCTGTGTGTGCCGGCCAGCGGCTTCACGCACAGGGTCGTCACTCCGGCGGCAGCAAAGGCATCGAGCTGTCCGGCGATCTGTTCCTTCGTCCCCACGAGGGATATGGCCTTCAACAGTCCCTCGGGGACGGCGGCTTCGGCCTCCTGCTTCTTTCCTGACAAATACAGGTCCTGGATGTGCGCCGCCTCCCGTTCGTAGCCGTACCGACCGGCGAGCCGGGCGTAGAAGTTCTTGTTCCTCGCGCCCATCCCCCCGATGTAGAGGGCCAGTTGTGGCCGAGCTCGGTCCAGCAGGTGTTCCACGTCGTCGCCGACGGCCAGAGGCGCCGTCACCGTGATGTCGAGCGTGCCCAGTGCCGGATCGCGCCGGGCCAGCCCCGAGGTCAGTGCCGCTCCCCACACCTCGGCGGCCTTTCCGGGATGGAAGAAAACGGGCAGCCAGCCCTCGGCGAGTTCGGCCGTCAGCTCGACGTTCTTCGGTCCGATCGCCGCCAGGGTGATGGGGATGCGGGAGCGGACCGGCTTGTTGAGGAGTTTCAAGGGCTTGCCGAGCCCCGTGCCCCGCTCGGCGGGAAGCGGAAGCGGGTACTTCGGACCCGGGTGCACCACCGGTTCGCCCCGCCACACCTGACGGCAGATCTCCACCACCTCGCGGGTGCGGCCGAGTGGCGCGTCGTACGGCACCCCGTGGAAGCCCTCGATCACCTGCGGACCCGACGCTCCGAGGCCGAGCGTGAACCGGCCGCCGGAGAGATCGTCCAGACCGGCGGCGGTCATCGCCAAGAGCGACGGCGTACGGGTGAAGACCGGCAGGATCCCGGAGGCGATCTCCAGGCGTTCGGTACGAGCCGCGAGGTAGCCCAATCGGCTGACGGCGTCGAACGAGTAGGCCTCCGGCACGAAGGCGATCTCGACCCCTGCCGTCTCGAAATCCCTTACGGCACGGACCGATTCGATGAAGTCGCCGCTGTAATCCATTGTCATACCGATACGCATGCGAAGGCCCCTCGTCTTCTGCCGACTGACTTTTTATCGAACGATCGTTTAACACCGTACCGACCTTCCTGCCCAGGCGGAACCGGCGGGCTCGTAGCCCTTCAACTCCGCCTCTCTGCAAGAGATCATGTGCAGGGACCTTGACCGAGTGACGTGGCTCACTCTACGTTCGCGCTGGCCTTAACGAACGATCGATGAGTGACGCTCAGCGTTGCTTCAGAGCGGCAAGGGAGGCCGAAGTGCTCGAAATCGATGGACTCGTCGTCCGGTACGGCGCTCGTGCACCCGTACTGCGGGGCGTGTCCCTGGACGTCGGCGGCAGCGGCGTCGTCGCGCTACTCGGCAGCAACGGCGCCGGAAAGACGACGCTCATGCGTGCCGTCTCCGGCACGCTCGGCCTGTACGGCGGCGGGGTCACCGAAGGCTCCGTCCGGTTCCGTGGCGAACGGATCACCGGTGCGGACACGGCCCGCACCGTGATGCACGGGCTCGTACAGGTACCGGAAGGACGGCACATCTTCGCCGGTCTGACGGTGGAGGAAAACCTGAACGCCGGTGCGCTCACCGTGCGGTCGTCGGCGCTGCGTGAGCGCACACGCCGTCGGATGTACGAACTCTTCCCACAGCTCGCCGAGCGGCGACGCGCCCGTGGCGGGACGCTGTCCGGCGGCGAGCAGCAAATGCTCGCCATCGCCCGGGCGTTGATGGCGCAACCCAGACTGCTGCTTCTCGACGAGCCGTCCCTCGGCCTCGCACCGCGGCTGGTGCATCTCGTGGGCGAGACCATCCGCGAGATCAGCCGGGAAGGGGTCCCCGTCCTGCTGGTGGAGCAGAACGCGGCGATGGCGCTTTCGGTCGCCGACTCGGCCTGTGTGCTCGACCTCGGCCGGGTGGTGCTGAGCGGACCGACGGACGAGCTGGCGCAGAGCGACGATGTGCGACGCCTCTACCTGGGCGCGGACGCGGACGCCGGCCAGGGCGCCGGCGGATCCGCACCGCGGCCCGGGCCCGGGACCGGAAACACGCCGACGCTGAGCAGGTGGTCCGGATGACGACGACTCCAACTGCAGCGGAACTGCGTGTCGAGGACGTGAGCGTGGTGTTCAGCGGCCTGCGCGCGCTTGACGGTGTGTCATTTACCGTGCGGCCCGGAACGATCCATGCCGTCATCGGTCCCAACGGTGCCGGGAAGACAACGCTGCTCAATGCCCTGTCGGGGATCTACCGTGTCGCTTCGGGCCGCATCATGGTGGACGGTCAGGAGGTGACGGGCCTGCGTCCGGACCGGGTGGCACGCAGGGGAGTCGCCCGCACCTTCCAGAACATCGTCGTGTCACCGGTCGAGTCCACACTCGACAACCTCATGGTCGGCCGGCATCGGCTGACCCGGTCCGGCATCGCCGCGACCGCACTGGGACTGGGCCGCGGTGAACAGCGTGTCCACGAAGCGCGGGTGCGCGACATCGCGGAGTTCGCCGGCTTGTCCGGGGTTCTGGACCGCCCGGCGGCGAGCCTCGCCTACGGGGATCTCAAGCGCCTGGAGTTCGCGCGGGCGCTGTGCCTGGAGCCGCGGTTGCTCATCCTCGACGAACCGGTCGCCGGGATGAACACCGCGGAGAGCGCGGAACTCGCCCGGCTGGTCTCCGCGGCACGTGACGCGCTCGGTCTGACCGTGGTGTTCGTCGAGCACGACATGGGAGTGGTCATGTCGATCGCCGACCGCATCACCGTCCTCGACTTCGGCAAGGTCGTCACGGACGGCACGCCGGAACACGTAAGGCAGCATCCGGAAGTGATCAGCGCCTATCTGGGAGCGCCCATGGAGTCCGGAAACGACCAGGTGGCGGAGAGGTTGTCGTGATGACCCGCGGAGTCGAAATCCTGCTGAGCGGTGTGTCTTTGGGGTTGTTGTACGCCCTGATCGCGCTGGGCTTCGTCATCGTCTTCAAGGCGACTCGCACGGTGAACTTCGCGCACGCCTCGTTTCTGCTCTTCGGTGTGTGGGTGGTGGCGCAGACCAGCCCGCACATCGGCTTCGCGGCCGCCGTGGCGCTCGGCCTGGTCGCGGCCGGGACGCTGGGACTGGCGGTGGAGCGACTGCTGCTGTCCCGGGTCGACGGCCGCAAGCATGACGCGCTGGCGATCCTCACCATCGGGGTCAACGTGGTACTCACCGCGGAACTGAGCTGGCGCATCGGGGAGAGCGTGCTGCCACTCGGCGCTCCCTGGGACGGACACGTGGTCCACTTCGACTCGGTGGTACTGCCCTTGTCCGTGATCATCACCATCCTCACCGTGCCGCTGCTGATCGCCGGTCTCGCCGCGGTCCTCCGCCACACCGGCTGGGGCCTGGCCATGCGCGCGTCGATCGAGGACCGCGAGGGCGCGGCGCTCGCCGGTGTCCGGCTGAAGCGGGTTTCGGCAGGTGCCTGGATCGCGGCCGGCATCCTCGCCGTCGCGGCCGGCATCGGTCTCGCGTCGTTCCCCAGCCCTGGCGTGGCCGTGAGTACCGGGACCGCGGCCATCAAGGCGCTCCCCGCCGCGATCATCGGCGGCCTCGACTCGCTCGGCGGGGCGATCGTGGGCGGCCTGCTCATCGGCATCGCCGAGGTGACCGTCGCCGAGTACCAGGACGCCCTCTCCTTCCTCGGGCGAGGGCTTGGGGACGTCGTGGCCTACGTGATCATGATCTGCATTCTGCTGTGGCGGCCCTCCGGCCTGTTCGGAGCGAAGGAGGTCAGCCGTGCCTGAGACGTCCCGGCTCCGCATGGCAGGGCGTTTGCCGGCCCTGTGCGCGCTGACCGCAGCCCTGGTGGTCCTCCTGGCACTGCCCCTGTATGTCTCCGCGTTCTGGCTGAACATGGGCCTGTTCGCGATGGCGGCGGCGGTCGGCGCGATCGGCCTCACCATCCTGCTCGGCGCGGCGGGACAGTTGTCCCTGGGACACGCCTTCTTCGTCGCCGTCGGCGCATACGGCTATGCCTTTCTGGCCGGAGAAAGCAGCGGCGGGGTGTCCGGTCTCGGCCTCCCCCCGCTACTCGCCGCAGTTCTGGCCGTCCTGCTGGCGGGTGTCTGCGGCCTGCTGTTCAGCCCGGTCTCCAGTCGCCTGCGCGGCATCTATCTGGGCATCGCCTCCCTGGGCCTGGTGTTCCTCGGCCACCATCTGCTGCAGAACATGAAGCCGGTGACCGGCGGCTTCGAGGGCCGGACCGTCGTGCCGATGTCGATCGGCGGGTTCTCCTTCTCCGACCAGGCGGACGTCACGGTCCTGGGCGTTCCGTTCGGTGCCGCCGAGAGCCAGTGGTATCTGTTCCTCGTCGTCACCGTCGGGGCGGCGCTGCTCGGCCGCAACGTCCTGCGCGGCCGGCCCGGCAGGGCGCTGAGGCTCATGAAGGACAGCGAGATCGGCGCGAGCGCCATGGGCGTCGACATACGACGCACCAAGGCAGCCGTCTTCGTACTGTCGTCGATGTATGCCGGCGCCGCCGGTGTGCTCACGGCACTGGCCTTTCAGCGCACCGTCCCCGACTATTTCAGCCTCCACCTGTCGGTCAACTATCTGGTGATGGTCATCCTGGGCGGCCTCGGATCCGTGGGTGGCGCGATCGCCGGTTCGGTCTTCGTCGTGACGCTGCCCCTGCTGTTCTCCCGCTACGCGGATTCCCTGCCGTTCGTCACCGGGGCCGGCGGGCAGGGGCTGGACGCGTCGACAGCGGCACAGTTCGTGTACGGCGCGGTCGTCATCGTGGCCGTGATCGTCCAGCCGGGCGGTCTGGCGGCGTTGGCCGGCGCCGTTCGACCTCTACGAAGCCGCCGCCCGGCCGCGGCCGCCGCTCCCTGAACCCCTGCTTCCCAGCCGTCCGTCGCCTCAGGCACTCCAGACCCGCCTCCCCCACTTTGCCGGACGTGTGCTGTCAACCACCTCATCCGCTTCTCAGCGAGGAGACACACCGATGCACAAATCGCGCACAGTCGGCCTGACGGCCGCGGCCCTGGCCTTCACGCTGGCGGTTGCCGGCTGCTCCACCAAGGCCGAAACGGCCGGGACCGCCGCCGCGCCCGGGGTCAGCGACTCCACCATCAAGCTCGGAGTGCTGATGGACCTGTCGGGCCCGTTCGCGGGCACTGGCAAGACGATCCTCGACGCGAGCAACGTCGCCGTGAAGGAGATCAACGCGGCAGGCGGTGTCTGCGACCGCAAGCTGGCACTGGTCACCCGCGACCACGGCTACGACCCGCAGAAGGCCGTCGCCGCGTACGACGAGATGGATCCGCAGGTCCTCGGCTATCTGAACATTCTCGGCTCGCCGGTCGTCACGGCGCTGCGGGAGAAGATCGAGGCGAAGGACGAACTCGCCGGCCTGACCACGTTCGCGTCGACCCTGCTCGGGGACGAGCACCTGATCGTCCTGGGTGCCACGTACGACATCCAGACGATCAACGGCCTGGACTGGCTCGTGAGGAAGGGCGAACTGCGCAGCGGCGATTCCGTCGGGCATATCTACCTCCAAGGAGAAATCGGCGAGAACAGCCTGCGGGGCAGCAAGTTCGCTGCGGGGAAGCTGGGGTTGAAGATCGTCGGCCAGCAGATCGAACCCGCCGCAACCGACCTCACCAGCCAGGTCAACGCGCTCAAGTCGGCGAAGGTCAAGGCGATCCTGGTGGACTCGACGCCCAAGCAGGCGGCTTCGGTGGCGGCAGTGGCGCAGGCGGCCGACATGGAGGTGCCGATCATGGGCGGGGTGTCGACCTTCGCCACCAGCCTGCTCAGGACGTCTGCGGCGCCCGCGCTCACCGAGCACTACACCAGGCTCTCCGGTCTTGGCGGCATCGGTGAGGACAATGCCGCCGCTCGCAAGCTGGCCGCTGCCTGGAAGGACCAGAACGGTAAGGCACCGGAGGCCAGCAGCGGAGTCGTCCACGCCTACGCCATGACCAAGCTCTACGCCGAGATACTCGGCAAGAGCTGCGAGGACCTCACCCGCCCGGGCGTGCTCAAGGCCCGCAGCGCTGTCACCGACTTCACGCTACCGGGCCTGCTCCCGCCTCAGGACTTCTCCGATCCCGCTGAGCCCAGTTCGCGCGAGGCCCAGGTGCTGGGTGTGGACAAGGGTGTCTTCGCCGGAGTCAAAGCACTCGGTGACTTCTTCGCCTCGGACCTGGCGAAGGAGTACAAGGTTCCGTCGGCCGGATGACACCGGGGACTGTGCCCGGCGGGTCGGCGGCGGCGGTGCGCCGGCCCTCGGCTCCGCATGGCAGGGGAGCGGAGCGGCTTTGTCGATCGTTCGTTCGTTCTGGGAGGCTGGGGCCATGGATGCGATGAGCGGCAAAGCGGCGGACAAGAGCGGCAAGACGGCGGGCAAGAGCGGCAAGGCGGCGGACAACGGTCCCACCAGCCCCCGGGGAAACGGCCGGGACGCCATCATGGACGCCGCACGAGATGTCTTCGCGGAGCGCGGCTACTTCGGCGCCTCCATTCGTGACATCGCCAAGCGGGCCGACATGAGTCTGTCCGCCCTCTATTACTACTACTCCGGCAAGGCAGAGCTCTTCCACGCCCTGATCGAGGACTCGCTCGACGACTACTTCCGTCACTGCGAGAAGGAACTGGCCCAGGCCGGTGACGACCCTGCCGCGCGGCTGGCCGCCCTGGTCAGAGTGACGGTCGACTACCGGGTCCGGCGGCGGGTCGAGAGTCTGCTGACCCTCCAGGAACTCCGTTACCTCGAACCCGAGTACCGCAACCCCATCATCGAAAGGCGACACGCTGTATCGGGACTCTTCCAGAAGGCCATAGACGACGGCATCGCCGGCGGAGTCTTCCGGACCCCGCACCCGGACGACGCCCGCCGGGCGGTCATGGCGATGTGTAACGCCGTCGCCCAGTGGTACGACCCGTCCGGCGACCTCGGGACGACGGAGCTGTGCGACCGGTACGTGCGGCTGGCGTTCGCAATGCTCGGGCACGGCGAGGCGCCGGCCCGGTAGGTCGCCCGCACTTTCGTCGCGGTCATTGACAGTGGGTGAGACGGCGACCTAACTTAACGATCGTTCGACAAGTACCTTCTTTTCATCGGCTGCAGCCCCGACCACAACGGCCGGGGCCCGTGCCCCGGCGTACGACGGCAGTCGCCGAGCCTTCGCGGCGCCGGCGGCGGCAGATCCGACACCGACTCGACCGACTGGAGCGTCCATGCAGACCAGCGGAATATCCGCAGTGGTGACCGGCGGCGCGTCGGGGCTCGGCCTGGCGACGGCACGGCGGCTGCTCAAGGCCGGCGCCCGCGTCACCATCGCGGACCTGCCCTCCTCGGACGGCGCCCGCGCCGTCCGCGACCTCGGCCCCGAGGCCGTCTTCGTCCCCGCCGACGTGACGAGCACCGAGGACATGACCGCCGTCCTCGACACCGCCGAGCGGACAGGAGCGCTGCGCGCGGTCGTCCACTGCGCGGGCCGCGGCGGCCCGCTCCGCGTGGTCAACAAGGACGGCACCGCCGGTGATCTCGACCATTTCCGCGCCGTGGTCGACGTCAACCTGATCGGCACCTTCAACGTGCTCCGGCTCGCCGCCGCCCGCATGGCCCGCAACGAACCACTCGACGGGGACCGCGGAGTGGTGGTCATGACAGCGTCGGTCGCGGCGTTCGAGGGGCAGATCGGACAGAGCCCGTACGCGGCGTCGAAGGCCGGCGTGGCCGGCCTCACTGTGTGTGCGGCCCGGGATCTGGCGAGCAAGAGCATCCGGGTCGTCACCATCGCGCCCGGCTTGTTCGACACACCGATGCTCGGCAGGAGGCCGAAGGAGAAGCTCGACGCGCTCGCTGCCGCGGTGCCGCACCCGCCGCGCCTGGGCGCGGCGGACGAGTACGCACAACTCGCCCTGCACATCATCGACAACGCGATGCTCAACGGAGAGACCATCCGCCTCGACGGCGCGATCCGCCTGGCCCCACGCTGAAGGCCGGCGCTCAACCGCTATTCCCCAACCGCGACCACCGCTTGGCCACCGTAAAGGAGCTGCCGTGGCAGACGAAGTACTGGTCGAGTACGGCGACGACGGCATCGCCGTCATCACCATCAACCGGCCCGAATCCCGCAACGCGGTCACCCGAGCCGTCGCGGAGGCGATCGCGTCCGCGCTGGACGAGTTGGACGAGCGTGACGACCTCGCGGTCGGCATCATCACCGGCGCGGGCGGCACCTTCTGCGCGGGCATGGACCTCAAGGCGTTTCTGCGGGGCGAGCGCCCTCACGTGCAGGGGCGCGGTTTCGCCGGCCTCACCGAGACCCCGCCGCGCAAGCCGCTGATCGCCGCCGTCGAGGGCTACGCCGTGGCGGGCGGATGCGAGATCGCCCTCGCGAGTGATCTGGTCGTCGCCGCGGAGGACGCCAAGTTCGGGCTGCCCGAGGTCAAGCGCGGTCTGGTGGCGGTGGCCGGAGGACTGCTGCGACTGCCGGGCCGGATCCCGTACCAGATCGCGATGGAACTCGCTCTCACCGGCGATGTCCTCACCGCGGACCGGGCCTACCACTACGGACTGGTCAACCGGCTCACTCCACCCGGCGGCGCGCTGAAGGAGGCGAGGCTGCTGGCCTCCGCCATCGCCGCCAACGGTCCGCTCGCCGTACGGGTCACCAAACGTATCCTCGTGGAGTCTCCCGGCTGGCCACGCGACGAGCTGTTCGACCGTCAGAAGCCGATCACCGAGCTGGTGTTCAACTCGGATGACGCGCGGGAAGGCGCGTCGGCCTTCACCGAGAAGCGCGCTCCCGTCTGGCGAGGCCGGTGAGCGGCCGGTGAACGAAGAACAAGACCAGGAACGTGCGAACGGCGCCGTACCCGATGCGGCCCCGGGGCCGCTCGCCGGGCTGCGGGTCATCGAGCTCGGGGGCATCGGGCCTGGGCCGTTCTGCGCGATGCTCCTCGCCGACGCCGGTGCGGACGTGATCCGTGTCGAGCGCCCGTCGGACGTGGCCGGCAAGCCCGATCCCGTCCTGCACCGGGGGCGGCGCTCGGCCGCCATCGACCTCAAGCACCCGGAAGGCGTCGGCGCCGTCCTCGACCTGGTGGCGGATGCCGATGTCCTCCTGGAGGGCTTCCGGCCGGGGGTGGCCGAACGGCTCGGCGTGGGCCCCGGCCCGTGCCTGGACCGCAACCCGCGCCTGGTCTACGGACGGATGACGGGATTCGGGCAGGACGGGCCGCTCGCGCCGCGGGCCGGGCACGACATCAACTACATCGCCCTGTCGGGGGCCCTGGGAGCCATCGGACCGGCCGACGGCCCGCCGGTCCTGCCGCTCAACCTGCTCGGCGACTTCGGCGGCGGTGGCGCACTGCTCGCCTTCGGTGTGCTGTGCGCGGTCGTGCAGGCACGCGCCGCCGGGAAAGGCCAGGTCGTGGACGCCGCGATGGTGGACGGGTCGGCTCAGCTGCTGGCCATGATCTACGGCCGTCTGCACCAGGGGCGGTGGACCGACCATCGGGGCGTCAACTACCTGGACGGCACAGCCCCGTTCTACGGCGTCTACCGCTGCCGCGACGGCGAGTACGTAGCGGTCGGCGCGATCGAGGCGCCCTTCTTCGCCACCCTCCTGGAACGGCTCGACCTGGTCGCGGATGCCGACTTCGCCCAACAGTGGGACCGGTCCCGCTGGCCGGTCATGCGGCGGCGCCTCGCGGAGGTCTTCGCCGCCCGCACCCGCGACGACTGGGCCGCCATGTTCGCCGACGCCGACGCGTGCGTCACCCCCGTGCTGTCGCTGGTGGAGGCACCGCACCATCCTCACAACGCCGCACGCGGCACCTTCCTCACCGACGGCACGGGAGTCCTCCAGCCCGCCCCGGCCCCCCGGTTCGGCTCCTCCACCCCTCGCCGGCACACCCGGCCGGCCCCCCTTCCGGGCGAGCACACAGCGCAGGTCCTCGCCGAGACGGGCCGCAGCCCCGAGCAGATCAAGAAGCTTTTCGACGCGGAGGTCGTGCGATGAGCCGGCGTACGACGCGAAAGCCCTGCAGGGCCGGCCGCAGGCCGGCGCGGGAAGGGAGCGGCACATGACCGACTACTGGCCCGCGGGACTGCCTCGCCGCCTCGACTACCCCGATGTCCCGCTCGGCGCGGTGCTCGCCGGATCCGCCCGCCGCTACCGCGACCGGGCAGCCGTGCGCGACGGCGACCAGGTTCTCACCTTCACCGGCCTGTACGAACAGGCTGCCGCGTTCGCCCGCGGCCTCAGGGCGCGCGGCATACGGCAGGGTGACGTGGTCGCCCTTCACCTGCCGAACACCCTGTGGTTCGCCGTCGCCTACTACGGCATCACGCTCGCCGGCGCGACAGCCTGCCCGGCCAACCCCGCCCAGCCGGCCAGGGCTCTGCGCGCCCAGCTCGCCGACTGCTCCGCGGCGGCCGTGGTGACCCATCCGGAGCCGGCACCGGTGCTGGCCGAGGCGATCGACGGGCTGACGGTCCGGTTGGTCGTCATCGTGCCGCCCAGCGCATCGGCCCCGGCCGACAGGCCGGATGACTGCGCACAGCTCTTCGGGAAGGCGGGCACCGCCCTGGCGGACCTCGTCGCGGGCCAGAGCACCCGCCCGCCGGAGGTGCTGGTCCCCACCGACTCCGTCGCCCAGTACGGGTACACCGGCGGAACCACCGGAGCACCCAAGGGAGTGCGCATACTGCACCGCAACATCGTCGCCAACACCATCCAGGTCGCTGGCTGGCGCTCCGGGGCACTCCCCGGGCTCGACAGCGAAGGCGGTGTGGTGCTGCACCCCTTGGAGACCTCCGGCGACTACGCCCTGGCCCCGGGCAGCTACGCCACGCTGTGTGTCTCGCCCCTGTTCCACGCCCTTGGCTTGATCAGCCTCAACTTCTTCCTCCTGTGCGGCGCCACCACCATCCTGAGCGGCCGCTTCGATGCGGAGTCGTACCTGGAGCAGGTGGAACGGCACCGGGTCGCGTACCTCCCGGGCGCCCCGGCGCTCTATCACGCCCTGCTGGCGACACCGGGCATCCGCACGCGGGACCTCAGCTCGGTCAAGGCCGTGGTGTCGGGTGGCGCCCCCATAGACACGCACTCGTTGGAGCAGCTGACAGAGGTCTTCCCCGACGCCGCCGTCATCGAGGGTTACGGCCTGACGGAGGCGACAGCAACCGTGTCCAGCGGCCCGATCGCGAAGGCCGGGCTGCGCAAGCCGGGCAGCCAGGGGCTTCCCCTGTTCGACACCGAGCTGGAGATCCGGGACCCGCTGGATCCCGGCCGGAAGGTGCCGCGGGGCGAGCGCGGCGAGATCTGGATGCGGGGCCCTCAGGTGGCCTCGGGCTACCTCAACCGCCCGGACGAGACCGCCGCGCAGTTCGTCGACGGCTGGCTGCGCACCGGCGACACCGGCCACCTCGACGCGGACGGCTTCCTGTACGTCTCCGGCAGGTCGAAGGACATGCTCATCTACAAGGGCTACAACGTGTACCCGCGCGAGCTGGAGGACATCCTCGGCGGCCACCCGGCAGTGCTCCAGGCATCGGTCGTCGGGAGGGCGGTGCCTGCCGTCGGCGAGGTCCCCGTCGCCTTCGTGGTCCCGGCCACCGAGCCGCGCGCGATGGCCGAGGAGCTGATGGAGTACGTCGCGGAGCGCGTGACGCCGTACAAGCGGATCAGAGAGGTCCGTTTCGTCGACGAACTTCCCCTGTCCCCGGCCGGAAAGGTGCTGAAAACCGAGCTCCGCCGCCTGGCCCGGACGACTCGAGGCCCGGGCGAACCCCCCTCGGGCACACAGGAAACCAGCGCGCCGGACACGGCGGAAAGGCAGGTCTGACATGCGTGACGCGGTCATCGTGGACGCCGTCCGTACTCCCGTGGGTAAGCGGAACGGCTCGTTGAGCAGTGTGCACCCGGTCGACCTGTCCGCCGTGGTGCTGCGGGCCCTGGCCGAACGCAACGACCTGGACCCGGCGTTGGTCGAGGACGTGCTGTGGGGTTGCGTCTCGCAGATCGGTGAGCAGGGCGGCTGCGTCGGCCGTTTCGCCGTCCTGGCCGCCGGATGGCCTGAGGAAGTGCCCGGCGTCACCATCGACCGGCAGTGCGGATCCTCGCAGCAGGCGGCGCAGTTCGCCGCCGCGGGAGTGATGAGCGGCCAGTACGACATCGTGGTCGCGGGCGGCGTGGAGTCGATGAGCCGCGTACCGCTGGGCTCCGGCCGCGAGCGGGGCCCCGGCGAACCCTTCGGCCCGGCCGTGCAGGCCCGGTACGGCGTCTCACGGTTCAGCCAGGGGCTGGGCGCGGAGGAGATCGCGCGGCGCTGGGGGCTGAGCCGGGAGCAACTCGACGCGCACAGCCTCCGGTCGCACGCCAACGCGGCGGCCGCGATCGACGAGGGGCGGTTCAAGTCCCAGATCGTGCCGGTGGACGTGACGGACGAGGACGGTTCCGTACGCACCGTCGACACGGACGAGGGAGTACGGCGGGGCGGCACGGCCGCCACGATGGCGGGTCTGAAGCCCGCGTTCACCGAGGACGGCGTGGTCACGGCCGGCAACTCCTCGCAGATATCCGACGGTGCCTCGGCGCTGCTGGTCATGAGCGGCGAGAAGGCGCGTGAACTCGGTCTGCGCCCGATCGCCCGCTTCCACTCCTTCGCCGTCGTCGGAGTCGACCCCGTGACGATGCTCACCGGCCCCATCCCGGCCACCGAGAAGGTCCTGAAGCGCGCCGGTCTGGGCATCGAGGACATCGGCGCCTTCGAGATCAACGAGGCGTTCGCCAGCGTGACCTGCGCCTGGCTCGCCGAGACCGGCGCCGATCCGGACCGGCTCAATCCCGACGGCGGCGCCATCGCCCTCGGCCATCCCCTGGGAGCCTCCGGCGCCCGGCTGACCACGACGCTGCTCCACCACATGCGAGCCACCGGCGTCCGCTACGGCCTGCAGTCGATGTGCGAGGGCGGCGGCATGGCGAACGCCACCGTCCTGGAACTCCTTCCCCGCTGAGCCCGAGCAGCCCGAGCAGCCCGAGCAGCCCGAGCAGCTCGAGCAGCCGGAGTGGCCAAGCGGCCCAAGCAGCCCGAGCCCTGGGGCCCGCTCGACAAGGCGCCCACAACCGAGGAGTGCGAAAAGCCAATGGAACCAGACGAGTTCGACGCCGTTCTGGCGGCGGTGCGGGCCTTCGTGCGCGAGAAGGTCGTCCCGCGCGAGAACGAGATCGAGGAGAAGGACGAGATCCCGGCGGACCTCCGCGAGAAGGCCGCGGCCATGGGCCTGTTCGGCTACGCGCTGCCCCAGGAGTACGGCGGCCTTGGCTTCTCCATGACGGAGGACGTACGCCTCTCCCTGGAGATCGGCTACACCACGCCCGCGTTCCGCTCGATGTTCAGCATCAACAACGGGGTCGCCGGCCAGCTCCTGGCGAGTTCCGGCACCGAGGAGCAGAAGCGGCGCTATCTGCCGCGGATGGCCGCCGGGGAGTTGATCGCGGCGTTCACGCTCACGGAGGCGGAGGCGGGCTCGGACCCCAGCGGTATCAGGACCCGTGCCGTACGCGACGGGGACGGCTACGTCCTGAACGGCAGTAAGCGGTTCATCACCAATGCTCCGCTCGCCGGTGTCTTCATGGTGTTCGCCCGCACCGGGCCGCAGAGCACGGGAGCCGAGGGGATCTCCGTCTTCGCCGTCGACGCGGACAGCCCCGGCGTCACCGTGGGACCGAGGGACCACAAGATGGGCCAGTCCGGGGCCTTGAGCGCGGAGGTCTTCTTCGCCGACGTACGCCTTCCGGCGAGTGCCCTCGTGGGAGAACGCGAGGAAGAGGGGTTCCGCACCGCCATGCGGTCGCTGGCGAGGGGACGTCTGAGCGTCGCGGCGATGTGTGTGGGGCTGGCCGGGCGCATCCTGGACGAAAGCGTCGCGCACGCCTCGGTCACCCGGCAGGGCGGACGTCCCATCGGCGAGTTCCAGCTCGTCCAGGCCATGCTCGCCGAGTCGCACGCCGAGATGTACGCGGCCCGCGCCATGGTGCTGGAGGCCGCCCGCGCGTACGACTCGGGCGAGGACCGCAGGCTGGCGCCGTCCTCCACGAAACTGTTCTGCAGCGAGATGGTGGGCCGGGTGGCCGACCGTGCCGTCCAGATCCACGGGGGCATGGGCTACATGCGCCACGTTCCCGTCGAGCGCTTCTACCGGGACGTGCGACTGTTCCGCATCTACGAGGGGACGAGCGAGATCCAGAAGCTCATCGTGGGCAGGCAGTTGCTGCGGGAGCACGCGTGACGGGCGGCGCGGGCGGCCCCATGAGCGAGGCGCGAGAGGCCAAGCCGGCCGGGCCACTGGCGGGCATCACGGTGGTGTCCCTGGAGCAGGCGGTGGCGGCCCCAATCTGCACCCGCACCCTCGGTGACTTCGGGGCTCGGGTGATCAAGGTGGAGAACCCGGAAGGCGGTGACTTCGCCCGGCACTACGACGACGTGGTGGGCGGCATGGCGGCGCACTTCGTATGGGTCAACCGGGGCAAGGAGTCGGTCACGCTGAACCTGAAGGATCCGGCCGGTATGGCGGTACTCCACCGGTTGCTCGACCGCGCCGATGTGATGGTCTCCAATCTTGCTCCCGGTGCCACGGCGAGGCTCGGAATCGCGCCCACCGACCTGGCCGTCAGCCACCCGGAACTCATCGCCGTGGAGATCGACGGCTACGGGCCGGGAGGCCCGCTGTCCCACAAGCGCGCTTACGATCTGCTGGCCCAGGCCGAGTCGGGCGCATGCGCGATGACAGGCTTTCCCGGTGCGCCGGCCAAGCCCGGTCCGCCGATGGCCGACGTGTGCACCGGCCTGTATGCCGCGTTGTCGGTTCTGGCGCTGCTCTGCGGCAAGGAGCGCGGCCATGGTCGCGGCGCCGCCGCGGTCGCGGTGAGCCTGTTCGACACGATGACGGAGTTGATGGGGTATCAGCTCACCTACACGCTGCACACGGGTGTGGACCAGCAGCCGGTCGGCATGGGCTCGCCCGCGGTGGCGCCGTACGGCGCCTACCGCACAGCGGACGGCCAGACCGTCGTCCTGGGCACGACGAACGACCGCGAATGGCGGCGATTCGCGCGCGACCTTCTCGGCCGGCCCGACCTGGCCGACGACGAACGCTTTCGTACCGCCTCCGGCCGGGTCGCGCACCGAGAGTTCCTGGACGCGGAGATCGCCGACTGGTGCGCACGCCATGACCTGACGCAGGTGCAGAGCGACGCGGATGCCGCAGGGATCGGGAATGCCCGGTTCAACACACCGAGCGAGGTCATAGCCCATCCGCATCTGATGGCCCGCGACCGGTGGCGCCGGATCGACACACCTCACGGTCAGGTACCCGCTCTGCTTCCACCTCCGGTCATCGCCGGCTACGAGCCACCGATGGGTGGGATCCCCGCACTCGGTCAGCACACCGACGCCCTGCTCACCGAACTCGGCGTCACCGAGGACGACATCGCTGTGCTGCGCGCACAAGGCGCGGTGGCTCCGACCCCTCGCTGAGGTGCCGGAGCCATGCCTCGACGGCGCGCCATCGGCATGACCCTCGGCGGTCGCAGCGCGTACGAAGACCGCGGGCGATGCTGACGGCGTACGACGTGCACGGACGGCGGGCGTTCGCACGACGATCGCTCGGCATCAGGTTCCGGCGCGGGTCACTTCCGTTCCTGTCTCCCGTCACATACGGCAGCGGTGATCATCCCTCCGGCGGAGGAGACGATCTCATCGCCCGGGCCGAGCGGAACGTCCGCGCCCTGACGACCGTGGCCCGGGAACTCGGGCCCCTCCTCTCCGCCGCGTACGGAAGGACAGCTGACCGCCCCCGCTACTCAAACGTGGCCAGGAACTTCCCGAGCCGGGCGATTCCCTCCCGGAGCTCGTCGGTCGACGCCGCGCAGGAGAGCCGTACGTGCGTCTCCGCCGTGTGGACGCCGAAGTTCCTGCCCGGCGTGAGCGCGACGTGCTCCTCTTGGAGTGCTCCCTCGCAGAACTCCAAGGAGGCGAGCCCAGTGCGGCTCACGTCGAAGTAGACACGGCATTGTCATCGCTTCGACAGGGGGAACAGCCGTGCCGGGCCCGGAGGCCGGCGATCCTCTTGCAGGACCGCGAAGAAACTCGGCCACGCCCTGGACCCGAGAGCGTGCTCATGAGTGCCCTTGGCTTCCGTTTGAGTTCGCGCCGTTCTTCGTGCCCGGGATCCGGCCTGTGCGTCGCCAGGGGGCAAGCACAGCCCAGCCGTAGTTGTTCGTGCCCACCACTCGGTCCAGCTCCGCACCGCTGGGAACACGCCCTGCAGCCAGCTGCCGCTGAAGTGCTCCCACATCGACTGCTCCGCCGTCACGCCGACCAGCCGAGACGGCTCGCCCTGAAACGGCGAAGTCGGCGCGGCTCCCAACTCGCCGCCATCCGCCGGCTCTCGGCCGTACCCAGTCGCCTCTCGCTCTTCCACCTCTGTCTCGTCTCGTTCCTCTACTTCCTCCTCGCGGCAACCTCCCGCCGTCTCGTCTCGGTCGGGCATCCGGCTGCCATCGTTCTGAGTCTCGGCGTCAGCCGTCGCCGAACCACCGGCGCTCTCGGTACTCTCTCGGCCTCCGGGACGCTGTACGAGCAGTTCCACCGAGAGCAACAGGGCGACCGGCGGCCAGCCGCCACCGGCATCGGCTTCCACGCCGGCGCAGGCGCCGCAGCGATGTTCGCCGCCAACGACACCGCGACACCGCGATACCGCGATACCGAGAAGAAACGCCAGCCACACAACGGGGCCCGTGCCCGACGCCCCACTCCACGAGCAGGAGACAACAACCCGACCGTCGCCAGCAGCGACAACCCGTCAACCGACAGGGGCCACAAGGTCGCGCTCACGGCGTCCGCCCCCTGCAACGCGAACTCCCGCTGATGCACGTACGAGGCGTACCCGGCCACCGAGGCCACCACCAACGCGCGGCCAGGCCTCACCCACAGCTCAAACCCGACACCGCTGCCGACGGCCTCCGACAATGCATCCGGAGACCCTGTGCCCGCTCCCCTGCTCTGGGCGCTCACCGGGAACCACCTCTACGACGACGCTGCCGCGGCACCGCCACCGTCCCGGAAAGCGCCTCGCCGGGGGCGCTTCGCAGAAGGTTGGCGGCGGCGTCTTCCTTTCCGCTGCCATTTCTTCCTCCTCGCTCGTTCAAATCAAATGCCCTCTGAGTGCCCCTCGAACGGCTCAGCGGTGCTGCGCCATGGGAGGCGAGGGCGGATGAGCGATGTGACTGTGGTGGAAGGCATGGCGTGCACACGGAGACGAGGAGGCGCGATGTCGGAGGGATTGGCCGAGAGCGGCATGCCGTGCGCTGCCAAGGGGGGTGGCGCGGAAGGGCCGTCGGACGGGTCCCCATGCGACTTCGAGCAGCTGAGCGCCGTCGCCGACGCCGTCCTGTATGAGGGCTACCTCCTCTATCCCTACCGTCGGTCTTCGGCCAAGAACCGCGTCCGGTGGCAGTTCGGGGTGCTTTTCCCCCGGGATTGGGTTGAGTCGGAGGGCCCCGTCGTCCCGGGTGTGTCCGGCTCCGCCGACTCCTGGTACCAGCAGACCGAGTGCCTGCTGCGAATCCGCCGGCCCGGCGCGTCCGTACGAGTGCGACTTCGGTACCTGCAGATGCAGCGCAAGCAGGTGCAGGAAACCGGCCGGGACGGTGGCCACAGCGCCGTCGAGTCGTTGCGGACCGACAACGGCACGGCTCATCTGACCTTCGACGAGGCAGTGCCGCGCGAAGTCGATGTCGCGGTCTGCCTGGACGACCTATTTCAGAGTGAACGCACCGTTTCGGTGGGAGCGGAGGCCGGGGTGGACATCGAGCCACTGCCGGGTCACGCCGGTCGGGTAGTGCGGCGCCGGGAGGAGCTACGGGCGAGCACAACTGTCGCCGCCGAGCAGCTCTCGCCGGACCTGTGCCGACTCCGGGTACGCACCACGAACACGGGATCTGTGCCGGATCCGCGGGCCCCACGCGACGAGGCGCTGCGCCGTGCGCTCATCGCCACCCATACCCTCGTCGGCGGTGAAGGCGTGGAGTTCGTCTCGCTGATCGATCCGCCCACGGACCTGGCTGCACATGTCGGCAGGTGCCGGAACGAATTCACCTTCCCCGTCCTCGGCGGTGGATCCCCCACCGCCCCGGCCCGCTCCCGCAGCCCGCAGGGCGGCGGCACCGGACACGTTCTGCTGTCCTCACCGATCATTCTGCCCGACCACCCGCAGGTGGCTCCGGAGAGCCCGGGGGATCTGCACGACGCAGCGGAGATCGACGAGATCCTCACTCTGCGCACGATGCTGCTGACCGACGAGGAGAAGCGCGAGGCACGCGCCACCGACCTGCGGGCCGCCGCGATCCTCGACCGGGTCGAGACCATGCCCCCGGAGGTCTTCGCACGGCTGCACGGTGCCGTCCGCTCCCTGGCACCGGTCATCCCCACCACAGCCGCTCCCGCTGCCGCTCCCGAGCGACCCGCATGGTGGCAGGAGGGCGCCGACGACGGTTTCTCCCCGGCCACCGACACGGTCCTCGTCGACGGCGTGCCCCTCGGCGGTGGCAGCCGCGTCCGGCTTCGACCACGGGGACGGGGCGCCGACGCCCAGGACATGTTCCTGTCCGGACGGACCGCCGAGGTGGCCGCAGTTTTCCACGACGTCGACGGCAGCGTGCACCTCGCCGTCACCCTCGACGACGATCCTGCGTCCGAACTGCACACCTGGTACGGCCGCTTCCACTACTTCCGGCCCGACGAGCTCGAACCGCTCGAGCCCGCCGAAGTCCCGGACGAGCCGGCGTCACCGGCTCCCGCCGCACCCCCGGCGCGGCACACGACCGACTCCGAGACCCCCTGCAGCGGAGGCCGATGACATGACAACCGACAGCAGTACCGCAGAAGTCAGCAAGGAACCCAGTCGCGCCGAGGACCGGCAGGGTATCGACGAGATCCACATCCTCTGGATCTCCGAGGGCATGAGCTGCGACGGCGACACCGTCTCTCTCACCGCCGCCGGCCAGCCCTCCATCGAGGATCTGGTGCTCGGTCTGATCCCGGGCCTGCCGAAGGTGAACCTGGTCAACAAGGTGCTCTCACCGAGCCTGGGCGGCGAGGACTTCCTCGCGCCCTACCGGGCGGCGGTGCGCGGCGAGCTGGCGACCCCGTTCATCCTCGTCATCGAGGGCTCGATCCCCAACCAGAACATCATCGAGGGCGACGGCTACTGGACGTCCTTCGGCAATGACCCGGAGACCGGTGAACCGCAGACCCTGAACTGGTGGATCGACCAACTGGCGCCCAAGGCCTGGGCGGTGGTGGCCGCCGGCACCTGCGCCACTTTCGGCGGCATCCACGCCATGGCCGGGAACCCGACCGGCTGCATGGGCCTCGCCGACTACCTGGGCTGGGACTACACCTCCCAGGGCGGGTTGCCGGTCGTCAACGTGCCCGGCTGCCCGATCCAGCCCGAGAACTTCATGGAGACCCTGATCTGGGTCCTCTATCACGCGGCCGGTTCCGCACCTCCGCCACCGCTGGACCACATGCTGCGCCCGCAGTGGCTGTTCGGGAAGACGGTGCACGAGGGCTGCGACCGCGGCTCGTACTACGAGCAGGCCAGCTTCGCCAAGGACTACAACTCGCCCAAGTGCCTGGTCAAGACGGGTTGTTGGGGTCCTGTCGTCAACTGCAACGTGCCCAAGCGCGGCTGGATGGCCGGCATCGGCGGCTGCCCGAACGTCGGCGGTATCTGCATCGGGTGCACGATGCCCGGCTTCCCTGACGCGTTCATGCCGTTTATGGACGAGCCTCCCGGCGGCACGCTCTCCTCGCTGGCCATCAAGCCGTACGGGGCCGTCGTCCGCCGCCTTCGCGGCATGACGAACGAGCTGGTCAACCACGAGCCCAAGTGGCGCCACAACAAGCGGAAGCTGACCAGCGGCTACGACCCGCGCTGGCGGCCCTGATGCCGCGCCCCATCCACCCCACACCACGCCCATGGAAAACCGACAGCGAGGGGCAGTACCGCAGATGACCACAACCGAGGCCCGGCCCACGGGGCGCAAGCCGCCAGAGCTCGTGGACATGTCCTGGGATCCGATCACCCGGATCATCGGGAACCTGGGCATCTACACGAAGATCGACTTCGCCAACCGGGAAGTCGTGGAGTGCCACAGCACCTCGTCGCTGTTCCGCGGCTACTCGGTGTTCATGAAGGGCAAGGATCCGCGTGACGCGGGATTCATCACGTCCCGGATCTGCGGCATCTGCGGCGACAACCACACGACCTGTTCCGACTACGCCCAGCAGATGGCCTACGGCGTCAAGCCTCCCCCGCTGGCCGACTACATCGTCAACCTCGGCGAAGCAGCCGAGTACATGTTCGACCACACGATCTTCCAGGACAACCTGGTGTTCGTGGACTTCTGCGAGGCGATGGTCAAGGCCACCAACCCCGGTGTACTGGCCCGCGCCGAACGCACCGAAGCTCCCCACGGGGACATTCACGGCTACCGGACGATCGCCGACATCATGCGGGCGTTCAACCCCTTCGAGGGCGAGGTCTACAAGGAGGCCCTGAAGGTCAGCCGGGTCACCCGCGAGATGTTCTGCCTGATGGAGGGGCGGCACGTCCATCCGTCGACGTTGTATCCCGGTGGCGTCGGCACGATGCCGCAGCCGACCACCTTCACCGACTACCTCAGCCGGCTCATGCGGGTCATCGACTTCGTCAAGAAGGCCGTCGCCATGAACGACGACGTCTTCGACTTCTTCTACGAGGCGCTGCCCGGCTACGAGGAGGTCGGCCGCCGCCGCATCCTGCTGGGCTGCTGGGGAGCCTTCCAGGACCCCACGTCCGTCGACTACCGCTACGAGACGATGAACAACTGGGGCAAGGACATGTATGTCACCCCGGGCATCATCGTCGACGGCGAGCTGGTCACCAACAACCTCGTCGACATCAACCTCGGCCTGCGGATCCTGCTCGGCAGCTCGTACTACGAGGACTGGGTCAACGAACGGCCCTTCGTCACCCACGACCCGCTCGGCAACCCCGTCGACATGCGCCACCCGTGGAACCAGACGACCGTCCCGGTGCCGCAGAAGCGCAACTTCGACGAAAAGTACAGCTGGGTGATGAGTCCGCGCTGGTACGACAAGAAGACGGATCAGCACCTGGCCCTCGACACCGGCGGCGGCCCGCTCGCCCGGCTCTGGTCGACCGCCCTGAACGGCCTGGTCGACACCCCGTACGTCAAGGCCACCGGCCACAGCGTGCGCATCTCCCTGCCCAAGGGCGAGTCGCTGCCGGAGACGACTCTGGAGTGGCGCATCCCGCAGTGGAGCAACACCATCGAACGCGACCGCGCCCGGCCGTACTTCATCGCCTACGCGGCCGCCATGGCCCTGCAGTTCGTGGAGGAGGCCATGGGGCTCGTGCGGGCCGGCGAGACCAAGGTGTTCGAGAACTATGAGGTGCCCGACGAGGCGATCGGCTGCGGCTTCCACGAGGCCGTGCGCGGTGTCCTCTCCCACCACCTGGTGATCAAGGACAAGAAGATCGCCAACTACCACCCGTACCCGCCCACCCCGTGGAACGCCAGCCCCCGCGACATGTACGGCACCCCCGGCCCGTACGAGGACGCCGTCCAGGGTCAGCCCATCTTCGAGGAGAACGGGCCCGACGACTTCAAGGGCGTCGACATCATGCGCACGGTCCGCAGTTTCGACCCCTGCCTGCCGTGCGGCGTGCACATGTACGTCGGCAAGGGCAAGACGCTGACCACCCTGCACTCGCCGACGTACGGGGCGAACCATGGCTGAGGCCGGCACCGCGCGGCTGGCGGACCCGGACGTGGAGGCCCGGCTGGCCCGGCTCGACGACCTGCTGGAAGGGCTCCAGTCCACGCCCGGTCCCACCACGCGCTCCGCCACCGAGGCGGTCGTGCTCCTGACCGAGGTCTACGGCGAGGCGCTGGCCCGGATCCTGGACCAGACGGACGGGCAGCTGGCCGAGCGCCTGGCCGACGACGAGTTGCTCGGGCACCTGATGGTGCTGCACGACATCCACCCCGAGCCGGCCGAGCGCCGGGCGGCCCGCGCGGTCGAGCGGCTGCGGCCCGCCGTACGCGAACGCGGCGGCGACGTCGAGTGGGCCGGTGTGGAGGGGCAGGTGGGCCGGGTGCGCCTGAAGTCGGGCGGCGGGTGCGGCTCCGGATGCGGCAGCGGGGCGACCGAGGTCACCGACGCGGTCCAGGAGGCGGTGCTCGCCGCCGCTCCGGAACTGACGGCGGTGGAATCGCTGCCGACCTCCTCCGACGGGCAGGCGGCCTTGGCGTTCGTACCGCTGGCCACGCTGACGCACCGAGGCACCCGGTGATCACGGACGGAGCGCTGGCCCGCCTCGTCCGTGCCTCGGCCGACCGCACGGCGGCGGCCGAGTCGGAGGTGTGCGACCTGTGCGCCGCGCCGGTGCCCGACGAACACGCCCACCTGTACGACACCGGGCAGCAGGAAGTGCGCTGCGTCTGCCGTCCCTGCTCGGTGCTGTTCGCACAGGGCGGGGCGGGTGACGGCCACTACCGGCTCGTGCCCCGGCGCCGAGTACGGCTTCCTCGGGTCGACACGGAAGTTCTGGGCGTACCCGTCGGCCTCGTCTTCTTCGTGCCCCGGGCAGACGGCACGGTCACCGCCGAGGGCCCGAGTCCGGCCGGAGCCATGCGGTGGGAGGTGGACGCGGCGGCATGGCAGCAGCTGGCCGCGACGTGTCCGCAGCTCGCCGGCGTGGAACCCGAGGTGGAGGCACTGCTGGTGAACACCGTCCACGGCCTCGACCACCACTGGATCGTGCCGATCGACGACTGCTACCGGATGGTCGCGGTCGTACGCCGGGAGTGGCGGGGCCTGTCCGGAGGCGGCCGGATCTGGCAGGCCGTCGAGCGGTTCTTCGAGGACCTCACCGAACGGCCATGAGCACGCACTCCGCAGGTCGGAGGCGAGGAAGGAGATCATCCCATGGGCAGCATCAGAGTGGGCAGGCCCCAGGCGAAGCCCGACACGCCCCGGCACGTCGCCGGCATGCACCAGGGCAACAAGGGGCGCTACGAGGACCAGACCGGTCACCACGAGGACGGCACCGCCGACGCGCGGCGCTCCACCGGGATCCACTGGAAGCGGCATGACGCGCTCGCGGACACCATGCCGAACATCTCGCCGGGATGAGCGGGACGAGAAACAGCAGGGAGTCGCCGAAGATGAAAGTCCAACGAGCACGAAGGCCGGCTGCCCCGGGCAGGCGAGCCAGGATGACCGGACAGCGGGTGCTGAAGACCGAGGCCGTCGTGGCGGGCGGTCTCGTGGTGGCGCTGCTCGTGTGGGAGCTCCCCAGCCTGAGGCGGGAGGCGCGGATCTGGCGGATGGCCGGCGGTTTTCGCGCCGGCCACCGGTACCCGTGAGCAGGCCGTGCACGAACTGTCGATCGCGACCGCGATCATCGAGCGGGCCGACGAGCTGGCCCGGGCGAACGGGACGAACGCCGTTTCGGCGGTGACCGTCCGGGTCGGCGAACTGGCGGGCGTCGTCCCCGACGCCCTGGATTTCGCCTTCGAGGTGGCCCGCGACGGCACCGCCCTCGCCGACGCACGGCTCGTGGTCGAGCAGGTCCCCGCGCAGGCATGGTGCGGTCCGTGCGCCGAGGAGTTTCCGGTGGGCATGCCGCCGTTCTTCTGGTGCCCGCGCTGTGACCAGCCCTCCACCGAGCTGCGCAGCGGCCGGGAACTTCAGATCACCGGGATCGAGCCGTTATCGGTCCCGACCTAGCGCGAGTGGGCCCCGCCGACACGTCGGCGGGGCCCACTCGCGTCCGGCTCAGCAGATACGCGGCAACTGCTCGCCCAGCGGCAGGTCCACCACCCGCGTGCCGCCGAGGCCGGTGCAGACCACGACCATGCCGGGGTGCTCGGCCACGCACTCGCCGATCAGGGTGGCTCCGCCGCCCTGCGGGTGGGCACGCATCGCCGCGAGGACCTCCTCCGCCGCCGACGGGGGCACGAAGGCGACCAGCCGCCCCTCGTTGGCGACGTAGAGGGGGTCGAGCCCCAGGAAGCCGCAGGCGTTCGCCACCGCGTCCGGCACCGGGATGGCGCGCTCCCGCAGCCGGACACCGGTTCCGGAGGCGCGGGCGATCTCGTTGAGGGACGCGGCGAGCCCGCCCCTGGTGGGATCGCGCAGCACGTGGATGTCCGGGGTGACGGCCAGCACGGCCGCCACCAGGTCTGCCAGCGGCGCGGTGTCACTGGCGACCTCGACGCCGAACTCCAGCCCCTCCCGGACGCTCATGATCGCCACCCCGTGGAGGCCGATCGGACCGCTGACGATGACGGCGTCACCGGGCCGCGCCCGCTGGGGTCGGATGTCCACCCCGTCGGGGACGAGCCCCACACCGGCGGTGGTGACGTACACACCGTCGCCGTGCCCGGACTCCACCACCTTGGTGTCACCCGTGGCGATGGTGACCCCGGCGGCCTCGGCCGCCGCACCCATGGCGTGCGCGATCCGTTCGACGACCGTCAGTTCCACGCCCTCTTCCAGGACGAAGGCGGCGGAGAGGTACGCCGGCCTGGCACCGCTCATCGCAAGGTCGTTCACGGTGCCGTTGACCGCCAGGTCGCCCAGGCTGCCGCCGGGGAAGAACAGCGGTCTGACCACGTAGGAGTCGGTGGAGAAGGCCAGCCGCGCGCCGCCCAGTTCGAGGACGGCGGAGTCGGCGAGCGCGGTGAGGATGGCGTTGCCGTAGGCGGGGGCGAAGACCTGCTCCATCAGCTCCGCCGACAGCGCTCCACCGCCGCCGTGCCCCATCACCACGACCGGCTGGTCGCGCAGGGGGGCGGGACAGGTCCAGTTGGCCGGGTCGACCGTGTCGGCGAGTTGTTCAGGCAACGGGGTTCATCTCCTCCCGCGCGGCCCGGTCGGCCGGCGGTGTCGGGGCGTTCATCCGGCGGTACAGGTAGTAGGCCGCGCAGGCGCCCTCGCTGGAGACCATGGTGGCGCCGAGCGGCGTGCGCGGGGTGCAGGTGGTGCCGAACGCGGCGCACTCGGTCGGTTTGATCAGCCCCTGGAGCACCTCGCCGCTGCGGCACTCGGCGGGCTCCTCGGTACGGATTCCGGTGACGTCGAAGCGGTGCTCGGCGTCGTACGCGCGGAAGGCGTCGGTCAGCCGCCAGCCACTGGCGGGGATGGGCCCGATGCCCCGCCAGTTCCGGTCGGTGACCTCGAACACCTCCTCGATCATGCGGACGGCGGCCGGATTGCCGTCCTCACGCACGGCGCGCGCGTACGCGTTCTCCACCCGGTGCTCACCGCGCTCCAGTTGGCGGACGGCAAGGCGGATGCCCTCGAGGATGTCCAGGGGTTCGAAGCCGGTCACCACCAGCGGTACGCCGAACCGCTCGGCGAGATGCGGGTACTCGGCCGTGCCCATCACGCTGCACACGTGCCCGGCGGCCAGGAAGCCCTGCACCCGGCAGGTGGGGGCCGTCATGATGGCCTCGATGGCCGGGGGCACCCGCACGTGCGACACCAGGAGGCTGAAGTTGGTCAGGCCCAGGCGGCGTGCCTGGTGCACGGCCATCGCGTTGGCGGGGGCCGTGGTCTCGAAGCCGATGGCGAAGAAGACCACCTCCCGGTCCGGGTTGCGGCGAGCCAGTTCCAGGGCGTCGAGCGGCGAGTAGACCACGCGTACGTCGCCGCCCTCGCCCTTGACCCGGAACAGGTCGCGGTCACTGCCCGGTACCCGGAGCATGTCCCCGAAGGAACAGAAGATCACGCCGGGGCGCGAGGCGATCTCCAGCGCCTTGTCGATGACCTCCAGCGGTGTGACGCACACGGGGCAGCCGGGTCCGTGGATCAACTCCACCTGCTCAGGCAGCAGTTGGTCGATGCCGTGCCGGATGATCGAGTGGGTCTGCCCTCCGCACACCTCCATCAGGGCCCACGGCCGGGTGGCAGTGGCACGGATCTCGTCCAGCAGGCGCCGGGCCAGGTGGGGGTCGTTGAACTCGTCGAGGTACTTCACTGGGTTCCCGCCTCCTTTGCCGCCTGCTCCCAGGCGTCGCCGAACTCCTCCTCCAGCAGGCCCAGTTCCTCGAAGAGCTGCAGAGAGGCCAGAGCCGATTCCTCGTCCAGGCGCTGGAGCGCGAACCCGACGTGCACGATGACGTACTCACCCACCCGCACGTCGCGCACGTACTCCAGACACGCCTGTTTCTGCACACCGCCGAAGTCGACCAGCCCGGTGAGCGGGTCGGTACTGTCGTCGATGGCCACGACCTTGCCGGGCACTGCCAGACACATGGGTTACTCCTCTTGTCGTTCGTGCGCCGCGACCACCAGCTGTCCCAGGGCCAAACCGCCGTCGTTCGGGGGGACTTCGCTGTGGCGCAGGACTGCGAAGCCCTTGTCGGTGAGCAGCGCCGTGCACTCTTCCTCCAGCAGCGCGTTGGCGAAGACGCCGCCACTGAGGGCGACGGTGGTCAGTCCGGTGGCCTGGCGTGCACGCCGACACAGCTCCGCGACGGCCCGCGCCACGCCTCGGTGGAAGCGCGCGGCGAGCACGGGGGCCGGGGTACCCCGCCGCAGATCGGCGATCAGCGCCGTGAGCACGGGTGCCGGGTCGAATCCGCCGGCAGCGATGCCGAAGGCGTACGCCGAGGTGTCGGCGTCCCAGGCCGATGTGGCCGCGGCTTCCAGTTCGAGGGCGGCCTGGGCCTCGTATCCCGCGCGGTGGCACAGGCCCACGAGGGACGACACCGCGTCGAAGAGCCGGCCCATGCTGGAGGTCGCCACGCAGGCCACGCTCCGGGTCAACTGCCGCTCCAGGACAGCCAGTTCGTCGCGCGTGCAGGCGGCGACGCAAGGCAGATCCGCGTCCCACCTCACACCGGCGGCCCACAGCCGGGCCAGCGCCAGGCGGCACGGGTTGGCCACTCCCGCGTCTCCACCGGGCAGCGGGGCGGAGGTCAGATGGGCGAAGCGTCGGTAGCCCGCGTAGTCGGCGAGCAGGATCTCGCCGCCCCACACAGTGCCGTCGTCGCCGTAACCGGTGCCGTCGAACGCGACGCCGATCACGGGCGTGGCGCCGTCGAGGCCGTGCTCGGCCATCGCCGACGCGATGTGCGCGTGATGGTGCTGGACGAAAACGGGGGTGCGCCAGGGCAGGTGGGCGGCTCGCCGACGAGCCCACTGGACCGAGTGGTATCCCGGGTGCCGGTCGGCGGCGACGAGCTCAGGGCTGACCCCGGTCAGACGCCGCATCTGTGACTCCGCCCGCCGGGCCGCTTCCAGGGTGGTCAGGTCACCCATGTCGCCGATGTGCGGACCGAACCAGGCCTGGTCGTCCTCGCCGATGCACAGCGCGTTCTTCAGGTCGCCGCCCACGGCTACCGTCGGCCGCACCGTGACCGGCAGGCGCAGCGGACGGGGTACGTACCCTCGGGACCGGCGCAGCACCTGCTCGCTACCGTCGCGGCGCACGCGCAGCAGGGAGTCGTCGCACGGCGAGGCGATGGCCCGGTCGTGGGCGAGCCAGGAGTCGGCCAGCCCGGACAGCCGGGTCAGTGCCTCGTCGTCGTCCGTGACGATCGGTTCCCCCGAGCGGTTGCCGCTCGTCATGACCAGCACACGCGGACCTGGCGGATCGCCGGGCAGCCCGAACAGCAGGGTGTGCACGGGGGCGTAGGGCAGCATGACCCCGAGGTGCGGGCTGCCGGGGCAGACGCCGGGCGCGAGAACCTCCTGTTGCGCGCGTCGGCGCAGCAGGACGATGGGACGCCGGGGGCTGGTGAGAGTGGCCTGCTCGGCGGCGGAGAGCATGGCGATCCGCCGCACTGCGTCGAGATCCGCGCACATCACCGCGAACGGTTTGCCGCCACGCGCCTTGCGGGTGCGCAGCGTGTCGACGGCCCGAGCGTCGGTGGCGTCGCACGCCAGGTGGTAGCCGCCGAGGCCCTTGACGGCGACGATCCGTCCGGCGGCCAACAGAGCCCGTGCCGCCGCCAGGGCGTCCGTGCCCCGCGCAGGGCGGATCCCGCTACCGGGACCGGGCACCAGGTACAGCCGGGGACCACAGTCGGGGCAGGCCACGGGCTGTGCGTGGAAGCGGCGGTCGCCGACGTCGCCGTACTCCCGGGCACAGGCCGGACACATCGGGAAGCCGGTCATCGTCGTGACCGCCCGGTCGTACGGCATCCCCGTAGCGATGGTGAACCGGGGCCCGCAGTGGGTGCAGGTGACGAACGGGTGCCGGTGGCGGCGGTCGGCCGGATCGGTCAGCTCCCGCAGGCAGTCGACGCAGGTCGCCGTGTCGGGTGGAAGCAGTGTGCGGCCCGCAGACCGCTCGGTGGAACGGATCTGGAAGGCGTCGTCGGCACCGGTGGCGGGCAGGTCCTCGACGCCCACGCCGGTGACGGCGGCCAGCGGTGGAGGCTCGGTGCACAGCCGGTCGCAGAAGCGAGCGACACCGTCGGGCGGGCCCTCCACCTCGATGAGCACACCGCTCGCCGTGTTGCTCACGAACCCCGCCAACGCGAGGTCGGTGGCCAGACGGTGCACGTACGGGCGGAATCCGACGCCCTGCACCGTGCCGCGCACGGTGACGCGGCGGCGCACAGCCTGCGTGGGGGGCGCCGTCACGAGACGCGGCGGCCGGCCACGAGGCCGGATGCGCCTTCGGCGTACTCTCCGGCAGGCTCATGGATGTGGCCGTGCGGGTGTGGTGCCAGGGGAGGCCGGTGGACGGGGGCTCCGTCCCGCGCGGCGAGCACCCGCTCCAGGAGGGTGTCGATGCCGTCGCCGTCGCGGGCGCAGGACCGCACCACTTCCACTCCGGGGTTGACCCGCTGCACATGGGCGTCGAAGGCTGCCGCGTCGAAAGCGGCGGGCTCGGCCAGATCGGTCTTGGTGAGCACCACCAGATGGGCGGAGCCGAACGCGGTGGGGTACTTCAGCGGTTTGTCCTCCCCCTCCGTCACCGCCATGCACACGATCCGCAGGCTCTCGCCGAGGTCGTAGGCCGCGGGGCAGACGAGGTTGCCGACATTCTCGACGAACAGCAGTGCGGTGGCGTCCGGCAGCCAACTCTCCACGTGGTCGCGGAGCTGGCGGGCCTCCAGATGGCACAGCCCGTCGGTCAGCAGCTGTTTCACCGGTGCCCCCGATCGGGCGAGCCGGTGGGCGTCGTTCTCGGTGGCCAGGTCGGCGGTGAGAGCGGCCACCGGGATGCGCCGCTCCACCGCCCGGGCCAGCACCCGTCCGAGCAGTTCCGTCTTACCGCTGCCCGGGCTGGACAGGAGGTTGACCACCATCACTCCACGCCCGGCCAGTTCTTCACGCAGGCTCGCGGCCAGGCCGTCGTTCTTCGCCAGGACGGCCTGAGTGACCTCATCCACGGACTCGCACACAGGCGCTGCTCCTCGCGTTCGGTAGAGGGAGGGACCGGGGCGCCGGTCCGCTACCGATCCTCGGTGCCGTCGCCGACGGGGAGTGGGAGCCCGGCCGGGGGCGGGTCGGCGGATTCGTCCGGGCGGCTCAACGGGGGCGTGGCCGCGGGGTCGGCGAGCAGCACGGGGACCATGGTGTGCAGGGCCGCGACGGCCCGCTCGACCGCATCGCGCACCGGTGCGCTGATGCCCGGGGCGATGTCCTCGTCGCCGCGTGGCCCCACCTCGGGCTCACAGGCGAGTACGAGGACGCGCGGGAGCGGCTCGTCGCCGAGGTGAGCGGCCAGGGCCAGGACCTTCGCCGGGTCCATGCCGTGCGCCTCGGGTGGGGCGGCGCCCGTGGCGCGGTCGGGGAGGTCCGGTTCGATCAACGACAGGGTGCCCGGCCGGTGACCCCGCGCGGCCGCGTCGACCAGGACGGCCGTGTCGTAGCCGTCGAGCAGTTCGTACGCGAGATCCATACCGCGGATGCCGAAGTCCCGTACCCGCACCCCGGACGGCAGCGGTCGCTGGTCAAGGGCGCGGATCACCTCGGGGCCGAAGGCGTCGTCCGCGAGAAAGATGTTGCCGACGCCCGCCACCAGCAGACGCGTACCGGTCCGCGTCACCGGACGCCCCCGGCGACCTGCTCGACGGCCGTTGACAGGGGCCGTGCGGAGCCGTTCGGCAGCTTCCGGACGAAGGCCGAACGCAGGGCGTGGTACGAGGCGTGCGGATCGAAGAAGATGGCGCGCATGCGGGCGAGTTCGGCCCGCCGGTACTCGGCGAGCGGTCGCCGCGCCTCGCCCGCCTGACGTGCCGCGGCCTTCACGGCGATCCGTCGCCCGAGGTCCGGGGCCGCGGCGAGTGCGGCTGCCATGCGCTCGACCTCGGCGGCGAACTCCTGCACCGGCGTCGGCACCAGACGGTCCACAAGTCCGATCCGCGCGGCGGTCGCGGCGCTCACCGGCAACGCCTCGGTCGTCAGCCGCTGCGCCGTCTCGGATCCGACGCGACGCGGCAGCGTGTACGTCCAGTACTCCGATCCGTACAGGCCCATGCGCCGGTAGTGCGGGTTGAGGACGACGCCCTTGCGGCACCAGACCTCGTCGGCGGCCAGGGCGAGCATGACGCCGCCGGCCGCGGCGTTGCCGCCGAGCGCCGCGACCACCAGGCGGTCGGTCGTGCGCAGCACCGACTCGACCAGGTCGTCCATGGCGTTGAGGTTGGTCCAGGACTCGCCTGCGGGGTCGGTCGACGCCTCGATGACGTTCAAATGGATGCCGTTCGAGAAGAAGTCGCGGGATCCGCCCAGCACCAGCACAGAGGTGGGGCGGGTGAGCGCGTACCGGTAGGCGGCGAGCAGCCTGCGGCAGTGGTCGGTACTCATCGCCCCGCCGGGGAACGAAAAGGCCAGAAAACCGATGTCGCCGTGCTGGCGGTACCGGATGTCAGTCCAGGTGTTCCGGCCCGAGGGCAGTTCGAGAGGGGCAGTGACCGCCGGCAGCCACACCGGACGGTCGCCGGACCGAGGCGGATACCCGCTCTCCGCGCCCGTCGTGGCGCCGGGCGGAGCCGGGAGGGAGGCGAGCACGGAGGCCGCCGGGCGGCGGAACGGCGCCGGGTCGCCAGAACTCTTGCGGGGGCGCAGTTCCAGGATCCACACCGCGCCGTCCCGAGTGGCCCGGCAGACCGCTCCGGACCGCGTCGCGAGCAGGTCTCCGGGGCGTCCACGGAGTCGGTCCTCGGGAGCGCCGCCGTGCAGGAACACCTCCCGGCCGAGGAGTTCGTCCAAGACCCCCGGCTGCGAGTCGGCCCCGCGGAGCGAACGCAGCACCGTCTCGGTGCTGTCGTTCTCCCAGTCGATCCTTCGCCGCTCCTGGCGGAAGAAGTCCCGCCACACCACGCGGATCGCGGGATCGCTCTGCGGCTGCGGTTTGAACGATCCGTCGGCGTACCGCTGTACGGCCAGCAGGACGGCGGCCGCGGCGGCGTCGGAGACCTCGCCCCGGTACAGGTCGCTCTTGCCGACCGGCGGCACCGGGAAGGACTCGGCAGCCCACACGTCGCCTGCGTCCATCGCCGCCTCGGCCTGGAGCACCGTCGCTCCCCAGTGGGATGCCTCCTCGGCGATCGCCCAGTCCAAGGCGGACGGGCCGCGGTCGCCGGGTGGCCCCGGGTGCACGATGAGGCAGGTGTGCTCCCGCCACACGTCGTCCGGCAGCGCAGTCTTCAGCATCGGAGCGATGATCAGCTGCGGGCGAGCCTCGCGTACTGCGGCCCGGACAGCTTCGGCGCCGTGTGAGGCGAGAACGACGTCCACCCGGTGCCCTTGGTCCGACAGTTCCGCGAACACACGCTGGGACAGGCTGTTGAACGCGCTGGCGACGAGCAAGATGTCCATGACGCGGCATGTTCGCCGGTCCAGGGAAGGCGGAGAAGGACCACGGCGGCGTTTCGTCAACCTCCGTCAGGTTGCTTCCTCCATCCGGATCGCATTCCTCAGGCTTTAGTGGGCATTTAGGTATGGCTTGCGGTGTTACGTCGCTCTTGCGGCTTGGTCTCTTTGAAGTGATTTGCTCCCTATATACAGCTTCACGGCCTTCCAGGCTCCGACCTCGGCGTCCAGGTCGAAACCCCGGCTCCCGCCAGCCCCCTCCGCCGGCTCGGTGACATCACTCATCGAGCCCACCGCACGCACCCGGCCCCAGTGCACAACGCGTGCACACTTGCGCGGGAACTCCCGGGAACTCACAGGTAGAAGCGGGAAGCGCCCGAACACGGCAAAGGGCCCCAACCAGGCCACAACCCCAGGCCAGAGCCCTGCTGGCAGACGAGTCGGGCTGTACGCCGGGTACTCAACCATGAACGTTGCCATTGCGGCTCGTACGCACCAACGCCACCAACTTCCTGGACCGTCCTGCGCCGATACGCAATTCCTTGCGCAGCGACTCAGCTGACACAGGCCGCTGATACAACTCCCGGTGATGAGCGTCTACTTGCCGAGCACGAGCGAGGAGGGGATCACCAGATCCGGCGCCTTCGTCCATGGGCAGATCTGCAGTCGCAATCTCGCTCTGATCGCCGGAGCGGTGAGCAAGAAGCTCCACCGCGAGCAGAAGTGCCACGGGCGGCCACCCCGCTACCAAGACCGGCTTCCACTCCAGGGCGGGCGCCGCGGCCATGTTGGCCGCGAGGGACACAGCGATGCCGAGCAGAAAAGCCAGCCGCACCACATAGCGCGTACGCCGGTCCCGTGCGGTCGGCTGTTTCAGGACACTGGCGGTCGCCAACAGGAGCAAGCCGTCAACCGACAGCGGCCACAGGGTCGCGCTGGCACGATCCGCCCCACCCTGAAGAGCGAACTCCCGCTGATGCACAGACGAGGCGTACGCCGCAACCGCCCGACCACCAAGGCTCCCGTACGCCGAACCCGCGCCTCCAGATCAGCCCCGAGCCGCACGACGGGCCGCCTCACCGCCCCGCCCTCCCCCGCGCCGTCGGACAGAAGCTCCCCTCAACGACGAGCTGGCCCGTCAAAACCCCCAGCTCAGACCGCCATCCTTCTGCCACGCGCCCCGCCGGGGACTCGAACCTGCGGCCAATCGCCGACGACCTACCGATGCAGCCGGACAACCGTCTCGATCACCAGTTGCCCGCCCGAAATCGATGACCCCCCTTCCCATGTCCTGTGTCCCCCGCCCGGGGCACTCTATGTGGCGCGCTGAAGGTACAGGTCAGCGCGCCACAGTGTGTTTTCTGGTGTTTCTGGGGTGCCTGTGGGTTACGGCCCCGAGGGGCGTTTCTGCCGCGCGTTCGTGAGAAAGCCCAGTTCAGGGGGAGCGCTGCGGCACAACGTGGGGGCTGCTCGTTGGTCGCAGGTGCGAACCCTGTGTGGGCCACGACGACCAGCGGGAACGTGCGCTGTCACCCCTGCTCGGGTGCCGTGCAACCGGCCTGCTTGCGCCGCTGCTCGACGATCCACGCCAGCACCTCAAGCATCACGTCCGCCTGGCGCCGCGCCAGCGCCGCGCCCTCCTCACCGCCGATGGTTTCGAGCTCCCAGCTCACGGTGAGGGGTTCGTGTCGGCCTCGGTTCGTTCCCACGGTTCTCCTCGCTTCCGCTCGGTGAACGGGTCAAGGGCTTCGCGCCGCCGGACGCGACGCCGAGAACGGCCCGGTCCCGATCGAAGTCACCGACGCCGACACACCGGACAGCGCCGACGGTTGAGGCTCGGTTGTCGCGACCACCCCGGCATGGGCATCGGCAAGCTGACGTTCGAGGTCTGACGCTTCCCACCGTCGCCGGGCATGTGGTCGCGGGCTGCGCTCAGGAAGCGGATGGGCGCGCCCCTACTGAGGCGTGCCCTCCGTAACTAGTCTCGAAGGACGGGGAGCCTGACGACGGGGCTGCGGGGCGGGACGGGGGGACCGTGCAGGGGCGACTGCTGAATGGGCGTTACCGGCTGATGGAGTCCATCGGTGCCGGCGGCATGGGCGAGGTCTGGCGCGCCCTGGACGAGGAGTTGGGCCGCGAGGTCGCGGTGAAGATATTCGCGCCGCCCGCGGACATCGACGAGGCCGAGCGCACCGAACTGCTGGCCCGGTTCCGCCGGGAGGCGCGAGCCGTCGCCGCGCTGGACAGCCCGCACATCGTCACGGTCTTCGACCATGGGACGGCCCCGGCCGGCGACTCGGAGCCCGGCGTCACCGGAGTCCCGTACCTGGTCATGCAGTTGCTCACCGGCCGCTCACTCCAGCAGGCGCTGCGCGCGGAGGGCCGCATCCCCCTCGGCACAGCGCTCGACTGGGCGGAACAGATCTGCCGGGCGCTCGAGGTGGCCCATACGGCGGGCGTGGTGCACCGGGACATCAAACCGGCGAACATCATGGTCGGCCCGGATGGCACGGTCCAGGTGCTCGACTTCGGCGTCGCCGCCTACCTGGAGTGCGCCGAGACAGCGTCCCGGCTGACCCGCACCGGACAGCTGCCGATCGGCAGCGTGCTGTACATGGCGCCCGAGCAGTTCCGGCAGGAGTCGACCGACGGGCGCGTGGACCTGTACGCCCTGGGATGTGTGCTCTACGAACTCCTCGTCGGCAGACCGCCGTTCGTCGGCCCTGCGGCCGGGGTGATGTACAACCACCTGCACGACAAGCCCCTCCTGCCGAGCCGCGCCCGCGCCGAACTCACTGAGGCCGTCGACCGGTTGATCCTGTCCCTGATGGCCAAGGAACCGGCGGACCGGCCACGGGACGCGGAGACGGCGCGGCTTGCGGTGGAGCGGGTTCGGAGGGGGCTGAAAGCGGGGCTCCCGTCGTCGGCGGCGGGGCCGTCGGGGTCGGAGCCGGGTCCGGAAGCGGAGCCGTCATCGGCACCGGACCCGCCCGATCCATCGGGGCCAGGATCGGCACCGGACCCACCCGATCCACCGGAGTCGTCATCGGCACCGGACCCGCCGGATCCGCCCGCCCCAGCTCAGCAGCCGCACCTCGTCCGGCAGCCGCCCATCTCGTCGGCCAGTCGTGCACCCGCTCCGAGGCGCCGCCGTCGGCTCCGCGCCGCTGTCATTGGGGCGTTTGCCGCCGCCCTGGGCGTCGTGCTGACGGTCAGCCTGACGGACGGGGGCTTCTCCGGCGAAACGCGGGCCGCGGGCGGTACCCCGTACACGATCGCCGCGGTGCACGAGCCGCTCGGCGCCTCCAGTGAGAAGCGCATCGACAACACCGGACCGGTGAAGCAGGCGGTGCGCGACGTACTCGGCGAGGAATCCGGCCTCGCGGTGGACGTGGTGGGGATCAGCCCGGCCGAGAGCGACTTCAGCAGCATGGAGGGCTACAGCCGCCTCCTCGCCGAGTACCCGGGGCTGCTCGGAGTCGTCGGCGATACGAGAGCGCTGGGCCATACGCCCCCCAGGGCCAACCTGCCGACTCTCTCCGTCTGCGATGACTCGACGACGTACATACACAACGGCAACGGCTTCACCCTCCTGCCGCACAACGACGACTGGACCTGGCAACTGGCCCGCAATCTCGCGAGCCAGGACAAGCTGGAGAACCTGCTCGTGATGACCCAGGAACACATCGCGGACACCTCGGGCGCCCGGCAACTGGCCGCGGCCTTCGAGAAGGAGACGGACGGCGGCACGGCGACGATCAGTACCAAGGACCCCAAGAAGACGAGCAACGCCGAACTGAAGAAGGTCTTCGCACGCGCCGACGCCATGACCATCACCACCGACTTCCACTTCGACGCCGAGAGGTGGGCGGTCCGTATGAAGGAGGCGGGCTTCCAGGGTCCGATCGTCGTGGCCACGGTTCCGTCCAACAGCTGCATCGGCTACGCGACAGTGCCGGACCGTGCCCTGGAGATCCCCGACGGCGTCTACCGGATCCGTTCCATGTCCCATCAGGTGGGCCCCGAGGACTGCTGGCGGATCGACAAGACCTGGTGCAAGCGGGTGCGCGCGCTGCCCGACCGGCCCGGCGCCCTGGAGGAGTACGAGGCTGCGAGCTCCCTGCTCACCGCGCTCAAGACGATCGCCACGGACGGCAGGGAGATCGAAGAGGTACGGGCCTCCGTGATCACCGCACTCCGCGGCGGCCAGCACGACACCCTGCTCGACCGGTACCGCTACGACGCCGACGGCAGACCGAGCCAGCGGCCGCTCTGGCTGGACCGGGCCGAGTCCGGGCAGTGGAAGCAGCTCGGCTTCACGTTGGGAATCGTCGGCGGCTGGGACCGGGGGTGAGTGCCGAGGGGGTGCTGCTCCGGTCCCTGTGCGGCGGCAGCGCCGGATCCCCGCGTATTGAACCGCTGATCGGTGGAGTGGTCCTCCATCGAGCCCGGAGCACATCACGTGTAGGCCAGCCGAATCACATCAATGACGTCATGTCAGGGGTCGTCCAGTTCGCGAACCGCTTCTAGCATGATGTCCCTGGGCCTCACGTCGCCCTCGGGGGAACTCGAGCAGGACCTTTGCATCGGTGATGATCCGCGCGGCATCCCGATAGCCCAATCGTCGCAGCTCGTTCAGCCGCAGAATCGGGCTGCCCGTCGGTCGCAGGTTCGAACCCTTCCTCACTACGGCTGCGTACGCCGCGGCAAACGGGAACGTACGGCGTCAGCTCTGCTCGGACGCCGTCGTGCCAGTACCTCGCCTTCCTCGCCGCCGATGGTCTCGATCTCCCAGGTCACGGTGAGGGGTTCGTGTTGGTTTCGGCTTGTGCCCACGGTTCTCCTCGCTTCCGCGCGGTGAAGGGGTTGTACCGACCAGAACATGTTCTGCCCCGCGTCGGAAACCTCTGGCCAGGGCCAGGCCGGCCCCGGAGGCCACGAGCCCGAACCGGGCTCTACGAGGAAGGTAATGGGGTGGACCGCCTCAGGCCGGTGTCTCGCCGGAGTCGGCCAGGGCCCTGAGGCCGACAATGATGCATTGTAGCCCGAAGGTGAAATTGCGGTCGCGGATCTCGGTGGCCGTGCCGATGTCGCGGCTCGCGAGCTCCCGCAGGGTCGCGAACTCCGTGAGTCCGGACCGCACCGCGTTCGAGACCTCCGCGAAACCCTCGTCCGCCGCCTGCTCGCCGTTCCGCTCCGCCGTCGCCGCGTTCTCAATCATGCGGGTTTCCGCGGTGGCGAACCCACAGACGTACTCCAGGACGAGGGCGGCGGCGCTGTCGGTCTGGTCGGGGGCGAGCCCCGAGCCGCTCACCACGCGCAGCGCAGTGTCCGTCATGCGCAGGGCGTTCGGGCCGATGTTGAGGTACTCGCCGATCAGCCGGGCGGCCCACCGGTGTCGGGCGAACACCGCGCGCAGGCTGCCCGCGAGGGCACGCAGCTGCTCTTCCCAGGCGAGGTCATGCGGGGGTTCCGCGACCTCGCCGAACACCTCGTCCAGGGCCAGCTCCAGCAGCGCACTCTTGGTGGTTACGTGCCAGTACAGGGACATGTGCCCCGCGCCGAGCTGTGCGGCTACCCGGCGCATCGACAGGGCCTGCAGGCCTTCGGCGTCGAGGAGTTCGACCGCGGTCCGCACGATGCGGTCCCGGCTCAGTCCCGGCGGACCGGGCTGCCGCGCGCTGGGTGCCAGCCACACACTCGCCGTCTTGGCCGCACCCCGCTTGCGCTCACCCACGTCCGGCCCCTCCTCGGCGTCGACCCGGCATCTTTTCGCAGGCCTGTCATCGTACGACCGTGCGCCGCACGCCCGGGTCACACCGAACTGTGCCGGTCCGGGTCCTCCGGGTCGCTGGAGGCTACCGCGCCGACCGGTGTCGGAGGGGTGGTCGGCTCCCGTCCGGCCCAGCCGAGGAGCGCGCCGGCCGCGACACCGCCGACCCCCACCGCGAGGGCGCCGAGGAACTGGCTGGTCTCCAAGGCCGAGACGAAGGCGTCGCGGGCCTCCTCCACCCGGCCGCCCGCGGTGGCGAGTGCGGTGGGCAGCGACTCCTCCGCGCCGTCCGGAAGGCTGTCCGGAAGGCCCGCGTCGAATCGGGCAACCAGTGCGGCGCCGAGCGCGGCCACGCCCAGACCGGTGCCCAGTTCCTGGAGCGTGCCGTTGACGCCCGAGGCGGTGCCGGCCCGGGCCGGCGGGATCGCGCTCATCAGGGCGGCGCCGGCGGCGGGGCCCGCGGTGCCCATCGCGAACCCGACGACGATCAGGCCGGGCAGGGTCCAGCCGTAGCCGCTGTCGCTCGTCGCGGCGATGGCGCACAGGCCGAGCGCGGCCACCACCATGCTCAGCGCGACGGTCCGTGCGAGGCCGATCTTCTTGCCCAGGGGTGCACTGGCGGCCCCGCTGCCGATGAGCAGCGCCACGGCGAACGGCACGATCCGCAGGCCAGTCTGGAGCGGGGTGTAGCCGAGGACGAACTGGAGCTGCTGGGTGAGCAGGAACAGCGAGCCGCCCATGCCGAAGGCGGCGAGCAGGCCGCCGAGCGCCGCGCCCGTGAACCGCCGTTCGGTGAACAGTCCCATGTCCAGCATCGGATGGGGTGTCCGGCGCTCCCACAGCGCGAACAGGGCCATGGCCGCCACGGCGACCGCGAGCGGGCCGAGCACCAGCGCGTTCGTCCAGCCGCGCTCCGGTACGGCGATGACGGCCCAGACCAGGGACACCATGCCCAGCACGGACAGCGGCAGGCCGACGAAGTCGGGCCGTTCGCTGTGCGGGTTGCGGGACTCGGGGACCAGCCAGGCGATGGCGACCAGGCCGATGACCGCGATCGGCACGTTGATCAGGAAGACGGAGCCCCACCAGAAGTGGGCCAGCAGGAACCCGCCGATGACGGGACCGCCCGCCATGCCGGCGGCGGACACGGCCATCCAGATGCCGATGGCCTTCATGCGCTCCTCGTCGCCGAAGACGTGCATGAGGACCGCGAGCGTGGCCGGCATGAGCAGCGAGGCGCCGAGGCCCATGGTGACCCGGGCCGCGACCAGCGTGCCGACCGAGGAGGCCAGGGCGCCGATCAGCGAGCCCACGCCGAACAGGGTGAGCCCCGCGAACAGGGCCCGCTTGCGGCCGAAGTGGTCGGCCATGCCGCCAGAGGCGATGAGGAAGCCTGCCAGGGCGAGCGAATAGGCGTTGATCACCCACTGCACGTCGGCCGTACTGGCGTCGAGGTCCTCCATGAGGGTGGGGACGGCGACGTTGAGGACGGTGTTGTCCAGCACCGTCGTCAGCAGGGTCAGGCAGAGGACCCCCAGGACCCACCACTTGCGATCACGTTCGGATGCCGCCATGTGCGTGCTCCTTCCGGTCTCGTACACCATACGATTGAGTCGTACACTGGACGAGACGGTCTAGGGTGCGGATTCCGGCCAACCTGGGAAGACCGTCCGTAGGACCGAGCGCTACGAGAACGGAGACGCATCGCGTGGCACGGGGAATCGGTGACGAGAAAGCCCGCGCCTGGGCGAGCCGGGCGATCGACCTGCTGCTGGCCGACCGGGCCGCCGAACCGCCCACGCCCCTGCGTGCGTTCCCGCTCGCCGGACCGCCGGGCGCGGCGCTGTACCTGAAGGACGAGTCGCTGCGGCCGTCGGGCAGCCTGAAACATGGGGCTGCCCGTGACCTCTTCCTCAATGCCCTGCGCAGTGGCGAGATCGGCCCCGACACCCCACTGTTCGAGGCCACCAGCGGCAACATGGCCGTGGCGCAGGCCTACTTCGCGCGGCTCCTGGGGCTGGACTACACCGCCGTCGTTCCGGGCAAGACCGGTCCGGCCAAGCGGCGCCGGATCGAGGAGCAGGGCGGGCGCTGCCATCCCTTCGACCCGCCGCTCGCCGTCTACGGCAAGGCTCGCGACCTCGCGGAGGAGTCCGGCGGCCACTGTCTGGATCACCTTGAGCGGGTGGGGGACGCGATCGACTGGAGCGGGTCGGACAGCCTCGGCGCCCAGATCCTCGGCGACCTGGAAAAGGCGGGGGAACCGACGCCGGCCTGGATCGTCGTGGGCGTCGGCAGCGGTGCCACCTCGGCTGCCGTCGGCCGGTACCTGCGCATGCGGGGTATGGCGACCCGGCTCGCCGTGGTCGATCCGGAGAACTCGGCGTACTTCCCCGGCTGGGCCGCCGACTTCCCCGGCTACACCACCGGCATGCCCTCCCGGATCGAGGGGATCGGACGGCCGCGGATGGAGCCCGCCTTCGACCCGTCCGTGGTCGACCTGGTGATCCCCGTGCCGGACGTGGCCAGCGTGGCGGCGATGCGCCATCTGCACGCCATCACCGGGCTGATGGCGGGCCCGTCCTCCGGGAGCTGTCTGTGGGGCGCGTTCCAGCTGCTGGACGGCATGCGGCGGGAGGGCACACGGGGGCCGGTCGTGATGGTCGTCGGGGACGGTGGCGAGACCTACCGGGACACGTACTACGACGACGCCTGGACCGAGGCCAAGGGGTGGCAACTGCAGGGACCGCTCTTCGACATGGAGCGCTTCACCGCCACCGGGACCTGGGGGGTCGCCCCGGCCGGGTGAGCCGGTGCGGCGCCCGTACATGGTGTGCGCGGGGCGGGGTGTGCGCCGTGCGCGGGGCCGCCGCGGCGGCGGCCCCAGCGAAGGCCTCAGGCCGTCCGTACCGACACCGGCAGGCTGGTCACGCCGAAGATGTCGGGACGCTGGTGGTAGACCGGGGTGCCGACGGTGGTGTCGGCGTACCGGTCCAACAGGGCGCGCAGCACGATCGCCGACTCCATCCGTGCCAGCGGTGCGCCCAGGCAGAAGTGGATGCCGTGGGAGAAGGTCAGATGGCCGCCCGGGGTGCGGCGCGGGTCGAAGCGGTCCGGGTCGGTGAACTGCCGCTCGTCGCGGTTGGCGGACAGCAGCCAGGTGACCACGATACGGCCGGCCGGGACGTCCACCTCCCCGATCCGGGTGTCCTCGCGGGTGAGCCGGTAAAGGAAGGACACCGGCGGGCGGTAGCGCAGCACCTCCTCCAGGGCCCCAGGGATCAGCGACGGGTCCTGGCGCAGAAGGGCCAGGGTGCCCGGCGTCTCGTCGAAGCTGAGCAGGGCGTTGCTCATGAACAGCGTCGTGGTCAGATGCCCGGCGAGCAGCAGGAACGCGGAGAAGTTGACCATCTGCTTGTCGCTGAGGCGCTCGCCGTCCGCCTCCGCCGCTACCAGCCGGGACAACAGGTCGTCCCGGGGTGTGGCACGGCGGTCGCGGACATGGCCGAGGAGGTAGTCCGCCATCTCGTTGAGCTCGGCGGCGCGGGTCTTGGCGTAGCCGCCCTCCAGGAACTCACCGGCCGTCACCTCGTCGCTGGGCGGCAGCAGATACTCCGCCCAGCGGCGGAACATCTCCCGGTCCGAGGTCGGGATACCCAGCAGCTCGGCGATCACCACCACCGGCAGCGGCCCCGACAACTCCTCCACCAGGTCGAACTCCGTCCGCCCGGCGACCGAGTCGAGCAGTTCCGCGGTGACCGCCTGGATCCGGGGTTCGAGCCCCGCCACCGTACGCGGGGTGAAGGCCTGGCTGATCAGCTTGCGCAGCTGGCCGTGCCGGGGCGGGTCGGTCACGCTCAGGGACGCCTCCGCGAAGTTCGGCAGACCCGGCTCCGGGGGCGGGGCGAGGGAGCTGAAGTCGGAGGAGAACACCGAGGGTTCGGACAGCACCCGCAGGGCGTCGGCGTGGGTGAGGACGTGGCAGGAGCCGCTGGCCGGGTCGATCCACACGGGTGCGTCGCGCCGCATCCGCTTCAGCCACGCGTACAGCTCCCTGCCGTCGCCCACCACGGCCGGCGGCCCTTCGAACGGCGCGGCCTCGGGTGTCGCTGACGTCATCGGATCGTCTCCTCAGGTGGTCTGGACGGTGATCGGCAGGCTCTTCACCCCGAAGATCTCCGGGCTGCGCTCGTAGTAGACGGGCGTACCGACGTCCACGGAGCGGTAGCGGTCGAGGAGTTCGTTGAGGACGATCCGGGACTCCATGCGGGCCAGCGGCGTGCCGATGCAGAAGTGGATGCCGTGGCCGAACGTCAGATGAGTGTTCGGGCGGCGGGAGATATCGAAGCGGTCCGGGTCCGGGAAGTGCCGCTCGTCGCGGTTGCCGGACATCTGCCAGCACATCACCGGCACGTTCGCCGGCAGCGTGATCCCGGCGAGCTCGGTCTCCTGGCGAGTGACGCGGGCCTGGAAGACCACAGGCGGGCGGTGCCGCAGCACCTCCTCCAGCGCGGCCGGCACCAGCTCGCGGTCCTCGCGCACCGCCTTCGCCTGCCCGGGCTCCTCCGCGAAGCTCAGCAGCGTGTTGCCCATCAGCAGCGACGTCGTCAGATGGCCCGCCAGCAGCAGGAAGTTCAGGAAGCTGACGGTCTCGGCGTCGGTCAGCGCGTCGCCGTCCACCTCGGCCGTCACCAGCCGGCTGATGAGGTCGTCGCGGGGGGTGACCCGGCGGTCCTGGACGTGGCCGAGCAGATAGGCGTGCATGTCCTTGAGCTGGCCGACGATGTGCTCGGGCATCGCGCCGTCGGGCACCGCGCCCACCGGCAGCTCGTAGTTGGTCGACAGCAGGGCCTCGCCCCAGCTGCGGAACAGCTCGCGGTCGGCCGGCGGGATGCCCAACATCTCCGCGATGACGATCACCGGCAGCGGGTAGGCGACCGCGGCCACCAGGTCGAAGTCCCGCTCCCCGGCGACCGTGTCGAACAGCTCCCGGGTCAGCGCCTCCACCTTGGGCTCCAGCTGGGAGACCATGCGCGGGGTGAACGCCTGGCTGACCAGACGGCGCAGCTTGCCGTGCCGGGGCGGGTCGGTCATCGTCAGCACGCCCTCGGTGAAGTTGGGGGCGTTCGGGTCCGGCGGCGGCATGATCGCGCTGAAGTCGGAGCTGAACACGTCCGGGGAGGACAGCACCCTCAGCAGGTCGTCATAGCGGAACACATGGGCGGCGCCCGTCATCTCGTCGCGCCACACCGGGTGGCGGTCACGCATCGTCCTGAGCCAGTCGAGCAACTGACGGCCGTCGCCCACCCCGGTCGGGGGCCTCGGCACCTCAGCCGTCCCGGCGGCATCCGTCGGTTCCATCGGTCGGGTCATCGCAGCTTCACTCCTCGCGGGTGGGTGCGGCCGACCGGCGCGCGCAGCGGGCACGGTGCCGGTCCGGCGCTTAGCGCCTGGGGCCGGACGCTATCCCTCGAAACGGCCGCCGACCGGGGCCGGTGCCGGAAGCTGACGCCCTCGGTGCAGGAACGTGCCATTCGAGCGGTGTGCCCGCACGGCCGACCTAGCGTTCCCCTCGAGACGCAGTCGAACGTCCGCGCTACGGGCCGGGCGTCGAGGGACGGGGGACCCAGCGTGCACCTGACGGTCGACGGCACCACCCGCTTCCGCGCGTACGGGCCGCGGCAGCTGGACGACATCGCCCGGCGCTATCCGCTCCCGGACGCCGCGCGCGAGACGGTCCGGCTGCTCTCCCGGGTGCTGCCGTTCCGTGTGAACGAGTACGTGCTGTCCGAACTCGTCGACTGGACACGCGTTCCCGACGACCCCATGTACCAGCTCGTCTTCCCGCAGCAGGGCATGCTCGACGAGGACGACTTGACGGTCCTGCGCCGGCTGGCCGGCCGGCGTGACGACGACGCCGAGGTGGTCGCCGCGGTGCGCGCCGTCCGGGACCGGCTCAACCCGCATCCCGGCGGGCAGCAGGAGCTGAACGTGCCGCGTGACGACTCCGGTCCGGTCCCCGGTCTGCAGCACAAGTACCGGGAGACCGTCCTGTACTTCCCCGGCCAGGGGCAGACCTGCCACACGTACTGCACCTACTGCTTCCGCTGGGCGCAGTTCGTCGGGGACGCCGACCTGCGGTTCGCCGCCCGGGGCCCCGAGGGCCTGATCCGGCATCTGCGCGGCCACCCCGATGTCACCGACGTGCTGGTCACCGGCGGCGACCCGATGGTGATGACCTCCGAACGGCTGCGCACCCATCTGGAGCCGCTGCTCGACGTGCCGACCGTGCAGACGGTCCGGATCGGCACCAAGTCGCCCGCCTACTGGCCGCAGCGGTTCGTCAGCGACGCCGACGCCGATGACGTGCTGCGCCTGTTCGAGCGGATCATCGCCTCCGGACGCATCCTCGCGGTGATGGCCCACTTCAGCCATCCGCGCGAGCTGGCCACACCGCTCGCGCAGCGCGCCCTGGAGCGGATCCGGGGGACTGGCGCCGTCGTGTACTGCCAGGCTCCGCTCATCGGTCACGTCAACAACAGCGCCGCCACCTGGTCCGCGCTGTGGCGGGCCGAACTCGCCGCCGGCTGTGTGCCGTACTACATGTTCGTGGCCCGCGACACCGGGCCCCACGCCTACTACCGGGTACCGCTCGCTCGCGCGGTCGACATCTTCCAGGACGCCTACCGCGAACTGCCCGGGCTCGCCCGGACCGTGCGCGGACCCGTCATGTCGACGACTGTCGGCAAGGTCGTCGTGGACGGGGTGGAACAGCTCCCCGAGGGGCGGTACTTCCGGCTGCGGCTGCTCCAGGCCCGCGATCCGTGCCTCGTCGGACGGCCCTTCCGGGCGCCGTGGTCGGCGACCGCCGCCTGGTTCGACGACCTGCGCCCCGACACGGGCGACGACGAGACACTGCACGCCGGTCTGGAGAGCGGCGAGCCGGTTCGGGCGGAGGTCGTGCGATGAGGGCTGCCGCCGCCGTGTCGTCCAACTCGAGCTCTGGGTCGGGGAGTTGCGCGATGGGTGCCGGGCCGGTCATGCCGCCCGGCTTGGTCCTCGATCAGGAGGTTGTGTGATGAGCGTCGGTTCCGCGATATCGCCCAATCTCGCCCTCGACCAGGAGATCGCCCGGCTGCGTGCCGCCGGGGAGCGGGTGGTTCATCTCGGGTTCGGGGAGGCGCGGCTGCCGCTGCCCGCCGGGCTGGTCCGGGCGCTCGACGACGGTGCGAGGCACACCGCGTACGGGCCGGTCGCGGGGCGGCCCGAGGTGCTGGCCGCCGTGGCCGGGTACCACAGCAGGCGGCGCCTGCCGACCGAGGCCGAGCAGGTGGTCATGGCGCCCGGCAGCAAACCGCTGCTGATGGCCCTGGTCGCAGCCGTCGAGGGGGATGTGCTGCTGCCCCGGCCGGCCTGGGTGACGTATGGGCCGCAGGCGCGGCTGATGGGCCGCAGAGCCTGGGGCGTGGACATCCCGGAGCGGTGCGGTGGCCTGCCCGAACCGGCCGCGCTGGCCGACACGGTGCGGCGGATACGGGAGCAGGGCCGTCGGCCCGGGCTGCTCGTGCTGACCCTGCCGGACAACCCGACCGGCACCCTGGCACCGCCCGAACTGATCCGCGCGGTGTGCCAGGTCGCCCGGGAGGCGGACCTCACCGTCGTCTCCGACGAGATCTACCGGGACCTGCTGCACGATCCGACGGCCGAATTCCTCAGCCCCGCCGAGGTCGCGCCCGAGCGCACAGTGGTCACCACCGGCCTCAGCAAGACGCACGCCCTCGGTGGCTGGCGGATCGGCTCTGCCCGCTTCCCCGCGGGGGACCGCGGCGCCGAGCTGCGCGCCCGGGTCCTCGCCACCGCGAGCGAGGTGTGGTCCTCGCTGGCCGGCCCGCTGCAGAGCGTCGCCCGCCACGCCTACGACGAGCCCCGCGAACTGACCGAGCACGTCGCCCGTGGCGCGCGGCTGCACGCCGCCGTCGCCCGGGCCGTGCACCGCACGATGACCGACGCGGGCGCCGAGTGCCGCGCTCCCGACGGCGGTTTCTACGTCTACCCCGACCTCGAGCCGGCCCGGGCCATGCTCGCCGCCCACGGCGCCATCGACTCGGCGTCCCTGGAGCGGGTCCTGCTGGAGCGGGCCGGTATCGCCGTGCTCGGCGGCCACCACTTCGGCGACGACCCGCACGCGCTGCGCTTCCGCGCGGCGACCAGCCTGCTGTACGGGGTCACCGACCGCCAGCGCCGCAGCGCGCTGGAGTCCGACGACCCCGCCGAACTCCCGCACATACGCCGCGAGTTGGAACGCCTCGCGCAGGCCCTGACGAAGCTGACGGCCTGACGGCCGCCGTGCCCACCGGAGGGAATCACATGACCACGGGTGCCGAACAGGGCACACAGCCGTCGCTCGCCGGGTTCAGCGGCGACACCACCGTGTCGCCGCCGCGCGGGTACGAACACCGGATGCGGGAGGACGTCGCCGTCCTGGACACCTGGCTGTGCGACTACATCAGCCGGCCGCATCCGCAGCTGCGCCGCAAGGGAGCGGTCTGCCCGTTCGTGCCGGCCGCGCTGCAGGCCGACGCGCTGCGCGCCAGCTTCCACTACGAGATCTCCGGCAAGGACCCCGACGAACTGCACGACCTCCTGGAGGAGGAACTCGTGGCGTTCATGCGCCGGCTCGCCGAGGACTCCTTGGACAGCCTCGTCGTGGTCCTGCCCGACCTCGCCGAAGACGGGTACGCGGCCCTGGACGACGCGCACGCACGGCTGAAGGACACCGCCGTGGCGGGCGGCGCCATGATCGGCCAGTTCCACGCCGCCTGCGACGAACGCTCGGTGCGCAACGACGGGTTCCGCGTCTCCCGCTCCCCGCTGCCCCTGCTCGCGATCCGGCACATGGCCTCGCACGACATCCTCTTCCTGCACGAACTCCCGCACTGGTTCGCCGCCTACCGCGACCGCTTCGGCACCCAGTTCGCCGAGGGACGGATCCGCGAGCCCCTGATGCTCGGCATGTACGCCGCGGCCGAGCGCCGCCACGTCCGGCGGAAGGAATCCTGATGCGCCCCGAGGAAGCCGACGCCGCCGTCGCCGTACGCGCGCTGCTGTACGCCCCGCTGGCCTCGCGTGCCCTGTGCAGCGTGGCCGAACTGGGCATCCCCAACGCACTGTCGGACGGCCCGCTGAGCGCCGCCGAGCTCGCCCGGGACACCGGCGCCCACGAGAGCGCCCTGCACCAGGTGCTGACCGCGCTGACCGCCTTCGAGGTCTTCCGGGTACTGCCGGACGGCCGGTTCGCCCTCGCCCGCCTCGGCACCGCCCTCACTGCGGGCGCCCCCGCCAGCGCCCTGCCCAGCGCCCTGATGGCCCAGGCCCTCTCGGCCCGCGCCTGGCAAGGCATCCCGGACACCGTGCGCACCGGAACGCCCGCCTTCGACAAGGAGTTCGGCGCCGACTTCTTCACCGTTCTCGACCAGCGCCCCGACCTGCGCGACCTGTTCGATGCCACCCAGAGCCGCGATGTCGAACTGGAGAGCACGGCCATCCTGCGCGCCCACGACTTCTCGTCCGCCGGCACCCTCGTCGACGTCGGCGGCGGCGACGGCGCCCTCCTCGGGCACATCCTTCAGGCCCACCCCGGCCTGCGCGGGGTGCTGCTGGACAGGCCCGCCGCGGCCGCCGCGGCCCGCGCCCGGTTCGCAGCCGCCGGGCTCGGTGAGCGCGCCGAGGCCCGCTCCGGGGATTTCTTCACCGCCGTGCCCGGCGGCGGGGACGTCTATCTGCTCCGTGAGATCCTGCACGACTGGGACGACGAGCAGTGCGTCGCCGTCCTCGCCGCCTGCCGCAGGGCCATGTCCGCGCACGCCCGCCTCGTCATCGTCGAACTGGCCGCCGACGACCACCCCGGCACCGACGCCGACGCCCGGATGACCGCTTTGATGACGCTCTACATGCTCTCGGTACTGCCCGGTCGTGAGCGCACTCCCCGCGAGTTCGAGGCGCTGCTCGGCGCGGCCGGCCTGCGGCTGGCGTCCGTCAGCCGCCTGACCGGTCAGAAGGCCCTACTCGTCGCGGCCCCCGAACCCGCCGACCCGTCCGCCCGAACGAGCCGTGAGCGGAGCACCGATCATGTCTGAGACCCCGTCCGCAGCACCACGCCACCCGCTGACCGGCCCGCAGCTCGGCGCCTACTACGGCCATGAACTGGACCGGCTGAAGTCGACGTACAACCAGGCCTCCTACCTGGAGATCACCGGCCCTCTGCGGGCCGATCTGCTGGAGAGGGCGCTGAGGCGCGCGGTCGACGAGACCGACGCGCTGCGGATGCGGTTCACGGCCGACGCCACCGGGCCCGTGCAGTACCCGTACACTCCCGAGCCGTTCCCGTTCCCGGTGCTCGATCTGACGGACCGGAACGATCCGCGGGCCGAGGCCGAGGCGTGGATGCGCGCCGAGCTGGCACGCCCCGTCGACCTGGCCACCGGACCCACGCACGCCCAGGCGCTGTTCCGCATCGGCCCCGACCTGCACCTCTGGTACCAGCGCTACCACCACATCGTGCTCGACGGCTACGGCGTCTGGCTGCTCACCCGGCGCACGGCCGAGCTGTACGACGCGCTGCTCTCCGGCGCCGACACCGCGGGCACCCCGCTACGGCCGCTCAGCGACCTGCTCGACGAGCACACCGCCTACCTCGGCTCCGACACCTGCACCCGCGACGGCGCCCACTGGCACCGGCGGCTCGCCGAGCGGCCCGCCCCCGTGCACCTGGGCGGCCGCAGCGCGCCCGCGGGGCCGGAGTACATCCTGCACCGCACCGGCGCCGACGCCTCCGTCACCCGGGGGCTGCACGCCCTCGCCGGGCGGCTCGGGCAGCGCTGGACGCGCACCGCCGTGGCGGCTGTGGCCACCCACGTGTACGCCGCCACCGGCCGTCGGGACCTGCTGCTGACGCTGCCCGTCACCGGGCGCACCGCGCCGGCCGCCCGCGAGGTGCCGGGCATGCTAGCCACGATGCAGCCCCTGCTGCTCGACCACGACCCCGCGGCTGGTCTGGCCGCCTTCACCGCCCAGGTCGCCGAGCGGGTCGACGAGGCGCTGGCACACCAGCGGTACCCGTACGAACGGCTCCGCCGCGAGCTGCGTACCCCGGCCGACGCGCCCAAGCTGTACGGGCCGATCGTCAATGTGCTTGCCTTCTCCGCCGAGCCGACGTTCGGCGGGCTGCCCGCCGTACGGCAGTGGATCGCCATCGGGCCCGTGGACGACCTGGAGTTCATGATCCAGGAGTCGGCCACCGGTGAGCTCCAGCTCAACCTGTGGGCGAATGCGGCCGTCTACTCGCCGGAAACCGTGGCCCGCCACGGCGAGCACGTCGTCGCGCTGCTCACCCGCCTCGCCGACGCCGGCCCGGACACCCCGCTGGCACACCTCACCGAGGTGCGGCCCTCCGCCGTGCCGACCGAGCCTCCGGCCGGTACCGCGGCCGACCTCTTCGCCGCCCGCGTCGCCGCGGACCCCGACGCCCCCGCTTTGCTCACCGACGGCGAACCACCCCTGACCTACGGCGAGTTGAACGCCGGCGCCGAGCGGATCGCCCGGCGTCTGAAGGCGCGTGGGATCGGCCCGGAGAGCCTGGTGGCGCTGGCGCTGCCCCGGGGGCGGGCGCTGATGACGGCCGTACTCGCGGTGTGGAAGGCGGGGGCCGCCTTCCTGCCCGTGGACCCCGACTACCCGCCGGACCGGGTCGAGTTCATGCTCGCCGACGCCCGTCCCGCGCTGCTGCTGACGGAACCTTCCGTCGACCTGTCGGCGGTGGAACTGGCCGGACTGCCCCGGCTGACGCTTCGCAGCGATGACAGCGCGGAGCCGGCGCCGGCTCCCGCCGCGTCCTCGCCTGCCGACCCCGCCCACCCGGCCTACGTCATCTACACCTCCGGTTCCACCGGCCGGCCCAAGGGTGTCGTCGTCACCCACGCCGGCATCGCCGACCTCGTGGCCACCCAGCGGACCCGGCTGAACGCCGGCCCCGGCGCCCGAGTCCTGCAGTTCGCCTCGCCCAGCTTCGACGCGGCGTTCTGGGAGACGGCGATGGGCCTGTTCAGCGGGGCCGCGCTGGTGGTGGAGCCGGCCGACCGTCTGACGCCGGGACCCGCGCTCACCGCGACCATCGCCCGGCACCGGGTCACCCACCTCACGGTGCCGCCCTCCGCCCTGTCCGCGATGACGGGCCTCGACCTGCCCACCGTGACCACGCTCGTCGTCGCCGGTGAAGCGGTGACCGAGCAACTCGTCGGCAACTGGGCGCCCGGCCGGACCATGGTCAACGCCTACGGCCCGACCGAGACGACCGTGTGCGCCACCACCAGCGGCCCCCTCGCCGCCGACGGCCCCGCCCCGCTCGGCACCGGCGTCCAGGGCACCCAGGTCCACGTCCTCGACGACGCCCTGCGCCCGGTCGCCCCCGGCGAGACCGGAGAGCTGTACGTCGCCGGGCGCTCCCTCGCCCGCGGCTATCTGCGTCGGCCGGGCCTGACCGCCGCCCGCTTCGTGGCGTGCCCGTTCGGCGCGCCCGGCGAGCGCATGTATCGCACCGGCGACCTGGTGCGCACCACCGCCGACGGACATCTCGTCTTCGTCGGCCGCTCCGACGACCAGGTCAAGGTCCGCGGCCACCGGGTGGAACTCGGCGAGGTGGAGACGGTCCTGCGCCGCCATCCCGACGTCGCCCAGAACGCGGTGACCGTCCACGGCGAGCTGCTCGTCGCGTACGTCGTGGCCGGTTCCGGCGCCACCGTCGATGCCGAGGCGCTGCGCGGCTACGCCGCGGGGCGGCTGCCCGACCACATGGTGCCCGGGGCCGTCGTGTTCCTGGACGCGCTGCCGCTCACCCCCAACGGCAAGACGGACCGCGCCGCACTCCCGGCGCCGGACTTCCGTGCGATGCCCGCCACGGACGCCCGCCGGCCGCTCACCGAGCACGAGGCGCTGCTGTGCCGTCTGTTCGCCGAGGTCCTCGGGCTCGACGAGGCAGGCCCTGACGACGACTTCTTCGACCTCGGCGGCCACTCCCTGCTGGCCACCCGCCTCCTGGTGAAGATCCGTACGGCCGTCGGCGCGGACCTCTCGGTCGCCGACCTCTTCGACGCGCCCACCCCCGCGGGCCTCGCCGTCCGCCTCGCCCCGCCCGGCCGGTCGGGCCTGACGCGCCGGGAGCGGCCGGAGGTCGTGCCGCTGTCCTTCGCGCAGCGCCGGTTGTGGTTCCTGCACCGGCTGGAGGGGCCGAGCGCTACGTACAACATTCCGCTGGCTCTGGAGGTGGACGGGCCGCTGGACGTGGCGGTGCTGGAGCAGGCCGTCAACGACGTCACCGCCCGGCATGAGCCGCTGCGGACCTTGATCGGGGAGCGCGAGGGCGACCCGGAGCAGATCATCCGTGAACCGGCACCGGATCTGGTGACCGTGCGGTCCCACGACGTCGAGGCGGACCGGCTGGCGGAGGCCCTCGCCGAGGCGGTGGCCCACCCCTTCGACCTCGGCCGTGAACTCCCCCTGCGCGTCGGCGTGTTCCGCACCGGGGCCGACCGGTGCGTGGTGCTGCTCCTGATGCATCACATCGCCGGGGACGGCGCCTCCCTGCGGCCGTTGCTGCGGGACCTGACCGAGGCGTACGCGGCACGGCAGCGCGGGCAGGCACCTCAGTGGGCGCCGCTTCCGGTGACGTACACCGACTACGCCCTGTGGCAGCGCGAGCAGTTCGGGGAAGGCGAGGAGCACCCCGACCTGACGTACTGGCGCACCGCCCTCGCCGGTCTGCCCGACGCGCTGGAGCTGCCCTCCGACCGGCCCCGCCCGGCGGTCAGCAGCCACCGCGGTGCCGTCCACACCTTCCGTGTCGAACCGGAGCTCCACCAGGGGCTGCTGGAGCTGGCGCGGGAGACGGGGACGACGCTGTTCATGGTGGTGCAGGCCGGACTGGCCGCCCTGCTGTCCCGGCTGGGCGCGGGGGACGACATTCCGCTCGGCTCTCCGGTGGCGGGGCGGACGGACGACAGCCTGGAGGAGCTGGTCGGCTTCTTCGTCAACACGCTGGTGCTGCGTACGGACACCTCCGGCGACCCCACCTTCCGTGAACTGCTCGCCCGCGTGCGGGCCGCCGACCTGGAGGCCTACGCTCATCAGGACCTGCCCTTCGAGCAACTGGTGGAGGCCCTCAACCCGGAGCGGTCGCTGTCCCGCCAGCCCCTCTTCCAGGTGATGCTGTCGCTCGACAACAACCCGTCCGCCGCCGTCACCGTGCCCGGCCTCGGCGTGCGCACCCGGGTCGTACGGGCCGAGGTCGCCCGTGTCGACCTGACTCTGAGCCTCAGCGAGGCGAAGGCCGGCGGCGGCATCGAAGGCTCCCTCGAGTACGCCACCGACCTGTTCGAGGCGGACACCGCCGCCGCCCTCATGGCACGCCTGGTGGGACTGCTCGGCGCGGCCGTGGCCGACCCGTCCGTCGCCGTGGCCGACCTGGACGTCCTGCGGCCGGGCGAGGCGGTGACACTGACCGGGGAGTGGAACGCGCCCGTACTGCCCGCCGCCGCGGACCGCACGCCCCGCACGGTCCAGGAACGGTTCGCCGAGCAGGCCGCCCGCACACCGGAGGCGGTCGGGCTGCGCGAGGCCGACGGCGGCACCGTCACCTACAGGGAACTCGACGCGCGCCAGCGCCGCCTCGCCGCACGGCTGCGCGCCCTCGGCATCGGCCCGGGCAGCCGGGTCGCCGTCCTCCAGGAGCGCTCGGCGGCGCTGGTCGTCACCACACTGGCCGTGCTGCGCACCGGAGCCGCCTATGTCCCGCTGAACCCGGCCGACCCCGCCGCCCGGATGCGACACGTCCTGGCCGAGACCGGCGCCGCTGCCCTGCTCACCGACCGCGACCCGGCCGACGCGCTGCCGGACGTGGGCGTGCCGGTACTGCGCGTCGACACGGCGGACGGCGACCGGCCGGACCTCGACGACGCGCTCTTCGCGGGCCACGCCGACGATCTCGCCTACGTCATGTACACCTCGGGCTCGACCGGCGCCCCCAAGGGCATCGCCGTGACCCACGCGAACATCCTGGCCCTGGTCGATGACCGACACTGGCGCTCCGGCGCGCACGGCCGCGTCCTGCTGCACTCGCCGTACGCCTTCGACGCCTCGACGTACGAGATGTGGGTGCCCCTGCTGCGCGGCGGGGAGGCAGTACTGGCCCCCACCGGCCGGCTCGACTCCGCCGCCCTCGCCGACACCATCGAACGGCACGGCGTCACCGCGGTGTTCCTCACCACGGCCCTGTTCAACCATCTCGTCGAGGACCACCCCGACTGCCTGTCCGGGGTGCGGGAGGTGTGGACCGGCGGCGAGTTCGTCTCCCCGGGCGCGGTGCGCCGGGCGATCGAACGCTGCCCCGACACCACGGTCGTCCACGTCTACGGCCCCACAGAGACCACCACGTTCGCGGTCTGCCACCCGCTGGCGGGACCGGAGTCGGTCCGGGGCGAGACCGTACCGATCGGCCGTGCCCTGGACGGCGACGGCTGTTTCGTGCTCGACGAGCGGCTGCGGCCCGTGCCGCCCCATGTGGTGGGCGAGCTGTACATCGCGGGCGAGGGCGTGGCCCGGGGGTACGTCGGCCAACCCGGGCCGACGGCGAGCCGGTTCGTGGCCTGCCCGTTCGGGACGCCGGGCGAGCGCATGTACCGTACCGGCGACCTGGTGCGCTGGACCACCGACGGACAGCTCGTCTTCGTGGGCCGCTCCGACGACCAGGTGAAGGTCCGCGGCCACCGCATCGAACTCGGCGAGATCCAGGCCGCCCTGCTCGACGACCCGACCGTGGCGCACGCCGTGGTGACCGTCCTCGACGACGCCTCCGTCGGCCGCCGCCTGGCCGCCCACGTCGTCCCCGCCGACCTCGCGGCCCCGCCCGTCGTGGACCAGCTCCGCGCCCGGCTGGCGGACAGGCTGCCGGGGTTCATGGTGCCGGGGGTGTTCGTGGTGTTGGAGGCGTTGCCGTTGACGCCGAACGGGAAGGTGGACCGGCGGGCGTTGCCGGTGCCGGAGTCGGTGGTGCGCGGTGATGGCGGTGGCCGGGTTGCGGGGTCGCCGGAGGAGGAGATGGTCTGCCGGGTGTTCGCGGAGGTGCTGGGGCTTTCGCGGGTGGGGGCGGATGCGCACTTCTTCGAGCTGGGCGGTCATTCGCTGCTCGCGACGCGGGTGGTGGGCCGGCTGCGGTCGTTGTTCGGTGTGGAGTTGCCGATCCAGGCGCTCTTCGACGCGCCGACGCCTGCGGGGCTGGCGGGGCGGCTGCGGGGGGTGGTGGGTCGGTCACGGCCGGGTGTGGTGCGGCGGGAGCGGCCTTCGGTGGTGCCGTTGTCGTTCGCGCAGCGCCGGTTGTGGTTCCTGCACCGGCTGGAGGGACCGAGCGCGACGTACAACATCCCCCTCGCACTGGAGGTCGAGGGACGCCTTGACGTGGGCGTACTGGAACAGGCCGTCAATGACGTCGTCGCCCGCCACGAACCCCTGCGCACCGTGATCGCAGAGCACGAGGGTGTTCCCCATCAGGTCATTCACGAACCTGCGCCGGATCTGGTGGCGGTGGAGTCCCGCGAGGTGGAAGCGGATCGGTTGTCGCAGGTGCTCGCGGAGAGGGTGAGGTATCCCTTCGACCTCGGCAGCGAACTCCCCTTGCGGGTGGAGGTATTGCGTACTGGTCGGGAGCGGTGGACGGTGCTGTTTCTGGTGCATCACATCGCCGGGGACGGCTGGTCGCTGCGGCCGTTGCTGCGGGACCTGACCGAGGCGTACGCGGCACGGCAGCGCGGGCAGGCACCTCAGTGGGCGCCGCTACCGGTGACGTACACCGACTACGCCCTGTGGCAGCGGGACCTGCTCGGCGACCAGGAGGAGCCGGACAGCCTCGCGCACGAGCAACTCGACTACTGGCGGCGGACTTTGGCCGGGACACCGGAGCAACTCGCGCTGCCCACCGACCGTCCCCGGCCCGCCGTGACCAGCTTCCGGGGCGAGGTGCACTGGGTGCGCTTCACCGGCTCTCTGCACCGGGCGCTGCTGGTGCTGGCGCGGGAGACGGGGACGACGCTGTTCATGGTGGTGCAGGCCGGACTGGCCGCCCTGCTGTCCCGGCTGGGCGCGGGGGACGACATTCCGCTCGGCTCTCCGGTGGCGGGGCGGACGGACGAGAGTCTGGAGGAGCTGGTCGGCTTCTTCGTGAACACGCTGGTGCTGCGTACGGACGTGTCCGGCGACCCCACCTTCCGTGAACTGCTCGCCCGCGTCCGGGCCGCCGACCTGGAGGCCTACGCTCATCAGGACCTGCCCTTCGAGCAACTGGTGGAGGCCCTCAACCCGGAGCGGTCGCTGTCCCGCCAGCCCCTCTTCCAGGTCCTGGTCGTGCTGCAGAACGCGCCCGCGGCGGCGTACTCGCTGCCCGGTCTGGACATCCGGCCGGTGCCGACCGTGCCAGGGGTGTCGAAGTTCGACTACTCGCTGAGCCTGCACGAGACCTACGACGCCGACGGGCGGCCGGATGGTCTGGAGGGGTATGTCGAGTACTCGACGGATCTCTTCGACCGGGCCACGATCGTCCGTACCGTCGATTTGCTCGACCGGATGCTGAGCGGCTTCGCCGAGGACTGCGACCGGTCCGTCGGTGAGATCGAGACGGTGACAGGCGAGGACCGTCTGCGGGTGCTGCAGACGTGGAACGTGACCGCGGCGGCGCCCGCCGAGGCGGACGTGCCCGCACTCTTCGAGCAGCGGGTGGCAGCCGCCCCCGACGACCTCGCGCTGCTGTGTCCGGGCAGACGGCTCACCTACCGCCAACTCGACGTCCAGGCCAACAAGTTGGCGCATCTGCTGCGCCGGCGCGGCATCGGGCGGGAGGATCGGGTGGCGCTTGCCGTGCCGCGCGGCCCGGAGACCGTCGTGGCGCTGCTCGCCGTCCTCAAGGCGGGCGCCGCCTACGTGCCCGTGGACCCGGCCTATCCGGACGCCCGGATCGCCTACCTGCTCGACGACTCGCGGCCCGTCCTCCTGGTCACCCAGGGGGACACGGACCCGCGCCGCGAGACGGAGGTGCCCGTGCTGCTGCTCGACGACCCCGAGGTCGTCGCCGCGCTCGCCGCCGCCCCCGACACCCCGCCGGACCGCGCGAACGAGCCCGGCCGCGCCGCGTACGTCATCTACACCTCGGGCTCCACCGGCCGTCCCAAGGGCGTCGTGGTCACCCACACCGGTGTCGCCGCCCTCGTCGCCTCACAGCGGGAACGTTTCGGAGCGGGCCCCGGCAGCCGCGTCCTCCAGTTCGCCTCGCCCAGCTTCGACGCGGCCTTCTGGGAGACCGTGATGGCGCTGCTGACCGGCGCCGCCCTCGTGGTGGTGCCGACCGACCGGCTGCTGCCGGGCGAACCGCTGGCCGGACTGATCCGGGAGTTCGGCGTCACCCACGCCACACTGCCGCCGTCCGCGCTGCGCGGTCTGGAGGACTGCGAGCTGCCCTCCGTCCGCTCGCTCGTCGTCGCCGGGGAGGCGTGCCACGCCGACCTGGTGCGGCAGTGGGCGCCGGGCCGCTCCATGATCAACGCGTACGGCCCCACCGAGACCACCGTCTGCGCCACCACGAGCGCCCCGCTCGGCGCCGGGGACGCCCCGCCGCCCATCGGCCGCCCGCTGACCGGGACCCGGGTGTACGTCCTCGACGAGCGGCTGCGCCCGGTGCCGCCCGGCGTGCCCGGAGAGCTGTACGTGAGCGGTCCGGCACTGGCCCGCGGATACCTGGGCCGGCCGGACCTGACGGCGGGCCGGTTCGTGGCCTGCCCGTTCGGGACGCCGGGCGAGCGCATGTACCGCACCGGCGACCTCGTGCGGTGGACCGGCGACGGACAGCTGGTGTTCGTCGGCCGCGCCGACGAGCAGGTCAAGATCCGCGGCCATCGCATCGAACTCGGCGAGATCGAGACCGCGCTCGCCGAACACCCGGCGGTGGCCGACGCCGCCGTAGCCGTCCACCGCGACGACACCGGTGACGCCCGCCTCACCGCGTACGTCGTGCCGCGCACCGAGCACACCCCGGACCTGGACGAGGCCGCCGACCAGGAGCAACTCGACGCCTGGGCCTCGGTGTTCAGCAGGCAGTACGGCGACGAGGAGGCCGGCGCCGCCTTCGGCGAGGACTTCTCCGGCTGGCACAGCACCTACGACGGCGGCCCCATCCCCCTCGACGACATGCGGGAATGGCGCGCGGCGGCCGTCGACGCCATCCGCGCGCTCAGGCCCCGGCGGATCCTGGAGATCGGCGTCGGCAGCGGGCTGCTCCTCGCCCCGCTGCTCGACCACTGCGAGACGTACTGGGGTACTGACGTGTCACCGGAGGCGGTCGACGCCCTCGGCGCACGGCTGGCCGCCGCACGCCCGGACGCCGTGGACCGGGTACGCCTCACCGCCTTGGCGGCGGACGCCGTGGACACCCTGCCCGAGGGCGAGTTCGACACGATCGTCCTCAACTCCGTCGCCCAGTACTTCCCGAGCGAGCGCTATCTCCTCGACGTCCTGGACAAGGCAGTACGGCTGCTCGCTCCCGGCGGGGCCCTCTACCTGGGCGACATCCGGGACCTGAGGTCGGCACGGCGGCTCCACCTGGCCGCGCAGACCGGACGTCTCGGCGCGGAGACCCCCGCCGAGGAGGTACGCCGTGCGGCCGAACTCGCCCTGACGGAAGAGAAGGAACTCTTGGTCGATCCCGAGCTGTTCACCTCCTTCGCCGCCGCGAGGCCCGGGCTCGGCGGGTGCGACATCCGCCTCAAGCGCGGGCGCCGGCACAACGAACTCACCCGCTACCGCTACGAGGTGGTGCTCCACAAGAAGCCCGCCGACACACTGATGATGGTCGCCGACGCTCCTCGCACGACCTGGGAGGAGCTCGGCGGCTCGGCCGAGGCGCTGGCCGCCGCGCTGACGGCAGGGCGCCCGGAGCTGCTGCGGGTGACGGGTGTGCCCAACGCCCGTACCACGACGGACCTCGCGGGCGCACCGGCCGCCGGGGCGCCTGAGCCCGACGATCTGGTCGAGCTCGGCCGACGGCTCGGCTACGAGACGGCCGTCACCTGGTCCGCCGACCGGCACGAGAGCGAACTCGACGTCGTCCTCGTCGACGCCTCGACCGCGGCCGGCCGCCCGCTGACCGGCGTCCACCGCATGGACGCCCCGGTCACCGGCCCGCTCACCAACACCCCGTCCGCCGCTCCGCTTTCGGCCGCGCTGACCGCCGAACTCCGGGCCCGGCTGGCGGACAGGCTGCCGGGGTTCATGGTGCCGGGGGTGTTCGTGGTGTTGGAGGCGTTGCCGTTGACGCCGAACGGGAAGGTGGACCGGCGGGCGTTGCCGGTGCCGGAGTCGGTGGTGCGCGGTGATGGCGGTGGCCGGGTTGCGGGGTCGCCGGAGGAGGAGATGGTCTGCCGGGTGTTCGCGGAGGTGCTGGGGCTTTCGCGGGTGGGGGCGGATGCGCACTTCTTCGAGCTGGGCGGTCATTCGCTGCTCGCGACGCGGGTGGTGGGCCGGCTGCGGTCGTTGTTCGGTGTGGAGTTGCCGATCCAGGCGCTCTTCGACGCGCCGACGCCTGCGGGGCTGGCGGGGCGGCTGCGGGGGGTGGTGGGTCGGTCACGGCCGGGTGTGGTGCGGCGGGAGCGGCCTTCGGTGGTGCCGTTGTCGTTCGCGCAGCGCCGGTTGTGGTTCCTGCACCGGCTGGAGGGACCGAGCGCGACGTACAACATCCCCCTCGCACTGGAGGTCGAGGGACGCCTTGACGTGGGCGTACTGGAACAGGCCGTCAATGACGTCGTCGCCCGCCACGAACCCCTGCGCACCCTGATCACCGACGACGACGGTTCGCCGCGGCAGCTCGTGCACGACCCGGCACCGGATCTTGTCCGGGTCCAACGGCGGGACGTGCCGGCCGAGGAGCTTGCGTCGGTGCTCGCGGGCGCGGTGACGTATCCCTTCGACCTGGGCCGTGAACTGCCCCTGCGGGTCGAGGTGTTCTGTTCCGGGGCGGAGCGGTGGACGGTGCTGTTTCTGGTGCATCACATCGCCGGGGACGGCTGGTCGCTGCGGCCCTTGCTGCGGGACCTGACCGAGGCGTACGCGGCACGGCAGCGCGGGCAGGCACCTCAGTGGGCGCCGCTACCGGTGACGTACACCGACTACGCCCTGTGGCAGCGGGACCTGCTCGGCGACGAGGACGAGCCGGACAGCTTCGCCCGTGAGCAACTCGACTACTGGCGACGCACCTTGACCGGAATCCCGGAACAGCTGGCGCTGCCCACCGACCGTCCGCGGCCCGCCGAGCCCAGCTACCGGGGCGACATACGGAACTTCTTCATCGAACCCGAGCTGCACCGGGCGCTGTTGGGGCTCGCGCGGGAGACGGGGACGACGCTGTTCATGGTGGTGCAGGCCGGACTGGCCGCGCTGCTGTCCCGGCTGGGCGCGGGAGACGACATCCCGCTCGGCTCTCCGGTCGCGGGGCGGACGGACGACAGCCTGGAGGAGCTGGTCGGCTTCTTCGTCAACACGCTCGTCCTGCGCATCGACACCTCCGGCGACCCCACCTTCCGCGAGCTGCTCGCCCGCGTCCGGGCCGCCGACCTGGAGGCCTACGCCCACCAGGACCTGCCCTTCGAGCAACTGGTGGACGCGGTCGGTGCCGAGCGGTCCATGGCGTACAACCCGCTGTTCCAGGTGATGCTGGCACTGGACAACAATGCCGACACCGCCGTCGAGCTGCCCGGGCTGCGAGTGCGCCCGCGGCCGGTCGGCACCCGGGCCGCGCGCTTCGACCTCACGGTCGGGCTGAGCGAGCGGGTCGTGGGCGATCTGGGGGCCGAGGGCGTCCAGGGCAGCGTCGAGTACAGCACCGACCTGTTCGACGCGGCGAGCGTCGACGCGCTTGCGGCCCGGCTGCTGCGGCTGCTGGATCAGGCGGTCACCCGGCCCGACGTGCCCTTCGGTGACCTGGAGATCCTCGCCGAGCAGGAGTACGCGGCGCTGGTCCCGGCCGACCGCCCGGGGGCCGCTCCCGAGGCCACGGCGCCCGCGCTGTTCGAGGAGCGGGTCCGGGAGGCGCCGCACGCCGTCGCGGTGACCGCGGGACGCGAGCAGCGCACCTACCGGGAGCTGAACGAGGCCGCCAACCGGCTGGCCCGGGTGCTGACAGCGCGCGGGGCCGGGCCGGACGCCGTGGTCGCGGTACGGCTGCCGCGCGGACCCAGGCTCGCCGAGGCGCTGCTGGCCGTCCTCAAGGCGGGCGCCGCCTATCTGCCGCTCGACCCGGACTATCCGGCAGAGCGCATCGCACACATGCTCGCCGACGCCCGGCCGGTGCTGCTCGTCGGGGCGTCGGAGGACAAGGGTGCGGAGGTGAGCGCGGGGGCGACCCTCGACGCGGGTACAGGCGTGGACACGGTTGCAGCCCCTGACATGGATGCGGAGGCGGGCGCGGGTGCGGCCCTTGACGCCGGCGCGGGCGCGTACGTGGGGCGGGCCCCGGGCGCGGATGTTCCCGTCCTCGACCTCGACGCCCCGGACACGCTCGACGCCCTGCGCGTGGCGCCCCGGCACGACCTGGGCGACTCCGAGCGCCGGGCACCCCTGCGCCCCGGCCATATCGCCTACGTGATCTACACCTCCGGCTCGACGGGCCGACCCAAGGGCGTCGAGGTGCCGCACCGGGCTGTCGCCAACCTGGTAGCCGCCTCGCAGGAGGAGCTGGGTGGGGTCGGGCCCGGCAGTCGGGTGCTGCAGTTCGCCTCGCCGAGCTTCGACGGGGCGTTCTGGGAGATCGGCGCGACCCTGCTGGCCGGCGGCATGGTGGTCATGCACCCCACGGGCGCCTGGAACGCGGCGGAGGACCTCGTACCGCTGGTGACCTCGCAGAAGGTGACCCATCTGGCCATCCCGCCGTCCGTGCTGGCCATCCTGCCGGACGACGCGCTGCTGCCGGACACCACGCTGTTCGTCGTCGGCGAGGCATGCCCGCCCGCGCTGGTGGAGCACTGGGCGCCGCGCTGCCGGATGCTCAACTCCTACGGCCCGAGCGAGACCACCGTCTCCGCGACCGTCACCGAGCCGCTCACCGCGGGCGGCACCCCGCCCATCGGCACCCCGGTCCGGGGCGTACGCGTCCATCTGCTCGACGAGCGGCTGCGGCCGGTGCCGCCCGGCGTGGTGGCCGAGGTGTACATCGGCGGCGCGGGCGTGGCCCGTGGTTACCGGAACCGGCCCGCCGGCACCGCGGAACGCTTCGTGGCCGACCCCTGGGGTGCCCCGGGCAGCCGGATGTACCGGACGGGCGACCTCGCCAGGCGCCGTACGGACGGGCAGCTGGAGTTCGTCGGCCGGGTGGACGAGCAGGTCAAGATCCGCGGCTATCGCATCGAACTCGGCGAGATCGAGACCGTACTGGCCGCGCATCCCGGTGTCGCCCAGGCAGCGGTCGCCGTGCACAGGGGCCCGCGCACCAGCCGCCTCGTCGGCTATGCCGTACCCGCGCGTCGCGCGGACGGCCCCGACGGCGCCGAGCTGCGGGCCTTCGTCGCGCGGACGCTGCCCGACTACATGGTCCCGGCCGCCGTCGTCACCATGGACCGGCTGCCGCTGTCGCCCAACGGCAAGCTGGACCGGGCCGCCCTGCCCGCTCCCGAACCGGTGGGCGCCGTCGGCGGACGGGCGCCGCACGGGGCAGTGGAGGAGACACTGTGCGGCATCGTGCGCGAGTCGCTCGGGATGCCGGACGCCGGAGCGGACGACGACTTCTTCGACCTGGGCGGCGACAGCATCACCGCCATCCAGGTCAGCAGCCGGGCCAGGGCCGCCGGACTCGCGCTGTCACCGCGGGACGTCTTCCGGCACCGCACGGTCGCCGCCCTGGCCCGCGTCACCACCGAGACCGGTGAGGCGGTACGGCCGGACGACGGCAGCGGAGAGGTGACGCCGACGCCGGTGATGCGGTGGCTGCACGGCCTCGGCGGACCCACCGACGGTTTCCACCAGTCGATGCTTCTGGTGACCCCCGCGGGCGTACGGCAGAACACCGTCGCGGCCGTGCTGCAGACCCTGCTCGACCACCACGACATGCTGCGGCTGCGCCTGTACGACGACGGTGCCGACGGCTGGCGGATCACGGTCCCGCCCGCGGGCACCTTACGGGCCGCCGAGCTGCTGCGCCGCGTCGACCTCGCCGGGCGCGGCGAGGAGGAGCGCGGGCGTGCGGTCGCCGAGGAGTCGGCACGCACGGTCGGTGCACTCTCCCCCGGTGCGGGCCGTACCGTGGCCGCCGTCTGGTTCGACCACGGGCCCGAGGAGGCAGGCCGGCTGTTCCTGGCCGTGCACCATCTCGCGGTCGACGGCGTCTCGTGGCGCATCCTGCTGGAGGACATCGCCGAAGCGGGGCGGGCGCTCACCGAAGGCCGCAGGCCGCACCCGCAGCCCGTCGTCACCTCCTTCCGGCGCTGGTCGGAGCTGCTGGCTGCCGAGGCTGACAGCACCCACCGCACCGCCGAACTGCCGCACTGGCTCGCCACGGTGGCCGAGCCCGCGCCACTCGCGCCCGGCCTCGACCCGGTGCCGGGCCGGGACGTCACCCGCACGATCCGGCGCCGCGCCGACAGCCTCGACGCGGACACCGGCCGGGCGCTGCTCACCACGGTCGCCCCGGCGTTCCACTGCGGCCCCGACGAACTGCTGCTCACCGCCCTGGCGTTGGCCGTGGCCCGGTGGCGCCGCGAGCGGGGCACACCGGCCGGCGGGCTGCTCGTCGAGCTGGAGGGGCACGGGCGGGCGGACCTGCCGGGGGCGGACGTCTCGCGCACGGTCGGCTGGTTCACCAGCGCCCACCCCGTCCGGCTCGACCTGGCCATCACCGACCTGGACGAGGCACTCGCCGGCGGACCGGCCCTCGCCGGCGCCGTGAAGCGGATCAAGGAGCAGGTGCGGTCCGCCCCCGGCGACCGCATCGGCCACGGCCTGCTGCGCCACCTCAACACGCGTACGGCGGCCCGGTTCGACGGGCTCGCCGTGCCGCGCGTCGGCTTCAACTACCTCGGCCGCCTGCCCTCGGGCGGCCCGGCCGCCGACTGGATGGCGGACCCGGCCGCGGGTGCCTTCGGCGGCGGCGCCGACCCGGACCTGCCCGCGGTGCACACCCTCGCCCTGAACGTCGTCGCCGAGGATCGCCCCGAGGGACCGGTGCTGCGCGCCGGGTGGACCTGGCCGGGCGCGCTGCTCGGAGAGGATGACGTGGCGACGCTCGCCGACACCTGGCTGGCGGTGCTGGCCGCGCTCGCCCGGCACGACACGGGCGACGCCGGGCGTACCCCGTCCGACGTACCGCTGGTCGGGCTCAGCCAGGACCAACTCGACCGACTCGAAGCAGCTTGGAGGTCCCCGCGGTGAACCACCGGTCCGGACTGAGCGACGTCCTGCCGCTCTCCCCGCTGCAGGAAGGCCTGTTCTTTCACACCCTCTACCACCGGGACGGGCCCGACGTGTACGTCACCCAGCTCGTCCTCGACCTCACCGGCCCCCTGGACGTGGCTGCGTTGCGCCGGTCCGCCGAGGCACTGCTGGTGCGCCACCCCCACCTGGGCGCGGCGTTCTGGACGGAGGGCCTCGACCAGCCTGTCCAGGTCGTGCCGAGCACGGTCCAACTGCCTTGGGAGGAGGTCGACCTGAGCGGCCTTCCGGAGCGGGAGCGCAGGGGGCGGGCCGACGGCTTCCTCGCCGCTGACCGCGCCCGCCGCTTCGACCTGGCGACGCCTCCGCTCCTGCGCACCGCGCTGCTCCGGCTGGCCCCGGACCACCACCGGTTGATGCTGACGGTCCATCACATCCTGCTGGACGGCTGGTCCACGCCGGTGCTGGTACGCGAACTCTTCGCGCTCTACGACGCGGACGGCGAGCTCTCCGCCCTGCCACCCGCCCCGCCCTACCGCGACTACCTTGCCTGGGTGGCCCGGCAGGACGGCACCGCCGCCCGCGAGGCCTGGCGCGCCGAGCTCGCCGGTGTCGACGAGCCGACCCGGCTCACCCCGCCCGGCGCCGAGTCCGCGCCGCCACAGCTCCCGCAGCGCCGCTCGGCCGACCTCGACGAGGACCTGACCAGGGCGCTCACCGACCTCGCCCGCTCCCGCCGGCTGACCCTCAGCAATCTGGTGCAGGCGGCCTGGGCGGTGCTGCTGGCCCGGCTGACCGGGCGCGACGACGTCGTCTTCGGTACCGTGGTCTCCGGGCGGCCGCCCGAACTGCCCGGTGTGGACGGCATGGTGGGGCTGTTCATCAACACCGTGCCCACTCGTGTCCGCCTGTCCCCCGCCGACCCTCTGGGGGCGGTGGCGGCCCAGGCCCGCGACCGGCACCTGGCGACGAGCGCACACCACCATCTGCCGCTCGCCGACATACAGAAGGCAGCCGGAGCCACCGAACTCTTCGACACCATCGTCGTCTTCGAGAACTACCCCACCGGCTCCGCCGCTTTCACCGCACGGCAGCTGACCGTCACGGGCGTCGCGGGGCACGACGCCACCCACTACCCGCTGATGCTGGCCGTCATTCCCGACGCCCGCCTGCACCTGCGGCTCGACCACCGCCCCGACCTGATCGACGACGAGCGGGCCGAGGAGATCCTGACCGCGCTGTGCAACGTCCTCACGGCCTTCACCGCCGACCCCGACCAAGCCACGGGCCGCGTCGAGCCCCTGCCGCCGGCGCGCCTCGGGAAGGTTCTGACCGACTGGAACGACACCGGCCGCGCGGTGCCCGACACCACCCTCGCCGGCCTCCTCGACGCCTCCTTCCGCAGCCGTCCGGACGAGGTGGCCCTCGTCTTCGGCGACGAGGAGCTGACCTATGCCGAACTCGACGCGCGGGCCTCGCGGCTGGCCCGGTACCTGATCGAGCGGGGCGCGGGCCCCGAGCAGGTCGTGGCACTCGCGGCCGGCCGGTCCGTCCTGCTGGTCGTCGCCCTCCTCGCCGTCGTCCGCACCGGTGCCGCCTACCTGCCCGTGGACACCGACTATCCCGCCGACCGCATCGCGTACATGCTCGACGACGCCCGGCCCGCCCTGCTCCTCACCGACAGCACGGCGGTGTCCCAACTGCCCGCCGGGGAGTGGACCGTCCTCGACGAACCGGCCCTCCAGGACCGCCTCGCCGCCTGCTCCACCGCGCCCCTGGCCGCCTCGGAACTGCGCGCCCGGATGACCGGCGACACCGCCGTGAGCGTCGTCTACACCTCCGGCTCCACCGGCCGCCCCAAGGGCGTGATCGGCACCCAGCGCGGCCTGGTCAACCGTATGGCCTGGTTCGCCGAGCTGTACTCCTTCGACGCCAACGACCCGGTGTGCGCGAAGAGTTCGATCAGCTTCATCGACGGCACGGTGGAGATCCTCCAGACGCTCGTGCACGGCGGTCGGGTCGTCCTCGCCGACGCCGTCACCGCCAAGGACCCGGCCGCGCTCGCCGACCTCGTCAGCAAGAGCGGCACCCGTGTGCTCACCGCCGTACCGAGCCTGCTCCAGGCCCTGTTGCACGAGGAGGAGACCAGCGCCGACGGCGCCGGGCGGCTCGCCTCGCTGCGGCTGGTGCTCAGCAGCGGCGAGCCCATGCCGCCCGAACTGCCCGCCCGCCTCGCCCGCAGCTGCCCCGACGCCCGCCTGATCAACTTCTGCGGCTGCACCGAGGTCAGCAGCGAGAGCCTGTACGCCGTGTGCACGGCGCACGACCAGTCCATCGGCCGCCCGCTGTGGAACACCCTCGCCCATGTGCTCGACTCCGCCCTGCGCCCGGTACCCCCGGGCACCCCCGGCGAGCTCTACTACGGCGGCGTCGGCGTCGGGCGCGGCTACCTGGGCCGGCCCACCGTCACCGCCGAACGCTTCGTCGCCGACCCCTACGGCCCGCCCGGCACCCGGATGTACCGCACGGGCGACCTGGTGATGTGGCGGCCCGACGGCAGCCTCGCCTTCCTGGGGCGCGCCGACGACCAGGTGAAGGTCCGTGGGGTGCGCGTCGAGCCCGGCGAGGTCGAAGCCGTCCTCTCCAGCCACCCGGGCGTGACCGAAGCGGCAGTCGCCGTACGGGACCTGCCCGGTACCGCCCGCGCCCTGGTCGGCTACGTGGTCCCGGCCGACGGCGACGCGCTCGACCCCGTCGCGCTGCGCCGCCACGCCGCCGACCGGCTGCCCGCCGCCATGGTGCCGGGCACCGTGGTCGTCGTCGACGCCCTGCCGCGCACCCCCAACGGCAAGGTGAACCGGCGCGCCCTGCCGGCACCTGACGCGGCGGCGGCCAGGACGGCGCCGTCGAGCCCCGACGAGCAGGTGCTGTGCGAACTGTTCGCGGAGGTGCTCGGCCTGCCCGAGGCCGGCGCCCAGGACGATTTCTTCATGCTCGGCGGACACTCCCTGCTGGCCACCCGGCTCGCCTCCCGGGTCCGGTCCGTGCTCGGCGTGGAGCTGGGGCTGCGCACCCTGTTCGAGGCGCCCACTCCGGCCGGTCTCGCCACCCGCCTCGGCGGCGGCGAGGGACGCGACGCCTGGTCCGTGCTGCTGCCACTGCGCCCCACCGGCACCCGGCCGCCGCTGTTCTGCCTGCACCCCGCCGGCGGCTTCAGCTGGTGCTACACCGGCCTGCTCCGCCATCTCCCGCCCGACCAGCCGGTCTACGGCATCCAGGCGCGCGGCCTGACCGAACCGGACCACGTCCACGACGACATCGACCGGATGGCGGACGACTACTGCGCCCGCATCCTCGACGTCCGGCCCTTGGGCCCGTACCACCTGCTGGGCTGGTCCTTCGGCGGGCAGCTCGCCCAGGCCGTCGCGACGCGGCTGCGGGCCGCCGGCCACCGGCTGGGGCTGCTGGCCCTGCTGGATTCGTACCCGCCCGAGGCGCTGCCGGCCGACGAGCCGACGGACCGCTCCGAGGTGCTGCGCTTCCTGTTCGCGGAGTACTTCGGCGTCGAACCGCCGGAACCCGCCGATGGCACGCTCGACCCGGCCCGCGCCGCCTGTCTGCTGCGCGCCGCCGGGCTCGCCGACTTCACCGAGGACCACCTGGCGGCCATCGCGGACGTCCTGCCCGCAAGCGCCCGAGCGGCCCGGGCCCACCGGCCCACCCCGTACGACGGCGACCTGCTGCACTTCCGCGCCACCCTGGGCCGGCCCGAGGGCCTGCCCGACGCGGAGGCCTGGCGGCCCCATGTCACCGGGCGGATCGAGGCGCACGACATCGCCACCACCCACGGCCGGATGACCCGGCCCGACGAACTCGCCCGGCTCGGCCCGGTTGTCCGGGCCCGGCTGGACGCCGCGCGGTGACCCCCGTTACGGCAGCGGCCCCCGATCACCCAGGACTCACCTTCGACCCGAGGAGCGGCACCATGAGCAACCCCTTCGAGGACAACGACGCCCGCTACCTGGTCCTGCGCAACGACGAGGGCCAGCACTCCCTGTGGCCCGCGTTCGCCGCGGTCCCCGACGGCTGGACGACAGTACACGGGGAGGCGGACCGGCAGGAGTGCCTCGACTACGTCGAGGAGCACTGGACCGACATGCGCCCAGCGAGCCTGGTCCGCGCCAGCGACGGCTGACCGGGACCGGCCATGACCCTTCCCGAACCGACGGGCACCGGCCCGGTGACGGCCGACGGCCCCGATCTGGCCGACCCGTCCCTGTACCGGGACGGCGACCCGGAGACCCTGTGGGCGCGACTGCGCGCACGGTCATCGGTGTACCGCAACGAGCGTACGGACAAGGAGTCGTTCTGGGCGGTGCTCGGTCACCGCGAGGCCCTCGAGGTGCTGCGCCAGCCAGAGGTCTTCGTCTCCGGCCGGGGCATGCGGCTTGACGACTCGCCAGGGGCCACCGATGCGGCGTCACAGCGCATGCTCATCGTCACCGACCCGCCCCGGCACACCCGGCTGCGGCGCGTTATGAACGCCGCCTTCACCCCGCGCATGGTGGCCCGGCTGCACCAGACGATGCGGGCCACCGCCACGGAGGTCATCGACGAGGCGCTGGAGCGCAGTGACTGCGACTTCGTGGACATCGCGGCCCGGCTGCCGGTGACGGTGATCTGCGACCTGCTCGGAGTGCCACCCGCCGACCGGCCCTTCATGCTGGACCGCACCATGACGGCGTTCGGCCACGCCGGGCCCGGCTCGGCCGACCGCGCCGCGGCGGCCCGGGCGCACACGGACATTCTGCTGTACTACGCCGAACTCGCCGAACGCCGACGGCGGGAACCGGCGGACGACGTCGTCACCGCGCTCGTCCAGGGCACGGTCGACGGGCGGCCGCTGACCGACGAGGAGATCTACCTCAACTGCGACGGACTCGTCTCCGGCGGCAACGAGACCACCCGGCACGCCACGGTCGGCGGACTGCTCGCGCTGATGCGGCACCCCGATCAGTGGGAGGTGGCCCGCCGTGCGGACCATCCGATGGAGACCACCGCCCAGGAGATCCTGCGGTTCACCAGTCCGGCGATGCACGTCCTGCGTACCGCCGCCCGGGACACCGAACTGGCAGGGCATCCTGTGCGGGCGGGGGACCGAGTCGCGGTGTGGCTGCCAGCCGCCAACCGCGACCCCGCCGCCTTTCCCGACCCCGACCGCTTCGACGCGCTGCGGACCCCCAACCGGCATGTGGCACTCGCCCCGGGCGAGCACTACTGCCTGGGCTCCGCGCTTGCCCTGGCCGAACTCACCATTTTCTTCGAAGAGTTGACGTCCCGAACGGAACTGCCCGAACCGGCGGGCGAGCCGGTCCGGGCGGCCTCCAATCTCATCCGGGGCTTCGAGTCCCTGCCGGTACGGCTACGACCGCGGACCGGCTGAGGCGGAGCACCGCGGCCGGCGGGGCGCGCCGAGGGCCGCCGTCGTCCGGCCGGGTCCGGGCGACTCCTCCGGCGTCGTCGCGGCTCGGGCCATCAGACCCAGTTCGGCGGCGCGCAGCCCGGCCTGGAACCGGGACGAGGCACCGAGGTGCTGCATGACCTCCGAGACATGGCGCCGGAACGTACGCACGGACATGCCCAGTTCGCGGGCGGCTACCTCGTCCGTGCGGCCGGTGCCCATGAGGTGCAGGACCTTCAGCAGCGTCTCGCCCTCCTCGTCGCCGTCCCGGGACGTGAACCGCATCGCGATGGACCAGTCGGCGGCTCTGCTGAACACCGCGTCGAACAGCACTCGCAGGGAGTTGACCATGTGCGGTTCCCGGACCAGCACCGACTGCGAGGTGTCCCGGTGGACGGCGGGCAGGATCACCACGGTGCGGTTCAGCACGGCGAAGCCGGGCAGCGGATGCATGGACACCCGCACCTGGGCGCCGCGGTGCAGTACTCGCTCCAGGCAGCCGACGCGGCAGCCCTCGCCGGAGGCCACGGTCAGCACGCGCACCGAAGCTCCCCGCTCCAGCAGCCACTCCTGCGTTGGCCATGCACCGCCGTAGCTACAGGAGTAGTGGGCGTTGACGTCGACGCAGGAGAGTTCCGGGGGTGTGCGCCGGGGCTGGGACTGCCAGTAGCCGATCGCGGCGCGGAAGGCGTCCTCGGTGCGCAGCGACTCGACCGGGCCCGGCCCGGGCCCCCGGGTACCGTCATGGGCCCGTAGCACGGATTGAATGAGCGTCTGTGCCTGGGTCAGAGCGGCTTTGACCTGGTCGTCGGGACTGTTGGGGACGGACTCGTGTATGTACGGCTCTTCGCGCGAAAGGCTGCCTACTGTCCTGCTCAAGATACCCCCGTATCACGTTCTGATTACCTATCGTGCTCGTTACTCTCTGTCGCTTTGTGGATTCACTTTTCACTTTTCATCGTATAACGACCAAGATCTCGATGACTGTTTATGAGCCATCCTGTCGATGGAAACCTTCAGCAGGCTGCGACAGCACTCAGCGGGGCAATCTGAACCACTAGCCGTGCCTGGCACATGTCCTGCGACCTCATCCACCGCGCCAACGGGGCTGAAGATTTGCTATCTTTCGACGTGTCAACATCTGCGCATGACGCGCTGACCCGGGAAAACGCCCTACTCATATGGAATATGAGAATCCGACACTGTGCGCACAGGTGCCTCGGATTGGCTCAAATCTTTCCCCCGGATTTCCCGCTGGGAATTCACCGACCGTCCGGGAGGGACCGACGCCGTCACGTCGATCGTGACCTCGACGCGGAGAGGGCCAGGAAGCGGGGTCAGTATCCCTAGCGCGGAGCGCCTCCGCTGCCGGGTCGTCGCAGCATCATAATCGTGGAGATGTTGAATGGGTAGGCCAGTGGGGTGGATGACGACGTTGACGGGGCGTTCCGCGATGCCTTCGCCGGAGCAGCCTCCGATCCGTCGAGATGTGAAGCGGGCGTTCTGGGTGAAGACCGCCGAGGGCGGCTGACCAGCGAGGATGCGGCGATCGTGTGCGACGTGTCGGGATTGGTCGACTTACGGTACGCCCAGGGCCGGCTGGCCGGACAGATCCGGCACCCGAACGCGACGCCAGTGCCGGGGCACCGCAGTGGAAGGGGCGGAACAAGCCCCGGCGCCAGGACCGCCGGTGGGCGCTGTCGTGGAGTCCGGAGCAGATCTCCAACCGACTCAAGGTCGAACTTCCTCGATGATGACTCCATGCCCATCTCGCACAAGGCGATGTACCACAGGCCCTCGACATCCAGGGACGCGGGGCGCTCGAGCGTGAGCTGGCCGCCTGCCGGCGTACCGGACGTGTGCTGCATGTCCGCGAGCATGCTCCCGACCGCGTGCCAGCGGCCACGTCAGACCTGACGTGATGACCAGTCAGCGGCCTGGTAGGCCGACGACCGCGCGCTCCCGGGTCGCTGGGAGGGCGACCTCACCATCGGCACGCTCGTGGAGCACACGACACCGTTCACCATGCTCCGGCACTTACCCCGGATGGACGGCTGCGGCATCGTGCCATGGGGATAAATGGCCCGGCGCCAGCCGGACGCGGCGCCGAGGCGGTGAAGGATGCGATCGCTGCCACAACCACCACGCTGCCCGACCAGCTGCACCGCTCGCTGACCAGTGGTTCCGCAAACAGGGCGGCATACCGTCGATCCAGCTCAGCCCGCTATCGGGCAGATAATCGCGCGCCAGCTGGGCAGATCACCGTCCACCACTTCCCCGGAGCCGCGGCGCGACGCGGCCGCGTATGGCGGCCGACTCGGCTACCGGGCCTCGGTTGCGCAGTGGAAGGCGGAACTGATGGCGAGGCGTCCGACGACACCGAAGCTGTTGGCCAATGAGCGGCTGCGCACGTTAGGTCGCCGCGTCGAGCCCGCCCGTGTCCGCCGACTTGGGACCAAACCGCTTCTGGGCAGCTTGCCGGGTCACCCCCAAACTCCTACCGATCTCGGCCCAGGTCGCACTCGTCTTACGGGCCTCATCCACAAAATGTGCGACGAGTTGATCGGCTACGGCGCTGAGCCGCTCGGACGTGGCCACCGCATCGGAGAGGTGCACGAGCGCATCTCCATCCGAGTGAAGCGCGATCACATGGTCGACCAGATCGTCGATTCGCACCAGTTCACCCATGAGGCATCCCTAGGTTGACAAGCAATTACTTGTCAACCTAGGGATGACAAAATTGAGCCCACCTGTTACTCCGCGCGCCGGGACCCTGACGTCGCGACAGGGGCCACCGAGTCCCAGGAACCCGTTCCCAACAGGGTCTCGTCCGAGGACTGCAATGTGCCAACGAGACAAGCGGCGTTTGCCGCATCGGGCTGCTTTGGGTCCGCCGTCACTCCAGCGGACCGAGAGACCGGCCATCCAGCAACGCAGCGGCCGCCGTCTATCCCAACTCGTCGAACTTCGCCGACTCTCGGCTCTCAGTGGGTGTTTGATGTCGATTTACGCTGGCTGTTTCAGCACGCTTTGCCGCACCTGTCGCCAATGCGCATGGCCTGAAATGCCTGGAAGCTCCCTAGCGGAGGGGGAGCTTCCACCCCATTGCTAAACCAGACGGAATCTGGATGCAAGAAGCGGATCAGACGGCCGTGGCAGCTCAGGTGCTGGTTGACGATCAGCAGGTCGCCGCGGCCGCTCACGCCCGTTCCCATCTGTCTGGTCTCCTGCCGAGGGCTCAAACCTGCGCATGCCGCCCGCTCCGAGTATTGGACCAATCGCGAGGCGCATCAGCCGTCCCCAGCAGGACTGCGGCTCGCCCTCACGAGACTGGTCAACTGTCTCGATCGACTCGCTCCGATACGGAGTTCCTTCCGCAAGGTCTCAGCTGAAATGGGCCGCTGATGCAGTTCCCGGTGCCTGGCATCCAGCACCTGAGCCCGCGCCAGCAGAGAATCTTCGCCTCCCCGCCGACGGTCACTTTTCGCACGGCCACTTCGCTCCCGCAGATGTGTGACGGCATCGCCCGGCCGAACGACCGGGCGATGCACCACGAGTTCCGCCGACAGCAGCAACGCAACCGGCGGCCATCCGGCGACCAATACCGGCTTCCACTCCAACGCCAGCGCCGCCGCGATGTTGGCAGCTAGGGAGACCGCGATCCCCAGCAGAAATGCCGACCACACAGCGCCCCGCGCACGGCGTGTGCGGGATCCGGAGGGCTTCAACAGGCCGACCGTCGCCAGGAGCAAAAGGCCATCCACGGACAGCGGCCACAACGAAGCGCTGACCGTGTCGGCTCCGCCCCGGAGAGCAAACTCCCGCTGGTGCACATACGAGGCGTAGGCCGCGACCCCGGCAACGACCAGTGCGCACAGCGGCCGGATCCATGTGTCGAGATCGAAGCCCCGGCTCCCGACGTCCCCCTCCGGCGGCCCCGTGACATCACTCATCGAAGCCACCGCCCGGCACCCGCCCCAGTGCACAACGCGTGCACACTTCCGCGGGAACTCCGGGAACTCCCAGGTAGAAGCGGGATTCGCCCCGACACGGAAGAGGGCCCCGACCAGGCTATAAGCCCAGGTAAGGGACCTAAAGGCAGACGAGTCGGGCTGTACGCCGGGTATTCCTGGAGCACCTTTCTGACCTGCGCTTTCGCGGGCCGGATCGGTTGTGACCTGCTAGGTCGGGTTGCAGAGGCGATCGGAGGCAGTCAGAGGAAACCGCTCTGATTCGACCCGGGTTCGACCCGAGCTGCTCGGAGCCAGTCAGAGGCAATCGCCGTCTGTCTGACTCCGCATCAGCCGAGGTCGGGGCGGTGTCGGACGGGTCAGTCCTCCTCTGGCGGCGGTCCGAGTCGATCTCGGTCGAGCCGCGATGGGGACGCCTGCCTCTGATACGGGGCCAGGCATACGAAGGCCTCCAGGACGGCCATCCTGGAGGCTTCGCCTGGCACCGATTGGAGGTCGGTTCCGGACACCACCCGTGGTTTTAGCGGGCCTGGGTGGCGTCCACGTCCTTGCGAGACGACCCCACAGTGCCACACCACACCCACCAGGCAGACCCATCCCGACGGACATTTCACCCGAGCGAGCGACTGGGGCTTCACCGGCTGCCTCCGGCCGCGGCTGACCTTGTCCTGCTCGGAGACCTCACCGGCCGCTACGCGGCCGGCAGCTACAGCAGGCTCGGCTCCGACGGCCGAACCGTGGTACTGCGCGAAGACCGGGAGGGCGCGGCCGAGCACGGGCACCGCATCACGGCAGCCATCGCCTGCCACGTCGCCCGCGCCGGCGGAACCGTCGACGAACTGACCCGGCTGCTTCTCCACCCCGACCACGAAGGCGGCCGGCACGCCCGGCACATCGCACTGCGCTCCGGGCAGGCGCGCGCCCTGGACTACATCCGCCGGGTGTGGGCCAGCGCCTCGGCCGCGGTCGACAGCACCAAGGCGCTGGGCTCCCGGCACGAGGCGTACGAGGTTCTCGCGGCGCTGCGAGACCGGATCGAGACGACGCCCTGGCGCGGGGAGCGGGGACGGACCGCACTGCGCGTGCTGCGGGCGCATCTGACCGTCGCGGAGATCGCGGGCGGCCCCCTGCATCACGCCAGTGAGCGGCAGACCGCCGAGGAAGCAGGCGTCTCCCGCACGACCCTTCGGGCCGTCTACGAGACGGTCCTCAAGCCGCAAGGTTGGCTGCGCCGGCTGCGGGTCGGCCATGGCCGGGAGTGCTCCACCTGGTACCTCGGCGATGGCAGCGCCGCCCATCACGGCACCCCAGATGCTGCGTTGTCTCGTTTCCGGACCACTCAGTACCCCCCCGACCCGGCACTTGAGGAGTAGCCCACCCCTGAGACGGTCACGGCGGCCGACATCGACTCCACCGTCATCGGCCGGCTGCTGGGCCACGACGCCTTCGCCCACCACGGCATCGGCAGCTCCGCCCTCATGATCATCGGCGCGCTGCATGCCCGCCCGGCGCAGACGGTCGGTGAGCTTGTCGGCTCGGCATCGGTGTCCCGGGCCACCGCCTACCGGACCCTGTGCCGCCTGGCCGAGCACGGTCTCGTGCACCACAGCGGAGAGACCTGGAGCCTGGCGCCTCGCGCGCTGGAGGGCTTCGGCACCAGCCTGCCGAATGCGGTTCCCCGCCCGACCACGCACCCGGCACAGGGCTGGGACGCGGTCGCCCGGCAGTACCGCACCGCAGGCGTCGCGGCCCGGCGCAAGACGCTGCACGCTGCTGAGCGCGCGGCATACCGGGAGGCACTGGACCGGCTCGCGGAGCACCGCAGCAAGGCCATGGTGATCGTCCGCGACGGCCGCCAGGTCCTGGTCCCAGCACTCCGCCCCGACGAGATCCCCTCTGCGTGGCACGCCCCGGGCGGGCGCGTCCTCGACCCGGTCACGGGCCGCCCTGACGCCGAATGGCGCGTGGCCACCGACGGCCGGCTGATCCTCATCACCCCATCGGACCAGCGCAGTTACTACGAGCTGGCCGCCGCCCATGCCGAAGCCCTCAGCGAATGGAACTCCGCCGCGTGAACCCAGAGCCCCCAGTCACATCCGATGCGAGCAAGGCGGTGACGCCCGCGGCCCTGCGCAAGCAGTACGAGTCCGGTGCCACGGTCGACGAACTCGTCGCTGCCAGTGGCCTGTCGTACGGCACGGTCCTCAACCGGCTGCACGACGCCGGGACCGAGATGCGCACCTCGTGGCAGACCCGCCGAATGCGCCAGGACCCCCAAGCACGCCAACGCCTCGCAGCACATCTGCGCACCCTGTACGAGGAGCACGGCGCGACGCTCACTGAACTCGCCGCGGCTGCGGGAGAGACGAGGCGTGCTGCCCGGCGCCTGCTGATCGAGGCCGGCGGCACCGTTCGCACCACGCCGCAGACGCTGCGGATGCGCGCCGCAGCGCGGGCCGCCGAGCGGCAGAAGCTCGCGGTGTCCCTGCGGGCGCGGTACGAGGCCGGCGCCACGGTCCCGGACCTCGCCAAGGAGTGCAACTACTCGGTCGCCGCCGTCTACCGGCTGCTGCACCAGGCCAGCACCCGGATGCGTCCCCAGCACGACCACGGCTCAGTCCGCGACCCGAGGAAGGGGTCATGAGCGGCCCCGCCCTGTCGGGTGTCCCCCGCCATGCCCGACCGATCAGGAAGTCGACCGTGCGCCATCCCGGGCGTAGCGCTGCGGCACGGGCCCCTCCGTCATCGGCAAACAACCCGCCACCGAATGTCGGCCCTCTGGCCGACGCGCATAGGACAACTCACCTTCCACTTCAGGAGACAAGCACACGTGAACGAGAACACCCGTATCAAGACCCTGGCGGCGGCCACAGCCGGCGCCTGGGACGCCTTCGTGATCGTTGTCGGCATGCTCAAGGGCGGCACCGGCAAGACCACCTCCGCCTGGTTCATCGCCCTCTACTACGCCGTCGTCCTCGACCTGCCGACGCTGCTGCTGGACGCCGACGCCACCAGCCAGTCCGCCTATGACTGGTTCAAGGTCGCCAAGGCCGAGGGTTTCGAGATCCCGGAGAACCTGGTGGTCGAGCGGTACCCGTTCGACGACATCGCCGAGTACATCCGCGCCAAGCGTTCCGAGTTCGGAGCGATCGTGGTCGACGCCGGCGGCGGCAGCGCGAAGCTGTTCCACGAGGCTGTTACCGAGGCGAACCTGCTGCTCGTGCCGGTCGCCCCCACCAAGATCGAGCGCCGCAAGCTCGTGGCCACCTTCGACGAGGCCGAGCGCGCCGCCGCCCGCAACACCCGCGACGTCACCGCCCACGTAGTCCTCGTCAAGGCCGACGACCGCACCAGCCTGCCCCGCAACGCAAAGGACAAGCTGCTGGAGCCCGCCCAGGGCGAGGGCATCGGCCCGGACCGCGACGAGCCGTTCCCGCTCGCCGAGACCACCATCCACTCCTGGGTGCACTACATGGAGGCCTTCGGCGAGATCCCCACCGAGCTGAGCGAGTACGCCGAACTGATGAAGGAGCTCACGTCATGAGCGAGCGTATGAAGCCCCCGGCCCGCCGCACGGGTCGCACCCTGGGCGGGGCCAAGAAGGCGACCCCGCCGCCCCCTCCCCCGGCCGCCGAGCTCACCCCCGAACAGTACGCCGCCGAACAGGCCGCCGCCCAGGGCGAAGGCCGTCCCCCTGCGGGCGAGGCGCAGGTTCAGTCCGCTCCTTCCTCCGTTCCCGCCGAGGCATCGGCACAGGGCCGGACCGAGGCGGTGCCCGAAGCGGCACAGACCTCCGCCCAGCCGACTGCCGAGGCGCCGAGCAGCCCGGTGCCGGAGCCGGCTGCCAGTCAGCCGACGCACCCGGCCGTCGACGTGCCCGAGGCGGGAATGGAATCCGCTGGGATGCCGGTGGAGCGGCACATGCCCCCTGTGGTCCCGGCGACTGAGCCTGCGGCACTTGCGGTCCAGGGCACGCAGCCGGCCGAACCTGTTGCGCAGCATGGTCCGCCTCCTGTCACGTCCGCGGCTGCTGGTGCGGCTCCGGCCGCCGAGGTGGCCATTCGCCCGGCCGTTCTCCCGGTGGCAGGCGGTACGGCGTTCCCGGTAAGGACCGAGGGTCCGGGGGCTCATCAGGAACAAGACACTCGATCGCAGGTGGCGCCCAGCGAGGGGACACCGTATGCGCACGGTCCCGGCCGTCCCAAGGACGTTCCCGAGGTCTCCGTCGTTCTCAACCAGCGCATCATCGCGCGCGAGAGCCTCGACTCGTCGGTCCCCGCTGCCCTGAAGCTCAAGAAGCGGATCAAACGCTTCGCACTCGACAACGAACTCGACCACCTGCCCATCGGCGACATCGTCTCGGTCGCGCTGGACGATTGGCTCACCGCCCGCGGCTTCTGACCCGGCCGAAACGCACGGGGCGGCCGCCCCCACACCGGGGTCCGGCCGCCCCTCCTGCCGACTATTCCAATAGCCCGTTAGGCGGATAGCTATCCGCCTAGCCGGACCGACCGGAGCAGCTCTCGTGCCTGATCACTCCCTCTACGCCCACCGGCTGCGGGAAATCGCTGACGCGCTCGACGCTGAGCCCCAGCCAACCGTCAACGCTGCTACGCCGCACCCGGACACTCTGGAGGTCATCAGCAACCGGCACACCAAGCGCGGACAACTCAACTACGCCGTCCCCGAGGCACTGGAACTCCAGCGCCGGATCCGCCGTTTCCACGCCGACACTGGCCTACCGCACGGGGACATCGTGGCTATGGCTGTGGACACCTGGCTCCGCGCCAAGGGCTACCCGCCCAGTTTCCCCCAGTCCAAGGCGGAAGCACCATGACCGAGCAACCCGGCCAACTACCTGCTGAAGAAACTCACTTCATCCGGAAGGCCGGGGAGCCGATGTCCCCGGCAAGTCACCACCGGGGCTGAACTCGTTCACCCGACCTCGCCAGGAGCGCGACTCAGGTGTGTGCACGGATACCCCTCGGGCTGCTGCGCGCGCACCAGTTGCCCCACCCAGACGTCGGAAACAGATCGAAACAGACACGATCTGAGGCACCATCGACCACTTTGAGCCAAGGAAACACCTCTGTCCCTTCAGTATCAGATACTGCTCTGACTCACGGTGGCCGCAGGCGTGCGTCTCCCCGTGAGCGGGGTTGGAACAATGTTGGGAGTGCGATGCAGCTGACCCATGCCAACGTGATCAATTTCCGCGCCCTGGACAAGGCGGACGTGCGGATCGATCACCAAACCACGCTCATCGTGGGACGCAACAACAGCGGCAAGACATCGTTCGTCAACCTCTTCGAGAAGTTCTTCGGTGACGACGACACACGCTTCGTGCTGGAGGACTTCTCCACCTGCCGGATTCCCGACATCGAGCAGGCACTTCAGATCTTCGGTGAAGCACAGACACATGCGGCCGAAGGCGATCAGGAGACGCGGGAGGGACTGCTGGCCAAGGCGTACGAACTCGTGCCGTCCATCCGGCTGGCACTCACGATCGAGTACGCCGAGGACGACGACCTCGCTCCGCTCACAGACGTGATCCTGGACCTCGACGACTCCTGCTTCACGGTCAAGATCGAAGCGGCGCTGGAGGCAGCACGGCCGCACGACCTGCTCAAGGACTTGTGGACCGCGAGTCAGAGGCCGAAATTCGAGCCCATCAAGTGGCTGCGCAAGAACTTCACGGACTACTTCGCCTCCGTCTTTCGAGCAGTGAGCCCGGTCAACGAGAAGGTGACGAAGGAGATCAAGCGCAGTGCCGCGCAGGCGATCGTCTCGGTGAAGTTCGTCTACGCGCAGACCAAGGTCGACGACACCCCAGGAGACAAGGCCCGCACGCTGTCCAAGACGTTCGAGACCTATTACAAGGTCAAGAGCGGGCCTGAGGGGCGTCATCAGAGCATCGAGCAGATCGAGGATGCCCTGGCCTCAGCGTCACTGGAGCTCGACACCAGCTACAAATCGCTGTTCGACCCGGTCTTCGAGGACCTGCGTAGTTTCGGGGTTGGGACGATCACACCTGTCGAAAAGCCCCGCATCGTGTCTCTCATGGAGGGCTCGGGCATTCTCAGGGGCAGCACGCGGCTCCAGTATCCGTCTGGAGACGGCGACTTCCACCTCCCGGAAGGCCACAATGGGCTCGGCTACAGCAAGCTGATCTTCACGATCCTGCAGGTCATTAGTTTTCACCAGGCGTACGAGCGTGCTGCTCCGAAGCCGGCGCTCCAGGTGTTGTTCATCGAGGAGCCGGAGGCCCACCTGCATCCCCAGATGCAGGAGGTCTTCATCAAGAACATTCAGGACTTCATCAAGCGCAAGGCCCCGTGGAAGGTGCAGGTGGTCATCACCACGCACTCTTCGCACATCGTCGCGAGCGGCGGGTTTCACACGGTGCGGTACTTCGACCGCTCCGAGCCGGACGGCAAGGTCAAGGACCTCTCCACCTTCCAGGCGAAGGTCAAGGCCACTCCTCAAGGTGACGAGACGCTGCGGTTCCTGCGCCAGTACATGGTCCTGCACCGTTGCGACATGTTCTTCGCCGACAAGGTGATCCTTATCGAGGGCACGGCGGAACGACTGCTGCTGCCCGAGATGGTCCGTCGGTGCGCCGAAGGTCTCCTGCACCAATACGTGTCGGTCATCGAGGTCGGTGACGCCTACGCGGTCCGGTTCCGTGAACTGCTCGATTTCCTCAACGTGAAGACCTTGGTCATCACCGACATCGACTCCGTCAGCCCCACAGATCAGAAGGCCTGCCCGCCGAGCACCACTCAGGCGGTCACCTCGAACTCCACACTGAAGAAGTGGCTTCCGGGTCAATCCAGCATCGCGAAGCTCCTCGACGTCAGCACGGACGAGAAGGAGCACGGTCACGTGCGCGTGGCCTACCAGGTCCCGGAAAAGCAGGCAGGAGTCTGTGCACGCAGCTTCGAGGACGCCTTCATCATCGCCAACGCACCAGTCCTCGCCCGAGACCTCCGGCACCTGGAGCTGAAGAGAGCCTTCGTTCAGGAAGTCGGGGCCGACCCCACCCCTGAAGACATCGAAGCCAATGCGTTCGCCATCGCCAAACGGCTCTCCAAACACAAGACCGACTTCGCGTTCGACGTCATGCTCCTGGAGGACTGGGCCGTCCCCCGCTACATCGCCGAAGGACTCCAGTGGCTCGCCTGAACACCCTCGAAGCCGTGGTCGAAGAGCTGGACGCCCGGCGCAGCTTCCTCGTGGAAGCAGGAGCAGGCGCAGGCAAGACGACCGATCTCGTCGGCGCCCTTCAGTACCTCCTCAGCCACCGACGTACGGAGCTTGAGGCAAACGGTCGGCAGATCGCCTGCATCACATACACGAACGTCGCCAAGAAGAAGATCCTCGAACGCATCTCGGCGGACCCGCTCGTCGCCGTCGGCACCATCCACGAGTTCCTCTGGAGCGTCATCCAGGCCTACCCGCGCGAGCTCTGGCAGCAGATCCTCGACTACAACGAGACCCTGTCAAAGCCTCAAGACCTCACTGAGGTGGCCGCTCCCCCAGTGATCGAGTACTCCGACCGCGGGCGGAAGCTGAGCGAGGGCCGCATATCCCACGACGATGTCATCGCTCTGTCCCTGCGGCTCGTCGCCACCCACCCCAAACTCATACGCATCATCACCAGCAAATATCCCGTCATCTTCGTCGACGAGTACCAGGACACCTCACCCAAGACGATCGACCTACTGCTGAACCACCTGGCAGGAATAGGCAAGGAACCCTGTGTGATCGGCCTCTTCGGCGACTCGATGCAGAAGATCTACCGATCCGGCGTCGGCGCAGTCCGGCACGACAAGCTCACACCCATCACCAAAACCGAGAACTACCGGTGTTCGCGCCCTGTAGTCGACGTTCTCAACAAGATGCGGCCCGACCTCCGCCAGCAGGCCTCCGGGAAGCAGCAGGAGGGCGAGGTACACCTCTTCCTCAACACCGACGTGCCGTCCGGCCCGCGACGGCTGGATGCCGCTAGAGCCACCCTCGCGAGCAGGGACTGGTCACTTGAGAACTCGAAGTACCTCTTGCTGACCCATCGCGGCATCGCGGGCACCCTCGAATACGCCAACCTGCTGGAGCAGTACCGGCAGCTCGGCAGCCACGGCCCCGACGACCTCATGGCGCGCAACGAGCCCTACATCCAGTACCTGACGCAGATCGAAGCCCTTTGCGCGGCCTACCAGGCCAGGGACTTCGTGGAACTGACAGACCTGCTGGACCAGGGAAAGAGACGCATCACCCGGCACACCGACAAGAGGATCATCAGCGAAGCAATTCGCGAGCTCGACACGGTGCGCGCGACCGGGACCATCGGCGACGTTCTGGACCTCATGGCCGACAGCCCCCTCCTGGCCGTGCCCGGAAGGGTGAAAGACCGCGAGCGCCGCAGAACCGCAGCCGACCTCGACGAGCGACACAAGCGGCAAGCAGACTTCTCCAACAACATCCGTGGTGTCTCCTACCGGGAAGTCATCAGCGTCACCCAGTTCATCGATGAACTCACGCCCTTCTCAACCCAACACGGCGTCAAGGGAGACGAGTTCGAGAACGTCGTCGTAGTGATCGACGACTCTGTCTGGACCATGTACAACATCGGCAAGATGCTTGTCGGCACCGACAAACCTGAGCGAACCGAGCGCTCACGCAACCTCTTCTACGTCTGCTGCTCACGAGCCCGCCGCGGCCTGGCCGTGGTCTTCATCAACGACCTCCCAGACGGAGCCGAGGCAACAGCTCGTGACTGGTTCGCTTCGGGCACCGTCCATCTGTGAAGCGTGCCCCCGGCACCATCGGTCGTGGCGAACGAGGCGCCTATGCGGTAGGGCCGCGGCAGGCGCCGCTGAACACGTTTGGCTAAGGGGTCTCGATGCCGATCACCACAGTCCAGCCGGAGGCCCCTCGTCATCACGCCTGTCCAAACGGTGCCGAGTTGACCAGAAGGGCAGTAACTCCGCGTTTGCAGCGGAGCCACAGCCCTCTCAGCTGTGCTGAGCGGCTCGGGTGCTTCACTCGGCCCGATGTCAGGACCCGCCACAGTCGCCTCATGTGGAGGCTGAGTGACGTTCCTGTGACACGAAATGGGTGCCGGGTACGACAAAGGCCCGCACAGTGCCGGGCCTTCGTAGCGTCTGGCTCCGGGCACGCCGGACGTGAGGCCAGGAGGATGCCGCAGCATCACGCCGAACGCAAACAGGGTCATGGCCGCGACCGGACTCCTCTTCCGGGTTCACTTCACGGCATGTGCCCCTACCGGTGCAGACTGCTTTGGTGAAGATGACCGAGACCTACGCAGCGACGATCGCTGCTGTCGCACCCGTCATTTGGCTTGTAGCGGCTGTTGAGGGCCACCAATACATCAAGCAGTTCGAGGGTTTCGCAAAGTTGGATGGTGGGCTTGGCCAGGCTCGTCGCCTAGCGGAGGCGGTGGAAGGGCGCGCCACTCATGAGCAACTCGAAGCCATTGCGTCAGCCAGGCGTCGCGGGGAGGAGGCGTTCCCCAGGAAGGAGGATATCTTCGGGCGCATCAGGCGCTATGTGGCTTTAGCATATCTGGCCGTAGCAATGGGTCTGTTGTCGGCTGAGTTCATGTCCCTCGGCTGGCTCACCACCCCTGACCGCATCAATGAGCAGTACGCGGCATGGGTCTGTCTATGCGCTGTGGTGGCGGGCTTCGTGCTCGTGACCATCATGCCTGTGGTCGTGGTCCTACTTACCTGGGCGGCTGGTACTCGTAAGGCAAACGAGGACTACGAGTGGCTGGTTGAGTTCATCGAAGGCCAACGCAATCTGCGATCTGAGGACAGTCGTCAGGAGACGTGACCAGGCATCTGGCGCGCATCCCAAGGCACGTGTTTCCGGTCCGTCAGTCGTCGCCCTCATCGACCTCGGCTGCAACTTCCTTGATCTACCCGCTCGTCCATAGCTCCCCACGGATCGGGGTTCTGCCGGGGACGCCGGCCTTCCTGGCGGCATCGATGAACTCGGCGAGCTCGTCCAAGGTCATGTGCTTGTCGGCACAGGTGAACTTGAAGGCTGCAGGCATGGGTTGAGGATGACGTAACTGGACCGAAGAGCGGACGACGCACACAATCCGTCTGCTCATCGATCCCGTAGGGCCGGCGGGGGCAGCCGCCATCGCCGGCCCTTGAGGGTCGCTCACGAGGTCTGGCCCTTTCGGGTGCAGGTGGCTAGGTCGTGGTCGCTGCCGTGCGAGGTTCCCAGGCGGTCAGGCAGCTGACCGAGGCGAGGTCGTCCCACCCGAGGGCGATGACGTCGCGCACCACGCGCTAGCCCGACTACGGAGAGATTGCATAAGCGACTTCCGCAGGTCGCCACATGACCCAGCGCCGGGAAGGCCCGGCAATGGCTCTCCAAAAGCCTCGGCGTTGCGTACCGAGCGCTCCCTAATTGATCGCTTACTGCATTTCATCGCCGGAGTCCTCGGCGAGGTGTCCATGGTGGCGGTACACCATTTCGTCGGGGTGGCGCGTTACACGTGCTAGCCGCCAGGCCGCGTCATACGACATACGGCGTGGTTCTTGAGCACGTAACCGCAGGGCCAGGAGGCTGGTCGCCGGGTCGAGCAGCCAGCGCAAGGCCGGCAGCCTCATCGGGCTGCGCCCGGTTCACGCACTGGATCGCGGCCTGCCTCGCCGTCCGCCGTCTTGTGCGGGTCGTCCCCCGTCGGCTCGTCCAAGGACGGCCACGGGACGTCGTCCCATCCCATCTGGTCCAGGACGGTGCGGACGGTGGTGGTGAAGCGGGCGTGTTGTCCTGGGTCGTTGCCCAGCTTTTCCCAGACGTACGCGAGGGTGTGGGCCATGCGTTCGGCCTTGGACTGGATGTCGTTGGCCGCGCCGGCGAGCGGGAGGATCTTCTCCTTGAAGAGGTCCCAGTCGAGGGATTCCAGGTCGTCCAGGTGGCGGTCGAGCCACCAGATACGCGTGGCGTCCGGGCTGTCGAAGACCGCTTGTCTGAACCGTTCTCGGCGTTCGTGTTCCCGCGCGAGCTGGAGTGTCACCTCGCGTAAGGCGTCTTGGTATCTCTGGGCCCGGTCCGCGTCTTGCTCGGTGAGCAGCAGGGTGATGTGTGCCTTCAGCCAGAGGCCCGGTGTGTGCTTGGGGGTGTGCCAGTGCGCCGCGGCGAGTGTGAGGCTTTCTTGTGCGGTGGTGAGCTGTTCGGGCATGTGGTCCTGGGTGATGCCGCGGCCGAGTTCGTCTAGGGCGAGTCGTGCGGCGGCTCGGGCGGAGGCTGTGCCGCCGGCCTTGATGTTGGCGTGTGCCCGGTAGGTGAGGGTGCCGCGGGCGCAGAAGCGGATGCCGGGCAGGCGTGTGGGCCACTGGGCCCGGATCCGACTGCGTCGGCGGCTCCACCACGGGCCGGGTCCGTCGGTCGTCAAGGGGTCGATGCCTCCTTGGACGCCTGGTAGCGGTTGGCGGCCAGCACCAGGACCTCGCGCCAGAAGGGGAGGATGGCCGCTTCTTCCGTCACCATGAGCCGGTCGAGACCGGGGCGGAGGCTGGGTGGGGCGAAGATGTCTGCGAGGACGTCCACCACGGCTTCCCGGCGGTCGCGGCCCTCTTGGAATCGCTCATGCCATCGCGACAGTTGCGTGACGACCGCTTCCACGGCGTCGTCGGTGGACAGCAGTTTCTGCCATGCGTGGATGATGCGCAGCCGGGCTTCGGTGTCGCGTGTGTTGTTCAGGATGAGGTCTGTTCCCTCGTCGCTGGAGACGAGGGCGAGGAAGGATCCGAGAGTCTGGCGGCGCAGGGTCTCGTCGGCGGGCCGGCTTTCGGCGTCGGTGAGCCATTGGTCGACGGCCTTGCGCACATCGTCCGGTCGTTGCAGCGCGAGTTGCTGGAAAGCATTGACGACGGTTGCGGAGCCGAAAGTCTTGTGGCCTGCGGCTTTGCCCAGCCGTGTCAGTGCGAGGGCCGGCTGTTGGATTCCCCAGGTGCCTGCGCAGATCTCGATGACGAGGTCGACTTTGTCGTCCGAAGGGTTCTTGGCGTCCATCCACTGGCGCAGGCGGTCCCTGACGTAGCGGCCGAACTCGGCATCCCCGGCTGCTGTGGTGAGGGCTTCCACGGCCAGGACCCTCCGGGGACCCTTGAGGTCGCTCGCCAGCCCGTCGAGGATGGCCCGGTCGTGGCGGTGCGCCGCCAGTTTCCACAGTGCGGTGGTGATCAGCCGGGCGTCCTCTTCCGGGACGGTCCGGTCTGCGGCGATGCCGATGGCCCACCTGCGCAGGAGTTCGTGCTGGGTGGGGAACTCGTCCCACAGGTGACGCAGGATAGCGGCGGGCAGACCTTCCTTCTGCGTGTCGTGGAAGGCCCGGTCTCCGTCGCGAATGATCTCCGCGGCGTCCAGTCGGCTCGATGTGGTGGCGTCGGCCAGAACGTTGACAGGGTGGCGTTCGAGCCCGAGTCGGGTCAGGAGGTCATCGGCTGCCTTGATGACGGACCTGCGCTGTCCTCCGTGCAGCAGGGCGCCGGCCCAGACCGTGACCCGGGTGGACAGCAGCTGCGCGTCGCCCCCCGTAGCCCGATTCCTGCTGAGGAGTTTCTCGACTTCCCTGTGCCAGTCGCCGAACTCATCGACGATCGCCTGGATCTGCTCCGGCCCGGACGCCCGGAGCAGACGGTCGGCCAGGCGCCACGCGGCGCGCGCGGACGGGTTGGCCTTCCAGATGCCAGCGAACTCCGTCCTGTCCAACCAGGTCACACGATCGCCGCGGTAGTTCGCCCGGAATTCCGCTGTGACGAGGGCGCGTGCGTCGGGCGACTCCAGCCGGACGGTGAAGGGCAGCGTAGGTTCAGCCCAGTGGCCGTACCAGTCGGCGGGCGTGGCCAGGATGACGAGAAAGGAGTTGCTCTTGCGCAGTTCCGCCCCATGGCCGACCAGGTCGGTGCCCAGCCGCTCGCCAGGTTGCTCCGCGAGGTCGGAGAGATCGAGGATGCATCCCATCCCCGCCTCTTTCGGCAGCGGGCGGACCGAGGGCTTGGACCATTCCGGGTCGAGGTCGAAGAGGGCCGGCACAGGGTTGGTCACGGTACGCAGCAGGCGTATGGCAGCCGTGCGCCGGCCGGTGCCCTGGGCCGCGCAGAGCACGATGACTCCGTATTCGTCCAGCAGTTTGGACGCGGCCTCCCACTGGTCTGTGTTGCGCGGCGGGACGAACCGGCCGTCGTGGCTCGCCTTGTAGTCGGCGTCGCTCTCGGTGATGGGGACGGGGATCGCCTGATCACCGTTCAGGTGCAGGTTGTAGGCCTGGATGCCGTGCTCACCGGAGTGACTGAAGCTCACTGAGCTGGACTGCGGCTGGCCGTTCGGCTCGCCGCCCTCTGGCGGTGAAGGGGAGCCTGCGGGCTCGTTCGGCTCGACGGGCTCCACCGACGGTGGCTCCGCCGATGGCGACGTGGTCTCCGTGCCTTCTCGCTGGCCCTGCTCGTTGTCGATCATCACTGCCCCCGCCCGGCGCCGAAGTGGTTGTAGGCCTGGACGCCGTGCTCACCCGTGTGACTGAAGCTCACCGTGCCTGGGGCTGGGGATGCTGGCTGCGGTGACGCTCCGGGCGCAGGGGCCGGCGGCTCCGTGGGCGCGTCCGTGGTGGCGAGGGGTTCGAAGATGTCGGGGTCCGCGAGCCGCCAGTCGAAGCCGGGGATGTGGACATAGGCTGGCTGCTGGAACTTCTTCACCTTCACCAGGTGCCGCATGAACTGGTCGGGCAGGACGTCGCCGTTGACGCAGCCGCTTTCGAAAACGTCCTCGTAGACGCGTTGCGAAATGATCACTGCGGTGTTGGTGATCTCCGGGTTCGCGCGGTTCAGCAGGGTGCGCAGTGCGTCGTCGTCCAGGAGCCGGTGGGTGTGCACCATCGGTACGCCCAGCCCGGTGTGCGGCAGAGGGCCGACGTGGATGCTGACCCTGAGCTGCAGGGGCGTACTGGCGGGGGTATCCGCGCGGCGGCGGCCCAGAGCCTGCCTAAGGGCACCAGGGAAGCAGCCCACCAGCGCGGGCAACACCTCTGGGTCCATGCCGGCGACGTAGCTGTCGCCGGCATGCTGGCCGAACATCCGCCGCTGCCACTGAGCGCTCACGTTGCTGGCGCTGAGCGCCTCGGACAGCAACGGCAGGATGTCGGCGTTCACTTGCTGCATGCCCTTGCTATCCAGCGCACTGAAGTTGCGGGCGTCCACCGCCAGTACGGCCCGGTAGGGCCACAACGGCTCCCATGACGGCAACATGTGCCGCTCCTCTCGTCGGGTGTCGTGCCGCGAAATCGCGGCGAACGCCACCTTCGTGGAGCAGCACGGACGAGATAGTCCAGGACTGGACGGTACGGACGTGCGCTGAGTCACATGGCGGGCGAGTCGCCCTGGCAGCCGATGCCGCCCGGAAGCTGCTTCTCGTCCCGGGCGGCCGCCTTGAGGTGGGCGACGTCGTTGATGACCAGGTACCGGCGGCCGAGTGTGAGGACCCCGGCTGCCTGAAGCTGGCTGAGAGCGTCAAGTGCTGATGAGCGGCTCATGGACGCCATGGTCGCCAGCTCCGTCCGGGCCATGCCCAACTCGACCACCAAGCCGTCGTCGCCGTGCGAGTGGCCGATTTCGTCCGCGAGATGGCTGACGACACGGGCAACGCGCGCCACACGTGACAGGTGCGCGAGATCAGCTCGCAGGCGTTCGTGGCTGTTCAACCGTTCTACGGTCAGCTGGTACACCACCGTCTCCAGCCGATGGCGCTCTACGTAGCCACGAAAGGCGTGAGCCGGCAGAACAAACCCTGTACACGGACGGACCGCGGTGACAGTGGCCGAGCGTGGCCGTCCGAGCAAGGCGCCCATTTCCCCGAGCACTTCACCTGGCCCGCGCAGCATCAGCGTCAGTTCGTCTCCGCACTCATTGATCTGCGTCACCTTCACCAGGCCGTCGACCAGTGCGATGGCGCAGTCCGGCGACTCCCCTTGACGCAGCAGCACGGATCCACGCGTGAACGTCCGCCGACGCCCACGTTCCACAAGGTCGCGCCATACGTCGGCGGATACCAGGGAGCGGAAGTTCATCAGCGTCCTGCCTTCCTGGTATGTCATCCGACCACGGTCGCGAGACCGAAGGCGGTGCAGCCTGCAACTGCCAACATGAGCGACCACTGCACGCGTCGGTGCTTGGTCCAGGCGATCTCGCTCATCACCACCAGTTGCCGGGACAGGGACGGCAACGGATCTTTGTCCCGGAGGACCTCTTCGAGCGCCGCCGGTTCCAAGTGCCGAACATGCCCGAAATACAGAAAGTCGTCGTCACGTTCCGGCCCCCGCCGCTCCTTTCGGAGGTTCGGCGAAATGGCCCAGGCCGCGCAGCTGGCTCCGCCCACCATGAGCAGGACGCCGCACCACAACAACAGCCGTGATGCACCGGAGTCGAGGTCACCCGCCGCTCGTTTGGAACTCGCCAGTAGGCCTAAGACAGCCAAGGCTGTGGACTGCATGGTCAGTGCAAACGAGGCCTTCGAATCAGCCTTGGCTGTCAAATCCGCAACAGCTGCCTGAATCCGCCACGCAGTCTCCGTCGGCTCGACCGCCATCGGCCTTCCCCCCTTGGTGTCAGGCATGGCATCCACCTGCCAGCTCGGGCAGAAGCCTGGGCAGTGCAGCTGTCCCGAAAACCTCACTTGGGGCACTTTGGCTGAGAACGGACACTCTCCGGGCGGGCAGCAAGAAGCGACCTGCCTGAAGACAGGACTTCTCCGCGGGTACTGGACACGCGCCGCGCAAGGTCGCCCGGTCGCGGCCCACCGGCAGTTGACGGCGATCGACCGAGGCCCTGACCAGTTCAAGCGCGAGCGGCCAGCCGAGGCGCTGGACGAGGGTTCTGCAGTCCAGGCGGATGCTCAGCCATGGCGGCGACCGTCGCGCCGCCAGGTTTGCACATCTGATCTTGTTCTTTATGGTCTGAGTCGGTTTCGTTCGATGATGCTCTCGGGTCGTTTCACGGTCTTGCCCACGTCGTAGCGGGTGGCAGACCGCCGGTTTTTCGAGCCAAGTGGCCTTCCAGGTCCGGGAGTTGAGGGTTTCGGTGCACGGGCCGGACAATGCAGGAGCGGGCGGAGGTTCCGAAACACCCGGCGGACTCGGGCCGGGGTAAGCCGGCCGGGCTCGGCGGGCTTCTCCCACGGCCGCCGCAAGTCGGCGGCGGCCTCGCGCAGAAGGCGGATCTGGGTGTGTGCGGCGATGATCAGCCAGGTCCAGCGCTCGCCGGCCTCGGGGGTTCGCAGCTTCGGACGGGTCCACCCGAGGGTCTGTTTTATCAGCCTGAAGAGGTGCTCGATGTCGAATCTCCGTAGGAACGCCTGCCAGCGCACGTCGACGTCCGCGCTGTTCAGGCCGGTGGCGGACGACCAGAGCCAGAGCGGCAGTGGGTCGCCGCCGCCGGGCAGGCTCTCGACCTGGAGGCGGATCAGCGTGCCTTCGATGATGGGGAGTTCGCCGGTGTGGTCGATCCACGCGGAGCGTGTGGTCAGCCGGGGGTGGATGCGGTCCCAGGCCATCGCGCGGGCGGTGCCGTACCGGTCGGTGACCTGCGTCGTGGCCGCGTCCGGCTCGCCCCAGGTCTCCGTCTTGGCGAAGCGGAACTCCTTGCCGTGCTTCGGCGGTCGCCCGCCCTGGGGGTAGGACAGGGCGTACTCCTTGAGCGAAGGCGTGGGCCGTCGCATGACGCGGTCGGAGCGCATCCGTCCCAGCACCTCGATCGGGAGGCCGTCGAGGAGATGGGCCATGCGAGGGGCGTCGTAGCCAGCGTCGAAGATGATGAGGATGTCGCGGTCGCCGACGTGCCAGCGGCCCATCTCGATCAGGTCCGTGACCACACGGCGGAGCTGGGTGGCGGTGACCTCGGCGACGTCGTCCTCGGGTCCGAGACGGACGGCGTCCAGCAGCTGGCACCAGGACGTCCGGCCCGATTCGAGGGCGGCGACGAAGGAGTACGGCCAGCCGGGGATGAACTGGTCCGAGGACCGTCCGCTGCGGCCGTAGACGTGGCAGAACAGGCGGTCCGCGCTGGTCGGCGCGTCGGGGCGGAGCCAGTTGCTGACGTCGACCGCCAGGACCAGGCGCCCGTCAGCGGCCCGCGGCATCGGCAGACCGGCGAGCACTTGCCGCAACCGGGGCACGTCCACGTTCCCGCTGTTCAACGCCTCGTACATCGCGCCGTGCCCGCGCCGGTGCTCGGCTACCAGTGTGAGGTCCACCGGCGAGGTCACCGGGCCGTCCGCGCACAGCAACGCGTCGACGAGCTCGAACAGTTCGTCCCCGTGTGCGGTCAGGCAGTCGAATAAGTCCTCCCGGAAGCGTGACGCTTGCGCGAACGCTTCCCCGGGACCTGCGTCAGGCAGCAGACTCACTTCACGGCCTTCGTCTCGATCGGTGCACCTTGGTCGGAGCACATGATCAGACGAAGGCCGCTCCAGTGTCCGGCGAACGCCCAGGTGAGCGGCCTAGTTCGAGGCTCATTTCGACACTGGAAGGTCGAATTCGGCTCGCTACGCGGGTGCAGTCGATGAGTTTGGGCGGCGATAGGAGTCTGATGGAGGACACCCGATCTCTGGAGGCTGTCCTATGGCTGAACCACACGTTCTGGAAACCCGGGAAGCTCTGGAAAGGGCGATTCACGTCGAGCGGTCCGCGCTCGCTCAAGACCTCACCGGGCTCAGCGCGGCCCAGTGGGCGAAAGCATCACTGTGTGAACGCTGGACCGTGGAGGAGGTCGTAGCCCATCTGACGGCAGGTGCCAGCACGAGGATGTGGCGCTGGCTGCTGAGCATGCTGGCCGCTCGGTTCGACTCCGATCTGCACAACGACCGACGACTCGCAAAGCACCGTGGTGCTACGCCTGAAGAGACCTTGCGGCGATTTCGCGATGTTGTCACCGGGCCTGCCGGACCGACAGGACATACTGCGGCCTGGCTGGGCGAAATAGTCGTCCACAGCGAGGACATCCGTCGGCCATTGGGTCTTGTGCGGACACCCCCGGTGGCCACGACGACCGCCGTGGCCCGGTTCTTCGCCAGCCGCGATTTCACTGTCGCGAGCAACACTGCAATCGCGGGCTTGCGGGTCGAGGCCACTGACGGACCGTTCAGTACCGGCTCGGGGGATCTGCTCCGGGGGCCGACCCTCTCGCTGGTGATGGGGATGGCAGGCCGCGCAGCGGCCTGCGAGGACCTTGAGGGGGACGGTGCGGCAGTCCTGCGCGCCCGACTGCGCTCAGGTTAAAGAACAAGATGAGTGCCTGTTTCTGAACCGGGTGCTTCGGTCGGGTGTGTGAGCGCGCGATCCCCCCACTGTGTGGTGAAGCTGGGGGACAGCGGTGCCGTAGATGGCAGAGGTTCGGGCCGAAAGCTGTCAGGCGGACAGCAGGTAGCGCACCGCCGTCTCTGCTAGATCGGCGATGAAGGTGTCGTCCTCGACAGGTGCCGGCCTGGCGAATCCCGGACCGTAGGCGACGCGGATGACCGACGCGGCGAAGACTGTGCTGAAGCAGGAGTGGACCGCGGTCTCGGCGTCGGGGAGCGTGATGGCGTCCGCCGCCCGAAGGACCACCTTGGCGAATCCGTTGCCGAGCTCCTGGCCGTAGTGGGAACCTCGGCGCCGGACTTCCGGATGCGACGCGGAGGTCAGGACGACGGCCCGTAGGAACCGTTCGTGGCGCAGGGACATGCCGACCGTTTCGGCCACTGCTGCGCGGACGAGTTCGGCCGGAGGCAGGTCTGCCCATCGGCTGTTGTCGGAGAAGACCTGCTGCTCCGCGCGCAGGCGCTGGATGCCGTGCTCGTAGACGGCGAGGAAGAGAGCGTCCTTGCTGGTGGTGCGGGCGTAGATGGCCGGCGGCGCGACTTCGGCCCGCTCGCATACGGCGGCGATGGTGAACGCCTCGTACCCGCCGTCCTCCAGGATGGACACCCCGGCATCGAGCACCCGGTTCCACGCCTCGCGACTGCGGCGCTGCTTGGGCGGCCGGATCTCCAGGTCGGCCGTCTGCGCCGCTTGGGCCTCGCCCATGACCTCAGCCTCCCATTCCCCAGGTGCATGCACAGGTCTTGACTGAACCGTAGTTCACACTACAGTCTGCGGCTAACAGTAGCGCTCGCTACTGTTTTCCTCCCGATGACGCGAGGTGTCCCCATGCCTGTTCCGAACAACCCCGGCGGCCGCGTCGCCGTCCTCGGCGCCGGTCCGGCCGGTATGGCCGCGGCCCTGTCCATAGCCCAGGCCGGTCACGAGGTCACCGTCTACGAGCGTTACCGCGAGGCGCGGCCGGCTGGCAACATCCTCAACCTGTGGCCGCCGCCCCTGAAGGCGCTCCGCGCACTCGGAGTGGACACCGAAGACCTCGGCTCCCCCACGGATTCCGAGTTCCGCAACCTCCGTGGCCACGTGCGCGTGCACGTCAAGCAGGACCCGGAGACCAGGCGCGCATACGGCGGCGGGTTCATCGGACTGCTACGGCCCGAACTGTACGAGCGGATGCTCGCCGCCATCCCGCCGGGCACCCTCCGGTTCAACCAGCAGGTGACCCGGATCGAGCAGAACGAACAGGCGGTCACTCTGCACTTCGCCGACGGCACCACGGCGGAGCACGACGTACTGGTCGGCGCCGACGGCATCGACTCGCTGGTACGGCGCACGCTGTGGGGGGATACGCCCAAGCGCGAGCACCGACTGCACATCTTCGGCGGATTCACCTTCACCAACGTCGACGGCACCGAACCGAACATGTCCGTCCTGACGCACAGCAGGGCAGTGCAGGGAAGCTGGACATCGATCCGACACAAGGGCCGCGACGGCTTCCAGTGGTGGGTACTCAGCGCCACCGACCCCGACGCCCCGGCACCGTCCGATCTCAAGGCCTCGGCCACCGCGTTGGCCGCGGAGTTCCCGGCGCCCCTGCCCGGGCTGATCGCCCAGACAGAGCCGGACAACGTGCAACGCTGGGTGCTGCGCGACCGGCCCCGCCTGAAGCAGTGGTCCAAGGGACGGGCCACCCTCGTGGGCGACGCCGCACACCCGACCTCGCCCTACGCCGCCTACGGCGCGGGCATGTCCATCGAGGACGGCTACTTCCTCGGCAGGGCCCTGCGCGGCGTCGACCTCACCGACCTCACCGCCGTACAGCGTGCGTTGCAAGGCTACGAGGACCCGCGCAAGCCCCACACCGCCCGGCAGGTCCAGCAAGCATGGATTCTCGGCAAGGTCTTCCACCACGCGCCGGCACTACTGCGGCCGGTCCGGGACTTCATCCTCGACCACACCCCGCTTCTGCAGAAGGTCGCAGGCGACACCAACCCCCGCGAAATCCAGAAGCAACTGGCCCTCATCCAGGACTGACGTACCGCTGGAGGGGACTGATCGATCCTGCGACGAGGGGTCCTGGTCCTCGCCTTTACTGAGAAGCCGCTCAACGGATCATGGAACGTGCGGGTCGAACAGGGTTCCTGGTCGGGTGATCTTCCGGCCGTGCGCGCATGAAGGCAGGGCCTCCTGGTAGCTCGGGGGTGCGACCCCATTCCGAGCGGTTCCCGGAGGCCCTGTTGCCGTTGTTGTACGCGCCTGAGCCCGTTGACTTCAACTCGCCCGCTGTGTCGTGCGATTGCCTCGCGCACGTGTACGGCAACGCGGCCGATCATCCTGATCGAGTGCGCCGGTATCCGTCGGACATGACGGATAGGGAGTGGGCGGAGGTCCGGCAATTGCTGCCGGTGCCGGCCTGGCTCCAGGGCAGAGGCGGGCAGCCGGAAGGCTATTGCCACCGCCAGATGCTGGACGCGATCCGCTACCTGGTTGCGGGCGGGATCTCGTGGCGGGCGATACCCGCGGACTTTCCCGCCTGGGGCCGGGTTTACGCCTTCTTCCGCCGCTGGAGCGAGCACGGGCTGATCGCCGAGTTCCATGACCGGCTGCGCGGACGGGTGCGTGAGCGCGAGGGCCGTGATGCCGAGCCCACGGCGGGGATCATCGACGCGCAGTCGGTGCGGGCCGCCGCGACAGTGCCGGCCGCCTCACGCGGCTACGACGGCGGGAAGAAGGTGCCCGGGCGAAAGCGGCACATCGTGACCGACTGCCTGGGCCTGCTCCTGGTGGTCGCGGTCACCGCCGCGAATATCGGCGACCGGGACGCCGCGGCGGGCCTGCTGATACGGCTGCGGCGCTTGCACCGCGACATCACCCTCGTCTGGGCCGACGGCGGCTACACCGGCTCCCTCGTGGACTGGTGCCGTCAGAAACTCGCGCTGACCCTGCAGATCGTCAAACGCACCGACGACATGGAGGGATTCGTGGTGCTGCCCAGGCGTTGGGTGGCCGAGCGCACGTTCGCGTGGCTGATGAACTCCCGCCGTCTGGCGAGGGATTACGAAACACTGCCCGCTACCAGTGAGGCGATGATCCGGTGGTCGATGGTCACGCGGATGGGCCGGCGTCTGGCGCGGCCCCAGGCCGCCGGGCGGCGCTGAATGCCCCCGACGTCTCCTGCAGAAGCCACCCGCGCTCCGCCAGGCGCCTGGCCTTCGAGCGCACCCCCTCGACCTTCGCCGGCGTCGTCTCCAGACCCAGCCCCACCGCGATTTCCCTGGCCTTGAGCGGCCCTTGGCCCGCCGGGGCCCGCTCCTCCACCACACCCACAATCCGCTGGTAGTCCGGCGCCAGCACCGTCACCGGCAGCCCGTCCCGCCACGGCGGCACCGTCGAGCCCAGCACCGGTGCGGGCAAGGGCGCTGTTGCCTGCTCCGCCTCGGCCAAGGGCTCGGTCACGGCAGTCGTCACGGCCGCGGAGGCGGCCAACGCCTCGACCAGTTCCTCCCGCGCGATCACCCGCCGGTCCAGCTCGATCTCCGCGGCCTCCAACGCCTCAGCCAACCGCGCGGCTTCCTCCCGCAGACCCTCCACCCGCTGGCGGGCAGCCGCCTCCCGCTCCTCCAGCATTCCCAGCACCGACGCCGCCGCGCACCCCTCGGTCATGAAGCGGACACAAGACGCCGTATGCCTCCCTCACCCCGAGCGAGACCATGCCTGACCAGCAGAAATCAAGGGATCACGTTTGGTTGAGAGACGGCTTCTCAGCTTCACCAGGCTGCTGCGACGGCCCGGCGGTAGGTGACAGACCGTGATCTCCAGGCCGCTCTCTCGTGCGAAGGCGGCAAGGTTGCTTTTCCAGGTCCAGCGGCGGGGGTCGTTGGAGCCGCCGGAGTCGGCGGTGATCAGGAGCCTGCCGGCATGCGGGTGGTCCGCCCGTCCGCGGTGCTGCCACCAGCGTCGGATGGACTCCACCGCGAACTGGGCGGTGTCGTGGTCGATTCCGACGTTGATCCACCCGCTGTTGTTGGCGATGTCGTAGATCCCGTAGGGGATGGCCATGGGCTGGTCGTTGGTGGTGAACGTGTGGCAGTCCACTTTGATCGCGTTCTTGCCCAGCCGCCAGGTGCGACCGGGCCGGTCACGGTTGCCGAGCCATTCCTTGGCCTTGGTGTCGACGCTGATCACCGGCTGGGCATCGTTGAGGAACGCGGCGGCGGTGGCATTGAGGTGGGTGAACTGGGCATCGCGGTCCGGATGGCTGATGCCCTCCGTCGTCTTCGCGGTTCCCTGCAAGCTGTAGCCCAGGGTGTGCAGCAGGTGTCCGACCGTTTGAAGCGCTGACCGGGTGGCCCCGTGTGGTGAGGGTCGAGGCCAGGGCCCGTAACGACAGCGTGGTCCACCGCAACGGGGAGACGGGGTCGCCTCGGGTGTGCGGCTCGATCAGCGACTCCAGCGCGGGCAGCAGACCAGGGTCGCGGTAGGCCTCGGCGAGACCAGCCGACCCGGCCGCCCCGGGCCCTCGGCGGGTGATGCCCCCAGCCAAAGCCGGGTGGAGCGGGAGACGACGCCCGCGTGCCGCTGCCCAGCGGCATGTCCCGCGGCATCATGTGCCGCGGGCCTCATGCATGGGCACCGTTGGTGTGCTGGATGCCGACTGCGGGGGTCCAGCCGAGTCTTCGGGACCCCGCGAGTCCGGCGGCGATGACGGCGGGCCGCACCGTGTGCAGGCCGACGGAGCCCGTGCTGACGATCACGGACAGGGCCGCGACCACGTGACCGTCGGCGTCGATGACGCGGGTGGCCACGGAGTCCGTGCCGGGCGTCATTTCCTCACGTGCCATCACCACACCGGTGCGACGGCACTCGTCGAGAGCATGCCGCAGCCGGGCCGGATCGGTGATGGTGCGCGGGGTGTGTGCCGTCAGGCCCTGCGCGATCACTTGGTCCTCGATGCCTGGGCCGGCATGCGCGAGCAGTACCTGGCCGACACCGGAACTGTGGAGCGGCAGCCGACCACCGACGCGGGAGATCACATCGACCGCCCCCGGAGCTGAGATGCGTTCCACGAGGACGGCCTCCGTGCCTTCGAGCACGGCGAGTTGCACGTGCTGGCGCAGGGCGGTGTGCAGGTCGTCCATGAAGGGAAGGACGACGGTGCGCAAGGGCACGCTGAGCGGGGCCAGCGTGCCCAACTGCCACATCCGGATGCCGATGCTGAAGCTGCCGTCCGGCGCCCGGTCGAGCGCTCCGGCCTCGACGAGTTCCAGGGCCAGCCTGCGGGCAGTGGCGTGAGGGAGCCCGGTCGCACGGGTGAGGTCGGCGAGGGAGAGCCGGGACCGGCCGGAGCGGAAGGCGAAGAGCACTTCGAGCAGGCGTGAACTCACGGTGCGACCGGGTTGGCTCGTCCGGGCCATGCAGTCCTCCTCGGTCCCCGCCCCCACCTACGACGAGGCGGTGTCACCCGCGGCGGCTCCAGCCGACGGCGCTCACGTTGATGTTCGCCCAATGAACATAGCCGTTTCAGCTGCCGCAGGGACACGGCGAGCATTGAAGCCGTCACAAACCTCATGACGCGTCCGTGTACGCGTTGCTCAGAAGAACGGAGTCTGCAGATGCACGCGAAGGCACCGCTTCATTCCCCTGATCGGCCCCGGATCGCCGTCGTCGGTGGTGGTATCGGTGGGCTCGCCGCCGCCGCTTTCCTGCGTCGTGCCGGGGTCATGGCGACGGTCTACGAGCAGGCCCCCGCGCTCAAGGAGATCGGCGCGGGAATCCTGGTGTCACCCAATGCCGTCCGGTTGCTGCGGCAGCTGGGTGTGATGGACCGGTTCCTGCGTGACGCCGTACCGGTGGAGCTGGCGTGGGAGTTCCGCCGCTGGGAGAACGGGAGGGTGCTCTCGGTGGAGCGCCTCGACGGAGTCTGCGAGCGGCTCTACGGTGAGCGCACCTACACCGTCCATCGCGCGGATCTCCTTGACACGGTGAAGGCCGCGGTGCCCAAGGAATGGGTACGTCTCGGCGCGCGCTGTACGGCGGTGGAGGAACAGGCGGATGGTGTGCTGCTGCACTTCGCCGACGGCAGCAAGGCCGAGGCCGATGTCGTGATCGGTGCCGACGGGGTGCATTCGGTGGTGCGCGCGACGGTCGCCGAGCCGTCCACGCCGGAGTACTCCGGCATCTGCGCCTTCCGCACCCTCGTGCCCGCCGAGCGGGCGCCTGCCTTCGCCCTCCGCCGGGCGCACACGCTGTGGCTCGGCCCCGGCCGGCACCTGGTGCACTACCCCGTCAACGGGGGGAGGGCCGTCAACGTCGTGGCCTTCGCCCCGGCAGGGGACTTCACGGAGGAGTCCTGGAGCACGACCGCCTCGGTGGAGGAGTTCCTGGCCGAGTTCACGGGCTGGGACCCGCGTGTGACCGACCTGATCAGGTCAGGGGGAACCCCCGGCAAGTGGGCGCTGCTGGACCGGGCGCCACTGCGGCGGTGGAGTACGCCGAGGACCACTCTCCTCGGTGATGCGGCCCACCCGATGTTCCCCTTCTTCGGCCAGGGAGCCGCTCAGGCCATGGAGGACGGCGCCGTCCTCGCCGCGGCCCTCGCCGACGGTGCGGACGACATCGCAGGCGCCCTCCAACGCTACGAGGAGGCGCGGATCGAACGCGCCACCCGGCTGCAGACGGTCAGTCATGGTCGCGCTCATGTCAACCACCTGCCGGACGGCCCCGAACAGCAGGCCCGCGACATCTCGCTGGCCGACTCCGACCCCCTGACGGCCAACGGCTGGATCTACGCCTACGAGGCCGCACTCTGAGCAGAGGACCCAACCATGCGTCCGCGGTGTGCTGGGCGGTGGCCTGGCCTGCGGGTATGTGCGCCCCAGGCGGCCATCACGACTACGAGCCCCGGAAGCAGCCGATGAGCATGCGACGAGCCGGGGGTGCGCCGAGGGCGGCGCCCCCGGCGAGGTTGTCGGTGGGCATGGGCCGGAAACGGAGAACGGGCGACGAGGCGGGAGCGGACGTCAGGCAGTGGGCCAGGAATGCTGCAGCTCGGAAGTCGCCTCGACCAGGCGTTGAGCGGTCGCGAGCAGGGTGTGTTCCCGGCCCCATGACGCGGTGAGTTGCACTCCCACGGGAAGACCCTCGGAGTCGAATCCGGCGCGTACCACGCAGGTCGGCACCCCTGTCAGACTCTGCAGCGCGGTGAAGGCCATCACCCGTTCCCGGAAGCTCAGTGCCTGTGGCGCGCCGGGGACCTCGTCATGGCCGATGCGCGCGGGTGAGACCCCGGACACAGGGGAGAGCACGATGTCCACATCGTGCAGTACCCGAGCGGTCATCGCCGTGATCAGCGCTCGGTCCCGCTGCGTCCGGGCGTACTGATCCACGGTGACCCGGGATGCCTTCTCCAGCCTGGCGCGGACCTGGCCGCCGTACTCGGACCGCCGTGCGGGCCACAGTCCCGCACCGCGGTGCCCGGCGGCCCCCTCGACAGCGACCGTCGTGCCCAGAGCCGGGTACAGAGGAGGCAGTCCGGGTGCTGACAGGCGTACGACCCGCACTCCGGCATCCTCCAGCGCACGGACCGTTTCGTGGAACACACGGGCGATGTCGGGGGCCGACTCGGCTTGTTCGAGCTCGGACCAGATCCCGACGACGACCTCTGCGTCGGCTGCCGGGTCCGGAGCCTGCGCGCCGTCCGGTGCGAGGACCGAGAGCAACAGCCGCAGGTCCTCGACAGTTCGTGCCATCGGCCCGACGTGGTCCAGCGAGGGAGCCAAGGGGAAGACGCCCGCTGTGTCGATGAGACCGAACGTGGGCTTGAGGCCCATGACGCCGCAGAAGGCGGCCGGAATCCGTATGGACCCCGCGGTGTCCGTGCCGATGGCCAAAGGTGCCAGGCCGGCGGCGAGTGCCGCGGCGGAACCCCCGCTCGAGCCTCCTGGTACCACCGTCGGATCCCACGGATTGCGGGTGGGCCCCACCGCGCTGCCGTCGGTGGTGATACCCCATGCGAACTCGTGCGTCGCGCTCTTGGCCACAACGATGCCACCGGCCGCGCGGACACGCTCCACCACAGCCGCGTCGCGCGGCGGAACGTGCCCGGAGAACATCCTTGAGCCGTAGGAGGTGCGCAGTCCTTCGGTGTCGATGAGGTCCTTGACGATCACGGGGATGCCTTCGAGCGGCCTCGCCCGGCCCTCGCGGTAGCGTCGCACCGCCTCCTGCGCCTCAAGGTGGTTCCGCCTGGCGTCGGCAGCCACAAGGGCGTTGAGACCCTGATGCTCGTCGGCTCGTTCGGACAGGGCGCGCAGGACCTCGACGGGCGAAAGCTCGCCCCGGCCGAAACGCGCGGCCAGGCCGACGGCTGACATGTAGGCAAGTTCGCTATCCGTAGCCACGCTGCTCAGTTTTTTCGCTTTCAATGGACAAAACGCCTGGCCATACGCCTAGGCGTTGATCCGGTACTGGTACTGGTTGAGGAACATGTCCACACCCGATTCGATCAGCCGTTCCGTCAGTTCTCTGTCGAGGGGCTTTCCGAAGGCGCTGTACACCAGAACTGGAGACACCGTCATTCCGGCGAGTTGGAGCACGGCCAGGTCGATGTCCTTGATGCTAAGCCGACCCAGCTCCACCAGGTGCCGCAGCGTCTTGGCGATCACCGGATGGAACCGCTCGGGACCGTGTTGCTTCCATGCCTCGCCGAGTTCGGGGAACCTCCTGAGTTCACCGGCGACCAGGTTCCTCAAGGCGATCGTGTCCGGTGCGGCAAGTCCCATCCCCCACGCCTTGCAGGCGTCGACGAGGTCCTCCCGGACATGAGTGGAATGGGCAAGCCGGGAGGCGACCAGGCGGAGCGGTTCCTCGTGAGCACGGTCGAGTTCTTCAGTGATCACGGCAATGAACAGCGTTTGCTTGTTCCCGAAGTACTTGTAAACGGTGGCCTTGGTGGTGCCTGCGGCTGCTGCGACGACGTCCATGCTGACGTCGAACCCCTCGGCGAGGAACGCGGCCCGGGCCGCGTCCACGATCCGCAGCCTCAGTGCCTGTGCTTTGGGTCGAAGGGGCCTGTTCACGGCATTGTCGACCGGGCTGGACATCAGATTCCTCGCTGATAGTGGTGGGCCTGCATAGGCCGCATCGGACTACTGGCGCGCTCACTATGGCATCCGCGAGTCGGGACCGGACTGCGGAGGATCGAGGGTGATCGAACCAGTGACGGGGACAAAAATTATACTTGCCAGTATAGCAAAGTGGGTGCCGAACCGGACGCCGCTCATGGGTGGCCCTGGCTCGGGTGGCGCAACATCGGATAAATCGGGATGAAGCAGGGGGCGGCGAAACCCTGTCGGCGGCTGCCGCGCCCGCTCCTGCAGGGCCTCCCAGCAGGTATCCAGTACCCGCAACCCGAACCGGCCCTGCGTATCGGTGCAGGCTGGGGCATCGTGAACGCTGCGCGGGGCGTGCCCCGGGGGGAGGGCGCCCCCGCGAAACGGTGAAGAGCGCCAAGACCCCTTGCTATACTAGACCGTCTAGTATATGAATACGGAAGTCCGGTCTGGCGGAGGCATCGGCAGGACCGTCAGGCTCTCGTTTCGGAGGGTTCACAGTGACATTCCACGGCTATCACCACATCACTTCCATCGTCACGAGTGCACGCGAGGACATGCGATTCCACGCGGGCGTGCTCGGTCTGCGGAACGTGAAGCGCACCGTGCTGCTGGACGGTGACCGCCCCTTCTACCACCTGTACTACGGCAATGAGTACGGCGAACCCGGCACGCTACTGACCTCGTTCGCCTTCGGCCCGGACCGGCCCGAAGGTCGGCGGGGGTCGGGCCAGGTGAGTTCCATCTCCCTCTCGGTTCCCCGCGGGAGCCTGAATTTCTGGTTGGACCGTCTCAACTCGCACGGTCTGCCGGCAACCAGGTTCGAGCTGTTGGGAGACCAGCGGATCCGGTTCGCCCACCCGGACGGGATCGAGCACCAACTGGTGGAGGTGGACGTCGACGACCGGCTGCCTTGGACCGGCGCGGATGTACCGGCCGCAGCCGCGATCCGCGGAGTGCACAGTGTGACTGTCTGCACCCGCGAGGTGGATGAGCTCGACATGTTCCTGCACGAGGGCATGGGGCTGCGCTCACGTGACGCGGATGGTGCCGTCAAGGCTTACACGATGGCTCGCGGGAGCGCCGGGCAGGTGGTGGAAGTCGACCACCAGCCGGACATTCCTCAGGGCACCTGGGGCTACATGCGGAACACCATCGATCACGTCGCCTTCGATGTGCGTGAGGCCGACGCCCAGCTCCAGTTCAAGGATCGTCTTGAGACCATGGGCTTCATCGACGTGACTGAGCCGCGGGATCGCAACTACTTCTACTCGGTGTACTTCCGCACCCCCGCAGGAGCCATGTTCGAGGCCACCCGCAGCCACCCGCAGGGTTTCCTCAAGGACGAAACCCTGGACAGTCTGGGCAGCTGCCTGCAGCTGCCGAGCTGGCTCGAGGAGAAGCAGGACGAGTTGCTTGCCGAACTCGCGCGCACCCAGCCGCTCGACTGACCCCCGCAGCGATCCGCCCGCCGGGGGCTGATCGGATCCCTGACAGGGAGCCATGGCATGACGCCCCACCGCATCGACATCCACCACCATGTCATCCCGACGCCTACCTCAGCGCCATGGCCCGGGCCGGGCGTAGGTGATCCCATTCCCGGCGTGGCATTACCCGCGCTGGGACGTGGAGGCCGATCTCGACCTGATGGATCGCCACGGCATTCGGACCGCGGTGGTGTCCATCACCGCCCCGGCGTGGGATAGCACGACGCGCTCATCGACGTTACCTGGCCGCGCCCGTCCTCACCGGCCAGCCGGTCTTCGGGCTGCCGCCCTCCCTGTACGAGGCACGCACCGCATCCTGTTCGGCACCGACCACCCGTTCATGCCGGAGTCGACGACTGCTGAGACGATCGCGGGGATCGGCGTCTTCTTCGACGGCTCCGATCTCGTCGACGTGGAGCAGAACAACGCGGTGGCGCTTCTGCCGAGACCGGCCGAGATCCATACCTGACCCAGGCGCGGGGAACGCTCCAGGCCGGACCGGCGAACAGTCCCAGATCGGGGTCGGCCTATTACTCGCGGTCACGAGATCGTCCGGCGGTGGCAACCGCCCAGCGGTGGCAGCCGAAGCACTTCCCGCCGATAGCCGTTGGAGAGTGCCTCAGCGTGCCGGAGTGCTGCGCAGTAGTTCATCCCGGTCTCGCCATGCCGGGCCACCGCCCGGTGACCGGGCGGACGGCTCAGCCAGTCGCCCTACCCTCATACGTTCCAGGCCCGCGTCTGCGCCACCGTGCCAGGTGTGGCCCTGCTTCTCGACCGGAGCATCCTGTGGACAGCGCCTCATCTCTCCGCACACCGACGGCGGGCGCCTTGGACTTCCTGCCGACCCGCCGCGTTGAATGGGGTCTCGGTTCGATCGGCCGTCTGGGCGATCTACTGGACTCGTACTCCGTCTCCCGGGTCCTTCTCATGACCACGAGATCGCTGTCGGAGCAAGGCTCCCTGCTCCGAACAGTAGAGGACAACTGCGGCGGCCGCTGCGCAGGCCGGGTGGAACACCTGCCGGCACACGTTCCCAGCGACGCGGTCGAACGCGCTGCGGCCACCGCGCGTGAGCTGGGCGCCGACGCGCTCGTCAGCTTCGGCGGCGGCTCGGTCATCGACGCCACCAAGGCCGTCGCCGCCCGCCTGGCGGACGACGACGGCCGGCAACTGCCGCACTTCGCGGTGCCGACCACGCTGTCCGGTGCGGAATTCGCCGATCACTATGGCGTTACCGAATTCCACGACGGGGCGGCGACGAAGCGTACGCATACCCGTGAGGACGTCACGCCCGTGGCGGTCGTCCTCGACGGCGCGCTCACCGCGGCCACGCCGGGCCCCCTGTGGGCAGGATCGGGCGCCAAGGCACTGGACCACGCGGTCGAAGGACTGATCTGCAACCCTCCCCGGCCGGTGCTGGACGACCTGGCCCAGTTGGGAATCCGAGAGCTCGCCGGAGTCCTGCGACAGTCCATGGATCCGGGCGAGCCGACAATACGACAGGCGTGCCAGCTCGCAGCCTGGTACTGCTACTTCGCCCCGGCCAGCCTCACGTTGGGGCTGAGCCACCGCATCGGCCACGTGCTGGGCGGCACCTACGGGGTCCCGCACTCACTGACGTCGGGGATCACGCTGCCGGCAGTCGTCCGGGCGATGACTCAAACGTCCCCCCTGCGTCTGAAGCTGGTGGCACGCGCACTCGACACCGGCGGTCCACTCGATCTGCCGGCGATGGCAACCGACGAACCCGCCGAGGCCGCGGTCCGGCTGTCCTCCCTCGTCACGAGCGTCGGCCTGCCGACCAGGATGCGGGAGATCGGCATCGACCGAAACGAGGTTCCCGCGATCGCTCTCCGTGTCCAGCAGCTCTACCCCGAAGCAATCGCCCGACTTGGTACCGACAGCACCGCAAGCCTGCGTCGCCTCCTGGAAGAGGCTTGGTGATGAAGGGCCTCGAAGATCCGGGACCAAGCCCCACGGCCCGGTGGAGGACCCGTCCCATGACCCCTCGGACGGGCCCTGGAGCGAGGGCGGTCTGTCCATCGGTGTCATCGAGACCGTGGCGCCTGATCGCCATTATCGGTGGTTCCGCTGTCGCATTCCCTGCGAGTGGCCGCATCTTGCAGGCGCCCGCAGTCTGCTCTTCGCAAGATTACCAACGCTGTGCACGGCCGGGATGTCGGCCCGTGATGCCTGGATGGACGGGAGTGATCTGATGAACGGTGGGACAGCGGATCTGGTGGTGCGCGCGGGCAGCGTGCACACCCTCGACGCGGCGGCAGCCCCCACGACGGCACTGGCAGCGCGCGACGGACAGATCGTGGCCGTGGCCGGTCCCGGGCAGGAGAAGGGACTGCTGCGGGAGTGGACGGGGCGTGACACCGTGGTGGTCGATGACCCCGGGCTCGTGGTGTCGCCGGCCTTCGTCGACACCCACAATCATCTGATGCTGGCAGGGCGTAACGTGCTGGGTGCGCCCGTGTCCCGGGCGAGGGACATTCACGGCTTCGTGGACCTGGTCCGTGAGCGAGCCGCACACACTCCCGCCGGGCAGTGGATCGTCACCGGCGCCGACTGGCACGAACTGCAGCTGGCCGAGCGCCGGATGCCGACCGCCCGTGAACTGGACCGGGCGACCACCGATCACCCGGTCCTGGCCCTGCGCGGCGGGCACAACGGGGTACTCAACTCCGCCGGGCTGCGCCTGGCCGGCATCAGTCCCGACACGCCGAATATTCCGGGCGGCTTCATCTCCCGCGACGCGACAGGCCACCCGACCGGCTGGCTGCAGGACGCCGCCCTGGACATGGCCCTGAAGGTCCTGCCGCCGATACCTGCCGAGATCCTCACCCATGGCCTGGCCCAGGCGTCCTCCGCCTTCGCGGCCCACGGGGTCGCAACCGTGCGCGACCCCGCCGTCACACCGCAGGAGTGGCACACCTACCTCCAGGCCGAGGCGGCCGGGCAGCTGTCCGTGCGTAGCCACGCCATGATCATCTCGACCCGGTCCGTCATCGCCGCCGCCGGATCGATCACCGCCCACCTCGATGCCCTCGAGGCCCAGGGCATCAAGCCAGGGGCCGGACAGGGACAGCTGCGGCTGTGGGGGCTGAAGTTCATCCTCGACGGTGGTACCGAAGCCGCCGCGCTGTCCGAGCCGTACGCCGACCGGCCCGGCTTCCACGGCGAACTGCTCTGGGAACGAGCCGAACTGGCCGAAGCCCTGACCGTCTGCGTGCAACGCGGCTGGCCCGTGGGCACCCACGCCTTCGGCGACCGCGCCGTCGGCGTGCTCCTGGACGCAGTCCGCGAGGTGATGGACCGGGTAGGGCCCGTACCACCGGGCATGCTGGTCGTGGAACACGGCGGCCTGATCACTCCAGACCGGATCGCCGATGCCACCGCGCTGGGCGTCCACATCACCGTCCAGCAGGCCCTGCTCAGCTCACTCGCCCACCCCCTGATCGCCGCCTGGGGCCCACAGCGGACCGCCGAGCTGTTCCCCCTGCGGGAACTGGTCAACGCCGGGGCCTGGATCAGCGCGGGCACCGACCACCCCATCGGACCGCTCAACCCCCTCCGGGGCCTGCACGACATGACCACCCGCTCTACCCCTGCGGGAGTACTCGGCCCCGAGCACGCCGTCACCCGCGCCGAAGCGCTCCGCCTGTACACCACCGCCGGCGCCCAGCTGCTGGGCAGTCCGCTCAACGGCGCCCTCCTGCCCGGGGCACCGGCCGACCTCGTGGCCTACCCGGCAGACCCCCTCACCTGCCCCGCGGACCAGCTGCTCACCCTCGTCCCCACCCTGACCGCGGTCGGCGGCCGGATCGTCCACCGCACCGCCTGACCGACCGCGAACGGCGAACGGCGAACGGCGAACGGCGAGAATGTACGTCGCCCTTGCTGCCGTGCTGGTCGAACGCCGCGGGAGTGGTCCAGTCTCCGACGCGGTCCACGAGCCTCGGTTCCGTGGCCCGAGGACACCCGGGCCATTCCGCCCCTGTCGGTCCGCACGCTCCCCAACTGCTTTCGACGGGATCCGCACCATCAACGGCGGACCATCGAACCGGAAACAGCACCTGACGACCACGGCGCCACCCATGCCGTGGAGAACCTGACTGCAGTCGGCGCGCCACATGTTCTGCGCAACCAGGTGGTCAGCCGCCCTTGGGCCAAGAAGGCCCGTCCCAGAGGACGCATCGCAGCCAGGCCCACTCGGCGTGCTGTCCCAGAGCCGACATCTGCACGTCGACTCCCCTTCCCCGTACACCGCTCGCTTCCCCGAAAGGCAGGGCAACTGTGTCCGCTAGCGTGTTCCCCGCTCCCCCTCCGCCTCGACGCCGAGCCCTGGTGCTCCTCGTTCTGTTCCTCGCGTTGGTCGCCGACGGCTATGACTCCGTCGCACTGAGCCTGGTCGTACCGACCATCGCCAAGGAATGGTCCGTCGCCCCGACCGATCTCGCCCTGGCCCTGACCGCGGCCAACGCCGGAGCGGTCATCGGCTACGTCGCCGCCGCACGCCTGGTGCGCCGGTGGGGCTCGCGCCTGGTGGTGGCCGGGTCCGTGGCTCTGTTCTCCGTCGGCTCCATCGCGACCGTGGCCGCCGATTCCACCCCCGGTCTCACCGCGCTGCGCTTCGTCACCGGGCTGGGCTTCGGAATGGTCCTGCCTGCGGCCGTCTCGATTGCCGCTGGATGTGTCTCTGAGCGGCGACGCAGCTCCGCCGGTGTCGCACTGGCCCTCGCTGTGGGTGTGGGTTCATCGCTCGCCGGCGCCACAGGCGGAGCTCTGTTGAAGAACCTCGGATGGCACGGTCTGTTCTGGATTCCCGGTCTCGTCGCCCTGGCGCTGACCCCCGTCCTGCTCGCGGTTCTTCCAGCGGACCATCGCGCGAAGAACACGCCGGCCGCGAGCACTGACCCGGCCGGCGAGCGCGAAGAAGCATCCCTGCGGGCCCTGTTCGCCGCTCCGGTACGTGCCGGCACGATCTTGGTGTGGGGATTCGCGTTCCTCACCTTCCTGTCCACCTACGCTCTGACGGCCTGGTTCCCCACCGTGCTGGTCGAGCTGGGCTTCTCGCCGACCGAGGCACCCGCAGGCAGCGCACTCATCGGGCTAGGCGGGATCGTCGGCGGCCTGGCCGTCGTGCTGCTGGCGCCGCGCTTCGGTGCCCCACCCGTGCTGTTCGTAACCTCGGTGGTGGCAGTGATCGCCCTCGGCGTCGCCGGACTCCTTCCCCTCGCCGGCGGACTTCTGCTGGGGCTGGCCGGCCTGGCCGGAGTCGGCCTCATCGCCGGGGTGACGGGTCAGACCGGGCTCGCGCTCGGCACTTATCCCATGAAGCTGCGCACCACCGGCGTCGGCTGGGCGGCCGCCGTCGGGCGCATCGGCTCCATCCTGGGCCCGCTGCTCGGCGGTGCCGTGCTCGCAGGCGGGATTTCGCCCCGCAGTTTCATCGCCGCCGTCGGGCTGCCCATGATCATCTCAGCCGCCCTGGCGCTCATCCTGCCCGGTCGCCAGCTGGACGGGGCACCGGCCACACCGTCCACGGTCGACTCCGGGAGCAGCCGGCATGCCGATGAGACCTCTGCGGCCTCCGAGACGTCGTGAGACGTGGTGTCTGACGGCAGGTCACGCTCGTCGGTGAGTGCGTGGCTGTCCTGCCGCCGGTCCGCGAAGGGCGCTCCCTTCGCAGGTGCTGCTTGATCAGGCTGTGGCGGTGCGGCTCGTCCTGGTAGGGGTGCGATGCTCGTGTGCGTACTCCTGCTTCTGGTGCCCTGCCCAGCAGGCGGCGAAGTCGCCTGCTGGGCAGGGCACGCAGCTTCGGTACCGCTTCGGCGTCAGACAGGTCCCAGCGTGCGCCGGTGCTGTCGACCGCTCTCCGACGAGGTGTCGGCATGCCCCCTCACTGCTTCCCGGTGGCCTTCGGGAAGTCTCCAGCCGGCGCGCTGCTGCGAGGGTCGGTTGCTCACCACGGTGAGCGATCGTTGCAGACTCGCTCCGATCGACGCCGGCCTCCCGGATGCTTCCCTGACCCTGTCGGCAGGCCGCGTTCGCGGCGAGGCAGGGCGGGCCGCTTCATCCGGGGCGGAGGAGTCCGGTGCGTTTGAGGGTCATGAGGATCGGAGTGGTCTCGACGGCGGCGATGTCCTGGAGGCCGTCGAGGGAGACGGTGAGCAGGTGGTAGAGGGCGTCTAGGTTGGTTGCGGCCACGGCGGCCAGGAGGTTGGCGGATCCGGTGGTGGCTGCGGTGAAGCGGATCTGGGGGTGGCTGCTGAGCGCGAGTGCGGTGCGCTCGAGGGCGCCGGGGGCGACGCTGATCCACAACAGGGCTTCGGTATGGATGCCGAGGAGTGGGAGGTCCACTTCGGTGGCCAGGCGGACGGCGTGGCCGGTGAGTCGTTCGACGCGTCGGCGCGCAGTGAGCGCGGTGGTGTTGGCGTGACGGGCGAGGTCGGTGTACGTCGCGCGACCATCGACGGCCAGCGCGTGGATCAGGGCGTGATCGGTGTCGTCCAGGGAGGGTACGCCAGGCGGCTGCGTCAGTGCCCGGCAGCCCAGGGAGTCGGTCTCGGCCGGGGTGAGCAGACCGCCGGTCCAGCCGAAGGCGACGGGGAAGACCCACAGGAGGGTGTGGGAGGTCCAGGAGTCGATGGCTTCGGTGGCGGGAAGGTCGCGCAACAGCAGGTTGTTGCACGCCTCGGGGCCGTCCAGGAAGAGCACGGTGCTGATCTCGTCCCCGCCACCCAGGACGTCGACCCAGATGGTGTCGGGGCGGCGGGCGAGTGCAGCGGCGACCGCGCGGATGCGCGGTGGGCGGCAGCGGATGCGCAGCGCCATCGGTATCAGGTGGGGGAAGCATCGAGGGTTGCGCACCGCGGTGACCCGTACCGTGCCGTCGTGCAGCAGCGGCCCGGCCCGGCGCACGACCGTGCGTTCGGACAGGCCCAGTGCCGAGGCGATGGCGCGCCAGGAGGCACGCGGCGAGGCCACCAGGGCGGCGACGATCCGCCGGTCGGTGTCGTCCAGGCTTTGGCGCATGATCACCACTATCGGCGGTTCGATGTCCTGATCTCTGTGATCGGCCACACACTGCCGACGACCATGGTCCGTGCTCTGGAAAGTTCCCGACAGCGTAACCCCAGCGGGACATCAGCCTTGACTCCTGGGTGAACGGGAGTGATCGGATGGCGGTGGGACGGCGGATCGAGGTCTCCAGAATTCAGGCTCGGCGCCTTCATCGAGCTGAACGCCGACCGGGACATCGGACTGGCCGAGGTCGCCGAGGCGGCTCGACTGAGCGTGCGCGGTCTGCAGGCCGCCTATCAACGACACGGCCTCGGCTCCCCGATGCGGCAGCTCAAGGAAGCGCGTCTACGGCGCGCCCGCACCGAGTTGCGTACAGCGAACCCCGGGGGGACCACGGTGAGCGCGGTCGCCGGCCGATGGGGCTTCACCAATTTGGGGCGTTTCGCGGCCGACTATCGCCGCATGTTCGGGACCACACCCGGCCGGGACCTTGCCGGGGAGTGAACGACTGCCCGCGGAGCAGGTTCGGCTCACCCATCGCCTGGCACAGGGCGCAGGCTCCACGCGCGCCGGAATTCCGACGCCTCGGAGGCCCACCCGGCCCACGGAGTCTGTAGACCAGTACCGCGAGCCTTACCGCAGGCGGTGTCCGCGGTGGTCGGCCGAGCGGCATGTGCCAAGAGCTAGGAGTCGGCCAGCAGACCCCGCGCGAACTCGTGCGCCGGCTCCTCCAGAGCGCGCCGGAGCTCGAAGAAGAGGTCCGCCGCCGTCGTGCCGGACCACGTGGCGGGGAGGAGGGCGGCGGGCAGCCCCGGGTCGAGGTAGGGGAAGCGTCGCCAGGCCGTCAGAACGTGGACGTAGTCGACGAACGCGTCCCGGGCTGACGTCGTGTTCTTCTCGGCCTCGGCCAGGCGTGTGGCCATCGGCGTGAACTTGGCGACGAACTCGTCGTAGAGCCCCTGGAGCGCTTCCAGGTCCCACCAGCGGCTGACCTGTTCGGCGGGGTTTCCGAAGGCCACGTAGTCGCCGCGGAAGAGGTTGACGTACTGGTCCAGGCCGTGTCGGAGCAGGTGGTCGCGGGTGTCGTCGAGCGCGTGGGCGGGAGCGATCCATACCCCCGACGAGACCGTGCCGAAGCCCAGCCATGCCAGCCGTGATCGCAGCTGGTGGCGGTGCTGCCGCTCGCTCTCCGGCACCGAGAAGACGGCGATGACCCAGCCGTCGTCGGGGGCGGTGTGGCGCTCGAAGATGCGGCGGTCGCCGGTTTCCAGGACGGAGCGGGCATACGGCGAGAGCGCATAGCCCGCCCTGCCGTCCCGCCGCTCCGACACCAGGATCTCGCGGCGCTTGAGCCGGTGGATCGACGAGCGGACCGCCTGGGCGTCGACGCCGAGTTCGGCGAGCAGCCGTATCAGGGTGCTCACACCGATCCAGCCGCCGACCTCACGCGCGTAGAGGCCGTAGACCGTCACGATCAGGGATCGCGGTGGTGCCGCCTGGGCCGGGTCGTCGTCGAGGAGGTCGCTCATAGTCACGAATGCAGGATTTTACTGCGTTCGCCCGGCTGCCTCCGCGTACGCCCCTGCTGTCAGCGCCGTACGCCAGGCGGCCGGCCATGGTGCGCTGCCGCCCGCCTCCTTGTCGGGGACGTGCACGGTGACGTAGCTGCCCCGGGCGACACGTCGGCGCGGCCCGCTGTCGGAGGCCTCCCGCCACACCTCGAAGGCGAAGGTCATCGAGGATCGTCCGAGGCGGACGAGCTCGATCCGGGTCTCCACCTCCTCGCCGAACCGGAGAGACGCCTCGAACTCCACCTCGTAGCGCACTCTGGGCGCCACCGGGAAGTAGCCGGGGATGCCGTGCTCGCGCATCAGCGCGGCCTCCGCCGCCTCGGCGTACCGCACGACGGTGGTGTTGTGGTAGATCCCCGCGGCGTCGGTGTCCACCCACTCCACGCGGGCGCGGTGGACACCGGACGGCGGGACCGGGTCGCTCATCCGGTCGTCCGGCTGGGCGTCCACCGCAGGTGGACGGCGTCCCGGGGGGTGTCGCGCAGCAGTGCCAGGCGCGGGCGGACCGCGTCCGTGCGTGACGTCGGCGGCTTGCGGCGGCCGGCCGCGAGCTGAGCCGGCCACTCGGCGCCCGGGCCGCGGTACTCCTGTTCGGCGGCCGCCTGCAGGATCCACTGCGGGTTGTAGAGGTGGGTACGGCCGAGCGCGCACAGGTCGGCGCGGCCGGCCAGCAGGATCGAGTTGACGTCGTCGTACGACGAGATCGCGCCCACCGCGATCACGGCGACGTCGGCCGGGGCGGCGACCTCGTGCCGGATCCGGTCGGCGAACGGGGTCTGGTAGGAGCGGCCGAAGGCGGGCTTCTCGTCCTTGGTGACCTGGCCGGAGGAGACGTCGATCGCCGCCGCCCCGTGCGCGACGAACGCCCGGGCGATCTCGACCGCGTCGTGCTCGGTGTTGCCGTCCGGAGACCAGTCGGTCGCCGAGATACGGACCGTCACCGGGCGGTCGGCAGGGAAGGCGGAGCGGACCGCGTCGAAGACCTCCAGGGGGAAGCGCAGACGGTTCGGCAATGTGCCGCCGTACTCGTCCGTGCGGTGGTTCGCGACGGGGGAGATGAAGGAGGACAGCAGGTAGCCGTGGGCGGCGTGCACTTCGAGCAGGTCGAAGCCGGCCTCCGCGGCCCTGCGCGCAGCCGCCGCGAAGTCGGCCACGACCACGTCCATGTCCTGACGGGTCATCTCGCGCGGCACGTGGCAGCCTGCGCCGTAGGGCAGCGGGGACGGGCCGACGACCTCCCAGTTGCCCTCGTCGAGCGGCTGGTCGATGCCTTCCCACATCACCTTGGTCGAGCCCTTACGGCCGGCGTGCCCCAGCTGGAGCCCGATCTTCGCCGTGCTGCGCTCGTGCACGAAGGCGGTGACCTCGGCCCACGCGTCGCGCTGGGCGTCGTTCCACAGGCCCGTGCAGCCCGGGGTGATCCGTGCCTCGGGTGAGACGCAGACCATCTCGGTCATGACCAGGCCCGCGCCGCCGAGCGCCTTGGAACCCAGGTGGACCAGGTGGAAGTCGTCCGGTATGCCGTCCACCGCCGAGTACATGTCCATCGGGGAGAGGACGATCCGGTTCTTGAGCTCCAGAGGGCCGATCGAGAAGGGCTGGAACATGGCTGGTGTCGCCTCCGGCAGCCCCTGTGCCTCGGCGAAGCCGCGCTCGATCCGCTCGGCGAAACCGGGGTCGCGGTCCTTGAGGTTGTCGAAGGTGATCCGGCGGGAGCGGGTGAGCAGGTTGAAGCAGAACTGTGCGGGGTCCTGGCCGGCGTACCTGCCGATGTTCTCGAACCACTCCAGCGAGGCCTGGGCGGCGCGCTGCGTCGATTCCACCACGGGCCGGCGCTCGGTCTCGTAGGCCGTCAACGCCTCGGCCACGGTGGGGTGTTCGTGCAGGCACGCGGCGAGCGCCAGGGCGTCCTCCATGGCCAGTTTGGTGCCGGAGCCGATCGAGAAGTGCGCGGTGTGGGCGGCGTCGCCGAGGAGGACCACGTTGCGGTGGTGCCAGCGCTCGTTGCGGACCGTGGTGAAGCTGAGCCACTTCGAGTTGTTGGTCAGCAGGGCGTGACCGGCCAGTTCCTCGGCGAAGATCTCCCGGATCCGCGCGACGGCCTGCTCGTCGGAGGCCCCGGGCGGGAACTCCGTGCCCTCGGTCGCGTCGAAGCCGACGCGACGCCACACGTCCTCCGCCATCTCGACGATGAAGGTCGAGCCGGAGTCGGAGTACGGGTAGCCGTGGATCTGCATGGTCCCGAACTCCGTCTGCCTGACGAAGAACTGGAAGGCCTCGAAGACCCGGTCGGTGCCCAGCCACATGTACTTGTTGGCCCGCCGGTCCAGGTCGGGGGCGAACGCGTCGGCGTACTTGGTCCGCACGGCCGAGTTGAGCCCGTCCGCCGCGACCACGAGGTCGTGGGACTCGCGCAGCTCGTCGACGTCCGGTGCGGTGGTCCGGTAGTGCACCGTGACGCCGAGTTCTGCGGCCCGCTCCTGGAGGATGCGCAACAGGTCCTTGCGGGACATGGCCGCGAAGCCCTGGCCTCCGACGGTGAATGGGTGCCCGTTGAACTCGATGTCGATGTCGGTCCATCGGGCGAAACGGTTCTCCATCGCGTCGTGGACGACGGTGTCGGCGTTCTCGATGCCCCCGAGGGTCTCGTCGGAGAAGACGACACCGAAGCCGAAGGTGTCGTCGGGGGCGTTGCGCTCCCAGACGCTGATCTCGTGGGCGGGGTTCAGCTGCTTCATCAGGGCGGCGAAGTAGAGCCCGCCCGGGCCGCCGCCGACGATCGCGATCCTCATGCGTTGTTCTCCTCGTTCGCCTTCTCGATCAACTGGCGCAGCAGATAGTGCTGCAGCTTCCCGCTGGTGTTGCGGGGCAGGGCGTCGGTGAAGCGGACCGCCCGCGGGTACTTGTACGGCGCCAGTTGGGTCTTGACGTAGTCCTGGATGTCCCTGGCCTTGGCGTCGTCGCCGGTGACTCCCTCGCGCAGCACGACGAAGGCGCACACGACCGAGCCGCGCTCGGGGTCGGGCTTGGCGACCACCGCGCACTCGACGACGTCCGGGTGGGTGTCGATCGCGGCTTCGACCTCGGGGCCTCCGATGTTGTAGCCGGAGGAGACGATCATGTTGTCCGTGCGGGTGCGGTAGTAGAAGTAGCCGTCCTCGTCGCGGACGTAGGTGTCGCCCGTGACGTTCCAGCCGCCCACGACGTAGTTCTCCTGGCGCCGGTCGTCGAGGTAGCGGCAGCCGACCGGGCCGATCACGGCCAGCCGCCCTTCGACACCGGGACCGAGTTCCTCGCCGTCGAGGCCGAGGACGGCGGCTCGGTAGCCGGGGACCGGTCTTCCTGTCGCTCCGGGACGGATCTCGTCACCGGCGGCGGAGATGAAGATGTGGATCATCTCGGTGGCGCCGATGCCGTCGACGACCTTGATCCCGGTCTCGGCGTGCAACTGCTTCCACACCTCGTCCGGTATGTGCTCCCCGGCGCTGACCGCGGCGCGCAGGCCGCGCAGCCGGTCGGCCTTGCCCGCCTTGAGGATCTGCTTGTACGCGGTCGGCGCGGTGGCGAGGACGGTGACCCCCGTCCCGGCGACGAGGTCGGCGAGCGGCTCCGGTGCGACGGCCTCGGTCAGCAGTGCGCATGCACCGGCGCGCAGGGCGCAGACGACGAGGATGCCGAGGCCGAAGGTGAACGCGAACGGGGCGGTGCACGACACGAGGTCGTCGGGCCGCAGCCGGAGCGTGTGCCGGCCGAAGGTGTTGTCGATGGACAGGATGTCGCGGTGGAAGTGGGTGGTGATCTTCGGTACGCCGGTGCTGCCCGAGGTGGGCCCGAAGAGGGCCACGTCGTCGGCCGCCGTGTCGACCGCGGCGAACTCCGCCGGCTTCACCGCCGCCCGGCGCGTGAGGTCGTCGGGTGCGTCACCCCCGTACGCCACGATCGTGAGGTCCGGCACAGCGGTGTCGCGTACGGTCTCGACGTCCTGCGTAAACCGGTGGTCGACCAGCGCGACGGCCGGGCGGATCTTCTCCGCGATCGGGGTGAGTTCGCGGGCGCGCAGTGCCGCCATGGTCGTCACGACGATGCCGCCGGCCTTGAGCACGCCGAGCCAGGCCGCGACGGTCCACGGGTTGTTCGGGGAGCGCAGCAGCACCCGGTTGCCGGGTGTCAGGCCGAGGTCGTCGGTGAGCACATGGGCGATCTGGTTGGCGCGGCGGCTCAGTTCGCCGTAGGTCCACACCTCGCCCTCCGGCGTGCGCAGGGCGGCGCGGTCGGGGCCGAAGGTGTCGGTGGGTATGTCGATGATCTCGGTGGCGGCGTTGAGGCGCTCGGGGTACTGGAGTTCGTCCGTGGTGAACTCCAGCACCGGCCACAGGTGGCGTGGCGGGAGGTGGTCCCGGGCGAATGTGTCCGGGTAGGCGGAGGGCGCGAGGTCCATCGGGGTTCCTATCTGCCGGGGTCCCGTGCACAGGGTGCGGATCGTGCAGAGGGAAGGGGTTCAGGAGGTGTCTGCCTGGTTCCTGTGCACCGGGTGCGGGCCGTGCAGAGGGAAGGGGTTCAGGAGGTGTCTGCCTGGTTCCTGTGCACCGGGTGCGGGCCGTGCAGAGGGAAGGACTTCAGGAGGTGGTGCGGATCAGGCCTTCCTGGACGACGGTGGCCAGGTGGACTCCGGCGGCGGTGAAGAACCGACCGGTGGCGAGACCGCGGCCGGACTCGGCGGCGACGGCCTCCTGGGCGTACAGAAGCCAGCCGTCCATCGGGCCGGGCCGGTGGAACCACATCGCGTGGTCGAGGCTGGCGGTGACGAGTCCCGGCCGGGCCCAAGCCAGGCCGAGCACCCGCAGGACGGGTTCGAGGATCGTGTAGTCGCAGACGTAGGCGAGCGCGGCGAGGTCGCGCTGGGCGTCGGTCAGCCCCTCTACGGACCCCAGCTTCTCGAACGGCCGTAGCCACACGGCCTGTTGGGGCGCTCGCTCGCCCTCAACGCTGAGGTAGACGGGCCCGGGGACGTGCCGCATGTCGAAGCTGCGGCCGCCGCTCCAGTACGCGCGCGACGCGTCCGTCATCGTGCCCCGAGGCGCATCGGGAGCTGTGCCGGAGAGGTACGACGCCGAGCTGGGCAGCTCCTCTGGCGCCGGGACACCCGCGGGCGGTTCGGCACTGTACGTCGCCGCACCCGGCTCGCCCGCCGCGAAGTTGGCCAGGCAGACGTAGACCGGCTTGCCGTTCTGGAAGCCGCGGACCTGCCGGGTGGCGTAGCCGCGGCCGTCGCGCAGCAGCTCCACCTCGTAGCGGACCTCGGCGCCGATGTCGACCGGCCGCAGGAAGTAGGAGTGTGTGGAGTGCAGCGTCTTGCCCTCGACCGACCTCATGGCGGCGGCCGCGGCCTGGGCGACCATGTCGCCGCCGTACGCCTTGGGCCAGGGGCAGGGCTGGGTGGTCGCGGTGAAGGCCAGGTCGTAGCGCTCGGGTTCGGCGGGCTTCAGCGTGACCGCCGCGGCGAAGAACGCGGACGTCGGCTCCGTCCCGGCCGTCATCGGTTCAGCCAGTCGCGCAGGTCGGCGTCCGCGACGTCGGGCAGGTTGACGACGATGTTCTCCGGTGTCCGGGTGGTCATCCAGGTCAGGGGCTTGGAACGCGAGAGGTTGCACTCGATGTGCGGCATGAACGGCGGTACGAAGACCCAGTCGCCCTCCGCCATGTCGACGTAGTCCTCGAACTTCTCGCCGAAGTAGATGCGCGCCCGGCCCGACAGGACGTAACCGCCGGTCTCCGCCTCGCCGTGGTGGTGGGTCACCGAGCGGTAGCCGGGCTCGTTGCGCACCTTTCCGAACCACAGCCTGGTGGCCGGTGTGTGCTGGACGGAGACACCGGAGACGCGGGTCGCGCCGGCGGACTGGCCGGTGGCGCCGGCTTCGAGGCCGCCGCGGGTCACGACCGGGACGACCAGGCCGGACGGGCCGGCGTACATCGAGTTGTCACCCTCCAGTACGTACTTGGAGAGATCGGGTTCCATGGTCAGCTCCTGGGGTCGGTGAGGCGGAGGCGGTTGCGGAGGGTGCCGATGCCGGGGATCTCGGTCTCCAGAAGGTCGCCGTCGGCGAGAAAGACCGGCGGAGTCATGCCCATCCCCACGCCGCCGGGGGTGCCGGTCAGTACGACGTCGCCGGGGCGCAGGGTGGTGAAGGCGGAGACGTAGGCGAGCAGATCGGCCGCGTCGAACACGAGGGTGCGGGTGTTGCCGTGCTGGCGTTCGGCTCCGTTGACGCGGCAGATCACCTCGACGCCCGCGACCGGGTCGAGTTCGTCGGGGGTGACGACCAGCGGGCCGAGCGGGGTGGTCCGGTCCCATGCCTTGCCCTGGAACCACTGCAGGGTGCGCCGCTGCCAGTCCCGCACGCTGACGTCGTTGGCGACGGTGTAGCCCGCGATGGAGCGTGCGGCCAGGTCCCGGTCCGCGCCGGTGAGTTCGGCGCCGACGACGACCGCGAGCTCCGCCTCCCAGTCCACGTCGAGGCCCTTGGGGAGGACCAGGTCGTCCTCGGGGCCGGTCAGCGTGTCGGCGTACTTGGCGAAGAGCGTGGGGTGGGCCGGCAGCTCACGGCCCATCTCGGTGATGTGGTCGGCGTAGTTGAGGCCACAGCACACCACCTTGCGCGGGGACGGCAGTGGCAGCACCGGTACGGCGCCGGGCAGCCCGGCCCCGGCGAGGCCCGCGACGCGGTCGGGCGCCGTGGTGGCCAGCAGCGCGGAGAGGTCGTCGGCCGGCAGGGCCCGCCAGCGGTCGCCGTCGAGGACGGCGGCTGTACGACGGCCGCCGTGGGCCACGGTGGCGAGCTTCATCGGAGTTCTCCCTGGGGCTTCGGAGCAGCTTTATAGCGAGATTTTCACGATCGTCGAAAACAGTCAATAGATGAGTTACGCTGACCGCACCCATCCGTCCCAGGAGGTACGCGCACATGACTCCGATCCCGGTGAACCCGCCCTCGCTCCCCGTGCCGAGTGGCTACTCGCACGGCACGCTGAGCGGCAACACGCTCCATCTGGGCGGACAGACCGCGCTCGACAAGGACATGCGGATCGTCCCCGGCGGCATCGTCGAGCAGTTCCGGCAGGCTTTCGACAACGTCCTCACCACGCTGCGCGCCGCCGGCGGGATCCCCGAGGACCTGGTGAGCATCACGCTCTTCCTCACCGACGTCCCCGACTACCAGGTCCACGGCAAGGAGATCGGGAAGGTCTGGCGCGAACTCGCGGGCCCGGTCTACCCGGCGATGGCAGGCATCGGCACGACCGCCCTCTGGCAGCCGGAGGCGATGATCGAGATCCTCGGCGTCGCGGTGATCCCGGACGAGCGGCTGATCCGCCCGGAGAGCTGAGAAAACCGACGTCAGGGGCCGGTCACACGGGCCTCGGGGCCGGCCCCGAGGCACCCAGGAAATATTGCGGGAACGACATGACGAACGTCGCGTACGGCATCACCGAGAGGCCGCGCCGGGCCGCGTCCGGAACGGTCCACGACTCGGCGGCCCGCCCGGGGCAGGAGGCGCCGACGGACTCGTCGACCTGCGGCGCTCCGGGCTTGCGCCGAGGTCGTTTCCCGCGCAGCCGGAGATCTTTTTCCTGCCGCCCGGAGCCAACCGCGTCGGATACCGGGACGTCCCGGCCGACCACGAGCCGCCGCGGCACGCGAGTTTCGTCGGGCCGGCCGGATCGCCACCGACCTGGCGGTGATGCTCGCCGACGGCGGTGAGGCCATCGCGGACCTGGGCGTGCCAGGGGGCCAGGCAGGGGTGTTCGGTCCGATCGCCTTGACACCGACGGCCTGACGGTTGCTCGCTGACGTCGACGAGACTGCCCTTGCCCGTGCTTCTATCGTCGCGTGCACGGCCTCAACCGGACCGAACTTGGCGAGTTCCTCGGCTACGACAAGACGTACGTCTCCGCCCTCGAACTCGGGAAACGCAGCCTTACCGACGTCGCGTCTGTGACCAACTGCGCCTGCCACCCCACATCCTGGGTGTCACCGACGGAGCCGATACCGACCACCCGGCGATGCTGCACTTCGGTGAGTCCAGCGTCGGGCTCGCTGAAGGTCGCCCGCCAATCCGGCCGCTGCCGAGGCAGTCTCCGAACTGTGGCCACTCGTCGTCCGCCGTGAGGCCTGTGTCAGGTCGGTGCGCCTGATGGTCGCCGCCAATGCTGCTCTGCTCCCCGCATCCGTGGGGGTGCTCCTCTTGGCCGTTGGTGCAGCACACAACGATGTCCCGCTACCCGCACCCCGTGGGGACATTCCCTCCCATACCAGGGAGCTTCTTCGGAGTTGCCTCACACTGGTGAGGAACCTCGAAGAAGCTCACTCGTCGGTCTCGATGGCCTCGATGGCCTCGATGGCCTCGATGGCCTCGATGGCCTCGATGGCAAGCATGGGACACGCGTCGATGGCATCCCGGGCCAGTTCGATATCGATCGCAGCCGGATCATTGATGAGTAGCTCCGCGGTTCCGTCGCGGACAGCAAAGAGGTGTGGTGCGACCGCCTCGCATGCGCCGATGCCAAGGCAGTTGTCGTTTATGTGGATCCGAGATCCCATCGCATACTCCTTCGGGCCGAGGCATGTATGCCTGAGGCGCCGACTGGGCCGGCGCCTCAGGCATGAGGTCAGGTTGTTCCGGCGCGCACCCAATGGCGTTGCGAACCGTCGGCGTTGAGGCCGTCGCGTTCGTCTGGCTGATGGTGCAGCAGGACGCTGACCTCGTGGGAGATCTCACCGAGTTCAGCGAGGTTCTTTGTTTCCGATGACTTGAGCCATGCAGCCGGTCAGGTGTCCCGGAAGGGGGCCAGGCTGCCCGGTGACCTGGCCATGTTGCCGGTGAAGGCCCCTCGAACCCGGACGGCGAGTGACTGGCGCTCGGCCGATGCCTTGCGGGATCGTGGGCTCCTGATGATCGACGACGGCCCTGCGTACGCCGGCGCCAGTGAGTCGGTGGTGCCTGCCATGCCTCGGACGCCCTCCAGCGAGCGGCCCGTCGCGCGGGCCCGGCGGGCGAAGGCGCAGGAGCCGATCAAGCGGCTCGGCCGAAGGGCGCGTCCGGATTACTGATCCCGATGACGAGGAGGTCGCGGAGTGGCGGCGCATCGTCAACTACGCGAAGCGGCACGGCCTGGAACCGGTGGGCACACACATCGAGAAGATCCCGTACGGCGGGCCGGGGCTGGGCCCGCGTCCCACGCGCGGAGCCTGGCGTCATGCCTCCTCGGCGCCGCGGTCTGGTATGGAGCCGTACTGGCTGCGCAGGCGGGCCTTGAGGATCTTGCCGGTGGCGTTGCGGGGCAGGGTGTCGACGAGGACGACCGACTTCGGGAGCTTGTACTTGGCGAGTCGGCCAGACAGGGAGTCCATGATGTCGTCGGGCGACACGTCGGAGCCCGCGCGGGGCACAACCAGCGCTCTGCCCACTTCGCCCCATCGTTCGTCGGGTACGCCGATCACCGCGCATTCGGCGACCGCGGGATGCTGGTAGAGGAGTTGCTCGACCTCGGCCGGGTAGACGTTCTCTCCGCCGGAGATGTACATGTCCTTGATCCGGTCGACGATCGTGACGTACCCCTCCTCGTCGACGGTGGCCGCATCCCCGGAGCGGAACCAACTTCCTTCGACGAAGGCGTCCTTGGTCGCTTCGGGCCACTGCCAGTAGCCCTTCATCACGTTGAGGCCCTCGATGATCACCTCGCCGACCTCGCCCGGTGCGACATCGGTGAGGTCGGGCCGCACCACGCGTACGTCGGTAAAGAAGCAGGGCGTGCCGGCCGAGCCGGCCTTGCGGATGCTGTCCCGCTCGCGCAGGCCCAGCGCGGCGGGAGCGGTCTCGGTCAGGCCGTACGCCTGGAGGAAGGTCAGGCCACGGTCCTGGTACGTGTGGATGAGGGCCTTGGGTACGGGTGCCGCCGCGCACATCAGGATCCGGATCGACGACAGGTCGGCCGTCGCCCACCGCGGCGACCGGGCGATGGCCTGGTACATCGCGGGCACGCCGAACATCCTCGTCACCCGGTGCTCTGCGATGACGTCGAGCACCCGTTCCGGGTCGAAGCCGCGCATCAGCACCGACGTCCCTCCTTTGAGGAAGCCCGGCAGGAAGACGGTGTTGAGGGCGGCGGTGTGGAACATCGGTGCCACCACCAGAGCGACGTCGTCGGTGGTGATGTCCACGTCCAGCAGGATGTTGAAGCAGTTCCAGGCGATGTTGGCGTGGGTGAGCATGACGCCCTTGGGACGGCCGCTGGTGCCGGAGGTGTACTGGATCATGCACACTTCCTCCAGGCCGACCGTCTCGTCCAGGGGGTCGTCCGGCGCGCTCGCCAGTAGCTCCTCGTACGCCTTCCCCACCTCGACGTAGTGCTTCACCTCGGCGTCGTCCCTGAATGCGTCGACGACGTCGGTGAGTTCGGCCCCGAACACCAGCACCGACGCTCCCGAGTCGCCCAGGATGAAGGCCAATTCGGGTGCCGCGAGGCGGGTGTTGAGCGGGACGAAGACGGCGCCCAGCGCGCTCGTGGCGAACAGGGTTTCCGCCAGGGCCGGATGGTTCGCGCCGAGGTAGGCTACCCGGTCGCCGTGTCCGACCCCCAGGGCACGCAGGGCGTGAGCGAGCCGCGTCACGCGCGCGGCCAGCTCTCCGTAGGACAGGGATCCACCGTCGTGCACGACGGCGGTGGCCTCGGGTGCCATGCGGGCGCGCCGCGCGGGCCACGAGCCGAGCCCTTGATTGCGCATGGTGCGTCTCTCTTCTCTCAGATCTCTCAGAGCCAGTCGGGCCATGTGTAGTCGGTTGAATCGTCGTGGTCCCGGTGTGGGGGCAACGGGGCGAGCCGCCCCCGGGAGAAGACCAGCGGTGCCGCGCCGGCCTTCTCCACCCCGAGTTCCCGGACGCGGCCGAGGACGAAGTAGGGCGCTGTCACGTTGTTGGGTGGGTAGGTGTCTGATGGTGTGTCGTGGTGTGGTGGAGCCCGGTTGCGCGCTGTACTCAGGCCGCGGTGGCGAGGCCGGCGACTCCGGTGATCTGCTCCCTAGGAGTCGGCACCCACCGCGCGGGCCAGCCTCTGGGCGACTTCCGGGTCCAGGGCGGCGACCGTGGCGAGCAGGTGCTGCTGCAGGGCCTCCTGCGCCTTCTCCGGTTGGCCGTCCACGCATGCCTGGAGGATCTGTTCGTGTTCCTTGCGGCGGCTGAGGACGATCTGCGCATCGGCTGTGCTGGAGGCGCGGTAGCGCTCGCTGTTGTGCCAGGTCGGCGCTATCGAGCGGAACAGCCACATCGATCCGGCGGCACGGTAGATGCCGTGGTGGAATCGCTCATGGGCTTCGCGGGCCGCTGCGGCGTCGCCCGTCTCGAGTGCCTTCTGCTGATCGTCGAGCGCCTTGCGCGCCTCCTCCTCCGCGGCGGTGTCGAACCGGGCGGCGGCGCGGCGGACCAGGATTCCCTCCAGCGTGATCCTGGTGAGGTAAGTGTCTTCGAGGTCGTCCGCCGACACCGCGCGCACCCGGGCGCCGCGATGTGGTTCGATCTCGACGACACCAATGGCTTCCAGCTGCCGGATCGCTTCCCGGATGGGCATCATGCTCATGCCCAGGCTCTGGGAGAGATCCTGGAGACGCAGCGGTGCGTCGGCCGGAATGGTCCCGTCGAGGATCGCAGCGAGAATCGACTGGTACGCCTGTTCCGTCGTCGTCGTTCGCTGCGGCCTGCGAATTCCGGCAGCACTCATCAATACCTCCCGCTGAGCAGTTCGCCAGCGCCCGGAACGACGGGCTTGAGTTCGAGCTTCTTGAGGATCTGATAGGTCGTGGCGACCGCCGCCGACAGTACCGGCTTGCCGATCCTGTCCTGGACCTTCTGGATGGCGGCCAGGGACGGCATCTGCACACACGCGGAGAGAATGACCGCGTCGGCACGGCTGTGGTCCAGTCGGTCCACGATCTTGTCGAGCGCCATGGGGTCCCGGGCACCGACCTCCAGATTGTTGGGGATCTCCAGAGCGATGTGGTCCGTGACCTCGTAGCCCTCGCCCGCAATGTAGGCGACGACTTGCTCGGTGAGCGGCTTCATGTATGGCGCGATCAAGGCGACACGCTGGACGCCCAGCGCTTCCAGGCCGTCGATCAACGCGCCGGCGCTGGTGACGACGGGCGCGCCGGCACCGTTGTCCACCGCCCGCTTGAGCAGACGCTGCTCGGAAACGCGGTGGTAGCCGGCCCCACGAGACATGATCGCGACAAGACAGGCATAGCCGAGGACGTCGACCGCGGCATCGGAGAGCTCTACGGCACAGCGGTCCGACTCGTCGTCCATGGCCTCCAGTTGCTCCTTGGTGACCTCCTTCATCCGCATGCGGGACGAGTGGAAGGTGAACCGCTCAGGCTCGATTTCCTCCCGGGCCCGCAGCATCGCGGGCACCTCGGTCTCCATGGTGATGTTCGAACTGGGCACGATTTGCCCGATGCGATAAGCGCGCCGAGTCATGTCAGACCGCCTTCACAGGATTGGAGAGGGCGCCGATGGACTCGATGGTGGCCTCGATGATGTCGCCAGGGACGAGGAACTGCGGTGGGTCCATGGCCGCGCCGACACCCTGGGGCGAGCCGGTGGCGATGATGTCGCCGGGCTCCAGGGTCACCCCGGAGGTGATGTCGGCGATGAGCTGCGGGATGCGGAAGAGCATGTGGCGGCTGTTGCCGTTCTGCATCTGCTCACCGTTGACTGTCAGGGAGAGTTGCAGGTCGTGCGGGTCGGGGATCTCGTCGGCGGTGACGACGACGGGGCCGAGCGGGGCGTAGCTGTCCTGGCCCTTGGAGTAGAACCACTGGCCCGAGCGGCGCTGGTCGCGGGCGCTGATGTCGTTGAGGATGGTGTAGCCGAAGACGTGGCTGAAGGCGTCGCTCTCCGCTACGGAAAGCGCCGACGCCCCGATGACGACAGCGAGTTCGCACTCCCAGTCGAGCTGGGCAGTGAGGCGGCTGTTGTGCAGGATCGGCTCGCCGGCGCCAATGACAGCGGTGCCGGGCTTACTGAAGAGCACCGGTCGGGTCGGCAAGTCCTTGCCGGTGTCCAGGGAGCGGCTGGACTCCTCGACGTGTTCGAAGTAATTGAGGCCGACACCGATGATTTTGCCGGGACGCAACGGGGCGTGCAGCACGACCTGATCATGCTGTCGGATGACGTCGTCCGGCCAGGAAGCGGTCGCAGCGACGGCTTCGCGGACCTGCTCATGGAAGGCGGGGCCCGCAGCGATGTACTCGGCGAGGGTGGCGGGCACCGCGATGGTGCCCTCGAGTGCGGCGGCCAGGTCGAGGACGGTGCCATCCGGCAGGGAGAGGCCGAGGCGACGGTCGCCGTCGGTGGCGGTGCTGAAACTGAGGAAGCGCATGGAGGCTCCGTGGTGGTGGGGCGGGCGGGTTACAGGTCGGCCAGCACGGGCGTGGGGTCGCCGGACTCGTGCACGACGAGCCTCTGCTGCGGCTCCTGGTTGACGTGCAACTGGAAGATGTCGAAGCGGTTGTAGTGGCCGGTGATGTCGTGCATCTGCTTGGGCTGGATGCACTTGGCGATGTCGATGTCGGCGTAGACGATGCCCTCGTCATCGATGAGCGGTTCGGTGAGCAGGCGGCCGTCCGGCCCGAAGATGCCGCTGAAGGCGGAGTGCGGGCGCTCCAGCAGCGCGCGTGACTCGCCGTCATGAGCGACGGCGTCAACGATCTCGGGGGTGATCGCGGAGCATGCGACGACCGAGAAGATCTTGCCCTCGAACGAGTGGGCGGCGGCCCGGACCTTGATGGCCTCGACCATGTCGTAGTCGGCGGGGGCGACGGGCAGCGCGATGTAGTTCGCCACGTGCACGGTCTCGCCCTGTGCAAGGAGACTGAAGCGGGCCAGGGTGTTGGTGTTCTCGCCGCAGGCCAGGCCACCCAGCCGTCCGACGGAGGTGTCGTAGACACGCAGCGAGCTGCCGTCGCCGCCTGCCCAGGTGAGCTTCTCGGCCCAGGTAGGCACCAGCTTGCGGTGGACTCCAAGCAGCCCACCATCATCCCCGATGAACAGCACGGAATTGTAGAGAGTGCCGATCGAGCGAGGGTCGCGCTCGTTGACGCCTATGACGACGTGACAGCCGGCGACACGGGCGGCGGCCCGCAGCTCATCGACCTCCGGCCCGGGGACGTCGATGGAGGCACGGTAGAGCCGCTCGAACCACTGGCTTCCCTGAACCGGTGACATCGTCCAGTTCCAGTAGGGGTATCCAGGGACGAATACCTCAGGAAAGGCCACCAGAGAGGCTCCCCCACGGGCGGCCTCCGCGATCAGATCGCATGCCTTCTCGATCGTGGCCGCGGTATCGAGGAAGACAGGGGCGGCCTGTACGGCTGCGGCTCGAAACTGCGGAAAGTCAGGCATAGGGGCCTCTCAATGGGCGTCTGGACCATCCGACACAAGCGGACTCTAGCATTTGATCAAATATCAGACTAGCGTTCTCGGTAACGAGATCGACCACCCCACAGGCACCCAGTGACGACGGGGACCGCACCCTCCCCGCAGGCCCTGGCACTGGCCGTGAAGGAGACTCAAGAGATGGCTAAGCAGGAAGATGTGATCGGCCGGGCAAACGTCGGCGACTCACCGGAGCTTGAGGCCTATTACGGTCGGCTGGAGAAGCTCGGCGCCGGCGCCCTCTGGACTGTGGCGAACGAGATAGAGCCCTGGTATCCGCAGCCAAAGTCCGTACCCATGCACTGGAGCTACGAACAACTTCGTCCCCACGTGCTGGAGTCGGCCGACCTGGTGCGCGGCGAGGACGCCGGCCGCCGCGTGGTGGTGCTGGTGAACGAGGGCCGCAAGGAACTGAGCGCCGCCGTAGGCCTTCTCTACACCGGGCTGCAGATCATGAACCCGGGCGAGTCGATGACCGCCCACCGGCACGCGGCCTCCGCACTGCGGTTCGTGATAGAGGGCGAAGGAGCCTGGACCATCGTCGAGGGCGACCGACTCAAGGTCGGTCCGGGCGACTTCGCCATCACACCCAACGGCACCTGGCACGAACACGGCAACGAGTCCGACGAGAACCCGGTGATCTGGCAGGACGGTTTGGACATCCCGCTGGTCAACGCCCTCGACGCGAACTTCTACGAGGTTCACCCGGACCTGCGCCAGGTGCCCGGCCGCGTCACCAATACCTCGCTGCTCGAACACGGTGGCGGAATCCTCAAGCCCGACGGGCGCCGCTGGAGCAAGGCCTACTCACCGCTCCTCGCCTACCCCTGGGAGCAGACCCACGAAGCCGTTACCGACCTCGCCAAGGTCAGCGACGGCTCACCGTACGACGGCGTCATCATGGAGTACGTCAACCCGGCCACCGGCGGCTCCATTATGCCGACCATGGGCGCGCACATGCAGTTGCTGCGACCCGCCGAGGCAACGAAGGCCCACCGGCACACCGGCTCGGTGATCTACCAGGTCGCCAAGGGCCGCGGCCACTCCGTCATCGGCGGGCGACGGTTCGACTGGAAGAAGAACGACATCTTCTGCGTGCCCTCCTGGGCCTGGCACGAGCACGCCAACGACGACCCGGCCGAGGACGCCTTCCTCTTCTCCTTCAACGACTTCCCCATGATCAAGAGCCTCGGGCTGTTCCAGGAAGAGGCCTACACCGACAACAGCGGTCACCAGACAGGGTGATGCCCCCGACCACGCCCGACCGGGACCGCTTCGCCGCCGGCAACGACAGTTACCCGCTTGTCGCCACATCACGATTGCGTTCGAGGCTCTCTCCCCGCACAGGTCTGAGCGGGGCGGATCCGAGACTCTCTGCGACTCCCCCACTACGCCGGGGCTGCAACCGCAGCCCCTGGAGCCTGATCAGCCTCTTGGCCGCCGCGATCCTGACCGTCATCCGCGCCCGCACCACCCGCCCCGCAGGCATCGACCTTGTCCCGGCCAGCCCGCGCGAACTCCTGGCCGTCCTCCGCGCCACCGTCATCCCGACACCCCGCCGCGACCTCGACCACGTCCTGCACTGGTCCGCCTGGCGCCGCCGCCACCAACACCGCGCCACCGCCTGCCACCGGCACTGGAACAACACCACCGCGGAGGCGGGCACTGTCACGTTGGCTGGCCGGTGGGATGATCTTCCTGCCGACCAGGATGCGGGAGATCGGCATCGACCGAAACGAGCTCCCCGCGATCGCTCTCCGTGTCCAGCAGCTCTATCGTCTTCGGCACGGAGTTGCCGATGGAAGGGCCCGTCACGGTCCATGCCCTCCACGCCCGCGGAACCGGCGGCGTACTGCACGGCACCTCGAAGCACCCCCTGCGGAACCTGGACGGCGTCGCCGAGAACGAGAACATCATGCCGGGGATCCTGCCTCCCGCCGAAGGAGACGAAGTCCCCTCTCCCGAACCTGGCTTCTACGTCGGACCGCAGTACGAGGCGTGGTTCCAGCACGTCCTGGCGCGGACCGCGACAGCCGGAGTGACGGCCTTCGCCGGTGACGGCGACACCACCGCCCAGTACCTGACCACGCGCCAAGGAAGCCAGCGCTTCACGACCGGCTTCGCGCACGCGGCCGCCGGCAGTGTCCAGGACGCGGAGTACGAGCTGCTCGGCATCCCCTTCGTCGGCACAGATCACGTGTTCCGGCTCAACAACAAGCGTGTCGAGGCATTCTCCGGCGTCGCGGCCGATCTCTTCCAACTGCTCTCGCCGAGGGACGACGACGGACGGCGGACCCCGGGAAAGGTCGAGCAGTACCGCAGCGCCGTCCATTCACTCCGCGGATCGTGGTCCGACCGGACCTGGGACCCGAAGTGGGGCGGTCCCGTCTCGGTGCACGAGGACGGCACCGTCCTGGCGATGCGCTTGCTACGGCTTTGAGGGCCGGTCGGCGAGGCAACAAGCCTGACGCCAGCCTGCTGCCCCGTCGGGCTCGTCCGCCCAGACGGGTGGACGCACCTCCCTCGATGGAACGGACTGAACCAGACGCCCAACGCCATGGGATCGACTCCGAGTGCCGCTCCCATGGCGTCTTCATCGATGCCGTTCACCGAGTCGCCGTAGCCACTCACCGTCCCTGTCCTCGGAGACGTTGTCCCCGAGCGCAGGAACAGCCACGCGACACAGTCGAGGAGCTCGTACCGCTCCAAAGTCATGGCCGTCTGATCACATCACGCGAGGCGACAGCGGTCCTCACTGCACTGGGCGAAGGAGCGGTCCCGGTCACCTGGACTGACATCTCATCAGACAAGCGCCACAGTGAGGTCCTGTTCTGTCGACCGAGTAAGAAGACGGATCCTCCGACGGAGCTGTACCACCTGGACTCGGCACACGGTTGCGTACCTGACACCTCCTGGATCATTGCGGTCACAGTCGCACCATGCGCTCGGCCAAAGCACTCACCGCTCTGAGAAGTACCGCCGGGGCCTGGCCGAGATCAAGAGCGTGCTGGTGCAGCACGATCCCGGAACGGCGCACCACGTGGCCAGCGTGTGGTGCATTGCCCTTCGCGTACACAAGGTGCCCGTTGTTCAGCCCGAGGGAGGTGCAATACGCCAGCATCTGGTAGAGATCGGCATCGGGATACCCTTGCGGTCTGCCCGCCTTGTATTTCGCGTCGGCCACGGCCAGCGGAACTCCGGATTCTCCGTACCAGACGAGGTCCGGTCGCATTCGGATGGCGCCGCCCTCATCCAGGTGGACGTTCCCGTCCTGAAGCGTGCCGTGCCCGCCGTACGGGGTCAGGGCCTCACGGAGTGCGACGCAGACGAAATCCTCGAAAACCCTGTTCATGTCGAAGAGGAAGCCATTCATCTGCAGACCGCCCGGCAGATGCTCAACCGACGCCCCGTCCAGTACGAGGCCTGCCAGTGGGAGGGCGTTGTGATACCGAGCGTTGAGGCGGTTCGGCTGCCAGCTGGGAACCGCCTGCCCTCTCCCCAGTGGCGTGACGTCCGCGAGCCTGGCCCGCTGGTGCATGAGGCGCGTGCGTACGACTCGGGGAACATCAGGCAGGCGCAGCAGTCGCTCCACCGCCGCCCGCAGTATGCGGTTCTCGGCGATGTCCGTGGTGAACTCGTCGTACGCGACCTCAACAGGCATCGGGGATCCGAATCGGCGTCGGATCTGCTCGGCTTCGCGGATCCGGCCTCGTACGACGAACGCCGTGGCTTCGGCAGGCCGATAGCCCTGCAGAAGACCCTGCCGTAGCGCTCGGTCCGTCTGCCGCTCCACTGCGTGGGCGAAAGCGGGCAGCAGTTCGTCGTGTCTGGCGACATCAACCGCTCCCTCCCGCCAGCCATGTGGGTAGAGGCTGTAGCCGAGAAGGAAGAACAGGCGCTCGATGGGCACCTTGGGGGTGATCCGTAGTCTGGTGGTCTCGCCTCCCGGGACGTCGAGTGCCACGGCCCCCACTTTGCTTCCCGCCCGTAGCCGCCACAGCCCCGGCTCGTACGGATCGGGAACGGCGTCCACGATCTTCGACGCTGCCAGAGCTCGCCCTGCCGCGTCCGGGAGGGGCACAGCTTTCGCCGGGGCGTGTTCAACAAGGTGAACCTCGGTCACGGCCTGCCAGGGCCTTCCCCAGTGTCATCCATTTCCGGTCCTCTGCGCGCGGCCACGGAGGTCCGCAGCGCCGCCAGCCCGTACCGCTTCTCGATGTCCACGCCTTCCCCGTAGTGGTGTTCTTCCAGCAGAGGCAGGATCTTCGTCCGCCAGGTGCGTTCCAGTCCGCCCTCCCGGTAGACGCCGGGCTTCATCAGGTACGACGGTCCGATCCGGAAGTCGGCTTCGTCGATGCGGGCGTTGAGGGCGTCCAGCAGATCGGCCGGCTCGGTGTCCTTCTCCTCGTCCTCCAGCCAGCGCCTCAGCAGTCCGCTGGTCGGCTCGGTTCCCGGGGAAAGTTCCACGAAGGCGAACCGCCGTCGCATAGCCGCGTCCACCAGTGCGATGGAACGATCGGCGGTGTTCATCGTGCCGATGATGAACAGGTTCCGGGGCAGGGCGAAGTCCTCGCCCGAAGAATAGGTCAACCGAACCGACTTCTTGCGGTACTCCAGCAGGAAGTACAACTCGCCGAAGACCTTGGCCAGATTGGCGCGGTTGATCTCGTCGATGATCAGAAAGTAAGGGATGTGCCGATTGCCCTCCCGACCGGCGAGGTCGGCCAGTTCCCGCAGCGGGCCGGGGGTCAGCCGGAACGCGACCTCGTGTGTGTCCGGGTCCTCCCGGGGCCGGAACCCCTCGAAGAAGTCCTCGTACGCGTAACTGGGATGGAACTGGACCAGCTTGACCTGCTCGGGGCCGCCGCCCAGGAATTCGGCGAGCTCCTGCGCGAGGTAGGTCTTTCCCGTTCCGGGCGGCCCGTAGAAGATCAGCTGGCGTTCGTCCCAGAGCAGGTCACGTACCTCGCTCAGCCATTCAAGGTGATGGACGTTGAGCTTCTTGCGCAGCGCTTCGTCGGGCTGAGGGAACTCCAGTTCACGGCGCGCGACGATGGCCTGAATCGCGATGCCGGATGTGTCGGTGGACTCCTCAGCCACCTTCTCCAATTCCGCGTCGGAGGACCACAGCCCGTCGATGATGCCCTTGACCGCCGTCAGATCGACCAGGTCGTGTCCGGTGTTCAGCTTCTGCTGGAGCTCCTCTGCGAGCTCGTCATACGGGTAACCCTCGCTCGCCCACTCCACCGGGCGTCGCAGAACGCTCCGCCCGTCCTCCGAGGCGATCTGCTCGGCGTTCCCCGTGATCTCACCGACGTACAACTCACCACCGGAGAACACGCAGACAGTGTCTCCCAGTCTCATCCGGGAGAGGAAGGCGTGGAATTCGTCCACGAACCGTGCCTTCTGGCTGTAGGCGACCGCCGACTCGTAGTCCTCTTCCACGATGACGCGCAACCGCTCCTTGCTGATGCCCGGGCTCACCCCCGGCCTCAGCCGGTCCGCGGCGAGCGTCACGCGGTCCCTGGAACGCCATATCTGGTCGCCCGGGCTGATGCTGGTGATGTCGGGGTCGCGGACCAGCCATGCGCGGCTGGGGCCAGCCGAAGCCTGTTCCAGGAAGTCGGCGAGCGGCCGACCGTCGGCGGTCTTCCACTCCAGCCAGCCGTTGGCACTGCGGCCGAGGAGGATTTCCGCCGCGGCCGACGGTGAGTTGCACTCGACGTCACGGACGACCTCCAACCACCCGGGCCAGGTCGTCGTCTCCTTGATCGTGCCTTCTTCCCTCAGTTGTTCCCGCAGTCGGTGGGAGGACGGCATCCGCACGGGGAAGGAGGGTACGACGTCGGAGCGGGCCGGCGAACCGGCCAGGACCACCATTTTCTGGCTGCCGTTGGTTCCCTTCTCCGTGAGCAACCGCCCGCGCGCCATGGGTCCGCCGCGTGGCAGGCGCAGCAGGAACTCCGGGTACTCCTCGGTCATCCTTCTCCCCAGTCGCTCAGGTCAGTGGCAGGAACTTACGTCGTGGCATGGTCCCAGGCGCCCTCTGGGAGCAGCCGGATGTCCCGGCAAGCCGACCTCGGGCACAGCTGTGGAGGCCGGACTTTTGTCCGGACAGCGCCAAGTCCACTTCCTCTCATGACATTCGGGCATTCCGCGGTCGGTACGCGCCGGTATCACAGCTGTAGGAGCGTTTTCCGGCCACCGGTCGAAGCCCGGATTGCCCTCCGAAGCATGCTGCACTCATGATCTGTTCCGACAGGGAATGGTCATGAGGGGGAACGGTGAGAAGCGGAACGACGGCGGCGGGGAAGCCGCAGGCGGAGGCTCTGCCCGCGGCACTGGGCATGTCGGTGTCGGAGCTCGTGCATGCGGTGGGCGGCTTCGAGGGTGACCCGGCCGAGATGGTTCGGGCCTCGGTGCGGACGGCTGAGCGAGCGTTCGCCGAACTCGACGCTTGTGACGACGTGATCGACAAGGCCTCGGAGGATGGAGGGGAGATCGCGGACCGCCTACGTACGCATCTCTCCGCGGAGTCCGTGGCGGACGTCCCCGCCGAGCTGAAAGAGTTGGCGACCGTCGCTGCACGGGTGCGAAGCACCGATGAAACCCGTCGGCTGCTGAACCGCGTACTGGGCAGGGAGGACCGGGACGCGTTCACGCCCGCCGCCGTCGTCCCCCTCACTGCCGACGCCCTCCCCAGGCTCCCGTCCGCCTACGCCGAACCCGACGACTATACGGACCTCTTCGCGGTTGCCGGCCGCGAGGAGCAGCTGAGGCCCCAGTTGAGACTCGTGCACACGGATCGGATCACTCGCGCGGCCTCGCACCTAGTGACCATGGTGGAACGAGTGGCCGCGACCGGTTTCGTCGACAAGCGGTTCACCGCTGAGTCACTTCGCGAGGCGCACCGCGCGTACGAGTTGTGGGAAAGGTGCCTGGCTGAGCGCCGACGTGACCTGAGCTAGGAAGGTCGTTCACACAGCACCGGTGATCTTGAAAGCGGCCCAGAACAGCGGGTTCCCGGCGACCTGTTGATCCAGGTAGCCGCGCCAGTCCGGAAGCACCGAGCTGATGGCCGATTCGGCGGAGATCACCGGCCCTTGCTGAGAGGGCACTCGCCACCGATGCGCACGCAGATATCGGATCGTGTCGGCGTAGGCGGCGTTGGGGGCCATGCCGGAGCCGAGGTGGGCGTGGAGCACGGCGGAGAAGACGACACCTTGCAGATCTGTGATCTCCCACAGTGTGGAGATGATGGCTCTTGCTCCGCGAGCCAGGAACGCGGACTCGAGGCTGCGCAGGGTCTGCACAGTTCGTCCAGTGCCTTCGTGCACGGCCTGTTCGGCAAGCGTTCAGGACGACCAGGTCGACGGTGGAGAAGTCGCCCTCGGCGAGGATCCTGCTTGCCGTCAGTGTGGCCTCTCCCAGTGAACTGCCGTGCAGCGCAAGCCCGGTGGCCCAACGATTCGAGTGTGGAAGGCCATGTGATGGCACGTGGACGATTCGCGCTCTGGACATCGCGTGCAAGGCTCGGGCCGGGGTCGCTTCCTCTTGCCGAAGCATTTCCGCGCTGCCGTGAAGGTCGGTGATCAGCACGGCTTCGTGGCGCGGACCGCCGATCGAGGCGATGTCGGGAAGGTGGCCGCCACCGTGCGCGACCACCATCACTTCGACCCCCGCAGCGTGTCGTTGGGACCTCTGAATGGCGGACACGAGACGAGCTGTGGGCGCATACGTGATGTGGTCAAAGGCATCACTCAATGTCACGGTGCGCTCGCTGTCGAGCGGAGCGGCATGAAGAGGCAACAGTTCCAGCGGAGCCGTGGGGCTGAGCATCAACCGATCGCATCCTCGTCGAGATGATGGCCAAGGGACCGGACGCCTGACCAGCGACGACTGGCACGGTGTGTGGTCTCAGTCCTCGTCTCATTCACCACCGTCCGTTGCCGTTCAGGAGGCTCCTCTCCGCTGCAGAGGTGTTGGACCGCGCTTGGAGCCGTGCGATGACAGCAGGATGTTCGTGACGGTCACACTCGGCCGCCTTCCTTGTACGGGGAGCCACACCCGGTCTTGCTTGTGTCAAGCGCCACACCCGGTGCCGTGGCGCTCCGTTGTGTTGACGTCCACAGGGGGGTCACCAGGTTCTTCCCGTGACGGTCGGCTCGCCATTTCCCGCGGCATGGCATGCGTCGCCGAGGCAGTGGCGGTCCAAGTCCGATAGCAATCGGTCGAGTTCGGCCATTGACGGGTGCGGCGGCGGCATGATGTGCGGCATGGACCAAGCCGACGCGATCATCTGGGCGACCGCCCTGGGCATCGGAGGGACCTTGGCTGCCGGGCTGACCGGACCGCTTCTCCAGGCCAGGGCCTCACGCCGGCAGGCCCGGGACCAGGAGGCCTTCCAGGTCCGGCACCGCCTGCGCGACGAGCGACGCGCCGCCTTCGCGACCGCGCTCGACCAGTGTGAGGCGTTCCGGCACAGCATCAACGCCGCCATCGAGGCCCGCATGGCTCTCGAATGGCGCAGCGAGGACGCCCACTGGGAGCTGTGGCAGTCGACCGACGCTGCACTGGGCGCGCTGCGCCGGGCGGCGACGAACGTCGCCATCACCGGCCCCGCTCCCATGGGCGAACTGGCCGACGCCGTCCATGCGGCAGCGGCCCGGCAGGCGGGCGTCTGGCGCATGCGACTGGATCTGGACGACCGCCTCGTGCAGAACGCCCAGGCGGACAGTGCCTTCGCTGATGCGCGCAGACAATTCATCGCCCCGGCGGAAAAGATCCTGGCCCTGCCCACCGACCAGGGCACCCGGCACCGGGGCATGCTGCGGCGTTCGCCGTGACGCGGGCCTGACGAGGGATTTCCTGTGGCGGGCTAGTCGCTGCCAGCAGGTTCGTTCGGGGATTCCTGCGAGTGCTCCGAACCTCAAGACCGACACGCCATGTGCCGCTCTCAGGACCCCGATGACGGCGAATGGACAACGTCGACGAACTCCGAGCCCTTCTGCCAGATCCGCAGCTGCACCGTCGCCTCCGCGAGAGCGAGCTTGAGCTGCTCGCACTCGTAGCGCAGCCGCCGCTCGGTCCACGACTGCCCACCATCGGGGCCGGGCAGCGAGCGGTCCATCCCGGCCTTGCCGGCGTCGACGAACCGGTCCCGCCCGTTGCCCACCGTCGCCGAGGACACCCCATGCCGACGTACCGCCTCGGCCAGCGACAACTCGCATCACCGATCACGAACGTCGGCTGCCGATCGCTCCCTGAGGGTGACGCGCGGCGACCATCCGGACGCGAGCCCGCGAGGCAGGTGTCCGGATGGTGGTCCGCTGTGGTGGCGGGAATCTTGTGGGCGTACTCCCCAGGCCCGGGTTGCCGGAGTGAAGTCACCTATCGCGTAGTGCGGAAATGCGAGTTGAGTCGCCTGGTGTGGGCGGCGTGCCCCGGCCTCAATCGTCAGCACAAGGCATCTGGACAATTCCGGGGAGATTTTGGCACGGTGAGGTGCACCGGCCCAGGAATCGAATGTGTGGCCGATGCCTTCTGGGGTCCAGCCGTGCCATCCGCTCGCCTCGCACGGGACGCCGCCGCCTTTTATGCCGCGCAGAGCGCTTTCTCCGACCCCAGTGGCCTCGGCCGGCTTTACGCCGACCTGCCGGATGATCCGGCTCAACACGCCTGTGTAGCCCGCGATCTGATGGTCCATCGTCTGGAAGGCGAGCCGTTCTGCCAGTCATCTTGCAGGATCGCCAGCACAACGACGCCGAGACGCGCTACCTCGATGAACATCTTGCGGATCATCATCGAGCGGAACAACGCCCCGCTGACGCAGCGGCGCGAGGTCGGTGACCGGTTCGTCGCACTCCGGTGATGCAGGTGGCCGGACTTGACGAGGAAGTCACTGGAGTTGCTCACCACCCCAGCCTGCCGTATCGGCGGCACGGACGGCACGGCGGCCACCCCGGTCCGGCGCGCCCGATGCGTTCAGCGCCACGCTCCCGACAGGCGCCGGGTGACCACCGCGCTGAGCGTGCGCACGCCCCGCGTCGAGCCGGGGTCGATGCCGGTGAGTTCCCGTACGCGGCGGAGGCGGTAGTCGAGGGTGCGGGTGTGGACGTTGAGGGCGGTCGCGGTGGCGCCGCGGTGCATGTCGTGGCGGTAGTACGCGTCGAGGGTGACGAGCAGGTCCGGGCCGGAGTCCAGTCGTCGGGCCACGTCGCGCAGCCATGCGTCGACGAACGGCACGTCCACGACGGCGAGTTCGACGAACACGTCGGCCAGGGTGTGCGGCCGGAGCCGGGCGGACGCCCGGCGCAGCGGGGCCGCCCGGCTGATCCGCCGGGCCCTGGCCAGGGCGTCGGCCAGCCCGGACAGCGGGGCGGTGGCCGTACCGACGGCACAGGACCGGCCGAGGGCGCGGGCGAAGTCCCGTACGAGATCCTGCAAGTGGTCGGGGGTGAGATCGGGCAAGAGGTCGGGAACGGTGTGCGGCGATACGTTTTCCGCTTCCGCGGCACCAGAAATCAGAGGGACCAGGGCGATCAGCTCACCGCTACCGTCTCCGTTGTCCGGACCCCACATGACCGGCACCTGGTGGCTCTTCACCAGCGTCTCGATCTCGTTTTCCAGGAAACGATCGACGGCGGGCAGGTCCGGCAGCCGGAACACCGTCACCGCGAAGTAATCGGGCAGTTCCATGTCGACGGCCGCGGCGATTTCCGTCGATATCGAATCTCCGTTCAGCAATGACCGGGCCAGCAGGGCGACCTGCTCGGCATACGGCATTCGGCGGCGCAGTACACGGACGAATCCCTGGCGGTAGGCGCCGATGCCGCGCTCGCCCTGCGGGGCGAACCAGGCCATCATGCGCATGAGTTCGTCGACTCCGCCGCCGCGCTGTGCCTCGGTCGCCTCGTTGATCTCGCGCAGCATGAGCGCGGTGTGCACGCGCAGCACCCGCTGCCGCGCGTCGAGCGACATTCCGGCCCCGGCCCGCAGCTCCCCCATCGACGCGATGTAGCCGAGGTCGTCGCCGCTCAACTCGCTGTTGTCCGGCGACAGTTCGACGGTACGGCGCCGGAACCACATCGCGTGTTCCAGCGTCTCGGCCCGGGCCCGGGAGTCCTTGTCCAGGAACCCGAACTCCGGGATCTCACGCTTGTACGTCTCGACCTCGCGGCGGGCGTTGGTCGACGCCTGCCGGGCCAGTTCGGCGAAGAGGCTCCCCATGGACGCGAGCATGTCATTCCGGGCGAACCGGCCGACAGACGAGATCCGGACGGCGTTCATCACTCCGCACAAATCGGCGCCAACCCTGTCGACCTGGCTTTTGTCACAGTGCGCAAAATTCCCGGATCGGGGCGTTCCCGTCACCACTTCCGCTTGTGGAGGAAGCGTGAAGCGACCTTAATGAGAACCGCGTACACGCCCGTCGGGGGAACACCGCGGCTCATTCTGGCGCGGCTCCGGCATGGCTCCGGAAATCGGTACGGGCGGGAGTACGGGAATTCTCAGCCGCGCGCCAACAATGGCGCTCGCCCAAACGGGAGGGAAACTCCGATGAAATCAGGAACGAGAAAGAGAATCATGGCGGCGGTCGCGGTCATGGTCACGTCGACGGCGCTCATGCTCGGCACGCCGGGCACCGGCTCGGCCGCCCCCGCCGCCACACCCAGCCTGCGCGCCTTCGGGATCACCGGTGACGGCACCCTGATGGCCACGTTCACGACCGACCGACCGGACGTACTCAACTGGGTCAGGGCCGTCACCGGCCTCAGCGGCGACACGGGCCTGATCGGCATCGACTTCCGGGTGCAGAACGGCCTGATGTACGGCGTGGGCAACAAGGGCGGCATCTACACGATCAAGATCCCGACGGGCACCCAGGACGTCGTGGTCACCAAGGTGTCCCAGCTCCAGTACGCGCTGAACGGCACGAACTTCGGCGTCGACTTCAACCCGGCGGCCGACCGGCTGCGCGTGATCAGCGACAACGGCCAGAACCTGCGGCACAACCTCAACGACCACACAACCATCCAGGACCTGAACCTCACCACCCCGCCGATCGAGGGCACGACCAAGGGCGTCTCCGCCGCTGCCTACACGAACAACGACCTCGACGGGACCACCGCGACCACGCTGCTCGACATCAACACGACCACCGACCAGGTCGTCATCCAGTCCCCGGCCAACAACGGCACGCTCGCCCCGACCGGCAACCTCGGCATCGATGCCGGGATCAACGCCGGCATGGACATATTCAGCACCCTGTCGGGCGGCAAAACGGTCGACAACACCGCCTTCGCCACCCTCACCCCCTACGGAGCCGGCACGCCTTCCCTCTACACCATCAACGTCGTCACCGGCCAAGCCACCCTCGTGGCCACCGACGCCGCCAAGGCCAAGTTCCCCCTGAACATCACGGACGTGGCCATCTCCCTCACCGGCACCTGATCCCGTCGGTCATGTCCTCGCCGCGGCCCGGCCACCACCGGGTCGCGGCGCGTCACCGCTACGGGCTGTTCCCCAGGCCGCCCTTGGCAACCAAGGGAAACGTATTGGTCGCGGCAAGCGCGGGCGGATGGTGGTCGCATGTGGTCGCACGAGACTGGGAGTGTCGGCCCTTCCTGCGCCTCCGGGAGGCGATCCTCATGCGCACCACCGCCGACCGCGGCCGCGTCTACCGCAGGTGCGGCTGCCGAGACACCCACCGCCGCCAGCTCGGAGCGCACTCCCCCCAGAATGCGCTCGGCACTACGTCGAAGACCTGAACAACCACACTGCGCCGTACGGCGCAGTCAAAGCTGTATACCGCCCGTTGCACCACTGCCGGGGCCACCAAGGGCGCCGGACGAGGAGGTACCCGCCTCGTGCGCGCTCGGTGGCGCGCCGAGCGTGGCGTTCGGGCCGCTCGGGCGGACGTACACTCGGCACATGAGTCGCACACGTGCCGTGAGGGACAGCCTGCAGCAGGCTGCCTGTCGGCTGTGCCCGGCTGCCGTAGGCCCGGCGACCGCAGCTGACAATGAGGCGCCCGAGAGCGGCCGTATCGCGCTGCACGGCCACGGCTAGCGATTCTCCGCGCCCTCACCGGGGCGGGGCCCTAGCCTCGCCCCGGCTCGCTGTTCTTGTAAACACACAGCCGGCAACGCAGCAGGACTGCTGCTGCCGACCTGAGCCGCCGCATCCGGTTCTGATCGGACGTGTCCGCGACACCTGCGCACCCGCTCAACGGCACCACCGCAGCTTCCGGCACACCGCCGGGCTGCCGCCTGGCGACGGCCCGACGACGGCTCCGAGCCACCTTCGAAGGGATCATTGTGAAGCTGAGCGAGTTGCTGGCCGGGCAGGAGCACCACGTTCTGCAGGGCGACCCGGCGAGGGCGTGGATCACCGCGGGAACCACCTTCGACGCCGACCGGGTGACGCCGGGTTCGCTGTTCATCGCCGTGCCCAGCCACCGTGAAGGCGGCCCCGACTCGGTGGCACCTGCCCTCGCATGCGGCGCGGCGGCGGTACTCGTCGACGCCGCGACGCCGACACCTGCGGCGTCGGTGTGGGCGTCGGCACCGGAGGTGTGCGTCGTACGGGTGCCGGACACCCGGACAGCGGCCGCAGTCGTCGCCTCCCGCTATTTCGGTGAGCCGGGGCGGCAGATGGACATGGTGGCGATCACCGGTACCAACGGCAAGACGTCGGTGTCGTACATGGTCGAGTCGGTCCTGCGGATTTCCGAGGGCGCGAAGGTGGGGGTCATCGGGACCTCCGGCAGCCGGATCGGCGACGAGCTGATCCCGATGCCGAGGTCGGTGCTGACCACGCCGGAGTCGCCGGACCTGCAGTACCTGCTGGGGTGCATGCGCGACCGCGGAGTCGGCAGCGCGGTACTGGAAGCCACGTCCATGGCGCTGCTGACACACCGGGTCGACCGTACGTTCATCGACGTCGGCGTGTTCACCAACCTGACGCAGGATCACCTGGACGATCACGGAACGATGGCGAACTACCGGGACGCCAAGCTGCGTCTGTTCCAGGGCTTGTGCAGGCGCGCTGTGGTCAACGCCGACGACCCGGTGGGCGCCAGGATCCAGGCGATGATGCCGGGCACGGTGACCACGTACGCCCTGGACGCCGAGGCGGACTACCGGGCCACCGACCTCTCCGTGGACGCCTCCGGCACGCGTTTCATCCTGCACCACGACGGCCGCAAGTATCCGGCGGCGATCCCCATCCCGGGCCGCTTCTCGGTGGCCAACGCGCTGGCCACCGTGGCGGCCTGCCACCTTCTGGGCCACGATCTGGGCAGGCTGGTCGCCGCCCTAGACCGGATGCCTGCGATCCCGGGTCGGTTCGAGCGCTTCCAGACGCCGCGCGGCACGTCGGTGATCGTGGACTACGCCCACTCACCGGACTCCCTGGACAAGGTCCTCACCACCATCCGCGACTTCGCACGCGGCCAGGTCATCACCGTCTTCGGCTGCGGCGGGGACCGGGACACCACCAAGCGGACGGACATGGGCAGGATCGCCGGAACCCACTCCGACCTGTGCGTCCTCACCTCGGACAACCCCCGCAACGAAGACCCTCAGGCCATCCTGGACCAGATCGCCCCCGGCATCGCGGCGACCGGCACACCGTTCGAACGGTTCACCGACCGCCGTCAGGCCGTCGCCTTCGCTCTCTCCGCCGCGGGCCCGGACGACATCGTCCTGATCGCCGGCAAGGGCAGCGAGCCCCATCAGATCATCGGCGACAAACTGCTCCCCTTCAGTGACATGGCAACCGTGCTCGAACTCACCCGGGTATAGCGGGCCCTGCCGCCTCAATTGCGGACCGCCCGTGCCGTACTCGGTTGGACGGCCGCGTCAGCGCCGCTGGAAGGCGCGGTTCAGGACGTCGCGGGTGACCGCCAGCCCGAGCCGGTGCCCGTGCTCGGAGGCGAAGCGGTAATGCACGCCGGCCCAGATACGCGCCTCCAGGAGTTCGGCTGTCGCCGCCTGAAGGCTGTCGTAGTGGCGGGTCGTGCCGGAGGCGGGGCTGTACGCCGCGAACGTGAGGTCGTCACGGCCGAAGAACGACCCCAGGACCGTCATGACCGCCGTGGTGAAGCAAGCGTGGCCCGACGGGTACTCCGGCGACGGAGCGGTGACCCGCAGCGGCGTCCAGTCCGGGTCGGGATCGGTGGCCGCGTTGCCGTCGGTGCCGGCGAGCGGAATGGCCGTCACTGGGCGCCAGAAGTTCCAGTGCGCCTTGGCCTTGTAGCAGGCGATCAGAGTGTCGGCGGAGGCCACGTACACCATGGCGAGCAGCCGGGCCGTCCGGAGGCTGCTGAGGCGGTGCTCGCCGGCGAGTTGCCGGGTGATCGACCATTCGACCATCCGGGGGTCGTCCCACCAGATCGCCGCCTCGGTCTGGTCCTCGGTGCGGACGGTGCTGGTGGCCGCGCCGAGGCTCTTGACCTCGTTCAGGTCGCGGGCCCAGGCGGCGCCGGTCAGGGCCGGCGGGGGCTTGACCCGGTAGGCGCCGGCGTCGGGGACGACGAACGGCTTCAGGTTCGGCACCCAGGCGCCGACGTTGACGTAGCCGGGCGGGGTGAGCCGGTATTCGCCCGGCTCGGTGCCGACGGTCCACGGCGCGGTGGGGTCGAAGCCGTCGTCACGGCGGCTCTCGGTCATCGCCGCGGCGGCGGCCCTGCCGACGGCCACCCCGCCGTCCTCGGCGCGGCCGTCGGGGATCGCGGCCAGCGCCTCGTCGTACCGGGCGTTCAGCGACTCGGCCTGCCCCGGGAAGAGCCACAGCAGCGTGTCGTGGGCGGCCGCGGCGACCGCCGCGGCGGTGGAGTCCCCGGGGCGGCTGCGGGGCGCGTTTCCGGGCGCATACGTGCAGATCAGAGCAGCATCAGCCGACACAGACCAACCTGGCGTCAAACTCGCAAGCAGCGGATTCAGTCCGCTGAGCAGGAGTTGACGGTCCAACACCCTCACGAGGAACGTTTCCGCACCCATGAGGATTGGGGCTGTCAAGGGCCGCAGACGCCCGCCCCGGTGGGGTCTGTACGGTCAACGGTGGATCTTCGAAACGGAGTAACACCTGAGGACAGACGTGACCGTGTCGGCTGAGGCCGCGATCACCTCCGAGTGCGAGAGGAACCCTGTCTCCCTCAACCGCACCACGACCTGGACCGGGCGTCCTGACGTTGGCCGTTCGCCCCCTATTAGGTCTTGCTCCGCGCCCGCCGACGCCGGCCTGGCAGCCGTCCAGACCGGCGGACGGGGCAACGTCACGCAGGGACGCCGAGCGGCGGGTGCTCGAGCACGCGGGGCTTGTACTCGACCAGCTGGATGCGGCCGTCGAAGGTGCGGTGCTCGATCATCTCAAGGGCAACGTCCGGATAGCCGTCGTAGATGCGTTCTTCGCCCGTGGCCCCGGTGATCACCGGGAACATCACGACCCGGAAGCGGTCGACGAGTCCGGCTCGTAGCAAGGACCGGCACAGGCTGAGGCTGCCGATCGTGCTGAGGAGCCCCGAGCCACTCGACTTCATGGCGCGGACCGCCTCGACGGCGTCGTCACGGACGAGCGTGGAGTTGGCCCACGTCAGTGGCTCCTCGAGTGAGGAGGAGAACACCACCTTGGACGCTTGCGTGAGCTCGTCGACGGACGCCTCTTCCTCGGGCCTGAACTCGTCTTGGCCCTTCGGGACCTCGCCTGCGGCGAAGCCCGACATCAGACGGTAGGTGTTCGCCCCCATCAGGTAGGTGACCTCGGGCTGCTCGCCGAGCCATGCGAGGTACTCCGGGCCCTCGAGGCCCCAGAACCCGGGCCATCCCTCTCCCGATGCGTAGCCGTCGAGGGAAGTGATGAAGTCGACGAGAAGCTCCGACATGGCGGTGTCCTTTCCTAGGTGTCACGAGCTTGGACCCGCCGGGAGCCACAAACTCATCGGCCGCGCTGTGGAGTAACGAGAAAACCCATGACGCTGCAGCCGATCAGGTCAGCGGAGCGGCACTGCTTCGGAGGGCCCGGAGGGCCGGTTCAAAATGGGTTCTGAGGGAGAAGCGACTCCCCAACGCGTCGCGGTCCTTCGGAGACGCGAAAAGGTCCAACCGGCTCGCTCGAGATCATTCACGGGCTGCCCTCAGGCCGCCGCCCTTGGCGCCCGGCCAAGGGAAACGCGCTGGTCGCGGCAGACATGGCTGGCGTGGTGGTCGCGTGTGGTCGCACAAGACTGGAGGTGTCGGCCCTTCACTCCGCGCCTTGGAGGCGATCTTCATGCGTACCACCCCCGACCGCGGCCGCATCTACCGCAGGTGCGGCTGTCGCGACGCCCACCGGCGCCAGCTCGGAGCACACTGCCCCCACCTGCTCACCGACAGCCGCCACGGGACGTGGACCTTCGCCGTCGACATCCCCGCCCCACACCACCGCACGACCGTCCGGCGTGGCGGCTTCACCAGCCACGACACCGCCAAGGCCGCGCTGGCCACGTTCCTGGAGGGTGAGGCCGGCGGCTTCAACGCCGACCCGAACCAGACCGTCACCGACTTCCTGCACACCTGGCTGGCAGCGAAGGCGCTGGTCCTCAAGCCGACGACCATGGCCCGATACCGGGACTACGTGCACAACGATCTCGTCCCCGCCTTCGGCAGTCTCAGGCTGGACGACCTCCGGCACCGGCACATCAGCGCATTCGTGACCAGCGAGCTCGAGGTTGGCCGCGGCCGCACCACCATCTACCGGTGCTTGACCACGCTGTCCAGCGCGCTGGGGGACGCCGTCCGCCAGCACCGCCTGGCCCACAATCCCGCCAGTCCACCGGCGCTGCGCCGACCGCCTTCGCCGGAGCGCCAAATCTGGACCGCGAACGAGGCAGTCCGGTTCCTGCAGTACTGCCACGAAACCGACCCGGACATGGCCGACCTGTTCGAGTTCCTCATCGGCACCGGCCTGCGCAAGGGCGAGGCCCTCGGGCTGCACTGGGACGACGTCCATCTCACCGAACGCGTTCTCTACGTGCGGTGCACACTCTCCGCCGTCGACAACAACCGGCTCGTGATCACCACGCCCAAGACCCGCACCAGCAAGAACTGGGTGGCCATCTCCCCTCGCGTCGCCGCCGCCCTCCGCCGCCGGGCCCGGGCCAGAGATCGCGTCCACAGGCGCCCGGGCGATCCGTTCGCTGGACTCGTCTTCTGCCGACCCGACGGCCGCCCGCTGCGGCCCAGAGCCGTCCTGGACCGGCTCCGGCAACTGTCCGACGAAGCCGGCGTCCCCCGGGTGACCGTTCACGACCTGCGCCACCTGGCCGCCACCCTCACCATCACCGCCGGCGTCCCCCTCACCGTGGTCTCCAAGACCCTGCGCCACTCCACCCTGTCCACCACGGCCAACATCTACAGCCACCTCACCCAGCAGGCCGCCCGCGAAGCCGTCGACACCATCGAGCACACCCTCACGCGGGCCGAACAGAAGGCCGACCGGCAGGCCCGGCTGGAGCAGCTGCGATCACCACGCGACCACATCCAACGGCTCCGCGAAGCCCTCAACCGGCTCCGCTCCCCCACCCCGCCCGGCTTCTGCAACACCGCGAACGGGTATGGCACCCGGCCTGCGACCACACTGCGACCACCAGCCCTCCAGGAACGCGAAAAGCCGCCCTCCCGTAAACGAGAGAACGGCCTCCGACCTGCAAAAAGCTGGTCGGGACGACAGGATTTGAACCTGCGCCCCCTTGACCCCCAGCCGTTGCGCGCTCAAGTGCGCAGTCATAGACGGTCACCGGATGTTGATGCTCCATCGGTGCCGTCCCGCGCAACAACGGCTCGTCCGACGCGCTTGGAGATAGCAACCCGCCATTTCAAACCTTCGGCTGCTGCCACTCCCTGGCTGGGCTTGCCGGTACGCGCGCGGTCAGCCGCCCTGGAGAAGGGAGTGCGGTCCGCCGAGGTACAGGTCACGCCCGTATCTATTGAGCACTGTGCATCGTGAAGTTGCTGGTCACGGGTCTGGTGTGCGTGGGGTTCGGGGTGCTCGTGCTGGTCGTGGGCGGATGACTTCGGTGAAGATCGTCGGTCACCGGGACACTTCGCGGTTCGTGAGGACGAGCAGGGACCTGACCAGGGCGGTCGCCCACGTCGGGTCGGTGCGGACCTTACCGAGCACGCGCCAGTTCTTGAGGTGGGCGAAGCCGTGCTCGACCGGTGCCCGGACCGCTGCCAGTGAAGTGTTCGACAGTTTCTGTCCTCGTGTCAGGGGGCGGTTCCGGGCGGGTTTACGAAGTAGCGAAGATCATGTGGCGGTCACGTGCCGTCAGTCGGCGAGCGGTGGCGGAGCATCGTTGGCGCTGCTGACGGAGGTGAGCGGGCGCATGCGGGCAGGCTGCCGGCCGGTTCGCCAGCCGCCACGGAGAGTACCGAGCAGGCCCTTCGCCCACTACGACGAAGAGGCCACGGCTAGGTCGATTCGGGCCGCTCGCCCGGACGGCGCCCCGATCTACGTCATCCTGGACAACCTGTCCGCCCACAAGGGCGACACCATCCGCCGCTGGGCGAAGAACAGGGTCGAGCTGTGCTTCACGCCGACCTACGCGTCCTGGGCCAACCCGATCGAGGCTCACTTCGGGCCGTTGCGACAGTTCACGATCGCCAACTCCAACCACCGCAACCACACCACACAGACCCGGGCCCTCCACGCCTATCTCCGCTGGCGCAACGCCAACGCCCGCCACCCCGACGTCCTTGCCGCCCAGCGTCGAGAGCGCGCCCGCAGCCGCAGTGAGAAGGGCATTCGATGGGGCGGACGAGCGAGGACCGCTGCTTGATCATTCGCTGACGTTCAACGTCGCACAGTCCGCGACTCCCAGTTCGGACAGCACCGCCCGGAGCCGCTCCAGGGCCGCGGTCGTGTCCGGCTCTCCGCGATTTCAAGGTCAAGATGGCAACGATTCATGCCGCTGCCCGCGCCGGTGACCTCGCCGTCGAGCTCGAACGCCGTCTCCAGAGCCTCCTCGACGTCGTAATGATCGATCGGCAGCCCCACGAAGACGATCTCGACGAACACTCCGGTCCTTCCTCTAACCCCGGCGAACCACAGCGGTCAGAGCACCTAGCTGCTCGCCGGTCGACCGTTCGCCAGCGCCTCGGTTTGCCAGCCGAGAAGGATCGCGCGAAGCGCCTGTTCGGCGAGGCGGCGGGCGCGATCGCTGCCTACATTGCCGAGGTAACTGAGCGACGCGATGCCGTACAGCGTGCCCCAAAGGATCTCGCAAGCCTGGTCGAAATCGGCCAGGACCACGTCGTGTGCAGCCGACCAGGAGGTGAGCAGCTCCTTGAGGACGTCGATGACCGGTTCCGCGACGCGTCGGCGTTCGTCCGCGTCGGCCATCGGGTCGTTCATGACCTGGTAGAGGTGGGGGTGCTCGCCGGCGAACCGGACGTACTGCGACGCAATGCGCGTCATGCGCCGGTCCGTGTCGGGCTCCTGCGCGGCTTGGCGGAACTCGGTCAGCATCAGGTGGTGACCGTGCGCGACCAGCTCCAGTACGAGCGCGTCCTTGTTAGCGAAGTGCTGGTAGACGACGGGCGCGGAATATTCGACGTCGGTGGCGATGCGCCGGATCGTCAGGGCCGCGATGCCCTCGGTCTCGAGGACGTGCAGCGCGGCCTCGATGATCCGCTCCCGGGTGTTCGCCCGTTCGCGGGCCCGTCTTGTGCTGGTCGGCATGGTCTGTCACTTCGCTTCGATGGTGTTCTCGAACACTAGTCACCGTCTTGACCGCGTCGGCGATGCGCGTCATAGTTAACGCCGTTAGGAAATCTAACGACGTTAGAAACGAGTAGTAAGTCATGATTTACCACATCAACAGAGTCACGATGAAGGCCACTGCGACGCCCGAGCAGATCGATGGAGTGCTGGGGAGCTGGCGCAACCAGGGCCGGTCGAACCCCGCCATCAAGTCCTTCGTCGTCGGCCGCGACCACGGCGGCGACTACACGTACGGCGCGGTGTTCGTCGTCGAGGATCTTGACGGGCTTTTCGCCTACCTGACGCACCCGACCACCTACCAGACCGACCACCTCGGGCTGCACCTGGTCGAACGGCTGGAGATCTTCGACGTCAGTGACGACGACGACCCCGACCTGAACGCCAAGATCCAGGAACTGCACCGGCGCCGCAACGAGCTCAACCCGCAGATCGCCGGCATGCTCGCCGACGTGCCCACCTATACCGGCTCCGGCGTGGACGACTGACCGATAGCCCGGAGAAGGAAATCCGTCATGGCCAAGCACGTCATCATCGGTGCCGGTTCCATCGGTACCAACGTCGCTCGTCTGCTCGCCGAGCGCGGCGAGAGCGTCCGGATCGTCACCCGCAGCGGCTCCGGCCCCGAGCACCAGCTGGTCGACCGGATCGCCGCGGACGCGTCCGACCCGTCCCGCCTGACCGAGCTGTCCCGCGGCGCGGAAGTGATCTACCACTGCGCCAATCCACCCTCATACACGATGTGGGAGCCCCTGTTGCCGCCGCTGCAGACGGCGGCCATCACCGCCGCCAAGGCGAACGACGCCGTCCTCGCACTGACCGGCAGCCTTTACGCCTACGGCCCGCAGCCCGGTGGCCGGATGAACGAACACACCCCCATGGCCGCCACCGGGCACAAGGGCCGCCTGCGCAGACGCATGTGGGAACAGGCCCTCGCCGGAGGGATCCGCACCGTCGAGGTCCGCGGCTCCGACTACATCGGCAAGGACGCCAACGGCATCTACTCCCTGCTCATCAAGTCGGCCCTGCAGAAGGGAAAAGCGGCCTGGATCACCGGCCACCTGGACATGCCGCACACCTTCACCTTCAACGGCGACATGGCACAGGCCCTCATCACGCTGGCCTCGGAAGAACGCGCGTGGGGCCGACCCTGGCACGTGCCGTCCGCGCCGGCCGTCACCATCCGCGAGCTGGCGCGGCACTACGCCGTCGCGGCGGGCCGGCCACCGGTCAAACTAATCCAGATACCGCGCTCCGTGACGCGTACGGCCGGGCTGATCGTCCCGATCGCCCGCGAGATGGCCGAGATGGACTACCAGTGGTACGCGCCGTTCCACATGGACGCGACGGAGACCGCCGACACCTTCCGCCTGACCGCCACCGACCTCGACACCGCCGTCCGCAACGAGGTCAGCTGAACTCCCACCGCCACACCTGCAGGCCGACGGCATGGCCGCCGACACCGTGAACGCTCGTGGTCACGGCACTAGCGGGACCGCGTCCACCCTGCCGACTATTCCAATAGCCCGATAGTCGACTAGGCGGATCACTATTCGACTAGTCGCAGCAACCCCGGAGCACCACCATGCCCGCCAACACCCACCACGTCCGCCTGCTGCGCGACCTCGCCAACCTCCTCGAAGCCCAGCCCGGACCCACCGACGACCCCTTCACCCGTACCCGAAGCCCTCCAGCTCCAGCGCCGCATCCGCCGCTACAACGCCGACAACGGCACCCCCCCACGGCGACATCGTCGCGCTGGCGCTTGATAGCTGGCTGCGCGCCAAGGGCTACCCGCCAGATCTCAACCACCCCAATGGAGACACGCAATGAACGAACTGCACCCTGACGGTCAGAAGAGCCGGTAGCGGTCTGCCTGTGGCAACGCCGGTACGCGAACTTAAGCTCCAACCTCTTCGGGTGGCTCGGTGTTCGGCGCTTGTGATGCGGTATCCGGTGCTCCCGGCAGCTCTGCGGGTGTCGCAGCTGGCGCGCTCGCAAGCGTGGCACTTCGGTGACCGATGGCCGGTGCGCGCCGCGGTGTTTCCCCGTCCGAGTGGCGCCTGTCGGGGTTGCGCGGGGCGTGCTCGCTGTCGGACTCGGAGTCGGACTCGCTGTACCGGGCCGGAGTGACGGTGAGGTGGTCGACCCCTCGTCCGGGGCGGCGGTGCTGGGAGCGGGCAGGGGGTTGAACGCGGCTCAGCCGAGATGCTCGAATTTCACCTCACCCCAGGCGGTGGCGTTGCTTCCCGCACGACGTAACCGGCTCCCGGCTGCTGCTTCCCCGCAGTGAAACCGACCACGACCCTGGCGGGCAGGTGGAGAACCCTGGCGGCGAGGACGAAGGTCACGGAGAACGCGGTCGCCGATCCACGGCGTTCGGTCAGGAACCGTCCGACGGCGCCATAGGACGCGTCGTTCTCGGCCGTGGGAACATACGTGGAGTTCCTGTGGCGAAACTCTGCTCGACGTACGCGGACAGCACGAGTACAGCAAGATCGGGCCGTCGGCGCCGGGCCTCGACCGCGGCGACGATCCCTCGTCGGTGTGGGCCGGCGGCATCCGTACGTCGAGGATGGCGACGCCCGGCTTGTGCACGTCGATGGCAACCAGCGCCTCGTCGGGGGTACCCGTGGTGGCCACCACGTCGAGCCCCTCGGCGCGCAGCAGCAGGGCGAGCCCCTCACGCAGCAGGGGATTCGTCCTCGGCTGTCACGATCCGCATGTCAGGCTCCACAGGATCCACAGGTCGGGCTCCACAGGCCGGGCTCCGGTCGTCACGATCCACAGGGAAGATCCACTGTCAGGACGGTCGGGCCACCAGGCGGGCTGGTCAGGGTGAGGCCGCCGTCGTGCGCCGCGATGCGGCGACGGATGCCGGTAAGCCCGGAGCCGCCGTCCTCTCCTCCGGCGCCGAAAGCCCGGGAGTTGCCCCCGGCGCCGCCCCTGCCATCGTCCTCGACGGACAGTACGAGTCGGCCCCCGCCGCCGCGTGCCGTGACGACGGCGTGCCGGGCGCCGCTGTGCTTGGCGATGTTGGTCAGGGCCTCGGCGACCACGAAGTAGGCGGTCGCGTCGACGGAGGCGGCGCGGCGTTCGGGCACGTCCACGTCGATCCGGCAGGGCACCGCGCAGTTCGCGGCGAGACCGGCGAGCGCGCCCGCGAGGCCTCGGTCCGCCAGCACCGGCGGCAGGATGGCGCGGGCGACGGTACGCAGCTCGGCCAGCGCCTGTTCGGCGGCGGACTGGGCGCGTTCCAGGAGTTCGTCGGCGCCCGCCGGATCGCGGGTCGCCATGCGGCGGGACGCCCCGATCAGCATGGCGACGGAGAGGAGCCGGTTCTGCGCACCGTCGTGCAACGAGCGTTCGATGCGGCGCAGTTCGGTGGCGTGGGCGTCCAGGGCGGCGGCACGTGTGGCGGTCAACTCCGCGACGCGCAGGGACAGATCGACGTCGGGACCTGCCGACAGGAGCCGTCGCCCGAGGCCCGCCTGGAGCCGGGCCATACGGGGCGTCAGCCCCAGGATGATGGCGATCCAGCCCACACCCAGCAGCGTCACGGCGACGGCTTCCGGCCAGGTGTGCGCGTTTCCGATGCCCACGGAGGTGGCAGTCGCGTCCTCGGGCATGAACGTCCAGTACAGCGGGAAAGCGGTGTCCCGCACCGCGAAGACCGGGAGCAGGACGCCGAGCAGGCCGAGCAGCGCCCCCACGGTGGAGTGCCGGACCAGCCAGCCCAGTTCGCGGCAGGTGGTGCGGTCGACGAGGGCGGCCCGCAGCCGCGTGGGCGGGGCCTCCGGGGCGGCGACCTCGGGGCCCCAGCGGGCGAGCCGGCCGCGTTCCCGGTCAGCCAGGGCGTGCAGGGTGCGCAGGAGCGCGGGTGCCATGAGCAGCCCGACGCCGACGACGCTCGTCGCGGCAGTGAAAGTCAGCCACAGCAGCAACAGGATGGCGAGCAGAGCCGTGTTGAGCCCGGACGCCAGCTGGGCGATCGACACATCGGCAGCGCTCAGGCTCCGTAGCGCGATGCCCTTGAAGCTCTCGCGGCTCTCGCGCCGGTCTGCCGCTCCACTCCTGCCCGCCGTCATGTGAACGACCCTATGCCGCCACAGAATCCGGATGAACGCCGTACTTATCCACGGACAAGTTGTCCGTGGCAAACCATGCGATGCAGGCGAGTTCGCCGTCACCCAAGCGGCGGGGCAGTACAGCCTGCTGTACCCCGAACCGGGCGGGCTGCGGGATCGGCCGCCAGAGGTGCTGATCCATAGCGTCGGTGACGACAGCAGGAACGGCACACGGCCACCGCAGAGCCACCCCACAAGACTTCGGGAGCAGCCCCCATGCAGCACACGACGACCCCCGGTCCCACCGACCGGCTCAGCTCCGGAGACATCGCCCGTACCCTGCTCTGGATGGTGGTGGTGGCCAGCGCGCTCGCCAACATGGCGGCCTCCTTCGGCGGCGCCGACACCTGGGTGCACCTGGTGTGCGGCGCGATCACCGTCCTGTGCGCAGGCACTCTCGTCGTACGGAACCTGCGCGGTCGGCGATGAACGCCGCCAACACTGCCGTCGGCGCCCCCGCCATGGCTCTGGTGGGCGTCAGCACGGCCTACCCGGGCGGCGTACGCGCCCTCGACGACGTGTCGTTGACCGTGTTCAACGCGGCACCTTCCTCGCCGTGATGGGGCCCTCGGACTCCGGCAAGACCACGCTTATGCACTGTGCCGCCGGGCTCGACTCCCCGACGTCGGGAAGCGTTCTGCATCGACGGTCACGAGATCGCCGGCTGAACGAGTCCCGCCGTACCCAACTGCGCCAATAACGCGTCGGGTTCGGGTTCCAGGCTTACGAGCTCGGGGGAAGTTTCGATCACCCCCGTTCGGGCCGTGACATGAGAAGGACCGCACGGATTGGCTGGGTTGTGAAGCTGACCTGGGCCCGTGCGGTCTGTTCCCATCCTGCTCTGTCTGGTGTCTCCCGCGCACATTTCGGCGAGTTGTTCGCCGAACTCGCCGGACCGTGGGAAGCGGCCCGCCAGTCCGCGCTGCGTGCGGCACGGGGTGGCCCGGATCGGCGGGCGGAAGGGGCTGGGCGCAAGCCGAAGCTGGTCTTCTTCGGCTGCTGGTCACCCTGGTCCATCTGCGCCATCAGCTGCCCCACGCAGTGCTCGCCGAGCTGTTCGCCGTGGACCGCTCCACCGTCTCCGAGGCCGTCCGTCAGGTCCGTCCGCTCCTCGCCGCTCGCGGGTTCGCCGTGCCCGACCGGGCGGGACTGCGGCTGAAGACCCTGGCGGAGGTCTTCGCCTGTGCCGAGGCCGGGGGCGTCGAACTGCGGATGGACGGGGCCGAGACTCAGGTCCGCCGCCCTCAGGCCGGGCGCCCGGGCCGCCGGGCGCTCGTCTCCGCCAAGCGCAGGCAGAACACCATCAGGACCACCACGTTCAGCGACGGCCAGGGCCGCACGCTGCTGTCCGGCGCGGTACGGCCGGGCCGCATGCACGATCAGACCGCCCTGCGCACCGCAGGCATCGCCGAGCAGTTCCGGACCCGTCCCACGGTCAAGGCCAAGGTCGACTCGGGGTACCAGGGACTGGCCAAGCAGTTCCCCGGCCAGGTCAGCGCACCGCCGAAGAAGCCCGCGGACGAGGCGTGCGACGGCGACAAGTACGCCTGGCAGGAGGCCAGGCGCCGCCAGTCCTCGGCCCGGATCTGCGTCGAGCACACCCACGCCGAGCTCCGCCAGTGGGCGCCCCTGCGCAGGTTCACCGGACGGCGCGACACCTACGCCGAGACCCACCCCGCGATCGCCGGTCTCGTCTCCGACCGATCCACCCAGCGCGCAACCTGATCCCCACCCTCTCCATCGAGGACAGCATCACGCTGCCGCTGAGGCTGGCGGGCCGACGGCGGATCGCGACTGGCTGCGGACGCTGGCGGAGCGGGTCGCACTGGCCGGCCAGCTGAGCCATCGGCCTGGCGAAACTATCCGGCGGCGAGCAGCAAGGGGCGAGCATGCGAAGGCTCTGGTGGGGACGGTTCTCTCTTGGTCGAAAACCCATCCACCAGGGCCGGGGCCCGGTCAATACAGCAGGCGCTACCCATTCCGGGGTGGCCGCACCCCCACCGGTCGGCCCGCCTGCTTGATCGTGGCGCACGGACGGAGTTCCTAGCGTGATGGTCATGTCAGGGCAGTGGCCTGAACGAACGCAAGGAGTCCGCGACCGATGAAGACCGAACTCATCTCCCGTGTGGTGACCAGGACATTGGCAACCGCGCTGGCCAGTATCGCCCTGGCAGTTCCCGCCGAGGGCGCGACCGCAGCCGTTTCGGTGCGCGGCGGGACGCACCACGCGTCAGACAGCACGGCGCTGCAGGCACACGTGGACACCATCATGAAGACGGGTACCGTCGGGGTGGTGGTCCGCTCGACCGGACCACACGGTACCCGGAGCGCCATCGGAGGGGTGGCCGACCAAGCAACTGGGGACCGTGCACGTCCCGGCGACCGGTTCCGGATCGCCAGCACCACCAAGACGTTCGTCGCCACGGTGGTGCTGCAACTCGTCGCCGAGGGACGCCTGTCGCTGGACGACACCGTGGAGCACTGGCTGCCCAAAGTGGTCTCCGGCAACGGCAACGACGGCAGCAAGATCACCGTCAGGCAGCTGCTCCAGCACACCAGCGGACTGTTCGACTACACGGCGGACTTCCCCGAGTTCGCCAGCAAGGCCGGCTACCAAGCCAACCGCTACGCCACCTGGACCGCCGAGCAGCTGGCCGCCATCGGCATGCGGCACGCCCCGAATTTCCAGCCCGGCACCGGCTGGAGCTACTCCAACACCAACTACGTCCTCGCCGGAATGATCATCAAGAAGATCACCGGGCACGACTGGACCCAGGAGGTCACCGCGCGAATCGTCCGCCCGCTGGGCCTGTACGACACCCTCGCCCCGACGACGGACCCGCGGATCCCCGGCCGCCACCTGCACGGCTACTCCGCCTTCGACGAGGCGGGTCCGGAGATCGACGTCACCGCCCTCAACCCTTCCGCCGGGGGCGCGGCGGGCGCCATGATCAGTACGACGGCCGATCTGAGCCGCTTCTACCAGGCGCTCCTGGGCGGCAAGCTGCTGCGCCCAGCGCAGCTGGCGGCGATGAAGACGACTGTACGGGCCTCGGAGCTGGATCCCGGGTGGGCCGGCGCGCGCTACGGCCTTGGCCTGATGGAGGTCCCGCTGTCCTGCGGCGGTGTCTACTACGGTCATGGCGGCGACATTCCCGGCTACACGACCCGCAATGGATTCAGCGCTGACGGCCGCCGTGGCGTGGTCCTGAACGCGTCCGGCGACGGCTCCTCGGACTCGTCCAGCCAGCAGACCCAGAACGACCTGATCGACGACGAGCTGTGTAGGTGAGGATCAGCTGACGCGCGAGAACCAACCGTGTGAGAACAGCTGATCAGGCTGTGACGGCACCCGCTTCGGAGCCGTCACAGCCATTCCCGCCCGTATCGGGTCCGACGTGCCGTCGGCGCCGTGATCCGAGGCAGTGCCCGGCAGTATGCCGGGCACTGCCTTTCGTCGTCCCCTGTATCTGCCCTTCGCCCGCGACCGGCTCCACCAGGCGGCAAAGCCACGACGTACGGGCGGTGGCCCGAGTCCCGGGGTAGTGCCACGTGCTGGGGGTACCAGTCACGCTGCCGGTGGCCGGGCCGCCCGGCAAGCCGTACCAGCCCGCCGTCGCGCAGGTCGGCGACCTGCTGCACTACGCGATCATGTGTGACCAGTGGGAGCGCCGCAGCCAGGGCAAGGGCTCCAAGGGGCAGCGGTACTACGACTGGGCTGGTTCGACGTGGTCCTGCCCGGCCAGGAGCCCGCCGACGGCTTTGCCCATCATCTGCTCATCCGCCGCTCCACCAGGAAGAAGCAACTCGCGGGCGGGCGCGTGGACTTCGAGTACGCCTACTTCCTCGTGCACCACCGCCGCGACGCCGCCTTGCCGGAGGCCGTGTGCCGGGCCGGAGTGTGCTGGAAGATCGAAGAGAACAACGAGCAGGCGAAACAGATCAAGTACACCAACGATGCTTTGTTGTCCATACCGCTGCCTGTCCCACATCCCGGTAGCCAGGGGGTTAGCTTGTCCTGACCATGATTTTTATGGTCGATCTGTGTCTTCAAACAATTCCCCTCGCAACGGTCGGCACCGAGGCCACCGTGTGCGCACACTGCCTGCCTTGGTTGCCGCCGTCGCGCTCGGTGTCGGCGCTGTGACCATCATGATCCAGTCGGCCGAGGCCACAGCGACGCATCCATCGACGCTTAAAGCGACGCATCCATCGACGCTTAAGTGGGGCGCGTGCCCCACGGACGCCCCGGCGCCGCAGCAATGCGCCAGGCTCAAGGTGCCGCTGGACTACAAGGATCCGGAGGGACAAGCGATCGCGATCGAAGTGTCCCGGATCCCTGCAGCCGACCCGAAGAAGCGCAAGGGCGTCCTGATGCTCAACGGCGGGGGCCCAAGCTCCAGCCTGGACGTTCCTACCGCGATGGGCAGTCTCCTGCCTGAGGCAGTGCGAGACAGCTACGACCTGGTCGCTTTCGACCCTCGCGGCATCGGGCACAGCACTCCGATGAACTGCGGCCGGGACGCCGATGAACTCGTCCGCGATGAGCAGCTGGAGGTACTGTCCTTCCCAGGTGCGGACGGTTCGATCAACGCCAACGTGGCATACGCCAAGCGGATGGCCCACCAGTGCGCAGCCAACTCAGCTGGCCTGTTGCCGCACTTGACCACTGCGAACGTCGCCAAGGACATGGACCGGATCCGCAGCGCGCTCGGAGAGCGCTCCGTTTCCTACTACGGCATTTCCTGGGGCACCTACCTGGGATCGATCTACCGAGCGCTGTTTCCCGAGAATGTCGACCGAGTGGTGCTCGACAGTTCGGTCGACCCCAACAAGCGCGGCTACGACGACTTCCGTACATTCAGCGAAGCCATGGAGGACCGCTGGCCCGATCTTGCCCGCTTCGCGGTCGCCCACAAGGACACAGTCGGTCTCGGCAGCACGCCCCGTGACGTGCGGCGAAACTACCTTGCCCTGGCGGCCGAGCTCGATCGTCGTCCCGTCTCGCTGCCGGGCACCAAAGCCCCGATCAACGGCAATCTCATACGGTTCTTCACCTGGCAGCTCTCGTACAGCGACGCGAGCATGATCGCGACGAAAGAGTCGCCGGTGCCCATGCTGGCCCGGCTGTGGCAGGCCGCAGCCGGCGTCGCAGCAGGAAATCCCAGCGACGCCGACCGTACCTTCCTCACGGAACTGACCAACGACTTCGTCGCCAACGGCACGATGGCGGGAGTTCCGCAAGACAATCTCTATTCAGCGGGCTGGGCGATCAGCTGTGGGGACAAGGCCTGGCCACGCAACATCAGGACTTATGCTCACAACACCGCTGTCGACCGGGCGAAGTTCCCACTCACGGCGGGTGCTCCGGCCAACATCACGCCCTGTTCAGCCTGGGTCTCGCAACCAACCGGCCCGGAGCCGAAGGTCAAACCCATTGGAAAGCGCAATGTACTGATTCTGCAGAATCGACGTGACCCGGCCACTCCGCTTAGTACCGCTCGTGGCATGCGCCAGGCAACGGGTGGCGATGCAGTCTTGGTCGACGTCGACGCAGGGGGCCACGGAGTGCTGGTTCATCCTGAGCCGAATGCCTGCGCTATAGGCGCCTTGGACGCCTTCTTTGTCTCGAATGAACTGCCGCGTGGCGACACGTCCTGCACGTAAGAAGCTGTTGCCTTTTCGATCTTGAGTGGTGTCCATCGGTGGAAGTCTCGACCGGGTGATTACGGCCCGTCGGGCAACTGAGCTCCTACCAACCTGGTTGTGAGGTCGAGGGGTTGCGGTGACAGGGCAACGAAGCCCCAGGTAGATGAGTAGTCGACCAACAGCAGCCTTCTCCCCCTAGCCTCAATACCGTGACTCTGTTGGTGATCTTCAGGAGTCATCCGGTCGCTGCGGTGCAGAGGGCGTGCAATCGGCTTGACTCGACCTGCCGGTGACCAGGGTCGACAAGCTCGGGTAGCGCGATGGCCAGCACTCCGTTGCGACGAGGGACTTGCAGGCGAAGGTACGTTGTTCGCGCGCACGTCGACGAGTGTCAGGCCGTCACGACCGCCGTCGTATGTTCCGTGGCGTGACGCACGAACCTCGCCACATTGGGAGAGATCGCGGACGTCGCCCAGGTGATCCACAACTGGCTGGGCGACAGCCCGACGACCGGTAAGACGGTGATCCCAGCCGGCAGGTGCTCAGGCACGCGTGCAGCGGGAAGGAATCCGACGCCCTGACCCAACCTGATGCTGCCGATGAACTGAGCAGTGTCATGCACCACCGGGCCAGGCTGCCAGTCGTAGTCGGTGAGGTCCGTGCCAAGCCAGTACTTCATTTCAGCCGGCGTGAGATTTGACCAGACCGGAAATGATTCGCCCGCAAGTTCACTGCGATGGATCGCCTCACGCCCGGCAAGCGGATGAGTGTCTGGGAGCACGGCGACGCGAGGGTCGGTCCGGATCAGATCGCTGTCCAGGTCGCGAGAGTCGAAGGGAGCGCGCAGCAGCGTGACGTCCGCCTCACCAGCGCGCACCTGATCAGCCTGGACCCGCCAGTCAACCATGCCTCCTCGCGCGGGGAGCTCACACGGAAGCCGCTCATTGTAGGAGGTCACGAGCTGTTGCAGGACGTCGATGTCGCACCCGCGTGCGGTCACTCGAAGCTGCGGTCCCTCCCGTCCGTACCTGGCTACCCGGGTCAGTGCGGCATCGGCTGATTCGACCAGGCTGCGAGCTCCTGGCTGAGCATCCGGCCGGCCTCGGTCAGTTCGGTCCCATGCGGGGCCCGGACGAACAATGCCGTCCCGACCGCGCCCTCCAGGGACCGGATCGCACGCGACAGCGCGGGCTGCGTCATGCCCAGATGTTCGGCCGCCTTCGTGAACGTACCTTCGTCGGCCACCGCGAGTAAGTAGCGCAGATGCTTGAGATCGATGTCGAACCGCACCCAACCAGCTTGCCACTCCTGCGGCTATGCCGGTGAGGCATACCTCGATGCCCTGCCGGCTTTGGATCTCTCAGTCTCGCTCGGATTGCATGAGGAGAGTTGGAACGGCCGACTCCATAAGGTACGAGAGCTGCTCCACCTTCTGGCACAGCCTGTTCCAGCGGGGCTACCGCCTGAGCGATCGGGCAGAACGGCTCCGGCGGATGTCGCCGAACGACCGCCAGGTCCGCCCTTGGGAACCACAGCGATACGCGGCGGTCTATCCCGAGATCGTCGAAGCCATGTCGCTCTACGCGTCTTCGCACTGGCGCAGCCTCGCACTGGGCGAGGAGGAGCAGATGAGGCTGTTCAAGGCGGAGTTCCATCGACGTCTGCCCCAGGAACGCTCCCTTCGCACCACCGCAAGACACTGGTTTCTCACCGAGATGATCATGACTGCATGGCGCATCGAACTGGCCATCAAGTCCGCCGAGATCAATGAAAACCAGCGGAACTTGCCCGGAGTTGAGTGAGACGCACTGGCGAAACATGTCTCACCCAACTCCGGGCACCTCACGTCATCGCGGCACGGGTGACCGCACCACGAAACCACCGCCCGTCACCGGTCCGAACATCGCTCAATGCGGGGATGCAGCACTCCGTGATCACGGCGTCAGGCGCACTCTTAGCGGCGCTCATCGGTCTCTCCGGCGCGCTCTGGGCGACCATCAGCAACCAACGAAAGCAGCATCAGGCACAGCGCGACGCGTACCTCCCACGCGCTTCTCCTCGTCCCCGGTCGGCATTGACAACCGCCCTCACACCCCTCCATCATCATTCCACTAATCAGATAGTGGAATGGTGGTGGTGATCGTGGAGTACCGCATCGACAGGCGGAGCGGGGTCCCCGCCTTCCAGCAGATCGTGCAGCAGACCAAGCAGGCCCTCCGGCTGGGCGTACTCGTGCCCGGTGACCGGCTGCCCACCGCCAAGGAGGTCGCCGCGACCAGCACGGTCAACCCGAACACCACCCTCAAGGCGTACCGCGAGCTGGAGCGCGAGGGCCTGGTCGAACCGCGACCGGGCCAGGGCACCTTCGTACGCCGCACGCTGGGCCGCCCCGAGACGGGCACCGACTCGCCGCTGTACGTGGAGCTGGTGGCGTGGATGTCGAAGGCGGCCGGGGCCGGTCTGGAGCAGGAGGACGTGGCCGCGCTGGTCGCGTCGGCGATGGAGAAGCAGTACGCCGCCGGGAACGTGGCGGCAACGGGGTCCACGACAACGGGGTCCACGGAGGCCACGACAACTAGGAGCACAGGTGAGTGAAGGTATGTACGCGGGGCAACCGGCGATCGAGGCGTACGGGCTGGGGATGCGCTACCGGCGGGGCTGGGCGTTGCGGGACTGCTCCTTCCGGCTCCCGGCGGGACGGATCTGCGGCCTGGTGGGACCCAACGGGGCGGGCAAGACCACGCTGCTGAGCATCGCGGCCCATGTCCTGCAGCCCACGAACGGCTCGATCAGCCTGTTCGGTGAGGCTCCGGGCTCGGTGGAGTCCGATCGGCGCACAGCGTTCCTCGCCCAGGAGAAGCCCTTGTTCCGCCGCTTCACCGTGGCGGAGACCCTGCGTCTGGGCCGGGAGCTGAACCCCGGCTGGGACCAGCGCGCCGCCGAGGGCATCATCCGCGCGGGCAACGTGCCCTTCGACGCGAAGATCAGCACCCTCTCCGGAGGCCAGCGCACCCGCGTCGCCATCGCCCTCGCCTTCGGAAAGAGCCCCGACCTGCTGATGCTCGACGAGCCGATGTCGGACCTCGACCCGGTCGTGCGCCACGAGATCATGGGCACCCTCCTCGCCGAGGCCGCCGAGCGCGGAACCACCGTGCTGATGTCCACCCACGTCCTCGCCGAACTGGAGAACGTGTGCGACTACCTCGTTGTCGTCTCCGGCGGCGGAGTGCGCCTCGCCGGTGACGTGGACGAGCTGATGTCCGTGCACACCCTGGTCACGGGCGCCAAGGAGGGTGACGGCATGCCTCCCGCCCTCGGGCGCCACACCCTCGTCGAGTCCCGGACCAGCGGACGGCAGTTCACCGCGCTCATCCGCCCCGAGGGCCCGGTCACCGGCCCCTGGGACATAAACGCCCCGAACATGGAGGAACTCCTGCTCGCCTATCTCCGCTCACCCGACGCACCACCGCTGATCACCCCCACCGCCCAGGTCCACGGCCAGGGGTTCGGCACCGGGGCGGTGGCGGCGTGAGCACCTTCACCCGCAGCTCGACCAGCACCTCGACCGGCTCCACGAGCGACGGCAAGAACGGGACCATGAACGCGACCACCACGGAGACCAACCGGCGCCCCCGACTCAGCGGTATGACCTGGCTGGTCTGGCGCCAGCACCGGGCCGCGTTCTGGACGATCCTCGCCGCCACCGCGCTCTCCGTGGCCTGGATCGTCTACCAGCGCGGCCAGCTGGTCGACTTCCTCGACGGTTACGGCTATCCCGGCAAGAGCCTCGACGAGGCGGGCGGCAGGTTCCAGCAGTACAACGACGCGTTCTCCTTCGTCTCCACGGGTCTCCAGGCGATACCCATCCTGCTCGGTGTCTTCCTCGGCGCCCCGCTCATCGCGGGCGACCTGGAGAACGGCACCGCCAAGCTGGTCGCCGCCCAGTCCATGAGCCGGACCCGCTGGCTCGCCACGAAGCTGGCGCTGGCCGGACTGGTGGTCGTGGTGAGCACGGGCGTGTTGTCGGCGGTGTTCGGCTGGTGGTGGAACCCCGTCAAGTCCGAGGCCACGGCGGTCATGGACTGGACCTCGGGCGCCGCGTTCAACACGACGGGCCCAGTGCCTGTCGCCCTCACCCTCTTCTCCGTCTTCGGCGGGGTGGCGATCGGTGTGGTGCTGCGACGCACGCTCGCGGCCATGGTGGTCACCTTCGGTTTCACCGTCGTCCTCCAGCTTGTCTGGGGCTACTTCCTGCTGTCGCTCGGCAACGTCGTCACGGTCACGACGAACAAGGGTGTCACAGGCGAGAACGCGTACCCGTCGCTCCCCCACGACGCCCACGAAATCGATCAGTCGTATGTCACCGGCAGCGGGGATCTGGTGAGCTGGGGCACCTGTTCGGAGTCGCAGACCGACGCGGCACGGCAGGTGTGCCTGGACAAGGCCGATGTCGTGGGCTGGTCGGTGGACTACCTCCCGATGTCGCAGATGAACGCCATGCAGTGGTTCGGGGCGTCGATTCTGTTCGCCCTGACCGCCGGTGTCGTGGCGTTCCTCTTCTTGGGTCGTAAGCGGCTCGTCTGAGTTCGTACGCCCCGCGCCCCTTTGCGAAGGGGAGCCTCTTTCCCCCTCTGTTTTTTGTCCCGTCCGCCGGGCTGCTTCGCCATGCCCGGAAGTCCGGAGAGAAAGGCATGCCTTGAACCACCGAAAGAGGCGCACGGGTGAGGCTTCGGCTCTCGCCCTGTTAACCGCCGCGGCCCTTGCCGCCACCCTGCTCAGCGCGCCGGGAACCCAGGCCGCGCAGACGGGAAGCGGTACGGCCGGAGCCCTCGGCAAGGCCAGGATCGTCACCCTCGTCACCGGTGACCGGGTCACGCTGGACGCCACCGGACAGGTCACCGGTGTGCGGCCCGGCAAGGGTCGGGAAGGCACCGCCTTCCGAATAGCGCGGAGCGCCGACCGCACCTACGTCGTCCCGCGTGACGCCGAGCGGCTCCTCGCGAACGGCACCGCCGACCGGCGGCTGTTCGACGTGACGCAGCTGGTCAAGTGGGGTTACGACGACGCGGCCCGCCCCGACCTCCCGCTGATCGTGACGTACGCCAAGGGCCGCACCCTCACGCCGAGCACGCTGTCCGCCGCCGGAGCCCGGGTCAGCCGGGACCTGCCCAGCGTCAACGGGGACGCGCTGAAGGCCCGTAAGTCCGAGGGCGCCGACCTGTGGGAGACGCTCACCGGCAGCGGGGGGACGGCGCGGGAGAGGTCGGCCGCCGCCGACCGGGTCGAGAAGATCTGGCTCGACGGGAAGGTCGAGGCGGCCCTCGACCGGAGCACCGCCCAGATCGGCGCCCCCGAGGCCTGGGCGGCCGGGTACGACGGCACGGGCGTCAAGGTCGCCGTGCTGGACACCGGGGTCGACGGCACGCACCCGGATCTGAAGGGCCGTATCGACGCGGCGAAGAACTTCTCCGAGGCGGCGGACACCGTCGACCGGGTGGGTCACGGCACGCATGTGGCGTCGACGGTCGCGGGGTCCGGCGCGCACTCCGGGGGGAAGTACAAGGGGGTCGCGCCGGGTGCCCGGCTGATCAGCGGCAAGGTGCTCGACGACGAGGGCGTCGGCGAGGAGTCCGGCGTCATCGCCGGTGCGCAGTGGGCCGTCGCGCAGGGCGCCGAGGTGGTCAACCTGAGCCTGGGCGGCCCCGACAGCCCCGGTGACGACCCCCTCGAACAGGCGGTGGACGAGCTGTCCGCCTCCTCCGGCGCCCTCTTCGTGATCGCCGCCGGCAACGATGGCCCCGCCGCCGGCACCGTCGGTTCGCCGGGCAGCGCCGCCGCCGCGCTCACCGTGGGCGCGGTGGACCGCACCGACGCGATGGCCGATTTCTCCAGCCGCGGCCCGACGGCGGACGGTTCCCTCAAGCCCGACCTCACCGCCCCCGGCGTCGACATCGTCGCCGCGAAGGCCGCCGAGGGCACGGAGGGCGACCCGGCCGCCGACGGCTACGTCTCGATGAGCGGTACGTCGATGGCGACCCCGCATGTCGCGGGCGCCGCCGCGATCCTCGCCCAGCGCCACCCCGACTGGACCGGTGAGCGCATCAAGGCCGCGCTCACCGCATCCGCCAAGCCGACCGCCGGTGTCTCGGCGTTCGCGCAGGGCACGGGCCGTACGGACCTCCCCCGCGCCCTCGGCCAGCAGCTCACCACCAACCCGGCCACCCTCGGCTTCCCCGCCCAGCAGTGGCCGCACACCGACGACCAGCCGGCCACGAAGACGGTCACCTACCGCAACGACGGCGACCGCCCCCTCACCCTCGACCTGAGCACCGAGGCGTACGGCGAGGACGGAAAGCCCGCCGCCGAGGGCATGTTCGAGGTCTCGCCGAAGCAGCTCACGGTTCCGGCGGGCGCCACCGCGACCGCCCAGGTCACCGCCGACAGCGGCGCGGGCACGGCCGACGGCTCCTTCGGCGGCGCGCTCACCGCGACGGACGGAGCGGGTACGACCGTACGGACCGGCATCGGCGTACACCGCGAGATCGAGTCGTACGACCTGACGGTCAAGCATCTCGACCTGCAGGGCAAGCCCGCCAGGCGTTCGGAGACCGGGGTGCAGGGTCTGGACAACGAGATCGGGCAGGCCTACTCCGACGACACGGACGGCGAGTTCACCGTACGGCTGCCCAAGGGGCGTTACAGCCTCGAAGGCCGGATCGACACGGGCGCGACCCCCGACGCCGACTCCGGGGAGCTGGCCCTCCTCCTCAACCCGAAGTTCTCCCTCACCCGTGACACCACCCTCGTCATGGACGCCCGCGAGGCCAAGCCGGTCCGGATCACCGTGCCGGACAGCAGGGCCAAGCACACCGACGCCACCCTCAACTACGGGTTCGAAATCGGCGGGGACCGGTACTTCTCCACGTACCCCATCGGCGACTTCGGCAGGCTGCGCGTCGGTCAGTTCGGGGCCCGGCTTCCGGCGGGCGAGGCGTTCGCGCAGTACAACGGCACCTGGACGCACGGCAGTACGCACTACCGGCCGACCTGGAACCGTACCGGCGACCTGTCGGGCTTCACCGCGAACCTGAAGCGCGGGCAGTTCGCCAAGGTCACGTTCGCCGCCGGTGCGCCCGCTAGGGGCAAGACGGCGACGTTCGCCGCCGCGCCGCTGACTCCGGTCGGCCAGTCGGGCGGCATAAACCCCGACACGCGCTCGCTGCCGGGCGCTTTCACCGAGTACGTCCTGCCGGGCGTGCGGTGGCGGTACTCCGTCGATCAGATCGGAGGCAAGGACGCGGACGGCGAACCGGTGTGGGAGGCCCGCCAGTGGAGCGCGAAGCCCCGCTCGTACAGCGCGGGCAGGCAGTACACCGAGCGCTTCAACACCGGCGTCTTCGGCCCGCACCTCACCGGCCCGCTGACGGACGGCGCGGACCGCCCCGGTGCGGTCCGCGAGGGCGACACCTTCCTCGCCTACCTCCCCCTCTTCTCCGACGGCGCCGGCCATATCGGCGACTCCCCGTACAGCAGGGCCAGGAGCACCCTGTACGCGGGCGGCACGCGGGTCTTCGCCGTGGACACGCCGCTGACCGGCGTCTCGTACGAACTCCCCGCTGCCAAGCGCTCGTTCCGTCTCACCACGGACGTCTCCCGCCCCACCACGCTGTCCTCGGTCAGCACCCGGGTCACCGCCGAGTGGACCTTCACCTCCGCGCACGTCACCGGTGTCGAGCAGCGGCTGCCGCTGTCGGTGGTCCGCTTCACGCCCCGGCTGTCCACGGAGAGCACGGCCAAGGCGGGTACGCGTTTCTCTGTCCCGTTCACGGTCGAGGGCGCGGCCACCGCGCGCACCGCCCGCAAGTTGGCCTTCTCCGTCTCGTACGACGACGGCCGGACCTGGCACCCGGCGAAGGCGGTCGACGGCAAGCGCCTCGACCTGCGTCACCCGGCGAAGGCGGGCGCGGTCTCTCTGCGCGTGACGCTCACGGACGCGGCCGGCAACACCCTGAAGCAGACGATCCACCGGGCCTATCGGACCGTCAAGTAGGCCTCTGTACACGTGTGTTGGTTGGACGCCCGGGTCGGCTTCGGCCGGCTCGGGCGCTCTTGCCGTGAACGGGACCCGCTGACCGTCGGAAAGTGAGAGGGGCCGGAGGGGAGGAGGGGAGCAGCTCGATCAACAGGGAGACGATCGGCACGAACGGCAACATCGAGGCGAGCTCGTCGCGCAGCGCCTTGGCCTTGGCCGGGATGTCCTCGGCCGACAGCGGCTCGGTGCGCCAGCCCATCTCGGCCGCGACCTTGGCGAGGTGCTTCACGATCGCCCCGCTTTCGACGTAGCCCGTGTGCCGGGGCGAGTCGACGAACCTGATACCGCCGGACAGGTCCGGGCGATCGGTACGGATCATGCGGGCGAACCGCTCCGCGTTCGGCAGCTGGTGCCCCGCGTCGTGGATGTAACCGGCGATCAGCTGGGCCTGGGTGTCGAAGAGCCGGTACGCCCCGGAGTTGGCCTCGACGAAACCGACGCCGAACAGCCCCTGGTGCTCACGTGAGAACGACGACAGGTACAGGTCGGGGTGCTGCTCCCGCCGAAGTACCTCTGCGCGACCGGCACCTTGTGGACGTAACCGGTGGCCAGCAGGATCAGGTCGAAGTCGTCACGGGAGCCGTCGGTGAAGTGGACCGTCCTGCCCTCGGTGCGGGCGATCCCCGGTTTGGCGGCGAGGTCGCCGTGCTGGAGATGGTGGATCAGCATCGAGTTGATCGCGGGGTGGGTCTCGAACAGCTTGTGGTCCGGCTTCGGCAGGCCCAGGCGCGTCGGGTCGCCGTTGAGGATCCGCAGGAGGGTGCCGAAGACCCGCTGCGCCAGCCACATCGGCAGGTGCGGCCCGTCGTTGGCAATGGTGTCCACCGGCCGGCCGAAGAGGTGCTTGGGGATGAACCAGTACCCGCGGCGCATGCTGATCGCCGCGTGATCCGCGCTGCGGGCCGCGTCGCAGGCGATGTCGCAGCCGGAGTTCCCGGCCCCCACGACCAGGACCCGCTTGCCGCGCAGTTCCTCCGCGCTGCGGTAGGCGACCGTGTGGCGAACCTCGCCGGTGAAGTTCCCGGGCAGCTCAGGGACGTTGGGGTGCCACTGGGCCCCCGTACACACCACGACCTGGCCGTGCAGGCTCTGCTGTCCGTCGGTCCGGGTGACCACCCAGGTGCCGTCCGCGTTCTTCTCCACGCTTTCGAACTCGATGCGGTCCGTCAGCCGGTAGGCGTCGGCGGAGGCCTTCAGATACGACAGGATCTGCCGATGCGGGGGATACCCCCGCCGAGCCTGCTGCACAGCGGTCGTTGAGTGCGGCTGCATGGCTGGCCGGTCCGAAGGTGTTCCTGGCGCAGGTCCTCACCGTCCTGCAAGGGCCTGCCGAGCTGGCCCACTACGGGGCGGCCGTGTCGAGTCCGGAGGCCAGGTCGGCGGGGAGGTCGTAGCGGGGGCTGTAGTCGAGCCGAGAGCGGCAGGGGCTGTAACGATGGGTGCTGCGGGGCGTCCTTCTGGTCGGCCTAAGCATGCACTTTGTCGATGCGGGCGCAGGACCGCGCTGGTGCGCTGGTGATGGCCAGGTGCTTGATCACGTGCGGACCGATCGAGTCGGCTGGGAGCAGCTCGGCTCGGCCGGATCTGCGCGCACAGCAGTCGCCACACTGCTGCCGCTCTCAGAGGGCATTTGATTTAGGTAGAGCGCCCTGTATGCAAGGGTGAGAACGGCTTTGGCGATTGACGACACTCGATTTGGGCTTGCACCGGGACCTGCGGACGATCCCCACGACTTGAGCCGTGCGACGCCGCGCTCGCCTGGTGATCCCCGAGCCCCTCGCGGGTGGTCATCGGCCTGGTCGCGGGCAAGATCCTCGGCATCTTCGCCGGCATCTACCTGGCCGTCCGCTTCACCCGCGCCCAGCTCAACCGAGGGCGGATTTGGCTTCCCTGTGGTGATGTCTGGCTATCCACAGCGCTCACCCCTGGGCTGATACACGACTGAGCGGTTGCCGTGGCGCGCCTGATACGCGGGCGAGACCAGCCGGAAGACCTCTGAGCCCAGGATCGAGGCCAGACGGAACGGCCCGGTGCTGTTCCTCCGCACAAGCCCGCCGGAGTTAATGCCCGGCGGCGGACGAAACGGGAGTCCCTCATGCTTAAGTGGATGAGCCGCAGGACGGCCGCCGTCCTGACGACGGGGGTCGCGGCGATCGCGACCCTGGTGGCCGTCTTACCGGCGCAGGGCATCGTCGGTGGCACCGAGTCCACCCAGCCGTATTCCTTCATGGTCTCGCTTCAGTACGACGCTCCCCGCCCGGACGGGCACCGGTGCGGGGCGGTGCTCATCGCGCCGCAGTGGGCGGTGACCGCGGGCCACTGCGCCAACACCCCGACCGGCGCGACGGCGGGCGTTCCCCGCGGCTGGAAGGTCCGCGTCGGATCGCTGGACACCACCAGCGGTGGCGAAGTCGCCGAGATCGACAAGTTCTACCGGCGCCACAACAGGTACGATCCCCCCGGCGAGGACATCGCGGTGCTGCACCTGCGCAACCCGGTGCGAGCCCAGCCCGTGCAGCTCGCCGAGACCACGCCCGCCGATGGCACGCCCGTCCGCATCCTCGGCTGGGGCGCGGCTTCGGATTCCTGCGGCGACTTCAACGACCCCAATTGCTTTCCCAGCAAACTACGCGAAGCTGACACCGAGGTCGTGCCGCTCAAGCAGTGCTGGGACGACGATGGCCACACCTTGCCCTTGTGCGTCGGTCGCGCCAATCCTCCCGTCGGGCCGGGAACGACGGACTCCGGAGGACCTGCCCTGGTCCGTGTGGGCGACGAGTGGGTACTGGCCGGAACGGTCATCGGTCCCGGCGACAGGGGCACCGACTTTCCCGACATGTACACCGATGTCGCGAAGAACGCCGGCTGGATCAACGGCATCGTGACCGGAACCGACGTGCCCCCATTCGACCCGATCTCGAACGTGGAAGGCGCGGCCAAGGTGGGCGACTGCCAAGGGTCGGTGGTGCGCGCCGCCACTGCGCGCCCCGAAGACCCGGCGTTGGCGCTGACCAACGGCCACTGCGTGCCGAGCGGGTGGCCCGCGCCGGGGACAGCGGTGGTGGACCAGCCCGCCGACCTGGAGGGCCCGGTCACCATCAACGACCCCGCCGGCTACACCCAGACCACCGCCCGCGCGACCCGGCTGGTGTACGCGACGATGACAGGCACCGACACCGCGCTGTACCGGTTGGACAAGACCTACGCTCAACTGGCAGCGGAGGGCGCGAAAGTCTTCCAGTTGTCCACCACCCCGATGCGCATGGGTGACCAGCTCCTCATGGCCCACCAGGGCAGCCGTCCGCTGTGCACGGTGGAGGCCGTGGTGACGCACCTGCGGGAGGACGGCTACCAGCAAGACGACGCGGTGCGCTACGCCCCCAGCGACACCTGCACCAGCAAGCCCGGTTACTCCGGCACGGCGCTGTTGGCATCCGACGGGAACACGGTCATGGGCATCAACAACACCCACAACCGCGACGGCGAACAGTGCACCAACAACAACCCGTGCGAGGTCGGCCAGGACGGAGCCGTAACCGCAGTGAAGGGTCGCAGCTATGGCCAGCAGGTCTATCAGATTGCCGCCTGCCTGGCCGCGGGCTCACAGTTGGACCTGTCCCGCCCTGGCTGCGCGTTGACCGGTGCCACACCCCCACCGTCCACCACCACAACCGGCACGAGGCAGCCGTGACCACGACCGCCGACCCGATCACCAGCGACCTAGGCGGAGCCTTCAAATGATCTTCAGTAGTGGATCATGGTCGGGTGATACGTCGCCATGAACTGAGCGTTTTCAGCGGAGTCGCTCCAGGGTGAGGACGGCCGCGGCGATTGACGACATTCGATTCGGGCTGCATCGTGCTCTGCGGAAGATCCGCCAGGACTTCAGTCGTGCGACGCCGCGCTCGACCGGCGCCCGGGCTGCGGACAGCGCGCGGTTGACGGTCTACTGTGTTGGCGTGAGGTCGCGGCCCGGCGGGCGTCTGAGGGGCGTGGTCACCCACGGCCCGGCTCCCATGTAGGAGCGGTCGGCGAGAACTGGAACGCCCTGACGTTCGCAGATCCGGTGCGGTGGAACCTCACGGCCGTCAACAACGACCGGCTCTACCTCGGCCACCCCAAGACCAAGGCCAGCCGCAATTGGGTGAGCCTGTCCCCGCGCGTCGCCGCCGCGCTGGAGCGCCAGGCCGCCCTCGCCCGGGCCGACCAGCCCCCGGGCACGCCTCTGGCGGGCCTGGTGTTCTACCAGCGGACGGCTCCCCCTGCGCCCGCAGGGCATCCTGACCGAGCTGCGCCGGCGCTCTGAGGAGATCGGCCTGCCCAGGATCGGCGTCCACGACCTGCGCCACACCGCCGCCACCATCATGATCAGCTCACGGGTCCCGCTGGCCGTGGTCTCCAAGACGCTGCGCCACTCGACGCTGTCCACCACCGTCAACCTCTACGGCCACCTGCTGCCCCACGCCGCCCGCGACGCCGTCACAGTCATCGACAAGGCCCTGACCCGCGCCGACCGCAAGCACGGCAACCAGAGCGGCCGGGGATCGGAAGATCAGGCGGCGTGAGACCGGCCATGGGGTGGTCAGGGGTTGCCATCACGCCGCCATCACGTGTCACACGAACGCATCCAGCGGGTCTGCCGTAAACGGCAAACCCGCTGGTGAACACCGTCGGGACGACAGGATTTGAACCTGCGACCCCTTGACCCCCAGTCAAGTGCGCTACCAAGCTGCGCCACGTCCCGATGCGACCGGCGCGGTGGACCGCGTGATCGCCGAAGAGCACTTTACCTCACGTCGAGGTGTGCTCCGAAGGGTGTGTGGTGCGGGGGACAATCGGTGTATGGGTAGTGCTTCTGACGACGGACGGGACCGGGATGCCGAGGGGCGGGCGCGTAGTGCTCGGCCGCGAGACGGGCTCGGGCGGCCGCTGCCGTACGGGGCCGACGGGGTGGAGCGGCAGCCCGAAGGGGTTGTACGGACGCCGGAGCAGACCGTCGAGGAGGCACAGGCGCTGTTGGAGGCCGGGAAGCCGTTCCATGCGCACGAAGTCTTCGAGGACGCCTGGAAGTCGGGGCCGGAGGAGGAACGGGCCCTGTGGCGCGGGCTGGCCCAGCTCGCGGTGGGGCTCACGCATGCGGCTCGCGGCAATCTCACGGGCGGGGCGCGGCTGTTGCGGCGGGGGGCCGGGGCCGTCGATGAGTGGGGGGCGGAGGCCGGGCTGGAGCGGCCGTACGGGATGCATCTGCCGGAACTCGTTGCCTGGGCAAGGGAGTTGGCGGGTGTTGTGGAGCGGGACAAGGCTCCGGTGGACGCGGGGGCGTGGGCTCCTCGGTTGCGCGGGAGCAAGGCTTAGCGGTGGCTTAGCGGGTCCGGTCGGCAGCGTCGATGAGTACGCGCTGCATGGGCGCGCCCGGGAGTTGCGCGGCGTCTGCGCGGCAGCGAGGCGTTGCGGTGCGGGACCGCAGGGCGTGCTGCGCCGGTTCCGGTCGGGTGCGGTGATCCGGTTGTCAGTGGTGTGGGGCAGACTCGGGGTGTGCGAAAGATTCATGTCATCGGCATTGGGGCGGGCGACCCCGACCAGTTGACCCTTCAGGCGGTCAAGGCCCTGCGGAGCACGGACGTGTTCTTCATCCTGGACAAGGGCGAGGTGAAGTCGGACCTCGTCCAGTTGCGCCGTGACATTCTCGACGCGCACATACCGGAGGGGACGTACCGGCTGGTGGAGGCCCGTGATCCGGAGCGGGACCGGGCCGCCGGGGGTGCGGGCTACTCCCCCGCCGTCGGGGACTGGCGCCGGGCCCGCGCTGACATCTACGAGCGGTTGATCGCGGACGAGTTGGGCGAGGAGGAGAGCGGGGCGTTTCTGGTGTGGGGTGATCCCGCGTTGTACGACAGCACACTTGGGATCCTGGAGGAGATCCTCGAGCGTGGCGGGGTGGCCTTCGACTACGACGTCGTGCCCGGCATCAGCAGTGTCTCCGCGCTGGTCGCCCGCCATCGCACGGGCCTCAATCGTGTTGCCGGGCCGGTTCAGATCACGACGGGCCGTCGCCTTGCGGAAGGGTTCCCCGAGGGCGTCGACGACGTCGTCGTCATGCTCGACGCCCACCAGGCCTTCCAGCGGTACGCCGACGAGGACATCGACATCTACTGGGGCGCCTATATAGGCACGCCGGACGAGATCCTCGCTTCGGGTCCGCTCGCTGATGCGGCGCCTCGCATCGCCGAGCTCCGCGCGGAGGCTCGCGAGCGGAAGGGCTGGATCATGGATACGTATTTGCTGCGCAGGCGGGCGCGGGGGTAGGGCGGGGTCTGTTGTGCACCGGCTCCGCCGCGTGGCCCCGCATCCCGCTGGGCTGGGTGCTCCGCGGGAAAGGCGGTTCGAAGCTGCGGGTGCGTCGTGGCTGGGCGCGCCCACGCGGCGGAGCCGCATATCGATACAGCCCCTTTGCCCCTAGAGGGGCGCGGTACCGCACCGCAAGAGGGCAGCGCTGGCGAGCGGATTTCGCCCCCTCGCCCCTACCCGGTCCCATCCCCTGAGGCTCCGCCCCAGACCCACACGCAGCGCCGGTGCAGTCGGCAGCAGCCCACCACACCGGCGCCCGATCAGAGCCCCGTCCCCGAAAGGACGCCGTCCAACCAAGCCAGTACCTCGGAGACATCGGCGACCGGCGTCACTCCCTCCGGCAGCGGTGGGCGCCGTACCACCACCACCGGGACGCCAAGGCCGCGGGCGGCCGTCAGTTTGGCCGATGTCGCTGCGCCGCCGCTGTCCTTCGTCACCAGGACGTCGATGGCGTGCTTTCGCAGGAGGGTCGTCTCGTCCTCCACCGTGAACGGGCCTCGGGCCAGCAGGACTTCCGTGTGCGGCGGCAGGGGCGGCTCGGGGGGATCCACCGAGCGTACGAGGAAGTGGAGTTCGGAGAGGGGGGCGAAGGCTGCGAGGCCAAGGCGGCCCGTTGTGAGGAAGATGCGGCGGCCCAGCGACGGGAGGAGATCGGCGGCTTCGGCGAGGGAAGTCGTCGAGTGCCAGCGGTCGCCGGGGCCTGCCTGCCAGCCAGGGCGGCGCAGGACTATGGCCGGGACGCCCACAGTCCTCGCGGCCCGCACGGCGTTCGCCGTGATGCCCGCGGCGAAGGGATGCGTGGCGTCGACGAGTGCGTCCACGTGCTCCGTGCGCAGCCACCGGGCGAGCCCTTCGGCCCCGCCGAATCCCCCGACGCGTACGTCCCCGTCGAGCGCCCCCGGCCGGGACACCCGGCCCGCGAGCGAGGTGGTCACGCGCGTGCCGGGCCGGGTGGCAAGGGCCTCGGCGAGTTCGCGGGCCTCGGCCGTACCACCCAGGACCAGGACATGCGCATGGGCATGGACTGGGGCAGGGGTATCGGCACGGGCATGCGGGGACATGGCGTCGAGCGTACGGGCCACAGAAATCAGCCGAGCGTACGGGCCACGGCGGTCAGCCGCGTACGGACTACGGCAGTCCACCGCGTACGGGCCCGCAGCACTCAACAGCCCGTACGGGCCACAGCGCTCAACCGCGCGCACGGCCTACGGCAGTCAGCCGCACGCGCGGGCCACAGGAGTCGACGCACATACGAGCCGCAGAAGTCGACAAACCGCCAAGCTCACCGAAGCAACAGCTGTGCCCCGCCCAGCACCGTCGCCGCGATCACCAACTGCTCGAAGAGCCGCTGGTTGATGCGGTCCACGGCGAGCTTGCCGATCACGGCTCCGGGGACGACGAAGGCGGCGAGGGCGGCGTCCAGCAGCAGGGAGTTGCCGTCTATCAGGCCGAGGCCGACGCTGAACGGGACCTTGGACACGTTGACGATCAGGAAGAAGAAGGCCGAGGTTCCCAGGAAGCCGAGCTTGCGGAAGCCCGCGGAGAGGAGATACATCGACATGACGGGGCCGCCCGCATTGGCGACCATCGTCGTGAAGCCGCCGAGCACACCGTACGAACGCGCCTTGATCCGGCCCGTTCGCGAGGTCACCTCCTCCGGCTCTTCCTCCGCCGTGGCCTGTCGGCGGCGCCACACCGTGACCCCGGCCATCAGCAGCAGAATCGCGCCGATCGACATCCGTACGATCTGGTCGTCCGCCCACATCAGGAACACCGTGCCGACGACCACGCCGCCCGCCACCGCCGGGAAGAGCCGCCACAGCGTGGGCCAGTGGGCGTGCCGGCGATAGGTGAGCACGGCGAGTACGTCCCCGACGATGAGGATGGGCAGCAGTACGCCGGTGGAGGCGCGGGCGGGCAGGACGGCGGCGAAGATCGCGAGGCTGACCGTGTTGGCCCCGCTCACGGCGGTCTTCGAGAAGCCGACGAGCATGGCCGCGGCGGCGAGAGCGGCGAACTCCCAGACGGAGATGTGCCAGAGGGTCATCGTGTTCATGCGGAGACTGATGCTATGCGCAGCGATCTCGCCGTGTCAGGACCGTCTCGCCAGGTGGCCCCTTGCCCGTGGACCGCTGGGCCCGTGGCGAGCCAACTGCCCGTAGGGGCACAACGCCATGAGCCCACCGCCGGTGCCCGCCACTGGCGCCCGTCACTGGTGCCCGCCCCTGCTCACGCACGGTGGACCTCCGCCCCGCTCCCCTGGGAAGATCCTTGGGACCTTCGCCGACGTCGATGGAGGACCGAGCCATGGCCGACTCCCGCGAGCACACCCTCACCGGCACCAGGGGCGGCATCACCGCACGCGAGTGGCCACGGGAGCGGCCGCGGTACGTCGTGCTCCTGGTCCACGGATACGGGGAGCACATCGGCCGGTACGAGTACGTGGCGGACGTACTGAACGGGCATGGCGCCGCGGTGTTCGGGCCCGACCACATGGGGCATGGGAAGTCGGCGGGCGAGCGGGTGCTGATCGAGGACTTCGAGGACGTGGTGAGCGACGTCCACGCGGTGGAGCGGCTGGCCCGTGCCGCGTATCCCGGGGTGCCCGTCGTGCTGATCGGGCACTCCATGGGCGGGCTGATCGCGGCGCGGTACGCACAGCGGTACGGGGACGGTCTGGCCGCGCTCGTGCTGTCCGGGCCGGTGATCGGTGACTGGCAGGTGGCCCGGCAGTTGCTGGCGCAGGACCCGATCCCCGAGGTCCCCATCGACCCGGCGACGCTGTCGCGCGACCCGTCGGTCGGCGAGGAGTACGCGGCGGATCCGCTCGTCTGGCACGGCCCGTTCAAGCGCCCGACGCTGGAGGCGTTCGTCCGCACGTTGGAGACGATCTCCAAGAGCGGCAGTGTGGACCCGCTTCCGCTGCTGTGGCTGCACGGCGACGACGACCGCATCGTGCCGCTGTCCGCCAGCCGCGCGGGCGTCGAGGAACTGCGCGGAGCCGACTGGACCGAGCGCGTCTACCCGGGCGCCCAGCACGAGGTGTTCAACGAGACGGACAAGGCCGCCGTTCTCGCAGACGTGACCGGCTTCGTGGACCGCGTACTCGGCGACTGACGAGACCGGGTACTCGGCACCTGACGGGACCGGCTACTCGGCAACTCACCGGCCCCCGCCTTCGGGAACCGACCGGAGCATTCCGGAACGGACCGGGCCGCGTACTCGCGAAACGGAGCCCGAACGGCGGGTGTTTCCGCTGATCCGCCTTGGGCACTCGCGGCCGCATGGAGTGGTTGCGCAGAGCAGCCTGCGCGGATGAGGACCCGGAACTGTTCTTCCCCGTGGGCACGACCGGCCCGGCCCTGCACGAAGTTGAGGCCGCCAAGGAAGTCTGTGCCCGCTGCCCGGTGTCCTACCAGTGCCTGGCCTGGGCGCTCGACACCGGACAGACCTCGGGTGTGTGGGGCGGAACGTGTGAGGAGGAACGCGCGGAGCTGCTTCGACTTGTCCGACGTCAACGTACGAGCCCGGAAAACTTCAGTCCCGAGAACCTCAGCCCCGAAGGCATGAGCGCGGAAGGCACAAGCCGCGAAACCAGAAGCCGCGAAACCACGAGGAGAAGCGCGTCATGACTGTGGTGAAGAGCACCCTGCCCGACCCCGCGCGTCAGGTGGTCGCCACCGCCCTGCAGGGCACCCTGGTGGACCTGCTGGGGCTGTCCCTCATCGGCAAGCAGGTCCACTGGAACATCGTGGGACCCCGGTTCCGCACGATTCACTTCCAGTGCGACGAGGTCGTCGCCACGGCACGTTCGTACGCCGACACCGTGGCCGAACGCGCCGCGGCACTCGGCATTCCGCCCGACGGCCGGCCCGAGACCATCGCCGCGACCTGCGCCCACCAGAGCCCGAAGGAGGGCTGGGTGCAGGACACCGAGGTCGTCGGCCTGCTCATCGAGGCCCTGGACACGACGATCGGGCAGCTCCGGGAGCGGATCAACGCGACGGACGAAGCCGATCGCGTGACCCAGGACCTGCTGATCTCCCTCACGGCCGAACTCGAGAAGCACCGCTGGATGTTCCAGGCCGAGGACTGGCCGCGCGACTGACCACGGCCACGCGCATGATCGCGTACGACCGTATTGAGCGTACGAAAGGGAAGGAGTACGCAATGGCCGACGCCCTCGAACTCGACGTGCTGTGGGACGAGTTCCACCGCGTGGTGAACATGACCTCGCAGGAACTGGCCGCCTGGCTGAAGGTCAGTGACGCCGACGAGGAGACCGAACCGCTGCCGGAGCACGCGGGTTCGCCCACCGGTCAGCATGTCCTGGCCATCCTCCAGAAGCGTCGTACGGACCTCACCGAGGACGACATCAGCGTGATGTACGAGGTCGTGGAATCCGTCGAGGCGGAGACGGACCCCTCGCTGGAGCCCACGGCCGGGGAAACCGCGGCCGCGGACCCCTCGGCCCAGGAGACCGAGCGCCGCCACCGGCTGATGACGCTCGGCCACGACCCGCTCAGGCCGTAGTCATGGCCAGACGAGCCGACCGGGACAGCCGGGTCATCGAGACGCTGGTCGCCGAACACGGCCGTACGTTCGCCGAGGAGGCGGGCATCAAGCTGCGGAACACACCGCAGCCGCTGTACCGCACCCTGGTCATGGCCTGTCTCCTCAGCGCGCGGATCCGCGGCTCCGTCGCCCTCGCGGCCACCCGCGGCCCTGTACGAGGCGGGGATGCGCGATGCGCGCCGGATGGCCGACGCGAGCTGGCAGCAGCGGGTCGACGCACTGGGCGAGGGCGGCTATCGGCGCTACGACGAGCGCACGGCGACGATGCTCGGTGAGGGTGCCGAGCTGCTGCTGGACCGTTGGGGCGGCGATCTGCGGCGGATGCGCGACGAGGCGGACGGCGATCTCGACCAACTCCGTTCTCTGCTGCGGGAGATACCGGCTCTCGGACCGGCCGGCGTGGACATCTTCCTGCGCGAGGTGCAGCTGGTCTGGCCCGAGGCCGCCCCCTGGCTCGACGCGAAGGCGCTCCAGGGCGCGGAACGGCTCGGCCTGCCCAAGGAACCCGACCACCTGGTGAAGCTCGCCGGCCACACCGAACCGGCCGTGCTGGCAGCCGCGTTGGTGCGCGCTGCACTCGACAAGAAGATCGTGGAGGACGTTCTGCGGCAAGCGGAGGAACGCGCGGACGAGGGCTGAAGCCTCCGTGACCCGCGTCACATCCGGCTCCTGTCAGCAATCGGGGCGCCGTCTCGTTCAAGGGGCACGCCAACGAGACAGGAGCCACGCCATGAAGCACCGCATCGTCGTCCTCGGCGCCGGATACGCCGGGGCCTTCGCCGCCGGAAACCTGGCCCGCCGGCTCTCCCCCGCCGACACCGAGATCACCGTCGTCAACGCCGCGCCCGACTTCGTCGAGCGGATGCGGCTGCACCAGCTGGCGATCGGCCAGGACCTCGCGTTCCGCAAGCTCGCCGACATATTCGCGGGCACCCGGGTGCGGCTGCGCCTGGCACGCGTCACCGGCATCGACCCCGAGCGCAGGACCGTCGCCGTGACCGGCGAGGACGGCGACGGCGAGCTGACGTACGACACCCTGCTGTACGCGCTCGGCAGCTCGGTCGCCCACCACGGCGTCCCCGGCGTGGCCGAGTACGCCTTCGATGTGACCGGCTGGACCTCGGCGTTGCGGCTGCGCGAGCGGCTGGCCGGACTGGGCGAGGGCGGCACCGTGCTGGTCGTCGGTGAGGGGCTGACCGGCATCGAGACCGCCACCGAGTTCGCCGAGTCCCGGCCCGATCTCTCGGTCGCGCTCGCCGCCCGCGGGGAGCTGGGCGCCTGGCTCTCCCCGAAGGCCCGCCGCCATCTGCGCCAGGCGTTCGACCGGCTCGGTGTCACCGTCCACGAGCACACCGACATCGAAGCCGTCGAGCCGACACGGGCGATCGCCGCCGGCGGCAAGTCCATCCCGGCCGACGTGACCGTGTGGTCGGCCGGGTTCACCGTGCACCCGATCGCGGCCGCCAGCGGCCTGGAGGTCGCCGAGACGGGCCAGATCATCGTCGACCGCACCATGCGCTCGGTCTCGCACCCGGACGTCTACGCCGCCGGTGACAGCGCCTACGCGATCGGCGAGAACGGCCGGCCGCTGCCGATGTCCTGCGCCTCGGCCGGCTACACCAACATGCAGGCGACCGCCGCGATCATCGCGCGCCTGACGGGCAGCGAGGTCCCGACCGCCGAACTGAAGTACGTCGGCAACCACATCAGCCTCGGGCGGCGGGACGCGATCTTCCAGATGGTGGACGGGGAAGCCCGGTCGAAGTCCTGGTACCTGGGCGGCAAGGCCGCCGCGCGGCTCAAGTCGGGCGTGCTCAAGACGGCCGCATGGGGCATCGCCCACCCGACCTTCGGCATGCCGAAGCGCAGGCGCCGCCTGGCCACCGCGCCCGACCCGGCCGGCGTGAGGATCGCCGCATAAGCTGCTCCGCATGGACAGCGCAGCCATCGATCGGTTCGAGGCCAGCCGGGGCCGGCTGGCCTCGCTCGCGTACCGTCTGCTCGGCTCGGCGGCCGACGCCGAGGACGCCGTGCAGGACACGTTCCTGCGCTGGCAGGCCGCGGACCGGGAACGCATCGACGTGCCGGAGGCCTGGCTGACCAAGGTCGTCACCAATCTCTGCCTCGACCGGCTCCGCTCGGCGCAAGCGCGCCATGAGCGCGCGGCCGGTGCCTGGCTGCCCGAGCCGCTCCTCGAGGGCGACCCGATGCTCGGCCCTGCCGAAACCTTCGAGCAGCGCGAATCGGTGTCCCTGGCTGTACTGACCCTCATGGAGCGCCTCTCGCCGGTCGAGCGGGCCGCTTACGTCCTGCGCGAGGCCTTCTCCTACTCCCATGCCGAGATCGCCGGGATCCTCGACATCACCGAGTCCGCGAGCCAGCAGCATGTTCACCGGGCCCGACGCCGGGTCACCGCCGAGCGCCGCCGCGGCGACGAAGTGGACCCCGCCTCCGCGCGCCGGATCGTCGAGGAGTTCCTCGCCGCCGCCACGTCGGGGCGCACCGAACGGCTGGTGGCGCTGCTCACCGACGACGCGACGATGGTCTCGGACGGCGCCGGACTGGCCAAGCGGCTGCTGCGGTACAACACGCGCGAGCGCATCGCCGCCTACGTACGGGCCGGCTTCAAGCCCACACCGGCGAAGCGGCGGCTGGCCGGCGGCTCCCCCGCGATCCACCTCGCGCTGGTCAACGGCTCCCCGGCCGCCCTCGCCGTGGTCGACGACCGGGTTGTGGGCGCCGTGTGGTTCGAAGTCAGCGACGGCAAGGTCGCGTCCCTGTGCGGCATCGCCGCCGCGGCCCGGCTCGAGCGCATCAATGAGGCCTGGCGGCAGCACGAACCCGACGCGCCGGTCATCAACGCATGGTGACCAGTGCCACCGGAATTCAGTGACGCGAGGACGACCGCCAAGCGCGCGCCGTCACCGCAGCGTCCACCCCCCGTCGATGCTCAGGTCGACCCCGTTGACCGACCGGTTGCCGAGCAGGAAGTCCACGGCGTCCACCACGTCCCGCATGGTGGCCAGCCGGCCCGTCGGCGTCCTCTCGATCAGGGCGTCGAGCGGTTTGCCCGACCAGAAGGGGCTGTCGCCGACGACCCCGGGGTGCACGGCGTTGACGCGGATCGGGGCGAGTTCGGTGGCGAGGGTGCGTACGAGGCCGGTGACGCCCGCGTTGACGGTGGCGACCGTGGTCGCGCCCGGGTAGGGGCGCTCCTTGGCCTGGCCGCCGAACAGGACGATGGCGCTGTCGTCGTGCAGCCGCGGCCGCAGCGCGTGCACGACCTCCGTGTAGCCGACCAGCTTGAGCGTGACCAGGCGGACGGCCGCGTCGATGTCGTACTCAGTGACGCTGTTGCTGTCACGGGAGATCCCGACGAGGACGAGGTGGTCGACGCGCCCGACATCGGCCAGCGCCGCGGCGATCTCGTGCGGCCGGGACAGGTCGAGGGCGAGGCCGAGGGACGCGCCGGTCTCCTTGGCGGCGGTGGCGGCCCGGCCCGCGTCGCGCCCGGTGAGGACGACCTCGTCACCGCCCTCCGCGCGATGCCGGGCGAACTCCCGGCCGATCCCGGACGTACCGCCGATGACGACCACGCTACTCATGGCTTCTCTCCCAACGTCTCCCGCAGGTAGTCCCAGTCCCTGGTGAACCGGTAGGAGTGCCGCGACGGCGGCTGGGGCGCCTGTGTCTCCAGCCAACGCACCGGTCCCGTACCGGCGTTGGCGAAGCTGTGCACGCAACCGGCGCCCGCCCAGGCCGCGTCGCCCACGCCGAGCCGGTGGCGTTCGCCGTCGAAGGTGGCGTCCACGGTGCCCTCGACGATCAGATACGTCTCCTCGAAGGGGTGGTCGTGGCTGCCGGCGACGCCATCAGGCGCGTACTGCACCATGAACATCGTCGAGGCGACCGCGCCCAGATCGCTGTCCACCATCATCTTCACGGTGATGCCGCTGTAGACGAGCAGCGCGGTCCGCATGCTGGCCGACACGGCCAGGAGGTCCTGGGACTGCTTGCCGGGGTCCATCTGGGCGGCCTCGAAGTGGCCGAACGAGCGGGTGCGCGGGTCGCGTACGTCGATGCGGACCGGTTCGCGGGCCGGCAGCGCGGGCACCGCCTGGGTGTCGTAGCCGTAGCGGGCCCTCGGCACCGGCGCGAGCATGTCCGCCCAGCGCCCGACGGTGTCCCCGGCGCCGCGCCAGGCGTGCGGCACACCCGTCGGCAGCAGTCCGTAGTCGCCTTCCTCCAGCAGGTACGAGCCGTCGGGCACATCGAGGATCACCGTGCCCGACAGCACATGGAAGGACTCCTCGTACGCGTTCACGTGGGCGCCGACCGCTCCGTCCGGCGCCAGTTCGCAGATACCGAAGCCGCTGTGCACGGCGCCGTCCGCTTCATCGACGACCGTCCGTCGTCTGAACCCGCTGCTGCTGTACGGCAGTTGGGTCGGGGCGGCGAACGTGGCGTCCGCCGCCCGCCGTACGGCGAAGTGCGTCATGCCCGCCCCTTCCTCCGTGCCCTCCGTCCGGACTGCCTCACGCCTGCTGCTTCTTGCGGGCCTCGACCGCCGCCACCAGCCGGTCGCGGGACTCCTCGACAAGCCGCCGCGCCCGCGCGGTGTCGGCGAGCAGCTTGCCGTCGCGTTTGCGGACCGTGCCGTCGACGATGACCGTGTCGACGTTGGACACGTCCGCGCACAGGGTCACCGCGGCGACCGGGTCGATGAGGGGTGCGATGTTGAGGGCCGTCGCGTCGATGGCGACGATGTCGGCGCGTTTGCCAGGGGTCAGTGAGCCGGTGCGGTGCTCGAGTCCCGCGACGTGCGCGCCGTTGACGGTGGCGATCTCCAGCATCTGACGTGCGGTCAGCATCGTTTCGGGGACGGGGGTGTCGGCCTGCCAGCACTCGGCGTTCACCCGGGCGCGCTCGCCACCGAAGGCCGCGCGGATCTGGGTGAACATGTCGCCGGGCACGGTGGTGACCACGTCGATGCTCAGGCTCGGCCGCAGCCCGTACTCGATCGCCTTCATCACGGGCGGCCAGCCGTGCCCCATCTGCTGCTCCACCTGCGGCGCGATGGAGACCGTGCCGCCGCTGTCGGCGACCATCCGCCACTCCTCCTCGCTGAAGTAACAGCAGTGGATGTAGGTGGTGTCGGAGCCGAGCAGCCCGAGGTCGTGCAGTTGCTTGACCATCCCGAAGCGGCCGGCCAGCCGGCCCATGCCGACGTGCACGGTGATCGGGATGTCCAGCTCGCGTGCGAGGCGCCACTCGGCCTCGACGACGTCGTTGATGCAGAATCCCGGGCCGCGGGTGGCGAGTGCCATGGTCAACAGGCCGTCGTCGGAGGTGAAGTGACGCTCCCTCATCCGTCGTACGTCGTCGGCCGGTATGGCGATCTTGCTGTCGAACCAGTAGTCGGCGAGCGAGGTGTTGGCGCTGCCGTACGCGTACTGGGCGCGGATCCCGGTCTCGCTCAGCGCCCGCACGGCGGCGTCGGGATGCTCGGGCGTGTTGTTGATGTGCGACCAGTCGACGAGGGTGGTGATCCCGGCGTTCAGGCACTCAAGGGAGCCCGCGAGGTTGCCCGCGTACACGTCCTCGGGGCCGTAGACGGGTGCGAAGGTGTCGAGGACTTCGACGAAGTAGTCGTCGAGCGTGGCATTGGGCGCGCAGCCGCGGATGGGCGCCTCCCAGGTGTGGCGGTGGGTGTCGACGAAGCCCGGCACGACGATGCAGCCCGTCATGTCCAGGACTTCGGCGTCGACTTCGGCGTCGATCCGCGGCTCGACCGCCGTGATCTTCCCGTCCTCGATCAGTACATCGCCCTCGGGCAGGTCCCCGATGCCGGGGTCCATCGAGATCACGTGGCCCGAGCGCAGAAGCATCCGACTGGTCATCGGCCTTCCTCCCATGGTGTGTTCAGTACGCGGCGAGCCGCCGGACCGTCGTCACGACCTTGTCGACGGTGGGGATGACCTGCTCTTCGAGCGCGTCCGCGAAGGGCAGCGGCACGCACTCGGCCGCGACCCGGCGTACGGGCGCGTCGAGAAGGCCGAATCCCTCATCGGCGACGACCGATACGAGAGTGCCGCCCCATCCGCCCTGGTAGGGGTTCTCCTCGACGGTCACGAGCCGCGAGGTCTTCGCGAGGGAACCGAGCACTGTCCGGGTGTCCAGCGGTACCAGGCAGCGCAGGTCGATCACCTCGGCGTCGATGTCCTCCTCGGCCAGCCGTTCGGCGGCCGTCAGCGCCACGGGCACCATCGAGGCGAGGGCGACGAGCGTGACGTCGGCGCCTTCGCGTACGACGGCGGCCTGTCCCAGCTCGACGATGTGGTCCGGTGGCGCGGGCGGCCCCTTGGTCGCGAACAGCCCCTTGTGCTCGAAGAAGACCACTGGGTCGTCGCTGCGGATGGCGGCGGCCATCATGCCGATCACGTCCGCGGGCGTGGCGGGTGCCGCGATCTTCAGTCCGGGGACGGTGAACGCCCAGTTCTCGGTGGCCTGGGAGTGCTGGGCGCCGAAGCCGAGACCGCCGCCGTTGGCCGTGCGGACGACGAGCGGCACGGTGACCTGACCGCCCGTCATGTATCGCACCTTGGGTATCTCGTTGGCGAGGTAGTCCCAGCAACAGGCCAGGAAGTCGGAGAACATGATCTCCGCGACGGGCCGCATCCCGGTCATCGCGGCGCCCATCGCCGCCCCGACGATGGCCTGTTCGGAGATCGGCGTGTCCCACACCCGCTCGGATCCGAACTCCTTGTGCAGCCCGACGGTCGTCTTGAACACCCCGCCCGCCGCGCCGATGTCCTCCCCCAGGCAGACGACCGTGGGATCGCGCCGCATCTCGCGTGCGATGCCCTCGGCGACCGCCTCGCGGTAAGTGATCACGTCCGCCACGCCGCACCTCCGTCGGCCCATACGTCGGTGAGCGCCTCCCGCGGATCGGCCGCGGGCGCCTGCTTCGCGGCATCGACTGCCTGCTGTACGAGGCCGGTTGCGCGAGCGTCGGCTTCGGTGACCGCTTCCTCGGGCACGCCCAGTTCGGCGAGCCGCCCACGGGCGAGGTCCAGCGGGTCGTGCTTCAGCCAGCGCTCGACCTCCTCGGCCGGTCGGTAGGTGGCCGGGTCGGTGCGGCTGTGGCCGAAGTGCCGGTAGGTCTGTGCCTCCAGCAGGCTGGGCCCGTCTCCCGCACGGGCCCGGTCCGCCAGCCGTGCCACCGCCTCCTGGACGAGGACCACGTCGTTGCCGTCGACGATCTCGCCGGGGATGCCGTACGCGGGCGCACGGTCCGCCGCGGGGTTCGCCACCGCGGTGACGTCGGCGATCGGCGTGTATTCCATGTACAGGTTGTTCTCGCAGACGAAGAGCACGGGCAGTTTCCATACGGCGGCCAGGTTCAGCGCCTCGTGGAAGGCGCCGATGTTGGTCGCGCCGTCGCCGAAGAAGGCCACGGCGATCTGTCCGGTGCCGCGCAGCCGGGCCGACCAGGCGGCGCCGACCGCCATGGGCAGATGGGCGCCGACGATGGCGTACGAGCCGAGCATGTTGTGCGACGCCTTGGTGAGGTGCATCGAGCCGCCCTTGGCCTTGCACAGGCCGGTGGCGCGGCTCATCAGTTCGGCGAGGCATTCCTCGGGGGTGGCGCCGCGGGCCAGTGCGTGGTGGTGGCCGCGGTAGGTCGCGAACACGTAGTCGTCGTCCCGCAGGGCCGCGCTCGCGCCGACCGCGATGGCCTCGTGGCCGGAGGCGAGGTGGGTGGTGCCCTTGACGAGGCCGGCCATGAACAGGTCGTGGGCGGCCTTCTCCGTACGCCGGATCACGGCCATCTGCTCGTAGAGCGCGAGGAGTTGACCCGCATTCGTCGTGGCCGCGGCGGTCATGACTCGCCCCTGCCCTCGGGGGTGTTGAGGTGGGACTGGGCCTCACGCCGGGTGTTGAGCGCGCCGCCGACCGTCCAGTACTTGCGGCCCGCCACGAGCAGTTCCTCCGCCGGGAACTTGGTGATCACCTCGCACCCGTCGGCGGTGACGACGACCTCCTCCTCGATCCGCGCCGCCGACCAGCCGTCGGCAGCCGGCCAGTACGTCTCCAGCGCGAACACCATGCCCTCTTCGAGGACTTCGGGATGGTCGAGCGAGACGAGGCGGCTGAAGATGGGCTTCTCCCAGATCGACAGGCCCACCCCGTGCCCGTACTGCAGGGCGAACGCGGCCGTCTCGTCGGGGAAGCCGAACTCCTCGGCGCGCGGCCAGACCTGGACGATGTCGGCGGTGGTGGCGCCCGGCCGGACCAGGGCGATGGCCTCGTCCATGTAGGCGCGGCAGCGGACGTACGCGTCGCGCTGCGCGGCGGAGGCGCTGCCGACGGCGAACGTGCGGTAGTAGCAGGTCCGGTAGCCGAGGTGGCTGTGCAGGATGTCGAAGAAGGCGGGGTCGCCGGGGCGGATCAGTCGGTCGCTGTAGACGTGCGGGTGGGGTGAACAGCGTTCTCCCGAGATGGCGTTGACGCCTTCGACGTACTCGCTGCCCAGGTCGTAGAGGACCTTGCTGACGAGCCCGACGCACTCGTTCTCGCGCACACCCGGCCGCAGATAGCAGTACAACTCCTCGTACGCCGCGTCGACCATCGAGCAGGCCTGGGTGAGCAGGGAGATCTCGTCGCCGGTCTTGATGCGGCGGGCCTCCAGGAAGACCTGCTGGCCGTCGACGACGTCGATGCCCTCCTCCTTGAGGGCGTGCAGTACGGGCATCTCGGCCAGGTCGACGCCCAACGGCTCGCCCGCCAGGCCGTGTTCGCGCAGCATCTGGGCGATCTTGGCGGCGACGTCCTCGGCGATCCCGGCGTCCGGGTGGAAGGCGCCGCGGAGGGTCGAGATGCCTGCGCGGGCTCCGGTGGGTGGGCCGCCCTTGCCGTCGCTGTAGTCGAGCCAGGGGTTGTAGAGCTGGTGGTGGCGGGCGGCGGAGCCGAAGTCCCAGACGACCGGTTCGCCGCCGCGGACGAGCAGCGCGAAACGGATCAGCTTGTCCATGGCCCAGGTGCCGATATGGGTGGACGACATATAGCGGATGTTGGAGAAGTCGAAACTGAGCAGGGCGCCCAGCTCGGAACGGTTCAGCGCGGCGTTCAGCCGGGCGAGGCGCTCCTTGCGCAGCCGGTCGAGGTCGACGCGCTCTTCCCAGTCGACGGCGTTGGGGCCGAAAGTGCGGATCGCCATGGCGAACCTCCCCTTCGAGTGAACGACCGCCCGAGGAGAGTGTCAAGGCATACTGAACACAAACCAGACGCCGACGGCCAGTTCGTCGCCGTCGTTGCGATAGCGGTGCGGCGTGGTCGACTCGAAGGACACCGCGTCGCCCGGGCGGAGCGTGTACTCCTCGAAGCCGAGGGTGAGCACCAGCTCGCCGGAGGTCAGGTAGCCGTACTCCGTGCCCGGGTGCCGCATCAGCCCGCCCGTGCCGGAGGAGGCGCCGCCGGGCCGGTAGGTCACCAGTAGAAAGTCGACGTCCGCGCCCGGAACATGACCGAGGCGCTCCCATACGACACCCGAGTCGAGCTCAAGCACCTCCCGTTCCTCGGCCCTGACCAGGGGCCCGATGCGATGGCCCGGGTCGGCGGCGAAGGCGGCGAGCGCGTGCAGGACGGTACCGGGCGGACCGGCGACGGGCGAGGCGGGAGCGGGCAGCGGCGCGGTCTCCTCCCCGTCGAAGCCGTCGGCGCTGTCGAAAAGCGACTCGACGGGGATGGAGAGCGCGGTGGTGATCGCGTACAGCGTGCTGACCGACGGCTGGCTCTTCCCGGTCTCGATCTGCGAGATCAGGCTGGCGGACACGCCGATCTCCCGCGCCAGACCGCGCAGGCTCATGCCCCGCGCGGTGCGCGCCTGCCGAATGCGCGCACCGACGGGCGGCACGACCACTGGGGACACGGCCGGCTCCTCTCTCGGGCATCGTTCGTTCCCACTGAACACTTCCTAAGTTCCTATTGAACAGCGGGATCGAGCCGAGCGGAGGACCTGACCGGAAACTGTCCCACCTGTCCTACGAGGCGCTCGGCTTCCAGTCGCCCAGCCAGTCGCCGATCTCCTGGTCGGCGGCCTGGGCATCGCTCAGCTGGGGCCGGTCCCCACTCGCGGAACCGGAGCCGGGACCGGTGTTCTTGTACTCGGCGAACCGGTCGTCCTTCCACGAGAAGCCGCTCATGTCGGTCCACGGAGCGGACTTGATCGCGCTGCTCAGGGACGTGTTACGGACCGTGGTCTGCGGGTCGAGAGCGGCGTCGCCGCCCGCGTGCCAGGGGCGGCCCAGGTGGAAGCTGGACGCGGACACATCGCCGTTGACGGTGCTGTTGGCGATCAGGATGCCCTTGCGGTTGGCAGCCGTGCTGGGCGCCGTGACGTACCCCGCCGAGTCGCCGTTCCACCGCTTCTTCAGCGTGATCACCGACTTGTTGATCACCGCCGTGGCCCGGCCGAAGATGAAGTCGACGTTCCCCGTGACGTACGAGTTGTTGACGTAGACCCGGCCGAGCTTGTCCTTGGACTGCGTGTCCAGCAGCAGCGTGTCCTGGTCGCCGGTGACGATGACCCCGTCGAGGAAGATCTTGTCGGCGGCGGTGCGCAGGGCGACGGCCTGGTGTCCGTTCAGGCTCTGGTTCTTGGCCTCGTCGAAGTCGTTGGAGATGGTGAGGTTACGAGCCTGGAAGTCATCGGCCTCGACGGCGACGGTCGCACTGCCGCTGGTCCCGTAGTTCCCCGAACCGTCCGGCTTCGGCGTCCCCGCGGCGTTGTTGAAGACGATCACGGTGTCCTTGCGGCTGGCTCCCGTCCCCTGGAAGGTCACATGCGGCTTGTCGCGCGGGACCTTGACCAGCTCGCGGTAGGTACCGGGCTTGATGGAGATGACGACCCGTGAAGTGTTGTTCGCCGGTACGGCGTTGACCGCGGCCTGGACGCTCTTGTACTGCCCGCTGCCGTCCTTGGCGACGGTGAGCGTGGTGTCGGCGGTGCTCGCCTTCGTATTCGCACTCGCCGTGGTACCGATCGAGGTCCGGGGCCCCGCACCGGACTTGAGCAGCGCCGGAACGTCGGCCGCCTTGTCCAGTGTGTACTTGTAGAAGCTCTTCGGGTCGAAGGCCGTGCCACCGCTCTCGTTGCGGCCGCTGGTGCCGGTGAACACGTTGCCGCGCTGGACCACCGCCGCGGTGCTGTCCTTGGTGACGGGGTTCTTGAGCCCCTCGAAGACGCTGTTCTCCAGCACCATCTTCGTTTTGCCGCGCGCGTAGTTGCCGTAGGACGTGGTGATGTCCGTGTTCGGTACGTCCTGCAGATAGTTGTTGTAGAGGTGCGCGTGGGCCACGTTGTCGGTGGACGGGTTGCGCTGCTCGGTCTCGCGGAACCAGTTGTGGTGGATCGTGAGATCGGCGGTCGTGTTCTCGGTCCAGCCGATGCCGAAGGTCTTGTTGTTGTCGCTCAGCTTGTTCCAGGACACCGTCACGTTGGTGGTGTCCTTGCGGCTGTCGATCAGTCCGTCGGCCATGTGCCGCAGGTCGTTGTGGTCGATCCAGACGTGGTGCGCGCCGTCCATCTGGATGGCGTCGAAGTCATGGTCCTTGTCGTTCCACTCACCGGCGTACGAGTCCCGGATCGTCAGGTTGCGGATGATCACGTTGTGCACGCCCTGGCCCAGGAAGAAGCCGCCGCCGACGATCTGCCCGGAGGTTCCCGCCCCCACGATCGTCTTGTCCGAGGCGACCTTGATCTCCTTGCCCTTGGGATCCATGTTGATCGTCCCGGCCACGACGATGACGTACGGCTCCTTGGCCGTCGCGTACTTCTCCAGATCGGCGAGGGTCTTCACGGTGACGGTCTTGCCGTCCCGGCCGCCGTACGTGCCGTTCTGCCCCTGCGAGTTGACCGACGCGAAGCCGTCGGCGACATCATCGGCCCACGCCGGGGTCGCGGTCGCCGCCGAGGCGCTGCGCTGCGCGTCCTCGCCGAACACACCCAGATCCGTGCCGTACGCCATGCCCGCCGCCGCGGCCACCGCCACCGGAATCCCGATCGACAGACCGACCTTGCGCCTGCGGTGCCGCGCCTTCTGCTGCTTCGCTTCCATTACTTCAACCGCCCTGGTGACATGAAGTCGTGCATTGCCGCAAGGCAGTTGCCGCTCTGGGCGGAAGGGTTGCCGCGTTTCTTACTGCGAAATTTTCGACGCGTCCTGGCCGGGCGCAGAGCATCAGCGCGCTGTCAGTGCCCCATGAGAAACTCGGCATGTGATCATCGAACGCGCGTACGCACACGTGTCCACGTACGAGGATGACGAGTGGCCCTGGTCCGTGCCCTGTGTTCGTCGGCTACTGGCGGACGGGCTGCGGTTCACCGCTCCGGTGACCTTCCTGGTCGGGGAGAACGGCTCGGGCAAGTCGACACTGGTCGAGGCCTTGGCGGAGGGCTTCGGGCTGGATCCCTGGGGCGGCTCGCACGACTGGCGTTATGCGAGCCGTCGCGGCAAGTCGGTGCTGGGTGAGCGGATCCGGTTCGACGCGGCGCCGGGCGGACGGCGCATGCTGGGCAGTTGGTCCGCCCGCAAGGGGTTCTTTCTGCGGGCCGAGACGGCTATGGACGCCCTGCGCCGGGAAGGGTTCGCACCGGATTCCGTCAGCCACGGCGAGGGCTTTCTGGCCGCGTTCCGGGGGAAGTTCCTGCAGCCCGGGCTGTATGTGATGGACGAGCCGGAGGCGGCGCTGTCGTTCTCGTCCTGCCTCGAACTGCTCGGCCATATCGACCAGTTGACGCAGCAGGGTGGCCAGGTCATCTGCGCCACCCACTCTCCGCTGCTGACGGCGCTGCCCGGTGCCGACATCGTCGAGGTCGGCGAGCACGGCATGCACCGGGTTCAGTGGGACGAACTCGCCCTGGTCGACCACTGGCGCCGCTATCTCACCGACCCGCAGGCCTATCTACGGCATGTCCTCGACTGACCGCCCGTCAGCCGCCTCCACCCAGAACTGCTCCAGTACGGCGGCCGCGGTGTCGGGGTCCTCCAGCATCCACCAGTGACCCACCCCCTCGAGCCGCTCGGTGCGGGCCCCGAGGCGGGCGGCAGTCTCGTCGGAGGCCGCGAGGTCGTCGAAGGGGTCGAGTACGGCCTGGAGCACCAGCCCCGGCGCGGAGGCGGGCCCGGAGAACTCTGCCGCCGAGCGGGCGTACGGGTTGGGCGTCGCCGAGCGATAGAGGGCAAGGATGCACGCGGCCATGGTGGCGTCGAGCCGCTCACCCAACGCCTCGGCGTCCTCGGCCGGCACACCGGCCCCCTTGAGCTGCGCCGCAGGACTCTCCGGACTTCCCGGAGCGGCCTCGACCGAGGCCTTCGCCCACTGCTCCCCCGCCCCCGGCGTCTGCCAGACCTGGGCGAACTCGTGCCAGACGTAGTCCGGGTGCAGGATCCCCGCCACGTCGATGGCCCAACTCCGCACGGGAAGGGCAGAGTTCGCGGCGGCCCGTGCCACGAACAGGGCACCCCAGTCGTGCCCGACCAGGTCGATCGGCCCGTCGACCTCGCGCAACGCCCGCTCCAGCCACTGGCCGTACTCGTCCATGGTCGCCCCGAAACCGTTCGGCGTCGGCACGCCGAACCCCGGCAGGTCCAGGGCGATCGAGTCGGTCGAGAGGCGCGCACGGAGCCGGTCCCACAACTGACCGGTCTCGGGCACACCGTGAACGAACACCGCCGTCATATCGACCCCTCTCCTCCGGTCCACCGTCCCGCACGGGGACCACGACTACACACCGTAGGACTCCGGATGCGGTCCCAACCGGCACATGGGGAGGGACGGCCGGATGAGCACCGTACGAAATCCGTCCCTGGATGTGTAGTCTAGGAGCTGGACTAAAAATCCAGACCCGATAGACCCCTCCATCCAGAACCTGGAGTACGCGATGGCGACCGCCACCGACGAGCAGGACGCGATCATCGCCGCGCTCACCCCCGTCATCGACGGCATCGCGGCGACATTCGGCTCGTTTTGCGAGGTGGTCGTGCACGACTTCCGGCGCCCGGAGGAATCCGTGGTCGCCATCGCGGGCTCGGTGACCGGGCGCGCTGTCGGCGGGGCGATGAGCGAGATCGGGATGGGCATCCTCGCCCGCGGCGACGAGGCGAGCGACGAATTGAACTACCTCACCCGCACCCGTACGGGGAAGATCGTCAAGTCGTCGACGATGGTCCTGCGCGACTCCTCCGGCACGGTCTTCGGCGCCCTGTGCGTCAATCTCGACATCACCGCCGTCAATCAGGCCCACGCCCTGATCGGCGAGCTCGCGGGGGTCGCCGCCGGACCGGCCGCCGTGCCGACCACGACGTTCGGCAACGACATCGGCTCCGTCGTGGACGCCATCGTCGACAGCCACCAACTGCGGCAGAACAAGACCTGGTCGGAACTCGACCGCGCAGGGCGCCTCGAGTTGTTCCGCAGCCTGGACGAGCGCGGCGTCTTCGCCGTACGAAGGGCGGTCGAGCAGGTCGCCACCCGGCTCGGCATCTCCCGCGCCTCCGCCTACAACTACCTCTCCGATGCCCGGGCGACGCCTCCCGTGTCCACGACGGACGGCACAGCTCCCGGCGCCACCCACCACCCCGACGGAGCGAAGCCATGACGCACACTCCCCCGGTCACCCTCGACGACGTCCGCGACGCCGCCGCGCAGATCAAGGGCGTGGCCCACAGGACCCCCGTACTGCGTTCGCGCACCCTGGACGCGCTCGTCGGCGCCCAGGTCTTCCTGAAGTGCGAGAACTTCCAGCGCATCGGCGCGTTCAAGTTCCGCGGCGCCTACAACACCGCGTCCCGGCTGTCGCCGGAACAGCTGGCCAAGGGCATCGCCGCCTACTCCTCGGGCAACCACGCCCAGGCCGTCGCGCTTGCCGCACGGGAGTTGGGCACGACCGCGGTGATCCTCATGCCGGAGGACACGCCGCAGTCCAAGTTGGACGCCACCGCCGGTTACGGCGCGGAGATCGTCACGTACGACCGCTACACCGGCGACCGTACGGCCATCGGCGAGGCCCTCGCCGCCGATCGCGGCCTTGCGCTCATCCCGCCGTACGAGCATCCGCAGGTGATCGCGGGGCAGGGCACCGCGGCCCTCGAACTGATCGAGGAGGCCGGGGAGTTGGCCGCCCTGATCACGCCGGTAGGCGGGGGCGGGCTGATGGCGGGCAGCGCCACGGCGGCCAAGGGCCTGCACAGCGGGATCCGCATGATCGGCATCGAGCCGGAGGCCGGGGACGACACGAAGCGGTCCCTCGAAGCCGGCCGGCGCGTCTCCATCCCGGTGCCGCGCACGATCGCCGACGGGCAGGCGGCGGAGACCCCCGGCGAGCTGACGTTCTCCGTCAATCAGCGCCTGGTCGACGACATCTTCCTCGTGACCGATGACGAGATCCGAGACGCGATGCGGTTCGCCTTCGAGCGGCTGAAGATCATCGTCGAGCCCAGCGGCGCCACCCCACTGGCCGCCCTGCTGGCCGGTCGCGTCGAGCGGCTCCCGTCCCGCGTCGGCGTGATCATCTCCGGCGGCAATATCGGCGTCCGGCGCTTCGCGGAACTGTGCGGGAGCGGAAGCTGAGCGGCGGAAAGTATGATCAGCGAATGTCTGACATGACCGAAACCACGCCCGGCTGGCTGAGTCCCGACGAACTCGAGTATGCGCGCGACCGTATGCCGATCTTGTACGTCGAGGCCGTACCCGTGAGAGTCGACGACAGCGGCGAAGTCACCAGCATCGGGCTCCTGCTGCGCATCGGGCCGGACGGAACGGTCAGCCGAACCCTCGTCTCCGGCCGCGTGCTGCACCACGAACGCGTACGGGACGCCCTGCTGCGCCACCTGGAGAAGGACCTCGGCCCGATGGCGCTGCCCCAGGTGCCGGCCTCGCTGCAGCCCTTCACGGTCGCCGAGTACTTCCCGACGCAGGGGATCACACCGTTCCACGACCCGCGCCAGCATGCGGTCGCGCTCGCCTATATCGTTCCGGTGACCGGCGACTGCCGTCCCCGCCAGGACGCTCTGGACCTGGTCTGGTTCAGCCCCCAGGAGGCTTCAGAGGCACTGGTCCTGAGCGAGATGCCGGGCGGGCAGGGAGTCCTCCTCAGGCAGGCACTCGCCCATGTCGGCTGCCTGTCCTGAAGAACCCGGTGTTGCTCACGGAGACGCCGAAGTCCCCGGCCGGGCGAGGTAGGAGGACTCGACGGCGTCCAGGTTCTCGCGCAGTTCCTGCGGGGTGCCGGCCATCTCGATGCGGCCCCGGCGCAGCACGTACACCCGGTCCGCGATGTCCAGCACCTTGCGTACGTGCTGCTCGACCAGCAGCGCCCCGAGGCCCCGGTCGGCGGCTTCGCGCACCGCGCGCAGCAGGCGTTCGACCACCAACGGGGCGAGCCCGAGCGAGAGTTCGTCGGCGAGGAGCAGCCGGGGCGAGCGGCACAGGGCGCGCGCGAGGGAGAGCATCTGCTGCTCGCCGCCGGAGATCATGCCCGCCCCGGTCTTGAGCCGTTTCTCGAGTTCGGGGAAGAGCTCCAGGGCGCGGGCCGCCTCCACCCGGCCGACGCGCAGGTTCTCGGCGACGTCGAGCCGGGTGAAGACCGCGCGCTCACCGACGTAGGCGAGCCCCTGCCGGGCCCGGCGGTGCAGCGGCGCCCGGCCCGCACCGCCCAGCCAGCGCACCTCGCCGCTCATCGGCGCCAGATCGCCGGCGAGCACCCGAAGCGTCGTCGTCTTGCCCGCCCCGTTGGGCCCGAGCAGCGCGACGACCTCACCGGGCCGCACCTCGATATCGAGGTCGCGCACGACGGGCTGGGTGCCGTACCCGGCGGACAGGGCGCGGGTCGCGATCAGGGCTTGACCGGATGCCTCGGGCGATGTGCCGGTGCGGTCGGGTGCGCTGGTGGCCACAGGACTTCTCCTTCCGTAGGTGCCGCTTTCGCGGAGTGCGGTTTCGTTCAGCCGGACGACGCGGCCGTCAGCGCCTTGCGCATGTCGACGAAGTCCGACCCCGACTCGGCCCACTCGATCTTGCCGTCCTTGAGCACCAGTTCAGTGGCCGTGGTGTTGTGGATGCGGTTCAGCCCCTTCATGGGCAGCGCGGTCGCGTCCGTCCAGGTAAGCGGCGGAGTCAATCCCCCCGTGTTGATGCCCTTCGACGTGTTGAGCTCCTTCACCAGGGCCTTGGAATTGATCTCCGGCAGCTTCGCGGCGGCCTCGCTGAAGACCTTGAACGCCACCCAGGTCGTCGCGTTGGCCCCGTTGGAGAGGTCGACGTCCTTGCCTTCGAGGGCGGAGACGGCGTCCTTCCAGGCGGGGTCGGAGATGGGCGGGTAGTAGCCGGTGATGGCGGAGCCGTCCAGCGGGCTGCTGCTGCCGCCGGTGGTCTCGGCCAGTTCGGGGGTGAGGTTGCCGACGACGCTGCCGAGTTCGGTCTTTGCGCCGGACTGCACATACGCCTTCACGAACAGGTCGGAGTGCGTGCCGAGGATGACGCTGACGCAGTCGCTGTCCCTGGTCGCGGCGGCCACCTGCGGGGCGAGGTCGGTGGCGGTCACCGGCACCTTGAGGTCCTTGGGCGGCTTACCGCCTGCGGAGGTCGCGCCGAGGCCGAGGAACTGGCTGACGATCGCGGCGGCGGCGACGTCGTAGCGCACCCCGGAGATCTTCTCGCAGCCCGCCTCCACCAGCTGTTGTCCGTGCGCGGCGAAGACCACGGGCGTGCCGCCGTTGACCGGGAAGGACAGCGGGTTGGAGAACTCCGCGGCCGACACTCCGGTCCCGCCGATGTAGGGGATGCCGGCCTTCTCGAGGATCGGCATGTAGCGGTCTCCGGCGAGGCTGTACGAGCCGACCACCGCGACCACTTTCTCGCTGACCGCCTGCTGGGCGCAGTTCTCGGCCTCGTCGGGGTCGTTCTTCTCGTTGCAGGTGAGGACCTTGAGCGGGCCGCCCTTGATGCCGCCGTTCGCATTGATCCACTTCTCGTACGCCTGGGCCGTGACCCGGACGCCGGGCTGTGCGCTGCCCTGGGTGTTCTCCGGTGCCCAGACCATCACCTTGACCGGTGCGCCGGTCAGTGCGGACGCGGCGGCCGCGCTGCCGGTGGGCTCCTCCTCGGCACCGCCGCCGCAGCCGGCGGCGAGCAGGGCTCCGGTCATCGCGAGACAGCTCGCTGCGGTACTTCTGCGTCGGCGTGGGTTGTTCATGTTTCCTCCGCGAAGACTCGCGCCCCGGACGGGCGACGTTGAAGACGCGACCAGCATGGAGTGGGAAGTGTCGTTAGAGAAGTACTCTTGCCACAATTATTTAAATAAATGTGCTGTACGGTCTTGCCGCAGCATCGGGCGTTCGCTACTCATGGAGCCCTGGAGGTTCATCTGGTGGACGACATCCTGCGCTTCGCGCTTCTGGGCCTCGGGCTCGGTGCGCTCTACGCGCTCACCGCACAAGGCATCGTGCTGATCTACAGAGGCTCCGGCGTCCTGAACTTCGCGCATGGCGCGTTCGGGATGACCGCCGCCTATGTGCAATGGGAGCTCGCCACGCAGCACGGCGTGCCCTACTGGACCGCCGTCGGCTGCGGCGTCCTGGTGGCCGGGCTGCTGGGGGTGCTCACCCATCTGCTGGTGATGCGCCCGCTGCGCCGGGCCTCCTCACTGGCCCGGCTGGTGGGCACCCTGGCGGTATTCATCGTGCTCACCGCCGCCGCCGTCAAACGGTACGGCGACAGCGTGCAGCTCGTACCCGGCAAACTGCCCTCCGACCTGGTGGAAGTGGCCGGGGCGACCGTGTCCGAGGACCGCATCTGGCTGCTCGCCATCGCGATCGCCATCACCGTCGCGCTGCATCTGCTCTACAAGCGGAGCCTGTTCGGGCTCGGCACCACGGCGGTCGCCGAGAACCAGAGCGCGGCCTCCTCACTCGGCTGGTCCTCGGATCTGATCGCCGCCGCCAACTGGGGGCTCGGCTCGGCGCTCGCGGGGCTGACCGGCATTCTGATCGTGCCGGTCATCGGCCTGTCCGTGAGCGGCCTGACCACGCTTCTGCTGAGCGCGCTGGCTGCCGCCTTGGTCGGCAGGTTCTCCTCGTTCCCCGTCACTCTGGCGGGCGGCCTCGTCATCGGCATCGTGCAGTCCGAACTGACCCGCTACGGCACGGACATCACGGGCCTCGCGGCCTCCGTGCCCTTCCTCGTCATCGCCCTGGTCCTGGTGGCCCGCGGCCGGGCACTGCCGCTGCGCGGCACGTTCCTCGACCGGCTGCCGGCGCTCGGCACCGGACGCGTACGGCCGGTGGCACTGGCGGTCGCCGTCGCGGTCGCCCTGCTGCTGGTGGCACTGTCCACGCCACAGTGGGCCGACGCGATCACCAACACCCTGGTGCTCTCTCTGATCATCCTGTCGATCGTGGTGGTCACCGGCTACGCCGGACAGGTCTCCCTCGCGGCGTACGCACTCGCCGGAACCGGCGCCTTCATCGCCGGGCACGCGGTCGCCGACTGGGGCTGGCCCTTCGAACTCGCCCTGCTGGCAGGCGTGTTGGGGACCGTACCGATCGGCCTCCTGTTCGCCCTGCCCGCGGTCCGCACCCGTGGTGTCAACCTCGCGATCATCACCCTCGGACTCGGCACCACGCTGGAGGTGACGGTCTTCCAGAACACCGACCTGGCCACCACCCCCGGCAGCGACGGCATCGCGGTGGGCAAGCAGACGCTCTTCGGCATCGACATCTCCGGCGTCGACCATCCACAGCGGTACGCGGCCCTGGTGCTGCTTCTCTTCATCGGCGCCGCTCTGGTCGTGGCCAACCTCCGGCGCAGTCGGACCGGCCGCCGGCTGATCGCGGTGCGCGCCAACGAGCGGGCCGCCGCCGCACTCGGCATCGGCGTAAGCGCCACGAAGCTGTACGCGTTCGGGGTGTCGGCGGCGATCGCCGCGCTCGCCGGAGTCCTCACCGGCTTCCGCTCGACCTCGGTGGTCTTCAGCGACTTCGCGAGCTTCGACTCCATCACCGCGCTCGGCCTCGCCGTCATCGGCGGCGTCGGCTTCCTGGTCGGTCCACTGTTCGGCGCCACGTTCGCCGCGGGCACGATCGGCGCCCGTTTCGGGGATCTGGTGGTGCCGGGGCTGAGCGAGTGGATGCCGCTGATCGGCGGGATCATTCTGCTGCTCACCCTGGTGGGCAACCAGGACGGCATCGGGCAAGGGCTGGGCAAGCAGTCGGCGGCAGTCGAGCGCAAGCTGCTCCGGAAGCGCTCCGACGACGGAGCGGCGGCCCCGCAGGTGACGCCTCCCGAGTCCGTGCCGGACGCCCACCGGGCGGCGCCCCTCCCCCTCCGCGTCAGCGGCCTGACCGTGCGCTACGGCGGTGTCGTCGCCGTAGACGACCTCTCCTTCGCCATCGAGCCCGGCCGGGTCACCGGCCTCATCGGCCCGAACGGCGCGGGCAAGACCTCCGCCATCGACGCGGTCACCGGCTTCACCCGGCCCGCCTCCGGGACCGTACGCCTCGGTGATCGGGACCTGACCGGCACCTCCGTGCACCTGCGCGCCCGCGCGGGCCTGAGCCGGTCCTTCCAGTCACTGGAACTCTTCGAGGACATGACGGTCCTGGACAACCTGTACGCGGCCTGCGACCGGCCCGGCCCGTGGACGTACCTCAAGGATCTGATACGTCCCGGAAGCCGCCCTCTGCCCGCCCAAGTACTGGTCGCGGTGCGGGAGTTCGGGCTTGAGGGCAGCCTGGACCGTTCGGTGGGCGACCTCTCGTACGGGGAGCGGCGGCTGCTGGCCATCGCCCGTGCCGTGGCGACCTCACCGTCCGTCCTCCTCCTCGACGAGCCGGCGGCCGGCCTGTCGGACGACGAGACCCGCGAACTGGCCCGCCTGGTACGGCGACTCGCCGAGGACTGGGGTATGGGCGTGCTGCTCGTCGAGCACGACGTCGACATGGTCATGAGCGTCTGCGACCAGGTCGTCGTCCTCGACTTCGGCCGCCGGATCAGCGTCGGCACGCCGGACGAGGTACGCGCCGATCCGGCGGTGCGGGCGGCCTACTTGGGCGACCTGTCGCCGGAGGAGGCAGTGGATGCCGTGCCCGGGGCGGAGGGTGATCCGGTGAGCGCCTAGGTTCCTGTCGGAGGTGCGCGCGCAGGCGGTGGACACCGAGCCACCGCCTGCGACGGGTCACTGACCAGCCGCGGGCCTCACCCGGGCTTGACCGTGATCTAAATCACGGCGAGCCCTGGCATCGGGAAGCGGAAGCCCAAGCGTCCTCTCAGCCATATTCCGACAGGAGCCACGGTGGTGCAGCCGCCTGGCTACGAGGCTGGGGGAACGACGTTGCGCCGTGGGTACAAGTGGGTGGACCGCGAACTGGCTCGAATGGACCCGGAGACCGATTGGGAGCGGATGATCTCGCTCTACGTCAGCCACCGCGTCCCAAGGTTCGCCCTGGCGATGATGATCTATCCGGGCACCATGCGCATGATGCAGCCGAGCATGGGGGCCGCCACTCTGGCCCACACCTCGAAGCTGGAGACGAGACCCCACCGGCGTTTCCAGGACGGCAACGACTTCCTGATGGCCTGGATGGTGGACGGCTTATCCAGCGCGGCGGGCCGCAAGGCCGCCGCACGGCTGAACCGCATCCACCTGAGCGTCGCCCGCAGGACTCCACAACTGCCCGGCAACTTCGACCACATCGACGACTTCATCTATCCCTTGGTCCTGCTGGCCACGTTCGGCGACCGTCTGCAGACCTCGCTGGGCCTGCCCGGGATGAGCGAACCCATGAAGATCGCGTGGCACCGCTGGGCGCAGGCACTCTTCCGCCTCCTGGAACGCGAGTCCGGCCCCCTGGCCGACGAGGCGTTCCCCGAGGACTGGAACGCGATGACCGAGTTCGCCTTGAAATTCGAGTCCCGTCCGTACGAACAGACAGAGTCGGGCCATCGTGTGGCGACCGCGATGATGGACTTCTTTGCCGAGCGCTGGTTCCCCGCGCCCTTGCGGGCGTTCGGCAGGGACCTGACCCGGTACCTCGCCGGCGAGCGGGTCTGCCGACTCCACCGGATCGGCTGGATCAGCCCCCGCCGCGAGCGTGTCGTCCGCCTCTTCCTGAAGTCCGCGTTCCGCGCTCAGCGCCTTCTGCCCGACTACCGCACACCGCTTCCCGAGCGCCTCCAGCGGACCCGGCGCACCAACGCACAGCTCAAGGAGCTTGAGCCCTAAGGGAGTTGAGGGTCGAGGGGCGAGCTTGTCGAGATCGGCCACGGTGTTACGCCTCGGCCTGTGGCTCAGCGGTCGTGACCGGGTGGCGGCCCGGTGAGTGTCGAGAGGAGGGCGGGCGGGCCCTGGACGGCGGTGCGCTGCATGTGGTGCAGCACGCTGCGGATGCCGCCGAGTTCCTCGCCGCCGCCCGCCCGGCCGGGGCCGCCGTGCACGGCGTGCGGGAGCGACGAGCCGTGGCCGGTGGACTCCCCGGCGTCGGTGCGGTCGAGGAGCAGCAGGCGGCCGTGCCAGGGGGCGGCCCCGAGTACGGCCTCGCGGGCGAAGCCGGGATCGTGGGTGACGACCGAGCCGACGAGGCTGCCCTCGCCGCGCGCGGCCAGCGTGACCGCGTGGGCGGCGGTTCCGTCGTACGGCAGAAGGGTGCTGACGGGGCCGAACGCCTCGACCTCGTGCGGCTCGGCCCGGTCGGGGTCGTCGCAGCGCAGCAGCAGCGGCGGGAGGAAGGCACCGCGTTCCGGGTCGCCGTCCAGCACCTCGAACCGGTCCGGGTCGCCGTGGACGACGTGGGCCGCCGCCGTGAGCGCCTTGAGCGCGCGCAGCACCTCCTCCCGTTGCCCGAGTCCGGCCAGCGGGCCCATGGCGACGGCGGGATCGGCGGGGTTGCCGACGCGCAGGTCGGCCAGTTCGGCGCAGACCGCTTCCTGTACGGCGTCGATGAGGCCGGCCGGCACCAGAGCGCGGCGGATCGCGGTGCACTTCTGCCCGGCCTTGATCGTCATCTCGGTGACCAGGGTCTGCGTGAACAGGTCGAACTCGGGGGTGCCGGGGGTGGCGTCGGGCCCCAGGATCGCGCAGTTCAGGGAGTCGGCTTCGGCGTTGAAGCGGACGGCGCGGCCGGCGACGGCCGGGTGGCTGCGCAGGGTGCGGGCGGTCGCGGCGGAGCCGGTGACGCTGAGCACGTCCTGTCCCGTGAGCGCGTCGAGGATGCCGTCCGGCGGGGCGCAGATCAGCTGGACGGCGCCTTCGGGGAGGATGCCGGACTCGATGATGCGGCGGAACACCAGCTCCGTCAGGTAAGCCGTCTGGCCCGCGGGTTTCACCACGGACGGCAGGCCCGCCAGCAGAGCCGGCGCGAGCTTCTCCAGCATGCCCCACACGGGGAAGTTGAACGCGTTGATCTGCACGGCCGCGCCCTGCCGCGGCACATGGACGTGACGCACGGCGAAGGTGCCCTGTTTACCGATCGGTTCCATGTCGCCGTCGGGCAGGACATGCCCGTCGGGCAGCTCTTTGGTGCCCTTGCTGCCGTAGACGAAGAGCACCCCGATGCCGCCGTCAACATCGAGCACGGAGTCGCGGCGGGTTGCTCCGGTGCGGGTGGACAGTGCGTGGAACTCGTCCGTGTGCGCGGCGAGATGCTTGCCGAGCGCCTTGAGCAGACCGGCGCGCTGGTGGAAGGTCAGCTCGCGCAGGGCGGGGCCGCCCACCTCCCGCGCGTGACGCAGCGCGGCAGCGGCGTCGACGGGGTGCTGGGAGAGCCGGGCCACCTCGGTGCCGGTCGCCGCGTCCAGCAGGGGACGCCCCTCGTCGGGTGCCTCGTACCAGTCACCGGCGAGGTAGCTGTGCAGTTTCGCGGCCACGGCGGGCCCACCTTTCGTGTCCCGGTCGGCGGCCCGCCGACGCGACAGACATTCTACTGATAATTTCCGTAACGACAAGATATTGTGTAAGGAGAGACGGGCTCCTGCGGAGAGACCTGGCTCCGGGCCGTACTGCCGGAGCGTCCTGGATACGCTGATGACGTCGATGTCACGCGGTCGATCTCACGCGACGGCGTGATACATCGGATCGGCCGGCAGCAAGGGAAGTGACGAACCATGGTGGATCGCGCGGCGCGCGGAACGGGCCGGAGGGAGCGTGCCGACCGGGCCGCGGCGGGGAGCGCACGGCCGGTGGTCAGCCGGCGCCGGGAGGTCGGTGACGTCAGCGCGCGGTCGCTGCTGATGACCATGCTCGGGGAGTACGTACTGCCCAAGGGCACTCCGGTGTGGACCTCGGCGCTCGTGGATGCGCTGGCGATGTTCGGTGTCGAGGAGAAGTCGGCCCGCCAGTCGCTCGCCCGGACCGCGGCAGAGGGCTGGCTGGCCTCCGAGCGGATGGGACGCCGCGTCCGCTGGGCGCTCACCCCGCCGGGGCGGCGGATGCTGACCGAAGGCGCGCAGCGCATCTATGACTTCGGCAGCGGGGAGCACACCTGGGACGGCACCTGGCTGGTGGTCCTCGTCTCCGTGCCGGAGGCCAAGCGGGACCTGCGGCACCGGGTGCGTACGCGGCTCACCTGGGCCGGTTTCGGCTCTCCGGAGCCCGGGGTGTGGATCACGCCCCACGCCGACCGTGAGGCGGAGGCGCTCGGCGTCCTGAAGGAACTCGGGCTCGCCGACGACGCGATGTCCTTCACCGCCACGTACGGCGCTGTGGGCAGCGAGGCGGCCATGGTGGCCCGAGCCTGGGACCTCAGCGAGGTGGAGGACCGCTACGAGGCGTTCATCGACGAGTTCACCGGGCTGCGCCCCGCCGACGGTGACGCCGTCCTGCACGCCCAGACCATGATGGTGCACGAGTGGCGCCGCTTCCCCTTCCTCGATCCGCGGCTCCCGTCCAAGCTGCTGCCTCCGGGCTGGAGCGGGGCCAGGGCAGCCGAACTCTTCCACAGCAGGCATGCCGAGTGGAATCCGGTGGCGCTGCGGCGCTGGGAGGAACTGGCCGAGGGGCACGGCGAGAAGTGAGATCACACGGAAGACCTTGACCGCGTTACCTGCCGGACAGGACGTGCGCGTCGACCACCATCTCGCCGTCGATCACGGCGCCCTCCTCACGGGGTGCTCAGCCGCGTGGGTCGTACGCGGCGACGAGTTCGGTGTCCGTGCCGACCGGGCCGTGGCCGGCGGCGCCGCCCGGTAGGCCGATCGGCTCGTCGCGGCCGGGCAAGGGGGCGGTGAAGAACCGTTTGTTGTCGGCGACGAAGTCCTTCAACTCCGGTGGCACCCTGCGGTCCTGGGAGATCGCCTCGACCGGGCAGACAGGCTCACAGTTGCCGCAGTCGATGCATTCCATCGGGTTGATGTAGAGCTTGCGGTCGCCTTCGTAGATGCAGTCGACCGGGCATTCCTCCATACAGGAGCGGTCCATGATGTCGATGCACGGCTCGGCGATGACGTAGGGCATGGGTGATCGGTCCTCTTCGGTGCTACGCGGCGGCTGGGGCCGCTGTGGGGACGTCGGTGGAGTGGCCGGGGAACACCGGCTGTTCGGGGTCGATGTGGTGCGCGGCGTTGTTGACGGCGGTCGCCGCCTCGCCGAAGCCGACCGCGATCAGCCGTACCTTGCCGGGGTAGTCGTTGATGTCCCCGGCCGCGTAGATCCCGGGGACGGACGTCCGCATCGCCGGGTCGACCGGGATGTGGCGCCGGTGGGCGATGTCGATGCCCCAGCCGAGCAGCGGGCCGAGGTTGGCGGTGAAGCCGAGGGCGGCGATGATCCCCTGGCAGGGCAGGCGGTACGTCTGCCCGTCGCGCCGGGTGATCTCCACGGCCTCTATGTCCCTGCCGTCCCCGCCGTCGCCGATGACCTTCGTCAGTTCGGCTTCGGTGAGGATCTCCACGCCCGCGGCCCGTACGGCGGCCACGGTGGCCGGGTGCGCGCGGAAGGTGTCGCGGCGGTGGACCAGGGTCACGGAGGCGGCCAGTGGGTGCAGGGTGAGTGCCCAGTCGAAGGCGCTGTCACCGCCCCCGACGATCACCACGTCCCGGCCCGCGTAGTCGTCCGGCCTGCGCACGAAGTACGCCAGGCCGGCTCCCTCGTATGCGGCGGCGGCCGGCAGGGGGCGGGGCGTGAAGGTGCCGATGCCGCCGGTGACGATCACGGCCTTGGCCCGCACGCGCGCCCCTTGGTGTGTGGTCACGAGGAAGGCGCCCTCCGTGGTCCGCTCCATCGTCTCGGCCCGGTGGCCGAGCAGGTAGCACGGGTCGTACGGTGCGGCCTGTTCCAGGAGCCGGTCCACGAGCTCGCGTCCCCGTACCGCCGGGAATCCGGCGATGTCGAAGATCTGCTTCTCCGGGTACATGGCGTTGATTTGGCCACCGGGCTCGGGCAGCGAGTCCAGCACGGTCACCGACAGACCGCGGAAACCGGCGTAGTAGGCGGCGAACAGGCCGGTGGGGCCGGCTCCCACGACGAGCAGGTCCGTGTGGTGATCCGCAGAAGGCGGGGGCATGCGCGGTTCTCCTTCGGGATGATCAGCCCCTCCGGAGTTTGAGGAGCGGGGTCCGGGGCGGAGCCCCGTGGCGGGTCGAAGGGGCGCAGCCCCTGGGGATGGGACGGGAAGGGGCGGCGGGGGCGAAGACTCCTTGGGGGACTCAGCCTGAACTCGCGGACGACGACGGCGACTCCGCCCACGACCCGTCGCGCACCATGGCCCGCAACACATTCCGGCGGATCTTCCCTGTGGGTGTACGGGGCAGCTCGGCCAGCCCGATCACCCCACGCGGGCGCTTGAACGCGGCCAGGCCCTCCCGGCACCACGCCACGAGAGCGTCCGGATCGACCTCACGCCCAGGCCTGGGCACCACGCAGGCGACCGGCTTGTCCAGGCCGTCCGCGTCCGGTACGCCGACCACGGCGACCTCGGCCACGTCCGGATGAGCGAGGAGTCGCTCCTCCACCTCGGCGGGCGCGACCCAGATTCCGCCCGCCTTGAGCAGGTCGTTGGTGCGGCCCATGCACGTGTAGGTGCCGTCGGCGTTGCGGATGTAGGTGTCGCCGGTGCGCACCCAGTCGCCGAGGAAGACCTGACGTGTGGTCTCGGCCCGGCACCAGTAGCCGATGGCCGCGGACTCACCGCGGACGTGGAGCTCGCCCGGTGTGCCTTCGCCCTCCACCACCCGGCCCTCGATGTCGCGCAGTTCCACCTTGTACCCGGGGACGGGTTCGCCGGAGGAGCCCGGGTGGACCCGGCCCGAGCGGTTGGAGATGAAGATGTGCAGCATCTCGGTGGATCCGATGCCGTCGAGCAGCTCCACACCGAACTGTTCCAGCATCCCCTCGTACATCCGCGCGGGCAGCGCTTCTCCGGCCGAGACGCCCACCCGCACCGTCGCGAAGGCGTCGTCCGGGATGTCGGCGCTCGCGAGCAGCGGTCCGAAGAAGCTGGGGGTGCCGAACAGGACTGTGGCCCGGTCGCCGGCCGCCCGCTTCGCGAACAGCGCGGGAGACGGCCTGGAAGGTTCCAGCAGTGCCGTGGCGCCCGCCGCCAGCGGGAAGAAGAGCGAGTTGCCGATGCCGTACGCGAAGAAGAGCTTCGCGACCGACAGGCAGCGGTCCTGCGGGCTGATGCCCAGCACTCGCTGCCCGTAGTTCTCCGACACGAACTTGATGTCGACGTGGCGGTGCATGGCCGCCTTGGGCGTGCCCGTGGTGCCCGATGTGTAGAGCCACAGGGCGGGCGAGTCCGGCCAGGTCGGATACGGTCCGTCGTCCCTGCCGGTGCCGGCGTCCAGCAGCTGCTGCCAGGTGTGTCCCTGGACGTGGCCGGGCAGTCCTGTGCTGTCTTCTCCGGTCAGGACGGCGTGCTCGACCTCCGGCGCCTGCTGGAGCGCCGCGCATACGACCGGCGCGAACTCGGCGGAGCCCAGCACCACCCGGCAGCGCGCGTCGGCCACCAGCTTGCCCAGCTCCGGGCCTGTGAGCATGGTCGAGGCGGGGACGGCCACCGCGCCGATGTGGAAGGCGGCGAGGATGCCAGTGAAGAGCTCGATGTCGTCCGCCATGCACAGCAGGACGCGCTCCTCGGGGCGTACGCCGAGGGCGCGCAGCCCGGCGGCCACCTGGCGGACCTCCGCCGCCAGCTGCTCGTAGGTCAGCGTGCGTGTGGGAGTGACGAGCGCCGTGCGGGCGCCGTGGCCCTCCCGCACGTGCCGGTCGACCAGATAGTCCGCCGTGTTGAACGCCTCAGGCATCCGGCTCACCTCACACCAGTCGGACGTACTCGTAGTCGAACGGCTGGCCGTTGATGCCGTTGACCGGCGGCGCGACCCAGCTCGCGATCCTGCCGCGGTCGTACACAGGCTGCATCAGCGACCGTACGAACGCCAGGTCCTCGGCGGTGGGCAGCCAGTGGTGGCGGCTCGCCTCCCAGGTCTGCTCGTCGACGATCGTGCCGTCGGGAGTGACGTGGTGGCCGGCGGCGAGGCCGACGTTCCGGTTGAAGCCAGGGTGCGGCAGCTTCAGCCGGAAGCTGATCCCGTGCTCATCGAGGATCCGGTTCCAGCGCTTGAGGCCGTTCTCGCAGTCGGAGATGTACTCGTCGCGCAGGTCCAGGTTGAGGGCGAGCAGCGCGGGGACCTCGTCCTGGCCCCAGGTGCCGTCCGCCTGCGGCTTGTCCAGGAAGGCGCTGTGGTCGGTGAGCCGGTGGTCGTCCTTGCGGCGCTCCTCCTGCCAGCGGCCCTTGAGCCCGGCGGTGTAGTAGTTCGCCGCGTTGGTGGAGGTCTCGCTGCCGAAGAGGTCCAGGGAGACCGTGTAATGGAAGTTGATGTACTTCTGGATGATGTCCAGGGGGATGCCACCGCAGGCGGCGATGTCCAACGTGTCGTGCTCGCGGACCAGTTGGGCGCTGCGGGTCACCACGCGGTCGACGCCGGTGGTGCCGACCATCATGTGGTGCGCCTCTTCCTTCAGCATGAAGGTGCAGGTCCGCGACAGCGGGTCGAAGGCGCTCTCCTTGAGCGAGCCGAGCTGGTACTTGCCGTCCCGGTCGGTGAAGTACGTGAACATGAAGAAGGCCAGCCAGTCGGCGGTCTCCTCGTTGAACGCGCCCAGGATGCGCGGCGCGTCGGGGCTGCCGGAGTTGCGGTGGAGCAGCGCCTCGGCCTCCTCGCGGCCCTCCCGGCCGAAGTAGGCGTGCAGCAGGTAGACCATCGCCCACAGGTGCCGGCCCTCCTCCACATTGACCTGGAAGAGGTTGCGCAGGTCGTACAGGCTCGGGGCGGTCAGGCCGAGGAGGCGCTGCTGCTCGACGGAGGCCGGCTCGGTGTCGCCCTGGATGACGATCAGCCGTTGCAGGTCGGCGCGGTACTCGCCCGGCACCTGCTGCCAGACCGGCTGCCCCTTGTGCTCGCCGAAGGCGACTCGGCGGTCGGGGTCGCGCTCGGCGAGGAAGATGCCCCAGCGGTAGTCGGGCACGTTGACGTGGTCGAAGTGGGCCCAGCCGTCGCGGCCGACCGACACAGCAGTGCGCAGGTAGACGCCTCGGTTCTCCAGCTCCGGGCCCATCTCGCCCCACCAGTTGAGGAACTTGGGCTGCCAGCCCTCCAGCGCCCGCTGCAGACGGCGGTCGTCGGCGAGAGCGACGTTGTTGGGGATCTTGGAGTCGTAGTCGATCTTCGTGGGCATCGGGTCACACTCGCTTCCGGTCGTAGACCGCTTTCTGGCCGGTGCCGTAGCGGCGCAGCGCGCCCTCGGGGCCGGCGGCGTTGGGGCGTATGAAGATCCAGTTCTGCCAGGCGGTGAGCCGTCCGAAGATCTTGGTCTCGATGGTCTCCGGGCCGACGAACCGGTGGTTGGCCTCCATGCCGGTCAGGGCGTCCGGGCTCAGCGCCGCCCGGCTCTCCAGGACGATGCGGATCTCGTCCTCCCAGTCGATGTCGTCGGGCGCGTCGGTGACGAGGCCGAGCTCGCGGACCTGGGCGGCGCTCAGGGGTTGCCCGGCCTCGCGGCGCAGCCACTCGACGTGGCCGTCGTCCTGGTAGAAGCGGGACTGGAGGCGGGACAGGCCGTTGCCCATGGGGAAGGTGCCGAAGTTCGCCTCGGAGAGGGTGAGTTGGGCGCGCTCGTCGCTGTCCGGGTCCTCGATGGGCGGGCCGTCCAGCATGTACTGCAGATCGCAGGCCAGGGCCAGCTCCAGCAGCAGACCGGCGAAGCAACTGCCCGGCTCGATGAGCGCGACCAGGCTGCGGCTGGTGACGTCGAGCCGCTTCAGGGTGCGCTTGTAGTAGTGAACGATCTCGTTGCTGAGCCAGTCGCCCTCGGCGGCGGCGCCCAACACCGTCTGCTCATGGGCCAGTACGAGCGCGGAATCGCCCTCCGTGCGCAGCACCCAGGTGCCCAGCTCGGTCTCGTTCGCCCGCAGCCGCAGGATCAGGTCGTCCAGCTCGCGGGTGACGGCCAGCAGCCACCCGCTGGCGCCCTCGTCGTGGATCGCGGCGGCATCGGCGGGGGCGTCCGCGGCGGGGCCCCGTACGGTGATGCGGACCAGGCCGAGCGGACGGTCGTACTCGGCGCGCACGTACCGGTACGTGATGCCGTCCTCGGTGACGTCCCGCTCCAGCGGTGTCAGTTCGATGCCCTCGGCGTCCGCCGGCCGGGTGCTGTGCTCGGCCGCTTCCACGGCGCGCTGCTCGACGACCGTACGGAAGTCCCGGCGCGGAACGACCTCGTCGACCAACCGCCAGTCCACCGCCGTCTTGCCCCGTACGCCGTCGCTGCGGGTGGCGAAGAGATCGGCCAGATCCTTGCGTACGCGGCGCTTGTCGGTGACCCGGGTCAGTCCGCCCGTGCCGGGCAGCACGCCCAGGAGCGGGACCTCGGGCAGGGACACCGACGAGGAATTGTCGTCGACCAGCAGGATCTTGTCGCAGGCCAGCGCGAGTTCGTAACCGCCCCCCGCGCAGGAGCCGTTGACCGCTGCGATGAAGGTCAGCCCCGAGTGCTGCGAGGCGTCCTCCATGCTGTTGCGGGTCTCGTTGGTGAACTTGCAGAAGTTCACCTTCCAGTGGTGCGGGGAGGCCGCCAGCATCCGGATGTTCGCCCCGGCGCAGAAGACCTTCTCCTTCGCGCTGGTCACCACCACCGACCGCACCTCAGGGTGCTCGAACCGCAGCCGCTGCAGCGCGTCATACAGCTCGATGTCCACACCCAGGTCATAGGAGTTGAGCTTCAGCTCGTATCCCGGGACCAGGCCGCCCTGCTCGTCGACGTCCATCTCCAGCCAGGCGACCGGCCCGTCGATGCGCAGCTTCCAGTGCCGGTACCTGTCCGGGCTCCGGTCGAAGGTCACCACCACCGTGCCTGTGGACTCCGGCGCTCCGTTCGCGGCATCGACCACGTCCGGCTTGCTTGCCACCACCATGACGAGCGCCTCCTCGCGCTAGCACAGGTACCGATAGAGGAATCTTCTACAGAAGCACCGCAGTGCGTCAAGGTTCTGTAGAACGTTAGATTGGACAGGTTCCCCGCTCCGACCCGGCTCTGGCGTCGTGAGTGTGCCGGGCGATGAGAACCGCCCGGCACACCCACGACCGCACACCGGCCAGACGCCGAAGGACGTACGTTCGGCAGCGGCTCCCCGGATGGCTAACTCCCCCAATGGCTAGAAGGGGAAGGCGTGTGCCTGGTCGCGGAAGGTGACCCACTGCCACTGGGTGAATTCGTCCCAGCTGCTCTGGGAGCCGAACCGGCTGCCGTTGCCGGAGGCGCCCGTACCGCCGAAGGGTGCGTACGCGTCGTTGTTCAGGGTCTGGTCGTTGATGTGGACGATGCCGGTCCGCAGCCGTCGCGCCAGATCGCGGCCACGGTCCGGGGATCCCGTCTGCACCGCGGCGACCAGCCCGTACTCGGTGTTGTTGGCGACCGCGACCGCCTCGGCCTCGTCGCGCACGACGACGACCGGCGCCACGGGTCCGAAGATCTCCTCGCGGAACGCGGGCATCGACGTGGTCACGCCGGCCAGCACGGTGGGCTGGTAGAACAGCCCGTCGTACGAGCCGCCGGCCCTGACCTCGGCCCCCGCCCCGACGGTCTCCTCCACGATCCGGTGCACATTGTCCCGCTGCCGCTCGTTGATCAGCGGCCCGAGGGCCACCTGCCCCGTGAATGGATCGCCCACCGGAAGTCCCTGCGCCCGCTTGGCCAGCCGGTCGAGGTATTCGTCGGCGACGGATTCGAGCACGATGTGCCGGCCCGCGGTCATACAGACCTGGCCCTGGTGCAGGAACGCGCCCCAGGCTCCCGCCGAACTGGCGATCTCCAGGTCGGCGTCGTCGAGCACGATCAGGGCGTTGTTGCCGCCGAGTTCGAGCGAGACCCGCTTCAGCGTGCGTCCGGCGGTGGCGCCGACCTCACGGCCGACCGCCGTCGAGCCGGTGAAGGCGATCATGGCGACGTTCGGGTCCTCGACCAGTGCCGCGCCGGGCCCGGCGTCCCCGGGCAGCACATGCAGCAACCCGTCGGGCAGCCCGGCCGCCTCGAAGAGCCGCGCGACCAGAGTGCCTCCGGACACCGCCGTCTGTACGTCCGGCTTCAGCACGACCGCGTTGCCCAGTGCCAGCGCCGGCGCGACGGCCCGTACGGAGAGGATGAACGGGAAGTTCCACGGACTGATCACACCGACCACGCCGAGCGGAACCCGGCGGGCGACGCTCTCCCGGCCAGGCTCGCTGGCCGGCAGCAGGTGCCCGCAAGGCTGGGTGGGCAGTGCCGCCGCCTCCCACAACTCCCCCAGTACCAGGTCGACTTCGAACGCCGCCTTGCCCGGCACCGCGCCGCCCTCGCGGACGAGCCAGCGCTCGAACTCCGCACGGTTGTCGGCGAGGACGGCGGCGGCCTTGCGGATCACGGTGGCGCGGGACGGGCCGGTCTGCGCGGCCCAGTCGGCTTGCGCCTGGGCGGCCCGGGCGGTCGCGGCCGCCACATCGTCGGCATCGGCCAGGCCGACCTGGGCCAGGACGGCACCCGTCGCCGGTTCGGTGCTGTCCAGCACACCGCCGTGGGCGGTGGTCCAGCCATTGCTGTAGATCATGCCCTGCCAGGAAACGTCATCGAGAAGTTCGGTCATCGCGGGGTTCTCCTCAGCTTCGCGTGAGCTCGGGTGGTCAGGCGCCGGGCCGGTTTTCAGGCGCCGGGCCGGCGGATGAGGTCCGCTGCCTTCTCGCCGATCATGATCGTGGCGGCGTTGGTGTTGACGCAGACGAGCCTCGGCATGACCGAGGCGTCGGCCACCCGCAGGCCGTCCAGGCCGTGCACCCGCAGATCGGGCGCCACGACGGCCTCCGGCCCGACGCCCATCGCGCAGGTGCCGACCGGGTGGTAATAGGTTCCGGTGCCCCGGGCGATGAACTCCCGCAGACCGGCCTCGTCCGTGACGTCGGGCCCGGGAAGCACCTCGCGGGCACGCCAGGGAGCGAACGGTTCGGAGGCGGCGATCTCCCGGGCGACCTCGATGCCGTGCAGCAGCCTGCGCACATCAGATTCCGCGCCCAGATAGTTCGGATCGATCAGCGGCGGCGTCTGCGGATCGGGCCCCGCGATCCGGATCGAGCCGCGTGCCTCGGGCACCGTGGCGACGCCGAACGTGAAGCTGTTCTCCGGGGCCTGAAGCGTCGGCGGGTGGAACGGCAGGTGGATGAACATCAGCTGCATGTCCGGGCCCGCGAGGGCCTGGTCGCTGCGCCAGAGCATCGACACCTCGGCATGGTTGGCGAGCCCTGGCGGGATGGGCCGGCTCGCCTCGTACACGATCCCGCACAGCGGATGGTCGTGCAGGTTGCGGCCGACACCGGGCAGGTCGTGCACGACGTCGACACCCGCCTGCTCCAACTCCTCGGCCGCACCCACACCGGAGAGAAGCAGCAGCCGAGGCGAGTCGATCGTGCCCGCGCTGACCACCACCTCCGCGTCCGCGTACGCGGTGACGAGCTCGCCGCGGCGTTCGTACGCGACACCGACGCAGCGTGTGCCGTCGAACAGCAGCCTGTGGGCACGGGACTCCGTCGCGACCGTGAGATTCGGACGGCTGCCACGGATGGGGTGCAAATAGGCCGCCGCAGTGCTCTGGCGGTTCCCCTCTGTGATCGACAGGTCGTGCCAGCCGGCACCCTCCTGCACCGCTCCGTTGAAGTCGTCCGTCAGCGGACGACCGGTCGCTGCCGCCGCGTCGAGGAAGACCTGCGACAGCGGATTCGGCTGCGCCGACGGAGCCGGACGCATCGGGCCGTCCTCACCCCGGTACTGCGGGTCCCCGTCGCCGACGGTCTCCATGCGACGGAAGTAGGGCAGCACGGAGGCGTAGTCCCAGCCGTCGCAGCCCGCCTTGGCCCACGCGTCGAAGTCCGCGCCGTGCCCCCGCAGGTACACCATCGCGTTGATGCTGCTCGACCCGCCGAGCGTGCGCCCCCGAGGCCAGTTGTGGACCGCCCCGCCGGTGCCGGGCTGGGGAACGGTGTCGTAGGAGTAGTCGATCTCCGTCCCCCACAGCGCGGGCCACGCGGGTGGCACGGCAATCTCGGGCACGTCGTCGGCAGGCCCGGATTCCAGCAGGAGAACGCGGGTGTCGTGATCTTCCGACAGCCTCGCGGCCAGTACGCAGCCGGCCGACCCGGCACCGATCACCACGTAGTCGTAACGAGCAGGCATGGCCACCACAGCCCACCACCTCTGGTTCGGCGGTCCGCGCCGGCCCCATCGCCCGCACGGTGAAAAACCTGCTACAGATTCTTGTCAGTCACGTTGCAGAGTTGTTGACTGATTCCGCCTCGGCCTTTGTCGCTCGAGGCCAAGTCTGGTGGGAGGGCACACACAGTGATGTCGTCGACCGCAGGGACAGAACAGTCAGGCTCTCTCGCGGCCGAACTCTGGCGAGAGCAGTTGGGCGGTGCTTTCGGCCGGCTCGTCCCCGAGGCCATAGGAGCGCGGGCCGCCCATGGGCGGATGGCCGGCACGCAGCTCGGGACGATCGCCGCCTACCGGGTGAGCGGCACCCCGCAGATCGTGCGGCGCACCCCCAGGGCCGTACGGCAGACGCCGATCGATCTGCTCAAGATCTGCGTACAGCTGAGCGGGTACGCCACCGTGTGCCAGGACGATCGCGAGATCTCGATCGCGCCCGGGCAGATGGCGATCTACGACACCGGTAGGCCGTACCACCTGCGTCTGGAGCGGCAGTGGTCGTGCGCGGTCATGGCTTTCCCCCGGGGCGCGTTGAGCCTGCCTGAGCACATGGTCGTCATGTCGATGAGCCATGCCTATCCACTCGCGGACGGACCTGGCGCGGTGCTGGCCGGCTTCGTATCGTCCGCGGTATCGCAGCGAGATGCGATCCCCCGGACATCCGCCGACCGGCTCGGCGAAGCGGGGCTGCATCTGGTGGCGGCGGCATTGAGCGACGCCGCCCCCTGTGGCGACGACGGCGCGGCGGACGCCTTGCGCTTGCAGATCCTGACCTACATCAGAGCGCACCTCGCCGAACCTGATCTGACCCATGCGCGGGTCGCCGCCGCGCACCACATGAGCGCACGCACCCTGCACCGACTGTTCGAGCACGAGTCATGCACCGTCACCGACTACATCCGCTCTCGCCGCCTCGAAGCGGCGAGGCGTGACCTGGCCGACCCCCTGCTCGCCCATCGCAGCATCGCGGCGATCGCCGCCCACTGGTGCTTCGTCGGCCAGGCGCACTTCACCCGCGCCTTCCACGCCAAGTACGGCATGAACCCCTCGGCTGTCCGTCGCGGCGCCCCAGCTACTCCGTCCGCAATGCGGTAGCCGTACGGGTCCTGGCCGCCTGCCCGCCGAGAGCACAAGGAAGCGGGGTCAGCCCGCCCCGCCGTCGAGCAGCCAGTGGTAGCGCAGCCGCAGCGCCCGCTCCGTGCTGGCCGCCACAGTGGCGAGCCCGATCAGGGTGTTGCCCCAGGCCGGCAGATCGATGGGCGAGGTGAAGGTCCCGACGTACTGGGCGATGCCCTCTGGCGCCCGGGTGACCTGTTCGGCGAGCTGAAGGATCAGCAGAACCAGGCCGACGACGAGCACGATCACCGAGAGGAAACCGATCCAGCGGCTCAGTGCGGGGTGCGATCGGTCGAGGCGCGCGCGGCGCCCCTCGGCGGAGACGGGGTCCGGGACGAGCAGGAACTCGGCGCCCTCGGCAGTGACGTAGTGGCAGCGCTTGAGCCCGAAGCCGCTCGTCCTTACTTCGACGGTGCCGCCCTGGATGGGGAAGACGGCGGGGACTTTGGACTCGGCGTGATGGCTGCCATCGAGGTACAGGTGGGCCTTGACGTAGCCCTCCGACTGATTCTGATGCCTGACGTCGACGGTGTAGACCGTCTGCCGGCCGTCGTCGTTCGTCAGCCGCAGATGGAACAGTGCGCGGGTCAGCATCTGCCACCAGCGGAAACGCTTCAATGGCCGCCCGTCCCCTGGCTTGATTCGCTGCACGGCCCGACGATGCCGCCACTCCTTGAGCATGTCTCCGCTCCCCTTACTTGCGGGTCTCCGCCGCGCAGGCGAGGTCCTGCGTCGGGCGCTTCCCGGTGGTCAGGAATGCCGTCACCGTGTCGTTCGCGCACGTGTTGGGGCCGAACGGATAGACACCGTGTCCGCCCTGGTCGGCCGTCACCAGCGTGGCCCGCTTCCCGAACGCCCGCCGCAGCTCCCGGGCGCCGGCCAGAGGTGTCCCCGGGTCGCGCTCGTTCTGCACCATGAGCACGTTCGACGGGCCCCGGTCACCGATGCGCACCGGCGGCTCGACCCGCTTGTCCGGCCAGAAGGCGCACGGTCCGATGCCGGCCGAGGAGCCGCCCAGCATCGGGTACTTCAGCCGGTCGACCGCGACGTTGCGCTGGTACTCACGGACCGTCTCCGGCCAGCGCTTGTCGCCGCAAATCACGTAGAGGCGGGCGGACATGAGGTTGTCCATGTCTCCCGACGGCGGGTACGCCGGCAGCGGCTGGTCGGTGTCGAGCGCCTGCCAGGTCTCGGCCAGCCGGGGCATGTTCGCATCGACGTAGAGATCCCCGAACGTGATCCCGCGGAACAACGTCCCGTCGACGCCCTGGACCGGTTTCGCCTCCAGCCGCTCAGCGAGGTCGAAGAACTTCGCGGTCACCTGCTCCGGTGTAGTGCCCAGACCGTACTCGGGGTGCGCGGCCGCGAACGCCGCGAAGTCCGGGAACCGGTCCTCCAGTCCACGGGCGAACAACCGCATGGCCGTGACGTCGTAGCCGCCGGGGCCCATGTTGCTGTCGAGCACGATCCGGTCGCTGCGCCTGGGGAACATCGTCGTGTACACCGCACCGAGGGAGGTGCCGTAGGAGGCACCGAGGTACGAGACCTTCGGCTCGCCCAGCGCCGCCCGGATCCGGTCCATGTCGCGCGCCGTGTTGGCGGTGGTGGTGTGCGGCAGCATCCACGCCGTCCGCGAGGTGGCGCACTGCTCGGCGATGGTCCGCGCGTACTTCGCCTCCCGCGTGACCTCGGCCGCTGTGTGCGCGTACGGCGGGAAGTTGCCGCGTGCCTGCTGGCGCGGCGTCAGATCGCAGGTCACCGGCGAGCTACGGCCGACGCCACGCGGGTCGAAGCCGATCACGTCGTAGGAGTCCAGCACCTTCTGCGGCAGCTTTGCGCCGGCGAGAACGGCCGGGTAGCCGAGCCCGGTGCCGCCGGGGCCGCCCGGATTGGTGAACAGCACGCCACGGCGCTGCGAGGGTTCCTTGCTGGCCAGCCTGGAGATCGCGATCTCGATCTGCTTGCCGTCCGGATCCCGGTAGTCCAGCGGGACTTCGAGCGTCGAGCACTCAAGGCGGGGTGACGCGACATCCTTCGGGCAGGGGCCCCACCGTACGGTGTCCGGTGTCGCCGCCACCGACACTCCCGGAGTCGCGGTCGCGGCCACCGTGGTGGCGGCGAGGGCGACGGCGAGGGATAAGGCTCGGTGCATCTGATGTCCTCCTGAAGTGGCGTACGGGGGCGCCGGATTGGGCGGGCATGGGACGGCCCCGCGGCGGAGCGGACTTGCCGAAGTCCGGTGCGGTACAGGGCCCTTGTCTCGGCAACGAGTCTGTCCGCGCGGGCACAGCCGCCACATCGGCCCGGCGGCTCGAACCGTCTTCGACCGCGGGCGAGGCGGTGCTTCGACTCTGGTCTAGGGCCACCTCAGCCCCGGGTCTGACCCACTGGCCGTACGGTGTCGCGACAATGACCAGGTGAATACAGACGTCGCGCCACGGCTCGGGTGGTGGCAGCAGACCTGGCGGCTGGTGGCGGCCGCGGCAGTGGGCATCCCCCTCTGGCTCTCCATCGGGGTCCTGCTGCGGGAGCAGACAGGCGAAACGAGCTCCTGGTTCCGCATCGGTGATCCACTGGTGGCCCTCGGCTGCCTGACGGCGCTGCTGTGGCGGCGGCGGTTCCCGCTCGCCGTCGCCATGACGGTCGCCATCGCCTCGACCACGTCGGCACTCGCGTCCGGAGCCTCGTTTCTGGCGCTGATCTCGATCTCCACTCGTCGCCGTCCGGTGGAGATGGGTGCCGTCGGGCTCGTCTTCGTGACCGCGTCACAGTTCGCCAGCGGGCTCTACCCGATCCGCAGCTCGTCCACCTCCTTATGGCTCCAGCTCGCGTTCCCGGCACTGATCGCGGGCATCGCGGTGGCCGCGGGCATGGCCATCGGCGCCCGCCGTGTCGAAGTGCGGTCCTTGCGCGACCGGGCGGAGAGCGCGGAACGGGAACAGACCGCACGAGCCGCACAGGCACGGGCCCTGGAACGCAACCGGATCGCCCGCGAAATGCACGACGTACTCGCGCACCGCATCTCCCTGGTCGCCATGCAGGCCGGAGTGCTGGACCACCGCGGCGGCGGCCTCACAGCCGAGGAGAACCGCGTACTGGTCCGCGGCATCGCCGATGGCTCCCACCAAGCCCTGGAAGAACTACGGGATGTCCTCGGCGTGCTCCGCGCCGACCCGGGCCGCCCGGAGCCACCCCAACCCGACTTCGACCGAATCCCCGACCTGGTGGCCGAGGCCCGTACCTCCGGACTGGACGTCAAGCTCACCACCACGGTGACGGGAACACCGTCCGACGCCGTAGGACGAACCTGCTACCGGATCGTCCAGGAAGGCCTGACCAACGCCGCCAAACACGCCCCAGGCGCACACATACACATCACCCTCGAAGGAACAGCCGGCGACGAACTGCACGTCACCGTCCACAACTCCCCCGCCACCACACCAATCCCCCAACCACCGTCATCAGGATTCGGCCTGCTCGGCCTCACCGAACGCATCACCCTCGCCGGCGGAAAACTCGACCACCACCCCACCCCCGACAACGGCTACGTCCTGACCGCGCACCTACCCTGGCCGCACCCCACCCACGAAACGAGAACCTGAGTGGATACCGATCCGGAACCGGTGCGTGTCGTCATCGTCGACGACGAACAGCTGGTCCGCATGGCACTGCGGCTCGTCATCGACGGCGAACCGGACCTGACCGTCGTCGCGGAAGCGGCCGACGGCGACGCCGCGCTCACCGTGGTGGACGAGCACCGCCCGGACGTCGTACTGATGGACGTACGCATGCCCGGCCGCGACGGTCTCAGCACGACCCGGGAACTCCTCACCCGCCCCGCGCCGCCCCGAGTGCTCATGCTGACCACCTTCGACTCCGACGACCTCGTCCTCGGCTCCCTGCGCGCCGGAGCCCTCGGCTTCGTCCTCAAAGACACTCAACCCACGCAGATCCTCGAAGCGGTACGAACCGTCGCGAACGGCAACCCCGTCCTGTCCCCAGCCGCCACGGCACGAGTGATCGCCGCAGCCACCGGCCCCCAGTCCGCTCACGCCCGCAGCTCATCCCGCGAAGCCGCACGAACCCAGCTGTCCACACTGACCGAACGAGAACTGGAAACCGCCCGGGCCATCGCGGACGGCCTGGGCAACCCGGAGATCGCCCAGCGACTGAACATCAGCGTCGCGACGGTCAAGGCACACACCGGCAACCTGTTCGCCAAGCTGGCGGTCGAGAACCGGGTCCAGATCGCCCTCCTGGTGCGCGACGCGGAGGAATGACCGGCCTGGCGCGGAGGGCGCTGACGCTGCTCTGGGGGCGCGGTGTCCCACCGGACGTCGGCAAGTGGGCGTTACTCCGTGCGCAATGCGGTAGCCGTACGAGTCCTGGCCGCCCAGCCCGCCGGGAGCAGCGCGCCGAGCAGCGCGATGGCGATCCCGGCCAGCCCCAACAGGATCAGCTGCGGGGTCTCGTACACCTCGATGACCGACGGCGGCAGATCGGTGCCCGCGGCGTGCCCCATCACGGGCAGCACAAAGCCGTGCAGGGCGAACCCGGTCGGCACACCGATGAGACCGCCGAGTACGCCGATCCCGGCCACCGAGGCGAGTACGAGGCTGACCGTCTGCCGCGGCGACATGCCGAGTGCCTTGCAGACGCCCAGGTCATGGACGCGCTCCCGGGTGTCGAGGACGACGGAGTTGAGCACGCCGAGGCCGGCTACGGAGACCAGCATGAGGGTGAGCAGTGCGGCCATCGCGTTCAGGATGAGGACGAGGTTGTCCTGTTCCGAGGAGGGGTTGGCGCTTGCGTCGCCGCCCAGGGGCTGGACCGCCGCGGCGATATCCCGTGCGTACGCGGTGGCGGAGACGCCGGACTTCACCTCGACGAGGAACACTCCGGGTGCGGCCTTCGGGAAGTCGGCCAGATCCGCGTGGATCTCCAGCTCGTCGTCCGAGGTGTCGAAGGCCTCGCCGACGATGCGCAGGGGCTGGGTGCGCTGCTCATGGGTCACCCGTATCGTGTCGCCGATCTCGGTGCCGGTCTTCTCCAGGAAGCGCGAGGGCACGACGACCTGCCCCCGACCGGTGATCCAGTGGCCGGAGATCATCTCGTAGGCGCCCGAGCGGGAGTCGCCCTCGTAGAGGCTGGCCTGGGCGATGCCGGAGACCCCGCCGACGGTGACGTCCACCTGGGTCTTGCCGTAGTACGAGGCGGTTCCGGACTGCGCCTCGATGGCGGCACGCACGCGTGCCGGGTCGGCGGCGGCCGAGGGCTCGGCCGTGTCCGGCGCGGGGGCGGCCGGGGGCTCGGCCGTGCCCGGCGCGGGGGCGGGTCCGCCGCGCGCGACGGCCGGCCCGGCGCTGGTGAAGACGATGACCGCCGCGTGGTTCTCGGGATCCTGGGCCTCGCCGACCGCGTTCAGGGACGAGGTCAGGCCCACCGCGAAGGTCGCCGCGACCGTGCCGAAGGCCACCGCAAGCAGCATCGCGGCCGTACGGACCGGGTGGGCGAAGGGCGCGGCGAGACCGTACGTCACCGCGCGGGGCAGCGGCAGCCGGCCCGCCGCCCGGTGCGCCCACTGTCCGCGCCCGGTGCGGGGTGCGCGGCCGACGGCGATGGCCTCGACGGTGCGCAGCCGTCCGGCCCGCAGCGCCGGGACCAGTGCCGCGATCCCCACGACGAGCAGCGCGGCGACCAGTACGAGGACGTCCACCCACCATGCCACCGACAGGGAGGCGGTGCCGTACACCTGCTCGGTGTCGTCGAGCAGCGGTACGGCCAACAGGTTGCCCAGGACGACGCCCAGGGCGATGCCCACGCCGGCCGGAATCAACGCCTGGGCGACATAGGCGCGGACGACCTCGCGCGGGGTGAAGCCGATGGCCTTGAGGATGCCGATCCTGCGCAGACTGGTGCCGACGGCGCCGCTGACCACACTGCCGACGATGATCACCGACATCGCGATGCCGAGCACGCCGAAGGCGATCAGAAAGGGGATGGTAGGCGCCGCGCCCGCGTCGGCGGCGCGTTTAGTGTCCAGGTAGGACTCGGTGCCGAGGAGCGCCCCTTCCGGCACGGCGGCGGCGAGCTGCTTGCGGGCGGCGGCGATGTGACCGCCGGTGCCCGCGGAGTCGAGGCGGTAGAGCATCTGGCTGGTGACCCGGGTGTCCTGCGAGGCAAGTGCCTTGACCTGCGCGGGAGTTGCCCAGGCGTCGGCGGACCGGCCGGCCGAAACGGCGATGCCGACGACCGTGAGAGTCGGGGCGTCGGAGGCATCCGAAGTCCTCAGCGTGGAGCCGGGCTTGAAGACGGGACCGGCGACCTGCGAGGTGAGCACTATCTCGCCCGGTTTCGTCGCCCACCGGCCGGAGGACAGGTCCAGGTCGTCCACGTCGGCGTACGGGGTGGAGCGTCCGGCCAGGGTGATGGGCAACAGGTGGCCGCCGCCCGCGTCCACCGGGCGGAGCGTCGCGACCGGGTACGGTCCCGCGGTCGCGGTGACGCCGTCCACCCGACCGGTGGCCTCCAACTCTGCCGTGGTCGCCTTCGCCGGGTCGTACTCCGCGGTGATGTGCGGTCCGTTCTGCCGGTCGAAGGCCTTGTCGAAGGGTGCGTCCGCGGCGACCATCAGCGACCCGGCAACCACGGCCGAGGCCACGGCCATCATCACGGCCACGGCGATCACCACGGTTTGCACCCTGCGCCGGCCCACCCCGGAACGTACGACGCGGCCGAGCGCGCCGGTGCCAAAGCGGCTCATCGGACGGCCTCCGCATGCGTGTTGAGGGCGAGGTGACCGTCGACCAGATGGATCGTGCGGCTCGCGCACGCCTCCGCCAGCGCCAGGTCGTGTGTGACCAGCACGATGGTCTGCCCGCCGCGGTGCAGGTCCACCAGCAGGTCCCGTACGTCCTGGCCCGAGGCGGTGTCGAGCGCACCGGTCGGCTCGTCGGCGAGCAGCAGCGCGGGCCGGTTGACCAGCGCGCGGGCGACCGCGACCCGCTGGCGTTCGCCTCCGGACAGCCGGCCCGGATAGGCGCAGGCGTGCTTCTGGATGCCCAGCACCTCCATGAGCTCACCCGCGCGGGCCGCGGCCGTTCGCCGCGCGGTCCCGGTCAGTTGAGCCGGGAGCTGGATGTTGTCGGCGACGGTGAGGTCGTCGAGCAGATTGAAGAACTGGAACACCATGCCGATCCGCTCGCGGCGGAACCGGGCCAGCGCGTGCTCGCTGAGCTGGTCGATGCGCCGCCCGGCCACGGTCACGGCGCCTTCGGTCGGCTTGTCCAGGCCGGCGACGAGGTTCAGCAGGGTGGACTTGCCGCTGCCGGAAGGGCCCGTCACGGCAAGGGCCTCGCCCTGGGCGACGCTGAGGTCGAGCGGTCCGAGCGCGGGCGCGTCGGCGCTGTCGTAGCGCTTGGCCGCGCCCTCCAGTTCGATCACGTGAGTCATGGAGTGGTCCGTCCTTACGGTCGAGAGGGCCGGGAGAGCCGAGCGGGCTCATGCCCTGGCCGGTCCCGGCGAACGTAGGGGCGTGCGCTCTGGTGGCGCGTCGGCCGCGGCACCGACATCCGGCCCTCCCCGCGGAGGATCCGGCGGCGGGGTCATCCTTGCGAAGTACGCCTGCTGGACGGCGTTTTGGCCGTGCAGGCGGACGCGGGGCCGGGCGGGAGGGCCGCACAATATGCCGATGGAGACGGAGGACCGGCGCGGATGGCGTCAGCACCTGCGCGACGCACTGCGCCCGGAGGCGAAGCCCGCGCCGTTGTCGCGGCGTGCGCTGCGCGCCGATGTGGTGCTGGCCATCGTGCTGACCGTCGTCGCGCTGATCTGGGTCGCACGTTATCCCGACAGCGGACCGGTCCAGATCGACCGGGACGCGCCGTTCCGGCCCCCGCCGCCTCCAACGCCTCCGGACGTCCCGGTGCGGGAGGAAGAGGCCTCGTCACTAACTCAGCTCTGGCCGCTCGTCGTGCTGTCAGCACTGCCGCTCGCGGCCCGGCGCCGGTATCCGCTGGCGGCATTCGCCGTGGTGATGGCCGCGACGCTGGCCATGGTTGACGACGCCTCCTGGATCAGCGTGCTGACCTGCGTCATCGGCGCGATCAGTGCCGTCGTCCACAGCCGCTACCGGATGTGGGCCATGGCCGCACTGGTCATCGCCGCCGTGCTGGCAGGCTTCGCGTTCCGGGACACGGAGCCCGTCCTTCCGGGCTGGTCGAGCCCGGCCGTCGTGCTACTGATCGCCGGAGTGCTGGCCGGCCTCGTCCGGATCTGGCGCCGTCAGCTGGCCGCGAGCAGGGACCGATACGCTCGGCTCCAGCAGGCCCAGGAGGAGGCCACGCGCCGGGCCGTCGAGGAGGAACGCGCCCGCATAGCCGCCGAGTTGCACGACGTCGTGACCCACAATGTGAGCGTGATGGTCATCCAGGCGGGCGCGGCGCGCAAGGTGATGGACGCGGCGCCGGAGCGGTCGAAGGAAGCACTGCTGGCGGTCGAGGCCGGAGGCCGAGCCGCTATGGCCGAACTCCGCCATGTGATGGGCCTGTTGGCCGGTCCTGACATCGGCCGCCCCGACACCCCCGCCGACGGCCTGGAGCCGCAGCCCGGCCTCGGGCAGCTCGACGCCCTGACCGAGCGGGTCCGCGCCGCCGGGACACCGGTCGGCGTCGCGGTGTCGCTGCCCCCGGACCCGCTGCCGCCCGGGGTGGACCTCGCGGCGTATCGCGTCGTGCAGGAGGCGCTGACCAACACGATCAAACACGCACCCGGCGCCGAGGCCTCCGTCATGATCGGTTACGCCGACGACTGTCTGGAGATCGAGGTCACCGACACCGGCGGCGCCCACGACTCCCCACCGGCGGACGGCAACGGCCGCGGCCTGATCGGGCTGCGCGAACGGCTGGCGGTCTACGGCGGCGAACTCACGGCCGGGCCGACCCTCACCGGCGGATACCGGATCAAGGCCCGAGTCCCGTGGCGGATCGCGTGAACCGGCCGCCGCTGCGCGCGGTCATCGCCGACGACCAGGCCCTGGTGCGTACGGGATTCGGGATGATCCTCGCCGCCGACGGCATCGAGGTGACGGCCGAGGCCGCCGACGGGGCGGAGGCGGTGGCCGCCGTCCGGCGCACCCGGCCCGACGTCGTCCTCATGGACATCCGGATGCCGGGGACGGACGGCATCGAGGCCACCCGTCGGATCCTCGGCGGCGAAGGCCCGCAGGAGACGCGGGTGATCATCCTCACCACGTACGACCTCGACCACTACGTCTACGCCGCGCTCACCGCGGGCGCCAGCGGCTTCCTGCTCAAGGACGTCACACCCGAGCACCTGGTGGCCGCCGTACGCCTCGTGCAGTCCGGCGACGCCCTGCTCGCGCCCACGATCACCCGTCGGCTGATCGAGCGCTTCGCCCAGCGCGAAGAGGCCCGCCCGGCCGGCCTCCACCGGGATCTGTCCGGGCTGACCCCGCGCGAGCTCGAGGTACTCCGCCTGCTCGCGACGGGCCTCAGCAACGCCGAGCTCGCGGACCGGCTGCACCTCAGCCCGACCACGGTCAAGACACACATCGGCCGTATCCTGTCGAAGCTGGACCTCCGCGACCGCGTCCAGGCCGTCGTCCTCGCCTATGAGACCGGACTGATCTCCCCAGGAGGCCCGACCGCGACCTGACGCAGGCGTCACTTGTCCCGCAGGTCCGCCACATACGGCTGATGGGCCAGCAGCCCGCCGTCCACGCACAGGGTCTGCCCGGTGATGAAGGCCGCCTCGTCCGAGGCCAGGAACACCACCGCTGCGGCGATGTCCTCCGGCCGGCCGAGGCGTGGCGTGAGGTGGTGACGCAGCATGGTCTGCTTGATCGGCTCGTACGCCTCCCCGGTTTTCGCCTCGGTGACGATGAACCCCGGCGCGACGGCGTTGCAGCGCACACCCTGCTTGCCGTACTGCGTGGCGACGTACTGCGTCAGATTGATCAGCGCGGCCTTGGAGGCGCCGTACGCGGGATTGCGCAGGTCACCCGAAAGCCCTGAGCCGGACGTGGTGTTGATGACGGAGCCTCCGCCGCGCGCGATCATGTGCGGGACGGCGGCCTGGATCGCGACCATCGTCCCGCGCAGGTTGATCCGCATCGTGTCGTCCCAGACGCCGGGATCGGCGTCCGCGACCGGGAGGTCCTGACGGGCGGCCAGGTGGGTGGCCGCCGCGTTGTTGTGCAGGATGTCGAGTCCGCCGTACGTCCCCACCGCGGCCTCCACCATGGCCCGTACGCTCTCGATGTCGCCGAGGTCCACCAGGACGGCCGTCGCGGATCCACCGGAGGCGGTGATCTCCTCCGTCACCGCCTTCGCGCCGTCGAGGTTCAGATCGGCGACCACCGTGTGCGCGCCCTCGGCCGCCACCCGGCGCGCGGTGGCCGCGCCGATGCCGGAGGCGGCTCCGGTCACCACGGCGATCTTGTCGTCGAGTCGTCCCATGGTCGAACTCCCTTACTTAGTCGGTGAGTTCGCTGCCCACGACCGACACGAAGGAGACGCATTCGCCCGGTCCGCCGCCCAGGTTGTGGGTAAGCGCGAGCGAGCGTCCCTCGGCCAGGGTGCGGACCGTACGGTCCGGGGGTGCCTCGCCGCGCAGTTGGAGCCAGGCCTCGAACATCATGCGCAGGCCCGAGGCGCCGATGGGGTGGCCGAAGGCCTTGAGCCCGCCGTCGGGGTTCACCGGCAGCCCGCCGTCCAAATCGAACTGCCCGCTGGTGACGTCCTTCCACGCCTGGCCGCGGTCGGAGAACCCCAGGTCCTCCATGAGCACCAGCTCGGTGGGTGTGAAGCAGTCGTGGACCTCGGCGAGCGCGAGTTCCGTGCGCGGGTCGGTGATGCCCGCCTGCCGGTACGCCTCCTGCGCGGACGCGACGACCTCGGGGAAGGTGGTGAAGTCGTACTCGGGGTCCATGAGTCCGTCGGCGGGACCGGCGACGAAGGACAGCGCCTTCACGAAGATGGGCTTGTCCGTGTACCTGTACGCGTCCTCGGCCCGCACCACGATCGCGGCGGCCGAACCGTCGGAGACCCCCGAGCAGTCGAAGACGCCTAGCATGCCCGCCACGATCGGCGCCGACCGGATGCGCTCCAGCGGCACCTCCTTGCGGAACTGGGCGCGTGGGTTGCGGGCGCCGTTGACGTGGTTCTTCCAGGCGATACGGGTGATGACGTCCTTCATCTCGTCCTCGGGGAGCCCGTACTTGGCCGCGTATGCGGGGGCCAGGAGGGAGAAGTTGGCGGGTGCGGTGATCTCGCCCCGGCTGTCGTCGCCGGCGCCCGGCATGGTCGTGCCCGAGAGCCCCGACATGCCGGAGTCCTTGAGCTTCTCCACGCCGACGGCCATGGCGACGTCGTACGCGCCCGAGGCCACCGCATAACAGGCGTTGCGCAGCGCCTCCGAGCCGGTGGCGCACATGTTCTCCACGCGCGTGACCGGCTTGTTCGGCAGGTGCAGTGCCCGGCTGAGGGCGAGGCCGGAGACACCGGAGGCCTGGGTGCCGAACCAGAACGCGTCGATGTCGTCGAGCGTGACGCCGGCCGAGGTCACCGCCTCGCCGACGGCGTCGACCAGCAGATCGTCCGCCGAGCGGGTCCAGTGTTCGCCGAAGGTCGTACAGCCCATGCCGACGATCGCGACACGGTCGCGGATTCCGTGCGAGCCCATCTGCGTACCTCCTCAGTCTTCCTCTGGACCGGCGCCGAACCGCACGGGCCGGGCCTTCCAGAAGTAGTTGTGGACCCCGGCGGCGGTTACCGTGCGCCGGAAGGTCATCTCGACACGGGCGCCGATCACGGCGTCGGCCTCGGTGGCATCGGTGAGCTGGCAGCGGAACCGGCCGCCGCCGTCGTAGTCGACGACCACGACGAGCATCGGCGGGCTCGGGGTGTGCGCGAGCCGGTCCACCGTGAAGGTGGCCACCGTGCCCTGCACGTGCTCCATCGGCTCGTCGGTCATCGCGTCGACGCTCCGGCACGACACGCACACCCGGTCCGGCGGCAGATGCCGCGTCCCGCACTTCTCGCAACGGGACGCGACGAAGCCGTACTTCCAGCCGTTGCGGCGGTGCGCGGGCGGGGCATACGGGGGCTCGGGGTCCGGTCGGCGCGGCGGTTCGCGGTCGAGGAGCCCGCGCCAGGTGAGGTAGGTGGCGTACGGGACGGGGGCGCTGCCCGTGGCGATCTGCGCGGCCACCGGGCGGGCGGCCCGGTGTGCGGGCAGGGCGTCGGTGGTGCGCAGCAGGAGCACACCGGCGCCGTCGCCGAGGACGACGAGCGCGATGGTCTCGCCGGGCTGGGCTCGGTCGAGTACGTCGGCGAGGAGCAGTCCAGGCTGGGCGGTGCCCGCGTTGCCGATGGCCGCGGTGAGGTCTCCGGTCACCGTTTCGGGCCGTACCCCTGCCGTCCGGCGGACCGCCGCACAGGCCCGGGCGTGCAGGCCCGCGACAGCGAAATGGTCGACGGCGTCGGCAGAGAGCTTGGCGCGGTCGAGCGCGGCGCCGAGCGCCTTGCCCGCGAGGTCGACGTAGATCTCCTCGGCGAACCGCTCCTCCCAGACGCGGGAGGCGGGCGCGCCCGGCAGCCGCCAGCGGTCGAGGAGTTCGTCGCTGACGGTGTCGTGGGCGAGCAGTTCGGCGATGACGGGCGCCCCGTCGCGGTGTCCGCCGAAGACGAAGGCCGCCGCACCGTCGCCACCGGCGCTCTCGTCCGTACCGCCGGGCAGCCCGGTGCGCAGGTCGGACAGCACCGCGAGGGTCGGGACCGCGGAACGGGCGGCGGTGACCAGGGCGCCGAGCCCGGAACGTACGGAGCCGGCCATGTCGACGGCGAGTACGTGCTCGTCGAGGGAGAGCGCGGCATGCACGGCGGTCGCGTTGGTCTTGTCGAGGTAGGCGGGCGCGGCGGTGGCGAGGAAGAGCTGGCCGACGCGGGAACGCAGCCCGTCAGCGGTCAGGGCGCCACGGGCCGCTTCGACGGCCATCGAGGTGGTGTCCTCGTCGTAGCCCGCGACCGAGCGGGTCCCCTTCGCCGCACGGGTCCCGAGGGTGGCGGCGATGTCGGCCCGCGCGAGACGGTGGTGCGGCACATAAGCGCCGTATGCGATCAGTCCGGCCATCAGCGTCCTCCAAGAGCGTGAGTGGTGGTCGTCGGCCGTTCGAAGACCGCGGCAAGGCCTTGGCCGCCGCCGAGGCACATGGTCTCCAGGCCGTAGCGGGCCTCGCGTCGGTCGAGTTCGCGCAGCAGGGTGGCGAGGATGCGACCGCCGGTGGCACCGACGGGGTGGCCCAGCGAGATGCCGGAACCGTTGACGTTGAACCGCTCGAAGTCGCCCTCGGTCAGGCCCCATTCACGGGTGCAGGCCAGTACTTGGGCGGCGAAGGCCTCGTTCAGTTCGATGAGGTCGATGTCGGCGAGCTTCAGGCCCGCTCTCTCCAGCGCACGGGCTGTCGCCGGGACCGGCCCGATGCCCATCGTCTCCGGAGGCACGCCCACGACGGCCCAGGAGACGAGCCGGGCGAGCGGGCGCAGCCCCAACTCGGCGGCGCGTTCGGGATGGGTGACGATGCAGACCGAGGCGCCGTCGTTCTGCCCGCTGGCGTTCCCGGCGGTCACGGTCGCCTCGGGGTCCTGGCGGCCGAGTACGGGCCGCAGGGTGGCGAGTTTCTCCAACGAGGAGTCGGGGCGCGGGTGTTCGTCCGACTCGACGACGGTCTCGCCCTTGCGCGTCCGTACGGTGACGGGCACGATCTCGTCCGCGAAGCGCCCCGCCCGCTGAGCCGCTACGGCCTTCTCGTGCGAACGCAGGGCGAGCAGGTCCTGCTCCTCACGCGGAATGCCGTACTCGCGGCGCAGGTTCTCGGCGGTCTCCAACATCCCGCCCGCTACAGGGTGGTTGACCCCGCCGGAGGTGACCCGGCCACGGGCCAGCCGGTCGTGCAGGGTGGTGCCGGCGCCGCGTACACCCCACCGCACGTCAGTGGTGTAGAACTCGGCCTGGCTCATGGACTCCACGCCACCTGCGAGGACGAGATCGCTGGCGCCGGTCTGCACCTGCATGGCAGCGTTGATCACGGCCTGCAGTCCAGATCCGCAGCGCCGGTCGATCTGAAGCCCCGGCACCTCCACCGGCAGTCCGGCGTCCAGGGCGACGACCCGCCCGATCGCGGGCGCCTCGCCGTTGGGATAACACTGGCCCAGCAGGACGTCGTCCACGGCGCCGGGCGGCACTCCGGTGCGGTCGAGGATCGCCCGTACGACCGTTGCGGCCAACTCGGCCGCGGTCACCTCGCGGAAGACGCCTCCGTAGCCGCCGACGGGGGTACGCACGGGTTCGCAGATCACCGCGTCACGCAGGAGGGCGGGCATGGGGCGGGCCTTTCGGTTCGGGGGCAAATGGCTTCGTCTGTACGGGACTTGGAGGGTGCGTGGGCTCCACGGGTACGGGTCTGGAGGCGCCGATCGCGTAGTCAGCGGCGGCGCTCACATGTAGCGGCCGCCGGTCACTTCGAGGACGGCTCCGGTGATGTAGCTCGCCATGTCGGAGGCGAGGAAGAGGACCGTCTGGGCAACCTCGGCGGGTTCACCGGCGCGGGCCATGGGGATCTCGGCCAGCTTCGCGTCCCAGGCGGCCTGTGGCATGGCCTCGGTCATGGCGGTGCGGATCAGCCCGGGCTGCACGGCGTTGACGCGGATTCCGGCTCCGGCCAGCTCCTTGGCGGAGGCCTTGGTGAGGCCGACGAGTCCGGCTTTGGCCGCGCTGTAGTTGGTCTGGCCGAAGTTGCCGACCTTGCCGGCGATGGAGGAGATGTTGACGATGCTGCCGCCCCGGCCGTGCTCGCGCATCGCCGCGGCGGCGTACCGGGTGCCGTTCCAGGCGCCGGTGAGGTGGACGTCCACGACGGCGCGGAAGTCGGTGAGGGCCATCTTGCGCAGGGTGGCGTCCCGGGTGATCCCGGCGTTGTTGACCATGACGCCGACCGGCCCGAAGGTGTCGGCGCAGTGCGCGACCAGCGCCGCGACCTCGTCCTCGTCGGTGACGTCGCAGCGCAGTGAGGTGGCGGCGACGTCGAGTTTCGCCAGGCGTTCAGCGGCGTCGGCCGCCGCGTCCTCGTTGATGTCGCCGATGACGACGGACGCGCCCGCGCCGCCGAGTACGCAGGCGATCTCGTAACCGATGCCCTGTGCGGCCCCGGTGATCACCGCGGTCCGGCCGTCCAGCAGTCCCATGTCGTCGCCCGTCCCGACTCGTCGCCAGCACTCGCTATTCCTCTAAAATAGATAACCTATTACGCTGAAAGTATCAACCGGGGTCGACTGGTCGCAGAGCCGCTCACGGGCCCCGGCCGAGGAGGAGATGACGCAGGTGGACATCAGTTACCCGCCGGAGACCGAGACGTTCCGTGCCGAGGTCAAGGCGTTCCTCGGCTCGGCCCTGCCAGCCGACTGGACGGGCATCGGCGCCCTCGACGAGGAGGCCGCCTGGGCCTTCGCCCGCGACTGGCGGACCCGGCTGGCCGAGCGCGGCTACCTCTCCCTCACCTGGCCGGAGCAGTACGGCGGCCGCGGCCTCTCCAAGCTCCACCAGGTCGTCCTGATGGAGGAACTGGCCCTGGCCGGCGTCCCGTTCGGGCTCCCGCAGGACACCTTCGGCGTCAAGATGCTGGCGAACACGCTGCTGCGCTGGGGCACCGACGACCAGAAGGCCCACTTCCTGCCGCGGATCCTGAGCGGCGAGGACACCTGGTGCCAGGGCTACTCGGAGCCGGACGCGGGCTCGGACCTGGCCTCGCTCACGACGCGCGCGGTGCGGGAAGGCGAGGAATGGGTCATCGACGGCCAGAAGGTCTGGACGTCGGGCGCCCACCACTGCGACTGGATCTTCGTCCTGGCCCGCACGGACCGCGACGCCCCCAAGCACCGGGGCATCTCCTTCCTGCTCGTCCCTCTCGACCAACCCGGCGTCGAGGTACGCCCGTTCCGCATGATGAGCGGCCAACTCCACTTCAACGAGGTCTTCTTCAGCGGCGCCCGCACCCGGGCGGACCTCGTGGTGGGCGAAGTGAACAACGGCTGGGCGGTCGCACAGAGCCTGCTGGGCGTGGAGCGCGGAGAGGAGGCCGCGACGAACCCCATCCTGTTCAAGGCCGAGGTGGAGCGTCTCGTCGACCTCGCCCGCGAGTACGGCAAGGACCAGGACCCCGTCATCCGGCAGCGGATCGCCTGGTGCTGGTCCAAGGTCGAGATCATGCGCTATCTCGGCTACCGGGTGCTCACGGGCTGGCTCAAGGGCGCGGAGCCCGGGGCCGAGTCCTCGATCTCCAAGCTGTACTGGAGCGAGTACCACACCGAGATCACCGATCTGGCGATGGACATCATGGGCCTGCACGCCCAAGTCCCGGTGGGCCGCCCGCCGTTGCGTACGTACCGCACGGACGACCCCGGCGCCGCGAACTCCTCGGCGTCCTGGTCGACGACGTACCTGATCGCCCGCTCCGGCACGATCTACGCGGGGACGTCGCAGGTCCAGCGGAACATCCTCGCGGAGAAGGTGCTGGGCCTGCCGCGTGAGCCGAGGGCGTGATCCTGAGGTCGCACCCAGGATGTGGGGCAGTTCGAGGCCGCCCGCGGCGACGAAGTCGGTGACGCGTGGCCTGAAGCCCTTCTGCGACATGGCTTGTCGTCGGCGTTTCCGCCGGACTGGCCTTGGCGTAGCGTGGCCGCGTGTCAGAGCCGCCGCTGTCGCCCGCCGCGCCCCGCATTCCTCCGCAGCCCGCGGAGGAATGGGCTGAATCCGTACGCGAGACGTTGTCCGCCGACATCGGTTCACTGAGCCTCGGCGTGTCTTCGCTCGGTGAGGCACATGTGTTTACGACGCTTGCTCGTCATCCGGAGTTGTTCGCCGCCTGGCTTCCCTTCAGCAGTCAGTTGCTGCTCGCGGGCGAACTGCCTTTCGCTGAACGCGAGTTGGTGATCCTTCGAGTGGCGCGCAATTGCGAGTCGCCCTACGAGTGGGGCCAGCACGTGAGGATCGCCGCGAAGGCCGGGCTGTCATCGGACGACATGACGCGGGTCGCCGCGGGTCCCGACGCGCCGGGCTGGACGGAACGGCAGTCGTTGCTGCTGCGGGCCACGGACGAGTTGCACTCCGGCGCCCGGATCGGCCAGTCGACCTGGGAAGGGCTGGCCCAGCATCTGACGGAGCGCCAGTTGATCGAGCTGCCGATGCTGGTGGGCCACTACCATCTGCTGGCCTTCACCCTGAACTCCCTGCAGGTGCAGCCGGAACCCGGACTGCCTCCCATGAGCTGACGGGACGCCTCAGGCAGCAGCCAGGTCCGCTTTCCCGGACCCGGTTGTGCGCACTCGCACTCGTCCTCAGCTCGACTCTGTTGAGGATCTTGGCTCGAACGCCTCGACCTCCGGCACAGGCCGCGGCCCCGTCCCCGGCCGCCACCCCGCATCCAGCTTCCGCAGCCCCACCCCACCAGGCGCCCAGATATGGCAGCTGTTCAGCACCCCCGCCGTGGAACGCGGGCCATCCGAGGGCCGCCCAGCCATCCGAAGCCCCGCATTGGCGGAGATCCCGGCCTGCACCACGGCAGGCCCCAACACCCGCGCCAGCTCATACAGATGAGAGCACCCGGACACCCCGCGAAACCGTTCCTGGATGGCCCGGTTGTAGCCGGCAGCCACGCTGAGCCCCACCAGCTCACCAAAGACCGGCGTGATCAACGGACACTCGGCGTGCGGAAACGTGCGCATATCCGCATCGGCCGCCACGATGACCATGTCCGCCAGCCGGACCCGCACGGAAAGCACCATCCGGTGCACAACTCCGGCGTCCGGATCGGCCACCCAGGGCCGCTCGTCCCGCAGTTCGGCCTCGACGGAGATCTCGCCGCCGCCCTCGTCGTACGCGGTGACGCTGACCGTACGACGGTGCAGCGGCACCTCGGCGCGTGTCACGACGACTCCTCCCCCAGCACCGCCGGCTCTCCCAACGCCGCCGACTCCCCCAGTGCCGCGAACTCGGGCCGACGCCGCTCGATGAAGCTGCGTACGCCCTCCCGGTAGTCGGGCGCCCGCTTGGCCGTCGCCAGCAGCCGCGCCGCGGCGTCGCGGCTCTCGACGAAGGTCCTCGTCTGGTCGTCGGCGAGCTGGCGCTTGATGAGGGACATGGCGTACGGGCTGGCCGAGCGGGCCAGTTCGGTGGCGTACTCGAGGGCGGCCGGGAGGAGTTCGTCGGGTTCGTACAGACGGTTGACCAGGCCCATCGCGAGGGCTTCCGTGCCGGTGATCCGGCGCGAGGAGAGCAGCAGGTCGCCGGCGTTCCCGTATCCGACGAGGCGCGGCAGGATCCAGGACACGCCGTCCTCCGCCACGAGTCCGCGCGCGCTGAAGGCAGCGGCGAACTTGGCTCCGGGCACGGCGAACCGCACGTCGCACATCACGGCCTGGTTGAAGCCGATGCCGGCGCAGGCTCCGTTGACGGCCGCCACGACGGGTTTGGGGAAGGTCATCGGCCGTGTACGGGGCGGCAGTTGATCGGTCGGCCAGGGCTTGGCCCCGGAGGACGCGCCGTCCAGCACGCTCATGTCCATGCCGGGACAGAAGCTGCGGCCGGCGCCGGTGAGGACGACGGCCCGTACCGCCGGATCCTTCTCGGCGCGGTCGAACAGCTCGTTGTAGAGCAGCTCCATCTCCAGGGTCCAAGCGTTGTGCCGCTCGGGCCGGTTCAGGGTGAGCAGCATGACCCCGTCGCCGGTCAGTTCGGTGAGGATCACCGGGGTCGGTTTCTCGGTCATCGAGCAGCCCCTCCCGCGCTTATAGCTAGATGAATCATCTATATCACAGGGGAGGTGATCACCGGCCCCTTGACCTGGTACCCTCGGTGCACTAAGAAGATTCATTTTGCTATATCCGGCAAAGTGGACGGGATCGATCACAACGAGGAGAGTCCGTCGTGGCCGAGGCAGCCGGCGCAGCAGAAGTACCCACCGTGCCCGTACCCTCCCGTGCACGCGTCGGGCGTCAGGTGCGTGTTCCGAAGACGGCCGAGCTGGTCGCCGGACATCTGCGCCGCCAGATCGTACGAGGTGAACTGAAGCCCGGCGACGCTCTGCCGCCGGAGTCGGGGCTGATGGAGCAGTTCGGCATCTCGCGGCCGACGCTGCGCGAGGCCTTTCGCGTACTGGAGTCCGAGTCTCTGATCACGGTGCGTCGCGGGGCGCACGGCGGCGCCCGGGTGAGCGCGCCGGATGCCGATGTCGCGGCCCGTTTCGCCGGTCTGATCCTGGAGTACCGCGGCGCCACCCTCGGCGATGTCTACCGCGCGGCGGCGCTGATCGAGCCGCCGTGCGCGCGCCAACTCGCCACCAAGCACACGGCGGCGGACATCAAGCGGCTGCGCGAGGCGGTGGCCGCGGAGAAGGCCGCCCTCGACGACCCGCTCGCCCTGGTCGACGCTCAGGACGCCTTCCACGCCCTGCTGGTCGAACTGACCGGCAACCAGACCCTGATCCTGCTCTGCGGCATGCTGCGCAACATCGTCGACCGCGCCAACGCCTCGTACACCGCGGCCGCCGCCGACACCGAGGCCCAGAAGACCCAGGCCCTCAAGGGCCACCGTGCGCACGTACGACTCGTGGGCCTGATCGAGTCGGGCAAGGCGGACGAGGCAGAGAAGCTGTGGCAGCGCCACATCTCCAGCGCGGACGACGTCGTCAACTCGGCGGGCCCCAAGACCGTCCTGGAACTCATCGACTGAGCAGAGGATCCGCATCCCGTCCACGGGTTCTGTCCATGGTCCGGAGGCGCCTGACAGCGAGCCGGCCCCGTGCGTGTGCACGGGGCCGGCTCGTGGTGTCAGTGCGGCGTCAAGCTTGCCTTCTGGTGGATCACTTGGCCTGGGCGAGCCATACCGCGTCGGCACCGGCCGGGAACCGGAGTTGGCCGGTCGTGTCGTGCACGGCTCGCCACACCGTCTCGGCGACGTCGCTCTCCTTGGTGAACAGGTCCTGGCCCGTGAAGCCGTCCATGGCCTTCTTCGCGAAGGCTGCGTAGGGCGCCGGGACCAGTTCGTCGAGCGAGGCGCCGCTGGTGGCGTTGGCGGCGAAGTTCGTCGTGAGGCAGGCGCCCGGCTCGACTGCCTTCGCCCGCACACCGAAGGGCGCGAGTTCGAGCGCGAGGGATGCGGTGAACCCCTCGATGGCCATCTTGCTCGCCTTGTAGACGGCCGAGAGCGGCATGTGACCCAGCACCACGCTGGAGGTCACGTTGACCACCACGCCGGAGCCGCGCTCGCGGAACTGGGGCAGCACCGCCTGGGTCGTCGCCATCACGCCGAAGGTGTTGGTCTCGAACACCTCCCGCACTCGGGCCATGGGGGTGCCCTCGAACACGCTGATCGACGGGACGCCCGCGTTGTTGACGAGGACGTCGATGGGCCCCGCTGCCTCGAACGCGGTGGTGATGCTCTCGGGCTCGGTCACGTCGAGCTCGATGACACGGAGACGGTCCGACTCGGGAAGGACGTCCGGACGCGGGGTGCGCATCGTGGCGATGACGTTCCAGCCCTGGGCGTGGAAGTGACGAGCAGTCTCCCGCCCGTATCCGGACGAAGTACCAGTGATCAGAACGGTCTTCATGGTGTGATCCTTTGCGATGGGATGGGATTCACGGAGACAGGCATTTTTCTGCTCCCCGGGAGAACCGGTGATCCCATTGAATCGCTCTGACCTGCTAGAACAGTAGAACTATCCTCGCTTCACCTTGCACGATCCTCTACAGCGATCCAGCTCGGCTCAGGGCACGACGCCCGCAGGACTGCCTGCGGTGTCCCGCAGGCGGGCCGCGTCCAGGCTCGGGGGTGCGCCGAACTGGCGGCGGTACTCCCGGCTGAACTGCGACGGGTTGTCATAGCCGACGCGCTGGCCGACCCCGGTGACGTCGCCCGGGTGGGTGGCGAGCAGCAGCCGGGCCTCCTGCAGCCGGATCTGTTTCTGGAACTGGATGGGGCTCATCGCGGTCACCGCCTGGAAGTTGCGGTAGAAGGCGGACACGCTCATGCCGGACATGCGTGCCACGTCCTCGACCCGGAAGGGCTGCGCGTAGTGCTCGCGGATCCAGCGCACGGCCCGCGAGATGTGACTGAGGCCGCTGTCGGCCAGGCCGAGTTGACGAACCGTCGCCCCCTGCTCGCTGGTGATCAGGCGCCACAGGATCTCGCGTTTGACCAACGGCGCCAGTACGGCCCGGTCGCGGGGCTCGTCGAGCAGGCGCAGCAGGCGGATCACCGCGTCGAGCAGCGCGGCTGAAGCGTCGCTGACGGCGATACCCGACGGAACGCCTCCGTCGGCGCGGGGGATGTCTCCTGGACCGGCTTGCAGCAGCAGTTCGGCGACGGCGGACGGCTCCAGCACGAGACCGAAGCCGAGGGCCGGCTGCTCGGGTTCGGCCTGGGTGAACTGTCCGGTGACGGGCAGGTCGACGGAGGCGACCAGGTACTGGCCGGGGCCGTACTCGTAGACCCGGTCGCCCAGCGCGAGGCGTTTGGCGCCCTGGGCGATGACCGCCAGCACGGTGCCGGACATCGAGGGGGCCGGCGGATCAGGCCGGTCGACCTTCGAGATGAGGACGCCGTCGATGGCGGTGGTCCAGTCGGGACGGACATGCCGGGCCAGCAGGGTGCGGAGCTCTTCGAGGTGCATGCGTCCATTGCAGCACCATTCGGCCTCCGGGCTCCCGTAGCCGCGAGGATTGTGCAAGCAGCAGCGAGCATCGTTCTAACGTTTTCGAAGGTCATGGCGGTTGAATGAAATCACCGCACTCCACCACCGCTGGAAGAAGGCCTCCATGATTGCCAAGTACGGATTCAACGCGACCCTGACCGCCAGGCCCGGCATGGGCGACCGGCTGGTCGACCTGCTGCTGACCGGCCTGGACGAGGGCAGCCCTGGCGCAAGCGAACACTGCGTCGTCTACCTCGTCTCCCGTTCCGCGTCCGCCCCCGACGTCGTCCACGTCACCGAGGGCTGGACCAGCGAGGCGGACCACCACCGCATCTTCGCCGGCGAGGCCGCCCAGGCCATCGTGGCGCAGATCGACGGACTGCTGGCCAAGGAGTCCGAGTACACCGACTACGTCCCGGTCCGCGGCAAGACCGCCTTCTGAAGGCCCTGGACCGATTCCCCGACCTGCTCCTCGGCGCCTGCTGAGGCGGCCCCATCCTCACCCGACCGTCCGGCACCACCCCACGAAAGGCAACGACATGACCATGGCACGCCCCACCCTTGACCCCGAACTGCGTGAACTGCTGGCCGACATGCCCCTCATATCCCAGCTCACCCCGGAAGTTCTCGCGCACCTGCGTGAGCTCCCCTCGACACCCGTCGAATCCCTCCTCGCACACCGGCACGTCGACCGGCGCGAAGTCACCGTGCCCGCCCAGGACGGCGCCCCCATCCCCCTGTCGGTCTTCAGCCCCGCGCACACCGATCGCACCACGCCCGCCGCACCCTGCATCTACTGGATCCACGGCGGCGGAATGGTCATGGGCGACCGCTTCTCGCAGATCGACATCCCGCTGGAGTGGCTCGACAAGTTCGGCGCGGTCGTCGTCTCCGTGGACTACCGGCTCGCACCGGAGGCCACCGGCAGCACCCTCGTCGACGACTGTTATCAGGGACTGCTCTGGATCGCCGAACACGCCGCCGAACTGGGCATCGACCCCGCCCGGATCATCGTCGCCGGTGCCAGCGCGGGCGGCGGCCTCGCCGCCGGCCTCACCCTGCTGGCCCGCGACCTCGGTACCCCGGCTATCGCCGCGCAGATGCTGATCTGCCCCATGCTCGACCACCGCAACACCAGCACCTCCAGCCGCCAGTACTCCGGCGTGCCCGGTGTCTGGACCGGCGAGATGAACGCGTTCGGATGGCGCGCCGTCCTCGGCGACCTCACCGACGACGAGGTGCCCGCCCACGTCTCACCAGCGCTGGCCGACGACCTGTCGGGCCTGCCGACCACCTACATCGACACCGGCTCCGCCGAAGTCTTCCGTGACGAGGACACCGACTACGCCACCCGCATCTGGGCGGCAGGGGGCCAGGCCGAACTCCACGTCTGGGCGGGCGGCTTCCACGGCTTCGACGCCCTGTACCCGCAGGCACACATCTCGGCCACAGCCCGCCGAACCCGCACCGACTGGCTTGCCCGGCTGCTGTCCACGAACTCCGCCGTGTAATGCCACGGCGTTCGCGCACTCGTCCTCCCACTTGCACTCTGGAAACAGTTAGATAATTATAGGAGGAGCACTGAATAGCTCTGGGGTGTCGGGAGGCAACGGCGATGGCCGAACAGCGCAAGCGGATCTTCGACTGCGACCAGCACATGTACGAGGAGCGGGATTCCTTCACCCGCTACCTTCCCAAGGAGTACCTCGGTCAGGCCGTGGCCCCCGTGACGCTGCCGGACGGCCGTGAGGTCATCCTCGCGGGAGACAGGATCGTGGTCTGTCTGGAACCGGAGTTCGGGCAGGTCTACCGGCCCGGCTCGCTCAAGGAGATGCTCAAGGCGATGGCCTCGGGCAACCCCGACGAGACGTACCAGTTCGAGCCGATGCACGAGGCCTACCAGAACCGCGAGGCCCGGCTGCAGATCATGGACGAGCAGGGCCTGGACCAGACGATCATGTACCCCGGCGGCTGGGCCCTGGTCGCCGAGGAGTACGTACGCGGTGTCGAGCCCCTCTACGCCAACTACCACTCGTTCAACCGCTATATGGACGAGGTGTGGGGCTTCAACTACCAGGACCGGATCTACTCCCCCGCCCTGCTCTCGCTGCGCGACCTCGACAGCGCGGTGAAGGAGCTGGAGTTCGTCCTGAACAAGGGTGCCCGGTTCATCATGCTGCCGACGGGGCCGCAGTACGGACGCTCACCGGGCGACCCGTACTTCGACCCGTTCTGGAAGCTGGTCAACGAGGCCAAGGCCAGCGTCTGCTACCACATCAGCGAGTTCTACTACAACTCGCACGTCGCCCCGGCCTGGGGTCACGACCCGAACCCGATCCACTTTCGCATGTCCGCCTGGCAGTGGATGAACACCTACGGCCAGCGCCCGATCGAGGAGACGCTCTCCGCGCTCATCTTCGACAACCTCTTCGAGCGGTTCCCCGACATCAATGTCCTGGTCTCGGAGTTCGGCGCCGAGTGGGTGCCGCACTTCGTCCGGCACATGGACAAGAGCCGGGGCATGGGCCGCAACGGACCATGGATCGGCGGGCAGTTGGCGGAGCGCCCCAGCCAGATCTTCCGCAAGCACATCCGCGTGGTGCCCTACCCCGAGGACGACATCCCGAGCCTGGTCAAGCGGCTCGGTTACCACGAGTCCATCGTGATGGGCTCCGACTTCCCGCACGCGGAGGGCATCGCGAACCCGGCCGACTACCGCAAGCTCCTCGCGGAGCTGGACGAGTCGGTCCAGGACGACATCATGTACAACAACGCCCAGCAGCTGGTGAGCCGCTGAGCGTTCTGTTCCTGCAGTCCCCGCCTGGCGGCGGACCCGGTCAGTCGACCAGGTCCGCCGCCAGGTTCGCGATGTTCGTCATCAGCGCGGTGCCGCGCCGTGAGTGGTCGTAGCCGGCGAGCGGGTAGCCGTTGCTCAGCAGCGCGAAGGACAGGCCGGACTCCGGGTCCATGAAGCCCAGTTGGTACGCGGCTCCGGCACTCCCGAAGAGCAACGGCGAGCCCGTGGACGGGAGTTGACTTCCCGCGTCGGGGCCGGCGACGGTGACGAACAGCCCCATGCTCGTACGCCGACTGCCTCCGCCACCGTAGAGCTGGTCGCCGTACGGATGCTCGGTCAGCCGGATCCTGGTGCCCTCGGCCACCGCCTCCGGCTTCCACAGGCCCGAGTGCTCCAACGCCTGGAAGTACAGGGCGACATCGGCGGCGGTGGCGACGAGTGCGTGACTGGGTTCGCCCGCCGCCAGCACCCGCGGGTCGGACAGATACCAGGGTCCCCAGGGGTCGGGTTCCTGGTCGTCGTCGGTGCGGTCGGTGGCGGTCATCGGGGCGATCGTGCCGGGCTGCTCGTCGACGGGGACGCCCAGTTCGATCGAGGTCAGGCCCAGCGGCCGGACGATCCGCTCGCGCAGATAGTCGGCGAAGGGCAGTCCCGTACGCCGCTCGGTGATCTCGGCGATCAGCCAGGCGGCCGAGGTGAGATGGAACTGGAAGCGGCTGCCCGGCGGGTAGTCGAGACGCCAGCGGCCGAAGGCGGCGAGCCGCTGCTCCCGGTCGAGCATCTTCGGATAGCCGAGCGGTGCGAAGGGGAAGCCGGCGGTGTGGGTGAGCACCTGCTCGACCGTGACCGCCTCCTTCCCGTTCGTCCCGAACTCCGGGATGATCGCGGCGACTTGCTCACCGATGTCGAGCAGTCCGTCGCCCATCAACTTCCACACGGCGCCGGCGACGATCGAGCGGCCGACGGACTGCAGGATGTAGCGGGTGCCGGGGTCCGCCTCGCCCCAGGTCTCGTACGCCACCAGCCGGCCGGCCCGGGCGACGGCGACCTGCGCCGACGGGAGCGGGCCGTGCTCCACTTCGAGCCTGATGCGGCGCAGCAGTACGTCGAGCCGGTGCCCGTCGACGCCCACTGTTTCGGGCGCGACGGGCACGTGGCCGGGCATGTCAGGACTCCAGGCGGACGGTCGCGGTGCCGGTGACCACCTCGGCGCCGTGCTGGTTGACGGTACGCAACGAGAAGTGGGCGACCGGTCCGGCGGGAGTGTCCTCGATGGACTCGACGGTCGCCGTGGCGGTCAGGGTGTCGCCGGGCCAGACCTGCGCCTTGAAGCGCACCCCGTAGCTGAGCAGCGGTTCGATGCCGACCCAGTCGGTGAGGACCCGGCCGGTCATGCCCATCGTCATCATGCCGTGGGCGAAGACCCCGGGGTAGCCGGCGGCTTCGGTGGCGAAGACGTGGTCGGTGTGCAGGGGGTTGAAGTCGCCGGAGGCGCCCGCGTACTGGACGATCCGGGTGCGCTTGAGATCGTCGACGAGCACGCTCTCGCGGCTCTCGCCGACCTTGATGTCATCCACGTACGGGCTCATCAGGCGTCATCCTTCCCGGTGGAACTGTTCGCGGAACTGTTCGCCGGTTCCTCGGACTTGGGGGTGGCGGGGCCCTCGGGCACGACGGCCACGGTGCGGGCGCTGACGACCGGTTCGCCGTCGGCGTCCCGGTACTCGGTGATGCGTTCGCTGAACAGCAGGCGTCCGGTGCGGCCCTTTTTCTCCCAGCTGCGGCCCGGAACGGTGTGCGCGTACAGCGTCTCTCCGACGCGTACCGGACGGTGGTACTCGAAGTGCTGCTCGGCGTGCAGTCCGCCGCCGCCCTCCGGCATCACGCCCGGCCCGGCTCCGGAGCCGAACCACTCCTCGCCGGGCTTCGGCCGCAGGTGGCAGTCGGGGTCGAAGTGGGCGCTCGCCCAGGTGAAGGTCGGCGGGGCGAGATGCTCGTACGCCGGGTTCTCGTCGCCGATGGCCCGGGCGAACATCAGGATGTGCCCGGACTCGACGGGGAACGGGTGCCCTGTCATGGTTCGTGCTCCTCGTGGTCAACAAGCATGTGGCAGACGTCAGTTGGTGTCAGTAGGGGAGGAACGGGTCGCGCGTCGCCTCGTCCGGGTCGAAGTCCGGGGGCAGGCCCTCGAACTTGGGCTCCCGCTTCTCCACGAAGCTCGCCACGCCCTCGCGGAAGTCCGGTGAGCCCGCGAAGAACTCCATCGCCGAGTAGCTGCGGGCCAGGGCGTCGGTGAAGCCGCGGTCGAGGTCGCCGTACACCTGGTGGCGTACGACGGCCATGGCGCGCGGGGAGCAGTTGCGGGCGATGTCGCGGGCGTACGCGCGGGCGGCGTCGAGGAGTTGGTCAGGATCGACGACGCGACTGACCAACCCCAACTCCTTCGCTTCGTCGGCGTCGAAGACGCGGCCGGAGAGCAGCAGGTCGAGCGCGTTCTCCAGGCCGATGACGCGCGGCAGCACGTACGGCAGGTTGTACTCGCCGGCCAGTCCGCGCCGGGTGAAGGCGGTGGTGAAGCGAGCGCCGCGGGCCGCGAACCGTACGTCGCAGATGAGCGCCTGAATGAGGCCGATGCCCGCGCAGGCACCGTTGACGGCGGCGATCAGGGGCTTCGGCATGTCGCGCCGGCTGTACATGGGCACGCGGGCCTGGAGGTTGAGGGACTCGCCGGGCTGGGCGTTCTGCTCGAGGCGCTGGACGTCCATGCCGGGGCAGAACGCCCTGCCCGCCCCGGTGATGATGACCACGCGGACGGCGGAGTCGGCGGCGGCCTCGTCCAGGAGCGCGAAGAACCGCTGCTCCATGGGGATGCTCCAGGCGTTCTTGCGCTCGGGCCGGTTGAGGGTCACGGTGGCGACACCGTCCTCGTCGACCTCGTACAACACCAGGTCTTCTGTGGGCTGTTCGGTCATCGTGTGTCACTCCTCGGCAAAGGGTTCGACGGGGTCGCCGACGCCGGCTCGCTCGCCGGAGATGCTGACGATCACCTGGCCGCGTGCGCAGATGCGGCCGTCCGGCATCCGTACGTCGACCTCGGCGAAGTGGAGGCGGCTGCCGCGTCGGACGCAGCGCGCGTACGCGATGGCCTCGTGGCCGCGGGCGGGCGCGAGGTACTGCACCGACATGGAGACGGTGCTGAGCAGGCTGCCCTTGGTGAAGTCATGGCCGGCGATCACGGCTCCCGAGCCCGCGGTGTCGATCAGCGCCGAGACGACTCCGCCGTGGAATACGCCTTCGTGGGCCGAGAGCGCCTCGGTGAAGGGCATCGTCATCTCGATGCCGTCCGGATCCCAGCGCAGGACGCGCATACCGGCGCTGCGGTTGAACTTGACCCCGCGTTCCCAGCGGGCCCGGAACCACTCGCGGCGCTCGCGTTGTTCCTGGTCGGTGAGGGTCCTCGCCGTGACGGTCATCCGCGCACCTTCCAGTCCAGGCTTCCTCAAGCCCAGGCCATATAGTTACATGAATTGGATAGATGGAGCAATCATGAGGCTACACCCGAGCCCCGCCAGATGTATTATTTATCTAACTCATTCATCGTAAACGGGAGGCTCTTGATGCCGTCGACCGCCCTGGCCGGGATCCGCGTCCTCGATCTGTCCCGTATCCTCGCGGCGCCACTCGCCACCCAGACGCTGGCCGATCTGGGCGCGGAGGTGATCAAGATCGAGCGTCCCGGAGTCGGTGACGACTCGCGGACGTACGGGCCCCCGTTCCTCACCGACCGCGACGGCGAACCGACGGACACCGCCGCGTTCTTCCTCGCCTGCAACCGCAACAAGAAGTCGGTCACCGTCAATCACGCCACCGCGGAGGGGCAGGAGTTGATCCGCTCGCTGGCCGCATGCTCGGACGTCGTCGTCGAGAACTTCCGCGCGGGCACCCTGGCAAAGTACGGCCTCGACCAGGAGAGCCTGCGCGCGCTCAACCCACGGCTGGTCTACCTCTCCGTCACCGGCTTCGGGCAGACCGGCCCGTACGCCTCTCGCCCCGGTTACGACGGCATCTTCCAGGCCATGTCCGGGATGATGAGCGTCTCCGGGCATCCCGAGGAGCCGATGAAGGTCGGCATCAGCATGATCGACATCCTCACCGGGCTCTACGCCTCCACCGCCATCCTCGCGGCCCTGCGACACCGCGACGTCACCGGCGAGGGCCAGTTCATCGACCTGTCCCTGCTGGACTGCGGGCTCGCCACGCTCTCGCACTTCGCGATGAACTACCTGGTCTCCGGCGAGGTCCCGCGACGCCGGGCCAACGGCGGCTACGGCGGGATTCCGTCCCAGGCGTTCCCGTGCAAGGACAAGCCCATCTTCGTCGTGGCCGGCAACGACAAGCAGTTCGCGGCCTTTTGCGCGGCCGTCGACCACGGCGAACTGCTCCAGGATCCGCGGTTCGCCACGACCGCCGCACGGATCACCCACCGGGACGAGATCGTGCCCGTACTGGAGGAGATCCTGCGGACCAGAACCCGGGACGAGTGGCTGGCCGCGTTCGACGCGCACGATGTCCCGGCCGGCCCGATCAACGAACTGCCCGAGGTCTTCGCCGATCCGCAGGTCCAGCACCGGGAGATGCTGGTGGAGGTCGAGGACCCGGTGTCGGGGCGGCTGCCGCTGCTTGCCAACCCCCTACGGCTCTCGGCGACTCCCGTCGGGGACTACGCACCGCCGCCGTCGCTGGGCGAGCACACCGCCGAAGTGCTGGGCGGGCTGGCAGGGGTGACGGAGGATCAGCTCGTTGAGCTGCGGGCGCGGGGCGTCGTATGACGACCTGAACCGGCTGTGCGCACGGCCTGAATGGCCGTGCGGACGGCCTACGGGTGCGGTGCGGGTGGCCGCGCGGAGGATCTGAGTGACCATGCGGGTGGCCGCGCGAACGGCCTGAGTGACCCTGCGGGCGGCCGTCCGTCAGCCGATCAGTGTCCGGCCGCCCTCCAGCATCAGCGTCGCACCGGTCAGATAGGCCATGTCGTCGCTGACCAGGGCCGCAACCGCGCGGCCGATGTCCGCCTCGGGGTCGCCGAGACGGCCCAGCGGGATGCCGGCGTACAGCGGTGCGGCCTTCTCCGGGTGGGCGGCGAGGTAGTTCTCCGCGGCCGGGCTCAGGGCGGCCGGGCAGACGACGTTGACCCGGATTCCGTACGGGCCCCACTCCCGCGCGGCCACCCGGCTCAGTCCGCGGATCGCCTCCTTGGCCATCGCGTACGCGCCGAAGGTCGGATCACCCTGCACCGCGGCGGAGGAGCCGAGGTTCACGACGCTGCCCCGGCTCGCCCTGAGGTGGGGCAGCGCGGCCTGCATCGCGTGGAAGGTCGCCAACGGGCCGCTGCGGTAGGTGAGTTCGACATCGTCGTACGAGGTCTTCTCCAGCTTGCGCTGCACCGACGACTGCGCGTTGTTGACGAGGACGTCCAGCGCGCCGAACTCCCTTACCGTCTCGGCCACCATGCGGTCGACGTCATCGCGCTCGCCGACGTCACCGGCCACGGTGTACGCCCGCCCGCCGCGCTCGGCGATCTCGGCGGCCGTGTCCTTCAGCTTGCTCTCGGTACGGCCCGAGATCACCACCGCCGCACCCTCGGCGGCCAGCGCGAGCGCGATCCCGCGTCCCACGCCCTGACCGCCTCCGGTGACCAGCGCCACCTTCCCGGCCAGCCGTGTACGTCGCTCCGTCATGTCGATTCCTTCCAGAAGGGTGCCCACGAGGGAAAGGCGTCCGGCAGGGCCGGTTCTCCTGCGCCCTCCCAGCCCTTGAAGTCCACCGCTTGGGGCCGCTCGGTGACATCGGCCGCGTACCAGTGCTGTTCACGCCGGCGGGAGAAGTACCACTCGCCGTCCACCCGCGCGTACTCGTCCCAGTAGCAGATCGCCATCACGATCCACCGCTCCCCCACCTCGTGCTCGGCCCGGCAGTAGACCGCGCCGGTCGCGGTGTCGCGGCCGGTGAACTCGATGCGGTGGCCGCAGATCTGGTGAACGGAGCGGTGGAAGCCGCGTAGTTGGGGCTCAATGTGGGCGCGCAGGACGTGTCGGCCGCGGCCGTGGCGGCCCATGTCGACGTCGGGGTGGAAGCAGCCGGTCCAGGCGTCGAGGTCGCGGGCGTCCACGGCGAGGGCGTAGCGGATGGGGAGTTGCTGGATGGCGAGCTGCGATTCGATGCGGTCGATGCGGTCCTCGAGAGCGCGGATGTCGGTTGGGCTCATGGGCGTGGGTCCTTGGGCAGGCCGAGGAGTTGTTCGCCGATGATGTTGCGCTGGATCTCGCTGGAGCCGCCGTAGATGGTCTCCGCGAGGGAGAGCAGGAACGAGCGCTGCCGGGTGTCGAGTTCGTAGTCCTCGCCGATGATCTGTCCGGCCGGTCCCGCCAACTCCATGGCGAGATGGCCCAGTTGCTGGTGCCGTGTCGAGGCGTACAGCTTCGCCGTGGTGGACTGCGCTCCGGGGGTGCGGCCCGCGACCAGTTCGGCGACGGTCCGCATATTGGTGGTGCGCATGATGCGTACGGAGATCCAGGCGTCCACGATCCGGCGGCGCAGCATGGGGTCGTGCAACGCGCCGCGTTCGCGGGCCAGCTCGATCAGGGCGTCGGCCTCCCGCTCGAAGGTGAGCTGCTGGGGCAGGAGCGTGGTGCCGCGTTCGATACCGAGGGTGCCCATCGCAGTACGCCAGCCCTGGCCGACCTCGCCCACCACCATGTCCGCGCCGGTGCGGGCGTCGGAGAAGAAGACTTCGGCGAACTCGTCCTGGCCCGCCAGGTTACGGATCGACCGGATGTCCACGCCCGGCTGGTCGGCGGGGACGAGCAGCATGCTCAGCCCCTTGTGCCGCTGGGAGTCCGGGTCGGTGCGGACGAGCGCATAGAGCCAGTCGGCGTGGATCCCGAAGGAGGTCCACACCTTCTGCCCGTTGACCACCCAGTCTCCCCCACTCTCGGCTCCGCTCGAGCGGGAGGTGCCCCCATCGTCCCGCTCGGCCCTGGTGCGTACGGACGCCAGATCGGAACCGGCGCCCGGTTCGCTGAAGCCCTGCCCCCACAGCTCCTCGACCGCGAGGATCGGCGGCAGGAAGCGTTTCTTCTGCTCCTCGCTGCCCATCGCGAGCAGCATCGGGCCGAGCAGGTCGAGGGCGTTGCCGGTGGCGCGGTACGGGGCGTTGGCCCGCGCGTACTCGTACTCGAAGACGATCTCCTCGAGGAGCCCGAGCCCGCGTCCGCCGTACTCGCGCGGCCAGCTGATGCCCAGCCAGTTCCCGGCCGACAGCTCACGGTCCCATGCGAGCCGGACGTCCCAGGCGGCGCCATCGGTGGGGCCGCCCACCCCCCGGTGTGCGGCGAACTCGCCCACCAGGTGCTCGGCCAGCCAGTCGCGCAACTCGTCCCGGAAGTCCCGTACCGCGGGCCCGAAGTCCAGCTCCATTGCGTGTTCTCCTCCGCGTGGATTCAGATCGCGTGGGTTCAGATGCCGAGCCGGGTGGCAAGCAGCTCCCGGTGGTACGAGGGCGTGCCGAGCAGCACCTCGGAGCTCTTGGCCCGCTTGAGGTAGAGGTGCGCGGGGTGTTCCCAGGTGAAGCCGATGCCGCCGTGCACCTGGATGTTCTCGCTCGCGACCACGGTGTACGCCTCCGAGCAGAAGGCCTGGGCGAGGGCCGCGGCGATCGCGATCTCCGCCTCGTCTCCCGCGTCGAGCGCCCACAACCCGCCGTACGCCGCCGAGCGAGCCGACTCGATCTCGACCAGCATGTCCGCGCACTTGTGCTTGATCCCCTGGAACGAGCCGATGGCCCGCCCGTACTGTTCGCGGATCTTGGCGTACGCCACGGAGGCGTCCAGTGCGGCGGCGGCTCCCCCGACCTGTTCGGCGGCCAGGAGTATGGAGGCGGTGGCGAGGGTGCGCTCGATCGCCGGCCAGGCCGTGCCTTCGGTGCCCAGCAGCCGGGCGGGGGTGTCGGCGAAGTCGATCTGCGCCTGCTTGCGGGTCTGGTCGAGGGCGGGGAGCGTGGTGCGGGTGAGGCCCAGTGCGTCGCTCTCGACGGCGAAGAGGCTGACGCCGGAGGGCGTGCGGGCGGCGACCAGCAGCAGATCGGCTAGGTGGCCGTCGGGGACGTACGTCTTCGCGCCGGTAAGTCGCCAACTCCCTTTAGCTTCATGGGCGTTGAGCTGGATGCCTTGCTCGTCCCAGCGGCCGTCCGCCTCGGTCAGGGCGAGGGTGGCCACAGTGTCGCCCGAGGCGATGCCCGGCAGGTAGTCGAGGCGGGCCGCTTCGTCGTCGCAGCGCAGGAGTGCCTCGGCGGCGAGGGCCACGGTGGCGAAGTACGGGGCGCAGAGCAGGGCGCGGCCCATTTCCTCGAAGACGATGCCGAGTTCGGCGTAACCGAAGCCCGAGCCGCCGTACGCCTCGGGGATGGCGAGCCCCTGGAGGCCGAGTTCCGTGGCCATCCGCCGCCATACGACCCGGTCGTAGCCTTCCGGGTCGGCGGCCAGGCGGCGTACGTCGGCCTCGGTGGAGTGTCTGGCGAGGAAGGAACGGACGACCTTGCGCAGTTCGTCCTGCTCCTCGCCGAAGCCGAAGGTGAGATCCATGGCGCGCCTTTCCCGTCCCCGGAGCTGCCCGCTTCCCGGTGTTGCCCGCGTGCTACCCATCCACGATACAGTTAGATAATTATAGTATCCACACTGAATGAACCAGGCACTGAACCAACCAAGCACTGAATGAACCAGGGGTGCGTTGTGACCGACCGCTATGACGAGTTCACCAGCCTCACCTTCGAGCGGCCCGCGCCCGGCGTGCTCCGCATCGTGCTGGACGGCCCGAATCTCAACGCGGTCGATCCGCGGATGCACGGCGAACTGGCCGACATCTGGCCGGTGATCGACCGGGACGAAGAGACCCGCGCGGTGCTGGTCCAGGGAGCCGGCAAGGCGTTTTCGGCGGGCGGGACCTTCGACTCCATCGAGGCTCTGACCGAGGAGTACGCGGTGCGTGCCCGGGTGATGCGGGAGGCCCGGGACATGGTGTACGGGGTGATCAACTGCTCCAAGCCGGTGGTCTCCGCGATCCACGGTCCGGCGGTGGGCGCGGGCCTGGTCATCGGCATGCTGGCCGACATCTCCATCGCCGGACGCAAGGCGAAGATCGTCGATGGGCACACTCGGCTCGGTGTCGCGGCCGGTGACCACGCGGCGATCTGCTGGCCGCTGCTGTGCGGGATGGCCAAGGCCAAGTACTACCTGCTGACCTGCGAGGCACTCACGGGTGCGGAGGCCGAACGCATCGGCCTGGTCTCCAAGTGCGTGGACGACGAGCAGGTGCACGCCGAGGGCCTGCGCATCGCGACGACCCTGGCGGCTGGCTCCGCCAGCGCCATCAGCTGGACGAAACGGTCCCTCAACCACTGGTATCGCACGGCCCAACCGATCTTCGAGGCCTCGCTCGGCCTGGAGTTCTTCGGGTTCGGCGGCCACGAGGTCGCGGAGGGTCTGGCCGCCCACCGGGAGAAGCGCGCCCCGGACTTCGAGGCCGTGTCCGACAAGCACCCGATCGATCTCTGACCTACGTGACCTGCATGACCTCAATGACCTACGTGATCTACGGATGCATGAGGAGCCCGCGATGACGTCCGAGCCGACCGCCACCACCACTGCCGCGACCAATGAAGTCCCCCCACTCGTAAGGGGGTTGACCTACGAGGACATGCCGAAGGGCCAGGTCTTCCGGACCGCCCGCCGCACCATCACCGAGACCGACCTGGTCAACTTCATCACCTGGGGCGGCTTCAACGAGCCGCTCTTCTGGGACGCCACGCACGCCGCGGAGGGCGGTTACACCGGACGGCTCGTCCCGGGCGGGCTGACGTACTGCATCGCCGAAGGACTCGTCCTCCAGACGAACGTGCTGCACGGCACGGGCCTCGCCTTCCTGCACATGGAGCTGACCGTGCGGGGGCCGGTCTATGTCGGCGACACCCTGTACGCGGTCGTGGAGACCACGGACTCGCGTCCGTCCAGCAAGCCCGGCCGGGGCGTGGTGACCAGCCGGATCACCGTACGCAACCAGCGGGACGAGGACGTGCTCGTCTACACCCCGGTGCGGCTGATCCGGGGCAGGGACTACGGGGCTCCGATGCTCTGACCTCGCTGCCCCCGCTGCCCTCTCTGTCCGCGGGGAGCGCCCGGCACCAGGGTCAGGCCGGGTGCGGGACCGTCAGCGGATCCGGATCCGGATGCCGATCCCGATCCGACGGGGCCGGCGAACGCTCCACCATGCACCCAGTCCGAGGGCATTGGCGGGCGCGGCGGCGGCTCATGGTCCGGGACCGCCATCGTGTAGAGGCGGGTGTAGCGGAACTTCGCTTCCAGGTTGTCGAGGACGGACCAGTACTCGTAGCCGCAGACGTTTACGCCGCGTGCGATCACCCGGCCCAGCCAGGAGAGCCGGGCGCGCAGCAGGGCCCGGCGCCGGGCGTCGTCGCTGTGCCCGGTCTCGTCGACCAGGTCCAGGTCGCCCATGCCGTTGTCGATGACGGACAGCGGGGGCAGCCGGTCTCCGTACAGGTCGTGGAGGTCGGCGACGCCGTCGGCGAGTGCCTCGGGGAGGATGGGCCAGCCGTACGCCGTGGTCTCGACGTCGTCGAAGGGGGTGATCGCGAAGCCGAGGCCGACGAGCAGGCGGTTCACTTCGTTGAGGGTGCTCTGGCACTTGTCGGTCGGCAGTACGCGGGGCAGGTTCTCCGGTGCGGTGACGCGGAACGGGGTGTGCCAGGACAGGCCCAGCAGGTCCTGGCTGGTGCTGATGATCTCCAGGTCGCCGGGGCGTACGCAGCCGGTGGCCTCGACGGGTGAGACGTCGTCCTCGGTCACCATGTGCTCGCCGAGCAGCATGGGGTCGAGGAAGAGGCGGTTGGTCCAGCTCTCCAGACGTTCCAGGGCGAGGCGGTCGAAGGGGTCGTCGGTGGCGGCGTAGCCGCTGACGAGGGTGACCGTGGTGCCGATCCGGCCGGTGACGCCGGCCGCTCTGAGGGCCTGGGTCGCGAGGCCGTTGGCGAGCAGGATGTGGTGGACGGTGGGGAGGCCCGCGCGGCCGATGCCGCGGCCCGGTGTGTACATCCCCGCCACGTGGTCCGCCAGGGTGGGCCCGGCCAGGTCGGTGGAAGTGATCCAGCGGGTCACGCGGTCGCCGAAGCGGCGGCCCAGCTCGGCGGCGTACGCGGCGAAATGCTCGGCGGTGTCGCGGTCGAGCCAGCCTCCGGTGGCCTCTAGCCAGGGCGGCAGTGACCGGTCGAGCAGGGTCAGGCCGGGCCGCAGGCCGAGTTCGAGGAGGGCGTCGAGTTCGCGGTCGCAGCGGTCCAGGGCCTCGGCGTCCCAGGTGCCGGGGCCGTCGGGCTGGAGCCGTGGCCAGCCGGCGACCATCCGGTGTGAGTCCGGGGTGACGCCGACGAGTTGCCGGATGTCGTCGGTCCACTGCCGGAAGTGCCCGCCACGCTCGGGCGGGGGCGGCGGCGGGGCCGCGATGGTGTCCGCGGTGGCGACTCCCCAGTCGACGCCGCGGAAGGATTCGTACAGGAAACCATCGCTCATGGTCACCGTCCAGGGCGGAATGGTTTAACGCATTCAACTGAATGACGTCGTCCGGACGCTAACACTTCGGCGAAACTACGACAATGTTTCGGACAGATCTCCTGCTTCTGTCAGGAGGCTGTCAGGTTTCAGTTCCCGTGGAGGATGAGGTCGGCAGCGTGCCAGGCCATAGCCATGATGGGCCCGTTGAGATTGCCCGAAACCATGGTCGGCATGACCGAGCAGTCGACGACCCGCAGGCCAGCGACACCGCGTACACGCAGGCGGGCGTCGACGGCATCGTCCTCGGCCGGGCCCATCGCGCACGTGCCGATGGCGTGATAGCCGCAGCGCCCGTGGTCGAGGCCCGCGTCGATGATCTCCTGGTCGTCGCGGACGGCGGTGCCGGGTAGCGTTTCGGCCATGATCCGTCCGGCGAGGGGCTCGGTTTCGAAGAGTTCGCGCATTCTGCGGAAGAGGGCCGTTCCGACGGTTCGGTCATGATCGGAGCCGTAGTAGTTCGCCGTGATCGTGAGCGGTACATCGGGGTCGGCCGAGGTGATGTGCAGGCTGCCTTCGGCGGTGGGGCGGAGGATATAGCCGAGGCCCATCACGCCGGGTTCGCGCTCCACGCCGGTCTCCTTGCCGGGGATCTCCGGACTGAGGGAGACCGGCGCGATCAGCAACTGAGCGTCGGGGCGGGCGAGTTCGGGGCGAGTCTTGAAGAAGCCGATGACGTCGAAGGCGGGGGCGGCGAGGGGTCCACGGCGGGTCGCCAGGTACTTCGCTCCCGACAACGCCTGCCGCACCGGGGTGCTGAGCGCCTTGTTGTAGCCGAGCTTGTCCTTCAGGCGGTACTGGACGACGAAGCAGCGGTGTTCGCGCATCCGGCCGCCTACGTACGGACTGTCCACCAGGACGTCGACGCCCGCCTCCTTGAGCGTCGCGGCCGGGCCGATGCCCGACAGCTGGAGGATCTTCGGCGTGGCGATGCTGCCGGCGGAGAGGATCACCTCCAGCCCGGCGCGGATGTCGACCTCCCGGCCCGCACTGCGGGTCCGTACGCCGACGGCCCTGCCGTTCTCGATCAGGACTTTCGTGACGAGGGTGTCCACCGACACGGTCAGGTTCGGTCGGTCCTCGACCGGGTGCAGAAAGGCGCGCGCGGCGCTGAACCGCTGTCCGTTCTTGATGGTGGCCATGGCATAGCCGATGCGTTCGTCGTCGCTCGCGTTGAGGTCGTCGGTTCGCTGCCAGCCCAGTCCGGTTCCGGCGGCGATCGCCTCCTCGCACAGCGGCTCCGGTTTCGGCGCGGTGGAGATGTGCAACGGGCCGCCCGCGCCCCGGAGTTCGGAGGCGCCGAGTGCGTTGTCCTCGATCTTCTTGAAGACCGGCAGCATGGTGTCCCAGCCCCAGCCGGGGTTTCCGAGACGCTCCAGTTCGTCGTAGTCGGCGCGGTCTCCGCGGTTGTAGACCATGCCGTTGACTGAACTCGATCCGCCGAGGGCCTTGCCGCGCACCCAGTGTTCGACCCGGCGGGTCTTGCCGACGGGTTCGACGGGGTAGTGCCAGGCGTACCGCGGATCGCCCAGGAGCTTGCCGAAGCCCTTGGGCATCTTGATCAGCGGAGTCGTGTCCCGGCCGCCCGCCTCGATCAGCAGCACGGACGTCTTCGGGTCTTCGGAAAGGCGGTTGGCGAGTACGCAGCCCGCCGACCCCGCGCCCACCACGATGTAGTCGTACGTCGTCATGTCGTCTCCTGGCACTCAGGTAGCGATGCCTGCTGGTGCTACTCCCCGAAGGGGCGGAACTCCTCCTCCTGCCACCAGGGGTAGACGGGAGGCATGTCCTTGCTGACCCGGCCCGGGAACTCGGGCGGGCGCTTGGCGAGGAAGGACTCGACGCCCTCGACGGGGTCCGGGCCGCCGCCGATCTGGCTCATGATCCGCGAGTCGAGGCGGTGCGCGGTCATCGGGTGGGGTTCGCCGAGCATCCGCCACATCATCTGGCGCGAGAGGGCGACCGAGATCGCGGAGGTGTTCTCGGCGATCTCACGGGCGAGTTCGTACGCAGCCGGGAGCAGTTCCTCCGGCGAGTGGACAGAGCGGACAAGACCGGCCGCCAGCGCCTCGTCGGGGCCGAAGACGCGGCCCGTCGCCACCCATTCCATGGCCCGCTGCATCCCCACGGCCCGCGGCAGGAACCAGCTCGCCGCGGACTCCGGCACGATGCCGCGGCGCGCGAAGACGAAGCCGAACTTCGCCTTGGTCGACGCCAGCCGGATGTCCATGGGCAGGGTCATGCTGGCGCCGACGCCCGCCGCGGGGCCGTTGATCGCGGCGATGACCGGCTTGGTACAGGAGAACAGCCGCAGAGCCACTCGGCCGCCGGTGTCCCGGTGCCAGGCGCCCGCCTTGCGGTGGTCGAAGGACGTGCCGCCGGAGCTCACGTCGGCGCCCGCGCAGAAGCCGCGTCCGGCGCCGGTCACGACGATCACGCGTACGTCGTCGTCGGTGTCGGCGGAGTCGAAGATGTCGAGCAGGTCGGCCATCATCTGGGGGTTGAAGGCGTTCAGCTTCTCCGGCCGGTTGAGGGTGACGGTGAGGATGCGGTCCGCCACTTCGGCTCGTACGGTCTCGTACTCCTGCTCCGGCATGCGCGTCCTCCGCGGTCGATCACCGTGACGGTTCCCAGTCAGCTCTAAATAGTTATAGCATTCAACTCTACTGACTGTTTCCTGAGTGCTGGCGGTGGCGATGACGGATCTCGTGGTGACGGCCCACGGGCCGGTCCGGCTGATCGAGCTGAACCGGCCGGACCAGCTCAACTCGACGAGTGAGGAGCTCCATTCGTCTCTCGCATCGGTCTGGGACGAGGTCGCGGCCGATCCGGACGCGAGGGCGGTCGTACTCACCGGGCGCGGCCGGGCCTTCAGCGCCGGCGGCAACTTCGCGGTAATGACCCGGGTCCAGCGCGATGCCGCCTTCCGGGAGCAGAACGTCGACGAGGCCCGGCGAATCATCCTCGGCATGGTGCGCTGCCCCCTCCCGGTCATCGCGGCGGTGAATGGGCCGGCAGTCGGCCTCGGCTGCAGCCTGGCCCTGCTCAGCGACCTCGTACTGATCGCCGAGGGCGCCCATATCGCGGATCCGCATGTCCAGGTCGGCCTGGTCGCGGGGGACGGCGGCGCGCTCGTACTGCCGCTGCTCGTGGGCCTCACTCGAGCGAAGGAACTGCTGTTCCTCGGTGATCGCGTGTCCCCCGAGGAGGCGGTCCGGCTGGGCATCGCCAACCGTGTCGTGCCGGACGACAAGCTCAGGGCCGAGGCCATGGATCTCGCCGGGCGACTGGCCGCGCTGCCCGCGCAGGCGCTGCGCGAGACCAAGCGGGCGGTGAACCTGCATCTGGAGCAGGCCATCTCCGCCGTACTGGAACCGGCCCTGCTCGCGGAGCGGGACAGCATGCACGCACCGGACCACATCGCGATCGTCGAGAAGATCATCGCGGCGCGCGCCGGCCGCTGAACCGGAGAGGAGTGAGTCACATGGACTTCGCGTTCAGCGACGAGCAGGAGGAACTGCGGCGCACCGTACGGGCGTTCCTGGCGGACACCTCGCCCGAGACCGAGGTACGGCGGCTGATGGAGACGCCGGAGGGCTTCGACCGTGCTGTGTGGCGGCGGATGGGCTCGGAGCTCGGTCTGCAAGGGCTCGCGATCCCCGAGGAGTACGGGGGCGCGGGCTGCGGGCCGGTCGAAGTGGGCGTGGTGATGGAGGAGTTGGGGCGGGCGCTGACCTGTACGCCGTTCCTCGCTTCCGCCGTGCTGGCGACCACCCTTCTCTTGCGCTGCGACGACGAGGAGGCCCGCAAGCGGCTGCTGCCGGGGCTGGCCGCCGGTGAACTGGTGGCCACCGTGGCGCTGACGGAGGACTCCGCGCGCTGGGATGCCGACGGTGTCGGGCTCAACGCCCGCGAATCGGCGGGGAGTTGGCTGCTCAGCGGCCACAAGACCTTCGTACTGGACGGGGCGAGCGCGGATGTCGTGCTCACCGTGGCCCGTACCGGCGACGGCATCGGCGTCTTCTGGGTGGACGGCGACGCAGCCGGGCTGACCCGTGAACCCCTGCCCACGATGGACCCGACCCGCCGACAGGCACGCCTCGACTACCACGACGTACGGGCGACCCGGCTGCGTACGCACGGCGACGGCTGGGACCTGGTGGCGGAGGTACTCGACCATGCCGCAGTGGCGTTGGCGGCCGAGCAGGTGGGGGTCGCGGGCCGCGCGCTCGACATGGCGGTGGAGTACGCCAAGGTGCGCCACCAGTTCGGGCGGCCGATCGGCTCCTTCCAGGCCGTAAAGCATCTGCTCGCCGACGTGTTGCTGGAGGTGGAGTCGGCGCGGGCCGCCGCGCACTACGCGCTGCTCGCCGCCGAGAGCGAGGACCCTGAGCTGCCCGCCCTGGCGAGTCTGGCCAAGGCGTTCTGCTCGGACGCCTGTCTCCAGGCAGCGGCGGAGAACATCCAGGTGCACGGCGGTATCGGCTTCACCTGGGAGCACCCGGCCCACCTGTATCTGAAGCGGGCCAAGACGTCACAGCTGCTGTTCGGCGATCCGGCGTATCACCGGGAACTGCTCGCGCGGCGCATCGGTTTGGACAGGGTTGGAGAATCCGTATGAAGGTCGACGGCAAGCTGAACGTGTGGGGCACCGCCGAGGTGGTCGAGGAGGCCCGGCATCACGAGAAGGCGGGTTACGACGGCCTGTGGGCCTCGGAGTCCAAGCACGACCCGTTCCTGCCACTGCTGCTCGCGGCCGAGCACACCGACCGCCTCGAGGTCGGCACGGCGATCGCGGTGGCCTTCGCCCGCTCCCCCATGCAACTCGCGTACACCGCCCACGACTTGCAGACCTACTCCGGCGGCCGCTTCTCACTCGGCCTCGGCAGCCAGATCAAGCCGCACATCGAGCGACGCTTCTCGATGCCGTGGAGCCGGCCGGCGGCCCGTATGCGCGAATACGTCAGCGCGCTGCGGGCCATCTGGGCCGCCTGGAACGAGGGCGAAAAGCTCAACTTCCAAGGCGACTTCTACTCGCACACCCTCATGTCCCCCTTCTTCTCTCCCCCGCCCGCTACCGGTGGCGCTCCCAAGGTCTTCGTGGCCGCCGTCGGGGAGGCGATGACCCGGGTCGCAGGGGAGGTGGCGGACGGGCTGCTCGCGCATGGATTCACCACGGAGCGGTATCTGCGGGAGGTCACCGTGCCGACCGTCGAGGCCGGGCTGGCGAAGTCGGGCCGCACGCGCGCCGACTTCTCCGTCTCGCATCTCCTCCTCACCGCTACGGGCCGTACGGAGGAGGAGATGGCCCGCGCCGTGGACGGCACCCGGCGCCAGATCGCCTTCTACGGGAGCACGCCCGCGTACCGGGGCGTACTGGAGCTGCACGGTTGGGGCGAACTCGGCGACGAGCTGAACGCGTTGTCGAAGTCCTCCCGCGAGGACAAGTGGGAGGAGATGGGGCGGCTCGTCGACGACGAGGTGCTGCATGCCTTCGCGGTGGTGGCGGAGCCGGAGCGGGTGGCGGCTGAGATCCGCGGCCGGTACGGGTCGCTGGTCGACCGGGTGTCGTTCTACACCGCGTACGACATCGACGCCGAGGTGTGGGAGCCGATTGTGCGGGAGCTGCGGGAGGGCTGAGACTGGGCTTCAGGTTGAAAGACGAGCTGGCTGAGCGAGCCCACCGGACGATCAGTCGTCGAAGTAGGCCTTGGCGACGGCGTAGGTGTCCTCGTAGAGGTGGTAGCGGGTGATTCGCCCGTCCCGGACCGTGGTGTGCAGGGCGAACGCGGTGTCGATGTCCCGGCCCGTCTTCTTGACCTCGGAGACCATGCGCCCGATGAGCACCACATCGTCGCCCTCGGCGATGACCTGGCGAAGGTCGAACTCCTTGGCCTGCACATGAGTCTGCAGCAACTCGAAGAACGTCCGCATGCCGTCCGCCGAGTCGACTTCCGGCACCCACGGAATGCCCGGCGGGTGCGGGATGGAGAACGACACCGAGTCGGCGAACAGCGCCGCCGCCTCCGCACTCTTTCCCTCGGCGAGCAGCGGGAACAGGCGTTGCACAGTCTGCGTCGGTGACTCTGCTGTCATGTGTGTCGACCCTACCGGTCGGATGTGCCGCGCATGCCCATCAATCCCTGATTCAAGAGATCACCCTCTAGGCGCGCAGGCCCTGGACGAATTCTCGTTCCTCGCCCGCGCCTTCCGCCCGTCCGTCGAACCAATAGCGCAGCCCTCATCCGGGGTGAACAGATTCAGACATCCGCGACGGCGGCGCGGACGCATTGTGGCGCGGAGAGCATCCAGACCGGTTGGCTCTTGTGGGGCTTGGAAGGCTGCCCGTCGCGGCGGCCGCACGTCTCGGTGATCTCGTCCTCGGCTTCCTCGATGCGGGTCACATTCCACTGCGGGTTGCCCGGGGCTCCCAGTGCCGGTACTGCTGCGCGGCCTCGCTTCCCCGCCCCTCAGAGCGAGCAGCGCCGGCCGATCCGTAAGTCTTGCTCGGCTTGTCCGGATCACGTCGCTGCAACCCCGTGATTGTCAGTGCCCTGCGCGAGGGTTCGGTCCCGCAACCGAAGTCCGTGCCCGCCGGAGGAATCCGATGCAGTCAACGAGCCGACAGTGCAATCCCCCGTGGGACTACGGCCGCACGCTGTCCCCTTGGCGAGTGAATTCGAACGAGGCAGGCGTTGCGGCATCGCCGACGGCACTTGGCCACCACACTCCGCCTCGAACTTTTACTCGACCCTTCGCCCGTATCAACTCCGTGATCAGGGGCGTTGTCTGAGGTGCTCAGCCCGCTTCCGTCTCCGAGGAGAATCCGTGAATCCCGTGCTCGCGTTCGCCGCCCTTCGCCCCCTGTTCGAGAATCCTCCCGCCGATGCTGTCGCCCCGAGCACGCTGCCGCGTCCGGTTGACGCCCGCCGTGCCCCGTTCGCATCCGCATCACGACCGTCATCGAGGTGGGGTGCATGACCGACTCGACTGCTCTCTCCTGCGAGGAATTGCACGCGTTGAAGGGGCCAGCCACCCTCGACGCGGTGACGTGCCTGGTCTGGAGCCCGGCGCACGACGATCCCGAGGTCACGGCGCGTGGACGGCGCACCCTGGACCGGCTGATGGCAGGGGTGTTCGCATGACACGCCACCTCAACCCCGGGAAGAAGGCAGTGACCGGGACGGCGGAGGAGGAGGGCGCGGCCGAGACGGCGTCCGTTCCCGCGGCGCGGGCTGCGGCTCCGCTGCCGGCCGAGCCTCCCGAGCTCGACTACAACGGCCGCAAGCACCGGCGCGCCATGGACGACGCGACGCTGTGGGACATGGCCCGCCGGATCCCCATGGCCCTCGCGCAGACGGCCCGGCTGGCCTGGTCCGTCGACCGGCGCATGGCGATCACGGTCGTCGTCTGCCAGCTGCTGTCCGGTATCGGCACGGCCGTGATGCTCAGCGCCGTCGCCAGGGCCCTGCCGCAGCTGATGGTCCCGGACCCGCGCGAGGGCCTGACGCAGGCATGGCCGGCGCTGGCCGTCGCGGTCCTGGCCATGGCCACCGGGGCGGCGATGTGGATCCTCGCGGACTGGGCGACCCGGCGCCTGAACCCGAAGATCGCCTCGGCCGCCGACCTCACCCTGGTCGACCTGCACATGCGGGCCGAACTCGCCGCCTACGACGCGGAGGGCTTCAGCGACCGGAGCCAGGCCGCGGAGATCGGCGCGCTGCGCGCCGTCGACCTCGCCGACGACGCCAAGACCCTCACCAACGGGTTGATCCAGCTCGCGTCGGCGGCGACCGTACTCACGTCCCTCCACCCGCTGCTGCTCGGCGTACTGCTGCTGTCCGTCGTCCCCCGCGGTCTGGGCGGAGTGATCGCCGCGCGCATCGACTACCGCGTCCACGACCGTACGATCTCCGCCCGCAATGTCCGCGGCATGATGCGCTGGTGGCTGACCACGTCGGACCTCGCCGACGAGCTGCGGGCCAACACCATGCGCGGCTACCTGCACTTCTGGTACCGGACGATGTGCGACCGGGTCGAGGGCCGCGAGCTCGAAGCAGCACGCCCGTACCTACTGATCACGCTGCTCGCCGCGTCCCTGGGCGGACTGTTCACGCTCGGCATGTGGGCGTCGCTGGCCGGGCTCGTCCTCGCCGGCGCCATGTCCACGGCGATCGCGGGCACGGCCGTCGTCGCCTCCCAGACCGCCGGACGCGCACTCAACTCGATCATCCGCTACGGCACGGTGATGTTCCACCACGGCCTCTACCTCTCCGACTACTACGAATTCATCGACGAGGTCCGGAGCATGACCACGGCCCGCGGCACCACGCAGGCCAAGCCACCGCAGCAGATCCGCCTCGAGGCCGCTTCCTACACGTACCCGAGCAAGGACAACGCGGCCGTGCAGCCGATCACACTCACCCTCAACCGCGGCGAAGTCGTCGCGTTCGTCGGGGAGAACGGCGCGGGCAAGTCGACCCTGATCCGGATGCTCACCGGCCTGACTGTGCCCACCGACGGCAAAGTCCTGTGGGACGACACCGACTTGGCCACCGCCGATGCGGAGTCGGTCTGGCGGTACGTCGGACTGGTCCCGCAGAAGAACGGCCATTGGCCGCTGGCCGCAAGGGAGAACATCACCCTGGGCCAGCCCCGCGAGCACGGCGACGAACGGATCTGGGACGCGGCGGACCGCGTCGGCATGACCACTGCCCTGCGCGAGCTCCCCGACCAACTCGACACGCTGCTCGCCCGCTCGGTCTGGGGCGGCCACGAGCTGTCCGGCGGCCAGTGGCAGCGCCTGGCGTGCGCCCGCGCGATGTACCGCGAACCGGCCGTGCTCGTCCTGGACGAGCCCACCAGCGAGATGGACGCCCGCGGCGAGCACCAGATCTTCCGCGAACTCCGGGCCATGGCCCCCGACCGGATCACCGTGGTGGTCACACACCGGCTGGACAACGTCCGGATGGCCGACCGGGTCATCGTCCTCGACCAGGGCACCGTCCGGGAACAGGGCACCTTCGACGAACTCATCGCGACAGAGAGCAGCCTCCTGGGCGAGTTGTACGCCCTCGCCCAGGACCGCTGACCGCCGACCACCTGTCGTAGCGAGCGTCATCGCGGGGCCGCCACGTGCCGGCGCGGCCCCGCCCCTCTCCCCTCACGCAGCGAGGAGCACCATGCACAGCGCGGAGCCCGAAGCCGTCAACTCCCAAGCCTGGACGCGATACGGGGCTCACCACCTCCAACGGTCCACCGCAGTCCCGGAGGTGGACCGCATCTCCTGGGGGTTCTGGCCCACCGGGCCCGGCGCCGGAGTCCTCGGCGCGCTCTCCGGCCTACGGGTCCTGGACCTGGCCTCCGGCCTGGGCAAGCACGCCGCACACCTGGTGCGCGAGCACGGTGCCACGGTCGACGCCGTCGAAGCCTCAGCCACCCAGCACGAGCGCGCCACCGCCCGATACGGAAACCTGCCGCGCCTGCGCCTCATCCACGCCGACGCCGTCGAGTACCTGACGCAGGCCATCGAGCCGTACGACGTCATCTATTCCATCCACGGCTTCGGCTACATCGACCCGCACCGGCTCCTCCCGGCCGTCGCCTCCGCCCTGAAGCCGGACGGCCGTCTGTTCTTCTCTGTCCTGCACACCAACGCAGCCGCCCGCGGCCCCTCCCAGAGCGTCACCGCCCGCCCGGAGATCCTGCCGCTCGCCGGCGGGAAGCCGCTGACCGTGCAGATGTGGGTGCTTTCCCCGACGTTGTGGGAAGACCTCCTCGTCGACAACGGCCTCCTCGTCGACCGCATCGACACCCTCGACGGGCCCGATGACGGCAACCATGTCTCCGTACGTCTCTTCCGAGCGCACCGCCCGTCCGGCGTCAGCAGCGGACCTGAATGAGTGGTCGGTCGCCCGGAGGCGCGATCCCGCTCACCGAGGAGGCCAAGAGCCCTGGCGACTCGGCCCGCGGAGGCCTGATCGCCCTGTTCGCCGTGCTCGGCCTCTTCCTCTTCGCCTCGGTCGCCTTCCAGCGCGAGATGAGCCGCCTGGCCGAACTCATCAAGAACGGCCCGCAGGCACTGCCGTACCTCGGTCTGAAGCTCGATGGACAGCACCACGATCGTTCCGGCGGCGGGAGTGCCGTACCGCGGATGAACCGGGTCCCCAGCGGACCCATGGTGCGGTTCGCCGTGCTCGCCCTGCTGGCCGTCGCGATCCCGAAGCCGAGCGACATGCTGCTGGCCGCCGTCAACTCCATCGGTCTGCTCGTCGCCCTCTACTACGGGCTCACCGCGCTCGCGTGTACCGTCCGCTTCCGGTCGTCCCTCCACGCGGGCCTGCGCGCGGCGGTGCTCGCCGTGGGCGTCCTTGCCGTGTCCGGTCTGGTGCTGCTGAGCCTCGGCGGCTATCTCGGATACTCGTATCTGACCCAGAGCGACCACTTCGAACTGAGCCCGGACAATGGGTGGTTCATGTTCTCTCTGCCCGCCTTCATCGTTCTCGTCGGCCTCGGTATGGCGGCAGTGGCCAAGTACGTCCGGCGGTCGCCGTACTTCACCACTGGACGCGGCACCGATGCCGAGGCCATCACGCTCCCCATGGACATGGACATGGACCGTACGACCATCTGAATCCGGCGGCCGTCTGAATCACCGCCCCCCTTCACTCACCCCCACGGAGTTCACCGCATGTCGCAGTCCCACGTCACGGGCCCCGCCGATCTCGTCCTCACTGGCGGGCCCGTCCACACCGTCGATGCCGCCCGCAGCCGGGCCACCGCCGTGGCCGTGCGCGGCGGGCGGATCACGGCCGTCGGCCACGACGAGGTGCACGCGCTGATCGGGCCGGGCACCGAGGTCGTGGACCTCGCCGGAAAGCTGCTGCTGCCGGGCTTCCAAGACGCCCATGTGCACCCGCAGGGCGCGGGCCTGGAACTCGGTCTGTGCCACCTGGCCGACACCGTCGACCCCGCCGAGTACCTGCGGCGCATTCGTACGTACGCCGATGAGAACCCGGACGTCGAATGGATCACCGGCGGCGGCTGGTCCCTGGAGGCCTTTCCCGGCGGCACCCCCACCGCCGCGGCCCTCGACGAGATCGTCCCCGACCGGCCCGTATTCCTGCCCAACCGGGACCACCACGGCGCCTGGGTCAACACCCGGGCGCTGGAGCGAGCCGGCATCGACGCCCGCACCCCGGACCCCGCGGACGGCCGGATCGAACGCGATGCCGAGGGGAACCCGACCGGCATGCTCCAGGAGGGCGCCGTCCATCTCGTAGGCAGGCTGGTGCCCAACCCCACGCCCGAGGACCAACTGGCCGCCCTGCTACGCGCCCAGGCCGCAGTGCATTCCCACGGTGTCACCGCGTGGCAGGACGCCATCATCGGCGCGTACGCCAACATGACCGACCCGGCGCCCACCTACCAAGCGCTCCTGGACCAGGGCCTCCTCACCGCCCGCGTCGCAGGCGCCCTGTGGTGGGACCGTGAACGCGGCGCCGAGCAGATCCCTGAACTCGTGGCGCGGCGCGAGGAGTTGAGCAGGGGCCGGTTCCGCGCCGGCACGGTGAAGATCATGCAGGACGGCATCGCCGAGAATCACACCGCGGCCATGCTCGACCCGTATCTCAATCCCACTGTCTGCGGCTGCGTCCCGAACACGAGCGGCATCAGCTTCGTCGATCCCGGCGAGTTGAGGAAGTACGTCACCGAACTCGACGCGCTCGGCTTCCAGGTCCACTTCCACGCCCTGGGTGACCGCGCGGTGCGCGAAGCGCTGGACGCCGTGGAGGCCGCCCGCACGGCCAACGGGCACCGCGACACCCGCCACCACCTGGCCCATCTGCAGGTCGTCCACCCCTCCGACGTACGACGGTTCCGCGCCCTCGGCGCCACCGCGAACCTGCAGATGCTGTGGGCCGCCCACGAGCCGCAGATGGACGAACTGACCCTGCCGTTCCTGGGCCCCGAACGCGGCGCCCGGCAGTACCCGTTCGGCGACCTGCTGCGCGCGGGCGCCACGCTCGCCGCGGGCAGCGACTGGCCGGTCAGCAGCCCCGACCCGCTCCAGGCCATCCACGTCGCCGTCAACCGCGTCTCCCCCAACGCACCCGAAGGCACCCCCGAGTTCCTCCCCGAACAACGCCTCGACCTGGGCACCGCCCTCGCCGCGTACACGGCGGGCAGCGCGTACGTGAACCACCTGGACGCGATCACCGGCAGCATCACGGTGGGCAAGGCGGCCGACCTGGTCATCCTCGACCGGGACCCGTTCGCGGGGCCGCCCGAGGAGATCGCGGCGGCCCGGGTCCTGGAGACGTTCGTGGAGGGGGAACGGGTTTACTCGGCCCCTGATGCCTGAGTGCGGGTACCTGGAGGAAGATAACCCGCTGCCACGCGCCAGCCGCTGGGGGCGTGGCAGGTGTTTACCGATCCGATGTCGCCAGCCGCCGTGTACCTGCCGCAGAGGCACTGTCCGATCGATGCGACGCGACAGATGTGTCGCAGGCGTGGGGCTCTGGATGTACCGAGGTGAGGATCAGTCCGCTGATCTGGAGGGTTTGCGCTGCTTGGCATTGAAGCGCGCTTTCTTCTGACGATTTCCGCACGTGTTCATGTCGCACCATTTCCGGGTGCGGCTTTGGCTGGTGTCGAAGAAGGCGGCCTTGCAGGTTGGTGACGCGCACAAGGCCAGTTTTCCGTCTCGTTCGCCTGCGATGATGCTGATGGCGTCGGCGGCGATCACGCTGAGGGCGTCTTCCACGCGGGAAGCCGAGCTGAGCCGCCATCGCCGCTCACCCTCGGGCGTCAGGATCGCCGCGGCCCGGCCCTGAGCGCTGCGGTCATTGATGACTTGGACAGCAGACGCCGGGAGAGGGTCCTGGAGCGCGGCCGCTGTCGCGGCGGCGTGAATCGACTCCCTCAGTTCCCAAGCGAGGTCGAGCTGGGCAGGGGTGCAGGAGTCCACGGCGAGGCCGTACACCGCCAGCCAGTCGACGAGTCGCTGCGGCACGGGAATGCGCTCCACAGCGTCGCCGTGACGCTCCGACAGAGTCCCCGTGAAGCTGGTCGCCAGCACACTGCCGAGGCGGAATTCAGGAAACCCGGAACGCATGGAACCACCTTAGCCGGTTGCAGCCCGGCATGGGGGCCTGCTAGAACCGTCTAAGCCGGTTCGCGACGGGTCGTAGCCGGTTCCGCGATGGCCAGGAGGTCTCATGCCCCGCCCAACCAGCGACGTACGAGCATGTGAAACCCACGCGACCGACGCCGATCTCGACGATCTGCGCGCGCGACTGGCCGCGGCGCGGCTACCGGAAGCCGAGACGGTCCATGGCGCCGCGCCCGGCCCCGGCCGATGGGAACAGGGAGTTCCGCTCGCCGACCTCGTCGATGTCGTGAACTACTGGCGCACCGGCTACGACTGGCGGTCGTTCGAAGAGCGCCTCAACCAGATCGGCCAGTTCCGCACGACCATTGATGGTCTGGGAATCCACTTCCTGCACCGCCGGTCCCCGCGCGCGGATGCCGCTCCTCTGATCCTGACGCACGGTTGGCCAGACAGCATTGTCCGGTTCATTGACGTCGTGGACGAGCTGGCAGACCCGAAGGACGCGGACGCGCCGGCGTTCCACGTCGTGGTCCCGTCGCTGCCGGGCTTCGGTTACAGCGACAAGCCGGCCACCACCGGGTGGGGAACCGAGAAGATCGCGGCCGCTTGGGTGGAACTGATGGGAAGGCTCGGTTACAGCAGGTTCGCAGCCCACGGCGGTGACTGGGGAGGCAATATCACCACGGTTCTCGGCGGCAGGTTCCCGGCGCACGTTCTCGGCATCCACACGACGTTCGCGGAGGGACCGCCCGGGTTGACGACGGACGGGCTGACGGCGGTCGAGCGCGAGTGGGCCGAGGAGACCCGCGATTTCTGGAGCCACCGCGCGGCATACGCGAAGCAGCAGGCGACCCGACCGCAGACCATCGGCTACTCGCTCGTCGACTCACCGGTCGGGCTTCTCGCCTGGATCCTCGACAAGTTCGCCGAGTGGTCGGACACCGAAGACAGCCCGTTCGAGACCATGTCCATGGACCGTGTTCTGGACGACGTCACCCTGTACTGGCTGACGCGGACGGGCGCATCGGCGGCCCGCATCTACTACGAGAGCCACGCCTCGCTGGACCCCGAACTCCGGGTCGACGTCCCGTCAGCGCTCACCATGTATCCCCGCGACGTCGAGAAGTGTCCGCGTCCCTGGGCGCAGGAGCGGTACCGGCGGATCGTCCGGTGGAGCACGCCCGAGAACGGGGGGCATTTCCCGTCGCTGGAGGTTCCCGAGTATTTCGTCAAGGATCTTCAAGAGGGCCTCGCGGCAGTGCTGACCGCCAATCGGTGAACGCGGCGCGGCGACGTGCTGCAGGACGGCGACTCCGTGGTCGTCGTCAAGGCGCTCAAGGTCAAGGGCAGCCAGGGCAGCCCCTCGGGGATCAAGGCCGACACCAAGGTGCGCAACATCCGGCTCGTCGACGGGGTCCACGGGCATGACATCGACTGCAAGGTCGACGGTTTCGGGGCGATGCAGCTCAAGTCGAGCGTGGTCAAGAAGGCCTGATTTCGCCGACACCATCCATCGGCCTGTCCACCGTCCCGTCCGTGGCGGGAACACCGGTGCAGCAATCTGATGCAGAATTGCAAAATTTCGCAATTGGTTAGATGCTGTGTTGGCCATGCTCGCAGGTAGCCGCGGGCACAACCTTTCGCGTCCGCCCGCGGGGCGGGGCTCGTAGGGGAAGCCGAGGGGTCGTGTCCGTTCCGCTGTACCAGGCCAAGGCCGAGTTCTTCCGGATGCTGGGGCATCCCGTACGGATAAGGGTGCTGGAGCTGCTGCAGGACGGGCCGATGCCGGTACGGGAGCTGCGGGCCGCGATCGAGGTGGAGCCCTCCAGCCTGTCGCAGCAGCTGGCGGTGCTGCGCCGCTCGGGGATCGTCGCCTCCGCTCGCGAGGGCTCGACCGTCCTCTACGAGCTGGCCGGCGGGGACGTGGCCGACCTGATGATGGCCGCGCGGCGGATCCTGACCGAGATGCTGGCCGGACAGGGCGAACTCCTCGCCGAGTTGCGGGAAGCCGAGGTCGCCGCCCGATGATCTCGCAGATCAGCCGGGTCTGGGCCCGGATCGCAGGACTGCTGCCTGCCCGCGCCGACCTGACGGAGATGCGCCGTGCCCCGCGTCGCGACCTGCTGGCCGGGCTGACGGTGGCCGTCGTGGCGCTGCCGCTCGCCCTCGGGTTCGGCGTCTCCTCGGGACTGGGAGCGGCGGCGGGCCTGGCGACCGCGGTGGTCGCGGGTGCGCTCGTCGCGCTCTTCGGGGGATCGAATCTGCAGGTGTCGGGGCCGACCGGCGCCATGACGGTGGTCCTCGTCCCCATCGTGGCCGAGTACGGGCCGACCGGCGTCCTCACGGTCGGTCTGATGGCCGGCGTCATGCTCATCGCCCTCGCCGCTCTCAAGGCAGGGCGCTATATGCAGTACGTCCCCGCGCCCGTCGTCGAGGGCTTCACGCTGGGCATCGCGTGCGTGATCGGCCTGCAGCAGGTCCCGAACGCGCTCGGCGTGCCCAAGCCCGAGGGCGACCGGGTGCTGGTGGTGACCTGGCGGGCGATCGAGGAGTTCGCCAAGTCCCCGAACTGGACCGCCGTCGGATTCGCGGTCTCCGTCGCCACGGTCATGCTGGTCGGGGCGCGGTGGCGGCCGACCGTTCCGTTCTCGATCCTGGCCGTGATCGCCGCGACGGTGGTCGCGCAGGCCGCCGGCCTGGACGCCGCCAAGCCGATCGGAGCCCTGCCCTCCGGCCTCCCCGCACCCTCCCTCGCCTTCCTCGACCTCGGCTCGCTGGGCAGCCTGCTCGCCCCGGCGGTGGCGGTCGCCGCCCTGGCCGCCCTGGAGTCCCTGCTGTCCGCCTCGGTCGCCGACGGCATGACGGTCGGCCAGAAGCACGACCCCGACCGGGAGCTGTTCGGCCAAGGGCTCGCGAACATCGCCGCCCCGCTGTTCGGCGGGGTACCGGCGACCGGCGCCATCGCCCGCACCGCGGTCAACGTCCGCACCGGCGCGAGCTCCCGGCTCGCCGCTCTCACCCACGCCGCGATCCTCGCCGTGATCGTCTTCGCGGCGGCACCCCTGGTCTCGAAGATCCCGCTCGCCGCGCTCGCCGGCGTCCTGCTGGCCACCGCGATCCGCATGATCGAGGTCGGCTCGCTGAAGGCGATGGCGAAGGCGACCCGCTCCGACGCGCTGATCCTCGTCCTGACCGCCGTGGCCACGCTGGCCCTGGACCTCGTGTACGCCGTGATCATCGGCCTGGCCGTGGCGGGCGCCCTCGCCCTGCGCGCCGTGGCCAAGCAGGCCCGCTTCGACCAGGTGCCGCTCGACCGGGGCGACCACAGCGCCGAGGAACACGCCCTGCTGGCCGAACACATCGTCGCGTACCGCATCGACGGGCCCCTGTTCTTCGCCGCCGCCCACCGCTTCCTGCTGGAATTGACCGAAGTCGCCGACGTCCGCGTCGTGATCCTGCGCATGTCGCGGGTGTCGACGATGGACGCCACCGGCGCCCTGGTCCTCAAGGACGCGGTGGAGAAACTGCACCGGCGCGGCATCCTCGTCCTGGCCTCCGGCGTGCGCCCGGGACAGCGCCAGGTTCTCGGCTCGGTCGGCGCGCTGGACCTGCTGCGCCACCAGGGCCGGGAGTACGCCACCACCCCCGAGGCGATCCGGGCCGCCCGCGATCACCTGGAGACGGCCGGAGTCCTGCCCACCCTTCCCGCACAGAAGCAGCCCCGAACCTCCAGCGAGGAAGCCCTCCGATGAGCGCTCCTCCCCGGCCCCTCCCTCCCGACCCCTCCCTTCAGGCAGGGCACTCGAGCCAGGTGACGCCGGTGCCGCGCAGCGGCGTGGTCCTCACGCAACGCTGCTCACACGACCTCAGGAAATTACTAATGTTGGCAATTCCTGAAGTCATCACCGCTGGATTCGACGGCCTGGTTCCTCCTACTCGGGTTCGGCGCCGCCAGTGCCGCAGGCGAGGATGGGCCGCATGCTTGTGACGAGTGAAACGAGATGGGGGTCCCCCCGCCCGAAGGGTGGGAGAGGGTGGATGCGATGCGCCAAGTCCCGGCCGGTGGGGCCGTATTGCTGCGTCGGGGAGGCGACGGCACGGTGAGTACGCCGCTGTACCAACTGAAGGCCGAGTTCTTCAAGACGCTCGGCCACCCGGCGCGCATCCGGGTCCTGGAGCTGCTGAGCGAGCGCGAACACGCGGTCGCCGAGATGCTGCCCGAGGTGGGCATCGAGCCCGCGCACCTGTCCCAGCAACTCGCGGTACTGCGGCGGGCGAATCTGGTCGTGACCCGCAAGGAGGGCTCGACCGTGTACTACGCGCTGACCAGCCCGCACGTCGCGGAACTCCTCCGGGTCGCCCGCACCATCCTCTCCGGCGTGCTGGCCGGCCAGGCCGAACTGCTCGCCGACCTGCAGGCCACGCAGGGGCAGGCGAAGCCGCCGTCATAGCGACGGCCCTCGATCGTCGGCCGTCTCCTGCGCGATGGACAACGCTCTGCGGAAGCGGCGCGCACGGATCTGTGCCACAACGAAACCCGCATTCGCGCTTGAGGTTGTCACGCCTGGGCGGGGTCCAGGGGTGCGCTATAGCGCCCCTGATAACACTGGCCGAAGGCCAGTCCCTCATCGGCCCACGTACGCACGGGCCTGTCATCGCGGCCGGTCGCGAAGCGGCAACGCTCGGATTTCCTGAACGGCGGGAACGCCCGTCCGGCTCCGGCTATGGTCGGGCCTGCGTACGACGAGGGGGGCAGAGCCGGTGGCCAGTGTGGTGCTGTTAGCTGTGGTGCTGTTTGTCGTGGTTGGTGCTTTGTTGATCTTGTTCCTCGTGTCGGGGGGTGAGGTCCTCGACCGTCCGGTTGCCCGCCCAGCTGAGATTCCATCTCGTCCTCCATCACTCGCTCATTGGCTGCCGTGGCCCGGCGAGATCTGGTGGGCAATGGTGCCGTTCGATGATGGTTCAGGGGCCAAGGACCGGCCGTGCCTAGTGCTGTTCGTGCAGGACGAATACGCAGAAGTTGCAAAGATCACCAGTAAGTACAACCCCAGAGTGCCAGCAGTGATCGAATTGCCACCCGGCAGTGTGAACGACCGCCAAGAGCGCGTGAGTTATGTTCAGGCCCGTGAGCGTCGCCACGTTCATGTGTCCGCGTTCCGGCGGAGAGTGGGCCCGGTAGACCCAGGGGTGTGGAGCCGATTGCGTTGACTCCGTCCCGGGAGCGGCAGGCTGTCGGAGCGGCGGGCGTCGTGCCGGTCGGCCCGGTCCCGTGAGCGAACGAGCAACGGCAGAGCCCCCGCGAGGAATCCGCGGGGGCTTCTCTGTCGGTCGGGCGCGGTGGTGGTGTCGGGCGGTCCGGTCGGCCGGTCGGGACCGGCCGTAGGCCGCATGCCCGGCTGTGGCGGCCGGTGCCGCCCGGCGCGCCGTAGGCGCGCCCTTGAAGCAAGTAGAGAGAAGTTACTCCGATGCGGCCCTGTTCTCCCGAAGCTACGGCGAAGTGACAAGTAGCTCTCTGCGATCAGAGTGACGCTCGGTCAGGGATAGCGGGGCGGGGTCCGGGGACTTCGCCGACCTGGAGGGCGGCGAAGTCGGCGTGGGCTGTTCGACGGCCTCCGGGTACGCCTCGCGCTTGGCGTGCTCGGCGAGCGCGCGGTAGATGCTCGCAACGGAGGGGTTCTGTCCCTTGCGCTTGCCGGTGGGGATGATCAGGTCGGGCTGGATCTGTTCGACCGACTCGCCGTTCGCGCGGCGCCGGAGCACGGTGTGCAGCATCTCCTCGGTGATGACGGCCGGGCGGCCGCCGTGCTTGCCCTTGCGGGCCGCCGCGTCGAGTCCTTCGAGGGTCGACTCCCGGATGTTCTCCCGTTCGGTCTCCGCCATCGCCGCGAAGAACGCGAACAGCAGACGTCCGGGGCCGCTGGGGTCGTACATCCCGGGCAGCGGTCCGGCGAGCATCTCCAGGACCAGGCCGTGGGCGGCGAGGTGGTCGGCGAGCGCGGTGAGTTCGGCGGCGTCGCGGCCCAGGCGCTTCATCTCGTACACGGTGAAGATGACCCGACAGTGCGGGGAGTAGGCCTTGATCTGGCGGGCCAGGGCGAGCGCGGCCTCGAACTGCGGGCGGACGCGCACGCGGGTGCTGATCTTCTCGGAGAACACTTTGTCGCGCTCGATGCCGTGCTTGGCGAGCGCGTCGAGCTGCGACTGGAGTTCCTGGGTGAGCGTCGAGCAGCGCGTACCCGATGCGGATGTCGGCGGTCGGGGTGTCCGGCGCGAGGGCGAGCGGGACCGGGGTGCCGGACCGCCACGGCCGACCGGGCCCGCGGTCGGCGGGCGTGGGCACGCGCAGGAGTTTGGCGAGCCGGGGCACCTTGGTGAAGCGGCCGGTGTGGTAGGTGCCGGCGACCGCGCCGGAGCGCGAGCGGCACGGCGAGCCGGGGTCGGCCTTGCAGCGCGGGCAGGGGTGGCGCTCGATGTCGTCGGCGTCGCTCGGGGAAGCCCCTTGAGGGACCGTCATGACCGTGGATGCTGTCACAAACGGATTCTCAGAAGTACCCCGAACCCACCTTTGAGTGAGAACGGGTTCTGCGAACCGAACCGGCACTTCGCGATCTCCGCGCGGCCCTTTTTGATCTTGCTCGGGCAAAGGACCGTTTGTGCGAGTCGCTCGACACCTGGGCGGTGTCGCTCCGGTGGATCCCGGTCAGCTCCCCAGCAAGGGTTCGGACACTCCCTGACGTGGGCTGGGGCAGCGGCAACACCTGTTGATCACCGGTCGCCGCCGCTGCGTGTTCCGTCAGGATGCACGCCGAACGGTTACCTCGGCACCTTCGGGCCCGTCATGATCGTGACGGAATTCGCCCAAGGAAGGTAACGACATGACCGGATCAGGTCTGCACGAAGTACTGGCGGGAGCCTTCGAAGAGCAGCGCGAGCGCCTGGTGGCAGTCGCCTACCGGATGCTCGGGTCGCGGGTGGACGCCGAGGACGCTGTGCAGGAGGCGTGGATCCGGCTGGCGCGACAGGACGCGGCGTCGATCGACAACCTGGCCGGCTGGCTGACCACCGTGGTCGGCCGGGTCTGCATAGATGCGCTGCGCTCGCGCAAGACCCGGCCTGAACTGTCGTACGACGACCGGCTGCCCGAGCTGGTGGTGACCGTGGACGGCGGGGCGGCACCCGAGGATGACGCGATGCTCGCCGAATCGGTCGGGCTGGCACTGCTGGTCGTACTCGACACCCTCACGCCCACCGAGCGGCTTGCGTTCGTACTGCATGACATGTTCGCGGTGCCCTTCGCCGAGATCGGCGAGATCATCGACCGGTCCACCGGCGCGACCAAGATGCTCGCCAGCCGGGCCCGCCGCAAGGTGCAGGGCACACCGCTGCCGGAAGAGGAGCCGCGGCGGCAGCGCGCAGTGGTCGACGCATTTCTCGCCGCGGCGCGGAACGGGGACTTCGAAGGGCTCGTACGGCTGCTCGATCCGCAGGTGACCTGGCGCACGTACCACCCGCAGGGCGTGATGACCACGGTCGGGGCGGCCGAGGTGGCCGCCCCGGTCCTGCGCGGCGCCCGGGCGATGACCTCGGTGCTCCCGGTCCTGGTCAACGGCGAGCCCGGGTTCGTGGCCTGGGGTGCGAACGGCAAGGTGCTCGGCGTGGTGGCGTGCACCGTGGTCGACGGCCGGATCGTCGAGCTCCTGACCGTGAGCGACCGCAAGCGCCTCGACACCATGGGGCTGCCCGCGCGACCCGAGTAGCGCACGTTCAGACGTCGAGCGCATGGGGTTGTTACGTCTTGGCGGGGCGCTTCGTCGTAGTGGTGCAAGCATCCGAAGACGAAGGAGACCGAGATGGAAACCCGGATCAACCCCATGGGCAACGAGGTCGGGTCGAAGTGGGCCAAGTACATCATCTCGTCGAACAAGGCCATCACCGACTCGGCGCTGCCGAAGGCGGTGCAGGAGCTGGTGAAGATCCGCGCCAGCCAGATCAACGGCTGCGGCGGCTGCCTCGACATGCACACCAAGGACGCCGCGGCCGCCGGCGAGAGCGCGGTGCGGATCAACCTGGTCGGGGCATGGCGGGAGACGACCGTCTACACCGAGGCGGAGCGGGCGGCACTGGAACTCACCGAGCAGGGCACCCGCCTCGCCGACTCCAGCGGCGTCACCGATGAGGCGTGGGCGAACGCGGCGAAGCACTACGACGAGGACCAGCTGATGGCCCTGGTGGCCCTGATCTGCGGGATCAACGCCTTCAACCGGCTGAACGTGATCACCCGGACGCCCGGCGGCGAGTACCAGCCCGGACAGTTCGGCTGACGCTGAGATTCGCCTTCAGGCTCACTGGCGGACCCGGGACCCCGGGTCCGCCAGCCACCGCCACTCCCAGAAACTTCGCCAAGGAGAAGACTCATGAACCTCGCGCTGTGGATCGTCACCGGCCTGCTGACCGCCGTCTTCCTGTTCTCCGGCTTCGGGAAGTTGTTCGTCCCGCGGGAGAAGATGGCCACGATGGCCGACGCCGCGCGCTGGGTCCTCGACTTCAAGCCCAGCACCCTCAAGGTCATCGGAGCACTCGAGATCCTCGGTGCCGTGGGCCTGATCCTGCCTGCCTTGCTCGGCATCGCGCCGATACTCGTACCACTGGCGGCCAGCGGCCTGGCGCTGATCATGACCGGTGCCATGATCATGCGGATCCGCCGTGGCGAGACCAAAGCCGCGCTGGGGGACGGGGCCTACCTTGCCCTGACCGCCTTCGTGGCGATCGGCCGCTTCGCACTGGAACCCTTCACCGGCTGACCGGCTCGTCACCCGGGCGGGATACGGGCCGCAATCCGCATTGACCGAAGCCCAGAGGGTGCCGAAGCAGAGAATGACCACAGAGTTCGTCAAGTACGAGGCCCTCGGGAACGACTACGTGATCGTCAGAACCGCGGACGGTGCTGCCCGGTGAAGGCCGCGACCCAGCAGACCGGGCTCATCGAGCTACTGCGTGTTCGCAAGGTCCGCCTTCCACTCGTGACCCAGACGGTCTGATCGAACGGTTTCCGGCTCGGGCGGGGTGCGAGGGCCGGGGAGCGTGGCCGCAGCTGCAAGGGCGAGGTCCAGGTCGAGGTGGGAGTTCATATCCAGCTCGAACCGACCGTAGGGGTTCACGTGAGTCCAGAACAGCGGCGACAGTGCCCGCCGGTCGGCGTCGGTGAGCCGCTTCTGCCACTTCTCCTCGCTCAGGATGTCTTGGAGGAGCAGGGTGTTGACGTGCGCCAACGCCGACTGGAGCAGGTGCAGGGCGAGCATTGAGACCTCCTGGGACTCTTTGTCGGAGCCGGTCAGGTCACCGTCCTTGCCGTAGAAGAGGTCGTGGTTGGCGGAGTTCCAGTTCTCCACGACCTGAAGCCCGTCGTTGATCTCGCGCCGCAGGTCGGCGTCGGCGAGGTAATCGCAGATGAACGCCGTACGCACCGCCCGCCCGAGTTCCTCGATCGCGCGGTAGGTGGGGTGCTTGGGCCCGCCGCGGGTGAAGCGCCGCAGGACCTGCTCGGCCTCGGCGGTGCCCAGGCGCAGGGCGTGTACTTCACGATCTGGTCGTACTGCTGGCGGATCAGGTCCCAGTCGATCGTCTTGGTCGACAGCACCGGCGCCAGGTTCGGCCACTTCTCGTCCTCCCCGGCTGCCGGCCGGTACAGCCGCGCCGATCTGACGTTCTTCAGCCTGGGCAGCAGGTTGAAGCCGAGCATGTGGGCGAAGGCGAACCCGACGATGGAGGCGCCGTGCGTGTCGGTGTACTGCCGGTCGATCTCCACGTCCGTGCAGTGCCGCAGCACGCCCTCGATCATCGCGGCGACCTCGGAGGCCGAGCAGGACTTGAGCTGGCTGTAGACGCACAGCGACTTCTTCTCGACGTGCCAGTAGATCATCACGCCGGGGCCGCGGTACCGCTGGTGCCACTCGGTCATGAAGTTGCTGGACCAGGAGCCGAACTTCTTCGAATCGCTTGCGCAGGCGGTGCCCTCGCCCCACCACGCCGCATCGCGGGCGGCGAAGGTGGCGTTGACCATGCGCACCAGCGCGGCGCGCAGGTTGGTCCGGTTGATGAACAGGTGCCGTACCCGGCGCAGGACGGCCTCGCCCTCGCCGTGCTTGCCGGTGGCCGCGACTCGTTTGATGCCCATGTTCGTGCCCAGCGCGAACAGCACTACGCTCACCCGTGGGCGTCGGGGACGAGGACGACCTTGCCTGTTGTAGCCCGAGCCTCCAGGGCGGCATGCGCCGTAGCGGCCTGCGACAGGGGGAAGGTCTGAAAGGCGGGCACCAGAGTCCCGTCAGCGGCCGCCGTGAGCGCGCGGGCCTCGTCGGTGGGCCTGTCCAGGCCCTCCAGCAGCCGGGCCAGTGCGTCGGTGAAGGTCACACCGCCCTCCTTCAACTCCGCCTCGTCGGGGCGGAATTGCTCCCGCGAGGCCGCGCCGATGGTGACGTAACGTCCGCCCTCGGCCAGCAGCCCGAAGGCGGCCCGCCCCTTGTCGCCCTCGACACCGTCGAGAACGACTGTGACGCCGCGCCCGTCCAAGGCGCCGCGTACGGTGCCCGCCGAGATGCGCTTCACCTCCGCCCTGAAGGGCGGAGCCCTGCGCAAGATCCAAGGTAGATCTGCAAGAGAACACCCACCCTGCGACCTCAAGTCAACTTGAGGTCACGCCTCTCGCGCCGGGCGCCTCCCGGCGGTGTTGCTCCCCACGCGACGGCGGCGCCCTGGAGTCGCTTGTCGCGGACGTCAATACATGTAGCGGCTTACGGTCTCCGGGTGGATGACGACACGGACCTGGTCTGCGGCGAGGATCCCGGCGAGGTCGTCGGCGCGAGCCGGGTCGTCGAGGTTCCAGTAGCGAGCGGCCAGGCGGACGGCCAGGTCGTGGGCTCCGTCGGGTTCCACCGTGGTGCGGCCGGCGACCGATAGCCATCGCTCGCGTTCACCGACTGGGGCGGCTACCACGAGCGAGGCGCGGGGGTCGCGGCGCAGGCGCCGCACTTTGAGCGAGTCCGGCTCCGTGAACAGTTGGATCGTGCCTTCGGCAGTGGTCTCGAACCACACCGGCCGGGGTTGTGGCGGGAGTGGCCCCCCGGCCACGGTCAGGAACCCGTGCAGGGGGCGTCGCAGGAACTCGAGGTCCTGGGTGGTCAGCGAACTGGCGTCGGTGGTCATCACAGTCCTTTAGGCGAGGTCGTTGCTTATAGCAGCGATTCAACGTCGCCTGCTCGGACGAATCCATAGGCGAAAAGCCGGATTGCCTGTGTCATCGTCTAACCTCGGTGTGGTGGACGCGTTCAGTGACCTCTTCCGCGGGGTGCGAGCCCACGGCTCGTTGTTCAGCAGCTCGACCCTGTCCCCGCCCTGGGCGCTGCACTTCGTGGACGGCGCGCCACTGACCCTGTGCACCGTCCTTGACGGGGCGGGCTGGATCGTGTCGGAGCACCATCCGCCCGAGCCGCTTCGCGCCCGCGAGACGATCGTCGTGCGCGGCCCGGCGACGTTCACCTTCGTCGACGAGCCCGGCACCCGGGCCGAACCGGTCGCGTGCGGCGAGCACTGCGCCACGCCCGAGGAGGGCGGGACCCGGCACCGGCGCGGCTGGAACGACCACGGCGGGGACGCTGGTGACGGCGGCGGGGCGACGACCCTGATCGTCGGTGCTTATCCGGTACGCGGCGAGATCAGCCGCCGACTGCTGGACGCGCTGCCCGTCGTACTGCGCGTGGGCGCCGGGGGCACGGCCGACCCCGTGCTGGACCACCTCGCCGCCGAGGTCGCCGTAGACACCCCGGGCCAGCAGGTAGTACTCGACCGGCTGCTGGACTGGATGCTGGTGTGCACGCTGCGCGAGTGGTTCGACCGGCCCGGCGGCGAGCCCCCTGCCTGGTGGGCCGCGCAGCGGGACCCGGTGGTCGGCGACGCTCTACGCCTGCTGCACGCCGAACCGGCGGCACCGTGGACGGTCGCCAGGCTGGCCGAGCACACCGGGGTGTCGCGTTCGACGCTGGCTAAGCGTTTCGCCGACCTGGTCGGCGAACCGCCGCTGACCTACCTCACCCGCTGGCGCATGACGCTCGCGGCAGACCTACTGGTCGAGCAGGAGGACGCAACCGTCGCGGACATCGCCCGCACCGTGGGTTACTCCGACCCATTCGGGTTCAGCGCAGCGTTCAAACGGGTCCGAGGCGCCAACCCGAGCGAGTTCCGGCGCACCGCGACCACTGCTTCCCCGGCGGCCGGGGTGGTGCAGCCTGTTCCAGCCCGCACCGCGCCGGCCGGCTCGAACGCCTAGCGGGCGCGAAACCCGCCCCCTCAGCCCAGCAGGTCCAGCACCGTCGTCATCGACCGGTTCTGCAGCAGATAGTCCTCCGCCTCCTGAAGATGCACCCGCCACAACTCCTCCGCCGCCTCCGCGCGACGCGCAGCGACCAGGTCGACCAGGGCGACGTGCGCGCGGAAGCCCCGCCGGTTGGCCCGTACGTTCTCGGGTGTACCCGCGTCGAGGTCCACATGGGACCAGTTCGCCTGGTCGATGATGTGGCGGACCATGCCTGTCAGGACGGTCAGGGTTTCGTTGCCCGCGAGTTCCACCACCAGGGCGTGGAACTCCATATGGGCGCGGATGAAGGCCGACGGGTCGTCCATCAGCATTTCGGCCTCGGCGACCGCGGCGCGCAGTCGCGCCACGTCCTCGTCCGTGCGGCGGGCGGCGAGCAGGCCGGCGCACGGTGCCTCCAGGACCGTACGGGCGTCGTATACGTCTTTCAGGGTTGTGCCGCGGTACTCCAGCACCACGCCCGCGTAGCGCGCGGCCACCGTCTGCTCGGGAACCTGCACCCGCGCCCCGCCCCGCGCACCTCGCCGCACGCTGATCAGCGACTCCGACTCCAGCACCCGGAACGCCTCGCGCAGCGTCGGCCGCGACACGGCGAACTCCGCCATCAGCGCTGTCTCGGCGGGCAGCGCGTCCCCCTCCACCAGCTCCCCGCGCACGATCTTGCGGCGCAGCTGTGCCGCCACCAGCTCGGCCATCTTGGGGACCCGTACCGGCGTGTTCGCCACGGTGTCCACCTCCGCCCTCACTCGGTCATCGAGTGGTCAGTTACGCGCGTCCGGTACGAAGTACGGCAGGGTGATCTCGTCGGTGAGGGGGCGGAAGTCCGCGCGTACGGGCATGCCGATCACGACGTCGTCCGGGGTTCCGGCATCCACGTGGGACAGCAGGGTGCCGCCGTCGTCCAGGTCGATCACCGCGAGCGCGAACGGGGTGTCGAAGCCCGGGCCCGGCGCTCGGTGGACCACCGTCACCGCGTAAACCGTTCCCCGGCCCGCGCTCGGCTCGTAGCGCCAGTCCCGCGACATGCACCCGGGGCAAGCCGGTTCCGGCACGAAGAAGCGCAGGTCGCAGGAAGGGCAGTACGGGACGACCAGTTCGCCGCGCCGGGCCGCCGCCCAGAACGGCTCCGACAGCACCGTCGGCCTCGGAACAGGTCTGCCGGTCATCCGGTCCTCCCCAGCACGCTCATCTCGTAATGCTGCGCCCCGGAACCGGCGTTGCCGACGACCGCCAGCTCCGCACCCTCCACCTGGTGCACAGCGGTGCCCCGCAACTGCCGTACCGCTTCGACGACTTTGAGCGTCATCTGCTGCGTGCCGTTCCACGCGTACGCCAGGCAGCCGCCGTCGGGATTGACGGGATGCTTGCCGCCCACGGCGATGGCTCCGCTCGCGGCCAACGGGCCGCCCTCGCCCTCGCCGCACAGGCCCAGGGCTTCCAACTGGCGGATGATTTCGAAGGAGTTGGGGTCGTAGAGGGAGAAGACGTCCACGTCGTGCGCGCCGATCCCGGCCATCGCGTACGCGCGGGTGGCGGCGTCGCGGCCAAGCATGCCGACCTCGCTCAGGAGTGGCGGATTGGCGTACGCGGCCTGGTGGTACTCCATCGCGCCGCCGAGCACGGTGATCGGCGGGTGCGGCAGGTCCCTGGCCCGCTCCTCGGTGGTCACCACGAGCGCGGCACCGCCCTCGCCCACGATGCAGCAGTCCAGCAGGTGGAAAGGCGTGGCCACCATGCGGGAGGCGAGCACGTCGTCGGCGGTGTACGGGCCGCGGCCGTACATCATCGCCTCGGGGTTGGTGGTGCCGTTGTTGCGGATGGTGGCGGCGACCTCGGCGAGCTGCCGCGAGGTCGTCCCGTACTCGTGCATGTGCCGGGCCGCCACCAGCGCGAACTGGGCGACGACATAGCTGCCCCAGACGTCGGCGAACTCCAGCGGTACGCCGGCGCCGACCGGCCCCGCGCCACGCGAGACCAGCTTGCAGCCGCCGACCACGACGGTGTCCGCGTATCCGGCGCGCACGGCGGCCGCCGCCTTCAACAGCCCCCGGGAGCCCGCGTTGTCCAGCATCGAGTCGCTGGTCCAGCGCAGGTCGCGGCCGAGCATCCGGGCCCAGGAGCTGCCCTCGCCCGGTACGCCGCCCGGGCCCGGCCAGTCGACCTGGGCGCCGTCGATGTCGGACGGCTTCAGACCGGCGTCCGCCACCGCGCCGCGTACCGCTTCGAGGGCGAGGTCCATGGCATCCCGATGGGGAAGGGACAGCGCCTGCTCGGTGGCGTAGACCCCCGCGATGACGGGCCGGCGGTCGGTCACGGCCTCACCGTCCCGCGCCGAGCGTGTCGCCGCCGGGGTAACCTCCGCCGCCGAAGCGGGCGTCGAGCGCTTCGTAGTCCTTGGCGTAGCCGCCGGTGCGGGGCAGGGCGTCGATGAAATCCACCGTCTTGGGCTTCTTGTACGAGGCGATCCTGGCCCGGCAGTGCTCGATGATCTCCTCGGCCGTCGCCTCGGCGCCGTCCCGCAGGACCACGACGGCCTTGACGTCCTGGGCCCAGCGCTCGTTCGGGACGCCGATCACGGCGGCCTCCTTGACGGCGGGGTGCGACTCCAGGCAGTTCTCGACCTCGGCGGGGAAGATGTTCTCGGCGGCGGACTTGAGCATCCGAGTCGTCGTACCGAGGAAGGTGATCGTGCCGTCCGCCTCCCGCCGCCCCAGGTCGGTGGTGTGCCACCAGCCGAAGCGGAAGCGTTCCTCGTTGATCTCGGGCCGGTTCCAGTAGCCGAGGTGCACGAGGTCCCCGCGTACGCAGATCTCGCCGGCCTCGCCGGTCTCGCACTCCCGGCCGCCGCTGTCGAGGATGCGTACGGAGGTGAAGGAGCCGGGGCGTCCCGCGTTGCCCGTGCCGGACCCGCCGTAGGCGCCGGTGACGGCGAAGCCGGTCACCTCGGTCTGGCCGTAACCTCGGCCCTCGCCACCGCCGTTGCGGGTGAAGCGGCTGGTGTCCGTGGGGATCATGCCCTCCCACACCGGTGCGGCGACGCTGGCCCGCAGCTGGGAGAGGTCGTGGCCGGCCTCGCGGTTGAGCGCGACGAGCTGGGCGATGGTCGGGGGCATCAGATACGCGTGCGTGCAGCGCTCGGCGGCGAGCACGGGGAGCAGTTCTTCGGCGATCACGCGGCGGACGACGACGTTCTTGCCGCCGTGTACGAAGGCGGGGATGCCCCAGAACTGGTAGTTGCCGATGTGGAACATGGGTCCGGCGCCCAGGAAGGCGGTCTCCTGGCCGATGTCGCCCATCCAGGCGGCGCTCGCGCCCATCGCGAGCAGATTGCGGTGCGAGATCATCGAGCCGGACTGCCGTCCGCTGATGGCCGCGGTGTAGATGACCAGGAGAGCGGAATCGGGGTCCACGTCGGTCTGGGGGTCCTCGGGTGCGCCGGAGGCGAGGAAGGCCTCGTACGACTCCGCTCCCTCAGCGTCGTGGCGCAGCCACAACGCCCCGTGCCCGTCGCCCAGTTCGGCCCGTGCCTTGGCGACCGTGTCGCCGATCTCCTCGTCCTGCCAGACGATCACGCGCGGGTCGAAGTCCTCGATCGCGTACGCCATTTCCGGGGCGGCCCAGCGCCAGTAGCCCGGGCAGACCATGGCGCCGATCTTCGCGGCGGCACCGAGGAGTTCCCAGATCCGGAACGAGTTCTGCCCCAGCCACAGGATCCGGTCGCCGGGTCCGACCCCGGCTCCGGTGAGCGCGTCGGCGAGCCGGTTGGTGCGCTCGTCCAACTCCGGCCAGGTCAGCCGGACTTCGCCGTCGACCAGGGCGATCGCGTCGGGGTATGAGCGGCGGTGCTCACGGATGAGGTCGCCGAAGGTGAGGCGGCGGGCACGATTCACTGATCTCACTCCAGAAGGCGAGGTTCCCGAGATTCCTGAGGTGTCGTCAGGCACGGCTGATTCCGACGCCCTTGACGCTGATGAACTCCTCCAGGCCGGCCCTGCCGCCCTCCCGGCCGAACCCGCTGATGCCCACGCCGCCGAAGGGCGTGGCGGGCGAAGTGATGGGGTTGGGGCCGGGGTTGACGTAGACCGTTCCGGCCTTGAGGCGCGGCACCAGGCGGTTGACCCGGCCGATGTCGCGGGACTGGATGTAGGCGGACAGTCCGTACTCCGTGTCGTTCGCCAGCGCGAGGGCCTCCTCCTCCGTGTCGAAGGGGGTGATGGCCAGGACCGGGCCGAAGATCTCGCGCTGGGCCAGGTCGCTGCGGTTGTCGACGTCGGCGAAGACGGTGGGGGTCACGAAGTAGCCGTCGGATTCGATGCGTTCGCCGCCGTAGACGAGTCGGCCCGCCTTGTCGGCGATCGCCTTGTCGACCATGTCCTGGACGCGGTCGCGGGCGGCGGAGTTGATCAGTGGTCCTATGTACGTCGTCGGTTCGAGCGGGTCGCCGACGGGCAGGTGGGCCACTACTCCGGCGACGCGGGCGACGACCTCGTCGTAGATGGAACGCTCGACGAGCATCCGGGTGGGCAGCGCGCAGCCCTGGCCGGTGTTGCTCATGGCGAAGGCGGCGCAGTACGGGACGACGCTGTCGAGGTCGGTGTCGGCGAAGAGTAGGTTGGCGGACTTGCCGCCCAGTTCGAAGAGCACCGGCTTGAGGCTGCGGGCCGCGGTTTCCATGATGCGGCGGGCGGTGGCGGGGCCGCCGGTGAAGGAGATCTTGTCGATGCCGGGGTGCGAGACGAGGGCTTCGCCCGCGTCGCCGAGTCCGGTGACGACGTTGATGACGCCGTCGGGGATGCCCGCCTCGCGGGCGAGGTCGGCGAAGAGCAGCGCGGAGAACGGGGTGGACTCGGCCGGTTTGATGACCACGGTGTTGCCCGCGGCGAGCGAGGGCGGGACCTTCATCGCCAGCGAAAGCGCGGGTGAGTTCCAGGTGATGATGTGGCCGATGACGCCGTACGGCTCGGCGATGGTGTACTCGACGTTCTCGTGCGGGCTGTAGGCGGCGCCCACCATGCCCTCGATCTTGTCGGCCCAGCCGGCGTAGTACTCGGTCCAGTCGGCGACGTGCGGTCCGACGTTCTCGGCCCAGCCGCCGATGCAGACGCCGTTCTCCAGTGGGCAGATCGCCGCGAAGTCCTCGATGTGGTCGCGGATCAGCTGCGCGAAGCGGGTGAGCAGCCGGCGCCGTTCGGCCGGGCGCATGGTGCCCCACACCTCGAAGGCCCGCCGGGCGGCGGCCACGGCCTGGTCCACCTCGGTGGGGCCCGCGAGCGGGATGTGCGACTGGACCAGCCCGGTGGCCGGGTTCCGGTGCTCGTAGAGTCCGCCGCTCGTGTCGGTGACGTCCTTGCCGCCGATGACCAGCCGCGGCAGCGGCAGATCCTGCTCGGCTCTCTCCTGGTGCAACTTCACATCGACCGTGACCACGGATGCCTCCTCGAGCCGTCACCGCATCTCGCATAAATAGCTAACCTATTTATCCAAGGTAGTCAATGGAATGGACAGGCTGCTCACAGCCCCAGCGAGCGCCCGATGATCTCCTGCATGATCTCCGAGGTTCCGCCGAACACCCGCTGGACCCGGCTGTCGCGCCAGATGCGGGCGATCTCGTACTCGTTGACGTAGCCGTAGCCGCCGAAGAGCTGCATACAGCGGTCGATGGCCTGCCAGCCGGTCTCGGTGGTCCAGTACTTGGCCGCGGCGGCCTCGTCGGCCGTCAGCTCGCCGTCGACCAGCGCCATGATGCAGCCGTCCAGGTAGACCCGGGCCACGTTCAGCTGGGCCTTGATGTCGGCGAGGGCGAAGCGGTTGGCCTGGAACTCCCCGATGGGCCGGCCGAAGGCGGTACGGGTCTTGGCGTACTCCAGGGCGAGTTCGAAGGCCCGCTCTGCGGAGGCGAGCGCGGCGACCGCGATGGCCAGGCGCTCTGTCGGCAGGTTGCCCATCATGTGGTAGAAGCCGCGCCCCTCCTGACCGATGAGGTTCTCGGCGGGGACTCGGACGCCGTGGAAGAAGAGCTCGGCGGTGTCCTGGGCCTTCATGCCGACCTTGTCGAGCTTGCGGCCGCGCTCGAAGCCCTCCGTTCCACGCTCGACGACGATCAGGCTGATGCCCTTGTGCCCGGCGTCCGGGTCGGTCTTGCAGGCGACGATGACGAGGTCGGCGAGGATGCCGTTGGTGATGAAGGTCTTGGAGCCGTCGATCACCCAGGCGTCACCGTCCCGGCGGGCGGTGGTGCGGATGTTCTTGAGATCGGATCCGGCTCCCGGTTCCGAGAGGGCGAGCGCGCAGATCGTCTCGCCGCTGATCACGCCGGGCAGCCAGCGGGCTTTCTGCTCTGGCGTGGTGAGGTGCATCAGATAGGGCGGGATGACGTCGTTCTGCAGTCCGAGGCCGATGCCGACCGAGCTGGTGGCGTGCATCTCCTCCGCCATGATGGCGTTGTAGCGGAAGTCCCACAGCCCCTGGCCGCCGTACTCCTCGGGGAACTGCCAGCCGATCAGCCCGGCCTTGCCCGCGGCGGCCCACGCCTCCCGGCTGACCTGGCCCTCGCGTTCCCACTGCTCGGCGTACGGGGCGCATTCGCGCTGGTAGTACGTCCGTGCGGTGTCCCGGAACAGCTCGTGTTCCGCGGTGAAGATCGTACGGCGCATGCTTCGACTCCACTCGTACATCTCGCTTATTTAGCTGAAGTAGTTATACGATAGCGCTGTATCGACACACAGGCGAGTGTTGAGTACCGAGGCAAGTGGAGGACGCGTGAGCGGACGGGACAAGGTGGCGCTCGTCACCGGAGCGGGACGCGGGATAGGCGAGGCGATCGCCGAGCGGCTCGCGGCGTACGGGTCGGCCGTCGCCGTCTGCGATCTGGACCCGCAGGCCGCCGACAAGGTAGCGGCCCAGCTCGCCGAGCGGTACTCCGTCCGCGCCACCGGAGTCGGCGCGGACATCTCCGACGACGCGGCCGTACGCTCCGCCGTCGAGCGGGTGAGCGCCGAACTCGGCCCGGTGGACGTCCTCGTGAACAACGCGGCCGTCGACGTGATCGGCCGCTTCGTCGACAGCCGCGAAGAGGACTGGGACCGCATCATCGCCGTCAATCTGCGCGGCACCATCACCGTAACCCGGGCCGTCCTGGACTCGATGATCGAGCGCGAGGGCGGCCGGATCATCCACATCGCCTCCGACGCCGGCCGCGTCGGCTCCTCAGGCGAGGTCGTGTACTCCGCGACCAAGGGCGGCCTCATCGCCTTCGGCAAGGCACTGGCCCGCGAGGTCGCCCGGCACGGCATCACGGTCAACAGCGTCTGTCCGGGACCGACCGAGACGGCGCTGCTCGGCCAGGTCGCCGAGTACAGCCAGAAGATGTACGAGGCGACCGCGCGGGCGATTCCGCTGCGCCGTATCGCCCAGCCCGCCGACATCGCCGGTGTGGTGGCCTTCCTCGCATCCGACGACGCCGCGTACATGACCGGGCAGACGCTCTCGGTCAGCGGCGGCCTCACGATGGTCTGAAAGGGCTGAGGTCATGAGCGAGCTGCGCGTCGAAGTACGCGACCGGGTGGCCGTGTTCACCCTGAACCGGCCGGAGCGGCTCAACGCCATCAGCTCCGGGACCGTCGCCCTGCTGCGGGACGCGCTGGCCGACGTACGCGAGGACGACAACGTCCGGGCGCTGGTCCTGACGGGAGCGGGCAGGGCCTTCTCGGCCGGGGCCGACATCGGGGAAATCGAGTCGTGCACGACGCCCGGGCAGTTCCGCGCCTTCGTGGGCCGGCTGACCGACGCGTACGCCCTCCTGGAGAACTTCCCCAAACCCTCGGTGGCCGCCGTGCACGGATTCGCCTTCGGCGGCGGTCTGGAGCTGGCGCTCGCCTGTGATCTGCGGGTCGCCGAGCGTGGGGCCCGGCTGGGGCTGCCCGAGATGAAGCTCGGGGTGCTGCCGGGCGCGGGCGGCACCCAGCGGCTGCCACGGTTGGTACCGTCGGCGATCGCCAAGCAGATGATCCTCACCGGCGAACCGATCGACGCCGAGCGGGCGTACGCGCTGGGCCTGGTCAACGAACTGGCCGAACCCGGTGAGGCGCTCAAGGCCGCCGAGACGCTGGCCGCGCGGCTGGCCGCCGGTGCGCCGCTCGCGCTCGCCGCGGGCAAACGGCTGATCGACCACGGGCTCGGGATGGACCTGGAGACGGCGATCGCGTACGAGCGCGAGACGGTCTCGGTGCTGTTCTGCACCGAGGACCAGACCGAGGGGCTGAGGGCCTTTCGTGAGCGGCGTCCGGCGGAGTTCCGCGGGGCGTAGCAAGCAACTTCCGAGATGTGCAGAACCGCTGTGGAGGTGGGCCGTGCGGCCACTTGAGGGCTATTCCGTGGTCGAGCTGGGCATGTGGGTGGCGGCTCCGGCCGCCGCGACGATGCTGGCCGACTGGGGCGCGGACGTGATCAAGGTGGAGGCGCCGACCGGTGACCCGAACCGCTTCACGCTGCGGCACGTGGGCCAGGACATCGACAGCGCACCGCCCTTCGAGACGGACAACCGGGGCAAGCGCAGCGTGGTCCTCGACCTGCGGTCCGAGGAGGGGAAGGACGCGCTGGAGCGGCTGCTTGAGCGCGCTGACGTGTTCGTCACCAACCTCCGGCCGGGTGCACTTGAGCGGCTGGGGCTGGCCCCGGAGGAGATACGGGTGCGCCATCCGCGCCTGGTCATCGGCACGTTGACGGGGTACGGCTGGACCGGCGCCGAGCGCGACCGGGCCGGTTACGACGTCTCCGCGTTCTGGGCGCGGCCCGGTATCGCCGCCATGCTGAACCCGGCCGGTGAGCCGCCGCCCGGCATTCGGCCCGGACTCGGCGACCGTACCGCCGCGGCCAACCTGGTGGCCGGGGTGCTGGCCGCGCTGCTGCGGCGAGGGCGTACGGGCGAGGGCGGCGTGGTTGACGTATCGCTGCTGCGTTCCGGGACGTACGCGAACGGCAACGACCTCGCGCTGCAGAACTTCTTCGGCAAGCGCGGTCGCACCCGGCCGCGTACCGAGCACGAGTCCCCGCTCTACAACTCCTACCAGGCGGCCGACGGACGCTGGTTCTGGCTGATCGGTCTGGAGGGCAGCCGGCACTGGCCCGGAGTCATCAAGGCGCTCGGCCGGGACGACCTGGGGACGGACGAGCGGTTCGCGACGGGCAAGGCCAGGCGTGGCCACGTACGGGAGCTGATCGCGATCTTCGACGAGGAGTTCGCGAAGCTGCCGCTGGCCGAGTGGGCGGAGCGTCTTGACGCGGAGGGCGTGTGGTGGGCGCCTGTGCAGACGCTGGCGGAAGTTGCGGCGGATCCGCAAGCCGAAGCGGTGGGGGCATTCGTCGAGCAGCCCGGCATGGGCGACGCACCGCCGCTGCGGACAGTGGCAACACCGGTCAGTTTCTGGGGTGTTGACGACAAGCCGGGCAGCGGGGCGCCGACGCTCGGCGAGCACACCGACGAAGTACTCGGCGAACTGAGCTGACTCAAGCAGGCAAGCAAACTGATTCAACTGATCCGGAGGTACGGCGTGGGCATCCTCGACGACAAGGTCGCGATCGTGACCGGTGGTGGGCGGGGCCTCGGCCGCGCGCACTGCCTGGCGCTCGCCGAGGCCGGGGCGGCCGTGGTGGTGAACGATCCCGGTGCCGGCGTGCACGGCGAACAGACCGGTGACTCCCCCGCGGATGACGTGGTCGCCGAGATCACCAAGCTCGGCGGCCGGGCGATGGCCAACCACGGCTCGGTCACGGACTGGGCGGCGACCGAGGCGATGGTGGCGGACACCGTCGCGGAGTTCGGCAGGCTCGACATCGTCGTGAACAACGCGGGGATCGTGCGCGACCGCATGCTGTTCTCGATGAGCGAGGCCGAGTTCGACGCGGTGATCGCCGTCCATCTCAAGGGCACCTTCGCGCTGACGCGACATGCGTGCGCGTACTGGCGCGAGGCGTCGAAACGGGGCGAGCGCGTCGCCGGTCGGGTCATCAACACAACGTCCGGGACAGGGCTGTTCGGCAACCAGGGCCAGTCCAACTACGCTGCCGCGAAGGCCGGGATCGCCGGTCTCACGGTCGTCACCGCACTGGAGATGCGCCGCTACGGCGTCACCGCCAACGCCATCTCGCCGATCGCCACCACTCGGATGACGGAAGGGCTGGCGCTCGGCCAGCCGCAGACGGCCGCCGACGGCTTCGACCCGGGCGATCCGGCCAACGCCTCGGGCGTGATCGTGTACTTGGCCTCCGACGCCGCATCCTGGCTGACCGGCCAGGTCCTGCGCATCGAGGGCAACCGGCTCAACCGCCTCCAGGGCTGGACGGTGACCGGAGTGCACCCCAGCCGGTCCGGCGAGGCCCTCACTCCTGAGGAACTCGTCGAAGCCGTACCGCAGTTGTACGGTGCCGCTCCCGCCGGCCGGGCCACCGGAGTGGGCCAGTGAAGGCGCGGGGCGGCGACGTAGCGGCGCTGCTGCTGCGCGCGACGCTCGGGCCGATGCTGTTCGCGCACGGCTGGAACAAGGTCGCGGGACCGGGTGGCCTGGAGGGCACCACGGGATGGTTCAAGTCGCTCGGGCTCGAACCCGCCCCCGTACACGCCCGTATGGCGGCCGGCACCGAGATGGCCGCGGGTGTCGGCCTCACCCTGGGCGCCGCGAACCCGCTCCCGGCCGCGGCGACGGTCGGTCTGATGGCCGTGGCGGCCCGAACTGACCACCGAGGCAAGGGGTTCTTCGTCTTCAAGGGCGGCTGGGAGTACGTCGGTGTCGTCGGCGGAGCTGCCGTGGCGCTGGCCGCGCTGGGCAACGGCCGGTACTCGGTCGACGGGCTGTTGCGGCGCCAACGGGCGGGCGCGGGGCCCGCGTTGCTCGCCGCCGGGGTGGGCGCGGCGAGCGCGGCGGCGCTGCTCGCCATGTGCTACCGGCCCGAAGAAAAGCCGGACGAGACGGACCAGTGAACAGCAACCAGATCCACACAGGGAGGCGACATGGACGCGGATGACTTCAGCACCGTGCTGTCCGAGGTCCGGCGTTTCGTCCGGGAACGCGTCGTGCCGCTCGAGCCGGAGATCGACGAGAAGGACGAGATGCCCGCGGACATCCGCGAGGCGGCGAAGAAGATGGGGCTGTTCGGCTTCGCGCTGCCCGAGGAGTACGGCGGGCTCGGCCTGTCGATGTACGAGGAAGCCCAGTTGATGTTCGAGCTGGGCTATACGACGCCGTCGCTGCGCTCCATGTTCGGCACCAACAACGGCATCGCCGGGCATGTCCTCATGGTCGGCGGCACCGAGGAGCAGAAGGCGCACTGGCTGCCGCGGATCGCCTCCGGAGACGTACTGGCGTCCTTCGCACTCACCGAACCGGACGCCGGATCGGACCCGTCGACGCTGACCACACGAGCGCATCGAGACGGCGACGAGTGGGTCATCAACGGCGCCAAGCGGTACATCACCAACGCCCCGCTCGCCGATGTCTTCATGGTCTTCGCCCGCACCGACCCCGACGCTCCGCGCACGCGCGGCATCTCCACCTTCCTGGTCCCGGCCGGCACGCCGGGCCTGACGGTGGCGCCGAAGGACCACAAGATGGGCCAGTTCGGGGCCTGGACCGCGGACGTCTTCTTCGACGACGTACGCGTACCGGCCGAAGCACTGGTCGGCGGCGAGGAAGGCTTGAACCGGGGCTTCTCCACGGCGATGGGCTGTATCGCGCACGGGCGGGTGCACATCTCGGCCCTGATGGTCGGGATGGCCGAGCGGCTGGTCGACGAGTCGGTCGCGTACGCGAGCACGCGTAAACAGTCCGGGAAGCTCATCGGTTCCTTCCAGCTCATCCAGGGCCTGATCGCCGACTCGATGACCGACTACTACGCCGGGCGAGCCACGGTCCTGGAGGCGGCCAGGGGCTTCGACTCGGGCGCCGACACCAAGATCGGCCCGTCGTGCACGAAGTACTTCGCGAGCGAGATGGTCTGGCGGGTCGCGGACCGCGCGGTGCAGATTCACGGCGGCGCGGGCTATATGCGCGGGGTCGCCGTGGAGCGCTTCTACCGCGACGCCCGGCTGTTCCGCATCTACGAGGGCACCAGCCAGATCCAGCAGGTCATCATTGCGAAGGCACTACTGGGCGAGGCGGCTCGCGGCTGAACTCGCGATGAGCGACGCCGTCGTACGTGCCGGATGCAACCCGACTGGCGAGAGTGGCCGGCCGGATCGAGCAACGGCGCAGGCGGCCTGCTGCTCGGCGACGCGCAGGCGCGCGCTCCTGCACCGAGCAGCTCCGCGCTACCCCACCTCGTACAGGGCTTACGCCGCTGCGACCTGGTGCGGCCCGCAGCGCACGCGCCGTACGAGGCGGGGTGGCGCGGGTCAGACCGAATACACCGAAGTCACCATGAGCCGCCGCCCCCGCCCCCGTCTCCGCCGCCGACCCCTCCGCTGTCGCCTCCGCCGCTGTAACCACCCGACGAGGAACCCGAGGAGGAACCCGAGCCGCCGGACGACGGCCGGGTGGCGGACACAGCTGCCAGCGGAAAGTAGGTGGCAAGGTCGGGCCGGAGCGTCGCGTCGTCCCCGGGTGTGGCCGTCCGTGCCCGAGTGCGGGACGCAGGCACCTTCGCCTTGTCGGCCGCTGCCGCCGCAGCCGTCCATGCCTCGGCCTCGCCGAGGGCCGTGGCCCACGCGGTGATCTGGTCCTGGTCACGCTTCTCCCAGCCGTGCCGCCCGGGTTCGGCCAGATGGCGCCGGTAGGCCTCCGTCTGGCACCACAGGTGGGAGCCGCGCACGGTGCGTGCCCGCAGTTCCCAGGCCCGTACGAGGACCGCGAGCCCGGCGCCGGCCAGTGCCGCGCCGACTGCCAGCGGCGTCCGCCAGTCCGCGCCCGGATCCGCCACCTCCGTCGCCGTGAACCCCACGACGAACGTTCCGGCGACCGCGGCCACCGCGCCGCCCCACACGGCGATCCGGCGGCGCCGCTCCCCGGACGGCTCCCACAGCCCGTCGCCACCCGTGCGCCGCCAGTCCTCGAGGCGGTGCCGCAGCAGCTTCCAGGCGGTGGCGAACGCCCTGTTGTACTGGCCCAGCGGGACGCGCCGCTTGCTGGCGAACACGGCCTGGAGCACCTCCGCCGTCAGCGGGTCGGTGGCGCCGCCCTCGGGCTGCTTGCCAACCTGGTGCAGCACGGGCTTCTTCTGCTTGCCGCTGATGGTCAGATGCCCGTCCGCGGCCACGGTCAGCAGCCACGCCGCCAGGTGTTCCTTGCGCACCTGGTCGGTGAGCAGGATGCCGGCGTGCGCCGGAGCGATGCCCGCGGGCGGCTCACCGTTCGGTGTGACCGAGGCACTCAGCCGACGAACGTCCATCCGCCGGGTCCGGCCGTCCGCCCCCTGGACCCGCTCCCGCCCCGCCAGCCGCACCAGCTCCGCGACCACGGCCGTCGCGGCGAGGGCGATCAACGTGGCCCACAGCCACCCGGCCACGACACCGTCCCCGGCCTCGACGGCAGCCGCCCGTCCGCCGGGCGCCTTCGGCAGCGACGCGGCGCCGCCTCCGTCGGCGTCTCCGACCGTCGCGTACAGCGTCAGACCCTCGTGCGCCTCCAGCCCGTCCTGCGTCACGTACAGCTGCCCCGGTACGGGCTGCCGCCGCGTCGCACAGTCGTCGTGCGAACCGGACGATCCCGCCACGCACCTCGGCCGTTCCAGGGCGTACGGGACGGCCAGGTGCACGTCGACGTGCCCGACGGGCACGTCCCAATCCGTACCGACGGCGTCCCACGCCAGCCACCCCTCGTCCCCGAGGCGCGGCAGGGTGTACTCGATCCGGTACCGGTGGGTCCCGGTCACCGTCGCGTCGGGGTCGCCGATCACGATCTGGGTGCCCACCGTGTCCTCGACGCGGTAGGGCACCGGCTCGCCGTCCGCCGTGACGGATACCTGGCTGACGTCTCCGCGTTCCTTCCTGGGCACTTCACGGTAAATGCCGTGCCGCTGCTCACCGTTGAAGTCGTAGTCGATCACCTCGGTGATCCGGGCCGTCCCGTCGGCACGTATCTCGGCGCCGACCCACATCCGGGCAATCCGTTCCCCGGGCTCCCCGAGCACCGCGCCCAGCAGCCCGACCAGCCCCACCAACACCGCGCCCACGAGCAGCAGAACGGCATCCCGCCGCCTCCGCCACCCCACCGACCTGGCCCTCACGCGGGCCCCCTCCCCGTTACCCGCCACCGTCAGGGGAGGACAATACAGGCCCGTACTACGCAACAGGGGTGCGAGAAACCGCAGTTCGGCGTCGCAGTTCGGCGCCCGCGATCAGCCTGCATCGCGGCTTCCCGAACCCGACTCGGCTCCTCCTCCGACAGGGGTGCTCCGAACGCAGCGGAAGGGGAAGCCCAACCCTCAAATCCCCAGCCGGTCCAGCAGACGCTCGTGGTACACCACCGGGCCACCGAACAGGAGTTGGGAGGACTTGGCGCGGCGGAAGTACAGATGGGCGGGGTGTTCCCAGGTGAAGCCGATGCCGCCGTGGACCTGGATGTTCTCCATCGCCGTGAACATGTACGCCCGTGAGCAGGCCACATGCGCCACGCCTGCGGCGACCGGGTAGTCCGGGGAGCCCTCGGCGGCCAGCCGGGCGGCCTCGCGCGAGGCGGCCTCGGCCAGTTCCACCTGGACCAGCATGTCGGCGCACTTGTGCTTGATCGCCTGGAAGGAGCCGATGGGCCGGCCGAACTGGTGGCGGGTGCGGGCGTATTCGGCCGCCGTCTCCAGGCAGCGTCGGGCCCCGCCGGACTGTTCGGCGGCGAGAGCGACCGTGGCGAAGTCCAGGACCTTGGCCATGATCCGGCCGCCGGCTCCGTCGGAGCCGATGAGCGTCGCAGGGACGGCGTCCAGCGTCAGCCGGGCCATCGAGCGTGTGGCGTCCAGGGTTTCCATGGACTCGGCGGTCAGGCCGGGCGCGGTGCCGTCGACGGCGAAGAGCGTGGGACCGGCGACCGTACGAGCGACGACCAAGACCAGGTCAGCCGTCGTACCGTCGATGACGAAGCTCTTGCGGCCGGTCACTTTCCAGGCCCCCTCCCCGTCGCGCACCGCGCGCGCGGAGATCAGGGCCGGGTCCCAGGAACCGCTGTTCTCGGCGACGGCCAGCGTGGCCGTGGTCGTTCCCGCGGCGATACCGGGGAGATGGCGCGCGCAGGCGTCAGTGTCGCCCGAGGCCAGCAGGGCCTGGGCGGCCAGAACGACCGTCGCGAAGTACGGTGCACACAGCAGGGCGCGGCCCATCTCCTCGAGGACGACGCCGAGTTCGACGGGACCGAATCCGTCGCCGCCGTACTCCTCGGGGATCGCCAGGCCCGGCAGCCGCAGCTGCTCGGTCAACTGGGCCCACACGGCGGGGTCGTAGCGCGGCTCACTCTCCATGAGCTTGCGGACGGCTTCCTCGGGCGACTTGGCCTCCAGGAAGTCCCGTACAGCAGACCGCAGTTCGTCCAATGCGCTCTCGTCGGCGGTCACTGACGTACCTCCTTGGCAGCGGTTGTCACCGGTTCCTTGGGCAGGCCCAGGACGCGTTCCGCGAGGATGTTCTTCATGATCTCCTCTGTGCCGCCGAGGATCCTCAACGCCGGGGTGGCCAGGAGGAGTTCGTTCCAGGCGTACGTGCCCCACTGACCGGTGTCGGCGATGGCGCGCGGGCCGAGGACGTCCGAGACGAAGTGCGCGGCCTTGGTGAGGTTCTGGCCGTAGAGCAGCTTGGACACGGACATCTCGGGGCCGGGGGCGACGCCCGCCTGCAGCTTGCGCAGGGCGCGTGCGTTGAGGTGTTCGGTGGCGAGGACGTCGACGAGGAGTTCGGCGAGGCGGCCGCGCAGGGCGCGGTCGTCCCAGGTCCAGGTGGCGCGCATCAGTGCCGAGAGGCGGTCCGCGGACAGGGCGCCGGCCACCGGTCCGGCGCCCTGGCTGCCGACCGTGGCGCGCTCGTTCATGAGGGTGGTCAGGGCGACGGTCCAGCCGCCGTCGACCTCGCCGAGGCGGTGGTCGTCGGGGATGCGGACGTCGGTGAGGAACACCTCGTTGAAGTCCGCGCCACCGGTCATCTGCCGCAGCGGGCGGACCTCCACGCCGGGGGTGTCCATGGGGACGAGGAAGGCGGTGATGCCGCGGTGCTTGGGCGCGTCCGGATTCGTGCGCGTGAGCGCGAGGCCGATCTGACTGTGCTGGGCGACCGAGGTCCACACCTTCTGACCGTTCAGCACCCAGTCCTCGCCGTCGCGTACCGCGCGGGTCGTCACGCTCGCCAGGTCGGAGCCGGCGCCGGGCTCGCTGAACAGCTGGCAGGCGATGGCGTCCCCGCGGTACATCGCCGGCAGCCAGTGGTCCTTCAGCGGCTGCGGGGCGTGGGCGAGGATCGTCGGGCCGATCATGCCCAGGCCGATCACGCTCAGCGTTCCGGTGTCGGCGACGTCGTACTCGGACTCGATCGCGTCGTAGAGGAGTTCATGTACGGGGGTGAGTCCGCGTCCGCCGTACTCGGGCGGGCCGGTGATCCAGCCGAAGCCGTTCTCGTAACGGATCCGTTGCCACTCCCGCGCCCGCTGCACCTGCTCCCGCTCCTCCTCGGGCGCGAGCGAGCTGAAGTACGCCATCGAGTCGTCGCCCTCGCCCCAGGTGACGGCGGTCCGGTCGGGGGCCTTGGCCACATGGGCGTCCAGGAAGCTGCGTACCTCGGCGGCGAAGGCCTGCATGTCGTGTTCCATTTGGGGCTCCGCGGTCAGGTGGACAGGATGGTCACCGCCGACACGCCGGGCGCGCCGTACAGGTGGGTGTAGCCGACGCGGGGCGTGCCGGGGACCTGCCGGGTCCCTGCGGTGCCGCGCAGCTGGAGCACGATCTCGTGGATCTGGCGCAGTCCGGACGCGCCGATGGGCTCGCCGTTGCCGAGCAATCCGCCGTCGGTGTTGACGGGGAGCCGGCCGCCGATCTCGGTGGCGCCCTCGGCGATGAGGCGTTCCTGCTCGCCGTCCTTGCAGAGACCGTTCTCGGCCATGTGGATGATCTCGGATCCGGCGTCGGTGTCCTGGAGTTGGGCGATGTCGACGTCCTCGGGTCCGATGCCCGCCTGTTCGTACGCGGCGCGGGAGGCGTCCACGGTCGGACTCGGCACCGGCTCCCCCACCGGCACGGACGGGCTCTGCACCTCGAAGGCGCCGAAGCGGCGGCTGCGCAGGGCGGTGGCCCGGACCCGTATGGGCGTCGTGGTGGTGTATTTGTGGGCCTGGTCGGCCCGGCACATGACGACGGCGGCGGCGCCCTCGTCCGGTCCGCAGTACATGAACTGCCGCAGTGGGTAGTTGAGTACGGGTGAGGCGAGGATCTCCTCAACCGTGAGCGGCGTGCGTCGCCAGGCCTTCTCGTTGCCTGCGGCGTTGCCGAAGTTCTTCGCGGCCACGCGTGCGAGCGTCTCGTGGGAGATGCCGTGGTCGTGCATATAGCGGTTGATCTTCATGCCGAAGAAGTGGGTGGTGAGGAAGAGTCCGGTCTGCCCGTACCAGGAGGGGATTCCGGCGACGGACGGGTCGGCGGCGAAGGCGCCGCGCGGGTGCTTATCCATGCCGATGGCGATCGTCAGGTCGTGCTCGCCGGTCTCGATGGCGCGGGCGGCCATCGCCACCGCCGTACCGGCCGTGGCGCAGCCGTTGAAGACGCCGCGCAGTGGTACGCCGGTCAGGCCGAGGCGGCCGACGATCGCGTCCGGGTTGGCGACCTCGAAGCTGCCGACGTAACCGCCCTGGATCTGGGGCCAGTTGACGCCCGCGTCGGCGAGCGCCATGCGTACGGCGTCCGCGCCCATGTCCATCGCGGGCTTGCCCGGGAAGCGGCCGAAGGGGTGCAGTCCCGTTCCGATGATGACCGCTTCCGTCATGACTGCTCCTCGGGCTGGTCGGGCTCGCCGGGCTGGTTCGGCTCGTCGGCCGGGGCGAACGCGAAGGTCAGGACCTCGGTGCCGTCGGCGTCCACGGTGTAGGGCACGAGCGTGAGCCGCATCCGCTGCCCGATGCTCAGCTTCTCCGGGTCTGGTTCGGTGAGCCGGGCCTCGACCAGGACCTCGCCGGGGAGTTCGATGTATCCGATGGCGTACGGCTCGAAGGTGGCGGCCGTGTCGGATCCGTCGTACGGCGGTGAGGGTGGGCGGAAGCCCTGGGTGGTGAAGGTCCACAGCGTGCCGCTGTCGGCCAGGAGCCGCTCCTTCGCGTCCGGGCTCCCGCAGCGCACGCAGTGAGACTCGGTGGGGAAGCTGACCAGTCCGCAGGCCGTGCACTCGGTGCCGATGAGCCGGGGTTGTGTGGAGGGCGGCCAGGTGAACAGGCCGTCGGCTACAGGCTTTTGCTGCATCATGTCGTGACCCTTCACGCCGTGCCGTTGCGGTTGCCCAGGGCGTCGGCGTTCGGTGCTGCCTTGGCCACGAGGTTCGGGACGACGGAGGACAGTTCCTCGGGTGTCCAGCGGGACTCGGCGCTTGCGCCGGGGCCGTTGACCCAGCCCTCCAGGACGGTGATGCGGTTGCCCATGACGCCGAAGACGCGGCCGGTGACCTCGCGGGAGGCGGCCGAACCCAGCCACACCACCAGGGGTGAGATGGCCTCCGGGGTCAGGTCCTGTGTCTCGGCGGCCCGTTTCATCATCTCGATGTCTTCGGTCAGCCGGGTGAGGGCGGTCGGCGCGATGGCGTTGACGGTCACTCCGTACCGGGCGAGTTCGGCGGCGGCGATGATGGTGAGGCTGGCGAGACCGGCCTTCGCCGAGCCGTAGTTCGACTGGCCGGGGTTGCCGAAGATGCCGGACGGGGACGTCGTGTTGATGACGCGGGCGTCGTTCTGCTGCCCGGCCTTGGCACGCTCGCGCCAGTACGCCGCCGCGTGGTGCAGGGTGGCGAAGCTGCCCTTGAGGTGGACGGCGAGCACGCTGTCCCAGTCCTGCTCGGTCATCGAGACGATCATCCGGTCGCGGAGGATGCCCGCGTTGTTGACCAGTACGTCCAGGCCGCCGAAGGTGTCGACGGCCTGCTGGACGAGGTGGGCGGCACCGTCCCAGGACGAGATGTCGTCGGTGTTGGCCACCGCCTTGCCGCCGGCCGCGGTGATCTCGTCGACCACGGTCTGGGCGGGGCCGGCCGAGGCGCCCCCGCCGTCGCGTGAGCCGCCGAGGTCGTTGACCACGACCTTTGCGCCCTGCGCGGCGAAGGCCAGTGCGTGGGCTCGGCCGATTCCGTTGCCGGCTCCGGTGACGACCACGACTCGGTCGTCGACCACTCCTTGCGACATCCCAACTCCTCGTTGACACGTAAGCGCTCCGCGGGAAGCGCAGTGATGAATCCGCGGGTCCGGTGGGGGCTGGTCGCGCAGTTCCCCGCGCCCCTTTCGGGGCCTGCGGCCCCTCAAGCGGACGCGGGCCCACACCAGCCCCGACCATGGCCCCTAGTTGATCTCCGCGAGAAGCACTCGCGGGTCCTCGCTGCCGCAGCCGCACCTGTCGGTGACGACCTGACCCGCAATGCCCAGAGGCGTTTCCGGAAGCCCGGACCCGCGCCCCTCTCCCGCCGCGATGAACAGTCCCCCGTCCCGCTCACCGACCCGCCACTCGGCGCCGTCGACGTGCGCCCCAGCCCGCTCGGGACACTCCAGGGCCAGCGCCGGGCCCACCGTCGTCATCAGTACGGCCGGCACGCCCGCCTGGCGCAGCACCGCTACGGCGGCCGGGCGGGCCAGTACGACCTGCGTCGCCCGGAACATCTCGCCGATGTCGGCTCCGCCACTGAGCCCCTCCAGGGTCTCGGCGGACAGGCCGATCACCGCGTGCGGCTTCAGTTCCCGGTGGAAGACCGCGGTGCGGCGGTGGTCCCAGCCCATCGCCTCCGCGATTCCGTACGTCACCTTCAGCGTGCGCAGCGCCCCGATGACCGAGCGGCCCCAGAAGCCCTCGAATCCGGAGGCGGTCAGCAACGCCCGTTGTCCGGCGGCCAGTTGGTGGCCGCGCAGCGCTTCGGTGGCCCACGCGGCGTCGCGGTCCATCTGCGCCCAGGTCAGTTCGGTGTCCCGCACGCCGTCGGCGGTGGGGAAACGCACGATGTAGGCGAGTTGGGGCCGGTCGAGTTCGCGGGCCCTGGCCAGAGTGTCGGCGCGTGCCATCAGCTCTTCACCACCCTCGGGAACTTGGCGACGCTGGTCATGGTCTGCAACAGCTCCTCCTCGGTCCGCAGGTCGAGCACCGGCTCGACACCCGTCCGCTCGTGCACGGCCTTGCCGAGCCGCCCCGCCAACGCCTCGACGTCGCCGGTCAGTTCGGGGTCGTAGCCGACGCGCAGCCGCAGTTCGTCGACCTCGCGTGACGCTCGTACGATCTGGAAGACGCCCGCCACCGTCTCGGGCTGCTCCTCCACCGCCTGCCAGATGTCCCGCAGGACCACGGAACGCCCCTGGACCAGCGTCTCGTCGCCGCGCCGGCCCGCCACCCACATCCGGGCGTGGGTGCGTCCGCAGCCGCAGGTGCCCCGGGACAGCCGTACGAGGTCCTCGCTGCGGTACCGGATCAGCGGCGCGGCCCGGTTGTCCAGGTCGGTGGCGACCAGTTCGCCCACGTCGCCCTCCCCGACCTCCCGCGAACCGGAGTCGTCGATGTCCAGGCACTCCGCGAAGACGGTGTCCTCCCAGAGGTGGAAGCCGTCGTGCTCCCGGCACTCCCAGGCGGTGCCGGTGTCGGCCGCGCTGGTGTACTCGTAGACGTCGATGCCCCAGTCGTCGCGGACCCGCTCGCGCATCCTGCGGCTGAGCGGCTGGCCGGCGCACGAGGCGCCCTTGAGGGAGGAGAACGCCTCCTTGAGGTCCATCTTGTCGGCCAGGTGCTCCAGCTCCACCAGCTGTGGGTAGATCATCTGGAGGTAGGCGGGCCGGTAGGTACGCACGGCCTCGACGACCTCGTGCATCTTGCCGAGCCAGGTGTCCACCTCGACCACCACGGCACCGAGCGCCTGGTAGCCGCCGTCCATGAAGTTCCGGAAGGTCCCGGGCGGGCTCAGCACCAGGTCCCCGGGCCGCAGCCCGACCTCCCACAGATCCCGCACCTGCGCGGTCACCAGAGGCGGTGCGTCCTCCCAGATCTCCGCGAAGAACTCCGGGTCGCCCGTGGTGCCCGAACTGGAGGACACGGAGGTCAGCTCCTCGGGCGGGACGCAGAGCAGTCCGCCGAAGGGGTCCTTGGTGCGGGCGCGGTAGGCGCGCACCATGTCCTTGGTGATGAAGGGGATCCGTTCCTGGAAGTCCTCCAGGGAGCGGATGTCCCGCGGGTGTACCCCGTGTTCGTCCCAGAGTTCGCGGTAGAAGGCCGAATTGCCATACGCGTACTCGACCAGCTCCACGACCCGCTCCTGCTGCCTCGCACGGAGCTGATCGCGGGGCATCGTCTCCACGTGTGGCTCGAAGTACCTGTCACCGGCCATGGCGCCTCCTCGCAGCCTCGTTCGGCTGCCCAGATCTTCCAGCTATCAGCGTAATGAGTCAACTAATTCGTCGGAATCGACTCGAGACTCCGATCGACACCGAGCCATCTCTCGCGTCAGCCCTCACGATATAGTTAACTATTAGCACTCATTCAACCAGAGTGGAGGTACCGCGTTGAAGATCGTTGTCTGCGTGAAGCACGTGCCGGACGCCACGGCGGACCGGACGTTCACCGAGGACGGCACCACCGACCGGGACGCGGTCGACTCCGTCCTGTCGGAACTCGACGAGTACGCCGTCGAACAGGCCCTGCGCATCACCGAGTCGGGCGTCGACGCCGAAGTCACGTACCTCACCATCGGCCCCGACGACGCGAAGGACGCCCTGCGCAAGGCGCTCGCGATGGGCGGCGACCGCGCGATCCATGTGAGCGACGACGACATCCGGGGCAGTGACGCGCTCGGTACGTCACTGGTGCTGGCGAAGGCGATCGAGCGACACGGCTTCGACCTGGTCGTCTGCGGGATGGCCTCGACCGACGGCTCGATGGGCGTCGTCCCGGCGATGCTGGCCGAACGTCTCGGCGTCCCGGCCGTCACCCACCTCGACGAGCTCGCGGTCTCGGTCGAAGACGGCTCGGTGACCGGCCGCCGCGAGGGCGAGTCCGCGACCGTACGCGTCCAGGGCACACTGCCGGCCGTGGTGTCGGTGACCGACCGGTCCGGCGACGCCCGCTACCCGTCCTTCAAAGGGATCATGGCGGCGAAGAAGAAGCCGGTGGAGACCCTTGATCTGACCGATCTGGACATCGAGCCGGAGTGGAGCGGCCGGTCCGCCGCCCGGTCGGCGGTCGGCACCACGGCCAAGCGCCCGCCGCGCACCAAGGGAGAGATCGTCGCGGACGAGGGGGCGGGCGGCGTCGGGCTTGCCGCGTTCCTCACCGCCAAGAAGTTCGTCTGACCGAGTCCGCTACCACGCCTGTCGCGCAAGGAGTACTTCACCATGGCCGAGATCCTCGTCCTCGTCGACCATGTCGACGGCACCGTACGCAAGCCGACCCTCGAACTCCTCACCCTGGCACGCCGGTTGGGCGAGCCCTCCGCCGTGTTTCTCGGGCCGGGCGCGGACGCCGCGACCGACGTCCTCGGCACCTACGGCGCACAGAAGGTGTACGTCGTGGACTCCCCGGAGGTCGCGGAGCACCTGGTCACTCCGGCCGTCGACGCCCTCGCGCAGATCGCCGCGACCAGCGGACCGGCCGCGGTACTGCTGCCGTCGAGCCTCGACGGCAAGGAGACCGCCGCACGGCTCGCGGTCCGACTGGAGTCGGGGCTGATCACCGACGCAGTCGACATCACCGCGGACGACGACGGGCGGCCGGTCACCGAGCAGTCCGTGTTCGCGGCGACGTACCAGGTCACGGCCCATGTCACCGAGGGCGTCCCGGTCATCACGGTCAAGCCGAACGCCACCGCCCCCGAGCCCGCACCGACCACCCCCGTCGTGGAAAAGGTGGACGTCACCTTCGGCCCCGCCGCCACCGCCACCCGCATCCTGTCGCGTACGCCCCGCGTCGGCGGCGACCGCCCCGAGCTGACCGAGGCCGACATCGTCGTCTCCGGGGGCCGGGGCGTGAACGGCGCCGAGAACTTCGCCGTCATCGAGCGGCTCGCGGACGCGCTCGGCGCGGCCGTCGGCGCCTCGCGGGCCGCAGTGGACGCCGGCTGGTATCCGCACAGCCACCAGGTCGGGCAGACGGGCACCCAGGTCTCCCCGCAGCTGTACATCGCCGCCGGGATCTCCGGAGCGATCCAGCACCGGGCGGGCATGCAGACCTCGAAGACCATCGTCGCCGTCAACAAGGACGCGGACGCCCCGATCTTCGAGCTCGCCGACTACGGCGTCGTAGGCGATCTCTTCAAGGTGCTGCCGCAGTTGGTCGAGGAGATCGACCGGCGGCGCGGTTGAGGCTTCCCGTAGCCCGAAGCAACAACTAAAGTGTCTAACTAATTGCATCCATTACCCCGAAGGAAGCGCCATGACGAAGATCTGGGTCAACTCGGGAGACTCCCATGTGATGGAGCCCGACGACCTGTGGACCGAGGCCCTGCCGCCGCGTCTCGCCGACCGGGCGCCACGCAGTGAGCGCGGCGAGAAGTACGAGGTGCTCTACATCGACGGCGAGCGCATCGACCGCCAGCTCAACGACTTCATGGACGCCATGCGCCCGCCGGGCGCCAAGGATCTCGACGTACGCCTGAAGGACCTGGACCAGGAGGGCGTCTGGAGCCAACTGGCCTTCCCCTCCATGGGGTTCTGGCTGGTCTCGATCACCGAGCGGGAGCTGGCCCGGGAGACCGTAAAGGCCTGGAACGACTGGGCGCACTCCGAGATCCTCGGCAAGAACAAGCGCGTCATCACCCCCGCCTGTGTCTCCACGGCCGACATCGACGACGCGGTCGCAGAGGTCGAGCGCGTGGCGGAGCTCGGCTTCAAGTCGGTGTTCCTGCCGTGCTCCACGCGGCCCGGCGAGGAGTACGCGCTGGACCGCTGGGAGCCGCTGTGGACCGCCGCCGAACGGGCCGGAGTGGTGCTCGCCTTCCACATCGGTACCGGCGGCGAGAACGTCGTCTTCCGCGGCCCCGGCGGCGCGGTCGTCAACTACATGGAGACGACCTACCCGGGCATGCGCGTGGTGGCCCACATGGTCGCGGGCGGCGCCCTGGACCGCCACCCCGACCTGAAGATCCTCATCGCCGAGGGCGGCGCCGGGTGGGTGCCGGCGATCGGCGACCGGATGGACGAGGCCTACCGCCAGCACGGCATGTTCGTACGGCCGAAGCTGAGCCGTCTGCCAAGCGAGATCATCCGGCAGCAGGTGTACGCGTCCTTCCAGCACGACAAGAGCTCCGTGGAGGTCGTGGAGGCGACGGGCTACTACAACGTGATGTGGGGCGACGACTATCCCCACCTCGAGGGCACGTACGGCCACACCCAGTCGACGCTGCGCGAACTCTTCGAGGGCGTGGACGACAAGATCCGTGAGCGGGTCACCCGCGGCACCTTCAACGAACTGTTCAGCCCGCCGGAGCAGACCCCTGAAGAGGCCGCCGTCTGAACCGCCATCTGCTCAACTCGCCCCTGCGAGGAGGCGCGAAGCACCACTCATGACCCGATATCCCGAGGATCTGGAACAGCCGGGGCTCGTACGGACCGGCCGGTCGACGTTCATCCGTCCCATCCGGCCGGACGACGCCGACCGGCTGGTCGAGTTCGTCGGCCGGCTGTCGCGGGCGACTCTGGCGTTCCGTTCCCTCGGCCCGGTGGTCCGGGCCCGGGACGAGGTGATCCGGCGCGGCGCGCACGTCGACTACCTCAACGAGCTGGCCCTCGTCGCCCTGGCCGGTGACGACATCGTCGGCCTGGTCCGCTATCTGCGCGACGCCGAACGGCCGGACCACGCCGAGGTGACGTTCACGATCCGGGACGACCACCAGAGCGAGGGCTTCGGGCGGCTGCTGCTCGAGCACATCGCCGCGGCGGCACGGGACCGCGGGATCCGGGTCCTGGAAGCGGACCTGCTCGCCGACAACGCACGCATGATCAATGTGTTCCTCGGCTCCGGCTACCGGGTCGAGACCGGCCCGCCCGGCCAGATCATCCACTTCGACATCGCCATCGACCCGCAGGCCGAGGCCGTCGCCCGGGCCGAGCGTCGCGAGCACACGGCCGTACGGCGCTCACTGCGTCCCCTGCTCGAACCGCGCTCCGTCGCCGTCGTCGGCGCCAACCGCAGCCCGCTGACCATCGGCCACGAGATCGTCGCCAACCTGCTGCGGGGCGGCTTCCCCGGCGGCGTGTTCCCCGTCAACCCGCACGCCGACGAGATCGCCGGGGCGCGGGCCTATCCCAGCGTCCGTGAGCTGCCTGAGCCTCCGGATCTGGTGCTGGTCGCCGTACGGGCCGAGGCAGTTGCAGGAGTCGTACGGGAGTGTGCGGAGGTCGGCGTCAAGGCGGTGGTTGTCGTATCCACAGGCTTCGGGGAGACGGGTCCCGACGGGCGCGCGGCCGAGTTGGAGCTGGCCCGGTTCGCGCGGGCCTCCGGGATGCGGCTGGTGGGCCCGAACTGCATGGGCGTGGTCAACACCAGCTCAGGGGCGCGTCTGGCCGCTACCTTCTCGCCCGCCCTGCCCGCGCCCGGCCGGGTCGCGATGTCCAGCCAGTCCGGACCGCTCGGGCTCACCGTGCTGGATCTGGCCCGGCGGCTGCGCCTCGGCTTCTCCGGTTTCGTATCGGTGGGGCACTCCGTCGACGTGTCCACCAACGACCTGCTCCAGTGGTGGGACGAGGACCCCGGCACCTCGGTGATCCTTCTGCACGTCGAGCACTTCGGCGATCCACGCCGGTTCGCCCGTATCGCCCGCAGGGTCGCCCCGCGCAAGCCGATCGTCGCGGTCCATCCCGGGCACGCGGACACGGCCGTCGACTCGCTGTTCGCACAGTCCGGGGTGATCCGCACCCGGAGCCTCCAGGAACTGTTCGACGTCGCCCTGCTGTTGTCGCATCAACCTCCCCCGCCCGGCAACCGGGTCGCCGTGCTGACGAATGCGGGCGGCCCGGCCGCACTGACGGTCGGCGCCTGCGCGGCGAGTGGCCTGCGGGTCGCCACGCTCGGCGACCGCACCCGTCAGACGCTCCGCGCGGCGCTCGCGCCCCAGGCGGAGGTCGCCAACCCGGTCGACCTGACGCCGATGGCCACCGCCGCTCACTACCGACAGGCGCTGGACGCCGTACTCGCCGACGACGAAGTGGACGCCGCGATCGTGCTGTTCATGCCTCCGCTGGCGGACAAAGCCGACGAGGTGGCGTCCGCGATCCTCGACGCGGCATCGGCCCAGCCGTCGAAACCGGTGGTGACCAGTTTCCTCGGCGGCGCCGGCGTCGCCGATCTGCTGCGCCGGGGCGAACTGGTCGTACCGACCTACGCGTTCCCCGAGTCGGCCGCTGCCTCGCTCGGCCATGCGGCGGCGTACGAGGCGTGGCGGAGCCGCCCGGCCGGTTTCGTACCGGACCTCGACGGCATCGACACGGAGCGGGCACGGGCGCTGCTCGCCGGGGTGTCCGCGGGCGCGGTTCCGGCGTCCGTGGCCAGGGAGTTGCTGGGGTGCTACGGCATCGAGGTACGGGATGAAACGGGATCCAGTCCCGGCCGGGACGCGTTCCTGCGCGTCGACGCCGATCCCGTCTTCGGACCGGTGGTCGCGTTCGGGCTCACAGGGGACTACGCCGACCTCATGGCGGACATCGCCTACCGCGTCACTCCGCTCAGCGACCGCGACGCACGCGAGATGATCCGCTCGCTGCGGGCGGCGCCGCTGCTGGACGGCCGCGTGGGCGGACCCGGTGTTGACCTGGCGGCACTGGAAGAGACCGTTCTGCGGATCTCCGCGATGGTCGAGGACCTCCCGGAGATCGAGGCAATGGACCTGCGACCGGTACGACTCTCGCCTCCCGGGGAAGGGGTCGCCGTCACCCGGGCGAAGATCCGGCTCTGCGAGCCGAAGAGCCGGGAAGCAGTCTGAGTGAATGACCGTGAGGTGGTCTGAGTCATGAAGGTCGGCATCTACTTCGATCTGCGCAACCCCCCGCCCTGGCAACGGAGTTGGTCCCGCGTCTACGGCTTCGCCCTCGAGATGTGCGAGGAGGCCGACCGGCTGGGGCTCGACTCGGTCTGGTTCTCCGAGCACCACGGCTTCGAGGACGGTTACCTCCCACAGCCACTCACCATGGCCGCCGCCGCAGCAGCCCGCACCCACCGCGTACGGCTGGGCACGGCCGTAATCCCCGCACCGTTGCACGCGGCACCCGAGATCGCCGAACAGGCCGCACTCGTGGACATCCTGAGCGACGGGCGGCTCGATCTCGGGCTCGGCACCGGGTATCGCGTACCCGAATACCAGCTGTACGGGACGGATCTCGCCAAGCGCTACTCCACCACCGACCGGCGGGTCCGCGAGATCCGCGAACTGTGGGCCTCGGCTACGGTCACCCCGGGTCCGGTCCAGGATCCGCTGCCGATCTGGCTCGGCTACCAGGGCCCGCAAGGGGCCCGGCGGGCGGGCAGGCTGGGCACAGGGCTGCTGTCGCTGAATCCCGCACTGCTCGCGCCGTACCGGGAGGGGCTCGCGGAGGGCGGACACGCGGAGTCGGTGGCGCGGATGCAAGGTTCGTTCACGACCTTTGTCACCGAGGATCCGGACGGCGACTGGCCGGTGGTCCGCAAGCACCTGGCGTACCAATGGGACAGCTACCGCCGCTACATGGTGGAGGGCACCGACCAGCCGCTCCCCCGCCCCATCGATCCGGAGAAGTGGCGGGAGACCGGCCTGCGTGCGAACGGCTTCGCCCAATTCCTCTACGGTACGCCGGAGTTGGTTGCCGGGGCCATCAAGGAGTACGTGGCCGGGTTGCCGGCCGAGGGCGTGTTCCTGTGGGCTTCACTGGCCGGGATGCCCGAGGAGATGGTCGCCCGGCAGGTCCAGCTGATCGCCGGGAAGCTGCGACCGCTGCTGGCCGACGTCTGATCCGCCGATGACCTGCCTACCTTCGAAACGAGAGAGTGCGCGCATGCCGACACCGAACCCCGAGTGGGCCGGATCGGACTTCCAGGAGCCGCCGCGTACGCCAGGCGGTGTCGCGCTGTGCGGAGCCTGCCGCGCGGCCGGCGCGTGCCGTCTGGGCGTCGACAAGGAACGGCTCGGCGACGACGGCGTGGCCTGGTTCGAACTGGCCTGTCCCCGCTCCCAGGAAGGCGGGCCGAACGTAGCCCACGGCGGCTGGACGGCCGCCGTCATGGACGAGTGCCTGGGCCATCTCCCCTTGCTGAACCGGGTGTTGAGCGTAACGGCCGAACTGACGGTGAGCTTCGTGAAGCCGGTTCCCGTGGAACGACCAGTCCAGGTACGAGCCTGGGTCGAGCGGCGCGAGGGTTCACGCTGGTACATCGCCGGCGAGATGACACTGCTGCCGAGCGGCGCGGTGCTGGCGCGGGCGTCGGGGATCTGGGTTACGCGGGATCCGGGGCACTTCGCGCGCCACGAGGCGTGGCTGGCGGACCAGTGACTTGCTCCTCGGGCGGGCGCTCGGGGATTCAGGCCTCCTCGTCCGTTGCTGTGCCGCCAGCTGGCACAGGTTTCGGGCGGGGGTCCGCAAAGAGCGGAGTACGCCTGGGTAGCGAATCGGCGACGGACCGTTCGGAAGGGTGGATTCCGGGCGATCGTTGAGGCATGCCCGAACTTGCCGACAAGCAGCCCTCCGGCGTGGAGCGTGCCCTCACCTCAGGCTGTCTCCTGCTTCTCGTACTGGTGGCGGACGTGGCGGCCGGGCTGTTGGTCGTCATCGTGCTCGCCGTCCGAGGACTGGGCCGGATGGACGCCAGCGCCGGACAGACAGCGACCAGCGTGCCACCCGTGGACTGGGCGCCAGTGCTGGGCTTCGGCGCTCTGGCCCTGGCGGTCGGCGTAACGGCCGTCCTACTGCTGTGGGTCGGGCACCAAGTCATCGGGACGGTGCAGCTGATGTTCTGCGTTCTCCTGGCAGTCCACACGCTGAGCTTCTGGCCCTGACCCAGAGGTAGTCACAGCCATCGGAAGCATTCCAGTAGGCGGACAGCCCCGGGTTGGTGGCCTCGAACCGGGCGCGTTCGACCACCGCGGGGGTGGCGATGCCGCGGGCCTCGGGGAAGTGCTCCTGGATGCGGGCGAGGCCGATCCAGTGGTCCTGGTGGCCGTGGGTGATGTAGACGCCGGTGACGCGCTTTCCGAAGCCGCGCACCCACTCGGCGAGCGCGTCGACCTGGTCGAGGGTGACGAGCGTGTCGACGAGGACGGCTTCCTCAGCGCAGGCGATCAGAGTGCTGCTCATGGGCAACCACATCGGGTCGTCCTTGCGCGGGAGCACCTGCGAACGGACGCATCGGCGCGACGTACACGTCAACAGTGTGGGTCCGCAGCCCCCGCGCTGCGCGCCCAGCTGCCCGGTCCTGTGCACAAGGGCCGGCCCTACTATGGAGGAGTGAGTCAGGGCAGCGAACCAACGAACCTCGGGGCACCGCGCGTGTGCTCGATCGCCGATGCGCTCGGCGTCGTAGGCGAGCGCTGGACCTTGCTTGTCCTGCGCGAGCTGGGCTTCGGCGTGCACCGCTTCAACGACATCCAGACGAACACCGGCGCGCCCCGCGAGACGCTCGCCCTGCGGCTGCGCAAGCTCGAGGAGGCCGGACTGGTCGAGCGCCGCCGCTATTCAGAGCATCCGCCGCGTGACGAGTACGTGCTCACCCAGGCGGGCAAGGACATCTTTCCCGTTCTGACCGCATTGCGCGAGTGGGGCGAGACCCACGCCACCCCGCTCACCCGCGCATCCTGAAATGCAACGGCGCCACCCGGCGCGGCCCTCGCCGGCGGCGTGGAGTGACGCCAGGGCTTCGCGCCAAGCCCTCCGCCCGCTCCTTCTCTGCCTGGGCGCACCCCCTCCGGAACGGCCCCAGGGCGAGGGGGAGACCATCTCGCTGCGCCTTGTGTGACATCGATCGTCCCAACAGGTCCACGGATTGCGGGCGCCGACCACGGACACCTCGGTCCGACCGCTGCGCGCCCTCGCCGCACCAGTCCTCCCGCGACCGGGACCGGGGGCACCAGGCGGCCCGACCTACCACCCGCAAGGCTGACTCGTCGCCGTGCCGACGGCCCCCGAGGCAGTGAGCAGTGCTCCGCGCGCAAGCAGGACTTCTCCACCGCTCCACTGCCGCAGGCCGCATCCAGGGCCTGCCTGGCCGCCGCCGGCGACCTGCCTCCAGCGCAAGCCCCCGAAGGGGTAGGTCTTTTTTTCGGACTCACTATGCTACGGTCCTTTGTGAGTCAGTAAATCGAACTCGCTAAGCCGCGGGGCGCTCTGCACCGTGCACCGCGCCATCCGGACCGGAACGGAGCCGGCATCCGAGCCCGGGCTGTTCCCCCGCGGTCCTCGGAGTACACCGACGTCATCCGGCGCGTGTCCCGGGCCCTCCCGCACCCAGAAGGAGTTTCACCATGACTGCCACTACCACCCAGGCCGTTCTCGGCGTCGACAAGGTCACGTCCGGCTACTGGCGCGTGACCTTCCAGAACCCGCCGATCAACCTCTTCGACCCGGAGACCTTCGCAGCCCTGCGGGTGCTGCTCGATGACCTGGAGACGGACCCGGAGGTCCGCGTCGTCGTGTTCGACAGCGACAACCCGGACTACTTCATCTCCCACCTCGACGTCATCCGGATGGCCGAGGTGCCCGACGTGCCCGGAGCAGCCGACCTGTCCGCCGACTGGCACCACTTCGTCAACCGCCTGGCCCATGCGGGCGTCATCAGCATCGCGTCCGTCCGCGGCCGCACCAGGGGCATCGGGAACGAGTTCGCGCTGGCCTGCGACATCCGGTTCGCCAGCCGCGAGCCCGCCCTGTTCGGGCAGACCGAGATCGGCACGGGCGTGGTGCCCGGCGGCGGCGGCCTCGACTGGCTGCCGCGCCTGGTCGGCCGCTCCCGGGCACTGGAAATCGCGGTCGGCGGCGAGGACTACGACGCCGACACCGCCGAGCTCTACGGCTGGATCAACCGCTCGGTACCCGACAGCGAACTCGACGCCTTCGTGGACGCCTTCGCCCGCCGCGTCGCCGGCTTCGAGCGCAGGGCGCTGGCCACCGCCAAGCGCCTGGTCAACGAGCGGACCGCGCCTCCCAGCGAGGGCGAGCTGCTGCAGTCGTTCCGCACCATCCTCGACCTGATCCAGACGCCGGCCGCCCAGGCCCGAATCGGCCTCATGATCTCCAAGGGCTTCGGGCAGGACAGCAAGACCGAACTCAACCTCCCCGACGTCGTCGCCCAGCTCACCGACGAACTCGCCGCACAGGCCTGACCCAGACACAGCCTGCGGGCAGCCCCACCTGTGCGCCGTCACACGGAGTGCTACACGAAGGCTGTGCGCAACTAAGACTCTTCGACAGTCTGGAGATGGCGACATGCCACTTAAAGGCGAGTATGAGCCGAGCACGATGCAGTTGGTACGTGACCAGGTGGAGCTGTACGAAGGCTCCGGTGGTACTCAAGGAACGACGCTGAACGAGCTGATGGGTCCGGATGGGCGGGATCTGCCTGTCGTCATCCTGACCACCCTGGGCGCGAAGAGCGGCAAGATCCGCAAGTCCACGGTCATGCGGGTGGAGCACGACGGCTCCTACGTCGCCGTCGCCTCCATGGGAGGAGCCCCCAAGCACCCGGTCTGGTACCACAACGTGGTGGCCGACTCCCGGGTGGAGCTTCAGGACGGCCCGGTGCGCCAGGACATGGTGGCACGCGAGGTGACCGGGGACGAGAAGGCCCTCTGGTGGGCTCGCGCCGTCGAGGCGTTCCCGGACTTGGCCGACCATCAAAAGAAGACGGACCGGGAGATCCCGGTCTTCGTTCTGGAGCCGGCGGCCGAGGAGCACTGACGCGGCACAGCTGGTTCATATCCGGAGAGGGGCCATGGCGCTCGCAGCGCCAGGTCCGCTTACGCACACGTAAGCTCAAGATCGATCGTGACTAGGCCGCATCGTCTCCGGGGCGTTCGACGAGACGACCGCGTTCGAAGCGGGCTCCAGCTCGGACGAGGGCGACGAGATGGGGTGCGTTCTCGGACCGCCATCGGGGCCTGCGCCGTGCCACGGGCCGCCGGCTAATCACCCGTCACGTGATCAGTGGCAGTGATCGGACCCGGTCGCCGGGCCGGTGCCGGTGGTGCCCAGGTCATCGGAGTGGTCGGCGTCGAGGCGCGGCCACTGTGCGGTGGGACGTCCACCCGGCCACTCCCACAGCGGTGGCCAGTCCGGAGCCCCGCCCAGGGTCCGCGTGGCCTGCCCGAGGCGCGGCCAGCCTGGCGGTGAGTCCTCCCAGTCCTCCTGACGCCCGAACGCTGTCAGATCCATGAGCGCGTAGCTGTAGTCCACCGCCTCGGCCCCGCGACGTTTGGTCCAGTACGTCTCGAAGACACGGTCGCCGCAGCGCAGGTAGCAGACCAGGTGGAACAAGCCGAGCTCCCGGCCGGCAAGCAGCGACTCGAGCGAGGGATGGGCGGAGTACCACGGCATCGCCCAGCCCATGAAGGCGCGGTAGCGCAGGCTCTCCTCGTACGACGTCTGCGCGTCCGCGAAGCCGTAGGCGGTGTTCCGCCCCTGAGAAAAAACGGCGAAGGTGATGTCGCGGGAGTGCAGATAGGCCAGCTCGCCCACGTGGCTCATCACCCAGGTACAGCGTCTCTGGAACTCTGTGTGTGCCTGAGTAACTCAGGCTTTTCGGGCGCGGTGTGGCCGTGTGCCGTCACGGTGGGGTCCGAACCTCGGGGTGAGGGGGTGGACCTCGGTGGCGTGCACGTGGTGGAAGCCGGTCCGCTGGGCGGCGCGGCTGCGCCGCCGACAGGTTCCGCGAGAGAGCCGCACCCGCCCGGCTGGAGGAGACTCCGGCCGGTGGGGGGCGGGTACTCCATGACCTGGCACCCGCCCCGGGAAGGGGGCTGGTGTCTGGGTGTCATGCCCCGCCGGACGCTGGACCACCCCGAGGGGGGTGGTGGCGGGGACCGTACGCACCTCGGGCGTACGGCGGGAAGTCTTCGTCCGGCGGGCCGGGGACGGCCGGGCCGGGGTGGGACGCATCTTGCCGGGGGTGGTCTTCGGGCCGGGCGGCCGGGCGGGGAGGGCCTGCGCGCGGCGCAGCCGACGGGTCGTCTTCTTCGGCCGGCGCACGCAGGTGACGGTGCCGTCGACGGTGGTGCGGATGGTCCGGATACCGGTGGTGCGGTCGGTGCTGGTGTGGGCCTGGGCGAGCAGGCCGCGGGAGACGATCCGGCGGGCGGCCGCGTGGTCGCGGTCCAGCGACAGGTGGCAGCCCGGGCAATGCGCCCAGGCCCAGCCGCGCTCACCGAGCCGGTCCGGGGCGGGATGGTGGCCCAGCGGGCCCAGGCAGCGCGGGCAGCGGGCGGAGGTGCCCCGTGCGGGGACGGTGACCACCGCGATGCCCGCCTTGGCGGCCAGGTGCCGGATCGCCTCGACGAGGGTGCCGCGGACCTGCCCGGACAAGCGGGCGTTGCCGCGCCGTTTGCCGCGGGCCTCCAGGGTGGCCAGGTCCTCCAGGTAGATGACGCTCGCGCCGAGCGCGAGGGTCTGGTCGACGGCCCATCGGGCCGCCGACCAGGCCAGCGCCTGGTTCAGGCGGCGGATGCGGGCACACACCCGCGCATGCTCCACCTCCAGCACCGCTGCTTTGTCCAGCAGGTCAGCCCAGGCGAGGTGGGGGGGGGGAGCCGAGTCCGTCGGCGAGGGCTTGGTAGTGGTCGCGTCGGGTGGCGAGGTGTTCGCGGTGACGGCGCAGCCGGTGCAGCTTCGCGCTGATCGCGGTGGCGTCGAAGAACAGCGGACGGCCGTCGGTGACCACCCGCGCCGTGGCGCCGCCCCGGCCGGCCAGGCGGCCCACCGTGCCGGTCAGCAGCGTGTTCACACCCCAGTCGAAGCCGAGTGCCACGGTGTGCCCGGCGGCCGGGACGGCGGCCAGCGGCGTCGAGTGCGGCAGGTCCACCGCGATCCGGCCGCTGCGGGTGGGGCGCAGCGTCGGGGTGTGCAAGACGGCGTCCGGCGCGACGGTGCCCGGCAGCCGCAGATCGATCACATGCCAGGCCCACTCCCGCCCCGAGGCCGGCGCGGCGCACAGCGGGAGCTTTACCCGCAGCCGGGCCAGCCCCGCATCCACCCGCTGCAGGGTGACCTGCTGACGGTCCATCGCCGCCAGCAGCACCTGCCCGGCGATCTCGGGCGGCTCCTCCAGCTCACACACACCGGCGGGCAGCTTCCCGTGCTCGGCCAGATAGGCGCGGACCTGCCGGGTGCGGTTGCGGATCTCCGCATGGCTGACCCCGCCCGGCAGCAGCGCCCGCAGCGCGGTCCACTCCGCCTGGGTGCGCCGGAAAGGATCGGCGGGCCAGGTCGCCAGGACCGCTGCCACCACAGTGCGCCGGTGCAGGGCCAGGCGCAGGGTGCGGGCCGCGTACTCCTCGGCACCCCGGCGCACCCGGTCCGACACGTACACCCCCGCGGCCGGTGCGGCATCCTTCGTCCAGTCCAGGCGGCGCAGCGCCATCCAGCCCTTGGAGGGCAGCTTCTCGCCCTGCTCGTCGAGGCCGGCGGCCAGTACCTCCAGCGAGGCCTCGTCCCGCCGGGAGGCCACCAGCGCGGAGGTCAGCTCGCGGCTCAACTGGGCGAGAAAATCCACCCGTTGGTACAGCAGGGCCTGGCTGACCCGCTCGCCGCTGGCCTCGAGTACGCCACCGAAGGCGGCACACGGCGCCGTCGCCATCAACCGGCCCACACCCACCCCCCGCCACGCCACCTCGGACCGGACACACTCGCGCACCCGATCGGCCTAACGACCGACCCCCGCACAATGACACGGCAGCCGGCCGACACCGCCCGAATCGCACAGGAAAACGCAGCAAAACCGCCAACAGTTGAAGACCCTGCGGCGCGCGGCGGCGATCGCGTCGCCTTCGCGGGTGTGGGCCTTCTCCCTCGCCCGCAGCCCGTCCAACTGCTGCTCGAAGGTCGCACGGTCGACGACCGGCGGTTGCGCCTTGCTCAGGTTCTCGGACATCAGCGGCTCCTGGGATTCACTTCGTTGTGACTACGGGTCGCTCCTCAGCAACGTAGTCGCCGGTCGGGATCACCGTCATGAGCCCTGGTCCCACCGGCAGGTGGTACGGCCGGGCGTGCCCACCTCCCGCCGCCCAGCGGAGCGCTCCAGTCGTCAGCCGAAACTTATTGCAACCGTATGTCTTGACATGTGCGGTGGCCACTCTCACCATTACCGGAATTAGAGCGCTCCAGTAGCGCGCTCCAGTTCCCAGGCATGACCGACTCGACGGAGAGGACAGGGATGCATGGTGAAGGCCAGAGAACGTCTGCAGCGCTACAGCTTGGTCGGCCCTGAGGGCGAACGTGCCGTGGAGGCGGGGCTCGCGGAGGGCACCGACTGGTTCCGCAGCGACGTGCCGCGCCGCCGGATGAAGGAGCTGATGCGCCGCTCGGACGGCCCCGCGATCCGTGACACGGTCATCTGGCTGGGCGCCATGGCGGTGTTCGGCACCCTGGGCGCCGTCTTCTGGGGCAGCTGGCTCGCGGTGCCGTTCTTCGCCGCGTACGGAGTGCTGTACGGGTCGGCGTCCGACTCACGCTGGCACGAGTGCGGGCACGGCACCGCCTTCAGGAACCGCCGACTCGACGACGCCGTGTACCAGCTGGCCTGTTTCATGGTCATGAGGAACCCGACCGTGTCGCGCTGGAGCCACACCCGGCATCACACCGACACGCTGATCCTCGGCCGCGACCCGGAGATCCAGGTGATGCGCCCGGCCCGGCTGGCCAAACTTCTCGCCAACTTCTTCGGCCTGGTCGACGTACCCGTGGCGCTGCGCGACACCGTCCTGCACACGTTCGGACGGCTCACCGCCGAGCAGCGCACGTACGTGCCCGACACCGAGCGGGCCAAGGTGTTCCGCACGGCGCGCATCTGGCTGGCGATCTACGCCGCCGTGATCGCCGCCTGCGTGCTCACCGGCTCGATCCTGCCCGCGATGTTCGTCGGCCTGCCGCGGATCTACGGCGGCTACATGCTCTACGTGTACGGCCTCACGCAGCACGCCGGGATGGGCGAGAACGTACTCGACCACCGGCTCAACACCCGCACGGTGCACATGAACCGCGTCCACCGGTTCCTGTACTGGAACATGAACTACCACGTCGAGCACCACATGTTCCCGATGATCCCCTACCACCGGCTCCCGGAGCTGCACGAGGAGATCAAGGACCAGCTGGCACCCGCGTACCCGTCGCTGTGGGCGGCGTACAAGGAGATCATCCCGGCGGTGCTGCGCCAGCTGAAGGACCCGACGTATTACGTGCGGCGTGAACTGCCGCAGGGCGCTCCGCTTGAAGCACAGTGATGAAACCGCGGGCCGGTGGGGGCTGGTCGCGCCCACGCGGCGGAGCCGCATATTGATACAGCCCCGCGCCCCTATCGGGGCCTGCGGCCCCTCAGGCGGGCGCGGTTACCGCACCGGGACTTCGCCAAGGCCGCTTCCCCAGCCCCCTGCCGCACCCCGCCAACGAGGAGGCAACACCCACATGTCCACGTGGATCGCCGCATGCCAGACCGACGACATCGACCCTGAAGACGTCATCCCCTTTCAGCACGAGGGTGTTGACTACGCCATCTACCGCTCCCCCGACGACGACTTCTACGCCACCGCGGGGCACTGCACCCACGAACGGATGCTCCTCTGCGACGGCCTGGTCATGGACAACACCATCGAATGTCCCAAGCACAACGGCCGGTTCGACTACACCACCGGGAGAGCCGCGGGCGCTCCCGTCCTCGTCGACCTTCAGACCTATCCGGTCCGGGTCGAGGACGGCACCGTCTTCATCGGGATCGGCTGACCCGTGGGCGTCGCACCAGGGATGGTGGTCGTCGGGGCCGGTGAATGCGGTACGCGGGCCGCGTTCGAGCTGCGGGAGGCGGGCTGGAACGGCGCGATCACGCTGGTGGGCGCGGAGCACTCGCGGCCGTACGAACGGCCGCCGTTGTCCAAGTACGTGCTCACCGGGTCCGAGGGAAACGTCGAGCCCCCGGCACTGTACGAGGACGGCGCGCTGCGGGACGCCGGGATCGAGTACGTCTCGGGGGCCACCGTCACCGGTATCGACCGCGACGGTCACGAGGCCGTGCTCGCCGACGGGCGCCGGATCCCGTACGAGCGGCTGCTGTTGGCGACGGGGGCGAGTGCCCGGCGGCTGCCGGTGGCCGGCATCGAAGCGGGCGGCGTGCGCTATCTGCGCAGCCGTGCGGACGCGATCGTCCTGCGGGACCGGCTGCGGCCGGGGGCGCGGATCAGCGTGATCGGCGCGGGTTTCATCGGGCTGGAGCTGGCCGCGGCGGCGGCCGCGCGGGGCTGTGAGGTCACCGTGATCGAGGCGGCGCCGCACCCGATGAGCCGGGCGGTGCCGGCCGCCATCGCCGCCACGGTGGCCGACCGCCACCGGCAGGCCGGCGTGGATCTGCGCTGCGGGCTGGCGGTGGAACGGCTCACGCGCCGGGATGGCGCGCTGTTGCTGGAGCTTGGCGCTCCGCCGGAAGTGCCGGGATCGTCGCGCCCTGCGGCCGAGCAGCATACGAACACAGCCCCGCGCCCCTCAGAGGCGTTGCCGCTGGCCTTCGACACCGTCGTCGCCGGTGTCGGTGCCGTACCCGAGACCGCGCTCGCGGAGAAGGCCGGCCTCGCCATCGACAACGGCGTACGGGTGGACGACCGTCTCACCACCTCCGACCCCGACATCTTCGCCGCCGGCGACTGCTGCTCCTTCCCGCACCCTCTCTACGGCGGGCGCCGCATCCGCCTGGAAGCCTGGCGCAACGCCCAGGACCAGGGCCGGGCGGTGGCGCGGAGCATGCTGGGCGACGAGCAGCCGTTCGCCGCCGTCCCGTGGTTCTGGTCCGACCAGTTCGATCTCACCCTGCAGATCGCCGGACTGCCCGACGCCGCAGCGCGAGAAGTCGTACGCGACCGTCCGGACGGGGTGACGATCCGGTTCGGCCTCGGGGACGACGGCCGGCTGCTGTCCGCCGCCGCGGTCGGCGCCGGCAACGCCGTGGCCAAGGACATCCGCCTCGCCGAGATGCTCATCGCCCGCCGGGCGGTCCCGGACCCGGCAGCCCTGGCCGACCCAGCCGTACCGCTCAAGTCCCTGCTGCGGCAGGTACCGAGCTGAACAGGAGGCACCCTCCATGCACCACTCGTCCTTCCCGCGCTCCGGCGAACCGATCAGCAAACTCGGCTTCGGGGCCATGGGATTCGCCGGCTGGTTCGGCGGCAACGCCGACGACTCGGAGTCCCACTGGATCGACAGCCTGCTGTACGCGCTGGACCGGGGCGTGAACTTCATCGACACCGCCCGGGCTTACGGCAACTCCGAACGCATCGTCGGCAAAGCGCTGAGCCAGTGGTCCGGAACGCGTCCCTTCGTCGCCACCAAGGTCGAGAACCTCTCCGGGCAGCGCGGCTGGGGCACCCCCGTGGACCCCGAACTCGCCCACCCGCGAGGCCACATCATGGCCAGCACTCAGCGCTCGCTCACCGAACTCGGCCTCGACCACGTCGACCTGCTCCAGCTGCACATCTGGTGGCCCACCTGGGGCGTGAGCGGGCACTGGATGGACGAGTTGCAACAGCTCAAGCAGGAAGGACTCGTACGCCACATCGGGATCTCCATCCCGGACCACCGATCCGACATGGCGCTGCCGCTGGTGCAGTCCGGGCTGATCGACTCCGTCCAGACGATCATCAACATCTTCGATCCGATCGCCCTGGACAACCTCCTGCCGGCCTGCGTCGAGCACGACGTCGCCGTGATCGCGCGCTGCGTCCTGGACGAGGGCGGACTGACCGGCACCCTCACCGAGGACACTGTCTTCGCCGAGGACGACTTCCGGTACGGCTACTTCGACGACATCGTGCCGCGCTCCGTCTACCTGCGGAAGGTCGACGAACTACGGCAGTACGTGCCCCGGTACGCCGGCTCGCTCGCAGCGCTCGCCCTGAAGTTCGTCGTCCAGGCACCCGGGGTCACCACGGCGATCTCCTCGATGCAGGTCCGGGAGTACTGCGAGGCGAACATCGCGGCGCTGGAAGAGCCCGAACTCCCCGCGGAAATCCATGAGTTGCTGCGCTTCAAGCACCGTTTCATCAAGAACTTCAACGAAACCAAGATCTTTGGGGAGTACCGATGACGACCAGCACACCGCCGGACACCGTCCGCTGGGAAGACCTGCTGCCGCGCGAGTTCGAAGAGCGCCTGGCCCAACTGCCCCTGGTCTACATGCCGATGGGCCTGTGTGAGCCGCACGGCCACGTCGCCGCGTTCGGCCTGGACACCCACAAGGCCGTCTACCTGTGCGATGAGGCCGCGCGGCGCTTCGGCGGCATCGTCGCGCCGACGCAGACGTACCAGATCCACGAGACCGGCTACCACCGGCCGTGGCTCAAGGAAGTGATGGGCGACGTCAATCCGCGCATGGGCAGCCTCCCGCCCGACGTGGTCCTGCGGCTGCTGGTCTACCAGCTCAGGGCCTTCGTCAACGCGGGCTTCCGCGCTGCCGTGATTCTGACGGGCCACAACGCCAACCAGCCCGATCTGCGCCTGGCGGTCGAGGAGTTCCGCCGCGCCCGCGACATCCCGATCACCGCGGTCAGCGACCCGGAACTGGTCATGGGCCAGTTCGAGGGCGACCACGCAGGCCGTTACGAGGTCTCCCAACTCATGTACGTCCGACCCGAATTGGTCGACCTCACCCGCCTCGACGACCGCAACACCACACCCCTCGGCCGCTTCGCCCAAGGCGACGACGCCCATCTCGCCAGCGAGAGCGAGGGCCGGGCCATCATCGAGGCCAGCCTCGACGCGATCAAGGCGATCGTGGACGGGTGCCGTCCGCTTCCTGAAGCGGACGCTCCTTTCATGTCGTTCGAGGAGGCCGAGGAGGTCTGGCAGCGTGTCGCCGCCCGCTCGGACGAATGGTGCACCCTTCGGGAGTAAAGGGACGCGGGCGCGGATCCAGGGGGGTAGGGCGCGGCACAGACGCGTATGGACTTGAGCTCAAGACGTATGGTCGCCGGGATTCACGCGATGATTCAGTGAGTTGTCGTAATCGTCGCTGAGAGGCCGCACAGCAAGCAATTGCGCGTGCCGAGTCGGCCCGCCCGGCCGACCTGCTCCGGTCGGATTTCTCGGCTGCGCGGACTTCGGGTGCGTACTTCCCTACGCTGTCGAGGAGTTGTTGCTGTCTTGGGTCGCGAGCACAAAGGAATTCCGCTGCTCTGCCTGCCGTTCGCCGGAGGCGGGGCGAGTTTCTTTCATCCGTGGAACAAGCTCGGTCTGAACGGGGTGGTGGCGACACCGCTGCAGTTGCCCGGTCGCGAGCGGCGGCTGGACGAGGAGCCCTACCGGGACCTGCACGCCGCGGCGGATGGACTGCTCCCTGACGCGCTCGAAGCCGCAGGCAGCGGGCCGATCGCGCTGTTCGGACACTGCTTCCTCGGTGCCGCACTCGCCTACGAACTCACCAGGCGCATCACGGTGACCGGACGCGTCGAGGTGGTGCGGCTGTTCATCAGCGCGGCGCGTCCGCCATCTTCGGGCCGGGTCAGCGACGTAGCCGGAATGTCCGACGAGGAATTCCTTGCATACGTCGAGAAGATGACCGGGTATCGGCACGCCGCATTCGACGTCCTGGAAGTTCGAGAGCTGCTGATGCCGGCACTCCGTGCGGATTTCGAGATGGACGAGAGTTATGTTCCACGGAGTGCTGTACCGCTCGACGTGCCGGTGACCGCCGTATTCGCCGACGACGACGCATTCGTTTCCCGCGAAGACGTGAGCAAGTGGCAGGAAGTGACCACCGCCGAGTTCTCCCTCGTCGAGATGCGCGGGGAACACATGTATCTGGCCAACAACGTCCATCCATTGCTCGAATTGATTTCCACGACGATTGCTGCACGCTGAGTACCCAGGTCGAAAGGTTCATCGTGGGACTGCAAGGCAAAACGGTCCTGATCACCGGAGCGGCCAGGGGCATCGGACGTGCCTGCGCCGTGCGAGTCGCCGAGGAGGGTGCGGACGTCGTCCTGACCGACATCGCCGACGACCAGCCGGAGATCCCCTACTCGCTCGGTACCGCGGAGCAGTTGGAACAGACCGCGGAGTTATGCCGCGAGAACGGCGCGTCCGTGCTCCTCGCCGCGGTGGATGTGCGTTCGCCGTCCGCCGTGCAGTCGGCCGTCTCGGCCGCCGTGGACCGGTTCGGGCGGATCGACGTTCTGATCAACAACGCGGGGATCGGGGCACCGGCGGGCAAGGCGACGCATGACTTCACCGAGGACGAGTGGCGCGTCGTACTGGATGTGAACCTCTCCGGGCCGTGGCGTGTGATCACGGCGGTCGCACCGGTCATGGTCGCCCAGCAGTCGGGCAGCATCATCAACGTCGCGTCGACGGCCGGCCTCGTCGGCTACCGCTACTTCGCCGGGTACGTGGCCTCCAAGCACGGGTTGATCGGCCTGACCAAGTCGGCCGCGCTCGACTACGCGCCGCTGAACATCCGCGTCAACGCACTGTGCCCGGGGCCGGTGCGTGACGACCCTGCCGTCGACGGTCACATGACCGCGGTGGTCGCCGACGCGCTCGGGATCAGCTTCGAGGAGCAGGTAGCCGTCGACCTGGAGTCGGTGCCGACGAAGTCACTCGTCGACCCGGCCGATGTCGCCGGTGCCGCGGTCTGGCTCGCCGGTGACGACTCCCGAAAGGTCACCGGAACGGTGATCACAGTGGACGCGGGCTTCTCCGCCCGCTGATCAGCTCCCTCTTCGCGCGCCCGCGCCCCCAGATGTGCCTGCGCCACACGACATTGGAGTCAGTGATGTCCCTCTCCAGCGAAGCGGTCCGGGAAATCTCCGGAAACGACCGTGCGAGCGGTCGGTTCTTCGCCGGAAACGCCTACACCGCGGATCCGGCCCGCGCCTGCCACAGTCTGATCAGGCGGCTGCCGACGGGGATCGACTCGATGGCCGTACGAGCGAACCTGAAAACCCTGGCCGAGCAGCATGCCGTACTCCGTGACATCCAGGTCTTCGACGAAGTGCTGCATGTGAGGTCGGACGACGTGGTCGCGGACGCCCGCCGCACACGGGAGGCATGCCGCGGTGTGGGCGGCGCCCGCCTCGTCGCGCGGGTCGTCGTGCTCGGTTACGCCGACGGCGCGGCCGACCTGGTGCTGGTGGCGGATCGCCGGGTCGTGGACCGGCGCGCGCTCGACCAGTTGGCCACCGCGTTATGCGACCCGTTACGTCCGGTGGTGCTGCCCGATCCTGCGGCGGCGTTACCCGAACCGAAAGCTGACGCGGAGGGCCAGGATCTCCGGTCCGCCCTGCCATGGGGCCTGGGGGAACCATCCAGGGCGGGCCGGACGGGCACGGTCGCATTGACCACCACTGCGGTCGCAACTGACGCGGTAGCGCTGTTCGTGGCGGCGACGGCGATCGTACTGACCCGCTACGGCGCGACGGAGCAGGCCGAGTTCGCCCTGGTCACCGCGGGTCCGGAGGTGGCGACCACGGAGCGGTCCGTCATGCTTCCGGTCGACGCGTCGGAGTCGGCCGCCGAGCTGCTCGACGCCGCCGCGGTCGCCGCCGCGGGCGCCGCCGCTCCGGGCGGCGAAGGGCCGTCCGGAGCGCCCGTGATCGGGGTACTGGTGACCGCGGGCCGCGCCGACGACGTCTATCGGCCCGCTCTCGCTCCGGTCTTCCCGGTCACGCTGGCGTGGGAGCACAGCACGGACGGCAGCCTGAGCGGCGTCCTGCACTACGACGAGGGCGTGTTGGATCCGGTGATCGCCGGACAGTTCGCCGGACATCTCTGCCGCGTGGTGGAGGCGTTGGGACGGACCCCGGCACCGGGCCGTGTCGGCGACATCGAGCTGGTGGACGCCGACGAGGCCGTCGGCATCGTGGCTGCGGGGCGCACCGCGGCCAGGACGGACGGTTCGGCCGCGCCCATCCACGAACTGTTCCGGGTGGTGGCGGCCGCTCAGCCGGACGCTCCCGCGCTGACCGATGCGGACCGCACGGTGAGCTATGCCGAACTGGACGCCCTGTCCGATGCGGTCGCCGGTGCGCTGCGCGGCCGCGGGGTGGTGCCTGGAGACCGTGTGGGCGTGTGCCTCGACCGTGAGGCCGACCTGGTGATCGCTCTGCTGGGCGTGGTCAAAGCCGGTGCCGCCTACGTTCCGATGGACGCCGCGTATCCGGCGGAACGGCTTGCCTACACGGTGGCCGACGCCGGGATTCGGATGGTGATCTCCACCTCGGAGGAGTTCCCCACGGTGGACGGGGTGACGGTGCTGCGCCCCAACGAGCTGTCCCCGGCGGGCGGTTCACCGACTGCGGACGCGGACGTCGGCCCGGACGACATCGCCTACGTGATCTACACGTCCGGCTCGACCGGCCGCCCCAAGGGGGTCGCGGTGCCGCACCGCAACGTCGGCGCGCTGCTCGACGCGACCACGGCGGATCTGAAGCTCGGCCCCTGGGATACCTGGACCCTGTTCCACTCCAGCGCCTTCGACTTCTCCGTCTGGGAGATCTGGGGCGCGCTGTTGTCCGGCGGACATCTGGTCGTGGTGCCGTACTTCACCACGCGTGATCCGGAGGATTTTCACGACCTGCTGGTACGACACCGGGTCACCGTCCTGAACCAGACCCCGTCCGCGTTCACCGCGCTCAAGGAGGTCGACCTGCGGCGCTCCGCCGACCTTGCGGTGCGTCTGGTCATCTTCGGCGGCGAGCCGTTGGACCCGCGGATCCTCGAGGACTGGTTTCGTCGGCACCCGCATACGCGATGCCGCGTGGTCAACATGTTCGGCATCACCGAAACCACCGTGCACGTCACCAGCCAGACCCTCACGCCGCAGGACGTGGGCACCCGTACGCGTTCGGTCGGCCGGGTGCTGCCCGGCTGGTCGGTGTCCGTGCGGGACACCGCGGGACGGATCCAGCCGTTCGGCGTGCCCGGCGAAATCCATGTCGGCGGTGCGGGCGTGGCCTCCCACTACCTGAACCGGGAGGAGCTGACCGCCGACCGGTTCGTACGCGATCCGGTCACCGGAGAACGCGTCTATCGCAGCGGTGACCTGGGCAGACTGCGCCCGGACGGACGGCTGGACCACCTCGGGCGGATCGACGGTCAGGTCAAGGTACGCGGATTCCGCATCGAACTCGACGAGATCCGCTCGGTCCTGCTGGAGGACGAGAACGTGACCGCGGCGGTGGTCGTCCTGGCCGGCGACACCGAGGACGCGGCCGACGTCCGCCTGGACGCCCACGTGGTGGCAGGCGACGCCGTGTCCGTGGAGGACGTGCGACGGCGGGCGGCGAGAGTGCTGCCCGACCACATGCTCCCGGCCACCATCACCCTGCTCCCCGAACTGCCGCTGACCGTCAACGGCAAAGTCGACGTGAGCAGGCTGAAGGCGGTCGCCGAGACACCGGTCACCCAGGCCAGCACGGACACCCCGGTCACCTCGGTCGGTCACGCGAAGGACCTCGCGGACGACCCGGTACTGCGGGTGTGGCGGGAGATCCTGGGCGAACACGTCGGCCCGTACGACGACTTCTTCTCCTCCGGTGGCAACTCGTTGCTCGCGGTACGGCTGTCCGGTGCACTGCGCAGAGCCGGACTGCCGGCGGTGTCGCTGCGTGAGCTGTACGTGCACTCGACCCCGGCCGAGGTGAGCGCGCTGGTCTCCGCCCGTGAGTCCGCCGTGCCCGCCGCGTCCCCTGGGCAGACGGTGTCGCCGGACACCAACGGCACGCCGGCACGGGACGGTTCGGCGGGTGACGGTGTCGCTGATGGCATGGAGAGGGTCCCGCCGCGACCGACAGAGCTGGCAGGGGTCGAATCGATGGCGGGCGAATCGGCGGCGGGCGAGCTGTCCACGGCTGAGCTGACGCCGGTCGGCAGGCGAGTGCATGCGGCCTGGGCCGCGGTGCTCGATATCCCGGCCGGGGAGATCGAGCTCGGCGACGACTTCTTCGAGATCGGCGGCAGTTCGCTCGCGGCCATGCAAGTGGCGCTCCTGCTCGACGATCTGGTCACCCTGAGGGACGTGATGCGGTGCTCCCGGTTGACGGAACTGATCGACGCGGCGGAGCGGGCCGCCGGTGCGCCCCCGGAGAACACGGATGTGCTGGTCCGCCTCACGGCCGCGATCGCGGATCCGGTGGCGACGGTCGTGTGCCTGCCCTACGCGGGCGGCAACGCCGTGCACTTCAAACCGGTCGCGGATGCCCTCGTACGGCAGAACGACCGGCTGATGGTGGTCGCCGCGGAACTTCCCGGTCACGCGCCAGGATCCACCGAGGACGACCTGCGGAGCTTCGCGGACACCGTGGAGTTGATCACCGCGGAGATCGAACGCACGGTGACCGGACCGGTCGTGCTGTGGGGCCACTGCAACGGCTCGCCGTTGGCGATCGAGATCACGCGGCTGCTCACCGAGCGCGGTCGCGAGGTGCGGCACCTGTTCCTCGCGGCCATGCTGTTCCAGTCGGCCCAGCACATCAGGGACACGCTGCGCGACACCGAGTCGCTCACCGTCGCCGACGTCCGCAAATATCTCGCCGAGTGGACCGGCACCACTGAACTGGACGGTCTCGGCGGTGACTTCGAGGACCTGGTGACCCGTACGTTCCGACACGACGCGCTGCTCGCCAACGAATACCTGCTCGCCGGGCGCGAGTCCGGGAACCGACACCAATTGACCACGTCATGCACCGTGGTGATGGCGACCGACGATCCACTGACCCCCGGCTACCAGGACAGCCACCGCGAGTGGGAACTGTTCATCGACCGCCCGAACCTGCACGAGATCAACGGCGGCGGCCACTACTTCACCCGGACCCGCCCGGAGGAGGTGGCCGAGCTGGTGGCTGGCATCATCGAGAAGTCCGACTGACGCCTTCACCGTCTTCCGTCGCTTGCTCGACCACCGACACCGCCCTCAACGTCGACGCAGGCTTGGTCGCCCTCTGAGCAAGGTCGGGGACCGGCACGCCAAACACACGCGGCCGTGCCGCCGTCGATCGATCGTGCGGGTACGCGGAGCCGAGTCAGCGTCAGCTCTTACGACCCACACCGCACAGCACCGCTACGTCGCCGGGCGGCCACGGGCTGGGGTCGGGCCGCCAGGTGGAGGTGGGCACCACGCCGGGCTCGACGAGGTCCAGGCCGCGGAAGTATGCGGTGATCTGTTCTGGGCTTCGGTTGGTGTAGGGATGCGGGCTGCCACTGTTCTCGTTGAACTGGCGGACGGCCTCGTTCCGATTCTGGTCGGTGGTTGTGCCGTCGTTGACCACGAGGTAGCTGCCGGAGGGCAGGGCGTCCAGCAGGCGCTTCAGGGCGGCCTGCGCCTCTTCGTAGTCGGGGACGTTGCCCAGAATCCCGAGCATCATCAAGCCGATGGGGCGGCTGAAATCCAGCGTCTTGGCAGCTTCGGCCAGGATCAGGTCCGGGTTGCATACGTCGGCATCGATGTAGTCGCAGGCGCCCTCGGGGGTGCTGGTCAGCAGCGCCTGGGCGTGCCTCAGTACGAGGGGGTCATTGTCGACGTAGACGATCCGTGACTCCGGCGCCACCCGCTGAGCGATCTCGTGCGTGTTGTCGGCGGTCGGCAGGCCCGTGCCGATGTCCAGGAACTGCCGGATGCCCGCCTCGCCCGCCAGATAGCGGACCACACGCGCCAGGAACGCCCGGGTGTGACGGGCGTCGTCGACGATGCCCGGGAACACTTCTTTCACCTGGTCCCCGGCCTCGCGGTCGACCTGGTAGTTGTCCTTGCCGCCCACCCAGTAGTTCCAGATCCGCGCCGAGTGCGGCACCGACGTATCGATCCTGGCCCCTACCTGCCGTGCTGAGTCGTCGTCCCCCATGGAGAGCACCCTCCTGCTGCGCGTCCAGTGGCTCTCACTCAACCTAGTCGCAACGGCCCCTGCTTCTCAGCGAGTTCAGCCTCCGCACGGCGAACCCAGGCTGGGTCACAGTCTCCAGGAGCGCAGTTGGTCGGCGACCGCGTGGACGCTCAGACGGGTGTCGCGGATCTTGCGTACGAGGTCGGACAGGGCGCCGTAGGGCGGGTCGATGCCCTCGCCGGACTGGTCCATGTACTGCGCGGTGACGAACGCCGCAAACAGGCCGTTGCGGTGCGGAAGCGGCTCAAGGCGCACGAGCGTGTGCATCAGTGCGGCCGCACGCCATGCGGCGTCCGGGTCGGAGGATTGGAGGGTCGGCAGCTTGGTCTTGTGGCGCCCGACGGCCGCGACGAGCGCGGAGTAGTCGGAAACCGTCATGTCCTCGTGTCCGAGGGCGGCCTCCTGGACGTCCAGAAGCCAGGGGACGTCGATGTAGAGGATGGGCGGCATCAGGCGGCCGCGGCCCCGTCGCGTTCGGAGGGCGGCACCTCGTCGGGGAAGGCCTCGTCGAACTCGCCGCGCAGCCTGTCGGCCCACGTGGTGGCGCCGGCGACGAACCGCTGGCGCTGCATCTCGCGGACGCCGAGGTCGTGCAGATACTGCTTGAGGCTCTTGCCCTCGGCCGCGGCGGCCGCGCGCACGCCCTCGAGCTCCTCGTCGGTGAAGGACACGTTCAGGGATGGCATACACCGGATGGTACCTAGTAGGTGCCGTCCGTGGGAACTGGTGACTCCGTTAGCCGTGGACGGAGTCACCCCGCGGTTACTGGGCGTGCGCACGGTCGCCTGCGCCGACCCGTGAGGGCACCGGATTGCTCCAGTACGACCGTCAGCCGGCGTTGTCGAGGACCTCACGCAGCTTGCGCGCGAAGGCCTCGGGCTGCCCGGGGTAGCCGAACTCGCCGTCGAGGAAGCCGTCGTGGTGGCTCGGGAACACCGTTGCCTGCTGACCGAGCAACTGGGCCGTCGCCACCGAGGTGCGTCCCGTGAAGGTCTCCCCGGTCTCCTCGCCCACGGCGATCACTATCCGCGTCGGCGCCGCAGTGAGCGCGTCGACGTCGGGCTGGTAACTGCTGACCGCCCAGGACCGGTCCGACAGCAGCGGATCGTCACGAGAGCCGTCGTCCTCGGCCGGCATCCCGAAGGCGGCCGGATCCGGCGCGGGCTGGGCGAAGTAGTCGTCCGTGAACTCGCCCTCCCACGACGTCATCGCGATGAACGCCGCCATGCCGGCACCCCAGCCCTTCTCCTGGTACGCATCCCGGAAGCCGGCCCGGGCGCGCTCGGCGGCCTTGGCGTCGGGGAGCACCTCGATGAGCGGCGGCTCGTGCGCCACCAGGGTGGTCACGTCCTCGGGGTAGGCCGCCACGAGGGCGAGCGCGGTCACCGCACCGCCGCTACTCGCGAACATCTCGACCGGGCCCGCGCCGAGCGCCTGGATGACGGCGTGCACGTCGGCTGCCTGGGTCTGGGGTACGTGGTCGACGCGGCCGTCCTTGCGGGTGCTGCGGCCGAGGCCGCGCGGGTCGTAGGTGATCACGGTGCGGTCGGGGAAGTGCGACGCCAACACGCGGAAGCCGCTGGCGTCCATGGGCTGGCCGATCATGACCAGCGGTGGGCGTCCGTCGGCCGTCGGCAGCGGGCCGTGGACGTCGTAGACGAGGTCGACCTCGGGGGTCTCGAGCTTGTGTGTGTTCATAACTGTGTAGACCTCGTCCCCGTCGGAAACTCATCGGTCCCTGTGCCCGCAGCCCCGACGGCCTTGGCGCGGACGGCGTCGCGCGGCGTCGGGCCCCCATCTGGAGCCGCCCGTCACGTGACCTGTCCGGCTCTCTGGAGTCCGTCGAGGATCAGGTCGAGGCCGAATTCGAATTCGTTGCTGTAGTCGTAGCCGGGGCTGAGGATGTGCTCGGTGGTCAGTTCGGCCAGATGCGGGTACTGGTCGGCCGGGACCTGCGCCAGGATGGCCTGCGCCAGCTCCGCGGTCTCGTCGGGTGTGTCGAACGGCAAGTCGCGTTCCTGCAGGGCGAATCCGTAGATGTAGCTGTCGAGGGCCGAGTACGCGTGCGCGGTCAGCGCGATCGAGAAGCCGGCTCTGCGCAAGCATCCGAGGACGGCGTCGTGATGCCGCAGCGTCTCCGGCCCGGGTGAGGTCCGCGATTCCATCAGGCCGATCGCCCAGCGGTGGCGGGACAGGACCCGGCGCATCGAGAGCGCCCGCTGACGCATCGCCGTCTTCCAGTCGTCCTCGCTGGAGGGCAGATCGATCTCGCTGAACACCAAGTCGATCATGCCGTTGAGGAGGTCTTCCTTGTTGGCGACGTGTGTATAGAGGGACATCGCCTCGACCCCGACCGCCTCCCCGAGCTTGCGCATGCTGAGCGCTTCGAGTCCGCTCTCGTCGGCCAGGGTGACAGCGGCGTGCAGCACTCTTTGGCGGCTCAGCGGGATTCGGGGTGCTCGATCGCGTCCGGTCCGCGGGGTCATTTGTGGTCCTCCTACTCGTTCGGCCTTGACAACCTTACGCCGTAAGGACGAACCTTACGGCGTAAGGAACAACAACTGGCCGCCATGGCCGCTGAGGGGGAACCATGAAGTCGATCGTCCAGGAGCGGTACGGACCTGCGCCCGAGAACGTTCTGCGTCTCGCAGAGATCGACAAGCCCACGATCGGGCGGGACGAGGTCCTGGTCCGGGTGCACGCGGCCAGCGTGGATCGCGGCACCTGGCACCTCATGTCCGGTCTGCCGTATCCCGTCCGGGCGGCAGGGTTCGGTGTCCGTCGGCCCAAGTACCCCAACCCGGGCCGGAGTTTGGCGGGAACGGTCGAGGCCATCGGCGGCGACGTGACGGGTTTCAAGCCGGGTGACGAGGTGTTCGGCATCTGCGATGCCTCGTTCGCCCAGTACGCGCGTGTCCGCACCGACAGGCTCGCCCCGAAGCCGGCGGACGTCTCCTTCGGTGAGGCGGCTGCCGTACCCGTCTCCGGGCTCACCGCCATCCAGGCCGTTCGCGACCAGGGGCAAGTCCGGGCCGGACAGAAAGTGCTGATCGTCGGCGCTTCGGGAGGCGTGGGCACCTTCGCCGTGCAGATCGCCAAGGCGTACGGAGCCGAAGTGACGGCCGTGTGCAGTACCTCAAAGGTCGAAGCGGTCCGCGCGCTCGGCGCAGACCATGTCATCGACTACACCCAGGCGGACTTCGCGGACGGCCGCCACCGTTACGACGTCATCCTCGACATCGGCGGAAACCGCCGCCTGTCGCAGCTGCGCCGCGCCCTCACCCCGACCGGGCGGCTGGTCATCGTCGGCGGCGAGACCGACGGCCGGTGGCTCGGCGGAACCGACCGTCAGCTCCGGGCAATTGCGCTGTCCCCGTTCATCGGCCAGAAGCTCGGGACCTTCATCTCCTCGGAGAACGCCGAAGACCTGGAAGCCCTCCGCGAGCTCATCGAGTCGGGCAAGGTCTCACCGACCATCGACCGGACCTACCCGCTCGACGAGGCCGCCGCAGCCATCCGGTACATGCTGGAGGGGCGGACCTGCGGCAAGCTCGTGATCACCATCTAGGGGCGTGTGGCTCGCGTGGGCGCCTCAGCATGGTGGGCGGTACCTGTGCTGAGTGAAGTACTGCCGCCATTCGGCGCGGGTGATGGTCGGGGTGGCGGTGTCGCAGATCCGGGATGCCACGCGCCGGACGTCGGGGTCCCACAGCAGGGCGGTCCAGTCCTCGCTGCCGGTGGCCAGGGTGCGGCCGTCGGGGCTGAAGGCGAGGGTGTCCACCGGTTTGGTGTGGCCCGCCAGCAGGGCCAGTTCCCGGGCGGCACCGCGACCGGTCAGGCCGTACACCCGTACGGTGTGGTCGGAGCTCGCGGCGGCCAGCGTCCGCCCGCCGGGGGCGAAGGCGACGGACATGACGCCGTCGGTGTAGCCGGCCAGCCGGTCCCGGGACAGCGGGTGGTGCGGATCGGTGAGGTCCCACAGGCGTACGGTGCGGTCTTCGCTGCCGGTGGCGAGGGTGCGGCTGTCGGGGCTGAACGCCACCGATTTCACCGCGTCGGTGTGGCCGGAGAGGACGGCCAGACGTTTGGGTTGGCGTCGGTCGGCCACGTTCCACAGGAGGGCCGTACGGTTTCGGGTGGCCACCGCCAGGGTGCGTCCGTCGGGGGCGAAGGACACGGAGTCCACCGCGCTGTTTCCGCGCAGTGCGGCCAGAAGTCGCAGATGCCGCTTGTCTGTTGTGTCCCACAGCCGTACGCCGCCCTGCTCGCCGCCGGTGGCGAGGGTGCGGCCGTCGGAGCTGAACGCCACCGAGTTGACGTGGCCGATGCGGCAGGGAACAGCGGTCAGGAGTTGGGGAGTTCGCGGTGTTCCCAGGCTCCACAGCCGTAGTCTGCCGTCGGCGCTGCCGCTGGCCAGTACGCGTCCGTCCGGCCGGAAGGCCACCGAGTTGACGGCTTCTGTGTGGCCGGTGAGCGGGGCCAGTTCGCGGGGGCGGCGGGCGTTCGCGAGGTTCCACAGGCGTACGGTGCGGTCGTAGCTGCCGGTGGCAAGCAGGCGTCCGTTGGGGCTGAAGGCGACGGAGTAGACCGAGCTGGTGTGGCCGGTCATGGCCGGACCGGGAAAGTCCCACAGGCGCGTGGTCTGGTCTTCGCTGCCGGTGGCCAGGGTGCGGCCGTCGGGGCTGAACGCCAGCGATCCGATGCTTCCGGTATGGCCTTTGAGGACGGCCGGTTCGCGGATGGGGCCGGGGCCGGTCAGTTCCCAGCGGCGTACGGTGCCGTCGATGCCCGCGGAGGCCAGGGTGCGGCCGTCGGGGGTGAAGCCCACGGCGTTGACCGCGTCGGTGTGCCCGGAGAGGACTTCCGTCGCGTGGGGTTTGCGTGGCCCGGCCACGTCCCACAGCCGCACGGTGAAGTCGGCGCTGCCGGTCGCCAGCGTGCGGCCGTCCGGGGCGAACGCGAGTGCTTTGACCTCGCCGCTGTGACCGGTCGCGGGCGGCAGCTTCCGCAGGCGCCCGCCCGAATCGGTCACCTCCCACAGCCGCACCGTACGGTCGGAATCGCCCGTGGCCAGCATGCGCCCGTCCCGGCGGAACGCCATCGCGGTCACGTCGGCGGTCGCACGGACCGCGGCAAGGGGACGTGGGCGGCGGGGATCCGACACCTGCCACAGCCGAATCTCGCCGGCCGAGGCTGTCACCAGGGTCCGCCCGCCGGAAGCGAAGCCCATTCCGACAACCGCGCCCACACCGGTCGGCAGGCGTGCCGCGAGCCGAGGGCGCCGTACGTCGCCGATGTCCCACACCCCGACCGTCCCGAGCTCGTCTCCCGCCGCCAAAAGACCGCCGTCGGGGCTGACGGCGACCGCGCGCACAGGACCTGGCAAGCGCGGCAGCGTACTCAACTCCCGCGGCCGGTGAGCATCCGAGGCCGCCCACAAGCGCACGGTCCGGTCGTTGTCGCCGGTGGCCAGCACGCGGCCGTCGGCGCTGAACGCCATCGCCCTGACCGCGCTCGCCTGGCCGGGCAACTGCGTGGCGTACGGGGTGGCGAAGGCGCTGAGCAGGCTGCCGCGGGCCTCGGGGGTGGGCGACAGTCGGTAGGCGGCGAGGCTCAACTGGGCGGCCAGCGCGGGGTTGGCCGCCCGCAGTGCCGCCGCCCGCTCGGCGGCACGCTGCGAACTGGCGGCGTCGCGCTGCCGGTCCGCCGCCCGCTGCGCCCGTACGGCGAACACCGCGGTCGTGCTCGCCAGCACGAGCAGTACGGTCAGCAGCGCCAGCGCGCCGTGCCGGAATCGGGCGCGTCGCCGTACCGCCGCGCGTTCCACCGCGCGGGCGGCGAGGCTCGCGTCGAGGAACTCCCGCTCCCGCGCGGACAAGGACGCGCGTTCGAGGGTGGTGGCCAGGTCGAGGCGGGTTCCGCGGTACAGCGCGCCGGGGTCTCGGCCCAGCGCCTCCCATGCCTGGGCGGCCTCGGTGAGCTGGCGCAGGGCCCGTACGGCCTCCCGGTCTTCGGTCAGCCATCCGTGCAGCCTGGGCCAGCACCGGATCAGCGCCTCATGGGCCAGCTCCACCCGCTCACGGTCTACGGTCAGCAGCCGCGCCGCGGCCGCGCGATCCAGTACGGCGCCTACGTCCCCGCCGTCGGCCCCGGCCAGCCCGTCCAGCTCCTCCAGGCGCGCCGGCCGCCGGGTGTCCTCCGTCCCCTCCCCCAGTGCGGTCAGCCGCATGAACACGCCCTGGGCCAGCTTCCGTTGCTCCGGGTCGAGGCGCTGGTGGAAGTCCTCGGCGGTGCGCGCAAGGCCGCCCTCGAGTCCGCCCGCCGCGTCGAACGCCGCCAGGGTGAGCGCGTTGCCGCGTCGTCGCCGCCAGGTCTGCAGCAGGGCGTGCGACAGCAGGGGCAGTACTCCGGCCTGGCCGTGCGCCTGCGCCGTGAGCGAGGCCAACAGCGCGCCCTCGACGGTCAGTCCGGCCTGCTGGGCCGGCTTCACCACCGCCCGGCGCAGTTCGTCCAGGCTCATCGGCCCGACCGGCACCTGCGCGTCGCGCATCGCCTCCACGAGCGGCGCGTGGTGGGTGCAGTGTGCGTAGAAGTCGGCGCGTACGCCCAGGGCCACCCGGCAGCGGCCGGTCTCGGCCGAGGCGGCGGTGACCAGTGCCGCGATGAAGCGGTTCCGCTCGGTGTCGTCCGGGCACAGCGTGAAGGTCTCCTCGAACTGATCGACGACCAGGACCAGTTCGTCAGCTCCAGAACGAGCGATCGCCTGTCGCACCACCCGGCCCAGGTTCGCCGGGTCCTCCCTCAACTCCTCGTAGAGTCCGCCCGGCGTGACTCCCGCCAGCGCACCCAGCCGCACGGCGCACTCCTCCAGCGGCCGCGGCCCCGGCGTCAGTACCACCGTGGTCGCCACGGGCCGCAGAAGCGGCACCAGTCCCGCCCGCAACAGCGACGACTTCCCCGAACCCGAAGCCCCGATCACCACCACGAACCGCTGTCGTTCCAGCCGTTCGGCCAGCTCCTCCACCAGCCGCTCCCGGCCGAAGAACCACTCCGCGTCCTGCTCACGGAACGAGCGCAGACCGGCGTAGGGCGGGGGCGTGCCGCACGCCTCCGCCGAGTCGGGGTCGGTGTGCGCCTCGCTGCCCAGGCACTCCGCTGCCTCCCGCCAGCGGCGCTCCCATTCCTCCAGGTCCCCGTCACAGGCGCGTACGTACGCCAGCGTCACCGCCAGTGTGGGCAGCCGCTGGCCGGACGCCGCCGAGGACAGGGTCGAGATCGAATAGTGCGCCTTGTTCGCCAGCTCCCGGTAGGGCGGGTTGCCGGCCTTCTGCCTCAACTGCCGTAGCCCGGCGGCCAGTTCTAGTAATGGACCGCTTTCCGCGTCCAGCGGTCGCTCCTTGCGCGGCATCGCCGCACCTCCCCCGCGTGGTTTCCCCCGTGTCGCAGTGGTCGCTGCGACCGTCACATTTTTCAGGACTTATCTCTTCGGCACCAGTGACCGAACGCGAACAACTCGTGGGCCGCTACACCTGGGGGCGAACGGCCCGGCGGCACTCCGCGCAGGGCCCGGGCTCCATGGGAGGAGACGAGAGATGAGGCGAAACAGGTTCGTACTCGCGGCGGCGGGCGGCGCGCTCGCGCTGAGCGGTGAGCTGAGCACGCAGGCCATGGCGGCGGACGCGGGGGACGTCGCCGTGCTTGCCCCGCAGACGTTCAAGAACGCCGGCACGGGCCGCTGTCTGGACGACAGCGACCGTGGGCTCCGCACGGCGGGCTGCCACGGCGGCACGACCCAGCACTGGTCCTGAGACGGTCCGAGCGCTACCGGGACAACATCACCGACCAGATTGAGCTGTACAGCTGCTGAGTCTCGATCCTTCGTGACGGCTCGCCAGGCCAACTGGCGAGCCGTTTCGGGTTGTTGAGATAGCTCCGCACTCAGTAGGACCGCAGACCCATGCTGCGGGCTATCCCGTTGCGTTGGATCTGGCTCGTGCCGCCGGAGATCGTGGCGACGATGGATTCGCGGTAGCGGAAGCTCATCACGCTCTCCGTCGAGAAGCCGTGGCCCGCGCAGACCTGCATGCCCAGTCGTGCGGCGGCCACGTATGTCTCCGAGCCCTTCAGCTTGGCCATCGAGCCCTCCCTGGTGCAGGGCTTGCCCTGGGCCAGTAGCCAGGCCGCGCGGTAAGCGAGCAGGCGGGCGGAGTCGATCTCGGTCTGCAGGTCGGCCATGGCGTGGGCGAGGGACTGGAAGTTGCCGATCGGGCGGCCGAAGGCGTGCCGGGTCCGTGCGTACTCCAGCATCTCGTCCAACGTGGCCTGGGCGGCGCCCAGATAGCCGCCGCTGATGATCACCTTCTCCAGCTCGATGTTGGAGAGCATGACCTTCCAGCCTTCGTCGCGCGGGCCGACCAGGTTCTCCTTCGGTACGAGGGCGTCGTTGAAGAAGACCTCGTTGGTGCCGAGGATGTGCCGGGCCAGGGTCGGCGTCCGCCGCACCTCGACGCCCTCGGTCTTGGGGTCGACGAGCAGCAGGCTGATGCCGCCGTGCTTGGGCTCGCGGGGGCCCGTACGCACGTACGTCGCGATGGTGGTGTCCGGCAGTCCGCCGCCCGTGCACCAGGCCTTCTGGCCGCGTACGAGGAAGTGGTCGCCGTGGTCTTCGGCGGTGGTGCGCAACGCGGCGGCGTCGGAGCCGCTGTCGGGTTCGCTGAGGCCGACGGCGAGTCGGTGGCGTCCGGTCATGACGCGGTCGCGGATGAAGTGGCGCTGTTCCTCGTTGCCCCAGCGGAACACGGTGATGCCGGGGATGAGTACGCCGATGTAGCACATGGCCACGTCGAAGCTGGCCCGACCGAGCTCCTCGGCGATCAGGACGAGCTCCAGCGGTCCCCCGCCGTCACCGCCTTCGTCCTCGGCGAACGGCAGCGAGAACCAGCCGAGTTCGGCCATGCCCGCGAACAGTTCGGGCGGTACGACTGCGCCCTCGTCCCACTCCTTCGCCTTCTCGGCGGGGCAGACGTCTGCGACGAACTGCCGTGCCGTCGCGCGCAACAGGTCCTGCTCGTCGGTCAGCCCGAAGTCCACGGCCACTCCTCGCAGCTTGCTAAATCCGCCGATTCATCTAGCTAATTATTCTATGTTAGCGGATGCAGGCCAGTTCCACCCCCATACCTTCCGGGTGTCGACGGGCGTAACACGGAGGGCCGCCGCGGCCACCGATGACGATTACGTTGCTGTGACTTGCGCCACATCCACCTCGGATGTCACCGAACTCCTCGCCAATCCCGCCCGACATGCACGGCAACAGATGCAATGCCTGCTACCTCAGGTAACTTCCCTGCATGCAAGGGCATATGGCTATCCGTTAGGTCATGTACACGCGGCTAAAAACAGCCCCTCTCCCGTCGCCAAATCCCGCCCCGGGCGGCCACCCTTCACCCCGCCCGCCGCCAGAGCTCCGGTGACGTTTGTGTTTCTGCTGTGAAGGAACGATGGATACCCCTCTAGAGTCCCCGCCATATATGAGGCACTCCGCACTTTTGGGATCTTGCTCAGTCCCGGTGCGTTCCTGGGGGGACCTGTTGATGTCGGAGTACTTCGATGCTTTTTGGTCATGGATCGTTGCGGCGGTTGGGGAGACGTCGTGGCGTGAGGTGATGCCGCTGGGTATCGCCGGGGCGTTCGTCTGGGGGCTCTGGCTCTACCGGGCGATCCTTTCCCGCTTTGCCACGCCGGTCGTGAACGACTACCGGACTTCGGTCTCCGTCGTGGTCCCCGCCTATCGCGAGGACCCGGACATCCTGCTCGACTGTCTGGAGACCTGGCTGGCCCAGGGGCCCGACGAGGTGATCATCGTCCCCGACGTCCAGGACCACGAGGTGATCCGCAGGCTGTCCGAGGTGCAGGACCGGCGGGTGCGGGTGCTGGCGTTCGAGCACCGGGGCAAGCGGTCCGCGCTGGGTGTGGGGATCCGGGCCGCGCACTGCGAACTCGTGGTGCTGGTCGACTCGGACACCCGCTGGCAGCCGGGGCTGCTCGACGCCGTGCAGATGCCCTTCATCGATCCCAAGGTCGGCGGAGTCGGCACCCAGCAGAACGTCTTCATGCGCCGGAGCAGTGTGTGGCGGCGTATCGCCGACTGGCTGGTCAACCTGCGCTACTACGACTATGTGCCGGCCATGGGCCGGGCCGGTGCCGTCGCGTGTCTGTCCGGCCGCACCGCCGCCTACCGCAGGGCGGCGATAGAGCCCGTTCTGGAGAACCTGGAGAACGAGTTCTTCCTCGGCCGGCGTTGCGTCGCCGGCGACGACGGCCGGCTGACCTGGCTGGTGCTGGCCTCCGGGTACAAGACCGTGCACCAGAGCAGTGCGCGGGCGCTGTCCATGTTCCCGTCCTCGTTCCGGGCCTTCGTCAAGCAGCGGGTGCGCTGGAGCCGTAACTCCTACCGCTGCTATCTGACGGCGATCCACAAGGGCTGGCTGTGGCGGGTCCCGCTGGTCACCAAGATCACCGTGCTGCAGATCCTGCTGACGCCCGTGACCATGGGCATGGCGCTGGGCTATCTGCTGCTCAGCCGGCTGGAGTTGACCGGCCGCGGGGTGGTCCTGGTTCTGATCTGGCTCTTCGTGGGGCGCGGTATCCGGGGCTACTCGCACTTGCGCAGGCATCCGCAGGAGCTGCTGCTGCTTCCGCTGCTGGCCCTCGTGGTCGTGATGATCTCCCTGCCGATCAAGCTGTGGGCCTTCATCACCATGAACAAGCAGGGTTGGCTGACCCGCTCCAGCACCAGTGTCGGCGGCGAAGGCCAGAGTGCCGCGTCCCTTTCGGGCAACGGTTCCCAGCGGCCGCCCGCCGGCGGCCACCGCGAGGGAGTGTTCCAGCCGTGACACTCCATCAGGCACAGCCTCGGCGAGACCACGAGGCGCACCCTCAGCGAGACCACCAGGCACCACTTCAGACAGAGCGGACCGCCCGCGGGCCGGGACACCGCTCTCGATTCTCACCGGGAGCCGTCCTGCGAACCGCTCACGCCTTCCGAACGCTGCGCGGCACGGCGGCAGCCGCCGCCTCCCTGCCCCTGGTCGCCGTGGCGGTCCTCGGGTCCGCGCCCGTCGCCCATGCCGCGCCGAAGACGGTCGTCGCGGAGAGTGTGCCGGCCGGAGTCCGTGCCGGCGCCGCGGAGGACAGCGAGGAACAGGCGTTCACCCCCGAGGAGTCCGAGGCTCAGGCGGCCCTGGTCGCCGCCGAGGACAAACGGCTTGACCAGGTCCGCGCCGTCGCCGCGGTCGCCCCGCTCAAGGGCGCCAAGTGGTCGAAGCCGTACCGGCTGGACACCGGCAGCGGCTACACGCTGGTGCTCACGGGGCGCACCAAGCCGTACGGCATCTCCGATCTGCTCTCCCTCGCCCCGCAGACCTTCGTCCGCAAGCGCGACGGTTCCTACCTGCTGACCGAGAACCTCTACCTCAACGCCGGCGCCAAGCTGAAACTGTCCAACCCGGGCGGCCTGACGGTACGGATGGCCAGCAGCAACAAGGGCTTCGTCTCCATCGTCTCCTTCGGCGGCCGGCTGACCCTGGAGGGCACCGCACAGGCGCAGATGAAGATCGGCAGCTGGGACACCCGTACCAACAAGCCGGACACCGACGTACGGGACGGCCGGGCCTACATCCGCGCCATCGGCGGCCAGTTCGACATGAAGTACGCCACCGTCGGCGACCTCGGCTTCTGGAGCGGCCGCACCGGCGGTCTCAGCCTCACGGGGACCGACCGTCCCGACACGGGGAACATCGACGGCCCGGACACCCCGACCGGCGACGACCTCAACCAGCGCGAGCGGGAGGAGGCCGCCGACAAAGCGGAGGAGGAGGCGGAGCAGACGCCCAGCAGCGGCGGTGTGCTCGCCCAACCGCCCGGCGAACTGACCACACCGGACAGCAGGTTCACCGTGCCTGACATGTCGTATGTGTCGGCTGAGGTCGACCACTCCACGGTCACGGGCAACACCTACGGACTGTTCATCTCCGGCGCCACCGGGGTCAGCATCACCGACACCAAGGTGCTGAAGAGCTTCCAGGACGGCCTCGTACTGCATCGCTACGTCACCAACGCCGACGTGGAACGGACCCTCTCCAAGGACAACGGCGGCAACGGCTTCGTCCTCGCCCGCGCCACCCAGCAGGTCCAGGTCACCGGATCCACCGCGCGGGGCAACGGCGGCAACGGTTTCACCCTCAGCGGCCGGCCCCTGGCGAGCGGTCCCTCCGCCTCCGGCGAGTCCATCAGCAGCTACGGCAACAACTCGGTCTCCAACAGCACCGCCGAGGACAACGGCCGCTACGGCATCGAAATCCTCGGCGGGGTGGACGTCGGCGTGCAGAACAACAACGTCCGCGGCGGTGACATGGGCATCGTCGCCCGCAAGGACGCCTCGAAGGTGGCCATCACCGGGAACCGTCTCAAGGGCCAGATCCGGCAGGGCATCTCGGTGCGCGACGGCGTGACGGCGGCGCAGATCACCGGCAACATCGTCGAGAACGCCGACACCGGTGTCTATATCCGCGACTCGGTCGCCGAGGTGCGCGGCAACACCGTCCAGGACGCCACCAACCACGGCGTTTCCATGGTGGGCGGCGTCGGCGGCTCGACGATCTCGTACAACGTCATCGCCGGCGTCGGGCCGAGCGCCGTGGACACCGTCCGCGCGGGCGGCGACATGGACATCAAGAAGAACCAGACCTTCGCCTGGCACGACACCAGTTCCTTCTGGACCAAGTTCCGGCACTACGCCAGCCCGATGACCTTGCTGTGGGCCTTCATCCTGCTGCTCATCCTCCTGTCGGCGGTGATGGGGCAGCGACGGCACGGCAGCCGGGGACGAGGCCGCCGCGGACGCGCCCACCCCTACGCCGACAAGCAGCCCCTGCCGGTTCCTCCGCCCACGGAGATCCGTCTGGCCGCACACCACCCACAGAGCCAAAACCACTCACAGAACCAACAGCATCCACACAACCGGGTTCCGGTGATGACGCATGACCAGTGGTAACCGCGTGCTGTGGCTGGCCACGGGGGCGTTCATCTGCTCTGTGATCGCCCTCATCGTCGCCCTGACCTCCGGCGGGGACTCGTCCACCCCGGGCACGGCCGGGGCCACCGGTGAGGTCGGCCCCACGGCGACCAGCCGCAAGCCGACTGCCTCGAAGGACGACGCGCCGACGGACACCGCCGAACCGTCCGCGCCGCCCAGCACCCCCGCCACCGGGTCCACTCCGGGCGCGACGTCCGGCGGCGGCGCGGGGTCAGCCAAGGAGGTCAGCTGCCCGGCGGCCACCGTCTCGGTGAACGACGCCGACTCGCTGGAGGAGGCCCTGGCCGACGCCGGGCCCGGGGACAGCATCGGGCTCGCTGACGGCACGTACGAGGGCCGCTTCGAGGCCACCACTCCGGGCACCGCGGACCAGCCGGTCTTCGTCTGTGGCGGCCCGGGTGCGGTGATCGACGGCGGTGGCACCGACGGCGGCTACGGCTTCCATCTGGACGGGGCCGCCCACTGGCGCCTGGTCGGCTTCACCGTCCGCAACAGCCAGAAGGGTGTGATGGCCGACCGTGTGCAGGGCTCGGTCATCCAGGGCCTCACGGTCGAGCAGATCGGCGACGAGGCCATCCATCTGCGTAACTTCAGCACGGACAACATGGTGCTGAACAACACGGTCCGCGACACCGGCCAGCGCAAGGAGAAGTTCGGCGAGGGCGTCTACATCGGCTCCGCCGAGTCCAACTGGTGCACCGTCTCGGACTGCAAGCCCGACGCGAGCGACCGCAATGTGATCAGCGGCAACGACATCAGCGCCACGACCGCCGAGTCCATCGACATCAAGGAGGGCACCAGCGGCGGCAAGGTCATCGGCAACACCTTCGACGGCTCGCGTCTGAGCGGCTCCCACAACGACTCCTGGGTCGACGTCAAGGGCAACGGCTGGCTGATCCAGAGCAACACCGGCCGCAATGCCCTCGAGGACGGCTTCCAGACCCACGAGATCATCGATGGCTGGGGCACCGACAACACGTTCAAGGGCAACACCGCGGAGGTGAACGGACCCGGCTACGGCTTCAAGCTCACCCCCGTCGAGGGCAACAAGGTCGCCTGCGACAACAAGGCGGAGGGGGCGGCCGAGGGCCTGGCCAACGTCGACTGCGCCGGTTCCTGACGGTCCAGCCCATTCCTGACAGTCCAGCCAGTTCCTGACGGTTTCTGATGGTTCCTGACGGTCCGACAGAACACTCGCACACCGCTTCCACGCAGTGCCCGCGGAGCCACCGCAGCCGCCGGCCGAAGGGCCCCTGTGCCGGCCCACCCATGCCCAAAGCGAGCACCACCCTCACCTTTCACAAGGAGCACGCCATGACCCTCGCCACCGACCCGGGGCCGGACAGCGCCCTGAGACCCGACGCCGACACGGCCGCCGTACTCGACGTCTCCGGCGCCCCCGTCCCCCGACTCACCGTCATCGGCACCGGCTATCTCGGCGCCACGCACGCCATCTGCATGGCTGTCCTGGGCTACGAGGTCCTGGGCGTGGACGTCGACCCGGTCAAGGTCGAGTGGCTGAACTCGGGTCGGGTCCCCTTCTTCGAGCCGGGCCTGCCCGAACTGCTGGCCAAGGCTCTGGACTCCGGCCGGCTGCGCTTCACGACCAACTTCGCGGAGGCCGGTGACTTCGGCGACGTCCACTTCGTCTGCGTCGGCACCCCCCAGCAGAAGGGCTCCGACGCGGCGGACATGCGCTACGTCGACAGCGCGGTGACCGAACTCGCGGGGCACTTGCGCCGCCGCACGCTGGTCGTCGGCAAGTCCACGGTGCCGGTGGGCACCGCGGCACGGCTGACGGAACTGGTGCAGCGGGTCGCCCCCGCGGGAACCGACGTCGAACTCGCCTGGAATCCGGAGTTCCTGCGCGAGGGCTACGCCGTCGACGACACCCTGCGCCCCGACCGGCTGGTCTTCGGCACGGAGTCGGCGTGGGCCGAGGAACGGCTGCGGGCCGCGTTCGCCCCCGTGATCGCCCGCGACACCCCGGTGGTCGTCACCGACCTCACCACGGCCGAACTGGTCAAGGTCGCCGCCAACTCCTTCCTCGCCACCAAGATTTCGTACATCAACGCCATGGCCGAGGTCTGCGAGGCCACCGGCGCCGATGTGACGGGCCTGGCCGAGGCGCTCTCCTACGACGACCGGATCGGCGGACGCTTCCTCAAGCCGGGCCTGGGCTTCGGCGGAGGCTGCCTGCCCAAGGACATCCGCGCCTTCAGCCACCGCGCCGAGGAACTGGGCGTCGGCCAGGCCGTCGCCTTCCTGCGCGAGGTGGACGCCATCAACAAGCGCCGCCGCGCCCGCACCGTCGACCTGGTCCGCGAACTCGTCGGCGGCGACCTGGCCGGCGCCCGCATCACCGCCCTCGGCGCCGCGTTCAAACCCAACTCGGACGACATCCGCGACGCCCCCGCCCTGGACGTGGCCCGGACCCTGCACCAAGCGGGCGCCCACGTCACGGTCGTCGACCCGGCGGCCACGGAGAACGCCCGCCGCACCTTCCCGGAACTGACCTACGGCTCCGACGCCCTCACGGCAGCCGCCGGAGCGGACGTGGTGGTCCTGCTCACCGAGTGGACCCAGTTCCGCGAGATCGACCCACACGCCATGGCCACCGTGGTGTCCCACCGCCGCATCGTCGACGGCCGCCATGCCCTGAACCCGTCCCAGTGGCGCGCGGCCGGCTGGGAGTACCGGGCCCTGGGCCGCCCTTGACCCCACCGCGCGGTCAGCCACAGCAGCACCGAAGCCCGGTCGGATGTCGGACCCGACCGGGCTTCGCCATGAAGCCGCCTCCGGCATGTGACGGACACCCGAGACCGCCCGAGGCGCTCCTGAAACTACCCCGCCCCCTTCTGATCGATTGATCGCTATCATGGCCCCATTGTGCGAATTCGATCGCGCAAGCCGCCGCGCGCTCGCGCCCCGGCGGTGCGGCCGACGCGGACGGAAGCGGTGGGGATATGCGGGAGTCGGCGCAGAAGCGGCAGGAGCGGATTGCGGAGGTGGTGCGGGACCGGGGTGTCGCGCGGATCACCGATCTTGCCGACGAGCTCGGCGTTTCCGTCGTCACCGTGCGGCGGGATGTCGAGGAGCTGGCGCAGCGCGGAGAGGTGCGCCGCGGGCACGGGGTGGCGCGTTCGCTGCGGCCGGTGCCCGAGGTGAGTGCCGCGGGGGGTGACGCGGTCGCCATGGTCGTTTCCGAGCGGAACACCTATCTCACCGAGGCCGTGCAGGGGGCGCGGGAGGCCGCGGAGAAGGCCGGCCTGCGGCTCGCCCTGCACCTCGCCGCCGACGAGCGCGGGGCGGAGCGGGAGGCGGTGCGCCAGGCGCTGGACGCGGGGGCGCGCGGGCTGCTGCTGTCGCCGCACTGGCGCACGCAGGCCGAGGCGGAGGCGGACCACTCGTGGCTGTCCGCGCTGGATGTGCCCACGGTGCTGGTGGAGCGGCGTCCGGCGCGGACCAGTGGGATCTACTCGCTGGACTGCGTGCGTTCGGACCACGCGTACGGGGTACATCTGGCGCTTGGGCACCTGGCCGACCTCGGGCACCGGCGGATCGTACTGGCGGCGCGCGACGACAGCCCCACCGCACGCGTGATCCGCGCCGAGTTCGCCGAGCAGACCGCCGCACGGGGGCTGGCCGAGGGCTGCCGTACGATCCTCAGCTCGCGTACCGCGGGACCGGACCCGAGCGTGGCGGACCCGCGGGCGGAGGACCTGGCCGAGGTCGTGGGCGACAGCGGCGCGACGGCGGTGCTGATCCACAGCGACCGGGACGCTCTGGTGCTGGTGCAGCGGCTGCAGGCGGCGGGGATCGATGTGCCGGGACGCTGCTCGGTGGTCGCGTACAACGATGTGGTCGCCGACATGGGGCCCGTACCGCTGACGGCGGTCGCCCCGCCCAAGGCGGAGCTCGGCCGGAGCGGGATCGACCTGCTGCTGCGCCGGCTCGACGCGGCGCGCGACGGTCTGCGTCCCGGTGCCACCCGTCATCTGGAGCTGCTGCCGGGCCTGGTGATCAGGGAGTCCACGGCCGTCGCGCCCGCGTCCAAGACAGGTCGACGGTCGAGCAGTTGAAGTAGCGGCCGAGCGGCGCGGACGGCGACCCAGCCGCCCGCCGGAGGACTCCTCAGCGGCCCGCCGGATGCCTCCTCGACACATCGTGAGCGTTTGACCGATTCAGTTTCTTCTGTTCGATGTATTGACGCTTTTTTCTGTCAGCGGTCAGGATGCCCATAACCCCAGCAAGGACGCGGGAGGGCCCATGCCTGGTCGAGGACGCCCGGCTGTACTGCTCATGATCTTCACCCTGCTACTGGCGGGCTGCTCCGCCTCCGGCGGCAGCGATACCGCCGAGAGCGGGCCGGTTCGCCTCAGCTTCTGGTCACCGCTGCGCGGCAGCCAGGAGATGGTGGACGAGTACAACCGCACTCACACCAAGATCCAGGTCGACTTCGAGCAGGTCCCTTCGGGCGACCAGGGCGGCTGGGCCAAGCTCAGCAACGCCGCGCGGGCCGGCAACGCCCCCGATGTCGCCACCATCGAGTACCCCCAGCTACCCGGTTTCGCCATCGACGGCGTGCCCCGCGACATCACCACGATGCTGCCCGAGTCCGTACGCCGGCGGATCATGCCGCAGGCGATGGACCTCACCACCTTCGACGGGCGCACCTACGCCGTGCCGGTCGACATCGAGCCGATGGTCTTCCTGTACCGCAAGGACCTGTTCACCGAGCACGACATCCCCGTGCCCAAGACCTGGGCGGAGTTCGAGAGTTCGGCCCGCAAGCTCAAGGAGGCCCAGCCCCGTTCCCGTATCGCCAGCCTCTTCACCACCAACGGCACGCTCTACCTGGCCAGTTACGCCTGGCAGGCGGGCGCACGGTGGTACGACACCTCCGGCGACACGTGGCGTATCTCGATGGACGACGCGCCCACCCGCAAGGTCGCCGCGTACTGGCAGCGCCTGCTGGACGACGACCTGGTGCGGGTCGAGCCCGCGTCCAGCCAGCAGTGGCGGGCGCATCTGCAGAGCGGTGAGACGGCGGGCTGGCTGGCGGGCGCCTGGGCGGCGGGTTCGATGATGGCCTCCACACCGGGCGGCAAGGGCAAGTGGGCCATCGCTCCCCTGCCGCAGTGGGACTTGAAGAAGCCGGTTCTCGGCACCCAGGGCGGCTCGACCTTCATGGTCACCAAGGACAGCAACCACCCCAAGGAAGCCCTGGAGTTCATCTCCTGGATGATCACCAGCGCGGACGCGCTGCGCGCCAAGCTCTCCAGCGGGATCAGCAGTGCGTCTCCGTCCGTGCCCGATCTGGTGCCGGTGGCCCGTAAGGAGATGGACACCAGTTACTTCTCGGGCCAGGACATCTTCGGTCTCTTCGAGAAGGAAGCCGAGCTGATCGACCCCCGCTGGAAGTGGGGGCCGCGCATGGTGTCGACGATCAGCTCCGGCGACGACGGGCTCGCGCGCGCCGGTGCGGGCAGCGGCACCGTCCTGGACGCCCTCCGCGAAGCGCAGAGCAAGACCCTGCCCGATCTGAAGAGCCTCGGCCTGTCGGTCACTACCCACTGAGGTGCAGCCGTGAGCACAGTGATAACCCCAGGAAAGCGGGGCAAGCGGACCGGCACAGCACCGCCGGCCGCGAGCCCCGTCCGCACCCGCCGCGCCGGACGCCGGCAGCAGACGTTCGCCACCGTCGCGCTGCTCGCTCCGTTCACGGCACTGCTCGTCGCCGTGTTCCTCGTCCCCGTCGGCTACGCCATCGGCCTCAGCTTCTTCTCCGAGGACCACGACGGCCTCGGGTTCGGCGGCGGGGAGACCGTCTTCACCGGACTGCGCAGCTATATCGCGGTGTTGAGCGACCCGAGCTTCCTCGCCGGGTTCGGCAGCGTCGCCCTCTACTGCGTGATCTTCGTCCCGGCCGTGGTCATCGGCGCCCTCGCGCTGGCCCTGCTGCTCGACTCGGGCCTGGTCCGGCTGCGCCGTACCGCGCAGATGCTGCTCTACCTGCCGCACGCGGTGCCCGGCATCATCGCCGCCGTGATCTGGCTGTACCTCTACACCCCCGGCCTCAGCCCGGTCATCAAGCTCTTCGCCGAGGCCGACATCACCATCGACTTCCTCGGACTGCACACCGTGCTGCCGTCGATCGTCAACATCGCGCTGTGGAGCGGCCTCGGCTACAACATGGTGATTTTCTACGCGGCGCTGCAGGCCGTCCCGCGCGAGGTGCTGGAGGCGGCCCGTATCGACGGTGCGGGCGGTGTGCGTACGGCGCTGCTGGTCAAGGTGCCCATCATCAGGAGCTCCGTTCTCATGGTGTGCATGTTCTCCCTGATCGCCGCGCTGCAGCTGTTCACCGAGCCGATGCTGATGAACCAGGCCACGCCGATGGTCAACTCCCGCTTCACGCTGAACATGTACATCTACGACGCGGCCTTCCGCCGCAACAACTACGGACTGGCCTCCGCGGCCTCCGTCATCCTCCTCATCGTCACCTGCGCCCTGTCGTACGCGGTGACGCGCTGGGCCGGCCGCAGGGAACGGAGCGCTCGATGACCACGACCACCACCCCTGGCAGGATCGCCACGAGCAGACTCACAAGCCGCAGCGTCGCCAACGTCGTCGTCCTGATCGCCGCCCTCTACACCCTGCTGCCCGCCCTGTGGCTGCTCTTCGCCTCCACCAAGAACGCCGACGCCCTGTTCGGCTCGGACATCTTCTCGCTCAGCGACTTCTCCATCGGCCAGAACCTCTCCGACCTGTTCGCCATGGACGGCGGCCTCTACGGCGAGTGGTACCTCAACAGCCTGCTGTACGCGGTCGTCGGCGCCCTCGTCGGCTCGCTGATCAGCGTCAGCGCCGGGTACGCCTTCGACAAGTACGAGTTCCGGCACAAGGAGAAGCTGTTCGGGCTCGTCCTCACCGGCGTCATGGTCCCGCAGACCGTGCTGGCCCTCCCGCTCTATCTGGTGGCGTCCGGCATCGGCCTGGTCAACACCTTCTGGGCGGTCTTCATCCCGGTCCTGTTCAACCCCTTCGGCGTGTACCTCGCCCGCATCCTCAGCAGCGGCTACGTACCGAACGAGGTGCTGGAGGCCTCCCGCGTGGACGGCGCGGGCGAACTCCAGACGTACATACGCGTCAGCCTGCGCATGCTCGGCCCCGGATTCGTCACCGTGTTCCTGTTCCAGCTGACCGCGATCTGGAACAACTTCTTCCTGCCCATGGTGATGCTGTCCGACCAGCACCTGTATCCGCTCAGCCTCGGGCTCTACACCTGGAACAGCTCCGCCACCGTCTCCCCCGAGTACTACCCGCTCGTCGTCATCGGCTCGCTGCTCGCCGTCGTCCCGCTGATCGTCACCTTCGTCGCCTTGCAGCGTTATTGGAAGTCCGGACTGACCGCGGGAAGCGTCAAGTGACCAGCAGGGAGCGCCAGTTGCACCGTACGGAAACCCACGTCACCGATCCCGCCCCCCGGCCCCGGCCGTGCGCCGTACTGGCCATGGCGAAGAAGACCGCGGAACAGGTCCTCGACACCGATGTACGGACCCGTCTCGCCGCCCTCACCGACATCGATCCGCACCTCGTCCTGGACGACCTGACCACGCCCACCGCGCACCGCGCGCTCGCCGACGCGGAGTTGCTCATCACGGGCTGGGGCTGCCCGCCCCTGGACGCGGCGGCCCTGGATGCCGCGCCCCGGCTGCGCGCGGTCGTGCACACTGCAGGGACCGTACGCCACCACATCACGCCCGCCTGCTGGGACCGCGGCCTCGCGGTGTCGTCGGCCGCCGCGGCCAACGCCGTGCCGGTCGCCGAGTACACCCTCGCCATGATCCTGCTCGCCAACAAGCGGGTCCTGGACACCGCCCGCGTCTACCGCACCGAGCGCCGCCGCATCGACTGGAACGAACGCCACCCCGACGCGGGCAACTACCGTAAAACCGTGGGCATTTTGAGCGCCTCGATCATCGGACGCCGCGTCATCGACCTGCTCCGCCCGCACGATCTGACGGTGCTGCTTCACGACCCGTACGTCACGCCCACCGAGGCGCGTGCGCTCGGGGCGCAGCCGGTCGCGCTTCCGGAGCTGTTCGAGCAGAGCGATGTCGTCAGTGTGCATACACCGCTGCTGCCCGAGACCCGCGGCATGGTCGGCCGCGATCTGCTGGCGCGGCTGCGCACGGGCGGCACGCTGATCAACACCGCGCGCGGCGCCGTCGTCGACCAGACCGCGCTCACCCGCGAGGTGGTCTCCGGGCGGCTGAACGCGATCCTGGACGTCACCGAGCCGGAGGTGCTACCCGCCGACTCACCGCTGTTCGACTGCCCCAACGTCCTGGTCACCCCGCACATCGCCGGCTCGAAGGGCGGCGAGCTGCGCCGTCTCGCCGATCTGGCGCTGGCCGAGGTCGAGTCGTACGCCCTCGGCCGCCCGTTCGCCCATCCCGTACGGCCCGAACATCTGGCCCGGCTCGCCTGAGCGCGTCCGCCGGAGCCGGAAACGAACAGGAGACGTGGCTGGAGTGTCAGAGCATCCGCTGCCCGCCGAAAACCGCACCCTGAGCCCCTACACCGGCTACACCCGCGCCCACTGGGAGGCCACCGCCGACCGGCTGCTCGCGGCCGTCCTCCGCTACGCCACCCCCGGCCAGGCCCTGATCGACCTGCCGGGCCCGCCCTCGAAGTCGGGGGTGCGCTCGGACGGGCTGGAAGGCTTCGCCCGTACGTTCCTGCTGGCGGCGTTCCGTACCGCCGGAGCGTCCGGCAAGGATCCGCACGGCTTCCTGGAGCGCTACACGGCCGGGCTCGCGCGCGGCACCCGCACCCCGGGCCGCGGCGACTTGGAGTCCTGGCCGGTGATCGGCCACCACAACATCCAGGGCCAGCCCATGGTGGAGTCCGCCTCCGTGGCGCTGGCGCTGCGGCTGACCGCGCCGTGGACCTGGGACACGCTGCCCGCCGACGACCAGGACCGCGTGGAGGAGTGGCTGCGCGGCGCGCTGCGGCACACGCCCGCGCCCAACAACTGGTACCTGTTCCCGCTGACCGTCGCGGGCTTCCTGGAGTCCGCCGGGCGGGGCGACGCCGAGACGCGTGGGGCGATCGAGCGCGGGCTCGGTCTGCTGGAGGGCTGGTACCAGGGGCAGGGCTGGTACTCCGACGGCGACGGCCGGGCCTTCGACCACTACAACGGCTGGGCCCTGCACATGTACCCGCTGCTCCACGCCCACCTCGCCGGTGACCGGGCGCTGCTCGACCAACTCGGCCCGCGACTACGGGAGTTCCTCGAGGGCTTCGCCCTGCTCTTCGACGCGAACGGGGCCCCCATCCACCACGGCCGCTCCTTGACGTACCGCTTCGCGGCAGTCGCAGCCGTGGCCCTCGGCGCCCTCACTGGCGCGACGCCACTCGCCCCCGGCGTCACGCGCCGCATCCTCAGCGGCGCGCTGCGCCACTTCCTCGACCGCGGCGCGCTCACCGACGACGGCATCCTCAGCCTCGGCTGGTACGGGCCGCACGAGGCCACGCTCCAGCGCTACTCGGGGCCCGGCTCCCCGTACTGGGCGTCGAAGGGTTTCCTGGGACTGCTTCTCCCGCCCGAGGACCCGGTGTGGACGGCCACCGAGGAGAAGGCTCCCTCAGAAGGCCCCGACCGCGCACTCGCCCTGCCCGCCCCCGGGCTGCTCATCCAGACCACGGCCCGGGACGGACTCGTACGCCTGCACAACCACGGCAGCTACAAACTCCTCTCGGGGGAGCCGGAGCGGGCCCCCGGCAACCCGCTTTATGCCCGCCTCGCGTACTCCACGCGCACCGGCCCGACGAGCGCCGCCAACACCCCCGACAACCACATCGCGCTGACAGTCCGCGGCACTCGAAGCGCCCGTATCCGCATCAACCCCCTTGCGGCGGGCCCGAATTGGCTTGCCTCCTGGCACCGGCCGGTCTTCCCGGAGGACGGCCCTGTCTTGCCCTCGGTCCGGATTGAGAGCCTGACACTGGCACGCGGCAGGCTCGAACTGCGCGTGCACCGCACCGTCGGCGTACCGGCCGGGACGCTGATCCACCACAGCGGCTGGGCCGTCGCCCTGTCACCGGAGGCCACCGCCGAAGCGGAGACCCAGCAGGCCGCGGAGCTACGTCTCGCCGGGCCGGAGGTGACCAGTCAACTGCTCGGCCTGCACGGCTGGCAGACGCAGAGCACGGTCCGCGCCCCACAGGGCACGGCGTACGGTCCTTGGGCCCTGGTCCCCGAACTCACCGGGACGGTCGGCGAGGACTCGGCCTCGACGGTGTTCGTCGCCCTGGCCTCCCTCACGGGCGAAGGCGGCGTGGCCCCGCTCGCTGGTCAGGCCAGCGCCGAGGTGAACGGCCTGACCGTCACCGTGCGTTGGGCCGACGGGACCCGTACGGTCGTGGACTTCGGCGATGGCGAGCTCACGCTCCCTACGGTCACCGAGGTGCGGACGTGACGGCAGGCCGCGCAGGCCCCGGCGGCGGCTCGGTGTGAGGCAGGTCCCGCACGAGGCATGATCAGTGGATGCGTCGTGCAGAAGACCAGTCGGGTGGGGGGAACGTGGGAGAGCCAACGGAGATCTCGTCGCCGAAGGAGGCCGCGGACAATGCGCTGGTGCTGGCGTTCGGGCGGTTGCAGGGGGCGGCGAACCGGCTGGAGTACATCCTCGGGCGGTCGCTGGAGGTGGAGTGCGGCATCAGTCATCTGATGTTCGAGGTGCTGCTCGTCCTCGGGCGGGCGGGCGATCCCGGGCTGTCGATGCGGGCCATCGCCCAGGAACAGGTGCTGACCACGGGCGGGGCGACGCGTCTGGTGGACCGGATGGAGGCGGCCGGGCTGGTGGAGCGCGCCGAGGATCCCGGTGACAGGCGCGGGCGGCTGGTCCGGCTGACCCGGTTGGGGGAAGAGACCACGGTGCGGGCGTCCCGGCTGCACGTGGAGAACATCCGGCGTTACTTCCTGGCGCCGTTGCCTCCCGAGGACCGGGAGCGGTTCGCCGAGGACCTGCGGATCCTGAGCCACTCCGCACGGGACGAGCTGCCCCGCCTACCCTGAGCGGCCCCTCCGGCTGCGGCCGTGCGGGCTGCGGCCGTGCGGCTTCGCTGATGCACTGATGCGCTGACAGCGGGGCCGAGGGGTGGCGGGCGTCATCCAGGTAGAGAAATACCTGACGAGTCAGTTACTGTTTTCTCAGTCGAATCGCTCGCATTCGGCGAGCGCCACACCCTTGCTGGGACATTCGATGAAACTCGTCTACGTCTTCGACGCCTACTGCGGCTGGTCGCACGGGTTCTCCGGAACCCTGCGCGAGACCGTCTCCAGTCATCCCGAGCTGCCGGTCGAGGTGGTCTCCGGCGGTCTGTGGCGACTGGCGGCCCTGACCACCGCCCGCACCCACTGAATTCCATCCCCACAGGAGCCCCCATGAGCGCCCTCTCCTTCAAGGTCCTCGACCTCGACTTCCCGGCCGGCAGCAAGAACAAGACCGCCACGCTCATCACCGGTGAGCAAGAGGCACTGCTGGTCGACGCCGCCTTCACCCGCGCCGACGGTCACCGCCTCGCCGCCGAGATCCTCGACTCCGGCAAGCAGCTGACCACCGTCTACGTCAGCCACGGCGACCCCGACTTCTACTTCGGCGCCGAAGTCCTCGCCGACGCCTTCCCCGACGCCACCTTCGTCGCCACCCCGATCGTCATCGAGCACATCCAGCACTCCTACGAGGGCAAGCTCAAGGCGTGGGCGGCCCTCGGCCCGAACCTGCCCACCCGCCTGGTGGACCTCACCCCGCTGACCGGCGACCTCACCCTCGAAGGCCACCGCTTCGAGCTCAAGGGCGGCCCGGCCGGCCTGCCCGACCGCCACTACCTGTGGCAGGCCGAGCACCGTGCCCTCCTCGGCGGCGTCCTGCTCTTCCAGCAGGAGCATGTCTGGGTCGCCGACACCCCCACCCCCGAGGACCGCTCCGTCTGGATCGAGCTTCTGGACGAGATGGCCTCGCTGCAGCCGGAGCTGGTCGTCCCCGGCCACCGCCTGCCCGGCACGGCGGCCGACGCCTCCGCCATCACCGCCACCCGCGACTACCTCGTCGCCTTCGAGGAGGAGTCCGGCAAGGCGGCCGACGGCGCCGCGCTGACCGAGGCACTCGTCAAGCGTTACCCCGGCAACGGCATGCTGATCGCCGCCCAGATCGGGGCGAAGGTCGCCAAGGGCGAGATGAAGTGGGGCTGAACGTCATGACGTACGAGCACACCGACTTCGCGACCTCCACGGCCCCGGCCGATGTGGTCCGCCGCCAGTACCTGGCCTCCGCGGCCGGCGACCTGGAGGCCCTGCGCGCCACCCTCGCGCCGGACGTGGAGTGGAAGGAGATGGCAGGCTTCCCTCTCGCCGGCACCTACCGCACCCCCGAGGGGGTCACCTCCCACGTCATGGAGCAGCTGGGCAAGGAGTGGGACGGCTGGACCGCGCACGACGACACCTATGTCGTCGAGGGAGAGAACGTCGTCGTCCTCGCCCGCTACAGCGCGACCAACAAGGCCACCGGCAAGCCGATCGACGTACGCGTCGCCCACCACTTCGTGGTCCGCGGCGGCCTGATCGTCCGCTTCGAGCAGTTCGTCGACACCGCCCTCGTACGCGACGCCATGCGCGGGTAGGTGTCGGTCCAGCCTTTCCTCGGGACGGGCCGCGACTTCATCTGCTGGACTTCCTGGCGGCGCTCTCGAGCCACCCCCCGACGGACCGGCGAAGCGGTCAGGCCGCCCAGTCGGTTTCGCAGGCGGTGAGCAGCGCGCGGACCGCTTCGATGGCGGCGCCGGTCACGGAGGGGTCGGCGCCGTGCCGGGGGCGCGCGCTGAGCCGGACCGGGGGAAGGGCGGGCAGGCTCTCGACCGGGGTCAGCCCCTCCGGGTGCTGGCCGCCGGGTACGGCGAGCAGCGCGGCGCCGAGCCCGGCGCGGGCGGCGTCCAGGACGCCCGCGAGGTATCCGGCTTCGGCGACCACGGTGGCCGGAGTGTGGTGGGCGGCCAACGCGGTGAGGGCGCGGCGGCGGATGACGCACGGTTCGTTGATGGCGACCAGCGGCAGCGGGGCGGGGGCGGCCGGCGGCTGCCAGCCGGGGGCGGCGTACCAGCGCAGGGGAAGTCCGCCCACGGGCGTGCCCGCCGTGGCCGTCGCCTCGGTGACGTAGACGGCGAGGTCGGCCTCGCCACGGTCGACCGCCTCCGTCAGCCGCACGGAGCGGTCGATCCGCACCCGCACTTCGGCACCGGGCCGCACCTCCCGTACGGCGTCGGTGAGCACCGGGAGGATCTGGTCGGCGCCGTGCTCGGTGGCGCCGATGACGATGGGGGCCGCCCGTTCGCCGTCCTCGCCCAGAAGCCTGCGTACCGCCGCGTCGTGCGCGCCGACGATCAGGCGGGCCTCTTCGAGCAGTTGGGTGCCGTGCGCGGTGAACCGGGTTCTGCGGCCGTCGCGTTCGACGACGGGGCGACCCAACGACTTCTCCAGCTTGCGCACATGCTGGCTGACCGCGGACTGGCTGAGCGCGAGGGCGCCGGCGGCCCGGTGGAAGCCGCCGTAGTCGGCGACGGCGATCAGGCTGCGCAACGCCACGATGTCCAGAACCGGTCGCATGGGCGCACGCTAGCACCCATTGATTACGGATCCTGATCGATTTTGATGGCGAATCGTCGTTGGACGTACGGCGCTTGGCTCCTGCATGCTGAGCACATGCTGCGTACAGCCAACGCGCCGGCCCACGGGTCGCGCCCCGAGAGCACCGGACCCCGGCCGTCGGCCGCAGGGTCGGCCGTGTGCTGCGGCGCGGGCATCTGGCTGACCCAGCGCCGCGTGGTCGACTTCGGCCGCGCCGTCACCATGCGCTGTCGCTGAATCCACGCACGCGCGCAACTCCCCACGCGCGTCTCTCCGTTGAGCCGAACCCGTCCTTGAGCTGATCCCGCACGCCTCCGGCGCCGCGCGGGCTTGCGCCGTGTGTGCTCTCCCACCGGATGGCCTCCGGGACACCCCCACCAAGGCTCCCCCGCCCGTCAGCCATTCCCCAGCCCACGACGAATCGAGTCAGTCACCATGAACTCCCCTCAGTCCGTCCACGCCTGGGACGAACCGCCAGGAATCGCCCCGCGCGGCACCCTCGTCCTGCTCCCCGGCCGCGGTGAACACGGCGGTGTGTACGAGCGGTTCGGCCGCCGTATCGCCGCCGACGGTTATCGCGTCCGGGCACTGGGCGACGCGGCCCTCGACCCGGACGCGGTCCTGGACGAGGCCGCCAAGCTGCTGCGCGACGAGACACTGCCGGGCCCGCGGGTGCTGGTCGGCGCCGACACCGGCGCGCTGTACGCCGCACAACTCGCCGCCCACGGCACCCCGGGCCTGGACGCCCTGATCCTTGCCGGACTGCCCGCAGCACCGCACGCCACCGCGACGGCGCGCGACTGGGAGGACGAACTGGACCAGCGCACCGCCTGCCCCACCCACCGCGGCAAGCTCTCCTCCGACGCCGCGCTCCGCCGCGGCGCCCTGGCGGACACGCCCCCGGCCGAACTGCCCGCGCTGGACGGCATCTTCCTCCCCGTACTCGCCCTGCACGGCGCCGACGACACGGTCAGCCCGCTCCCGGACGCCCGCCGCGCCTATGGGGCACTGCCCGGCGTGGAACTGGTCAGCCTGGCCGGGACCCGGCACGACGCCCTCAACGACCTCACCCACCGCACGGCCGCCGCGACCGTCGTGCTGTTCCTGGAGCGGCTGCGGCTCTCCCCGGACCGAGGGCGACACGCCCTCGCACCCATCGCCACTCGGGAGGACCTCGCATGACCGCCCCCGTCCTAACGAGCGTGGCGGAGCTGTACTCCCGGCTGCGCATCGGCGACGCCGCCGATCCGGCACCGCTCGTCCTCGACGTGCGGTGGCAGCTCGGCGACCCGCACGGCCGCGAGCACTACCTCAAGGAACACATCCCCGGCGCCGTATACGTGGACCTCGACACCGAACTCGCCGCGCCGCCCACCCCCGAAGACGGCCGCCACCCCCTTCCCGACCCGGCCGAACTCCAGGCAGCCGCACGTCGTTGGGGTGTCACCGCGCACCGCCCGGTGGTCGTGTACGACGACAACGGCAACACCGCCGCCGCCCGTGCCTGGTGGCTGCTGCGCTGGGCCGGAGTCGAGCGCGTGACCCTGCTCGACGGGGCGCTGGGCGCCTGGCGCGCGGCCCGGCTGCCGACGGAGACCGGAGAGCCCGACACACCCACGCCGGGCGACATCGTGCTCAGCCCGGGACGGCTGCCGGTACTGGACGCCGACACGGCGGCCGAAGTCGCCCGCGACGGCGTGCTGTTGGACGCCCGCGCTGCCGAGCGGTACCGCGGTGAGAGCGAGCCGGTCGATCCGCGTGCCGGGCACATCCCCGGCGCCCTGTCCGCCCCGACCGGCGACAACCTCAACCCCGACGGCACCTTCCGCGACGCGGAGGAGCTCGCCGTGCGGTTCACCGCACTGGGCGCCGACGACGCGATCGAGGTCGGGGTCTACTGCGGTTCCGGCGTGACGGCCGCCCACCAGATCGCGGCGCTCGCCCACGCCGGAATCCCCGCCGCGCTGTACCCCGGCTCATGGTCCGCCTGGTCCGCCGACTCGAACCGCCCTGCCGTACTGGGCGAACGACCGTACTGAACCGCCCTCCCTCCCCCGTCCCCACGAGAGGCCGAACATGCCTGCCCCGAACACCGCTGTATCCGGAACCTCCCCACCGACACACGCACCACCACCACCGCATACGGACCCACCGGCCCCGTCCCTCACGAAGGCCGACCGCCCCGCGACCCCGCGCAAGCCCCGCGCCCTTCGTGTCCCGCGTGGTGTGCGCCGGGCCGTCGGGCCCCTCGGGCTGCTGCTGGTCTGGTTCCTGGCGAGCACCACCGGAGTGCTGCCCGAGACCGTACTGGCCTCCCCCGTCGATGTCCTCCAGCGCGCCGTCGACCTCACCGACACCGGTGAACTGCCGCAGGCCATCGCCGCGTCCGGCCGCCGGGCGGCCATCGGGTTCCTCATCGGCGCGACGGTCGCGCTCGCGCTGTCGCTCACCGCCGGGCTGTTCCGGCTGGGCGAGGATGTGATCGACGCGTCGATGGGCATGTTCCGGGCCATCCCCTGGGTGGGGCTGATCCCGCTGTTCATCGTCTGGTTCGGCATCGACGAGACCCCGAAGATCGCGCTCGTCGCGCTCGGCGTCACGTACCCGCTGTACTTCAACATCTACGGCGGCATCCGCTCCGCCGACGCCCAACTCATCGAAGCCGGGCGGATGGTGGGGCTCGGCCGCCTCGGTCTGATCCGGTACGTGATCCTGCCGTCCGCGCTGCCCGGCGCGCTGGTGGGCCTGCGTTACGCGCTGTCCACCGCCTGGCTGGCCCTGGTCTTCGCCGAGCAGGTCAACGCCGACGCCGGCATCGGCTACCTGATGAGCAACGCCCAGCAGTACTTCCAGACCGACGTCATCGTCCTGTGCCTCGCCGTCTACGCGGTCCTGGGGCTGCTGTGCGACTTCGCCGTACGGCTGCTGTCGCGGCGGCTGCTGGCCTGGCGGGCCTCGTACGACGGAGAAGGAGCCTGACGAAGATGACCACGAACGTGGAAGTACGCGGGCTGACCCGGGCCTTCGACGACAAGACCGTCATCGACGGACTCGATCTCACCATCCGCCAGGGCGAGTTCGTCGCCCTGCTCGGCCACAGCGGCTGCGGCAAGTCGACCCTGCTGAAGATCCTCGCCGGTCTGGACAGCGAGACCGAAGGCGAGGTGACCGTACCCGAGCGCCGTTCCGTGGCCTTCCAGTCGCCGCGCCTCATGCCCTGGCTGCGGGTCTGGCGCAACGTCGTGCTCGGCCTGCCCGCCTCCTCCGACCGGGCGCTCGCCGAGCGCTATCTGGCCGAGGTCGGCATCGAGGAGTACGCGGGCACCTGGCCCAAGACCCTCTCCGGCGGCCAGGCCCAGCGCGTCTCGCTGGCCCGCGCACTGGTACGCGAGCCCGAACTGCTGCTGCTCGACGAGCCGTTCGGCGCACTCGACGCCCTCACCCGCGGCAAGGCACAGCGACTTGTCGCCGACCTCTGGCAACGCCACGGCTGCTCGGTGCTCCTGGTCACCCACGACGTGGAGGAGGCACTGCTGCTCGCCGACCGGGTCCTGGTGATGGACGGCGGGCGGATCGCGTACGAGGCCGAAGTCGGCCTGGAGCGCCCGCGCGACCTCGGCTCCCCCGACTTCGTACGGCTGCGCGGCGAGCTGCTGCACCGGCTCGGTGTTCACGACGCCTCGGCACAACTCGAAGAGCCCACGGCCGCAACGGCGGCCACGGCATGAACCACAGGAATCCCATGAACCGCATGACCACCCGCACGGTACGCACCCTCGGCGCCGCCCTCTCCCTCGCCGCCCTGCTCGCCACCACCGCCTGCGGCGGCAACAGCGAAGCCGCGTCCGACGGAAGCTCGTCGGACGTGACCCTCACCATCGGCGACCAGGCCAAGAACCTGCAGACCTTGTTGAACGCCTCCGGCGCGCTCGAGGGGACGTCGTACGACGTGAAGTGGGCCGAGTTCGAGGGCGCGGCGCCGCTCTTCCAGGCCGTGCAGGCGGGGGCTGCGGACACCTCGTACGCCGCTGATCTGCCCACGCTCCAGGCGCTGTCCGGCTCCGTGCCCGTCAAGGCGGTGGGCGCGCTGCGCAACGACGGTACGCACACCGGGATCGTGGTCCGCGAGGGCTCGTCGATTCGCAGCGTCAAGGATCTCAAGGGCAAGAAGGTCGTGGTCTCCTCGGCCAAGGGGTCCATCGCCGAGTATCTGCTCGCGCATGTGCTGGAGCAGGCGGGGCTGAGTTACTCCGACGTCAAGGTGCAGTACCTGCTGCCGACCGACGCCCAGGCCGCGTTCACCTCCGGGAAGATCGATGCCTGGGCCACGTTCGGGGTCTACAAGGCGGTTGCCGAGCAGCAGGGCGGCCGGCTCCTCGTCAACGGTGCCGACGGGCGCGTGAGCGGCTACGGGTTCATCGGCGCCTCCGAGAAGGCACTCGCCGACAAGGGCAAGAAGGCCGCCGTCGCGGACTACCTGCGCCGCCTGGACAAGGCACTGGCCTGGTCGCGGAAGCACCCGGACGACTACGCCAAGGCCATCCAGCAGAACAACGGTGCTTCTCCCGAGGTGGCCAAGACGCTGGTCAGCCAGGCCAACAGCGAGCTGCTGCCGGTGAGTTCGCAGGTCGTCGACGCCGTGCAGAAGGTCGGCGACACCATGCACGGCATCGGTGTGCTCACCCCGAACCCGACCGTCGCCGACCACGTCGACACCAGCCTCGTCAAGGAGTGACCCCGCCATGCCCGTCGAGTTCATCAGCGCCGTCCACCCCAACCCCGCCACCGAGGGCGACCCCACCGCGGGCTCCGGCATCGACGTCGACTACGCCCGCCGCTACGCCCGCGCCCTGGACGACGGCGGCTTCGACTACACCCTCGTCACCTACCACTCGGCCTCTCCCGACGCGCTGCAGCTGGCGCAGTTCGTCGCCAACCACACCGAACGCATCAAGCCGGTCCTGGCACACCGCCCAGGGGTGATCTTCCCGACCCACGCCGCCCGTGCCCTGGCCACCCTGGACAGGATCAGCGAGGGCCGGCTGGCGGTGCACATCATCTCCGGCGGCAGTGACGAGGAACAGCGCCGCGAGGGTGACTACCTGAGCAAGAGCGAGCGGTACGCGCGCTCGGACGAATACATCCGGATCCTGCGCAAGGTGTGGTCGGCCGACGGACCGGTCTCCCACGAGGGCCCGTACTACCGCTTCGAGGGCTTCCGCTCCGACGTCACCCCCTACCAGGACACCATCCCCATCTCCGTGGGCGGCTCCTCGGAGGACGCCTACCGGGTGGGCGGGCAACTGGGCGACATCTTCGGACTGTGGGGCGAACCTCTCAAGGAGACCGCCGAGCAGATCGCGGCCGTGAACGCGCACGCGGACGCCGCCGGGCGGCCCCACCCCCGTATCTGGGTGTCCTTCCGCCCGATCATCGCCCCCACCGACGAACTGGCCTGGGAGAAGGCACACCGCATCCTGGGCACGGTCAAGGCCAACCACGCCGAACGCGCCAAGCAGCGCCACTACCCGGCGCTCGGCCAGGGCGCCCCGGCCAACGTCGGCTCGCAGCGCCTGCTGGCCGTCGCCGAACGCGGCGAGGTGCACGACCGCTGCCTGTGGACCGCGCCGGCCACCGCCACCAACGCCGCCGGCGCCTCGACCGCACTGGTCGGCTCCCCGGAGACGGTCGCCAAGGCGCTCCTCGACTACGTCGACATCGGCTGCGAACTCCTCTCCATCCGCGGCTACGACCCGCTCAACGACGCGATCGACTACGGCCGTCACGTGCTGCCCCTGGTCCGCCAGGAGCTGGCCCACCGCGCCGCCTCGGGAGCGGCCGCGTGAGCCGGACGGGGCGCGCGCTCGTCGACGACGAGACCTGGAGGGCAGGCGTATGACCCTCCAACTCGGAACGGACGAAGCCCTGTTGACGGCACTGCGCCGCGAGCTGCCCGCCCCCGCGCTCAGCACCGGCGCCCGGGCTGTCCCGTACGCGACCGACCGCTCCGGCAGCCACCCGGACGGCGTGCCGCTCGCCGTCGTCCACGCGGCGAACGCCGACCACGTACAGACGACTCTGCGGCACGCGCATGCCCTGCGGGTGCCGGTGGTACCGCGCGGGGCCGGGACCGGACTGTCCGGCGGGGCGAACGCCGGAGCGGGCACCGTCGTGCTCGACCTGTCACAGATGAACCGCATCCTCGCCCTCGACCCGCACGACCAGATCGCCGTCGTCGAACCAGGCGTCATCACCGCCGAACTGGACCGCGCGGCGGGCGAGTTCGGACTGCGCTACGCGCCCGATCCGGCGAGCGCGGCGATCTCCACGGTGGGCGGGAACATCGCGACCAACGCGGGCGGGCTGCGCTGCGCCAAGTACGGGGTGACCCGGGACGCGGTGCTGGGTCTCGACGCGGTGCTCGCCGACGGGACGCCGATACGGACCGGCCGGCGCACCGTCAAAGGGGTCACCGGCTATGACCTGACGGCCCTGCTCACCGGCTCGGAGGGCACTCTGGGCGTGATCACCGCCGCGACGGTACGACTGCGCCCGGTCCCGGAGGCGACCGCCACCGTTGCCGCCTGCTTCGACACCTTCGCCGAGGGCGCCGAGGCGGTGTCGGCGCTCACCGCCGCCCGCCTTGAGCCTTCCATGGCCGAGCTGCTGGACGGCCCGGTGCTCGGAGCCGTGGATGAGGCGCAGGGCACGAACCTGCGGTCGCGCGGTGGTGCGTTGCTGCTTCTGCAGTGCGACGGGCGGTCCGCGGCGGCCAAGGCGGAGGCGGAGCTGGCGGTACGGCTGCTGCGGGACCGTGCGGCGTCGGTCGAGACGACCTCCGACCCGGTGGAGGCGGAACGACTGCTCGCAGCTCGCAGGCTCGCTCTGCCCTCCCTGGAGCGGTTGGGCCGTGTGCTGATCGAGGACATCGCCGTCCCCAGGTCCCAACTGACCGCCGCCGTACGGGAGATCACGGCCATCGCCGAACGCCACGACGTACGGATCTTCACCTTCGCCCACGCCGCCGACGGCAACCTCCACCCCATCCTCGTCCTCGACCCCGCCTCGCCGGACATCTCGAATGCGGCCTGGCAGGCGGCGGGCGACATCTTCACCGCCGCGCTGCGCCTGGGCGGCACCCTCACCGGCGAGCACGGCGTGGGAACGCTCAAACGGCGCTGGCTCGCCGACGAACTCGGCCCCGCCCAGCACGCGTTGCAGCAACGCATCAAGGCGGCCTTCGACCCGCACCACATCCTCAACCCGGGCAAGGCCCTGTAACCGCCCCCTCCTTCCATTGGAGCTCCGTCATGGCCACCGTCCTCTCCGTCTCCGGCAGCCCCTCCCCCACCTCCCGCACCGCCCGCCTCCTGCGCGACCTCGACGCCCGGCTGACGGCGCAGGGGCACGAGGTGGTCCCCCTGGACGTCCGCACCCTCCCGCCGGAGGCCCTGCTCCACGCCGACTTCGGCCATCCGGCGATCGTCGCGGCCACGGAGCTCTTCGACCGGGCCGACGGCATCGTCATCGGCACCCCGGTCTACAAGGCCGCGTACTCCGGACTGCTCAAGTCGCTGCTCGACCTGCTCCCCCAGTACGCCCTGACGGGCAAGACCGTGCTTCCCCTCGCCACCGGCGGCACCACCGCCCACGTCCTGGCCATCGACTACGCCCTGCGCCCGGTCCTCGCCTCCATGGGTCCCGCCCACATCACGCCGGGCTGGTTCGTGCTCGACCAGCACATCGAGGTGCGACGGGACGACAGCGGCATCGTCCTGGAGCCGGGGACGAGGGAGGCGCTTGAGCAGGTCGTCGACCAGTTCTCCGCCGCACTCGGCGACCGTGAGCCGCTGGGAGTGGTGGCGTGACCGCCCCGCGCCGGACTTGGAGCCACGCCGCACAGGATTGGCCCCAGGGAGTTCCCCGTCACTGACGGTTGGGAGCGAGCGCGGGTTCCGGCGGGGACGGGACAGGGGCGGCGACCTCCGTGCCGATGCGGGGCAGTCGGCGGTCGAGGGGACCGGGTAGCCACCAGGCGGCGCGGCCCAGCAACGCCATGGCTGCGGGTACGAGCACCATCCGGACGATCGTGGCGTCGAGCACGATGGCCGTCGCCAGCCCCAGGCCCATCATCTTGACGAGCGGTGAGGGGTTGACGACGAAGCTGAGGAAGACCACCGTCATGATCAACGCGGCGGAGGTGATGACGCGGCCCGTGACCGCCATGCCGCGGGCCACCGACTCCTTGGGGTCACCCGTGGCGTCGTACTCCTCTCGGACGCGCGAGAGCAGGAACACCTCGTAGTCCATGGACAGGCCGAAGAGAACGGCGAAGAAGATCGTCGGCATGGGTGAGGCGATCGGCAGGGTTTCCTCGAGGTTGAACAGCTCCCCCAGCCAGCCCCATTGGAAGACGGCCACGACGACGCCGTACGCGCCGCCGATGGACAGCAGGTTCATCACGGCGGCCTTCAGTGGTACCACGATGGAGCGGAACACCAGCACCAGCAGCAGGAACGACACCACGATGATCGCGGCGATGAACACCGGGAGTGTGTCGGCGAGTTGACGGGTGAGGTCGTCGGTCATGGCGGTCAGGCCCGACACGGCGACGTTGTCGGGGACGACGTCGCGGATGCGTTCGAGGGTGTCGGAGGTCGCGGCGTCCGCGGGGGCGGTGGTCGGGAGCGTGGGCAGGACGGCGGTGTCCTCCGCCGCGGAGATCTGGGGCTCGCCGACCGACGCGATGCCGGGGTCGTCGGCGAGGCGGCGGGACAGTTCGGGGATGCCCTCGGCGTCTACGCCGGGGCTGCGCAGGTCGGCGACGATCAGCAGCGGGGCGTTGAAGCCGGGGCCGAAGCCCTCCGCGAGTAGGTCGTAGGCGCGGCGGTGGGTGGTGCTGGTCGCGTCGTTGCCGGCGTCGGGGAAGCCCGTCTCCATGCGCAGTGCCGGGAGCGCCAGCGCCACCAGTGCCGCGGACGCGGCGAGCAGGTATGGCCACGGACGGCCGGAGACGCGGTGGGCGAATCGCCACCATGCCGTGTTCTCGGGGTTCTTGACGCTGTGGGGGTTCTCGGGGTTGTCGGGGTTCTTCGCCCGGCGCGTACGGAAGCTCCGGCGCCGCCCCTTGTGGACGCGATCCCCCAGCAGTGCCAGCAGTGCGGGCAGCAGCGTCAGGGCGGTCGCCACGGCGAACAGTACGACCAGCGACGTACTCAGACCGATCGAGGTCAGAAAGCCCAGGCCGGTCAGTGCGAGTGCGGTCATCGCCACGAGGACGGTGCCGCCGGCGAACAGGACGGCCGCGCCCGACGATGCCATGGCGTTCGACAGTGCGGTGGAGTTGTCCTGGCCGGCGACGCGGTTCTCGCGGTAGCGGGCCATGATGAACAGGGCGTAGTCGATGCCGACGCCCAGACCGATCATCGCGCCGATCGTGGGGGCGGCGGTGGAGACGTCCAGCGCATGGGCCAGCAGCGTGATGCCGCCCAGTCCGGCGGCGACGGCGACGAGGGCGAGCGCGATCGGGACCAGAGCGGACACGATCGTGCCGAACGCGACCACCAGGATGACCAGGGCGGCCAGCAGGCCCGCCGCCTCCGCGCCCGATGTCGGCGTCTCGGCGTTGATGAAGACGGTGTCGCCGCCGAGTTCGGCGACGACACCCTCGCCGCGTACGGGTTCGATCGCGCCGCTCAGGGCATCGATCTGCTCGGGGCTCACCTCCATCGTCGGTACGTGGAAGGTGACTTGGGCGTAGCCGATCCGTCCGTCGGGCGAGATCGTGCCGACGGTGAAGGGATCGGTGACCGCAGCGATGTGCTCGACCTCGGCGATCCGGGCGACCGCCGCCTCGATGGCGGGCCGGTGGCGGTCGATCCGCTCCCCTTCCGGCGCGGCGAACACCGCCATGGCGTTCCCGCCGGAGGCTTCGGGGAACCGCTCTTCGAGCAATTCCATCGCCTCCTCGCTCTGGCTCCCGGGAGCGACGAGGTCGTCGACGAACGAGCCACCGGCCAGGCCGGCCAGAGGCAGCACGAGGACCAGGGCGGCCAGCCAGGAGGCGATGGTCACCCATGGCCGGCGGGCGCTCGCGTCGCCGATGCGGCGCGTGATGTGGTTCATGGTGGTGGCTCCTGAGGGACGGGTGCCGGCTGACGGCACGTGTCGGCTGAGCTCGGGTGGTTGGGTGGCCGACCGGCGACAACTGCCGGGCGGGCTGCGGTGGTTGGGTGCAGACCGGCGAGAGCTGCCGGGCCGACTCCCGTGGTTGGGTGACCGACCGGCCTCAACTGCCGGGCGGGCTCCTGTGGTTGCGTTGGCCGGCTGGCGACAACTGCCAGCTGGCTCCCGTAGTTGGTTACCGACCGGCCACAACTGCCGGCTGGGCTCCCGTGGTCGGTTGCCGACCGGCCCTAACTGATCGGTGTGCGGCGGCAGCAGGAGTGAGCAGTCCCATCGTGGGAGACAGCGCCGGTGCCGTCTCCCGCCGCACGGCGGGTTCGGTCCTCCGGCGCGCGGCGGGGAGAACCGTGCGGCGCCTCCTGCCGGCGGCGGAGACCGTATCCGTCCCCAGGCGGGTGACGGTGCCTACGAGCCGGATTTACGATGACGTGCCCGGTGCGTCCCGATGACCTGCACCGTCCCACCAGGGCACCGGACGCCTCTTGTTGGAGCGACGATGAATCGCAGGGCGCCGCATGCCGAGACGCCGGGCCGCAGCGTGCCGCGCAGGTTCCGCGGCCCGTTCACGCGCTGGCCGCGGGCCGCGGACGCCGTCCTCGCGGCGGCGCTGTTCCTGTGGGTGGCGCTCCTCGAGGAGGCCGCGGGAGATTCGATGGCCGTCCGCCCGGCCACCGGCATCTTCCACCCCGCCCTGTTGCTCTCCATGGTGGCCGGTGCGGCGCTCTACGTCCGCCGTACGCGGCCGGTCGCGGTCGCGTACGTGGTGCTGGCCATGTGGGCGCCGACGCTGGGCAGCAGCTATTCCACGCTGGGCGTCCTGGTGATCGTCGCGCTGTACAGCGTTGGGCGGCACGCCGACGACCAGCGGTGGGGCCCGCTCGCCGTCGTCGCGGCCGTCGCCGGCCTCGTCATCGACGGCCTTCTCCTCAACTCTCCCTCGGGGGACCTCTTCGGCGCCCTCGTCATGTCCGGCGCGTGGTATCTCGGCCGGCGCCTGCGGATGCGTGCCTGGCGGGCCGCCCGGCTCGTCCAGGAGCGGGCCGCCGAGGCACGGCGGGTCGTGACCGAGGAGCGCACTCACATCGCCCGGGAACTGCACGATGTGGTCGCCCATCGGGTGAGCATGATGACGGTGCAGGCCGGCGCGGCCCGGATGGTGGCCGCCGAGGATCCGCAGGGCGCCCTGGAGGCGATGGCGGCGGTGGAGGAGGCGGGACGCCAGGCGCTGGACGAACTACGGCACCTGCTGGGAGTGTTGCGGCCGGACTCCGAACGCGACGGTCTGGGGCCCCAGCCGGGTCTGGCCGATCTGCCCCGGCTCGTGGCGGAGGTCCGCGAGGCGGGCCTCGACGTCTCGGTCACCAACGGCATCCGGGACCCTCTCCCGGCCCGCGTCGACCTCTCGGCGTACCGCATCGTCCAGGAGGCCCTGACCAACGTGCTCAAACACAGCGGACCGCGCACCCACACCCAAGTGCACCTGCGCGACGAAGGCGACGGCCTCACCATCGAGGTGCTCGACGACGGTCACGGCGCCGCCGTCCAGGCTGTACCGGCCGCGCACAAGGGCCCGCCCGGCCACGGCATCGTCGGCATGCGCGAACGAGCCCACCTGCTCGGCGGAAGCCTCGACGCCCAGCCGCGCCCCGGCGGCGGATTCCGCCTCACCGCCCGTCTGCCCGTCAAAGGGGAGCCCGCGTGAGCATCCGCGTCGTCGTGGCCGACGACCAGGCGCTGGTACGGCGCGGCTTCGCCATGATTCTCCGCGTCCACCACGACATCGAGGTCGTGGCCGAGGCGGGCACCGGCGTCGAGGCCGTCGAGGCGACACGCCGGCACCGACCGGACGTGATCCTCATGGACATCCGCATGCCCGAGATGGACGGCCTCGAGGCGACCTCCCGGATCCTTCAGGAGGCCGACTGGGGTCCCAAAGTGCTGATCCTGACCACGTTCGACCCGGACGAGTACGTCTACGAGGCGCTGCGCTCCGGCGCCAGTGCCTTCGTACTCAAGGACATTCCCCCCGAGCAACTGGCCACCGCCGTACGCACCGTGGCCGAAGGCGGAACGCTGCTGGCCCCCTCGATCACCCGGCGCTTCATCGACCGGTTCACACAGCGCCGTACGGTCAACACCGCCGTCGCCGCCCGCCTGGAACGCCTCACCGTCCGCGAACGCGAGATCATGACCGCCGTCGCCCGGGGCGCGAGCAACGCGGAAATCGCCGAACAGCTCGTCATCGGCCCCGCCACCGTCAAATCACATGTGTCGAGCATCCTCACCAAACTCGGCCTGCGCGACCGCATCCAGATAGTGATCTGCGCCTACGAAAGCGGCCTCATCGAAGCGGGCGACCACGAGGTCGGCCACTGAGCTGCGGACCTGCTCTGGTGGCTGTTCGTAAGCGCTCAACAGGCGCTCGAGGCACTGGTCCAGTGAGGGTTGTCCTTCGGGTCCGTGAGGGACGGGGTGGCCAGACCGATGTAGCGGGTCGCCTTCTCGCTCTCCATGGCCGCCACGATGTCTTTCGTGCCCTCGGTCACCGGCGTGCCGGTCGCGGAGCGTTCGAGGGTCGGTCCGAGCGCGCTGATGACCGCGTCGGCTCCCGCCACCGCAGTCCGGACGGCGGCCTGGTCGGACAACTGCCCGGTGATCAGGGCCAGTTGGGGGTGGGTCAGGCCGAGCTTGGCCGGGTTGCGGACCAGGGTGGTGACGGTGTGGCCGTCGTCCAGCAGTCGCTGGACGACGAGGCGGCCGATGCCACCGGTGGCGCCGAAGACGGTGACACGCATTGCGGGTTCCTTGCCGGGCCGGTGGAGTGGGTCAGAAGGAGTAGGGGCCGAAGCGGCCCCAAGCGACCACGGCGGCCAGGGCCAGCAGGACGGCGTTGAAGACGATCGCCGAGGGTTCCTTGCGACGGGCATGGGTGATCGCGGCAAGGATCATCGTGATGACCAGGCCGGTCGCGGCCAGCGGGGTGAGGACGGGCGCGATGTCGGTGGCCGGCGGCAGGATGAGCCCGAGGGCGGCGGCGAACTCGACGATGCCGATGAAGCGGACGGTGGCGGGCGAGAAGTCGGCGACCCAGGGCAGCTTCTCGACGAGCTTGTCCTTGGGCTGGGTGGACTTCATGACACCGGCCATGGCGAACATGGCGGCGAGGACGGCCTGGAGTATCCAGAGGAAGACGTTCATGGGGACGGAGATCCTTCGGGGAGGGCTGGGGAGGGGAGAAGGGGAAAAGAGGCGAGCGGGAGTGTTCGCCGCCCGTGGGCGGCGAACCGTGTTCCGGCGGACGTCAGCCGTTGAAGCGGATGTCAGGCGGTGAAGACGGCCTCGGGCCGGTCGCGGACCTCGTAGAGCTCCCAGTACAGGGGGGCGATCTGCTCGGGAGTGGCGGAGGGAATGCCCTCGGGGCCGCCGTCGCCGATCCAGACGCTGATCGCCACATGCGCGGCGTAGACACCGCTGTCCGCGAGTTCCTTGTACAGGTTGAGCACCCAGTTGCGCAGTGCCGCGGACGCGGCGTTGACGTTGCCGAACATCGGGTTGGGGTCGACGGAGCCTCCGCCGGTGGTGAACAGCAGGGTCCCGGCTCCGGCCTCCCGCATGGCGGGCAGCACGGCACCGGCGGCGGCGATCGCGCCGTAGAAGTTGTACTCGATCTGCGGCTGCAGGTTCTCCACCGTGGACTCGCTCGGGCTGGCCACAGTGAAACCGGGCACCGGCGAGTGCGGCGCCGGGGAGTACTCCAGCACGTCGATGCCGCCGAAGTGGGTCTTCACCGTGTCGAGGGCCTCCGTGAGGGAGGGCCGGTCCAGGACGTCGGCGGGGAACGCGGCGGCCGTGATTCCCTCCTGGCCGAGCTGGTCGACGAGGGCGTCCAGCTTCTCCTTGGTGCGGGCGATGAGGGCGACGTCGAAGCCGCGCTTGCCGAAGGTGCGGGCGATGGCCAGGCCCATGCCGGGGCCGGCTCCGATGATGGCGATCGTGGGCATGATCAGATCTCTCTTCGTGAAGGGGTGAGGGTGCTCAGGAGCAGGAGATGGCGATCTTGCCGAGGGCGCCGGAACCGAACGCGGCGAACGCCTCCGGAGCCTGCTCGAGCGGGTAGACGGCGGTAACCGGTACCCGCAGCGGGCCGGAGGCGACGCCTTCAGCCAGCGCGCTGAGGGTCTCGGCGTTCGGGTCTGCCATCAGGACGTGGACGGTGACGTCCTGGCCCTCGACGGCGGCGGGGTCGAAGCCGGCGGTGGAGACGAGCCTCCCGCCGGGCCGCAGCAGCCCCGCGAGCAGAACACCGTCGCCGGCCAGGTGCACCAACGCGTCCACCCCGCCGGGCGCGAGCGCGCGGACCTGGGCCTCCAGGTCGCCGGTGTAGTCGACCAGGTGCACCTCGGCGTCGGTCAGTCCGGCGACGAACTCCGCCGGCGCGCCGGGACGGGCGGTGGCGATCACCTTGGCACCACGGGCCACGGCGATCTGCACGGCCAGCGCACCGACGCCGCCGGTCGCTCCGGAGATGAGCACCGTCTCGCCCTTGTCCAGAGCCACGGCGTTCAGGCTGTCCAGCGCGGCGGTCCCGGCCAGGCCCAGTGCTCCGGCGTCCCGCACGCTCAGCCCCTCGGGGATGGGCACGACACCATGGGCGGCGGGGACGGTGACGTACTCCGCGAGCGAACCGGTGCCCAGGTACGGCTTCGCCACCACGCCGAAGACCGCGTCGCCCACCGCCAAGCCGTCCACGCCCTCACCGAGCGCCTCGACGGTCCCCGCGAAGTCCTTGCCCACCACCAAGGGGAAACGGTGCTCCATCATCCCCTGCAGGTAGCCGGCGGCGGTGGCGGCGTCGAAGCCGTTCAGGGAGGCGGCGGCCACCTTCACCAGCAGCTCACCGGCCGCCGGGCGCGGGGTTTCGAGTTCGGTCACCGCGGGGGCCCCGGGGACGGCCTCCAGTGTCACGGCACGCATAGCACTCACCCATCCAAAAAAGTGAAACGGCCTTCCCGCTTCTGTGGTGCCACCATAACCACAAGTGGGCCATGCGTTCCACTTCGGTAGAGTGGAGACATGAGTGCACCCGCCGAACCCCCGCGCCAGCAGCCCGAGCAGAGTCTGCGCGTCGATGCCGAACGCAACCGAGACCGCATCCTGGCCGCCGCCCGCCGCCTGTACGCCACCGAGGGCCTGGGCGTCTCCATGGCCTCCGTCGCCCGCGAGGCGGGCGTGGGCAAGGCGACCCTCTCCCGCCGCTTCGCCGACCGGGAGGAACTGATCACCGCGGTCTTCGCCGACCGCATGGACGCCTACGCCGAAGCCGTCACCGAAGCTCTCGCCGACCCCGATCCCTGGCACGGCTTCATCGGCTACATCGAAGCCGTCTGCGCCATGCAGGCCGCCGACCGCGGCTTCGCCGACGTCCTGACCATGACCTTCCCCGCCGCCAAGGTTCTGGAAGCACGACGCACCGAGGCGTACAACGGCTTTGCCGAACTCATCGGCCGCGCCCAGGCCACCGGATGCCTGCGCAACGACTTCACCTCTCAGGACCTGGTCGTCCTGCTGATGGCCAACGCCGGCGTCGTCGCCGCCACCGGCGACGCGGCTCCCGACGCCTGGCGCCGCCTGGTCGGCCAGATGCTCCGCGCCTACGCCACCCCGGGAACAGAACTCCCACCCTTGTCGCCGGCTCCCGCACCCCGCGCCCTCTACCGCGCCATGATCCGACTCAACCGCCCCACGTCCGGCGCCCCCTGAACCCCCGATACACACGGCCAGATGAGGGCCGATCAGGGCCCGCCGCACAAGAAAGGCCGCACCCCCTCCGGCCAGGGGGCTGCCGGAGGGCTTCCTCGTACAGCTGAAGGGGCGGCGCAGGTCAGTGTTTTCCTGCCTCAGTCGGCGCAGGTTCGTCTCCGTTGCGTGGTCGGTGTGGAGCGAGATCCCCCCGCCCTGGGTGTTCGCCTCGCCCGTTCCCTGGGCATCCCCGTCCTGGCCGGCCATGGTGGCGACCGCGCCGTACTGGAGAAGCTTCACCTCCACCGGGCGCGGGCCCTGGCCGCCGTCGGCTCCGACGGCCTCGACAACATCGCCGTGGCCGGTAGACGGCCAGCACGTCCCCATCGAAGTCGTAGTGCCCGGCTCAGGCGACGGCCTCCGGGTGCAGGGGGCCGCCTTGCCCGGCGCGACGTGGCGACGGACCACGGTCTTGGTGCGGTCGTAGACGATCGTCGCGGGCACCCCTCTAATGTGCGGGTCTTGATGTCAAGCCACCGACCACGCTGAGGATGAGGCCCATCAGAACAAATGTGTCGAGGAGTCCGGCTGGGCCGATCTAGGGTCGGCGCCATGGTCTTCATGAAGCTCTTCGACTCCGAGCGCCGCGTCATCGAGGCTGCGGAACGGCTCGCTACTGCCCTTGGGAGCGATCCGAACCACACCGTGGCCGCAGCGGCGATGGACACGGCCGGCAGGATCCATGAGGCGGTCAACGTCTACCACTTCACCGGCGGACCGTGCGCCGAGCTCGTCGTACTCGGTGCCGCCGCAGCAGCGGGAGCCGGCCCGCTCGTCACCATCGCCGCCGCGGGAGATCGGGGTCGCGGTCTCATCCCGCCGTGCGGCCGCTGCCGCCAAGCGCTTCTCGACCTCCATCCCGACGTCTTCGTCGCCGTACCGACCGACGACGGGCCGACACTGCGCCCGATTCGAAAGCTTCTGCCGGACACCTACTTCTTCCCCGATGCGGATGCGCGTCGAATTGTTCGGTTCAACAAGCGCTACTACGACGACATCGCCGCCGCGCGGAAGACGTCCACCGTCCGCTATGACGATCCGATCGCACTGGGTCCCGCGATTTTTCTCTTCGAGGACGACGAGGTCCACCGCACGTTGAAGGGCACCATCACTGGCGTCGAACGCCACCGGCTCGATCGCCTCACCGCCGAACAAGCTCGGCTCGATGGATTCACAAGCATCGACGAGCTCAAGAAGGGCCTCCAGGGCCACTATCCCGACTTGCCCTCCGATGCCGAAGTCGAATTTGCGACGTTTACCGTCGAAGCGTCCGACGCCGTGAGTGATGCAGCGTGAAAAGCTCCACGCCCGATGGGATTGCAGTGCGGACGCCCTGCAATCCCGGGGCGTTAGAGCCCGCGTAAATAGGCGGCGTGGAAAGCCGAGTTCGTTGAGGACCGGGCGGTGGAGCTTGGCCCACACCCTGGCTTTCGACCACTCGGCGAACCGGCGGTGAGCCGTCGCACCGGAAGGTCCGAACGACGCGACGGGAAGCTGCTGCCACGTGCATCCGGAAGTCGCTGCGAACACGATCGCGGCCAGCGCATCCCGATCGCCATGCCGCCCTGTGGTTGCGAAGGCGCCTCGGGCACCACCCGCTGGAACAGTTCCCACAACTCATCCTGCCCCAGCCGCTGCACGACCGAAACCACGACCGACAGACCAGCGATCCACATGAGATGACGTCTAAGGCGTGCCCCCGGGCCGTCCTGTGCCGCCCGGCTATTCCGTGGTCTGCCGTGCTTCCGTGAGCAGGATGCGCAGGCGGCGGAGGACGTCCACCTGGGCGTCGTTGTAGAGGTCCTGGACGGCCTTGTCGACGGTCTTCTTGGCGAAGGCCTCGCCCTTAGGGGCGTCGGCGGGCAGGGTGCTCAAGCCGGGGTGCTGTCGCTGCAGCAACTGCACGAAGTGGACCAGGCGTTCGGCGACGTCGGCGCGGGTCTGTTCGTCGGCGTCGGGTGGCAGCTCCTCGAACGCCGCGCCGGCCGGATCGATGACGGGGTTCTCTATCAGGCCGGCGTAGGCCGCCGTGCCCTTCGGGCCGAGCACGGTGCTCATGACGGTGACGAACGAGCGATCCGTCTCGGATATCGGGGTTTCGGGCGCCGCCGCCGAGGCGAACTCCGGGGGTAGGTCGGTCGGCACCGACTTGCGCAGGATGAACCCGAGTTCCATCCTGGCCCGCTGCAACCGTTCGATGGTGGCGGCCAGTTCCGCGTCGAGCGTACGCAAAGCTTCCTCCGGGTGATCGTCGGCCGTGCCCATCTCCGCGATCTGGGCGAGGGGGAACCCCAGGTCGACAAGACGCTTGATGCGCAGCAGCCGGACGAGGTGGGCCACGGTGTACTGCTTGTAGCCGTTGGCCCGGCGCTCCGGCTCATCGAGCAGGCCGACCTCGTGGTAATGGCGTACGGCCCGCAGGCTGGTGCCCGCGAGCTCGGCGATCTCACGCGTGCTCCATGCCATTGCTTCGCACTCCCTTCGACTCCTGGCGGTTCGGCGCGGGCCGTTGCTCATGCCATTCGAAACCATGCCGTCGCGGCATGGTCAAGCGCCCCTCCATCCCTTCCCAACGGGCTTGACTGTGCCGCGACGGCGCAGTTTCTCCTGGCTCTCAGCGCACCGACGGCACGGATTCGCGACGACCCAGGAGACGCCATGACCGAGCACCACGGCACAGAAACGACCGGACCCACCTTCGCCCACCCGACACCACCCGCAGAGCCCGCCCAGCAGAGCCAGGCGCAGCAGAAGCTCCTCGACCAGCTCGGCGGTACGAAGGGGATGACGTACTCGGCCATCCCGATCGCGGCCTTCGTCGCCGCGAACGCCGCGCTCGGCCGGCTGCCGCTCGCGATCGGCATCGCGCTCGCCGTGGCGATGTTCGTGACCGTGTGGCGGATGGCGCGAGGGGAGCCGTTCACCGCGGCGGGCGGCGGTCTCTTCGGCGTCGCGGCCGCGGGCGGTGTCGCGGCATGGGTCGGCTCGGCGGGCGGGTTCTTTCTGATCGGGATCTGGGCGAGCTGCGCGGGCGCGGTGCTCACGGCCGTATCCCTGCTGGCCCGCAGGCCGCTGACCGGCCTGTTGTGGAACGCGCTGCACGGCAACCGGCACCCGTGGCGAAACGACCGTCCCAGCGTGCTGGCGCACGACGTCGCCACCGCCACCCTCGCCGTCCTGTTCGCGACCCGGTTCGGCGTGCAGCTGTGGCTGTACGAGAACGACTCCACGGGCTGGCTGGCCGTTGCCAAGGTCGGCATGGGCGCGCCCCTGCTCGCGCCGGCCCTGCTGGTCGTCTTGTGGGCGTTCCGCCGGTCGACCAAGCGGCTTGTCCAGCGGCCTTGACCGTACCGCGACGACCCGCTGCCACACCCATCTGACGACACGCTGCCACACCATCTCCGGAGGAGACCATGAAGAAGATCCCCCTGCCCACAACCACTGCACGGGCCACCGCCACCGCCACCGTCGCCGTCCTGGCGCTGGCCGGCGCCCACGTCGCTCCCGCCGGCGCGGCACCGTCCGCCGCCCCCGCGGCATCCGCCGCCGATGACGCGGTGACGCACAGCGACAACGAGCGTGTTCCCAAGGGCGCGGCGTGGACCCAGCACTACTTCCCGTCCTCGGACGGCTCCGGCACCGAGCTGCACGCCGACGTCCTGTTGCCGGAAGAGCTGCCCCGGGGCGAGAAGGTGCCCGTCATCCTCTCCGTCGGCGCCTACTTCGGGCACTCTGGAGAGCTCACGGACGAGAAGTGGAAGAAGACCGGCCCGTCCGCACGCTTCAAGGACCTCGCCGAGGGCGGCGACCTGTTCGAGCGGGGCTACGCCCTGGTGCAGGTGGACCTGCGCGGCTTCGGCGGGTCCAGCGGCTGCCTCGACTACATGGGCAAGGGTGAACAGGCCGACGTCAAGGCGGCGATCGACTGGGCGGCGAAACAGCCGTGGTCCACCGGCAAAGTGGGCATGTACGGCAAGTCGTACGACGCGACGACCGTCCTGGTCGGCAACAACCTGGACCAGGACGCGCTGAAGGCCGTCGTCGCCCAGGAACCCGTCTGGGACATGTACCGCCTGACCCGCTCCAGCCGGGTCCCGAAGCTCGGCGGCGCCCTCGCCCCCAACACCTACAACCAGATAGCGCAGTTGCCGCCGCTGCCCGACGACCAGGAGCGCTACCGGAAGAACAACCAGTACGAGCTGAAGCACCCGGAATGCGCCGCGTACAACACGGACAACAACCTCAAGCCCGACCCCGAGGATCCGTACTGGCGGCAGCGCGATCTGGCGAAGCAGGCCGAGGGCAGCGACACCCCGCTGTTCTTCACCCAGGGCTTCATCGAGTCGAACACCACGCCGGAGGCGATGCAGGAGTACCTCGCTGGCCACCAGGGCACCGAGCGCGGCTGGCTCGGCCAGTGGGACCACGTGCGCGGCAACGAACGCACCGAGGACGGGCGGCTGCAGATGGGTCGCGCGGGCTGGTTCAAGGAGGTGATGTCCTTCTACGACCAGCAGCTCAAGGGCATCGACCCCACGACCGACTACCCGGCCTACGCCATCCAGGACAGCACCGGAACCTGGCGCTCCCAGAGCACCTGGCCCCTCTCAGACCGGTCCGCCGACGTACCGCTGCGCGACGGGTTCTACGTGGACCGGGGCGAGCCCGGCGGCTCGGCGAGCTTCCTCACGTGGTCCGAGCCGATCGAGCACGCCGTCCGCGTCACCGGCACCCCAAGGATCCGGATGGAGACCGAGGGCATCGGCAACGTCATGGCCAAGCTGTACGACGTCGCACCGGACGGCTCCGCCGTCATGTTCGACCAGCAGGTCGCCGTCGCGGACGCCTCCGGGCAGGTGGCCGTGGACCTCAAGTCGACCGACTGGCAGCTCGCGGCGGGGCATTCCCTGGCCGTCGAGATCGGCACCGTCCAGGACGGCGCGTGGATCGACACCCCGACCGGTGACCGCATCAAGGTGACCAACGCACGCCTCAGCCTCTCCGTCGACGACCCTGCCGACGACCGGCCCACCGAGGGCAAGCGCTCGCCGTACCTCGACACCTACGTGAAGGCGTACACGACGAAGGAACTGGCCGCGCGGCCCCCGTCGTTCACGGTTCCCATGGCGCGTGACTGAACCGGGCGCAGGCGGCTTCCCACTGTGTTGCTCACTTCAGCCAGGCGTCGACGACCGACTTGTTCTGGGCCATCCATTCCTTGGCGGCTTCCTGCTCCTTCCCCTGGCCCTTCTCCTGGATGAGCAGTTCGAGGCTGCCCAGTTGGTCCGAGGTGAGTTTGAAGTTCTTGAGCCAGCCGGCGACTTCGGGGTGGTTGTCGGAGAAGCCCTTGGAGGCGACGATCTCGGCCGAGTCGGGCTTGCCGTAGGCGCCCTTGGGGTCCTTGAGGACCTTCAGCGGCAGTTTGGCGTACGCCCAGTGGGGTCGCCACAGCGTGACCACGATCGGCTTCTTCTTGTTGATCGCGGTCTGCAGTGCGGAGAGCATGGCGGAGGTGCTGCTCTCGGTGAGCTGGTAGTCGTTCTTGAGGCCGTACGCGGGTATGGCGCTCTCGCGCGTGAGCCGCATCAGGCCGGAGCCGGCCTCGATGCCGACGATCTGGCCGCCGAACTCCGAGGCGTGCGCCTTGAGGTCGGCGATCGTGTTGACGTCCTTGACGTAGGTGGGGACGGTCAGGTTGAGGTCGGCCGGTGCGTACCAGGCTCCGACTCTCTCCATCTTGGAGCCGAGCTTCTTCCAGTACGTCTCGTGGGTGGAGGGCAGCCAGGCGTCGAGGTAGAGGTCGACCTGTTTGTTGGCGACGCCGGTGTAGGTGCTGGCGACGTCCAGTTCCTGGACGTCGACCTGGTAGCCCTTGTCCTCGAGGATCTGCTTCCACAGGTAGGTGGCGGCGATGTCCTCGTCCCAGCCCGCGACGAGGGCGATCTTCACCGATTTCTTGTCGCCGCTGTCCCTTCCGGAGCCGGAGTCGACGGTCGCGGTGTCTCCGCTGCACGCGGTGGTGACCAGGGTGAGGGCGGCGGCGATACAGCCGACGAGGAGCGAGCGGCGGGGGTGGCGCGAGGTGCGGTTCATGAGCGATTTCCTGTTCTCAGGGGTGTTCTCAAGGGGGCCTTCACACCGAGACGGGAGCGGCGGCCGGCTCGGGGGCGGGGGTCGAGGGTGTCTCGTCGGCCGTCGGGGTGGGCCGGGTGCGGTTCTTGCGGGGTCGGCGTCGCCTCGGCGCGGCCAGGGCGCCGGTGGTGCGGTCGAGGAAGATGGCGAGGAAGACGACGGCGAGTCCGCCCTGGAAGCCGACGCCCACGTCGAGTTGGCTGATGCCGCGGACGACGACGGTGCCGAGGCCGGCGGCGCCGACCATGCCGGCGATGACGACCATGGACAGCGCCAGCATGATCACCTGGTTGACGCCGGCCATGATCGAGGGCAGGGCGAGCGGGAGTTGGACCTCGCGCAGGATCTGGCGGGGCTTGGCGCCGAAGGCGTGTGCGGCCTCGACGACCTCCTTGTCGACCTGTCGGATGCCCAGTTCGGTGAGGCGTACGGCGGGTGGGATGGCGAAGACGGTGGTGGCCACGACGCCGGGGACGAGGCCGATGCCGAAGAAGAAGACCGCGGGAATGAGGTAGACGAACACCGGCAGGGTCTGCATGAAGTCCAGCACCGGGCGGACAATCGCGCTGGCCAGCCGGCCCCGGGCGGCCCACACGCCGATCGGCACTCCGATGGCCACGGCGAGGACGGACGCGACGACGACCACGGCGAGGGACTGCATCGCCTCGGTCCACAGGCCCATGCCCTGGATGAGCAGGAAGGCGACGACGGTGAAGGCGGCGAAGCCCCACTTGTGGGCGAAGAAAGCGAGCACCGTGAACACGGCCGTGATGACGAGCGGGTGCGGTGCGGTCAGGGCGAAGAGGACGGCGTTGACCAGCTCCGTCATCACCGAGGAGACGGCGTCGAAGAAGCCGCCCAGATGCTCCGTGAGCCAGTCGACGGCGGTACTGACCGGGGTGCCGAGGTCGATGGTGAACAGGGTGTCGGCGGAGAGGCTAGACATGGGCCGCTTCTTTCGGTGTATCGCTCGAGTCCGTGGTGCGGGTGTCCGATAGCGCGGTCAGCAGGGCGGCACGGGGGACCACACCGCGCAGCTTTCCGTCGTCGTCGGTCACCGCGAGCGGCACGACATGCCGCCCCACCCGCTGGCACAGATCCACCAGCAGGGTGTCGGGGCCGGCCTGCTCGTAGTCGTCGGTCAGGCAGTCGTGCAGGGAGGTACGGCCCTCCTTCACCGCCTGGGCCAGCAGGCCGTCGTGGGCCACGCCGGCGATGCGCCCGCCCTTCAGCACGAAGACGCCGATCGCCTCGATGCGCGACAGGCGGCTCAGCACCTCGCGGGGGTCCTCGGTGATGTCGGCCGTCATCAGCGGCTCGCTCATGATGGTGCTCGCGGTCAGCACGCGGGAGCGGTCGACGTCGGAGACGAAGTCGCGGACGTAGTCGGACGACGGGGTGTGGAGGATGTCGGTCGCGGTGCCGAGTTGCACGACCCGCCCGTCCTTCATGACCATGATCCGGTCGCCCAGGCGCATCGCCTCGTTCAGATCGTGCGTGACGAAGACGATCGTGCGGCGCAGGTCGCGCTGCAGGGAGAGCAGCAGGTCCTGCATGTCCCGGCGGATCAGCGGGTCGAGCGCGCTGAACGGCTCGTCCATCAGCAGGATCTCGGCGTCCGTGGCGAGCGCGCGGGCGAGCCCCACGCGCTGGCGCTGGCCGCCGGACAGCTGATCGGGACGGGCGTCTCCCCGGTCGCCGAGGCCGACCGTCTTCAGCGCCCAGTCGGCGCGCTCCAGCCGCTCGGCCTTGTCGACTCCGCGGATGCGCATGCCGTAGGCGGCGTTCTCGCGGACGGTGCGGTGCGGGAACAGCGCGAAGTGCTGGAACACCATGTTGATCTTGCTGTTGCGCAGCTCCCGCAGCTCCGCGTCGCCCATGGCCGGCACATCGCGGCCGTCGATGCGCAAGGTGCCGGAGGTCGGCTCCACCAGCCGGTTCAGCATGCGGAGCAGGGTCGATTTGCCGGAACCCGACAGCCCCATGATCACGAAGAGTTCTCCGGGTGCCACGTCGAACGTCACGCCATCGACCGCGTGCACTCCGTCGGCCGGCGAACCGTAGACCTTTTTCAGACGGGATGCCTCAATCACCGTGCCCCACCTCCGGGGGATCCGCGCGGGGGCGGAAAGTGAGCCAGCCTTCGCGGCTGCTGTCTCGCTTTGCGAAACAGTTGTGTATTACGGTACGACGATGTCCCCGCACAGAGCAGCTCGTCAAGGCCCACGCAGGGAGGAAATGGCGAATTAACGCCGCGCCCTGATCACTGGCAGGTGCGCCGCACGGCCATGACAGCTGCGTGAAAACCGGCCGGACCGGACCCGCCGGAACGCCCCGGCCGCTCGGCTACCCTTCCGCCATGACCAGCAACGGGAGCCGCCCACGTGACCACTCGGTGCAGTCCGTCGACCGGGCGGTGTCGATCCTTCAGGTTCTGGCCAAGCAGGGCCCCAGTGGCGTGACCGAGATCGCCGAGGCGCTGGCCGTTCACAAGTCGACCGTGTTCCGGCTGCTGGCGACGCTGGAGTCACGGGGCATGGTGGAGCAGGACGCCGAGCGCGGGCGGTACCGCATCGGCTACACCGTGGTCGAACTCGCCACCGGGGCAGGCAAGGTGAACGACCTGTCCGTGCTGGGCCACCCCATCTGCCAGGAGCTGGCCGCGGCCGTGGGCGACACCGTGAACATCGCGATCCGCGACGGGGACGACGTGATCAGCATCGACCAGGCGATCGGCTCGTCGATCATGAGCATCGACTGGGTCGGCAAGCGCACCCCGATACACGCCACCTCGTCGGGCAAGCTCTTCATGGCGCACATGACCCCGGACGAGGTCGCGGAGATCTTCGCGAAGCAGCCGAAGCAGTACACCCCGCACACGATCGTCGACCCGGCACGCCTGGCGGCGGAGCTCGACACGGTCCGCGAGCGGGGATACGCCGTCACCAGCGAGGAACACGAGGTCGGACTGGCCGCCATCGCCGCCCCGATCCACTCCCTGAACGGCCAGGTCATCGCGGCCGTGACGCTGTCCGGGCCGACCTTCCGCATCAACGAGGACACCGTTCCCGGCCTCGCGGAACAGCTCATGGCAGCTGCCGCGAAGATCTCCTGGCGCCGCGGGTACGTGAAGCGCGGCTGAGCACGGCACCCGACCGACACGGGCCCGGCGAGGCCCGGCCGGAGCGGATCGAGCAGGACGAGGGCTCTTGACGGCTGGGGATATCCAGGCTCACCATCTGTCTCGTATAGCGATTGTGTATCGCATAGCGAAACAGCGATCTGCCGACCAGAGCTGATCCCTTCCGAAGGCGCGGCGCGATCAAGCGCGGCCGACGTCACCAGCCCAGAGCGTCCGGAGGAGTGGCCGTGCCCTCAACCACCGTGGATCCCCTGCTCCAGCCCTTCCAGCTACGGCACCTCACCCTGCGCAACCGCGTGGTCAGCACCTCCCACGAACCGGCGTTCGGCGAGGACGGCATGCCCAAGGACCGCTACCGCGCCTACCACGTCGAGAAGGCGCGGGGCGGGGTCGGCCTGACGATGATCGGCGGCTCGGCGGTGGTCTCCCCCGACAGCCCGCCCGCGTTCGGCAACCTGCTGCTGTACCGCGACGAGATCGTGCCGTGGCTGCGCCGGCTCGCCGACGACGTACACGAGGCCGGGGCCGCGGTCATGTGTCAGGTCACCCATCTCGGCCGCCGTACCAGCAATTACGCCGGCGACTGGCTCCCGGTGGTGTCCGCCTCGCCGCTGCGTGAACCCGCCCACCGCGCCTTCCCGAAGGCGGCGGAGGAGTGGGATCTGGACCGGATCGTCGCCGACTACGCCGCCGCGGCCGTCCGCTGCCAGGAGGGCGGACTCGACGGCATCGAGCTGGAGGCGTACGGCCACTTCCTGGACAGTTTCCTGTCCCCGTCCACCAATCACCGCGGCGACGAGTGGGGCGGCAGCCTGGCGAACCGTATGGCGTTCTCGCGGCGCGTGATCCGCGCCGTCCGCGAGGCCGTCGGACCGGACTTCGTCGTCGGCATCCGGATGTCGTTCGACGAGGCGCGCCCCGGCGGCCTCACGTCGGAGGAAGCGCTCACCGCCGCGGAGCAGTTCACCGCCGACGGCATCGACTTCATCAGCGCCATCCGCGGCTCCATCGAGAGCGACGCGTCCCTGGCCAAGACCATCCCGTCCATCGGCACCCCGCTCGGCCCGTACCTGGACTTCACCGGCGAGATGAAACGCCGGCTCGCCATCCCGGTGATGCACGCGGCCCGCATCGCCGACATCGCCACCGCGAGGCATGCGGTGCGCGAAGGACTCCTTGATCTGGTCGGCATGACCCGTGCCCAGATCGCCGACCCCTATCTGGTCGCCAAGATCAAGGCAGGCCAGGAGGACCGCATCCGCCCCTGCGTCGGGGCGAGTTACTGCCTGGACGCCATCTACGACTCCGGCGACACCAAGTGCATCCACAACCCGGCCGCCGGCCGCGAACTCCAGCTGCCCCACGTCATCTCGCCCACCATCGGCCGCCGCAAGAAGGCGGTGGTCGTCGGTGCCGGGCCCGCCGGTCTCGAAGCCGCCCGGGTGCTGGCCGAACGCGGCCATGACGTCGTCCTGTTCGAGGCGAGCGACCAGCCCGGCGGGCAAATCAGACTCGCCGCGTCCAACCCCCGCCGCCACGATCTGATCCAGATCGTCGACTGGCGCCTGATCGAGTGCAAGCATCTCGGCGTCGACCTCCGGCTCGGTACGTACGCCGAGGCCGACGAAGTCCTCGCCGAACACCCCGACCTCGTGATCGTCGCCACCGGCGGCATGCCCAACCGCAGCTTCCTCACCAAGGGCGAAGGCCTGGTCTCCGACACCTGGGACGTGCTGACGGGCTCGCTGCGCAATCCGCGCGGAGAGATCCTGGTCTACGACGACCACGGCGGCTACCCGGCCATGGACGCCGTGGAGGTCCTCACAAAATCCGGCGCCTGGATCGAGTACGTCACCCCGGAGCGCACCCTCGCCCCCGACGTCGGCAGCATGAACTCCCCCGCCTACCTACGGGCCTTCACCGCGCACGACGTCGTCACCACGCTCGCCCAGCGGCTACGCGCCGTACGCCGCACCGCAGACGGACGGCTCGCCGCGACCCTCTACAGCGAGTACACCGAGGCCGAGACCGAGCGGATCGTCGACCAAGTCGTCGTAGAACACGGGACGTTGCCGAACGACGAGCTGTACGTCGATCTCCTCCCCGGCTCGACCAACCTCGGCGAAGTCGACCTCCGCGCCCTGCTGGCGCACCGCGAACAGACGGTGATTCGCAACGAGCAAGGCCGCTACCAGCTGTTCCGCATCGGCGACGCCGTCACCTCCCGCAACATCCACGCCGCGATCTACGACGCACTTCGGCTGTGCCTGCCGATCTGAGCGCCGAACGCCACTTCAACTCCTGAGATTCACCGGAGACTTGCGATGAACCATGCGACACCCGACGCCGAAGTGCGCGACCTCGTCGCCCGGCGTCCCGTCGGACACAGCCTGGAGGCCCCGTTCTACGTCAGCGAGGAGTTCTTCGGCCTCGACATCGATGCGATCTTCGCCCGGCACTGGCTGTTCGTCGCCGCCGAGGCGGAGGTCCCCGAGCCCGGCGACTATGTGACGGTCACCATCGGGCCGTACTCGGTCATCGTCGTGCGCGACGACGACGAGGACGTACGGGCCTTCCACAACGTCTGCCGCCACCGCGGCGCCCGCATCCTGAACGAGGACCGCGGCTCGGTCGGCAACATCGTCTGCGGATACCACCACTGGACGTACGGCGTGGACGGCAAGCTGCTGCACGCCGAGTCCCAGGCACCCGGCTTCGACCCGTCCTGCTTCGGGCTGCGAACCGTCCACGTGCGCACCCTGGCCGGACTGGTCTACATCTGCCTGGCCGCCGAACCCCCCGCCGACTTCGACGAGATCGCCGCCCGCGTCGAGCCGTACCTCGCACCGCACAACCTGGCCAAGGCGAAGGTCGCCACGCAGACCGACCTGATCGAGAACGCCAACTGGAAGCTGACCCTGGAGAACAACCGGGAGTGCTACCACTGCACCGGCCACCCCGAGCTCCAGGCCTGCTACTTCCCCATCTACGGCTACCAGGAGCAGGACATCCCGGCGGTACTGCGCCCGACGTACGAGCGCTTCCAGCGGGCCGACGCCGAAGCGCGCACGACCTACGAGTCACTCGGCCTGCCCTACGCCACGATCGAGGAACTGGACACCCGCCCCACCGGGTTCCGCATCCAGCGCGAACCCCTCGACGGGGCCGGCGAGTCCTACACGCTCGACGGCACAACTGCCTGCAAGCGCCTGCTGGCCGGCTTCCCCACCGCCCGCCTGGGCCGACTGTCCTTCCACACCCAGCCGAACGCCTGGTTCCACCTCATGGCCGACCACGCCATCACGTTCTCTTCGATCCCCCTCGGCCCCGACCGCACCCTCGTGCGCACCACCTGGCTCGTGCACGCCGACGCCGTCGAAGGGGTCGACTACGACCTCGGCACGCTCACCAAGGTGTGGAAGGCCACGAACGACCAGGACGCCGTCTTCGTCGAGCGCGCCCAGCGGGGCGTGAGCAGCCCGGCCTATGTACCGGGCCCGTACGCCCCGGCGGAGGAGCAGGTCGAGGCGTTCGTCAACTGGTACGTGACCCGGCTCAAGGCACACCTGTCACACCTGGAGCGGCAGCGATGACCGAGAGCGAAGAACTGCTGGTGTGCCGTCAGGTCCACCCGCTCACCCACGACGTCACCACCTTCGTGTTCGAGTACGCCGAACCCCGGCTGTTCCGGCACGACCCGGGCCAGTTCGTGACACTGACCGTGGACATCGACGGCCGGCCGGTCCAGCGTTGCTACACCATCTCCTCCCCGCCCACCCGCCCCTTCCTGCTCACGATCACGGTGAAGCGCGTACCGGGCGGACTCGTGTCGAACTGGCTGCACGACCACCTCGAGCCAGGCGACACCGTGCGCGCGCACGGCCCGCTCGGCGACTTCTCGACGGCCCGCCATCCGGCGTCGAAGTACCTCTTCCTGTCCGGGGGCGTGGGCGTGACCCCGTCGATGGCCATGACCAGGACGCTGTACGACCTGGCCGATCCGGCCGACGTGGTGTTCGTGCACAGCGCCCGGACCCCGGCGGACATCGTCTTCCGCCACGAACTCGACCTCATCGCCGCGACCGCGCCCAACATCCGCGTGGTCCACGTCTGCGAGGAGGATCGGCCGTACGCGCCCTGGGGCGGATACCGCGGCCGGCTGACGCTCGAAACGCTGCGCCAGGTCGCCCCCGACTTCCTCGACCGCGAGGTCTTCACCTGCGGCCCCACCGGCTACATGGCCGCCGTCCGCGCCATGCTCGCGGACGCGGGCCTGGACATGGACCACTACCACGAGGAGAGCTTCACCTTCGAGACACAGGCCGCCGCGGCCACCGCCCCGCCCGCCGCCGGAACCTCCGCCGGTTTCAAGGTCGAGTTCACCCGCAGCGGCCGCACGATCGAATGCGACCCCGACACGGCACTCCTCGCCGCCGCGTCCCGAGCCGGCCTCAGCCTGCCGGCCTCCTGCGCCCAGGGCATGTGCGGCACCTGCAAGGCGACCCTGCTCTCCGGCTCCGTCGACATGCGGCACAACGGAGGCATCCGCCCGCGCGAGATCGCCCAGAACAAGGTCCTTCTCTGCTGCTCGAAGCCGTTGGAGGACCTTGTGATCGAGGCATGATGCCGGGTGCTGCTGATACAGATGCAGGGATACGTCGCCGTGGCGGCCGCCGAGGCGCAAGGTAATGACCTGATCGGCGAGGTCTCTGAAGGTGCGATGCGTCAGCGCACGCCTGCCGCGTCGAGCAGGGTGGTCACCGTGGGCGCAACGAGCCCGGTCAGGTTGTCGGCCTGGATACCCGCGCGGGCGCTGGCGCCGTCGAAGACCATGCTGAGCTGCCGGGCCAGCAGGTCGGGATCGCTCGCCCCGCCCTGCTCGGCCTCAGTGCGGAAGAAGGCGGTCAGGTTCGCCTTGACCTGATGGGCGACCTGGCTCGCGGGGTGACTCTGGTTCTTGAGTTCGATCTGCACGGCCAGGTATCGGCAGCCTCGGAACTCGGGTGCCCCTGCCTGCGATTCCACCTGCCCGAAGACGTGCAGGATCCGCTCGCGGGGCGACCGGCCGTCGTCCGCCGCGGGCAGAAGAGTTGCCACGTAGGCGGAGGCGCGCTCCTTCAGGCTTACGGCCAGGAGTTCGTCCTTGCTCTCGAACAGCTGGTACATGGAGCGCTTGGACACCCCCGCCGCCTTGCACAGCGCCTCGACGCCGATGCTGACGCCGTCTCGGTAGGTGAGCGTGGCCGCCGCCTCCAGCAGCCGCTCCCTGGGGCTCAGTTTCACTTCGGTGGTCATATCGCGAGGTTAACCCGAAGCAGAGAAAAAGCAAACCGATCGGTTTCCCACGGTTCCGGGCAGAGGCCCGGCGACGCCTGGGGAAGCTCGCGTAGGTGTGTCGGAGCGCGTGGAGCATGTCCCGCCGGGAGTGCCCGCAGGCGGGTTGACGCCGGGTGCGGCCGCCCGACTGTGCAGGTCGACGAGGCGTCATCCTCACGGCCGGTCCAGGGGCGAGCCCGGATGGTGTCGCTCCTCGCTGGGGCCGCCGGGTTCGGCCGCCGTGCGGGGGTGGTCCGGGGTTCGCTCCACAGTGGTCGTGGTGTCGGGGGGTGCGGGCTGTCGGCGCTTTTTGCGGAGGCTGAGGAGGGGCACGGCGACCGCGAAGACGACCACCAAGGCGAGCAGCGTGGCGGAGACGGGGCGGCCCAGGAAGCCGGTCACGTCGCCGTCGAACATCCGCATCGAGCGCCGGAAGTCCGTCTCCAGCAGGTTGCCGAGCACAAAGGCAAGGACGAGCGGGCCGGGTGGCAAGCCGACCTTCTTCATCAGGTAGCCGGCGACGCCGAGCACGACCACGGCGAGCATGTCGAAGATGCTGGAGCGGATCGTGTAGACGCCGATCATGGTGATGAGCACGGTCAGCGGCGCCAGGACGCTGGCCCGGACGCGCAGCACGCGGACGAACAGCCCGATCAGCGGCATGCTGAGGATGATCAGGAACAGGTTCCCGATCCCCTCCCCTCCCGACCGCCGACCGCCGCCGCCGGTCGGCCCGGCCAAGCCGAGCCGATGTACATGGAGTCGTTGGCTTCCTCCCTCTCGTGATCGAGGGGATTCCTACGGCTCGCGCCGTGGGGTTTCCTGCTTCGTCGCCGACTGCCCGCCCGGAGTTCTCCGTTGAGGTCTTACACCGGCTCCACAGACAGACACCGCCAGCCCGGCGGCCAGAAGGTTCTTCGCCGCGTTCACGTCCCGGTCATGGGCCGTGCCGCAACTGCTGCACGTCCAGGTACGGACATGCAGCGGCATCGCCTCAGCGAGGCTGCCGCAGGCGGAGCACAGCTTGGAGGAGGGAAAGAAGCGGTCCACCGCGACCACTTGCCGCCCGTACCAGTCGGCCTTGTACTCCAGCATGCTGCGGAACTGGGACCACGCGGCATCCGAGATGGCGCGGGCCAGGCTCCGGTTTTTGACCATGTTGCGTACGGTCAGGTCCTCGATCACGAGCGTTTGGTTTTCACGCACGAGTCGAGTGGTCAGCTTGTGCAGCACATCCCGCCTGCGATCGGCGATCCGGGCATGGATCTTGGCGACCTTCTGACGGGCCTTGCGCCGGTTGGCGCCCTCGCCCTTGGCCTTGCGGGACAGCTCCCGCTGGGCCTTGGCCAGGCGCTCGCGGTCGCGGCGCTCATGCCGGGGGTTGGCGATCTTCTCCCCGGTGGAGAGGGTCAGCAGGTGGTCCAGGCCGACGTCGATACCCACTGCCGTATCGGCAGCCGCGAGCGGCTTCACGTACCGGTCCTCGCACAGCAGCGAGACATACCAGCGTCCGGCGCTGTCCTGGCTGACGGTCACCGTGGTCGGCACGGCTCCGTCGGGCAGGGGACGGGACCAGACGATGTCCAGCGGGTCGGCCATCTTCGCCAGTGTCAGCCGGCCGTCGCGGAACCGGAAGGCGGAGGAGGTGTACTCCGCGCTCGCCCGGGAGGTCTTCTTCGCCTTGAAGCGCGGGTACTGGGCGCGTTTGGCGAAGAAGTTCGCGAAGGCGCTCTGCAGGTGCCGCAAGGCCTGCTGCAGCGGGACGGAGGAGACCTCGTTGAGGTAGGCCAGTTCCTCGGTCTTCTTCCATGCCGTCAGCAGGGCCGAGGTCTGGTTGTAGTTGACCCTATTCCTGCCTGGCCCAGGCCTCGGTACGGGCGGCGAGGGCCATGTTGTAGACCTTGCGCACGCATCCGAAGGTGCGCGACAGCTCGGCTGCCTGCGCATCGGTCGGATAGAAGCGGTACTTGAAGGCCCGCTTCACGCCAGTGGCCATGGCTCAAAAACTAGCACACCAACTTGTGACCATGTGCGGGTAGTTGGCGATGGACGCCGGTCCGCCCAGGAGGCGAATCGGCTTTCCCCGCCCTACTCCGCAGGGGTCCGTTTCCTCCCCCGCCTGAAGGCGGGGGTATCCACGGAGGAATCCAGATGACGTAGGGCGTCCGCCCGACGGGACAGCCGCTGCCCGAACCGTTGACCAGGCCGGCTGTGACGACCGTGTCCGTGCCGTCACCGCACTTGGCCAGTTTCGGGCAGCGCTGGGACTGAGGCAGAGGACCAGCGGCCCGCTGCCGGCCTCAAGGATCGGAACCTCCAGCCCGCCTGCCCGAACCGTCCGATGACGGACGCGGTCAACTGCCGGGACCCACTGGTCAGCTTGTCCTCACCAGACGGCGGTCGCTGTGCCACCTGGGGCATGAGTTCAGCCTCCAAGCCGCCTTCGCGGCGTCGCAAGCCTGCGAGCCCGGGTCGGGGGTGCAGCGGCCCGGGCGTACGTCATCGGCACGTCGGCCTGTCGGAGTGGAAGCACTCCCCTGCCGGAATGCCCGATCGCCCGCTCCTGACCATGTTGGACGGGCCGTGGGCGGCGCCGATCGCGTCCGTCTACAACTTGCCCGTCCTGAAATCCGCGCTGCTCTTGAGGACCGCGGAGTCCATGCTCCAGTTCTCCGGCTGGACCCTCTCCCAGAGACTTCCCTTGCCGAGTTCCCTTCCCAGCTGGTCTTCGCGACGGAACCACTCCTCAGCGCTTCGGATCCTGTTGGGGTGGATTTCGTCGAGCAGGGCGTAGTCCCTGGTGATGATTCCGTGCTTCCACACGTTCCAGAAGCCCGTGAAATTGTCGCGGAAGCTCATGGTGCTCTTGTCGTTGGGATCGGCGTTGTATCCGGCAGGGTGATCAGCGATCCCCTTCAGGTCCGGACTGTTCCAATAGGTGTCCAGATCGGTGTCGATGTACTGGGCCGGGTGCCCGGTGACCTTCTCGAATGCCGCGGCCATATCGGTGTAGGTCATGTGCTCGATGGCGACTTCGAGGTCCATGCCATTGGCCCGTTCCGGGTGGTCGAAGAGCCAGCGGACATAGAATCCGCAGTCTTCGAGAGCGACATGCGGAACGGCTCCCTCGCCAAGCGGAACTCGCCAGGTGACGACGCCGTCCTCGATGCTGGGTTGCATGGGCGTGAGCGGCGAGATCACCATCTCGATGTAGGGACCCGAGGTGAAGACCGCTGCTCCCATGCGGTCCCTGTTCTTTTCGTTCTGGAACAGTACCCATTCGGCCATGCGGCCCTTGCCGTCATAGTGGCCGGTGCGGAACCTGGAGTCGTAGCCTGACTTCTTGAGGGCGTAGTCGAGGTTTCCGTAGACGAAGAACTTGATTCCTTCTTCGATCGCTATTTCGTACGTGCGGATGGCCCAGTAGGTCTCGGCCTTCTCGCCGGTGTTGAACCCGTCGATGTTGATGAACGCCCCGTCACAGCCGCGAAATCCTTCACGCAGCACGTCCTCGTCGGCGAATGACCCCTCGAGGATGGAGACGTTGCCGAGCGCGAGGAGAGCCTGGGCCCGGGGGGAGGTGGCATCCCGGGTGAGGACCCGGACGGAGTACTTCTTGTCGGCGACAAGAGCGCGGACGATGGGCATCCCCTGGGCCCCTGTACCGCCGATGACGAAGATGGTGGAGGTGGCATGAGAAGACATGGTTTTTCACTCCGGACGTTAAGTACGTACGCGATCAGCACGCGCCGGGCGCGGCGCATTCGGGACTGCTCCCTGCCTCGGCTTGGCGATCAACAGCACCGACCGACTGACGCTACGACGATGCTCGTGGGCCATAAGCGCCGCGGAAACCGATCGGTTTCCCACACCGTACACCGATCGGTTTCCAAGCGGCAAGTGTCCTGTCCGACTTCCGCGACCGGTTCGCCGAGGGTGACCGCGCCGACCGAATGCAGAGCCTCGCGCTCACGCGGATCCGGCGGGCCGGCCTGCTCAAGGGGCGTGGCAAGCAGCGCACCGACTCCACCTATGTCCCGTCCGCCGCACGGGAGTTGACCCGCCTGGAGCGGGAGACCGAGGCCGTCCGCGCCGCGCTGGAGGACATGGCCCGAGACGCACCGGAGCTGTTGGATGAGCTGGTCACGCCGAGGGGGCCGAACGCTACGGGCGGCCGGTGCGCCTGCGCTCCCGGCCCAGCCACCCCGTCGCCCGCCTCGGGTAGGCGGGGGCCGACGCCCGCGAACTGCTCAAGCGGCTTCACGCCCGCTTCCCCGGCGGCGCCGTTCCGGCGCGGGTCCAGGAGCTCCGAACGATCCTGGTGCAGCACTTTCTGGTGGTCGGGCGCGGACGGTTCCGGCCGCGCACCGAGCGCGGTGGCCAGCAGCCCTCTCGGATACGGATCGAGTCGCCGCTTGAGACCGAGGCCCGCTGGACGCGCCGCGGCGGCACCTACTGGACCGGCCACCTCGCGCGCGTGCCCGAGGGCTGCGACGACAAGCGCGCCAACATCATCACCGACGTAGCCACCGTCGTCTCCGGCGCGGAAAGCCAGACCCTGCCTGGCATCCATGCCCGGGCAGGGTCTGGTCGACGGCGGCTACACCTCCGTCGCCGGCATGGCCGCCGCCGCCCGTCAATGGAGTCCGCGCTTGTCGGAGATACCCTTCGCCAGCCGACGACTCGTCAGCTGGCGGCGTACAACCGAATGTGCCCAGGCAGGTACGGCTCAACTTGACCAGTGCTCCCGCTGTGGGTGCCGGGGCCACGTGTCGAGTTCTCACCGCACAGACGAGGATGACCCTCGGCCATGGTGGTGGTCGAGGGCCATCCTCGTGCCTGCACGGGCCGCGGCAACGGGTCGGCGGCCGGCTGGGTTCAGCGCTTGGCCACCAGGACGTGCGCGGCGTTCTGCGTGGGGAGTTCGGCGGCCTTGCCGCCGCTGCCGACCATCACGCCGCCGGGCGACGACGTCACGCTCACGACCGCGCCGGGCCGCACCCCGGCGTGCCGCAGGGTGTGCATCAGCTGGGGGTTGGTCTGGATCGGCTCGCCGATGCGCCGCACGACGGCGCTTGCGCCGTTCGGCCCGGGCTCCAGGTCGCTGAGGCTGACCATGCTCTCGCCGGGGAACGGATCCACGGTGGGCCTCTCGCCGAGTTCCTCCAGGCCCGGGATCGGGTTGCCGTAGGGCGACTTGGTCGGGTGCCGCAGCAGCTCAAGGATGCGGCGTTCGACGGCCTCGCTCATCACATGCTCCCAGCGGCAGGCTTCGGCGTGGGCCTGCTCCCACTCCAGCCCGATCACGTCGAGGAGCAGGCATTCGGCGAGCCGGTGCTCGCGCATCACGCGTACGGCGATCCGTCGGCCCTCCTTGGTCAGCTCCAGGTGCCGGTCGTCGGCGACGTGCAGCAGGCCGTTGCGCTCCATGCGGGCGGTGGTCTGGCTGACGGTGGGGCCGCTCTGGTTCAGGCGCTCGGCGATGCGGGCGCGCAAGGGGACCACTCCTTCCTCCTCGAGCTCCAGAATGGTTCGGAGATACATCTCCGTGGTGTCGATGAGTTGGGACATGCCGTGTGTCAGGCGGGGGTTTCGGCGGTGGCGGTCAGGACCGCGCGGCCGAGGATGTGGCCCGCCATGGTGAAGCCCAGGACGGCCGGGGTGGCGTCGGCCGGGACGCCGATGGACTCGACGTCGAGGGCGTGCACCACGATGAAGTAGCGGTGCGGGCCGTGCCCGGCCGGCGGGGCGGCGCCGATGAAGCGGGCCGCGCGGGCGTCGTTGGGCAGCTGGAAGGCGCCCTCGGGCAGGCCCGAGCCGGTGTCGTCGCCGGCGCCCTCGGGCAGCTCGGTGACGGTGGCGGGGATGTCGGCGACCGCCCAGTGCCAGAACCCGGAGCCGGTGGGGGCGTCGGGGTCGTAGACGGTGACGGCGTAGCTCTTGGTGCCCTCCGGGGCGCCGCTCCAGAACAGCTGCGGGGAGAGGTCCTTCCCGCCGGGGACGCCGGAGGAGAACTGCTCGGGCGACCAGGAGGCGCCGTCGGTGACGGTGGTGCTGGTGACGGTGAAGGAGGCCGCCTCGGGGAGGCGGGCGAAGGGGTCGTTGGCGCTCATCGCGTCGTTCCTTTCTGACCGTGCTGTGGGGTGTGGCGGCGATGCGGCCGACGGGGCCCGCAGCGTCGCGCAGCGGCACCGCAGGCGCCTTTGATCGGCCACCTGGATCGACCATAACATCAATAATCGATTATTTACTGGATCGTCTATGATGGCGACATGACTCAGACGGCCCACACCTCGACATCGCCGGGGAAGCAGATGCTCTCCGAGCACGTCTACGCCCACCTGCGGGACGCGATCATGCGCGGGGACTACGCCCCCGGTGACCCCCTCAAACCGCAGGCCCTGGCCAAGGAGCAGGGCGTGAGCCTGGCCGTTGTGCGCGAGGCGCTCGTGCGGCTGGTCGGTGAGGGCCTCGCCGACCGGCTGCCCAACCGCGGCTTTGCCGTTCCGGCCCTCTCCGACCGCCGCTGGCAGGAGATCGCGGAGGCCCGCCGGACCATCGAACCGGTCGTGCTGCGTATGTCCATCGAGCGCGGCGACGTCGACTGGGAGGCCCGCGTACGAGCCGCCCACCACCGTCTGGCCCGCACCCCGGCGTACGTGCCGGAGGAGGGCGCCTACTACAGCGGCGCATGGTCCGAAGCCCACCGGGTCTTCCACCGCACCCTGCTGGAAGGTTGCGGCAACGCCGTCCTGCTGGAGACCTTCGACCGGATGTGGACCGCGAGCGAGCTGGCTCGCCGCTGGGCGGCGCACCGCACCCCCGAACGGGACGGCATTGACGAGCATCGCCGGTTGGAAGAGGTGGCGCTGACCCGCGACGCCGACACCGCGGCCGAGGTCCTGGCCCAGCACCTCACCCAGACCGCGGCCGCACTCACCGGCCGTACACATCACGAACCCCCGAAGGACGCCTGACGTGCCTCACCAACCCGGCCGGACGGGCCGCAGTCTCCGATGAGCGCCACCGGAACTGCCTCCAGCCGACCGCCGGGTGATGCTCAGGCCGCGGCCTGTGCGGCGGGCGCTCCACCGGCGGAGTAAGGCGGTGGAACGCCTGGACCACGCGGACTCTGCGTGTGTGGAGGTCGAAGGGCCGTCGTCCAGGTCGTCCAGTCCTGCGCAGTGACGACACGACACCGCCGCTATTGGTGGGCACGTTCGCCCTTACCGGGCGGGGCACTTTCCTGCGAACGCCGACATCAGTCGGCTCATCGGCTCCGGCTCCGTGGCGATGCGGGTTTTAAGGCTTGAGCACCGCCAGTACATCGTCAAGCGATACGTTGGCGGGGTCGCTCATATCGGAACCATCGAACGTCTGCCAGATATAGGACGCCGTCCCGTTCTCCCGCAACGGATGCAAGTCGGCCAATTCCGCATCGTCCCGGAAGCTGTTGAACGCATCCTCGGACTCCCATTCAACGAGAAACAGAACCTGCCGTGGCGCGAGGTCACCGACTACATCTTCCCGGAAACGACCGAACGCCACCATGCGACCACCATATTGCGGAGCCACTTCGGGCAAACGACTGAAATACGCAAGGTATTTCTCTACGTCGACCACGTCGAACATGTTCAGGGCGTAAAACTTCTTCTTCTGCGAATTCTCACTCATTGCCAATACCTCTCCGGTCTCAGGAAACTGGTGTTCGCTACCGATCGGTTTTCGCGCGCAAGTCTGGGCGAAGACGGTGCACGCAGGGGCCTCGCGGTTCGTCGCTGGTTTGCAGCTGGGTGCTCCGGCGGCATCTGGCCGTGCCGGCGCCTCCCTGCCCTGGCTACCTGTCGCAGACCTCAGGGAACCGCCTCGGTGCCACCTTGGCCTCGTGTGCTGCGGAAACCAGCCGTCAGAGGTCGAGGACCAGGCGGTTGCCCTTGGCTCGGGAGACGCAGATCATCATGGTGTCGCCTGCGGCGCGCTCTTGGGCGTCCAGGACCGAGTCGCGGTGGTCGATCTCCCCGGACAACACCTTCGTCTCGCAGGTTCCGCAGATACCTTCCTCGCACGATGTCATCACCGGCACACCGGCACCTTCGACGGCCTCAAGAATGGATATGTCCTCAGAGACCATCAGCTTTCTGGCGGACTGGGCCAGCTCGACCTCGAAGCTGCTCTGCGGCCCGGCGGTGGCGTCCTTCTTCGGGGCGAAGCGCTCCAGGTGCAGAGATCCGCTCGGCCACTTCTCGCAGCCGGCCTCGACAGCCGCAAGCAGCGGTTCCGGACCGCAGGCGTAGACGGCTGTCTTCCGCTGCGGCTTGCCGAGTAGCGAAGGCAGGTCCAGCAGCCCGTACTCGTCCTGGGGCCGCAGGCTCACCCGATCTCCGTAGGCCCGCTGCAGGGTCTCGCCGAATGCCATCGAAGCTCGGGTGCGGCCCCCGTAGAGGAGGCGCCAGTCTGCGCGGGTCGCGTTGACGGCTGCCAGCATGGGCAGAATGGGGGTGATCCCGATGCCGCCCGCGATGAACAAGTATTTCTTGGCCTTCACGAGCGGAAAGTGGTTGCGTGGCCCGCGGATGCGCACCGACTCACCCTCGGTGAGCCCGTCGTGCACGTGACTCGAACCGCCGCGGCTTTCCGGTTCACGCAGCACCGCGACCTGAAGACGGGACCGGTCCCCCGGGTCCCCGCACAGTGAATACTGCCGGACCAGGTCGGCTCGCAGTATCAGGTCGATGTGTGCTCCCGGCTGCCATTCCGGCAGTGGACGGCCTTCCGGGTCACGCAGCGTCAGCAGCACGACGCCTTCGGCCATCGTTTCCTTCCGTTCCAATACGAGGTCGAGCTCGACTTCGGTGCTGAGAGTGCTCATGATCCGCATTTCCTTTCTCACAGTGATAATTCGGTGATGCTTTCTTCCTGACTGATCAGGACGGGAAGCAGCGGCCGAAGTCGCGCAGTAGTCGGGGGGATCCCTGCAGCTTGATCTGGCGACGTACCAGTGCCCACGCCAACAGTGACGGCTTGGCGAGGAAGCGCAGCCAGGTGCGCGTGTCGGCGGTGATCCTGAGATCCGGTTCGCCGTGATGTCCGTCGGAGACATCGAGTTCGCGGTCGCGGATGGTCACGGTGATCTGCCGGGACTCGTCGCCGGTGAAGGTGAAGTGGTAGGTGGCGGACATGTCCTTGGCCTGTTCGCGCTGAAAGATCAGCGGCAGGCCTTCCACCAGACCGTCGATGCTGTTCGCACGCAGACTCATCGCCACATGCTTTGTGCGCTTGTTCGGGAAGCGGTCGGCCACATGCTGCTCGGCGTCGGAACCCGGGACGACGTAGACGGTCTCTTCCTTGTCGGTCAGTGGGCGCACGACCTGGGTCAGATGTGCCTTGCGATTGTCCAGCCAGGGGCCGATGACGTCCTCGCCGGCCGGGCAGACCGACATGCAGTAGGCAGCTTTGTAGTTGGCGCCGAAGGACAGGCTCTGCCACATCGAGGCGCTCTCGCTGTCGCTCACTCGCGAGCGGTAGTCGTGTGCGTTGCGGCTTTCGGCGACCTGTTCGGCCCAGTCGCCGAAGCCACCCATGAACTCGCGGTAGTTGTGCGTGTAGCAGGCGGAGAAGTTGAAGTGGCCGTCGGAGGCGATCGCCCCGGTCGGGCAGGCGGTCACGCACAGCTTGCATTCCAGGCAGGGGTTGTACTCGATAGGCCGGGTGTATTCGCTGACCTCGGCGTCGATGAGGATCGTGCCGAGCAGGATGAAGTTGCCGAATTTCGGGTGGATGACGTTGCGGTGGATACCCATCTTGCCGAGCCCGGCCGCCACGGCGACCGGCTTGTGCGAGACGACCCACGCCTTCCTGGGGAACTTGTCCATCTCCATCGGAAAACCCATCGCGGGGTTGATGGCGCGCACGCCCGTCGCTTCCAGCTCGCCCACCACGTGCCGGCCGACCTCGTTGGAGTGGTCGCCGGTGTGATGGAACTCCAGGTTGGCGACCGAGCGTGCGGGAGTGCGGATGTTCTCCCGGTTCATTCGGGACACGATGCTGATCAGCGTTCGGACGCCCGGCAGCGCGGCGCTCAGGTCCTCTCGCTGGTCGGCGATGTCCGGCCGGTCGATCTCGACGAAGCCGACGTCGTCCGCACCCGCGTCGAGACACAGCTGGCGCAGCCACGACGCGTCCAGCGGCTCGGCGGGGCGGGCAACCATGCGGTCGCGCCGACGGGCTTGGACGACGGTGGGATGGTCTTCGAGCCTTTTCCTGGCCATCGAGCGTCACCTCACGGGGGCGGGATACGTACGAGTTTCATGAAGCAACTCGCACCCTAGCTGGGTGAGTTTCGTGAAGCAACTTACGGTCGAGCTGTGATCATCCCGCTGAGTCTTCTGCTGGATGCGGCTGCAACTGCCCAGCACAGAGGGGTAGTTCGGCGTGCCACATGCGCCGAACCGCGGGAACGGCGCGTACTTCTAGCAGCTACGGCAGCGGAAAGGGGGTGTGCTCTGGTAGTTCACGCCTGGCAGGGAGGGGTGGGAGATGCGGCACGAGCTCGTCATCTGGCCGGCCGTCCACCACCGCGTCTGCCTAAGAAGGCGACAGAAGGGCGGCTTACCGCGGCGTCGGCAAAGCAATCGGGCGGCATGTCGAAGCAGATTCCCGGCGGCGGAACAGACGTCACACGGGCCGCGCACTGATCGCGACTCGGTACACGCCCCAGCTGGTGGTGGCGAGTCCATCGAGGAACTCGGATGTCAGGCCGGCGAGTCGGAAAGTGCCGGGCCGGGAAGCAGCTGAACGGCGTCCGGGCCCACCACTTCTCCGCAGTGGGTGCACACGAGCTGTTCCCGAACGTTACCTCCGCATCCGACATGGTTCGTGATCCGCGGAGGGCCGGCCGGATCCCCGGCGTGCTCATCGCCCCAGTGCATCAAAGAAAGCACCGCCGTGAGCAAGTCCTTGGCCTTGCCCGTCGGCCGGTACTCATAGCGGGCGGGCCGCTCCTGGTAACAGACCCGATCCAGCAGCCCGTCGTCGACCAGCTTGGAGAGACGGTTGGTGAGTACATTGCGGGCGATACCGAGACTGTCCTGAAATTCCTCGAACCGGCGCAGGCCGAGCTGCGCGTCGCGAATGATCAGCAAGGTCCAGCGCTCGCCCACGATCTCCAGAGTCCGGGCGATGGAGCACAGTTGACTGTCGTATGTTCGGCCCAACATGCTGCGAATTTAGCACGTTGCGTCAAGCAACTGACGGCTTCGAGTCGAAGTTCATCACGCTCCATCCCCGTACGGAATGGGAGTGGCCACAGCGCTCTGGGGGCGATCATGCCACCGCGTTCAACAGGTCGGCCACCACCTCCGGGCTCTCGAGCGCGAGGAAGTGGTGCGCTCCTGGCACCTGTGTGAAATCGGCGGCGGGCAGCAGCCTCTTATTGGCCTCGCGGTCCGAGGGCCGGGACCAGTCGTTCTCCCCGTAGACGAGGTGAACGGGGGCCTTGACCTCGGGGTAGCGCGCGCGGGCCGCGATGAGGCCGGCCATGTTTCGGTACAGAGCGCGGGCGACGATCGGGAAGCCGGGACGCCTGCCTGACTGGAGGAGCTCGTCCAGGTAGTCCTCCCGAAAAGCGGTCTTGTCGCCCACACCGCCCTGCAGGATTCTGCGCAGGACGGGCTTGGGTTCCTGCTGGGCGATCACCGGGCCGACCCCAGGAGCGATGATCCCGCCGGTCACCACGCGCGCGAGGACACTGGAGCGGGCGATGCCGTCGCGGTAGTCGTACGCGTTCACCGCGACGACGCGCCGTACCCGCTCCGGGAGATCGGCCGCGGTGGTCAGGGCGAGCACCCCGCCCAACGACTCCCCGACCAACGTCACGTCGTAGAGGTCGAGTTCGCTCAGGAGCCGCTCGACTCCCGCCCGCAGCGCCGGCTCTTCGTACGACGCGCCGGGCACGATCTCCGAGTAGCCCATCCCCGGCAGATCGAGGGCGTACACGGTGTACCGGTCCGCGATCAGCGGGATGAGGTGGCGGAAGTGCTCGGCCTGCGTCCGCAGAGTGTGCAGCAGGACCAAGGGGGCACCGGTGCCCGCCTTGAGGTAGCGCAGGGTTCCCTCGCGGCCATGGCGTCCCGCACGTGGGGCGATGGTGTGGCTGGTGGTCCCCGGAATGTGAATCGTGGGCCGCGACTCGTGGTTGGACATCTCGCCGACTCCTGACTGATAAACCGATCGGTTTCCAATCAGGTAAACCGATCGGTTTTGAGGCGCAAGTACAAGCAGGAGCTGATGCGGGTCGGTGAGCGCGATCCCTGTCCTTGCCGACGCTGGCCTCGTTGTCCCAGATGCCAGCGAGCTGGTGGCCAGGATTGCCTAGGGATTCGTCCAGGCCCCGGGGTCCTCGGCCAGGCCCATGACCTCGTCGGGCAGTTTGGCCGCGGCCACGTCGGCCAGGGTGACCTCGCCGAGGATCTTCCGGACGTTGGCGCGTACCGCGATCCACAGTGGCAGCAGGGATTCCGCGGGACCGCAGTAGGAGAGCTCGGGCGGGCGTACGCCCCGTACGGACACCAGTGGTCCGTCCGCGACCCGGATCACGTCTGCGATGGCGATCGCGTTCGCGGGGCGGGCCAGCCGGTAGCCGCCTTTTCCGCCCCGTTGGCTGACTACGAGACCGCCTCGGCGCAGGTCGCCCAGGATGCCCTCCAGGAATTTGTGCGGGATGCCCTGCGCCTGGGCGATCGCCTCGGCCTTGACCGACGTTTCCTCACCTGCCGCAGCCAGCTCCAACGCCGCCCGTACCGCATAGTCCGCCTTCGCCGAGATCCGCATGCCGCGATTATCCGCCACTGCGGCGTACGACCGTCACCGGTCACCGATCGCGGGATCGGCGCGCGGTCAGGAGGGGAGCGTGAACGGCGGGTGCGCACCGTTGAGGAAGTAGTCCCCGACCTCGCGGAGTCGGTCGCCGACGGGCTCGCGCAGGGTGTGGGTCCGGGCGTTGCGCCAGAAGCGGTCGAATCCGTGCCGCGAGGAGGCGGCGCGGGCGCCGATGGCGTCCAGGGCACGTGTGGTGATCTCCTGCACAGCCCGGGAGGCGGCGACTTCGGCCGCGCCTGCACGTACGGCGATCTCCGCGCATTCGTCGTCGTTGAGGTCCTCGCCCCGCGCGAGGCCACGTATCAGAGCGTCCACCGCCTGGTCGGAGAGGGCGGATGCGGCGTGTGCGGCGACGGCGAGTTCGCCGTAGGCCGTCAGCACGTACGGGTCCTGCGGCGGGCTGCCTGGCCAGGACCGTTGCGGGGTCGGCTGCCAGGAGGAGTCGACGGTCCTGCTGTACTCGCGGGCTTCGGCGAGCAGCCCTTCGGCGACGCCGAGACAGAACTGTGCGGAAACCAGCCGTGCGGTCGGCGCGGCCAGTCCGGCGAAGGGTGACAGGGCGCCCTCGTCCGAGGAGAGGGAGCCGAACACGTCGTCAGCCGTGATCGGTACGGAGTCGAACTCCACGCTGCCACCGGCCGCCAGCCGCTGGCCGAAGGTGTCCCCTTCGTTGCCGCATACGACGCCGGGGTGGGCGGGATCGACGAGGACGGCCAGCGGTTCGCCGGTGTCGGACCGGGCGGCACGGACGAGAAGGCGGTCGGCGACTGCGACTCCGGCGGCGTAACTCCGGTGGCCGTCCAGCAGATAGCCGTCCGCGGTCGGAGTCAGCGTGAGTCGCGGCTCGTGGGCGGCGATGCCGCCGCCCCAGCACCACTGCCCCGCCGCGGACTCCCCCTCGATGCGGGCGGCCTGGGCGGGGGCGGCGAAGAACCGGGCGCTGTAGGACAGGAAGAGGTGGCAGCCGAGTAGTTGGCCGATCGCCCCGTCGGCCGCGGAGATCGTCCGGACGACGGCGTAGGCCGTACGCCAGTCCGCGCCTCCTCCGCCGTGTTCGGCCGGCACCAGCAGGCTCAGCAGCCCCGCCTCACGCAGTCGGGCGACCTCGTCGAACGGCGCTTTGCCGGCCTGCTCACGCAGGACGGCGTCTGTGGCCAGGTCGTCTGCCAGCTCACGGGCCGTACGCAACAGGTGTGCGTGCCCGGCCCCTTCGTCGGCGGTCTCCTCGATGTACGTCATCCGTCTACTCGCCTTGTCGATCGGCATCCATGTTTCCCTAGTAAATCAGTAGGGATACTAGGGAATCGGCTGCAGGCGGGGCGCGTATTCGCCGGAAACACCGACAGGTCCGATCCGCTTTCTCGATCTCCACGCCCTGATCGACGTACGCTCAACAGGGTTGTAGATCAAGGAGATTGACGGCTCCCCGGAGAGGCAGGCACATGAGGCACGACGAGCTGATCCGGCCGCTGCCGGAGTTGTTGAAGGCGCACGCCGAGCAATCGGGGGAACGTGTCGCCTTCGCCGACTCCTTACGCAGCGTCACCTACGCCGAGTTGGAGCGGCGCACCGGCAGGCTGGCCGCGTATCTCGCCCGGACGGGCGTCGGCCGCGGTGACCGGGTCGCCTTCTGTCTGGGTAACTGCGTGGAGATGGTGGAGAGTTGCCTCGCCGCTGTCAGGGCGGGAGCGATCGGCGTCCCTCTCAATCCCCGGTGCTCCGACTCCGAGCTCGCCCATTTCCTCGAGGACAGCGGCGCTTCCGTGGTCGTCACCGACTCCGCGCACCTTGCGCAGTTGGGGCGCCTGGGTCCCGCGTACCGCCGGCTGCGCGTCCTGCTCACCGGTACGGGGCCCGTCCCTGCGGGCGCCCCCGACGGCACCGTCCTCTTCCAGAGCGCGGCCGAGGCCGACGAGCCCGGTCAGGCGCCCCGGGACGATCTCGGGCTCGACGAGCCGGCCTGGATGCTCTACACCTCCGGCACCACCCACCGCCCCAAGGGCGTGCTGTCCACGCAGCGCAGCGCCCTGTGGTCGGTGGCGGCCTGCTATGCGCCAATCTTCGGGCTCTCACCCGAGGACCGGCTGCTCTGGCCACTGCCGTTGTTCCACAGTTTCGGCCACTCCCTCGCGATCCTGGGTGTGACGGCGGTCGGTGCGAGCGCCAGGATCGCGGACGAACTCCTGCCGCCCGGCGGTCTGTTGGGAGCACTCAACGCACCGCCGGAGGAACTCGGCGGTCCCTTCACCGTCCTGGCCGGGGTGCCCGCGACGTACCACCAGCTGGTGGCGTCGGCCGGACAGGCCCCGGCATCCCCAACAGGGTTGCGGACGTGCATCGTGGCGGGCGCACCGAGTTCCCCGTCGTTGCGCCGGGCGGTGGAGGAGGCGCTGGGGGCGCCGCTGCTCGACGCGTACGGCAGCACCGAGACCTGCGGCATGATCGCCGTGAACCGGCCGGAGGGTCCCCGAGTCGAGGGTTCCTGCGGACCGCCGGTCCCGGGCATGGACGTACGGGTCGTCGACCCGGGCTCGGGCAACGATGTCAGGGACGGCGACGAGGGCGAGATCTGGGTGCGCGGACCGGGCCTCATGTCCGGGTACCACAACCAGCCCGAGGCGACGGCCGCCGCGCTGAAGGACGGCTGGTACCGCACCGGGGACCTCGGCCGCCGCGTCGAGCACGGGCATCTCGTCCTCACCGGCCGGGTCAGCGAACTGATCATCCGTGGTGGCGAGAACATCCATCCCACGGAGGTCGAAGAGGTTCTGCTGCGCTGTCCCGGTGTGACCGACGCCGTGGTGGTGGGCAGGCCGCATGACGTTCTCGGTGAGGTACCGGTCGCCTTCCTCGTCCCCGGCCCGGACGGGATCGACCACCAGCGGGTACTGGCCGACTGCCGCGCCCGGCTGTCCGACTACAAGGTTCCCGCCGAGATCCACGAGATCGCCGCCCTCCCGCGCACCGCGTCCGGCAAGATCGCCCGTCACGCGGTCGTCCCGGGCCTCGCCCGGCCCGCGCCCGACATGCGCTTCGCCGCCTCTGCTTCCCTGACGGCGGCCCCGGCCGACGGATCCCTGCGCGACCGGCTCCTGCCCCTCTCACGCGAGGCACAGGAACGCGCGCTCCACGAGACGGTACTCGCCGAGACGGCCACGGTCCTCGGACGCGCACCCCACGACCGGCTCGACGCGGACAGCCCCTTCACCGACCTCGGGCTGACCTCCATGGGCGCCCTCACGCTGATCGACCGGCTCAGCGTACGGGCCGGACTGCGCCTGCCGACGACGCTGGTCTTCGACCACCCCACACCGGCCGATGTGGCCCGGTACCTGCGGGACGCCCTCTTCTCCCCGGAGACCCACCGCCACGCCCCGGCTCTCCGGGATCCCGGACCGGACGACGAGGACCCCGTGGTGATCGTCGCCATGGGTTGCCGCTATCCCGGCGACGTCAACTCCCCAGAAGAACTCTGGCAGTTGGTGTCGGAGGGCAAGGACTCGATCTCGGAGTTCCCGGCCGACCGGGGCTGGGATCCGGCCGCCACCCTGTACGACCCCGATCCCGACCGGATCGGCACCACGTACACCCGCAGCGGCGGATTCCTGCACCGGGCCGCGGAGTTCGACGCGGGGCTGTTCGGGATCTCGCCCCGTGAGGCGCTGGCCATGGACCCGCAGCAGCGGCTGCTCCTCGAGACCTCTTGGGAGGTCTGGGAGCGGGCCGGAATCGACCCGGCGTCGCTGAAGGAGAGCGACACGGGGGTGTTCGTCGGGGTGATGTACGGCGACTACTCCGCCCGGTTCACCCGCTCCCACGAACTGGAGGCGCATCTGGGCCTGGGCTCGGCCGGCAGCGTGGCCTCCGGCCGGATCTCGTACGCGTACGGCTTGCGCGGTCCCGCGATCACGGTCGACACCGCGTGCTCCTCCTCGCTGGTGGCGCTGCACTGGGCGGCCGGGGCGCTGCGCTCGGGCGAGTGTTCGCTGGCCTTGGCCGGCGGGGTCACCGTGATGGCGACGCCGAGGCCATTCCTGGCGTTCAGCAGGCAGCGCGGCCTCTCCCCCGACGGGCGCTGCAAGTCGTTCTCGTCGTCGGCGGACGGTACCGCCTGGGGCGAAGGCGCGGGACTGGTGCTGCTGGAGCGGTTGTCCGACGCCCGGCGCAACGGTCACCCGGTGCTGGCCGTGCTGCGCGGTTCCGCGGTCAACTCCGACGGCGCGTCCAACGGACTGACGGCGCCCAACGGGCAGGCACAACAGCGACTGATCAGGCAGGCGCTGGCCGACGCCGGGCTCCGCACGGGCGACGTGGACGCGGTGGAGGCCCATGGCACGGGCACCACGCTGGGTGACCCCCTCGAAGCACAGGCGCTGCTGGCCACGTACGGCCAGGGACGGACCGAGGAGCAGCCGCCGCTGTGGCTGGGATCGGTCAAGTCCAACCTCGGGCACACCCAGGCGGCGGCGGGAGTCGCCGGCGTGATCAAGATGGTGCAGGCCATGCGGTACGGGGAGTTGCCCCGCACCCTGCATGTGGACACCCCTACCCCGCACGCGGACTGGTCGTCCGGCCGGGTGGAACTGCTCACCTCGGCCCGGCCGTGGCCGTCGGCGGACCGGCCGCGGCGTGCCGGGGTTTCGGCCTTCGGGATCGGCGGGACCAATGCGCACGTGATCCTGGAGGAGCCGCCGCCGTCGCCCGGCGGACCGGTCTCCGAGAAGGAGATGCCGTACGACAGTGAAGTTCCGTACGACAGTGAAGTTCCGCGTGGCAGTGACGTGCCGTACGACGGTGCGGTCCCCTGGCTGCTCTCCGGAGCCGACGAAACCGCCCTGCGCGCCCAGGCGCGACGGCTGGCAGCCGCGGTCGAGACCCGGCCTGAACTGTCCGGCGCCGACATCGGGTTCACGCTGGCCGTGTCACGGTCAGGATTGCCCCACCGGGCGACGGTTCCGGCTGGCGACCGGGCGCAGATGCTTCAGGCGCTGCGGGCACTCGGCGAGGGCGCGAATGGTGGCGCGGTGCGCGGCATCGCGGATCCGGGTGTCCGTACGGCGTTCCTGTTCACCGGCCAGGGAGCTCAACGCGCTGGTATGGGGCGGGAGTTGTACGCGGCGTTCCCTGCCTTCGCCACGGCCTTCGACGACGTGTGCCGGGAGCTGGACGGACGTCTCGAACGGCCGCTGCGTACGGTGATGTTCGCCGAGCAGGATGCGCCTGAGGCCCGCCTGCTCGATCGTACGGACTTCACTCAGGCCGCTCTGTTCGCCTTCGAGGTCGCCCTGTTCCGCCTGCTGGACTCCTGGAGCGTGCGGGCCGACTTCCTGGCCGGTCACTCCGTGGGGGAACTGGCGGCGGCCCACGTCGCCGGTGTCCTGGACCTGGCCGACGCCGCGGCGCTCGTCGCGGCGCGCGGGCGGCTGATGCAGGCGTTGCCCGAGGACGGGGCGATGGTCGCGCTGCACGTGGCCGAGGCGGAGGTCCTGCCCGCGCTGGCGAACGTCGGGGACCAGGTGGCGATCGCCTCCGTGAACGGGCCCGAGTCGGTGGTGATCTCCGGCGCGCAGGACGCCGTACTCGCCGTCGCGGCCGGGTTCGAGGCGCGCGGCCGCAGGACAGTACGCCTGCGCGTCAGCCACGCTTTCCACTCGCCTCTGATCGAGCCGATGCTCGACGAGTTCCGCCGGGTCGCAGAAGGGCTGACCTTCCGGCCGCCGCGGATTCCGGTGATCTCCGCCGTGACGGGGCGGCAGGCGGACGCCGAGGAGTTGTGCTCCCCCGAGTACTGGGTACGGCACGCTCGCCTGCCGGTGCGGTTCGCCGACGCCGTGCGGTGCCTTGACGACGATGGGGTTTCCGCATTTCTGGAGGTCGGGCCAGGTCCTGTGCTCACGGCGATGGCCGAGGAGTGCCTGACCGCCGCAGACGGTGGTGTCGCCGGAGGGTGCGTCTCGGCCACACGGGGCGGTGAGCGGGAAACGGAGACGTTGCTGTCCGCCGTGGCCCGCCTGCACGTACGCGGGGTCAAGGTCAACTGGCCGACGGTGTACGCGAACACCGGGGCGCGGCAGGTGGACCTGCCGACGTACGCCTTCCAACGGCAGCGCTACTGGCTCGACGTACCGCACACCCCCGAGACAACGGCCGACGCCCAACTGCTCGGTCCGGCCTTCGCGGTACCGGGCACCGACCGGACCGTGCTCTCCGGGCTACTCTCCACCGCGCACCATCCCTGGCTCGCCGACCATGTGATCGCCGGGACGGTCCTCGTACCCGCGACGGCGTTCGTGGAGATGGCCGTCCGGGCGGGCGACGCGGTGGGCTGCGACATGCTGGACGAACTCGTAATCCTGGCACCGCTCGTACTGCCCGCCGCGACCGGGATACGCGTCCAGGCCGTCGTGGGGGCGGCGGACGACTCCGGCCGCCGCCCGGTCGACATCTACTCCCGGCCCGAGGAATCCGCGGCAGAAGGCCCGGAGGCGGACTGGACCCGGCATGCCACCGGAGTGCTGGGCCAGGCGGCGCCCCAGGAGGCGGACAGCGGGCTGACGACCTGGCCGCCCGAGGGCGCCGCTGAAATGGACCTCTCCGACGCGTACGACACCCTGGCGGACGGCGGTTTCGCCTACGGGCCGACCTTCCGGGGCGTACGGGCGATATGGCGGCGCGGCGAGGAACTGTTCGCGGAGGTACGGCTGCCCGAGCCGCAGACGGCGGACGCCCATCGCTTCGGGATCCATCCGGCGCTGCTGGACGCGGCACTGCACAGCGTCCTGCTCGCCGACCCCGAACCCGACGCGGTTCGGGTGCCGTTCGCGTGGAACGGCGTACGTCTGCACGCCGCCGGAGCCTCAGAGCTGCGCGTACGCGTCGCCCCGGCCGGAACGGACACGGTCACACTGACGCTGGCCGACCCGGAAGGCCGCCCGGTGGCACGGATCGACTCACTCTCCACTCGCGAACTTCCCGCTGGACACGGCCACTTGGCGGACGAGGCAGTACGACGCGCCCCGTTGCGCCCGGACTGGGTCGCCGTCGAGCCGCCCACAGACGCGGACCACGGAGTCTGGACGGTCCTCGGCCCGGACGAACTGAACCTCGGCGAGTTCCTCCCCACCAGCAAGGACCCCACGGCATCCGAAGCGGGCATCGTGGCCCTCGCGGCACTCGGCCCGGCGACGGATTCCGACCCGCCGTCCGCCGTACACCTCCTCACCGGCAGGGTGCTTCAGACCCTGCAGAACTGGCAGGACGATCCGCGGACCGCAGGGTCACGGATGGTGGTGGTGACGAGGGACGCCACCGCACCGGTGCCGGACCTCGCGGGCGCCGCGGTCTGGGGACTGGTGCGTACGGCGCAGTCGGAACTACCCGGCCGCGTCGTCCTGGTCGACGTGGACGGTCAACCCGAATCCCTGCGCCTGCTCCCCACCGCCGTTGCCACCGGCGAGCCCCAACTGTCCATCCGCGCAGGGCAGATGACAGTTCCACGACTGGTCGGGGCGACCACGGATGGCGAAAACACCCGAAGCGGCTCGTTCGGTCCGGACGGCACCGTACTGATCACCGGAGGCACCGGAGCCCTGGGCGCCGAAGTGGCCCGGCACCTGGTCACCTCGCACGACGTACGGCATCTACTGCTGACCGGTCGTCGCGGCCCACAGGCGGCCGGCGCCGACGAACTGCGCACCGTACTGGAGGAGTTGGGAGCCGAAGTCCAGATCGTCGCCTGTGACGCGGCCGACCGCGCCGTGCTGGCCGAGGTGATCAAGAGCTGCGAGCCCCCGCTGACCGCCGTGGTGCACGCCGCGGGCGTGCTCGACGACGGCGTACTGGCCGCGCTGACCCCCGAACGGATGGCGGCGGTACTGCGGCCGAAGGCGGACGCGGCCTGGAACCTGCACGAACTGACCCGGGATCTGGACCTGTCGGCGTTCGTCCTGTTCTCCTCGGCGTCGGGCCTGCTGGGCCGGGCCGGCCAGGGCAACTACGCGGCGGCGAACTCCTTCCTGGACGCGCTCGCCCGCCATCGCACCGCACTCGGGCTGCCGGCCGTCTCCCTGGCCTGGGGACTGTGGGAGCTCGGCGGGGGTATGGCCGCCCAGCTCGCAGAGAGCGGACAGTCCTCGGCCTCCCGTTCCCGCGATGGGTTCCGGGCGCTCTCCCCGGCGCAGGGGCTGGCGCTGTTCGACGCGGCGCTGGGCGCGGGAGAGCCCGTACTGGCCCCGATCCTGCTGGACCGGACAAGCCTCCGATCCGCCGGAGATGACCTCCCGCCACTGCTGCGACGGCTGGTGCGCCCGGTCCGCCCGACGGCAGCCAGCTCCGATCCCGGAACCGGCCCCACGAGTCAGGTGTTGGAACCGGGAGCGTGGCGGAAGCGGCTGGCCGACCTGCCCGTCAGTGAACGGGAGGTGGCGCTCGCGGAGTTGCTGCGCGGTGACGTGGCCGCGGTCCTCGGATACCGGGACGCCGCCGCACTGCCGACCGGCAAGACCTTCGCCGATCTTGGTTTCGACTCCCTGACGGCGGTTCAGGTCCGCAATCGGCTGAGTATGGCCCTGCGGCTCAGGCTGTCCGCCGCCGCGGTGTTCGAGCACCCCACGGCGGAGGGACTGGCCCGGCATCTGCTCGGTCTGCTGGACGATGCGCTGCCCGCGCCGGAGCCGGAGCGGCACACGCGGAAGCCGCATACGCACACCCTCTCTTCGCTGTTCCGGAAGGTCAGCGAGAGCGGTCGCGCGGTGGCGGCGATGCACATGCTGGTCACCGCGTCCTACGCGCTGCCGACGTACGGTGTCGCCGCATGCCGCGATCACGCCCTGCCCCCGATCCGCCGCGCCGACGGAAGCGGCGATTCCGACCGCCCGACGATCGTCTACTTCCCGGCCTACCACCCCTCGCACCCGTCCGATGGCGGCGAATTCCCCCACTTCCACGGCCACTTCCAGGGCGAACTGGACGTCCTGGAATTCCCGCACCCCGGCATAGGTACGGGCACCGCGGTGCCGGAGGACCACGCCACGCTGGCTCGTACGCAGGCCGAGTCCGTGCTGCGGCATGTCGGGGACAAGCCTTTTGTGATCGTGGGAAGTTCCGCGGGCGGCAATGTCGCCCACACCGTGGCCCACCACCTGGAGAGCATCGGCACGGTTCCCGCCGGCCTCGTCCTGATCGACACGTACCACATCAACGAGGACAACACCGACAAGGACTGGCTGGTCTCCCTGGCCGCCCCGTCAGTCCAGGGCCTCGGACAGCCCGCCTTCACCGCGGACGACGACGGCGCTCTGGCCGCGATGGGCGCGTACAACCGCATCTTCCTCGGCTGGGAACCCGAGCCGGTCGACACCCCCATCCTCCTGGTGCGCGCGACAGAGCCCGCCCCGTCCATGGTGGCGTCCGCGGACGCGCGGAACGGGAACTGGCGGACGTCCTGGCCGCTGCCGCACGACTGCGTGGACGTGCCCGGCGACCACCTGACGATGATGCGGGAGCACGCCGGGACCACGGCATCCGCCATCCGTACCTGGATCGCCTCACGCACGGCGAACTCACGTACAGCGAAAGGAAATCAGTGAGTTTCTCGAAGCACACAGAGAGCAATACGGAGAGGAACGCGGAGGGGAAGCACGCGGAGGAGGCCGAGGAGTACGACGTCATCGTCGTCGGAGGCGGTCCGGCCGGGGCGACGGTCTCGGCGGCCGTCGCCATGCGGGGCCACCGCGTTCTCCTCGTCGAGCAGCACAGGTTCCCCAGGTACCAGATCGGGGAGTCGCTGCTCCCCTCCACCGTGCACGGCGTGTGCCGCATCCTGGGCGTCGAGGACGAGGTGGCACGGGCGGGCTTCAAGCTCAAGCGCGGCGGTACGTTCCGGTGGGGACGGAACCGGGATCCGTGGCAGTTCTCCTTCGCGCTGTCACCCCGGCTGGCCGACCCGACCTCGTTCGCGTACCAGGTCGAACGGTCCCGGTTCGACGCGATCCTCCTGGACAACGCCCGCCGCGTCGGCGTGGACGTACGGGAAGGCTGCCGCGTCACGACCGTGCTCGCCGACGAGGAGCGGGTCCGCGGCGTGACCTGGACCGGCCCGAACGGCGGGACACGCAAGGCGAGGGCCCGGTACGTCGTGGACGCCTCCGGTAACGGCAGCAGGATCCACACGCACGTCGGCGGGAAGCGGACGTACTCCGACTTCTTCCGGAACATCGCGGTGTTCGGCTACTTCGCCGGCGGCCAGCGCCTGCCGGCGCCGAACGACGGCAACATCTTCTGCGCCGCCTTCGACGAGGGCTGGATCTGGTACATCCCGCTCCGGGACGACCTGACGAGCGTGGGAGCGGTGGTGAGCCGGGAGAACGCGGCGGCGATCCAGCGGGACCCGGCGGCGGCGTGGCGGCGCCTGATCGACTCGTGCCCCGAAGTCCGGGGCCTCCTCGACGGGGTCCCGCAGGCGACCGAGGCACCGTACGACCAGGTGCGGGTGCGCAGGGACTGGTCGTACTGGAAGTCCCGGCTGTGGAGGCCCGGCATGGTGCTGACCGGTGACGCGGCGTGCTTCGTCGACCCGGTCCTGTCCTCCGGTGTGCACCTCGCCACGTACGGCGCCCTGCTCGCGGCCCGGTCGATCAACACCGTCCTCGCCGGAACCGCCGGAACCGCCGGAACCGCCGGAACTGCCGGAACTCTGGACGAGGACCACTGCTTCGACGAGTTCGAGGCTCGCTATCGCCACGAGTACGCCCTGTTCTACGAGTTCCTGGTCTCCTTCTACGACATGCACCAGGACGAGCGCTCGTACTTCTGGAAGGCACGCAAGGTCACCAACGTCGGCGCCACGGAACTGGAGGCGTTCGTCGAGCTGGTGGGCGGCCTGGCGTCCGGCGACGCCTCGCTCACCGCTCCCAGCCAGGCGGGCACCCGCCTGACGGCGGCCTCCTCGGCCCTCGACCAGGCGGTGGGCCGCCTCCCGGACTCCGACGGCCTGCGCAACCCCCTCTTCGAGTCCCCCAACATCCGCCAGGTGTTCCAGGAGGGCACGATCCTCCAGGAACGAGGCCTCTTCGGCGGCCCCCTGGAGGACGAGGCACCCCTGTCTCCCGGCGGCCTGGTCGCCACGGAGGACGGCCTGGCCTGGGCGGATCCGGGCGCGCGGTGATCCACGACCTTCCGGCGCGGTACGTGCGGTGGCGGCGGAAGCTGGCGTTCCGGTGCCACGCCCCGTAGAACTGGGCCTCATGCCTGATCAATGGCCGACCCAACACCCGGCGCCAAGGCCCTTGCCCGGTCCGCCCGGCGGGTACGGGCCACCCGGCGCGTACGGGCCGCCCAACGGGTACGGACCGCCCGGCGCGTACGGTCCACCCGGCGGATACGGGCCACCACAGATCCAGGAAGTCAGTGCCAGGTACCGGCGTTGGGCCGGCATCCTGCTCTGGCTCTCGATCGCCCTCGCGGGGCTGATGGTGGTCGCGTTCGTGGCCAGCTTCTTCCTTCTGGTGAAGGCAGACGCGCACGTGGACAACGCCGTCTACGGCTATCTCGCGATCTTCCTCTGGTTCGGAATCACCGCCGCGGTCCCGGTGCTGGTGGGGCTCGGTATCCCCGCGATCACCATGAGGCGGCGTGTACGGCAGCAGGAGCGGCTGGGCCACGGTGGCTGGCGTCCTTGAGTTGAGTTACTCGTGAACCTGAGCGTTCAGCGTGGGATGCGCGTCATCGTTGTCCGCGCCCAGGCCCGCGAGCAGGCGCAGCCCGTCCTCAGCGGAGCTGCCGGGGGGCGCGGACAGCACCACCAGCTCCATGCCCGAATCATCTGGTAGTGCGAAGTTCTCCTGGTGCAGTTCCAGCAGGCCGACCAGGGGGTGTCGGTACGCCTTGCGCCCATGTGTGCGGGCGCGCACGTCCGCGCGGGCCCAGAGGCGGCGGAAACGCTCGCTGCCCATCGCCAACTCGCCGATGAGCGAGGCCAGGCGGGGGTCTTCAGGGTATTTGCCGGCGGCCAGGCGCAGGTGCCCGACCACGTCGAGGGTGCATTTCTCCCAGTCCGCGTAAAGGCCGCGCTCGGCCTCCTCGAGGAAGATGTGCCGGGCGGTGTTCAGGCCCGGCATCGCCCGACCGTAGAGGAGCCCGGCGAGGCGGTTCCCGGCGAGCACGTCCAGGCGGTGGTCCATGATCAGCGCGGGTGCGTCGGCGACCAGGTCGAGGACGCGCAGCAGCTCTGGCCGGACCCGCCCGCCCGGCGCCTTCGCGCGGCGGCGGCGCTGCCGGGCGAGCCGGTGGAGGTGCCCGCGTTCGGTCTCGTCGAGGCCGAGGACGCGGGCGAGCGCGTCGAGGACCTGCTCGGAGGGCTGGGTCGCCCGGCCCTGCTCCAGGCGTACGTAGTAGTCGACGCTGACTCCGGACAGGTGCGCGACCTCTTCGCGGCGCAGCCCTTCGACCCGGCGGCGGCTGTCGGTCGGGATGCCGACCGCCGCGGGGTCGACCCGGGAACGCCGGGTCCGCAAGAAGCCCGCAAGATCGTCCATGCCCCCAGTATGGCCTCGGCGGAGCCTGTGAAGGTGGCCCTGCCGTTACCAGGAAGTCCCGTCCGATGGAAGAGGCGCCCCTGAACGCCGGGCGCCGCGGCGCCCAGGATCGAAGGCACCGATCCCAAGGAGTTCCCGTGAAGACGCTGATCGTCTACGCCCACCCGGAGCCGAAGTCGCTCAACAGCTCGCTGAAGGACCTCGCGGTGTCCACATTGCAGACCGCCGGGCACGAGGTACGGGTGAGCGATCTGTACGCGATGAACTGGAAGGCGGTCGTGGACGCCGCGGACTACGGCCCCGACGCCTCAAGTCCGCTGAAGGTCGCCTTGGACTCGGGCCGGGCCTTCGACGCCGGGACGCTCACCCCGGACGTCCTCGCCGAGCAGGAGAAGCTGCTGTGGGCCGACACGATCATCTTCCAGTTCCCGCTGTGGTGGTACACGATGCCCGCGATCCTCAAAGGCTGGGTGGACCGGGTGTTCACCTACCACTTCGCGTACGGCGTCGGCGAACACAGCGACATCAGGTACGGCGAGCGCTTCGGCGAAGGCACCCTCGCGGGCAGGAAGGCTCTGCTGTCGGTGACCGCCGGCGGCCCGGAGTCGCATTACGCCGCTCGCGGGATCAACGGCCCCATCGACGATCTGCTGTTCCCGGTCCACCACGGCATCCTCTACTACCCGGGCATCGAGGTGCTGCCGCCGTTCGTGCTGTACGGCACCGACCGGATGACCGGCGAGGACTACGCGGATGTCGCCAAGGGGTGGGAGCAGCGCCTGCTCACCCTGGAGTCGACCGAGCCGATCGCGTTCCGGCGGCAGAACTTCGGGGACTACGAGATCCCCTCGCTGCACCTGAAGGAGGGACTGGAGCCGACGGGCCGCACGGGTTTCGGGCTGCACGTGCGCGGCTGACCGCCGGCCCGATACCCCGAGCCCTTACACCTGTCGGCGCCGCGCCTCGCTGCGCGTGCCGTGCAGGGCGAAGGCCGTGTTGACGAGGCCGACGTGGCTGAACGAATGGGGGGTGTTGCCGAGTTGGCGGTGGGCGACCGGGTCCCACTCCTCCGAGAGCAGGCCGACGTCGTTACGGGCGTCCAGTACGCGCTCGAACACGGCGTCCGCCTCCTCGCGGCGGCCGGTCGCCCGGAGGGCGTCGGCGAACCACAAGGAGCAGACGAGGAAGGCGCCTTCACGGCCGCCGTCGGTGTAGCGGTGCAGGTAGCCGTGGTCACCGAGCGTGCGGGCCACGGCCGACAGGGTGCCGTGGACCCGGGGGTCGTCCGGGGGCAGGAAGCCGAGCTTGGGCAGCAGCAGTGCGGACGCGTCGATGTCGCGGGAGCCGTACGCCTGCACGAAGCTGTGCTGTTCGGCGTCCCAGCCCTCGCGGCACACCTCGTCGTGGATGGCTTGGCGCATCCCCCGCCAGCGCTCCGCCGAACTGCGCAGTCCCGCGATCCGCGCCATCCGCAGCGCCCGGTCCGCGGCGACCCACGACATGATCCGGGAGTGCACGAAGTGCCGTGGCGGGCCGCGTACTTCCCACAGTCCCACGTCGGGTTCTCGCCAGTGCCGCTCGAGGTGGTCCATGAGTGAGGCGACGACGCTCCACATGTGGTGGTCGATGGGTATGCCCGCGCGCACCGCGGAGTAGATGGTGTTGAGCACCTCGCCGTAGACGTCGAGTTGGAGTTGATCGGCGGCCGCGTTGCCGAAGCGTACGGGGCGGGAGCCCTCGTATCCGTCGAGCCAGCCGGCCGGTTTCTCGGGCAGCCTCCGCTGGCCCGACACCCCGTACAGCGGCTGGAGGTCGTCGGGTTGGCCGGCCACGGCGCGGACCAGCCAGTTCCGCCAGGCGACGGCTTCGTCGCGGTAGCCGGTGCGCAGGAGGCAGGACAGCGTGAAGGTGGAGTCACGGAGCCAGCAGAAGCGGTAGTCCCAATTGCGTTCTCCGCCGAGGCATTCGGGCAGTGAGGTGGTGACGGCGGCCACCATTCCTCCGGTGGGTGCGTAGATCAGTGCTTTGAGTGTGATGAGGGATCGCAGCACCGTGTCCCGCCAAGGGCCTTGATAGGTGCACTTCGCCGTCCACTGCTGCCAGAATTCCTGTGTCCCCGCGAGGAGTTCGATGGTATCCCCGCGCGGATTCGGCGGCATGTGAGAGGGACTCCAGTCGAGGACGAATGCCCTTCGCTGTCCGGCCGAGAGCGTGAACCGCGAGTGAATACAGGAATTGCTCAGGGAGAAACACGCTTCGTCGTTGTCGGATTTCGGAATTGCGTCGCATCGCACGAGGACGGCGTCTGGCCCGGCGACCGCGGTCACCGTGTGCGGGTCGACGCCCCGGGTCCAGGGCACCACCTGTCCGTTGAGGAACCGCAGCCGCAGTTCCCCGCGCATCTCGACCTGGCCCGCGAGTCCTTCCACCAGGCGTACGAGACGGGGAACTCCCTGGCGAGGCGGCATGAAGTCGGTCACGCGCACGGCCCCGTCCGCCGCCTTCCATACCGTGTCCAGGATCAGCGTGTCGCCCCGGTAGGCCCGGTGGTCGCACCGTCGCGAGGCGGCTTCGGCCGGGGCGATCCGCCACCGGCCGTTGTCCTCGCCGCCGAGCAGTGCGGCGAAACAGGCGGGGGAATCGAATCGCGGCAGGCACATCCAGTCGATCGCCCCGTCCTTGCCGACCAGAGCGGCCGTCTCCAGGTCCCCGATGAGGGCGTAGTCCTCGATTCGCCCTGCCATGACAAGAATTCTAGGAGACGAGACACGGGAGGGCAGAAGGGGAAATCTTGAAAGGGAACTTGTGCGTTTGACGGGGTTCTGGTGCCGTGTTAAAGGTGGGATAGTAGGGCATTCAGTTCCTTCGGCAGGACGTACCGATGTCCCGATGGGCGAGCCGGCCTACGGCACGTGTGGTCTCGCACCCGCTACGGCGTGCGACGGACCGTCCTGCCTCGTTCGGCTCGCGGCACTCCGGTTCTCCCTGCGGTGTCCACCCGTTGCGCCGCGCCTCGGATCGCGTCGTCCGCGCCCCTATGCGCCGGTCGGCGCCGTGCCGGGCCCGGACCGCCAGGCGAGCCCGGCGTGCGCGTACGGTCTCCTCCCGCACGGTCGGCCGTCGCCGAAGCAGCGACGCCGGAGACGGAGCGGGCGAGCAGGAGGCATCATCCGCGGGAGGCTGTCATGGCAGCTGACCCGCGCAGACCTCGCGTACTGCTCCTCACCAGCGGCCCCCTCGACGCCGGGGACGGCGAAGAGGCCGAGCTGGCGCTGAGCCTCGCCCAGGCCATGCCGGAGGTGGACCACTTCTGGTTCCGGCGCGGGCGGGAGCCGGCCGCCGCCTGGCGTGGCCGCTCGGTGCCGAAGGTGTCGCGGAACGGCGCTCCCGGCCTGCCGGAACGGCTCCAAGTGGCGGCGGTCGGCGCCCGGTTGGCGCGGCGGGCCGATCTCGTGCACGCCGTGCTGTCGATCAGTCCGGGCTTCCCCGCGTTCTCCCGCCTCTGGCTCCCGCTGCTCCACGGGCGGCCGGTCCTGCACACCGTCCCCGGCGTCTGGGACCCGGGCCTGCTCGCGCGGTCCCGGCCGCTCGGCCCCACCGTGGCGCTGTCCGAGGTGACGGCGCGGGCGCTGGGCGCGGCGGGTTTCGGCAAGGTACCGGTCATAGGCCCCATGATCGAGCCGGCGGAGTGGCAGTTGCGGCCCCGGTCGGTCAGGGATCCGCCGATCGTCCTGGCCACGGGCCATCACGACCCGGGCGGCGGTGCGTACGAGGCCATCGGCGCGGCGGCGGTCGCCGCTCGCGCGGGAGCCCGTTTCCAGCTGATCCTCGCCGTCCAGGGGCGCCCCGGACAGCACGTCGGTCGCTTGGAGCAGGCGCTGCGCTCGCGGGCGGCCCAGGAGGGTCTGCACGCCAGCGAGGTGCTCGGCAGCGTCGAGGACCTGCCCCGGCTGCTGGCCGTCTCGGACATCGTGCTGCATCTCCCGCAGGCCCTCGGCGGCCGCCCGGACGTCCCCTTCACCGTCCTCAAAGCCCTCGCGACCGGACGCCCCGTCATCATGAGCGACCTCCCCCAGTTCTCTGCGCTGAAGGACGCCGTCCTGCGCGCCCCCGTCCCCCACCGCGCCGGCCATCTACTGCTCCAGCTCCTGGACCGCCCCTGGTGGTGGGAGAAGCTGGCGGAACGCGGCCGCGCCACGGTCGAGGAACGCTTCGGTCCGGCACGGTTCAGGTCGGGGTATGCGGCGCTGTATCGGAACCTTCTGGCGTGAGCCGGGGCCCCGGGCCCTAGCCGCCGGACTCCCGTCGTACGGCCCGCAGCAGCAGTCGCGGAACGTTCCTGACCTGTGGAAACGTTCCTCACGAGGTTTGAGCGTCGATTCCGGCTCACGGGACTGAATCCGCTGCTCGTGAGCTTCGGGTCACTGCGCCTCGGCGCGGGTCAGCCGTGGCAGGGCGAGGGAGATCGTCGAGGCGGCGAGCAGGGCCGCCGCGCACGACACCTGGTAGCCCGCCGAGGCCCCGGCCGTGTCGACCACCCACCCGGAGGTGGCGTAGCCCAGCGCCACCCCGACGGAGAGGCCGGAGACGATCCAGGTGATGCTCTCGGTGAGCCGGGAGGCCGGCGCCAGACGGCCCACCAGCCCCATCGTGGTGATCAGGATCGGCGCGATGGCCATGCCCGCCACGAAGAGCATCCCCGCCAGTGCCGCAAGACCCGACACGAACAACAGCGGCACCACGGTCACCGCCATCACCCAGACGCTGACCAGCAAACTCCGCGTGATCGCCCCCCGCGGCCTGATCGCGCCGAAGACCGCGCCCGCCAGGCCCGAGCCGAACGCGTAAACGCCCAGCAGCACTCCGGACAGCGCCTTGTCATAGTGGGCTTCGGTGAACGCCACGGTCACGACTTCCACCGAACCGAAGGACGCGCCCACCGATGTCACCGTCAGCACCAGCAGGCCGAGTCCCGGGATGCGTAGCGCCCAGCCCCCGGCGCGTTGCGGCATGGGGCGCACCGGCGGTTCCGTTCGCCTCTGGGCGGCGAACAGCAGGACGCCGACGGCGAGGAGGACCGCGGCCGTCAACGGTCCGGCCTCGGCGCTGCCCCCGGTCGACAGCGTGATCGCCAGGATCGGGCCGATGACGTAGACCACCTCGTCGAGTACCGACTCCAGCGCGTACGCGGTGTGCAGCAGCCGCGGTGACTCCCGGTGGAGCTCCGACCAGCGGGATCTGACGAGCGCGCCCATGCTGGGCATGCAGCCCGCTGCCGCCGCCGAGACGTACAGCGTCCAGTCCGGGGCGGCGTGCCGGGTGCACAGCAGCAGCGCGCAGATGGCGGCGACCGTCACGGCCGTCGTTGGGAGGACGACGCGGCGCTGGCCGTGACGGTCGACCAGCCGGGAGATCTGCGGTCCGATCGCCGCGGCGGCGAGGGTCTGCGCGGCGGAGATCGAGCCGGCGAGCCAGTACTCTCTGCCCAGCTGCGACAGCATGGTGACGATGCCGACGCCGATCATCGACTGCGGTAGGCGTGAAACGAAGCCTGCGGTGGAGAAGAGCACACTGCCTGCAGGAGAGAAGATCCGGCGGTAATCGGAGAGCATGGATTTCACGCTCCGTCAGGAGCCGATCGTGACAGGGCGGATCCGGTCCGGTTACTGCGGCCTCCTTGTACTCCACTTTCACCTATGGCGCCGTATCCCGCTACGCCACGCGCTATCTCGCCGTGCACATGCGAGAAATGACGAGCCGAGTTAGCTTGATGGAAGACCCGTCGATGTCTCGGCGAGAAGGAGCCCGCATACTGGCGACCGTTTATTACGGCGACCGCGTATAGCGATGATCTTTTTCACAGGCGACCGGGACCGAGTCCGGGCCCCGCAGAATTCTCCTTTGTCAGCCCGATCCTACGGGCTTGTTCGCCGTCGCTCGGTGCCGTTCGCCCAGCTCGGTCCGCCCGGCAAGTTGCCTTCCCAGGAGGTTAGTTGGGATGAACGCGCGACTGCGAAGCCAGGCCGCGATGTCTGCTGTCAGCGCATGCATCGTCATGCTGACGGCCTTTTACTATATATTTCCGGACCAGCGGCTGATCTTCGTCGCCATTGGAGCGATCGGCGTCAGCGGTATTATCCTGGGTATTTTCCTCAACCGCCCCGAGCATCGTCTCCCCTGGCTGTTGCTCGCCGCGGGAAACTTCGCCTTCGCCGCGGGCCAGGCGACCCAGATCATCCTCATCCAGGTGCTCAACGAGGAAGTCCCGTTCCCGTCGATCGCGGACGGCTTCTATCTCGCGGCATATCCGCTCTATGCGGCCGGGCTGCTGGGCTTCGTGCACTGGCGCACGGGGTGGCGTGACCGCGCGAGCCTCGTCGACGCGCTGACGCTGACGGTCGGTCTGGCGCTGCTGTCGTGGCTCTTCCTCATCGATCCGTATGCCCGCCTCGAGGGTCTCACCTGGGTGCAGAAGGCGTTCTCCATCGCCTATCCGCTCGGCGACATCCTCGTACTGGCGATGCTGCTGCGCCTGCTCGCCGGCCGTGGCGGCAAGAGCCGCTCGCTCATGCTGCTCACGGTGGGCACTGTCGGTCTGCTCACCGCCGACGTGGCGTACGGCCTGATTCAACTGAACGGGACCTGGCGCACGGGTACCGCGGTCGATCTCGGCTGGGCCGTCCTGTACGGCGCCTGGGCGGCCGCCGCGCTCGATCCGACCATGCGATCGCTGACCCAGCCGGTGGCATGGCGCCCGGAGGCCGGCACGGGCCGGTTGAGCCTGCTCATCCTGGCGTCGTTGATCGCGCCGACCATCCTCCTGACGCAGGCGGTACGCGGCGAGAGTGCCAACGTCGGTGTCATCGGAGTGTTCTCCGCCGTGCTCTTCCTCCTTGTGCTCTACCGTCTGGCGGGCGTGGTGGCGACCCAACGGCGGGCGGTCGGCCGGGAGAAGGTGCTGCGCAACGCGGTGTCGTCGCTGGGCGGAGCGGGCGACACGCGGGATGTGGCCGCCGCCGTGCACTCCGCGGTGACAGAGCTGGTGCCGCACGGCCCACCGCATTCCGCGCTGCTCACCGTCCCGGACAACACGCTCTGGGTGAACGGGGAGCACGGCGGCGAACGCGGGCCGCTGTCCGCGCCGGTGACCGCAGCTGTACGGGGACTGATCGCGTCCGGCGAGAACCGCCTGGTGGCCCTCGACGGTGTCGGGCCCGATCTTGCCGCCCGCCTCACGGGCCCGGACGAAGAGCCGCCCCGCCCCGGATACGCGCTGGTCTGCCCGCTCACCTCGCAGGATCATCCCTCTGGCGATTCGCTCATCGGGGCACTGATCGTGGCCGGGAACGAGCACGACCTCCTCGTGTTCCGCGACACGCTGGCGACTCTCGCCGCGCAGACGGCACTTGCCGTGGCGAGGGTCGCCCTCGCCGAGGAAGTCAACCGGCGCAACAGCGAGATGTACTTCCGCACACTGGTGCAGAACGCCTCCGACGTCATCCTGATCCTCGACGACGACGACCGGGTCCGTTACGCCAGCCCCTCCGCCGACCAAGTGCTGGGCGTTCCGAACCTGGAGGGCGCCCAACTCGTCGATCTGGTGCCGCCGCAGGACAGCCGCGCGGTCGTCGAGACGCTCGGCCGGATACGGAACGGCGAGTACCAGACCAGGCGCGAGCACTGGCGCATGGTCCGCACCGACCGGGCGACCATCGAGGTCGAGGTGAGGTGGAGCGACCTGCGCGACGAGGCCACCGTGGGCGGGGTGGTGCTCACCCTGCGGGACGTGACCGAACAGCGCAAGCTCGAACGCGAACTCACCCACCAGGCGTTCCACGACTCGCTCACGGGCCTGGCCAACCGCGTACTCTTCCAGGAGCGGATCAACCACGCCCTTGTGCAGGCTCAGCGCGAGGGCACGGTGGTCGGCGTGCTCTTCGTCGACATAGACGACTTCAAGGTCGTCAACGACATACACGGCCACGGTGTGGGCGACGAACTCCTGGTTGCGCTGTCACTCCGGCTGCAGACCACCGTCCGTGCCTCCGACACCGCCGCACGCATCGGCGGCGACGAGTTCGCCCTCCTGGTGGAGGGTTCCGTCTCGACGGCGGGTGTGGAGCGCTTCACCGAACACGTGATGACCGTGTTCGCCGAGCCGTTCCGGCTCAGTGTGGGGCCGGTGAGCACATACGCCAGTGTCGGCGTCGCGACGACGGAGGACAGCATCGACTCGGTTGAACTGCTGACACACGCCGATCTCGCCCTGTACGCGGCGAAGACGGCGGGCAAGCGCCAGTGGCGCCACTACCACCCGGAGCTGCAGAGCGGCATGGCCGAGCGTGCCAAGTTGCAGGAGGGGCTGGACAGTTCGTCGATCGAGACGTCGTTCATGGTGCTCTACCAGCCCATCGTGGAGCTGACCAGCGGGCGGATCGCCGGCTTCGAGGCGCTCGTTCGCTGGCCCCACTCCACGCGCGGCATGGTGCTGCCGGAGCAGTTCATCACGCTGGCCGAGGAGAGCGGGCAGATCGTCCCGCTCGGGGCCTGGGTGCTTGATCAGGCCGCGGCCGAGGCTGTCCAGTGGGAGGAGTCCGTGCTGCGCCTCGGGACGGCCGACCGCAGCGCACCTTACGTCAGCGTGAACGTGTCGCCGCGTCAGTTCCGGGACGAAGATTTCCCCAACGTGGTCCGGCGCGCCCTGCAACTCTCCGGCATCGAACCGTCGTCTCTTGTACTGGAACTGACCGAGAGTGTGCTGATGTACAACGACGAGCGCATCCTGGCCGAGATGAGTTCGCTCACCGACCTCGGGGTCCGCTTCGCGATTGACGATTTTGGAACGGGTTACTCGTCGCTGAGCTATCTGCGTGAGTTCCCGATCTCGATACTCAAGATCGACAAGTCGTTCATCGACCAACTCGGGCGCTCGCCCGAGCAGTACGCCCTGGTCGAAGGCATCACGCATCTCGCCGACACGCTCGGCCTCACCGTGATCGCCGAAGGAGTGGAGGACGTGAGGCAGCAGGAATCGCTGATCTCCATGGGCTGCCGACTCGGCCAGGGGTATCTCTTCGCCGAGCCGGTCAGCGCCGAGGAGGCGGAGCACCTCGTCCTCGCGCCACCGCTCGGCCGCCTGGCCGGATTGCCCGCGACGCCCTCGGAAGGGAATGGGTGATGGCGGCGGCCCCTCTCCCGCGAACCGCGCAGGTCGTGCTCCGCAGAACGCCGCGCGAGGCAGGAGACCCAAGGTGACGGAACGTGACCACCCGTCGGCAGAGTCGGCTGCGCTGTGCGTAATACTGCGCAACGATGAGGAGCAGTACGCGATCTGGCCTGCCGATCGCCGGATTCCGGCCGGGTGGCATCGGATCGGCGGACCGGAGTCCGCCGCGTCGTGCGGGAGCCTGGTCGACCGCCTGTGGACCGACATGCGGCCCGCGAGCGCCCGCGCCGAGCGGCGGCCCCCGGAAGCCGGGCCGAGCACCGTGCCCGAGCTGGTCCGGGAGCGGGCACGGCGTGAGCCGTCCGCTCTCGCGGTGATCTCGGACGAGGGCCGGCTCAGCTACGCCGACCTGACCGGCCGCGCCGACCGGCTTGCACACGAGCTGCGGGAGTCGGGCGTCGGCGCGGAGTCCGTGGTCACCGTGTGCCTCGACCGCGTGCCCGAGCTGGTCGTCGCGCTGCTGGCGGTACTGAGCTCCGGTGGGGCGTTCCTTCCCCTCGACCCGGCGACTCCACGGCAACGGATAGCCGGATTGGTCGCGGAGATCGGTTCACGCCTGATCGTCTCGAGCCGCGAGCACGCCCCGATGTTCGCCGAGTGCGAGGCGCGGATCGTCCACGCCGGGCAACCGGCCCCGCAGACGCCGCCGCAGGACCCCCAGTCGGCACTGCCGGCACCCGGCCCCCGGCCGGACGACCTCGCCTACGTGATCTACACCTCCGGATCCACCGGACCACCCAAGGGGGTGATGATCAGCCACAGGTCACTGGCACACTCCCTCACCGCGGTTGCCCGGGCATACGAACTGACGCCCGGCGACCGGGTGCTGCACGCCGCGGCGCTCGGCTTCGACACCTCGCTGGAGCAGATCTTCGCCACCCTGATCAGCGGCGCGACACTCGTCCTCGCGGGAACACACTCGTGGGCACCCACCGACCTGCTGCACCATCTCCCGGAGCACGGGATCACTGTCGCCGACCTGACCCCCGCCTACTGGCATCGGATCGTGTCCGTCCAGGACCGCACCGCGAGCCTCGCATCTCTGAGGCTCGTCATCGTCGGCGGCGAGATCATCACCGCGAAGGACTGCCGCGCCATTCTGCACCGGATCCCCGGCGCGCGGCTCGTCAACGCCTACGGGCTCACCGAGACCACCATCACCTCCACGCTCTGCGACCTGAACGAGGAAGTGCTCGCCGCGCCGGACACCGCCGTCGCCCCGATCGGCAGGCCCCTGAAGGGCATTCACGTCCACGTACTCGACGCCGAACTCCGCCAGGTTCCGCCCGGCGGGCGCGGCGAGATCTACATCGGCGGCCCGGGGCTGGCACGCGGTATCTGGCGACAACCCGCCCTGACCGCACAGCAGTTCCTGCCCGACCCGCACGGCTCGGCGCCTGGGGACCGGATGTATCGCACCGGGGATCTGGGCCGTCGGCGCTACGACGGCAACCTGGAGGTCCTGGGCCGGGTCGACGACCAGATGAAGATCCGCGGGTTCCGTGTCGACCCGGCCGAAGTCGAGGCCGCCCTCGTCGCCCTTCCGGAGATCGGCCAGGCGATGGTGGTGGCCCGGACGCGCGCCAGTGGCGACCGGGACCTCGTCGCGTACTTCACGCCGGCCTCGCCACCGGCCGGCGGTGAGGCGGTGCTGAGCGCACGGCTGCGGTCGGCACTCGCAGAGGTCCTGCCGGGCCACATGATCCCGGCGGCCTTCCACGCGGTGGAGCGGCTGCCTGTCACGCCCGGTGGAAAGCTCGACCGCAGGGCCGTTCCGGAAACCGTGACCGCCGCGCCGACGGCCGGCGCCGACGACCGTCCGGTGCCCCAGGGGATGGCCCAGTTGTGGGGCCAGATCCTGGATGTGGACTACGTTCGTCCGCACGACGACTTCTTCGAGCTGGGCGGCAACTCGCTGCTGGCCATGGAGATGCTCGCCCGGACCCGCGTCGTGTTCGGCATCGGCGTCACACAGATCCGCGACCTGACCCGTTCACTGCTGCGGTATCCGACGCTCGCGGCGTTCGCCGAGTCCGTGCGCCAGGCTCGGGCCGGCACGCTGGCCCATCCGGACGGCGGGAGTGTCGACTTCGCCGCCGAGACCGACCGGCGCGTTCCGGCAGTGAGCCGTGACGCGCCGGCTCCGGACCCCCGGTACCCCGGCGACGTCCTCCTCACCGGGGCGACGGGGTTCTGCGGCGCGTACATGATCGACGAACTGCTGCGCAGGACGACGGGACGGATCCTCTGCCTGGTCAGGGCCTCCGACGAGCAGCACGGCATGGAGCGGCTCCGCGCGAGCCACCAGCGGTACGTCCTCAGCGATCTGTCCAGCGAGCGTGTCCAGCCGGTCGTCGGCGACCTGGGCAAGCCCGAACTGGGGCTGTCCCCCATCCGGTTCGAGGAGCTGGGATCGACCATCGACGCCGTCTACCACTTCGGAGGCCAGGTCAACTTCATCTACCCGTACCACGACTTGCGCGCGTCCAACGTCGACGGAACATACGAGATCCTCCGCCTCGCCGCCCGCCGGGCCGTCCCCGTCCACTTCACCTCCAGCATGGCGGTGCTCGCCGGATTCGGGCCGGCCGGTGCACGCGAGGTGACGGAGGAAACGCCGCTGCGCTTCCCCGAGTATCTGTCGGTGGGTTACGTGGAGACCAAGTGGGTGGCCGAGGCTCTGCTGCAGAAGGCGTCCGACGCGGGCCTGCCGGTCGCCATCTACCGCCTGATGGACATCACGGGCCGCAGCGGAACCGGCGTGATGAACACCAGCAGCGAGCTGGCCGCCCTCTTCGATTTCATCGCGCGGACCGGGCTGTGCCCCGACGTCCCGCTGCCACTGGACTTCCTGCCGGCCGACCAACTCGCCCGCGCCATCGGATACATCTCCACCCGCCATCCCGCTCGCGGCGAGGTCTACCACCTCACCAACCCCCGTCCCACGCTGCTGAGTTCACTCGCCGAGCGGCTGCGCCGACGGGGTCACCCGGTCCAGGAAATCCCCTACGCCGAATGGATCGCGGCTCTGGTGAAGTACGCGGCCGGGCATCCCACCGACGCGATCACCCCGTTCGTCCCTCTCTTCGTCGACCGGTGCGCCCGCGCGGACATCACTGTGAGCGAGATGTACTTCCAGGGCGTTTTCACAGAGTTCACCCGCGACAACGCGGAACGGGCGCTGGTGGACGCCGGGATCGACATTCCGCCGGTGGACGCGGAGATGATGGACCGTTACATCGACTTTCTCCAACAGGCCGACGACGCCCGGCCGGTCAAGAGCCAAGAGCAGGGAGTGGCACGGTGGTGAGCCGATGTCCTTGCTGGGAGGCGCTGGACGTGCTCAAAGGGGCGCCCGACGGTCCGGTGGCCTTCGGCGTCGACCTCAGTCCCGAGGGCCTCCTGGCGGCGTACCGCGCCGGGGTCTATCCGCTCCCGGCATCGGACGAGTACACCCTCGCCCTCAACGAGGTGGTCTTCGCCGATCAGGTCCAGGAAGGCCGCATCCCGCTCCTGGGCGAGGAATCGGCCGATCCCTACGCCGTCTCTTGGTGGTCGCCCGACCCCAGGCCTGTTCTGCCCGTCTCGGCCCCCCACCTCAGTCGTAGCTTCGCCCGGCGGCTGCGCAACCGGCTGTCGTGGTCGACCAGCCTGGACCGGCGGTTCGAGGCGGTGGTCCGCGCATGCAGGGCCGACCGCGTCCCCCTGTGGCTCACCGACGAGCTGATCGAGAGCCTGGTGCGCCTGCGCGAACTGGGTCCTGCGCACAGCGTCGAGGTGTGGGAGGACGGCGAGGACGGCGATCTCATCGGCGGGGTCTTCGGCATCCAGGTCGGATCGGTCTTCAGCATGGACTCGATGTTCTTCCACCGTCCCGGTGCCTCCAAGGTCGCGGTGGCCGACCTCGCGGCGCGCTTCGCACAGGCCGGCGGCGAGTTGCTGGACGCGCAGCGGGACAGCCCGCACATCCGCGACCTGGGTTGCGTTCTCATATCCCGAGAGCAGTACATACGGCACCTCCGCCGCTCCCCGCACGACACGCTCCCGATGCCCACCGCCACCTTGCCCGCGGGCCGCCTCGCCGAGCCGACGGGATCGCGCTGACAGCGTTCGTCGCGACCTGCTCCCGCCCCGTTCAGGCGGCCTCACGCCGCACGGCACGCAGCAGCACCATCCCCGTGTCCCCGTAGTCGGGAAGCGTGGGGTCCTTGCGTACGCGCGTGATGCGCAGTTCCTCTGTGTACGGGGCGAAGACGTCGTGGACGATGTCCGCGCCCACCGGGCAGGCCGGCCAGCGCGTACCGGAGGCGATGCGATAGCTGGGCATGTTCTCCATGAAGGCGGCGACGAGCAGGCCGCCCGAGTGGACGGAGCGGATGAACGCACGGCACAGGGCGGCGAATTCGCCCAGATCCTCCGTGACGCTTTCGGCCACGAAGTTCATCGACGCCAGGTCGTAGGCGCCGTCCGGCAGGGTGCGGGCGCTGCCCGGCACGACCCGTACCCGGGTCAGGGCGTCGGAGAGCCTGGCGGGCAGGGCAGGGTCGAGGTGCCAGCAGAGGGCGTAAAAGGCCGCCCAGTGCGGGTCAGGGCCGTCGCGCAACTGCCGCGTGAGATAGGCGATGTTGCTCGCTCCGGGCTCGACGGCGTCGATACGGCGGCTGGCCGCGGCTGCCTGCATCAGGGGGTAGAGGTTGGGTCCGGCTCCGCACTCCAGGGAGCGGGCGAGGCTTCCCGGCGCCAGCGTCCGGTACAGGCCTGCGTGATGCCGGATGACCGCCGCGTCGGAGGGATGGATCCTGCGGTAGTTCTCGTCGAGGTAGGCGTCCACGGGCCAGCGGTCCCAGTCGGCATCCGCGTTGCGCCGATACGTGGGTGCGCCGGGTGTCACGCGTCCGTGGGCCCTCACGGCCATGGCGGCCCCCCTGCCGCGGCGGTCCGCTTCACGGGGAACCGCTCGGCCACCGAGGTCAGTACGTCGTTGAGGCGGTCGATCTCGTCATCGGTGTTCCGCGCGGTGATCTGGATCCGGAAGCCGGCCTGGTCGCGCGGCACCAGCGGATAGGCGGCGAGCGTGACGTAGACGCCGTTGTCCCACAGATACTCACCGACGGCCGTGAGGTCGGCCTCCTCGCCGAGCGGGATCTCGATGATGGGCAGTCCGTCGGTGTTCGGGGTGGCCAGACCCAGGCCGCGTGCATGGTCCAGGACCCGCGCGGTTTTGCGGTACAGATCGGCCCGGATGGCGTCTCCCCGGCGCTCGTTGACGTCAAGACCCGCGAGCGCGGTGGCGAGCGAGGCGGTCGGGGAGGGCCCGGAGTAGAGGTAGGGGCCGGCGGCGACCTTCAGGTGCGCCTTGAGGGCAGGCGGCGCGGTGACGAAGGCCAGCAGGGACGAGTACGCCTTGGAGAAGCCGCCGACCAGGACGATGTCGTCGTACGACTCCCCGAAGTGCCGTATGACGCAATTGCCGCGCATGCCGTACGGGGAGGTCTCGGCGGCGCCGCGTTCCCCGATCACCCCGAAGCCGTGGGCGTCGTCGACGTAGAGCAGCGCGCCCTCGCGGCGGCAGACGCGGAGCAGCCGCGGGAGATCGGGGAGATTGCCGGTCATGCTGTTGACTCCGTCGACGCAGACCAGCCTTGGGGCGCCGACGGGGGCCGCGCGCAGCAGCCGGGTCAGTTCGTCGGGCCGGTCCGCGTGGAAGCGACGTACCGTCGCCCCCTGTTCCTGGGCCACCATGCAGCCGTCGTACATGGTGCGGTGGGCCCGCGCCTCGACGAAGACATGGCCACCGCCGCGCCGGCCGGCCGCGAGCACCGGGATCACCGACGCGTGGATCAGGGTGATCGTCGGAAGGAGAAGCGCGTCGGGGGCGCCCAGCAGATCGGCCAGCCGTGCCTCGATCTGCGGATACAGGCGGGGGTTGCCGATCAGCCGGGACCAGCTGGGGTGGGTGCCCCAGCGGCGGATGTGCGGCTCGATGGCGTCCATGATCTCGGGGTCGAGGTCGAAGCCCAGGTAGTTGCAGGAGGCGAAGTCGGTCAGCCAGTGGTCGCCGCTGCGGATGCGCCGGCCGCGCACCTCGTCGATCACCGCGTCGCACATCCGGCTGTCTCTGCGCAGCCGCGCGAGTTCGTCCCAGCGCTGCGTCCGACGGGCCGCGGCAGCGGGCAGGGAAGGGCGTCGGCTGTCGCGCGGCACGGTCGGGGACTGCCGTCCGGTGAACTGCCGTTCCTGGTTCACCATCAGGAACCGCTGTGCCTCGGCCGCCGCCATCGGCCGGGCGAACAGATAGCCCTGTCCGTAGCGGCAGCCCATAGCCTCGAGCAGATCGCGCTGCCCGTCGTTCTCGATGCCCTCGGCGACCACCTGAAGACCGAGTACGTCGGCGATCCGCACGATGCCCTCGACCAGGGCGACCTGCTGGCCGTCCGTGACGATGTCGTCGATGAAGGACTTGTCCACCTTGAGTACGTCGATGGGGAACTCGCGCAGATAGCTGAGCGAGGAGAAGCCGGTGCCGAAGTCGTCGATGGCGAGGGAGACCCCGAGTTCCTTCAAGGTGCTCATGGCGGCCCGGATCTGTTCGTCGCGCCGTACGAGCACCGACTCGGTGAGTTCCAGAACCAGCGATCCCGGGGCCAGACCCGAGCGGTCGAGGACCTGGCGCACCTCGTCCACGAATCGGGTGTCCCGGAACTGACGGGCCGACACATTGACGTTGAGACGGAGGGGTTCGGGCCTTGGCCGCAGCTGCTGCCAGCGCGCGACGTCGGTGGCGGCGCGCTCCAGCACCCAGGCGCCGAGCGGCATGATCTGCCCGGTCTCCTCGGCCAGGTTGATGAACTGGTCCGGCGGCACCAGTCCCCGTCTGCTGTGCGGCCAGCGGATCAGCGCCTCGAATCCGACGACATTGCCGGTGACGATCTCCACGATCGGCTGATAGCGCATGGCGAAGGAATGCTTGGTGATCGCGCCGGCCAGGGAGGCCCGCAGTTCATGGCGTTCGGCCATGCCGGTGTGCAGGTCGGGACGGTAGCGCTGCCACTGCCGCTTGCCCGCGGTCTTGGCCGCGTACAGGGCGAGGTCGGCGTGGCCGAGGAGTTCCTCGGCCTCGTCGCCGGGGTGCGCGATCGCCACACCGACGCAGGCGGAGACACTGGTGGATCCGCTGACGAGCCGGAACGGGCGGCCCAGGGCCCCTACGATCTGCTCGGCAAGCGCCTCGGCGTCGGCCGGATCCCTTGCCCCCTCCATGAGGATGGCGAACTCATCGCCCCCCAGCCGGGCCGCGGTGTCGCTGAGCCGCAGCGCGGCGGTCAGCCGCTGTGCCACGGCGACCAGCAGTTCGTCGCCGACCGAGTGGCCCATCATGTCGTTGACGACCTTGAAGTCGTCGAGGTCCACGAAGAGCACGCAGCTGAGGCCGGCGTCCCGGCGGCCACGCAGCAGGGCACGTTCGATGCGCTCCAGCAGCAGGACCCGGTTGGGCAGTCCGGTCAGTGAGTCATGGAAGGCCCGGTGGACGAGCTCCCGCTCGAGCTGGCGCTGCTCGGTCACGTCCCGCAGGGTGAGGACGACACCGTGCACGGTCTCCTCCTGACGCAGGTTCCGGCACCGAACCTCGACATCCAGGCGTCCGTCCTCCCCCCGTACGACCTGCCAGTCGTCGCGGATGTCCACGCCGCCGTCCAGGCTGTCCCCGCCCCGGGCACGCTCCAGTATGTGCAGGGCACGCTCGTGGTCCCGCGGGGCCACCAGCTGCGCCAGCGGGGTACTCGCGTGCAGGTCACGCCCGAACATCTCGTACGCCGAAGGACTGGCGTACCGGACGGTGTTGTCGTCGTCGACGATCAGGATGACGTCGGAGGTGTTGTGCACAAGCGTACGGAAGTACGCCTCGCTCTTACGCCGGTTGATCTCCTCGTTGAGCCCTACACGGGCCAGCGCCAGCGCGGCCTGCGCGGCCAGCGACTCCACCGGGCTCGACAGCTCCTGGAGCCGCTTCACGGGGCCCGCCAGCAGCAGCGCGCCGATCAACGGCTCCGGCGCGGCGGAGGCCTCGAGTCGCAGTGGGCACAGGAGTGCCGCGGGGAACGGCGCGAGGGCGTCGGCGACGTCGGGACCGAGATCGCCGACGTCGTGGATCAGCCGGGTGCCCCGGGACAGCAGCTCGGAAGGGCTCTCCCCGGGACGGCCGCCATTAAGGGACCAGGTGGAGCGGGATTCCGGCGTGTCCACAGTGCCCACGGGAAGCAGCGAGGACCGGTCTTTGTCGAAGACCAGCAGCACAGCGGCGTGGGCGGCCTCCTGTCCACGTCCGAAGAGGGTGGCTGCCGCCACCCTGACGGCGCTGGCGACTTCCTCCGGGCTGACGGCCGCGACCAATGACACCGCCGCCACACGCAGACTCCGCTCGCGGGCGACAGCCTTCCGGTGCTCGTCGACCAGCCCCCACAGCCGGGCCAGCACGAACAAGAACATCACTCCGGAGAAGACCGCGGTGACCGGGACATCACGGGCATGCCCACGCAGGGACTGCGCCAGCAGCATGGCGGGCGCGATCAGCGAGGCACAGGCGAGGGCGGCGAGCCGCCACTTGGCGATACCGGGCCGCGGCTGGGCCATCGGCTCGGTCAGCCGCACCATGGACGGGTGCAGAGCCGCCAGCCCCCAGGCGGTGAAGAAGACCACCCAGCCCAGGTCCATGGGGGTACCGACCTGCCAGGTGCCCTGCAACTGGAGTACTCCGTACAGCACATCGGACACGAGGATGCCGATCGTCCCGACCGTCAGCAGTTGCACCGAGCGTTCACGGATGCCACCGAGGGTGAGCAGTCCGACGAGCATGGCCAGGATCAGCACATCGCCGAGCGGGTACGCCACCGAGATTGCGCGTTGGAGCCAGGTCTGCCCTTCGGCTTGTGCGATGGGGTTGATCAGGTGCACCCAGGAGAGAAGCGCGAGGCCTGAGGTGAGGATCAGCGCGTCCAGCAGTCCGGCGCGGTCACGGGCCGGGAAGCGGAAGTGAATGATGCCGAAGATCCCGGCGGCGAACAGCGGATAGGTGGCGAGGTAGAAGACGTCTGCCAAGGAGGGGAAGGGGTTCTCCTCGTTGAAGGCGGCTTCGAGGATGTTGTAGGTGGTGTCTCCGGCGGTGAAGGCGAGGTTGGCGGCGGCGAGGAGGAGCCAGGGCCAGCGGTGGGTGGGGCGGTTGCGGTGGACGCCGACGAGGATTGCGGCTACTGAGCCGAGGCCGATTAGGGCCCAGCTTGTGGTGTGGCGGGAGGGAACGGTGAGGTAGACGACTGTGGGGGGGATTACGCAGAGGACGTACCCGACCATCAGACGGAGGTGGCGCCGACCGTCTGCCGGCAGCTCCGGCGCGGGTGTTGTCGCTGGTGACTTCCAGGTACGTGTTGTGGCCGGCTCCGTTGCTGGGGCAGTTCCCGGGCCACGTGTTTTGGTTGGCTCCGGGGTGGGTGCTGCGGCTGGCCCCGCCGCGCCTCTCCTGGCCGTGAGCCGCCTTCCGCCGGAGGGTGGCGGTCGCCTCCGCGGAACGCGCTGAGCGATGCGCTGGAAGGAACGTGCACGACCTTGGAACCATTGCACCATATCTACCACTTTGTCCGGATGGCGTGGCACGGTCAAACGAGGGCTCTTCCGCCAGAGAAGGCATGGAGTCCAGGGATCACAGATGCCGATGAGGGAGTGACCAATCCTCGATGCCGGACGACAGGATGTCCCGCCCTCCACACCAGGACCCGTCGCGACCGTCCGCCAGCTTCCCGATTCCACTTCTTGACGGAGTACCCAAACAGGATAAAATGTACGTATGCACTGTAAACGTACGATACATTGGGCGCAAAGGCGTCTCCGAGCAGCCTCAACCCGGCTCCTCTCCGGGCCCCGGCCGACGCCGAGACCGCTGCATGACCCGCTGAGCCCTCTCACCTAGACACGCCTCTGTGCGACATATCCCTAATGCCGTGATCACATGCTGACAACAGGCTCCTCACATGCGAAGGCCGCAGAATCCAGCGGCGCGCCTGACCACGCGCTGCACGTGGCGGTCGTCCTCGGCACCATGCCGGAAGCCATCAAGATGGCACCGGTCATCAGAGCCATGGAGAACTCGCGGCTGTTCTCGCCCGTCCTGATCAGCACTGGCCAACACCGGGAGCTGCTCGAACAAATGCTGCGAAGGCTCCGGCTCACCGCGACCCATGACCTTGCCGTGATGCGGGAGCGCCAGCAACCATCTGCGCTCACCGCCTGTCTGACCAACGGACTGGGTGAGGTGATCCGCGAAGAGCGGCCCGATCTCGTCATGGTGCCGGGCGAAACGAGCAGCACGCTGTGCGGGACCCTCGCGGCCTTCCGCGAACAAATTCCGGTGGCCCATGTAGAAGCGGGACTGCGCCGCGGCGTCCGGGGCGACTCCTTCCCCCAGGAGCTGAACCAGCGACTGGTAACCCCGATGACAAAGTGGCATTTCGCACCCACGGCACGTGCTGCAGCAGCACTGACCGCCGAGTCCGTTCCGGCCCCGCGGGTTATGGTGACCGGCAGCACGGCCATCGACAATCTCTTGTGGGCCCGTCACGTGGGGGAAGGGCGATCGGCTTTCTGCAGCGACCGGCGAGGCGTGCTGATGACCCTGCACCGGCGGCAGAACCACGGGGCGACTATGCGGGCGATCGCTGCCGCACTGCTGCGAGTTGCGGAGCGGCAGGATGTCGAAGTGCTGGTGCCGGTTCACAAGAGTCCCACGGTTCGCGGCGCACTCCTTCCTGCCCTGAAGGGTCATCCGCGGATCACCCTGACTGAACCGCTGGACTACTTCGACTTCATCTCCACCCTGGCCTCCTGCGAACTCGTACTCACCGACTCCGCCCGAGTCCCGGAAGAGGCGCCCAGCTTCAACAAGCCGATTCTGGTACTGCGGGACACGACCGAACGCCTCGAAGCGGTCCAGGCGGGTGCCGCTCAGCTTGTCGGTACCGACCCGCGCTCGGTGCACACGGCGGTCACCTCGCTGCTCAACGATCCAGACCTGTACGGGCGTATGGTAGACGCGCCGAGTCCCTTCGGGGACGGTCATGCCTCCGACCGGATTCTCGGCCGACTGGCCGGCGATTTCGGCTGGACTCCGGCTCCGGCTTCTGCCCTGGACGTCACGGCCGCATGAGCGTCCGCACGGCCCGGTGGGCCGCTTGGCCGGGCATGGGGCTGCCGAGCCGCCGCGGTCCTGCGCGCGGAGCCCGACACGCCTTCTTCTATGGCAACGACCCGGCCGTCCAGGGGCGTGGTGGATGGGCTGCGCGAGCGGGGGATCGCGGTCCCTGGGGACATCGCCTCGCCGGCTACGACAACTGGGACACCATGGCCCTGGCCAGCCGCCCGCCCCTCACCACCGTCGACGTGAACCTTGCTTAGATCGGCCGGATCACCGCCCTGCGTCTGCTGCGGGCCAGTCCAGCTGAGCGCACTGTGCCCCCACTCTGACCAGAACGTTCCGCCTGTGCCCCTACAGCCCTTGACACCCACCGCGTTGCGCTCGACCACCTCGCCGACGGACTGCCATACGTGTATACAACCTGGGCGTCGGCAAGGGCAGCTCCGTCCTCAACGTCGTCGCGTTCTCCCAGGCATGCGTCAGACCCATTCCGTACGAGCTCGAGGCCCGCCGCCTGGCGACGTGGCCGAACTCGTCGCCTACGCGACCGCCGTGGCCCGCGCCTGGGGCTGGCGCCCCATCCGGGACCTCGCCGACATGTGCCGCGACGCCTGGCGGTTCCAGCAGCTCGCGTATGTCCAGGCAGTACGCCCGGCGCGCACAAGGAGCCTGGCGAGGGGAGAGACCCGCCAGAATCCGTGGTCCTCAGTCCCCCCGGCAGCACGGCCAGGCGGTCCGCGAATCGATCGGGGCAGGCACAGCCAGATGGACCCATTCCCACCGACCATGGCGGCGGTTGTGAGGTCACTGATGGAGGGCGTAATCCTCGATGGGGATATTCATGATCGGAATTAAGCCGTCGTACGCATTGCCGCTCTTCCAGAATACGGCGATCCTGGTGGGGAGTTTCTGCGCAGCTCCCTTTCATCCCCCCTCGTGGAAGTGATCGGTATGAGGCCACTGAGAATCGAGGGAGCGTGGGTTCACGAGCCCCAGGTGTTCGCCGATCGCCGTGGCTCCTTTCTCGAGTGGTTCGATGGCGATGCCTTCCAGGAGTCCGTGGGTGCGGAGCTCCGGCTCGCGCAGGCCAACTGCTCCGTGTCCCGGCGCGGTGTCGTGCGCGGCATTCACTTCGCCGACGTGCCACCGGGTCAGGCCAAGTACGTGACGTGCGTCCGCGGTGCCGTCCTCGATGTCGTGGCCGACATTCGCACCGGCTCGCCCACCTTCGGACAGTGGGACGCGGTAGGGCTCGACGACGACAGTCACCGCTGTGTCTTCCTCTCCGAAGGCCTCGGTCACGCCTTCATGGCGCTCACCGCCGACAGCACCGTCGTCTACCTCTGCTCCGAGGGGTACGCTCCGCAGCGCGAGCACGGCATCCATCCGCTGGACGCGTCGCTCGGCATCGACTGGCCCGTGGACCAGCCCCCGCTGATATCCGACAAGGACGCCACCGCGCCCACGCTCGTCGAGGCCGGGCGCAGTGGGCTGCTGCCCGACTACGCGGCGTGCCGTGCCCACCGCCTGCGTTCGGCGGCCCGAAGCTCGGGGAACGCCTCGACCAGGGCATAGCACCAGTGGCGCAGCGTCGGCAGCCCTACGTCCGGCCAGCGGCCATGGCCGAGCACGCTGTATGCGGGACGGATCGCGGGACGCCGCAGGGCGGCACTGGAGGCAGGGCGCACTCGCTCCGGGTCCGCACCCAGCAACCGGAACACCTCACACGCAAGGCGATTCCAGGTCGCCTGGCCGCTGTTGGTCGCGTGGTACACGCCGGGCGGCGCGGTACCCGCCCGCGCCGCGTCCCCAACCAGGAGCAGCCGGTCGGCGACATCGCCGGTCCAGGAGGGCTGCCCGTGCTGATCGTCGACGACGTGAAGGACGTCCTGGGCCGCCTCCATTCTGATCATGGACCGGACGAAGTTGTTCCCGCGCGCCCCGTACAGCCAAGCCGTACGGATCACGTGGCCGGTGTCGGGAAGCGTCGCCAGAACGGCCCGCTCACCTGCGAGCTTCGTCCGCCCGTAGGCGGTGCGCGGGGCCGGGGTGTCCGTCTCTTTGTAGGGCGTGTCGCCGTCACCGGGGAAGACGTAGTCGGTGGAGACGTGGAGCAGGACCGTGCCGTGGGCTCGGCAGGACTCCGCGAGCCGAGCCGGGCCGTGACCGTTCACCGCGAGAGCTTCCGCCTCATGGGACTCCGCGGCGTCCACGTCCGTCCACGCGGCGCAGTTCGCCACAACCGCGGGTCGATACTGGTTCAGGGCCGCGTGCACCGCGTCGCCGTCGGTGATGTCCAGCCGGCGGTGGCCCACGGCGACGGTGTCCACCTCGCGGGCCTTCAGGCGAAAGGCGAGTTCCCGGCCCAGCATGCCGTCCGCTCCTGTGACGAACCACTCGCAGGTCATGACGCCATCCTTTCGGCCTGTCGGCATAGCGGCTCCCACCAGGAGCGGTGCGTGCGATACCAGTCGACAGTCTCTGCGAGCCCTGTGGCCAGTCCCTTCCGCGGTGCGTAGCCGAGCTCCGTACGGATCTTCGTGAAGTCGACCGAGTAGCGGCGATCGTGGCCCTTACGGTCCTCGACAAACGTGACCATGTCCCACCCGGCGCCGCACTCACGCAGGAGCAGGCCGGTCAGTTCCCGATTGGACAGTTCGTTGCCGCCGCCGATGTTGTAGACCTCGCCGGGGCGGCCGCCGGTACGGACGAGCTCGATGCCCCGGACGTGGTCGTCGACGTGGATCCAGTCGCGGACGTTTAGACCGTCACCGTAGAGCGGCACCTGTCTGCCGTCCAACAGGTGGGTGATGAACAGGGGGATGACCTTCTCGGGGAACTGGTGGGGTCCATAGTTGTTGGAGCACCGGGTCACCCGGACGTCCAGGCCGTGGGTGCGGTGGTGGGCCAGCGCCATCAGGTCCGCGCTGGCCTTGGAGGCGGCATAGGGCGAGTTGGGCCGCAGTGGGTCGGTCTCCGGCCAGGAGCCGGACCGGATCGACCCGTAGACTTCGTCGGTCGAGATGTGCACGAAGGTCCGCAGCCGGTGCCGCAGGGCCGCGTCCAGCAGGCTCTGGGTGCCCGCCACGTTCGTTCGTACGAAGGCCTCCGAGCCGAGGATGGACCGGTCGACGTGCGACTCGGCGGCGAAGTGCACGACTTGATCGTGCTGGGAGACAAGCTTGCCGACGAGCTGCGCGTCGCAGATGTCGCCGTGCACGAAGCCAAAACGTTCCGCGTCGTGGACCTCGTACAGATTGGCGGGATTGCCTGCGTAGGTGAGCTTGTCGAGCACCGTGATCGCCACGTCCGGCGGGCCGGCCGGGCCCAGCAGCCTACGGACGTAGTGCGAGCCGATGAACCCGGCCCCGCCGGTGACCAGGATGCGCGTCGTGATCATGACGGGATCTGCACTTTGCTGTGGTCGCCAAGCACGAGCCGGTGCACGGCAGGGGTACGGGGCGCGGGCGTCGCTTCGACGTGGTGGCCGATCAGCGAGACCTCGATCCGGCTCATGCCGACGATGGACGCCTGCCCCAGCACGATCGAGTACTCGATCTCGCTCTCCTCGATGCGGCAGTCCTCGCCGATCGAGGTGAACGGCCCGACGTAGGAGTCGGCGATCACCGTGCCCGCCCCGACGACGGCCGGCCCCACGATCCGGCTGCCGAACACCTTGGCGCCATCGTCGATCCTGACCCGCCCGATGATCTCGCTCGTCTCGACGCTGCCGTCGATGCGCGGTTCGAGCGTCTCCAGGACGGACCGGTTCACCTCCAGCATGTCGGTGACGTTCCCGGTGTCCTTCCAGTAACCGGAGATGGTCGTGGAGCGCACGTCCCGGCCGTTCTCGATCAGCCACTGCAGGGCGTCCGTGATCTCCAACTCGCCACGCCGGGACGGCCGTACGGCACGCACTGCCTCATGCACGGCCGGAGAGAAGAGATAGACGCCGACGAGTGCCAGATCGCTCCTGGGCAGCTGCGGCTTCTCCTCGAGCCCCATCACCCGCCCTGCCGCGTCGAGTTCGGCGATGCCGAAGGCTGTGGGCTCGGAAACCCGGGTCAGAAGGATTCGGGCGTCGGGCCGCTCCCGCCGGAAGTCGTCGACGACGCCGGAGATACCGCCGACGATGAAGTTGTCGCCGAGGTACATGACGAAGTCGTCGTCCCCGAGGAAGTCGCCGGCGATCAGCACGGCGTGGGCAAGCCCGAGAGGCGCCTCCTGCGGCAGATAGGTCACGTCAAGGCCGAACCGGGAGCCGTCCCCGACGGCCCGCCGGATCTCCGGCTCGGTGTCACCGACGACGATGCCGGTCTCGGTGACCCCGGCGGCGGCGATGGCCTCCAGACCGTAGAAGAGCACCGGCTTGTTGGCGACCGGTACGAGTTGCTTGGCCGAGGTGTGGGTAATGGGGCGTAGCCGGGTGCCGGCGCCGCCGCAAAGGACGAGTGCTTTCATCATATTCGCCCCCTTCGAGGCCAGGACTCACGTCCGTGGGACTCGCTGGCGGCGCTCGCCGCTGGCGGCTGCATGGCACGGAGGCTCAGCATCCGGCGGTAACAGGCGTCGATGGCGGCGCACATGGTCTCCGGACCGAAGACCGTTCGCACATGCGAGCGCCCCTGTCGTCCCATTTCTGCGGCTTCATTCGGATGGTCGAGCAGCCAACCGACCGCCTCGGCCATGCCGTCGGGATCTCTCGGCGGCCCGAGGAGCCCGGTGGCACCGTGCTCCACGAGATCGGGTACACCGTTGACCGCCGTCGCGACGACGGGGCGAGCCGCGGCGAGCGCCTCCGTGAGCGCACGACCCAGCCCTTCGTACAACGACGTGATGGCGAAAATATCGAGGCCCGCGACCAGTTGGGCGGCATCGGGCCGCCAGCCGGTGATGCGCACCTCGACTCCGAGTTGAGCCGCCAGTTGCCGGACGGCGTCCGCGAGCGGACCATCGCCCACCATCATGAATTCCGTGTTCGGATGCGCGGCGTGGACCGCGGCCGCCATCCGTACGAAGTCCAGTGGGGCCTTCTGTGAGTCGATCCGTCCGACCGTACCGACAAGGTCAGTTCGACTGGAGACACCCAGCGCTTCCCGGGCAGCCGGGTCGAAATCAGGGGGAATGCTCTCCAGGTCCACCGCAGTCGGCACCACTTCGACGGCGCCTGGCGGGGCCAGTCGGTGCTCAATGATCTCTCGTGCGAGAAGCGGTGACTCGGCGAGGAACGTGTCGGTGAAACTCCGGGTAACGCGCTCCAAGGCGTGGTATACCCGATACCGCAAGCGGGGCATGAACGGGTGGAAGCTGAGACCGTGGTAGGAGTGCACGACCACTGGCGTTCGGCAGAGCCAAGCGGCCAGCCTCCCCAGGAACCCTCCTTTGCCCGAGTGCGTGTGCACGATGGTGAAGCGCTCGCGTCGGATAAGGCGAACCAACCGCCACAGAACCAGCGCGTCCTGCGGGGTGATCACTTCCCGGAAGCCCGGAATCTCGACTGCACGCACTCCTGATGCTCGTGCCTGGTCCCACAGGTAACCGCCGGGTACACCCGCAACCCATACCTCGTACCGTTCCGGATCCATACCCTCGGCCGACATCAACGTGGAGTGTCCAGCACCGGCCCAGAACCGGGTGATGACATGCAACACCTTGATCCGGGATGGAGCCGGATACGTCGGCAGTGCCCGCGGCTGCACGACGTGTGCGTGAGCGGCGGGCCAGTCGGCAGTCGCGTCGCCGTCCGCGCCTGGCACATGTGTGACGAAATCTCGCATGGACTTCAGCCTCTCTCCGTTCTTCTGGTGGCCCGCCGCTGAACGAGCCATTGCAGGAATTGCTTGTAGCCCGCGGCGGTGTCCTTGAAATCTGATCGGCTCCGACGCAACGCTGCCCAGGTGAGGCGTGCGGCCAACTCGGCCGAGAGGGACAGAACGACGATCAGCCGGGCTTCCCATCGGGGCATGTGCCGGAATGCGAATTCACAGCGGCTGCACAGCCAGTGGTGCAGCCGCTGCCCTTTGACCTGGGAACTACTCACGTTGCCGGCATGAAAGACGCGTACGTCACTCAGGAAGTACGAAGGCCACCCCTGCCGATGCGCCCGTAGCGCGAGGTCCACGTCTTCGAAGTAGAGAAAGTAGCGCTCGTCGAATCCTCCCAGGTCTCTGAACAGCGAGCGACGCATCAGATTGAACGCGCCGATGACCTGGTCGACCGGCCCAGACCGGGACAACTCCTCGGGGCGGAGATGAGGGGGGTGGAAGAGAGCAGGCAGGACTCGGTCGAGCCCGGTCATCTGCCCGAGGAAAAGCCGCAGCGTGGGAAATCGCGAACAGGAGATCTGCGGACGACCCCGCTCGTCTACCATCCGGGCTCCGCAGATCCCGACTCCTCTGGAAGTCTCCGTCCGGAGGAATTCGCCGACACTCCGCAACGAATCGGGGAACAGCCTCGTGTCCGGATTGAGGAAGAGCAGGTAGTCGGATTCGCAGAGCCGAGCTCCCTGGTTGCAGGCTACGGCGAAGCCCCGGTTCACGGCGTTCCGGACCACATGAACCCGGAGGCCGGGCGTTTCAAGGTCGCTGGCGGAGTCGTCGCTGGAAGCGTTGTCCACGACGACGACATTCCCCACGGGCAGAACCGTGCAGTCTGCTTCGGCGATCGAGCGGAGGCAATCACGGAGGTAGACCCCAGTGTTCCAGTTGACGATCACCACGTCGACGAGCTTCGAGCGCTCGCTGCCCACAGGTATCACCTCCCACCCGGGCGCCTGTGGGCGACGGTTTCCTAGACGTCGCACAGACATCACCCCGGCACCGACCCCAGTTCAAGGGCGGCCTCCCAGTGAGGCTGCCACGCCTCGTAGGAGTACCGCTGACGAGTGATCTCGCGGGCACGTCGACCGAGTCGCTCACGATCCTTTGTCGCGGACTCCAGCAAGCCGAGGATCGCATCCGTCCAGTCGGCCGTGCTCCGGGCCGCGGGCATGCCGAACAAGGAGAGCATCTCCGCATTCACACCGACCGGACTGGCGACAGCGGGAAGGCCCGCCGCTCCGTACTGAAGGAGTTTGTAGCCGCACTTACCACGGCCGTAAGGCGTGTCCGGCACGGGCATGATGCCAATGTCGAGCCCCGCCAGCGCCGACTTCTCGCGCTCCGGAGTCCATTCAACGCGGTCGATGATCCTCTCCATGCCTCCGAGCGTGGGACGCGGCGCTCCGATAAGGGTGAGCCGGGCACCAGTTCGGCGGTGAATCTCACGGATCGCCTCGCCGATCTGCGCTAGGTACGGCTCGTTGCCAGGCGACCCGATCCAGCCGAGCCGGGGAGGGTCGTGCAGCGCGTATGCCGGCTTTGGCACATACTCTTCCGGCGCGACACAGCTCGGTATCACCATGACATCGCGATGGCGCCGCGACGCCCAGTCGGCAAGCACCGAATTACCTGCGATGACCCGGTCGGCATTGTTCACCGCCACACACGTCTTGCCCGCCTTGGGAGCCAGCCGCCGCAGCAGGCCTCCGGCACCGAAGTCCCATTGCAGTGCGTCGTCGAAGTCGTACACCGAGAACTCAGAGCCTGCGAGGAGCTGTCGCTCCGCCTCACCACGACTCAGCGGTGACGCCTCACGGTGCAGGATCATGCGCCGCCAGCGCCCAGCGGCGAGCTCCCGGAGGCGGAGTTCCGCTCTGACCACGGCTGCCGGACTCCGCAGCAACTTCGACGGCTGCGCGTCATGAAGCGAGAGATAACTGCTGACCGCGAAGCCCACTTCCGAACGGTCCAGCCACTCGAACACCCGGACCCGCGCAGAGCCGCCGCCCCGGCCGTAGGGGGTGACGGCACAGCAGTCGGTCCAACCGTTCATGAGTGCACCTCCGAAGCAGACAGCCAGCCATAGAGCGATGTATATGTATATTTACGATGTATACCCCAGTTTGCACAAGCAGCCAGGCAAGGGCAACCCGAAGGCATGCCGAGTACTCGCGCTCAGAAGGGGACGCACCATGACCCTGATGGCCTTGGACCGCGCGCCACAGCTACCGACCTGCCCCCTGCTGGTCACCGGCCATGCCATTTGTCGTACACACGACGAGACTCCACACCGCAAGTGACCAGGTCCCCTTGCGGTGGTGCCAGGCGCCCCATTCGGTGACGATGTCAGTGGGGTGTCAATCCGCCCGGCAATGCTTGGCGAAGGGAGCGAGATGGACCTCGGATCGTATCTCCGGCTGTTGCGCAGACGATGGGTCGCCATCCTGCTGCTCGCCATCTTGGGCACGCTGGGAGGCACCGCGGTAGCCTGGGTAAAGAATCCCTTGTACGCGGCGAAGACCGACATACTCGTGACGGCCGCCAGCCCCAGGGCCGACTTGAGCCAGTCATATCAGGGAGCGCTGCTCGCAGAGGAACTGACTCAGTCCTACTCGGTCCTATTGACGAGCGAGCCGGTGCTCCGAACGCTTATTGACGAACTACGCCTTCCCTATTCGGTCGAAAAACTCAGGTCGGAAATCAAGGCCTCCCACCCGAGGGGCACCGCAGTCGTCAAGGTGACGGTCGAGGACAGGTCGCCGCAGAGGGCCAAGGTGATCGCGGATGCTATCGGGCCCACGTTCACCAAGGTTCTGGCCAGTGCGGACGCTGCTGATACTTCATCCGATACCGCGGGCGACCGGTCTGACGTCAAGGTGGGTGTGCTCCCGCAAGCCGCATCGTCAGGGCAGTTGGTGCCCCCGCACAAGAGTCTGGACATCGTTGTGGGCTTGATCGTGGGTCTTGTCCTAGGTGCGGCGTGGTCAGTGGGCCGCGCGATCATGGACCCGCGGATACATGACGCTCGAGACGTGGTCGAGACTTCGGATATCCCTGTCCTCGCCGTCGTCCCCCGGGACAAAGCAACACGGGGGAAGGCATTGCTGCAGGATACCCAGCGCCCTCCGTCCGTTGTCGAGGCCTATCGCACGGTGGCAGTCAACCTGCGCTCTAGCGTTTCTTCCGGCATTCAGCGTCACGCCTACGTGATCACAGGCATTCGGGGCAGCGAGAACTCCGCTGCCACTGCAGCGGGCATTGCGATCGCCCTGGCTCAAGACGGGTACTCGGTGATCCTGGTCGATGCTGATCCACTCGACATGCGCCTCGCCCAGTCGATGGAGCTCTCGCAGGAAATCGGCCTGAGGGACGTGTTGGCCAACCGAGCGTCTCTAGACGCTGCTCTCCAGGAGTGGCACGAGGATCTACCGCTTCGAGTGCTGGCTGGAGGACTGCAGGACCAGAGGTCCGTCACGCCGCTTCGGGAGCGCAGCCTCGATCCGCTCTGCGCGGAACTGGAACGGCGAGCAGATGTCGTGATCTTTGCCTCACCCCCTGTTCTGACACGGACTGACGGGGTTGCCCTGGCCCGTGTGACGGGGCAGGCCGTGATCGTGGCCCAGACCAAGGTCACCCGCGGCGACGAGCTTGACACATCCGTGCAGACTCTCCGCGCGGTAGGAGTCACCGTTCTGGGCGTTGTTCTCAATGACGTAACCCGTCGACGCGGTCGTCGACAGGTCTGGCCTGCTCCGCGGGAGCGCATACAGACCTCCGCGGACAGCACACATGAAGCCGCACCGCGCGGTAGGCCCGTCGATATCCCTGATTCGGACGGCGATCACCGCGCGTCCTCGTACGCTCGCAAGGGCGAACCCTGAGCATGCGCAGAGGCGTTCACCTCTTCTTGCGTGCCGCTCGGACCAAACTCTTCATCGGCGTCCCGCGTGAAAGGCACGACGGCCATCCGAATTCGCCAACTCGGCAGCGAGGATGTTCAATTCGAGGGGCAGCCGGAAATTGAAGAACCGGTCTTCCCAGGGCTTCGGCGTAGGTCGCATGGTGTCCGGTTCGTGATCATGTGAGCCCGAGGAGGGCGAGCGGTCGGCAGCCGTCGCGGGCGTTGTGCCGCAGTGCGGTCCTTGGCGAGCGTCACGTCGCGCATTCCGAGGTGTTCCAGGACGGCCGACGGGGCGTCAGCGATCCACTTGCCAACCGCCAGCAGGGAGGCTGCTCCGGCCAGAACCGCACACGCGGTCAGCTTGAGTACGACGACCAGAGCGTGCCGCACGCCGCGCGGATCTCGTGGGTCGGGCACCCAGTCGCTTCAGCAGGCCCGGAATCTTCTCGGGCATGGCATGCTCTTCCACTCGGACCATGTGCCGTCGAGAATTCCATGATCTTGGAAGCTCGCGCCTGTCACGTTCCCAGACCACCCACCCAGCTGACAGATCATCACGGACCAGGCGTCAGGCCACTATGCCGAGGCACCGGAGCGGACACACCCTCGCCCCGCCTCTCTCCCTCGCATGCACGGGCCAGAGCTGCGGCCAACCCGATCGACATATAAAAGATCACCCGTAGCACCGTCCCCTCAAAACTGGACTCAGTGAGGAAGATCAGCATTTGGGCCATCAGAGAGAAGCCGATGACGCGATTGATCGTCCCGATGCGCCAGCGAGAGAAGAAGAAGATCGCTGTTCCTATCAACACCAGCGACACTACCAGCCCCAGGAGCAGGCCGAAGTAGACCATCTGCTGGAGGTACGTGTTGTGGACATCTATCGGCAGACGGCGATCCCTGTCGGGCGCAACGCCGCCACCGTAGCCAAGGAGAGGCCGGGCAGCGATCTCGCCGAGTGCCTTACGGGCGAGATCGGAACGGATAGTAATATTGGATTCACTGAATCTTTCGCTGATGAATTTGCGCGCAGATGGATTGAATCGCTGGAAAAATACAATTGCAGTAGTGACCACCGCGACGCCGGCTGCTATTTTACCCACCGTTCGACTGTCTATCCAGCGGCTGCGAATAAGGCTCGAAAGTGCAGCGATCAGCGCTACGGCAAGGAGCGCGAAGATGACGCCCCGCGACATGGTACAGACCACAGCAACAAGTGTTATCCATCCCGCGCGCATGAATCGCCTGTCATGGCGTGCGTGTCCCCAGTAGAAAAGGAGAGGAACGAAGAAGGCCAAAACGGTAGCGAGGTTGTTCGATCTGCCCAGTACAGGATGCGAGAGTCGGCTGTAATAAGAGAGGTAGTCGCCTGACGTGCGCGGGAGATCCGGCTCTTGCGGAGCGAATCCGGGCACATGCAGCAGCAATAGAACTGCTGGAATTATGAGTAGATAACTATAACGTTTGACGTATACAATGACGCGAGTCGGTGAGGCACCGCCCAGTTCCCGCAAAACGAAGAGATAGGCGATGATACCTTCGGCGTACACGGTCGTGGCGCGCAGGGTGGCGAACCTGTCCTGCGACCATGCCACTGAGATCCCGCAAACAAGCAAGGGGACGCAGAGCAGTGTGAACAGCGGCCGGTATCCGATGTTCAGCGGGTGAAGTGCACAATCAAGCGCGAGAGTCACTGCGGCAAAGCACAAGATGATGTCCAGTATGGATATCGAATGAAAGACCGGATTATCCATCGGAATGCGTAGCGGCATGGCAGCGGCGAAAAGTGCCAACATGAGAGCGATTCGAGGGCGTCGGTCTGCGTCTCGCGTATTCCCTGCTGTCGCAGACGTGATCCGGGAAGTCCTGGCTGCCATGCCGATCCTCCGCCGACTCGATGGTACGCTCTTCATCAGGAGCGCCTGGGTTTCATTGGTCCCGGACAATGGGACGCCGGGTACCAACGGCTCTCGGAGCGCGAAGGGCCGATACTCTCAGATTCCGATCGATGAGCAGCAGCCATCGCCCCACCACGGGGAACGCACGTGAGATGCAACAGGGGCGCATGGTCGACGAGCAGACCGACACCACGGGCATATCAGGAACTCACTGAAGCTGGCCAGTGCGCCAAGGCCATACGCGCTCCTCGGGGACCGATTACGACCAGTATCACCGCCGTGCGCCAGATAGGCATCCCGGGCGGGAGGAAGCCCACATGCGCTTCAATGCAAAATGGCCGAATGCTGTAAGTGGCGACCAAGACGATGCTGCCGTCGATCCGCACGTCCATGACTGCCCACCAGCTGCCGGACGTGACGATCGTCGCCGACGCCGCGAGGGCGTGTTGAAGTCGCGCCTGCGCAAACGCTTCCTCCTCCGTGTAAGGAACGGAACCCGCAGTAGGTCGATATGGCGGCGCCAGGAGGGGACCAAGGCAGGAAGCCCATGACGGCCTTGCTGCGGTGAACGGGGTGCCAGCCGGCGATCACGTGGACCTTCGCCGGCCTGACGGGCGAGCCGGTCCAGGAAGCCTGTGAACACCTTCGCGGTGAAGCGGCCGGTGAAGACGGTGAAATCACAGCACTCCGCGCGAAGCGCTACCGACGCTGCGCGGCGTGAAGCCGTGCCGACGCAGCCACTTGCCCACTCCGCGCTCGGTCATCACCAACCCGGTGACCATGCGGATCATTTCCCGCACCACGGCCCGTGTCCACAGCGGCCCACCAATCACCAGCTCCTCGGGGCTGTAGTCCGCCATCGCCTGGAACAGCGTGCCCCACTTCTCGTCCCTGATCAGCTCGTGCGGTCCTGGCCGCCCACTCCGCCGTACCGCCAAAGCCTCCCGCCCACCGCCGCAGTAGGCCCGACACCAGCTGCTCACCGAGCGCTCGCTGACGCCGAGCGCCTCGGCCGCATACCGCGAGGTACGCACCGCGCCTGACTCCAGCGCGGCCGCACCACCTCCCGCGCGACGGGCGACAGCCGACGCGTGTCCTCAACCTCGATCACACCCTGTCAACGAGCAGGCAACTCGACCGTTCTGGCTCAATAACTATTTGCGTATCCGTCGAGCTGCTGGCACATCTGTCTCTGGTGCTTGGAGTGTGTGCATGCTCTGCGTGAGGTCACGCAAGACCAACGCCGATGCGACGGCGAGGCCGACCAGTATGGGCAGTCCCGCCAACAGCAAGGCAGGCACTCCGTGCCACCCGAGCCGCAATATCAAGAGATCCCCAAGGCCGGCCAGGGCCGCACCCAGCATCGTCGCGGGAAGCCAGCGCCTCGGCAACGGCCGCTCGCGCAGTCCCGCCAGCCTCCGGCACAGGACGACGAAGTACACAGAGCCCGCCATGTGGCTGATCGCAGTCGCCAGCACCACTCCGACGACGCCGAACAGCATGGCCAACGGCACTGTTAGGGCAAGGTTCACCGCCGTCACGCACCAGGAGTAACGCGTTTCGTAACCGGGCCGACCGATGGCCCGCACGAAACAGGTCCGCATCCCCGTCAGCGTCACGTGTGTCACGTACCCGGCCGTCAAGATGGCGGCGACTGCTCCGCTCAGGGCAAATCCAGTGCCAAGCCACACCTGAACCGCTATTCCGACCGCGACGGTCGTGACGACGCCGTAGGTAAGGACCGACGGCAGCCAGCGGGACTGCAGGGCGTGGAATTCCCGGGCCGCGCCCGTGAGTCCATGTTTGGCGTATACACGCGTCATCCGAGTCAGCATCGGCGGAAAGGCATACATCGGTAGATTGCGCAGTGCATCCGCCACCTGTGCGCCGACGGCATAGATCCCGACGTAGCGAACCGGCAGCATGGCGGCGATCACCAGAGCGTCGATCTGAAGGTTCACGAAGACGGTGATGCCGGATAGTTGCATGCGCAGGGCGTAGCCCCCGAAGTCACGGCGTGTGGTCGCGTCCGGCAGCAGCGGTCGCCGAATGCGGATGTGCCGGATCTCCAGGCACAAACCGCCGAACAGGAGGAGCATGTATCTTCCAGCGGCGAGCAGTGCGAGCAGCGGCAGATCCCCTCCCCGGTCGATCAACAACATCACGCCGACCGCGTACGCCGCACACGACCCCGCGCTGACGGCCGCCAGACCGCGGAATCGGGCGTGTGCCTGCAATAGGGCAGTGGCGGAGTTCGAGGCCAGGGCCAAGGTGACCAAAGGTCCCAGCAACAGCAGCAGCTGCTGGGTCTCTGCGCTGAGTCCCTCGGGGATGCTTAGAGCGGCGACGACCGTGGGGGCACACACCAGCGAGGCAGTGGTGACGAGGATACCGAGTATGAGGAACACCGTCAGCGAGCCGATGATCAACCGTCCTGTACCCTCCCGATCGTTCTTGGCGCCATAGAAGGCATAGAAGCGCGCCAGCGAGGCGCCAACCCCGCCGTCCAGCACGGAAAGCGCGAACACGAAGATCGTGATCAGTGACCAGACACCGAACCTGTCGACTCCCAAATGACCTATCAGGTACGGCGTGAGCGCCAGATAGGTGACCATTGGAGCGGCCTGCGCGATGGTATTGAAGGTCATTCCTGAGGAGAGCCTCACAGACCTTTCCTCGCCACCGGCCGAACCACCGTTCCTGACCGTGTCGTCCAGCTCACCGGGCATGGCCGACGCACAGCATGCGGGGCGTCGGAGGTGCATGAGCGTCCGTCACTTCCCCTCGTCGGGCGCCAGGGGCCAGGCTTCCTCGCGCATGCTCCCGCCGCAGCGACCGGGGCTTCTCTTCATCCATGGTCGGCGTACACCGGCTGTTCGGCATCTCCGCCTCCACGCTCACCTGTGTGTTTACGCTGCCCACGGACATCACGACCTTCCCAGACCGCGGACAGGAGGTACCACACGGTCCGAGCCATATAGCGCACCACGGTGGCCAGAGTTACGTCCGCCAAGAGTTCCGCGTCCATGGCGGCCCGGGACGGGAGCAGGACCGTGAGGTAGTAATCCTCCGGATCCTGCCTGGCGTCGAGCGACGCCGCCTGTTCGCGCGAATGGAGCTGACACGGCCCTGTGAGCCCAGGGCGGTGGCGGAACAGCCAGCGGTACTTCAGCGGATAGCGGTGTGCCACGTCGATGGGCTCGGGGCGCGGACCGACCAGCGTCATGTCGCCACGCAGGACGTTGAACAATTGCGGCAGTTCGTCCAGGGCGTAGCGCCTGAGCAACCGCCCAATCCCAGTCACTCGCGGGTCGGAGCCACTGGTGAGGCAGGGACCAGTGGCATCGGGCCGCATAGTGCGGAACTTGTACAGTGTGAACTCGCGTTCACCCTCCCCCATGCGTTGCTGCCGGAAGATGGTCGGCCTGCCACTCGAGACGCGCACGAGTACAGCCAGGGAGAACAGCAGAGGTGACAGCAGCAACACCAAGGACAGGGCCACGGCAACGTCCAGCGCCCGGCGCGGCACCGTGATGTGCACAGGAGTCAGGGACTGTGGAGTTTCTCGATGAAGGTGCGCGGTGGCGCCCATGAGGGGTTCCCTTCGTCAGGTGATGCTTGACAATCCACGGCATCACGTCCAGAGCGAATACGGGATGCGTATATTTACGCTGCAACCCTGAATGCGCTGGTATGTCCGTTCGAGGTCGAGACAGCCCTTGCATAGGACTGGCCTGGGAGATGCAGTGGGACTACAGCAACTCGGCGCCCGAGCGGGTGCAGCCCCGAGCGTCCAGCGTGAGTGGCGAGGCGGTCACGACGGCGTCGAGGTCGAAGGCCGTGTGGTCCTGGAGCACAATGGTCAGATCGGCTGCCCGGGCGGCCGAAACGGCGTCCGCCACCCTCCGCACCAGCACACCGTCCACGGCGAACCGGTCCACATACGGGTCGTGGTACACGACCTGCGCCGACTCGGCCCGCAGATGCCGCACGATCGAGCGCGCCGGTGTCTCTCGCACGTCGGACACATCCGCTTTGTACGCGACTCCGGCCAGCAGCACTGTGGCACCTTCGAGGCCCCTTCCGGCGCCGCCTAGCACGTCACTCGCGCGTCGGACCACGTACTCGGGCATGGCGCCGTTGATTTCCTGCGCCAGTTCGACCAGCCGCACTGCACAGCCCGCCGCGCGCGCCTGGTGGATCAGATAGTTCGGGTCGACCGGAATGCAGTGCCCTCCGACGCCCGGCCCGGGGCGGAAGGACTGGAATCCGAACGGCTTCGTAGCCGCGCAAGCGATCGCGTCCCACAGGTCGACATCCAGTTCGTGAGCAATCATGGCGAGTTCGTTCACCAGGGCAATGTTGACGTTCCGATAGGTGTTCTCCAGCAGCTTGGCCATTTCCGCCTCGCGGGTGCCTTTCGCCACCACCACTCGGTCGCAAACCTTGCCGTAGAACGCGGCGGCGGCCTGGGCGCAGCCGGGGGTGAGGCCGCCCACCACCTTGGGCGTGTTGCGCAGCCCGAAACCCTTGTTACCGGGGTCGATCCGCTCCGGCGAGAAAGCCAGATTGAAGTCGACACCGGCGGTCAGTCCCGTCGCACGTTCGAGGAGTGGGCATACCACTTCGTCGGTCGTGCCCGGGTATGTCGTCGACTCCAGCACTACGAGCATGCCGCGGCCGACGTACCGGGCGAGCGTCCCGGCCGCCCGACGGACCAGCGCGAGGTCCGGGGTGCCATCGGAGTGGAGCGGTGTCGGCACACAGATCACCACGACGTGCGCAGTGCCCAGCACGGACGGGTCTTGGCTGGCGGTGAAACCGGCGGCGAGCATGGCTCGCACCTCGTCGTCGGACACGTCGTCCACATGTGACCGGCCCACGTTGATTCCCGCCACCACACGGTCGTTCACGTCGTACCCGGCCACGCTCAGTCCGGTCTCCGCTGCCTCACGCGCCAGCGGCAGCCCGGTGTAGCCGAGTCCGATCACAGCAACGTCTCTCATCGGGACCCCCCGCTTGTGTAGTTCACGGTGTCCCGGACGCGTCCACGCTTGTGGGCCACCACGGCCGAGATCACTTCATCGAGGCTCGTCCGCGGCCGGAATCCGATCAGTTCGCGAGCCCTTGTCGTGTCGGGAACGCGGCGCGGCACCTCCTCGAAACCGGACCTGTACGCCTGCTCGTACGGAACATGGACCACTGGACTGTCCGACCCGGTGATCCGTAGAACACGGTCCGCGACTTCCCTGATGCACACCTCCTCGGAGCCACCGAGGTTGAATGCCTGGCCATACGCGCGTTCGTTCATCACCAATGCCACGAGGGCCGGGACCACGTCTCCAACCGCGCAGAAGCAGCGCCGTTGAGCGCCGTCGCCATGGATGGTGAGTGGTTCACCGGCCAGCGCCTGCTGTACGAGGGTCGGGATGACCATGCCGTAGCGGCTGGTCTGCCTAGGACCTACGACATTGAACGGCCGGACCATGACGGCCCGCAGACCGTGCTGGAGCCAGTAGCAGTAGGCCATCAGCTCGTCGAGGCCCTTGGCTGCGGAGTACGACCAGCGGCTCTTGAGGGGCGAGCCGAGTACACGGTCGTCATCTTCATTGAGGAGGACTTTGGAGTTCTTGCCGTAGACCTCGGAGGTCGAGACGAACAGTAGGCGAGTCCCATGGCGCCGGGCCGCCTCCAACACGGTCTGAGTGCCCACCAGATTCTTGCGCAGCGACTCGAGCGGCTGGTTCACGATGGCATGCACACCGACCGCGCCGGCCAGGTGGAAGACAGTGTCGCAACCGCTCGTGGCTTCCTCCACCGCGGTCTCGTCGAGAATCGAGCCTCGTACGGTGGTCACGGCGTCGGCCACCGGAGCGAGGTTCGCCCCTGATCCGGAACTGAAGTCGTCGAGTATCACGGCTTCGTGACCGAGGGCGAGCAAATGGTCGACCAGGTGCGAGCCTATGAACCCGGCGCCGCCGGTAACAAGCGTCCTCATTTTGATTGCCTCCTTCTGCGGGCTCCACGCACGCCTCCTGGTTCCGGTGACTGCCCCCACCAAGGGGCCCCGGGCAGCGTTTCCTGGGCGACTCCTGCCGTCGACGAAACCTCCGGTCGAAGTGGAACACCCTCCGCCCGCAAGGATTTCCTCGAGGACTCCCAACCCCATCGACGTCGATCGCCGGGCTTGACCCTGGCCACTCCTCCGCCGAGGACGCCCTCACCGACAGGTGTGCAGAGTGTCGGGACCAGGTGGGTGAAGAGCACAGTCGGCCGTGTCAGGGCTCTAACGCCCGTATCGGGGAAGGTGCTCCGCGCCGGGCCATCAAATGCCAAACGGCTGCGCCCCATTTCGTCCGGCGTGGCCAACAGGCCCCGGATTCGCATCCCTTGGTGGCGATAACACACTTGTCTGCCTCACTTTCACTTCCCAGTACCTGGTGGGTGTCCTGTCTCGATCCAGTGGCTCAGCGTCCGCAACCCGGCCCGATCGAGAATCAGGACAGTTAAGAGGAGCGGCTGTCGACACCGGCGAGCAGGAACGTGGTGCCGCCGCTGTTCCCGGGTCGACCTGGGTCGTCCTGCTTCTCGGGCCGCGGGGCGTCCGGGAAGGCGGTGGGGATACGGCGGACCTGCCCGCCGTAGTGGCTGGCGGCACCGAGCGCCGGCAGCCCCGAGCACGGCGACTACAGGCATGTCAGCAGTAATCAGCAGCCGACGGCGTGGTCGACCGCCCTTCTCCAGAAACTGCCTCGGCATCCACTGGTGCCACTGGCGGCGCGCGACCATCAGAGGTTCTCCGGGTGCGGACGGGCCGCGGCTGGTCTTGGCCGAGCCGCCCGGCTCCCATGGGTGGGTGATCGAGTGCGCCGTCGGTGCATGAGTCGGGCCAGCTCTTCGCAGACCCGGTCGACATCCCGCTCCGTGAGGGACGGGTACAGGGGCAGGGACAGCAATTGAGGGAAGAGCTCGTCGGCTCCTGGCAGACCACCGAGCGGTGTGACAGCGGTGCGCTGAAAGTAGGGCATGTGGTGCAGGGGGATGAAGTGGACTGAGGTACTGATGCCGCGCTCCGCCAGTTCGTCGACCAGTTCGTCCCGGCTGATCCCGTACTCCTCCAGCACCCTCACCACATGGAGGTGACGGGCGTGCCTCCCTGGGCCGGGGAGGTCCAGCGGCTTGATTCCGGGAACGACCGCTAGCGCAGCCTCGTACCGTGCGGCCAGGGCGTGCCGCCGTCGCTGCCAGTCGTCAAGGTGACGGAGCTGGGCCCGCCCGATGCCTGACTGCACGTCCGTCATGTTGGCCTTTAGGCCAGCGTCCTCGACGGTGTACCGCCAGCGTCCGCCCGGCAGCATGCGTCGCCAGGCGTCGGCCGACATTCCGTGGAGCCGTGCGCGACGGAGCCGCACAGCGAGCTCGGGATCCTCCGTGGTCACCATGCCGCCCTCGCCGATGGGCAGGTTCTTGGTGGCGTAGAAGCTGAAGCAGGTCGCTCTCGACAGGCTTCCCACGGGCCGGTCACCCACAGACGTGCCTAGGGCGTGGGCGGCGTCCTCAACGACGTGCGTCAGAGACAGACGAGCGGCTTCCGCCAGCGCGGCCACCGGTGCCGGTGCCCCGGCGTAGTGCAGGGCCATCATCGCCTGGGGGCGTCCACAGGATCGAACCGCACGGGCGACGGTGGCCGGAGTCAGTGTCGCCGTGCGCGGATCGATGTCGACCAGCACTGGCCGCAGTCCGGCGTGCAGGACCGCGTGGGCCGCGCCGCAGAAGGTCACGTCCGGGACCAGCACAGTCCCGCCCGGCGGCAGCCGCAGGGCACGCAGGGCCAGTTCGAGCGCCGCCGTGCACGAACTCACCGCGATGGCATGCTCGGCCTCGACGTGAGCCGCGAACTCCCTCTCGAAGAGCTCCGTCTCTTGACCGGTGGTCACCCAGCCCGAAGCGAGCACGCGCTGTGCCGCCTTCTGGGCCTCCGGACTGATCAAGGTCACGGCGAAGGGCACGTCCTCGCCCCCAGTGCTCTCCGGAGTGAGGTCGTCGGCATTGGGCACGCCGTTGAGGGCAGGCCGGGCGCACTCAACAGGTTCCTGCCGGGGCCGCAGACGGTGGACGGTCATTTCTCGCTCCCGGTTTTTCTTAACTCAGGGGAAGACGCCGCCATACGCATCAATGGCGTATATTTACGACGTATACGTACAGTCTGCCTCCGCGAGTGTATAGAGTCAACACAAGAGGGACGTGGCGGGCGACCATCTGGAGGCGTGGCATGGCCGAAGAGCAGGCGAAAGCGCGGGAAAGGGGCAAGGGAGCGGGGGCCAGTCCGGCACGCCGTGCCAGCGACCGAGGCCGTTACGGCCGACTGAGCCGGGAACGTGTACTGGCCAGCGCCCTGGAGCTGGTGGACCGGGAGGGCCTTTCGGCGCTGAGCATGCGTCGGCTGGGCGCCGAACTCGGCGTGGAGGCGATGGCGCTCTACCGGTACGCGTCGAGCAAGGACGCCCTCCTGGACGGCCTGGTCGAGGCCCTGTACCTGGAACTGGAAGAGCGCCTCGCCAGCGGCCCGGCCACGGCTCTCGGGGCGCGGGGCGAACTGCACCGCATCGCGCGGGCGACGTACGACGTCTGCCAGATCCACCCCCAAGTGGTCCCGCTGCTCGCCACGCGCATGCTGGCCGTCCCGCTAGCCCGACGTCCCCTGGCGACCCTGCGTCACCACGAACGCGTCATCGCCCTGCTCCAAGAGTCCGGGCTTGAAACGACCCGCACTGCGGTCCTCTTCCAGGCCTTCACCGGCTGGGTCCTGGGCTATGTGTCCGTGGAACTGCAGGCCATGGTGGACAGCCCCGAGGAACCCGATCCGGCGTTCCGCCTCGGCCTACACCGCATGCCGCCCCAGGAACTTCCCAGGCTCCGAGAAGCCGCCACCACCCTCGCCGAGAAGGGCGGCCCGGAGGGCCTGGCCGCCGGGCTCGACGCGCTGCTCGACCGCTTCGCGCAGGAGTAGGCCGTCAAGGCTTCCGGGGACGCGCTTCACGCGGGAATGGTAAGTCGATGCCTCGGGCTCAGCATTTCGCTGAACGTTGCGGCAGGCCGTTCCGGGGACTCACCAACCACGACGATGTCGACCGCCTCGTTGTGGAAGGCCAGCCGGCCCCTGATCCCGGCCGCCGCGGCCAGTTGGTGTGCGTGGTGCGTTAGTGCGCCGCGTCCAGCCGGGCCCGCTGTTCCGGTGTCAGTTCCAGGTCGACGGCGGCCAGGTTCTCCTCCAACTGCGCCATCGACGAGACGCCGACGAGCGGGATGACCGGCAGTTCGCCTCCGATCAGCCAGGCCAGTACCACCTGGTTGATGGTCGCGCCGGTCTCGCGGGCCACGTAGCGCAGTGCGGCGAGGCGGGCAGGGGTGCCGGGGTGGTCGTAGTCGGCCGGCAGCCGGTCCGGGTGGACGTAGGCGCCCTTCAGCAGGGGTGAGTAGGCGACCAGGGTCAGGCCCGGCTCGGCCCGCAGGTAACCGAGCATGTCGGGGCCGACCGCGCCGAGGGTGCCGTCGGGGAACAGGTCACTGGGGATGTCGGTTCGGGGGCGCAGGTAGCTGTGCTCGTATTGGAGTACCTCGTAGCCGGGCAGGCCTGCCGTGGTGGCCAGGGTGCGGACGCGGTCTACGCGCCAGGTTGCCTGGTTGCTTACGCCGAGGAGGCCGACCGTGCCCTCTGCGACGAGGGCCGCGAAGCCCTCGACGGTCTCCTGCTGGGGCACGGTCGGGTCGTCGATGTGGGCGTACAGCAGGTCCAGCTTGTCCACGCCGAGGCGCTCGCGGCTGCGTTCGGCGGACTCGCGGATCACCTTTGCCGACAGGCCCTCGGGGTTGTCGGTGTAGCTGGTGCCGGGGGCCAGGGGGCGGGCGCCGAGTTTGGTGGCGATGACGATCTCGTTGCCGATGCCGCGGCTGCGGCGCCAGCGGCCGAGTAGTTGCTCGCTCTGGCCGCCCTGGCCTCCGTCCTCCCAGAAGGCGTAGTTGTCGGATGTGTCGATGAAGGTGCCGCCGGCCTCGACGTAGCGGTCGAGGAGAGCGAAGGAGGTCTTCTCGTCCGTTCGCGAGCCGAAGAGCATCGCGCCGAGCGCGAGCACGCTTACCTCGCGGCGGATGGCCGGGTCGGTGCCGATCGTGCGGTACTTCATGGTGTTCCTCCCGTTCGGCCGGTGGGTCCGGCTCGAGCAGGAGTCTTCACTTTGGAGCGCACTTGAAGTCAAGTGCTCTCGCGCTCACTTCGCGAACGGGCCCTCCAGCGCCGCCCATTGGAGCAGCATGATGGTCTTCGCGTCGGCGATCTCGCCGGTTCGGATCATCTCCAGGGCCCGGCGGAAGGGGAGTTCGAGGATTTCGATGTCCTCGCCTTCCTCGTCCAGGCCGCCGCCTTCGTGGGTGTGGGTCGAGGGGCCGTAGGCGGCGGCGTAGAAGCTGACGCGTTCGGTGACCGAGCCGGGGCTCATGTAGACGTCGAAGACGTGTTGGACGTCGCCGATGGTGTGGCCCGTTTCCTCCACCACCTCGCGGCGTACGGCGAGTTCTGGGTGTTCGTCCTCGTCGTCGAGCAGGCCGCCGGGGGTTTCGATCAGCATGCCATCGGGGTGGCCGTTGACGTAGACCGGGAAGCGGAACTGGCGGGTGAGCAGGACGGTTTCGCGTTCGGCGTCGTACAGGAGCATCGTGGCGCCGTTGCCGCGGTCGTGCGTTTCGCGTTCCTGGGTGGTCCAGGTGCCGTTGGCGTGCTGGAAGTCGAAGGTTGTGGTGCGTTCTATGTACCAGTGGCTGGACAGGAGTTTGACGTCCCGGATCTTGACGCGGGGGTTGCCCGTGAGGTCGCGGCCGGTCTGGTCGAGTTCGGTGCGGCCGCGGCGGTCCGGGGTGTCTATGCCGACGGTCATCGGGCACCGTTCCGGCGGCGGGGAAGAAGGACATGCGAGTTGGTCATGTCTGCTTTTACCACTTCTCCCGTCGCCAGCGGGCGGGCGTCCCGCCCACCGGCGACTCGTCGCCACCGGCCCTGCCCCGGCCCCCTCAGAGAAAGCTGACCCCCTGCGCAAGCGCCAGCTCAGTGGAGTAGTTGATCGTGTTCGTCGCCGACCGCATGTACGACTTCCACGCATCGGATCCCGACTCGCGCCCCCCGCCAGTGTCCTTCTCGCCCCCGAAGGCGCCCCCGATCTCCGCTCCCGAGGTGCCGATATTGACGTTCGCGATGCCGCAGTCGGAACCGGCCGCGGACAGGAAGATCTCCGCCTCCTGCTGGTCCCGCGTGAAGATGCTGGACGACAGTCCCTGGGGAACGTCGTTGTGGAGCGCGATCGCCTCGTCAAGCGTGTCGTACGTCAACACGTACAAGATCGGGGCAAACGTCTCCTCCCGTACGACATCAGTCTGTTCGTCGACGCGGACGAGAACCGGCTCGGTATACGCGGCCGATGGCGCCGCCTCGACCAGGCGCCGATTGCCGCCCCCAAGGATCTTGCCGCCCTGGGCCTGGACTCGAGCCAGGGCATCGTTCATGGCGTCGAGCGCCGCCGTCGTGATGAGTGGCCCGACCAGCGTCGTCTCGTCGAACGGGTCACCGATCGGCAGCTTCTGGTACGCGGCGGTCAGCCGCTCGACGACAGTGTCGGCGATGTCCCGGTGGACGATCAGGCGTCGCAGCGTCGTGCAGCGCTGGCCGGCCGTGCCCGCCGCGGCGAAGACTATGCCCTGGATGGCGAGGTCCAGGTCGGCGGATGGGGCGACGATCCTGGCGTTGTTGCCGCCGAGTTCCAGCAGGCTGCGGCCGAAACGGGCCGCGACCTGGGGGCCGACCTCGCGGCCCATGCGGGTGGAGCCGGTGGCGCTGACGAGCGCGACCCGGGGGTCGTCCACGAGCTTCTCGCCGACGGTGCGGTCGCCGAGCAGCAGACGGTGTACGTCGCCGGGGGGCTGCACTGGGCCTTGCGGAAGATCCGCCAGGACTTGAGCCGTGCGACGCCGCGCTCGACCGGAGCCCGTGCTGCCGACAGCGCACGGTTGACGGTTTACTGGGGGGTGAGGTCGCGTCCTGGCGGGCGTCTGAAGGATGTTGTCACCCATGGGCCGGCTCCCGTATAGGCGCGGTCTGCGAGGACGGGGATGCCCTGACGTTCGCAGACCCGGATGCTTCGGTGGGTGCGGACCGCGGTCAGGTCGTGCGCGCGGCCGGGTAGAGCGGGCGAGATCCACAGCAGTCGTCCTGCTGGATCCGTTACCACCTGCACGTTCACCCCGTGGCGTCGGTGTTTTTCGGAGAAGTCGGCCCGGCTGTCGCCGACCCGGTCGCACTCCGCGAGGGTGCCGTCCAGCGGGACGGAGTCGGGGTCGGCTTCGGGCAGGGCCCGCAGGAGCCCGGGTGCCCGGTCGGCGAGCAAGTCGATGACGGCTGCCGTGTAGGCGTGGGCGGTGCCCACCGAGATACCGATGCCAGCCGCGAGCTGGGCGAGTGTGTCGTGCCGCCGCGGGTACACCAGACCGACCAGGGCATGCTGGTGCGGCGGGAGTTTGCAGCGGCGGTCACCCTCCCGGGTGACGAGGAGCATGGTGACCCACTCGACCAGGGCATGGGGCAGGTCGAGTGCGGCAGGATAGGGAACCAACAAGGCTCCTCAGCCGATGAGTTGAGACGTCGAACACCTCCCTCAACGGCATAGGAGCCTTGTCCGTTGCGGACGCCGACGCCGTCACTCGATCAGCGGCCACGCTGAAAGAGCTCGATGCTTCTTCGGCGGACCATTGCGCTGCGGCTGGCTCCATGGCCCATTCTCCCAGCACCCGGAAAACCCGACGCCACGCGGACACGCCTTGACCTCGGACTGGGTCTATGAAATCTGCGTGGCGACCTTGGTGAAGGTGTTGCCCGACGTGTTTCCGAGGACGGCAAAATAGTTCATGATCCCTGGAGTCAGGTTCGTGAACTGATTGTTGGTGATGTCGACCTTGATATGGTAATCCAGCTCGACTCCCGCGCCACCGGCATCGTGAATACTGTTCTCCGTAATGGTGATTTCACTGGAGTTAAACGCCCCGCTATTGTCGCCAACAACCAGGAACCCAGCACCGAGTCCAGCGCCGCTGATATTGTTGTTGCGGAAGACGATGTTCGTGCCGACACACTTGAACATTGCCGCCAGAATGCCGTATCGGCCGCCCGTGCCGGAAAGGGCGTCACGCGTGATCGTGTTGTACTCGATCAAAATGTCGGAGACGATCTCCGATGCGGAGTTCGGCTCAACGTCGATCGCCCCTGGCATGTCACCTCGGGCCATGTTCTTGAACGTATTGTGATGAACGTGAACGTTCGTGCCAGACGTAATACTGACACCGTTGCGGTTGTCGTTAGCTCCCGTGAACGTACAGTCACGGACTTCAATGGTATGTCCGTTGTTTCCACCGGATCCGACATTAATGAAAACGCCGTCACCGATGATGTTGTAGAAGTCGCAGTTCTTGACCAGGATGTTGCTGTAATTGCCCTGCACTCTAACCTGGTGACGATGCTGATTCCAAATGCTGCCCTGGTTCTTGATGTTGCCGTCAAACTTCACGCCGTCAACGGTCACGCCGTTACCGCCCACGCGAAGTATGGCGTCATCACTGCTGTACGTTGTGGAAGCATTCGCGGTCTTCAGGATCGAACCGTTGCCCTCAACATAGCAGCCGGCCGGAATCAGAAGCTCATCGACGAAATACGTCTGAGCAGACGGAAACACCAGTCGCTTGTTCGCTGCAGCGTTCGCCGCCAATTGCGGTGTCGCATATTCGGCGACATGTACAACGTCAGGATCCACGGTGCCCTTCTTGGATGGGCCGGTGGACTTCGCGGCTAGAAGCGGGAGAACCACCAATCCCAGCATAGACCTCCGGGTCATTGACCTGGACTCGGAAAAGATGTCCACGGGCAACCTCCTGAAGACGCATGGGTTCTACGCATCGAGTCTGTGGTGTCAATGCTCAAGGCCTGAGCAATCCACCGGGACTCGGAGCCTGTGTTAAAAGCTCGAATGCCGAACGCCCGGGTCCCGGTGACAAGTGAGATAGCCGCCTCAATCACCGTACGGAGACTGCCCGTTGCCGCGAGAAGTGACGTCGACCACAGCAACAGAGTTTCTGATCAATAAGAGCTCGTAACACGATCTTGTTGACGTGTGCGGGTCGGGCGTAACCGGTGTGGCCGATTCCGCCGTTCTTGGAGTGTGGGCACCGGCCGTGGATCGTGGACGACGACTTGTGGGAACTGATCGAGCCGTTGCTACCGCCCTGGCCGAAAAGGCGCCCGGTCCGAAGCCGGTGGACGACCGGCTGTGCCTGCAGGGCCTATTGTACCTGCTCTACAAGGACACCAGCTGGCAACGGCTGCCGCGGCAGCCGGGTCCGGTTCCGGACAGACCTGCCGGCACAGGCTCGCACGGTGGCACGAGGCGGGCGTCTTCGAGACGCTGCACCGCCTCCTGCTCGCGAAGCTGCAGGCGGCAGGTGAGTTGGACTGGTCGCGGGCCTGCGTGGATGCCTCCCACATCCGCGCGAAAAAAGGGGGTGAGGCACCGGCCCGTCGCCGGTCGACTGCGGGAAGACGGACAGCGTGGCCGCTGATCGAGTGACGGCGTCGGCGTCCGCAACGGACAAGGCTCCTATGCCGTTGAGGGAGGTGTTCGACGTCTCAACTCATCGGCTGAGGAGCCTTGTTGGTTCCCTATCCTGCCGCACTCGACCTGCCCCATGCCCTGGTCGAGTGGGTCACCATGCTCCTCGTCACCCGGGAGGGTGACCGCCGCTGCAAACTCCCGCCGCACCAGCATGCCCTGGTCGGTCTGGTGTACCCGCGGCGGCACGACACACTCGCCCAGCTCGCGGCTGGCATCGGTATCTCGGTGGGCACCGCCCACGCCTACACGGCAGCCGTCATCGACTTGCTCGCCGACCGGGCACCCGGGCTCCTGCGGGCCCTGCCCGAAGCCGACCCCGACTCCGTCCCGCTGGACGGCACCCTCGCGGAGTGCGACCGGGTCGGCGACAGCCGGGCCGACTTCTCCGAAAAACACCGACGCCACGGGGTGAACGTGCAGGTGGTAACGGATCCAGCAGGACGACTGCTGTGGATCTCGCCCGCTCTACCCGGCCGCGCGCACGACCTGACCGCGGTCCGCACCCACCGAAGCATCCGGGTCTGCGAACGACGCCAAGGACGCCGCCGTCATCGCCGACCAGGTCCGCGTCCGTCGCGACCTGCACCCCTTACGCACCGGCGACGGCACCGTCACCGACCTCAAGATCCTCACCGCCCGACGCATGGACCTGGTCACCGACCGCACCCGCACGGTCAACCGCCTGCGAGCCCAGCTCACCGGCGTCTTCCCCGGCCTGGAACGGGCGTTGGACCTGACCAACACCGGCCCGCTCACCCTGCTGACCGGCTACCAGACCCCAGCCGCCATCCGGCGAAACGGCGCCAAGCGGCTGGAGACCTGGCTGCGCAACCGCCACGTCCTCCGCCCCGACCGGCTCGCCGAAACTGCCGTGCAGGCCGCGGAACGGCAGCACACCAGCCTGCCCGGCAAGAAACCGGCAGCCCAGCTGGTCACACACTGGCAAACGAGGTGTTGGGCCTCAACCAGCAGGTCGCCGAGCTCGACAAGAAGATCGAGGCCCGGTTTCGCGACCCCCAAGCCTTCGACGTGATCACCAGCCTGCCCGGCCTGGGCATCATCCTCGGCGCCGAGTTCCTGGCCGCCACCGGCGGCGACATGACCGCCTTCGGCACCGCCGACCGCCTCGTCGGCTTCGGCGGCGTCGCCCCGGTACCCCGCGACTCCGGCAAGATCAGCGGCAACCTACGGCGCCCGCAGCGATACAACCGCCGCCTCCAACGCGTCTTCTACATCTTGGCGTTGTTCAGCATCCGACACTGCGATGAGTCGCGTCAGTTCTACGACCGCAAACGCGCCGAGGGCAAGCGCCACACCCAGGCCGTCCTCGCTCTCGCCCGCCGCCGCGTCAACGTCCTCTGGGCACTCCTACGCGACGGACGGCGCTACGAACTCATGCCGCCCACTGCTCACGCCACTTGACAGACCGCATTAGGAATCACTGTGTCGCCGCATACCAGGGCCACCGCGGTGTTCCACGACCACACGGCGGCGGGGAAGTTGAGGCGGAGATGACGCCGACCACGCCGAGGGGGTGCCAGATCTCGGCGAGGCGGTGGCCGGGGCGTTCGGAGGCGATGGTGCGACCGTACAGCTGGCGGGACAGGCCGACCGCGAAGTCGCAGATGTCGATCATTTCCTGGACCTCGCCGAGTGCTTCGGAGCGGATCTTGCCCGCCTCGATGGTGACGAAGTCGGCCAAGTCGCTCTTGTGCTCGCGCAGCAACTCGCCGAGGCGGCTGACGAGTTCACCGCGGCGCGGGGCCGGCGTGGTGCGCCAGGTCAGGAAGGCCGTACGGGTTGCCGCTATCGCTTCTTCGGTGTCGGTTTCGGTGGCGGCCGTCAGGCCGAAGAGGTTCTCGCCGGTGATGGGCGTACGGGCCTGGAAGTCGCTGCCCTCGGGGACGGCGACCCCGATGTGGTCCAGGGCCGTACGGGCGCGGGCGCGCAGGTCGTCCGTGGTGGGCAGGGTGGTGCTGGTCATGACGCTCCTGTTCAGAAGGAAGAGGGGTTAATGCCTAGCTGCTCGCTGACCTGCGCCAGAGAGGCGTTCTGCTGCTGGGCGTACAGGGCGTACGGGTCCAGTACGTCGCGTTCGATGGCGCCGGAGAGCCAGGCGGCGTCGTAGGCGGTGCCCTCTTGGTCGTTGTTGCGGGTGCCCTCGCTGCTCAGGTTGGACTGGAAGATGCCGGCGGCGGAGCGGGGCAGGAAGTCCTCGTAGACGATGGGTTCGGCGTGCGCCCAGCCCTGCCGCACCAACTCACTCACGACGGTGGGCGGCTTGCTGCCGTCACGGGGGCGGTCGTCGGCGAGCTGGTAGGTGAAGTAGGCCAATCCCTCGGCGGCCAGCTCCTGTTCGCTGCCGGGCATGTGGCGCTCCCACAACGCGCGAGCGATGTCTCTGCGGGATTCGCCCGGCTTCGCGGACACCTGCTCGTCGATCTGGCCGAGGAGTTCGTCGTAGAGGGCGCGGCCCTCGCGGGTGAGTGCGATGCCGCGGGCTTCCACCTCGCCAAAGCGGACGCGGAGGGCGCCGCTGATGACGGTGCCGTCGGGAGTACGCATCGCGCGCGGTTCGGCGAGGGCGCGGAAGGAGGTCTGGCGTAGCAGGACGTCGGGGCCCTTCCAGGCCGGTGGGCCCTGGATGGTGTCGATCATCTCGATGCCGCGGGCCGTCATACGGCGGTAGAGGTCGTCGATGTCGAGGACGCGTGGGGTGAGGTGGTTGATGTGGGTGCTGCGTACGCCGCCGATGTCCGCGGCGACGGCCGAGATCCGCTCGAGCGTCTCGTACCAGGCCTTTTCCACCGGCTCGGGCGACAACTCGAAGGCCTGCACCGCGAGTTGGAGGAAGCGCTCGGCGTCCTCCTCGGGCAGTTCGCGCTCGGCCGCCGCGCGGTCGGCCAGGGCGAGCAGCTCCGGCGGGAACAGTTCGCGGCGGGCGAGGAAGCCTTCCAGGCGGGTGCGCAGGTCGGCGTCGAAGAAGCGAGGGTCCGCCGGGGTGAGCATGGAGGTGAACACCCGGAAGGGGTTACGTGCCAACTCCTCGCCGTCTACCGGGCGGAAGGCGGTGGAGATGACGGGTACGGCGCTGGCAGCGGCCTCACGCAGATCGTAGAAGCCGACGGGGTACATGCCCAAAGCACCGAAGATACGGGCCACTTGTTGCAGTTCCTGTGGCGTTCCGACCCTGATGGCGCCGTGTCGTTCGGCGGTCACGCGGCTGATGGAGCCCAGGCGTTCGGCGTCGGCTCCCTGTTCGCGCAGAACGTCCTCGTTGACCTCGCGGGAGACGTCCACGAGCGTGGTGTAGGCGGGGACTTCCTGGCCGTACATCTGCGACAGCCGCGCCGCGAACGCGGCTCGCAGCTGCCACTGACTGATCGTTGACATGGTCCGGGCCTTTCGATCGGAATTCACACCACTCAGAGTTCACACCACGTGGGCTTCGGGGCGGATCTCGGCGCCATGGCGGAACCGGTCGGCGCTGAGCGGGGAGATGTCGGTGAACGGCTCGCGCTCCAGGTACAGGTCGCGTACGACCTCGCCGACGGCGGGCGCCTGGAGGAAGCCGTGGCCCGAAAACCCGGCGGCGTAAAGGAAGTTGGGCAGTTCGCCGGAGCGGCCGATCAGTGCGTTGTGGTCGGGTGTGATCTCGTACAGGCCTGCCCAGCCGTCGACGGTTCTCATGTCGGCCAGTGCGGGGGCCCGGTCGCGGGCGACGGTGCGGAACAGCTCGAGCCATTCCGGGGTCCAGGTGGTGTCGAAGCCGTCCTTCTCGTCGGGGTCGGCCAGGCCGAACAGCAGGCCGTCGTCGCTGTTGTGGAAGTAGGCCGAGGAGGAGAAGTCGATGGTGAACGGGATGCGGGGCGCGGGTGGCGTGAGCGGTTCGGTGAACGCCAGCTGCCGTCGTACGGGCCGGATCGGGAGGTGGACGCCGGCCATGGCGCCGATGCGTCCCGACCAGGCGCCTGCCGCGCAGATGACCGTGCGGCAGGCGATGCGGCCCTGGTCGGTGCGTACGCCGACGACTTGGTCTCCGACGGTGTCGATGCCGGTGACCGCGGTGTGCGTGGCGATGGTGACGCCTGCCCGGGCGGCGCCCTGCGCGTATCCGTTGACGACCAGTCCGGGGCGGCAGTGGCCGTCGGCGGGTGAGTAGGCGGCGGCCACGAGGCCATCGGTGCTGATGTAGGGGCACAGCTTCTGCGCTTCGTCGGGGCCGATCATGCGGCTCGGCACGCCCAGGCTGTTCTGGATGGCGACGCTGGTCTCGAAGGCGGCGGCCTGCTGTTCACTGGTGAGGAGGAAGAGGTAGCCGACGGTGTCGAGCTTGATGTCGGCGTCGGGGCGGTGGGGGAATTCCTGGTAGGCGCGCAGGCTGCGGTTGCCCAGTTCGATGTTGAGGGGGTCGGAGAACTGGGCGCGGATGCCGCCGATCGGCTTGCCCGAGCTGCCGCGGCCGAGGTCGTCGCGTTCGACGACGACGATGTCGTGCACGCCGGCCTCGGCGAGGTGGAACGCGATGCTCGCACCCATCACGCCGCCCCCGATGATCACCACATCGGCAGAGGTCGGAACGGTGCGGAAGGCGGAGGAGGACAACGGGCCACGCTCCCATCCATGGGCCGCCCGGGGAACGGGGACGCGGACGGATCGGTCCGTCCTGCGGGCGGCGGGGGTTTGTCAGTACGGGGTGGGTGCCGAGCAGCTATCTGTCATCTGTGCTGTGCGTCATCGTGCAGCAACCCAACCGTTGACGTCTATCAACGGTTAATGCTTCTGATCTTTTACGATCCCTGAATGGACTGGACGAGTGCACAGCTGCGTTCGCTGGTGGAACTGACCCGGCGCGGCACCATCACCGCGGTCGCGGAGGCCCTGGGCTACACCCCCGGCGGGGTCTCGCAGCAGATCGCCGCGCTGGAGAAGGCCACCGGCATGGAGCTGCTGCGGCGGGTGGGACGTCGCGTCGAACTCACCGACGCCGGGGCGACGTTGGCCCTGCACGCCGAGCGCATCCTCACCACGGAGGCCGAGGCGGTCGAAGCGCTGAAGCGCACCCGCAACGAGGTCTCCGGGACGCTGCGGATCGGGCTCTGCGCGACGGCCGCCGCCGAGATCCTGCCACCGGCCCTGCAGCAGGTGCGCGCGAGGCATCCGGGCGTGACCGTGCGCAGCCGGGACATGGACGTGGACGAGGTGTACGACGCTGTCGCCGGCGGAGCGGTCGATCTGGCGCTGGGCCTGGACTATCCCGACGTACCGATCCCGCGTGATCCGTCCCTGCGGGTGACGGAGTTGTCCCGGGAGCGCTTCTCACTCGCCGTGCCCGCCGGAGCCATACCGGGGCGGCGGAGGATCTCCCTCGCGGACACCAGGGAACGGGGATGGATCCTTCCGTCGATCGGCAGCTACTACGGCCGGGCTGTGCTCACCGCCTGCCGCCGGGCCGGTTTCGAACCGCAGGTGCTGCACGAGGTGACGGACACGGCCGCCACCCTCGCCCTGGTCGAGGCCAGGGTGGGGGTGAGTGTGGTGACGGATCTGTAAGCAAGCCGCGCCCGTGAGCCCTACGCGGGCTGTGCGTCGTGCGCCGGGTGTACGTACGGCTCCCCCACCGGTACGGCACTTCGCAGCGAGCGGACCATCGTGTCGAGCAGCGGATTGCTGTTCTCGCTGCGGTGCAGGGCCATCACCCGGCGGAAGGCCGAGCGCTGGGCGAGACGGGTCGCCTCGACCGTTTCGCCGGACGGGTCGCCGGGTGAGTGGCCGAGGCCTGGCACGATCGCCACTCCGAGGCCGGTGGACACCAACTCCCGTACGACGTCGTAGTTGTTGCTGCGGAAGGCGACCGCGGCCTCGAAACCGGCTGCCGCGCACAGCCGGGTGAGCGAAAGGGCACCGGCTGTTCCTTCTCTGCTGGTGATCCAGCGGGTTCGGGACAGCCTGGCCAGGCGTGAACTCAGGCCGCTGCCGCGGGGTCTGAGCAGGACGAGGTCCTCGCGTACGAGGTGATGGCGGGCCATTCCGTCCAGCCACTGGCGGGGGCAGAGGCCGTACTCGTACACCAGGGCCACATCGAGGTCGCCGTCGTTGAGCGCGTCGACGAGTTGGTCGGGCTCGCCCTCCTCGAGCTGGATCTGGGCTCGGGGGTGCGTCGTGGTCAGGGCCGACAGGGCCGCCGGTACGAGTCTGACGCTGGCGGTGGGGAAGCTGCCCAGCCTCAGCCGGCCGGTGGCGCCGGTGGTGAGTTCGTGTACCTGGTGGCCGAGGTCGTCCATGGCGGCCAGTACCGGGACGCTGAGGTCGACCAGGCGGTGTGCGGCCGCGGTGGCCCGGATGCCGTGCGCCTCCCGCTCGAAGAGGACGAGGCCTGTCTCCTTCTCCAACGCCGAGATCTGCTGCGAGATCGCGGAGGCGGTGTAGCCGAGGTCGCGGGCCGCGATGACGAAGGAGCCGGTGCGTACGACAGTCCGCAGTGTGAGCAGGTGCTGTGGCTTGAGCAACGGATTCCTCCTGTCGGCCTCCGGGGCGACTGCCCGGTCAGCGTAAGCAATGCTTTCCCTGCTGCGTCATTACCTTCGTGCTGCTGGGCCTTGCAGGATGGGCAGGTGTACGCAGATCGTGACGAGGGGGCGAGCGGGCGAAGTAGAGCGTGAGCCAACCTGAGCGTGAGGGAGTTACCGGAGTGACGGCGACAGTGCAGGGCCCGGGGCGTCTCGACTCGGCGGCCGTCACCGCGGCGCTTGCCAAGGGCGACTGCGGTGAGGTGCAGGGGGATGCCGGGCGCCGGGCGCAGTACTCGGCCGACGCCTCCAACTACCGCCGGATTCCGCTGGCCGTGGTCTTCCCCCGCGAGCGGCGGCATGTGCTCAACGCGCTCGCCGTGTGCCGCCGCCTGGGCGTGCCGATCACGTCGCGCGGGGCGGGCACCAGCGCTTCGGGGCAGGCCGTCGGTTCCGGTGTGGTCCTGGAATTCTCACGTTACTTCAACCGCCTGCTCGCGGTGGATCCCGTCGCGCGTACGGCGACGGTGCAACCCGGCATCGTCCTGGACGAGCTGCAACGGGCCGCCGGTGAACACGGTTTGCTGTTCGGCGCGGATCCCTCGACGCATAGCCGTTGCACGCTCGGCGGCATGATCGGCAACAACGCGTGCGGCTCGCACTCGGTCGCCTGGGGCCGCACCGCGGAGAACGTACTCGAACTCGAAGTCGTCACCTACCGCGGGACCGTGCTGCGCCTCGGCGAGATGACGCAGGAGGAGATTGGCGAAGCCGTCGCCGCTGGTGACGACCGCGCTGAACTCATCGCGTCCCTGCACCGGCTGGCCGAGCGCAACCTGGCCACCCTGCGCACCGAGTTGGGCCGCTTCCCCCGGCAGGTCTCGGGCTACGCGCTCGAACACCTGCTGCCGGAGCGGCGATTCAACCTCGCCCGGGCCCTGGTCGGCAGCGAAGGCACCCTCGCGGTCATCCTCGCCGCGACCGTCCCCCTCGTAACTCCCCCTCCTGCTCGGGCACTTGTCGTACTCGGCTACCGGGATGCCTGCGCTGCGGCCGACGCCGTGCCCGCCCTCCTCGAGCACCAACTGCTGGCGCTGGAAGGGCTCGACCAGGCGCTGACCGACATCGTGACCCGCGCTGAGACCCGTAGGACGATCGATACCTTGCCGCGCGCGCAGGCGTGGCTGTTCGCCGAGTTCGGCGGGCAGGAGGACGAACTGCCCAAGCTGGCCCAGGAGTTCACCGCAGCGGCTAGCCAGACCGCCGGGTTCACCGGTCATGAGGTCGTCACCGATCCCGTACGGGCCCGGCAGCTGTGGCGGATCCGGGAGGACGGAGCCGGTCTGGCCACGCGTACCGCCGACGGGGCGGAAGCCTGGCCCGGCTGGGAGGACGCTGCCGTACCACCCGCCCAACTCGGCTCCTATCTACGGAAGTTCACCGAACTGCTCGACCGCCACGACCTCCACGGCGCCGTCTACGGGCACTTCGGCGAGGGCTGCCTGCACGTGCGTATCGACTTCGACTTCACCACCGAGCACGGCACCGCCGTCTTCCGCGCGTTCGTCACCGAGGCCGCCGAACTCGTTGCCGCCTACGGCGGCTCCCTCTCGGGCGAACACGGTGACGGCCAGGCACGCTCGGAGCTGCTGCCGTTGATGTACGGGCCCGAAGTCATCGCCCTGTTCGAGCAGTTCAAGGGCGTCTGGGATCCCGACAACGGCCTGAACCCCGGAATGATCGTCGAACCGCTGCCCCTCGACGACAACCTCCGGGTCAGCCCGCACCGCACCCCGCTCCCCCTGGCCACTGTCTTCCCCTTCCATGCCGACAACGGTGACTTCGCCAAGGCCACTCGTCGGTGTGTCGGCGTCGGTAAGTGTCGTAGCGCCACCCCGCGCGGCGGTGTCATGTGCCCCAGCTATCGCGTCACCCTCGACGAGAAGGACTCCACCCGGGGGCGGGCCCGACTGCTGTACGAGATGACCCAGGGCGAGGTCATCACGGACGGCTGGCGGTCCGCCGACGTGCGCGACGCGCTCGATCTGTGTTTGTCGTGCAAGGGGTGCAGCGTCAACTGTCCGGTGGAGGTCGACATGGCCACGTACAAGTCCGAATTCCTGCACCACCACTACCGACGACGCCTGCGGCCCGCGTCCCACTACTCCATGGGCTGGCTGCCTCTGCTGTCCCGCCTGGCGGCTCGTATGCCGCGGGTCGTCAACGGGGTGACGGCGTCTCGCCTCGCGCCGGTCGTCAAGCGGTTGGGTGGTATCGCCGCCGAACGTGAGGTGCCGCGCTTCGCCGAGCGGACCTTTCTGAGCTGGTTCCGTACGCGCGCTCCTGCGGGCGACGGGCACCGTGGCCCCGTCATGCTGTGGGCGGATTCCTTCAACAACCACTTCACGCCCGAGGTCCTCAAGGCCGGTGTGGCGGTTCTGGAGCACGCCGGATATCGGGTGCAGGTCCCGGACGGCACCCAGTGCTGCGGGCTGACCTGGATCACCACCGGGCAACTGGGCATGGCCCGCCGTATCGCCCGCCGTACCGTCAGCGCGCTCGCCCCGGCGGTCCGCGACGGCGTGCCAGTCGTAGGACTGGAGCCGAGCTGCACCGCGGCGCTCAGAACCGATCTGCCCGAACTCCTCGACGGCGATCCCGACGCGCGGGCCCTCTCCCAGTCCACGGTCACCCTCGCCGAACTCCTCCTCCACCACACGGCCGGGTGGCAGCCGCCGCGAATCGACGTCGGCTCCATCAGCCAGACCCACTGTCACCAGCACGCCACCAGCGGTTTCAGTGCCGACAGCGTGCTGCTGGAGGCCATGGGCGTCGACAACACCGTGCTGAACTCCGGCTGTTGCGGGCTGGCGGGCAACTTCGGTTTCGAACGCGGTCATTACGACGTTTCCGTGGCGGCCGGAGAGCAGGTTCTGCTGCCGGCGGTACGGGCGGCCGCCCCGGACACGGTCGTCCTGGCGGACGGCTTCAGCTGCCGTACGCAGATCGCCCAGCAGACCGCACGTAGCGGTACGCATCTTGCCAAGCTGATCGCCCAGGCGCTTCGCGAACAGACCTGATTCTTCAGCCCTGACCCGGCACGGCACCCATTTCCCACCAGACAAGGAACCCGCACGTGACTGACGCACTCTCCCTCGTCGACGACTGGGGCCCCGAGAAGATCGTCGTCGTCTCCCATCGTCGTACGGGAATGAAGGGCGTCCTGGTCATCGACAACACCGCCCGTGGTGTCGGCAAGGGGGCACGCGGATGAGCCCCAACGTCTCCGTGGGGGAAATCGCCCGGCTGGCCCGCGTCATGACCTGGAAGTGGGCCGGAGTCGACCTGTTCTACGGCGGGGCCAAGGCCGGCATCGTCGCGGACCCCGCCTCCCCCGACAAGGAGGCGATCCTGCGCGCCGTCGCCCGCGCGCTCTCCAACGAGGTGCCCCGCAAGTACATCATGGGCCTCGACATGGGGCTGACCGAGGACGACGCGGCCATCATCCAGGACGAGCTCGGCGATCGTGGTGCGGCGGTGGGCGCCCCGGACCACCTCGGCGGAGTCGCCTACGACAAGCTCGGCGTCACCGGATTCGGAGTCGCCGAAGCCGCGGACGCCGCCGCCCGGCACCTCCAACTGCCTTTGAGTGGCGCCCGCGTGGCGCTTCAGGGGTTCGGAGCGGTGGGCCGTGCCGCGGCCGTACGGTTCGCCGAGCTCGGTGCCACCGTCGTCGCCGTGTCGACCGCGCGGGGAGCCCACCACGGCCCCACGGGGTTGGACGTTCCCGCGTTGCGGGCGGCCCACGATGCGTACGGCGACGACTTCGTCACCCGGCACCCGCAGGGCATTGTCATCCAGCCCGGTCAGGAACTCACCGTCGACTGCGACGTCCTCGTACCGGCCGCTCTCCAGGACGTCATCGACGAGAAGGCCGCCCACCAGATCAAGGCCAAGTTGGTGGTGCAGGGCTCCAATCTCCCCACTTCGTCGCAGGCCCAGGCGGTTCTCGCCGAGCGCGGGATCGCCGTCCTGCCCGACTTCGTCGCCAACGCCGGGGGCGTCGTGGCTGCCGCCTTCGCCATGGACGCCCGCGACTCCGGGTTCCGGCCCGAGACGCCCACCATCTTCGAGACGATCTCCAAGCGGCTGCGCGCCAACGCCGTCACCGTCCTCGACGAAGCCGGGCGGCGCGCGACCACTCCGCATATCGCGGGGCGCACCCTGGCAGAAGAACGCGTCCGGGCCGCTATGCGGAGCAAGGGGCAGCTACGTTCCTGAGCCCGTACATCCCCCATTCATGGCGTGGATGACGCGGATACGGGATTCGGATCGCGCGGAGGATGGCGGCGGGGTGACGTACGGCCCATAGTCGTGCCACCCGCACACCGCTGTCCGGATCAGCGCCCGGTGTGTGGACTTCCCCGGTGTTCCGCGGCATGCCGTGCGTCGTCGTCGGCGCCTGTGACGGCATGCCCGCTCCCGTACACAGTCCCCTGGAGTCGCCATGCCCGGTTCCGTGCCCCTGTCCCCCGCCGCGGTGGACGACACCGCTCCGTCGCCCGTCGCCACCTCGGGTCCGGCGCATCTGCTGCGCCTGATCTTGCTGATGGCGGGCAGTTGTCTGCCGGTCCTGGGTGCGGTGCTGATCGCCCCGGTGCTGCCGAGGATGCAGGAGCACTTCGCCTCGACGCCGGGGGCGAAGGCATTGGTGCCTCTCGCGCTGACCGTTCCGGCGCTGTCGCTGGCACTGCTGGCCCCGTTCGCGGGGGTGATCGTGGACCGGCTGGGGCGTAAGCGTCTGCTGGTCGTGGCGACCGTCCTGTACGCCGTGTTCGGAACGGCGCCGCTTTGGCTGGACTCGCTGGGCGCGATCATCGCCAGCCGTGCCCTGGTCGGTGTCGCCGAGGCGGCCATCATGACCTGCTGCACCACCCTGATCGGCGACTACTACAGCGGTCGGCAGCGGGTGAAGTACCTGGCGCTGCAGGCGGTGTGCACCTCCGCGTCGGCCACCGCCTTCTTCGTGGTGGGCGGCGCCGTCGGCTCGGCGGGCTGGCGCGTGCCTTTCTGGATCTACGCCGTGAGCCTGGTGATCGCCCCGCTGATGGTCGCCGTTCTGCCCAACCCGGCGGCCCGCGTGGCCACCCACGAGGCGCCGGCCGTGGCCATGACCGCCACCTACGAGGCCCCGGCCGTGGCCATGACCGGTCGTCCGTTCCCCTGGCGGCCGCTGGCGGGGATCTGCGCCCTCACCTTCTTCGGAGCGATGGTCTTCTACACGGTCCCGGTCGAGATGGCGTACCTGCTCGACGACCTCGGTGTGGAGGACCCCGGCGTCATCGGTCTGGCCACGGCGATCGCGAGTGCCGCCACCGTGGCCGGAGCGCTCGTGTTCGCCCGGCTGAAGCGCTCCCCGGACGTGGCGCTGCCTGCGGTCTTCGCGGTCTGTGGCGCCGGTTTCGGGGTGATGTTCCTCGCCGGCAGCGCCCCGCTGCTGGTCGTCGGGGCGGTGGTCAACTGTCTGGGCACGGGCATGCTGCTGCCCGCCCTCCTCACCAGTGCCATGTCCCGCCTGGCGTTCGAGGACCGCGGCCGCGGTACGGGGCTGTGGACGTCGGCCTTCTTCGGCGGCGCGTTCGTCTGCCCACTGGTGCTGCTCGCCCTGGAGCCGGCGGTCGGCGGTCTCGCGGGTGCGGTGGGCCTGCTCGGTGCGGCTGCCGCGGTTGTCGCGGCAGGGCTGTGGGGCGCTCTGCGCCGCACGGGCGCCGCGCACCCCCGGCCGCTGCCGAAGCAGCCGGCCTGAGTCCGCGGAGCCGGCGGGCCGGGCACCCGACGACGATGCCCTGGCCCCGTCCCATAGATCGAGGTAATAGCCGGGGCTGGGTGAACAACCCCGGCTCGGTCTCGACCATGGCCCCGCGCTCGACCAGCCGCTTGAGCTTCAGGCGGACGTTGTCGGGCGCGGATCTCCACGTCTGTCGACTCGCACACCGACGTTCCCGCCGGCATCCTGATCCCGCGCGTCACTGACTGTTCTGCAGAAGGCAGATGGCGAGGATCGCGGCCATCGACGACAGCGTGTTCGCGCCGAAGTCGATACTCGGTGTTGCGGGGTCGTCGACCTCGAAGTTGATGGGTGTCCCGTTGTTGAGGCTGTCGGCGAACTGCTGCGATGCATCGCTCCAGCGGTTCATCAGCCGCGCGTCGGCAACGTTGACGACTGTCTCACCTGCGCCGTTGGAGCCGAAGGCCTCCCTGAAGTCCTGGCGCAGCGGCTCGAACCTCGCGCCTTCCGAGATCATCATGACGAACACCATGATCGACCGGGCTGCCGTGTTCACGTTGGCGTTCCCCCGCAGGTTCTCGTACGCATTGTTCACCACCTGCTGATTGAGCCTCATGTTGGCCCGCGCCTGGCCGCCACGCGACTCCAGGTCCCCGTAGCCGCCCGTGAAGCCGAAGGTGCCGGAAGGCACCGCCGAGTGGGGGTCGGGGTCGTCGCCCTTGAAGTAGATGGGCGAAGCGCTGCCCCTTCCATCCCTGACCTGGTAGCCGATGATGAACAGGTCCCGCGCCCGCACGATCAGGCGGACGTTGTTGCCGTCCGAACTCTCGGGCAGGTCACTGGCCCGCAGGTCGATGGCGAAGAGGTTCCTGGGAGAGGTGTCCAGACTGGGGTCGGTCTGCAGCACCCCTTCCCGCAGCACCCTGCCGCCGGTCGCCCGCTGGCGTACGGCTTGGATCATGTCGTCGTACGCCCTTTGGCCGCCACTGATGTCCCAGGTGATGTCGTTGCCGTCATCGATGGCGCTGGCCTTCTCCTGGAACTGCGGGACCACCACGGCGGCACCACCCAGCAGCGTGGCAACGGCGAGGAAGAGGACCATGAACTTCCTGGTCAGCCAGCGGGAACGGCGTTTGTGACCCGGGCCGCTGGCCCGCTCGACAGGGGACACTTCTTTCATGGGCATGCCAAAGCTCACTTCCTGGACGACTTGTGGACGAGTCATGGACGTCTTCGGTGACGGTCGGCGCTCGGCACCGCGGAGCAGCCCGGAGAGCGATCGGACGCCCGGGTCGCTCGGTGCCCCGCGCCGTTCGGCAAAGTCTTGGCCAAGGAGCCGGAGCCCCGACAGAGGCAAATATCCCAACCCGCCAGTATCGAGAGGCCGGGAACTGACTTGAACGGCTCCTGGCTGTTTGCAAGCACTTCTTTGGGCTCCACTGCACGGACCGGAAGTGGCTCCACAACGTAAGAAGTTGATCTGGCTCCACTCCGGGCGGAGCCGCGAAAGACTCACCGGAAACGGCCTGGCTCTTGCCGCCTTCAACTCGAACACGGGTTCCCTGGGGTCGGATGATCATTGATACGGTCCCGTCATGGCTGGAGTACAGGGATCACCGAACGGCCCGGTTACCGCGGCCGATGTCGAACATGCCGTCCGTTTGGCGCTCGCCGCTCTGCGCGGGGCGACCGCTCCGGACTGGAGTGTCAAGGCCGGTTCCCTGGAGTGGGACTGTTGGGAGACGGTCGAGCACCTGGCCGACGACCTGTTCTCCTACGCTGTCCAACTGGGCCCGGCGAACCCGCCGCTGGACACCCACGTGCCGTTCGCGTGGAGCCGCAAGAGGCCGGGCGGCCCCGCGAATGCTGTCTTCGCGGACCGCGAGGCTGGCCCAGCAGGTCCGCTGCAAGTACTGGATGCCAGCGGCGCCTTGCTGACCGCAATCGTCCGCACGACGCCACCCACGGTGCGGGCACATCACGTCTTCGGCCCTGCCGACCCCGAAGGCTTCGCTGCGATGGGCATCGTCGAGACCCTGGTGCACACCCACGACGTCGCCGAGGGCCTGGGCCTGGGCTGGACCCCGCCCGCAGACCTATGCGGCCGGGTGCTGGACCGGCTCTTCCCCGACGCCCCGACCGATACCGGCCGGTGGCCAACTCTCCTTTGGGCCACCGGCCGCGTGGAACTTCCCGGTCGGCCGCGCCTTACCAAGTGGCGCTGGTACGGCACTCCCCGCGCTGACAGCAGGCCGTAGAAAACCGTCAGCCCAGCTGGTGCCCAGGGAGATCTACCCACATCCGCCAACGGCACCCAGTGCCGACCGGACCATCGCCCGTTCTCGTCTAGCTGTTGCGGGACATGACGTTGCTGACACAGGCCAATGCCGGTAAAACCAAGGTGCTTCGACGGGCGTCAGTCGGGTACCGTGCGGGCCATGTCGAGTCCTGAGTCAGACAAGGTGGGGCTTTCGGTCACGCCGTCAGCCCCCTGAACCACTGAGCTCGTAGCCCTGTCGTCGCGCCGCATTCTGCGGCGGGACGGGTGTGCCCTAGGGGCTGGCCGCGGTGACGAGATGACCTTCTCGTGCTTCTCCTCACCTCGGAGCCACTCGATGCCTTTCCCGCTGTATCTGCTTGCCATGGCGGTCTTCGCCATGGGCACCTCGGAGTTCATGCTTGCCGGCCTCTTGCCGGACATCGCCTCAGATCTCGGCGTCACAGTCGGGACAGCAGGCACGCTCACCTCGGCCTTCGCGGTCGGCATGATCGTCGGCGCCCCGCTTGTGGCCGCGCTTGCCCGCAACTGGCCCAGGCGCTCTATCCTTCTCGGATTCATCCTCGCTTTCGCGGCAGCTCACGCCGTGGGCGCCATCACCACGAGCTTCCCGGTCCTGTTCGCTACCCGGGTCGTCGCCGCGCTCGCAAACGCAGGGTTCCTTGCCGTCGCTCTGACGGCTGCCGCCACGCTGGTCTCTCCCGACAGGAAGGGACGCGCGCTGGCCGTGCTGCTGTCAGGCACGACGGTGGCCACGATCGCCGGTGTCCCTGGTGGGTCGGTACTCGGCACGTTGCTCGGCTGGCGGGCCGCCTTCTGGGCCGTCGCCGCTCTCTGCCTGCCTGCAGCTCTCGGCATCGTGAAGGCAATCCCGGCGGGACGTGTGAAGGAAGAGGTGACTGGCGGGCCAGCCTTGCAAGCGGAGCTCGCCCAGCTCACAAGGCCGCCATTGATTTTGGTGATGCTGCTCGGCGCGCTGGTGAACGCAGCCACGTTCGGCAGCTTCACCTTCCTCGCCCCCGTCGTGACCGACACCGCCGGGCTGGGCGAGTTGTGGATCTCTGTCGTTCTGGTGCTTTTCGGCGCCGGTTCCTTCGCCGGGGTCACCGTCGCCGGCCGGCTGTCCGACCAGCGTCCCGGTCTGGTCATCGCATTCGGCGGGCCGCTGCTGCTCATCGGCTGGCCGGCCCTGGCGGTACTGGCCAACGAACCGGCCGCCCTGTTCATCCTCGTGTTCGTGCAGGGCGCCCTGTCGTTCGCCCTGGGTAGCACCCTGATCACACGGGTCCTCTATGAGGCCGTGGAAGCCCCCACCATGGCCGGCTCGTATGCGACCGCGGCGCTCAACGTGGGCGCCGCCGTCGGCCCCGTCATCGGTGCGGCCACCCTCAGCACCGAAGCCGGGGACCTCGGGCCGCTCTGGGCAAGCGGACTCCTCGTCGCGGTCGCGCTGCTCATCGCGTTCCCCCTCCTCACCGCCATCACGGCCGGCCGGAGCACCGAGGTGCTCCGGTGACACACGCGAACGCCCCCTTGAACATCGAAGGACGCCGAAGGCTCGTGGAGCGCTGCCGCACCCGTCCGATCGCGCACATCGCCGCCGAGGCCGGTGTCTCCCGCGCCTGCCTGTCCAAGTGGAAGAACCGGTACGACACGCACGGCGAACTTGGACTGCAGGACCGCCCAAGCGTCCCGCGATCCTCACCGACCCAGACCCCACCCGATGTCGTCGAACAAATCGAGCAGCTGCGGCGGGACAAGCCGCTTGAGCTTGAGGCGGACGTTGTTGATGTTGTTGGGTGCGACCGCCACGTCCATCGCCTCGTACACCTGCCGCGCACGCAGCGGATGGTCGGCCGCGGTGAACACCGCCATGATCTGTGCCGCTGCCAGGACCAACTCGACGCAGCGCCCGCACCTCCCCTCCCGGAGCGGCGGGAATCCTGTGGGTGCTACTACGGTGGCGCGATGGCAGCGAACGATTACGACCGCGTACGCCTCGGCATCGAGGCCATGACCGCCTACACCTCCGGCAACGACCTCATGACGCAGTACATGGCCCAGCGTCGCGCGTCCGATGGGAACCTCGATCAGGTCGCTGACGGCGCGACAGCCCTGTGCGCCCTGCTCCTGGCCCAGCTGTCCCGCATGACTGGGAAGCCGGAGCAGGAGATCCTCCAGGAGATCGCCCACGGCCTCAACCGCACGGAGCAGCGGGAGCAGTAAGCGCACACCCCTGACAGCACGGAGCCCATGCTGAACCTCATTCGACAGGGGGTTCGCTTCGGCAGGCTACCCAGCTGGGTCCTCCTCGGCGTGCCGTACCCGGGCGGGAGGGCGCCTTCGTCATGCCCCGCTTCAGCCGAGGCGGAGGTGGCGCAGCATCAGCAGCGCGGCGACCGCATTCGCCGACCTGACTTCGCCCCGGCCGATCAGCTCGGGCACCTTCTCCAGCGGCACCCATTCACGACGCGCGGACTCGAAACTGTCGCGCGGCTCACCGACGTGCCGTGCCTGGTCCGACCAGTACACGCGATGATGGCTCGTCGAGATCCCCGGCATCGGATCAACAGCCAGGAGCAGCCGCATCGGCCCCGGACGCCAACCGGTCTCCTCCTCGAATTCGCGCGCCGCCGCGACGGCGGGGTCCTCGCCCTCGCCAGTGCCTCCTGATGGGAGCTCCCACCCCCACGCGTCGGTGATGAACCGGTGCCGCCACAGCAGCATCACTTCGTTTGCCTCGTTGACGACAGTGGCCACCGCGACCGGGCGCAGTCGGATCACGGTGTGGTCGAGGTGTCGGCCGTCGGGCAGCTCCACATCGGCCATGTTCACCGAGACCCACCGGTTCTCGTACACGGTGCGCTCGCCGAGGTTCCGCCACACAGACATGCTCGGGCCTCTCGTCGGGTACAGCCCCATCCCAGCACACCGACTACAGAGGGATGCGCAGGGTGTCGTCGATCCGCTCGACGACCTCGGACGTCGCGCTGCTGTGGATCCCAGCCATGCTGCTGCGCAGCTTGAGGAGCCGATCGCGCAGCCGCTGCGACTCCATGCCCTGCATGTTCTCCAGTACGTCCGTGGCAGTAGCAGCGGCCTGCTCGGCGTCACCAGCGCGCAGCTGGCAGTCTGTGAGTGTGGCGAGCCGATGCACACGGCCCCGCTCATGCGTCTGCGTCGCGACCGCCTCGACGGCGTACGTCGTGGCGGGGGCCATGTCCCCGAGCCGCATCAGCGCATCCGCGAGGTTCGCCTCCAATAGGCCGGGCTGCACGTAGCCGGTCTCCGCCGGTTCCTCGTCGCGCCGGATCTGCCCAGCCGCAGTCTCGGCTGCCGTCATCGCGCGGTGCGCACCGTCCTGGTCACCCATGCGGGAGAAGGCCTTGGCCTGCATTGCGTGCAGGTCACAGGCGAGCGCGGGCGAGATCGCGTGACCGGCCGTGCGTAGGCCGGCCTCGGCGAAGGCGACGGCTTGCCGGTACTCGCGCATGTAGAGCGCCTGGTTGACCAGGAGCGCGATCACGTAACCGCCGAAAGCCCGGTCGCCAGAGGCCTTCGCGAGGCGTAGCGCCTGGTGGAAGTAGCGCTGAGCCAGGCCCTGGGCGTCCGAGTCGTACGAGCAGATCCCTGCGACCGCGACGAGTCCGCCGACCGCGCGATGGAGCTCACGCCCGGTGGAATCCGTGTACGCACCGCGCAGCAGCGGCGCCGTCTCTGTGGTGAGGAACTGGAGGACCCGGCCGCGGGTCGTGACCCCGCCGGCCTTCCGGTACATCTGCTCGTAGTGGCTGCGAGCGCTGCGCAGGAGGTCCACGTCCGCCATGCCCACTCGTGGCGTCCCGCCACGGGAGACGTCGGTGTCGTCGGGCGGGTTCTCCCACTCCCACACAGGGCCAACTGCTGGCAGTCCGGTGATGACCGGTTGGGCCTGGACCTCCGGCCGCCGCTGGAGATCTCCCCGCCACAGGGCGGTGGAGCGTTCGATGAATCCGGCGAGCGGGGTTGAAGCTGGTTGCGGAGCGTTGGTCTTGCCCATGCCGATGTCCTCGAGGGTGAGCGGGCGGCCGATGCGCGTGGCGAGGATTTCGCAGATCAGGTCGGGCACGATGCCGCGCGGGCGCTGGCCCTTTAACCAGCGGATTACCGAACTGTGGTCGTATCTCGCGGATTTGCCGCGGGCTCTGGCGGCCTCGTTCACGCGAGCAGCGAGCCCGACTCGGGACATGCCTGCCTCGTCGAGGAGGGCGTCGAGGAGGGTGTTCGGCTCCATGTGTGCACTCCGTATCACTCGATGTGTGGAGCGTAGCCACACCCCGATCACACAGTGTGTGAACTGGCCAATGCGGCGCACCCCTTGCACACACTCCCGCTCGCTGACCTGGCCCGACAGCATCACTTCATGGAATCCCCTCACTGCACGGAGACAGGCAGTGCCGTGACCGATACACAGAGCCCCGTTGTGGCTGAGCCCGTGGTGACCACCAGAGCCGAGCGGGAATTGGTGACCGCCCACTGGCTTCTCGCCGCAGCCGATAGCCACGACGAGGCCCGCGCGCAGTGGCATAGGCACGGGCTCGCTCTGCTTCGCTGCGGCACCCTGTTCTCCGCCGTTCGTATCCCCGCGCGCCTGGTGCATGCCGCGGCCGGAAGTGAGGATCCCGCGACGGTGGACGCGTTCCTCGCTGAGGCCCTCCACGGCGGCCCCGTCATCTGCGCCCGTCGCGGGCGCCACTTTTACGCGCTGGTGCCCGCCAGCACGGCCGCCAGGTGGCGGCAGCCGGGCGCGGAGTGCCTGGGACGCGACACGTATCTGGGCGTTCCGCGGCCGGACGCTGTGGGGCTGGACCACCAGGCGTGGGCCTCGTACTGGTCAGTGGCGATGCCCTCGGCCGCCGAACTGTGCACGCCGACCGCGGTGGCGCAGCTCGTGGCGGTCGGCAACCTTCGGACCGCCACCGAGGACCCGAAGTGAGCGGCGGCGAAGTGCTGCCGCAGGACTCGGGCAGTTCCTTCGGGCACGTCCCGCACGCTCTCAACGGCGCGCGCATGCGATCACAGCAGGCGTACCGCGACTACTCCGACCACTCCGCCGGATGCGACACCTGGGGCACGGATGGAACCGGTGCGAGAAGGCCGAGTCTCTGTGGCGCACGTACCAGGACACACAGGAGAAACGACCATGACGCGGAAGCAGACGAAGACGGGCATCGTCCGAATCCAGGACATGCCGCCCGGCCCGCCAGGGCTGGCCGGCTACTGCTGGGCCCAGGAGCCGCGCCACGGCTTCCACTGCTGCGAGCCCGTCGGGCACGAGCAGCGCTACCCGGAGCACTCGAACCCGTACCACAAGAGGCGCTGGACGTAGCGCCGTTCCTCGCGCCGCCCCCAAGCCCGCAGCGCCCACGACGTAGGAGCAAAGCTGAAGGTGGGCGGGGCGGTCAGCAAGTGCAAGCAACCATCCACAAGCCATGGAGGCAAGCACGTGACCACGATCCAGGAACGCCCCGCAACGGACGCGCGAACGCTGCTCAGCTCGGAGATGCGAGCCACCCTCGTATCCAACATGCGCGACAAGTTCCCGCAGCTCACCGCGGAGAAGGCAGACCGGGGCGTCGGCCAGATGCTGGCCTTCCTCGCGGCGTGCGACTACGCAGGCCGTCCGCTCAGCCCCTCGCCGCTCGTCGACGATTTCTGGCACGCCTTCCTGCTCCACACCAAGGCGTATCAGGAGTTCTGCGAGCGGAAGTTCGGCAGGTTCCTGCACCACCAGCCCGGATTCCTCGACAAGGAGGAGCACGGCGGAGGCAAGGCGCTGCGCGCCCGGACCGTCTATGCGATCACTCTCGCCGGGTACGAGATCGACATGGAGTTCTGGCCCGAGCTGGACCTCGCGGAGTGCTCGCAGTGTCATGCGAACTGCTTGGACAGCCCCAACCACCTCTGACAGTCCCCGTGTTGGCCCTCGGCCTGTGCCACGCTGTGGCCAGGCCGAGGGTCGGCCGCCTTCTGCTCGACCGACTCTGGAGTACGCGGGTGGACCGCATCGAGTGGCACGATCTACCGGCAGCGACGCGGGCCGCCGTGGAGCGACTCACGGGCCCGGTCGCGATGGCGGAGACCGCGCCGCACGGCGTCATGTCCCGGCTGGCCTGTACCGTCCATACCCGAGTGGGTCGAGCCTTCGTCAAGGGCACGCGCCAGGAGGACTCGCAGGCGTGGGTGTACCGCCACGAGGCACAGGTCACGCGCTGCGCGCCGCTCGCACCTCGCGTGCTGTGGGAGGTCGACGCCGGCGGATGGCTGCTGTGCGGGTACGAGTACGTGGATGGCCGCCACCCGGACCTGGCTCCGGGGTCCGACGATCTCGCTCCCCTGGTGCGCACCCTCACCGTCATGTCCGAGACGCCGTGGCCCGAGGCCAACCTCAAGAAGCCGCTTCACTCGCGGTGGGCTGATTTCCTACCCGAGGGCGTGCCGCCCGGACTGCAGGGCCGAGGACTCGCCCACACGGACATGTCCCCGCACAACATGCTGGTGACCCCTGTCGGGGAGCTGCTGCTCCTCGACTGGGCGCTGTCCTGCCCCGCCCCCTCGTGGGCAGACACTGCCCTGACGGTTCCCCGGCTCATCTCGGCCGGCCACGACCCGGAGCATGCCGAGATGATCGCCCGGCAGGTTCCCGCGTACCGTACGGCCGATGCGGACGACGTCACGGCCTTCGCGCGCACGGTTTATGCCGCGTGGGAGGACTGGGAGCGGACGCGACCCCTGCCGCATCGGGCGGCTCTCACCGCCGCTGCCCGAGAATGGGCCACCCACCGTGGGTCCGTGACGCTCCCTGGAGGGACGTCTTCTCCCTGATCGTGCGCGCCGGCGCATTCGAGGCCGGGCAGGTTTCATGGGGAACCTGTCCGGCCTTGCTCAGCCCGACGCGCGGGCCGATCCGTCGTCGGGACCGTAGCCCGTCAGCGTCGCGCCCACCTCCGTCGCCTTCTGTCGTAGCCAGATGTGGGCCGCGTCCTGGGTGTGCAGCGGGTGCCACCACATCGCCTCCTGCACCGGTACGGCCTCGAAGGGGCAGGGCAGGACCCGTACGGCGGCGGAGCGGACCGCCTTGCGGGCCAGGCGTTCCTGGATCATCGCGATACGGCGGGTGCCCTCGACCATGTGAGGCAGCAGCTGGAAGGTCTGCACGGAGACCTCCACCCGGGGGCTGATGCCGAGCATGCTGAGCTGGCGGGCGGCCGGGGCGTCGTACGGGCGCTGGTAGACGGCCCAAGGCAGGCGGGCCAGTTGGTCGAGAGTGAGTGCGTCGCCGACCTCGGGGTGGTCGTCGGCGACCATGCACAGCCAGCGGTCCTGGTGGAGGTCGACGTAGGGGAAGCCGGCGATGACGCCGTGCGGCATCAGCAGTCCGTCGACGGTGCTCAGCAGGGCGGCGGTGTTCTCCTCGACGGAGGGTGCCGGGTGCTGGAAGGTGAGCCGGATGCTGGGTGCCTCCTGGTGCAGGGCGCGGGCGAGCGCGGCGCCGAAGACGGCCGTGCCGTAGTCGGCGGCGAGCAGGGTGAACTCCCGGGTCTCCACGGCCGGTTCGAAGTCGGCCTGGCTGGAGAAGACGCGCTCCAGCAGGTCGCACGCGGTGGCGCTGCGGTCCCGTAGGGCCACACCGAGCGGTGTCAGCTCGTAGCTGTTGCCGGTGCGGGCGAGCAGTTCATCGTCGAAGTGGCGGCGCAGCCGGGACAGCGCCGCGCTCATCGCGGGCTGGCTCAGTCCGACGCGCTCGCCGGCCCGGGTGACGTTGCGCTCCTCGAGCAGCGCGCGCAGGGCGAGGACCAGGTTGAGGTCGAGTCGGGACAGGTTCACCGGGCACCGCCTATACGACTGAGAGCCATCCACGGCATGGATTAGGCACATCCACAGGATTGATTTCCGTGATTGGCCGATGGGGGTCACAGTAGACCGCAACCCAGCAGGGAGGAAATTAGATGGCAACGCTCGCGCAACCTGCCGGCCCGTTCGCACTCGGTACGTTCTCCGCTCCGGACGGGGTGCCGTTCCCCGGTCTCCTGGCCAACGGCCGAGTCATTGACCTGAGCAGGTCCCTGGACTGGGCGCCGTCCGGCATACGAGCCGTACTGGAACGGTGGGAGCAGTCCCTCCCCGTCCTGCACTCCCTGGCGGACGACGACACGCTCGACTGGCGGCCGCTGGACGGCCTGCGTGTGCACGCCCCGCTGGAGCCCCGTCAGATCTTCCAGTCCGGTGCCAACTACCGCCAGCACGTGATCGACCTCGAGGTCGCCCACCGCTCCCGCGACGACCCGCGCACCGTCGAGGAGGCCCGCGCCGAGATCGCCGCGATCATGGACCGGCGGGCGGCCGAAGACCTGCCGTACGTCTTCATCGGACTGCCGAGCGCGATCACCGGTCCGTACGACGATGTCGTCCTCCCTTCTTGGGCCGAACAGCCGGACTGGGAGCTGGAGTTGGCGGCCGTGATCGGCAAGCCCGCCCACCAGGTGCCGGTCGAGGAGGCCCTGGAGTACGTCGCCGGCTACACGATCGCCAACGACCTCACCGACCGCGCCACCGTCTTCCGCCGGGACATGCCCGCCATCGGCACCGACTGGCTGCGCTGCAAGAACGCCCCGGGCTTCACCCCGCTCGGGCCCTGGATCGTGCCCGCCGGGTCCATCGCCGACCCGGGTGACCTACGGGTCACGCTGAAGCTGAACGGCGAGACCATGCAGGACGAGTCCACCAAGGACATGCTCTTCGGCGTCGCGCGGCTGGTGTCGTACATCTCGCAGTCGGCCCAACTCCTGCCCGGCGACCTGGTGTTGACGGGGTCCCCGGCCGGTAACGGCATCCACTGGGGGCGGCTACTGCGCGACGGCGACGTCATGGAGGGTTCGATCACCGGGCTGGGTGTGCAGCGCACCCGCTGTGTGGAGGAGAAGTCGTGAGCCTGGACCGCCGCGACCCGGAGGGCGCGATCGCCGACGCCGCCAAGTCCTACTCGAACTGGGGGCGTTGGGGCGAGGACGACGTGCTCGGCACCCTCAACTTCCTCGACGAGGCCAAGCGGCGTGAAAGCGCGGCGCTGGTGCGCCGGGGCGTGAGCTTCTCCCTCTCGCAGCGGTTCGACATGAACGGACCGCAGAAGGGCTGGCGCCGGCGGACCAATCCGGTGCACACCATGCTCGACACCGGCACCGACGCCGCCCTCGGCAACCAGGGCTTCCCGCACGGTATCGGAGGCGCGGACGACGTGATCGCGATGCCGTTGCAGTGCTCCACGCAGTGGGACGGGCTCGGGCACATCTTCGACCACGGCAAGGCGTGGAACGGGAGGGACGCCTCGACCACGGTCACATCCGAGGGCGACCTGGTCACGGGCATCGAGCACATGGCTCCGTACGTGGCCGGTCGCGGCGTACTGCTGGACGTCGGCCAAGTGGTCGGTGAAAGCGGTGAGTTGACCGATGGCTTCGCTGTCACTGAGGAGCACCTCACTGCCACCGCCGAGGCCCATGACGTGACCGTCGGCCGCGGCGACATCGTCCTCGTACGCACCGGGCGCCTCGCCCGCGCCCGGCGGGAGGGCTGGGGCGACTATGCGGGCGGCCCCGCGCCCGGCCTGTCGTTCACCACCGCAGGCTGGCTGCACCGTACGGAGATCGCCGCGATCGCCACCGACACCTGGGGGTTCGAGGTACGGCCGAACGAGTTCGACAACGCCTTCCAGCCGCTGCACCAGGTCGTCATCCCCAACATGGGCCTGCTGATCGGCGAGATGTGGGACCTCGACGCCCTCGCCGCGGACTGCGCCGATGACGGCGTGTACGAGTTCTGGCTCACCGCCGCTCCCCTGCCCATCACCGGCGCCGTCGGCTCCCCGGTCAATCCCCTGGCGGTGAAGTAGCCCGCGCCGTCGCCGGGCCCGCATCGAGCGGACCCGCCGAAGTCCGGCGCGGTATCCGGCGCCCCGAAGGGGCGCGGGGAACTGCTCGACCAGCCACAGACAGCCCGCAGCTTTCGTACCGCACTCTCAGCACTCTCAGCGGAGCGCTCGGCGGGCGACAGCCCCACCCCCGGCCGCCCGAAGCCGCGCGGCCCAACCCCGGGAGGTATCCCCGACATGGCTGACAGCTTCACCCTCCCCCCGCCTCCGGCTGGGGGCGCCCCCATCGTCCTGGTCATAGGCGGAGGCACCTCCGGAAACGCCCTGACCGTCCTGCTGCGCCGGGCCGGGATCGCCGTCGACCTCGTCGAGTCGAGCCCCGACTGGAAGGCCTCCGCCGGGTCCGGAATCACCCTTCAGGGCAACGCTCTGCGCGTACTGCGCGAGGTCGGAGTCCTCGAAGGGATCGAGAAGGACGGTTACGCCGCTGACGGCCTCGCGGTGCTCGCCCCCGACGGCACCGTGCTGCACGCCCACGACGAACTCCGTACCGGCGGCGACGACTTGCCCGCCCACATCGGTATGCAGCGCCCCAGGCTCCAGCAGCTCCTCATCGAGCAGGTGCGGGCCTCGGGCGCCGATGTCCGTCTGGGCACCACGGCCACCGCCTTCCAGCAGGACGGCGAGGGTGTGGACGTGACCTTCTCGGACGGTACGAGACGGCGGTACGGCCTGGTGGTCGGCGCCGACGGGCTGCACTCCGCCACCCGCTCCATGATCGGCATCACCGATGAGCCCCAGCCCAACGGCATGGGCATCTGGCGGGCCCCCGCGCCCCGCCCGGCCGGTGTCCGCCGCACCGAGATGATCTACGGCGGGCGCTGTTTCATCGCCGGGTACTGCCCGACCAGCGAGGACACGGTCTACACGTACCTCGTCGAGCCGGCCCGCGACCGGGCCTCGCTGGACCCGGACGCGTACGCCGACGAGATGCGGGCGCTCAGCGAGGGCTACGGCGGCGTGTGGGAGGAGCTCCGCGCCGCGTTCACCGACCCGAAGGCCGTCAACTACACGTGGTTCGACCGGCATTTGGTGGAGGGCCCGTGGCATCGCGGCCGGGTCGTGCTCATCGGGGACGCCGCCCACGCCTGCCCGCCCACCTTCGCCCAGGGTGCCGCGATGGCTCTGGAGGACGCCCAGGTCCTCGCCGATCTACTGACCGGCCGGGACTCCTGGGACGAGAAGCTCCTCACCGACTACCACGCCAGACGGCTGCCCCGTGTACGTATGGTCGTCGACGCCTCCGTCCAGCTCGCTCAGTGGCTGCTCGACGGGGTGCGCGACGCGGACGTACCCGGGCTGATCGGCCGCACCCTGAGCGCGCTGAAGGAACTCCCGTGACCCGGCCCCCGTCGTCGGCTCCGACGATCGACGTCCACGCCCACCTGCTGCTCCCGGACGTCGAGGAGACCGTCGCCGGTCACACGGGCCTCGCCGCGGCCCGCGATCTCGACGCCCGCCGCAACGGGCCGGCGGCCCTCGCCGTGAACGGTCCCATGGTGGGCGCGCGCGTGCCGAGGCTGACGGACGTCGCCGTGCGCCTGGCGGCCATGGACGCGGCCGACGTGGACATACAGCTGGTGAGCCCCTCTCCATCCCACTACCACTACTGGGCCGAGCCCCAACTGGCCGAGCGAGTATGCCGGTTGGCCAACGAGGGCACCGCCGCGCACTGCGCCAAGGCCCCCGACCGGCTGCACGGCCTCGGGCTGATCCCGCTCCAACACCCCCACCTCGCGATCGCTCTGCTCGACCACGCCCTGGACCAGGGACTGAAGGGCGTGGAGATCTCCTCGCACGCGCCGGGGCCAGGCGGGACACGGGCGCTGGAACTCTCCGACCCACGGCTCGCGCCCTTCTGGGCGCGCGCGGAGGAGACCGGTGCCCTCGTGTTCCTGCACCCGTTCGGCTGCACGCTCGACGAGCGCCTTGACCAGTGGTACCTGTCCAACACGGTCGGCCAGCCCACCGAGAACGCCGTCGCCCTCTCCCACCTGATCTTCTCCGGCGTACTGGACCGCCATCCGGGCCTGAAGCTGATCGCGGCGCACGGCGGCGGCTACCTCCCCACCCACATCGGCCGCTCCGACCACGCCTGGCGGGCCCGCCCCGACGCCCGGGACTGCGCCCACCCGCCGAGCAGCTATCTGAAGCGGCTGTACTTCGACTCCCTCGTCCACGACCCGTACGTACTGCGGGAGTTGATACGCGCCGCAGGCCCCAACCGGGTCCTGCTCGGCTCCGACTTCCCCTTCGACATGGGCACCGAGGACCCGCTGGGCGCCTTGCGCGCCGCGGGCCTGCCCGACGCCGACTTCCACGCCGTACGAGGCGGCAACGCCGCCGCCCTCCTCCGGAAGGACTGACACCATGCGCCTGCTCACCCATCTCCGGCACGTCGACCTCGCCGTGCCCGACTACGACAAGCAGCTCGACTTCTACGCCGGCGTCTGGGGCCTGACCAAGGTCGCCGAGGACTCCGGGATCTCCTTCCTCGCCGCCGAGGGCAGCCCCGAACAGTACGTCATACGGCTGCGCAAGGCCGAGGAGAAGCGCCTCGACCTGGTCTCGTACGGCGCCGGCTCCGCAGAGGACGTGGACGCCCTCGCCGAACAACTCCTCGCGGGTGGCGTGCAGTTGATCTCCCAGCCGGGCAAGATCGACACGCCTGGAGGCGGCTACGGCTTCCGCTTCTTCGACATCGACGGCCGCCCCATCGAAGTGTCCACCGATGTGGATGTACGGCAGCACCGCAAGATCGAGGAGAAGGAGGCCATCCCGGTCAAGCTGTCGCACGTCGTCCTCAACTCGCCGGACCTCGACAAGACCCGTGCGTGGTACGAGCGCCACCTCGGCTTCCGCCACTCCGACACACTGAGCTCGCCGTACGTCGGTGACGTCATGCACTTCATGCGGATCAGCAACCAGCACCACTCCATGGCCATCGCCAAGGGCCCGCACACCTCCCTGCACCACGTCTCGTTCGAGATGCGCGGCCTGGACGAGTACATGCGCGGCTCCGGCCGCGTGATCCGGGCCGGGTTCAAGAAGATCTGGGGCCCTGGCCGACACATGGCGGGCGACAACACCTTCACCTACTTCCTCGACCCGCACGGCAACACCGTCGAGTACACGACGGAGCTGGAGCTGCTGGACGAGGACACCTGGCACCCCCACGTCTACGACTTCTCCCAGCCCGAGGTCACCGACCAGTGGGGTACCGCCAACCCCATGAACGAACTGATCGCCAAAGAGTCCTTCAACGACGTCGACCGCGGCTGCTTCGTCGCCCCGCCGGTCTGATCCCCCCTCGGAACCCGAGGACGCGGTGGCCCTGTTGGCCCTGTCAACCGCCTGACTCTCTCGCCGCGCCCCCGCTTTCCACCGCTTTCGAAAACCGTCCGAGCCTGGAGCCGTGCATGCGTTTCGCCACCTATGAACATCGACACCAGCGCCGGGTCGCCGTCGTGGAGGAGGACGGCACCCTCCACCCGGTTCCCGGGGAGCACTCGCTCACGGAGCTGATCAGCTCCGGCGACGGACTCGACGCGCTCCTGCGCGCCAGCGCCGCCACGCTCGATGTCCCGCCGGGCCCTCATGTGTCCGAGGTACGGCTGCTGCCACCGCTTCAGCCGCCCACCGTGCGGGACTTCGTCACCTTCGAGGAGCACGTGGAAGGCGTACGACGGTCCGTGGACGGCGTCGGCGGGGCGCCCGAAGCCTGGTACGACGCCCCGACGTTCTACTTCACCAACCCGTACGCCGTCATCGGCGCCCACGACGACGTCCCGGTGCCGCCGGGCAGCGAAGTCCTCGACTTCGAGCTGGAGGTCGCCGCCGTCATCGGCCGGGAGGGGCGGGATCTTTCTCCCGAGCAGGCCCGCGACCACATCATCGGCTACACGGTCTTCAACGACTGGTCGGCTCGCGACCTGCAGTTCCGCGAGATGCAGGTCAGCCTCGGCCCGTGCAAGGGCAAGGACACGGCCACCACCCTGGGCCCGTACCTGGTCACCGCCGACGAGTTGGAGAAGTACCGCGACTCGGACGGTTTCCTGCGGCTGGCGCTGACGGCCGAGATCAACGGCGAGGTGGTCGGCAAGGACCTGCTGTCCAACATGAGCTGGACCTTCGAGGAGATGGTCGCCTACGCCTCCCGGGGCACGGTCGTCCGCCCCGGCGACGTGCTCGGCTCGGGCACGTGCGGCAACGGCGGCTGTCTCGCCGAGCTGTGGGGCGTACGAGGCAGGCAGGACCCGCCGCCGCTGAAGCCGGGCGATACGGTCACGCTGACCGTCGAGGGCATCGGCTCCGTCTCCAACACCGTGGTGACCGGGCCGGAGCCAGTGCCCGTTCCGGTCGCCCGGCGCCGTCCCCGGGAGCGACCATGACGCCCGGCGTCCGTACCCTGCGGCTGCTCGGCAAGGTCGTGGTCGTCACCGGTGCGGCCGGCGGCCAAGGTGCCGCGGAGGCGGAGGCACTGGCCCTCGAGGGCGCCCGGGTGATCGCCACCGACGCGACCGAAGCACCCGGCTGCCGCCGCCTCGACGTCACCAGCGAGCAGGACTGGGCCGATCTCGCCGCCGAGCTCAAGGAGTCGTACGGGCAGGTGCACGGCCTGGTCAACAACGCGGGCGTCACGTGGAGGGCCCGTATCGACGAGGTACGGCCCGAGGACATGGCCCGGGTCCACGCGGTCAATGTCACCGGCCCGCTCCTCGGCATCCAGCACCTGGTGCCGCTGATGCCCGCGGGCGCGTCGATCGTGAACGTCGGTTCGACGGCGGCGCTGACCGCCCACTATCCGGTCGCGTACACGGCCAGCAAATGGGCGCTGCGCGGCCTGTCGAAGACCGCCGCCATGGAACTGGGGCCGCGCGGCATCCGCGTGAACACCATCCACCCGGGCTTCATCGAGACGGCGATGACGGCCTCCGCCGCACCCGCGTTCCGCGAGGCGAACCTGCGCGAGACGCCGCTCTGCCGCACCGGCACCGTCGACGACATCACCCCGCTCGTCACCTTCCTCCTCTCCGACGACTCCGCGTTCATCACCGGTGCCGAGATCCCCGTCGACGGAGGCCTCACCGCACATGGCGGCGCCAAGTCGATCTCGGACGCCCTGCGTCAGGACAGCTGAACAGCAGCAACGTACGGCAGGCACGTGCAAGTCGCGTAAGTCATGGATGAGTTGGGCGGGCAGGGGACCACAACCCCTGCCCGCCCGACGCCTTTCGCGCGCTCTGCCACAGTGCTCTACGACAGGGGCATCACCTTGCGGTACGCGAACACCGCGACCACCGCCACCACGACGTGCATCAGCAGCAAGGCCACGACGCCCGCCACTCCGCCTTCACCGAAGAGCAGGAAGTCGGGCACGAAGGACAGCGCGACGACGGTCGGCACCAGCCATCGCATCAGCGCTTCGGGGTCCTTCGACACCTTGCGGATGATGGCCCAACCGATGGCCCCAGCCACGACCCCGACCGTTGTCAGGAAGATGTACGAGCCCGGCATCAGCGGCTGGAAATTGTCGGGCGCGCCCACGGCCAGGGCGAGGAGGGCAAGCACCGCGTCGGCCAGCGAGGCCACGACGATCGCGGCGAGCACACCTCCGGCGACGACGAGCGGTCCGCGGCGGGCGACGACAACCTCAGGGGTAACGGACAAGGCAACTCCAGGGACGGGGAGAGGGAGAGCTCCGAAGGGTGTTTCAATTTCAAACCAAAGCCTCCCGGAAGGTGATTGAAACTTCAAGACCGCCGGGAAATCTCTCCCGCTGAGCTCTGTCGGGACATCCGGACAAACCTGTTGACAGCACCAGGGGCCAGCCCCATAGTTACCAAACACTAGAGCGCGCTAATGATGCGCTCTAGTCACGGAAGGCGAGGTGGTCGCACCCATGCGACCGCCACGGACAACCGACAACGGTTCCGCCGCCTCGCGAGCCCTCTCCCACGACACACCCACGTCCTGGGCCGGGCGTGCTGCGCTCCGGAGCCCCTGAAGCACTTCGGTCCGGGGATCCTGAAGCGCTTCGAGGCAGGCCCCTGCTTCCCGTATCCACTCCCCCATTCCCCGATTCCCGTAGCCACTCCCCGACCGCACAGTGAGGTGCAAGGGACATGCACAGACACCACCGAACCGCGGCTCTCGCCGCCACCGTCCTCATCGGCACCCTGCTCGCCGCCGGCTGCTCCAGCAGCTCCGGCGGCAAGGAGTCGGAGGAAGGCGGCGCGGAGGCCGCGGCGGGCAAGGCGAGCACCCCGCAGATGACCGTGGCCATGATCACCCACGCCGCTCCCGGCGACACCTTCTGGGATCTGATCCGCAAGGGTGCCCAGGCGGCCGCGGCCAAGGACAACGTCAAGCTCGTCTACTCCAGCAACCCCAATGCCGCCGACCAGGCCAACCTGGTGCAGAACGCGATCGACCAGAAGGTCGACGGCATCGCGCTCACCGCGGCCAAGCCGGACGCGATGAAGGACGTCGTGGCCAAGGCCAAGGCGGCCGGCATCCCGGTGGTCGGCTTCAACTCCGGCCTGGACAACTGGAAAGAGCTCGGCATGCTCGAGTACTTCGGGCAGGACGAGAACATCGCCGGCCAGGCCTTCGGCGAGCGCCTCAACGAGATCGGCGCCAAGAACGCACTCTGCGTGGTTCAGGAGCAGGGCCACGTCGCCCTGGAAGCGCGTTGTGCGGGCTTGAAGAAGGCGTTCGAGGGCAAGACGGAGAACCTCTACGTCAACGGCGCCGACATGCCGTCCGTGAAGTCGACGATCACCGCCAAGCTCAAGCAGGATTCGTCGATCGACGAGGTCGTCACACTCGGCGCCCCGTTCGCGCTGACCGCCGTCCAGTCCGTGGCGGACGCGGGCAGCAAGGCCAAGGTCGCCACCTTCGACCTCAACAAGGACCTGGTGAACGCCGTCAAGGAGGGCGACGTCCAGTTCGCCGTCGACCAGCAGCCGTACCTGCAGGGCTACCTGGCGGTGGACGGCCTCTGGCTGTACGAGAACAACGGCAACTTCAGCGGCGGCGGCACCGCACCGGTCCTGACCGGTCCGGCCTTCGTCACCGAGGAGAACGTGGACGCCATCGCCAAGTTCGCCGAAAAGGGCACCCGTTGACATGGTCCCTGGCTGAAGAAGGCATCTGACCTAGGTAGTTGGTGTTCTGGGATGTTTTGGTGACGTACAAGACCCGCTGAGCCCACGGCCGCAGCCCCGAACCGACTGCGGCCGTGGTCGACGCGCAGAGCGTGAGAACTTCGGCACCTGTGGCCGAGACCAGCCGGCCGCTAGTCGTCCAGGCTGCCCATGGTCAGATTGACGGTAGTGCCCGTCATCCCGCTCGCCTTGTCGGATGCCATGAAGACCGCAACGTCAGCCATCTCCGCAAGCGTCATGAGCCGTCGCGGGTGGGTCCTGCCGGCGAGCAACTCCTGCCACTGTTCCCAGGTCATGCCCGTTGCCTTGGCGCGAGGCTCGAAGGCTTCCTTGATCGTGCGTGTCTCCGGCATGCCCTGTGGGCGCAGACCGACCACGCGGATGCCCTGAGGTGCGAGCTCGGCGGACAGGTCTCGAGTGAGTGCCTCCTTGGCGGCCTGCGCCGGACCGTAGCCTCCCACCAATGGGAGGCCCGTCCGCGAGTGGAGTGCGGTGACGGTCATGATCACCCCCGATCTGTTCGGGATCATGTGACGTGCGGCCAGGCGAGCCGTCAGGAAGTACGACGTGACGTAGGCGGTGATCGGCAGGGAGAACTGCCCGGCGTCCAGTTCGGCCAGAGGGACACCCACTATCTGCGCATTCGGGATGCCGACCGCGTTGAACGAGATATCGACGCGGCCCGCCTGGTCGATCACGGACTGCAGATGCCTGTCCACCGCCTGCTCGTCGAGCGCGTCGACCTCGGCCGCCTCGGCGGATCCGTCGGCGGAAACGATGTCCTTGGCGACCACCTCGACCGGTGCTTGGAGGCGCCCGGTGAGAAAAACCTCGGCCCCCTCACGCGCAAAGGCGCGTGCGACAGCACTGCCGATTGCGCCTCCGGCTCCGTAGATCACCGCAACCTTGTCCCTCAGCATCATCTCTCTGGTTCCTTTCTGTGCAGTGGGTGATCACACCTGCCCACCTCATGAGTGACGACCGACGGCTGAGACTCATCTGCGCGGGGCTGTCCTTTCGCCATCAGCCGGCGATCGGATCGTCCGAGCCGTCGATGATGTAGACACCGCGACGTCGGGGAAGGGGGCACCCCGCAGCCGCCCCCTTCGCCCCTCTGCCGGTGTCCATACAGGATGGAAGTGCGACACGGCGTGGGAAGAAGGTGAGGTGACGGTGGGTGTGGTGACAGCCGACCTGATCTCAAGGGCGCGGGCGGGGGACGGTGAGGCGTTCCGGAAGCTGACCGAGCCGTACTGCCGGGAGTTGCAGGTGCACTGCTACCGGATGCTCGGATCCTTCCAGGACGCCGAGGACGCCCTGCAGGACACGCTGCTGGCTGCCTGGCAAGGCATCGGAGGGTTCCAGGGGCGCGCATCGATCCGCACCTGGCTCTACCGGATCGCCACCACGCGGTGCCTCAACGCGCGCCGCTCGGCGAGCCGACGCCCGGCCAAGGAATGGGATGTGCCCAATGTTGAACCGCCCGAGCCGACCCGGCTCGGCGAGGTCGTCTGGCTGCAGCCGTTCCCCGACGCCCTCCTCGAGGGTGCGCTCGGCATGCCGCTCGGTCCGGAAGCCCGCTACGAGCAGACCGAAGCCATCTCTCTGGCCTTCGTGACCGCACTGCAGGTCCTGCCGCCTCGCCAGCTCGCCGTGCTCATCCTGCGCGACGTCCTCGGATTCGCCGCGACCGAGGTGGCCGACATGCTGGACTCGAGCGTCGAGTCGGTCAAAAGCGCCCTCAAACGTGCCCGCGCCGGCCTTCAGCGCCGGCAGCCGCCGACCGCCGAGCGTGAACCGGCTCCCGCCTGCGACTCACCCGCCGAGGACGCGCTCGTGGTGAAATTCGTCCGCGCGTGGGAGTCCGCCGATGTCGACGCGCTGGTGGCCCTTTTGACCGACGACGTATTCATGTCGATGCCGCCGATGCCCTTCGAATACGAGGGCCCAGACGTCGTGGCCCGCTTCTGCGCCGGCATCTTCGGCGCGGGCCGAAGGTTCGACCTCGTGCCGACCCGAGCCAACGGTCAACCGGCGTTCGGGGCCTACTTGCACGCCCCTACCGGCATCCGCCACGGGACCGGCCTCATCGTCCTCACCCTCACCGGCGACCGGATCTGCGCCATGACCCACTTCGAGACCGGTGTGCTCCCATCGTTCGGGCTGCCGCGATCGCTCCCGCGCCGATAGCCGGCTTCCGAGCGGTTGGATGTGCGCGGCAGCGGAACACACTCCGGCGGACGTGCAGCGGCGACGGCGAGCGCTCCGGCACCGCTGCCGCCGCAACTCGTATCTACTGGCCGCCGTCACACCGTACTCGCGTCGGTCGTCGCCGCCCTCGCCGAGCAGCGCGGATGCCTGGTTACTGTCGTAGGCGGCGAGCACTGTATTCGAGGTCACCCAGAGGCCAAAGGGCCGCAGGCCGGGTAGGTCTAGCGCAGGTAGAGCCCTCCTTCGTGGCTCCTGGCACAGGCCGAAGCCCATCGCAGCTGCAGGTTCCGGGCGCGATGGGCTTCGACGAGGTCCGGCCCCGGTCGCGAGCGGGAGCGCCGCCCGCGACCGGTCCCGCGTCAGTTGTTATGAGAAGTGCGGCGGCGACGCATCAGGTATACGGCCGCGGCGCCGCTGAGGAGGAGCGCCCCGCCCACGCCGGCGATGACGGGTGTGGCGGAGTTGCCGCCGGTCTCAGCAAGGCTCAAGTCGTCGTCGCCGGTCTGGGTGTTGGGCTGATTGCCCGCGGCGTCGGCGTTCTTGGCGTCCTCGGCGCTGTTCGAACCGGTGGACTCGGCGGAGGACTGGCCGTCGGACGAGCCGCCCTCGGCCACGCCACTGCCGGATCCGTCACCATCGGACCCGTGACCGCTCAAACCGTCACTGTCCGAACCGTCATGGGCGGCGCCGGAGCCGTCCGGCATCGCGCAGGTGGCCTCGGCTAGCACGATCTCTCCGGATGCCTTCACCACGCCCAACTTGGCTGGAGTCACTGTGTACTTGAGTCGAAGCGCGGTGGCGGCCCCGGTGCTGTCCGTCGTGGTCGCGTTCTCCAGGACGAGGTCGACGGTGCCGACTCCGGGCACCTCGACGTGCTGGTCGCCGGGCCCGTTCACAGGCACCGGCTTGCCGAGGACGGTCACGTTGTCCGCCAGCGTGGCCTTCGCAGTCGGCTTCTTGCCTGTCTCGCAGGAGGCCGTGGCCTTCAGCAGGTCGGCGGTCAGCAGCGGGTCGGCGGGCAGGCCGGGTGCGTAGGCCCGTACGCCGACGAGCTTGACGTCGCCCACCGACCGGTGCGCGTCCGCTTTGACGCTGGAATGCGCGATCTTGGCTTTGACCAGGGTTGTGGGCTGCCCCTTGTTCGCGCCGTTCACCTCGGCGGTGAGCAGCGTCTGGTGCGCGTCCCCGGGCGCGCTCAGGTCGCCGAGCGCCTGCTTGACCGGGACGTCGCCGACGCCCTCCACGGAGACGCCGAGGTCGGCGCGCGCCGCGACGGCGGTCGCCCTGCCGGTGGAACCGGAGCTTTCGTGCGCGGGTGCGGCATAGGCGGGGCCGACGGCCAGTGCGCCGCCAAGCGCCACAGCCGAGACGCTCAGGAGAGCGGCTGGGCGTGCGGGCATGCTGAAGACATTCGCGTACAACTGGGAAACCCCCACAGAGACATGGAGCCGTCGGCGCTGCCGTGTTCGGTACAGCGTGTCCGCCGACGACCTCGACCCGCAGATCATGGCCTCACGGATGTCGGTCGTGCGACAATCCGACAGGAGATCACCCCAACGTGCGGTTTCCTCGCCCGCTCCTTGCCTAGCGCGCACCTTCCGGCCCGGTAACTCGTTACCACCGCCCGGCCAGCCCCAAGACATCGTCGCCAGTCGGGTGCCAGCCGGAATCCGATCAGGCCGCCAGCGTGTGGTGCGGCGTTGGTAACTCCGACACCACCAGCACCACCGCTTCGACCCGGCTCCGCCACGTGTCGCCGGGACTGCGGCAGCCCGGAACTGGCCCGGCTCACCGCGTCACACGGAGGAAGCCGTCGGGGCGGGCGCTCTCTCCGGTGCGGACGGGCCGGCGATGCCGCTCTGAGCGGCCAGCGCCTTCTCCAGTCGCCGGATGTGGTAGTGCTGCACCCGCGTGGTGCGCTGCAGGGCCATGACCGCGGCGAGGAACTGGTCCATCTCGGCAGCCCGGGTGAGGATGTCGTCAGGCACGTGCTCGTCCCGCAGGCAGGCTTCCGCGTCCTGGGTGAGTACGGCGTGTGCCCAGCAACGGGTGATCGGCTTGAACAAGTCCGGGTGGTTGGCCACGATCCGGGCCCGGATGGCCAGGTCGTTCTCGGCGGCCTCCAGGTGCAGTCCGGTGTCCTTGTTGCGCGCTCCGAACAGCGGCTCATGGATGTGGTGGGCATCGAATCCGTGCTCGACGCAGCCGATCCAGAAGTCCCAGTCCTCTCCCGCCCGCATGGTCTCGTCGTACCCGCCCACGGTCTGCCACGCTTCGCGGCGGTACAGCGAGCAGTAGAACATGATCAGTCGCTGGAGCAGCAGTTCTCTGCTGTAGGCGGGGAGGGGCATCGCCTGCGGGGGCAGGTCGTCGTCGGTGAAGGTGAACACATCGGTTGAGGCGATGGCGATGTCGGGGTCACTGTCCAGTACCTCGACGGTCTTCTCCAGCATCGTGGGCGCGATCACGTCGTCGGCGTCCAGCGGAAGGATGTAACGACCGGCACTGGCCTCGATTCCGGTATTGCGCGCGGCGGAGACCCCGGCATTGGCCTGTTGGAGCAGCCTGATGCACGAGTCGGGGTGGCGGGCGACCAGGTCCTGGGCCACCTCGACGGTGTTGTCGGTGCTGCCGTCGTCGACGATGACGAGTTCCCAGGCGCGGAACGTCTGGGCGAGGACGCTGGACACTGCCTCGGGCAGATAACGGGCGTAGTTGTGGCAGGGGATGACCACCGAGACCACAGGGTCGGAGCTGTGGGGCATGCGCCGTCTTTCGCTTCGGAACGGAACGGGATGGAGGGATCCGGGGCGGGGGTACGGTCGGCAGGATTCCGCGACGTCGGGCGCCGACGCCCCCCCCCCGGCCCTGTTCAAGGGCCACGTCGCGGCAGACCAGCCGGATCACGTACTAGCTGGAGCTGAGTTGACGCCCATGGAAGTCGCGGTGGTCGTGGTCGTGGTGTCCGCGCCCGTGCTCCTGATGGTCCCCGTAGTCACAGATGGTGATGTTGGCGACCGGCGTGCAGCAGTACCCGTAGTCGGTGATGGTCATGTTGCCCACGGGCGTGCAGCAGTACCCGTAGTCCGTGATGGTGACGTTCCCGATCGGCGTGCAGGGGTGTCCGTCCGCGGAGGTGAGAGTGGCGTCGCCGCCTATCGGCTGTCCTTGGTACGCGTACGGTGCCGACGCTGTCCGCGTGTCCGAACCGAGGGCGGTCGCGTAGGCCGCCTCCGCGGTGTTGAGCAGTCCGGCGGTTGCCAGTGCTGCAGGGAGGGCCAGGGAGGACATGACACGGGCTTTCACGGTGGGGCCTTTCCTTCGGGGACTGGGAGTTGCCCTCTACCGCTGGTGAAGTCCGCGGCAGGGGCAGCAGCACCACCGTAGAATTTCATTACTTATCGTGCCAAAGCGATTACTCCATGTGAGTACACCCGCGGTCCGGTACCCCTGCCCCCCGGCCTGTACCGGCCCCGATCGGTCAGGACGGGGCCATGGCCCCGACGTCCGCCAGGTCCGTGGCGTGGTGCGGGTGCAGCACTTCCAGGTCGGGCAGGGCCCAGCAGGCAGTGCCCATGTCCCGGGCCATCGCGGCCAGCCCCTCTGTCTCGATGAGGTGCTGGTACGGGAAGGAGGGGAAGATCAGGCCGTCCCGGTGGAGGTCGGCGCGTACCAGCAGGGCGGTGCCGCCGACCGAGTCGACGCGGACGAGCCCTTGCCCGCGCAACTCGTCGAGGTACCTCCGGCCGAACCCCCTGGGTGGCTGCAGGATGCCGTCGCGCAGCCATTGGGACCAGTTGAGGGTGCTGGCTCTGGGGTGCAGGACGAAGGTGTTGAGGTCGTATGTGGATCCACCGGTCGTCGTGGCGCAGTGCGGGACGACGATGTCCTTGCGCGCTCCGAGCAGGCGTTGGACGAGGTCGGCCGGGTAGCCGGTGACATCCGCATCCAGCCACAGCACCCACTCCTCGTCGGTGAGGGCTCGGGAGAGCAGATGGTTGCGCACCTTGGCCAGCACCGATCGGCGCCGGCGCTGGACGCCGGGCTCCCAACGGGGGCCGGCCAACTGGAGGCCGAAGTCACGGTGTACGAGGGTGACTCGCCGGTACTCCGCCTCAAGGCGCGGCAGGACCTGTCGGAGCAGATCCGGCGTCGTGTCCGTGCTGTCGCCCTCCAGCAGGCCCAGTGAGATCGCCTCGCGCGGGTAGTCCAGGGCGCGAAGGTTCTCCAGATAGCGCGGCAGGAACGCGGCGGCGTCCTTGAGCGGGGTGAGCACCAGCACGAGGGGGCGCTCATTCGCCGGGCCCGGGGCGGGCTCGGGGGCCGTCCCTGGTCTTTGCTCGGAAGCTCGGATGGCTGGACCGGTCTCGGCGTGGGCGATGTCCTCCGGCCCGATCGGCAGTCGGTTCGCCATCGCGAGCAACCGCTCGGCGTATGCGCCGGGTTCGGACCAGATCTCGGTCGCCACGTCGAAGTGCTCCGCGAAATGGGCCTCGTTGAACGTATTGCTGCCATGACACACGTACGTGTACAGCTCGGGTGCGTCGACCGACACCACCCGGCAGGTGCGGACCACCTCTTCCGCCACCGGGGTGTCCTCGCCCCGGCGTAGCGCCGGGTAGCGCGGGAGGCGGTCCTTGGCGCACACCATCGACCCCTCCCATACGCGCGCGCAGGAGATCGCGAGCTTGTGGCGAGTGGGCCACCACAGCTGTTCACGTGCGAGGAAGCAGGCCTCGGCGCCGAGCGAGAGAATCGCCGCCATCTGTGTCTCGACCCGCTCCGGGTCGTACAGGTCGTCGTCGTCCCACTGGCATACGTAGGGCCCGGCGGCCCGGTCCACCGCTTCGTTGCGCAGTTCGCCCAACGGCCGCCCCTCCGGGGGGAGCCGGTGATGGCGAATCCTCGGGTCGCCCAGCTCGCGAATGTACTGCTCGAGGGCGTCATCCGTGCCGTCCTCCACGACGACCAGTTCCAGACTGGGATACGTCTGCGTACGGAAGCACGTGATCGCGCGACGGGCCGTCGACGAGCGGTCCTTCGTCACCATCAGGCATGACACTGTCGGCGCGGGCGCGCCCGAGGTCCAGCGGCGGCGTTGCGCGTCCAGGTTGAGCAGACCGTCGGCGAGCGGTTGCAGCTCCTGGCTCGCCCAGAACGGGAACCGTCTGGCCGCCGACGTCCGCGGAGCCTCGGGGGCGTCGCGCACCCAGCTGCCGGACCAGTGGTGCACGGCGTACGCGCGCTCGTAGTCGGCCTCCTGAGGGCCGAACAGCTCCGTCGCGTACGGGCTCACCTCGGGGTACAGGACCTCCGGGCCGAGGATCGTGATCGAGGCAGACTCCGGGGCGCTGTCGATCGCCCTGGTGAGGAAGAAGGGGCCGGTGACATCCAGGGTGCCGGGCATCTTGTGAGCGCCGACCAACTGGTGGTGCACATGGGCCCAGAAGGGGTGGCCTGGCCGTGACGCGATGAATGCGTTGCCGACGATTCGGTCGAATCCGCGCTGGCGGGCCAGCAGCAACCGTGTGTGCGCCTGGGGCTCGCAGCCGAGGACGAGTTCGTGCCCGTCAAGGATTCCGTCGACCGGGCGCAGGCACTCGAAGTCCAGATCCACGTAGAGCCCGCCGAAATGGTCGAGCAGGAAATAGCGAATCGCGTCGGCCCGCATGATCGGTTCCGCGTAGCCGTCGTAGACCGGCAGGAACCATGGATAGTGCTCCTGGAGGAATGCACGATTGTCGGAGTCGGTCCACAAACGGTATCCCCAGCCGGGGTGATGCAGGCGCCATGAATCAGCCCATTTCTTCCATTGGGCGGGTACATCGGCGTCTTTCCAAGTCTGGTGAATCAAGGCGGGAATCTTCTGCTGCATCCGCATTCACACAGTATGTCGATCCACTTGGCCGAGAGGATTTCCAATAGGCCCCGCCGGTTGAACATTCACCCGGACGGCCCTCCGTTATACGAGAGCAGCTGGTGGATCGGCCCGGGTCTCCACACGACGGGGGCCGTTCTCATGGCGTCGCCGACCCTTGTGCACCGCGGGTCTGCGACGCAGCAGGGCCTGACGCTGGGCGAGTTTCAGCGGGCACCGTCGTTCTCGCGTGGTCCACTACGATCCGGGTCTTGCGCCGCAGGGGTGGCGCGCGACCCGGATGCGGATGGCCTGACGCAGATCAGGACTTGGGCAGAAAACTCTGCACGCCTCCGGCGGTCAGGTACTTGTCGCTGACGAAGCGGTTGCCCGGGTTCGAGTAGATCCCGGTCCAGGGGCCTGACCTGCGGACTCTCGTCTGCATCTGATTGCCCAAGGCAGCTTCTTTCGTGAACAGGTCATGCCACATTCAGCAGTACGGGTGAACGCCCGACGCTTTCGTTCGGTGCCGGTGGTGAGTCCATTACGGTTTGCAAATGGATCCGGCGGCTATAGCGGAGGTCCTGCGGGCGGGCGCCGGTTGAAAGGCGCACCTGATGTTGGGGTTGGGGAAATCACCGGACGTACTCAAGACCCGGGCCCGTTCAGGCCGTTCGAGCCGAGCGGGGGTCTGGCGCGCGGTCGGCATGGCATGTCTCGCCGCAACAGCGCTGACCGCCGCCGGTTGGTGGGCAGCCGAGAGTCTGCCGGCGCAGATGAGGGCATTCGGGCCGTCCGTCGCCTGCTGGGTGTTGACGGCCTCCCTGATGCTCCGTGCTTGGGGGGCGATAGGGCGTGTGCGAAAGCGTCTGCTGCTGTTCGCGGGATCTGCCGCGGCCGGGGGTGTGTACCGGGCCGCGGTTACCGTGTTGTCGGCCCACCCTCCGGCGTGGGCGCTGGATGCGCGACCGTTGCTCGGTCCGCTGGTGGTCACCGGAGTGACGGTGGCGGTAGGCCTGGGAATGGCCGGTCTGGTGGTCGCGGCCGATTCCGGTGCAGGTCGGCACTTGTGGCTGCGGCGCGTGCTGGACGGGGTCGTCACGGCCGGCTCCGTGTTCATGACGGGATGGGTACTGCTGCGGGCGGTTGGTGTCGGTTGGAGGCTGGAGAAGGGGATGGTCGGCGTCCTTTGGGCCGCTGAAGTCGTGTTCCTCGGCTTTCTGTTCGCCTTGTGGTGTCGCGTGCGGGACGATCAGCGGGCCACTGTGGGAGTAGCGGTCGTCGGGCTGACCCTCACGCTGATCGGCGACACCGTGCGGCTGTGGTCGGCCGTCCCGTATTCCGCCGAGGTGATGCCTTCTCAGTTGGCCGACGCCTGCGGCACCGCGGGACTGCTGGTGATCGCTGCCAGCCCTTGGGCGGACGGCGGAGTGAACGTCCTGGGCACTGGTCGGCCCGCCCTGTGGGTGGGGATACAGGGTGCGGCGGCGTTCGTTCCCCTGACCGTCTGCACCATAACGGCGCTGGGATATGTGTTGGCTCCTCTTGCCCGCGACCCGGTACCGCTGTTGGTCGGCGGAATGGTGCTGCTGGGTCTTTGGGCACGCCAGACCTTCCTGCCAAGCGAGAACACCGGAAACGACGACGGATGAAAGCGCGTATGCCGCGTGCTCACGCTGCTGTGGTGACCTCATCAGCGCAGTGGCCTCGAAGGACGACGCACACGGCCGCCCGATCCATCTGGAACGTCGTCACCACGCGGCGTGAGGGAAGCTGCGCGCTGCTCGAGAAATGGAGAGGCGTCCTCGCATCATCGCTGGAAGAGCACCGCGGCGGATACGAGCAGCACCACCGACGTCCCCACGCCCGCCAGCGCGAGTGCCACCTTCGGCATCTTCGCGGTGAGCCACTCCAGCACCTGGTAGAGCGCGGTGAGGGCGAGCAGCACGACCGTGACGTACAGCAGCACGGCCAGGCTCACCCCCACGATGGCGCCGGCGATCCGGAAGCGTCCCCAGAACACCAGCGCCAGCACCAGCGGGATCACGACCGCGCCCGACAGCCCGCCGACGAGTTCGACGAACCACGGCCGGTCGCCCATCCAGGGCAGCCTCGGGATGCCCGCATCGAAGAGGTCGAAGGACGCGTAGATGCCGAGCACGGTGATCAGCAAGACGGTCAGGGCCGCGGTCACGCGGTAGTACCGCTTTTGCGTCTTCGACCAGCCCGTTCCGGTGCCGTCGAGCATCGTCGCCGTCGCCACCGCCGACCAGACCAGCCACCGCCGGATCAGCGCGGTGCCGGCGTCCGCCATCGCGTCGCGCAGTACGCGGTCGGCCTCCACACGCAGGACGACGCGGCCGTCGGTCGAGGTGTACGTCTGGTTCCCTGGTGAGTGGATCAGTCCGTCGTGCAGCAACGTCGCCGGAAGGTGCTCCCCAGTCTTTGGCACGAGCCAGGTGAAGAGCGCGGGTACCGAGGTCAGATCGCTGCGGAAAGTGCGGGTCGAGCGGGGCACCAGGAGCTCGCCGAGGTGCCGGTCGGCGTAGGCGATGCGGCGCTGCATCTTGAATTGCTCGCGGCCGTTCTCAGTGAGCCTGACCAGCTCGATCCGGGCAGGGCATGAAGAGTCGGGCGGAACTTCCTGATGTCCGTCATGAGCATCGACGCCACCGTCGTAGAAGCGGGTCGGCTCCGGGGTAAATGGTTGCTCGGCATCCCGCGTCATCGCGCGACCTCGTAGGCCCCGGTCTCCTCGTTGCTCCGGTTCGGCCTGGGTAGACGATTGATCACGATCATGCCGTCGGACGCGGACATGCGTACCTCCCTGTCCCCACACGGGTTCACACCCCTTACTCTTCCGGCGATCGGCTGCCGTTATCCGTTCTCCTGGCGATCTGTCACCCATGCGCTCAAGGTGGTTGAGTCCGCAGCACACCATGGCCGCCAGGTCGGGGTGCCCGTCGAAATCTGGGTGGAGCGCGGGGGCGGTGGGCTGCGCGGATATTGGTGGTTGGCACAGCGTTGCGGGACGGTCCGGGTGGGCCATCCCGCAGGCTTGAGTTGTCGGTTCAGACCGAGGTCGGTACGAAGACGCCCGGAGCGAACCAGCTCATGCTGATGTAGATGCCCTGACCGCGGTCGAGTGCGCGCAGGGCCGCATGCGCTCCGGCCACGAAGAGCGCGATGTGCGCTGATGCCGCTCCGGTAGGAGGGGCCGGGGTTCAAACTGCGGGCGGTCAGGCCACGACTTCGTAGGTGAGGGTGTAGCTGGCTCCGTCGGCGTTGAACTCGGTCGTCTTCTGCCCGGCACCGACCTTGGCGCCGTTGACGAAGTGCACGCCCAGCAGGTCGTCCGGATCCAGCCACCAGCCGAGGTCCCTGTCCCACACCTCAATGCGCAGGCGGGAGTGGTCGCTGAAGGGGGCATCGAGGTTGATGTCCCAGGTCTCCGAGGTGTTCATGGGGCGGTAGGCCTCGCCGTAGCGAGACACGAGAGTCGTCGTGGGCCGCGCCCGGACAACCTTCGCGTTTCTCGTCGAGAGGAAACCGTCCTACCGACCTGTCGAAGCAGATCAGGCTCAGGCCCACATACGGACGGTCAGCGGACGATCGTGCTGCGTCCCGCCGCGAGTCCGGCGAACGCGGTCAGCAACCACACCGGCCCGACCACGCCCTGGAAGCCGGGGAGTCCGGTTGCCCCCGCGAAGATCGTCACTGCCAGCACCGGCAGCAGGCTCAGCACGCCGATCCAGCGCGATACCGTGCGTTCGCGCAGAGCCATCCACGCGATCGCCCCGGCCGCCACGACCACACCCAGCCAGCCGATGTAGCCCCCGAAGTCATTGAGCATGAAGTACACGAACAGGCCGTCGTCGCCGAAGGACTTTTCATTCATCCCCGCCGGCAGATAGATGGCCAGCGCTCCCTTCCAGCCGTACCCGTACGTCAGCCCGGCCGCCGAGGCCGTCAGCGCGCCGCTCACCACATGCGCCGCCGTACTGCCCGGCACCCGCGGTTCCACCTGCCGCCGCCAGGCCGCTGCCAGTACGAGCAGGAGGGCGACGGTGATGAACCCCGCCACCAGGCCCAGGTGGGCGGTACCGCGAGAGAGCTCGTCCAGGATGGACGGGTCGACGGGTTCTGTCTCTACGACGCCGCTCCGCGGATCGGCGACGAACGTAGCAACGACACCGAGCAGTCCTGCCGCGACCCCATAGAGCGGCCACTTGGCCCGCCCGTTGCCGCCGCCGGACCGGACCGCGCCGGCCGTTGCTCCCGGATCCACTGCTGTCATGACTCTCAACTCCCCTGGAGGTGACCGCTTGAGCAGCACTGTCCGCGCGGCGGCGTCCCGGGCAACAGGGACACCAGTCCCTTTCGCCCGGGATATCCGTACGCCACCATGTCCCCATGGGTCGGGGGGACCGAGGAAGCCGACGGGACCGCGCGCTGCGCCGTGCCGCGTACGCCGTCGCAGGAGTCGGCGCCGCGAGCTGCGTTGCCGCCGTGCCGGCGCACGCGGTGCTGTCCCGGCAGGTCGAGCTCAGCAAGCTGTTCTGGAGCGATCTGGTGCTGGGCACGGTGTGGCCACTGCTCGGCGCGGCGGTGGCCCGCGTCCAGCCGCGCAATCGGCTGGTCTGGCTGATGATGGCGCCCGCGCTGATCGGCCCGTACCACCTGCTCACCTACTACGCCGGCTATTCGCAGCTGGTCGCTGAACACCCCCTGCCCGGCTGGCAGTTCGGGGCCTGGCTGGGCTGCTGGGGGTTCGTGGGCTACTTCTTTGCGATCCCTCTGGTGCCGCTGTTCTTCCCGTACGGACGGCTCGGCACCCGCCCGCGGCGGGTGCTCGCGTGGACCGTCATCACCGTCGCCACGACCGGCACCCTCGCCGCGATGCTGCGTCCGAGCGGCACCGACCCGGTGCCCGCCCTGGCCAACCCGCTGGGTGTACGGGGCGCGGAGTGGCTGCACACTGTCATGTACGTGTCCTCCGCTACATGCATGTCCGCCGGCACCGCCGCGGCCTGCTTCTTCATTGTGTTACGCACCCGTGCGGCACGCGGCGTGGAGCGCTCCCAGCTGCAGTGGCTGATGCTCGGTGGCCTCCTGATGACCCTCGCGTTCACCGGCGTGGGCTTCACCACCGGGCAACTCCCTCAGCTGCTGACCGACCTGCTGATGGTGGCCGCTCTGCTCGGCCCGCCGGCGGGTATCGCCGTGGCGATGCTGCGCCACCGCCTCTACGACGTCGAGGTGGTACTGGGCCGGGCCATCGTCTTCACCCTGCTGAGCGGACTGGTCCTCGGCGTCTACCTGGCCGTCGTCGCGGGCGCGGGCGCCCTCGCGCCCGGTTCGCTCGGCGGCACGGCCGCGATCGCCGCGGCCGCGCTCCTTGCGGCAGCCGGCCGCGGGGCGGTCCAATCGGCCGTGGACCGGCTGCTGTTCGGACACCGCCACGATCCGTACGCGGTGATGGCCCGCGTCGGCCGCCACCTCGCCCCCGCCTCGGAACCGGCCGAGGCCATGCGACTCCTGGTCGACGAGCTCCGCCGCGCCCTGCGCCTGCCGTACGCGGCATTCACCGGACCGGCCGTGACGGCGACCTCCGGCACACCCGTTCCCGGTGCGGGCTGGCGGACCGTGCCCTGCCTGGCACTCGGCCGCTGTGTCGGCGAACTTCACCTGGGGCGGCGGCGTCCGGCCGAGCCCTGGACCGCGCAGCAGCGGGCCGCGGCCGAGGAGGTCGCGGCGCGGGCCGCGACCCTCGCGTACGCGGCGGGGCTCGTCGAGGACGTGGCCCGCAGCCGGGCCCACATCGTCGCCGTCCGAGAGGAGGAACGCCGTCGGCTCCGCGCCGACCTGCACGACGGCGTCGGCCCCTCCCTCGCCGGCACCGCCCACCAGCTCGACTCCCTGGCCCGCAGGACCACTGACCCCCAGCTCGCGGACGCCATCAGGCTGGCACGGGACCGGCTGCGCACAACAGTCGGTGATCTGCGCACCGTCGTGAACGGCCTGCGCCCCGCCGTGCTCGACCAGCTCGGCCTCGCAGGCGCGCTACGTGAACTGCTCGCCGGCTACGACGTTCCCACCTGCCGCTGCTCGGTCACCGCCGCCTGCGCCGAACTCCCCGCCTCCGTCGAGGTGGCGGCGTACGCGATCGCGGCCGAAGCAGTGGGCAACGCCCTCAAACACAGCGCATCGGGCCGCCTCACCCTCACCGCCCACGTCACCGCCGGTTTTCTCGTTCTGACCGTCGAGGACAACGGCTGCGGCATCCCGCCCCGCCACCGCGCAGGAGTGGGCCTGCGCAGTATGAGCGAACGCGCGGCGGAGGTCGGTGGCCGACTGGCGATCACCCCGGCCCCGGGCGGCGGCACCTCGGTGCAGGCCAGCATGCCGCTTCCCCTGGAGGAGACACGTGCCACTGCCTGACCAACCCCGCGAGCGCCCCTTGAGGGATACCGATACAGGAGAGGGCGAGATGAGCCAGCCGCAGCCTGTGACCGTCCTCGTCGTCGATGACCACCCCATCTTCCGGGCCGGGATGGTGACCGTACTCGGCGACCTGCCCGGCGTCTCCGTCATCGGGGAGGCCGCCGACGGGGCCGAAGCCATTGCCGCTACCGCACGGCTGCTGCCGCATATCGTGCTCATGGATCTGCGTATGCCTGGGGTCGGTGGTCTCGAGGCGACCGCCCGGATCACCACCGTCCATCCCGAGGTCGCGGTCGTCGTCCTCACCATGGACGAGGACGACGACTCGGTCTTCGCAGCTCTGCGCGCGGGGGCCTGCGGCTATCTGCTGAAGGAGGCCGACGGCGCGGACGTGCACCGGGCCCTGCTGGGCGCCGCACGCGGCGAGGCCATCTTCGGCCCCCGCATCGCCCAGCGGGTGCTCGCCCATTTCGCCTCGCCGCACGCGGCCCGAGACACGCTGCCCTTCCCTCAACTCACGGACCGGGAACGGCAGATCCTCGACCTGCTCTCCCGCGGCCTGGACAACGCCTCCATCGCCCGCCACCTCTCCCTCTCCGAAAAGACGGTACGCAACCGGGTCAGTGACGTCCTGGCCAAACTCCGCGCCCGTACCCGCGCCGAAGCGGTAGCCCTGGCCCGGGACGCAGGCCTTGGCCTGCCTTGAGGCCACAGCAGGTCGGATCGGGCGTGGCGCACCGGCCCCTGCGGACCATGGCCGCAGACGTCCCCGCGGCCGGGCTGAAGGGCAGCGAATCGGTCCCAGCGCCGCCCTACGGGGGACGGGGTGGCACCGGGACTGACGTGAGGGAACTCCAACGAGACGCTCACTGGTCCTGGGCCGGAGCGGTGCGGGCTGCTGAGTCTCGGCTTCCCGCTCGGCGGCCTGGCCAGTACGTACATGAGCCCAGGTCCTGCCTCCACGTGGACTACATCAGCGCGCCATGACGTCATGTGATCAATAAGCTACTTACGGTGCATCTGGGCGTCGTCCAGGTCGTGTGCGGACCGAGCCCACTCGTGGGTGCGGCCACGGAGACGGAGGACTTGCTGTGTGGTTCAGATACAGATCTCTCGCGCTGCTCGCCGCGGGAGGCGTCACCCTCGCGCTGGTTGCGGTTCCCGGCTCCCCAGCGCAAGCGGCCCCGTGCGTTCCGCCGGCTGATGGCTGCGGCACCACCGCGGTGACGTTCGATGTGACGGGCGATGGTCTCCTCATCTCCGTGCCCAACGGCCCCGTCGACCTCGGAGCCGGTGCTCCGGGCACCACGACGACCCCCGCGTCGCTTGGCACCGTGACCGTTACCGACGCCCGAGCGGGCGATCTTGTGTGGACGTGCAGGGTCCAGTCGACCGCATTCACGGCAGCGGGGGTGAACGCCATCCCGGCTTCCGCGGGGAGATACGTCCCCGGGACCGTCACCACCAACAACGGCACGGCGAGCAGTCAGAACTCCGATGACATGAGCGCGAACAACCCGATCGCGAGTCACGCTGCGGGGACTGGGAACAGCACCAGCACATGGACCCCGACGATGTCGATCGTCATCCCCAATACAGCGCAGGCGGCCACGGATTACAGCGGGACGGTGACCCATTCTGTCACTCCCACGTAGGCGAGCGATTCCGCTGCTCCTGGTCTTTGTGCTGGCCGCTCTGTTTCACGGCGCGGCCGGCAGCGATGCCCGGCCGATGGCTTCTCAGGGCACGCAGGACGAGAGATCGGAGGAGCGGGAAGCGCAGTTCGGTCTCCGACTGCTGGAGGCGCCAGTCATCCGTCGTGACGATCCCCGTGCCTATACCTCCATCGTCGATCACCTCAATCCGGGCACGACCATCGAGCGGCGGGTAGAGGTCAGCAACAAGTCCGCGGTGCCGCTGCGCATCGACCTCTACGCCGCCGCGGCTTCCATCAGGAAACGGACATTCACCTTCGCGGCTGGTCGGACTCAGAACGAACTCACGGAATGGGCCTCGGTCGACCACCCGGTGCTCGAGGTTCCGCCCGACAGCAAGAAGACCGCGCGGGTCACCATCCGGGTGCCACGAAAGGCCTCGCAAGGTGAGCGGTACGGCGTTGTGTGGGCCGAGGTCGCCAGCGCCGGGAGGGGCAGCGTCAAGCTGATCAACCGGGTCGGCATCCGCATCTATCTGGATATCGGCCCTGGTGGTGAGCCACCCTCGGCGTTCCGGATCCAGAAGCTCACCCCGTCACGCTCCCGCGGGGGCCAACCGCGGATCACTGCCCAGGTGCGCAACACCGGGAAACGAGCCTTGGAGATGTCCGGCAAGCTGTGGCTGTCCGAAGGGCCGGCGGGTCTGCGTGCCGGTCCGTTTCCTGCGACGCGGGGAACGACCCTGGCCCCCGGTGATACGGGCTCGGTGACCGTTGAGCCGGACGACGCTCGTCTGCCCAACGGTCCCTGGAAAGCGCGACTGTCTCTGACCAGCGGCAGGGTCCAGGAGACCGTCACCGCCACTGTCACGTTCCCGACCGCGGGTATGCAAGGCGCGTCGATCGTCCCCGACTTCATGCAGCGGCCCTCGACGCTGTCCTGGGGACTCGGCGCTCTGCTGGCCATCCTGGCCGTCGTCGGCGTCCTCCGACAGAAGCGGCGACTCGCGCGGCGCGGAGACTGACGGCGCAGCACCGCCGCGACGACGGTTTCGGCCGCCAACAGAAAGCCATTCTGCGCCAGGAAACTATCAAGCTGTAAAGAGTATGTTTTTGCCCCAATAGAGTTGTCGGCCAATGTTCCGGATCGGTATCCGGCGCACCCGCTCATATGGTGCGCTCATGGCGAGAATGCGGCGTGGAGCGGGGCGACTCATGGCGGTCTTGCTGGCGTTGGTGATGCTGCAGGTCGTCTCGCCCGGTATCGCGGCGGCCGCGCCCCCGTCCTTCGGGCCGAAGGCTGACTTCGGTGCGGGGACCAATCCGTATTCGGTCGCAGTGGGTGACTTCCGGGGGAACGGCAGGAAGGATCTGGCCGTCGCCAACTACGGCTCGGACACGGTCTCGGTGCTGCTGGGGAACGGGAACGGCACCTTCGCGGCCAAGGTCGACTACGCGACGGGCCTCGACCCGTATTCGGTACAGGTCGCCGACGTCAACCGCAACGGCACCCTGGACCTGGTCGTGGCCAACTACGCAGGGGACAGCGTGTCGGTGCTGCTGGGTAGGGGGAACGGCACCTTCACGGCGAAATCCGACTACGCCGCCGGCGACGGAGCGGAAAAGGTGGCCGTGGGTGACCTCAACGGCGACAAACGTCCCGACCTGGCCGTCGCCAACTACGGCTCGGACACGGTCTCGGTGTTGCTGGGGAACGGAGACGGCAGCTTCGCGGCGAGGGTCGCCTACGCCACCGGTGACGGCACGTCCTGGGTGGAGATGGGCGACTTCAACGGCGACAGCCGCCTCGACCTGGCCGCCACCAGCTACCTCGCGAACACGGTGTCCATTCGGCTCGGGAACGGCAACGGCACCTTCGCGGCGAAAACCGACTACCCGACCGGTACGGCCCCATGGTCGGTGGCGATCAGTGACTTCAACGGCAACGGCACCCTCGATCTGGCCGTCGCCAACTACACAGGGGACAGCCTGTCGGTGTTGCTCGGCAACGGCAACGGCACTTTCGCGGCCAAGGTCGACTACACCGCCGGCGACGGCGCGGAGACGGTGACGGTGGGCGACCTCAACGGCGACGGTTCCCTCGACCTGGTCGTCGCCAACTACCTCGCGAGCACGGTGTCAGTCTTCACGGGGAACGGGAACGGCACCTTCGCAGCGAAAACCGACTACGCCATCAGTGGAGGTCCGGCCTGGGTGGCGTTGGGTGACTTCAACGGAGACGGCGCCGCCGATATGACCACCGCCAACTGGACCGCGGGCACGGCGTCGGTACTGCTCAACACCACTGCGCAGCCACCGGCGATCACCAGCGCGAACAACACGACGTTCGGCCGGGGGACGGCCAACACGTTCACCATCACCGCGACCGGCACTCCCACCGTCACCCTCACACGCACCGGCACACTGCCGCCCGGAGTCACCTTCACCGACAACGGCAACAGCACGGCCACCCTGGCCGGCACACCCACCGCCACCGGCACGTACCCCCTGACCATCACCGCCCACAACACCAGCGGCCCCGACGCCACCCAGAGCTTCACCCTCACCGTCGTCCAGGTTCCCACCTTCGGGCCGAAGGCTGACTTCGGTACGGGAACCAATCCGTATTCGGTCGCAGTGGGTGACTTCCGGGGGAACGGCAGGAAGGATCTGGCCGTCGCCAACTACGGCTCGGACACGGTCTCGGTGCTGCTGGGGAACGGGAACGGCACCTTCGCAGCGAAGGTCGACTACGCGACGGGCCTCGACCCGTATTCGGTGCAGGTCGCCGACGTCAACGGCAATGGCTCCCTGGACCTGATCGTGGCCAACTACACCGGGGACAGCGTGTCCGTGTTGCTGGGGAACGGGAACGGCACCTTCGCCGCGAAAGTCGACTACGCCGCCGGCGACGGAGCGGAGAAGGTGGCGATTGGTGACCTCAACGGCGACAACCGCCTTGACCTGGCCGTCGCCAACTACTTCAGCGATACCGTGTCGGTGTTGCTGGGGAACGGAAACGGCACCTTCGCGGCGAGGGTCGCGTACACCACCGGTGATGCCACGTCCTGGGTGGAGATGGGCGACTTCAACGGCGACAGCCGCCTCGACCTGGCCGCAACCAACTACTTCAGCGATACCGTGTCGATTCTGCTCGGGAACGGGAACGGCACGTTCGCGGCGAAAACCGACTACCCGACCGGTGCGGCCCCGTGGTCGGTGGCGGTCGGTGACTTCAACGGCAACGGTTCCCTCGATCTGGCCGTCGCCAACTACACCGGGAACAGTGTGTCGGTGTTGCTCGGCAACGGCAACGGCGCCTTCGCGACGAAAACCGACTACGCCGCCGGCCGCGGCGCGGAGACGGTGACGGTGGGCGACCTCGACGGTGACGATGACCTCGACCTGGCCGTCGCCAACTACTTCGGGAACACCGTGTCGGTCCTCATGGGGAACGGGAACGGCACCTTCGGGGCGAAAGTCGACCACACCACCGGCGCAGGCCCGGCCTGGGTGGCGACGGGTGACTTCAACGGCGACGGCGACGCCGATCTGACCACCGCCAACTGGACCGCGGGCACGGCGTCGGTGCTGCTCAACACCACTTCGCAGCCACCGGCTGACTCACTGTCGATCAGCGTGCCCTCCACTCGGAACCTGGGCAGCGGGGCACCCTCAAGCACGATCAGCGGCCAACTCGGCACCGTGCAGGTAAGCGACACCCGAAGCGGGATCACCAGATCCTGGACGGCCACCGTCTCAGCGACGGACTTCACCACCGGCGGCGGCACGCCCGCCGAGACCATCACGAAGTCAGCCGTGTCCTACTGGTCCGGACTGGCCACCAACACCACCGGAACAGGCACCTTCATCCCAGGACAGGCCACCGCCCTCAACGCCCAGACCCTCACCACCCCCCGCACCGCCTTCACCCTGACCCTCGGCACCGGGAACAACACCGCGAGCTGGAACCCGACCCTCGTCGTCGCGGTACCCGCCACCGCCCTCACAGGCACCTACACCGCAACGATCACACACTCCGTCGCATGACCAGACGGACTCCGCGTCACCCGATCAGCGGACTCCCTGAAAGGGCTCATTAGTCCATCCAGGTATGAATCGCCCAAAACGGCTGGCGAGTCGCTATGTTGCCTGACGGGCCGTTAGGGCCTTGTCGCCATGAGGGAGAGCCGCGTATGAGAACAAGACGTCACTATCCAAGCCGCGGCATGCGGATGAGCCTACGAGCATTGGTCATCACGATCGCCGTGCTGCTGGGCATGGCTTCTCCGCTGCCGGCCTCCGCGGCACCCTCCGGCACGATGAGCTTGAACCAGCTCGACTATCGGACGACCCAGCAGATCACGATCAACTACAGCACGAGCCAGCCCAGTTCCACCAACTGGGTCGGTATCTATGCCGACCCCGGCAACGGCCCGGTCAATGGCCAGTATCTCGGGGCATCGAAGAAGTGGAAGTACGCCCCCGGCGCCTCCGGCCAGATCTCGATCCCGGCCTCCGGCCTCAGCGTCGGCAGCTACGTGGCCTACTACCTGCACAACGACGGCTACAGCTGGCTGGCCAATCCGGTGAAGTTCCGCATCACGAGCTCCGCACGGACACCAACCGGTTCGATGAGCCTGGACCAGCTCGACTACCCGGCGGGTGACCCGATCTCGGTTACGTACAGCACGAGTCGGCCCAGCACGCTCAACTGGATTGGAATCTACTCCGATCCGGGCAACGGCCCCGTCAATGACCAGTACGTCGGGCCCGCGACCAGGTGGCTCTCCGCCCCTGGCTCCTCCGGCCAGATCTCGATCCCGACCGCCGGCCTGCCCCCCGGCCACTATGTGGCCTACTACCTGTACAACGACGGCTACAGCCGGGTGGCCAGCCCACTGAAGTTCCGCATCGTGCCCTCTGCCGCGGCCACCACGCTGAAGGTGGCCTCGTTCAACACCTGGCACGCCGCCACCCAGGTGACCGGGGGCCTCACCAAGGCCACCAACTTCGTCTCCTCCAGCGGCGCGGACGTGCTGGCCCTGCAGGAAAGTCAGGGGTACTTCGCCAGGGATCTGGCAAGGAACCTGGGCTGGTACTACTACCAAGGCCCCGCCAGCGTGGCGATCATCAGCAGGTACGCGATCACACAGACGTTCCCGCTCGCGCTGGACGACTCCGGGCTCGGCGCCCGGCTCGACCTGGGTGCCGGCAAGGAAGCCGTGGTGTGGTCGATCCACCTGGACTATCAGCACTACGGGCCTTACAACGCGTGCTACGAGGGCATGACGCCGACACAGATCGAGGACATCGAACGGAACACTTCCCGGCGGGTTGTGGAGATCAACGACATCCTCACCAGGGCGGCCCCCGAGATCAACGCGGCCAAGAGCGGCGGGGCGCCGGTGTTCCTGGCCGGTGACTTCAACACGCCGTCCCATCTGGACTGGGTGCCCGAGGCCGCGAGCCAGAACTGCGGTTACAGCTCCGTCAACTGGCCCGCCACCCGGGCCGTCTCCGACGCCGGTCTCAACGACTCGTACCGGGTCGTCAACCCCCTTCCGGCAACCATGACGGGCGACACGTGGTCCCCGGTGTACCCCAAGCACAACGGCTCCACGGGGCAGGACGAACCGCAGGATCGCATCGACTTCGTGCACTACGTCGGCTCGGCAACGCCCGTCAGCTCGACGGCCGAGGTCCGTGGCACTCCACAGCCGGTTCCCAACCATCAGAACAATGAATGGGTCAGCGATCACCGCGCCGTGGTGACGACGTTCGGCCTGACCTGAAGTACCGCTGCACAGCAGTGGGGATGCTGCGTGCTCGAGTAGCCATCCCCTCACCGCTCAACGGGCCGGCGCGTTTCGGCCTCACCGAGCCTTCAAGGCCGGCCCCTACTCCGGGGCCGGCCCGCTCGTTCCCCGGACCACCAGTTTCGGGTCGATGACCGCTTCGCGCGGCTCCAACTCCCCGTCTTCCAGGCGTTCCACGGCGAACCGGACCGCGTACTCCGCCATCAGGAGCGAGTCCTGGCGGACGGTGGTCAGGCCGATCGGCATGAGGTGGGACAGGTGGCTGTCGTCGTAGCCGACGACGGACAGGTCACCGGGGACATCGACACCGGCCCGTGTCAGTGCCATGAGCAGGCCCATGGCGCAGCGGTCGTTTCCGGCGAGGACCGCCGTGGGCAGCGGCTGTCCGCGGTCGCGTTCCGCCAGCAGCAGGCGGCCGGTCTCGATGCCGGATTCCTCGGTGTGGTCGCCGGGGATCACGCGCAGGTCGGCCTGCAGACCGTGGCGGCGCATCGCGGCGCGGTAGGCGCGGCGCCGCTCGGCCGAGCCGGGGCCCCGGCCGCCGTCGATGTGCACGATCCGGCGGTGCCCCAGTTCGACGAGGTGGTCCATGGCCTGCCGTACGCCCTTGCCCTCGGCGGTGTGCACGCTGTCGACGCGGGTCTGGGGCACCCGGCGGCCGACCGAGACGGCGACGGTGCGGTGGCCGAGGGCGTCGAGGTCCGCGGCTTCCATGTCCGGGCCCAGCAGGATCACTGCCTCGCAGCGATGGCTGAGCAGGGCCTCGACGGCTTTCACCTCGCTCCTGGCTTGGCTGGTGGCGGAGAGCAGCACTTCGTAGCCGAGGCGCTCGGCCTCGGGGTAGATGCCCTCGACGAGGTCGGCCTGGAAGGTCTGGTGGACGGTGAACATCACGCCCAGGGTGCGGCTGCGGCCGCGGGCCAGCAGCCGCGCGGCGTTGTCGGGGCGGTAGCCGATCTCGTCGGCGACGCGCAGGACGCGCTCGCGGGTCTCCTGGCTCGCCCCCGGCTGGTCGCGGAAGATGATCGAGACGAGCGCCCTGGACACGCCCGCCTTCTCGGCGACGTCCACCATCGTGGGCCGCTGTTTGCCCGATCCGCTCACCTGTTGACCTACCCTTCGACGCGCCCACCTTACGGGCAGCCCGGAAATCTCCCGGCAACAAGCTATTGACATGACATTTGGACAGGGGTCATCGTACTCGCACTAGCGCGCGCTAGTAGAGCGCGTCAGTTGAGCTTTTCCGCTGGCCACTCACCGGGGCTTCCCCCACCCCACCTGTTCCCTCTCTTCGAAGGACGTGCAGCATGGCAACGACGCCGTCCCCCCTCCGCACCGTCGTGGGCAACCTGTGTCTCGGCTCGGCCCCCGACTCGTGGGGCGTCTGGTTTCCCGAGGACGAGCACCAAGTCCCGTACACCCGCTTCCTCGACGAGCTGGCCGGGGCCGGTTACGAGTGGCTGGAGCTGGGCCCGTACGGCTATCTCCCCACCGAACCAGCCATACTGGCCGAGGAGTTGGCCGTACGCGGCCTGAGGGTCTCCGGCGGCACCGCGTTCGGCGCGCTGCACCGCCCGGAGGCCTGGGACGACATGCTCGCCCATGTCCGGCAGGTGGCCGCGCTGACCGCCGCCACGGGTGCCCACCACCTCGTCTTCATCCCGCCCATGTACCGGGACGAGAAGACCGGCGGCTTCACCGAGTCGCCCGAGCTGACCGCCGAACAGTGGGCGGGCTTCGGCAAGGCCGCCGACCGGCTCGGCAAGCTCCTCCTCGACGAGTACGACGTACGTCTCGTCATCCACCCGCACGCGGACAGCCACATCCAGACGCAGCCGGAGATCGAGCGGCTGCTGAACGAGTCCGACTCCCGCTACACGAACCTGTGCCTGGACACCGGGCACGTGGCCTACGGCGGCGGGGACAACCTCGACCTGATCCGCCGGTTCGGGGAGCGGGTCGGCTACGTCCACATCAAGCAGATGGACCCGGAGGTCCTCGCCCAAGTGGCCGCCGAGAACCTCTCGTTCGGCGAGGCCGTCAAGCGCGGGGTGTGCGTGTCGCCTCCGGCCGGGGTGCCGAAGCCGGACGACGTGGTCGCCGAACTCGCCGAGCTGGACGCCGAGTTGTTCGTGATCGTCGAGCAGGACCTGTACCCGTGCGCTCCCGAGGTGCCGTTGCCCATCGCGGTGAGCACGCGGGAGTACCTGGCCGACTGCGGACTGGCGGGTACCCGGCGCCCAGCCAACGACGCCAAGTAGGGGAGACCATGGACGTCAGTAAGGACACGACCCAGACCCCCGCACCCGCCACCGCCGTCCCGGACGACGCCCCGCCCACCGTCAAACGGCGGCTGCGGGTCATCACGCTCATCGCCACCTTCGGCGGACTGCTCTTCGGTTACGACACCGGCGTCATCAACGGCGCCCTGCCGTACATGACCGACGACCTCGGCCTGACCCCGTTCACAGAGGGCATGGTCACCAGCTCGCTCCTCCTCGGTGCCGCGCTCGGCGCCGTCACCGGCGGCCGCCTGTCGGACGGGCGCGGCCGGCGCCGCGCCATCCTCATCCTCGCCGTGCTGTTCTTCATCGGCGCACTCGGCTGCACCCTCGCCCCGAACACAGCGATCACGGTCGTGGCCCGCTTCGTCCTCGGCCTCGCGGTCGGCGGCGCGTCGGTGACCGTGCCGGTCTATCTCGCGGAGGTGTCGCCCGCCGAGCGGCGCGGCGCGCTGGTCACCCGTAACGAACTCATGATCGTCAGTGGGCAGTTGCTCGCCTTCACGTCGAACGCGATCATCGCGCAGGTGGGCGGCGAGTCCGGCGGCGTCTGGCGCTGGATGCTGGTGATCGCCACCATCCCGGCCGTCGTGCTCTGGTTCGGCATGCTGGTCATGCCCGAGAGCCCGCGCTGGCTGGCCTCCCAGAGCCGCTTCGGCGAAGCCCTGGACGTCCTCAAGCAGGTGCGGTCCCAGCAGCGGGCCGAGGCCGAGCTGGCGGAGGTGTCCGCGCTGGCCGTGAAGGACGAGCAGGAGAAGCTCGGCGGCTGGCAGGACATGAAGAGCACGCCGTGGGTGCGCAAGCTGATGTTCGTCGGCTTCGGCATCGCGATCGTGCAGCAGATCACCGGCGTGAACACGATCATGTACTACGGCACGCAGATCCTCACCGACGCCGGTTTCGCCGCGGACAGCGCGCTCACCGCGAACATCGCGAACGGTGTGATCTCGGTACTGGCGACCTTCGTCGGCATCTGGCTGCTCGGCCGTGTGGCCCGCCGCCCGATGCTGATGGCCGGTCAGATGGGCACCACCGCCGCTCTGTTGCTGATCGGCGTCTTCTCTCTGGTACTGCCTTCGGGTGACGGCCGGGCGTACGCCGTGCTCGCCATGACCGTCACCTTCCTGGCCTTCCAGCAGGGCGCCATCTCGCCGGTCACCTGGCTGATGCTGTCGGAGATCTTCCCGATGCGGATGCGCGGCTTCGGGATGGGTGTCGCCGCCGTGGTGCTGTGGCTGACCAACTTCGTGATCGGTCTGGTCTTCCCGTCGCTGGTCGACGGGATCGGGATCTCCAACACCTTCTTCCTCTTCGTGCTGGCGGGCCTGTTCTCGCTCGCCTTCGTCAAGCTCTACGTCCCCGAGACAAAGGGCCGCACGCTCGAGACGCTGGAAGCGGAACTCAAGGCCCGCTACTCCTGACCCCTCCCCCGTGGGCCGGTCCTGCACCCCGGCCCCGTAAACCCTTCGAAGGGATACGGCCATGACCGTACGTGTAGGTGTCATCGGCGCCGGAATGATCGGCCAGGACCACATCCGGCGCCTCACCGAGGTGGTCACCGGGGCCACCGTCACCGCTGTGACCGACCTGGACGCCGCCCGCGCCGCCGAGGTCGCCGCCACCGTCGGCGCCGCCGCGCTGCCGGACGGCGCCGCGCTGATCAACCCCCCCGACGTGGACGCCGTCCTCGTCACCTCCTGGGGCCCCACCCACGCCGAGCATGTGCTGAACGCGATCGCGGCCGGCAAGCCCGTGTTCTGCGAGAAGCCCCTCGCGACGACCGCCGAGGATTGTCTGCGCATCGTCGAGGCCGAGCGCGCGCATGGCAGCCGACTGGTCCAGGTCGGCTTCATGCGCCGCTTCGATCCCGGCTACCGCCAGATGAAGGAGGTCCTCGCGGCCGGTTCCCTCGGAGCCCCGCTGATGGTGCACTGCGCCCACCGCAACCCGACGGTGCCCGACGCCTACCACTCCGCGATGGCGGCGCAGGACACCGCCGTCCACGAGATCGACGTACTGCGCTGGCTGCTCGACGACGAGATCGTCTCCGCCCAGGTGGTCACGCCGCGCGCCACGAGCAAGCGGTTCGCGCACCTCAAGGACCCGCAGATCATGATCTTCGAGACGGTGCACGGGGTGCGTATCGACCTCGAGGTCTTCGTCAACTGCCAGTACGGATACGACATCCAGTGCGAGGTCGTCGGCGAGGAGGGCCTGGTCCGGCTGCCCGACCCGGCCGCCGTGGGGGTCCGCACCGCGGCGGCCGGGCACGCCACAGCTGTCATGCAGGACTGGAAGGACCGCTTCGCCGAGGCCTTCGACACCGAGTTCCGCGAGTGGATCGCCTCGGTCGCGGCGGGCGCCGAGCCCACCGGCCCGTCCGCCTGGGACGGCTACGCCGCCACCGTCATCACCGACGCCGCCGTCCGCTCCCTGGAGTCCGACGGCACCGTCGTCTCCGCCGACATGAAGCCCCGCCCCGCGTTCTACGGAGGTTCCGCGTGAAAATCGCGCTCGACCCTTACATGTTCCGCCACCTGTCCATCGACGACATGGTGCGTACGGTTGCCGAACTCGGCTATGAGTACATCGAGTTGTCCCCGCGCGACGACTTCATGCCGTTCTTCCTGCACCCGCGGGCGGACGACGAGCGCGTCGCGTCGTTCAAGAAGTCGTTGCGTACGCACGGCGTCCAGCTGTCGTCGGTGCTGCCGCTGTACAAGTGGTCCTCGCCCGACGAGACCGAGCGGCAGACGGCCGTACGGTACTGGAAGCGGATGATCGAGATCACCGTGGACCTCGAATGTCCGCTGATGAACTCGGAGTTCAACGGTCGCCCGGAGCGCGCCGCCGAGAGCGAGTCCGCCTTCTGGCGCTCGCTGGAGGAACTGCTGCCGGTGTTCGAGCGCGAAGGCATCGCTCTGAACCTGGAGGCCCACCCGGACGACTTCTGCGAGGAGAACACTCCCGCGGTCAACCTGGTCCGCGCGATCAACAAGCCCTGGGTGAACTACCTTTACTGCGCCCCGCACACCTTCCACCTGTCCGGCCCCTCTGAGGTAGGTGCGGACATCGCGGCGATGATGCGTTACGCGGGCGACAAGCTGCAGCACGTACACATCGCGGACTCCTTCAACCACAAGGGCTCCAGCGGCCTGCGCTACATCCTCAACCCGCCCGGCACCCCGGCTCGTATCCACCAGCACCTGGACATCGGCCAGGGCGAGGTCGACTGGGACACCTTCTTCGGCACCCTGCGCGAGCTGAATTTCGACGGCGTCGCCACGTCGTGTGTCTTCGCCTGGGAGGAACGGGCCCGCGATTCCTCGGCGTTCATGCTGGACCGCATCAGGAAGGAGCTGGCGGCCTGAGAACCCGGGGGGGGGCGGGACTAGGCGTCGCCTTCCCGGCTTTCCCGGCTTCCCGCCTTTCCCGGCTTCCGGCTTTCGGTGAGCGCTCTGCGTACCTCGTAATCCGCGGTACGCAGAGCGCTTTTGTGCGATCGCTTCCAACCCGTGGCCGCCACTTGTCCTCCCCAGGAGCGGGCAAGTCGCGTCGTGGGCACCGGCGGAGTGGGCATGTGTGACCCAGACCACATGCCGGGGGTGCATAGCGGGGCAGGGTCCAGTGCCTTTATTGAAGGTGTAGGGGCGTGCGGGGGTAAGGGACAACGCTGATGGGGCAGTTGCGGGCCGACGAGTTCGACCGGTTCGTGGCGGCTCGGTGGTCGGCGTTGCTTCATCTGGCGCGGCTGCTCACCGGCGGAGACCGGCACCGGGCGGAAGATCTGCTGCAGGAGGCACTGGTCAAGCTGTGGTTTGCCTGGCCGAAGGTGGGCGAGCAGGCGCCCGAGGCGTATGTGCGCAAGGTCCTGGCCCGTGCCGCGGCGCGCTCGGCTCGGCGTCGCTGGTGGGGCGAGCACCCCGTGGACCAGTTGCCCGATCCGCCCGAGGTGGGGGATGAGACCGCCGCCGTGGATGAACGGACCCGGTTGGAGGCCGTGCTGGCGTTGTTGCCGGCGCGGCAGCGGGCCGCGGTGGTGCTGCGCTACTACCAGGACCTGCCCGAGCGGCACGTCGCGGAGGTGCTGGGGTGTCCGGTGGGTACCGCCCGTTCGCTGACGGCACGCGGCGTTGCACGGTTGCGGCAGCTTCTGGCCGAGGCAGTCGAGCCGGTGGAGTGAAGAAGGGAGCCATGGATCACTTCGAGCAGGAGCTGGCGCGGATGATGCGTGACAGCCAAGAGGACGCGCCCTATGAGGAGCGGCACCGATACCGGCTGCAAGCGGGCGTTCGCGCCCGACGGCGGGCCCGGGCGGCCTGGATGGCCACGGGATCCGTGCTGACCGTTGCCGGACTTGGCGTCGGACTGGTGGTCCTGACGAGCTCCTTCGCTCAGGGCGGCGGGCCTGTCGGCCCTCAGCCCCGCCCTGTCACCTCTGCCGAGTCGGTCCCGACGTCGTCGGCGGCCCACCCGGCCTCCACCGCCAAGGGGGTGCCTGTGCCGACCTGCACGTCGGCTGCTGGTCCGGTGCCGATGCCGTCGACGGCCCGCCCCGCCTCCACGGCCAAGGAGGTGCCGATGCCGACCTGTACGTCAACTACCAGGCCGGCGCCGATGCCGTACCGCCCCTCGGCGCCCGAGACGGTCCCGATGCCGACACGAACCTCAACCACCAGGTAGCGCCTCGGCCAGCTGTACACGGTCCCGATGGGCGGGGCTGTCTGGGCCGGCGTGACGACCACCGACCGCCGACCGCCGGGCAGCTGATCCCCCGCATGTCCCACGCTCGACGAGTTGAAAGCTGGCCACGTGATGCGTGAGAACGCGCCCGCGTCTGTCGACGTGCCGCGAAAGGCGGCGGTTTGCCGGCCGACTTCCTGGGAGCGGCGGCTGCGCCGCTTCGGGTACGTCGAGCGGCCGCGTACGTCCGTGCGCGACCGCCTGGTGGTGCCGTTTCCCGAGCCCGGGTCACGGCTGTGGCGCAGGCTCGGCCTGTCCCCGGTGGCGGCGGGCCGGCTGGCGCGCTGGGCGGGGTGGGGCGGGCCGCTACTGGTGGCGCTCCTTGCCGGCCTGCCGCGCTTTTGGCGTCTGGGCAGCCCGCACGACTTCGTCTTCGACGAGACCTACTACGCCAAGGACGCCTGGTCCTTGCTGCGGCTCGGCTACGAAGGCACCTGGCCGGACCGTAAGATCGCCGACCCGCAGATCCTGGCCGACCCCCAGGTGATCCCGCTCGCCGACACCGGGGCCTTCCTCGCGCACCCGCCCACGGGCAAGTGGGTGATCGCCGTCGGCGAGGGGATGTTCGGCCTCGACCCGTTCGGCTGGCGCTTCATGACGGCGGTCCTGGGCACGCTGTCGGTGCTGATGCTGTGCCGGATAGGCCGCCGCCTGTTCCGTTCGACGGTGCTGGGCTGCCTGGCCGGCGCGCTGCTGGCGGTGGACGGTCTGCACTACGTGATGAGCCGCACCGCCCTGCTCGACCTCGTCGTCATGTTCTTCGTCCTGGCGGCGTTCGGCTGCCTGCTCATCGACCGGGACCGGGCGCGGGCCCGGCTCGCGGCAGCCTTACCGGTGGCTGAGGACGGTCACGTACGTCCGGACCGGGACACCGGCGACCGCACCGGGACGGGAGTGCGTCCATGGCGGCTCGCTGCCGGCGTCTTCCTGGGACTGGCGGCCTCCACCAAATGGAACGGCCTGTATTTCCTGGCCTTCTTCCTCATCCTGACCCTGCTGTGGGACGTCGCCGCCCGCCGTATCGCAGGGGCACGCCACCCGTACCGGGCGGTGCTGCGCAAGGACCTCGGCTGGTCGGTGCTGTCCCTCGTTCCGGTCGCTGTGGTGACGTATCTGACGACGTGGACCGGCTGGTTCCTGTCCGACGACGGCTACGGGCGGCACTGGGCGGACGGCCGCGGCGGCACCTGGTCATGGATCCCGGCCCCGCTACGCAGCCTGTGGCATTACGAGTACAGCGTCTACCAGTTCAACGTAGGACTGCACACCCCGCACAAGTACGAGTCAAATCCCTGGAGTTGGCTGGTCCTCGGCCGTCCCGTGCTGTTCCACTACGAGTCGCCGAAACCCGGGGAAGACGGTTGCCGCGCGACGGCCGACTGCTCGCAGACGATCCTCGCCCTGGGCACACCGGTGCTGTGGTGGTCGGCCTGCTGCGCCCTGGTGTATCTGCTCTTCCGGTGGGCGCTGCGCCGCGACTGGCGCGCGGGCGCTGTCCTGTGTGCGGTGGGTGCCGGCTATCTTCCCTGGTTCCTGTACCAGGACCGAACGATCTTCTCCTTCTACGCCGTCGTCTTCGTGCCGTACCTGTGCCTGGCCGTGGCGATGATGCTGGGCGCCCTGCTGGGTCCGCCGGGGGCGGATGAAATACGCCGCACAGGGGGCGCGGTAGCTGCGGGCACGCTGCTGCTCATCACCTGGAACTTCATCTACTTCTTCCCGATCTACACGGGCCTGACGATTCCGTATCCCAGCTGGCACACCCGCATGTGGCTCGACACCTGGATCTGAACTCCGCCCTCACAAGCGCCTCGCGCTCCGCTGGGAACGACGTATCGAACTCCACGACTCCTTCCTCTCGTTGGCTTCCAGCCTCCTCTGCTGGAGACGCCTCAAGAAGACCGGATCATGATCGCGTTACGCGCTCACGGAAAAGGAATGGAGCGAGGCGGCGCCCCGCTGCTACTTTCGCGTTGGACCGTGAAGTCGACGTAGGGAGGTGAGCCCCGTGAACACAGTTACCCATGGGTGCTCCCTCAACCCGTCACGGTCCGGCGGCTGACCTTCGGTGTCGCCAGGAGCGCCTGAGATCGAGGCACTCCTGGAGGAGACGCCAATGGACATAAAGCCTTTCACATCTGGCCTGAGCGAGAACGCGGTGATGATCACGCGTGTCGCGGACAGGCAATGGCACGCACTGGATGACGACTTGGTGGTCGGCCGCGGTTATGCGGCGCACCGGCCCGACGGACGCTTGTTCGTCAGCATCGACGCCTGGCACGACGCCACCTTCGACCGGCTCGCCGAGGCGATGCTGGCCGAACTGCCGGCACCGCTGTACACGGTGGTCGACGAAGCCGACGTCGAGCTGACGGGGCGCTGGCGGCGGGCCGGTTTCACAATCCGGCGCCGCGAGTGGGAGTACGTCGTGCCCACCGACCCGCAGGTCACAGGGCTCGGCGAAGTCCGACCGCCTTCGGGCGTGACGATCGTTCCCGCCGGTCAGGCGGACGAGAGTCTGCTGCGGGCGGTGGACCGCGCGATCCGTAACGAAGTCGAGGCGACCGTCGGGTGGCAGTCGATGCCCGCGGAGGTCATTCCCCACGCCGAGGGCGACACCATCGTCGACCCGTCGAAGTACGCGGTGGCCGCGGCGCCGGACCGCTACCTGGGTCTGATCCGGGTGGTGACGGCGATCCGGCCGCGCATCGGGCTGGTCGCGGTACGGGCCGGCGAGCAACGCCGCGGCATCGCGCGGGCGCTGCTGGCCCACGCGCTGGGGACGCTGCACCACTCCGGGTTCGCCGAGGCCTGGACCGAAGTCCAGGAGTCCAACCAACCAGCCTCGGCGCTGTTCGAGGGCATCGGCGCCCGACCGATGAGCAGCAACCTGGAGCTGGTGCGATGACGAAGAACAAGAACGTCATCGAAATCGAGGGCAAGGTCGTCGAGTGCCTGCGCAGCGCCATGTTCACCGTGGAACTCGAGAACGGCCACCAGGTGCTCGCGCACATCAGCGGGAAGATCCGCAAGAACTACATCAAGATCGTGCTGGGAGACCGGGTACTGGTGGAGCTCCCGCCGTACGACCTGACGCGCGGCCGGATCGTGTTCCGGTACCGGAACTAGCGGCAGTCGGCACCTTCCGCAGTAGCTGAACTGGGGCCCCGGTCACGGCGTTTCCCGTGACCGGGGCCCGATGATGGCTCGCACGGCCGCGGCGGCCTTCAGGGTCAACGACCCCTCATAAATGATCGCGGCAATCGCGACGCAGCACTCCGCCTGGCCACCGCCACGGATGCTTCCAGCGCTCATGGACATCGACTACTCATCGCAGCGAGCGGCAGCCAGGCGTGCCCGCGCCTCCATCAGGGCGAAGCCGAGCAGGTTCTGGCCACGCCATCGGGAGGGATCGGTGGCACGCTCATCGGACGCGCCGAGCCCGATGCCCCACACCCGGTCGCGCGGGCTGGCCTCGACCAGCACCCGGTTACCCGTGCCGAGCAAGTACGCACGCAGAGCGGGATCCTGTCCGAACTTGGCGACGTTTCCCGCAACCACCAACTCGAAGCGGGCGGCGCCCCAGCGCGCCTCGTCGAAGCCCCGAACCAGCCGCCCGAGACTCTTGGCCTCGGCGGGAGAGCGCGCCGCGAGGACCGCCGAAAGCGACGCATCGTCACCGAACAGGCGGGACTTGCCCGCCATCATCCAATGCTCGGCGCTCGCATACGTCACGCCATCCACGGTGAACGGGGAAGGCCACCACTGGCTGAGCGCACCCGGCCCGATCGAACCATCCCGCTGTGGCTGATGCCCCCAGAACATCAGCCACTTCGGCCGCGCTCCGGCAGCAACGAGCGCCACGAGATCCTCTCGGGTACGGGCCTGGACCGCGCTCTTCGAATCGACCGTCTCCATGACAGAGATCCTCCCAGCCACGACCGACAACAGACGAAGGAATTTCCGCCACGCAACCGGCGCGGCGCGAGCCCGTCGAATTCATAGCGCCGGCCGCCATGCCCGGCGGCACCTGACCGGGGCGCTGCACCGGCCTGGCGCCGCCTCAGCACAGTGCGCCAACTCGCACGCAATATTGAACGATTGGCGACGCTGCCTCGCAGCCTGCGGTGACTGTGTGCGTAGGTGGTGACATCGCCTGTCGGTCAGCGACAACAACACCCGGTCGCATCGGGGAACGGCACGAGCTGACGACCCGTCTGTTGCGAGGATCAACACGTAGAGCTCGTAACACGATCACGATCCGGGCTTCTTGAGGCGTGTCCACGCACACGCGGGTCGTTGGCGGTGCGCGCCCCGAAGACGCGATGTCCTTCGGGGCGCGCGGCAGGGGTTCGGGTTCAGGCGTTGTAGCCGCCGTGGGCGTCCAGCACCGCGCCCGTGACGTACGACGCGGCGGGGCTCGCCAGGAAGGCGATCGCCGCGGCGATTTCGTCGGGGTGCCCCATGCGCTGCAGGGACAGCGAGCTGAGCAGGACCTTGAGGGTCTCGGGGTCCGGCGCTTGCATGCCGCCCTCCATCAGTCCGGCCTCTACGACGTTGGCCGTGATGTTCCGGGGCCCGAGGTCGCGTGCGGCGCCCATGGTGTACCTCTCGATCCCGGACTTGGTCGCCGAGTAGTCGGCAACGCCGGGGGTGCCGACCCGGGAGCCCAGTCCGGAACTCACCGTGATGATGCGGCCGCCCTCGCGCAGCACTCGGGAGGCGGCCCGGATGACGGCGATCACGCCGAGGTAGTTGGTGGCGTGCATCCGGTCCAGTGCGGCGGTGTCGGCGTCCGGGTCGTCCACCGTGCCGGCCGCGGGGATCGCCGCGTTGTTGACGAGGATGTCCAGGCCGCCGAAGTGCGCGACCACGTCGTCGATCAGCGCCGGTGCCCGGCTCGTGTCCGCCTGGTCGGACTTGAAGGCGACGGCCTTGGCTCCCTTGCCGTGCACCTCGTCGACGACGGCCTGCGCCTGCTTCTCGGAGCTGACGTAGGTGAAGGCGACGTCGGCGCCCTGCTCGGCCAGCAGCCGTACGGTCGCGGCTCCCAGTCCGCGCGATCCCCCGGTGACCAGGGCGACCTTGCCCGTGAGTGGCTTGCTCATTCTTCTCACCTCGTTGATTGACCCTTCCTGGCAGTCGCAACGTTAATTGTTACGACAGCCTGTTGCAACCTTCATTGTTACGACTGAGCTGTCGTAACATGAAGCGTTGCACCGAGAGGAGGAGCCCATGAGCGCCAACAGCAGGCTGACCATCGCCGCCCACGCGCTGGCCTGGATCGGCCTCTACCAGCGCCAGGGCCATGAGGTCGCCACCTCCGAACAGATCGCGACCAGCGCGAACACCAACCCCGTGGTGATCAGACGGCTGCTCGGCGAGCTGCGCAGGGCCGGGCTCGTGGAGTCCCGGCGGGGCGTGGGCGCGGGCTGGTCGCTGGCACGCGAGCTGGAGTCGATGACCCTGCTCGACGTGTACGAGGCAGTGGAACCCGGCCCGCTGTTCGCAATGCACCGCACCACCCCGGACCAGGAATGCGTGGTGGGTCACGGCATCCAGCCGGCAATGCAGAGCATCTACGAGGGCATCGAGGAGACCCTGAGACACGAGCTGGCCCGCGTCACGCTCGAGAACGTACTCCAGGACGTACTCGCGGCACCTCGCTAGCCTCCCCGTTACGCCCTGACATCACCAATACCCCCCTCCATGCCCGGGCCGGCGAACAGCCTGGCAACCAGTCACGCCGAAGACCGTTGCATGTCCGCCCGCCCGGTACGCAGCCGTGGCACGCCTTCCTTCTCGTATCCCACGGAGACACCGCAGAACAGCACGAGCCCGTCATCGGCTCCGATCATCTGGCTGACGGTCTTGCGGTGCATCGTCCACATCACCTGGGGGCAGCTGTGCAGCCCTTCCGCCCTCAGCAACAGCATGACGGTCTGCAGGTACATCCCCGCGTCGCCCCACTGCCCGGGCCCCATCGTCCGGTCGAGGTAGCAGAACAGCACGACCGGCGCCCCGAACGCCCCCGAGTTCAAGGCGGCGATCTTCGTGGGCCTGTCGGGGTCGTCGCGCTCGATGCCCAGCGCTTTGTACCGCTGGGCGGCCGCGGCGGAAAAACGGTCCAGATACGGTGAAGCCAGTTCGGCCGGGTACATCGGATACTCCCGCTCATCACCCGGGTCTCCCGCCAGCGCCCTGGCCGTCGCGCGTCTCTTCAGCTCTGCCAACGGCTCGCCGCTCACGACGTACACGTGCCACGGCTGGAGGTTCCCACTCGACGGAGCCCGCGTCGCCGCAGCCAGCACTCGTTCGAGTACCTCTTTGGGTATCGGCTCATCGCTGAACGCCCGCACAGCCCTGCGACTGTCCACGGCTTCATACACATCCACGTCTTCTCGTCCTCTCACTCCATGGCGGGCAGCGAAGACACGAGGGTGATCGTCGCACCAAGCGAGCAGAGGCTGGCCGAATCCCTGGCGGCCCCCGGGCGGGTGAGCCGACGCGGCTCGGCGGGCCGTTCCCAGGGGCGGCGGAGGTCCTCGGCGAGGAGGAACGCCTGCCAGCGCAGGTCGACGTCTGCGCCGGTCATTCCGCTGTGCGAGGACCACAGCCGCACCGGATTGGGATCGCGGCCGCCGGGCAGGTGCTCTGCTCTCCCTTCAGCCCGATCAACGTGCCGTGGATCAAAGGGAGTTCACCGCAGTGATCGAGCCAGGGCCACAGCCTGCAGCGAGGTTAACCAGCGGCCCGACTCCCGCCGGGACCGGTCCCGGCGGATGGCTCCTACAGTCGAAGGATGGCTTGGTTTCGACGTCGTCGAGCGCACTCTCCTGCGGCGCCAGGGCCGACTTCCCGTCCACGGACGACTCACCCGCTGCAGTGGCGCCTCGATGCGTGGGACCAGCCCGATCTCATGTACGCGAAAGCTCATGCGTCGGCTCGGTACGAGGGCTGGGATCGCTACGTTCCCTATTTGGAGCTCGTCCAGTGCGGTGAGGTCGTCAAGCCGGCACTGTTCTTCAAGATCGGTTTCGCCGACTTTGCGGACTGGGCCTATGCCGTCGAGCCACGGAAGATCGTGTGGAACTGGTACCGGACGAAGGGTGAGGTCCCCTACGTCGTCATCGACCTGCACGTGCTGTTCGTCAACGGCAACGGGAGGACCATCGGCATCGGCGGAGCCGGACAGGCCACGATCACCACAGCGGACGCGCATCAGCACTCCCACCAACTCAGAAGCCGGGCCCTGCTCGACCCCGCGGACCCGGCCCATCGCGAGGCGATCGAGGCGTGGGTGGCCGCACCGGGCCCGACCATGCTGTTCTTCGTCGAGGAGAACTTTCACGCCACGGCCAACGTCTGGGTGCGCATCGACTCGGCGGGCAAACAGATCGCTCTCGAGAAGCTGGCGGAGGCGACGGAGCAACTCGGCGTTGAGGGGATCGTGCCAGGTGGTTTTCGCGACGCGTGTGCCTTCATCAAGGACACCCTGCCGCCGGTGTCGTGGTGGCACTGAAGGGCTGCGGTTCGTTTCGCGTGACGTCGCCCATGAGGCGCCGAGGGCGTCTCACTACTCCTCGATCTCTCCGAAAACGGGACCGACCGTCTCGAGGATGACCTTTTTCCTCACCCAGCGGGGCGAATCACCATCCGCCTCCAGGTACTGGCACTCGTATCCGGTGTCGTCGCCGAGAGTGACCGTCTTGAGAGGCGGGATCCGGTCGCAGCGCAGTTCCTTCGCGGTCTTGTGGTGCTCGTCCCAGAACCGGCCATAGACCGCCTTGGCCAGGAGCACGCCCGAGTCAGGGGGATAGACGTTGTACCTGATGATCTGGGCAAGCTCGCTGCCGTCGACGTTCGCGACCCACACGTCCCATGTCAGCTTCACACCCTGGTAGGTGACCGTGCACAGCGTTTTGTGCCCAACCACCGGCGTGACCTCACCGCCTTCACATCCAGCACTGACCTTGGCACGGATTCCCGCCATGACGAGAGTTTCCTCCTGAATCTCGTCCAGCACCCTCTCGGTGAGCGGGGCGTCACCGGACGCAGGCGGCAGGCCCATTTCCGAACGTTCGGAGTCGATGTCAACGAGCGCCGGCTCTTCCGAATCCACCACAACCGGCAGCTTCTTGACCGTTGCCGTGGCGCTGGGAGCCGGGCTGCCGGCCCCGTCGGAGTCCGGCCAGAACGCTCTCCCCATCCCCACTACCGCCAAGCACACAACGACCATCACGACTACGACTTCGAAGCGGCTGAGGTCCTTGAAGTACCGTCGAATCACCGGCCCAGCGTAGGAGGCCGCCTCGGGACCGGTCCCGAGCCAGACGTCGGTCTGTCGGTCACGAGCTTTTCTCTACGGGGTCCGGAGGAGTGGTCCCCGTCGTCGGCGAACAGCACGTCTCGTACCGCTCGTCGGGACCCCTCCCGGCTCAACGCCGGTAGAACGGTGGCCTGTTGAGAGGGAGGTGGGCGTCATGGTCGAGCGGACTGCAAGCCGGACTGGAGCGGTGTGGTCGTATCTGGGTGCGGCGCTGGTGGGCTTCACGTTCGTCGGCATCTTCGTGATCTGGCTGGTCCCCCTTGTCATTCGGGCGCGGACACGCAACCCGTGGACCCGCGCGCATGCCACGCACGCCGCGAACTTCGGCTTCACCGTGCTCATTGCACTGTTCGGCGGAGGCCTGGTGTCGGCCGTGTTCGGGCTTTCGGCGTCATACCCGGAGACCCAGCCGCTGCCGATACTTCTGTGGTCGTGCTACACGCTGGTCGGACTTGTCGCCCTGCTGGTCGGGGCCCTGCGCACCGGACTCGGGCAGGACTTCCGGTTCGTCGAAACGATCTCCTTGCGCCTGCTGGGATGACCGCCCCAAGAAACGGGGGACGGCTCCGGCGGCGGGCGTACCGTCGCCGGAGCCGTTGACTCGTCACCGGAGCAGTGACTCGGCAGGGGACTCTCGGTGGAGCATTTACCGCGAGACGGCTGGGTCAGTTCGTCACGCGGAAGGCGGCGTCGCCGCGTCCCAGCGTCGTGGTGATCCGGTCGAGGCGCAGCTGGTAGGCGTAGTGGCGGATGTACCGGTCGGGGTGGTTGTACGACTGGAACGACGACCAGCTTGCGTCGGCGAGCCCGGCGACCTTGCGGAAGGTGGCGTCCGCGGCGAACTGGGTGGTGCCGTCGTTGTAGGCCAGCCGGAAGTCGTAGTTGGAGTGGCGCAGGAAGTACCCGGGGAAGTCCACCGACTCGAAGGAGACGGTGCCGGAGCCTGCCAGGCCTGGCCTCAGCCGGAACTGGGATTCGTCGACGGGGCTGACGCCTGCGTCGATGCGCACGTCGCCGTTGGTGTGGCGCACGTACCGGTCCTGGACGTTGTACGACTGGAGCCGATTGACCGGGGTGTTGGGCCAGCGTGCGAGCACGCGGCTCTCCTCGGCGGCCGTGAGGGTCATGATGGCGCCGTGGCGCTTCGCGGTGCCGCCCATGTCGTAGCTTCGCGAATCCTGGATCCGGTAGGAGCTGACGCTGAACGGGTTGGTCGTCAGGATCGGCATGTATTCGCGTACGCCGCTGGAGTTGTTGTGGTCGATGTAGAGGGCCCACTCGTTGCGGTCTCTGAACTTCATCCAGACCGGGCCTTCGACCACATTGCCGGTGAGGCCGATGCTGGAGAGGTTGCCGAGGTTGGTCCACGTCCCCAGGATCGAGTTGCTGCCCTCGACCGAGTTCTGGCCGTCGCCGGAGACCCGCACGTAGCGGTAGGGACCGGTACCGGCGGGCACCTCGGTCATCTGGGTGTCGACGACCGGCGTGGCGCCGGGGGGATCGATCCAGACCTTCGGGGTGGTGATGGTGCGGAAGTCCGTGGTGCGGGCGTAGTAGATGCGGTACTTCAGCACGCCGTTCAGCGTGGCGTTCGTCGCCCAGTACAGGACGTAGTCCTTGGTCTCCGGGTTCCAGATCGCCTCGGGCGCCCAGGCGTTGCGGCCGTCGGGTATCGCGCCGGCGACGTTGATCAGCCGCGGCTGCGACCAGGTGACCAGGTCCGTCGACTCCCACACCACGAGGCTGGGGCTGCCGTTGGTGTACGTCGAGCCGCAGCGGATGCACAGGTCGGTCGCGACGATCCAGTACTTGCTCCCGTCGGGCGAGCGGATCAGTGCGGGGTCGCGCACGCCCTTCGTGCCCACGGTGGAGCGCAGGACCGTGCCTCCGCCGTTGAGGTCGTTCCAGCGCAGGCCGTCCGTACTGTGCGCGAGGTGCAGCCTCTGACCGTTCGCAGAATCGGCGGTGAAGTGCCACATCAGGTAGCCCGGGTCGGCGCCGGTGGCCCGCTGGGGTGTGGCGAGGGTCTGGGATGCGAGGAGCAGGCCGACGGCGACGAATATCGCCGCCAGCCGGGAGAGAACCACGGGCCTGCGCCTCTCCTGCCGGAGGCTTCGCCAGTGCGTGGCAACGGTGGACCAGTGATGGGTGCGGAACACGTGCTGTCCCCTTCGACGGCCGTGAGTGCGGCATTTCGAACAATGTGCGGTACTGCGAACTGCGCTCGAACGATGAGTTTCGGCCAGGGGGCGGTCAATGGAACTGGCCAGTTAGGTTCCGATTGATACGCGCCCACGCCCCGCTACCTGACCAGCAGTGCCCTTCTCCCGGTGCGGGCCCCGGTGGTGCGCCTCAGTACCAGACGGAGAAAGTGGCGTCGGCCCTGGCGGTGGCGGTGGAGATGCGGTCGATGCGCAGCAGGTGCTCGAAGTGCCGGATGTAGCGGTCCGGGTAGTTGTACGAGCGGAACGACGACCAGGACGAGTCGGCGAGCCCGGCGGTCTTGTGGAAGGTGGCGTCCTGGGCGAATCGCGCGGTGCCGTCGTTGACGTCCAGTCGCAGCTGGAAGTAGGCGTGCCGCAGGTAGCGGGTCGGGTGGCTGACGGACTGGAAGGACACGGCGGAGGAGTCGGCCAGCCCCGGCACCAACTTCCATTGCGAGTCGGTGTACGGGTCGAACGGGTACTGGTCGATGCGGCCGATGTAGTCGGCGTGCCGCCAGTATCTGTCCGGGATGTTGTAGGACTTCAGCCGGTTCCAGGCAGGCTTGCCCCACTTGGCGACCATGTTGTCGTACACCGTCTGGGAGATCGGCTGGATGGTGGCGTGTTTGGAGTTCAGCGGCTGGGTGTAGACGCGCCGGTCGGAGGCGGTCCACGTACCGGTGGAAAGGTCGCTGGTCTGCCAGGCGGGGAACACCCCGTTGGCGTCGCCCCACAGATACCAGGTGCCGGAAGTCTCGGACTTGGCGAGGATCGGGGCCTCGATGCCTCCTCGCGGCGCCAAGCCCGAGGTGAAGACGGTGAAGCTGCCGGGATCGAGGGAGGTGGACTTCGCACCCCAGAGGGCGTTGTTCCGCTTGAAGTACAGGTAGTTGACGCCGTCCACGCCCAAGGCCATGGTGCCGTCGATGATGTCGTAGCCGGGGTCGAAGAAGACCTGCGGTGACGTCACCGTCCTGAAGTCGGTGGTGTAGTTCACCATGATCACGTTGTGTCCGCTGCTGTTGACGGACGAGTAGATGATGGCGTACTGGCCGCGGGAGGCGTCCCAGAAGGCTTCGGGCGCCCACGTATGGGTGGCCATCGAGTGCAGTTTCAGCAGGCGGTAGTTGTTGAAGGAGCGCAGGTCGGCGGAGTCCCAGACGTGGATGTACTGGCTCTGCGCGTTCCAGTTGGTTCCCTTCAGGTCGGTCGCCATGACGACGAAGGTGCCGTCCCGCTTGGGCAGGAAGAAGGGGTCGCGCAGACCTCCCGTGCCCCCGGTCGGGGTCACGACAGGGTTGTTCTGGTTCAGCGGCATCCACTGCAGCCCGTCGGTGCTGACCGCAAGGTGCAGGCCGTAGTCCGTACCAAGGCCGTTCCGCGACTCGGTGAAGTAGCCCATGACGAACGGGGAGCCCGTCGCGGCGCTCGCGGACTGGCTGCCGATGGCCAGTGCGCCGGTCACGGACAGCGGCACGGCCGCGGCCATGCCGAGGAACAGCCGGCGCGACGGGAGGGGAGTTGCTCTCATCCGGTGTCTCCAAGCGTGTGCAAGGCCGGGCTATGTGGTCGCAATCCAAAGACCACCCAGGCCGGTATATCGAACGTCGTTCGGTGAAGCGGTCAGACGCTAGAAGGGTGAAATACGCGCCGTCAATGGTTCTGTCAGCAATTGCCGGCGCGAATTGCGTCGACGCCTCTGGGTCCGGTGCGGAATTGGAGCAGACCTCATCGATAGACACCCTGGGTCGAGTGGGAGGCCACTCCGGGTTTCCTTGGTGAAATGGCAGGCGAGCGCGGCCAGTTGGCGTCGCGGTGACATCGGCTGACGGCGGCTTCCGCCCCCTCACGGATCTGTTTCCCGAAATGCAATCCGGCTTTGTTCGCGGGAAAGTGTTATCGGAAACTTCTTCGCCCGTCGTCGCTTGTCCGGGGTGAAACAGAGCGGCTACGGTGCCGCCACCGCTCCCCCGGCGTGTAATCCGGAACACGACCGAGGCGTGCGACCCCGTCCAGCTCGCAAGGAGGCGACGCATGGCTGCGCACGAGTTCCCCCGTGCCCGGGATGAAGCCGACCGACGAGTGGTCATGCTGTACCCCGAGCACAAGTCAGCCGCGCGACGCGTCTTGGCGTTGTCGTCAGTGCTGGTCAACCAGGGTGCTGCCGCCGCGACGGCCCAGCCCGCCGTGTAACGCCGACGGCACGCCAAACGTGGGTACGCCGGTCTCCAACTCCGCCATACTCCAAGGCCCTTCGGGGTGAGACCGGCGGCCCGAGGCGCGCGGCGCGGGTCATGTCGTGCCGCGGATGTTCAGGCGCGGCGTCAGGAGAGCGGGGGGTGGCAGTTCACCGGCGAGGAGCTGGTCGACCTGGTGGACGGCCAGTTCGCCCAGCCGCCGCTTGTCGAGGTGGAGGGTCGTCAGCGGCGGGTCGACCAGATCGGTGACGCTCAGCCCGTCGTAACCGACGAGTGCGCAGTCGTCTGGTACTCGGACACCGAGCCGGCGGGCGGACTGGAGCGCGCCGATCGCGACGAGGTCGTTGAAGGCGAACACGGCGGTGAGGTCCGGGTGCGCGGCGTGCAGCGCCTCGAACGCGGCGGCGCCTCCGTCCAGGGACTGCTCACCTACGACTCTCCAGCTGTCGTCGATCGGCAGCGCGTGTTCGTTGGCCACTTCGAGGAAGGTGCGGTGCCGGACCAGCGGGTCGCAGACCGGCGCGCAGTCGATCATGCCGATCCGGCTGTGGCCCCGGTCGATGAGGTGCTGCATCCCAGCCCTGATCCCGGCCGAGGTGTCGACCTGGACCAGTGCATAGGTCGATGAATCCAGGCCGCGATCGACGATGACCAGCGGCACGGCACCTACGTACGGCTCGAGTTGCGCATCGGAGTGGCTGAGGTAGCCGACGAGCGCGTCGACCTGTCGGCCGAGCGAACGGACCAGGGCCAGCTCCCGGGGCCGGGTGTTTTCGGTGCTGGCGACGAGCACTTGCCAGGCCCGCTGGTCGGCGGCCGCGAACACCCCTGCCATGAACTCCGGGAAGAACGGGTTGACCACGTCGGGGACGATGAGCCCCACGGTCACCACCTCTTGGCGGACCAGCCCCCTGGCGTACCGGCTGGGCCGGTATCGCAGCTGCCGGGCGACGTCGAGCACACGGCGCTGGGTCTCTGGGTCGATCTCTCCCTTGCCGTTGATCGCCCGGGAGACGGTCTGGTGGGACACGCCCGCGACCTCGGCCACGTCGCGGAGCGTAACGCGCTTGACGGTCCTCGCGCCGAGGACGTCCTGTCCCCGCTGGTCTTCCATTTCCCCTTGTCCCGCCACGCTGTCTACCCACCCGTGTCCTTGTGGTGCCCTGCGTCCCAAGTCAATCAGGTTCAGCGGTTGGCCGCGCCGCCGACCGCTGGCCGCGTGCCGGGACATTGACAGGACCGATCCGATGAACCAGTATCCGTTACCGCTCACGTTAACGGTAACGGCAGCCGCTTTCCTGCTCACGTTCAGCAGCGACTGAACACACGGCGTCACGAAGACCGGGATCAAGGGCTGACTTAGGAGACAGATGTCTTTCCGCACCACCACGGCCATCGACTACGTCGAGGACGTCTCACCCGGGAGCGGGGCCCTGCCGCCCCGCGCCTGGTACGCGTCCTCCGATGCCGCCTCCCTTTCGCTGAACGGGAGTTGGCGCTTCCGGCTGTCGGCCACCGCCGACGCCGAGGACGACTCCTTCGCGGCGGACGGGTACGACGCCGGCAACTGGGCCGAGGTGCGGGTCCCCGGTCACTGGGTCCTGCAAGGCCACGGCTCGCCCATCTACACCAACCACCTCTACCCCTTCCCGGTCGACCCGCCGCGCGTGCCGACCGAGAACCCGACCGGTGACCACCTGCGCATCTTCGACCTGCCCGACGACTGGCCCGCCCTGACAGAGGGCGGCTCGGTACTGCGCTTCGACGGGGTGGAGTCCTGCGCCCGCATCTGGCTGAACGGCACCGACATCGGCGAGTTCAAGGGCTCTAGGCTGCCGCACGAGTTCGCGGTCGGCCACCTGCTCAAGCCGGCCGGCAACGTGCTCGCGGTCCGTGTCCATCAGTGGTCGGCGGGCTCGTACCTGGAGGACCAGGACCAGTGGTGGCTGCCGGGCATCTTCCGGGACGTCACCCTGCTGCACCGCCCGGCGGGCAGCGCGCTGGACTTCTTCGTGCACGCCTCCTACGACCACGTGGGCGGTCTGGGGACCCTGCGGGTCGACTCGGATGTCGAGGGCCGGGTCACCGTGCCCGCGCTGGACATCGATGTCGCCACGGGTGAGACGGTGACGGTTCCGGTCGAGGCGTGGACCGCGGAGACGCCGAAGCTGTACGACGGCGTGCTGGCCACCGAGGGCGAGAAGATCCCGCTGCGGATCGGCTTCCGCACGGTCGTCCTCGAGGACGGCCTGATCAAGGTCAACGGCAAACCGATCCTCTTCAAGGGCGTCAACCGGCACGAATGGCACCCCGAGCGCGGCCGGGCCCTGGACCTGGAGACGATGCGCGAGGACGTGCTGCTGATGAAGCGGCACAACATCAACGCCGTCCGCACCTCCCACTACCCCCCGCACCCCGCCTTCCTCGACCTGTGCGACGAGTACGGGCTGTGGGTCATCGACGAGTGCGACCTGGAGACCCACGGCTTCGTCGAGCAGGCCTGGCGCGACAACCCCGTCGACGACGACCGCTGGACCCCGGCGCTGATCGACCGGGCGTCCCGGATGGTCGAGCGGGACAAGAACCACCCGTCCGTGGTGATCTGGTCGCTGGGCAACGAGGCCGGCACCGGGCGCGGCCTGACCGCGATGGCCCAGTGGATCCGCGGCCGGGACACCTCGCGCCTGATCCACTACGAGGGCGACATCAACTGCCGTGACACGGACATGTATTCACGCATGTACGCCTCCCACGACGAGGTCGAGCAGATCGGCAAGGACCTCGACGGCGGCACCCACAAACGACGCGGGCTCCCCTTCATCCTGTGCGAGTACGGCCACGCCATGGGCAACGGCCCCGGCGGCATCGCCGACTACCAGCAGATCTTCGAAACCTACGACCGGCTCCAGGGCGGCTTCATCTGGGAGTGGATCGACCACGGCATCAAGGACGCCCGGTTCGGCTACGCCTACGGCGGCGACTTCGGGGAGGAACTGCACGACGGCAACTTCGTCTGCGACGGGCTGATCTTCCCCGACCGCAAGCCCTCGCCGGGGCTCATCGAGTTCAAGAAGGTGATCGAGCCGGTCCGTATCGAAGGAGACGGCGCGGACGGCACCGTACGGATCACCAACGCGTACGACTTCGCCGACCTGTCAGCGCTGGAGTTCGAGTTCTGCCACCAGGTGGACGGGATGCCCACGGGTGCGAGCAGGCTCACCGTTCCGCCCCTGGCGCCCGGTGAGTCGGCCGAAGTCAAGCTCCCGCCGGCGCCCGACGGACAGGGTGACGACGTCCAGTGGACGGTCCGCGTGCTCCTCGCCGAGGACACCTCCTGGGCGAAGAAGGCCCATGTGGTGGCGTGGGGGCAGGCGACCGTCGGTCGGCGCACACCCGTGACTGTCGCCGCCTCGGAGGGTCCCGTGCACGGCGGCGGGCTGATCACGCTCGGCCCTGCCTCCTTCGACGCACGCTCGGGTGCGCTGCGGACAATCGGCGGCGTCGACGTGACCGGGCTGCGCCTGGACGTGTGGCGTGCGCCGACCGACAACGACGAGGGCGCCTCCTGGCAGGACGACATCCGCTGGGCCCAGATGTGGCGCAAGTACGGCCTGCACCGCATGCAACACCGCCTGGACGGCGTCGAGTTGAGCGACGACGCGTTGACCGTACGGACCCGGGTGGCGCCCGCCGCCTGGGAGGTGGGCCTGCGCACCGTGTACCGGTGGACCTCCGACGGCACCCGGCTGAAGCTGACCGTGTCCGTAGCGCCCGAGGGCGACTGGACGGTGCCACTGCCACGGCTCGGCATCCGGTTCGGGCTGTCGGCTGCCGTCGCAGATGACGTCCTGTATTTCGGCGGCGGTCCGGGCGAGGCGTACCCGGACACCCGTGCTGCGTCGATGCTCCTCCAGTGGCTCGACAGCGTCGACGACTTGCAGACTCCGTACGTGCGGCCCCAGGAGAACGGGGCGCGGGCCGACGTCCGCTGGGCCGAGCTCGGCGGGCTGAGGATCGAGGGCGACCCGGAATTCTGGCTCACGGCCAGGCGCTGGACCAACGAGCAGTTGGACGCGGCCCAGCACCTGACGGACCTCACTCCCGGCGACACCGTGTGGGTCAACCTCGACCACGGCCAGCAGGGCATCGGCTCGCAGTCCTGCGGTCCGGGCGCGCTGCCGCAGTACCAACTGCGGGCGGCACCCGCCGAGTTCTCGTTCGTGTTCTCGGAACCTCGTGACTGACACGGACACGGTCGTACCGACCGCGGCCGGCCGCCTCTTCACCCGTCCGGCCGCGGCCGCGGCCTGCGTCGGATTCGTCCTCATCGGCATGCTCCAGGCCCTCTACGGTCCGGCGGTCCCCGGCCTGCGCGAGGAGTACGGCCTCGCCCCGTCGGGCGTCGGACTGGGCCTGAGCCTGCACTTCGCGGGCGGGCTCGCGGGCGTCCTCGCCCTGAGCGCCATCCACTCCCGGATCAGCAACAGGACGCTGATAACCGCGAGTTACGGTCTGATGGCGGCCGGCGGCGCGGGCTTCGCGCTCGCCCCCAACTGGCCGCTCGCTCTCGCCGCGGCCTTCCTCGGCGGCCTCGGCTTGGGCGGCATCGACTACGGCCTCAACCAACTGTTCGCGGTCGGCTTCGGCGAGAGGTCCACCGCCATGCTGAACGTGCTCAACGCACACTTCGGCATCGGAGCGGTGCTCGGCCCGGCCGTCGTGGCGTGGCTGGGGCCGGGCGACTACGCGTACGCGTTCGCCGGGTGCGCGGTGCTGGCGGCGGCGCTCGCGCTGACCACAAAGGGCATCGGCACGAAAGCGGCCGGCGTCCCGTCCGATGCACCATCGGCGAAGCTGGGCCTGTCCCCCATCCTGATCGGCTTCATCGCCCTCTACGTCCTCAACGTCGCCGTCGAGACGGGCGTAGGCGGCTGGGAACCCACTCACCTGGAGACCGTCGGCTACAGCGCCACCGTGGCCGCCTCGGCAACCTCCGTGTACTGGCTGATGATGACGGCGGGCCGCTTTCTCGTCGTCCCGATCACGCTGAAGTACTCCCCGGAACGCATCCTCACCGTATGCGCGGTCGGCATGACCGTGTGCCTGCTACTGGCGCGCATCGAGGGAATGGCGCCCCTCGCGTACGCCGGTGTCGGGTTGTTCATCGCGCCCGTCTTCCCCACCGGTCTGCCCTGGCTCAACAGGGCCCTTCCACAGTCCAGACACGCAGGTGCCTGGGTCATCGCCGCCTCGATGCTCGGCGGTGTGGCGGCGCCGCCGCTGCTCGGCGTAGGCATCGATGCGACGGGAATCCACGCCGTTCCCTGGCTGCTCACCGCACTGTCCGCCGCCTCCCTGATGGCCACGGTCTGGCTGATCCGTCTGACGAGAACAACGAGCCGAGCCCCTACTCCCATGTGCAAGTCCCACGACTGAGCACTGTGCGGTGGCGCGGAAGCTCCGACGGCGACGAAGAGCGACGGCACCCGACGACTCCCGCAGCGGCCGTCGACCGGGAGCCCAGCCCGTGGACCGCCCCGCGCCCCCGGGTCGCCAACCACTACACCCGGCCTGCCGCGACGCGCTGCGGCAGGCCGAGTACCGCCGAATCCAAGGAGAGCAGCAGCTGTGCGAGCCGGAATCGTCATCCTCCCCGAGTATCGTTGGCGCGACGCCGAACCCAAATGGCGCGCTGCGGAAGAGTACGGGTTCGATCATGCCTGGACGTTCGACCATCTCGGCTGGTCTTCGCTCGTGGACGGGCCCTGGTTCGGGACGGTGCCCACCCTGACCGCGGCCGCGCTGGCGACCTCCAGGATCGAACTCGGTGCTCTCGTCGCCTCGCCGAACTTCCGGCATCCGGTGTCATTCGTCCGGGAGTTGACCGCTCTGGACGACATGTCGAATGGCCGGTTCACGCTCGGTGTCGGGGCAGGCGGCGCCGGCGCGGGCGACTACGACACGACGGTCTTCGGCCCCAGCCCCGGAGTGGCGCGACGAGGTACCCGCTTCCGCGAATTCGTCGAGCTGCTCGACGCACTGTTGACGTCGGACACGGTCACCTCGGAGGGAGAGTTCTACACGGCGGTGAACGCTCACTCCGCGCCGGGCTGTGTGCAGCGGCCCCGGATGCCGTTCGTCGTCGCGGCCAACGGGCCGAGGGCGATGAGGATTGCCGCACGTTTCGGACAGGGCTGGATCACGACCGGCACGCCGAGCGAGACGCTCGAACAGTGGTGGGAATCGATCGCCCAGGCGGCTCGCCGCTTCGACGAGGCACTCGGCGAACAGGGGCGGCGCGACGTCCGGCGCTTCGTACAGACTGACGCTGCCCCGGTGTACTCGCTGTCCTCGGTCGAGTGTTACCGGGAGTTCCTCGGACGGGCCGGTGAACTGGGCTTCACCGACGTCGTGGCACCGTGGCCGCGCCGGGAAGGGGTGTTCGCAGGATCGGAGCGCGTACTGGAAGCAGTCGCGGCCGATGTCCTTCCGGACCTGCACACGCAGTCGGGTGTTCGTCGTCCGTAACCGCAGGTATGAAGCGGGCAGATGGAACGCATCGTCTTCAGCAAGCGGACCGGCCGCTACCTCCCGCGCCGGGAACGGCTGGGACTTCCCCTTCCGGCAGCCTCACACCAAGACGGGCCGCATGGACACCCTGACGCCACAGGCCGACGACCCACCGGACAGCCGACAACAGCGGCGACTCGGCGGCCGTCATCACCCTGCCAGGTGTCACCCATCGCTACCCGGGCCTGGGCCCTGGACCACGTCTCGTTGACCGTGGCATCCGTGGCGACTGACCCCGCTCGGGGAAAGCCTGCGCGAAACTGTCCTGGCCCTCGCCCGATGGGTCACCGACCCCCACGACGAGATCGAAACCGCACGCCACCGCTACGACACCCGCTGACAGCAGCCGCGCCGTCGGGGCCCGGGCTCGGCACTGGATCACTTCTCACAGTCGGTCCTGCGACCTGCGCGTTCAGACCGCACCTTCAAAAGCAGGCACTCAGGAGCCGGAGCGGCCGTGTACGCGGCGGTCGAGATCGGCACCAGCCGCAACCGCCGTCAGCTTTCGGCCTCGCGGATGCCGGTGGATGGAAGGCGTGCGCGGCCGTCCAGCGGTACTCGGCGACCTGGACGAAGTCGAGTAGGACGGTCGGGTGGATGCCGTGGCGGCCGGGCTTCGGTGTGGATCAGGTTTCAGCCGCCTCCGGCAAACCGACGGCCTGCCCGGCACGCGCAACAGGCAGCAACGACCCCGGACTTGCCACTGTTCATCTGAGACCTCCACATCTAGATCATCACGGCATTGGGCGAACCATCAGCCGTGTGGAAGGCATGACAGGATCGCGGCCATGTCCCTCAGCGTTCCTCGCCTCCGGATCGGCTCGACCGAGATCATTGCCCTCGCCGACGGCGAGGGCCCGTTCTTCTCCCCGCGCGTCGAGGCCTTCCCCGAGGCCACGGCCGCACAGTGGGCCGAGGCCGACCGCTACGACCCGGGCGCGGTCGACGCCGAGGGCCGCTGGCGGCTCCAGTTCCGCGCGTACGCGATCCGCGGTGACAAGGGCCTCACCGTCGTGGACGCCGGGATCGGTCCGGCGGACAGCCCGGCCGCCTCGTGGGCGCCCGTGCCCGGTGCGCTCCCCGAGTCGCTCGCCGCCGCGGGCATCGACCCGGCCGAAGTCGACACCGTGGTACTCACGCATCTGCACACCGACCACGTCGGGTGGGCGGTCGTGACCGAGGCGGCCGTCCCATCAGCGGGCGGCGCGGTGGACGGCAACGCTTCGGCCGGCGGCGCGACCAGCGGCCGCCGCCCCTTTTTCCCGAACGCCGAATATCTGCTCCAGCGGGCCGAGTTCGACGCCCTCGACGCGCTCAACCCGCAGCTTCGCGAGACCCTCACCGACCCGCTCGCGGCCGCCGGTCGGCTCCGGCTCCTCGACGGGGACACGCCGCTGCGCACTGGGCGCGCGGTCGCCACGCCCGGACACACGCCCGGACACCAGAGCGTGCTGGTCGCCGACGGGCGCGAGCTGGCGCTCGTCACCGGCGACCTCCTGGTGCACGCGCTCCAACTGCTCCACCCCGAGCTCGCCTACGCCCACGAGACCGACCCCGAGGCGGCCAGGCACTCCCGGGAACGCATACTCAGCCACGACACCGCCACCACGCTGCACCTGGCGACGCCGCATTTGACGGAGCCGTTCCTCTCGGCGTGATCGCGGCCGTTCGGCGCGCGCGTGCGGCGGCGGCGAGGGCATGCAGACGGTCCAATTTCTTGGCGGTCTCGACGTTGACGGGGCTGAAGGCCGTGAGGCGGGAGCCGCATTCGGACTGGAGCCGTATCCGGTCCGCGTGCAGGAACGCATCGCGTACGTGTCAGCGATGAGGAGACTGGCCAAGAAGGGCTCCGTACGACGGCCCATCCAGACAGGGCCCAAGGCGTCTGCGGCCACTGACCGTCACCAGCGGGCGCATCGACTCTCGGCACGGACTCGATGGGATCGCTGGTGTGCAGCAGGTGGGCGCGCGGCAGGTGTCGCCGTGTGCCGACTTCAGCCGGCACACGGCGACAGGCCGGCTTCTGCCCATCGGCGACGTGCGGGTCACCACCTTCGGCCGCAGGGAGAGGCAGGGTTTCTCTGGCTACGCCGGACGCGCTCGCTGCTCCGCGGAGGCGGTGGCGACCAGGACCGAGGAGAGCGAGAGCAGCGCGGGCGGCAGCACGGCCTGCCGGTCCGAGAGGGGAAGGACTTCTTCGGCGATCCGCAGGCCGAGGGTGTGCGTCATGAAGGTGCGGCGGGCGGTGACGCGTGCCCACATCTGCGGATAGCGCTCGGCGAGTTCCGCGCGCAGGTCGGCGTCGGCGATCGCGACGGCGTCCTCGCAGTTGGCGGCCAGGTCCGGTGTGGATCCCACGGGGATGATGTCGGCTTGCAGTGACATGCCGGAGTGGACGGTGCCGTGGGATCCGGCGGCGAAGGGGCTGTCGAGCCATTCGTCGATGTGCTGCAGGTGTCCGGGGTTCAGCAGCGGGCGGATCGACGACTTCGCCAGCTCCCGCGTGGTCTGCTCGGCGATCTCGGCGGTCGATGCCCCCAGGGTGAGGCCCTGGTACCAGGTGGCGATGGCGGCGAAGTAGCCGGCCGCGAAGTCGGTCTGCCGCTGGTCGAGTTCGTCGGCGCGCAGTACGTATCCGGCGCGCGAGGTCAGTCCGCCCTGGAGCCCGACCGCGGTCGACAGCAGGTCTCCGTGCCCGATCACGCGGTCGCTGGGGCTGCACAGACCCACGACCTTGCCGGACCCGGTGGTCAGCATTACGTGCGCGGTCAGGGGCAGACCGTTGAGGGCCATGTGCTCGGCGGTCGCCAATTCCGAGCGTCCGGGCTTGAGGGCCTCGAGTGCGCGCCACGCGTGGCCGGCGGCGCGGGTGGCGCGGTGCTCGTTGAGCGCGATCTGGTCGGCCTCGTTGCGGGAGCGCAGGCCGTCGATGCCCATGAGGATCGACGTGGCGTCGGTGAGGTTCTGGGTGACGTCGAGGATCTCGCCGATCACGAAGGCCGGGACGGCGTAGGCGTACGGCGAGACTGGGGAGTCGCCGGCCGTGATCTGCCGCCATCCGACGAGTCCTACGCGGGATTCCGGGCCGACGCCGACCTGGCGCAGGGCCGCGGAGATGCGCTGCTGGATGCTGCGGTCCTGCCCGGGCAAGCTGAGCGACTGGCACAGCACGGCCGTCGCGGTGACGGACAGACCGGGGATCATCGCGCCCGACTCGTTGCCGGCGAGGATCCAGGGTGCGTTGTCCAGGTCCAGCACCACCAGAGCTTCCTCGAACCGGGGGTCGAAACCTGTCAGGTAGAGGCTGTTGCCGGGGTGTTCCCGGTCGGCGTAGGCGATGAGGTGAGTAAGGCCCAGCTCGCGCATCCGCACGCGCGTGCGGCTGATCCGGCCCGCGTACACCTCGCCCGACAGGACCGGCTCGGGCTCGAGCGCGGACAGCGGGGGCAGCTCGACATCCCGCAGCGTGATGTGGTCAGACACGGGAGTCTCCCTCGGCGACGATAGCGACTGCGCGGACCGGAGAACCGGTGCCGCCTGCGATCTTCAGCGGCAGGGCGGCGAACAGGACCACCGGGGGCAGTCCGTCGAGGTTGGTCAGGTTCTCCAGGACCAGGACGCCGTTGGGCAGGAACTCGTAGTGCGCCTTCAGGCCGGCGCCCGACACGTCACCGGGGTCGATGCTGATGCAGTCGATACCGACGGCCTTGATGTTCTTGCCGCGCAGGTAGGCGGAGGCCTCACCGCTCAACCCCGGCCAGCCGCGTAGGTAGTCGAAGCCCTCGGGGATGCGCTTCCAATGCCGGGCCCAGCCAGTGTTGATGATGACGATGTCGCCCTCACGGACCGGCTCGTTCGCCTCCTCCCAGGCCTGCACATCCTCCAGGCTGATGTGGTGGCTGGTGGCCTCGAACGGGCCGAAGGCCATCACCACGGCGCGGCCGATCAGCTGGGACACGCTCAGGTCGGCGGTGGAGATCCGCCGGGGGTCCTCGGGATCAGGGACGAAATGCGAGGGCGAGTCGATGTGCGTACCGGAGTGGTCGCACATGATGAGCTGCTTGAATTCCGCGACGTCGTCCATCGACACGTAGTCGGCGATGATGTACTTCGGATGCGTCGGGAAAGTGGGGATGCCGATTTCGAGCGTGTGGCTCAGGTCGACGATGTCGAAGCCACTCAGCGTATCGGCGAGACGGTCGATCTCACCGATGGCATTTATCTGGGGAGTCATACGAGTAGCGAAACACGCTCACCGGAGAGGTAACAAAGACCACTTCTCACTTACCTAAGAGGAAATGGCTATAGGGCACACCTATGAGGCGGCCCTTAGAATCGCCCTATGACAGTCACCCTGCGGCAGATCGAGTACGCGCTCGCTGTCGATGAAGCGGGGGCCATCTGCGCCGCCGCGAAAGCACTGCATGTCGCCCAGCCGTCCCTGTCCCAGCAGATCTCGAGCCTGGAACGCTCCCTGGGTGTCGTGCTGTTCGAGCGTACGGCGACGGGCACCTCCACCACTCCCGCGGGGCGGGCCTTCCTCGTCGAGGCCCAGCAGGCGATGCAGGCGGTCCAGCGGGCGCGGGAGGTGGCGGTCCGGGCGGCGGCCAGCACGCGCAAGGACATCATCATCGGCGCGAACGAGATGACGCCCACCCTGTGGCTAGCGAAGTCCGTGGCAACTCTGCGGACGTCCGCTCCGAAGCTTTCGGCTCGCGTCGTGAACTTCGCCGACGCGGAATCACTCATCGAGGCAGTCAGATCGGGGGGCATCGACGTCGGCGTCGGTCCTCTTCACGCGTCGTCGTGGCGGGAGCGTAAGCACCGCATCGGCTCACTGGAACTCGGGATGGCCGTTCCCCACGGCTCCTCCCCCACGGCTCCTGTGCCGGCCGGGAACCTCGGCGCACAGGATTGGGTCACCTGCCCGTCGAACGCTCCGGTCTTGACCGAACTGCGGAAATCGATCGGTGACACGCGCACGGACGATCCGTCCGCAGCCCATCTGAATGCCGCCGTTTCCTATGTGGACGCCGGCCTGGGAGCGACCCTGGTGCCCTCCGGCTACGCCCTGCCCGCGTCGCTCGACCTGGTGACCATCAATCCCCCGCCGACGGTGGACGTCTATGCCTTCGCCCTGCGCAGCACCGACGCGGTGACGTTCAACCGGATCGCTCGAGAGATCACCGCGCACAACCACTCCTGAGCCCTGCTCCCGGTCCGTACAGGCCAGTCCGTACAGGACACTGGACTCCCCCAGGCCTCGGTGGAGGCAGCAAGCCGGCAGGACATGGCGAATGCCGCCGCCTGGGTCAGGTGCAGGCGGCGGCACGACATAGGGCCGGTGCGCGTCAGGCTCGGCCTGCGGCCTTCTGGCTGCGGCGGGAGACCGAGTCGATGACCACCGCGCCCAGCAGAACACCGCCGGTGATCATGTACTGGATCGAGGTGTTCATGTTCAGCAGGTCGAGACCGGTCTGGATCGACTGGATGACGAGCATGCCGAGCAGGGCGGACCAGACGGAGCCACGACCGCCGAACAGCGACGTGCCGCCGATGACCGCCGCGGCGATGGCCAGCATCAGGGTGTTGCCGCCACCGGCGGACAGCGTGGCGCTGGCAGTCTGGCCGGCGAACAACATGCCGCCGACCGCGGCGAAACCACCGGCGATCGCGAAGACGGAGATACGGATCATCGGCACGCTGATACCCGCACGGCGGGCCGCCTCCGTCCCGCCGCCGACCGCGAACACCTTCCGGCCGTAGGTGGTACGGCGCAACACGAAGTCCACGATGATCAGGCAGGTCAGGAAGACGACCAGCGCGTTGGAGACGCCGGCGGCGTCGTTCAGCACGGCCGCTGCGGCGAAGGACACGAGCGCCAGCAGGATGACGCGCAGCAAGATCTCGCCGGTGGGCCGGAAGGGAACGTTCGCGGCCTTGCGGCGGCGCTGCTCGTTGACGTTGCCGACGAGACTCAGCACGACGCCGAGGCCGGCCAGCAGGTAGGCGCCGATGATGGCCTGGTCCATGAAGAAGGAACTCTGACCCAGCAGGTGGACCGGGCCGGAGTCGGACGGGATGTTGATGGTGCCGCTGTCGCCCAGCAGCCACAGCATCAGACCGTTCCAGCCGAGGAAGCCGGCCAGGGTCACGACGAAGGCGGGTACGCCGATCCTGGCGAAGAACCAGCCGTGCAGCGCACCGATCAGGATGCCCGTAATGATCGTGAGAGCGAGCGCGAGCCAGGCGTTCACCCCCTGGTTGGCGACGAACACCGCGAACAGAGTGGACGCCAGACCGCTGACCGAGCCGACGGACAGGTCGATCTCGCCGAGCAGCAGCACGAACACCAGGCCGATGGCGAGCATGCCGGTGGCCGACAGGTAATAGCTGATGTTCGCCAGGTTGTCGGCGCTCAGGAAGCGGTCGTTCTGCAGCTGGAAGATCGCCCAGATGACGATCAGGCCGATGACCACCGGCAGCGAGCCCAGCTCGCCGCCCTTGATCTTCCGCTTGAACTCGGTGACGTAGCCTTTGAGGCCCTCCTCACGGACCAGAAGGCGCGGGTCGACGACGGCGACCGGCGCGGCGGTGGGATCGTCGGCGGCCGCGACGGTGTTCCCGTCGCCCGATACGGGGCCGGCTGCGGCCGCGGAGTGGTCGTTGAGGGTCTTCGAGGTGTTGCTCACTGTGCCGCCTCCGCGGTGCGACGCCCCGCACGACGGGTCACGGCGTTGTCCGTGGCACCCGTGATCGCGGCGATGATCTCTTCGTGGCTGGTGTCCTTCACGGGGAAGGAGCCGTTGTTCTTGCCCAGGCGCAGGACGGCGACGGTGTCGGCGACCGCCTTGACGTCGGCCATGTTGTGGCTGATGAGGATGACTCCGAGGTTCCGCTCGCGCAGCCGCTCGACCAGGTCGAGGACCTGCGCGGTCTGCTCGACGCCGAGGGCGGCGGTGGGCTCGTCGAGGATGACGACCTTCGGGTCGCCGATGAGCGCGCGGGCGATGGCGACGACCTGGCGCTGACCGCCGGAGAGGCTCGCGATCGGGATGCGTACGCTCGGGATGCGGATGGAGAGCGTGGACAGCAGCTCTCGGGCGTTCTTCTCCATCGACACCTCGTCGATGGCTCCGCGGCGCAGCAGTTCGCGGCCGAGGTAGAGGTTGCCGACCACATCGAGGTTGTCGCAGAGCGCGAGGTCCTGGTAGACCGTGGCGACACCGAGACCCTGGGCGTCGTGCGGCCTGGTGATGCCGACTGGCTTGCCCTCCCACTCGATGACGCCGTCGTCGATGGGGTGGACACCCGCGATCGTCTTGACCAGGGTGGACTTTCCTGCGCCGTTGTCGCCCACCAGGGCGACCACTTCTCCGGCATGGACCTCCAGTTCGACGTCGGTGAGTGCCTGCACCGCACCGAATCGCTTGGAGACTCCGCGCAACGCCAGCACGGGCGTAGCGGACACGTGAACCAGCTCCTTCGCCGCCTGACCGGCGGGAATACCGTGCACGCCAGGGCGGGCGCGGTGGATGACAAAAGAATGAGGGGCAAGACGTGTGCCCTCGACGACGAGCGCCGGCCGGTGAGGCGGCGTCGCCTATTCGAGGCCGGCCTTCTTGCAGGCGGCGGCGTAGTCGGCGGTGCAGATGTCGGCAACCGTGTACAGGCCGTCCTTGACGACCGTGTCCTTGATGTTGTCCACCGTGACCGACACCGGGGTCAGCAGCCGGGACGGGACCTTGTCGCCGGAGCCGCTGGTCTCGGTCTGGGTGGCGAGGGAGGAGATGTCCTTGCCCTGCAGCAGGTTGACCGCGAGCTGGGCGGCAGCCTCGGCCTCGGGCTTGAAGGCCTTGTAGATGGTGGCCGACTGGGTTCCGGTGAGGATGCGCTGGATGGCGGCGAGCTCAGCGTCCTGACCGGTCAGCGGGATGCCGCTGATGCCGGCGCCCTTGAGGGTGTTGGCGATGCCGCCCGCCATGCCGTCGTTGGCGGCGTAGACGCCCGCGATGTTCTTCGCGCCGAGCCGGGTGATCGCGGCGGACATCTTCTGCGCGGCGACGGTGTCCTTCCACAGGCCGGACTGCTCGTACGCGACATCCACCTTGCCGTCGAGCGCGTTGTGGGCGCCTTCCTTGAACTTGGCGGCGTTCGGGTCGGCGTCGTCACCGTTGATCATGACGACCTTGGACTTCGTGGTCGCCTTGGAGCCGAGCGCGTCGAGCAGGGCCCGGCCCTGGAGCTCGCCGACCTTGACGGTGTCGAAGGAGACGTACGCCGAGACCGGGCCCTGGGCCAAGCGGTCGTAGGCGATGACCTTGATGCCCTTGTCCACCGCGGACTGGATGGAGGACTTGATCGCGGCGGAGTCCTGCGGGTCGACCACGAGGACCTTGACGCCCTTGGTCACCATGCTGCTGATCTGCTGAGCCTGCTTGGCGGGGTCACCGGCGGCGTTCGCGTACTCGACGGTGCAGTCCGGGCAGAGAGACGTGACCTTGGCCTCGAAGTACGGCTTGTCGAACTTGTCGTAGCGCGTAGTGACGCTGTCCGGCAGCAGGAGGCCGACGGAGTTGCCGCCGGAGGAGGAGCCGGTGCTGTCACTGCCGGAGTCGTCGTCCCCCGCTTTCCCACAGGCGGCCACGGAAAGAGCCAGCGAAACCGCGGCGGTACCCATGACGATTCTGCGCATCGGTGCGTTCATTTCGGCATTCCTCCGAGAAAGGGCCGCGAGGTGCGGCCGGCGTGGGACTGGAACATCCGCAGCGGATAAATAGGTTCAAAGAATGGAACGGTGAATCTGCGCACCGGCACAACCGGGTGTCCGTCGTCCACGTCGCACGACCGGACCGGGCATTGCACCGCGTTGCCGTATTCCTTTAGCAGTGCAGTCAAGCCGAATTCGTCCGCTTGTTACAAAGACGGGTTTCCTCTTCGGCGATAGGGCGAGCCTCTTACCTGGCCGGCATCTGGGCATCTCGAAGAACACGGTCAAGCGGGCCCTGGCGAACGATCAGCCGCCGCAACACCAGTAACCGGTCAAGCCGAGGCGCTCGTCGAGCGCCCTCGCGTTGTACGCGGCGGTGCCGGTGGTGGGGCATCCGGTGAGAATGGCCCACTGGCCCTCACGGGCGGCAGCGGACAGTTCGTCCAGGTCATAGACAGGGGTGCCTTTGGCGCCCGCCAGCCGGCCGACTCTGATCGCGGCGGACAGCCCAGAGAAGCCGAGGAGGCTGCGGGCCAACCGCCACGACCATCCACGTACGTACGGCGGGGCCGGAGCCCCGGGTCACGACGGGGCGATCATGCCCGCCGAGAGGTCGATGTCCGCGCCGCACAGGCCCGGCATGGCGAGCATCGCCACCAGGGCTTTCGCCACTTCGTCCTCCTCCACCAGCCTGCCCAGGGCCGCCCGGGACGCGAAGGCCTGCTCGGCCTCTTCCGGTGTGCTGCCCGTCAGTTCCGCCTCCAGCCGGAAGTTGCGGTCCATGCGCGGGCTGCGCACCGGGCCGGGCGAGAGGGAGTTGACGGCGAAGACCCCGTCCCACTCGTCGGGTGCGACGTCGGTGAGGGGCTTCACCGGGCCCGCGACGCCCGCATTTTGACCAGGACAGAGATGTTCTCGTCGGCGAGCGTGTCCGTGAGTGCCGTGACCGACGCCGGGTCCGACACGTCGCACATCGCGGTGCGGGTCGCGCCGCCTTCCTCGGCCACGCGGGCAGCCGCTCCGGCGAGGGCCTGCTCGTTGCGGCCGACGAGGATCACCCGGGCACCGGCCCGGCCGAGGCCGACGGAGAAGGCCCGGCCCAACGGGCCCCCTCCGCCGGAGACCAGTGCCGTACGGCCCTGCAGGGGCAGGATGGTCATGCCCGCACCGCCCAGGGCAGTTCGTCTCCCGCCGCCTTGGCGGCCCGTACGTCGCCGGACCGGGCGTGTCCCTCGAACAGCTCCACCCGGGCGGCCCGGCCGCACAACCGGCCGAGCAGCGCCTGCGAACCGGCGTCTGTGACCTCCTGGTAAGTCACCGTCTTGAGGTACTTGCCGACCCACAGGCCACCGGTGTAGCGGGCGGCGCCCCGCGTGGGCAGCACGTGGTTGGTACCGATGACCTTGTCGCCGAAGGACACGCAGGTGCCCTCAATGCGGGTGCGGACATGTCCAACACTCTTCAGGTGGTTGTTGTCCGCTGGGTACGGCGGCTGGCGAGGGTCGTCACGGCTGCGTTCTGCTTCACCTGACTGCGTGACTCTTCGTAGTCATGGGCGGGGCGTGCACCGCCGCGAACCGGTTCTTCGTCCACCGGCCGGTGGCGGAGGAGTTCGCGCAACGTCTGGCCCGGCGGATGGGGGCGCTCGTCGTCGGTCCGGGCACACGGACGGAGAGGAACTGGTCGCCGACGCGGTGGAGCGCGGCGCCCGGGTGCTGGTCGGCGGGAGCACACCGGAGGGCCCTGGCTGCTTCTACCCGCCGACCGTACTCACCGACGTGGACCCGGGCAGCCGCCTCATAGACACGGAGATCTTCGGCTCCGTCGCCGCGATCGTCACCTTCGACGACGAGGACGAGGTCGCACACCGGGCCAATGACACCCCCTGGGGCCTCGTCGGCTATGTCTTCACCGAGGGCCTCGCCCGCGCCCTGCGCGTCGGTGAACGCCTGGAGGTCGGCCTGGTCGGCCTCAACACCGGTCTTTTGTCCCACCCGGCGGCCCCGTTCGGTGGCGTCAAGCAGTCCGGGCTGGGCCGCGAGGGCGGGCGGGTCGGGATCGAGGAGTTCCTGGAGTACCAGTACTTGGCGCTGCCGGTGTGCCGATCTGCTGGCAGCCGACCTGTCGGGAGGCAGGGCGCCGCGATCAGACGGCGCCCGGCGGATCACGGTGTGGATCGGGCGGCGGATCCTTGCGCAGGGTGGTGGTGATGGCGTCGCCGACCTCCCTGGTGAGGGCGGGCCGTTCGCCGGTCAGGCCGAGTTCCTGGGCCAAGGTGATGGCGTGCAGGTCGACGGTGGCCTCGACGAGATCGGCGAACACCGCCGTCGCCGAACGGCACCGGATCCATGCCGTGGCCGCGACGACCGCGGCGGCGGACAGCGCCGGCCACCACCAGACGCCAAGCAGCAGGTACAGCGCGGCCCATCCGGCGAGCCCGAAAGCGGCGCCGTAGGCCTCACGAGCGGAGAGGAGTTCGGACCGGACCGCATCGGGCACCGTCAGCCAGAGCCGGGGCCAGGCGGCACCGAGCTCCAGGCCGTAGGCGTCATACACCCGCTGGTCGGCCGCGTGGAGGCGGTCGCCGATCCAGGTGGGCCGCCGGGGGCGGACGAGGGCGATAGCCTCGCGCCGTTCGATGGCCCTGGCGAGTTCGGCGCGGGTCCCGGCCGCCTCGCACGCCGCGTCGGCCCGCCGCCAGCGGTGGACGCGGCGCCGTACGAGAAGGCGCGCGGGCCACCGGTCGCCCCGACTGGTCCACAGGCGCTCCACGACGACGGCAGACGCTCTGGCGCACAGTCCGGCCAGCATGGCCGCCGCCAGCACACCGGCGGCCACGAGGAGGATCGCACCGGCGTTGGAGGCTCCTGGGTGGGCGGCCAACCGGTCGATGGCGGGCTGGAGCTCAGCCAGGTCCAGGGCGTGGTCGTGTCCCAATACGACGGCGGCGGCCACACCGGCGAGGTAGACCACCCCGGGCAGGACGAGCAGGGCGAGCCACTTCTCGGCGGCCTTGCCGGCGAGGGCGGCCAGAAAGGTGGTCACAGCCGGGCCCGGCCATAGACGAAGGGACGGCCAGTCATCGCGCACACGGGGGCCTCCGGGTACAACTCCGTACTCGACAACCGCTCGCAGGAGTGGGCGGCGGGACAGGTCCACCGGTGCACCACCGGATGGCCGGCGCTGTTCCCCGGCAGAGTCGGCAAGCCCTTCGCCGCCCTGGTCACGATGCCGAAGCCGGCCGCGGCCATCCGGTCGTCCAGGGTGTCCAGCCGACGCTCCAGCACGGAGCGTGCCACAGGTTCGTCTCCGCGCAGCGCCGCAAGAACAGCCCCGACGAGTTCCGCCGCGCCCGCCTCACGCGCCGCTTCCTCCAGCTCGCCCGCACCCATGAGTGTGCACACGCGACTGAGCCGTTCCGCGAGTTCGTCCACCGAGCGCTCCCTGCCTTCGCGATCGTCATGTCAGTTGCATGATCCCGGAGTTGGTGACTCTACGGGTGCCCCAGTATCCGGCGCATCCCGCTACGGTGGTCGGCGGTGTGGCGCCAGTGTGATGCCGGGACGCCGCGGGGGACCAGAAGGAAGCCAGGAAGCAATGAGTAAGTGGAAGCGCCGCAGACTGCTCTTCATGGCCGAGGTGCATGAGAGGCGAGGCACCGACCCATCCGACGTGCTGGCCGGGCTGCACGAACTGGCGGCCGAAGATCCGTACGATCTCGAAGTGCTGCTCACTGCCGCGGAACTGCTCGCCGACCGCGCCGACCGCAGAACCGGCACGGCGCGGGAAGCGGACCTCGCGGCCTCGATCGCCCTGCTGCAGCGCTGCGTTCCGCTGGTGCCGCCGGGCCACTACGACCGCGGCCGGGTCTTCAACAGCCTGGGGCAGCGGCTGTTCACGGTCGCACAGGGCACGGACTCCCCCGAGCCCGTGGCCGAGTCAGTGCTCGCCTTCCGCGAGGCCGTGGCGGCGACGCCGCACGGCGACAACATGCGCCAGGTGAACCAATTCTATCTGGTGGTCCAGCTCGGTGAGCACTTCGAGCGGAGCAGAGACCGGGACGCACCGGTCGAGGCCGTCCAGGTGGCACGCGAGGGCTACGCCATCGTCCCGCCCAGCGACGGGCTCCGCCCCATGTTCCGGACGGCCCTGATCACCTCGCTGCGGCATCTCGCGGGCGCCACCGCACACGTCGAACCGCTCCAGGAAGCCGTCGGCCTCGCGCGCGAGGCGCTGTCCGAGGCCAGCAGCACCTCCGACCGTGCCGGGGCGCAATTCGATCTCGTACGCGCTCTGAGGGCACTGCACGACGCGACGACGGACACGCGACTGCTGGTCGAGGCGGTCGACTTGAGCGAACAGTGCCTTGCGGCCACACCACGGCGCGATCCCGAGTTCAACAGGCGTCGGACACGTCTCGCATCGGCCGTCAGGCTGCTCGCCCAGGACCGCAGGGACCCCGACCTGATGCGCCGGGCCATCGACCTGATGCGAGCGACGATCGAGACACCGTCGGCCGCCGACGAGCACGCCGACACTCTCATCGACCTCACTCAGTCGCTGGCTTCCCTGCACGCCATGACCAACGACCAACTCGCGCTCAGGGACGCGGAACTGACCGCCCGCACGGCCGTGGCCGCCGCCCCCGACCCAGGCCCCCGGCGAACAGAGGCACAATTCGCCCTGGCAACGATCCTGTTGTACCGCTCCAGCGTGGACGCACGCGGCACGGACGCCGTAGCACTGCATGAGGCGCTGGGGCTGTTCCAGCACGTGGCGGCTGCCACACCGCCCGACCACCGGGAACGTGGCGATCGCCTGTGGCAACTGGGCGTCACCCTGCGCGACCTGGCCAGGCACGACGACAGCGACACCGCCGCGTTGCAGCGCCAGGCAAGACATGTCTTCGCCGAGGCCGCGTCCGCCGCCGGACCGCCCAATGTACGGATCAAGAACTTCCAGCACCTGGGCGCCATGGAGGCCGCCCTCGGCGACCCGCACGCCGCACTCGCCGCCTACGAAGCCGCAGTTGCCCTGCTGCCGCAGCTCACCCCGAACTGGCTGTCCTACATGGGCAACATCATCGAACTCAGACAGATCGAGGGACTGCCGGACGGTGCCGCTGCCGCCGCACTGGAGCTCGGCAGACCGGAACGGGCCCTGGAACTCCTGGAGTTGTCGCGCGGAATCCTGCACGGCCGGACGCTGGAGGCCCGTGACCTCAGGCTGCTGCGGCACCGGTCACCTCAGCTCCATGCCGAGCTCCTGCGGCTGCGCACCGCCCTCAACGCCCGTGCCCGCGAAGGGAACGACGGGAACTGGGACAACCTGATGAGCCGGATCCGGAGCCTCGAAGGCATGGCAGGCTTCCTGCGGGCGCCCTCCGTCCAGGCGCTGCGCCGCCACGCCGATCAGGGCCCCGTAGTGATCGTGAACATCACCGAGCGCCGCTGCGACGCACTCATCCTGCGAGCGGACGCCAAACAGCCTGTCCTACCGGTTCCGTTGACCCGCCTGACCCAGGCCGACGTCATCGCTCACCTCCTGCGCCTGACTCGCGCCGTCTTCGCCGCCCCGAACGACCCGTCGCTGCTCACCCGTCGGGACGCCCAGAGGGACCTTGACGAGATCCTGCGCTGGCTGTGGGACCGCGTCACCGCACCCGTGCTCGACGCGCTGAGCCTCACCGCCCCGTCCTCCGATACGCAGCCCCCGCCCCGCATCTGGTGGTGCCCCGTCGGCCTGATGGCGTACTTCCCGCTCCATGCCGCCGGCCATCACGACAGCGGCGGGAAGGCGACGGTGATGGACCGGGCCGTCTCCTCCTACACAACCACCGTACGGGCCCTGGCCGGCCGGTTCAGTCCCCCGGCGACCGGTACGACCCTGGACACGCTGGTCGTGGCGGTACCCGACGCCGAGAACGCCCCCTCGCTGCCGGGCGCGGCGGCAGAGGCCGAGGCCCTCACGGAACTGCTGCCGAACGCCCTGGTCCTGTCCGGCGCGCAGGCCACGTTCGAGAACGTCGTCCGCGCGCTGCCCGCCTACCCCGTCGCCCATTTCTCCTGCCACGGCCTCACCTTCTGGGAGAACCCCGCCGCCGGCACGCTGCTGCTCCACGACCACCTCACCCGACCGCTGACCGTGGAACAGCTTTCCGCCATGGAACTGCCCTACGCGGACCTCGCCTACCTGTCCGCCTGCAGCACCTCCAACACGCACCCGGACAACGCCGACGAGGCACTGCACATCACCGGGGCCTTCCAACTCGCCGGATACCGACGCGTCATCGGCACCCTCTGGCCGGTCAACGACACCACCTCGGTGGAGATCACCCGCGCGACCTACGCCGACCTCACCCACGGCGGCAGCACCCCACCCCGCACCGAACTGTCGGCCCAGGCCCTGCACCGGGCCGTACGCGCCCTGCGTGACCGGTATCCGGCCAGCCCCTCACTGTGGGCCGGGTATGTCCACGTCGGTCACTGAAGGGGTATCCGTACCCGCAGTTTCACTGCCGGCCGCCCGCTAGGCTCGCCGGACACCACTGAAGGAGAAACAGCAGGATGAACCAGGTCGCCGTGCTGTCCGCCGGATCGTGGGGCACGACCATGGCGACGGTGATGGCCGACGCCGGCATCACCGTCACGCTGAACGCCCGCCGCCCCGAAATCGCCGACGCGATCAACAGCCACCGGTGCGGGGCCGGGGGAGACGTTCTTCCATCGGTGGCGGAGCCGCGTCAGGTGACGCGTCCGCGCAGCAGGTCAGGGGCGGGCGTCGGCGACGGCAAAGGCCCGCGTGGGAGCGAGTACCGATCACGGCGATCAGTCGCCCCTCCGCATCAACTGCCGGGGACGGCCATGGAACGATATGCCCCCGCCCGCGCAGTATGCCGCTGTCAGTAAGAGGCTCCATCGTGGCGGACACCTCGCGCTGAAAGGTCACGCTGAGCTACATGTCACCTGGTTCGCCGTTCGTTAACGGCACGTCGGCCGTGAGTTCAGCGTGACTGAGGTGCATTCACTGGGAACCCACGGCGTCTTCAGCAGGCAGGCATGAAAGTGCGGTGGGTCCGTTGCCGCTGAATCGGCAGGTACTTCACCACTGGGCTCACTCGGCGCGCTGTCCGACACGGAGGACGCTCAGGTAACGGCGTGATGCTCGGTCACCCATCCGCGTGCGGATGCGCTCTGCTAGGGCGTCGAGCAGGGGCTCACGGACGTCGCGGTCGAGCCTCCGATAGAGCGACTGTGAGCGAAGGTGATCGGCAAAGCCGTCCCCGTTGAACCACTGAACGGTTGGATACCAGCGCGCGATCGTTGGGCCGAACAATCCTCCGGGATCTTCGACCAGGCCCCAGCCCTCGTCGGTGGTTCGCACGTCGTCCTCCAGCGGTGGATGACCCCAGCCGGGGTTTCCGGGGCAGAACCGCTCGTGGAGATCGGCGGTCTCGGCGTACACCTCCGGCTCTCCCGGCAGGCGGACAACGACGTGGCCGAGCAGCGCCATCCAGCCTCCCGGACGGAGCACGTCGTGCGCTCGCTGCCAGCCAATCGACGGGTCGACCCAGTGCCACGACGACGCAGCCACAAGAACATCGAAGTGTCGACCGCGGTCGTCCCACTCCTCAAACGTCGACGTCTCAACTTCGACGCTGCGGAAGGAGGCGATCCGCTGGCGAGCGAGTGCGGCCATCTCTGCGCCCGGCTCGATGGCGGTCACTGAGCATCCGAGCGCTGCCAGCGAGCGCGTCGCCTGACCGGTACCGCAGCCCACTTCCAGCACCGACGACCCTTCGTCCATGCCGGTGATGTCGCCAAGGTCCGCGAACAACTCGTCGGGGTATCCCGGCCGGACCCGGTCGTAGAGCTCCGGCACCTCGTTGAACACTCGGCCGAGGTCGTGTCGGTTCGGGGGCATCTTCGGATCATGAGTCACGAACGCACAAGCTATGAGGCTCGTCCACGGGGAGGCCACAGGTTTTAGTAGCCGTAACACTCGCTTGGCGCACCCCGAGCACGGTGATCGGTCGCACGACCGCGACCAACCCTTCACGGTTCCCGAGTTGCCCGGGTCTGCGTGCTCACAACAAACTGACTGCTACGCGCGGACAAGGGAGATCAAGGGAGATCACGCGATGGCGGAGACCACCGGCGGTGCCGACGAGCCGACTCCGAAGGGCGCTCTGGGCCGACGTACGCTCCTCACTTACCTGGTCGCCGCCCCCACCCTGACCGTGGCCACCGGCCTCGCTCCCGCCACAGCCGCGGCTGCCGATCCCACCGCGCCGACGCCTCCTTCGCTCGCCGAAGCGGCCGACCTCGGGGACCTGTTGATCCTTGCCGGTCTGCCCACGGCTCATCTGCTGGTGCTGACCATGGACGAGGAGGGCGCGGTCCACTTCCGGCTGCCACGAGAGGAGGTCGGCCAGGGCCTGACGACCGCCGTCGCGATGCTGGTGGCCGAGGAGATGGACGTACCCCTTGCCGCCGTCACGGTTCAACTCGACGACGCACGGCCCGAGTTGCTGTTCAACCAGCTCACCGGCAGCTCGAACTCGATCCGGTCGCTCTACGACCCGGTCCGCCGGACAGCGGCTGCGGCCCGGGCCCGTATGGTCGCGGCTGCGGCGAGACGGTGGGAGGTGCCGGTGGACGGGCTGGTCACCCGCGACGGCGTCGTCCAGGGGCCGGGCGGTCGTACGGCCTCGTACGCCTCGCTGTCCGTGGCCGCGGCGGCGAGCGAGAGCGGCGCCGTTCCCGGCCTCTCCCCCAAGCCCAAGCCCGAGTCCGAGCACGCGCTCGTCGGGACGCCGACCTCGCGGATCGACAGCCGCGCGATGGTCACCGGCCGGATGCGGTACACGCTCGACCTGGATGTCCCGGGCGCGCTTCCGGCGATGGTGCGCCGGCCGCCGGCTCTGGGCGGAACGGTGGATGCGGTCAGGAACGAGGCCGCCGTACGTGCGATGCCGGGCGTCGTCGAAGTGGTCGTCGTCCCCACGGGTGTCGCCGTCGTCGCCCAGACCTTCGGCCAGGCACTCGACGCGAAGGACGCGCTCGACGTCACCTGGCACGGCGGCACGGTCGACGGCCTTTCCGACACCGACATCCGCGCCGAGTTACGGTCCGCAGCGCCGCCGTTCGTCCTGCCGCCGCTGCTCACCAAGCGGCTGGACGCCGAGTTCGACTTCGCGTTCGTCAGTCACGCACCGCTGGAGACGAACTCCGCGATCGCCGACGTACGGTCCGACCGGGCGACCGTCTGGGCCGGGCTGAAGTCGCCCGTCGTCGCCCAGCAGACCATCGCCGCCGCCGTCGGTCTGCCGCAGGACAAGGTCACGGTGCATGTGGTGCAGGGCGGTGGGTCGTTCGGCCGTCGGCTGTTCTTCGACGCGGCGCTGGAGGCGGCGCTGGTGTCCAAGGCGAGCGGACGGCCCGTCAGGTTGATGTGGTCCCGCATCGACGACATGCGCCACGGCCGTATGCGCCCGGCCAGCCACCACCGGATCCGGGCCACCTACACAACCGGCTCCACGGGCCAGGTGCTCAGCTTCCGGCACCGGGTCGCGGCCGTGGAGACGGACTTCCGGCACGGGCTCGGGGAGATCCTCACCGCTTCGGGTGCGCAACTGCCGGGCGGCAACCAGGCCTTCGCCCAGACGCTGTTCTCCACCACGGTCCACTCGCCGTACGACTTCGGGCTCACGAGCCAGACCCTCGCCGAGGTCCCGCTGCGGATGCCGACGGCGTCCTGGCGCTCGGTGTACTCGGCGAACACCCGCGGCGCGGAGGAGGTCGTCGTCGACGAGCTGGCGGCGGAACTGGGGCAGGACCCGGTGGCGTTCAGGCGCAGGTTCCTCAAGACCGACCAAGACCGGACGGTGCTGGACCGGGCCGCCTCGGCCGGGGACTGGGGTCGTGCGATGGCGGACGGGTTCGCCCAGGGCATCGGCTTCCACGCCGAGTACAAGTCGCGCACGGCCTGTCTGGTCGAGATCGACGCCCGGGACCCCAAGGCCCCGCGCGTGACGAGAGCGGTGATCGCCGTGGACGTCGGGCGGCCGATCAACCCGCGCGGCCTCGAGGCGCAGATGCTCGGCGGGCTGACGGACGCGATCTCCACGACGCTGACCGCCGGACTGCACATCGACAAAGGGCTGCCGCTGGAGGGGAGTTACTCGCAGTTCCACTATGCGCGGCAGCGGAATTCGCCGACCGACGTGCAGGTCATCGTCATGCCCGCGCACGGCGAACCGGGCGGGGCGGGTGAGCTGGGCGTCCCGGCCGCGGTCGGCGCCATCGCGAACGCGTACGCCCGGGCCACCGGCACCCGTCCTCGCAGTTTCCCCGTCCACTTCCCCGTCGACTTCGAACCCTTCCCGCGCTGAGGCCCCCACCACAGGCCCGGCCCCACACCGCGCAGGAGCGCCCGCATGCCCCAGCACACCTTCACCGTGAACGGCACCTCCGTGACCGTCGACGCCCCCGCCGACCTGCCTCTGCTGTGGGTCCTGCGCGATCTGCTCGGCATCCGCGGGCCCAAGTACGGCTGCGGCATCGACGTCTGCAAGGCCTGCACCAGCCATCTGGACGGCGAAGCCGTCAACCCGTGCGTGGTCCCTGTCTCCGAGGCCGCCGGACGCCAGGTCACGACCATCGAGGGCCTCGCCGACGGAGAGCGTCTCCATCCTGTCCAGAAGGCCTGGCTGGAGCAGGACGTCCCCCAGTGCGGTTACTGCCAGCCCGGCCAGATCATGGCCGCCGTCGCCCTGCTGAAGAGGACCAGCAACCCCACCGACGCCGATATCGACGCGATCGACAACGTCTGCCGCTGCGGGACGTACTTCCGCGTCCGTGAGGCCATCAAGCTGGCGGCGGCGAAGATGGCGGCGGCCGAGACAGGCCGCTGATCAGCTGACGTGGGCGGCGATGGGTCGCGCGCACAGCAGAGACTCGGTACGCGTCGTGTCCACCTCCACGTCGCCTTCAGGACCCGCTGGTGTAGCCGAACGGGCCGGGGGTGTTCATGGGTGAGCTGCCGCGTCCTGCGGATGGGCTCCGGCGGGGTTCTCGTAGAGGCCGACGATCTGGCCGCGGTCGTTGATGCCTGCGGCCAGCGCCCGGGGCGCGCCGGGGACGGTGATCGGGGTGAATCGTCCCTGAACGCCGTCGGCCAGCAGATACCCGCGGGCCCCTGTCAGGTCGGGGTCGTCGTAGGCGCTGCCCACGATCTGGCCGCGGTTGCTGATGCCGGAGGCATCCGTGAACCGGGACCCCGGGGCCTGGATGGTGGTCAGTCGGCCGCGCTCCCACAGGAGGCCGCGGGTCGCGGTGCCAGCTGCATCGGAGGTGCAGCCCACGATCTGGCCGCGGTCATTGTTGTCCAAGGGGAACGGTGTTGGCCGCGCCGGGCACGTCGAGCGTGGTGAAGTGGCCGCGCTGCCACCGGAAGCCGTGCCTCCGGCCGTCCGCGTCGGTGTAACTGCCCACCAGCAAGCCGCTGTTGTTGACGGCGGACACACTGGTGCTGGGCGCGCCCGGGAACTCGAACCGGGTGACCTTGCCGTGGTCCAGCACGTACCCGATCGGCCGGGCCGAGTTGTTGACGATGGGGGTGTCCAGGCTGAAGGTGCCGGCGATCTGGCCGCGGTCGTTGATCTGGTTGGCTTCGGTGCCGCGGGCGCCGGGGAGGTTGAAGGTGGTGGTCCGGCCGCCCGGGTCCCGCAGCAGCCCAGACTCGCGGACGTCGGTTCGCACGTACTCGCCCACGACCGTCCCGCGGTTGTTGATGCCGGTCGGGAAGACCTGCACACCGGCTTCGGGCGCCTCGATGGTGGTGTAGCGACCGTGGTCCAACAGGAACCCGGGGACCGGGCTGCTCGGTGCGGTGGCCCGGCCGTCGCCTGAGCCCGGCGCGGGCATCTGCGCGGCGGCCGGTGCCTGTGCCCAGGCCGCGCCGACGGTGAGCGCGGCCAGAGAGAGTGCCGCTGCGGCGGCCCGGCGCAGGCGACCACGACGGACAACGGTGTGTGTGGTTGAAGGCATGCCGTGTTCCCTCCTCAAAACGTCGGTCCAGTAAGGGTGCGCAGGACGCGGCGAATCGGATGGGCCGCAGCGCAATCCGACGGCGCCAGCGGCACGAAGGCGTCCCGCCCGAAGCTCGACCTCGTCATGCAGCTGCTACGCGAGGGCGACACGCTGAAGGTCACCCGGCTCGACCGACTCTCCCGCTCCGTGCTCGACCTGGTGACCCTCGGCGCCGAGCTGCGCGGGCGCGGCGTCGAACTGCACGTCATAGAGCAGGGCATCGACACCGCCACCATGGAGAGCCGCGCGATGCTCGGCGTGCTCGCGGAGCTCCAACGTGAACTCATCGTGGCGAACACCAGCGACGGGCTCGCCTCCGCACGGGCCCGCGGCAGGGTCGGCTGGCGCCGACCCAAGCTCACCGCGGACCAAGCCGCGCTCGCCCAACGGCTCTACGACGAGCGGGAGAAGACAGTCCAGCAGATCGCCGACATGTTCGGCGTCCCGCGTTCGCGGAAGGGGCGGATGGAGACCTCACTCTCTGGCTTCGGCCGCAATCCAGTTCTGCCAGACGTGGATCGTGTTGGGCACCGCGGGGCGATCGAGGAGCCAAAGAACATAGCCAGCATGCCGCCGTGCCCATGGGTTGTCAGACCGAGCGGCAGTTTCAAGCCTGCCGCGCAGATCCTCACTGTCGACGGCTCGAGCAACGCGCAGGTACTCGCGGTCCTTGCAGCGGTACGCCCTCTGAACGACGATCTCGACCAGATCGGTGAGCTTCGTCCTGACCGTCTCGCAGTGGTCAGCGACCGCCACGTCCCGTATGAGGCTCTGTTTCGTGCCCCACTTCTTGGCATGCCGGGTCCACTCCTGCGGATACCTTGCCTCCCATTCCAGGAAGAGGAGCGCATAGGGCAGACCCCGCCATGTCCTGATGTCCCCGGGCGGGCGGTTCCACAACGCGTCGGGCAGCGAATACCTCCCGGCTTCGAGGTACGCATCATGTGCCTGCAGGAAGGCCGGATCCCGCCATCGCTCCTGCCCTCCAAGCGGCAGCGTCGAGCGCCACACCTCATTGAACCGACCAAGAGCATCCCGCACGTTCCCCTGGACATCAGCAAGACGGACCAGCGCCGCAGCCCGTTCGGCTGGATCGTCGGCTATCAGCCCGAACGCCCAGCCCAACCGCGCGTCCCACGTATGGGCTTCCTCAACGCTCGCACCGGCATCCGCTTCCTTCGTCACGCAGGAAATCATCCCCCAGGAACTACACCAAAGTGCATCGACCCTTGCACAGTCGGCGATCCCATGTGCTCGCCGCAGGACGTCCGGTGAAGCGGCGCGTAGTCGACAGGCGCTCTATGAGCAGGCCGCGCCGTGGCGAGCAGCCCGGAGAGGCGCCGAGAACGGAGACGCCGCGCTCGGTGCAGGTGTCCGGCAGTCGTCGAGGGCGGTGTGGTCCAGGAGCGTGTGGCGGCCGGTCGGGCTCACCTCTCTCGACTCACACCCCGACAACCTCGTTTCCGACACACCACCTGACTCGTGAACATCGCATCCGGTACAGGACGATGACGTCGTCGCGGACGCGGAGCAGGCCGAGGCGTTCGCATCCGCTCCAGGCGTATTTGGCCACTGCGACCTTCGACGACCGTTCCAGGGCTTCCGCAGTACTGGCAATCCCGGTGATTCATGGCTGCGGAAAGGCTCCCGGGATCGCCAGCATCTTCGGTGCCCACCATCACGACGGTGACGTTCCTGACGACCAGTGACAGTGTCCGAGCGTTCTGGGATCCGGACGCCGTCAAAGATGCCGAGGACGATGACTGAACCCCATGCCCCCGCGCCTCCTAGCGGGCCGCCCTGTCATGCCGCGAGTCGGCGGACTCGTCGGTCAGCCTGTCGGATGGGAGCCGGGTGTGTGGCCGAAGGTGCGCCGGAAAACGTCGATGAACGCGCTGGCTGAGGACCAGCCGCAGCGGTGTGCCACCGCGGTCACCGGTTCCCTCTCGGCCAGCAGGACCAGCGCGCGCTGAAGCCGCAATTGGGTGCGCCACTGGGGGAAGGTCATGCCGAGGTCGCTGCGGAAGAGTCGGGACAGCGTGCGGTCGCTCGCGCCGACCTGGCGGCCCAACTCGGCAAGAGTGCGGGGGTCGGCCGGGTTGGCCAGCAGGATCTCGCACAGCGTGCGCAGCAGGGGCGTGGCCGGTGTGGGCAGGTGCAGCGGTTCCTGGGGGGAGGCTCGCAACTGGTCAAGCAGTACCGCGCGCAGCCGGGTCCGTTCCGGGCTGTTGTCGTCGGGGGTGTGGGTGTAGGCGATGATCAGTTCACGCAGCAGGGGGCCGACGGCCAGCACGGTCGGTGCGTCGAGACCGAGCGGATTGTCGGTGGCGGGCACTCCCATCAGATGCAGTTCGAGTTCGCCGTGGGCCTGGTGGGCATGGACGACGCCGGCCGGGACCCAGATGGCACGGGTGCCGGGGGCGACCCAGGAGCCCGAGCTGGTCGTGACGGCCAGCACGCCGCGACCGGCGTAAACGATCTGGTGGTCGTCATGCCGATGGGCGTCGATTCCGCCGCCAGGGGCCAGCCGCTGGGTGCGCGTCGGAGCGATCGGCTCATGGCGGATTTTCGTCATCATTCGGCAGTTTATCGGAAGCGCGACACGAAGGCGGGCTCGAACCATGGTGGGGTGCGAAGGAATACATCGATCACTCTGCTGTCCGTCGGGCACGCCTGCGTCGACGTCTACCAGGGCGCCGTGGCGGCCCTGGTGCCGTTCTTCATCGCGGAGCGCGCCTACTCCTACGCGGTCGCCTCGGGCATCGTGCTGGCCGCCTCGCTGCTGTCCTCGGTGGCGCAGCCTGTGTTCGGTGCGCTCACCGATCGCTGGGCCATGCCCTGGCTGCTGCCGGTCAGCACGCTGCTCGGCGGTGTCGGCGTCGCGCTGAGCGGACTGAGCGGTTCGTACCCGCTCACGCTCGTGTTCGTCGCGATTTCCGGGGTCGGCGTGGCCGCCTACCACCCCGAATCCGCTCGTGTCGCCCGCATCGCCAGCCAGGGCAGTCACCGGGCCATGGGCTGGTTCTCCAGCGGCGGCAATATCGGCTTCGCGCTGGCCCCACTCCTGGTCACCGCCGTGGTGGCCAGCGGAGGACTGCGCTGGACGCCGCTTCTGGTGCTGCCGGCCCTCGTCGGCGCCGCGCTGTGCCTGCCCGTGGTGCGCGCCCTGCAGCAGAGCCAGGCAGACGGACCCGGCACGACGGTGCCGGCCGGAAGCGACGACATCGCCTCCTTCGTGAAGCTGTCACTGGCCGTGGTCTTCCGGTCGATCGCGTTCGTCGGTCTGAGCACCTTCATCTCGCTGTACGCCCGCCAGCGCCTGGATGGCAGCACGGCCGCCGGCACTGCGGCCCTGACCGTGCTCTACCTCGGCAGCGCGATCGGCTCGGTGCTGGGCGGATCCCTGGCGAGCCGCTGGGACCGGGTGACGGTCTCGCGCTGGTCGTACCTGATCACGGCCGCGGCCGTCGCGGGCGTCGTGTGGGTGCCGGGCCCGGCCATCTACCTGTTCCTGGCGCTGACCTCGGCCAGCCTGTATGTGCCCTTCTCGCTGCAGGTCACACTCGGCCAGGACTACCTGCCCTCGCGGGTCGGCACCGCCAGCGGGATCACCCTCGGCCTGACCGTCAGCATCGGCGGCCTGGCCAGCCCCGTCATCGGCAGCCTCGCCGACGCCACGTCCCTGCAGACCGCCCTGGCGCCGCTCGTCCTGATGCCCCTGCTGAGCTGTCTGCTCTTCCGTAACCTGCCCGAGCCGACCGCGCCGCACCTGGGGGCTGCTCGGCAGCCGAAGGCCGACGACCCAGACGTCACCCACGCGTCCGCCTAGCCGCCCGGCCTCCGCTGACCGGCTCGGGGTGACGTCAACGGGCGGAGAGCGGCTACGGACGGGGCTGCATCCGATGCCGCGTCAGTTCTGCGACTCCCATGTCATTGATCACCAAAGGACCACCTGATGGATACGGAGACACTTCTGATTCACGCCGCTCGGCAGGCCGCTGCCGCCGCACACTCAGTGAGCCCTCCGCTGATGCGTACGTCGACGACCGTGTTCGACTCGTTCGACGCTTACAAGCAGGCGCAGAACGCGCTGGTGTTCGACGGTCCGCGCTACGGCAGATCAGGCACCTCGACGACGTTCGAACTGCAACGCGCCATGGCCTGGTTTCGTAGGTGGGAGCGGACAACATTTGTCGGCGGTTTCCGGAAGCACTTAGCGATCACTCGGGTCGGAAATGTCGATGAGAAGTGACAACGCCGGAGGCCGCACCTGATCCATGCCGTGCGCCTGGGTGAGTTTGATCCAGACGATCGTGGTCCGATGCGGGTATCCGCTGGACGCGTTAGTCGGGGAGGTGCCTGGGGACGGTGATGCGGGCAGTGCTTGAAGGGCCGGATGGCGGTGGGGAGCCGGCAGTGAAGGGGCATTGCTCAAACTCGCAGACGTCGCGCTGCAAGTCGCCGAGCACACGTCGTTCTTCTCGACCTTGATCTGCCTACCAGGTGACCGGAAGTTCACGCACGCCGTAGACCGGCATGGCCGACCGCAGGGGCACTTCCTCGGGCGCGACAGTGAGACGCAGTGCCGGGAAGCGGCGAAGCAGTGCGGGGAGGGCGATGCGCACTTCGGCGCGGGCCAGTCGCTGCCCGAGGCACCGGTGGAGGCCGTGACCGAACGCGAGGTGTCCGGCCGTGGAGCGGGTGAGGTCAAGCGCGTCCGGGTCGGCGAAATGGTCAGCGTCCCGGTTCGCCGCGGAAAGTGCGACAGTGACGGACTCGCCGGCCATGATCAGGCAGCCGTGGAGCTGGATGTCCTCAAGCGCGACGCGGACCACGTGATGGATGATCGTGAGGTAACGCAGCAGTTCCTCGACCACCGTAGGGGCGTCTTCCTCCTTGCTGCGGACCTCGGCCAACTGTGCGGGGCTGGCCAGCAGAGCGAAAGTGCCCAGCGTGAGCAGGTTCGTCGTCGTCTCATGCCCGGCGGTCAGGAGCAGGAGCGCCAGTCCGGCCCTCTCGTCCGCGGTAAGTCCCTCGTGCGCAGCGAGCCCGCTGAGCACATCTTCCTCTGGCCAGGAACGCTTGTGGCGCAGCAGGTCCCGTAGATATGCCATGAGCTCCCTGACCGCCTCCTGCCGGCATTCCGGTGTGAGGTCGACGTTCAAGAGCGTGGCGGCGTTCCGCTGGAACCCCTGCCTGTCGGAGTAGGGCACCCCGAGCAGTTCGCCGATCACTTGTGACGGGACCGGCAGCGCGAATGCCTTGAACAGGTCGGCCGGGCCCCCGGCGAGCTCCATCGCGTTCAACTGGTCATTGACGATTGCCTCGATCTCCGGTTCGAGGAGCTTTATCCGGCGCACCGTGAAGTCACCGGTGAGCAACCGCCGATAGTGGTCGTGCTCGGGCGGGTCCATGCGGAGGAAGGACCCCGGCGGCACGGGCACGCTTGCCGGCTGGGCAACCGGTGAGCGCATGTGGTCAGGGCGGACGCTGAACCGGGGATCTGCCAGGATCGCCCGCGCTGCGGCGAAGCCGGTCACCAACCACCCCTGACCACCGTCGACGTAGGTCATCCGATGGATCGGGCCGAGCCCCTGCCGGCGGCGCAGCTCCTCTGGCGGATCGAACGGGTTCTGGCGGGCCGTGGGCATGACCACTGCCGGGGACGTGCTCTCCATCGGCCGCTCCTCGGTCGGTACGGACCTCCCAATGAAGCAGCACTCAATGCAAAACGTCAATGAATGCAAAATTACATCGCATGCGGTAAGGTGCTGTCGTGACCAGCGACCCAGGGCTGCGCCAGCGGAAGAAGATGCGCACGAGGCAAGCGCTCATCGAAGGCGCCCTGCGATTGTTCGCCGAGAAGGGTTACGACCAGACAACCGTGGCGGAGATCGCGGCCACCGCAGACATCGCGACACGGACCTTCTTCAGCTACTTCGACAGCAAAGACGACATCGTCTTCTTCGACGACAGGTCGCGGCTGGAGCGCGCGGTCGAGATCATCGGGGAACGGCAGCCCGGCGAACCGGTGGCCGACCTGCTGCGGCGCGTCATCGACCAGAGTGTTTTCGCGGACACGGACTCGGAGTTGGCACGGAAGGTCGGCCCAGCTCGGACCCGGCTGATCGCGTCGGTCCCGGCACTTCAGGCGCGCGAACTGCACCTGCTGTTCGACATCCAGCTACAGCTGACCGAAGCGCTCCACCTCGCTTGCCCCGAGCTGGACCTCGTCGAGGCCGCCGCGGCGGTGGGCTCGCTGGTCGGGGCGATCAAGGTCGTCGTCGCCGCATGCCAAAAGCGGGGCAACCGGCCGGAGCAGACCTACAAAGCCGTTCAAAGGGCCACCGACATCGCGATCGACGGCCTCAACTCGCTCCCCCGTCCGGCTTAGCCTGATCAGCGCACGCGCACTCGGTCGTGGCACGGATAGCGGTGAACGCAGTCTCTGGCCGGTTTTTGAGGCTCGGACGGGTCAGCCTGCGGCTGCACTCTGCGCCCGGCCAGACCGACTCCAACGCGGCCTTCACCGTGCGGAATCCGACTCCGTACTCACGCATCAAGGCCCGGTACGACATCCCTGCCCGGGCATCACGGCGGATCGCCGCGTACAAGTCGACCTTGGATTTCGGTGGCGCCATCGCTGCCCCATCCCGCAGAGCACGTCAATGCTTCCACCGCAAGCCCCCGGGTGTTGTCAGAACCCGAGACATCGCCCTCCGGCGAAACCGGGCGTTCCCCGCTCTGAACAACAAGTGGTGTCAGCTCCCACGTACAAAACCAATGGCCCAGATCGCGAACACCGAGACGTGTATCGCGACCAGCAGCGGGCTGGCGGCGATCACCGCCGCGCACGCCGGTCCCGGCCGCCACATCCTGGTCAGCGCGGGCGTGTACGGGCCCACGCGGGTCTTCTGCGAAACCGAACTGATCCCGTCCGACACCGATGTGGAGTACTTCGACCACGACGCCGGCATATCGGCTCTGCTGCGCGACACCACCAGAAAGCGACACTTGCTGTCGATCCCGCGTCCTGACACATCAGACACGACGGCGCACACCGCCATCTGCCGACTCATCCTTCACAGCTGTCCGTTTGACGGGTCTTCCGACCGCCCGGAGGACATCGACCGCTTCGCAGCCATGCGCCAGGAGCACCTGGCGAACGGGTGCTCGGTTCCGCTATCCGCTCTTCGAGCGGCGGCTGAGTTCGGCGGCGTACTGCGCGCGTCCGTCGCGGCCCGCAGGTCGCTGACGGTCCACCAACGGGTACTTCCAGCCCTGGTCATCAGGGCGCCGACCCTTCCGCGTCGCCGTAATCGCACAACTGTGACGCCGGAGAACCTACCGGTTCTGACACGAGGCGGGCCCCGCCCGGGAGTTGCCAACTTTGGTCGCGGCCCTCCGCCCCTGCATCATCCCTTGGTCGGCCGCCGCGCGACCGCCGACCGATAGCGGGACGTGTCAGGACCTCCTTAGCGTTGGGTCCATGACAATCGCGAGCAAAGAGAAGCCGGTGCGGCGCGGGGGCGTACGGGCCGAGGAGCGGGCGCTCGCACCCGACCTCGCGCGCGGATTCATGTTGTTGCTCATCGTCCTTTCCAACACGGCCTTCCATCTCTGGGCGGCGCGGGGCGGACCTTCGGGATGGCAGCCCGTGGACGGCTCGTGGCTCGACCACGCGGTGCAGTTCACCATGATCACCGTGCTGGACCTGAGGATCTATCCGCTCTTCGCGTTCCTCTTCGGCTACGGGATGATGCAGCTCTATCTGCGGCAGACGACCGCAGGCACCTCCGAGCGGGACACGGTCCGGATCCTGCGCAGGCGCAGTCTCTGGCTGATCGTCATCGGCCTGACACACTCCGCTCTGCTGATGGCGGGCGACATCGTCGGCTACTACGGAGTGCTGAGCCTCGTCCTCGGCCTCGTCTTCCTGCGTCGAAGCGAACGCGCACTGAAGTGGTGGATCTGGATCGGTGCCGCCCACCTGGTCCTCGTGTCGCTGCAGCCGGTCGTATCGGCTCTGCTCCAGGGAGAGTTGGGGTCCCTCGGGAACGCCGCCGACGCGGATGCGGGCTACGTGGCGTACGCCGCGGACGAGAAGAGCTGGCTCGACGCGGCCGGCACCCGCATCTCCACCGGCCTGTATGTCACCTCCGGCGGCCTGCTCACGCTCGTCGGCGGTGGCTACGTCATCTTCCTGCTCGGTTTCTGGGCGGCACGCCGCCGCGTCCTGGAGGAACCCGGGCTCCATCGGACCCTGTTGCGCCGCACAGCCGTCATCGGCATCACGGTCGGCTGGCTCGGCGCACTGCCCGCCGCGCTCGCCCACGTCGGGGCCCTCGACGTACCGGACGACGCGCAGAGCGAAACGGGAGCGCTCTTCCTGCTCCGGGAACTCACGGGCAACGCCGCCGGACTCGGCTACGTCGCCGCCGTCGCCTTGTTCGCGCACTGGTGGACGAGCAGGAGGACCCGACGGGGGTCAGCAGCCGCGGTGGCGGTCTCGGCGGTCGGCAAGCGGTCCCTGTCCTGCTACCTCGCGCACTCGCTGCTCTTCGCCCCGGTGCTGGCCGCCTGGGGCCTCGGGCTGGGCGAACACCTGACCAGCGCGACCATGGCGCTCTTCGCGGTCGGCGTCTGGCTGATCACTGTGGCGGGGGCGTACGCCCTCGAGCGGGCGGGGCGTCGAGGGCCGGTGGAGGTGGTGCTGCGGCGGCTGATGTACGGGGCGCAGGGCCGGTAACGCGGCTGGGCTGGGCCCCTCGGGGGATGGGGCCCAGCCCGGCGGTGTGACTTGGCTTGGTCGCTGCCGAGCGTTCCGTGGGTCGGTGACACGATGTCTGCGGGTTGTGTATGGCTGGTCGCGCAACTGACGGGGCGGACAGAGCAACCGTGGCGGACGGGGGCGGGCTGACTCGCCCCCTCGCCGAGAAGCCGTACGGCTCAAAGCACCCTCGGCGAACAGCTCCCACGCGTCGCTCACCTGGTAGGAGCGTTCGAGCCAGGTGCCGAGTTCGTCCATGTCGGTGGAGGAGAGAACGCGCTCGCGGACGGCATCCGGTACGTCGATCCGGCGCCACTGAAGATTGAGCAGAACGCTCTCCGCCCTCTCCTGGGCCAGCCCTTCCTCGCGTACCTGCTCGGCGAGCGGATGTCGCCAGAAGTACTGGATCGCCGCCATCAGGTCTCTCCACATCTGCTGGTCCTGGGCGTCTGCCAGGCATGAGTCGACGACCTGCACGAAGACCGCTGCACTGTCCGCGTCGATGGTCCGCGGGGCGGCTGCCAGGGATTCCAGTGTTGAAGGCCGACGCCACACACGGCCCCGAATTAACCATCCGGGAGTTGGGCGGGGTCTGCTCGCTGTCGTGCGCCGGTGCAGGTAACGACCGCCCGTACACCAGCAGCGACGTGATCGGCGGCGGGAGATGCCGACGTTCTCGGAGGTCCCGGCTGCAGAGGCCGGCACCGCCGCCGCGCGTTCAAGCGCGACCGTCTGGGCGCTCAGCGAGCGCGAGCCCGGCTGAGGCGGCCAGTACCGTGACCGGCCCGCGGGCAGGCGCGCGCTGGTGGTCCTCGATGACGAGGGCGGGGAAGGCGGGGAGGGCGTCACTGCCCGCGGTGCCCAAGACGCTGAGAATTCGCGCGTGGCACGCAGATGGCCACCAGCGGAGCCCCGGGCGGGTGCGGACGCAGCTGGTGGCCTTCATGATGCGACGAGTCGGTTACTCCGGGGATGGCAAGTGCCTATTCAGCGCCTGCTGGTTCGGCTCCCGAGCGGCGCGAGCACTCGTCACTCAAACGAAGTTCAGCAGCGGTTGGGTACGTTGCCCGTCTCGCTCCCCTTCAGCAGGCCGCCCCAGATCCAGCTCGTACCCGAGCCGAGCAGGACCCACTTGTTGTGAGAGTAGCCATGCTGGCTCACCCGCTCGCCGGGTGCCCAGCAAATGGCGCTGAGCCGGTAGTCGGCCGGGACCGAGTAGTTGATGCTGCACTGGGTGGACGCACAGCTGCGGATGTTCGCGCTGGTCCACGTGTAGACCCACGTGTTGGCGATGGTCACGTCGGACGTCGTTGCCCGGGCCTCCCGGTCGGCGGGCGTTGTCGCCGCGGCAGCAGGCGCAGACATGCCCGCGGCGGCCAGCATCCCTGCCGCGATCGTCGTTGTGACCTTGGCTCTCATATGCATGAGAAGAATCCCCCCTGTTGAACTTGATTTGCTGGGATATCCAGCGCGAAAGACGCTAACTGACACTAAGTCAGCCTAGTTAGTCATGTACTGGCCAATACGCGACTGAGAGGTGGCGCTCCGCTACGCCTGACCGGTAACCATGTCGTGAGCATCTGAGCAGGGAAATTCCCCGAAGACATAGCAACCGGCACCCGACCGCCGCCGGCCGGCACAGAGAAATCGATCACTCATAAGGGCCCGGAGAACCAAGTCGTTTCTTCCCTGGTTGCTCCTCCCTTTTGTGGCATGGGCATGCAGGAGACGGCCTGGCCACTGGGACATGGCGGGATCTCGCCCTCGAAGTCGCCGCGCCGAGCGCCGCGTGGGTGGCGATGGGCTCGGGCGGCTCGTTGTCGACGGACCGGTTTCGGATCTTGAACGTGACCCAGGGGGACCACTCGTTCTCGTACAGGCTGCCGGGATCGAGAGGCCGCTGATCATCTCCGCAGACGCCAGGCGGGAATTCGTGGCCGGTGACGAAGGCGGCGAGGACGGCCGGCTACACACGGTGCTGTCCGCGGTGGCACGAGAGCCATCGAGCAGTCCCCCCGCGAACGAAGGTTGCTTCGTGGTGCCTGCCGAGAATCTGCCCTCCGGACAGGCACCCACCGGTGTCGGCTCATCGCCATCAGCGACCAGAACGGTTGAGACACCTGGGTGGCCGCAAATCTCAGTTGATGTGGACCCTGGCGTATGAATACTGGCTGTCGTCTCAGTTGATCTGGTCTGCTTCCGGCATTTCGAATTGGACTAGTGGAAGGGCCTGCGAGATTGACCATGCACGATGACCAAGTGGACGTGACCACCGACATCGTTGCGACCTTGATCCAAGAACAGTTCCCTCAGTGGAGCGGCAAGGCGATCCAACTCCTGTCGTCGACCGGGACGGTCCACGCCATCTTCCGCATCGGGAACGACCTTTCTGCGCGTTTCCCACTGCGTCTGGCCGATGCTGCCGAGGCGCTGGCGGTTCTGGAACAGGAAGCACAAGCGAGCGCGGAGCTGGCACAGGTGTCTCGGTTCCCCGCCCCGGAACCCGTCGCCTTGGGAAAGCCTGGAGCGGGCTACCCCATGCCGTGGTCGGTCCAGACATGGCTGCCGGGAACGGTCGCCTTTGATGCCGACCCGAGTGGGTCGGACGCCTTTGCCGAAGACCTTGCGGCTTTCATCGCAGCCCTGCGGGACGCCGAGACGCGGGGGCGGCATTTCAGCGGCGAAGGTCGTGGCGGCGTTCTCGCTCACCACGACGACTGGATGGCGAAGTGCTTCGAGGAGAGTAAGCGGCTGCTCGACGTGCCCCGACTGCGCCAGGTGTGGAGCCACTTTCGGGAGTTGCCACGCACGGGTGCCGACGTGATGAGCCATGGTGACTTGATTCCCGGCAATGTACTGGTCGCGGGAGACCGGCTCAGCGGCGTACTCGACACCGGCGGCTTCGGCCCGGCCGACCCCGCCCTGGATCTGGTCAGTGCCTGGCACCTGCTGCAGCCAGGCCCGCGGGAAGTGCTCCGACGAACACTGGTCTGTGACGATCTCGAGTGGGAGCGCGGCAAGGCATGGGCGTTCGAACAGGCGATGGGTGTTGTCTGGTACTACATCGAGAGCAATCCGACGATGAGCAGAATGGGGCGCCGGACACTCGACCGCATTCTGGAGTCGATGGCGTGATGTCGCCCCGATCGAAGGCCGTGATAGAGAAGATCACTTGCCGCCCCCACCGACAACAGCACCAACGTCGTGAGACCGCCGCCCAGTACTCCCCTGGGAAGTTCCTCTTCCCCTTGAATGCAGTGAACTTCCGTGAGAACAAAGCGAGTTCAAAGGGCTCTCCCCAGTAACGGCCCAGCGGGCCGAACCGTATGGCGCCGTGCATTCCTGCTGGTCGGCGGCCTCGCATCGCCGACCGGTGCCCATCCGACGAGCACCTCGGCCGTCTTCCTCGACATCGGCGACCCGGTCGAGGGAGACGTGCAGCTGCCCTTCTTCGCCGTCGCCGTGGACCGCGACCTGACCCATGACAGCACACCGCACCACGGCGCCATCCGACGGCGTCGGAACGCCCCCAGCCGGAGCGCACTGACGGCGTTCGTGGGCGTACGAGGACGCCAGCATGGCCGCCACCCCGACGTTCACAGGCGTCACCGCCTCGGCGGCGGGGACCAAGCTGATGGACATCACCTACGCCAAGGGCGGCACCGCGGCACGCAAGGCCACCATCCAGGTGGGCGGCCAGGACTCGTACGTCGTGGCCCTCCCGCCGACCGGCTCGGCCACCACCTACCGCACCGTGTCCGTGCCGGCGCACCTGGCCAAGGGCGCCAACTCCGCGAAGTTCACGGCGATTTCGGGCAGCATCGCCCCGACATCGACGCCCTCCGCGCCCAGGGCGTACCCGGCACCGAGGCCGCCGCCCCTCGTCGGCTCCGCCTCGGACCGCTGTGCCACCTGACACCCGTCTGACGTCCGTCACGGAAGAGCGACGGTCCCGCGGTGCCCGGCCGGTCCTTCAAGAGGCAGCCGCCGGCCCCGGCCAGGATCGACGTGCTGGACGCGAGCGCCATCGCCGTACGTACGGCGATGGCGCTCGCCGGTTGTCCGACCGGTTACTCACTGCGTACGGCGTTCTGGCCCGCGAGCCTGCCCGAGACCCCGAAGCGCCGCAGCAGCGACCGTTCGTGCGGGAGGCGGACGGCCCGGTGCAGGTCAGGGCGGTTGGCGAGCGGCTGGGGCTGGACGCGTCGGTGCGCGGCAGGCTGGAGCCGCTGCGGGCGAAGATGACCAAGCTCGCCGACCGCGGCTGGCTGCACAAGCGCCCTGACGGGCGGTTCACCACACGTCCACAGCTGGGCGGGGCCGGGGGGCCTGCAATCGTCATCCGACGAGACTCGCCCGATTTCCAACCGTTGACGTATGCCGATATAGGAATACGATGGCTGCCATGGCACGAGCAGCGACGACGTCGGACGTCTTCAACGCGATCGCCGAGCCGCAGCGCCGGGACATCCTGGCACTGCTGCGGGCGGGTGAGCGGCCGGTGACCGACCTGGCCCAGGAGCTGGGGATGAGCCAGCCGGGAGCGTCCAAACACCTGCGGGTGCTCCGGGAGGTGGGGTTGGTGCGGGTCCGCGGGGCGGGCAAGCAGCGCCTCTACGGCCTGGACGCCCACGGGCTGCGGCCGGTCCACGAGTGGACCGGCGGTTTCGAGCGGTTCTGGAATGAGAGCTTCGACCGGCTGGACACGTACGTGCAGGACCTCAAGCAGGCAAGCCAGGAGGAGTAGCTGATGAGCGCGACGGGACGAGGAGTGCCGACGCAGTCAGCGACGGCCGACCGCGAGATCGTCATCTCCCGGGTCATCGACGCCCCACGGGAGCTGGTGTTCGAGGCGTTCACCGAGGTCCGGCACCTGTCGCGGTGGTGGGGTCCGGAGGGGTTCACCACCACCACGCGGTCCTTCGAGTTCCGCGAGGGCGGGGAGTGGGACTTCGTGCTGCACGGGCCGGACGGGACCGACTACTCCGAGTGGATCCGCTGGCTGCGGATCGCCCCGCCGGAGCGGATCGCGCTGCTGCACGGTGAGTCCCGCGACGACCCGAACGCCTTCGAGTCGGTCCTGACGTTCGAGCCCTACGATGCGGCGACCCGGATCGTGATGCGCACGGTGTTCCCCACCAAGCAACTGCGCGACGAGGCGGTCGAGAAATACCACGCGATCGAGGGCGGCCGGCAGACCCTGAGCAACCTGGCTGCGTACGTCACCGAGATCGTTCGGAAGGGGGCGAAGGGCTGATGGCCGGGAAGGTGTTCTTCAGCGTGTCGATGTCGCTGGACGGTTTCATCGCACCCGAGTCCCTCGGGGACTTGATGGGGCAGCAGTGGATGGAACTGCAGCAGTGGATCTTCCCGCAGCGGTTCTTCCGGGAGAACCTGAAGCTGGGCGAGGGCGGCGAGGAGGGACACGACAACGACATCGTGCGGGAGACGTTCGAGCGCACCGGCGCGAGCGTGATGGGCAAGCGCATGTTCGACGCCGGCGAGCAGATGTGGCCGGAGGAGGCGCCGTTCCACACGCCGGTCTTCGTCGTGACGCACGAGAAGCGTGACCCCTGGGAGCGGCCGGGCGGGACCACGTTTCACTTCGTCAACGACGGCATCGAGACCGCGCTCGACCTGGCCCGCGAGGCCGCCGGCGACCGCGACGTCCGCATCGCGGGCGGCGGCGCGACGATCCTGGAGTACGTGAACGCGGGCCTGGTCGACGAGTTCTCGATCGCGCTGTCGCCCGTGCTGTTCGGCTCCGGGATCCGCCTGTTTGAGGGCGTGGACGCGGGCCGCTTGGCGCTGGAGCCGGTCCGCGCGGAGCCCTCCCCAAGGGTGACGCACCTGACCTACACCGTTCGGGAGCGCTAATTCAGTGACGTGTCGATCTAGGGATCGACCACGCCATGAGAGCCTGGGTAGGGCCGTGCCGAAGCCCAAGGGGATCTTCGCCAAGTTGAATGCCGGTGATGGTCACGCCGCCCGGGTAGCGAAAACGCGGCCGCGGATGCACCCCGTCTTGATCAGCATCCACAGATTCTCCGCGAGGGCGTTGTCGCACGAGTCCCCGACCGAGCCCATGGGAAGCCTCAATTCCCGCTCGCAGCAGATGGGTTGTGAGCTTCACGGATGTGTACGGACAGCCGTGGTCGGGCGGTGACAACTTCGGTCACACCCCGACGGCTCTGTCGATCCGCTCGCGGATCAGGTCGGCGTGTCCGTTGTGGCGGGCGTACTCCTCGATCATGTGGATGAGCACCCACCTGAGGGAAACCGCTCCTCGCCAGGTGTCATGGCCCTGGATGTCGAGGTGAGGAGCCTCAGCGGTGAACGCGCGCGCGAATGCGACCTCGTCCTGCCAGGCCTCCCAGGAAGCGGCGACGACTTCAGGGGCAGGAGCCGCGCCGTCGAAGTCGCCCTCTGGAGCATCCGTAGAGGAGAAGCGCAGCTCGACGTCGTGCCCAGCAAGCACGGCCCGGAACCAGCGGCGCTCCACGTCAGCGAGATGCCGGACCAGGCCGAGCAGCGAGAGCGAGGACGGGGCCACGGATCGCATCGCCAACTCCGGCCCGAGACCTGAGCACTTGAGCTCCAGGGTGGCGCGCTGGGCATCCAGCATCGCGATGAGCATGGGCCGTTCGTCCCCCGTCGCAGGGCTGCTGAACCGGTCGCCACTGCCCATACCAGCGAAGAGTTGGATCCGTCGGTCGGGAATCTCCATGCCCGAATCATGAGCCCCTGACAGCCACTGCACCCAATCCTTTCTGGAGGACCCCGACGGCGGATTCGATTGGTGGACTTACGGCGGAGCCGAAGGCGGTCTGCGCACGCCAGGGGGCCGGGCCAGGAGGCACGGGCGCAGCGCGGCCCCGGGGTGACCTTTCAGGGTCCGCTCCCCCGGCAGCCTCCCGCATCCGGGACGCTTGATATCGCCAGATGTGACGCTCCCTCATGTACGTCGAGACCGGCCTCGGCATGATGGATGCCGCATGCCGTGATTCGACGCCGGCCATCGCCTCTGCGTGATGGGACCCAGCCGGGACCCATGTCGCGATATAGCGTTAGTCTTCTTCTCGCGCCGCTGCCTGCGTCGCGCGGAGACGTTCCACAGGACCAGGACGTTCGACAGGACCAGGACGGAAGTATGTCGGGAGAGATTTCGCCCACCGGGAAAGACTCCGGCCTCGATTCGTCGCCCGAGCTGAGGGCCTCTCATGCGGACCGGGACCGGGTGGTGGACGTACTGCGAATCGCGGCAGGGGACGGCCTGCTGACCGCGGACGAGTTGGACGAGCGCCTGGAAGCTGCCCTGTCGGCGCGTACCGTCACCGAGCTGACCGCACTGACCGCTGACCTGCCGACCGTGTCCACCTCGACCGGCACGGCCGTAGCGGAGGTCAAGGACGTACTCCGGATCGAGGGGATCCACAGCGGTGCGATCAAACGCGTGGGGCGCTGGGTTGTGCCGCGGAGGCTGGAGCTGGCCACTGCGTGGTGTGCGGTGACTCTCGACTTCACTCAGGCAGTGATCACGCAGGACACCCTGCAGATCGACATGAACACGGCCGGCAAGAAGCTGACGCTGATCACCAAGCCGGGCATCGTGGTCGATACCGGTGCCCTGAGCCTCGTACACAGCAAGATCAAGGTTCGTCAGGCTCCAGACCACGAGACGCCGACCACGCTGCGCGTGGAGCTGGTCGGCACAACGGCCCACGGCCGCGTCGTAGTACGGCCCGCACGGCGAACCTTCGGACAATGGCTGCTGCGCAAGCCCACGTCCCTGCCTGCAGGCGAGTGACCGCCAGGCAGTACGCGACCGCGCAGGATCTGAACGCCAACGCGGGCGTGCCTTCGACATCATGCCGAGCGGGCCGCACTCCGAGGGGCGCTGTCAGTGGGGCCCCATAGGTTTGGGCCATGATGGAACGATCTGATCACGTGTCCCGGGAAGTGAATTCCTCGCATGAGCCGGCCTCTTGGCGGGCGGACTGGACGTGCGGTTCCGCGTCCGACCCTCGGCTGCTCCGCTCCTTCAACGGTCACGATGCCCCCGTGGTCGCAGTGGCGACGGCGGTCGTCGACGGGCGCGCGGTCGTCGTCTCGGCGAGCCGCGACGCGACGGTGTGTGTCTGGGACCCGGCGACGGGGGAACGGCTGCATACGCTGACGGCAGCTCCTCCCGACCCCATGGAGTCGTTGTCGCCCGAGTTGGTGGCCCTGGCCACGGTGGTGGTCGACGGGCAACCTCTGATCCTCACGTGCCACGTTGACGGGACCGCGAGGCTGTGGGATCCGGAGACGGGGCGTTCTGCGGGCGAACTGGCCCTGGGGCTGACGCGGTTGGTCCTGGACGGCCGGCAGGTGGTGCTGGCCATCGCGGCGGACCGGACGCTGGGTGTGTGGGACCAGGCCACCGGCAGTCGGCTCGGGGTGTTCCCCTGGATGGTGGACAGAGGGAGGCTGGACGGACGCGAGGTCGTTGTGACGCGCCCGCCGGACCACCCCGCGCAGGTGTGGGACCTGGCCACCGGCCGCGAGGTCGGCGAGTGCCTGCCGGCCGAGGGACCGTTGCAACTCGGAGAGTGGGACATCGCCGTAACCAAAGAGGAGGGCCAGGCGGGCCGTGTGTGGGATCTGGACCGACACGTGCTTCTGGCAGCCGACCTGCGGGAGTTGGTGCCGGAGGCCGAGTACGACGACGCGGTGTCAGACCTGGAGGCCGCCGACACGGTGTCGACCCTGACGGTCGTCGACGGCCGGGTCGTGGTCCTCGACACCCACTACGAGGGTCCACCGGAACTCGTCGGCGACCTCGCCCCCGATTTCGTTCCCTACGGCCCGTCCCCGACACTGACCCTGGAAGGGCGCAGAGTCGCCCTCGCCGTGGGCGTGGACCACACACTGCGCTTCTGGGACCTGCCGACGAGCCCCATGGACCCCATGGGCCCTGCCGGTACGCGGAGCATTCGCAGCATCCCCTTGGAAGCAGCCACAGGCAAGGAGTTGATCAATAGCGATACGGGAGACTTCGTCGATCTGTCGAGCCTGATCTCCGCCCGGACGAACGGCCTGCTCGCCGAGGAGTCCCCCTGGGAAATCCGGGTGAGGGCCGCTTCCCGGAGCCTGGTGCTGGAGGACACGCCCGTCTGCCTCTTCGCCGGTCCGGACGGCACCGTCACGCTCGACCCGTCACCCGCGGGCCGTGTGCTGACCGGTCACACCGATCGGGTGTGGGCCATCGACAGCGCCCCGGTCGGGACGCGCACCCTGGCGATCACGACATCCCGCGACCGCACCGTACGGGTCTGGGATCTCGCCACCGGCGTACAGGAGGGTGAGCCCTTCACCGGGCACACCGGCCAGGTGTGGGACGTCACCACCACCGTGGTGGACGGACGTCGCGTAGCCGTCACCGCAGGGGAAGACCACACGGTGCGCACCTGGGACCTCACCGCTGCCCAAAGGGACGGGGGCCGAGTGCGTGCCGGACACACCGAACCCGTCCTGGCGGTCGCCACAGCGGTCCTCGACGGTGTCCCCGTGGTCGTCACCGCGGGCGCCGACCACACCGTGCACACCTGGGACCTGACCACCGGCTCGCAGGCCTCCGACTCCCTGAGCGCAGAGGTGTCCACCATGACGACGGCGGTGGTGGGCGGACACCCGGTCGTCCTCACGGCCGCCCCCGACGCCACCCTGCACATTACGGAGCTCGCCACCGGCCGAACCGTCCACCGTCCGATCCCCAGCGGCCACGGCAGAGTCCTAGCCATCGCCTCGGCGACCCTGGACGGCGTGCCCGTCGCCCTCACCGCAGGCAGCGATCGCGTCGTGGGCGTCTGGGGCCTCACCACCGGACAGCCCCTGGGCGCGCCTCTCACCGGCCACTCCAGCCGTATTACCGCCGTCGCCACCGCGGTTCTCGACGGACGGCCCGTGGCAGTGACGGGCAGCTGGGACAAGACGGTGCGACTGTGGGACCTCGCCACCGGCCGACAGCTCGGCGAACCCCTGACCGGCCACACCGACTGGGTGACCGCCGTAGCCACCGCCACCCTGGACGGAGCTCCCGTCGCGATCAGCAGGGGCCGGGACCGGACGATACGCCTGTGGAACCTGTCCACGGGGCAGCAGATCCACGACGCCCAGGCCGCCGAGTCAGGCTCCGGCAACACACTGGCGGTCTCAGCGATGGCCGACGGACGGCTCGTCGCGGCCTTCGGCGACGACCGCACCGTACGGTTCCGCGATCTCACCGCAGGGCGCCCAGCCGGTACCGACCACCTGCTCCCTTTCCCCGTGCACGCACTCACGGCGACACCGGGCGGGCGCTTCGCGGTCGGGTTCGGTTGCGAGGTCGGCGTGCTGTCGAGGACATCCTGACAAGGGGGCGATGGATGCGGGTCGACCAACTGTGGCGGTATCCGGTGAAGTCGGTGGGTGGTGAGCGACTGACCGCCGCCACGGTCGGTGTGCTCGGAATCGAAGGTGACCGGGGCATCGCCATCCACGACGAGCGGGAAGAGGTCACCTGGGCCGGTGCTGTTCCGGCGCTCATGCGATTGCGGGCGGCCACCCTCGGGCCGGGCGTGGCCGAACTGGTCCTGCCGGACGGCCGGCGGTTCCGCTCCGATGCGCCTGACGCTGCCAGCCGGCTCAGTACGGCTGTACAGGCCAAGGTCACGCTGGTCGAGCACCAGCCGCACCGGCCTCACACCGCGCTCCACGTACTGACAACGACGGCACTGCGCAGCCTCGGCTCGACGCTGCCGGACAGTGCGATAGACGCCAGCCGGTTCCGGCCCAACCTGGTGCTCGACGACGTGCCCGGCGACCACGCGACCGGGTACCCCGAGCACGATTGGATCGGCCGCCGGATGGCCATCGGCACGCTGCGGTTGCGCTTCACCGAGCATTGCGACCGCTGCGTGATGATCACCAAGGAGACTCCGACCGTCCCGCACGACCGCGCCGTGCTCCGCTGGGTCGCCCGCGAGCTCGGCAACGCCCTCGGCGTGTACGCGGCGGTCGAGAAACCCGGCCATGTCCGTATCGGGGACAAGGCCCGCTGGCTCGACTGAACCGGCCGTCCGGCGATCGAGGCCGCCGGGTTCGCCCGCCTGAGCGAACCCGGTCGGCCGGGTACCGCCTTCCTGGCCGGATGTGCGGACACAAAACTCATATCCGCGAGCGGCGTCGCCCGCGACGAACTCCAGGAGATGGCCGACGCCGCCCTACGCAACTGGCCGCTCACCTCAGAAGCACCCGGAGTTCCGGCGACACGGAAGGCGCCGCGAACCGCATCAAAAAGGATCAAAAGGCTCTACGGACAAGCCGGATTCGAACTACTCCGCAAGCTGATCCTGCTTCAGTAATCTTCCGCGACCGCGCCGCAAGATCTGTGCCAGAACCCGATTGACGACGTCATAGCCACCCGGGGATCAGTGCGTTCCGTCCCCGACGACGAGGCCCGCCAAGTCCAGGAACGCCCGCGTGGTTGCCGCCCGCAGTCGACCGAGATCTCGGAACCCCGGGCTGCGCAGCGACAGATCGAAGGGCACGCGGACCAGTCGGGCGGGGTCGATGCCGAGGTGGCGTGCGAGGTCCGGGGGCAGGGGCCGGCTCCCGGATCCCTCGATCTCGCCGACCACCACGATCGCGTTGTCGGCGAGTTGCCAGTGCCCCGTGTCGCGTACGCCGTCGAGCGTGTGCGCCGCGGCGTCGAGGAACCAGTCGGCGGAGCCGCAGCACAGGATCAGCCGGTCCGTGAGGTTCAGGACGACCTCGGCCGCGCCGCTGAGACCCAGCGGCGACCAGTCGGTGAGTACGACGGAGTAGTGCGGCGCGGTCTGGGTCAGCACCCGCGCGTACTCCTGGCCGTGGGCGGGGTTGGGGCTGCGGTGGCCCCGACGGTGTGCGGCCACCTCCAGGCCCGACGGGAGGCGGGTCGTGCGGGCGCGGATGTCGTCGTACGGGAGGTCGAGGGGCAGGGCCGCGAGGTCGCGCACGGTGGCCGGGTTGCGGTCTGTGAGGAACGCGTCCAGCGCGCCTTCGGCTGCTGCCCCGTCCAGGGCGAGGACGGGTTCCCCGCGGACGGTGGCGAGCAGGGAGCCGAGGACCATCGTCGTCGTGGCGCGTCCGCTGTAGTGATAGGCGCCGATGAGGGTGACGCGCCGGCTCTGGCGCAGTGGTACGCGCAGCCGGGCCAGGCGGGTCTCGTCCTCCCGGCGGGCGGCGCCGAACCGGGACAGCCGCAGCGGGCGGTCACCCGGGCGGGTTCGTTCCGAGGCCGGCGGCAGGGCGAGCGGCGCTCGCGTGGCGGCGCCCGTGCTCTCGACCGGGGCCAAGGGCTCGGTGCCGTCCCGCGAGGCGCGGGCCATGGCGATGTACCGGGCGAGGACATCCGCGACCTCGCCCGCCGACGGGCGCCGAGCCGGATCCGGGTCGAGGCAGCGCAGGACGAGCAGCCGCAACGGCTCCCAGGTGTCGCCCTGCCACTGGTGCATGCCCTCCGGGAGCCCCGGCATCACCGAACCGGGCTTGGTGCTGATGAGCTGGAGGAGCTCGCCCAGGGAGCGCACGTTGTCCTCAGCCGTCGGGACGGGCCCCGTGCCGAGGTAGCGTCCGTCGATCACGGCGTCCGACAGGTCGGCCAGAACCACCGTGCGCCGCAGCACGAACACGCTGTCCGCGGTGAAGTCCCCGAGCACGAGACCTGTGAGGTGACAGAGGTTGAGCGCGCTCGCCAGATGCCAGGCGACGAGCAGGCCGGCCAGCTTGTCGAAGGGCGCGACGCCGTCCTGGTAGGCCCTGCCGATGATGTCCGCGAGGCGTGGCGGCTGCGCTTCGGGAGCGTCCTCGTCGGCCACCGGAGCCATCGCGAGCCAGGGCGGATCGTTGTTGAGCCGGGAACGGAGCAGGGCGGGCGCGTACCGCCCGCTCAGCCGGGTGAGCGCCTCGGCCTCCGCGGTGATCAACCGGGCGTTGACGGCGGGGAGATCGGGACGCGGCACCCGCAGCACCGCCTCCACACCTCGCCGGTCGACGCCCCGGTACACCACCGTCCGCCGTCCGCGCCGCCGGCCGCGCAGGTCGTACGGGCCCAGGCGCCTGGGATCGTCGTCGGTGAGCGGTGCCCAGTCGTCCGCCTCGACGGCTGTCCGGGCCCGCTCGAGCGGCGGCTGGCCGCGCGTCCCTTCGACGGAGACCCCGAAACGCGTGAGCAGCCGCCGTTCGACGTTGGTGAACGGGCGGTGTGAGCCCGGCAGTTGGGCGGAACCGTCCGGGTGGGCGAGCCAGGCGGGAAAGTCGGGCGAGTTGCCCGCGAGCTCTTCCAGGCGGCGCCCGATACTGCGGCCCGTCCTGAGGAGCTCGGACTGCGGGACCGCGTCGAGGAGCACCGACTTGGTCTCGTCGGGGAAGTCGAAGACCAGGTGCTTGGCGGGCAGCGGCCCCGGCACGGGCGCCGGATACGGCCTGATGAGGCCCCCGAGGAACACCTCCGCGAGATGCGAGGTGCGCGCCGGCCACGGCACCGCGGACTGCACGAGGCGCATCACCGGCACGGACAGCGGCGACACAGCCGCAAGATGTGCCGCGAGCCGGTACGCCTCCGGGGTGGCCGCGTCCCGGAAGTGCTGGGCGCTGTGCAGGTCGCGCGAGGAGGTGACGGCCGCGTACTGGCTGGGCAGGGCGAGCAGCGGCAGCTCCACGGTGGTGCCCGGGGAGGCCAGCAGGTGGGACCAGTCCCGCAGCGCGGCGGCGGTGGGTTCCAGTACCGGTACCGGGATGCCGTCGAACTCGGCGAGGTCCGGCGGCAGCACCCGGTCGGTGATCTCCCAGGAGGTGTTGGCGCCGCCGATGCGCCGGGTCGTGGCCTGCCAGCGCTCGGCGTGGATACCGGACGCCTCCCACATCTGCGGTGGCAGGGTGTGCAGCAGCGCCACGGGACCGCGGGCGGCCCACGCGGACAGCAGGCCGTGCATCGTGCCGTGCCGCCAGGCGGCGCCCATGCCGTCGCTGACGACCAGGACGAGGGTGCGGCCCGAAGGGTCGTTGACCGTGCTGGTCGGCAGGTGTGTGCTGTTCTGCTGGAACGGGCGGGCGTGCAGCCGTGGTTCGTGCGCGGTGCGGGTGTCGAGGCCGAGGACGCGCGTGGTCGCGAAGGCGCCCAGGCGCTCGAGAAGCGTGCGCAGTTCGGCGCCGAGCCGGTGCCAGAGCAGCATCGACAGGCCGTCGTCGACGAGCAGCACCAGATGCAGCCAGCGTTCCTGGACGGGGCGCTGCACGACGTCCGGCAGCCTGCTCTCGGCGAGTTGCGCGGCCGTGCGCTCCTCGTCGATCTCCAGGTGGTGCCGGCTGGCCCGGCGGCGGCGCAACGGCCGTAGCGCGCGGCCGAGTTCGAGTTCGTCGCCGAGCGCCTTGCCCTCGGGGACGCGGACGGGCAGCGCCGGGCGGGGCTCCTGGGCGGGCGGGCGTAGCCGTACCTCGGGGGCGGGTGCCTGGCGGGCCGCCGCGTAGAGGGACGGAGCGGTGAGGTCGGGCAAGTCGTGGTCGTCCGGTTCCGGTGCGGGCGCCTGCCGGGACTGTTCGTCCGGTTCGGGCTCGGGCGGCCGGGCCGTCGGCGGCGGTGCGGTGCGCAGGCCCCGGTGCAGCGGTGCGGCCGCCGAGACGGGCAGCCTGCGGGCGAGCCAGAGCACGTCGAGCACCTGGTCGGCGTCCAGGTCCTGGCCGCACGCCCCCAGAACCCGTAACGCCTCGGCGAGCCGTTCACCGCCGCGCGCCATGCTCACATCGCACCGGTGAGCTGGTGCAGCACGGCGTCGAGGAGTCCTTCCGCGTCGAGGTCGACCCCGCCGGTGCGCAGAAAGACCGCGTTGAGCAGCTGGTCGGTGGCGAGTTCGCCCGGGGCGCGGCGCCGCAGGAACGCCTCGAGCAGGTCGTCGGCCTCGCGCAGCGCTTCCTCGCCGAGGTGGGCGACGACGATGGCGCGTAGCCGCTCCTCGTCGGGAATGGGCAGGTCGAGGCGGATGCAGCGGCGCAGAAAGGCGGGCGGGAAGTCGCGTTCGCCGTTGCTGGTGATGACGACGACCGGGAACTCCGCGCACTGGATCCGCCCCTGGTGCACCCCGACGGTGCCGCGGTGGTCGGCGGTCTGGACCTCGACGTCGGCGAACTCCTCGGGCAGCCGGCTGAGTTCGGGGATCTCGAAGACGCCTTCCTCGAAGACGGTGAGGAGGTCGTTGGGCAGGTCGACGTCGCCCTTGTCCATCTCGTCGATGAGCAGGGCGCGCGGCACGGCGGACGGCACCAGGGCCGTGCCGAGCGGACCCAGCCGGATGAACGTGCCGATGGACGGTTCGCGCTCGCCGCGGTCCCGGCTGAGGGTCGTCTCGCGCAGCCGGCCGATCGCGTCGTACTGGTAGAGGGCCTCGCGCACGGTGGAGCGGCTGTTGACGGGCCAGCGCAGCAGCTCGCCCAGGTTCAGCTCGTGCGCGACGGCCTTGGCGAGCGACGATTTGCCGGTGCCGGCCGGTCCGGTGACGAGCAGCGGGCGGCGCAGATGCAGCGCGGCGTTGACGACGTCGGCGTGCTGCGGCTCGATCAGGTACGGGAGTTCGGGGCGGACGGCCTGCGCGGGCGTGAAGCGGCGCCACGGCGGAGCCGACGGGAGGGTGACGGCCCGTGGTGTGCCGTCACCGCGGAAGAGGCGCCAGTCGGCCTCAGGAGCGGGGGTCATGCGCTCTCCTGTGGTTCGGTCAGGTGCAGTCGGGGCACGGTACGGTCGGCGTCGGCCCAGGCCAGGACGGGGCGGCCGGGGTACTCCAGCGGGTGCAGCATGGTGTTGGCCCGGTAGGCGCGCACCCCGTCGGGCAGTTCACGGGTGGCGACCTCCGCCATCTGCTTCACGACGTGCGAGTCCGCGTCCCGTCCGCGGTCCCACACCACCACCGGCACACCCACCGCCAGACACACCTGTACGACGGCGTCCCGGAGGCCCGCGGGCACGTCGACGGAGACGCGCACCGCGTCGAGCTTCCTCATGAGTTCGGCATAGATCTCGTTCGTACTCAAAGACGCGTCGGAGAAGACCAGCGTTGCCCCGGAGTCGAGGCGGCTCCACCGGCGGCGCCAGTCGGGCAGGAAGCGCTCGTGCCGGCGCAGGAGTTCCGGGCAGTGCACGACGAGCGGGAACTCCACCCCGAGCACGCCGGGGACGATCTCGTCCGGGGCGCTGCCCTCCCACTCGTCGATGGGCAGGTTCAGGCTGGTGCGGTCCACGAGGACCTCCACGAGCGGCCGTTGCTCGTTCAGCGACGCCGGGTCGAGGGTCTCCAGGACGCGCAGGAGCTCGCGCGCCGCCTCGGATGCCGCGTACGAGACTGAGGTGTCCGTCGACACCTGCCGTGGCCCGGCGCCCTCGTCGCACCAGATCCGCAGCCGGTGGCGGCCCGGCTCCGCCCGGGTGACCTGCACCAGGACCCGCACGCGCGCGGAGCGCGTACGCATCACACGCGCCCACTCCTGGGCGTCCGAGCGCCGCTCGGCGAGCGCCGAGCGGGGAATGCCGAGCCGTACGGCCACGCTGTCGGACCACAACTTCACGCCTGCGCTCTGCGGTGGCGGGCACAGCACGGCCACGTACTCCATGACGCGCAGGAGCGCCGGGACCCTGGGTTCGCCGTCGTCCGAGCGGCCGTCCCCGGGGAGCGTCTCCAGGTGGTCGATCAGCGCGTCGAGCGTCTCGCCTCCGGGGAAGGCCGCGGCAAGCGGGAGGGCGGCGCGAACCGCCTCGGCGAACCGGCCCAGTACGGACCGGTCGATGTCGCGCAGCTGCTGGTGCAGCCGCGTGTACTCCCGCGGGGAGAGCAGCCGGGGCGCGCGGGAGAGCCGGCCCGCGGCCAGCATGCGGTCGGCCTCGTCCGGGTTGCCGCGGCGGAGTATCTCGACGAGGGCGGCCAGGGCGCGCGGGTGGGTGAGGAGGAAGGCCGCGAACTCCTCGACCGTGGGCGGCAGTACCTCGCCGCCGTGTCCGACACCGCAGGCGCGGGCGAGCTTGCGGGCGCAGTCGCCGCGTCCGACCGCTGAGGGCAAAGCGTCCTCGATCGCCTCGGTGAGCAGCACGAAGGCCGGATCGTCGGGGTCGACGGCCGCGTGCTCCTCGGCGTCGAGGACGCCAAGGGGCCGCAACTCAGCCTCGACGCGCTGCCAGGGGATGCCCCAGCTGCGGCGGACCAGGTGCTGGGGACTGTAGGGCAGGAGTTTTCCGGTGTCGGGGTCGCGGGGCGGCATGAAGTGCGCGGTCATCAACCCGACGACGGCCTTGTGCTGCCGGCACCACAGCGGTCCGCCGCTGTACCCGCGGCCGACGGCCATTCCGGTGGCCGCGCCGTCGAGATAACCGACCGGTCCCTCAAGGGACTTGACCGTCAGATCGGCGAAGGTGGCGCCCTGACCGCTGCCGTGCCAGACGGTCACCCGCTGCTCGGCCGCCATCGCGATCCGGCGCGGCGGCGGGAACGTACTGCCGGGCGGCGCGTCGATCCGCAGCACGGCGAGATCGCCGTGCCACTCACCCTCGCCGTCGCCCACCGGGCCACCGGTCTTGGCACGCGGCGCGATCCAGTGCGCCACACGCGCGGGAAAGCGTTCGGTTCCCCGCGGGCCTCGGAGTACGACGAAGACCTCGTCGGGTCCGGGCGTCCGGGTCTCGAACAGGGCCCTGCCCAGGGCATCGTTGACGACATGAGCGCAGGTCACAATGGCGTCGGCGGCCAGTACGAGCCCTCCTCCCGCCGTCTTGCCGTCCCGCGTGCGTCGTATGGACACGACGAACGGGCCCGCGTCTTCATGCCCACCGGGCTCCGGCCCCAGCGCTCTGAACCAGCCCACGCGTCACTCCGTGCCCGGTGCCGCGCCACTGCCGGTGCCCGTGGGATTCCAGCTTGCGGTCACGGTGAGGTGGGCCTGCCCGTTGCCGCCGACGATGCCGAACTTGAGGTCCTGTCCGACCTGGACCCCGAACGTCACGCTGATCTCGGAGGGCGGCTGCGGCGCGGCCACGACGGCGTCGTGGACCTCCTGCAGCAGCGGGCCGAGCGGCCTGAGCGCCCGCCGCAGGGTGCCGACCGCGAAGCTCGCGACGGCCCCGCCGCCCGTGGCCACGGGCACGGCCTTCCCCATGCCTTCGGGAAGATCGCCGTCCGGCTCGGCCGCCGCCGGGGCGCCCTGGGCGGCGCTGAGCAGGAACCTCACGGGCGTACCGTCGTCGAATTCCAGGTCTGCTGAGGTGGACACGGCAACATTGTCACCCAGGAACGCTCATGACACAGGCACGTGTGCCCAACTTCGACAGCAGACAGGAGAGTTCAGCACAGGAACCGCACGTTCCTGTTACGGGGCCCGCGTCTCCCTGCTCAGATACTGCTCAACTCCGTTGACCCGCAAGCCGTTTGCGCCAACGATGGGCCCATGTTCGGACGCCTCAGCCAAGCTGACCACCCCGTCATCGTCCTGCGCGACGCCGACGTCATCGCCGCGACCGTGCGCCAGGCCCTCGACGAGGCCTCGCCGGAGGAACGGCCCGGCCTGGAACGGGCAGCGACCCTCATCGAACAGGCCGCGGCAGCCTCCGACGCAGACCTGAGGGCCCGTTGGGTACGGGAGCGGCTGGCCGGGGCCGAGATCAAGGGCTCGTACGACTCCGTACACGCGATCAAGGCACTACGCCAGGCGGCGCCCGGGCTCACACTCCTCCAGGCCGTGCAGATGGCCAAGGAGGCGGAGGCGGCGCGCTTGGCGGGGTAGGGGCCGGTGGTGGCCGCCAGGGCCCAACGGCTCAGCGGGGCACGGCGGAGGCAAGACAGGGGCAGGGGCTTCTCGAACCAGTAACTGGTGTGGGCGTCCTCGTCGTACACGGGGATCTCGGCGTACCGGCTGGTGCGGTACAGCGCGGGGGCCTTTTGAGGACCTCGTACGTGTCGAGGCGTACGACGGAAATGGCTGCTCCAACTCTGGCCCCGCTGACCGGTACGGCACCCCTGCGAGTCGGGAAGCTGGGCGGGGCCGGCGTCGATCCGGGCCCGCCGTTGGTGTCGGGGATCGCGAGGGGGAACGCCTTTGTGATGATCAGCGTGCGTCGACAGCCGGGTCTGCCCGTGTCTACCTCGACGCATGCCGACACCAGGGCCCGCACTGCCAGCACGGCGGCAACCAAGATGCCCCAACCACCCCTGCACTAGAACCCCTGACGGAAAGCCCCCGTGCCGCCTTCCGTTTCCTGAGGGCTCGGTCCGGCCGCGTATGCCAGCGGAGGTGCGATTGCCTGGGCATCCGCCCGCTCGCCGACCCACAGCGCGATGAACAGCGCGGCGGTCGCTTCCAGGAGTCCCGCACGTTCGAGACCACCGCCGGCCACGGGTTCACAGCCCATGTCATGCACCAACTCGCGTACGCGCGCGAGGGCGGTCTCGTCGTCCCCGCAGACCGGCACGGCCAGAGGCCTCCCGTCGAAGACGGGCGGCCGCATGCGCCACACGTCTTCGTGGCAGAGGTTGAAAGCCTTGACCACGTGGGCTCCCGGTGCCGCCGCGGCCAGTCGCTGCGCGGCCGAAGGGCCTCCTTCCGTCAGCAGCCGGAAGCCCGGCCCGACCGGGTTGGAGCAGTCGAGCAGCACCTTGCTCTCCAGGGCCGCGTGCAGTTCCCGTGCCACGTCTGCTCCCGCCCCGAAGGGCAGCGCGGCCAACACCACCTGACCGGACTCGGCCGCCGCGCGCAGACTGGAGGGCTTCACGCTGCCCCCGATGCGTGTCGCGAGCCGCTCCGCCTTGTGGGCGTCCCGTCCCCCGATGATCACCTCGTGCCCGGCCCGCACCCAGTGGGTGGCGAGCGCGTCGGCCATATTGCCCGTTCCCAGTACGCCGATTTTCATCACGCGTCCCCTCTCCGTGCCTGCTTCGACCGTTCGCACCGACGCTAGGGGGGCTGTCGGGCACCATTTGGTATGTGACGACCGACGCCTTCCTCGCCGACTGCCGCGCCCGACTCGCTTTCGACCTGTTCTCCAACACATGGAACACCGTGGTGCTCTGGGCGCTGCGCGACGGCCCCAGGCGCCCGGTCGAGCTACGGGAGCGGATCGGGGGTATCAGCTCCAAGGTCCTCACCGAGACCCTGCGGCGGCTGCAGTTCAACGGACTGGTCGTCCGGCAGGCACACTCCGACGCATCACGGGTCGAGTACCAACTCACCGCTCTGGGCCGGACCTTGCTGGCGCCCATCAGCGCTGTCGGCGCATGGGCCTTCGAGTACGGCGATGAGGTCATGGCTGCCCAGGAAGCAGCGTGCACTTCCGGCGCGCAGTCCCCTCCTCCCACTCGCTAGACCGGTCAGCAGCGTGAGCCCCGGCGTCGACCGCTAGTTTTTCTGCAGGGTGCGGGTGACACCCGCGATGACGGCGGTCGTCAGCACCCAGCCGAAGGCGATCAGCAGGTAGGCCAGCCACTGGAGGCTGTCGTTCGACCAGTACCAGGCCGTGCGCTGACCCAGACCACCGATGGGGATCAAGAGGTCGAGTGTGTAGACGAGGGGCTGGAACGGGGCGCCTTCGCCCGGTTTGACGCGGGTGGGAGAGTGCGCACCGAAGACCAGGGCGCCCAACAAGGTCAGTATCAGGAGCCAGACGCCGGCCAGCCATGGCCGATAGCCGTAGCCGCCGGTCACGTCGAGGAGATGGCCCCATGCGCGTGCTGCCGGGGACAGTGCGCGACGCCGGTGGCGTTGCTTGGCGAGGAGGACACGGCGGGCATCATCGTCGTGCCCAGCCTTGCGGTACCAGGCCGCCAACTGCTCGTACGGTTGTGGGTTGTAGCCCGGACTGCTGCGTATCCATGCCACGCGTCGGGCCACGGACTCCCGGTCGCCCACGGCCTCGTAGCGCTCGTCGTTCGCGTCCGCCGTCTTGATGGAGCCGTAAATGAAGCCGTCGAGCTCCACCCTCTCCGGCCAGCTGTGCTCGTTCTCGTGGAGATACGACACCTGGGCGCCCCGCAGGTCGAGGGTGCCGGACGGGGGCCGGGCGAGGGTGAGATCGAAGTCGACGGCTTGCAGGTGCATGGCGATCAGGGCCGGGGCGTTCCCGTCGTCGGTGGGCGGGCCGTTCAGGACTGCTCCGTCGAAGGTCACGTTGTCCATGACCTGGGTGCCGCGCAGCCGTACCGTGCCGTTCGCGGTGAATCCCTCGGAGAACTTGAGCGACGAGGCCGTGGCGTTGTCGAGGGTGAGGGCCACGCCGCGTGGGCCGGGTCCTTCCAGCCGGGCGCCCTGCATGACCAGCGTGCCCGGTAACTGCGCCCCCATCAGCCGGACTTCCCCGTATGCGACGAACCCGTTTCGGCAGAAGACGCCCCCTTCCATGGCCAGACCACCGGCCGACAGGGCCCACCCGTCGGGTGCGACCAACGCGGCCCCGTTGAGGAGCAGTCCGCCGTTCACCCGGGCGTCGGTGAGCGACAGGGCGGTGCTCACGCGGTTGAAGGGTGTGGGGGCGCCGCCCTCTACCACGGAGTGCCGCAGGGAGAAGTTGCCCTCGATGCGGGCCGAATCGGCCTCGATGCCGGGTATCCGGCTGTCCGTGAACACGAGGGTCTGGGTCGACGCGCCGAGGAGATTCACTGCCTCCTCGAACCAGCATGCCTCCAGCCAGAGGGCATGGGCGATCTGCGCGCCGGCCAGGTCCAGGCGTCCGGAGATCCGTGCCCCGGTGAGCCTCAGACGCGCCACCGCACCCGGTTGCCCAGTGTTCGCGCCCAGCAACAACGCGGCGACCACCGCCGCCCGCACCGTCCGCTCGGGTCCCCACCGTCTGCCGTCGGCGACCCGGTCCTCCTCCGGCGTACCCGTACGCAGGTCCACCCGCCGCCCCTCGGGGAACGCGTCCCACAGCTCACGCTCAGGTGAAGTCAACTCGTCGTAGGAAAGCACTTATGCAGAGTAGTGATCTTCCTTCCTGTTCGTCTGGCCCTACGGCACCCGTATCGGAGGAAGACCCCTTCTGTTAGGAGTTCTAAGAGGCCCTAACAGAAGCTGTTGATCATGTGACTTTCGACCTGGGTGATCGTTGGTCTGGTCGTGGGGAAACGTCAGGCGCGGCCGTGGATCGTGTCGGATGAACTGTGGTCGCTCATCGAGCCGTTGCTGCCCGAGCCGGGGCCGAAGCTGGCCGAGGGCAGGCCGCGGGTGCCGGACCGGCAGGCGCTGTGCGGAATCCTGTTCGTGCTGCACACCGGTATCCAGTGGGAGTACCTGCCGCAGGAGCTGGGCTTCGGGTCGGGGATGACGTGCTGGCGGCGCCTGGCCGCATGGAACGAGGCCGGTGTGTGGGACGAACTGCACCTGGTGCTGCTGAAGAAGCTGCGGGCGGCGGGGAAGCTGGACTGGTCGCGGGCGGTGATCGACTCCTCCCATGTACGGGCTGCTCGGCGCGGCCCAAAAGCGGGCCCAGCCCAGTCGACCGTGCACGGCCGGGCAGCAAGCACCACCTCGTCGTCGAGGGGCAGGGCATCCCGCCGCCAGCTCGGCCTCTGTGGGCATCCGCCGAGGCCGTTCCTCATCGCCATCCTCGCCGGACTCGAGGTCCGCGGACCGTCCCGGCCGCGGCACGCGGAGCGATCCAACCAGCTCACGGCGTACGCCCGTACGCACACCTACGTCGGCCCAGCGGAGGTCGCCGAGCCGCGTGGCATGCGGAAGGTGCGGCGGTAGGCGGCCGGAGTGGTGCCGAGTGCGCGGTGGAAGTGCTGGCGGAGGCCGTCGCCGCTGCCCAGGCCGCTGCGTTGGGCGACGGTGTCCACCGGGAGGTCGGTGGTCTCCAGCAGCTCCCGAGCGCGCGCCAGCCGCTGCTGGTTGAGCCAGCGCAGCGGAGTCGTACCGACCTCACGCGCGAAGTACCGCTCGAAGGTACGGGTGCTCATCCCGGCGCGTGCGGCCAACTCCCCTATGGCCAGCGGCTGTTGGAGTCGGTCCAGGGCCCAGTCCAGGACCGGGGCGAGTCCCTGCTCCGATGGCTGTACGCGCGGCGCGCGAGCCGGTGCGTACTGCGACTGGTCGCCCTCCCGGTGCGGGGCGACGACCATACGGCGGCCGACCTCGGCCGCCGCCGCCGAGCCGTAGTCGTGGCGCACGATATGCAGGCACAGATCGATGGCGGCCGCGGTGCCCGCACTGGTGAGGATGGAGCCGTCGTCGACGTACAGAGCTCGCTCGTTGACGCGTACGCGGGGGTGGCGGCGGCGCAGTTCGTCCGCGTACATCCAGTGCGTGGCAGCCTCGCGTCCGTCCAGCAGTCCGGCCGCGGCGAGCACGAACGCCCCGGAACACAGCGATGCCACCCGCGCGCCCCGGGCGTGGGCGGCGCGCAGCTCGTCGAGCAGTTCCTCGGGCGGCTCGTACGCGCTGTCCATCACGCATGCCGGTACGACGACGAGGTCGGCCTCCCGCATCGCGTCCACGCCTCGCTCGGCGGTCAGGTGCAGCCCGCCGGGCGCCCGCTGGATGCCGCCCGGCGTGGTGCTGCACAGCGTCAGCTCGTAGCCCTCGGCGAACACAGCGCAGGGCACCGAGAGTTCGAACAGGGAGGTCTCTTCCAGAAGCGTGACCACGACGCGTATCGGCGCTTGGGGCACCTCACTCCTGCCTGAGTTCTTGGCGGACCTTCCAGTGCTCACGGCGTGCGTCTCCTTGCCCATGACGTAAATCTAGTGCTTCCTGACGTTTCCGCCACTGGTTTAGTGTCGTCCCAGGTCACAGGCTTGAAGCATGACTATGACACGCATCATGCGTCGCCCTGAGTGGCACGTCGGTCTCGCCGGACTCAGTGCCATCGGCGTGACATTCGGCTTCGCTCGCTACGGCTACGGCCTCTATCTCCCCGAGTTCCGCCGGGAGTTCAACCTGTCCGTCGCGACGGTCGGTCTGATCGGCAGCGCGAGCTACGTCGGCTTCGTGGTGGCCCTGCTTCTGGTCGGCACGCTGGTCGCGCGGTTCGGCCCGCGGTCCATGGTGATCACGGGCGGGGTCTGCGCGACCGTGGGCATGGGTCTGGTCACGGTTGCCCGCGATCCGGCCGCTTTGACCACGGGCTTGGTGCTGGCGGGCATGAGTTCCGGCTGGGTCTGGGCCCCGTACTCCGACGTGGTGGATCGCGTGATCCCGCCCAGCCGTCGCGAGCGCGTCATGGCGGTGATCGCCACCGGTACCGCCTTCGGCGTCGTCGTCGCGGGCCCGTTCGCCTTGTTCCTCCGTCACTCCCACTGGCGACACGCCTGGTTGGTCTTCGCCGTGGCGGCGCTGGCTGCCACGGTGTACAACGCGCTGGTGCTGCCCGGGGGTTCGCACCGCTCGGCGCCTTATGGCTCACGCGAGCGGAGCCAGGGCGGCCGATCCGGATCCGGGCCTGGCCGAGGCTGGTTCCTGCGCCGCCGCGCCATCCCCCTCTACCTCACGGCCGTGTCGTACGGGCTGGTGGGCGCCGTGTACTGGGCGTACGCCATCGAAGCGATCGCTGGCGAGACCGGCTCCGGCTCGGCCACCGCGCCGCTGTTCTGGACCCTGATGGGGCTGGCCGGTACGGCGGGCGCGCTGACCGGTCATGTCATCACCCGCTACGGTCTGCGCCGCACGCACGTCTGGCTGTTCACCGGACTCGCCGTCGCCGTCGCCCTGCTCGGCCTCGCCCCGGGATCGCTCCCCGCCGTGGCCGCCTCCGCGGTGCTGTACGGGCCGTGCTTCATGGCCGGTTCGGCGCTGCTCGCCGTCTGGAGCTACTACATCTTCCCCGAGCGGCCCTCCACCGGCTTCACCGCGACCATCGTCTTCGTGGGCCTGGGCACCATCACCGGCCCCGCCACACTCGGCGCCCTCGCGGACAGCCACGGACTGCGCTCCGCGTTCCTGGTCACGGCCGCAGTGGCGGCCACGACACTCCTCGTACGTCCCGGCTCGTGGCCTGGCCCGGGTTCCGGTACGGGCCAATCCCGGAGCGGTTCTCGGCCCGAGTGGGGGAAGCGAGTGGTGGCCTCGCAGCGCGGCCAAGTCTCCTGAACCGCGTCCTCGGCCTCGCTCACGCTGCCGAGCAGGACAAGGGACGCACCCCTGTCGTGATCGCCACTTCGTGACTCCGCGCGGGGCGATGCCGCCCCGGTCAGAGCTCTCCCCCAGGCTCCGCTACAAGAGCCGGAAAAAACTTGGACGGCGATGTCGAGAACGCGTGATCGGCTCCGTCCCTGCTGTGAACGCGACCACAATGGGTCGTAACAGCATTGAGGAGAACCATCATGGCCAAGTACCTGCTGCTCAAGCACTACAAAGGCGCTCCGGCGGCAGTCAACGACGTGCCCATGGAGCAGTGGACGCCCGAGGAGATCTCGGCCCACATCCAGTACATGGGCGACTTCGCGGCGCGGCTGGAGAAGAGCGGCGAGTTCGTCGACGGTCAGGCACTCGCCCCGGAGGGGACGTGGGTCCGGTACGACGGTGAGGGGCGCCCGCCGGTCACCGACGGACCGTTCGCCGAGACCAAGGACCTCATCGCCGGCTGGATGGTGATCGACGTCGACAGCTACGAGCGCGCCGTCGAGCTGGCCGGGGAACTGTCGGCCGCGCCCGGAGCGGGCGGGAAGCCGATCCACGAGTGGCTGGAGCTGCGCCCGTTCCTGGCCGCGCCGCCCACCATCACGGAGTGCCACTGAGAGTGACCACTGAGATGGACGAGGCCCTGCTGAGGAGCCTCACCCCGAGTGTGCTCGCCATCCTCGTCCGCCGCGGAGCAGACTTCGCGGCGGCCGAGGATGCCGTACAGGACGCGCTTCTCGAGGCGGTGCGCGTGTGGCCGACCGACCCTCCGCGGGATGCGAAGGGCTGGCTGGTCACCGTGGCCTGGCGCAAGTTCCTCGACGCGAGGCGGGCGGACACCGCCCGCCGCCGGCGGGAGAACGTCGTAGACGAGGAACCGGGGCCCGGCGCCGCACCCGCCGCGGACGACACCCTCCAGCTGTACTTCCTCTGCGCCCACCCCTCCCTGACCTCCTCATCCGCCGTCGCGCTCACGCTGCGCGCCGTCGGCGGGCTCACCACCCGCCAGATCGCCCAGGCCTACCTCGTGCCCGAGGCGACCATGGCGCAGCGCATCAGCCGGGCCAAGCGCACCGTGGCCGGCGTACGGTTCGACCAGCCCGGCGACGTCGCCACCGTGCTGCGCGTCCTCTACCTGGTCTTCAACGAGGGCTACTCCGGCGACGTCGACCTCGCCGCCGAGGCCATCCGGCTCACCCGCCAGCTCGCCGCCGCGATCGACCACCCCGAGGTAGCCGGGCTGCTCGCCCTCATGCTGATCCACCACGCCCGGCGCGCCGCCCGGACCGCGCCCGACGGCAGCCTCGTACCGCTCGCCGAACAGGACCGCGGCCAGTGGGACACCAAGCTGATCGCCGAAGGTGTCGAGATCCTGCAGGCGGCCCTCGCCCGCGACCGGCTGGGCGAGTTCCAGGCCCAGGCCGCCATCGCCGCCCTCCACGCGGACGCGCCCACCGCCGAGGAGACCGACTGGGTCCAGATCGTCGAGTGGTACGACGAGCTCGCCCGCCTGACCGACAACCCGGTCGTACGCCTCAACCGTGCGGTCGCCGTAGGCGAAGCCGACGGCCCGCGCGCCGGCCTGGCCGCACTCGCGACCCTGGACCCCTCCCTACCCCGCCACACCGCGGTAGCGGCCTACCTCCACGAACGCGACGGCGACCTGACCACAGCGGCCCGCCTGTACGCCGACGCGGCCCACAAGGCAACCAACCTCGCCGAAACCGCCCACCTGACACGCCAGGCCGCCCGCCTCAACGCCCGCCTACGCGGCTGAGGGCTCTCGCGCCGGATCTCCTCCAGTCAGCGACCCGCCCAACTTGCGGCAAGCGCCACGTAGTTGACCTGGCAGCTCACCGGACAGCGGCCGGTGCAGGAAGCCTGGAGCCAGCCAGTCTGCGTACGTTGCCGGAAAACACGGCGGCGCGCTCCGCCTCGGTGAGGTCCATGGCCGCCAGGTCGGCGATCCCCGAGCGGATGTACCCGGGGCCCTTCTCGGGGTCGTACGGCGAGTCGGAGCCGAACAGCACACGGTCCGGGCCGAAGAACTCCAGGGCGCAACGCAGGGCGTGCGGGGCGCCGAAGAGTGCGGTGTCGGCGTAGAACATCTTGAAGTAGTCCAGCGGGCGCTTGGTGAGCGGATAGCCGGTGACGTCCTCGCGCTGGTGGTCGGGGGTGCGGGAGCCGAGTTGGTCCCAGCCGGGGCCGACGCGGCCGGAGAAGTGCGGGATCATGCTGCCGCCGTGGTGGATGAGGAGCTTGAGGCCGGGATGGCGTTCGAGTACGCCGCCGAAGACGATGCGGGCCATGAAGGCGGACAGGTCGTACTCCCAGCCGAAGGTCCACCAGATCTCGTACCGGGAGCGTTCCTCGGTGGGGTAGTCGGGCCAGGAGGAGTTGCGGCAGGGGTGGACCTGGACGAGGAGGTCGAGTTCGGCGGCGCGTTCCCAGAAGGGTTCGAAGCGCTGCTCGTCCAGGGGGTGGCCGTTGACGTGGGTGTAAATCTGGACGCCGATCGCCCCCAACTCGCCGACCGCGCGGTCGAGTTCCGCGACGGCGGCGTCGACGTCGTTGAGGGCGACGGCCGCACAGAAGCCCACGAAGCGGTCGGGGTGTTCGGCGACGAGTGCGGCCAGGCCGTCGTTGCCGATGCGCGCGTACTCGGCGGACAGGGCCGGGCTGCCGAAGTCCTCCACGGGCGGGGCCGCCAGATTGATGATCTGGCGATAGCCGGCGAACTCGTCCATCTGCCGGAAGCGCACGTCCAGGTCGACCAGCGCGGGGATGTTCATGATGCGCTTCCGCAGGTTGGCCACGGCCGGGATGCCGTCGAGCGCGAATAGGCGCTCGGCGTAGTCGCGGGGAAGCACATGGCAGAAGGCGTCGATTTTCTCGAGAGTCTCGGATTTCTCAAGAGTCTCGGCTTTCTCAAAAGTCTCGTGTATCTCAAGTGTCTCGGGGATCTCGGGCACGCTGTTCCTCTCCAAGTGGTGGATGGCGGCCGGGCGTTCACCGGGCGGAGGTCGACGACTCTCGTGGGATGAGGGTGGGCGCGTACACAGCGGACGCCGTGGGCTTGCCCTCGATGGACCGCAGCAGGATGTCGACCGCGCCGCGTCCGATCTCGCGCAGCGGTACGCGGACACTGGTCAACGGAATCGGCAGGCGCGCGGCGAGCGGGGTGTCGTTGTAGCCGACGAGCGAGAGCTCGCCGGGGATGCTGATCCCGAGCCGTCTGGCGGCCGCCATCACACCGACCGCGGTGTTGTCGTTGACGGTCATGACGGCCGTCGGGCGCTCACCGGCGGGCATGGCGGACAGCAGCTCGGTAGCGACCTGTTCGCCGCTCTCCATGGAGAACTCCGAGGGCCGGACGAGGCGTTCGTCCACCGCGATCCCCGCTTCCCGCAGGGCTGTGCGGTAACCCTCCATCCTGCCGACGGGGTTGGAGGCGTAAGGCGGGCCGGCGATCAGCGCGATCCGCCGGTGCCCCAGGTCGATCAGGTGACGGGCGGCCAGATACCCGCCCAGCTTGTCGTCGCCGACAGAGGCCGGGCCGCGGCCGTCGGTCCGCAGTGCGAGGGCGTACGGGATGTCCCGCGCCGCCAGTTCGCGTACGAGATCGCTCTCCGCGTCCAGCCGGGCCGTGGCGAGCACCAGCCCGTCCACCATCCGGTCAAGGAGCAGCCTTCCCTGGACGGCTTCGGCAGCCGGGTCGTCGTGGGTGATCGCGACGAGGGCGTGCAGCCCGTGGTCCCGGCAGGCTTCGGCGATCTCCTCGTACAGGATCGCCATCACCCCGTCCGAGAGCCTTGAGACGACCACGCCGATCGTGCGGGTGCTCTGTCGGCGCAGGCTGGCCGCCGCGGGATTGGGCGAGTACCCGATACGCTGCGCGACCTCCTTGATCCGGGCGGCCGTGGCGCTACGTGAGAAGGGGTGCCGCTCGTCCATGGCGCGGGACACCGTCGATGCGTTCACGCCCGCCTCGCGCGCCACATCGGCCATGGTCGGGCGGCGTTTGGCGCCTCGTGCGCGGCCGGATGCCTTGCCCTCTGATGCGGTCACCGGTTGCTGCCTCTCTCGTCGTCGGCGGGCGGATTCTCTTGGCGCGGGGTTGACGGGTTCGTTCTGGCCCGCACATGATTGTGCACACGTAAGCGCAATCGATTGCATAACCAGTATGGCACGCCGTCCCGGCGACAACACAAGGCCTCGGCGGCATCTCGCAGAGAGGAGCGACCCCTTGTCGAGTCGCTCAGTGAAAACGCCTGCTTCCCGGTACCGCCTGAAACGCCTGAGGGCGTTAGGCGTCATCGTTTCCGCCACCCTGCTGCTGGCCGGATGTTCCGGTGGCGGCAGCGACAACTCCTTCACCGTGGCACTGATCGAGCCGGACATCGCCGCGGTTCCCCTGCTCGCGGCCGTCGACGCAGTCCGTGAGCAGGGATTCGACGTCAAGGTGGAGGAGGCCGCCGAGCCGGAACTCGCCATCGAGGGCCTCGTCCGCGGCGACTACCAGTTCTCGGCGGAGGCGACGAGCCCGGCGCTGATCGCGATGTCCAAGGGTGCGCCGATCCGGATCGTCGCCGATGCCATCGGCAACCAATGGGCGATCTACGGCGCCCAGAACCGCGACAGCTGCGACCAGTTGGACGGCCGCCCCTTCGGCATCTTCAGCGAGGGCTCCGTCGCGACGGCGATGGTCCGGCAGTGGGTCAGCGAGGACTGCCGTGCCGGTTCCGAACCGGAATACCTGACCATCGGCGGCTCCGACGCCCGCGCGCAGGCCCTGCTGTCCGGCCAGATCGACGCGACCGCCCTCGAAGTGACCGACGCCGTCACCCTGGAACGGGCCGGCGGAGGCAAGGGACTGCACCGGCTGGTGGACTTCAAGGAGGTCTTTCCCGGGCTGCACCCGCAGACCGTGTACGCGAACGAGGACTACCTCGGCGAACACCGCAAGCCCAGCCAGGCATTCATCGACGCGCTCGTGGCGGAGCACCGGAAGATCAACGCGGACCCCGGCTATCTCGTGTCCCTGCTGAAGAAGTACCTGCCGGACGCCTACGACGACGCGACGGCGAAGGAAACCAGCCGGCGGTACGTGGAGGCCGGGCTGTTCGATGCCGCGGGGCTGACTCCGCGGAGCGTCCAGCGGACGGTCGACTTCTTCTCGGATGCCGGAATCGTCAAGCGCATGCCGGCCGCGGACGTGGCGGACCTCAGCTTCATCGACCGCGCGGCGGCCGCAAAGGAACCTGTCGCAAGGGAACGGGCCGCGCAGGAACCGGTCGCGCAGAAACGGGGAGAAGGCTCATGACCGCTTCCGATGTCTCCGCCACGCCACGCCGCCCCTCAACCAGCCTGCTGCAGAAGGCAGTTCACGGCACCCTCCTCTACCAACTGCTCACCTTCGCCGTGTTCGCGACCGCCTGGGAGGTGTACGGGCGGTACTGGGGCGGCATCCTGCTCCCGCCCTTCTCCGACACGGCGGTGGCGACCGTCCAACTGCTCGGCGAGGCCGAGTTGTGGAAGGCGCTCTGGCTGAGCAACCAGGCGCTGGTCCTCGGTTTCGTCGCGGCCGTCGTACTCGGCGTACCGGCCGGCCTGCTCCTGGGCCGCTTCCGCACCGTCGAGCGCTACACCGACATCTACCTCAGCATTCTGCTGGTGACGCCGATGGCCGCCGTGATCCCACTTCTCGTGATGTCGGTGGGATTCGGGCTGCTCTCGCGGGTGATCCTGGTGACTCTCTTCTCGATCGTCATGGTGATCGTCAACGCCCGTGCCGGCATACGGCAGATCGATGCCTCACTCATCGAGATGAGCCGTACCTACGGGGCGTCAGAGGCTCAGATCTGGCGGCGCATCCTCATTCCCGGCGCCCTGCCCGCCATCATGACCGGCGTCCGGCTCGCACTCGGCCGCGCCGTCACCGGCATGGTCATCGTCGAACTGCTCATGGTGTCGGTCGGGTTCGGCGGCCTCATCCTCGAGTACCGCGCCCTGTTCGAGGCGCCCAAGTTGTACGCGACCATCGTCATCATTCTCGCCGAGGCCCTCGCGCTGATCACCGCCGCCCGCTGGGTCGAGCGCAAAGCCACTCCGTGGGCGGCCCCCAGGAACTCCTCAAGGAGCACACGTGATTGAGATCCGAGGCGTCACCAAGACCTTCACCGGGCGCGAGGGGAGCGAGGTCCACGCCCTCAAGGACGTCAACCTCACCGTCGGGGACAACGAGTTCCTCACCGTCCTGGGCCCGAGCGGATGCGGCAAGACCACCCTGCTGCGCGCGATCGCCGGACTCATCGACTGGGACGACGGCGACATCGTCGTCGACGGCGAACCCGTACGCCGCCCAGGCCCCGACCGGGCCATGGTCTTCCAGAACTTCGCACTGCTGCCCTGGGCCACGGTGCTGGACAACGTCGCCTTCGGTCTCGAACTCCGCGGAGAGAGCCGCGCGGTCCGCCATGCGAAGGCCCGCGAGCTGATCGAGCTGGTCGGACTCGGCGGGTTCGAATCGCGGCTGCCCGGCGAACTGTCCGGCGGCATGCAGCAGCGCGTCGGTCTGGCCCGAGCGCTGGCCGTGGAGCCGAACGTCCTGCTGATGGACGAGCCGTTCGGCGCTCTCGACGAGCAGACCCGGCGCATCCTCCAGGAGGAGTTGCTGTCCATTTGGGAACGCCGGCGGCTGACGGTCGTCTTCATCACCCACAGCATGGAGGAGGCCGTACTTCTCGGGGACCGGGTGGTCCTCATGAGCCCCCGCCCCGGCCGGATCGCCGAGATCGTCCCCATCGACATCCCACGGCCCCGCTCTGCCGACGTCGGGGGCCTGGAGCAGTCCCCCGAGTTCACCGCAATCACCTCGCGGCTCTGGGAAAGCCTGCGCACCATGCACCCCGACCACCGCACAGCCGCCCGCGCCGCGGCCACCCAGGAGGTGGCCGGATGACCACCACAACCCCCGCGGCCCACACGAGCGTACGAAGGAATGCGCGCGTCGCGATGCCTCCGCCGCTGGTCGGATTGCTGGCCGGGGCGATCGTCTGGGAGGTGGTCGCGCGGTCCGCCGACGCCGCCTTCCTCCCGCCGGCCGGCGCCGTCGTCGCCCGGCTGTGGGAGATGACGCTGGACGGGCTGATCCTCAGCAGCCTGGCCTCCAGCCTCACCAACCTCGTCCTCGGGTTCGCGATCTCCCTCGTCCTGGGGCTGACACTCGGCGTGCTGATGGGTCGTTACCGCACGGTGGACGCCGCCCTCGGCGTCTACATGTACGCACTGCTGACGGCTCCGTCCCTGGTGTTCGCCCCGGTCTTCTTCTCGCTGTTCGGACCGGGCAGGGCGTCCATCGTGGCCGTCGTGGTCATGTACTCGCTCTTCATCATCGTGATCAGCACCGCCTCCGCCGTACGAGCGGTCCCCGAGCACCTCACCGAGATGGCCCACCTGTACGGGGCGAGCGAGCGGCAACTCCTGCTCAAGGTCGTCGTCCCCGCCGCCCTGCCGCTGGCCATGGCCGGCATCCGGCTCGGCATCGGCCGCGCGGTCACCGGAATGATCAACGGCGAGATGTTCATCGCCGTCGTCGGCCTCGGCCGCGTCCTCACCCAGGCAGGCGGCCGCTTCGACAGCGAGACCGTCCTGGCCGTACTCCTCGCCGTCGTCCTGGTGGCCCTCGCCGCCGTCGGCCTCGTCCAATGGACCGACCGCCGCGTCAACGGCTGGCTCCCGCGCACAGCGCGGGAGTGACGGCGCCGCAGACCAGACGAAGCGGCAACCTCCGGAGACCCGGTCCGGATATCCGGGTCAGGGGCAAGCCGGCCTGGTGCCTGTGCATGCGCTCGGCCGGCGGGAGGGGCATCTCGTCCAGGCCGACGGCCGGCCCGCTCGCCATCCGTACGACCCTTGATGGTGCGGGAGCGCGGGGCGCGCCCTACGGCAGCGGGGTTTGCATGTGCCGTAGCGGCATGTGGTCCAGTAGGCGGCTAGCACGACATTGAGGCGAGCACGACATTGAGAGGTTGCCGCGCATGCCCCTTCCTGCGATTCCCCGCTGGGTCAAAATCGGCGATGCCGCCGCGTTCGCCGGGACCACACCCCGCGCCATCCGCCACTACCACGCCATCGGGCTCCTCGCCGAACCGGAACGCGGCAGCGACGACCGCCGCCGCTACGGATACGACGACATGATCCGCCTGCTGTGGATCCGCAAGATGGCTGATGCGGGTATCGCCCTGGACGACATCCGGGCCGGCTTTGAGGGCGCCACCGGCATCGAGCAGTCCCTGGCCCGGCTGGAGGAATCCCTTGTCTCCAAGGCGGCCGCCATCGAAGCCCAGCGGGCCGCCGTGCACCGCCTCCGCGAGGTGGGCAGCCCTCTGGGCCTGCTCTCACCGCTGGTCAGTGGCCGCCTGCATGATCTGGCGCCCGGGGGCCTGCGCCCGGCCGATCTCGATACCCTTCTGGTCACGGAGCGTATCTTCGGCTCCCTGGGCGCCGCCATCCAGGCCAACCGGTTCATCGTCCTGGCCACCCACCCCGAGCTGCGGGCCGAGGAAGACCGCCTGGCCGAGGCCGAGGCGGCCTTGGACGACACCATGTCCCCCGACGACCCCCGCATCGAAGACCTGGCTGCCCAGCGGTGTGCTCATGAGACCGCCTTGGGAGCCACCATCGACGGATCCGGCCTGGACGAGGCCCTCGACGTCCTCCTGGACCAGGAGGACGAGCACGCCGACGAGGAGGAAGGCGAGGCGAGGATGAGCGCGATGGAGGCCATCGGCAAGATGCCGTACGACTTCTCCCCGGCCCGCGTCCGGTACGAGGAACGTGTCATCGAACTGCTTCACTCGGCCGATCAGAACGGCGACACCCCACGGACCTGCTGACTGGCATCGGCGCTCAGGGCGAGCCCGACAAGAGCAGCCCGGAATGGTGCAGTTGGCGGAGGCTCACTGCTCGTCGGCCTGCAGGCGCATGCGCCCGCTCGTGGTCACCGAGGCTGGTAGGCGGTGGCCAGCACGGAGACGGTGACCTGATCGGGCAGGAGGCCGTCATCGTTCAGGTCTGCACGGCTCACGTGGTGTGCACTCGGCGTCATCGCTACCAGGTCCAGGGCATCCAGCCTGGTCAGGGTCGCGGGGTATTCCACCTGTTCGGTGACGGCGGCCTCGAAGAAAGGGGCCAGCGTCCGGTGCAGGCGCTGTTCCTTGGCCGGGTCGATCGTGACCATCGCAGGCAACCGGCCGCGCAGCTCGGCCAAGTGCCGCCCGGTGGGACGGATCACGATCAACCGGCCGGTCGGGCGCAGCACCCGGTGGAACTCGGCCGGGTTGCGCGGGGCGAACACGTCCAGCACGACATCGGCCACCCCGTCGGCCAGCGGGAAGGGACGGAAGACGTCCCAGGCCACTGCAGCGGCTCGTTCATGGGCTCGGGCTGCCGAGCGCAGCGCCCGCACCGATGTGTCCAGGCCCAGACCACGGGCGCCGGGCAACTGGTCGAGTACGCCGGCCAGGTAGTAGCCCGTACCGCACCCCACGTCCACAACCGTGGCCTGCTCAGCCACGGCGTCGGCCGCCAGGCGGGCCCCGACTTGGCGGATGGGCGCGTAGGTGCCGGTGGACAAGAATCGGCCCCGGGCCCGGACCATAGCCGCGTCGTCGCCACTGATGGCGCGGGTGCCCGTCAGCAGGCCGGCGTAGCCGTGGCGGGCGATGTCGAAGGTGTGGCCCACCGGGCAGCGCAGTGCGCCGTGGTCGGGGTGGAGGCGGCGCGTGCGGCACGTTGGGCAGCGCAGCAGGTCGAGGGACAGTTCGAGGGCAGGGGGAAGCGACACGGGCACGAGGCACTCCTGGCAAGGGCGTAGGGAAGAGACCGTGCCTGCACGCGCGCTCAGAGCGTCACTGCCTCAGGAAGTAACTGGCAGCGTCGGAAACATGGTTCACACAGCAGGCACACCAAGGAGGGCGACGCCGTCCGGCATCGCCCTCAACGCCTTCCGATCACAGGAAGCAGCAGTGCGGGGTGCTCATGAATGCCACACCATGAGTCTACGGGCATCGGTGAACGCCCGTATGTCCAGCTGAAGTTGAGAGTCACGGCATTGGGCCCAGCCCGCCTCTTGGGCTGCCGGGCACTGCAATGACCACGGCGTCTGTACGGAGGTGTCCGGCGGCGGTGCCAAGTCGCGGCGCCCCCGACTGTCAGTGGCGCGTGTCAGGATCTTCCGTATGACCGTCACGCTGCCTCCAAAGCCCAACTCCCTTGTGCCGTACGTCGACTGGGTCCTCGTCCACGACGCGGGCGCCGAGCCGGCCGCGCGCGAGTTGATGGAGGTGGTCGAGTCGGGCCTGATGCGGGCGTACGAGAAGCCGGGCCGGTTTCTGGATGACATGACGTGGCGGGCACGGCGGTTGCCCCCGGCGCACCTGCCGCCGTTCTGGGACTCCCTCGCCCACCGCATGAGCCTGTCGTTCCCCAAGCAGGCGAGCCGTGCGTACGCCCTCGCGCGGAAGGCCGAGCAGGACCATGCGCTGCCCGTGGACATGGATCGGCTCAGGGAGAACGCGCTGCTGTTTGCGCGGGCCGGTGCGCTGCCCGCCAAGGAGTTGACGACGCAGCAGCGCCGACTGGCGGCAACGCTGCCTCCGGAGCGGGCGCACGAGGAGCTCGTACGGCTGCTGGAGGCTTGGGCGGCCTCCCCCGGTGACCTCCCCGCCGACCTGGCCAAGCTGATCCGTGCCTCCGCCCGAGCCGCGGGACTGGGCACGGGCGAGGAGACCCGGCTGCTGGGCGTGGCGCTGCGCGGGGCACGCGGCAAGGCGGTGCCTAGTGCCCTGCTGGACGCGGCGGCGGTCGTACTGGCGGAGCATCCGCAGGGTGACGCGGTGAACGCGGTGTTGGTGGACCTGTTCCCGCCGACGCGGGCGGACGGCGCCCCCTGGGTGCGTCTGCTGCTGCGCTGCGGAGCGGCCGAGTCGGTGGCGGCGGGGCGCCTCACCCCGGAGGGCGGGCTGCCCGCCTGGCTGAGCCGGTTCACCCGGGAGTACGCGTACCAACAGGTTCCGTACGGTGGTATCTGCCGTCAGCCCATGCCGCCCGAGCTGTTCGAACTGCTGGCGCTGTTCGCCCCGCGCCTGCGCGCGGCGGGCGAGCCGGTGCGGCTGCACGAGACCAAGTGGCGCCGTCACACCGATATCGACGCGGATCTGCTGGACGCCTGCCTGGCCGAGGGCATAGAGGTGCACGACCCGGGCGAGACGGTCCTGCTGCGGTTCTGGGGCGACGACTCGCGCCGCGATCTGAAGGCGGTGGCCGCGCATCCGGTGTTCGGCCGCCGCTTGGAGGGCACGGTTCACGAGAGCCTGCACAGGCCGCTTTGGGGCCAACGTGGAGGCGGTACGGCGATCACCCTGCTGCCGGGCAACGAGGGCATCGCCGCCGAGGTCCTGACCCGGATCAACAGCCTGCTCGACGCGCTGCGCGGCGGCGGGCTCGGCGCTGCGCACGAGGCGGTCGACGAGCTCGCCACCCTCCTCGACCGCCCCACCGCCACCGCGCTGGACGGCATCGAGGAGGCCCTCGCCTCTCTCGACCTGACCGGCCCGTTGACGCGCGCCCTGCGGGCCGGGCTGCCGGAGGAGCTGAGCTGGCCCGCGCTGGAGGACGCCCTCACCGAGCTGCCCCTCGCCGAGATCACGGCCGTCACCTGCACCTGGCCCGTGCTGACGCTGTACTCCCACGACCGGGCCATCGCCGTCGACCACGCCGGCCGCCGCGCCTCCTGCACCTTCCGCATCCCGGACGACGCGACCCTGCACACCGTGCACTACGTGGGCGGGAAGTTCCTGGTCGGCTGGACGACGGACGCACAACGCTATTTCAGTGACCGCGCGTTCTGGGCAGAGGCCCCCGACGAGGTCTTCGAGCCGGAGAACGTCCTCGGCATGGTGCCGTACGGCGGCTCCATCGACGGTGCCCTCGGTTTCCAGTTCGAGACCGCCGACGGCGACGGCCGGCACGACGGCGAGCGGGTGCTGCGCCCCGGCGGCCGCGAGGGCATCGACAGCCACGAACTGCAGATGTCGGACGGCAAGCGGGTGTGGAGCGCGGCCGTGTACAGGGACGGCTGGGCCCGCCTCGACCCGGCCACCGGCGCCCGCACCGAGGACACCACCCTGCCGGACTTCCCCGGCACGGGCACCCTGCCCCCGGGCACGGCGGTCTTCAAGGAAACCCTCTCCCTGGCCCCCATGCCGCCGGGCGCCCCCAAGTCGCCGCTGGGACAGGCCGGTTCCCTGGTCGGCTTCCGGGTGCTGTTCCGTACGAAGTACCGGAACAACGCACCCGACCGCTTCGTCCTGGAGGGAATCGACGGGCGCGAGGCGACCTACCGGGTCTCCCGGCAGGGCCAGGACCCGTGGGGCATCCTGCGACTGCCCGAGGGCGGCGAGGACGGCGTGCTGGCGGAGCAGATCAACGTCCGGTGCGTCGCAGTCGAAGACGGTTCGCTGCTGTGGGAGGTCCGCAGTTTCCCGGACCCCAAGCACCCGTGGCACAAGCCGTCGGCCGCCGCCGGACCCATGCCGTTCCCCCCGCCCGCGTACTGGCACTTCCTCGTCCCCCGGGACCCGGCGGCCTCGGCGGCGCTGCGTGCGGTCGACGACGAGACCGTACGCAGTCTCCTCGACGCGCAGGCCGCCCTCACCGACGTACTGCCGGAGCTAATACCGGAGTTGACGGACTCTGACCTCCGTGAGGGCGTGCTGCGGGCGGTCCGCCTGGCCGCCGACGTGCGGCGCCGCCGTGAGGAGCTCTCCCGGCGCGTGAGCATCATGCGGTCCGGACCCGCGGTCACGCTGAAGGACCCCGTACCGGACACGGAGTTGACCATCGCACTGCGCGGGCTGCGGGACGAACCCGGGCACTACAAGGCACCCAGGCCGCAGCCGCGGCCCGCCATGCTCACCGCCCTGGCCGCCGACGGCCGCCATCTGCGCGGCGAAATCGACGACGAGACCCGCCGTCTCGCGCCTCCGGCCCGGCCCCTCGACTGGACCGTGCTGCTCGGCTGGATCGACGCGGTGGCATGGCGAGCGCTCATGTCCACGACCGCCGAATCCGAACGGGCCTGTCTGCTGGCCCTGTTGGAGACCTGGCGCGAACAGCCCTTCGCGGAGCATGGCAGCAGTTGGCGCACGGGGCAGGCACCGGCGCCCGCGCTCGCAGCGCACCGGGCGGAGGGATGGGTGATCGCATCCGGTCCGCCGGACGACCCGGGTGTCAGGGATGACGCCGGGGAGCGCTTCGTCCAGCGGGCCACGGACCCGGCACCCTCCGAGGCCACCGGGTGCAGGACCGTCACGCTCACCCGCGACGACTCCGCCCGTCTTGCCCAACTGCTCGAACTCCTCGCGGCCCAGGGCCCCTTGCCCCTCTCCCCCGCCGCGCTGGAGGCGTTCTCCCGCCGTACGGGCGTACGGCGGGCCATCGCCGCCCTGGCGCTGGGCGGCCTGCCCTACGGTGTTGGGAAGGAGTACGAGAAGCTGCTGCGGTCGGCGCCGTACAACGCGAGCAAGAGCCTGGTCTGGGACTACGGCGGCTACCGCCTCGGGTCCTCCGGCCGCCTGTCCGTCCTCGCGGCAGGCCTGCCGGACGACCCCGCCGAGCTCCCCGGCCTGTGGACGGAGGACGGCATGGTCGCCGCCGCCGAGCGCATGGCGGATGCCTGGAACGGCCTGGTCGGGCAGACCCCGTACGTCGACGAGGACCTGGCCGACGGCCTGGAGACCGACCTCGCCATCACCGGTGACTGGGCCCACCGCCTCGCGACGGGCGCCGCGATCCCCGCCCAGGACAAGGGGTTCGCGCTGGTCGAGGGCAGCGTCTCAGGCCACTTCGCCCTGCACCACGACGAGTCCGACGGCACGACCGGCTCCTGGATCCGCTCCGGCGACCTGCCGCACGTGGTCCCGGCGACGGCCCTGGCCTGGGCGCTCACCGAACGCCCCGTGGGCGACCCGTCCGTCGCCTGGGCCACCGGTCTGTACGAAGACCTGCGCACCCTCCTGGACTCCCCGACGTACCTGGTCCCCCTGACCCCCCGCCCAGACCTCGCCGCGTCCGTGGCGACGGACCCGAACTTCAAGCCGTACGAAGGCCCGTTCCACCTGCGCAGCAGGCCCTACCAGCCGGGCGGCCACACGCTCCCGACGGCGTACGACAACGGCAGCCTCGTCGTCACCCTCCCCCACGGCCAGGTCTTCCTCCGAGCCTCCACCCCCGACGCGACCCAGCTCTACACCCCGGACGGCGGCCTGGCCCGCATGGTCCAGCGCGCCGCCACCACCCCGGTGCCGCCCGGCTCGTACGAAGCCAACCCCCTCCTCAGCGTCCCGGCCCTGGTCAGCGAGGTCGCCACCACCCTCGCCCTCGACGAGGACGCCGCCGCCCTCTACCTCCAGCTCCTCACCCTCGCCCACCCCACGGACCGCAACATCCGCCGCTGGAACGCCTGGTCCCCCGCCCGCCACAAGGCCGCCCAGTCCGCCCTCGCCGCAACCGGCCTCACCGAGACCGCCAAACGCCCCCGCGCCGGCCGCACCGCCTTCGTCCCCGGCCCCTGGACCGACCTCAAAGCCCCGCACACCCCCCTGGAGACAGCCAAACTCACCTCGTACGGCGCCCCCGACTCCCACGGCAAGGAGGTGTACGGCCCGTTCTGCCGCCTGATCTCCCCGCTCCCGCTGCACGAACAGTTCGCCCGGGCGCCCTGGGCGAGAAGGTGAGCCGTGCGCACGGCGGCGCTGGGTATCGCCCGCCGGGCAGCACTTTCTTGAGCGTACGATCCAGATACCCTACGGTGGTGCCATGGCAAGGACCCGGGAGTTCGACACCGAGGCGGCGGTGAGCCGCGCGATGGAGCTGTTCTGGACGCGTGGCTACGAGGCGACCTCGGTGCGAGACCTGACCCGCCAACTGGGAATCGGGCAGGGCTCGTTGTACGCGGCATTCGGCGACAAGGACGGCCTGTACCGTGCCGCGCTGGAGCACTACCGCACCACCCTCGCGGCGGCTGCCCTGCGCAGCCTGAAGGAGGGTGCTGATGCCCGCTCGGCGATCCGCACGCTCCTGGTCGAGCGGATGCGCATCGCCGTCGAGCAGGGCGGCCGGGGCTGCCTGGCGGTCAATGCCGCCTGCGAGCGCCTGCCGGAGGACCCGTCGGTCCGGCGCATCGTGCGGGACATGCAGGACGCCAGCCGGGACGCCCTCGCCGAGGTGCTGCGAGTGGCGGGCGAGCGGGGTGAGATCGCGGCGCGGCACGACCCGCACACGCTCGCCGCCTACCTCGTCACCTTCCTCAACGGCCTACTGGTCTCCTCGAAGATCACGCCGGACCTCAAGGCCCTCGAACCCCTCGTGGAGGTCGCGCTGGCCGCCCTCGACTGACCTTTTCATGACCAGAATCTGTATCGAACGCTCAAGAATAGGCGCCGGAACCCGCATGACACCCGCACCGCGACGGACATGGAACAGGGAAGGCTGAAAGAACATGATGTACGACCATGACGGAGCGCCCGTCCGCACCGGCCGCGCCCCCGTCAACGGAACGAGTCTGCACTTCCGGACGGCCGGGTCCGGCCCCGCGGTGGTGCTGCTGCACGGCGTGCCCAAGACCGGCTATCACTGGCGCCACCTCGCCCCGAAGCTGACTCCCCATTACACCGTCGTCGTGCCGGACCTGCGCGGTCTCGGCGACTCCGCCCGCCCCGCGGACGGCTACGACTCCGCGACGATGAGCGACGACATCGCCGCACTGATGACCCATCTCGGGCACGGGACGTATGCCGTGATCGGCGAGGACTGGGGAGCGGTGATCGGCTACCAGCTCGCCGCCCGCCACCGCGAGAACGTCAGCGGCCTCGTGTTCGCCGAGGCCCTGTTTCCCGGCTTCGGCTTCGAGGATCACACCGCCCTCACCCCGGCGAACGTCTCCAGCGGCATGCATCTGTGGCATCTGGGCTTCTACTTCCAGCCGGACGTTCCCGAGATGCTGATCGCCGGGCACGAGCGTGAGCTGATCACTTACATGATCAAGTTTGAGCGCAGCCGTCCCGACAGCGCCACGCCCGACGCGATCGAGGAATACGTGCGCTGCTACTCCATGCCCGGCGGTATCCGCGCCATGCTCGCGATCTACCGGGCGATGCTCGTAGACGCCGAACAGAACCGGCAGTCCGCGCAGAAGAAGCTCGACATCCCGGTGCTGGCGCTCGGCGGCTCGGCGTTCATCGGCGACCGCAACGAGTCCCAGATGCGACTCATGGCCCACGACGTCACCGGCCACGTCTTCGACGCCGGGCACGACCTCGCCGAGGAAGTACCCGACGAGATGGCCGACGTGGTCCGGCCGTTCCTGGCTGCGCACCTGTAACCGATCGCGCGATCGCCGGCACTGGCGATCGCGCAATCCTCCAGGCAGTCCCGCGCTTCGCCTTTGCTTATGTCACCGCAGTTCAGGGCTGATACAGGGCTTCGGTGGTCCCGGCAAGGGCCTGGGCTAGATCCGGCACCAGGTGCTCAGGGATGTGGTCGAGGACGCGCCGCCGTGCGCTGGCAAGGTGGGTGGCTTGGGCCGAGCGCATGGCGCGCAGACCGGTGTCCGTGAGGACGGCGTGGTTGCCGCGTCGATCGTTGTCGTGACGTTCCTTGCGGACCATGCCGTGGTGGGCCAGCCCATCGACCACGCGGGTGATGCGGGAGGGTGTGAGACCGGCCGCGGCAGCGAGTGCGGACATACGCATGCGCCGGTCGGGGGCCTCGCTCAAGAGGAGCAGGACCGCAAACTCGGTCATGGTCACGCCGGTTCGGGCCATGTGATTGGCGGCGCCGGTCCCGTGGTCGTCCTCGTGCACAACTGGCCGTTCACCTGGATCGAATGGCGGGCCGTTATGCCGCTCCTCGCTGAGCGGGGCTTCACGGTCGTCGCACCGGACCTGCGCGGTTCCGGCGACTCGGCCATCCCGGCAGGGCACTGGACCAAGCGAGACGTGGCCGAGGACCTGCACCAACTGCTGCGGCACCCCGGCCACGAACGCGTCTTCATCGTCGGTACGGACGTGGGCTCGTTGACTTCCTCCCTCTCGTGGACGAGGGGGATTCCTACGGCTCGCGCCGTGGGGTTTTCTGCTTCACCGCCGACTGCCCGCCCGGAGTTCTCCGTTGAGGTCTTACACCGGCTCCACAGACAGACACCGCCAGCCCGGCGGCCAGAAGGTTCTCAGCGGCGTTCACGTCCCGGTCATGGGTCGTGCCGCAGCTGCCGCACGTCCAGGTACGGACATGCAGCGGCATCGCCTCAGCGAGGCTGCCGCAGGTCGAGCACAGCCGGGTGGAGGGAAAGAAGCGGTCCACCGCGACCACTTGCCGCCCGTACCAGTCGGCCTTGTACTCCAGCATGCTGCGGAACTGGGACCACGCGGCATCCGAGATGGCGCGGGCCAGGCTCCTGTTCTTGACCATGTTGCGTACGGTCAGATCCTCGATCACGAGCGTTTGGTTTTCACGCACGAGTCGAGTGGTCAGCTTGTGCAGCACATCCCGCCTGCGGTCGGCGATCCGGGCGTGGATCTTGGCGACCTTCTGGCGGGCCTTTTGCCGGTTGGCGCCCTCACCCTTGGCCTTGCGGGACAGCTCCCGCTGGGCCTTGGCCAGGCGCTCGCGGTCGCGGCGCTCGTGCCGCGGGTTGGCGATCTTCTCCCCGGTCGACAGCGTGAGCAGGTGGTCCAGGCCCACGTCGATGCCGACCGCCGTATCGGTGGCCGCGAGCGGCTTGACCCGCGGATCCTCGCACAGCAGGGAAACGTACCAGCGTCCCGCGCTGTCCCGGCTCACCGTCACCGTGCTCGGCGTCGCCCCCTCGGGCAGGGAACGGGACCAGACGATGTCCAGCGGGTCGGCCATCTTCGCCAGTGTCAGCTGGCCGTCGCGGAACCGGAAGGCGGAGGAGGTGTACTCCGCGCTCGCCCGGGAGGTCTTCTTCGCCTTGAAGCGCGGGTACTTGGCGCGTTTGGCGAAGAAGTTCGCGAAGGCGGCCTGCAGGTGCCGCAAGGCCTGCTGCAGCGGCACGGAGGAGACCTCGTTGAGGTAGGCCAGTTCCTCGGTCTTCTTCCACGCGGTCAGCAGGGCCGAGGTCTGGTTGTAGTTGACCCGTTCCTGCCGCGCCCACGCCTCGGTACGGGCGGCGAGGGCCATGTTGTAGACCTTGCGCACGCATCCGAAGGTGCGTGACAGCTCGGCTGCCTGCGCATCGGTCGGATAGAAGCGGTACTTGAAGGCCCGCTTCACGTGAGTGGCCATGGCTCACAAACTATCACATCAACTTGTGATTCCTGCCTGGTAGTTGGCGATGGACGCCGATCCGCCCGGGAGGCGAATCGGCTTTCCCTGCCCTGCTCCGCAGGACGCCGTCTCCTGCCCCGCCTGAAGGCGGGGGTGTCCACGGAGGAATCCGGATGAACTCGGGCAGAGTGAGCGCCGAGTGGGCCGGTCTGCCCTCCGCGGAAGGCATGGTGCTGAGGTTGCGCAGCATGTCGTTGCGCTGTTCCAGGGCGTGGGCGGTGGTGGGGAAGAGTGTGGCACCACCCTCGCCGACCAAACCCTGGTTCATCGTCACGAACTCGCGGGTGCTGTGTTCGTAGGCGGCGAAGCCTGCGGCGTGGTCACGGTCGGCCAGCGAAGCGGCGAGCATGTACGCGCCGACGAGCGCGAGGCTGGTGCCCTGTCCGGTGAGGAACGAGGGTGCGTACGCGGCGTCGCCCACGAGCGCGACCCTGCCGCTGGACCAGCGGGGCATGCGGATCTGGCTGACCGCGTCGAAGAACAGGTCGTCCGCGTCGCGCAGGGCGGCGAGCATGCCGGGGACCTGCCATCCAGCGTCAGCGAAGACCGTGGCGACCAGGGCCCGTTGGGCTTCTGGGTTGCGGAACGCGGCGTACGGCGGTTGCGGGTGGGCGAAGTTGAGGAAGGCGTGTACTTCGTCGGTGTCCCCTACGGCGTAGAGGGCCGCGGCTCTGCCCGGGGTGTTCCACATCAGGGTCTCGTGGGAGAGGCCGAAGGTGTTGCGCATGGTGAATACGGCGAAGCAGTAGCCGAGGTAGCGGTGGAACTGTTCCTCGGGGCCGAACACCAACTCCCGGGTGCGTGAGTGCAGTCCGTCCGCTCCGATCACCATGTCGAACGTACGGCTGCTGCCCCCGCGGAAGGTGACGTCGACCCCGTGGCCGGACTGCTGGTCGAGGGTGTCGATGGAGTCGTTGAACAGGAACTCCACGTCGTCGCGGACCGCCGTGTAGAGAGCGCTGGTCAGGTCCCCGCGCCGTACCTCCAGGTCCTGTCCCGTGACACCGCCGGTGACGGTGTGCGGGTTGACCGAGGCCACCTCGCTGCCGTCGCCGTCGAGGAAGGTCAGCCGGCGCAGGTCGATGTGCGCGTCCTGCAGTCGCGGGAGGATTCCCATCCTCCGGACGACCTCGAGTGCGGTGCCGCGTACGTCGATGGGGTAGCCGCCGTCGCGAAGGGTGCCCGCCTTCTCGACCACGGTGACGGCGAATCCGTAGCGGTTCAGCCAGTACGCGAGGGCGGGTCCCGCGACGCTGGCCCCGGATATCAGGACCGTGCGCCTGGGCGTAGAACGGATGTCCCTCAACTGATCGGTGCGGGTCATGCCTTGGCTCCTTTGCTCATGGTGCGGACGACAGGCAGGGCCAGCACCGCGACGACGCCGGCGATGAGGAAGCCCGTGACGAAGGCCGATTCGGCCGGGACATCCGCCCCAGAAGGGGTCCCCGAGGTGAGGAGCACGCCACCGAGCATCCCGCCCATGGCGGAGCCCAACACGCGAGTCACCAGAATCAGGCTGGTGGCGATGCCGGTGTCACTCTCATCGACGGAAGACGCGATGCTGGTCACCATGGCCGTAACGCACAGGCCGTTCGCAAGCGCGATCAGCGCCTTGCCGACGACGATGTGCCAGACCTCGGTGTGTGCGACTGACAGGGCGAACAGGGCGGTGGCCATGATGGCGACCGCGGCAGCGACCACGGCACGCGAGCCGAAGCGCTGCTCCCCGAACCCACCGGCCGGCCCGGCCAGCGTCGCGACCACGGCGCCGGGCAGGAGGATGAAGCCGATCTCGGTGGCGCTGGCCCCGAAACCGTACCCGTCGCCGGACACGTCGAGCAGCTGCGGAACGAGAAAGACCCCCGTCGCGGTGCCGAGGCAGATCACGAACGTCAGCACACACGACTTCCAGATCACAGGCCGTGCCAGCATGCGCAGATCGATCATCGGCGCGGCCGCACGACGCTCAACGGCTACCCATCCGGTCACCAAGGCGGCCAGAAGCACGATGAGCGCGCCGAGCACGAGAGGCTGCGAGCCGGCGTCGGGCGCCACCGCGAGCGCGAGCATGAGCGTGAGCAGTATCCCGCTCAAGAGCAGCATGCCCGGCCAGTCGATCCCGGCACCGTCCGAACGGCCCGGCGGATCAGACGGCATCAGCCTGTTCACCAGCAGGGTGAACCCGATGACCGCGAACGTCGGCAGCGCGAACATCCAGTGTCGGGAGAGCGCTTCCGCCACGGGCCCGGCCGCCAGAAGCCCCACCATCGAGCCCCCCACGAACATCCCGCTGACCAGCCCGATGGCCACCTTGGACTCTCCCGCGGGGAGGTGTTTGCGCACCACGATGAACGACAGGGGCAGTGCGCCTATCATCGCCCCCTGCAGTACCTGGCCGAGCAGCAGCACGGGCAGGTTCGGCGCCACCGCGGACACCAGGCCACCGACCGAGACCACCGCCATCAGCCTGATCAGGATTCGTTTTCCGCCGTAGCGGTCGCCGAGCTTGCCTGCGAGCGGAGTCACGAGCACACCGGTGATGGCGAGCACGATGTTGAGCAGCGCCCCTGTGGATGGACTGATATCCAGCTCGCGTTGCAGGAGCGGGAGCGTCGGCGCCACCACGGATTCCAGGGCACCGGTGGAGATTGCCAGTAAGCCGAGAGCCCAGACAGCGGCTTTCCCCATGCGGACCGGGGGAGCCAGAGTCGCGGTCGTGGTCATGAACGTCCTTTCCGTCATTGCCGGGCGAGTAAGGGGCCGGCCGTACGCGTAGCGCTGCCGCCTTGCCGGGCCCGGCGCGGACACAGCGGCTATTCACGCGGGGCGCGGTGGGCCTCGTACTCAATGGACGGTACTACACTACACCGTGCAGTGTAGAACGCTTAGGATAAGCCCATGCCGACCACGAAGACACTGCGTGAGGGGTCCGCGCGGAAGCGGGCCGCCATCCTCACGGCAGCCCGGGAACTGTTCCTCGCCGATGGCTTCGACCGGTCCAGCGTCGACGCGATCGCCGCCCGGGCCGAGGTGTCCAAGCGGACGGTCTACGACTACTTCGGCGACAAGCAGACGCTGCTGCAAGCAGTCGTCGACGCCGTCGGCCAGCAAATGATCACCACGATCCGGCGCACCCTGGACGACACCGTCACCAACCTCACCGAGGACACCGAACTCGAGGACGCCCTGGTCACGTTCTCGATGCGCATCGCGACCGACATGCTCGGCTCGACGGAGTACGCGACGCTGCAACGACTGGTCCGGGCGGAATCCCGCAACCTGCCGCACCAGGGCTACAACTCCATGGCCGACACCCCCGACGAGGCCCTCGCCGAGCGGTTCGCCGCCCTCGCCGAGGCCGGACTGCTCGAGGTCCCCGACCCCCGGCTGGCGGCCGACCAGTTCATCGCGCTGACCTTCGGCGTCGCGCTGGACAGGCTCGGTTCCGCGAACGCCACGGAGGACCCCCGCGTCCGGCCACTCGTCGTCGAGGGAGTACGGACCTTTCTGCGGGCGTACCGAACCAGGTAACCGCAGGTCACAACAAGCACGCAGGGCTGAGGAGCGACGAACCCGCTCCTCAGCCCTGTGAAAGCCCTGCTGATCCATACGGCCTTCAGATCACCGACAGATCATCGTCCGGAGGCACTCCCCCGCACCTTGGCCGTGTCCCACATCAGCGGCCCCTCGTCGAACACCACGGCGATCTTGACTTGCGTACCGGCGGCAAGAGTCCCCGGAAGCGCCACGCTGCCCTTCTGGCTCTCGTCGAAGGAGACCGCGCCGAGGTCCGTGACCTTGCCGTCCGCCGCGAACGCATACGCGCGGCCGGTCTCGTTCGCATGCAGGGCCGTGCCCGCGGGATCCGACGCGGCGGCGTTCAGCGACACCGTGGCGTTCCCCCTGACGGTGCTCGTCGTCAGGCGCTTCGAGCGCCGGTCCTTCGTCAAGTCCGCGGCGGCCGGGGCCTGTTGGACGAGCTGCCACTCCTGCGAGCCGTCCGCGACCGCGTTCTGCAGGGTCAGCGGGGCGCCGGCGGATGTGCCGGTCAGGTAGACGTTCGTGTTCTTGGCGGCCTGGAACTTGTAGTACCCGTCGTCGGTCTTGACGAGGTTCCAGACGCCTGTCGGGCTGTTGTCGACCCACTGGCCGATCCTCTGGCCGACCGTCGCGTTCCCGGTCCAGATGCCCGCCATGCGGCCGCCCGACTTGTTCAGCAGCGTCGTGCCACCCTGCGGCGCGGCAACCACATGCCAGTACTGCGTGTCCTTGTTCGCCGCCGAGCCGGCGTCCTCCAGGCGTACGTCGGGAACGTCCCCGTTGCCGATGTTGGCGTCGTTGGTCCTGCCACCGGTGCCTATGACCTGCCCGGTCTTCCGGTTCACCAGCTGGTAGTAGGCGCCCTCCGAACGGCCTTGGTCGACCTCGGAGTACCGGATCGTCGAGGTGCCCTGGTGGTTGAGGATCGAGATACGGCCGGTGCCCTCGACGTACTGCAGGGTGCGGCTGTAGGAGGCCGGCGCGTTCGTCTGGTACTCCTTCCACACGCCGTCGCTGCGTCCGCTCTCGTTGACCCAGACGTTGCCGCTGCCGGCCGCGTTGTACACCAGGCGCCCGTCGGGGAGGTTGATGACGACCGGGCTGCCGTTCACCGCGAGCCGACGCGAACCGGTGTCGACCGGCAGGGAGGTGACGGGGTTGTCCGTGGCGCCGCGGTAGAACTTCAGCGGGTCGTCGGCGATCACGTATCGGGTGTTGGTTCCGCCGCCCCAATACTCGTACGGGAGCAGCCACTTGCCGTCCGTCGTCGGGACGACCGTCGTCATGCCCGGCCGGCCGCCTCCGATCTGCGTCTTGCCGCCGCCCATGTCCTGCGTCAGGCCCGCGACATCGAGGACGGGCTCGCTCCACTCCGCGCTGCGGCCGTTCCAGGTCTTGTGGACGAGGATCTGGCCGTGCGAGTCCGGGGCGGTGTCGTTGTCCGGATCCAGCTTCGGCACACCGGTGACCGGGTCGTAGCCGAGGTAGTCGTTCTCGTCGGAGTAGTAGCAGACGAGCTTGCCGCCGTGGACCATCAGGTACGGCTCCCAGAGGGGATCGACCTGCTTGTACGCGTTCGCCTTGGCGACGTTCTTGCCGATCGCGCCCGCGCTGCCGCCCTGCCAGCCCCCCGTCGCGATGACGTTGAGGACCTTCCAGGACTCCCCTTCGTCGGTGCTGGAGTACAGGGCGAGCGCCATGTCACTGCGGTCTCCGTCGTTGGACGGCACCCAGTTCGGGTCGGCGGCCTTGTTCTCGAGGTAGTAGTGGTCGTCGCCCGTCACGATGGTCGCGAGGAGCAGCGTGCCCTTCTTCAGTTTGCCGACGTCCTGGGGAAGCGTGTAGAGGAACGGGCTCGCCCAATTGCTCTTGTACTTCGCGTACTTGGGGTCCTTGGAGAGGTACGCCGGAGCCTTGACGTCCGCCAGTGGCTGCCACGACGTTCCGTAGTCGTCGCTCTTGTAGACCGGCATCGTCTCGCCGTCGGCGCTGCCCGTCTCCTCTACGACGGTGGCCTTCTCGAACGTCGCGACGAGACGTCCGCTCTCCAACTGCGCCGACTTGACGTAGATCGCGCAGTTGCCCCGGCCCTTCAGGCAGGCTTCATTGCCGAGTTGGTAGATGATCCCGCCCGTCGGGTTGTACGCGTACGCGCTGCTCATGGTCAGCGCCAGCATCGCCGAACCCGCGACGAACGTTCCCGTCGCTCTGCCAAGTCTTCTTCTCTGCACAGCCCCTCCTCGGGGATTGGAAATGATCATGGTGGTGCCGTCGAGTTGGATCGGGAGTTGGAGGATCAGGAGTTGGATGACGTAACAAGTACTCGTACGTCCCAGGCGCCGAGGTCCAGCGCCGAGCCGGCTGGGACGGACGTGCCGTTCAGGACGTCGGTCAGCGACACGGGGGCGGAGACGCGGGCGGGCTCCCAGCTCCAGTTGTGGACGACGTTGACGCGGCGCCCGTCGGAGGACGTACCGGTTGTCGCGGTGACGGATTCCGGCAGGTCCCGCCAGCCGTGGCGTGCGGAGGGTGCCAGCCAGGTCGCCAGCGCGCGGGCGAGGGCGCGGCCTGGGATCGTACCGACGTAGGTGATACGTCCCCTGCCGTGGCGGCGGGTGGTGATGGCGGGCCAGCGGCCGAAGTGCGGGTGGTCGTACGCCGCCAGGACCTCGGCGTCGGTGACGGTCAGGCCGTCGGACCAACGGGTCGCCGACGCCTCCGGCGGCAGACGCAGGGGGCTGCCGGGCGCCGGACGGACCGGGAGGTCGCGCGCGAGGTTGCTGAATTCGTCGTACGTGACGCCCGCGGCCTCGGTCAGGCGGCCGGGCGCCGCCTCGTGCCGGGCCCGCGCCTCGTGGTCGGCGTATCCGGTGCGTGGGCCGAGGACCAGGTGACCGCCCGCGTCGGCATAGGCCGCGAGCCAGTCGAGGGTGGCGTCGGCGGCGATGTACAACCCCGGTACGACCAGCACGGGGTGACGGCGTGCGGCCTCCTCCGGCGCCAGGCTCGCCCGTTCGCCGCGCGGGTCGTGCAGCTGCCGGGCGTGCACGATGCGCACCTGGCGGCCGGCCTCGAAGGCGCCGCGGTAGAAGGGGTCGAAGATGCGGTGGTACGCGGCGGGGTCGGGCTCGCCGTCGGCGGTCGCGAGCGGCGGGTGCTTCTGCATCAGCCACTTGCTCGGCGTCGAGTAGACCATCGTGATGTCGGCGTCCGGTTCGAGCCCGGCGACGAGCGGGCCTGCCGCCTCGAACTCGGCGCCCAGGCGGGCGAGTTCGGCGTACGCGCGGCCGGGCTGTCCGCTGTGCGGCAGGACGCCGCCCCAGTAGGTCTCGGCGCCGAAGCGCAGTGTCTGCCACTGCCAGTACTCGATCATCCGCGCCCCGCGCGCCACATGCGCCCACGCGGCCTGCCGCCACTGGCCGTCGTAGGCGGGGCGGTTGTCCCACGGGGTGCCGATGCACTGGGCGTTGGTCTCGGTGACCAGGAAGGGTTCCTGGCGGGAGGAGAACATCCAGTCCGCGGTCTGGTACATCGACCAGACGCCGGTGGTTTTCCATTTCTGCTCGTGGTCATCGGGCGTGGGATCCGGGAGTAGCAGGCCGTCCTGCATGTCGTAGTACGGGTTGCCGGAGGCGATGTCGAGCCGCGCGGACAGCTCCTCGTCCTCAACTCCCTGGCGTGTGTACGAGATGCAGGTGGTGACGAACTGCCCGGAGCGGACGTACTCGCGCACGATGTCGGCCTGCCACCCGATGAACTCGGTGACCTGCCGTGCCTGGAACTCCCGCCACGCGACGTCGTATTGAGGCTGGACGTTGCCGTCCGGAGTCCACAGGTCCGCCCACGTCGACAGCCGGTGGGACCAATACACCAGACCCCACTCGCGGTTGAGGGTCTCGACGTCCCCGTACCTGGCGCGCAGGTGGTCGACGAAGCGCTGGAAGACGCCGTGGTTGTGGAGGAGGTGCAGGCCGGGTTCGTTGTCGACCTGCCAGCCGATGACCGCCGGGTGGTCGGCGTACCGGGCGACGATCTTGCGGATGATGCGCTCGGCGTGGAAGCGGAACGCGGGGTGGGTGAAGTCCGCCTCCTGGCGGGCTCCCCAGCCGAGACGTTGCCCGGTGGCGAACTCGCCGGTGATCTCCGGGTATTGGCGGGCCAGCCACGGCGGCACCGCGTACGTCGGCGTGCCGATGATGACGGAGATGCCGCGCTCGTGGGCGCCGTCGAGGACCGGCTGGAGCCAGTCGAGGTCGAAGCGCCCGTTCTCCGGCTCCCAGGTCGACCAGACCGATTCGCCCACCCGGATCACGGTGAAGTTCGCCTCGGCCATCAGGTCGAGGTCGGTCTTGAGCCGTTCGTCGGGTCGCAGTTCGGGGTCGTACTCGGGCGTGTACTCGTGGTAGTACGCGGCGCCGAACAGGACGCGGGCGGGCAGTTCCGCCATGTAGCAACCTCCGGGAAAGTAGGGGGAGTTACTGCTTGACGCCGCCGGTGGCCAGGCCGCTCTGCCAGTAGCGCTGGAGCATGAGGAAGGCGATGACGAGCGGCACGATGGAGATCAGGGAGCCGGTCACGACGAGCGGGAGCATGTCGCTGCTGGCGCCGGCTCCGCCGTTCTGCGCCTGGGCGGCCCAGGAGGAGAGACCGACCGTGATCGGGTACAGATTCGGGTCGTTGAGCATGATCAGCGGCAGGAAGTAGTTGTTCCAGGTCGCCACGAGCGTGAACAGCAGCACGGTCACCAGGCCCGGGGCCAGCAGCCTGAGGGCGATCCGGAAGAAGATCCGCCCCTCCCCCGCCCCGTCGATGCGCGCCGCCTCCAGCAGGCTGTCCGGGATGGCGTCGGCCGCGTAGACGCGCATGAGGTAGAGACCGAAAGGGTTGACGAGGGAGGGCAGGATGATCGCCCAAGGGGTGTTCACCAGGCCGACCTCGGCGAACAGCAGATAGGTCGGGATCGCCAGTGCCGTGGCCGGGACCATGATCGCGCCGAGTACGAGGTTGAAGGCGGCCCGGTCGCCGCGGAAGCGGAACTTGGCGAAGCCGTAGCCGGCGGCGGCCGCGATCATCGCCGCGCCGACCGCGCTGACGACGGCATACAGGGCGGTGTTGAGCAGCCAGTCGACGAAGACACCGTCGTCCTGGGTGAAGGTGTGGCTGATGTTGTCCAGCAGTTGCGGGGCGCGGGAGAACCACAGGCCGAAGCTGTCGAACAGGTCCTGGGTGCTCTTGGTCGAGGCGACCAGGAGCCAGAACAGCGGGAGGAGGAAGTACGCCAGGGCCGCCAGCATGGCGATCGTCAGCGGGGTGCTGCGGCGGGGGGCTGCGGACTGGCGCCGCTTCGGTGCGGTGGGGGCTGTTGGACCGGCCGGTGCGGTCGTCGCCTTCGGCATGGTGGTCGTCACTTGTCCCTCCTTCGGTTCGCGGTGAGCAGCACGGCGTAGGAGGCGATGACGATGACCAGACCGAGGAGGAAGGACACCGTGGCCGCGTAGTTGACCTGCTGGCCGGTGAAGGCGAGGGAGTAGGCGTAGAGGTTGGCGGTGTAGGAGCTGCTGATGACGTCGGGGGCGATCTTCATCAGCAGGTTCGGTTCGTTGAACAGCTGGAAGCTGCCGATCACCGAGAACAGCAGGGTCAAGAGCAGCGCGGGCCGTAGCGCGGGGAGCTTGATGGACCAGGCGATGCGCCAGGCGCCGGCGCCGTCCATGGCGGCAGCCTCGTATAGGTCGTGCGGGATGGTCCGCAGGGCCGCGTACAGGATGATCATGTTGTAGCCGACGAACTCCCAGGTCACGATGTTCGCCAGGCTGCCCAGCATCCAGCCCTCGCTGAGGAAGGCCGGGGCGGGCAGGTCCAGGTTCCGGCTCAGCTGGGCGAACGGGCCGAAGTCCGGGCCGTAGAGGTAGCCCCACATGAGGGTGGCGACGACGCTCGGGACCGCGTACGGCACGAAGATGCCCAGCCGGATCACGCGCGCCAGGCGCAGCAGGCCGCTGTCCAGCGCGAGCGCGAAGAGCAGCGCCAGCAGCAGCATCAGCGGAACCTGGATCACGAAGAACAGGGCCACGCGTCCGACGCCGTGCAGGAGTTGAGGGTCCTTGAGGGCGGTGACGTAGTTGTCGAGACCGACGAAGACCGTGCCGCCGATGAGCTGTTCCTGGAAGAGGCTCAGGTAGGCGGCGTAACCGAGCGGGGCGAGGAACAGCAGGACGAAGAGGATCAGGAACGGGGCTACGAACAGGGGGCCTGCCGAGACGGACCGGCGACGCGGGGACGGTCCGGCTCGGCGCGACTTCCTGGCGTAGGCCGCGGTCGTGGCAGCCACCTCACGCCTCCTTGACGGTGAAGCCCTGCTTCTTGGCGTACGAGGTGAGCCGGGACTGCCACGTGCCCAGCGCGGCGACGGTGTCCGACTGATCCGCGAGGGACTTGCCGACGGTCTCGGTCCAGTCGGTCGCCGCCTGGTCGTAGAACGGCGGCCACTGGAACTCGGGCGAGACCGTTTCGCTGATGTCGGCGAAGATCTGGTTGACCTTCTGACCGCCGTAGAACTCGGGCGCGGCCCCGGTGAAACTCGCGTCCGCGAGCACGGCCTTGGTCGCCGGGAAGAAGAACTGCTCGGTGGCGAACATCTTGGCGCTCACCGGATCGCTGTTGATGAACTGCGCGAACTGCGCCGCCGCGATCTTGTTCTTGGTGGCCGCGGTGACCGCGGTCGTGGAGCCGCCCCAGTTGCCGGAGACCGGCTTGGCGGCATCCCACTGCGGCAGCGGCGCCGCCCGCCACTTGCCCGAGGTCACCTTGGCCGAGCCGGACAGGAAGGACGGGCCCCAGGCCGCGGTGAGCCAGGTGGCGTACTTGCCCTTGTTGAACCCGGCGTACCAGGGGTCGGTGAAGTCCGGGTCGGTGCTGATGACGCCTTCCTTTGCGAGCCCGCCCCAGTACTCGCCGAGCTTCTTGGAGACGGCGTCGTCGACGCTGATGGAGAGATCGCTCTTGCCCGAGGTCGCATACGGCTTTCCGCCGGCCTGCCACAACAGGCCATGCCAGGCGGCGGGTGCGTTCCTCGCGAGGTTGGTCAGGTAGACGTCCGGGTCCGCCTTGTGGAGCTTGCGAGCCGCGGCGGCGAATTCCTCCCAGGTCTCGGGCACTTGGATGCCGTGCTTGTCGAAGATGTCCTTGCGGTAGAGCATCCCCATGGGTCCGGTGTCCTGGGGTATCGCCCAGACCTCTCCGCCGGGTCCGCTGACCTGTCCCCAAGTCCAGTCGACGAACTGGTCCTTGAGTTCCGTGGCGCCGTAAGGGGCAAGGTTCAGCAGGCTGTTGGTGATCGTGAAGGTGGGGATCGCCTGGTACTCGATCTGCACCATGTCCGGTGCGCCCTTGCCGGCCTTCAGCGCGGTACGCAGCTTGGTGTAGTGGGCCACGCCCTGGCCGGCGTTGACGACCTTGACCTTGATCGCGGGGTACTTCTTCTCGAAGAGCGCGATCTCCTGCTGGATTTCCGGGACCCAGGTCCAGAACGTCAGCTCGGTCGGCGTCTTCATCGCCTTGTCGATCTCGGCCTGGCTCACGGGCTCGGCGGAGGAGGAGCCGGAGTCGCCGTCGCCGCTGCACGCGGCGAGCGCGACACCGAGGGACACCGCACCGGTCGAGGCGAGGAACCGCCGACGGCTCATGGAGGACGTGGGAACGATGGATCGGGGCATGGTGAACTCCCGCCGAAGGGCAGACGAATGGGCAGAGGGCAAGGCGCATGGGCAGAGGTACGGAGCGCCTGGCGAGGGCGCTTCGTATGGGGTGGGAAGGGGGTGGTGGGGTGTGCGCGTACGTCGGTACGTCCGTACGTCGCTACCAGGGCATCGGGGTCGCCATGGTCGGGGCTGCGTCGCGCGGGCTGATGCGGCTGGCGTGCGCGCTACGTGCCGTACTGCGTCGTGCTGTACTGCGGAAGTCCACTGTTGTGGAGGCTTTTTGATGAGCGGTCAGCGAGGGCGGCTCCTCGCCGTCCGGCCGTGGGCGGGGTGCCGCCCGGGCCGACGTATGCGGGGTCAGTCGGTGGTGCGCGGGCGTATCAGTTGGTTGGGGAGGGCGGGCGGATCAGCTGGTGGTGGGCGGTCCGTCCCCGGCCGCGGGTAACTGTGCCGGGTCGCTCGGGCCGGAGTCTGAGGTCGTACGTCGCCCGTGTGCCGGGGTCTTCCGGGTCGGCGGGCGGGTCGGCGGAGGTGCGGTCGAGGCGCGGACGACGAGTTCGACCGGCGGATCGTGCGCCGGCGCCGGCTCCGCGTCCGGTTTCTCGATGGCCTGCACCAGGAGCCGGATCCCGTCGTTCGCCACGGCGTCGAAGGGCTGGCGCATCGTGGTCAGCGGAGGGATGACATAGGCAGCGATGGGGATGTCGTCGAAGCCGACGACGCTCACGTCCTCCGGCACCCGCAGGCCGGCTTCCGTCAGCGCGCGGATCAGACCGATGGCCATGTCGTCGTTGGCCGCGAACACCGCGGTGACGTCTCCGGCGGAGGCGAACTCGCGGCCCGCCGTGTAGCCGGACTCGGCCGACCAGTCGCCCTCGATCACGGGCGGCTGTTCCCTGCCGCGTGCCGACAACGCCGCCCGCCAGCCCTCGAGACGGTCCCGGGCGGCGAACCACCCCTGCGGACCGGCCAGGTGATGGACCGTCACATGGCCCAGGTCCAGCAGATGTTCGGTGGCCGCCCGGGCCAGCGACTCGGCGCCGACCCCCGCGGCCACCGTCCGCGAACCGCCCAACGCCGCGGGCGCACCGAGGACGAGCACCGGCACCTCGACACTGAGCGAAACCAACCCCTCGTCGATCGGTTCGGATACGACGATGCCGTCCACGCCCTGCTCGAGCAGTGACTCCACGGCCTGGGCGACGCCTCCCGGCTCGCCCTCCAGCGTGTTGACCACCCGGATCGCATAACCCGCGTCCCGGGCTGCCCGCTCGACGCCGATGAGCAGCGAGGCGGGCCCGAACAAGGCGGTTCCCAGCGTGACCACGCCGATGGTGCGGGAGCGCCCCGAGGCCAGTGCGCGGGCCGCGTTGTTCATCCGGTAGCCGAGTTCCTCGGCGGCTTCGAGCACGCGCCGGCGTACCTCGTCGGACACGTACCGCTCACCGTTGAAGACCCGCGACACCGTTTTCTGCGAGACGCCCGCTCTCCGGGCCACGTCCACGCTGCGCGGCGCGGCGGGGCTGCCGCCCCGTCCTCCCACTCGCGTCATTGCGTCTCCCGATGCTCGGCGGCTCAAATCCTAGCCAGTCATGGCCCGGTGCCGGTCAGCCGGTCCGGCTGACCGGCCGTATGACTGCGCTGTCATGACTGCGGTGTCATATCTACGCAGTCGAACAGAACGTGTCAAGACTTCGCGCAACATCGCGGCAACCGCGGCCCTCGGGTGCGGTCGGTTGCGGGCTGCCATCGCGAGGTTGCGCGAGGTTCACCAGCTGATTGCGGCCGCCACCGGCCGGTGGTCGCTGCCGGTGGCCGGCAGTACCCACGAGCTCGCGGGCTCCACGCCGCGGACCAAGATCTGGTCGATCCGCGCCACCGGGAAGGACGCCGGCCAGGTGAAGCCGAAGCCGTCACCGGCCGCCTCCTGGACCGAATGCAGCTGCGAGGTGATGCCGTCGAGCGCGCGGTCGTCCACGGTGCCGTTCAGGTCGCCGAGCAGCACCACCCGCTCGTTCCGCTCGGCGGCGATGGCCTGGCCGAGCGCCTGCGCGTTTCGGTCCCGCGAGTCCGTCCAGAAGCCCGTCCGGGGAGTCACGCGTACGGATCCCAGGTGGGCCACATACACGGCCAGCGGCCCGTGGTCGGTGGTCACCGTGGTGCGCAGCGCCCGGTTGTAGGCCAGCTTGACCTCGGCCGGCTTGGTGTCCCCCAGCGGCCCGGCGTCCTGCTCGATGTCGACCGGCCGGGTGTCCGACAGCGGCAGCTTGCTCCACAGTCCGACCGTGCCGAGCACCGAGTGGTACGGGTACGCCTTCGCCAGCTCCTTCTCGTACGTGCCTCGGGCCTGCTCGGTGATCTCCTCCAGGGCCAGCACATCCGCGCCGGAGGCCGCCAACTCGCGGGCGGTGCCTGCCGGTTCGGGATTTTCGGCGCCGACGTTGTGGCTGGCCACCGTGAGATCGCTGCCCGGCTGGGACTTGTCGCCGAGCAGCCCGCCGAAGAGGTTCAGCCACACCGTGACCGGCAGCAGCAGCGCGATCATTGCGGAGGCGGAGCGGCGCCAGAGTGCCCCGGCCAGCAGTATCGGGATGCCCAGGCCGAACCATGGCAGGAACGTCTCCACCAGGCTGCCGAGGCCTCCGATCCGGTTCGGGATCTTCGGGTACAGCAGCATGAGCAGGCCGAGTAGCAGCGCCAGCGCCGCGAGCACGGGGCCGCGCTTCCAGGGCTCCGGCCGAGAGCACATGCGGATCATCCGGCGGATGCTCGCGCGCCAGCTCACGGCACCTGCTTCCCGGCGGACGCCCATACGCCGCGTACCGGAGCCGACATCAGGGCGGCGGGCGCTGGCCTGACCTGTCTCCGCCGTGTCCACCTGCGCGATCGCCTGTCGTCGCTCGCTGCCGGTCACTGCTGCATCCTCGGGTCCTCGGTGGGGTCGGCATACATGGGCGGGCAACCGCCGTCGATCGCGTCGGTGCGCAGTTCGTAGTGCCAGGGTTCGTTCCGGTAGGTCTGGCACAGGCCGTACTCGGCGCCGTGCTCGGACAGCCATGCCGTCGCATCGGAACGCCCGATGTCGACGGCGTCGCCGGACACATGAGGAGACGTCTCCGGGGTGGCCACCCATCGGGCGGCCTCGCCCTCGGATCCGTACTTGGAGATCGCCTCGCGAAGAAGCTGATTCTGGTATTCCGGGGAACGCCAGCCGCTATTGACGTAGAACTCGACTCCGTCGTCCGCGGCATCCGTCGCGGCCTCATGGAGGGCCTTGCGTAAATCGGGATCGAGTTTGGCCACGGCCGGAATCGCGTCATCGAAGACCGTCACGTCGTCGAGGACGACGCCGTCAGCCTCTCCGAGCGCACCTCCGTGCTCACCGTGACGCGGATTCGGTGGTGATGCCGCCGGGAGTGACGAGGAAGGCGAGGTGGACGCGGGCTCCTGCCCCTGGCAGCCGAGGACCGCGATGATCACTGCTATGAGCGCGATCAGGTCGACGACAAGGAGTCGGCGAATTCGGCGAGTTGGGGTTCGTGCTGATGGTGGAGTTCGGGTCATGCCGCCAGTGAAGGCAGCGCGGCGTTGCGGGCACGTATGCGGTTTTTGATACGCGGACGATATGTGGCGGCTCGTAGCATCGAGTGCATGCGTGTGTTAATCGTCGAGGACGAACCCTATTTGGCAGAAGCCGTCCGCGATGGCCTGCGCCTGGAAGCGATCGCCGCCGACATCGCCGGTGACGGTGACACCGCTCTGGAACTGCTGAGCATCAACGACTACGACATCGCCGTCCTCGATCGCGATATCCCGGGCCCTTCGGGCGACGAGATCGCCAAACGCATCGTCGCCTCCGGCAGCGGCATGCCGATCCTCATGCTCACCGCGGCAGACCGTCTCGACGACAAGGCCTCCGGGTTCGGACTCGGCGCCGACGACTACCTCACGAAGCCGTTCGAACTGCAGGAACTCGTGCTCAGGCTCAGGGCACTCGACCGCAGGCGGGCGCACACCCGGCCTCCCGTACGGGAGATCGCGGGCCTGCGGCTGGATCCGTTCCGCAGAGAGGTGTATCGGGACGGCCGCTATGTCGCGCTGACCAGAAAGCAGTTCGCCGTACTCGAAGTCCTTGTCGCCGCCGAAGGCGGTGTCGTCAGCGCCGAGGAACTCCTGGAACGCGCGTGGGACGAGAACGCCGACCCGTTCACCAACGCCGTACGCATCACCGTCTCGGCACTGCGCAAGCGGCTCGGCGAACCCTGGATCATCGCCACCGTGCCCGGGGTCGGCTACCGCATCGACACCGGACCTCCGGGAGGGGACCGTGGATAGGCAGCCCGGGCTGAGCGTCCGCCTCAAACTCACCCTCAGCTATGCCGGATTCCTCATGGTCGCCGGCTTCCTGCTGATCGCTGCCATGGGAGTGTTTCTCCTGCGAAAGGGGTGGTTGCGAACCAACCCAGAGGGGTCATGGAGAGCAACTCCGGGCACCGAATTCGTGCGCGGTTTCGCCCCCATGGCAGTCGCAGTAATGGCGTTTCTCCTGGTCTTCGGCCTCCTGGGGGGATGGATCCTCGCCGGCCGCATGCTCGCACCCCTGACCCGGATCACGGACGCCACCCGCCGGGCCACCGACGGATCGCTCTCCCACCGGATCCGGCTGCCGGGCCACCAGGACGAGTTCCGCGAACTCGCCGACGCCTTCGACATGATGCTCGCGCGGCTCGAAGCACACGTCGCCGAACAGCGGAGGTTCGCGGCCAACGCCTCTCACGAGCTGCGCACCCCGCTGTCGATCTCGAAGACCCTCCTCGAGGTGGCCCGTACCGATCCGAACCAGGACACGGGCGAAATCATCGACCGCCTCCACACCGTCAACACCCGAGCGATCGACCTCACCGAGGCACTGCTCCTGCTCAGCCGCGCCAACCAGCGCGCCTTCACCCGAGAACAGGTCGACCTGTCCCTCATAGCGGAGGAAGCCACCGAAACGCTCCTCCCCCTGGCGGAGAAGCACGGCGTCACCATCGAGACGTACGGCGACGTCACCCCCACCATCGGATCGCCGGCGCTCCTGCTGCAGCTGACCATGAACCTCGTACACAACGCGATCGTCCACAACCTGCCCGAACAGGGCACCGTGTGGGTCAACACCACTGTCCACCCCACCACTGTGCTGCTCACCGTCGAGAACACCGGCGAGAACCTCACCCCGAAGCGAGTCTCGACACTCACCGAACCGTTCCAGCGCGGCACGGAGCGCGTACACACCGACCACGCAGGCGTCGGCCTGGGCCTGGCCATCGTCAAAACCATCACCCAGGCCCACGACGGAACACTCACCCTCACCCCGCGCCCCGCCGGCGGGCTCCGCGTCACCGTGCAACTACCCGCGCCGATCATGAGGAAGACCCCGGCAGCATCCGGTACTTGAGGCGGGTGGCACCGGACGCCTCGACGGCCCCTACAGCCGGCCAGTAGTTGCGACCGTGCCTACTTGCGCACGTGGAAGCGCAGCATGGTGACCCCGCCCGACTGGACGTTGCTGAACGGTTCCAGGTCGATCCGGTCGAGGCCCGGCGGAGCGAAGCGGACGCCGTCGCCGAGCAGCACCGGCAGCACGTACACCAGGATCTCGTCGACGAGGCCGCGCTGCAGGCACTGGGCGGCCACGTCGGCGCCGAGGATCTCCAGGTTCTTGTCGCCGGCGGCGTGGCGTGCCGTGGCGACGGCTTCCTCGATGTCGCAGGTGAGGAAGGTGACGTTGGGGTCCGGCTCGTCGGGCGGGCGGTGGGTGAGGACGAACTGCGCCCCGCCGTCGTAGTCGGGGTTCTCGTCGGACATGCGCTTGCCGACCTCGTACGTGCTCCGGCCGATGAGCATGGCGCCCGTGGCCGCCATGACCTCCGGGAACGTCGCCGACGTCATGTGCTCGAAGACCCAGTCCATCGTGTGGCCGGGACCGGCGATGAACCCATCGAGGGACATCACCCTGTTCACGACCACTTTGCCGGTGCTCGCATCCGTCATGCGTCTTCTCCAAGCAGGTGGAGGGCGGGATCGCATCATAGGTCGGTGAGCAACATCTTCTCCGGCGGTAGCCACGACCTGGACCTGTCCAATGGCGCCACCGCGGTGTTCATCGACGTGCTGATGCTGGCCGTGTCCGATCTCGCCTCCGAGGACTGGGACTTCCTGCTTCGCGGCAATCCGACGCACCGGCGGAGTTCAGTGAAGCCATCGAGACGTGGTGGGCAGAACTGGCCGTTGATGGCGACACGGCCTCATAATCGCCAGCCTGTCAGAACGCGGTGTAGCCCCCGTCCACCGGAAGCACCGCCCCCGTGACGTATGACGACTCCGGGCCGGCGAGGAAGAGAACCGCGTCGGCGATCTCTTCGGGGGTGGCGAGCCGGCGGAGGGGGATGGAGTCCTCTCTCTCGCGTCGGTAGGCGGTGGGGTCGGGGCGTCGCTGGATCGAGGCCTCGATGACCGGCGTTATGGTCAGGCCAGGGGCCACCACGTTGACGCGGATGTTGCGGGGCGCCCATTCGATGGCTGCGCCGCGCGCGAGGGCGATGAGGCCTCCCTTCGCGGCGGAGTACAGGGTCTGGTTCGGCATTCCGACCATGCCGAGGCGCGAGCTGACGCACACCATCGACGCACCCGACTCGGGCGCCAGCGGCATCAGGTGCTTCATGACCAGGAACGTGCTCAGGAGGTTGCTGTCGAGCACGTCGCGTGCGTCGTCGGCCGTTGTCTCTTCGAGCGGGCTGGACCGCTGGAGTCCGTGGCAGAGGACGACCACTCCCACTCTGCCCAGGTGATCCGCCGCTCGAGCGGCGAGCTCGGAGACGAAGGGCTCGTCGTTGAGGTCTCCCGCGAGGTAGAGATCGTCCGGGTGGGTCTCGGGCAGCTCGGGTCGCCGTCCGGTGAGCAAGAGGTTGGCGCCCTCGCGGCGGAAGTGGGAGGCGACCGCCTGGCCGATCCCGCTCGATGCTCCGGTGATCACGGCGTTGACGCCCTGCAGTCTCATGTACGTACGTTCCTCGTCAGTCGTCGGGCAGGCGGGCGCCACGGGGACTTCCCTCAACATCGCGGAGATGTCCCCGTGGTGTCACCACCGTCGGCGTCGGCTCAGAGCAGCCTGTCCTTCGCCTTGTAATAGGCCCCGCCGAACGGCAGGAACCAGGGCGTGCCGTTGTAGAAGGGGACCGGCACCTTCGGGAAGCCGAAGCCGCGCAGCGGGTTGGCCTCCGGCTTGCCGTCCATCATCTCGGCGACCGCGCGGCCCATGTACGTGGCCATCTGGACGCCGTGGCCGCAGTAACCCATGGAGTAGTACAGGCCGTTGACCTCGCCCGCGTGCGGGATGCGGTCCCAGGACATGCCGACCATGCCGCCCCACACGTAGTCGACCCGCACCCCGGCCAGCTGCGGGAAGATCTCGGTCATCTCCCGCTTGAGGATGTCGCCGCTCTTGATGTCGGAGGCCGGGTTGGAGGGGGCGAAGCGGGCCCGGCCGCCGAAGGCGAGGCGGTTGTCCGGGGTGAGGCGGACGTAGTGGCCGACATTCTTGTGGGCGACCATCAGGCGGCCGTTCGGGATGAGCTCCTTGGCGCGTGCCTCCCCCAGCGGCTCGGTGACGATGATGAAGCTGCCGACGTTGATCAGCCGCTTGCGGAACCACGGCATCGACTTGTCGGTGTAGGCGTCCGTCGCCGCCATGACCTGCTTGGCACGGATGGTGCCGTTCATGGTCTCCACCAGGAAGCCGCCGTCAGGGAGGCGGGTGAGGCCGGTGGCGGCGTTGCGCTCGTGGATCTCGGCGCCGGCACGCTCGGCGGCGTCCGCGAGGCCGCCGACGAACTTGCCCACGTGCAGGCCCGCGCTGAGCGGGTCGAGCAGGGCGCCGTGGTAGTAGTCCGAGCCTAGCTCGGCCCGCAGTTCGCTCTTGCTCAGGACGACCGTCTCGTGGCCGAAGTTGTCGGCCAGGTCGCGCTGCTTGGCGCGCAGGCCCTCGAAGTGCCCGGGCTTGCAGACCAGGCCGAGGCGCCCGGAGCGGTTGAAGTCGCAGTCGATCTGCTCCTTCTGCGTCAGCTCCTCGACGAGGTCGACCGCCTCGCGGAAGGCGTTGTAAAGCTCGAGTGCGCGCTCCTGGCCGTAGCGCTTGCGCGCATCGCCGGGGCTGATGGTGATGCCCTGGGTGCACATGCTGCCGTTGCGCCCGGAGGCGCCCGAGCCCACCTTGTCCTTCTCGACCAGGACGACCCGGGCGCCCTTGCGTGCGGTGTGGTAGGCGGTGGACAGCCCGGTGAGGCCGCCGCCGATCACCACCACGTCCGCCTCGTCGGGCAGGTCCTTTCCGGAACGGTCGGGGAAGGCGGGGGCTGTGTCCAGCCAGTAGGGGATCTGCTTCATGGCGTGCGTCCTCTGTGTTCTGGGTCCTGTGTCGCCGTTACGCCGTGGGTCAGCAGCCGAGCAGCGCCGGCAGGCCCGACAGGTCGGGCAGCTCGTCGTACGGCTGGTAGTCGGCGCTGCCCAGTCGGCCGTAGCGGTTGATCCACACCCGGCGCTTCAGGCCGAGGTCACGGGTCGGGATGTGGTCGTACTCCCAGCCCTGGGCGGTGTGGATGACCTGGGAGGGCTCGACGCCCATGGTCTTGAAGGCGTGCTCGAAGGTCTGACGGTCCGGCTTGTACGCGCCGGCCTGCTGGGCGGTGATGACGTAGTCGAACTCGACGCCGATGTTCTGCACGTTCCGCGCGATCAGGTTGTCGTCGGTGTTGGAGATGATGGCGATCTCGTACTTGCTCTTCAGCGCACGCAGCGCGTCCGGGACCTCCGGGAAGGGACCGAAGGTGGGCACGGCCTCGACGAGCGCGTCGCCGTCGGAGGTGCGGTACTCCAGGCCGTGCAGGCGCATGGCGTTGCGCAGGCTGGAGTGCAGGACCTCGTGGTACGGGCGGTAGGCCTCGAGGACGGCCTGGAAGCGCATGACGCGGAAGTCGTCGAGGAACTCGTCGACATCCAGGTTGTCCAGGTCGAGCCGATCCTCGAGGACCTTCAGGGTCGTGGGGCCGAGCTGGAAGTTGATGAGGGTGGCGTAGGCGTCGAAGGTGACGATCTCTCGCATGGTGTTCAGCCTCGATTCGCGGGTGGAGTAAGGGAGTTGGGGAGGTCAGACGACTTGCTCGCCGGGGGTGACGATCGCGTCGAGTGCGGCCAGGTCGGCCGCGTCGGGGATCCAGTCGGCCGCCGCCGCGTTGGCGGTGACCTGTGCTGGGGTCATGGCGCCGCAGATGACGGAGCCGACTGCGGGCAGGGTGGCCAGTGCACCTACGGCCACCTGGAGGAGGGTCAGGCCGCGTTCGGCGCCGTACGCGGTGAGCGCCTCGACCTTGTCGAGGGCCTCGTCGGTCAGCCAGCCCTGCCGCCAGGACAGCCGGCTGCCGGGCGGGGGCTGCTCGCCGCGCCGATACTTGCCGCTGAGCAGGCCGTTCGCGAGCGGGTAGTACGGCAGGAGACCCATGCCGTGGCGCAGGCAGGCGGGGATCACGTCCTGCTCCACGCTGCGGTCGAGCAGGTGGTAGCGGGCCTGGGTGGAGACGAAGGCGTCGGTGAGCTGCTCGGCTGGGAGGTTGGAGCAGCCGAGGTACTGGATCTTGCCCTCGCCCACCAGCTCCACGAGGGCCTCGACGGTCTCGTCCAGCGGCGTGACGCCGTCCGGTTCGTGGTACTGGTACAGGTCGATCCACTCGGTTTCGAGCCGGCGCAGCGAGGCCTCGACGGCGTACCGGACGTAGCTGCGGGAGCCACGCGGGCCGTGCCGTTCGGCCTCCTCGTCCATCTCCATGCCGAATTTGGTGGCCAGGATGACGTCCTCGCGGTGACCCTTGAGAGCGACGCCCAGCAGCCGCTCGCCGTCGCCGCGCGCCCCGCCCAGGTCGCCGAATCCGCCGTACATGTCGGCGGTGTCGAAGAGCGTGATCCCGGCATCAAGTGCCGCGTGTACGACGGCAGTTGTGCCCTGCTCGTCGAGGCGGGAGCCGAAGTTGTTGCCGCCGACACCGACGACGGAGACGGCCGGGCCGCGTTCGCCGAGGGTGCGGTACCTCATGACCCGCTCCCGAATCCGATGCAGACGTTCTTGATCTGCGTGTAACTCGCCAGCGCCTCCAGGCCCTTCTCCCGGCCCCAGCCGCTGTGCTTGTAGCCGCCGAAGGGGAGCTCGACGCCGGTGCCGACGCCGGTGGCGTTGATGTTGACCTGGCCGGCCCGGATGCCCTCCGCGAGACGCATCGCCTTGTCGATGTCGCGCGTCCAGACGTACGAGGAGAGGCCGTACGGGCTGTCGTTGGCGATGTCCAGGGCCTCGTCCGCGTCGTCGAACTCGATGACCGTGATGACGGGGCCGAAGATCTCCTCTTGGGCGCAACGGGCCTGGTTCGTCAGGCCGGTGAGGACGGTCGGCTCGACGTAGTAGCCGTCGGCGAGCGCCTTGTCGGAGGGGGCACCGCCGCCCGCCCGGGCCGTGGCGCCCTCCTCGCGGGCCAGGTCCAGATAGCCCAGCACCCGGTCGCGCTGCCGGGCCGCGACCAGCGGGCCGATGTCCGGGTCGGTGAGCCCCGGGCCGATGCGCAGGGAGGACGCGTACTCGACGAGCTTGTCCAGGAACTCCTCGGCACCGCGCTGCAGCAGCAGTCGCGTACCGGCCGAGCAGGTCTGGCCTGCGTTGCCGAAGACCGAGGCCGCGATGGCGCCGAGCGCCAGGTCGAAGTCGGCGTCCGCGAAGACGACGACCGGCGACTTGCCGCCCAGCTCCGTGACCGAAGGCACCACGTTCGCGGCGGCCGCCTGGGCGACCTTGATACCGGTGGGCACCGAGCCGGTGAAGGTGACCTGGTTGATGTCCGGGTGGCCGGCCAGGGCCGCGCCCGTCTCGCCGTCGCCGGGGACGACGTTCAGTACGCCCGCCGGGAGACCGCACTCGAGGGCGATGCGACCGATCTCCAGCGGGGTGAGCGGCGCCTCCGGTGAGGGCTTGAGCACCACCGTGCAGCCCGCGGCCAGTGCGGGGGCGGAACCCCTCGCGGTGTTCTGCAGCGGGTAGTTGAACGGGATGATCTGCCCGGAGACGCCGATCGGCTCGCGGACGGTGTAGTCAAGCAGCCCCGGGCCCAGCGGGATCGTGGAACCGCCGAGCTTGTCGGCGAAGCCCGCGTAGAACTCGAAGTAGCGGGCGGCGGCCTCGACATCGGCCTTCGCCTGGCGCAGCGGCTTGCCGACGTCCTGGCTCTCCAGCCGCGCCAGCCGCTCCCCCTGATACCGGATCGCCTCGGCGATCCGGTACAGGATCCGGCCCCGGTCGGCGGCACGCATCCGCGCCCACTCGGGCGCCACGAAGGCCGCCCTGGCCGCGGCTACCGCCCGGTCCACGTCCGCCTTGCCGGCCAGCGCCACCTGGGTGAGAGCCGTCCCGTCGGACGGGTCGACGACGGTGAAGGTGCGGCCGTCGTCGGCGGGCACCGGCTTGCCGTCGATGAGGAGCAACTGCGTATCACCGCTCATGCCACCGCTCATGGCTGGATCTCCCCGAGGACCTCACCGAAGATGACGACCTCGTCGCCCGGACGGACCGTGCGGATCCGCCGCACCCAGAGCACGATGCCGTCCTGCGGGGCGGTGACCTCTTCCAGCGTGTTGCCGTAGTGGTCGGTGATGGTGGCGATCAGGTCGCCTTCCTTGCAGTTCTCCCCAGGCTCGGCCCGAGCGACGAAGAAGCCGCCGGAGGCGGAGCGGGCGAAGGTGCCGGAGACGGTCGTGTAGGTGTCCCGCAGCTCCGCCGCGCCGTCGATCATGCCGAGCTGGCGCAGGATGTTGCGGATCGAGTGCATGTGCACCTCGACGTTGGCCTCGCGGTAGGTGCCGCCGCCGACCTCGAGGGTGATGGCGGGCTTGCCCGCCGCGAGGACGGGGTGGCGGACCGTGCCGCCCCACTTGCCGCCCTTCCACACCAGCTCGTGCCCGGCCGCCAGCGCCAGGTCGGTGGCCAGGTCCTCGTATCCGCCCTGGAGGATGACCAGCGGGGCGATCTCGCCGTAGGCACCGCCGGTGTGCAGGTCGACCACGGCATCGACGGCCGGGACGACCTTCTCGACGAAGGTGGCGGCCAGCCGCTGGGAGTACGAGCCCTCCGCGTCGCCGGGGAAGATCCGGTTGAGGTTCAGGTAGTCCAGGCCGCTGGTGCGGGCCGCCGCCTCGAAGGCCGGGGTGTTCAGGCAGGGGATGCCGACGACGGTGCCGCGCAGGGTGGCCGGGTCGAGCTCGGCGAGGACACGCCGGATGGCTTCCTGGCCGTCGTACTCGTCGCCGTGCACGCCCGCATCCACGCAGAGGACCGGGCCGTCCTGGGCGCCGTTGATGACGATCAGGGGTATGCCGAGTTCCACGCCGTAGCTGCTGGTGCCGACCGGGATGAGGCCCTGGGCGCGCTCGCCGGGGGCGACGGTCAGCGAACCGATGGAGTACATGTCGTTCCTTTCGAAGCTCTCAAGAAGTGGGTGTCACAAGCGGGCGGAGGCCTCGGCGAGGGTGTCCGCGATGATGTCGGCGATACGGTCCAGAAGTGCGCGGTCGCTGATCAGCGGGGGCGCGATCTGCACCAGGGGGGCGGCGCGGTTGTAGACGCGGGCCAGGAGGCCGGCCTCGCGCAGGCGGCGCGGGACGAGGTCGACGATCAGCTCGGTACGGGCCCGGTCGCTGAAACCGCCGCCGTCGAGGTCTCCGACGAGTTCGCAGGCGTAGAAGAACCCGGCGCCGCGTACGTCACCGACGATCGGCAACTCGCCCAGGGACGCCATGCGTTGGGCCAGGTGACCCTGGTGGCCGCGGACGTGCTCCAGGACGCGGTCGCGCTCCATGATGTCCAGGGTGCGCAGGGCAATGGCCGCGCTCAGCGGGTGGCCGCTGAAGGTGTAGCCGTGGTTGAGGACCTCGCCGGGGCGGTTGATGACCTCGGCGACGGTCCCCGCGACCAGGGTCGCGCCCATCGGTGCGTAGCCGGCGGTGATGCCCTTGGCAACGGTGACGATGTCCGGGCGGGCGCCGTAACACTCGCCGCCGAACCACTCCCCCAGCCGGCCGAAGGCGGTGATCACCTCGTCGGCGACCAGCAGGAAGCCGTACTGGTCGGCCAGTCGGCGCAGGCCCTGCCAGTAGCCCTGGGGCGGGGTGATGCAACCGCCCCGGTTCTGCACCGGTTCCGCGATGAGCATCCCGACCGACTCCGGTCCCGCCGCGAGAACCGTGGCCTCGACGTCGGCGAGCAGGTACTCGGTGAACGCCGCCTCGTCCAGCGGCTGTTCGAGGGCGCCGCGGTTGGTGTTGGCGACGAAGTGGGTCTCCACGGCGGGCGGCCCGTACGGCTCGGTGAGGCCGGGGTCGTCCGTGAAGGACAGCGCCCCGAGCGTCAGCCCGTGGTAGGCGCCGCGCCGGGCGATCGCCTTGATGCGGCCCGGCTCACCGCGCAGGGTGTGATACCTGCGGGCGATCTTCCAGGCGGTCTCCACGGCCTCGGCGCCGCCGCCGCTGAAGAAGACGTGCTCGATGCCGTCGGGGGCCAACGCGGCCAGCCGCTCGGCGAGTTGGAGCGCCGTGGGGTGCGCGGACTCCGACCACAGGGGGCTGTAGCACAGTTCGCGCAGCTGCTTCTCGGCCGCCTCGGCGATCTCCTCGCCGTAGGAGTAACCGATCTGGCAGCAGTACAGCCCGGACAGTCCGTCGATATAGCGGTTGCCGGCCGCGTCGTCGACGTACGGTCCCTCGCCGTGGCGTACGACGAACAGTTCCTTGTCCGGTGCTGCGAGCGATCCGTTGGCGGTCATGTTCAGCAGCAGGTGCCGCTGGGCGGCGGTGGTCATACGGCCTCGCCTCCGGGGTTGGCGATCCCTGCCGTGTTCTCGACCGACAGCAGGGAGTCCTGCCGTCCGGAACCGAGCCAGCGCACCATGGCCACCAGCACCAGGGCGAGGATCGCGCCGGCGGTGAGGAGCGCGCTGACCGCGGTGACGCTGGGGTCGATGTCGAAGGTCAGGGAGTTGTAGACCCGCACCGGCAGGGTGACGGTGTCGACGGAGGAGAGGAACTGCGAGATGTAGAACTCGTCGAAGCTGGTGATGAAGGAGAAGATCGCCGCCGCGATCATTCCGGGGGCGGCCAGCGGGAAGGTGATCTTCCGGGCGATCGTGAGACGGCCCGCTCCCATGCTGGCGGCGGCGTCCTCCAGGCGTTCGTCGATGCCGCGCAGCGTCGCGATCAGGATCAGTACCGCGATGGGTGCGGCCAGCACGGTGTGGCCGAGTGCGATGGCGATCGGGCTGCCCAACATCGCGGCCGGCTCGAAGAGCAGGAACAGGCCCAGTGCGGTGACGATCTGCGGGATGACCAGCGGGCCGAGGACCAGAGCGAAGACCGCCGAGCGCAGCGGGAGTTCGCTGCGGACCAACGCGGTCGCCGCGGTCACCCCGATGATCAGCGAGAAGACGGTGCTCAGGCAGGCGATCAGGGCGCTCAGGGAGAGCGCGGCGGGCCATTTGCTGCCGTCGGCGAACAGCGCCTGGTACCAGTTCAGCGTCCAGGTGTCGGGCGGGAAGGCGGCGAAGGCATTGTCGCTGAAGGAGGTGACCAGGATGACCACGATCGGCAGCGCCAGGAACAGCAGGATCACGGTGGCGACAGCGGTCAGGATGATCTTCCCGGCCAGGGTGCTGCGCAGCTCCATCATGAGAGGCTCCTCTTCCTGCGGCTGGCGCCGAGCGAGGTCACGAGCTTGACCAGCAGCAGTCCGGCGAAGGTGATCAGCAGCAGGATCACGCCCTGGGCGGCCGCCCCGTTCCACTGGTTCTGCTTCATCACCTGCTGGTTGATCAGGGTGGCGATCATCGTCTGGTTGGGTCCGCCCATCAGGGCGGGAGTGATGTAGTAGCCCAGCGACAGGATGAAGCTGAGCAGTCCGGCGCTGGCCAGTCCGGGGGCGACCAGCGGCAGGTAGATGCGACGGAAGATCGTCACGCGTCCCGCGCCCATGCTGGACGCGGCAGCCAGCAGCCGTCGATCCACCCCGCGCATCACCCCGTACAGCAGCAGCACGGTGTACGGGAGCATCATCGAGGTGGTGCCGATGACCACACCGAGCTCGTTGTACAGCAGCTGGAACGGCGCACCCGGCACCCACAGGCCGGCCAGGGACTCGTTCACCAGGCCCTTGTCGCCGAGCATGATGATCCAGCCGTACGTGCGCACCAGGGCGCTGATGAAGTGCGGGACGACCACGATCAGCATGGCCACGCCCGCCCACAGGGGCTTGAGCCGGGAGATCGCGTTGGCCAGGACGAAGCCGAAGACCAGGCTGAACAGCGCGGTCTCGGCGGAGATCCGCAGCGTGGTGAACAGCACCGAGAGGTTCACGCCGGTGAGTGCGTCGACGTACCAGTGCAGGGTGAGTGCGCCGTCGGTGCCCTGCACGCTGAGGAGCAGCGTGCTGAGGATCGGGTAGACGAACAGCACCAGCAGATAGACGACGACCGGCAGCGCGTACAGGATGCCGACCCTTGTGCGGCGCGAGGCCAGCAGCCTGCGCGGGCGCGCGGGAGCGGTGGCGGTGATGGCGGCCATGACTCACCCGCCCAGTTCGACGGGGAAGAGATTGACGTCCTCGGGGTCGGCGGAGATGCCGACCCGTTCGCCGGTGACGGGGCCTCGGCCGGCCGGTACCTCCAGGCGCAGCAGCGGTGCGTCACCGCCGTCGATGCGTACGCCGGCCCGGACCAGGGTGCCCACGTACGTGGCGGTCTCCACCGTGCCCGTACAGAAACCGTCGTCCGGGGCACAGGCCCGCAACCGGCCCGGCTGCACCGCGACCTTCACCTGGGCGCCGGAAGCCAGCTCGTGGCGGCGCGCCTTGATCAGGCCGCCCGACTCGTCGAGGCGGACCAGGGTGTGCTCGTCGGTGTGCTGCTCGATACGCCCGGGCAGGAAGTTCGCCGCGCCCAGGAAGTCCGCCACAAAGGGGGTCCTGGGCCGCTCGAAGAGTTCCCGTGGGGTGTCGAACTGCTCGATCAGGCCGTTGCGCATCACCGCGATGCGGTCCGACATGACCAGCGCTTCTTCCTGATCGTGCGTCACATAGATGACGGTCAGGCCGAGTTCCTGCTGGATGGTCTTGATCTCCACCTGCAGCTGGTCACGCAGCTTCTTGTCCAGCGCGCCCAGCGGCTCGTCCATGAGGATGACCGGGGGGCGGTAGACCAGCGCCCGGCACAACGCGACCCGCTGCTGCTGACCACCCGACAGCTCACGCGGCCTGCGCCCGCCGAACCCGGACAGGCCCGCGATCTCCAGCGTCTCCCCCACCCGACGGCGGATCTCGTCCTTCGCCACCCCGCGCAGGGTAAGCGGGAAGGCGACGTTCTCACTGACCGTCATGTGCGGGAAGAGCAGGTACTGCTGGAAGACGAAACCCAGGTTGCGTTTCTGCGGGGCGAGCTTCGTGACGTCGCGATCCCCGACGGTGATGGTGCCGGAGTCCGGTTCACAGAACCCGGCGATCATCATCAGGGTCGTGGTCTTGCCCGACCCCGAGGCGCCGAGGAAGGTGACGAACTCCCCCGCCGCGATCTCCATGGACGCCTCGTCCACGGCGACCACATCGCCGTAGGTCTTGCGCAGGGATACCACCGACAGTGCTTTGCCGGTCGTCGTGGCCGACGGGGTGTCGGCCGTCTTGACAGTAGGAGTAACCACACCATGTTCAGCCACGAGCCCACTCCAACCAGCGCTGGGTGACGGCCGCTTCGTTCTTCAGCCACCACTCGATGTCGGCGTCAAAGCCCTTGTCGTAGTACTTCGGCGCACCCGCGAGGGCGTTGCGCTCGTCCTCGCTGAGCTTCTCGTAGGCCAGCGGGGAGGACGGGTTCGACGGGAACGCCTTGGCCAGGGCGGCCTGGCTCTCGGCCCGCAGCGAGAAGTCCATCAGCAGGTAGGCGTTGTCCGCGTTGGCGGCGCCCTTGGCAATCGCGTAGCCCTGGAACTGGCGGCGCATGCCGTTCAGTTGACGCTCCACCGGCACGTTCTGCTTCTGCAGATCGGCCAGCCGGCCGTCCCACACGGTGGACATCGTCACTTCTTCGCGGCTCAGCAGCACACCCGGGAGCGGGCCGCTGTCCCAGAACTTCTTGATGTCGCCCCGCAGCCGGCTCATCACCTTGAAGGCACGGTCGACATCGAGCGGGTACAGCTTATCCATCGGCACGCCGTCGGCCAGCAGCGCGAACTCCAGCTCCGGCAGGTCACCGTCCGGACTGACCATCGAACGCCCGCCCTTGAACGCCTTCGTGTCCCAGAAGTCCGCCCACGACTCCGGCTTCTTCCCGCCGAAGGCATCCGTGCGATACCCGATGCACTGACCGTAGAAGCTGTTGCCGACGGCGTGCTCGGAGATCTGGTTCTCGGGGATCTTCGCGCTCTTCACGCTCTTGACCCGGTCCAGGTCCAGCGCCTCCAGGGCGTCCTGCTTCACGTACTTGGCGTGGGACATCATCGAGTTGTTGATGAGGTCGCACTGCGGGCGGCCCTGCTTGATCTGGGCCAGCAGCGGGGCGTCGTCCAGGTTCAGCACCTTGACCTGGATGCCGGTCTCCTGCGTGAACGGCGTGTAGATCGCCTTCTGCAGGGCCGCGCCGAAGGCGCCGCCGCTGTCGCGGACGATCACCGTCTTGCCGCCACCCTTGCCACCGGCGGCGGACGAGCTGCGACTGGTACCGGTACCGCAGGCGGCGAGGGACGCGAGGGCGGCAATGCCGCCTGCTCCACGCAGGAGCGCTCTGCGGCCGATCATGGGATCACTCATGACAAATCTCCTGGAAGTAGCGCGTGGGACCGGCTTATTGAGGGTTGGGGGGAGGGAAATCGGTGGGGGCGGGTAGGCGGCCCGTCAGTCGTTCGGGGCGGCGATGGCGGAGAGTTCCGTACCGGGGCGAACGGTGAGCCCGTTCATGTCGTAGATGATCTGTCCTGTGGCAGTGGCGGCGATCTTGTGCTCGGTGCCGTCGGCCGGGTCGATGATGCGGCCGATGGTCTGTCCTTCGGTCACCTCGTCACCGGTGATCGCGTCCGGGTACCACAGACCGGTGGTCGGGGAGACGACCTCGCCCGTCCAGGCCCACTCGCGCGGGGGTGTGGTCACCGGGGCGACGTGCTGCGGTGCCTCGATGACATCGAGGTGGTGCAGCAGCCGGTACAGGCCGTCGAGCAGCCTGCGTACGGTGGCGGGGTCCCGGTCACCGAGGTCACCGGTCTCGACGAGGATGGCGGGGATGCCCTGCCGGTTCGCCGCGGCGTGGCTGTTGCCGCCGGCCGGGCTGGTGCCGAAGATGACGCGCTCGTATCCGACCGCGTGGGCCATTCCCTTGTTCTTCGCGTCCAGCTCGGAGTCGCCCGTCAGGCGGTAGCCGACGAAGTCGAGCAGATGCTGGTCGATGCCGCCGCTGTGCAGGTCCACGTAGGCGTCGGCGCCGTCGATGACGTACTCGAACAGCCAGGCCGCCATCCGGTCGGTGGGGCCGCCGTCCTTGTCGCCGGGGAAGACGCGGTTGATGTTCACGCCGTCCAGCGGGGAGATGTTGAGCCTGCCGCCGTAGACGGCCGGGGGGTTGGCCACGGGGCAGATCACGACCTGGCCGGCGATGTCGTCCGGTTCCAGCAGTCCGGCCAGGCGGGTGGCCGTGTCGACGCCGATGAACTCCCCGCCGTGGACGCCGCCGGTGATGACGACCCTGGGGCCGGGGCGGGTGCCGTTGATGAGGATCAGCGGGACTTCCACCGTCGTGGGGCCGAGGTCGGCGGGGATGACCCCGCGGGTCTTCTGGCCGGGCTCCGCTCGCAGCGGGCCGATGGTCAGTGTCATGTGTCGTACCTCAATCGGGCTCAGGCCTCGGTGCGGCCGAGTGTGGTGATGAAATCGATCGGTGGCTCAGGCCGCGGTGCGGTCGACGGTGGAGATGAAGTCGATGGGCTGGGACGAGGTGCCGTCCAGCGCCAGGTCGGCGGCGATGTCGCCGAAGGCGGGCGAGAGTTTGAAGCCGTGGCCGGAGAACGCGGCGAGCAGTACGACGTTCTCGGCGCCGGGCAGGGGGCCGACGAGCGGGCGGCTGCTCTCGGTGTAGCCCTCCATGTAGACGGAGAGGCGGGTCGGGTCGGGGTGCAGGTCCGGGATGTAACGCCTCATCAGCTCCGAGAAGATCTCCAGTTCCTCCGGCTGCACGGTGCGGTCCAGCTGGTTCGGGTCGCCGGCGAGGCGGTGCAGGGCGCGGGACAGGCCGAGCTTGACCGACACACCGTCCGGGGAGGGCAGCCCGTAGAAGTGCGTGGGGGCCGTACGGATGAAGGCGGGGCGCTCCTCGCCGAACCAGGCGTCGGTCGTGGGCGTGTACCAGGCGCTGATGAGGCGGCGGATGTCCACCTCCCACGGCAGATCGGGCAGCAGGTCATTCACCCACGGGCCCGGTGTGACCACCGCGGCGTCGAAGCGCTCGCTGCCGGAGTCGGTGCGTATCTCCACCCCGCCGTTCACCGGCGTGATCTCCCGCACCGGTGTGTAGCGGTGGATGCGCGCGCCCAGTTGCTCGGCGCGGCGGGCCGCGGTCTGGACCGTCAGCTCGGGCCGGATGAAGCCGGCGCGGCGGTCGAGTACGGCCGCGTCGCCGTCCTCGATCCGGTACTGCGGGAAGCGCTTGGCCAGTGCCTCGGCGTCGAGCACATCATGGTCGAGGCCGTGCTCGGCGATGGACTGGAGGACGGTGGCCATCTGCTGCTGTTCGGTGGGCCCCATCAGCAGGCACCCGGTCAGGCGGCGCAGCTCGCGGCCGGTCTCCTGCTGAAGCTGGCCCCACAGGGTGTCGGCGTGCTTGAGGAGCGGGACGTACCGGGAGTCCTCGAAGTGCGCGCTGCGGAAGATACGGGTCTCGCCGCCGGCGGCGCTGCGGTCGTGGCCCGGGGCGAACCGGTCGTAGGCGACGACCTCGGCACCGCGGGCCGCCAGCCGCCAGGCGGCCTGGCTGCCCATCGTTCCGACGCCGACGACGGCGACACGCTTCCTGGCAGCTGACACAGGACTTTCCTTTCGTATCGCCGGGGCGCATGCTGTGCCCGGCGTGAGGCTGTTCGATTCGAGAGGGGTACGGAGGGGCGCTGGGTGTCTTGTGGAGCCCAACTGCTCGCATCCGCCCGGTCTCTGAGTTCCGGCTCACTTGCTTCGTCCGCCGGAGTGGCCGTGCCACATTGTGGAATGCTGTGCTAGAATCTGGCATGAGAATGACAGCGGCACCGAGGGGAGTCAAGAGGGTGTCCGACGGAAATTCCGAGGATTAACAGGGGGAAACCGGATGGAAATGAAGAGCGTCACCAGGTCGCTGCGCATCCTGGAGGCAGTCGCGCAGCATCAGCCGGTGACCGTCGGGGAGTTGACGAAGATCTTCGGCCTCCCGAAGTCGACCGTGCAGCGCACCCTGGTCACACTGGCCGAGGCGGGGTGGCTACGGGCCAACCGCAAGGACACCACCCGCTGGGAGATCGGCGCCCGCGTCCTGGCCGTACGCCCCGCCGCCCTGCAAGGCTCCAGCCTCTTCGCCGCCGCACGCGAACCGATGATGCGCCTCCGCGACGCGGTGAACGAGACGATCCACCTGACCGTGCCCGACGCCCTGCAGTGCGTGGTCGTCGTGGACCGCGTCGACTGCGACCACCCCGTACGGACCTTCCACACCATCGGCGACACCTCGCCGATGCACGCCACCGCCAACGGGCGCGCCATCCTCGCCCACCTGCCGCAACAGGACGTCGAAGAGCTCATCGCGCAGGGGCTGGAGCGCTTCAGCGACTCGACTCCCACCGACCCCGACGAACTGCGCGCCGAGCTGGACCAGATCCGCGCCGACGGCTATTCGGTCAACCGCAACCAGTTCCGGCCGGGCGTCTGCGCCATCGCCGCACCCGTCCTCGACGAGGAGGGCACACCGCTGGCCGCCGTGGCCATCTCGATGCCCGACTCACGCTTCGACGCGGACCGGCTGCCCGAGTGGGGCCGCATCGTCGCCGATACGGCCGCGGAGATCACGGGCCGCCGACTGGGCGGCTGAACACGAGACGGACGCATCACAGGCGGACGCATCACAGGCAAGGGTCGGCCCCCACGCACGTGCGTGGGGGCCGACCCTTTGTGCGCTCACGGCTTTCGCCGCCCTGCGCCGGCCGGGGGAGAAGGGCCGGGCGCAGGGCGGGTGCACCACACGGCGCGGTAGGCGAGTCAGGGCGCTACCGCTGTCCATCGCCGCGCGGTACGGCATCGGATTCCGCATCCCCTCGACGACGGCCTGATCGCTGGACCGCCTCCGAGGTCGTGCCATATCGTGGAACGCCATGCTAGAATCCGGCACGAGCATGCCCGCGACTCCCGGAAGGAGTCAAGAGGTGAGAACGAAAAATCCACACGGCTTACGGGGGCACGGATGGAAATGAAGAGCGTCACCAGATCGCTGCGCATCCTGGAGGCCGTCGCCAAGCATCAGCCGGTGACCGTCGGGGAGCTGACGAAGCTCTTCGGCCTGCCCAAGTCGACCGTGCAGCGGACGCTGGTGAGTCTCAACGAGGCGGGGTGGCTGCGGGCGAACCGCAAGGACACGACCCGCTGGGAGATCGGCGCCCGCGTCCTGGCCGTACGACCCGCCGCCCTCCAGGGATCCAGCCTGTTCGCCGCCGCCCGCGAGCCGATGATCCGGCTCCGCGACGCGCTGAACGAGACCATCCATCTGTCGGTGCCCGACGCCCTGCACGGGATGGTCGTCGTCGACCGGGTCGACTGCGACCATCCCGTACGGACCTTCCACGCCATCGGCGACTCCTCACCCCTGCACGCCACCGCCACCGGGCACGCGGTCCTCGCCCACCTGCCGAGGTCCGAGGTCGACGAGGTCTCGGCGGGCGAGCTGGAGGGCTACGGCGAGGAGACCATCACCGATCCGGCAGAGCTGCGCGCCGAGCTGCGCCGGGTCAGGGAGCGCGGATACTCCGTCAACTACAACCAGTTCCGGCCCGGCGTCTGTGCCATCGCGGCGCCCGTCCTGGGCGACGACGGCATGCCCCTGGCCTCCGTGGCCGTCTCCATGCCCCACTCCCGGTTCGAGCCCGACCGGCTGACCGAGCTGGGGCGTCTGGTGACCGGCGCCGCCTCGGAGATCACCGCCCGCCATCTCGGCTGACGGCGGTCCGAGGGCGGCTGCCCGATCCAGGTGAGGGGCGCGGCGCATCATGCGCGGAGCGACCTGCGCGGAGCACCGTGCGCGGAGCGACCGTCGCGAGTCGATCGTGAAGGCAGGCTGTCGGTCCGGTTAAGAAATCCTCGATGGACCGGACGCCCGCCACCAGGCAGATTGCTCATGCCCGGTACGGCCTGGATGTCGGCGCCCGCAGCGCCGTCCCGCGTACCGGAGTCTTCCCATCCCCTCGCGCACAGGAGCCGCGGCATGAAGGCACTGGTGAAGGACAAGGCAGAGCCCGGTCTGTGGCTGAGAGACGTGCCGGAGCCGTCCATCGGCCCCGGCGACGTCCTGATCAAGGTTCTCCGTACGGGCATCTGCGGCACGGACCTGCACATCCGCGCCTATGACGGCTGGGCGCAGCAGGCCGTGCGTACGCCACTCGTGCTCGGCCATGAGTTCGTCGGCGAGGTCGCCGAAGTCGGCCGGGACGTCGCCGACATCAAGGCCGGCGACCTGGTCAGCGGCGAGGGCCACCTGGTGTGCGGCAAGTGCCGCAACTGCCTGGCCGGCCGGCGGCACCTGTGCCGGAACACGGTGGGGCTCGGCGTCGGCCGCGACGGCGCGTTCGCCGAGTACGTGGCCCTGCCGGCCGGGAACGTGTGGGTGCACCGGACGCCCGTCGACCTCGACACGGCGGCCATCTTCGACCCGTTCGGCAACGCCGTGCACACCGCGCTGTCCTTCCCCCTGGTGGGCGAGGACGTCCTCATCACGGGAGCAGGGCCCATCGGCATCATGGCCGCGACGGTGGCCGCGCACGCCGGAGCCCGCAACGTGGTCATCACCGATGTCAGCGAGTACCGCCTGGCACTGGCCCGCAAGGTCGGCGTCGATCTGGCGGTCAACGTCGCAGAGACGACGATCGAGGCGGCTCAGCGGCAGCTTGGCCTGCGGGAGGGCTTCGACGTCGGCCTGGAGATGTCCGGCCGACCCGAAGCCCTGCGCGACATGATCGCCAACATGACGCACGGCGGGCGCATCGCCGTCCTGGGACTGCCCGCTGAGGAGTTCGCCGTCGACTTCGCCAGGATCGTCACCTCCATGATCACCATCAAGGGCATTTACGGCCGGGAGATGTTCGAGACCTGGTACGCCATGTCGGTCCTGCTCGAGCGCGGGCTCGACCTCAGCCCGGTGATCACCGGCCGTTACGCCTACCAGGACTTCGACGCGGCCTTCGAGGACGCCGCGAGCGGGCGGTGCGGCAAAGTCGTCCTCGACTGGACGGCCTGAGCCGTACGCGTCCTCCGCGTCCCTCACGCCTTCGCGCCCCCAACTCCCGTACGCCCGCTGCCCCGAGGAGCTCACCCGCCATGTTCGACTCCGTGCGCGACGACCTGCGCGCCACCCTGGACGAGATCACCGCCGCCGGCCTGCACAAGCCCGAGCGCGTCATCGGCACCCCGCAGAACGCGGCCGTCGCCGTCACCGCGGGCGGCCGCCCCGGCGAGGTACTGAACTTCTGCGCCAACAACTACCTCGGCCTGGCCGACCACCCCGAGGTGGTCACCGCCGCCAAGGAAGCACTGGACCGCTGGGGCTACGGCATGGCCTCCGTCCGCTTCATCTGCGGGACCCAGGAGGTCCACAAGCAACTGGAGGACCGGCTCTCCCGCTTCCTCGGCGCGGAGGACACGATCCTGTACTCGTCCTGCTTCGACGCCAACGGCGGTGTCTTCGAGACCCTGCTGGACGAGCGGGACGCGGTCATCTCCGACGCCCTCAACCACGCCAGCATCATCGACGGCATCCGCCTGTCCAAGGCCCGCCGCCACCGCTACGCCAACCGCGATCTGGCCGACCTGGAGCAGCGGCTGAAGGAGTCCTCCGACGCGCGGCGCCGGCTGATCGTCACCGACGGCGTCTTCTCGATGGACGGTTACGTGGCGCCCCTGCGGGAGATCTGCGACCTCGCCGAGGCGTACGACGCGATGGTGATGGTCGACGACTCGCACGCCGTCGGCTTCGTCGGGCCCGGCGGACGCGGCACGCACGAGCTGCACGGTGTCATGGACAGGGTCGACATCGTGACCGGCACGCTCGGCAAGGCCCTCGGCGGCGCCTCCGGCGGGTACGTCGCCGCCCGCGCCGAGATCGTCGCGCTGCTGCGCCAGCGCTCCCGGCCGTACCTGTTCTCCAACTCGCTCGCCCCGGTGATCGCCGCCGCGTCCCTGAAGGTCCTGGACCTCCTGGAGGACACCGACACGGGACTCGGGGCCGCCCTGCGGCAGCAACTCGCCGCGAACACCGTGCTGTTCCGGACGCGGATGACGGAGGAAGGGTTCGACATCCTCCCCGGCGACCACCCCATCGTGCCCGTCATGATCGGCGACGCGGCCATCGCCGGGCGGATGGCCGAACTGCTGCTGGAGCAGGGCGTTTACGCCGTCGGCTTCTCCTACCCGGTGGTCCCCCACGGACAGGCGCGTATCCGGGTGCAGCTTTCGGCCGCCCACTCCGCCGCCGATGTGGAGCGGGCCGTGGCAGCATTCGAGGCGGCCCGAGCGACCCTGGGAGACTGAGCGACATGATCGAGATGCGGCGGCTGCGGATCCTGCGCGCTGTGGCAGACCACGGGACGGTGACCGCCGCGGCCGCCGCGCTGTACCTCACCCCGTCCGCCGTCTCCCAGCAGCTCGCCGCGCTGGAGAGCGAGACCGGCCAGCGGCTGCTGGAGCGCAACGGGCGCGGTATCCGCCTCACGGCCACCGGGGAGATCCTCCTCGATCACGCCAACACGATCCTCGCCCAACTGGAGCGCGCCGAGGCCGAACTCGCCGCGTACACCTCGGGCGCCGCCAGCGAGGTGACCGTCGCCTCCTTCGCCACCGGCATCGCACTCGTCCTCGCACCGGCCATCGCAGAGCTCGCGGACACCGCACCCGGGATCCGGATCCGAGTGCGTGACGCGGAGGGCGACGAGAGCCTGCCGATGGTGCTGGACGGGGAGGCGGACGTGGCGGTGGCCGTGGAGTACCGCGGCGCACCGCGGGAGGACGACCAGCGTCTCGCGCGGGTGCCGCTGTACTCCGAGGCGTTCGACGCCGTCCTGCCGGTCGGCCACCGGCTCGCGGGCGCCGGAAAGGTGCGGGTGGCCGACCTGGCCGACGAGCCGTGGATCGGCCCGTACCCCGGCAACCCCTGCCACGACGTGGTGATGCTGGCCTGCGAGTACGCCGGATTCCAGCCCCGCCTGCAGCACTCGTCCGACGACTTCCGTGCCGTCGTCGCCCTCGCCGGCGCCGGTGCGGGCGTAGCCCTGGTACCGCGCTCCGCCCTGCGGGGCACGGAGCTGACGGGCGTGGTGATCCGCCCACTCGACGACGTGGCGGTGACCCGCCGGGTCTTCGCGACCGTACGGCGCGGCGCCGAGGGCCATCCCCTGATCCGGCCGGTGCTGGACGCGCTGCGCTCGGCGGCAGAGACGGCTGTGCCATCCGGCGGCCCCAGCCCCGCCGACCCCGACGATTCCCTGTCACGTTCAGTGTGTTGAGGACCAAGCGCCGAACCTGCCGTTCTGGCACACCTGCAGGAACACACCCAACCCGACCGGACGGCCAAGCGAGGCGGCGGGCGCACTGCGTCCGTGCCCGCGCGGTGTTGCTGAAGGCGGGGTGGGCGAATCGCCCTCCGCCAGAGCAGATCGGCATGCGTCGTGGCCGTTGTGACATGGAGCAGGTGACAGGCACAGAAGCGAGGCTCTGAGCAGCCGCACCGTAAAGGCGGCGGACTGTTAAGGAGCGATCTCATGGGCCGATACGATCTCGCCCTCATCGGCTTCGGCGGCGTCAATCGCGCGCTGGCCGAGCTGATATCCCAGCGGGGGGACCGCCTCGCCGAAGACCTGGGCTTCGCCCTGCGGGTGGTGGCGATCACCGATCTGCGGGCCGGTTCCCTAGTGGACACCGACGGTATCGATCTGGCGCCGCTGCTGGCCGCCGAGCCCGGGGAGCTGAGCTTCGCGGGTCTGCCGGGCGGCAGCGCGGATCCGCGCAACGAGTGGGTGATCCGTGAGGTGCCGGCCGACATCGTCGTGGAGGCGACGTTCACCAATCCCGCCGACGGCGAGCCCGCCCTCTCCCATGTGCGCTGGGCCCTGGAATCGGGCAAGCACGTGTGCACCACCAACAAGGGACCGGTCGCACTCGCCGGCCGGGCGCTGAAGCAGCTGGCCGCCGAGCGTGGTGTCAGCTTCGAGTTCGAGGGCTCTGTCCTCAGCGGCACCCCCATCCTGCGCACCGCCGAGCGCATGTTCGGCGGCCTGGAGATCACCGGCGTCCAGGGCATCATGAACGGCACCTCGAACTACATCCTCGGCCGCCTCGAAGAGGGCATCGAACTGTCGGCGGCCATCGCCGAAGCCCAGGAGCTCGGTTACGCCGAAGCCGATCCCACGGCGGACATCGAGGGTCACGACGTCCAGCTCAAGGTCATGATCCTGGCCAACGAGGTCCTCGGCGCCGACCTGCGCCGCGAGGACGTCTTCTGCGAGGGCATCTCCGCGATCACCCCCCACGAGGTGCGGGACGCCGCGTCCAAGGGGCTGCGCTGGAAGTTGGTCGGCTCCGCCACCCGCCACGAGGACGGCAGCGTCGACGCCCGCGTCGCTCCGCTCGCCCTGCCGGCACACCACCCGCTGGCGGGGATCTCCGGCCCGGTCAACGCGGTCGCCTTCCACACCGACCTCCTCGGCACCGTCACGGTGTCCGGGCCGGGCGCCGGCCGCATCGAGACCGCCTACGCCCTGCTGTCGGACATCATCACCATCCACCAGCGCCACGCGGACGCCGACACCGCGCCCACGCGCCCCGTTCTCCAGGAGACTCACCGTGTCTGACACCGTCGTGCCCCCCGGCATCGAACTCGGCACCGACACGGCGCCCGTGCACAACCCCTACACCGGCGAGATCATCGCCTCGGTGCCCACCGTCGACGCGAGCGCCGCCGGCAGCATCCTGCAGCAGGCCAGATGCGGGCGCCGCACCGCCGCCGCGCTGTCCCGCGCCTCCAGGGCCGCGGTCCTGGAACGCGCCGCCCACCTGATCGAGCGGCGCGCCGAGTCCTTCGCCCAGCTGATCGTCAGCGAGGCCGGCAAGACCATCACCCAGGCCCGCAAGGAAGTCGCCCGCGCGGTCAACACCCTGTCCCTGTCCGCGGCCGAGGTACGGCGCAACGCCGGCGAGGTCATCCCCTTCGACTCCTATGAAGGCTCGGAGAAACGGCAGGGCTGGTTCACCCGCGAGCCGCTGGGCATCATCGCCGCCATCACTCCGTTCAACGACCCCCTCAACCTGGTCGCCCACAAGCTCGGACCGGCCATCGCCGGCGGCAACGCGGTCATCCTCAAACCGTCCGCGCTGACGCCGCTGTCCGCGCTGCGCCTGGTCGACACCCTCATCGAGGCGGGCCTGCCCGAGGAGATCGTCACCGTCGTCAACGGCAATGCCGGCATCGGCGCCGCGATCGTGGCCGCCCCCGACGTGCGTATGGTGTCCTTCACCGGCGGATTCGCCACCGGCGAGGCCATCTCCCGCACGGCCGGCCTGAAGAAGCTCGCCATGGACCTGGGCGGCAACGCCCCGGTCATCGTCATGGACGACGCCGACCTGGACGAGGCCGTATCTTCCTGTGTCTCCGGCGCGTTCTGGGCCGCCGGCCAGAACTGCATCGGCACCCAGCGGATCCTGATCGCCCGCGAGGTCTACGAGCGCTTCCGCGACGCCTTCGTCGCCCGCACCCAGCTGCTGCGCGTCGGCGACCCGCTCGACGAGCACACCGACGTCGGCCCCATGATCACCCAGGAGGCCGCGGCCGCCACCCGGGCCAAGGTCGACACGGCGGTGGCCGAGGGCGCGGTGCTGCTGTGCGGCAACCACACCACCGGTGCCCTGTACACGCCGACCGTCCTGGAAGACGTCCCTGCGACCTGCTCGATCTGGCAGGAGGAGGTGTTCGCCCCGGTCGTCGTGCTGCAGCCGTTCACGTCCTTCGAGGACGCCATCGAGCAGGCCAACGCCATCGACTACAGCCTCCACGCGGGCATCTTCACCTCGCGCCTGGACCGCGCCCTGAACGCGGCCCGGCTACTGGAAGCCGGCGGAGTGATGATCAACGACTCGTCCGACTACCGCTTCGACGCCATGCCGTTCGGCGGCTTCAAGTACGGCAGCATGGGCCGCGAAGGCGTGCGCTTCGCCTTCGAGGAGATGACCCAGCCCAAGGTCATCTGCGTCAACCACATCACTGACGTCGTCCAATGACCACCTTCCGTACCGAGCGAGAACCCGGGGCCCCTGGAGCCGGAAGTCGGTCGGCAGACCGACCGTCGGCTGTCCCAGGCGGCCGCCTGAACCGCGGCAGAAGCGGCCCTGGCCACCGGGGCGGACGTGGTGGACCTCGTGGTGCAGGGCGGGCTACTGGAGAGGGAAGAGGCAATGGCGCTGCTCACCCCGGTGCCGTTGAACTCCGCCCTCCTCTCGGGCGGTTGACGACGCTGGACAGGGTGAGCGCGGTGACCGTGTCCCGTACGCCGGGCATCTGGGCGATGTCCTCCCAGATGACTCGTACGCGTTCCAGCGATGCCGCTTCCAGGCGCACCATGATGTCGAAGTCGCCGCTGAGGATCTCGCAGATGACGACCTCGGGGATGCGTTTGAGCGCGGCCAGGACGTCGCCGCCGCGCATGCGGTCCTGGCGGTAGACGAGTACGAGCGCCGAGACGACATTGCCGGTGTCCTCGCCCGCGCGGACGATGGTGTAGCCGGCGATGTGTCCCTGGCGCTCCAGCCGTTCGATGCGCTGGCGCACCGCGTTGCGGGACAGCAGCACCTTGCTGGCCAGCTCGGAGTGCGAGATGCGGGCGTTGCGGGTCAGCTCGGCGATGATCTTCTCGTCGGTTGCGTCCACGGTCGACCGTCTCCTTCATAAGTCGGTGGAGATGGCAGCCCACGGCACGCGGATCGCGGGTGCCATGGGTCTCCTGCGGACCATGGTGCGTGCTGGTTGCTGATCAGGCTCAGGATGTGCCCGGCCCGTGATCAGTGGCGGCAGACGTCGCGGAACGGATCATCACCCCGGTCACTGCGTTGCCCGGCCAGCACGTGGGCGAGTCCCGCGCTTGAGTCCGGCTAGCTCAGGTGTTGAAGCCGGGCATCGACAGGTACTTGAGCTGCTGGTACTCGTGGAGGCCCTCGGGTCCGCCTTCGCGGCCCAGGCCGGACTGCTTGACCCCGCCGAAGGGTGCCGCGACGTCGGAGACCAGGCCGCGGTTGATGGCGACCATTCCGGCCTGCAGACGGGCGGCGACCCGGCGAGCGCGGTCGATGTGGGACGTCATCACATACGACGCGAGGCCATGCTCGGTGTTGTTTGCCACCCCTATGGCCTCGGCCTCCGTGAAGAACCGGTGGATGGCGGCGACAGGTCCGAAGATTTCCTCGTGCATGATCGCAGCGTCGGCGGGGACGTGGTCCAGCGCGGTCGGGGCCGCGTAGTGGCCCGGCCCGTCTGGGATGTCCGCCTTGCCGATGACAACGGCACCACGGGCCACGGCGTCCTCGACGAGGTTGCGGACCTTGTCCACCGCACGGTGGTCGGCCAGCGGACCGAGCTCGGTGTCCTCCTGGCCTGGAGGACCCACCCGGACAGCGGCCATCTGTTCGCCCAGCGCGGCGGCGAATGCGTCGGCGATGCCCTCCTGGACCAGGAATCGGTTGGCGCCGACACAGGACTGGCCGCCCAGCCGCATCTTCGCGATCATCGCTTCGCGGACCGCGAGGTCGAGGTCGGCGTCGTCGAAGACCAGGAATGGCGCGTTGCCGCCCAGCTCCATCGAGGTGCGCAGCACCCGGGCACCGCTCTGCTGGAGCAGCAGCCTGCCGACCGGGGTGGACCCGGTGAAGGACAGCTTGCGCAGCCGGGGGTCGGCCAACAGCGGCATGGTGACCGCTGCCGCGTCATTGCTGGTGATCACGGTCAGGACACCCGCGGGCGCGCCCGCCTCGCGCGCCAACTCGCCCAGTATCAGGGAGGACAGCGGGGTGAGCGCGGCTGGTTTGAGTACGGCGGTGCAGCCTGCGGCGAGGGCGGCGGCAGCCTTGCGGGCGGCCATGGCAAGCGGCACGTTCCACGGAGTGATCAGCAGGCAGGGCCCGACCGGTTCGGCGACGGTGACGATGTGACTCTTGCCGTCCGGGGAGGGCGTGCTGCGTGCGTGGGGGCGGACCGCCTCCTCGGCGTACCAGCGGAAATAGGCGGCGGCGTAGTCGACTTCGCTCCGGGCTTCCCTGATCGTCTTGCCGATCTCCAGGGTGATGATCCGGGCCAGACGCTCACGGTGTTCGGTCATGGCGTCGGTGATCCGGTGCAGGACGGTCGCGCGGTCCCGCGGGCTGGTGAGGGCCCACTGGTCGGCGGCCGCGGCCGCCGCGTCCAGTGCTTTCAGCGCGTCTTGTGCGCCGCAGTCGGCGACGGTGGCTATGACTTCTTCGGTTGCGGGGTTGCGCACCTCGAAGGTGCGACCGCCGGTGGCGGGTTGCCAGTCGTGGGCGAGGAAGCCACGGGGGACGGATTGAAGGACTGCCGACTCCTCTGAGGGAGCGGTGAGCGTGTCAGTCATGCGCGTGGCTCTTTCGCTGGTCGCAGGCTGGTGTGTTGAGGGAGCACGATCGGTGAGTGGTCATACGGCCTCGCCTCCGGGGTTGGCGACGCCGACCGTGTTCTCGACCGAGAGCAGGGAGTCCTGACGTCCGGAGCCGAGCCAGCGGACCAGGGCCACCAGGCCGAGGGCGAGGATGGCGACGGCGATGAGGATGGCGCTGATCGCGGTGACGCTGGGGTCGATGTCGAAGGTGAGGGAGTTGTAGACCTGGACCGGCAGGGTGACGGTGTCGACGGAGGAGAGGAACTGGGAGATGTAGAACTCGTCGAAGCTGGTGATGAAGGAGAAGATCGCTGCCGCGATCATGCCCGGAGCGGCGAGGGGGAAGGTGATCTTCCGGGCGATCGTCAGGCGGCCGGCGCCCATGCTGGCGGCGGCGTCCTCGAGGCGTTCGTCGATGCCGCGCAACGTCGCGATCAGGATGAGTACGGCGATGGGTGCGGCGAGCACGGTGTGGCCTAGGGCGATGGCGATCGGGCTGCCCAGCATCGCGGCCGGCTCGAAGAGCAGGAACAGGCCCAGTGCGGTGACGATCTGCGGGATGACCAGCGGGCCGAGGACCAGGGCGAAGACCGCCGAGCGCAGCGGGAGTTCGCTGCGGACCAGCGCGGTCGCCGCCGTCACCCCGATGATCAGCGAGAACACAGTGCTGATGGCGGCGATCAGGGCGCTCAGGGAGAGCGCGGCGGGCCATTTGCTGCCGTCGGCGAACAGTGCCTGGTACCAGTTCAGCGTCCACTTGTCGGGCGGGAAGGCGGCGAAAGCGTTGTCGCTGAAGGAGGTGACCAGGATGACCACGATCGGCAGCGCCAGGAACAGCAGGATCACGGTGGCGACAGCGGTGAGGACGATCCGCCCGGTGAGGGTCTTGCGCAGCTCCATCATGACGCGCTCCTCTTCTTACGGCTGGCGCCCAGCGAGCTGACGGCCTTGACCAGCAGCAGTCCGGCCAGGGTGAGGACGAGCAGGATGACGCCTTGCGCGGCGGCCCCGTTCCACTGGTTCTCTTTGGTCACCTGCTGGTTGATGAGGGTGGCGATCATCGTCTGGTTGGGTCCGCCCATCAGGGCCGGGGTGATGTAGTAGCCCAGCGAGAGGATGAAGCTGAGCAGTCCGGCGCTGGCCAGGCCGGGGGCGACCAGCGGCAGGTAGATGCGGCGGAAGATGGTCACGCGTCCGGCGCCCATGCTGGACGCGGCCGCGAGGAGCCGTCGGTCGACGCCGCGCATCACGCCGTACAGCAGCAACACCGTGTACGGCAGCATCATCGAGGTGGTGCCGATGACCACGCCGAGCTCGTTGTACAGCAGCCGGTACGGCCCACCCGGTACCAACTCGTTCAGCAGGCCCTTGTCGCCGAGCATGATGATCCAGCCGTAGGTGCGCACCAGAGCGCTGACGAAGTGCGGCACGACCACGACCAGCATGGCAAGGCTGGCCCACAGGGGCTTCAGCCGGGAGATCGCGTTGGCCAGGACGAAGCCGAAGACGAGACTGAACAGCGCCGTCTCGGCGGAGATCCGCAGCGTGGTGAACAGCACCGACAGGTTGACCCCGGTCAGCGCGTCGACGTACCAGTGCAGGGTCAGTGCGCCGTCGGCGTCCTTCAGGCTGAGCAGCAGGGTGCTGAAGATCGGGTAGACGAACAGCACCAGCAGATAGACGACGACCGGCAGCGCGTACAGGATCCCGACGCGCGTCCTACGGGAGGCCAGCAGCTTGCGCGGACGGGCGGGGGCGGTGGCGGTGATGGCGGCCATGACTCACCCGCCCTGTTCGACGGGGAAGAGGTTGACGTCGTCCGGGTCGGCGCTGATCCCGACGCGTTCGCCGGTGACGGGTCCGCGGCCGGCCGGTACCTCCAGGCGCAGCAGCGGTGCGTCACCGCCGTCGATGCGTACGCCGGCCCGGACCAGGGTGCCCACGTACGTGGCGGTCTCCACCGTGCCCGTACAGAAACCGTCGTCCGGGGCACAGGCCCGCAACCGGCCCGGCTGCACAGCAACCTTCACCTGGGCGCCGGAAGCCAGCTCGTGGCGGCGCGCCTTGATCAGGCCGCCCGACTCGTCGAGGCGGACCAGGGTGTGCTCGTCGGTGTGCTGCTCGATGCGGCCAGGCAGGAAGTTCGCCGCGCCCAGGAAGTCCGCCACGAAGGGGGTCCTGGGCCGTTCGAACAGTTCCCGGGGGGTGTCGAACTGCTCGATCAGGCCGTTGCGCATCACCGCGATGCGGTCCGACATGACCAGCGCTTCTTCCTGATCGTGCGTCACATAGATGACGGTCAGGCCGAGTTCCTGCTGGATGGACTTGATCTCCACCTGCAGCTGGTCACGCAGCTTCTTGTCCAGCGCGCCCAGCGGCTCGTCCATCAGGATCACCGGCGGCCGGTAGACCAGCGCCCGGCACAACGCGACCCGCTGCTGCTGACCACCCGACAGCTCACGCGGCCTGCGCCCGCCGAACCCGGACAGACCCGCGATCTCCAGCGTCTCCCCCACCCGACGGCGAATCTCGTCCTTCGCTACTCCGCGCAGGGTGAGGGGGAAGGCGACGTTCTCACTGACCGTCATGTGCGGGAAGAGCAGGTACTGCTGGAAGACGAAACCCAGGTTGCGTTTTTGCGGGGCGAGCTTCGTGACATCGCGGTCCCCGACGGTGATGGTGCCGGAGTCCGGTTCGCAGAACCCGGCGATCATCATCAGGGTCGTGGTCTTGCCCGACCCCGAGGCGCCGAGGAAGGTGACGAACTCCCCCGCCGCGATCTCCATCGACGCCTCGTCGACGGCGACGACGTCCCCGTAGGTCTTGCGCAGGGCCACTACCGACAGCGATTTGCCACTCGCGGTGGCCGGCGCGCCGGCCACCTTGACGGTCGGTGTGGCGACATCGAATTCAGCCACGAGCCCACTCCAGCCAGCGCTTGGTGACGGCCGCTTCGTTCTTCAGCCACCAGTCGACGTCCGCGTCGAAGCCCTTGTCGTAGTACTTGGGCGCACCGGACAGTGCGTTGCGCTCGTCCTCGGTGAGCTTGTCGTAGGCCAGCGGAGAAGACGGGTTCGACGGGAAGGCCTTGGCCACGTTGGCCTGGATCTCGGCACGCAGCGAGAAGTCCATCAGCTGGTAGGCGCCGTCCACGTTGGCGGCGCCCTTGGCAATCGCGTAGCCCTGGAACTGGCGGCGCATGCCGTTCAGTTGACGCTCCACCGGCACGTTCTGCTTCTGCAGATCGGCCAGCCGGCCGTCCCACACGGTGGACATCGTCACTTCTTCGCGGCTCAGCAGCACACCCGGGAGCGGGCCGCTGTCCCAGAACTTCTTGATGTCGCCCCGCAGCCGGCTCATCACCTTGAAGGCACGGTCGACATCGAGCGGGTACAGCTTGTCCATCGGCACGCCGTCGGCCAGCAGCGCGAACTCCAGCTCCGGCAGGTCACCGTCCGGACTGACCATCGAACGCCCGCCCTTGAACGCCTTCGTGTCCCAGAAGTCCGCCCACGACTCCGGCTTCTTCCCGCCGAAGGCATCCGTGCGATACCCGATGCACTGACCGTAGAAGGCGTGGCCGACGGCGTGCTCGGAGATTTGATTCTCGGGGATCTTCGCGCTCTTCACGCTCTTAACGCGGTCAAGGTCCAGCGCCTCCAGCGCGTCCTGCTTGACGTACTTGAGGTGAGACATCATCGAGTTGTTGATGAGGTCGCACTGCGGGCGGCCCTGCTTGATCTGGGCCAGCAGCGGGGCGTCGTCCAGGTTCAGCACCTTGACCTGGATGCCGGTCTCCTGCGTGAACGGCGTATAGATCGCCTTCTGCAGAGCCGCACCGTAGGCACCGCCGCTGTCACGGACGATCACCGTCTTGCCGCCACCCTTACCACCGGCGGCGGACGAGCTGCGACTGGTACCGGTACCGCAGGCGGCGAGGGACGCAAGGGCGGCGATACCGCCTGCTCCGCGCAGGAGCGCTCTGCGGCCGATCTGGGGATCACTCATGGCAATACTCCTCATTTAGAGACGCGTGGGACCAGCTGTGCGGGGCTTTACCTCGCAGGTGCGGGGGGTGGGATGGTGCAGGGCGGCGAACGCGGACAGAAGCATTGCCCGCTTGCGTTGTCGGTCGCCGCTTCGGGCGCGTGTTCGCCGTGGATCGAAGTCCCGACGAACGACCTTGTTGTCGGGGCGACGCCGGCTAGGAGACCGGGTGAGTGGCGGTGGGGCAGCTTGAGCCGTCGCAGGCGGTGACCAGCAGGGTGCGGCCGTCCTCACCAGAGCCGAGCTTGAAGGCCTCGTGAGGGATGAGGCAGAGCCGGGCCTGCGGTTGAGGGACGTGCCGAGCGGTCCATCGGCCACGGCGACGTGGGGGTGGCGCAGGTCGAGTGCGGTGATCGGGGCATGCGCTCGACTCGTGGTCGATCGGCATGCTGCAATCGGCGGTCGCCCGAGGCAGAAGGCGAGACGGAGAACAGGTCGTTCAGCCCATTGCTGGTGGTGATGCCCAGCAGGGATGTTCAGGAAGCGGTGTATCCGCCGTCGACGGTCAGGACCGATCCGGTCACGTACGACGACTCCGACGATGCGAAGAAGAGCACCGCGTCAGCGACCTCTTCGGGGGTGGCGAGGCGTTGGAGCGGGATCTGGCTCTCGCGCTCGCGGCGGTAGCCCTCGGGGTCGGGCCTGCGCTGGAACGCCGCTTCGATGATCGGGGTGGCGGTCAGGCCCGGAGCGACGACGTTGACGCGGATGTTGCGCGGGGCCCATTCGATCGCCGCGCCCTTGGCGAGCATGATGAGGCCCCCCTTGGCGGCGGAATACAAGACCTGCCCGGCCATGCCGACCATGCCCAGCCGTGAACTGACGCAGACGAACGATCCCCCTGCCTCGGGCATCAGCGGCGCGAAGTGCTTCATCACCAGGAACGCGCTGAGCAGGTTGCTTTCGAGTACGTTCTTCGCGTCGTCGCGGGCCATCTCGGTGAGCGGACTGACGGCCTGCAGGCCGTGGTTGAGGACGACGACGTCGACGGTGCCGAAGGACTCGGCGGCCTGCTTGGCCAGGTGCTCGACGAATGCCTCGTCATTGAGGTCTCCGGGAACGTACAGGTCGTCGGGCTCAGCGCTGTCGAGCCGCTCCCTGCGGCCGGTGAGCAGCAGCCGCGCGCCTTCGCGGCGGAAGTGGGAACTCACCGCCTGTCCGATGCCACTGCTGGCGCCGGTCACCAGGGCCGCGACGTTCTTGAGTCTCATGTCAGGCATTCCTTTACGGGGGAGGTCTGTCGGTTGCGGGCTCGGCCACGAAAATCTCGTCCCTTGCCGGTCAGTTGAGGAATCCGCGGGCGTCGACCGGCCACCGCTCCAGCGACGTACCCGTGCTGTCGGTGACGATCAGTTCCTCGAAACCGAGGACGACCGGGCATACATGGTTGGGCACCACCGGTACGACGGTGCCGACGCTGGGGCGGAACTCGCCGTCCGGCAGCGGAAGGAACCCGTGGTACTCGTTGACCTTGGATAGGACCGCCTTCGTGCCGGCGATGCCGCCGTAGCCGATCTCGGGGCTTCCTTCTTTACTGAGGGCCTTGTTGCCCACATCGACGATGACCTGGCCGGGGACCCAGTCGCTGACCACGGTGCCGGCGACGAACAGCGCGATCTGGTCTTCCGTGCAGGAGCCCAGCCGGGCGTTGTTCAGATCGCCGAAGACGTACTCGCCGGGACGGATCTCGGTGATCACGCTGCTGGTGGAGAACTCGAGGGTGGGAGTGGAGCCGGCGCTGACCACCTCTGCGGTGACCCCGACGTCGGCGAGGCTGCGTACCGCGGTGGTGAGCGCGGCTTCCTGGTCCTGCGCGGCGCGCCGGCGAGCGTCCCGGCCGGCGCCGCCGTGACCGGGATAGGTGAAGACGCCCACCGGCACCAGACCGCGCTTGCGGGCGGCGAGCGCGAGGTCGCCCGCGGCCTCGGGCGGCGCCCCGGAACGACGGGCGCCGCAGTCGACCTCGATCACGACCTGCAGCCGGTCCGGTTCGTCTCCCATCGCGTCGGCGAGGGCCTCGATCGCCGCGACGTTGTCGGCGCCGACCCGCAGCCGGGCGGACTCGGCGAGCCGGCGGATCCGGGCTCGTTTCGTTCCCGAGGGCCAGATCGGGTAGGCGAGGAAGATGTCGTTGAATCCGGCCGCGGCGAAGACCTCGGCCTCACCGACGTTTCCCGCGGTGATCCCGACCGCGCCGGCCTCGATCTGGCGGCGCCCGATCTCGACGCACTTGTGCGTCTTGACGTGCGGCCTGACCTTGAGGTTGTGCTGGTCGGCGAAGCCCTGAATGCGCTCGATGTTGCCCTGCATGACGTCGACCAGCACGATCGGCGCGGGGGTGTCGATCCGCTCGACCAGAGCGTCGAGTGCTCGTTGGAGCCGGTTCACGCTGCCCTCCTTGTGGTTCTGCCTGGAATGATCGAGGGGCGCGGGTGCTGACTCCCCCCTGGATGCCGACCGCGAGCGGCCCGCGATATCGCGCGCGCTTGCGTACACCGCCGTCGGCCCTGGCCTACACAGCGGTGCAGACCATCTGGATCTCGACGGGACTGTTGAGCGGCAACCCGGCGACACCGATCGCGGTGCGAGCGTGCCGTCCGTTCTCGCCCAGCACCTCGATGAGGAGTTCACTGGCCGCGCTGGCGACGTTCGACTGCTCACCGAAGTCCGGCGTACTGGCCACGAAGACCAGCATCTGCACGATGCGGACCCGGTCCAGGTCTCCCACCGCCTGCACAGCGGCAGCGAGCGCATTGAGCGCGGCATGGCGCGCGAGTGACCGCGCCGTCTCCAACTCGACGTCCCGGCCGACAATGCCCTGCCCCAGCAGCCGACCGTCCTGGTAAGGCAGTTGACCCGAGATGTAGATGCTGGAGCCCACGGTCCGGTGGTGCACGTAGTACGGGTTGTCACGGAGCTCGGGAAGGGCCAGACCCAAGGCCTGGAGCCGATCGGAAGCCGAGTCGGTGTTCGCTGCCGAAGTCACGGACTGGCTCATCGCGCAGCCTCCGCGGACGGAGCAGGGCACCAACGCTCGCAGTTGGCCGCGAGAGCCTGCTTCGCATGAATCTTGATCATCTGTACTCGGTCTCCTCTCGAGTAGCAGTGGCGACAAAGCGCTGTATAGCGCCTTAACATCTCCAGTCGATTGTCGTTTGTCGACCATAAGAGGGCCTGTCGAGCACTGTCAATACAAGCTTCAGTCTCGAGTGCGACCTCGGGGCACCTCGTGCCGGCTCGCTCCACGGTTGCTCGAAGCGACGGTCGACGTCGCGGCCTGCGGCCGCCCGAGCGACCGCAGGCTCACCGGTCTCATCCGGGCAGGGCGCTCCACCCACGCCGCAGTCGACGTCCTGGAGACCCGGCGGCTGATCCGTTATCGCCCGCCCCTACGGCATTTTGTCGTCCGCGGTCATGCCTCCAGCATGGCGCACCGAGCCGTGGCCACGGCTGAGGCCCGGAAGCCGTCCTTGACTTCTCGGCGTTGGTCCACAACGCCACGGGCGAGCGGGCTTGGACGCTTCACGCAGGCGGCATGGACTCAGGCGCGGGGAGCGCCTGCCCCTGCATCTCCCGTCTGTGCCCCCAACCCCGTGGGGAAGTGGGCAGCCAGTTCCTGGCGGAACGCGTCGGTGTCGCCTTCCAGGGCAACCGCGGCCAACCTCTCGTGCTCGACGACCAATTGATGCGGGTCGTCGCTGTACGTGCGGTGATCGACGCTGAGGTGGAGGCGCAGCTTGGTCTCCCAGCCGTTCCAGAGACTCTGCAGGACGCCGTGCCCCGAGAGCTCGTAGAAGAGCCTGTGGAACCGAAGGTGCGCGTCGATGCTGGCCGGGATGTCGTCTTTCTCCATCGCCCGGCGGAGATCCTCGACGGTTTGCAGCAGCTGGGGCCGCTCAGGACCGCGTAGCGCTTCGGCCGAGAGTTCGGCCGCGTACGGTTCGACACGTAGCCGGACCGAGTCGATCTCGGCGACCTCACGAGCGCTCACCTCCACGACGAACGCGCCACGGTAGGGGATCTTTACGACGAGCCCTTCCTCCTCCAGCTTGGTCAGCGCCTCGCGCAGCGGGGACCGGCTGATCCCGAGATCCGAGGCGATGTGTGCCTCACGCAGCTGGCCACCAGGAGGTACGGTCCCATCGAGGATGGCGGCACGCAGTGTGCGGTAGACGCCGTCCGGCGTCGTTGTCCGCTGTTCCTGCCACTCGAACTTGTGGTCCACCCCGTTGCCCTCTCTCGGTGCTCGTCGACCACTTGGTCGTTTGTCGACTATACCTCCGCGCCTTCCACCAGTTGTTGACACCCAATCCCTTCTGGTCGACAATCGACCATCAGATGGTCGACAATCGACCAAGCGAGAGGCTGCTCCGCTGAAGCACTAGGAGGACCAGTGGTATTCGAAGTCAAGCCCAAGTTCGTGACGTTCGACATGAACGGAACGCTGATCAAGTTCAGCATCAACGACGCGATGCGTGATGTCCTGGGCGACCGGCTGCCGGCCGAGGTCGCCGACGACTACCTGCGGATCTGCAAGACGTACCGGATCGACGAGTGCACGGGTGCGTACCAGCCGTTCCACCAGGTCGTCGCCCGCTCCATGGAACGCACCTCGCGCAAGGTCGGTCTCGAGTACCGCGAGGAGGACGCGCGGGCGGTGTACGAGACCATCCCCACCTGGGGCCCGTACCCCGGTGTCACCGAGGCACTGAACCGCCTGGCCGAGGAGGTCCCGTTGGTGATCATCACGAACAGCGACACCGCGCACGCCGTGCGCCTCGCGGAGAACCTGAAGGCCCCGTTCGAGGTCGTCATCAGCGCCGAGGAGATGGGCATCTACAAGCCGCGACTCGGCGCGTTCGACTACATGTTTGACAAGCTCGGCGTGACGCCCGACGAGCTCGTGCACGTCTCGGCGAGCCCGGCGTATGACCTGCGCTCCGCGGCGATCATGGGCATCAAGAACAAGGTGTACATGGACCGCGGCTGGGAGCACGACGAGCACTGGCTCGGCTACGAGCGGATCACCGACATCGCCGACCTCCCTGTCCTCTTCGGCCTCCCGCGTCCCTGACACCTGAGCGGAGAACGGAGGACCGGAGCCGCCCGTCCTCGCCGACAACGCGTACGTCATGCACCACCGGGCGACGGGCTCAGGCATCTACACCTCGGGCCAACTGCCTTTCAGGGACGTGAGTCGCTGGGTGTGCGCGTTGTCGGCCGGGACGTGATCCGGACTGGTCCGGATCGTGCACATGCGGGTCCGCCGTCCAGTACCGGCCCGCGCCGTCCCAGACACAGAAGAAGGACGCACATGAACGCCCTTGCGGCACCACCCCGAAACGGAGAGCTCGGCTTCTGGGTGGCCCAACTGGCCGACAAGAGGCCCTCATTCCCCCGCTTCACCGGCCAGGACTCCGTCGACGTGGCCATTGTCGGCGGCGGCTATACCGGCCTCTGGGCGGCGTACTTCGCCAAGAAGCTCGAACCGTCGCTCTCGGTCGCCGTCTTCGAGGCCGAACAGCTGGGCTACGGCGCATCCGGGCGCAACGGTGGCTGGCTCTCGGCCATGCCTCCGGGCAACCGTGCCACCTTCGCCCGCGCCGGAGGAGGGCTGGAGGCGAGCCGGGCACTGCAGCACGAATTCGTCGCCGGCGTCGACTCCGTCCTGGACATCCTCCGGGCCGAGGGCATCAATGCCGATCAGCACAAGGCCGGCGCGCTCGTCGCCGCCCACACTCAGGCGGGGCTGGGCCGGCTTGTCACCAGACGTGATGCCGACCTGAAGTACGGGCTGACCGACGACGAAGTCCACCTGCTCGACCGGGACGAGTTCCGGAGCCGGATCAACATCTCCACCGTCCACGGCGGGCTCTTCTACCAGCACTGCGCGCGATTCCACCCCGCGAAACTCGTCTACGGCCTCGCCGACACCCTGACCTCCATGGGGGTCAGGATCTTCGAGGGCAGCCGGGTGGACGGTGTCGGTGGCAAGACCCTCACCCTGGCCAACGGACGCGTCACCGCGGCCAAGACGTTCATCTGCACCGAAGGCTATTCGGGACAGCTGCTTGGCAGCCGGACCCTGATCCCGGTCAATTCGTCGATGATCGTGACCAAGCCCCTGTCGGAGGAGGCATGGCAGCAGATCGGCTGGGACGGGCTGCAGTGCCTCAGCGACTCCGCGCACACGTTCATCTACGCCCAGCGGACGTCGGACGGCCGTATCGCCATGGGGGGCCGCGGCGTCCCGTACCGCTTCGGGTCCGGCACAGGGGGAGCCGGTGCGACCGCCCGGTCCACCATCGACCTGATCTCGCAGAAGCTCAGTTCCTTCTTCCCGGGGATCCCCTTCGAGGTGGACCACGCCTGGTCGGGAGTCCTGGGTGTCACGCGTGACTGGAACGGCGGCGTGCACTGGGACCCGGCATCCGGGATCGGATCGTCCACCGGCTACGCGGGACACGGTGTCACGTCGGCCTACGTCGGCGGCAGGACTCTCGTGGAGCTCGCCTTCGAGCAGGAAACCGAACGGACCACCCTTCCCTGGGTCGGCTACCGGGCACGGAAGTGGGAACCGGAACCCATCCGCTGGCTGGGCGTTCACGCCATGTACCGGCTCTTCGGTATTGCCGATCAGTGGGAAGAGCGCAGGGGTTCCAGCCAGACCTCACTCCTGGCCCGATTCGGCAGCAGACTCGCCGGACTTCACGAGTGATCGAAAAGGAAACCGCTCTCATGGACGCACAACTCGCAGTCATCGGCCTGGGCAGCATCGGAAGCATGGCCCTGTGGCAGGCCTCGCGACTGTCCGACTCGGTAGTGGGTTTCGAGGCCGCCACCCCGGCCCACGGCCGCAGTGCCGTGGGCGGGGACACCCGCCTGTTCCGCATGGTCTACCTGGGGAAACCCGACTACTACCCCATCATCGAACGCTCCCGCGGCCTCTGGGCCGAGCTCGAAGCGGAAACCGGGCAGGACATCCTCACCACTACCGGGGGCCTGTCCATCGGGACGGCGAACGGCAGCTTCATCAACAGCCTCCTCGAGACAACGCGCATCAACGGAGCCGAGCACTACGTCCTCAGCCGGGAGGAATTGGCGGAACGCTACCCCCAGCACAACCTCCGCCCCGACGACTGCGCCGTCCACGACCCCTACGCCGGCGTTCTGCGCACCGACCGCGCCGTCAGCGCTGCCGTAGCGGCGGCCCAGGCGAACGGCGCCACCGTCCTTCAGAACACACCCGTGGACAGCATCACCGAAACCGAACACGGCGTGGTCGTCGCCTCGGGCGACAGAACGTGGACGTTCGAGAAGGTCATCGTCGCCTCGGGCGGCTGGTCCCGAAGGCTCATGCCCGACCACCTCAAGGCCGTTACGGAAACCCATCGGATCGTCCTGACCTGGTTCATCGCCCAGGACGGCGCGCAGTTCTCGCCAGAGAACTTCCCGGTCTTCAGCCGGCTGTACGGTGATCGCTCCCTGTACGGCGCACCCGCCGTCGATGGCGTGACGGTCAAGGCATCGGTGGACGGACCGCTGGACGGACGCGGAAGGACAACCCCCGACCCGGACTCCGTGCCCAGGGAACTCACCCGGGAAGAAGTCGAGAAGGTCACCGATATAGTCACCGAATTCGTTCCCGGTCTGACCCCCACCATCGTGCGCTCCGACGCCTTCCCCGACCTGTTCACCGAGGACAGGCATCCCCTCGTCGGCTGGCTGGACGAGAACAGCAGGGTCTACTGTGCCACCGGATTCTCCGGAAAGGGCTTCAAGATGGCGACCGGCTATGGTCACACCGCCGCACACGAGGCGCTCGGCAAGCAGACCATCGAAGGCCTGGACTTCGTGCGTCCGGACCGGTTCAAGACCAGGTAGCCCGCCCCGCCCACTTTCGCCGCCTCGGCCTGGGCTGACAGCGGCCATCCACCGACTTGGTCCAACACCTCTGATATCTCCGGGCGTTGAGAAAAACGCTTGGACTCCGTGGGCTCCGTCGCGGGACACTGCGAACCCTTCGACAACACAGGGTGAGCATGGAATCGCAGTCTGTATCGCAGGGGGAGCTGCCGGGTAGGGGCCCGGTGCTCCTCGCACTTCGTTACTACGGACGGGAGTTGGCCCGGCTCTGGCGGTGGGCGGTGCCCGGGATGCTGCTGCCGGCGCTGGGCAACATCGGCATCTTCTACATCGCACCGCTCGTCGTCGCCAAGCTCGTCGGCCGCATCGCCGACATCACCATCGGCTCGACCCTGCCGTACGTCCTCGGCTTCGCCGGCATTCTGCTGTTCGCGGAGACGCTCGCATCGGCATGCACTGCATCAACTACGCGTCGCTAAAGCGACGGGCTTGCACAACGGGCATCACTGGGTGTGATGCTGCGTTTGCGTCCAGTCCCACTCCCGGATGCCCGGGGTGGGGCAGGGGCCGTTGACTGGGCCCCGCGTCGCCACAACTCCCGCGCGCGTGCGCGGATGTTGCGGGAGCCGTTCCGGTCTGCGTGATCAACGAATCCGCAGTTCCGGCACGCGAACCAGGCCTGGGAGACCCGGTTCGCCCTGTCGATGTGGCCGCATTCGGCGCAGGTGCGGGAGGTGTACGCCGGATCGACGTGCACCACCGGTACCCCCGCGCGGCGGGCCTTGTACGCGATGAACTGTCCCAGCTGGGCGAAGCCCCAGCTGGAGTGGGTGGCCCGTTGGGGCTTTTGAAGCCGTACCCGTTCGCGGATGCCGGTGAGGTCTTCCAGGGCGATCCCGCGACCGGTGCGTTCTGCCTCGGCCACCACATGTTTCGCGATCTTGTGGTTGATGTCCTTCGCTCGCCGGGCTTCCTTGCGGCGCCGCTGCTTCAGCCGGCGTTTGGCGGACGGGGTGTTCTTCTTCTGCAGTTTGGTGCGGAGTTTCCGTTCCCGGGTCCGGATGCGGTTGAGTTCGCGTCCGGCCAGGATCTCGCCGTCACTCGTGGTGGCGATGTTCACGATGCCCAGGTCGATGCCGAGGAAGTCCACCGGTTCGGCTTTGAGGTCCTGCTCGGGGACCTCGCAGGTGGCGTGGAGGAACCACAGGCCGTCCCGGCAGACCATGTCGGACTCGCCCTTGCGGTACAACGTCAGGGTGGCCAGCTGCTCAGGCGAGGCGGTGAACGCCACGTCCTTGACCCGCCCGGAGATCGTCCAGATCGACACCCGCCGCTCGGTGATCTGCCAGGACAGCATGCGGTCGTCGTAGGGCTGTGCGCTGTGCGGGCGGAAGGCGATGGGCTTCTCGGTTGCTCGGCGGTAGCGCTTCGAGCCGGGCCGGCCCAGGTTTCCGGCCTTCAGGTTCGCCCTCAGCGCGCTGTACGCGTCACACGTCTTCTTGATCACATGCTGGGCGGCCTGCGCGCCGAGCCGCCACCGGGTCTTCACCTCGCCGTAGGTGAGCTTGCGCAGCGCGAAGTTGTTCTTCACATCCTTTTCGAAGGCGAGGCGGCTGGCCCAGGTCGCGGCCTCGTTGCAGGCGCGCAGGGTCGCCTCAAGTGCCGCCGCCTGTACCGGCGTCGGCAGCAGCTTCACCTGCACGACCAGCTTCACAGCCGGGACGCTACCCGGCCAACCCCGGGCCTCGCATTCGAACACGGGAAACTCCCGCCTGCCCGCCTGCCCGGCTCTCCCGCCGCTCCACGCCGGACGCCGCCGCGGTGCTCCGCACCGCTCGCGCGAGAATGCGATTCCTCCTGGGCGTGAACGCCCGGGGTTCCTCGCCAGAACAGGCTGAACGCGAGCTGGTCCCTCCAAAGGAAGCGCGTTCAGCCCACCGGCACCGCCAGGTACTGGTACTCCAGGAACTCGTCGATCCCGACCCGGCCACCCTCGCGGCCGAGCCCCGACTGCTTGACGCCACCGAAGGGCGCGGCCGGGTTGGAGACGAGGCCGGTGTTGAGGCCGACCATGCCCACCTCCAGGCGTTCGCTGATGCGCAGGGCGCGGTCGAGGCCCTCGGTGAAGACGTAGCCGACCAGGCCCCAGGGGGTGTCGTTGGCGCGGCGTACGACCTCGTCCTCGTCGTCGAAGGTGAGGATCGCGGCCACGGGGCCGAAGATCTCCGTGTCCATCAGGCGGCTCTCGGGGTCGACGTCCGCGAGCACGGTCGGCGGGTAGAAGCAGCCGGGCCCTTGTGGCGTACGGCCTCCGACGAGCACCTCGGCGCCGCGCTGCACGGCGTCGGCGACCAGTTCCTCGACCTTGGCCCGTCCGTTCGCGTCGATCAGCGGGCCGACGTCGACCCCGTCCCGGGTGCCGGGGCCCACCACCAACGAGCCCATACGCTCGGCGAGCCGCCGCCCGAACTCCTCCGCCACCGACCGGTGCACGAAGAAGCGGTTCGCGGCCGTGCAGGCCTCGCCCATGTTGCGCATCTTGGCGACCATCGCGCCGTTCACGGCCTTGTCCAGGTCGGCGTCCTCGAAGACGACGAAGGGCGCGTTGCCGCCCAGCTCCATCGACGTACGTACGACGGTGTCGGCGCACTGCGCGAGCAGCAGCCGCCCGACGCCCGTGGAGCCGGTGAAGGACAGCTTGCGGATCTTGCCGCCGCGCAGCAGCGGCTCGACGACCTCGCCCGCCCGCGAGGTGGTGACGACGTTGAGCACGCCGTCCGGCAGGCCTGCCTCCTTGAGGATCCCGGCCAGCGCGAGGCTGGACAGCGGGGTCTGCGGGGCCGGCTTGAGGATCATCGTGCAGCCGGCCGCGATCGCCGGGCCGATCTTGCGGGTGCCCATGGCCAGCGGGAAGTTCCAGGGGGTGATGAGCAGGCAGGGGCCGACCGGGCGGCGGGAGAGCAGCATGCGGTTGCGGCCGTCGGGCAGGACGCCGGCGCCGCCTTCGATGCGTACGGCCTCCTCGGAGAACCAGCGGAAGAACTCCGCCGCGTACGCCACCTCTCCCCTGGCCTCGGCGAGCGGCTTGCCCATCTCGGCCGTCATCAGGTGGGCGAGCTCGTCGGTGCGCTCGAGGATGATCTCGTAGGCGCGGCGCAGGATTTCGCTGCGCGCCCGGGGTGCCGTACGGGCCCAGTCCTGCTGTGCCTGCACGGCCGCTTCCTCCGCGAGCCGGGCGTCCTTGGGGCCCGCGTCGGCGACATGCGCGATGATCTCGCCGGTCGCCGGGTCGTCCACGGGCAGGGTGGCGCCGTCCACGGCGTCCACCCAGGCACCGCCGATGAACAACTGCGTGGGTGTGTCGGTCATGAGGTCTCTCCTGGTTGATCGGATCGATCGGCGGCGGGGTCGAGCAGTTCTGCGAGATGCAGGGCGCGGATGTCGCGGTCTCCGGCGAGGTGGTCGATCTGGGTGGCGCAGCTGAATCCGTCGGCCACGACGACGGTCCGCTCGGTGCTGTCGACGGCGTCGAGGCGGGGTTTCAGGGCCAGGTCGGCTACGGCCATCGAGGTGTCGTAGTGCTCCTTCTCGAAGCCGAAGTTGCCGGCGAGTCCGCAGCAGCCCTCGGCCTCGTCGACCTTGCGTACGCCCAGCTTGCTCAGCAGGTCGCGCGGGCGGCGGCCGGTGAAGGTGGCGTATTCGTGGCAGTGGGTCTGCAGGACGACGTTGTCCGGCAGGTCGGGGGGCGTCCAGTCGGGGGCGGCCAGGTCGGTCAGGGCGCCGGTGAGGGTGTGGACGCGGGCGGCGACGCGGCGGGCGGCGTCGGTGTCGAGGAGTTCGGGTACATCGCGCTTCAACGCTGCCGCGCAGCTGGGCTCGGCCACGATGATGGGCCGCTCGTCTCCGCCGTCGTCCAGGCGAGCGACCGTACGGGCCATGACGCGACGCGCGACGGACAGTTGGCCGGTGCTTACCCACGTCAGTCCGCAGCACAGGCCGTCTTCAGCCGTGCAGGGGATTCCGGCGTCGGCGAGTACGCGACTCGTGGCGCCCGCGACCTCCGGGCGGAAGGCGCGCGTGAAGCTGTCAACGAAGAGCAGGGCCTTGGACGGTTCGCCAGTCTTCGTAGCCCGCAAGGTCTTGCGCAGGGCGCGACGGGAGGCGAAGGCCGGGATCCTGCGCTTCGTGGTCACGCCTCCGAGGCGGGCGAGCGCCCTGCCGACCGGCCCGCGCATGAGCGCGTTGATCGGCCGGGCGGCGCGTCCGGCCAGGGCCGAGGTCAGGGGCAGCCAGCCCAGCGAGTAGTGGGAGCGGGGCCGGAGCCTGCCCTTGTAGTGGTGGTGCAGGAACTCCGCCTTGTACGTGGCCATGTCGACGCCGACCGGGCAGTCGCTGGAGCACGCCTTGCAGGACAGGCACAGATCGAGGGCGTCCTTGACGTCGGCAGAGCGCCAGCCGTCCTGCACAGTTCCGCCCCGCACCATCTCCTGGAGGAGGCGGGCGCGGCCCCGCGTGGAGTGGTTCTCCTCCCCCGTCGCCCGGTAGCTGGGACACATCACACCGCCCGCGTCGCTGCGGCAGCGGCCGACGCCGACGCAGCGGCGTACGGCGCCCTCGAAGCCGTCCTCGTCGTGCGGGAAGGAGAAGAGGGTCTCGACAGGCAGCACGACAGCGGGCGTGTGCAGCGCCAGATCGGCATCCAGGGGAGCCGGGTCGACGATGACCCCGGGATTCAGGAGCCCCTGCGGGTCGAAGGTCTCCTTGAAGGCGGCGAACGCCCGGATCATCTGGTGGCTGTACATGACCTCCAGCAGCTCACCGCGCGCCCGCCCGTCGCCGTGCTCACCCGACAGCGTTCCGCCGTGCTCGACCACCAGAGCGGCCGCCTCGGAGAGGAAGCGACGCATGGCGGCCCGCCCGGTGTCCGTAGCGAGGTCGAAGTCGATGCGTACGTGCACACAGCCGGCACCGAAGTGCCCGTACAGCACGCCGGTCAGCCCGTGCGTGGTCAGCAGCGCGCGGAAGTCCCGTAGATAGGCGGCCAGTTGATCCGGCGCGACCGCCGCGTCCTCCCAGCCGGGCCAGGACTCCCCGCCGTCGACGAGACGGGCGGCAAGCCCGGCCCCGTCCTCGCGCACCCGCCACAGCGAGCGCCGCTCGGTCGCACTCTCCACGACGCGTCCGCCGGTCATCCGGCCCCGAGCCTTGAGCACGTCCAGCAGTTCGGCGGCACGGTGGTTGACCGCGGCCTCGTCGTCGCCGTCGAGTTCGACGTACAGCCAGGCACGCCCTTCGGGCAGGCCGGTGACGGAGTCCGGACCGCGGCGGGCGCGCATCGTCGCGACGATCGCCTCGTCCATGCCCTCCACGGCGGTGGGCGACCAGCGCAGGATCTCCGGGACGTCCTCGGCCGCGTCCACGACATCGTCGTAGCCGAGGGTCAGCAGCGCCGTGGCGGAGGCCGTCGCGAAGAGCCGTACCGTCGCCGCCGTGATGACCGCGCAGGTGCCCTCCGAGCCGACCAGCGCGCGGGCCATGTCGAAGCCGTTCTCCGGCAGCAGACGGTGCAGGTGGTAGCCGGAGACCTGGCGGGGGATGCGGCCCAACTCGGTGCGGATCGGAGCCAGGTTGTCGGCGATCAGGGCCCGTATGTCCTGCTCGAGGCGGGAGATGTGTCCCGCATCATCAGGGTCGACCGGGTGCAGCCCGTTGTGGTCGGCGATGGCGCGTACGCCGTCTGCCGTCACGATCTCCAGGGACTCGATGTGGCTGCTGGTACGCCCATGCCGCACCGACCGGTTCCCGCAGGCGTCGTTGCCGATCATGCCGCCGAGGGTGCAGCGGCTGTGCGAGGAGGGGTCGGGGCCGAAGGCCAGCCCGTACGGACCTGTCGCACTCTGGAGCGCATCGAGGACCACTCCTGCCTCGACGCGCGCGGTGCGGGCCTCCGGGTCGATGTCCAGGACCCGGTTCATGTAACGGGAGAAGTCCAGGACGACGCCCGGCCCCACCGCATTGCCCGCCATGCTGGTGCCCCCGCCGCGCGCGGTGACCGGGACGCCCGACTCCCGGCAGGCCCGTAGCACCGCGCACACGTCGTCGGCGCTGCGGGGGAAGGCCACCGCCCGCGGCGGAACCCGGTAGTTCGAGGCGTCGTAGGCGTACGCGCCGGTCCCTCCCGCACCGGTCTCGATCCGCAGGCCGGGAGCGGTACGGGCGAGCTCGTCGACCAGGTGCGCGAGGGAGTCGGTCATCGCTGCGACGCCCCTGAGGTGCCGGCCTCCACTGCGGCCGACCAGGCCTGGAGGCCCGCGTCCACCGCCTTCTCGTCGATGACGAGCGCCGGGATCATCCGTACGACCTGGTTCCAGGCGCCGCACAGCAGCAGGAGCAGGCCCTCATCGATGGCGGCCTTCTGCACGCGGCCGGCGGTCTCGGGGTCGGGGCTGCCGTCCTCGGTGACGAACTCGCTGGCCAGCATCAGGCCCATGCCGCGTACGTCTCCGATGGCCGGCGTCCGCTCGGCGACCGCCTCCAGGCCGGTGCGCAGCCGCTGGCCCATCGCGTCCGCGTTCTCGACCAGCTTCTCGTCCCGTACGACATCGAGGGTGGCGCAGGCCGCGGCGCAGGCGACGGCGTTGGCGCCGTACGTGCCGCCCTGCGAGCCCGGCCACGCCTTGGCCATCAGTTCCTCAGAGGCGGCGATGCCGGAGATCGGGAAGCCGCTGGCCAGGCCCTTGGCGGTGATCAGGATGTCCGGGGTGACGCCGAAGTGGTCATGACCCCAGAACCGGCCAGTGCGGCCGACGCCGGTCTGCACCTCGTCGAGGATGAGCAGGAAGCCGTGCCGGTCCGCGCGCTCCCGCAGCCCCTCCATGAAGGCGCGGTTCGCGGGCACGTATCCGCCCTCGCCGAGCACCGGCTCGACGATGATCGCGGCCGTGTCGGCGGGCGAGGAGATCGTCTGGAGGGTGTAGTCGAGCTCCTTCAGGGCGAAGCGGGTGGCGGTGTCCTCGTCCCAGCCGTAGCGGTAGGCCGTCGGGAAGGGGGTGACGACCACGCCGCTCATCAGCGGGGAGAAGCCGGAGCGGAAGCGGGTGCCGGAGGTGGTCATGGAGGCGGCGGCCACCGTACGGCCGTGGAAACCGCCGTGGCAGACCAGGACGTTGGGCCGGCCGGTGGCCTGGCGGGCCAGCCGCAGCGCGGACTCGACGGCCTCGCTGCCGGAGTTGGTGAAGAAGAGGCTGTCCAGGCCGGACGGCAGTACCTCGCCGAGCTTCTCGACAAGTCGCTGCAGCGGCTGGTGCATGACGGTCGTGTACTGGCCGTGGACCAGCGTGCCCACCTGCTCCTGCGCCGCCGCCACGACCTTGGGGTGACAGTGCCCGGTGCTGGTGACGCCGATGCCGGCGGTGAAGTCGAGGTACCGGCGGCCGTTCTCGTCGTACAGGTGAACGCCCTCGCCCCGGACCGCCGTCACGGGGGTGGCCTGGCGAAGGTGCGGCGACAGTGCGGTCATGTTCGTCTCCCGGCCGTGCGTCGTGGGCTGCGTGGTCAGCTTGCTCCTGCTACCCGAGTATTTCCGCGATCATGGAGGGCTACAACGCGCGATCTGTCCGGCTTGAGCGCGGCGATCGGACGTTGTGTCAACCGCGGAAGCCGCCGGGCGGGAGGGCGTACGGCGGCGGAGTGCTCTTGCGCAGGTCAGCGCCGCTTGCCAGAGTGATCGGGCACTCCCCCGAGCGGTCGCCTCCGGTCGGGTCGGGGGACCCCTACGGAGACACCGTGGACACCGTGAACGACAAGCGCCCGACAAATCGTCCGCCGGCCATCGACGACCGGGACACCGGCCCAGCCGGCCGCGCGCCCACCGTCGCCGACGTCCTGGCGCTCCCCGTCCTGTCCGCCGGACGACCCGAGGTGGTGACCGGCGTCGCCCACCTCGACCGGCCGGTCCGCTGGGTCCACATCACCGAACTCACGGATCCCGCCTCCTTCCTCAAGGGCGGCGAACTCGTCCTGACCACCGGCATGCCCCTGCCCGAGGATCCGGCAGGCGTACGCCGCTACGTCGACGAACTCGCCCGCGTCGAAGCCGCCGCCCTGGTCATCGAACTCGTACGCCGCTACCACCGCCCGCCCGACGCACTCGTCCAGGCCTGCCGGGCCCGCGGCCTCCCGCTGATCACCCTCGCCCAGGACGTCAACTTCCTGGAGGTCACGCAGGTCGTCCACGCCCTCATCCTCGGCAGCCAGGCGGAGGCGATGCGCCGCACCCAGCGCATCCACGAGGCATTCACCGCCCTCACGCTGCGCGGCGCGGGACCCGAAGACGTGGTGCGCGTGGCGGCGCAGCTGAGCGGCCACACGGTCGTACTGGAGAACCTGGTGCACCAGGCGCTGACGTACGAGGTCTCCGGCAGCACCCTGGAGGAGGCGCTCACCGACTGGGAACAGCGCTCCAGAGCGACGCCGACCGGCGACCACCCGGGCGTCGACGGCCCGGAGGGCTGGCTCACCGCACCCGTCGAGTACCAGGGCGAACGCTGGGGCCGCGTCGCCATGCTCCCGGTCCGGGCCGGAGAGCCGGCTTTCGGCCCGGAGCACATCACCGTGCTGGAGCGTACGGCGATGGCCCTGGCCGTCGCCCGCCTCATCCACCCCACGCCCTGGGAGCGCACAGCACACCGAGACGCCCTGCGGGACCTGGCCGAACAGCGCCACCACTCCCCCGAGGACGCCCGCGCCCGCTTCGCCGCGCTGGGTCTGCCGACCGAGGACAGCCGGTTCCTCGCGATCCTCGTAGATCTCGGTACAGCCGACCTCCGTGCGGCGGACCTTCGTACATCAGCCATCCCCACATCGGACCTCGGTACATCGGACTCGGACGAGGCCGTGGTCCTGGAGACCCGTCTCTCCCAAGAGACGCGGGCCGCAGGGATCCCGGCGCTCGTCGGTGAACTGGCTCCCGGCCGCCTCGGCATCCTCCTGGCCCTGCGCCCGTCCCAGCCCTGGCGACCCGTCGCCGAGCAGCTCGGCCGCGCCGCCCGGGACGTTGCCTCGACGGCGGTGGTGAGCGTCGGCTCGGAAGTCACCGACCTCCGCGACACCGCCCGCTCCTTCCGCGCGGCGGCCCGCGTCGCCGAGGCCACGCCCCCGGGCCAGCCCCTCCCCCCGGACCGCTCCTTCCACGAACTGCCCGACATCGGACTGCGCCGCCTGCTGTACGCATTCCGCGAGGACGCCCGCATCCAGGAGTACGCCGAACGCCGGCTCAGCCCCCTCATCGACCACGACACCCGCCACGGCACCGACCTGCTGACGACCCTGCGGCACTACCTCGACGCGGCCGGCAACAAGACCACCACCGCACGCCGCGGCGGACTCTCCCGGGAGACGGTCTACCAACGCCTGCGCACCATCGAGCGGTTGCTGGCCTGCGACCTCGAGTCCGGCGAAGAGCGCACGGAACTCCATGTGGCGCTGACGGCGCTGGATATCTTGCGGGGCCGTCCGTGAAGCGTTCGGTTGTCTGAGCGACTGGTTCAGCAACACGTGGGCGGCGGGCACTGGTTGACCAGTGCCCGCCGCTCATAGACCCCTCGCTCAGTCGTCGTCCCGAAACTCGCCCGAGAACGCGTCAGCCATACGCATCCATGGCTTCGCTTCGTCATGGCGCCCCTGACGTTCCAGGGTGCGGCCCAGCATCAGGTGGGCATAGTGCTCCACCGGATCGCGCTCGACGATCACGCGCAACTGCTCCTCGGCGCGCCGCAGTTGAGCCGAGTGGTAATAGGCGCGGGCCAGCAGCAGCCGGGGACCGGTCTGCTCCGGGACCTCTTCGACGACGGCGGCGAGCAGCTTCGCCGCGCCGATGTAGTCCCTTGCCTGGAAGAGCAGTTGGGCCCGCTCCCAGCGCTCGGCGGTGGTCTCCTCGCGCGGCACGCCGGCGCCGTTGTCGAACAGGTGCAGTGCGCTGGCCCAACGGTCGGGCGCGACACCGCCGTTCGCCCAGGTGTCGTTGAAGTTGTCGCTCATCACTACTCTCCCCTCTTAGGTCGTACGATTCTCAGGCCGCCGGTCCCGCGGTCGGCGCACGCTCCGCGTCACGCGCGGCGAGCAGCGAGGCGTGGGTGGGAGCGTCGGGCACGTCGGCCGGCCGGTACTTGGCGAACTCCTTGCGCAGCACCGGTACGACCTCCTCGCCGAGCATGTCGATCTGCTCCAGCACGGCCTTCTGCGGGACTCCGCCGCCGTCCACGATGAACAGCTGGCGCTGGTAGTCGCCGAAGTGCTCGCGGAAGGTGAGCGTCTTCTCGATGACCTGCTCGGGGGTGCCGACGGTCAGCGGAGTCTGCTCCATGTACTCCTCCATCGAGACCCCTCCGCCCATCACCGGCGAGTGGTCGAAGAACGGGCGGAACTCCCGTATGGCGTCCTGGGAGTTGGGGCGCATGTAGACATGTCCACCAAGGCCGACGATGGCCTGCTCGGGGCTGCCGTGGCCGTAGTACGCGTACCGCTCCCGGTACAGATCGATCAGCTTCTTCGTGTGCTCCTTCGGCCAGAAGATGTTGTTGTGGAAGAAGCCGTCGCCGTAGTACGCGGCCTGCTCGGCGATCTCCGGGGAACGGATGGAGCCGTGCCAGACGAACGGCGGTATGCCGTCGAGCGGCCGGGGCGTGGAGGTGAAGCCCTGCAACGGCGTGCGGAACCGGCCCTCCCAGTCGACGACGTCCTCGCGCCACAGCCGGTGCAGGAGGGCGTAGTTCTCGATGGCGAGGTCGATGCCGTCGCGGATGTCCTTGCCGAACCACGGGTAGACCGGGCCGGTGTTGCCGCGCCCCATCGTCAGGTCCACGCGACCGTCGGCCAGGTGCTGGAGCATCGCGTAGTCCTCGGCGATCTTCACCGGGTCGTTGGTGGTGATCAGCGTGGTGGCCGTGGACAGGATGATCCGCTCCGTGCGCGCGGCGATCCAGCCCAGCATCGTCGTAGGCGAGGACGGCACGAACGGCGGGTTGTGGTGCTCGCCGGTCGCGAAGACGTCCAGCCCCACCTCTTCCGCCTTCTGCGCGATCTCGACCATCGCCTTGATCCGCTCGCGCTCGGTCGGCGTACGGCCCGTGGTGGGGTCGGTGGACACATCACCGACGGTGAAGATGCCGAACTGCATCGCCCTCAGCCTTTCGCTCATGTGGTTGATGGATCAACCGTACGCCCGCAACGCACGCCAGAGCCTCCCTATTCCGCCCCGCCGACAGCGGCTCTCGTCAGCCGAGTTCCGTCAGCCGAGTTCCGCCTCCAGCCAGCGCAGGACGTCGGGCGTCGCCGGGTCGGCGATGTCGGCGAACTCGGCATGCCGCTGGACGAACTTGGCCACGTACGGGCAGACGGGCACGATCCGTTTCCCGGACTCGCGCACGTCCTCGAGTGCCTGCTGGACCAATTGCGCACCCAATCCCTGACCGGCGAAGGCGTCGTCAACCTCCGTATGGAAGAAGACCCGTTGCGCACCACGGTCGCGGTACGCGGCCACACCGGCACGCTTGCCGTCGACCAGGATCTCGTACCGGTGACGGGCATCCACGCGCTCGACGACCGGCGCGGCGGGAGTCTCGCTCATGATCGATGTGCCTTTCGCAGGAGGTCAGCGACGCGGAGGGTTGCGCCGCGGGGTGATGATGGCGTTCGGCAGGGCCGGCGCGGGAAGGCGATCGCCCGCAAAGCCATCGACGGCACCGAAACGCTCGGTGGCCGCCTGCCATTCCTCGCGGGCCCGGACGATGTCCTCGTGACTGCGTCCGATGAAGTTCCACCACATGACGATCTCGTCTTCGAAGGGAGGGCCGCCGAGCAGGATCACGCGGGCCGGAGCATCCGACTCGTTCACCACGGTCAGGACGTCGGCACCGCAGGGAACGTAGCCGAGTTCGGCCGGGCGCAACACGGTGTCGACCAGGCGGACATCCTCGCCGTCCACGAGCAGACCGTGCTCGAAGGCCGTGTCCACGGGGAGCGCGATCTCCGCACGCGGCTCGAGGGTGATCTCGGCTCCGACCAGGGGCGTGAACGTCCGCACGGGCGACGTACTTCCGGCGAGCGAGCCGAGGAAGACCCTGATCTCGGCCCCGTCGATTCGCATGGATTCGGGTACGTAGTGCTCGAAGTCCCGGTCGGCGTTCCGGTGCTCCTCGGGAAGCGCCACCCACAACTGCACCCCGTGAATGATGGTGGTGCGCGGGGTGGAGACCTCCGAGTGACAGATGCCGTATCCACCAGTCATGAGGTTCATCTCGCCGGGCCGGATGAGGGCACGGGTGCCGAGACTGTCGCGGTGCTCGATCTCCCCGCTGAACAGCCAGCTCACCGTCTGCAGCCCGGTGTGCGGATGCGGGCCGACGTCCATGCCGCCCGAGGTGGTGACCTGGTTGGGGCCGTAGTGGTCGGCGAAGCACCAGGCTCCGATGAGCGTACGGGCCCGCTGCGGCAGCGTCCGCCGCACGCGCATGGCCCGCGGCCCGCCCAGGGGGACCTCCCGCGCCGACAGCACCTCGACCCGGGGCGCTCCGGCTCCGGCCGACCAGCCGCCGTCATCGACCAGGGCGCCGCATCTCACCTCAGCAGGTTCGGTTTCCACATTGCTCATTGAGACCATCTTCCAGACACTCTAGTTGTTACATCAACTATAATGCCACGGAAACAGCAAGCATCCGATGCCGGCACCCCGCGAGGCGTAGGCGCCACCGGCATACCCCCCCCGGCGCCAGCACCACTCGATCACCGGACACGGCGAAGAGACTCGGCATTCGATTGACGCATCACCTAAGCCTGCTTAGAGTCCTCAGTTGACGAATCAACCACGAAACCTGCGCCCACTCCACCCCCGGCGTGGCCAGCACGAAGGGAACCACCCCATGTACGTCACCGCCGCCATCCTCAGCGTCCTCCTCGCCCTTGCGACACTGGCCGCGGGTGCGCCCAAGGCGCTCCTCAAGGGCGACGTCTCCGCCGGGCTGCAGTCGCACATGGGGCTGAGCGCGGGCCTCGTCCGCTTCATCGGCTTGGCCGAGGTCGCCGCCGCGGTGGGCCTGATCGTGGGCCTCTTCTGGCAGCCGCTCGGCATCGCGGCCGCCATCGGCTTCGCCCTCACGATGGTCGGCGCCGTCGGCTTCCACGCCAGGGCCGGCGACTACGCCGACCCTGCCACGCGCGGGAACGCCATGGCCCCCTTCGCCCTCATCGCACTCTCAGTGGCCACCGCCGTGACGCTCGGACTCGCGATGTGACCCGCACAGCACCACGTGCCCATCGCGCTCGCGGGTCACGACCCGTCCGCGTCCAGCTTGTTCACAACGCGTTCGGAGACGTCGCCCAGCACCCGCAGTTCCGCCGGGGTGACATGGTCGAGGAACAGCTCGCGCACCGCCTCGACATGAAGCGGGGCAGCGGCCTTGATCGCCGTACGCCCCGCCTCCGTGATCACCACGAACGCGCCACGCCCGTCCTCAAGGCACTCCTCCCGAACGACCAACCCCCGCCCAGCCATCCGCGCGATGTGGTGGGACATCCTGCTCTTCTCCCACTCCAGCGAGCGGGCCAGATCCTGATACCGCTGCCGCCCCTCCGGCACATCCGTCAGATTGACCAGCACCGCGAAGTCCGCAGCCGACAACCCCGACTCCGTCTGCAGCAAGCGCGACAAACGGCCGCCGAGCCGCTCATGCAACCGTACGAAACTCCGCCACGCATGCTGCTCTTCCTGCGTCAGCCACCGCACCGATTCATCCATGACGTAATTGTATTCATAGTTGATAGCTCACCGAACTCCGGAGGCGCGGCCCGACCTGCCCTGCCCTGACTGTCCCGGACCGCGCCTCCGGGCCCGCGCATCGCGCACATTGGGGCCAATCGCCTAGCAGGCAGGTCCGCTCACAGTTCGCCGGGCTACTGATTGACACGTCAAGCATACCGAGCAACGATTGACACATCAACTACCAGTCGCCCTGTCACCCACGCCACGGCCGGGGAACACAGCAGGAGGAGCCCACCCATGTCTGATCTCGTCTTCGGCCTGGACACGTTCGGCGACGTACCGGACGACGACTCCGGCACCCCCGTGTCCGACGCGCAGGCCATCCGGCAGGTCGTCGACGAGGCCGTTCTCGCGGAGGAGACCGGCGTCGACGTCCTGGCCCTCGGTGAGCACCACCGCCCGGAGTTCGCGATCTCGAGCCCGGAGACCGTGCTCGCCGGCATCGCGACCCGTACGAACCGCATCCGCCTGTCCTCCGGCGTCACCGTGCTGAGCTCCGACGATTCGGTCCGCGTCTTCCAGCGCTTCTCGACCGTGGACGCACTCTCGAACGGCCGAGCCGAAGTCATCCTCGGGCGCGGCTCCTTCACCGAGTCGTTCCCCCTCTTCGGATACGACCTCGCCGACTACGACGTGCTGTTCGAGGAGAAGATCGAGCTCTTCGCCAAGCTGCTGGCGGAGAAGCCGGTCACCTGGAGCGGCACCAAGCGAGCCCCTCTCGAAGACGCCGACGTCTTCCCCAAGACCGAGTCCGGACACCTCACCACCTGGGTCGGAGTCGGCGGTTCACCCCAGTCGGTCATCCGCACCGCGCACTACGGCTTCCCGCTCATGATCGCCATCATCGGCGGCAGTCCGGACCGCTTCGCGCCCTACCTCGACCTCTACCAGCGCGCCACGGAGAAGTTCGGTACCACCGCGCACCCGGTCGGAATGCACTCCCCCGGCTTCATCGCCGACACAGACGAGGAGGCCCGCGAACTTCACTCGCCGCTACGGCGTTGGGCGGAGACAGGGTCTGACCGCCGCACGTCCGTGCCCGGCCGCCGCCGGTGCGGTCCCCTCCCCTGGGCCGCCGCCCCCAATACCGCCCTTACGAGCGGGAAGAAGTGCTGCGACATCTCTTGACGTATGCTCTGCAACTGCGTAGACATGACCGCGCGGTCAGACGGTTGACCTCGTTCGATGCAGGCATACGGCCACGGGGAGACGTGATGACACCAGGGGTGGGACGGACCACGGACTCGCCTGCGCCACGCAGCGCGGACGTGGCCCGTGTGGCCGGAGTGTCGCGCAAGACGGTCTCGCGGGTCCTCAACAACGAGCCGTACGTCTCCGACGACGCCCGCCAACGTGTCCTCGCCGCCGCCGACGAACTGGGTTACCGGCTGAACCAGGCGGCCCGCACGCTCGCCTCCGGGCGCACCCGCTCCATCGGAGTGGTCGCTCTGGGTACGGCCGGATACGGCACCGCATCGCTCCTTGTGGGCATCGAGCACGCTGTACGGGACGCGGGTTACGCACTGCGCGTGGTCAACACGCCGGACGGCGACCCGGACGGGATCGCCGGCGCGGTGGAGTCACTCCTCGATCAGGGTGTGGACGGAGTCGTCGTCTCCGAGCCCGTCGTGGAGGGAGAAGTCCCCGTCCACGCCGACGTGCCGGTCCTCTTCCTGGGGGCACCGCCGGCCTTCGACGCCACCCGGACACTGACCGTGGGCGTCGCGGCCCACCAGCTGGCGCGGGTTGCCACCGAACACCTGCTGGACCTGGGACATGTGACGGTCCATCACCTCAGCGGACCGCAGCGGTGGTACGCCTCCAAGGACCGCCTGGAAGGATGGCGGGCCGCACTGGCGGCACGAGGTGCACCCGAGCCCCCAGTCGTCGAAGGTGACTGGTCACCCGCTTCCGGGTACGCGGCGGGCCGCGAGCTGGCCTCGGATCCCTCGGTGACCGCCGTGTTCGCGGCGGGTGACGAGATGGCCATCGGCCTCATCCACGCCCTGCGGGAAGCCGGTCGCAGTGTGCCGGAGGACGTCAGTGTGGTCGGATTCGACGGCAACCCGGTCTTCGCCTACGTCACGCCTCCCCTGACCACCGTGCGCCAGCCTTTCGACGCCGCGGCGCAGGAAGGAATCAGGCGGCTCGTGCACGCCATCGAGAAACCGGACATCGCCCTGTCGCCGGCGAGCGACCCACCGGTCGAACTCATCGTCCGCGACTCGACCGCGCCCCCGCCGCCCAGCCGCGGGTAGAACTCCGTCGGACTGGATCTGGCCGCGATCAGGCCGCGTCCTCATCCACCCGCAGCCCCAGGCGCGTGCGCCGGCAGGCGCGACACCTATCGTGCGCGCCTGCCGCATTGCGGCCTTTCAGCCCTTCGGTGCGACGCGGATACGGTTCCCGTCAGGATCGGCTGCGAGGAAGGTCAGCCCGAACCCCGCATCATGAGGCTCGCGCAGGATCGTGACCCCTTTGGACTTCCACTGCTCAAAGATTGCGTTGAGCTCGTCGGGTCGTCCACCGTCAATGGCCAGGCACACCTCACTGGTGCGCGGGACCTCCGGTGACAGATCCTCGATCTGGCCAGACCACAGACCGAGGTCAGCGCCTGGCCCGAGGTCGAAGGTGATGTATCCCGGAGTCTCGAACGAGGGGCTCATGCCGAGGAGGTCGCCGTAGAAACGAGCTGCGGCGGGAGCGTCGTTCACGTAGACGATGGACACGACGGATGCGGTCATGGTTGTTCCTTCTCACAGGCGGTAGGTACGCATCCACCAGCCTGACCGGGATATGCGCCGCATCATGTCGCAATTCCTGAAAAAATCGGTGTGTGACCCCAGACCGCTTCTTCACCCTGATGCTGCTCCTCACATCGAGGGATGCCGTGACCACACAGGAACTCGCCTCAGCGCTCGGGGTGTCCCTTCGCACCATCACCCGAGATCTGAACTGGCTCCGCGACGCCGGTCTGCCGGTGACCGCACACCGAGGCCGCCTCGGAGGCGTGACCATGCTGCCCGGATCCGGACTCGACCTCACGCGACTCACACCGGACGAGCGTGATCATCTGTCGCTCACCGGGCTGGATGAGAAGCAACGTGCGGAGCTCAACGCATCGGTCGAAAGCCGGCGCGCGCTCTCCAAGATCGCCGCTGCACAGCCACGTCGAGTTCATGAGCTCCTGCCGCTCACCGACGTAGTGCACGTGGACAGCCGTCCCTGGCGTCAGGCACCAGCTTCCGGCACGACTCCGGCTTCGCTGATCGGCGCAGTGCGGCGAGGTCGCCGGCTACGGATCGAGTACGACAGCCCACGCGAGTCATGCCCACGCGACCTGGTCGTGGATCCCTACGGGCTGTTCGCCAAGGCCGGCATCTGGTACCTCGTCGCAGACTGTGCCCAAGTGCCACGGATGTACCGACTCGAACGGATCACGACGTGGAAAGAGGTCGACCAGCCACGACGGATCCGCGAGAACCAAACCCTGGCCACCGTCGCTGCAGCGCTCATTGAGCAGTGGGAACACAACCACGCGATAGAGGTCAGCGCCACCATCGACCAGACCCAGATCGAGCGAGCGCAACGGATCTTTGGCCTACGACTCGTCCGGGACGACCATGATGAATCAACCACCGGCCGCAAGGTGACGATCCGCTTCCTGCATCTGGAGGACGTGCGAGCACTACTGCCGTTCGGGAGCGCCATCACTGTGCACGGCCCCACCGAAGCCAGGGATCACCTCCGCGACCTCGCCACCAATCTTGCCCACCACTATGCGCCGTCACCTACGTCCTGACCCCGCAACACCTAGTCGCTGACGTTGCTGCGGGACTGGTACAGCAGGTCCTGGTACTCGGGATGCCGGGCGATCCAGCCCGCGATGAAGGGGCAGGTGGCCAATACCCGCAGCCCCGAGGCGCGTGCGTCGTCAAGAGCAGTGCGGGCCAGCGCGGACCCGACACCCTTGCCCTCGTATTCCGGTGCGACCTCGGTGTGCACAAAGGCGACGAGCTCCGCCGTACGGATGTACTCCGCGAAGCCCGCGACCTTGAGCTCTCCGTCAACCCGTGCCTCGTAGCGCCTCGCCTCGGGCAGATCGGTCACTTCGACCGCCATACGTCCTCCTCCTGGACCCGATCCCGCTCGCCTCGGCGGGAGACTCGGTCGGCCAGGACGTAAGACTATCCCTGCATTGTTGACGCATCTACCGCTCAGTGCAGCCGGGCGGTGAGCTCGTACCGGCCGGAAGGAATCCGGTACGAGGCCACCCCGTCCGCGTGACCGAGGAAGCGGACCCCCTCCACTCGTGCCAGTGGGGTGCGTCCCTCGCGGACGGTGTTGGCAGAGGTGGCCGGGAGCCGCAGGGTTGCCTCGCTGTTCGCGGGCACGACAGCCTCGTACGCGAGGACGCTGCCTTCGTCCTCGACCTTCCACTCGCTGCGGATCTCTCCGTACGGCGACTCGTACGAACCCGAGACCCACGTGATCTTGCCGGTGGGATCGGGGTGGGGTTGCAGGATGAAGTGCTTGAAGCCGGGGCTGTCGGGGTCGCGGGCGATGCCGGCCATGTACGCGTACATCCACTCCATGATCGCGCCGTACGCGTAGTGGTTGAAGGAGTTCATGCTGACCGGGCCGAAGCCGGCGTCCTCGGAGTAGGAGTTCCAGCGCTCCCAGACGGTGGTGGCGCCGTTCCGTACCGAGTACAGCCAGGAGGGCAGCGCGTCCTGGTGCAGCAGTTTGTACGCCAGGTCGGCGCGGCCTTCGTCGGTGAGGACGGGGGCGAGGACGTTGACGCCGAGGAAGCCGACGGAGAGCGTGTTCTCGGCGTACTTGACCCGGGTGCTGTTCGGGTGGGCAGCCTTGTAGGCCTCGTCGTTGCCGATGTTGTCCGCCAACAGGCCGACGAGCGCCCGACGTTGAGCATCCGTCTCGTAGAAGCCCAGTTTGAGGACCCACAGCAGCGCCGACTGGCTGTTGTCCTCCGTCTTCTCGTTGGGGTCGGCGCCCGGTTCGATCGGTGACGCGTCACCCAGGCTGGACTTCACCGTGACCCGATCGCCCTCGGTGCTCAGGTACTTGGTGATGAACGCCTGCTTGATGCGTCCGAAGAGCCGCTCGTACGCGTCTGCCTCCGCCGTCTTGCCGATCGCGCGGGCCATCTGTGCCATCAGCCGGGCGACATAGCCGTAGTAGACGTCGCTCATGAGCTGGGCGCTGGTCTTCTGCGGGGCCAGCCAGTCGCCGGTGAGGGAGCCCTGTCCGAAGTAGGTGTCGCCGGTCTGCTGCCGGATCCAGTCCACGTACCTGGTCATCGCGGGCCAGTTGTCCTTGACCACGGTCGCGTCACCGGTCATCTGCCATACGGTCCACGGCACGATGACTCCGGCGTCCGCCCAACCGCTGCCGCCGCCCGGGAAGTTGTACCGGCCGCCGGGAGCCACCCCGGTGAACTGCGCCTTGTCCGCGCCGTAGATGACGGCGGAGTCGACGACCGTGTCCTGGAAGTGGCTGAGGAAGACCCCGGCGTCCGCGTTGTAGAGGCCGGTCGTGGCGAAGACCTGGGTGTCGCCGGTCCAGCCGAGGCGTTCGTCGCGTTGCGGGCAGTCGGTGGGCACCCAGAGGTAGTTGCCGCGCTGGCCCCAACGGATGTTCTCCGCCAGCTTGTTGATGTCGGGGTCGTCGGTGGTGACGGTTCCGGTCTCGCGGATCGCGGACGTGGCGACCTTGCCGGTCAGTCCGGTGATCGTGACGGTCTCCGTCGCGGTCACAGACACGTAGCGGAAGCCGTAGAAGGTCAGGGAGTCCTGGTGGGTCTCGCCGTTCCGGTCGCCCTTGAGGACGTACGTGCTGGTGGCCTTGGCGCTGCGGAGGTTGGCCCGGTAGACGGAGCCCTCGGGGCCGTCCGCGCCGGCGCTGTCGTCGTTGAGCATCTCGCCGAACTTGAACTCGACCTGGGCTCCGGCCCGTCCGCGCAGGCTGTAGCGGGCGACGCCGACCAAGTTTTGGCCGAGGTCGAAGATCGCGGTATCGCCCTTGCCGATCGTGACCGGGGCGGAGGCCGCCTTCTCCGGGTCGGTCACCGTCCGGGCGGGGTCGACGATGACGCGTCCCCTACCGTTGGGGCTGCCTTCCTGCCCGGTCACTCCGGTGGCGACGGTGATCGACCGCGGTCGGCGGTCCCACTGCGGCATGAAGCGTGCGGTCTCGCCCGGGTAGGCGAGGAGTTGGGCGTCCGGGTACTTGTCATCGAAGGCGACGCGTTCCACGTCCGACCAGCCGGAGTCGTCGAATCCGTACGCCGTCCAGCCCGGCAGTTCCCTGCGGGCGTCGTAGGTCTGACCGTCGTAGATGTCGTCGGCGCGGTAAGGGCCTGTGTCCGTGGCCTTCCAGCCGCCGTCCGGCCTGGTGACGACCGTCTGCGAGGTCCCGTCGGCGTACCGGATCAGCAGCTTGGCCTTGACCGCGAGGGCGTTGCGGTCCTGGGAGTAGTACGTACTGCCGTCGGAGACGCGGCCGTTGTACCAGCCGTTGCCCAGGACGACCGCGAGGGTGACGTCCGGCTCCCGCGTCACGAGGTCGGTGACGTCGTACGTCATGTAGTTGACGCGTGCGTCGTAGTTCGTCCAGCCCGGCGGCAGCAGTTCGATCGTGGTGCCGCCGTACTGCGGAACGGTGACGTGACATCCGTTGACGTGGGCCTCGTACACGCCGAGGGCCGAGACGTACAGCCGTGCCTCACGGACGTCGGACCGCTTCTTCAAGGCCGCTTGCTTCCGCAGCATCGGTGCACCGGGCGCGTTGGGTCGCTTCCCCTTCATTCCGATCCACTGGGCGCCGTCCCAACCGCCTACGCCGTCGGTGCTCATGAGGCCCGTCTCGAAGTACGACGGGGATGCGATCCCAACCGGGCGGCCTTCGTCGTCCCAGACGGTGACCGTCCAGTAGTAGCGAGTCGAGGCGGTGAGCCGCTTGCCCCCGTAACGGACGGCCACGGAATCGGAGGAGCGCACGCGTCCGCTGTCCCAGACGTCCGCGCGGGCGGTGGACAGTTTGTCCCGAGTGCTCGCCACGAGAATCCGGTACGCCCCTTGGCTGCGGCCGCGGGCCGCCGCCCGCATGCGCCAGCCGAAGCGCGGCCGGGCGGCGTCCACGCCCATGGGATCCGTACGGTGTTCCACGGTCAGCCCGTACACCGCGGCATCCCCCAAGCGGAAGGAGGATGCCGCGTGCGCGATGGTTCCGCCGCCCACGGCACCGGCCACTACCGGCACCGCGCCGGCCGTCGCCGCGAGCACGGTCCGACGGCGGACTCCGCTGCCGTTGCTGCCGGGACCGTCACCGTGCTCGGCATCCCCGGCATCACTGCCCGCGCCCTCTGCGTCGTGTTGTGCATTGCTCACACCTTGATCCCTTCTGTTTTCACGCGTGCGTTCCGGGCGGTTGTCAAGAGCCGGACTTGTAGTCGGCGTCCATGTCGTCGAGGAGTTCCTTGGGCGTGGACTGTCCGCTGAAGATCTCCTGGAGGCCGCTGAGCATGGTCTGCTGGACCTTGGCGTTGGGCCAGAGCTGGTCCATGAACGGCACGGTCCGTTCCGCCTCGACGAACTCGGACAGTTCGGCCAGCGACGGGTCGGCCGCGAAGCCCGTGTCGGGCAGGGAGGGCAGGCCGCCCTGCTTCTTGACGAACAGGTTCATGCCCTCGGGCGACATCACGAAGTTCACGAATTTCAGGGCGAGTTCCTCGTTCTTCGCCTTGGCGTTGACGCCGTAACCGGCGCCCGCCGCGGCGGGAATGATGGTCTCGGCCGGGTCGTCGGTGGCCGGCAGCGCCCGGAGCGCGAACGTGCCCTTCGGGTTCTTGCCCTTCAGGAGGGCGATCACCCAGTTGCCCTGGATGATGCCGAGCGTCTTGCCGGTGGCGGCGAGTTGCTGGCTGGCTTCGTAGTTGGTGCCCAGCGGGTTCTTCTGGAAGCAGCCCGTCTTCTCCATCGTCTGGTACTTGTCCAGGGCCGTGGTCCAGGGCGACTTGGCGAAGGTGGCCTGGCCGGCCTGCATCTTCTGGTCGAAGTCGGGGTCGTCGCCGTAGACGGTGGTGGCGACCAGTGCGTACAGGACGAGCTGGGTGACCCAGTTGTCCTGGTTGCCCAGCGCGAAGGCGGGGGTGCCCTTGGCCTTCGCGTCCCGGCAGAAGTCCAGCAGCTTCGTCCAGGTGTCGGGCGGAGTGAGTCCCGCCTTCTCCATCGCTTCCTGGTTGTAGACCGCGCCGATGCCGTTCTGCCCGAATATCCCGGTGTAGGTCTTCCGCTCGTACTGGGCGACGGTCTTCATGACGTCGGGCAGCTTGGCAGCCCACGGCTGGTCCGAAAGGTCGCGGAGATAGCCGGGTTTGGCGAGGACGTACGTGGCGCCGGGGTTGCCGTTGCCCGGCCAGACCGACATCACGTCGGGTGCGGTGCCCGAGGACAGCTGGGTGCGGATCTGCTGCTGGTACTGGTCGGCGCCGCTGGTGGTGTAGCGGACCTTGACGCCCGGGTTGGCCTTCTCGAAGGCCTTGACGACGTCCTCGATCGAGCCCTGGTCGACCGAGGCCAGCGTGAGCGTTTTCGAGCCACCGCCGCCCGAGTCGTCGGAGCCTGCCTTGGTGCCGCCGCTGCAGGCGGACAGCGCGGCCAGCAGGGAACCGGCCGTCAACGCGGCGATGAGCGCTGGAAGTTGACGTGTCTTCATGATGTCCCCCTCGGGGAAGAGCCACCGGGCATCGGTGACGGGTGGGCGTCGCGTCTCATCCCCGTAGCCCTCCCGCGAAGCCGTTGATGATGCTGCGCTGGAGCACGAAGTAGACGAGCAGGACGGGCAGGATGCTGATCACCAGGGCGGCGAAGATGAGGTTCCAGTCGGTGACGTACTGACCGACGAAGCCGGCGATCGCGACCGGCATGGTCTGCTGGGCGCTGCCGCTGAGGTACAGCAGCGGGGTGAAGAAGTCGTTCCAGACGGCGACGGTGTTCAGCACCAGGGCCGTCACCGTGACCGGTTTGAGCATCGGCAGGACCACGTACCGGAAGCCCTGCAGCGGGGTGCAGCCGTCGATCAGGGCGGCGTCCTCGAAGTCGCGGGGCAGGGCGCGCAGGAAGCCGACGTACAGGAAGACGGTGAACGGCACTTGCAGGCCGGAGTAGAAGAGGATCAGTGCCCAGGGGGTGCCGAGGAGGCCCATGTCGCGCATGGTCTGGTAGAGCGGCAGCGCGGCGAGCTGGAAGGGCAGGACGAGGCCCAGGAGGAACATCAGGTACGTCCCCCTCGACCAGCGGGCCGTCGCGCGGGCCAGCGGGTACGCCGCGAGCGACGAGACAGCCAGCACGATGACGACACTGACGGCCGTCACCAGCAGGCTGTTGCCCAACGCCCCGCCCAGCCCGCCCTGTTGCCACGCCTGCGAGAAGTTGTCGAGGGTGGGCGAGGTGGTCGGGCTGATCGGCGACGAGGTGTCCGAGGTGGGGCGTACGGCGAGGTTGACCAGGACGTACACCGGGAAGCCGACGAACAGGGCGGTGGCGATCATCGTCAGTTCGAGGGCGAAGGTGCGGCGGCGGTAGCGGTTCATGAGGCGGCCCTCTCGTTGCGGGCCAGCGCGAGGTACTGCCCGGTGGAGGCGACCGCCACGATGATCGTGAGGACCACCGCGAGCGCGATGCTGTAGCCGAACTCGCCGAGGGTGAAGGCGTCCTTGTAGATGAGCGTGGAGATGGTGTCGGTGGCGTGGCCGGGGCCGCCGCCGGTCAACGCGTAGACCTGGTCGAAGAGTTTGAGTCCGCCGATGATCGACAGCATCAGGTTGATGGTGAAGGCGGGGGCGAGCAGGGGCCGGGTGACCGACCAGAAGCGCCGTACGGGACCTGCCCCGTCGATGGACGCCGCCTCGTGGATCTCCTTCGGTACCGACTGGAGTCCGGCCAGGAAGATGACCATCGAATAGCCGGCGTACTGCCAGACGATCACTCCGATCACCGACCACAGAGCGAGCCGGGGACTGCCCAGCCAGTCCTGCCCCAGACCGTCGAGGCCGATCGCGCCGAGCAGGCTGTTGACCGCGCCGTCGGGGCCGAGCAGGTTGCGCCAGAGGTACGCGGTCACGATCGGGGTGATCACGGCCGGGGCGAACAGGAACACCCTGAGCAGATTCCGGGACTTGATAGCCGAGTTGACCCCGAGGGCCAGCAGCAGGCCCACCCCGTTCTGGATGACGGTGATCGCCACGGCGATCAGCAGCGTGTGCCAGATGGCCGCCGTCGCGTCGGGGTCGTCGAGCATGGCGGAGAAGTTGTCCAGGCCCACGAAGGAGAAGCTGGGATCCAGGCCGTCCCAGTCGGTGAAGGCGTAGTGGACACCGCGCGCGCTCGGCACCAGGACGACGAAGGCGAACAGCAGCAGGGCGGGCAGCGCGAACCACCAGGGCGGGGTGGTGCGCGCCCGCCGGACTCGGACTCCGCGGATCTCGTCCGCGTCCGGGGGCCGCCCGTGATCCGCGAGGTGCTTGTGCGGGGCCAGGGTCACCGGCACACCTCCTTTCCTGAAACGTTTCAACGCGAGGGTCGGGTCAGGGCTCCGGTCGGCGCGAGATGGGGAGGAGCGCCTGTCGGCTTCTTCAAATCGGGGTTGGCGGTCCGGCGGGGGCGTAGTCCTGCGGCTGGCAGTGGGTAACGTTTCCCATTGGGTGTGGCCAGACCCTAGGGAGCCTCCCGCGTGACGTCAAGATGCCGCACACGCTGCAGGATTGTTACGGGCAGGACACGGCGCAGTCTCCCTTACGCGCCCGCTGAACTGCCGTGTCGGTACGTACACTCGGGGGCAACGTTCCCCATGAGAAAGGAACCGGATGGAGCCCTCGGCGCCACGCCGCCGCGTCACCATCGTCGATGTCGCGCGGCATGCGCAGGTGTCCACGACCGCCGTGTCCAAGGTGCTGCGCAACGCGTACGGGGCCAGCCCTCAGATGCAGGCGAAGGTGCGCCGCGCGATCGACGAGTTGGGCTACCGGCCGCACGCCGGTGCCAGAGGGCTGCGCGGGAAGACGTACACCCTCGGCGTCATGCTGCCCGACATCCGCAACCCGTTCTTCCCCGAGGTCCTCGACGGCATCACGCATACGCTCCAGGACACCGAGTATCAAGTGCTCCTGGGGCCCGGCGACTGCGGCGAGAAGGGGGAAGCCCGGGTCACCGAGGCCCTGATCGACCGCGGCATGGACGGCCTGATCCTGGTCGCGCCCCTGGCGTCACGCAAGCGTCTCGACGAGGTGGCCTCCGCCGTTCCGACCGTGATCGTGGGCCGGCACGGATCCTCCCCGGCGTACGACACGGTGGCGGACGACGACGTCGAAGGCGCCTCCTTGGTCGTCGGCCACCTCGCCGCTCTGGGGCATCGGCGCATCGCGCACATCGAGCACCTCGAGACCGACCCGACGCGCCTCGCGGAGATGCCCAACGCCCGGCGCGCCGACGGCTACCGGCAGGCCATGCGGGCCCACGGCCTCGAGGAGTGCATCGATGTCGTGTCCACCAGCTACACCCAGGAGGGCGGCTACCGGGGCGCGAAAGAACTACTGGAACGCCAAGGAACGCTGCGACCGACAGCCGTCTTCGCCGGAGCGGACGTCGTGGCGATGGGCGCACTGGAGGCGATCACCGAAGCCGGGCTGTCCGTCCCCGACGACATCTCGGTGGCCGGCTACGACAACACCACGTTCGCCGCATTCGGCCCGGTCTCGCTGACCAGCGTCGACCAGGCGGGCCACGAGATCGGCAGAACCGCCGCCCGCCTCCTCCTGGAACGCATCGCCGACCGGCAGCGGCCCTCCGTCCAGGTCAAGCTGTCCCCCACGCTGGTGCCGCGCCGGACGACCGCTCGAGCACCGGAGTAGGCCGACACTCACGCCCACCGATTGGGCGCCGCATGCCGACCGGCGTCAACACGTCTCGTCCGGCACGGTCGGTCACTGCCCTGGACCGGCCGCCTTGACGACCACCGTGTCGTGCGGCTGTCCGCCCAGTACGACCTTGAGGGCGCCGGTGACGGAGGCGCGGGAGAAGACGTCGTACGCCTCCTCCATCTGGTTCAGCGGGAAGGTGTGCGTGACCAGGGACGAGGCGTGCAGGCGGCCGGCGGCCATCATGCGGAGCAGGGTGGGTGTGGATGACGTGTCGACCAGGCCGGTCGTGATGGTGACGTTCTTGATCCACAGGTTTTCGAGGTGCAGGGTGGCGGGCTTGCCGTGCACGCCGACGCTGGCCACATGTCCGCCGGGGCGGACCATGCGCGTGCACATCTCGAAGCTCTCCGGGACGCCCACCGCCTCGATCACCACATCGGCGCCGAGTCCCTCGGTGAGGTCGGCGACCAGCTGTTCGGCTTCGTCGCCCGCGGCGGCGGCCACGGCGTCAGCGCCGAGTTGCTTGGCCGCGTCCAGCCGGGCCGGGGCGGGGTCCACTGCGATGATTCGCTGCGGGGTGTAGAGCTGGGCTGTGGCGATCGCGGCGAGGCCGACCGGGCCCGCGCCGACCACGGCTACCGTGTCTCCGGGTCGTACGCGCCCGTTGAGCACGCCCACCTCGTACGCCGTCGGGAAGATGTCGGCCAGCAGTACGGCGTCCTTGGCGTCCAGCGCGCCGGGCAGCGGATGCACGGAGAGATCGGCGTGCGGCACGCGGACGAACTCGGCCTGCGTGCCGTTGATCAAGTGGCCCAGGATCCAGCCCCCTCCCCCGCGGCACTGCCCGTACCCACGCTCCTTGCAGAAGCCGCAACGGCCGCACGCCGTGATGCACGAGACCAGCACCCGGACGCCCGGGCGAACCGTACGCACATCGGCGCCGACCTCGACGACCTCACCGACGGCTTCATGACCGAGGACCGTACCGGGACGCACTTCCGGTACCTCGCCCTTGAGGATGTGCAGGTCCGTCCCGCAGATGGTGACGGCGTCGACGCGGACGATGGCGTCGGTGGCGTCCTCGGCAGCGGGATCCGGGACGTCCTCCCATGCCGACTGGCCGGGGCCGTGAAAGACGAGTGCCTTCATGACGATCCCTTTCCTCGCACAGGCCGGAACGGTTCCGCAATTCCATCCTGAACGGGACATAGGCCGCCCGCATGGGCTACGCGCTCGGCCCACAGCCAGCAGGCGTCAGTCGGCCGCTTCGACGTACGACGCCAGGTTGGCCAGCGAGGAGGCGATGCCGGCCTCGTGGTCCGCCTGGTCGATGCCGGGTGGCACGTCCGTGGCGGTGACGGTCACCTCGGTACCGTCACCGGCGGCTGCGAGGTGCCAGGTCATCGTCATGGTGCCCGCGTACGCCGGATCGTCGGCCTCGAACACCGCCCGCTGCACCACGCGCTCCGGCGGAACCAGGTCCGCGAACCCGACGTCGACGACATCCGTGGCATCCGACGTCTTGCCGGGGCTGTCGGAGGCGTCGAGGTAGGTCAGGACCATCCGGAACCCGCCACCGGGCCGCGGATCCCACCGCTCGACCCGCCCCCGCATACCCTCCGGCGGCAGCCAGGCCTCGAGCGACTTCCGGTCGAGGAGAGCGGCGTAGACAGTCGCCGGTGGTGCCGCGATCACCCGGCTGGCACGGTCAGTTCGGCTCATAGCCCGATCCTAGAACCGCCTGGGGCCGCCATGGTGCTCACTCTGGGAGCACCAGTCGCCCCGTCTCCCCCGGCTCCAGGCACACCGTGCGGTCCGGCAGCCGTATCTCGATCGGTGAGGCGTCGGAGGACGGCACCTCGATCTGCAGCAGCTCCGGCTCCAGGCGCAGCCGTACGCCCCAGTGGCCCTGATAGCGCAGGGCGAAGCCGTAGTGGGACAGTTCGGGCAGCGGGACCGGGTCGAGCCACAGTGCGCCGCCCCGGGTTTCCAGGCCGGTCAGTCCGCGCTGGACGAAGTCGAGGGTGCCGGCCATGGCGCCCAGGTGGATGCCTTCGCCGGTGGTGCCGCCCTGGATATCGGCGATGTCGCCCTGGAGGGCTTCCTGGCAGAACTTCCAGGCCTCGGCCCGCCGGGCCCGGGCCAGTACCCAGCCGTGGACGAGGCCGCTGAGGGTGGAGCCGTGGCTGGTGCGGTGCAGGTAGTAGTCGACGGTACGGTGCCAGGTGTCCTCGTCGAGTGTCACGCCCAACCGGCGGAACAGGCCTTGCAGTTCAGCCGGTGAGAAGAGGTATCCGAGCATCAGTACGTCGGCCTGCTTGGAGGCCTGGTAGCGGTTGACGCTGTCGCCCTCCGCCTCCAGGATCCGGTCCAGGCGCCGGATGTCGCCGTACCGTCGGCGGTAACCGTCCCAGTCGAGTTCGGCCAGCTCGCCGTAGCCCTCGAACTGGCTGATGACGTCGTCGTGGAAGGGCACGTGGAGGGTGCGGGAGACGTCCTCCCACAGTTCGAGTTCGCCCACTTCCAGACCCGTACGCTCGACGAGTTCGCGCCGTCGGGGCTCGGGCAGCGTCTCCATCAGCTCCAGGGTGCGGGCGAGCACCCAGGCGGCGGTGACGTTCGTGTACGCGTTGTCGTCGAGGCCCGGCACGCGCGCCCCGGGGTAGGCCTCGTGGTACTCGTCGGGGCCGACGACACCCCTGATGCGGTGCCGTCCGAGGGACTCGTCGTAGACGGCGGCGTCCGCCCAGAAGCGGGAGATCTGCAGCAGCATCTCAGCGCCCTTGGTGTGCAGGAACTCCATGTCTCCGGTGGCCTCGCAGTACTGCCACACGTTGTAGGCGATCGCCGATCCGACGTGGTGCTGGAGCCGGGAGTGGTCGGGCAGCCAGCGTCCGGAGCGCGGGTTGAGATGGAGCTGCTGGGTCTCCTCACGTCCGTCGCTGCCGCTCTGCCAGGGGTACATGGCGCCCCGGCGGCCCGCCATCCGGGCGTTGGTCCGGGCCTGTTCTAGGCGGCGGTGGCGGTAGCCGAGCAGGGCGCGGGACACCTCGGGCAGGTGCAGGTTGAGGTAGGGCAGGACGAACAGTTCGTCCCAGAAGACGTGCCCGCGGTAGGCCTCCCCGTGCAGTCCTCGTGCGGGCACGCCGACGTCGAGGTCGGCGGTGTGCGGCGAGAGGGTCTGCAGGACGTGGAAGAGGTGCAGCCGCAGGATGTGGCCCGCCTCCCCCGGAACGTCGAGCTCGGACCGGCGCCACAGCTGGTCCCAGGCGGTCAGGTGCGACTCCAGCAGGTCGTCGAAGCCGGGGGCGTGTTCCACCCGGTCGACGGCGGTGTGGAGCGGGTCGCTGATCGCGGGGTCGCGGGAGGTGTGCAGGGCGACGGTCTTGTCGACGGTCGCGGTACGTCCAGGGGCCAGATCGAGGGTCAACTGCTGGATGGCGTACGGGAGTTCATGGCAGATGGTGACGGGCGCCTCGGCGGTGACGCGGGCCGCCATGCCGATGCGGATGTCGGAGGTACGGGTGCGGCAGCGCAGCCACGCGGTGTCCGGTTCGGCGGTACCGGTGTGCACGTGGGTGAGGTGGCGGCCGTCCAGATCCCGGTAGCGCGGCACGCCGGAGTTGGTGACACCGCCGTCGAGAGCCGCCTCCACCTCGATCGTCCCGGAGAAGCCCTCGGCCGTGAACTCTGTGCGCAACGCGGCCAGATGAGGGTCGGCCAAGTGCACCAGCCGCTGCTGACGCACGCTCAATTCCCGTCCCCCACCGAGGTCGTACCGCGTCAGGCGCTCCAACAGCCCGGCCGACAGGTGCAGGATCTGACGGTGGTCGAGCAGGGTCGCGGTGTCCGGGGTGAGCCATGGTCCGTCGGGGAGGCGGAAGCGCAGGGGCAGCCAGTTCGGGACGTTGACCATGTCCTCGTTCTCCACCTGGCGGCCCGCGATCTCGGAGGTCAGCCGGTTGTAGCAGCCGGCGACGTACGTGCCCGGGTAGTGCACCTCGTCGGCGGCGCACTCCGGCAGCGCTCCGCGCGTGGCGAAGTAGCCGTTGCCCAGGGTGCACAGCGACTCCCGCAGGCGTTCGTCGGCGGGCTCGTAGCCCTCGTACTCCCAGGTCCAGCCCGTCACTTCGGTGCTCCTCCCGCGCACAGTTCTTCCAGGTCGTGTACGGCGATGTCGGCGCCGTGCCGCAGCAGCCGCGCCCCGCTGTCGTCATCAGCGGTCCGGTCCACGCCGATCACCAGGGCGAACTCGCCGCGCCGGCCCGCCTCCACGCCCGCGAGGGCGTCCTCGACCACGGCCGCACGGTCGGCGGGGACGCCGAGCCGACGGACCGCCTCCAGGAACAGATCCGGCTCCGGTTTGCCCGCCAGCTCCAGCCGGGCCGCCTCGCCACCGTCGACGAGGACGTCGAACAGGTCGCGCACCCCGGCCCGCTCCAGCAGCTCACCGGCGTGCCGGGACGCGGAGGCCGCCGCACGGGGTACCCCCGCCCGGCGCAGGGCACGCACCAGCCGTACCGTCCCCGGATAGGCGTCGACACCGTGCTCGCTCAGCCGCCGCACGAACCGGCTCTCCTTGTCCGCCGCGACAGCACGCACCGTCTCGGGCGACGCATCGATGCCGCGTGCGGCGAGGAAGGCGGCGGCGCCGTCGAGGCGGGACTTGCCGTCGACGTGGCGTAGATAGTCGTCCTGTGCGTCGAAGGGGCGGCGTTGGTCGGGATCCTCGGGCGGGTGCGCGTGCAGGTAGGCATCGAAGGCCGCCTTCCAGGCCGCGGCGTGTACGCGGGCCGAGTCGGTGATCACTCCGTCGGTGTCGAAGACGACGGCCCGTACGTCCCGCAGGACCGGTGCGAGCAGGTCGCGGGACGTGGCAGGAGTGGGTGGGTGCACGGTCACCCCCGCTCCGGCACGATCGCCACCGGGCACTGGGCGTGATGGAGCAACGCGTGCCCTACGCGGCCGAGTTGGAGCCCGAGATGCCCGGACCGGCGGTGCGTTCCGACGATCACCAGGTCCGCGGCGGCCGTCAGGTGCAGCAGCACTTTGCGAGCCGGTCCCTCCGCGGTGTGCCGGTGAACCCGTACGCGAGGGTGGTCCGCCATCGGGTCCTGGAGCAGGGCTTCGAGCACGGCGGACGCCTGCTCCTCGTGATAGTGCGCCGGCTGCCCGGTGAGCAGGGGATGCTCGGGGATCCCGTGCGCGGGGCAGCGCCAGGCACGTACGACATCGAGGGTGCACCGGCGCGCTTCGGCCTCGCGGAAGGCGAACCGCACCGCCTCGCCGCCGGTGGTGGGCTCGCCCGCGCCGAGCAGGATCCGCTCATGGATGCCGGCCAGGCCGGCCTTGTCGCCGCGGACGACGATCACGGGGCAGTCGGCGCGGGCCGCCACGGCGAGCGAGACGGAGCCGAGGAGCAGGCCGGTCAGCTCACCGCGGCCGCGCGTTCCCGTCACCAGGGCGGAGGCGTTGCGGCCCTCGTGTAGGAGGGCGGACGCCGCTTCCTCGGGGACCACCTCGGTGGAGACCTTCACCTCGGGATTGCGCCGGCGGGCACGTTCTGTCGCGGATACGAGAATGGCGTCCGCCGGTACCTGCTCGGACGGGCGGTCGGCGCTGCTGGACGGGATGGCCCCTTCGTACCGCTCCCACAGGGACGCGTACACGAGTCGCAGCGGCAGTCCGTGCCGGGCGGCTTCGTCGACCGCCCAGTCGACCGCGACGAGGCTCGATTCCGAACCGTCGACCCCCACGATCAGGGGCAGCTCCATGTCCCTCACCGCCTTTCGCCGGGCTGCGCGGACGTGCCGGCCGTACGGGTTCCCCGCACCGTCGCATCCATGGCCGGGCGGTGGCAGGGGCGTGGCGCGACAGCTGGGCGCGTGTTGCTCATCACGCCGAGTACTTCTCATTGCACAACTACGTCAGGAAAATCCGTCCGGCGGACATCGATCAAGCAACGCCCTTGACCGGACACCCTCCCCCTTGGACCATGTTGCGTATTGCTCGCGCTGTTGCTCATTACGCACCGCTGGAGGATGTCATGCCACCTCGCCCCGACCCCGGACGCGAGTTCGTCCTCACCCTGTCCTGTCCCGACCAGGCCGGACTGGTCCACGCCGTCAGCGGCTTCCTGGTCGACCACTCGGGGAACATCCTGGAGAGCCAGCAGTTCGACGACCGCCTTCAGGGCCGCTTCTTCATGCGCGTCCACTTCGATGTCTCCGACCCCGAGACGTCACTGGAGCGCCTGCGCACCGATTTCGCCCCGGTGGCCGCGGTGTACCGGATCGACTGGCGGCTGCACGAGGCGGCCGCCCCCACGCGCACCCTGATCATGGTGTCCAAGTACGGGCACTGCCTGAACGACCTGCTGTTCCGCAAGAGCACCGGCGCCCTCAACATCGAGGTACCGGCGATCGTCTCCAACCACCGGGAGTTCGAGACGCTCGCGCGCACCCACGGCATCCCCTTCCACCACATCCCCGTCACACCGCAGACCAAGGCGGACGCAGAGACCGAACTGCTGGACCTGGTACAGCAGTTGGACATCGACCTCGTCGTCCTCGCCCGCTATATGCAGATCCTCTCGGACGACCTGTGCAAGCGGCTCGAGGGCCGGGCCATCAACATCCACCACTCCTTCCTGCCCAGCTTCAAGGGAGCCCGCCCCTACCTCCAGGCCCACCAACGTGGAGTCAAGCTCGTCGGGGCCACCGCCCACTACGTGACTCCCGACCTGGACGAGGGCCCCATCATCGAGCAGGACGTCGTCCGCGTGGACCACTCCGACGACCCCGACGCGCTGGTCACCATGGGCCGCGACGTCGAGGCCCGGGTGCTGTCGCGGGCCGTGCAGTGGCACAGCGAGAGCCGCATCCTGCTCAACGGCCACCACACCGTGGTCTTCCGCTGACGCAACCGTTCCGTGTTTCCCGCACATCGCCGGCTGAGGAGACGTATGTCCGTCCTGAACATCCCTCTGCACGAACTCGACCCCGAAGTCGCCGCCGCGGTCGACGCCGAGCTGAACCGTCAGCAGTCCACCCTGGAGATGATCGCCTCCGAGAACTTCGCGCCGCTCGCAGTCCTCGAGGCGCAGGGCTCGGTGCTGACCAACAAGTACGCCGAGGGCTATCCGGGCCGCCGCTACTACGGCGGCTGCGAGCACGTCGACGTAACCGAGCAGATCGCGATCGACCGGATCAAAGAGCTGTTCGGCGCCGAGTACGCCAACGTCCAGCCGCACTCCGGCGCCTCCGCCAACCAGGCCGCGCTCTTCGCGCTGGCCCAGCCCGGCGACACCGTCCTCGGCCTGGACCTGGCGCATGGCGGCCATCTCACGCACGGGATGCGGCTGAACTTCTCCGGCAAGCAGTTCAATGTGGTGCCCTACCACGTGGACGCCACCACCGGCCTGGTCGACATGGCCGAGCTGGAGCGGCTGGCCAAGGAGCACCGCCCGAAGGTGATCATCGCGGGCTGGTCGGCGTACCCGCGGCAGCTGGACTTCGCCGAGTTCCGCCGGATCGCCGACGAGGTCGAGGCGTACCTGTGGGTCGACATGGCGCACTTCGCGGGCCTGGTCGCCGCCGGACTCCACCCGAACCCGGTCCCGTACGCGGACGTGGTCACCTCCACCACCCACAAGACGCTCGGCGGACCCCGCGGCGGCTTCATCCTCGCGAAGAAGGACTTCGCGAAGAAGCTCAACTCGTCCGTCTTCCCCGGCTTCCAGGGCGGCCCGCTGGAGCATGTGATCGCGGCCAAGGCGGTCTCCTTCAAGGTCGCCGCCTCCGAGGACTTCAAGGAGCGACAGCGCCGTACGGTAGAGGGCGCGAAGATCCTCGCCGAGCGGCTGACGGCCGACGACGCCCGCGCGTCCGGCGTCAACGTCCTGTCCGGCGGCACGGACGTACACCTGATTCTGGTCGACCTGCGCGAGTCCGAACTGGACGGCCGGCAGGCCGAGGACCGCCTCCACGAGGTCGGCATCACCGTCAACCGCAACGCCGTCCCGAACGACCCCCGCCCGCCGATGGTCACCTCGGGCCTGCGCATCGGCACACCCGCCCTCGCGACGCGCGGCTTCGGGGCCGAGGACTTCGCCGAGGTCGCGGACGTCATCGCGCAGGCACTCATGCCGTCGTACGACGCCGAATCGCTGAAGGCCCGCGTGACCGCGCTGGCCGACAAGCATCCGCTCTACCCCGGCCTCAACACGTAAGTCCGATGGGGCACTTGAACCGGGTGTCCCCTCTCCCCGTCCTGAGGAGTGACCGTGGCCATCTCGGTCTTCGACCTGTTCTCGATCGGCATCGGCCCGTCCAGCTCCCACACGGTCGGCCCAATGCGCGCGGCCCGCATGTTCGCCACCCGCCTCAAGGAGGACGGCGTACTGGCCGAAACCGCCACGGTCCACGCCGAGTTGTACGGCTCTCTCGGCGCGACCGGCCACGGCCACGGCACCCCGAAGGCCGTACTGCTCGGCCTGGAGGGCAACGAGCCGCACACCGTCGACGTCGTCCAGGCCGAGCACGATGTCGAGCGGATCAAGTCGACAGGAAAGCTACGGCTGTTGGGCGTCGAGATCGGCGACGTCCAGGAGATCGCCTTCGACTTCGACAAGTCCCTCGTCCTGCACCGCCGCAAGACGCTGCCGTACCACGCGAACGGCATGACGCTCTGGGCGTACGACACTGCTGGCGCCGAACTCCTGACGAAGACGTACTACTCGGTGGGCGGCGGCTTCGTCGTCGACGAGGAGGCGGTGGGAGCCGACCGCATCAAACTCGACGACACAGCGCTCAAGTACCCCTTCCGCACCGGCGACGAACTCCTGCGCCTGACCCAGGAGACCGGCCTGTCGATCTCCGCACTGATGCTGGAGAACGAACGGGCCTGGCGCACCGAGGACGAGATCCGCGAGGGGCTGCTCGCCATCTGGCACGTGATGCAGGCCTGCGTCGCACACGGCATGTCACAGGAGGGCATCCTGCCCGGCGGCCTGCGAGTCCGGCGCCGGGCCGCGGTGACGGCACGCCAACTCCGCGCAGAGGGCGACCCGTTGGCCCACGCCATGGAGTGGATCACCCTCTACGCGATGGCCGTGAACGAGGAGAACGCGGCGGGCGGCCGCGTGGTCACCGCCCCGACGAATGGCGCGGCGGGCATCATCCCGGCGGTCCTGCACTACTACCTCAACTTCGTCCCCGGCGCCGACGAGGACGGAGTCGTCCGCTTCCTGCTCGCCGCCGGAGCCATCGGCATGCTCTTCAAGGAGAACGCCTCCATCTCCGGCGCCGAGGTCGGCTGCCAGGGCGAGGTCGGCTCCGCCTGCTCCATGGCCGCCGGCGCGCTGGCCGAAGTCCTGGGCGGCTCCCCGGAACAGGTGGAGAACGCCGCCGAGATCGGCATGGAACACAACCTCGGCCTGACCTGCGACCCGGTCGGCGGCCTGGTCCAGATCCCCTGCATCGAACGCAACGGCATGGCCGCCGTGAAGGCGGTCACGGCCGCCAAGATGGCCATGCGCGGCGACGGCTCCCACAAGGTCTCCCTCGACAAGGTCATCAAGACCATGAAGGACACCGGCGCCGACATGAGCGTGAAGTACAAGGAGACCGCCCGGGGCGGACTCGCGGTGAACATCATCGAGTGCTGAGGCGATGGGCGTCACCCGGTGCCCGGGCAGGGCAGCCATCGAAGAGGGCGCGGCCCACGGGGGTGGAGCCCCCGCGGTACGCGACCCGCTCGGCACGCACTCACACGCCGTTCGCGTTCCTCTCCGCCGCCTCGACGACGTTGGCGAGCAGCATCGCCCGGGTCATGGGGCCGACTCCCCCGGGCATGGGGGCGAGCCAGCCGGCGACCTGGGCGGACTCCGGGTGGACGTCGCCGACGAGTCCGTTGTCGGTGCGGGTGATGCCGACGTCCAGGACTGCCGCGCCGGGGCGCAGCATGTCCTTGGTGATCAGGCCGGGCGAGCCGGCGGCCGCGATGACGATGTCCGCCTCGCGGACGTGCCAGGCCAGGCCCTTGGTGCCGGTGTGGCACAGGGTGACGGTGGCGTTCTCGGAGCGCCGGGTGAGCAGCAGTCCGATGGGGCGGCCGACGGTGAGGCCCCGGCCGATCACGCACACGCGTGCTCCGGCGAGGGGCACGTCGTAGCGGCGGAGCAGTTCGACGATGCCGCGCGGGGTGCATGGCAGCGGGGCGTCGACGCCGAGGACGAGTCGGCCGAGGTTGGCGGGGTGCAGTCCGTCGGCGTCCTTGGCGGGGTCCATGCGTTCCAGTACGGCGTTGGCGTCCAGGGGTCGCGGGAGCGGGAGTTGGACGATGTAGCCGGTGCAGGCGGGGTCGGCGTTGAGTTCGTCGATGACGTCCTCGACCTGCTGCTGGGTGGCGTCGGCGGGCAGTTCGCGGCGCAGGGAGGCGATGCCCACCTGTGCGCAGTCCCGGTGCTTTCCGGAGACGTAGGCGTGGCTGCCGGGATCGTCGCCGACCAGGACGGTTCCGAGCCCGGGCGGGCGGCCGACGGTGGCGGTCAACTTGGCCACGCGCTCGGCCAGTTCACGGCGAATGTCGGCGGCGGTCGCCTTGCCGTCGAGCAGACGTGCGTTCATCAGCGCTCTCCGTTCCCTACGAGTCGGTCCTGTGCGGCGAGCCCGACAGGGAGCCGGGCCGGGCTCCCCCTTGACCGCCGACCGCCTGCCATATAGCGTGCTTACAACTAGTATATCAGTTGCGTGTCACCTCGAAGGAGGCCGCCATGGCAGAGGTCCCGCCCCAGGCGAAATGCGTCGTCATCGGCGCCGGCATCGTCGGCAACAGCCTGGTCCACCACCTGGCCCGGCTCGGCTGGCGCGACATCGTGCAGATCGACAAGGGCCCGCTGCCCAACCCCGGTGGCTCCACCGGTCACGCCTCCAACTTCATCTTCCCCGTCGACCACTCCCGCGAGATCACGGACCTGACGCTGGACTCGATGCGGCAGTACAAGGAGCTGGGCGTCTTCACCGAGTCCGGCGGCTTCGAGATCGCGCGCACCGAGGAGCGCATGGAGGAGCTGCGCCGCCGGATGTCCAGCGCCAAGGCCTGGGGCATCGAGTCGCACCTGGTCGACCCCGCCTTCGTCAAGGAGAAGGTGCCGTTCATCGAGGCCGACCAGTTCATCGGCGCCTTCTGGACGCCGAGCGTCGGCGTCGTCGACTCCCTGCGCGCCGGCACGATCATGCGCGACGGCGCCATCGAGAGCGGCGCGCTGAAGAGCGTGCCCAACGTCGAGGTGCTCGGCATGGACGTCGAGGACGGTCGGATCCGCCGGGTCCGTACGAACAAGGGCGACATCGAGGCCGAGTACGTCGTGATCGCCAGCGGCGTGTGGAGCCCGAAGCTCGGCGACATGGCCGGCGTCAAGATCCCGCTGACCCCCGCCGTCCACCAGATGATCTCCGTCGGCCCCTGCCCGCAACTGACCGGCATGCAAGGCGAGATCAACTTCCCGATCGTCCGGGACATGGACACCTTCTGCTACGAGCGCCAGCACGGCGCCGACATGGAGGTGGGGTCCTACGCACACCGGGCGATCCTGCACGAGCCGGAGGAGATCCCGAGCATCGAGCAGGCCAAGCTCAGCCCCACCGAAATGCCGTTCACCACCGAGGACTTCGACCCGCAGCTGGAGCAGGCCTACGAGCTGATGCCCGAGTTGCTGGGCGCCGACGGCGCGGAGATCCGGTACGCGATCAACGGCCTGCTGTCGCTGACCTGCGACGGCAACCCGATCCTCGGCGAGAGCGAGGTCAAGGGGCTGTGGACGGCGGCCGCGGTGTGGATCAAGGAGGGCCCGGGCGTCGGCCGCGCGGTCGCGGAGTGGATGACCCACGGCCACAGCGAGATCGACCTCGCGCACAGCGACATCGCCCGGTTCTACCCGCACCAGATGCGTCGCGAGCACACCCGGCTGCGTACCACCGAGTCCTTCATCAAGACGTACGGGATCGTCCACCCCGCCGAGCAGTACGAGTCCGACCGCGAGCAGCGGCTCTCCCCCATGCACGAGTCGCAGAAGAAGCTCGGTGCGGTCTTCTTCGAGGCCGTCGGCTGGGAGCGGCCGCAGTGGTACGAGTCCAACGCCGACCTCCTCGAGGTGTACGGCGACCGCGTGATGCCGCGCGAGCACGAGTGGGACGCGCGCTGGTGGAGCCCGATCGTCAACGCCGAGCACCTGCGGATGCGCGAGTCCGCGGGCGTCATCGACTTGACCGCCTTCGCGATCTTCGACATCACCGGTCCCGGCGCGCTGGACGCCGTACAGCGCACCTGCGTCGCGCAGTGCAACGTGCCGGTCGGCAAGGTGATCTACACCCCGGTACTCGACGCCAAGGGCGGATTCCGCTCCGACCTCACCGTGATGCGCCTGGGTGAGGACCACTTCCGGGTCGTCACCGGTGGCGCGCACGGCATGGCGGACAAGAAGTGGTTCGCCGACCAGCTCGGCGACGACGCGTCCCTGGAGGACCTCACCGACCGGGTCTCCACGATCGGACTGTGGGGCCCGCGGGCCCGCGACATCCTGTCGCAGCTGACCGACGCGGACGTGTCCCACGACGGCTTCAAGTTCCTCAATTGCCGCGAGATCGACCTCGACGGCATCACCGTACTGGCCTCCCGGATCTCCTACGTCGGCGAACTCGGCTGGGAGCTGTACGTCCCCTTCGACCAGGCCGCCGCGGCGTGGGACAAGCTGCTCGCGACGGGCGCACCGCACGGTGCCCGCCCGGTCGGCATCGGCGTGTACGTGACCACCGGGCGGCTCGAGAAGGGCTACCGGGCCTTCGGCCACGAGCTCGACGCCGAGCGCACCATCATCGAGGCGGGCATGCAGCGGCCGAAGGTGAAGGGCGCCGACTTCATCGGCAAGGAGGCCTACCTCGCCCAGCGCGCCAGCGAGCCCGCGGCCGTGCTGTGCACGCTGGCCGTCGACGACCACACCTCGGCGTCCGGAGTGAAGCGCTACATGCTCGGCGGCGAGCCGATCCTCACCCGCTCGGGCGAGGCGCTCGTCGACGGGCACGGACACCACCCGTACGTCACCGCTGCCGGATCCGCCCCCTCGCTGGGCAAGCACCTGCTGATGGCGTACCTGCCGCCCGAGGAGGCGCGGGTCGGCAACGAGCTCGCCGTCTCCTACATGGAGGAGCTCTACCCGGTGACCGTGCTCAGCAACGACGCCACCCCGCCCTTCGACCCGGACAACGAGCGGATCCGCTGATGGCAGGGCTGTCAGTGGTCGGGCCTGTCGAGACCACGAGAGGTGAACGATGACGAACGTATTGGTCTGCATCAAGCGGGTCCCCGACTCCTCCGGTGAGGTCCTGCTCACCGATGACCAGCAGGGCGTCGACGGAAGGTACGTCGGCTTCACCGTGAGCAACCACGAGAGCTGTGCGGTCGAGCTGGCGGTCCGTACCGCCGAGGCGACCGGCGGTACGGTCACGCTGCTGACGGTCGGCCCGTCCGAGGCCACCGAGCAGTTGCGGGACACGCTGGCGCTCGGCTGCCAGGCCGCCGTACTCGTGGAGGCGGAGACCTCCCGGCTGGGACCGGCCGACGTGGCCCGGGAGATCGCCCACGTCGTACGCGAGAAGGAGGCCGCGGGCACGACGTACGACCTGATCCTGCTCGGCAACGACGCCGCCGACAGCGGCGACTTCCAGGTGGGCATCCGGATGGCCCACGCGCTCGGCCGGCCGGTGGTCAACGGTGTGTCGACGGTCGAGGTGGCCGACGGCAACCTGACCGCACGCGGCGACGGCCCCGGCGGTGAGGAGACCTACTCGCTGCCGCTGCCCGCCGTCGCCACCGTCCTCGAGGGCGGGGCGGAGCCGCGCTATCCGACGCTGAGGGGCCGGATGGCCGCCAAGAAGGTCCAGATCGAGACCCGGGCTCTGTCGGCCGAGCCCGCCGGAGCGGACCGGGTACGGCTGCTGCTGCCCCCGCCCGCGCCGTCGACGGTCGAGGTGCTGGGCGAGGGCACGGAAGCGGCCGCAGCGGTCGCGAACCTGTTTGAGAAGCTGGGGGTGACCCGATGATTCTGGTGCTGGTCGAGACCGAGAACGGCGCCGCGAGCGAGATCTCGCTGGAGACGCTCAACTTCGCCCGCTCGCTGTCGGCCGAGGGCGGCGGCATCGCCATCCGCGCGGTCGTGGTCGGCGAGGTCGAGGACCGCGACGCGCTGGCAGCCGAACTCGGCACCCACGGCGCGGCCGAGGTCCACCACGCGGTGGGCGAGGCGTTCACGTCGTACGGCGGTGCCGCCTGGGCGGCGGCTCTGCAGGCGATCCGCGAGTCGACCCGCTCGGTCGTGGTCACCGCCGCGGGATCGCCGCGCGGCAACGAGGTGCTGGCGCATCTGGCCGCCCGGCTCGACGTGCCCATGGCCGCCAACGTGACCGCGTTCCACGGCCTGGCGCCGTTCGTGGTGACCCGTCAGGTGGTCGGCGGGGCGGCGCTGGAGGAGATGAAGCTCGACCAGCGGCCCGCGCTCTTCTCCGTCGCCGGCCACTCGTGGGCCGTATCGCCGGTGGAAGGCGCGTCGCCCGCCACTTGGGTGGAGGTGACCCCCGAGGTGGCCGAGTCCGACCTCTTGGCGCGGGTCGTGTCGACCGGCACCAAGGAGGTCGACCACTCCGGCTCGCTGAAGTCCGCCAAGGTTGTGGTAGGTGCCGGGCGTGGGGCGGGGGGTCCGGAGGGCTTCGGCCCGGTCTCCGAGCTCGCCGAGCTGCTCGGCGGCGTGGTCGGGGTGTCCCGGGTCGTCACCTCGCTGGGTTGGCGGCCCCACCACGAGCAGGTCGGCCAGACCGGCTCCCGGATCAGCCCGGACCTGTACATCCCCTGCGGGATCTCCGGTGCCATCCAGCACTGGGCGGGCTGCGCGTCGTCGAAGACGATCCTCGCGATCAATACGGATCCTGAGGCGCCGATGATGACCAAGGCGAACTATGCCGTGGTGGGCGACATGCACGAGGTCGTGCCCGCGATCGTCGATGAGCTCAAGTCGCGTGGGGTGAGCGGGTGAGGCACGCCGGCCTCGCGCGCGGCTGCTGAGTCACTCGCCGCCGGGCGCTCCGCGCGACCAGCCACGATGGGCCTTTGTCGTCTGCGGCTCCGTCGTGGCTGGTCGCGCAGTTCCCCGCGCCTGCAAGGGGCCGCAGCCTCCCCCGCTCCGCCACGGCCCCCGGCCAGAAGACCGTCCTTGAGGAGCCCTGATGCAGATCTTCGCCATCGTGGCGTCGCTGGCGCTCACGCTGGCCGCGCTGTTCGTTCTGGTGCCCGCGGTCCGGAGCATGCTCCGGGTGATCCGGATGGGCGGGCCCGCGAGCCCGGGCCGTACCGACGATCCGGTTGCTCGTACGGTCACCATGCTCAAGGAGACCGTGCTGCACACGCGGATGCTCCAGTGGACCTGGGTCGGGGTCATGCACTGGTTCGTGTTCGCGGCGTTTCTGTTCCTGAGCACCGCGGTGGTGGGCGCCTACTTCCAGCTGTTCGACCCCGAGTGGGCGTGGCCGATCGTGGGCCACTGGTATCCCTTCGAGTGGTTCAGCGAGTTCATCGGGGCGCTGAGCACGGTCGGCATCGTCTGGCTGATCGTCTACCGGCAGAAGCACCACCCTCGCAGCGAGGGCCGCAGGAGCCGGTTCTTCGGCTCGACGTTCTGGCAGGCCTACTTCGTGGAGTTCCTGGCCCTGCTCGAGGGTGCGGCGATCCTGTTCATACGGGGCGCGGAGTTCCACCTCGCCGATCCTGCGCACGCGACCCGCGCGCACTTCCCGCTCTCATCCTGGCTCGGTGAAGCGCTCTATCCGGCCGGCCAGGGCACCAACGAGAACCTCGTCTACTTCATCGCGTTCTTCAAGATCGCGCTGGCGATGGTCTGGCTGATCGTCATCGGCCGCAACCTGACCATGGGCATCGCCTGGCACCGGTTCACCGCCTGGTTCAACATCTGGTTCAAGCGGGAGTCCTCGGGCCGTACGGCACTGGGCGCGGTCAAGCCGCTGACCGTCGACGGCAAGCCCGTCACCTTGGACGACATCGACGACCTCGACGAGGACACCACGCTCGGGGTCGGGGCGATCGAGGACTTCTCCTGGAAGGGCCTCCTCGACTTCACCACCTGCACCGAGTGCGGGCGCTGCCAGTCGCAGTGTCCGGCCTGGCACACCGAGAAGCCGCTCTCGCCAAAGCTGCTGATCAAGGGCCTGCGCGAGCACACCTACCTCAAGGCCGCCGGCCTGGCCGGACACACCGAGCGGGCGCTGATCGGCAAGGCCGACGCGGGCGAGGGGTCGTACAACCCTGAGGGTGGCGACTTCGTCATCGACGCGGACGCGCTCTGGTCGTGCACGACGTGCGGCGCCTGCGTCGAGCAGTGCCCGGTCGACATCGAGCACGTCGACCACATCGTCGACATGCGCCGCTACCAGGTACTGATCGAGTCGAACTTCCCCGCCGAGCTCAACCAGCTCTTCAAGTCCCTTGAGAACAGGGGCAATCCCTGGAACATGGCGCCGAACGCGCGCATGGACTGGGCCAAGGGGCTGCCGTTCGAGGTCAAGGAGGTCGGCAAGGACCTGGAGTCGCTGGAGTCGGTCGACTGGCTGTTCTGGGTGGGCTGCGCCGGCGCCTACGAGGACCGGGCCAAGAAGACCACGCGCGCGGTCGCCGAGCTGCTGCACATGGCCGGCGTTTCCTTCGGCGTACTCGGCAACCGCGAGACCTGCACCGGTGACTCGGCTCGCCGGGCCGGTAACGAGTTCGTCTTCCAGGGGCTGGCCCAGGAGAACGTCGAGACCTTCAAGGAGTTCAAGGTCAAGAAGGTCGTCGCGACCTGCGCCCACTGCTTCAACACGCTGAAGAACGAGTACAAGGCCTTCGGCATCGAGCTCGAGGTCGTCCACCACACGCAGCTGCTGAACCGGCTCGTACGCGAGGGAAGCCTGACGCCGGTCGCTCCCGAGGCCGACGCGAACCAGCGGTCGATCACTTACCACGACCCGTGCTACCTCGGCCGCCACAACCAGGTCTACAGCCCGCCGCGCGAGCTGCTGCAGGTGGTGCCGGGCGCTTCGTACGTCGAGATGGAGCGCAACTCGGAGCGGTCCTTCTGCTGCGGTGCGGGCGGCGCCCGGATGTGGATGGAGGAGAGCATCGGAGAGCGGATCAACATGAACCGCACGACGGAGGCCGTCGACACCGGCGCCGACCAGATCGTCGTCGGCTGCCCGTTCTGCCGAGTAATGCTCTCCGACGGAGTCTCAGCCCTCCAGGCCAAGTCCGACGCCCGCGAGGAGGTAGAGGTCCTGGACGTCGCCCAGATGCTCCTCGCCTCGGTCAAGGGCGGGCCCGCGACCGAGCCGGAGAAGGCGCCCGCCACCGCGGCAGTTCCGGCTGGTCCAGCCACTGCGGCGCCTACGGAGCCCGCCGCTTCGGGCGCTACCGGGGCGTCGTTGCTCGACGAGCCCACAACCGAGCCCGCCGCGCAGATCGCCCCGGGCGGCTCGCTGTTCGAGACAGCCGCCAAGCCGACCGCAAGTCCGGCCTCCGGCGGGTCGCTCTTCGACGAGGCACCCGCGAAGCCCGCCACTCCGACCGCCTCGGGAGGCTCCCTCTTCGACGAGACCCCCGCCGAGCCACCCGCGCCAGCCGCCTCCGGCGGGTCACTGTTCGACGAACCCACAACCGAGCCCGCCATGCCGACCGCCCCAGGCGGCTCACTCTTCGACGAGGCTCCCGCCGAGCGCGCACCCTCCGGTGGATCGCTCTTCGACGAGCCCACAACTGAGCCCGCCGCTCCGGCCACCCCGGCCCGCTTCGACGAGACACCCGCGAAACCTGCCGCTCCGACCACCTCGGGAGGCTCCCTCTTCGACGAGACACCCGCCGAGCCACCCACGCCAGCCTCCGGCAGGTCGCTCTTCGATGAAGCTCCCGCAAAGCCTGCCGCTCCGACGGCCTCGGGCGGCTCGCTCTTCGACGAACCCACAAACGAGCCGTCCCCCACGCCGACCGCATCCGGAGGGTCGCTCTTCGACCTCCCGGCCGACGAGGCCGCGGCGCCCGCGACCACCGGAACACCGGAGCCGACAGCCGAAGCCCCCGCGAAGCCCGCACCGTCAGGCTCCCTCTTCGACGTCGAGCAGGAGTCGGCCGCCCCGGCCGCTCCCGAGGAGTCGGCACCGGTCGCGGCCACCGGCGGCCCGTCGCTCTTCGACATCCCGGAAGCGACGCCATCTGCACCGGCTCCGGCTCTGCCCCCGGAGCCCATCGAGGAGCCGGTGGCACAGGCGGAGCCGCAGGCCGAGGCTGCGCCGGAAGCCGAGCCGGAGCAGCATGAGGCCCCGGAGAAGCCGAAGGGCCTCTTCGACCTCTGATCGCTCCGACCCGAGGAAAGACCGCGTGCCCCCATGCCGGATTCCGGGCATGGGGGCACCGCTCGTCCAGGCTGAGCTGCGTACAACCGGCCAGCCGGGCCCGGCACACACCCAGCGGCCCTGCCACCAGCCGCCACCCGGTGCACCCGCGCAGGCGGGGTCTCGGCCAACCCCCAGTCGTTCTTCTCATCGCGCTCGGCAGGCTCGGCGGGTGGACAGCCGATCGCGCCCGATGCGGGCCCGGCCGCGCTACCAGGTGCGCGGCGGCCCCGCTACGTACAGCGCGGCGGGTGCGCGGCAGGTCGGCGCCGCACAGCGAGGTGCAGGCGCCCACCCCGCGCAGACGGGGCCTCGGTCCGGCAGCCGAGCGGCGAGCTCGCGAACCGTCAGAGCACGCCGCGGATCTCGCGGGCGAAGCCCGCGATGTGCTCGCGGGTGAGGCGTTCGGCGCGGTCGGCGTCGCCGTCGGCTACGGCTTCGAGCAGGTCCGCATGCTCGGTGATGTGGTGTGCGAGATCGGGAAGCCGGTCGATGACCAGGCACCAGATGCGGGTGGCCAGGTTGTCGTAGCGGATCAGTACGTCCTCGAGGTGCGGGTTGCCGGCCGCCTTGTAGATGAGCCGGTGCAGCGACATGTCCTGCCGCATCAGCGCGGTGCGATCACCGCCCGGGCTCTCGACGCTCCGCACCTCGGCGGCCTTGGCTCGCAGCGCGTCGCGCATGGCGCTACTCGCGTGGACGGCGGCCCGCCGTGCCGCGAACGGCATGAGCTGCTCGCGGATGTCGGAGATCGCCCCGAGCTCGGTCACGTCGATGATGGTGGCGAATGTGCCCCGGCGCGGGTACGAGACCACCAGGTGGTCGGTCTCGAGCCGCTTGAGCGCCTCGCGAACGGGCGTACGTCCGACGCCGAGCTCCGCAGCGAGCTGACTGTCGTTCATCGGCTCGCCGGGCCGGATGTCGAGCATGACCAATCGATCCTGAAGGCGCTCATAGGCCAGGTCGGCCAATGACGTCGGCGCCGAATCAGTCGCCGGGGAAACCTCGGTGCTGCTCATCTTTCGGCCGCCTCTTCCTTCGCGCGGGACGTTGGCATCAGCATCCTGGAGCATCCCGGGCCGCTGACATACATCAAATATATCAGCTCGCCGGGGACGACATACTGACTGACTGTACTGACTCCCTGCCCGACTCCCGACGACGGAGGCCGGCCATGCGCCGACCGACCGCCACCAGCACTCCGGCCGACCGCCACCGACACAAAGGAGGGCCCGGCAGGCTGTCTCCACAGCCTGCCGGGCCCTCCTCAGGGGTACGTCCACTCCCCCGCCCCGGCCGGATACAGCAACCCGGCCGAGCGGCGGCGGCCCTACTTCAACCAGGCCTCCACCTTGTCCCGGTTGGCGTCGACCCACTTCTTCGCCGCGGCCTCCGGCGCCATCTTGTCCACCGCGATGTACTTGGCCACGGTGTTCTGGTCCTCGTTCGTCCAGGTGAAGTTCTTCACCAGGTCATACGCCGGGCTGCCCGACTCGGAGAACTTCTTGCTGACGATCTTGTCGAGCTTGTACACGGGGTAGTCGCACGCCACCTTCTCCGTGTCGGCGTCGCAACCCTCCTTGTACTCGGGCAGCTTGACCTTCTTCAGCGGCACCTCGGACATGAACCACTGCGGCTCGTAGAAGTAGCCGATCATCCATTCCTTGTCCTTCTCCGCCTTGCGGAAGGCCTGGATGAGGGCGGTCTCACTGCCCGCGTACACAACCTTGAAGTTCAGCTTCAGGTTCTTGACCAGGGCCTCGTCGTTGGTGACGAACGACGGGTCGCCGTCGAGGAGTTGGCCCTTGCCGCCGGACTCGGAGGTCTTGAACTCGGCCGCGTACTTGTTGAGGTTGTTCCAGTCGAGGATGTCGGGGTGTTCCTTGGCCAGCCACGGCGGTACGTACCAGCCGATGAGGCCTTCGTTGCCGGTCGGGCCGGCGTCGACGGCGGTCTTCTGGTCGGTGATGTACTTCTTCTTCAGGTCGTCGTGACCCCAGTTCTCGACGACGGCGTCGACCTCGCCCGTGCCGAAGCCCTGCCAGGCGATCTCTTCCTTCAGGTCCTTCTGCGTCACCTTGCAGCCGAGGTCCTTCTCCGCGACGTAGGCGAGGACCGCCGCGTTCGCCTCGTAGCCCACCCAGGGGTTGACCGCGAGATTGAAGGTGCTGCACTTGCCGGAGTCGCCTGAACTGCCGGAATCCGAGGAGCTGTCTTCCACGGTTGCACCGCCGCAGGCGGTGAGGGCGAGGCCGAGGGCCGCTATGCCGGCCGCGGCGGCTTTCCAGTGTCTTGCTTGCCTTGCCATGGTGAGTTGCTCCTTACGCGCCGCTGGTACGCCGCGCGGCTGCCTGAGTGATCCGGTCGAACATAACTCCGAGAAGGACGATGGCCAGTCCCGCGGCGAGTCCCTTCCCGTACAACTGGCCCTGCGAGAAGCCGGCCACGACGTCGTAGCCGAGGGCGCCCGCGCCTACCAGGCCGCCCACCACAACCATCGACAGCACATAGATCAGGCCCTGGTTGGTGGCGAGGGTCAGGGCGCTGCGTGCCATCGGCAGTTGAACCTTGGTGATGATCTGCCAGGTGTTGCACCCGGCGGAGGTGGCCGCCTCCACGGTGGTGGCGGGCACGTTCCGTACCCCGTCCGCGACGATCTTGATCGCGACGGGGGTCGCGTAGACGACGGCGGCCACGATGGCGGTGAAGCGGGTCGCGCCGAACAGCGCGAGGAACGGCACGAGATAGACGAACGGCGGCATGACCTGCGCCGCGTCCAGTGTGGGCCGCAGCAGCCGGTCCACCTGCATGCTGCGTCCCATCCACACCCCCAGGACGACGCCGAGCACCATCACCAGCACGGTGGCGACGACGGTCGACGCGAGCGTGGTCATGCTGTCCGACCACACGCCCGTGCCGAGCAGCAGGCCCACGCACACGGCCGCGGTGAGTCCGGCGCGCCAGCCGCCGAGCACTGTGCCGAGTCCGATCAGCGCCGCGCCGACGAGCCACCACGGGGAGTCGGTGAGCAGCGTCTGGAAGGGGTTGAGCAGGCCGTTGGTGAGGGCGTCCCGGAAGGCGTTCGTGACACCCGACAGGTTGTCCTGCGCCCAGGTGGTCACGTCGTCCGCCGTGCGCGCTATGGAGCTGCCGATGTCGCCCTCGCCGGGGAACTCCGCCGCCCAGAGATAGGTGTGCGACATGTAGATCAGGACGGCGGTGACCGCCGCTCCCGCCCCCAGCAGTTGCCGCCGCCACTTGAGGAAGCGGCCGGCCGAGCCCCGGGCCGAATCCTCGCGTGCGCTGGCCGCGGTGGTGACCCGGTCCAGCACGATGGCCAGGACGACGATGGCGAGTCCCGCGTTGAAGGCCGTACCGACGTCGAGCGACTGCAGGGCCTGTACGACCGTCTTGCCCAGGCCGGGCGCGTCGATCAGGGCCGCTATGGTCACCATGGCCAGGGCGGCCATGATGGTCTGGTTGATGCCCATCACCACGGTCCGCTTGGACATCGGCAGCAGCACCTTCGTCAGGGACTGCCGCCGGGTCGCGCCGAGCGAGTCGGCCGCCTCGACGGTCGTGGCCGGCACCGTGCGGATGGCGTGCGCGGTGATACGGATGGCCGGCGGTGCCGCGTAGATCAGGGTGGCGATGGTGGCGGAGGCCGGGCCGATGAGGAAGAACAGGGTGAGAGGGGCCAGGTAGACGAAGGTCGGCATCGTCTGCATGAAGTCGAGGAAGGGCGTGATGATCCGGTTGACCCGGTCGGACAGCCCCGCCCACACGCCCAGCGGGATGGCGAACAGCAGCGCCACGCACACGGCGGAGAGGGTGAGCGCCAGGGTGTCCATGCTCTCCTGCCACAGGCCCTGCAGCCCGAGGAAGGTGAAACCGGCCACGGCCAGCAGCGCGACCCGCCAGTTGCCGACGGCCCAGGAGACGTAGCCGGCGATGCCGACCACGCCCAGCCAGCCGATCTGCGGCACCGGGCGGCCCGCGGGCGCCTGGGAGATCAGTTCCTGGACGAAGGTCACCAGGGTGTCGATGACCAGGCGGATCTCGTTGAAGAAGTACAGGAACAGCGGGTTGGAGTTGCGGTTGGCGCCGATCGAGTCGTTGACGTCGTTGAACCAGCGGTGCAGATCAGTCAGATCCGCCGCCGCCAGGGTCAGGGTGTGCGTGCCGCGCAGCACCGCGAACAGCACCAGCCAGACGACCAGGATCCCGGCGATGACCATGCGCCGACTGACCCGGCGCACGGCAACGACGGGCCCGGTGTCCGGCGTTTTGTCGACCTGATCCGATTTTTCCGGCTTGTCTATGGCGACGGTCATCACATGTCGCCTTCCTGCCCGGCGACCACCGCGAGGATCTCCTCGTCGCCGACGATGCCGAGCAGCTTGCCGTCCTCGACGACCTTGACCGGCTTGTCGGCCGCGAGCACCGCCCGGGTGGCCTCCTTCACGACGACGTCCGGGCCCATCTCGGGGCCGTCCAGTTCATCGCCGTCCTCGACCGGCCGCATGATCCACCGCAAGGTCAGCACATCGCCGCGCGGCACGTCCTTGACGAATTCGCGTACGTAGTCATCGGCCGGGGCGCCGACCAGTTCGTCGCCGGTGCCGCACTGCACCATCTGGCCGTCCCGCATGATCAGGATGCGGTCGCCGAGCTTGAGCGCCTCGGAGAGGTCGTGGGTGATGAAGACCATGGTCTTGCCGACCTCGTGGTGCAGGCGGATGACCTCGTTCTGCATGTCGCGGCGGATCAGCGGGTCGAGCGCGGAGAACGGCTCGTCGAAGAAGAGCACGTCCGGATCGCCGGCCAGCGCCCGAGCGAGGCCGACGCGCTGCTGCATACCGCCGGAGAGCTGGTCGGGGTACGAGCCCTCGTAGCCGGCGAGGCCGACCAGTTCGACGACCTCCATCGCCCGCTTGGAACGCTCGGCCTTGCTCATGCCGCGGATCTCCAGTCCGAACGCCACGTTGTCGATGACGCGGCGGTGGGGCAGCAGACCGAAGTGCTGGAAGACCATGGAGAACTTGCGGCGGCGCAGTTCCCGCAGGCGCGCCGCGTCCGCGTCGCGGATGTTCTCGCCCTCGAAGACGATCTCACCGGCGGTGGGTTCGATCAGCCGGGTCAGACATCGTACGAGCGTGGACTTGCCGGAGCCGGACAGGCCCATGACGACGAAGACCTCGCCGGGTGACACCTCGAAGTTCACGTCCCGTACGGCGGTGGTGTTCCCGGTACGGTCCATGAGCTCGCGCCGGCTCAGCGCGCACAGCTCTTCGGACTCAGGTACCTGCTCGGCCTTCGGCCCGAACACCTTCCAAAGATTGCGCACGGATATGACCGGCGTGCCGTCCGATTCCTGGGGCGTGCCGCTCCGCTGCGGCACCTCGGTCTTTGTTTGGGTCACGATCGACCTTTCTTCGGCGTTCAGCCGCGCAACCAGTACTGCGGCCGGGGTCGGAAGTTCTGCCAGATTTACTCGGGCTCCGCCGGAATGCGTTGCGCATCATGCACCCAATTGCTTGTGGTGGAACACCTTGGCGAAAGCCCAGACATGCGTCAAGGGGGTGACGAATGACGATTAGCTCATCAAGTTGCACAAAACCCACATCGGCCGCGGGTTGTCGTATACGACCTCCGGTGCGCATGCGAGCAGGGCCGACCCAGCTCGTTCACCTGCACAGTACCGGCAGCGTCGCCTCGCACGTCCCGGCGGGCGGGCCCGCTCCGCCCGCCGACGCCGAGACGCCGTCCACACCCCGGCCTCGCGGAGCCGGCCGCCCGACGTCTATCCCGTCTGCTTCTGTGCGTCGCGGTGGCGGTAGTACGCGGCCTTGGAGGGGGCCAGGGGCTTCTTGTCGAGGATCAGGTCGGCGGCCTTCTCGGCGATCATCATCACCGGCGCGTAGATGTTGCCATTCGTGACATATGGCATAACAGAGGCGTCCACCACGCGCAGGCCCTCCACGCCGTGCACCCGCATGCTGGCCGGGTCGACGACTGCCATCTCGTCGGTGCCCATCTTGCAGGTGCAGGACGGATGCAGGGCCGTCTCACCCTCCTTCGCCACCCAGGCGAGGATCTCCTCGTCCGAGTCCACCGCAGGCCCGGGCGAGATCTCCCCGCCGTTATAAGGAGCGAGCGCCGGCTGGTTCAGGAGCCTGCGCGCCACGCGGATCGCCTCGACCCACTCGCGGCGGTCCTGCTCAGTGGACAGATAGTTGAAGCGCAGCGCCGGATGCTCGCGCGGATCCCTGCTCTTGATCTTCACCGAGCCGATCGCGTCCGAGTACATGGGCCCCACGTGCACCTGATAGCCGTGACCGCCGGACGGCGAGGAGCCGTCGTAGCGGACCGCGACGGGAAGGAAGTGGAACATCAGGTTGGGATAGTCCACGTCCTCGTTGCTGCGGGCGAAGCCGCCGGCCTCGAAGTGATTCGTGGCCGCAGGCCCCTTGCGGAACAGCCACTGCAGCCCGATGAAGGGGGCGCGCCACTTCGCCATGTACGGCTGCATGGACACCGGCTGCTTGCAGGCGTACTGGATGTAGACCTCCAGGTGGTCCTGCATGTTTTCGCCGACCCCCGGCAGATCGTGCACGACATCGATGCCCAGGGCGGTCAGCTCCTCGGCGTTGCCGACCCCGGAAAGCTGCAGCAACTGCGGGGAGTTGATCGCCCCGCCGCACAGGATGACCTCCTTGGCACGCACCTGCTGCAGCGCGCCCCGCCCGCGCCGGTACTCGACACCCACCGCCCGCTTCCCCTCGAACAGCACCCGGGTGACCAACGCGCGAGTGATGACAGTGAGGTTGGGCCGCTTCATCGCGGGCTTGAGGTACGCCTTCGAAGCCGACAGCCGCCGCCCGCGGTGGACGTTGCGGTCGAACTTGGCGAAGCCTTCCTGCCGGTAGCCGTTCACATCATCCGTGGGCGCGTATCCCGCCTCCTCGGTCGCCTTCAGAAAGGCGCCGAACAACGGATTGGTCGCCGGACCGCGCTCCAGTACAAGAGGACCGTCGTGACCGCGGAACTCGTCGTCCGCATCGGCGGCCAGGCAGTTCTCCATCCGCCGGAAGTACGGCAGGCAGTGCGCGTAGTCCCAGCTCTCCATCCCGGCGTCTGCCGCCCAGCGTTCGTAGTCCATGGGGTTGCCGCGCTGGAAGATCATGCCGTTGATGCTGCTGGAGCCGCCGAGCACCTTGCCCCGTGCGTGGTAGACGCGTCTGCCGCCCATGTGGGATTCGGGCTCGGACTCGTACTTCCAGTCGTAGAAGCGGCTGCCGATCGGGTAGGTCAGGGCCGCGGGCATGTGGATGAAGACGTCCCACGGGTAGTCGGAGCGGCCGGCCTCCAGTACCAGTACGCGGTTGGCCGGGTCCGCGGAGAGTCTGTTCGCCAGTGCGCTGCCGGCCGAGCCGCCGCCGACGATCACGAAGTCGTAGTGGAGGGGAGCCATGGTGCCTCGTCTCGCTCGCGCCATAGATACGCGAGCATGCTAGCGACGGTATCGCTATACGCACCAGGTTGCGTGCAGCGCAACCTGCGAAGACTTCGTTTCGTCGCCGTTACTGGAAGTAGCGTTGTTTACTCTGGGTATAGTTGCGTTGTGAGCAACTACAACATTGATACCGGAACCTCAAATTCACATGCTGGCGGAGTGCAGTCGGTCGACCGTGCCATCAGCGTCCTAGAGATCCTGGCTCGCCGTGGCGAGACAGGTGTCAGCGAGGTGGCGGCCGAGATCGATGTTCACAAGTCCACCGCGTTCCGCCTGCTCGGCGCCCTGGAGGCGCGCGGCTTGGTGGAACAGGCGGGCGAGCGCGGCAAGTACCGTCTCGGCTTCGGCATCGTACGGCTGGCCGGAGCGGTCACGGGACGCATCGACATCACCCAACAGGGCCGCCCGGTCTGCGAGGACCTCGCCGAGGAGCTCGGAGAGACCGTCAACATCGCGGTGCGGCAGGAGCATTACGCGGTCAACCTCTACCAGGTGCGCGGCCCGGGTGCCGTCACCGCACAGAACTGGGTCGGCCAACTGACCCCGCTGCACGCCACATCGAGCGGCAAGATCCTGCTGGCCTACCTGCCCACCAAGGACCGCGCGGCAATACTGGCGACCTCCGGCCTGAAGAAGGTCACCGAGCACACCATCACCGCGAAGACGAAGCTCGAGAAGAACCTCGCCGAAATCCGGGAGACCGGCTACGCCTGGGCCCTGGAGGAGTTGGAGCTCGGCCTGCACGCCATGGCCGCCCCGATCCGCAACCGGGACGGAGAGGTCGTAGCGGCGCTGAGCGCGTCCGGGCCCGCGTACCGGCTGAGCAAGGAGCGCCTGCACGAGCTCGCTCCCGTGCTGATCAAGGGCGCGGAGGAGATCAGTCACCGCATGGGGTACCTGGGCTGAGTGGCCCGTACGACATCGAAGCGCCCCATGGCCGCACAGGCGACCGTCGCCGCTACTGCGACTGCGCTGAACCCAAGCGCTCGTACACCCAGTCGTGGAAGAGACCGATGTGGTGCTCGCTGGGCACCAGCACGCCCCCCTTGGCGTACAGCCGGGAGTTCATCCCGGGCTGAGTGCGCTCGCAGGCGTCGAAGTCCTGCCGGTTGACGCGGTCGAAGAGTTCCACGGACCGGCTGACGTCCTTGCCGCTCTCGACGACGTGCGGGAGGTAGAGCCAGTCGCACTCGACGATCGTGCGGTCGACGGCCACCGGGAACATGCGGTGGAAGATCACGTGGTCGGGTACGAGGTTGATGAAGACCTGCGGCCTGACGGTGATCGCGTAGTAGCGGCGGTCCTGGTCCTCGGCGACGCCCGGGATGCGGTCCAGGCCCTCGCTGCCGTCGACGGTGAAGCCCTGGACTTCCGTACCGAACTCGGCGCCGTGCCCGACGTAGTACTGGGCGGCGAAGCCGTCGGCGAACTCGGGGAGCACCTCGGTCAGTTCGGGGTGGATCGTGGCGCAGTGGTAGCACTCCATGAAGTTCTCGATGATGAGCTTCCAGTTGGCCTTCACGTCGTACACGATCCGCTTGCCGACCGAGAGGGCCGCGATGTCGTAGCGCTCGATCGCCTCGGCGTCGCCGAGGCGGCTGACGACATCGCCGATGACGTCCTCCTCGAAGGAGGGCGGGTTCTCCGCCAGACAGACCCACACGTAGCCGAGCCATTCGCGGACGGCGACGCTCACCAGGCCGTACTCGGCGCGGCCGACGTCGGGCATCTTGGTGAGGTTGGGTGCCGCGACGAGCTTGCCGTCCAGGCCGTAGGTCCAGGCGTGGTACGGGCACTGGAAGGCCCGCTTGACCTCGCCGCTCTCCTCCGTGCAGAGCCGCGCTCCGCGGTGCCGGCAGACGTTGAAGTAGGCCCGTACGGAGTTGTCTCTGGCGCGGGTGACCAGGATGCTCTCGCGACCCACGTCGACGGTCCGGAAGGCGCCGGGCTTCGCCAGGTCGGAGGAGCGCGCGACGCAGAACCACATGGTCTCGAAGATGCGCTCCTGCTCCTGGGCAAAGACCTCGGGGTCGGTGTAGGAGGAGCCGGGGAGGGTGGCGATCAGGCTGTTGGGCAGGCTGGTCGAGGTCACGGTGCACTCCTCGGAGGACGTCGCGGATCGGTCATTCACGCGCCGGGAAGAGCGACTCCGGACGGCGTTGTGTATGAAGCAACGCTGCGCGCTATATGAAACCGCAGCATGGGACGCCGCACGGGCGGTGTCAAGATGTTGTACGAGCGAGTTGCTTGCGCCAGCGGGTGAACAGCCGCGGCTGGTTCATTCCAAGCGCGGCGACCGGCTCACCGGCACGCCGGTAGACGGCCAGGACGTTGCGCTCGTCCGCCGTGCCTTCCTCGATCGTCACGCTGTCGGCGCCGGCCGCATGACCGGCGAACTGGATCTTCACGCCGTACTGATCGGACCAGAAGTACGGCGGCCGGGGCACGCCCGGTTCCGTCGCGCCCCAGGCCAGGAGCGTCGCGATGGCCGCCTCAGGGCGTTCGCGCGCACCGGTCCAGTGCTCGACGCGGCGATGGACGCCCGCGCGGGGGTCGTACCAGTTGGCGCAGTCGCCGACCGCGACCACACCGGCCAGGCTGGTGCGGCCGTCCGCACCGCACTTGACGCCGTTGTCGAGCTCGACGCCGGAGCCTTCCAGCCACTCGACGCACGGCCGTGCGCCCACACCTACCACGACGATGTCGGCGGGAACGGTGCGCCCGTCCTCGAGCAGGACGGCATCCACCCGGCGCTCACCGCTGAGCCCCTTGACGCCCACACCGCACAACAGCCGTACGCCGTGATCCGCATGGAGCCCGGAGACGATGGCACCCATGGTCTCGCCGAGCGGTCCGGCGAGCGGCGTCGGGGCCGCCTCGACGACCGTCACGTCGAGCCCGAGGGCGTACGCGGTGGAGGCGACCTCGGCACCCACGAACCCGCCGCCGATCACCACCAGCCGTCCGCCACCTGCCAGTTCCTCGCGCAGCGCGCGGGCGTCGTCCAGGGTGCGCAGGACGTGCACCCCGGCCAGGCCCTCGGAGCCGGGCAGGGTGCGCGCGGCGGCGCCGGTCGCGATGACGATGCCGTCGGCGCGGACCTCACGCCCGTCGGCGAGCTGGACGGCACGGTCCGTACGGTCGAGTCCGGTGGCGCGGACGCCGAGCAGCCACTCGGCCCCCAGGTCCTCGTCGTCCATCTCCAGCACGAGTTCCGCTTCGCCGACCGTTCCGGCCAGGAACTCCTTGGACAGCGGTGGCCTGTCGTACGGCCGGTGGGCCTCGTCTCCGATGACGACCAGCCGCCCGTCGTAGCCCTGCTTCCGCAGTGAGCGCGCCGCCGAAAGGCCGGCCAGCGAGGCGCCCACCACGGCCACCGTCCTCACGTGACGGATCCGGCGAGCTTGCGCGCGACGCAGTGCGGCAGGTTGGGGGCGGCCGTGGACACCTTCACGTAGACCATGCCGTTGTCCACGACGACCTCGTGGGTACGGACGGGGAGCTTGGCCGGCGGGGCGTCGACCTCACCGGTCTTCAGGTTGAACTTCGAGGCGTGCAGGGGGCATTCCACCCAGCAGTCCTCCACCCAGCCGTCGGCAAGCGAGGCGTCCTGGTGGGTGCACGTGTCGTCGATGGCGAAAAGCTCGCCGTCCTCGGTGTGGAACACCGTGACGGGCGGGTCGATCTCGAGCCGGAAAGCCTCTCCTCGCGGGAGATCCGCCAGAGGGCACGCGGGAATCATCATGACCACCTCGGGTGCGTATAGCGAAACGGATTGCGGTTAGCGCAACCTCAGTTTGAGGTCGGCCCAGAACCGCTGTCAAGGCATTCAGGAGGCCCGTTCTGGCACAGATTGGTGTCGCCCATCACGCAACGGGTAGCGCCATAAGAAACAAGCCACGCGAGGGGCGACGAGGGTGAGTGACGCGGCATCAGGCCTTCGACCTGCCCAAAGGAGGTATCCAGGCGTCGGATGCCCGTTCGTGATCGCAGAGCGAACGCACGCACGCCCGCCTCGGCGGCGTTCATGGCCGAGAGCGGGCGTGCGAGGGGCGACGGACGGGGCTCAGAACCCTCGGTCGATCCACTCCTGAAGGTGCGGGGCCTCGGCGGCGATGGTGGTCGTCTCCCCGTGGCCGGTGTGTACGACGGTGGCATCCGGCAGCGGCAGCAGCCGCCACCGGATGGAATCGACGATGGTCGGGAAGTCGCTGTACGACCTCCCCGTCGCCCCCGGCCCGCCCGCGAAGAGGGTGTCACCGCTGAACAGGGCCTTCAGGGCAGGCGCGTACAGACAGATGGCACCGTGTGCATGGCCGGGCGTGTGCAGCACGGTCAGCTCGACACCGGCCACGGAGAGGAGCTGGCCGTGGGCCAGGCCGCCGTCGGGCGTCCGGTCCGGGTGGGTCTGCTTCCACAGCTGCAGGTCGTCGTCGTGGAGCAGGATCGGGGCGCCGGTGCGATCCGCGAGTTCGGGTGCGGCATCGATGTGGTCGTTGTGGGCGTGGGTGCACACGATGGCGCGAAGCGTACGACCGCCGACGACCTCGGCGATCGCCTCGGCGTCGTGGGCGGCGTCGATGACGATGGCCTCGGTGTCGTCGCCGATGATCCATACGTTGTTGTCGACATCCCAGGTGCCGCCGTCGAGCGAGAACTGGCCCGAGGTGACGAGATGCTCGATGCGGGCGCCGGCGGTCACAGGACCACCACCGAACGCAGTACGTCGCCCTGATGCATCCGCTCGAAGGCCTTCTCGACCTCGTCGAGCGCGATGGTCTCCGTGACGAAGGCGTCCAGGTCAAGACGGCCCTGCAGATAGAGGTCGATGAGCATCGGGAAGTCGCGGCTCGGCAGGCAGTCGCCGTACCAGGAGGACTTCAGCGCGCCGCCGCGGCCGAAGACGTCCAGCAGCGGCAGCTCGAGCTTCATCTCAGGGGTCGGCACTCCGACGAGTACGACCGTGCCCGCCAGGTCGCGGGCGTAGAAGGCCTGCTTGTACGTCTCCGGGCGGCCCACCGCCTCGATGACCACGTCCGCCCCGAAGCCGCCGGTCAGTTCGCGGATCGCCTCGACGGGGTCGGTGCCCTTGGCGTTGACGGTGTGGGTCGCGCCGAGCTTCTCGGCGGTGCTCAGCTTGAGCTCGTCGATGTCCACCGCGATGATCTTCGCCGCGCCCGCCAGGCTGGACCCGAGGACCGCCGCGGCCCCGACGCCGCCACAGCCGATGACCGCGACGCTGTCACCGCGGCCGACGTTGCCGGTGTTGATGGCCGCGCCGATGCCCGCCATCACGCCGCAGCCCAGCAGACCGGCGGCGGCCGCCGACGCGGCCCGGTCCACCTTCGTGCACTGGCCCGCCGCCACCAGCGTCTTCTCCGCGAACGCTCCGATCCCGAGAGCGGGCGACAGCTCCGTGCCGTCCTCCAGCGTCATCTTCTGCTTCGCGTTGTGGGTGCTGAAGCAGTACCAGGGCCGTCCGCGCACGCAAGCCCGGCAATTCCCGCACACCGCACGCCAGTTGAGGATGACGAAGTCACCGGGGGTGACGTCGGTGACGCCTTCTCCGACCGACTCCACGACGCCCGCGGCCTCGTGGCCCAGCAGGAAGGGGAACTCGTCGTTGATACCGCCCTCGCGATAGTGCAGATCGGTGTGGCAGACCCCGCAGGCCTCGATCTTCACGAGCGCCTCTCCGGGACCCGGATCGGGCACGTTGATCGTTTCCAGGCTGACGGGGGCGCCCTTCCCCCGCGCGACGACAGCACGGACCTGGTGAGTCATGGCCACTCCTCGGGTGATACGGATTCGTGTTGCCCATTACGGCACACACTTCATGTCCCGCAACACAGCATCGGGGAGCGCCGACCGGGGGGTCAAGGATCTGGGCACCGTGACTGGGCTGCCTTCGCTGGGACAAGGTCCGGGCCTGGCTCGATTAGGACCGGTCAAGGGAGCGGCCTGGCGGCCTTCACCGACGACAGGTCGAGGGGTCGGCCCGGCGGCCTTCGCCAGCGACAGGTCAACGGGTCGGCCCGGCGGCCTTCGCCCAGGGGCCGCGGCCGACCGGTTTCCGGGCCGGGAGTGCGTCGCCCTGCCCGGCGTTCGTCACTCCTCGGGTTCCGCGTCGCAGGTGACTTCGTCGCGGGGTACGTACCGCGTCTTGAAGGTCTCCCGGTCGACTTCCCTGCCGCCGTCCTTGAAGACCCGGTCGACGGCGACGTCGAAGCCCTCGAGCGGGGTCTGCGGCACGCACTTCTCTCCGGATGCTCCCTTGCGGGTTCCCGGCTCCTTCACGTTGGTGCGCGGGCCCTTGACCGCTTGCACCGCGTCGTACTTCTTCGTGCCGAGGAAGGTGACCGTGACGGAGGTGCCCGTGGAGTGTGCGTCGATGTAGAGGGCGTTGCCCGAGTCGTTCCGGAACTTCAGGTCGAGACTGCCCCAGGCCACCGTCGCCTCCCGGCCCTCCGGGTAGCGCTCGATGTAGAACGAGTGGGCCCCGTACTCCACCGGCTTCACGCCGGCGAAGAAGACGGCGTTGAACATGGTCGTGGCCACCGTGGAGACGCCGCCTCCGGCCGCCTTCTCGAACTGGTTGTTGTTGATGATGATGCCTTCCACGAACCCGTTGGCCTCGGTCCGCTCCCCCACGGTGCCGTTGAGGCTCCAGGTCTCGCCGGGCAGCACGACCGACCCGTCGATCAGCTCGGCCGCACGGCCGATGTTCGTGACGCGGTAGGGAAGGGGCTCGAAGTCGACCGTGAAGGACGACATCTTCTCCTTGATGCCCAGGCGGCCGACGTTCTCGCGGGTCAGCTCGGGCTGCACTTCTTTGGTGGCCACCGTCCCGCTGCGGGCCGCGCCGGACTTCGTCAGCAGCGGCAGTACGGCCTTGTGCAGCGCCTTGGCCGTGACCTCATGTCCAACCTTGCCGTCTGAGGCCACCGCCACTCCCCCGCCGGCCGGGCGCAGCTTCGCGTTGACCGGCTCGCCGGTGGCGCGCGCGAGCGGGGTCGCCAGCGCCGGATCGCCCATGAGCCCCTTGCCGTCCAGCACGGGTGCCAGCCGCTTCTTCCCGTCCGGCTTCATGGTGAGGTGCTTGCCGAGCGTCGCCGGGCTGATCTCCATGTCCCGGTCGCCCACGGTGAGCCTGACCGGCGCCGACATCGCGGGAGCGGCGAATTCCTTCATCGCACGGTTCACTTCCGCCGTACCGACCTGGGGTTCGGCCGTACGGACCGGCAGCCGCACCGGCTCCTTCCCCAGCCGCGGGACCGCCGACGCCACAACCTCGACCGCGCCGTCCACGTCGAGGGACCGCCCGGCGACCGGCCGCGTCGGCACCGCGTCGCCCGCGCGGAAGGCGACGCCGCCCTCCCGCGCCTTCCGGTCGTACGTCTTCGCCTTCTCGGCCAGTGACGTACGGACCCTCTCCTCGTCCACCCGGATCACCGGCTCGACCTCGCGATCGCCACTCGAGAACAGGCGGCCGATCACGGTGAACGGATCAGACCCCACCTGCGCGGCACGATCGACGGTCTCCTCGCTGTCCAACGAGATCCCGGACATACGGACGGCGTCGGCACTGTCGCCGAGGCGCACCCTCACCGGCTTCGACCAGGTCCCGCCCAGACTGCTGTCCAGCTTCTCCTGCGCCTGCGAGCGGCTCACGCCTCCGATGTCCACACCGCTCACCCGGGTTCCCTCGGGGACGTCGTCCCCGGAGACCAGCAGGCCCACCAGATACAGCCCGCCGAAACCGACCCCCGCCGCCCCCGCCACGAGCGCGACACGACGGGCTATTCGGCGACGATCGGCCGAGAAGGTGCCGCCAGGTATGCCGGGTACGTCGAGAAGGGGCGAGCGACTCAATGGCTTCTCCTCGTCTGTGCCTGTCGCGTTGACGCGGGCAGGGCCATACCGGGGCCGCTCGCCAGGCGATGATAAGGAGAAGTCTGTGGTGGCGCCGTTAGGTCCGTCACTGGCACGGGGTGCCGGAGCTGGGCTTCCCGCGCGCGGCCAGCAGGATTCGGCGCCGTGCGCAGGCACGACCGGCCGAACTCAGCGGCCCACGCCGACCTGTGCGGGCACCTCGTCGAGGGCGGTCCGGCTCCGCACCAGTGGTCGATGTATCGGCCCCGAGCCCTGGGCCAGAGGCAGACCCGTGGCTTGGTTGGTGTGGGCGATGATCTCCGCGGTGATCGAGACGGCCGTCTCCTCGGGGGTACGGGCGCCGAGGTCGAGGCCGATCGGTGAGCGCAACCGGGCGAGCTGTCCCTCGGGGACGCCGGCCTCGCGCAGGAGGCGCAGGCGTTCGTCGTGGGTGCGCCGGGAGCCCATCGCGCCGACGTAGCCGACCGGGAGGTCGAGGGCGAGCTGCAGCAGGGGGATGTCGAACTTGGCGTCGTGGGTGAGAACGCAGACGGCGGTGCGAGAGTCCACGGCCGTCTGTGCCAGGTAGCGGTGGGGCCAGTCCACGACGACCTCATCGGCGTACGGGAATCGAGCGCGCGTCGCGAAGACCGGGCGGGCGTCGCAGACGGTGACCCGGTAGCCGAGGAAGGCCCCAGCCTGGCTGAGGGCGGCGGCGAAGTCGACCGCGCCGAAGACCAGCATGCGCGGGCGGGACGCGTGGACGTGGACGAGTACGGTCAGCGGTTCGGGGCAGCCGTCCCCGTTGCCGCCGACCGTGACGCGGGCGGTGCGACCCGCCCGCAGCAGGGCCCGGGCTTCGTCCACCACCAGCCGGTCCGCCGCCTCGTCGTCCAGGGTGCCGTAGGTCATGCTGCCGTCGGCGAGAACGCTCAGGGTGGCGCCGAGCAGGTGGTCGGGGCCATCGACGACCTGAGCCACGGCCGCGGGCCGGCCTTCCGCGACCTCGTCGAGGGCCGCCGCTAGGGCCTGTGTCGAAAGTGGCGTCGTTCGCCCGAAGGGTGGGCCGGGCGGCGGCGATGGGGGTCCCCCCGCGCGAGCTCGGGTTCGAGCGTGGGGGAGCGTGCTATCGGCGTGCCGGCCGGAAGCCCTCGTACTGGACGTACTTGGGCTTTCGGCCGGTGCGGCGAGTGGGGGCACCTCCCACGCCCTTAAGGCAGTGGGGGCGCGTGCCAGGCGTCGGCCGGCAGGCGCCACTTTCGACACAGGCCCTAGGTGGGGCCTGTCGGCGGGGTCGACGCGCTGGACGAGTACGTCGAGTTCGCCGCCGCAGGTCAGCCCGACGGCGAAGGCGTCGTCGTCGGAGTAGCCGAACCAGGCGCGCTGCGGAGCGCCTCCGTCATCGAGCACCTGTCGGCACAGCTCGTACACGGCGCCCTCGACACAGCCGCCGGAGATGCTGCCGACCGCGTTGCCGTCGGCGTCCACCGCGACGGACGTACCCGTCGGCAGGGGTGCGCTGCCCCGCACGTCGACGACGGTGGCCAGGGCGAAGGGGCGCGCCCCGCGGCACCAACGGTGCAGTGTGTCCGCGATGTTCAGCATGAACGGGTCCTTCGTGCAAGGTGAGGTGGGCGGGCCGCCACCGCGCCGCCGGGGAGCGTCGCTCTACGCGGCGGCGGCCCTGGGAGGTCCGGCAGCAGGACGCGGGAGCACCGGCTGCCGGACGTATCGGGCCTCGGCTCAGAGCAACGCCTCGGCGGTGATGGGCAGTTCGCGGATACGGCGCCCGGTGGCGTTGAAGACCGCGTTGGCGATGGCGGACGCCACTCCGACCTGGACGATCTCTCCGACACCCTTGACGCCGAGCACGTCGGCGTTCATGTCCTCGCCCTCCAGGTAGATCGCCTTGATCTCGGGGATGTCGGCGTTCACGGGCACGAGGTAGTCGGCGAGGTTGGCGTTGACGATCCGGCCGTCGCGGTGGTCGGTGACCGTGTGCTCAAGCAGCGCCTGACTGATACCGCCGACCATCCCGCCCAGCGCCTGGCTGTCGGCGAGCTTGGGGCTGACGATGCGGCCACAGTCGTACACCCCGAGCATCCGCCGCACCCGCACCAGCCCCAGCGTCGCGTCCACGCCGACCTCGGTGAAGACCGCGCCGTAGGAGTAGTACGAGTGCCGCTCGGGATCCGGCGGCCCGGCGTACGAGCCGTCGGCTTCGAGGTGGGTGCGGTTGTTGCGGGCGAGCAGCCGCTGATAGGTCTCACCTCGCGCCGGATTGTCCTGGACGTGCAGCCGCCCGTTGCGTACGACGATGTCCTCGGCCTTGACGCCGTACAGCGGTGATTCCTCGTCCTCGACGGCCAGCTTGATCGCCTGCCGGCGGACCTTGTCGCAGGCGTCGAGTGTGGCGGAGCCGACGCTCGCCATGGTCATCGAGCCGCCATGCGGCGGGGTCGGAGGGTAGAGCGAGTCGCCGAGCCGGAAGTCGACCGCGCGCATGGCCAGCCCCAGCGCGTCGGCGGCGACCTGCGTCTGGGAGGTGTAGGTGCCCGGACCCATGTCGCTGGAGGCCGCCTCGACCACCGCGGTACCGTCCGCGTCCAGGCGGGCCCGGGCATCGGCCGCCACGAGCCCGGGGTCGTACACGGCCGCGGCCATGCCCAACCCGATCAGCCAGTCGCCCTCCCGCGTCGAGCGGGGTTTCGCCTTGCGCCGCTCCCAGCCGAACTCCCGGGCGCCCACGGTGTAGCACTCGCGCAGCCGGCGGGTGGACCAGGGCAGCCCGGTCGACTCGTCCTCGGCCGGCTCGTTGCGCAGACGCAGCTCGATCGGGTCGATACGCAGCCGGTCGGCGAGTTCGTCCATGGCCGACTCGATGGCGAAGGACGCGTTCGCGAAGCCCGGACCGCGCATCCAGATCGGGGTGTTCACGTCCAGGGGCACCTTGCGGTACTCCTGGCTGACGTTGGGCGTGCTGTAGAACATCTGCCCGGCGAGCATGATGGCCTCGTCGAACTTCTCGTACGACGACGTCTCCGCGTCGATCTCGTGGATCGTGGCCCTCAGGCGGCCCCGCCGGTCACTGCCGAGGCGCAGCCGGTACTCGTACAAGGGCCGGAAGCCGGTGCCGAAGTACTGCTGCCTGCGGCTGAGGACCACCTTCACGGGACGCTTCGTCTCACGGGCGGCCAGCGCGGCGACCACGGTGTGCGGCCAGCAGCGCAGCCCGCTGCCGAAGCCGCCGCCGACGAACGGCGAGATGACCCGCACCGATTTCAGGGGCAGGTCGAACACCGTGGAGAGTTCGGTCTGGGTGCCCACCACCCACTGCGTCTTGTCCCACACGGTCAGCTTGTCGCCGTCCCAGCGGGCGATGGTGGCGTGCGGCTCCATCGGATTGTGGTGGTTGCGCGCCATGCGGTACGTCAGATCCATCCGTACCGGCGCCTCGCGCAGACCGGCTTCGGCGTTCCCGCGCGCGTACTTGGTCGGTGCGTCCGCCTTGGCCTCGGCCAGGTCGGTCGAGGGCTTCTCAGCGTCGTAATCGACCCTGACCAGGCTCGCGCCGTGCTGCGCGGCCTCCAGGGTGGTGGCGATGACGACGGCGACCGGCTGGCCGTGGAAGAGGACCTTGTCGTCCTGGAAGACGCGCAGCCTGCGGCCCTCCGCCGGGTTGTTCGACCCGGGGTTGTCGCGGTAGGGCAGCGTCGGCGCGTTGCCGTGGTGGATCACCCGCAGCACGCCGGGGACGGCTTCGGCGTCGTCCGTGTCGACGCCGGCGATACGGCCGCGGCCGATGCTCGCGTCGACGATCACGGCGTGCGCCATCCCGTCGACGTCGAATTCGGCGGCGTACTGCGCCTTGCCGGTGACCTTGAGCCGCCCGTCCACCCGGGACAGCGGCGCACCTACGGCTGCCTGTGGCTGGGGGCTCACTTGGTACCTCCTACGATGCGCAGCTGACGCTCGACGGTCCGTTGCAGCAACTCGACCTTGAAGCGGTTGTGTTCGAGCGGGCGGGCCCCCTTGGCCGCATGTTCGGCGGCGGCCTTCCACAGGGCGTCCGAGGGGCGTTCGCCGACCAGGTGCACCTCTACGGCGGGCAGCTTCCAGGGCACGGTGCCCACACCGCCGGCGGCGACCTTCGCCTCCTGGATTACTCCGCCGCGTACGTGCAGTGCGACGGCCGCGGACGTGAGCGCGAACTCGTACGACTGCCGGTCCCGCACCTTCAGATAGCCGGACTTCAGCGGACGCGGAAGCGCCGGGATCTCCACCGCCGTGATCAACTCACCCTGCTTCAGGGCTTGTTCACGATTCGGCGTGTTCCCCGGCCGCAACAGGAAGTCCGCGAAGGGGACACGGCGCTCCCCGTCCGGGCCCAGCAGGTGCACGGTCGCCTCCAGCGCCGCGAACGCCACCGCCACATCGGAAGGGTGCGTGGCCACGCAGGCGTCGGAGGTGCCGAGGATGGCGTGCGTGCGGTTGTGGCCCTCCCGGGCCGCGCAACCGGAGCCGGGGTCACGCTTGTTGCAGTCGGCGGTCACGTCACGGAAGTACGTGCACCGGGTGCGCTGCATGATGTTGCCGCCGATGGTGGCCATGTTGCGCAGCTGGGCGGACGCGCTGAGCTCCAACGCCTCGGATATGACGGGGAAGAGCGTACGGACCTTGGGGTGGGCGGCCGTCTCGGCCATGCTCACCAGGGCGCCGATGCGTATCCCGCCCCGCTCGGTGACGGTGACCTCGCTCAGCGGCAGGTCGCTGATGTCGACCAGCGTCTCGGGACGCTCGACGGTCTCGCGCATCAGGTCGACGAGCGTCGTACCCCCGGCGATGTAACGCCCGCCTCTACGGCCCGCGTTGAGGGCCTCACGGGTGTCGGCGGCCTTCGTGAAGGAGAAGGGATACATCGGTCCTCACTTCCCGGCGGCGGTCTGTTCGACCGCGCGCACGATCTTCACGTAGCAGCCGCAGCGGCAGATGTTGCCGCTCATCCACTCCCGGATCTCCTCCGGCGAATCGGTGTGGCCCTCCTGGATGCAGCCGATCCCGGACATGATCTGCCCGGGTGTGCAGTAACCGCACTGGAAGGCGTCCTCGTCGATGAACGCCTGCTGCAGCGGGTGCAGTTGGTCGCCCTTGGACAGGCCCTCGATCGTGGTGACCTCGGCACCCTCCAGCCGAACCGCCAGCGTCAGACAGGAGTTCACCCGCTGCCCGTCGACCAGTACCGTGCACGCACCGCAAGCCCCGGCGTTGCAGCCCTTCTTGGAGCCGGTCAGGTCGAAGTGCTCGCGCAGCAGGTCCAGTAGCGAGGTGCGGTTGTCGACCGTGACCGTGCGCCGGGTGCCGTTGACCGTCAGGGAGACGCGGCTCTCAGGCGGGGGCTCGGCGCCGTCGGCCTCGTCACCGAGGAACACGGTGCCTCCGAGCACGCCACCCGCGACGACCACACCGCCGACAGCCGTAGAGGTGGCGATGAACGTGCGCCGGGTGGGCCCCGTGGAGGACTCGTCGGCTCCGGTGGGGGGAGGAGCGGAAGACTCAGGAATTTCAGTGGACATACGTACGCCTTCACATCACGGACGGAGGTGATCGAGCTGCGGGCCTCAGGAAACCGGCTCGGTCGCGGGGGAAGAAGGTCGTGTTTATAGGGGGTACAAGCTCAACCCCCTTGCTGGGCAAGCTCACGACTACTGTCTGGGGCCAGGAGCCCCGGACCCGGCGCCCGAGCCGACAGCCATCAGAAGGTTCAGAAGGTGAGGAGCACCTTGGTGGCACGGCGTTCGTCCATCGCCTGGTAACCCTCTGCGGCCTGGTCCAGGGGCAGGGTGAGGTCGAAGACCTTGCCGGGGTCGATCTTGCGGTCCCAGATGAGCTGGATCAGGTCGGGCAGGAAGCGGCGTACGGGGGCGGGGCCGCCCTCCGTGTGGATGCCGGCGAAGAAGAGGTCGATGCCGGGGATCGTAACGTCGTAGTTGACGCCGACGAAGCCGAGGTGGCCGCCCGGGCGGGTGGCGCCGATCGCCTGCATCGTGGACTCCTGGGTGCCGACGGCCTCGACCACCGAGTGCGCGCCGAGACCGCCCGTGAGTTCCTTGATCTTCGCCACGCCTTCGTCACCGCGCTCGGCGACGATGTCGGTCGCGCCGTAGAAGCGGGCGAGCTCCTGCCGTTCGGGGTGGCGGGACATGGCGATGATCCGCTCAGCGCCGAGTTGCTTGGCGGCGAGGACGGCCATCAGGCCGACCGCGCCGTCGCCGACGACCGCGACGGTCTTGCCGGGTCCGGCCTCGGCGGCGACGGCCCCGTACCAGCCGGTGCCGAGCACGTCGGAGGCGGCCAGCAGGGAGGGGATCAGCTCCGGATCGGGCTGCCCCGGCGTCGGAACGAGCGTGCCGTCCGCGTGCGGAATGCGGGCCTTCTCGGCCTGGGTGCCGATCGTCTGCGCCACGAACTCCCGGTGTACGCAGCCGGATTGGTAGCCCGAGCGGCAGATCTCGCAGGTGTTGTCGGAGATGACGAAGGACCCGACGACGAAGTCGCCGACCTTGACGTTCCGCACGTCGTCTCCGACTTCCTCGACGACGCCCACGTACTCGTGCCCCATGGCCGTGTGATCGACGGGTTCGATTCCGCGGTACGGCCACAGGTCCGACCCGCAGATGCAGGTCGCGGTCAGCCGGACGATGGCGTCGGTGGGCTCGAGGATCTTCGGGTCCTCGCGCTCTTCCAGCCGGACGTCTCCGGCCTTGTGCATCACTACGCCACGCATGGGTGAGTCTCCTTGTTTTTCCTTGTTTCGTTTTTTCCTTGTTTCGTGGGTTGGCGCCTAGGGCGCCGATGTACCAGGCAACCGTCTCCATCGCGGGCGAAGAAGGTCGGGTTTATGGGGGGTACAAGCTCAACCTCCCTTTCCGGCGGCTCGTGCCTACCGTTGAGGGCATGGACCAGCGACCCGACAACCGCTCCGAGATCCGGGATTTCCTCGCCACCCGGCGCGCCAGGATCACCCCGGAGCAGGCAGGGCTGCCCACGAGCGGCCGGCGGCGGGTCCCGGGGCTACGGCGCGAGGAGGTCGCCGTTCTCGCCGGTGTGAGTACCGAGTGGTACACCCGGCTGGAGAAGGGCCATATCGGCGGCGTGTCCGAGGACGTCCTCGACGCGGTCGCCCGCGCACTGCAACTGGACGAGGAGGAGCGCACGTACCTCTTCGACCTGGCCAAGGCCGCACAGTTGTCCAGCCGTACGCCTCGCCGTCGTAAGGCCGTCGAGGTCCCGCCTCGTGTCGAGTGGCTGCTGGACTCCATCACGCTGTCCGCGGCGTTCGTCACCAACGGCCGCCTGGACATCGTGTCCGCCAACGCACTCGCCCGCGCGCTGTTCTCGCCGCTGTTCAACAGCGAGACCGTGGACGAACGTGGCCGTCCGAACTTCGCCCGGTACTGGTTCCTCGACCGTGGCGCGCCCGACTTCGTCGCCGACTGGGACGCCGCCGCGAACATCACCGTCGCCCTGCTGCGCGTCGAAGCCGGGCGCTACCCGCACGACAGGGCACTGCGCGAGCTGATCGGTGAACTGTCCACGGTGAGCGCCGAGTTCCGCACTCGCTGGGCCGCCCACAACGTGCGCATCCACCACGGCGGCGTCAAGCGCTTCCACCACCCTGACGCCGGAACCCTGCAGCTCACCTACCAGCCGCTTGGCCTGCCCCTCTCCACCCACGAGGAGCACGCCCTGACCATCTACACCGCCGAGCCGGGCAGCCCCGACGAAGACCGCCTCAAGCTCCTCGCCAGCTGGGCAGCCACGCCGGCCCGGCACCCGAGCGCATCTGCCGCCCACCCCGAGCCCACGGAGAGGAAGCCCGACGCCCGCGGCTCGTCCCAGTGAGACCGGGCGTGCAGGCTTCTTCACCGAGGACGCGTCCGCTGCCGTCAGCCGGGGCTGAACAGCGTTCTCGGCCGCAGGCTTTCGCCGGCCACGCGGGGCCGGCGGCTCACGCAGGGTCGTCGGGGATGCGGCGTCATCCCGGTTCCGAGCCGCCGCGGGCGATTCGGCTCCCGTTCGGTCAGCGCGACTCGAGCACGTCGCGGATCACGGGCATGGCGGTGAACACCTTCGGCCACCCGGCGAAGTAGGCGACATGGTTCAGCAACGTGTCGACCTCGTCATCGGTGATCCCGGAATCCATCGCCCTGTTGAGGTGAAAGGTGATCTGGTCCGGCTGGCCGGTCGAGATGAGCGCCACGACGGTGATCAGGCTCCGGTCGCGCGGCTTCAGGTCCGGGCGCAGCCACAGATCGTCGAAGAGGACGTCGTCGGTGTCATCGACGACTCCCTGCGAGACGCCGCCGTAATCCTCCTGGACGCTCTTCTCGCGGGCCCGCTCGGCCTCCTGGTCCTGCGGGAGCAGATCCGGGTCCCGCTCGGGAAGCTGATCGGCGTCGATCCCGTGCTCGGCGAACACCTCGGCCATCACCGGCACCGCGGCCTTGGCGTTCTGCCAGCCCGCGTAGAACGCGAGGTGGGTGAGGGTCTCCGAGATCTCCGCGGCGGAGAGCCCGTCGTCGAGAGCGCGGTCGGTGAAGCGGCCGAGCTCCTTCGTCTGCCCGTTGGAGATGAGTACCGCGATGGTGACCAGCCCCCTGTCACGACGCGAAAGGCCGTCGTCGCTCCACAGTTGCTGGACCCGTTCCCGGTCGTACTTCGCCAGGGCCGGGGAAACCGACTCGAGCGGACTGGTGCGGGAGCGGGGGGCGGCGTCGGAGTCGGGATCGGCCTGGGCGGTGTACCCGACGAGGAGCGTGCCCGCGGCGATCGTCCCGATGAGGGCAAGTGTCCTGGACTTCGTCATGCTCCCTTCGCTCCCTGTGCTCGCTTTCCGCTGAGGTACTGGTCGTCGGTGACGGGTTCCAGCCAGTGCACGTTGGTTCCGTCGACGGCGTACGTGATAGCGGTGTGGGCCATCGCGCTGTCGCGGGTCGCCCCGTGCCAGTGCTTGACACCCGGCGCGATCCAGATGACGTCGCCCTGGTGGACGGTGATGCGCTTCTTGCCCCATTCCTGCACCCACCCGGTGCCCTCGGTGATGATCAGGCGCTGCCCGTCGGGATGGGTGTGCCAGACGGTCCGGGCGCGCGCCGAGAACCGCACGTCGGAGGCACCTTCCGAGTTCTCGTCGCCCGTGTACAGGGGCTGGATCGAAACCTCACCGGTGAAATTGTCCGGAGCGCCGGCCCTGCTCTCCCGATCCTTGTCTCGGGACACGACGATCCCCGGATGCGGGGACGTTTTCACGCGCTCGGCCGACGCGGTCCGCGCGGTGGCGGCGTCGGCGGCCGGTCCGGATTCCGCCGCACCTCCGCTGAGCAGAAGCGCGCTACCCGCGACACCGCCGAGCACGGCTGCGCCGGTTCGTCGATACGCCTTTGTCATCGTCAATTCCCATCTCTACAGGCTTGCTGGGATCAGCCGACGTCACTGAGTGCCAGTCCCCGGGCGGTACCGTCAGCCGGACGCGGCCTCGACCCCCGACCCGTCGGTCACCTCACTGGGCACGGGCCGACCGCCCTGTGACGCTTGCTCAGCTCCACGAAACCGGCTCCGTCCCGGGCGGAGGAAGGTCGTGTCTATGGGGGGTACAAGCTCAACCTCCCTCCGTGGCAGGCCGCGGATACCGTGGAAGGCACGCCCCCGAACGGAACTAGACGGAACTAGAGGGGCTCCAACAGGTCGTCCACCAGCTCGCCTCGGCGGACCGCTGCCGTGCTGCAGCGTCAGCTCAGCCGTCCGGTTCGCGGCGCGTAGAGGTGACGGGGGCAGAACGCTGCCGCCGCCGTCATACGGCGACGCGAAGCCATGGGCTTCCTGCCGCGACGGGCTTCCTGCCTGCCCGGCAGGAAGCCCGTCCCCGTGGTGGGACCGCCCGCGCGTTACCAGTTCGCGGGTTCGGCCAGGCCGTACGAGTTCGCAATGCGTGCGTGGTCGTGGAAGACGGAGAGCTCCCGAGGGCCGGCGGGCTGGTTCTCGCGCCAGCCGGTGCAGTAGATGCCGGACGACCAGCGAACCGTGTGGGACGTCTTCGGCAGCACGGGAACTCCGGTCTTGCTGTACTTCTTCACACCGTTGACCCAGATCTCGAAGGCACCGTTGGTCGCGTGGAACTTCAGTCGCGTGACGATCCGGATCCAAGTGCCCCGCAGATCGGTCACCTTGGCGACGTTCGCGCTGAAGCCGCCGGATCCGCCGATGCGCAGGTCGTCGTTCTGGATGAACATCAACTCCCACGGTCCCTCGGGATCTTCGGGCGACCACTGCTGGAAGGTGACGTTCTGGTTGTGGAACTGCCAGCCGGGGGCGATGTAGACCGCCTGACCGTAGTAGCGGTCCTGGCCTACGGCCTGGGTGGAGGCCTGGATGGTCTCGGAGTGGTAGCCGCCGCCCTCGTTGATGTAGGTCTGCTTGGCCTCGATGGCGTCGCCGCCTTTGTAGGCGGGAGTGGTGACGTTGCGTAAGACGCCTTCCTTCTGGGGCTTCTGCGGGTAGTTGGACCACCCTTGGACAGTGCCCTCGTCCTGGAAGTACACCCCGGCGGGCAAGGCCTGAACGCCCCCGTCCCCCCGGGCGCCGGCCTCCGCCGAGCCGCCTGTCAGAGCGAGACCGGCGACCAGAGCGCCAGTAACGCAGAACACATGGATCCTCTTACCCGTCCGCTTCCCTAACATCCGATCAATCCTCCTCGGAGCCGAAATCAGGTCTGAACCATTCACCGAAGTTACCGGGCAACACCTGACGGGTCCACATCAAGCTTTCAGATAGATCCGATGTTGGAGGGGGTGCTGAGCATCTGGCGGCGTTCCTGCGGTGGGATCCACCTGCCGTCGACGACCACGCCGGGGCGGCGGTAGGCGCGTGGCCGGCCCGACCACCACCGGTCGCCAGTCCAACGGGCCACCAGATCACCGATGCTGATGGTGAAGGCTTTCGGGTCGAGCGGCGCGTCAGTTGAACGGACGGAGGGTGACGTGTCGCGGGGAGTTGTACTCCGACAGCGACAGCACGGTCTTCGGCGTGCGCAGCCCGTACTGCTCCGCGAACAGCCGCCGGGCGTCCTGGAAGGAAACGTCGTCAGGGGCGACGACCCGTGAGGCCCGGTCGTACAGCGCACGGAGGGGCTCGGTCATGGTCCGTGGGTCCTCCTCGGCCCCCTCGTCCTCGACGTCCGGCCCCCAGACGTCCCACAGCAGGGTTTCCACCTTGTTCAGCGCGGCGAGGTCGAGTCGCACGTTGCCGGCCACGAACCACTCCCCGTTCAGCGGCCCGTCCTCCGGCGGGTAGACCCCGTAGGTGTCGGGGTCGGCGTCCCCGCCCCGGATGTCGCGCCAGGCGCGGCCCGCGACCTGGAAGCGGTCGCGCGGTACGTCCATCGGGTCGAAGTCGACGTACCAGGCGGCGGTGATCTCCGGGTCGGTCAGCTGTGGATCGGCGAGCAGCCAGCCGCGCGCCTCGTCCCAGTACTCGGTGACGACGTGGTCGCAGTGGAACCCGTCCGCCCGGAAGTAGTCGGCGAAGCCGGATCGCACCCGGGCGGGGATGCCGCTGTGCCGCAGCAGCGAGCAGTGCAGCAGCGCGAAGTCCCGGCAGATCCCGACGAATCTGTCCCCGGCCGCACGCCGCCGGCCCAGAGGGGAACCGTCGCGTTCGACGACGATCCGCAGGATGTCGTCGACGTACCGGGCGTCGGCGTCGTGGTGCAGCCGGTCCAGCGGGTGCGTGTGACCGAACAGGTCGCCTTCGCCCCGGTGGATCATCAAGTCGCGTGTGATGCGGGCGAGTTGGGCGGGATCGGTAGGCAGACGGGCGTAGTGCGCGACGAGGTCGCCGGGGTCGGAGAACACGCTCTGGGTGCGGTAGAAGTCGGCGACTTCGGGGGCGAGAGCGGGACGGGTGGACGGCACGGGCGCGGACGGCACGGTGAGACTCCCCCATGGGTTCGGATGCGATGCGAGTTAGCTCGTACGTTCGAATGCCGGCCGGCTCGCCCCACGGTGTCAAAATTCGCGGCGCATTGTCCAGGGCGTCGAAAACCAGGAGCCATTCGGCCACGCTCCCGGCAGGATGCCCCCACGCTCAGGCGAGACGCATAGCCGCCGGCCGTCCGGCGCTCCCACCCCGGGCCATCGTGGAGTTGCTTACCGACGACGACGGGCAGGTGGTGGAAGCGGCGGCCGGCAATCCGTCGCTGCCGCGTGCTGTGATGCTGGATCAGGTGCCCTAGAAGGCCGCGAGAACGGTCGAACTGGGCGCCGTAGAAGGCCCGTTGCAGCCCGCCGGTCGCTAACGCGCAGAAGCCCCCCGGGGCCGTCGGGCGAGCCGCTGGAGCGCGTGGTGACGTCAAAGCGCCCGTGGGCCGTGATCGGTCGGTGGAGCCAGACGCGAAGCTTGGGCACGAATTACACACATTCCCTCTACAGAGTGACCTCTGATGGTCTAGATTGACCGTGCTTCAGCTGATCGGACACGAGGCGATCCACAATGATCTGTACGTCCGTTGCTATTGCAAGCCAGCAGTCGCGTCCCCGGTGCCCGACGTGAGGGAAGGCCGGGAGAGGGCTTTGGGTGTGGGGAGCACCCGAGGTTTCGAGGGGTTCCTGCGGGCCTCGTGAGTCCGGCAGGACCTGCAAGTCTGGTGTCACCAGGGCGGGTTGATCAAGTAGCGCTGCAATAGCCGGGACGTCGTGCGCCGGAAGGCGGGGGTCTCCCGGAGGGAGGGGTTGTGCGGGGGGTGGGTGCCTCCTGGGCGCGGAACAGTGTTTGGCGATTTCGTCGTACCACTGGGGACCGGGGGGTTCTGTGCGACAGGGGGGAATGGTCGACCCTTTTTCGTCGGCGCGCGGGAATCTGGCGAACGGGACAATCAGCCGGCCCGCGATCGATTGGGAGCAGCGGTACCGCCGTACCGTGATCACCACCGATACCGTGGCCACCGCCTTCGTGGTGGCGGCGATCGGCAACTTCTTCGGCGTCCGGGACGCTGCCAACTGGCACGAGAAATGGGGCATTCTCGCCTTCGGCACCGAGCTGTTGGTTCTGGGGGCGCTGGCGGTGGGCCGGGCGTGGACTCCGGCCGTGCTCGGCCAGGGCGCCGAGGAGTTCCGCCGGCTCGGACGCTCGCTGTTCGCGGCGACCGTCGTACTGGCGCTCGGCGGGATCGCCCTGACCTCGCGCAACATCAAGCTCTGGATCTTCGTCGCGATCCCCGCGATCGCGCTCGTCACCATGACCGCGCGGTATGTGCTCCGCCTTCGGCTGCACAAACAGCGGAAAGAAGGACGGTGCCTGAGACCGGTGCTCGCCGCCGGGAGCCCGGACACGGTGCGCGACCTGATCAACCGCACCCGCAAGTTCCCGCACATCGGCTGGCGGGTGGAGGCGGTGTGTACGACGGACGGTCGCGGGCTCGACGGTGACCACCTGGACGGAGTGCGGGTCGTCGGCCGGCTGGCGGACGTCGCCAAGCACGTACGCCACGACGGCTACCGGGTCGTCGCGGTCACACCGGACCCGTACTGGACACCGCACCGGCTGCAGCGGCTGGCCTGGAACCTCGAAGGCAGCGATACGGAGATGGTTGTGGCCCCCGTGCTGATGGAGGTGGCCGGCCCGCGGCTGCACGTCGACGCGGTGCTCGGGATCCCGCTGCTGAGGGTCAGCATGCCGACCTTCACCGGTGGCCGCCGGGCGATCAAGGGGGTCGTAGACCGAGTAGGCGCAACGATTCTGCTGGTGCTGTTCGCGCCGCTGATGGTGCTCGTCGGGCTGCTCGTGCTGATGGACAGCCGGGGCGGGGTGTTCTACCGCCAGCGCAGGGTCGGCAAGCACGGCCGCGAGTTCACCATGCTCAAGTTCCGCACCATGGTCGCCGGAGCCCACGGAGCCCGTGCCGAACTGGCCGACCGCAACGAGGGCGCAGGCCTGCTGTTCAAGCTCCACCGGGATCCGCGGGTGACCCGGGTGGGAGCCGTGCTGCGCCGGTACTCGATCGACGAACTCCCGCAGCTTTTCAACGTACTCACCGGATCGATGTCGCTCGTCGGTCCGCGGCCTCCGCTGCCGGAGGAGACCGCCGCGTACGGCCCGGACATCCGGCGGCGGCTGCTGGTCAAGCCCGGGCTCACCGGCCTGTGGCAGATCAGCGGACGCAGCGACCTGCCATGGGAGGAGGCGGTCCGGCTTGACCTGCGGTACGTGGAGGACTGGTCGCTCGCCCTGGACGCGGTGATCTTGTGGAAGACGCTGCGTGCGGTGTTCTACGGCCAGGGGGCCTACTGATGCGCGGGGGGCTGCAACTCGACGGTCCCGCCCGCGCGCGGACCGCAGGCCGCGAGGGCCTGCCTAGGGGGAGGGACGGGTCATGAAGGTCAGCGTTTTCGGGCTCGGCTACGTGGGCTGCGTATCTGCCGCGTGCCTGGCCAGCATGGGTCACGAGGTCATCGGGGTGGACGTGAACCAGGTGAAGGTCGACCTGGTCAACGACGGCAAGGCCCCGGTGGTCGAGGAGCGGATCGGCGAGCTCATCGCCGAGGTCGTACGGACCGGAGCACTCCGCGCCACCGGCGACGTCCGCGAGGCGATCGCGGACAGCGAGGTGTCGCTGGTGTGCGTGGGCACGCCGTCGGAGCCCAACGGCAGCCTGTGCACTACGTACTTGGAGCGGGTGACCGAACAGATCGGCGCGGCCCTGGCGGAGCGCGGTGGGCGGCACACCGTCGTGTTCCGCAGCACCATGCTTCCCGGCACCTGCCTGAACCTGCTGGTGCCGATCCTGGAGAAGAACGTCGGCGGCACGGCCGGGGTGGACATCGGGGTCGCGGTCAACCCGGAGTTCCTGCGCGAGGGCACGAGCGTGCGGGACTTCTTCGACCCGCCCAAGACCGTCATCGGCGAGCTGGACCCGGCAAGCGGCGACGCGGTGGCGACGCTGTACGACGGCTTGCCCGGCGAGGTGTTCCGGGTGCCGGTCCCGACGGCCGAGGCGATCAAGTACGCGGACAACGCGTTCCACGGCCTCAAGATCGGCTTTGCGAACGAGCTGGGCGCGGTGTGCCAGGCGCTCGGGGTGGACTCGCACCAGGTGATGGACGTGTTCCTGGCCGACCGCAAGCTGAACATCAGCCCCGCCTATCTGCGGCCCGGCTTCGCCTTCGGCGGCTCCTGCCTGCCCAAGGACCTGCGCAGCCTGGTCCACGCGGCGCAGCGGGCCGACATCTCGGTGCCCATCCTCGCCCATGTGCTGCCCTCCAACTCCGACCATCTGCAGCGCGCGGTGGAGCTGGTCGAGCGCACCGGCAAACGCCGGGTGGGAATGTTCGGGCTGTCCTTCAAACCCGGCACCGACGACCTCCGCGAGAGCCCGCTCGTCGAGCTGGCGGAGCGGCTCTTCGGCAAGGGGTACGACCTGCGGATCTACGACGCCAATGTGAGCCTCTCCCGGCTGATCGGCGCGAACCGCGAGTACATCGAGACCCGGCTGCCGCACCTCGCCCAACTGCTCGCGGAATCCGTCGACGAGGTGCTGGAGCACGCCGAGGTGTGCCTGGTCGGGACCAAAGATCCGGCCGTCCTTTCGGCGCTGCCCCATGGCGACAGCCCGGTGATCGTCGACCTCATCCACCTTCCCGACGCCGAAGCGCGCCGGGCCGAACCGGGGTACGTGGGCCTTGCTTGGTGACAGATCGTTTGATGACGCATCGTTCGATGACCACGCCGGCGGCGACCGGCCGGGCCGGCGCGCGCTGATCCTGGTGGAGAACCTTTCGGTGCCGTTCGACCGGCGGGTGTGGCAGGAGTGCACGACGCTGCGCGACGCGGGCTGGGAGGTGCACGTCATCTGTCCCCGCGGGGAGAAACGGGACACGGAACCGGAGGCGGTGATCGACGGGGTGCGGATCCACCGCTACCCGTTGCGCGCGGCCACCGGAGGACCGGCCGGCTATCTGCGGGAGTACGGATCGGCGTTGTGGCATACGGCCCGGCTGGCCCGCAAGGTCGGCCCGGTCGATGTGGTCCACGCCTGTAACCCGCCCGATCTGCTGTTCCTGCCGGCGCTGTGGCTGAAGCGGCGCGGCGCGCGGTTCGTCTTCGACCAGCACGACCTCGTACCCGAGCTGTACCTGTCCCGGTTCGACCGCGGCGAGGATCTGCTCTACCGCGCCGTGTGCGCGCTGGAGCGGCGGACCTACCGGGCCGCGGACGTCGTCCTCGCCACGAACGAGAGCTATCGGGACGTCGCGATGAGCCGTGGCGGCCGACGGCCCGAGGACGTGTTCGTGGTGCGCAGCGCACCCGCCATCGAGCGGTTCCAACCGGTGCCGCCCGAACCGGAGTTGAAGCGCGGCAAGCCTCATCTGCTGTGCTACCTCGGCGTCATGGGCCCCCAGGACGGCGTCGACTACGCCTTGCGCGCCCTCGCGAAGCTGCGCGACGAGTTCGGGCGTACCGACTGGCATGCGGTGTTCGTCGGCTCCGGCGACGCCTTCGACGCGATGGTGGAGCTGTCCCGGCGGCTCGGGCTCTCCGATCAGGTGCAGTTCACCGGACGCATTCCGGACGCCGACCTGGTGCGCTACCTGTCCACCGCGGACGTATGCCTCTCCCCCGACCCGCGCAATCCGCTCAACGACGTGTCGACCATGAACAAGGTCCTGGAGTACATGGCGATGGGCCGGCCGATCGTCTCGTTCGACCTGAAGGAGGCGCGCGTCTCCGCCGGAGACGCCGCCGTCTACGCGCCCGCCAACGACGAGGCCGAATTCGCCAAGCTCATAACGCTGCTCCTCGACGATCCGGAGCAGCGGGCCCGGATGGGCAAGATCGGCCAGGAGCGGATCAGCGGGCCGCTCTCCTGGCGGAACTCGCAGGCCTCACTGCTCGCCGCGTACGCCGCTGCCTGCCGTGACCACACTCCGGTGTCGACGGGCGACCCGGTCCGCACAGGGAAGAGGCCGCGCCGTTGAACGATGACCCGATCCGCCTGGCCACGATCGGGCGGATTCTCCGACGGCGGTGGCGGCTGCTCGCCACCCTTGCCGTGGTGGGCGCACTCGTCGGCTACGGCGCCTCGCTGGTGTTCCCGCCGCGCTACACGACCTCGGCATCGGTTCTGCTGCCGGGACAGTGGGAAGAGCGCGAGCTGCTGACTCAGGTGGATATCGCGACCAGTTCGACGGTGGCCGACCGCGTGGCCGCCGAGCTCGGCTGGCCGGGCGTCGGCGGCGCCGAGCTGCGGGATCGAGTGAGCGCCAAGGCCGCCGACGGGAACATCATCAAGATCTCCGGTACGGCCGAAACGCCGCAGCGCGCGCAGCAGCTCTCCGACCAAGTGGCCAAGGAATTCGTCGAATTCGCCGCGCGGATCGCAGGCGGCAGCACCGACTCCGAAGCGGCCACGGCGCCCGAGGCGCTGCGGAAGAAGATCGAGGAGACCAACCGCCGTATCACCGACCTGGCCGAGGCGGCCGATCCCGGGCAGACCGTGGAGAGCGTGCAGGCCCGCACCACGCTCGAGAGGCTGCGGGCCTCGCTGGAGGAGGCCATGACGAAGCTGGATCAGGCCGACCCGGCGAACGCCATGGCCGGCATGGTCGTCATGGGGCCGGCGGCCCGGCCGGCCGGCGAGGCGCCGCCGACGAGGATCCAACTCATCGTCGCCGGGGCACTGTTGTTCTTCTTGTTCGCGGTCATCGGCCATCTCGCCGCCGCACGGATGAATCGCCGGCTGTGCACCGAACCGGAGATCGCCGCGGCACTGGGCTCGGGGCTGCTCGGCAGCGTCGACGTGCCCGATGAACGGCGCGGCGCGCACCGGCCGGAAGACGGTGGCCCACGGGCCTGGTTCCGCCGGCTCCTCGGCGTCGACACCCGGTGGGACCTGCCGACCCCGCAGAGGTCCGGCGACGAGGCCGGCAGGCGGATCCGCTACCGGCGGGTGTGCGCTCGCCTCCGGGACCAACCGCCCGCCCCCCGGCGGCTGTTGGTGGTCGTACCGGACAGCGACGAGATCGCCCGCCGAGCCGCCGGACAACTCGCCGCCGAGGCCGACGGCGATCCGCTGCTACGGGTGGTGGAGGTTTCGGTGGACCGGCCGATCGTGCCGGACCGCGACACCGAGTCCGGCGCCCTGGTCGTCCTCAGCGCGGGCAACTGGACCGCGGAGGAGCTCGCCGGCATCGCCGAGGCGTGTGCGGACGGTGGGCATGAGGTCGTCGGCGTCGTCGTCGCCGCCCCGGTCTCGGCCCGTACGACACCGTCCGTCGACCAGGCGCTGGAGAACGGCACTCCCGCGCTCGCGGTTCGCGGCTCTGCGACGGGAGGTTCAGCATGACGACGCGTACGACTTCGGAGTCGTCGGCAGCCACTCCGCTCTTCGACTTGCAGGCGCTGGTGGTGTCGGTGCGCAGGCGCCGCCGCCTCTGGTGCTCCATGGCGCTGCTCGGCCTGCTGGCCGGTGCGGCGGTGGCCGTTCTGATGCCGCCGCCGCCGAGCGCGGTGACCAAGGTGCTGGTCGCGCATGCGGAGGACCAGCCGAACGACATGGGAACGCTGATCCGCACCGACGTCGCCGTGCTGGAGACCACGCGGATCGCCGGCAAGGCCCTGCAGTCCCTCAACTCCTCGGAAGACCCGGCGGACTTCATGCGGGACTACCGTGGCACCGGCTTGACCAACAACCTGCTGCAGATCGATGTGACGGGTGACAGCGACGCGGAAGCCGTGGCCCGTGCCAAGGCCCTGGCCGACGCGTTCGTCACGGACCATGGGCGGCGGATGCGGGAGACCGCGACAGCCGAGGCCAAGGCCCTGCTCGACCAGCGGGACCGCATGCGGGACGAACTCGCCGAGGTCAACAAGGAGATCGGCGACCGGTCGCCGGAGACGGAGAGCGACCCGAAGGAGTCCGCGAGCATCGAGACGCTCTACGCCCGCCGGGCCGAACTCGACTCGCGCATCGCCGACTTCGACCAGCGTGCCGCCGAGGCGCGCACCGGCACGCCCAAGGTCATCGCCGGCACACAGATCGTGGACGCCCCGCGCGCGGTGCAGCACTCCCTGCCCAAGGCCGCCGCCACCAACGCCGGGATCGGACTCGTCCTCGGGCTCGTCCTCGGGCTCGCGCTGGCCGCGGTCCGCACGGTGGTGGCGGACCGCCCCGTACTGCGCCGGGACATCGCCGCGAACCTGGGCGCCTCGGTCATCGCGGAACTGCCCCACCGATCGGGCAAGTGGTGGCGGCGCCGACGGACCCGGATGGCACGCGAGCGGCTCACCACGAGCCTGGCCCGCACCGTACGTGGCTCCGTGGAACCGGTGTCGCTGCTGGAACTGGGCTGTGCACGCCACGCGAGCCGACTCGCCCTGGACGTCGCCAAGGCACTGATGGCGGAGGGGCCGGTGGTCGTCACCGACGGTCTGCCCGGCCCGCAGCTCGCAAAGCGCCGCCCGAAGCCAGGAGACCCGACCGTGGTCAGCGGCGAGCCAGCCGCGGCCGAGTCGCCTCAGGAGCGCCGGCTCGGCGTCGGCTCGGTGACACCGGGTACGGCGTGGACCGACCTCCAGTACCTCGGCACCCAGACCGTGCTCGTCGTACGGGCCGGGCATGGCAGCGCCGCATGGCTGCACACCGTGGCGCGGCAGCTCGCGGACCAGCACATTCCGGTGATCGGCGTGGTGCTGATCGACCCCGATCCGCGTGACCGTACCGACGGCACGCTGTGGGACGGGCTGGGCACCGCGCTGCGCGGCCACAACGAGCGGCTGGTCCGGCAGAACGGGACACGTCGGGTGCGGACGGAGCGGGTGCCGAGTCTGGCCGCAGGCGTCCCGGACAGCGACCAGGAGGCGCGGTAGGACATGTGTGGCATCGCAGGCACCTACCGATGGCCGGACGGGAAGGCCGTGACCGACCGGCTCACCGACACCCTCGCCCACCGCGGTCCGGACGGGGCGGGCCGGTACGGCCACCCCGTCGGCGACGGCGAAGTGCAGCTCGGGCACCGCCGATTGGCCATCATCGACCTGTCCGAGACCGGCGCCCAGCCGATGGTCTCGGATGGCCTCGCGCTCACGTACAACGGCGAGCTGTACAACGCGCCTGAGCTGCGTGCCGAGCTGACAGCCGCCGGAGTGCGCTTCCGCGGCACCTCCGACACCGAGGTGCTCCTCGAGGCCTGGCGGCGCTGGGGCACGGACTGCCTGCCCCGGCTGCGCGGCATGTTCGCGTTCGGGATCTTCGACGAGCGCACCGGTGAACTGGTGCTGGCCCGCGACCAGTTGGGCATCAAGCCGCTGTTCCTGCTCCGGCGCGGCGAGGGCCTGGTGTTCGCCTCCGAGCTCAAGGCGCTCGCCGCCGCGACCGGCGGGAAGCTGGAGGTGGACCATGCGGCGCTGGTGGCCTCGCTGCTCTACTACTGGGTGCCGGACTCACGCTGCGCGTTCCGCGAGGCGGAGAAGCTGCCGCCGGGAAGCTGGCTGCGGTGCCGGCCCGACGGCCGGGTGGAGCGCGGCCGGTACTGGAACCTGAAGGACGTCGCCGCCGAGGGCCGGGACCGGGCCCGCAGCGGCGAGCGGCCGGACCTGGCCGCCATCGTCGAGGAGTCGACCCGGCAGCACCTGCTCTCCGACGTACCCGTGGCGACCTTCCTCTCCGGCGGCCTCGACTCCAGCTACCTGACCGCGCTGGCCGCCCGCCACCAGCCCGGGATCTCCGCCTACACGATCGGATTCCGCGCCGAGGACGCCAAGTTCGAGGCCATGCCGGACGACCTGCGCTACGCCCGGCAAGTGGCCCAACAGTTCGGCGTCGACCTGCACGAGATCGAGATCGCCCCGAACGTACTCGACCTGCTGCCCCAGATGACGTACCACCTGGACGAGCCGATCGGCGACCCCGCCGCGATCAACACGTACCTGATCTGTACGGCCGCCCGGGAGGCCGGGGTCAAGGTGATGCTCTCGGGAATGGGCGCCGACGAGCTGTTCGCCGGGTACCGCAAGCACCTGGCCAATCTCATCGCGCTGCGCTACCAGCGCGTCCCGCGACCCCTGCGGCGAGGGGTGTCCGCGGCCGTGGACCGGCTGCCGGTCGCCACCGCCCGCCGGGGGTACCGGTCGGTGCGCTTCGCGAAGCGGTTCCTCTCCTTCGCCGATCTGCCGGAGGAGACCGCGTTCCGACGCAGCTACACCATGTACGACCAGGATGAGCTGCTCGCCCTCCTCGACCCGGACCTGGCCGGGACGGTCGACGACGTACTGACCGAGCACGCGGACGTCTACCAGGACAACGACCTCGACGACTTCGTCAACCGCATGTGCCTGACCGACGCCCGGATGTTCCTGCCGGGCCTGAACCTCGCCTACACGGACCGCTCCAGCATGGCCGCGTCGACCGAGGTGCGGGTGCCGTACGTGGACGTCGAGGTGGTCAAGGCGGCGTTCGCCGTGCCCGGCGACCGCAAGATCGTCGGACGGCAGGGCAAGGCCGTCCTCAAGGAGGCGGCCACCTCGGTCCTGCCCCGGGAGATCGTGTACCGGCCCAAGGGCCTGTTCAGCGCCCCGCTGCGCGCCTGGATGAGCCGGGATCTGGCCCCGCTGGTGCGCGAGGTGGTCAACGACGGCGTGCTCGTCCGTTCCGGCTTGCTGCGCCGTGACGCGCTGGCGCGGATGGTCGCCGAAGACGCCGCCGGACAGCGGGACTTCTCCAAGCATCTGTGGCACGTGCTGACCCTCGAGTACTGGTATCGCGACGCGACCTCTGGGTCCGGCTCTGGGTCCGGTCAGAGCACTCGGTAAACGACTTAGGAATCAGAGGAGTTCGAGTGAAGCAGGTTGTACAGAACTACAAGAGCGGCGAGCTGGCGGTGCTCGACGTGCCGGTACCGGGGTGCAAGCCGGGCGGTGTTCTGGTCCGCACCGCCTTCTCGCTGATCTCCACCGGGACCGAGCTCATGAAGGTGTCCGAGGCCGGCATGTCGATGCTGGGCAAGGCCCGCTCCCGCCCTGACCAGGTGGCCAAGGTCATGCAGAGTGTGGCCACCAACGGAGTGCCCGCCACCTACCGCAAGGTGATGGGCAAGCTGGACTCCTATACGCCGCTGGGTTACTCGCTGTGCGGGGTGGTCGAGCAGGTCGGCGCCGGGATCGACGATGTGAAGGTCGGCGACCTGGTGGCCTGCGCCGGCAACGAGCACGCCTTGCACGCCGAGTTGAACTGGGTGCCGAAGAACCTCTACGCCCCGCTACCGGACGGCCTCGCGCCGCGGCACGCGGCTTTCGGCACCGTCGGGTCGATCGCGCTGCAGGGCGTCCGCCAAGGCGAACCGCAGCTCGGCGAAGTGGCCCTCGTCATCGGCCTCGGGCTGATCGGGCAGCTGGTGGTGCAGCTCCTCGCCGCCTCGGGAGTGCGCGTCGTCGGCGCCGACCCCGACCCGGTGCGCTGCGAGCTCGCCGAGCGCCTGGGCGCCGCGGCCTGCGGCGATCCCGCGTCCGCGGCCGTGGAAGCCGCCGTCGCCGAACTCACCGACGGTCACGGCGTGGACCAGGTGTATCTGGCCGCCGGCGGCGGCAGCAACCAACCCGTCGAGCTGGCCGCCAAGTTGAGCCGGGACCGCGGCCGGGTCGTCGACATCGGCAAGTGCCGCCTGGACCTGCCGTGGAACGCGTACTACGAGAAGGAACTCGACGTCCGGTTCTCCCGCTCGTACGGCCCCGGTCGCTACGACCCGGGGTACGAGCTGGAGGGGCGGGACTACCCGATCGGCTACGTGCGCTGGACCGAGCGCCGCAACCTCGCGTGCTTCCTCGACCTCGTCGCCCGCGGCAGCGTCGACGTGGAGCCCCTGATCTCCCACGTCGCCGACTTCGACGACGCGGTCGAGACGTACCAGAGCCTGAAGGACGGCGACTTGAAGGCCGTGGCCGTGCTGTTCCGGTACCCCCAGGAGGCGGGGGAAGCGGAGGAGGCGGAGGCCCCGGCGGTGGCCTTGCCCGCCGTAAGAAAGAAGCCGAGTACGACCCGGGCCGCCAAGACGCCAGTACGCCTCGCGTTCGTCGGCGCGGGAAACTACGCGACGTCGATGCTGCTGCCGCACCTGGCACAGCGCGACGGCGTCGAGTTGTCGACCGTCGTGACCACGACGGCGCTGTCCGGGGCCAACGCGCAGCGGAAGTTCGGCTTCACCGAGGCGACCACCGATCTCGACGCCGTACTCGACGACAAGTCCATCGACGCGGTGTTCGTGGTCACCCGGCACAGCTCGCACGCCGAACTGACCCGGCAGGCGCTGCTGGCCGGCAAGGCCGTGTTCGTGGAGAAGCCCCTGGCCCTCACCGAGGACGAGCTGGCCGGCGTACTCGCGGCGGTGGAGGAGTCCGGCAACGACCGGCTGCAGGTCGGTTTCAACCGCCGGTTCGCACCGCTGCTGCAGGAGGCCAGGACGCGCTTCGGCGCCCGGACCGGTCCAGCGAGCCTGCGCTACCTGGTCAACGCGGGCCGGCTGCAGCACGGCAGCTGGTACCTCCAACAGGGCACCGAGGGCTCGCGGTTCGCAGGCGAAGGCGGGCACTTCATCGACACGGCGAGCTGGCTGCTCGACGCCGACCCGGTCTCGGTGTACGCGGTCGCCACGTCCGGCAACGAGGACCTTCAGGTCGTACTGCGCTACCCGGACGGGTCCACCGCCACCATCAGTTACGTCACGACCGGCGCGCCCGGCTTCCCCAAGGAGACGCTGGACCTGGTGGCCGACGGCAAGGTGCTGCGGCTCGACGACTTCGTGCGTGCCTCGGTTCACGGGCGCAAGAAGTGGGTCAGTTCGCGGCTGCCCAAGGCCCGGGACAAGGGCCAGAACGCCGAACTGGCCGCGTTCATCAAGGCGGTGAGGACCGGCGGGCCGATGCCGGTGCCGCTTCAGTCGCTGGTCGCCACCACGGCGGCCACCCTCGCCGTGCAGACCGGGCTGGCGGCCGGTGCCCCGGTGACGCTGGCAGGGCCGCGATGACGATGAGCGCGGGCTGGTATCTGCGGCGGCTGTCCCGGATGGGACCGCGGGAGGTCGGCGGCCGGGTGGGCGACGCGGTGCGCAGGCGGCGGTGGCGGTCGGCGCGGCCCAACTGCCCGAGCGTGACCGGCGCCCGGTTCACCGCGGTCCTGCCCGCCGGGACGATCGCCGCTGTGCCACCGGACGCCGCGAAGCGTCTCGTCGCCGAGGCGGACCGGCTGATGTACGGGCACGTCGAGTACTTCGGGGTGGTCCGCGACGACCTGACCGACCCGGACTGGTGGTGCGATCCGAAGACCGGGCGCCGGGCGCCGTGGGGTTACGCCTTCGACGTGCCGTACCGGAACGAGGAGGCGGTCGGGGACATCAAGCAGATCTGGGAGCTGTCCCGACATCAGTACCTCACCCAGCTCGCCGCCGCCTACGCGATCACCGGGAACGAGCGGTACGCCGAGCGCGTGGCCGAGCACCTGCGGTCGTGGTGGGCGGCCAACCCACCCCTGCGCGGAGTGCACTGGATCAGCGGCATCGAGTTGGGCATCCGACTGCTGTCCTGGGTGTGGATCCGCCGGCTGCTGGACGGCTGGCCGGGCGCGGCCGAGTTGTTCGAGGGAAACCCGGTGGCGCTGAACCAGATCTGGCACCACCAGCGCTGGCTGGCCGCCTTCCCCAGTCGGGGGTCGTCGGCGAACAACCACGTCATCGCCGAGGCCGCCGGACAGTTCGCCGCGGCCTGCGCGTTCAACTGGTTCCCCTCCTCGGCGCGTTGGCGAGCCGACGCGCTGCGGTCGCTGGAGCGACACCTGCGCGGCAACACCTTCGCCTCCGGCCTCAACCGCGAGCTGGCCACCGAGTATCACGGGCTCGTACTGGAGTTGGGCCTGGCCGCGGTGGCCGAGGCGGACGCCGCCGACGTACCGGTCCCCGCGACCGTACGCCTCGTACTGCTGCGGATGACCGACGCGCTCGCGGCCATCGTGGACAGCCACCTGCGGCCGCCGCGCCAGGGCGACGCGGACGACGGGCACGGTCTGATCGTGGACGGCGCGGGCACCAACCGCTGGGCCTCGCTACTGGCCACCGGGGACGCCGTGTTCGGCCGGCTCGCCTGGTGGCCTGAGGTGACCGGCACCGACGTACGCACCCCGCTGCTGACCGCGCTCATCAAACCCACTGAACCGACCGTGGCCCGGCCGGCAAGCCGCCCCGCACACTTCGCCGACGCGGGGCTCACCATCCTGCGCGGACCGGGAGAGATCTGGTGCCGCTGCGACGGAGGTCCGCACGGCTTCCTGTCCATCGCCGCGCACGCCCACGCGGACGCGCTGTCCGTGGAGGTCCGGCACGACGGGGTCGACGTGCTCGCCGACCCGGGGACGTACTGCTACCACGGGCAACCCCAGTGGAGGCAGTACTTCCGGTCGACCCTCGGCCACAACACCCTGCAGCTGGACGGCGGTGACCAGTCCGCCTCCGGCGGCCCGTTCCTGTGGACCCGGCATGCCCGCAGCCGCGTCCTGACCGTGGACACATCCGGCACCTCCGACGGGGGCGTGGCCCGCTGGTGTGCCGAGCACGAGGGCTACGAGCCTTCCGTGCACCGTCGCCGGGTGGAACTGACCCCCGCGAGCCGGGAGTTGATGGTCGTCGACGAGGTCCGCGGCCAACACACCCAGCGCCGGGCCGTGCACTTGGCGTTCCATCTCGGCCCGGCGGTCACCGCGGATCTGACGGGCAACCGGGCACAGCTGACCTGGACCCGGGACGGCGAGGACCGTTCCGCGGTGCTCGACCTGCCCGGGCAGTTGAGCTGGCGGGCGCATCGCGGCGAGACCGATCCGCCGCTGGGCTGGTACTCCGCCGGATTCGGGCGCAAGGAGCCCTCGACAACGCTGGTCGGCACCGGTTTCGCCGAAGGCATGGAGAGGTTCACCACCATGCTCAGGTTCCGCGGCTAGGGGGGCGTGTGGGGATCAAGTGGCGACACTGGGCGTTGCCTGCGGCACCGCTGGCGCTGGTCGTGCTGGCGGCGACCAGCTGTACGAGCACGCCGGACACCGGGGCGAAGCCGACCGAAACGTCTTCGGCCTCCGGGGCACCCTCCGCGTCCGCGGCCCGGGTGTGCGCCAAGCCGGCGGCCGGTCCTGCGAAGGCGCCGGCGGGCGCGGTGACCGTCGACCCCAAGGTGGTCGGTGACCTGGCGGAGAAGACGACGAGCAGCCCTCCAGGTACCACGTTCTGGCTTCGACCGGGCAAGCACAGGCTCGACCCGGACCGCTATGCCCAGGTCATCCCCAAGGAGGGGAACCGCTACCTCGGCGCGCCGGGCGCGGTACTCGACGGCCGGAAGACCAACCAGTACGCGTTCGGCGGCAGTGCCCGCAACGTCACCATCCGCTACCTGACCGTGCAGCGTTTCGTCGCGCCGCACGACGAGGGCGTGGTCAACCATGACTCGGCCGACGGGTGGGTGATCGAGCACGCGACGGTCCAGCACAACTCCGGGGCCGGGCTGATGGCCGGTGCCCGCCAGCAGGTCCGCGCCAGCTGTCTGCGTGACAACGGCCAGTACGGCATGAACGCGTACAAGGCCGGCGACTCTCTCCGCGGCCTGGTGATCGAGGGCAACGAGATCGTGGGCAACAACACCGGCGACTGGGAACGTCGGCGGGAGGGCTGCGGCTGCACCGGAGGCATCAAGTTCTGGGCCGTCAACGGCGCCGACGTACGCGGCAACTGGGTGCACGACAACCGCGGAACAGGGTTGTGGGCGGACACCAACAACAACGACTTCCGCATCGAGAACAACGTGATCGAGGCCAACGACGGTGCCGCGCTGATCTACGAGACCAGCTACAACGCGGTCATCCGGAACAACAAGATCCGGCGGAACAACTGGGTCGAGGGCCGCAGGGAAGCCGCCCGCGGCGACGACTTCCCGTTCGCGACCGTCTACCTGTCCGAGTCCGGCGGCGAACCACGGATCAAAGCCCGCACGGACAAGATCGAGATCTACCGGAACGTGCTGGAGAACAACTGGTCCGGGATCACCCTGTGGGAAAACGCCGACCGGTTCTGCAACAGCCCGGCCAACACCTCGTCCGGTGACTGCACCTTGCTGGCGCGGGACACCGACCGCTGCGTGCAGCCGGCGATCGCCAAGCCACCGCTCTACGGCGACTGCCGGTGGAAGACCCAGCGGGTGGACATCCACGACAACCGCTTCGTGCTGGACAAGTCCGTCGTCAAGTGCACGGCGAAGTGCGACCGCATGGCGGTGCTGTCCAACTACGGCACCTATCCGGACTGGTCGCCGTACAAGGGCGAGCGAGTGGCTGACGCGATCACCGGCAAGCAGCAGAACCGCTGGTACGACAACGTCTACCGCGGACCATGGAAATTCGTCGCCCACGACCCGAGCCGGGTACTCGGCTTCGGACAGTGGCAGGGCAAGACCTATCAGCAGGACGCGGGCAGCACCCTCGCCCCACGGGCCGGTGGTTGAGATGGGCGGGGACCTGCGGCGCGGTGGGCTGCCGGGCGGACCGGACACGGCGGGCACGCGGTCCGGCGCCGAACCGCGCCCTGCCGGCACCCAGCCCGGCGCCGAACCGCGTCCTGCCGGCACACCGAAGATCGTCGGTGTCGTGTGGGGGTTGCTGATCCTCAACACGCTCGGCTCCACCGGGGCGAAGACCATCATCCCGCTGCCCCGCTCCCTCATCCAGATGCTCACCATGGGCGCGCTGCTCGCCGCGTTCACGCTGGCGCTCGCCGTCAACCTCCGGCTGCGCATCCGACCCAGCGCCTTCGTGTTCCTGCTCACCCTGCTGCTGGTGCCGAGCATGATCTCCAGCCTGCAACTGGAGTCCGGCTTCGGCGCGCTGTTCCGCTGCGCCCGGCTGGCTCTCTTCATCGGCACACTGTGGCTCCTCAGCCGCTGGTGGGACGGCAGCCTGTCGTTCGTCCGGCACCACATCCGGATGTACTTCCTGGTGCTCGGGTCGGCGGCCGCCGGCCTGCTCATCTCCCCGGGCGCGGCCCTCCCCGAGACCTACGGCGGCCGCCTTGTCGGCGCGTTGTGGCCGCTCACCCCGCCGCAGATCGGACAGTACGCCGCAGTGATCATCGGGCTCACGGTGCTGCTCGTCATGGGCGGCCGAACCACCAGGGGCAGCGCGGTGATGGTCATCGTGCCGTCACTCGTCCTGCTCGCGCTGACCCATACCCGCACGGCCACGGTCGGCCTGCTCATCGGCCTTGCGTTGGCGATCGGTTCGCTCGTCCTGACCAGCGCCGCCGCCCGCCGGTTCTTCGCCTGGGCGGTACTGGTGTCCGCGGTGGCCGCGGTGGGGTTCGCCTCCGCGCTCCAGGCGTGGTTCCTGCGCGGACAGAGCCAGGAGTACTTCACCAGCCTCACCGGCCGGGCCAAGGTCTGGGACGCACTGCTGGCAGCGCCCCGGACGACCTCGGAGAAGTTGTTCGGCGTGGGCTTGGGCGACAAGTCGTTCGGCGGGCTGCCGATCGACAACAGCTGGCTGGCCGTCTACCAAGAACAGGGTCTGATCGGCGTCATCCTGGTGGCGGCGATCATCGTCGTCCTGTCCGGCGTCGCGTTGCTGCGACCACCGTCGCTGCAGAGGGCCTGCGCGATCTTCCTGATCAGCTACTGCGCGATCGCGTCGTACACCGAGGCCGGGCTCGGCGACGCCTCGCCGTATCTGCTGCATCTGGCCCTGGCTGCCTCGCTCCTTGCGGCACCTGCCGCGGTCCCGCCCCTCGCGACGCCCGCAATCCGTCAACCGCCCGCAGTCCGTCAACGACGTATCCCGCGCTGGGCCCGGAGGTGACCTTGAGCATGCACATCCTCGTGGTGCACAACCACTACTCCTCGGGACAGCCGAGCGGGGAGAACAAGGTCGTCGACCAGGAGGTGGAGCTGCTGCGCGCGGCCGGCCACCGGGTCGAGGTGTTCGAGCGGCGCAGCGACGACATCGCCGGGCGCTCCCTCCTCGGCAAGGCCGCGGTGCCACTCCTTGTTCCGTGGAACCCGGCGGTCCGCAAAGAGCTCGCCGCCCGACTGCGCACCTCACGCCCTGACGTGGTGCACCTCCACAACGTTTTCCCGCTCCTGTCCCCCGCGGTCCTCGCCGCCTGCGCCGACGCCGGCGTGCCCGCCGTCGCCACGCTGCACAACTACACCCAGGTCTGCCCACCCGGCACACTGCAACGGGACGGTCGGCCGTGCACCGAGTGCGTCGGGTCGACGCCACTGCCCGCCGTCCGGCACGGCTGCTACCGGAACTCCCGCCTTGCGACCGTGCCGCTCGCGGTCAGCCTGTCCGTCAACCGGCAGCGGTGGTGGTCCGGCGTGGAGCGGTTCTTCTGCCTCTCCGCGACGCAACGCGACATCCTGGTGCGGGCCGGCATGCCGGCCGAGCGGCTGGTGGTGAAGCACAACTTCGTGCCGGAGCCGGGCGTCTGCCGAGCGGGCGACGCCGAGCATCTGCTCTATCTCGGCCGGCTCGCGGAGGCCAAGGGCGTACGGCTGCTCATGGCCGCGTGGGACGAGATCGCAGCGAGCGGCGGTGTGGGCGTACCGCTCGTGATCGCCGGCGCGGGACCACTGGAGCAAGAGGTGACCGCCTGGGCGGCGGGCCGGGACGACGTGCGCTACGTCGGCCTGCTGGACCCGGCGGAGAGCCGGAAGGCCGTCGCGCGGTCGGTCGCCGTGGTGGCTCCCTCGACGTGGCTGGAGGCGTTCGGCCTGGTGGTCGTGGAGGCGATGGCGGCGGGAGTCCCGGTCGTCGCCGCCGGTCACGGCGCCTTCGTCGAACTCGTCGAGGACGGGGTGACCGGGCTGCTGCACCGCCCGGGCGAGCCCGCCTCGCTCGCGTCGTGCATACGCCGGATCGCGGCCGAGCCGGACCGCAACCAGGAGATGGGCCAGACGGCCCGGCGCCGCTACGAGCAGCGCTTCAGCCCCGCCGTCGGGCTGGGGCGCCTGGTGGACGAGTACCGCACCGCGATCGCGGGTCGGACGGCAGCAAGCGGACCGAATCAATGGGGGACGGAATCAATGGGGGGCAGTAGATGACACGATGCCGACTCTGCGGCTCGGCGACACTGGCGAGCGTCGTCGACCTGGGGGCGACCCCGCCGTGCGAGAGCTTTCTCGCCGCGGACCAACTGGATCTGCCGGAACCGGCGTACCCGTTGCACCTGCGGGTCTGCACCGACTGCTGGCTGGCGCAGATCCCGCCGCTGATCACGCCGGAGGAGACGTTCAAGGAGTACGCGTACTTCTCCTCGTACTCGACCTCATGGGTGGAGCACGCGCGCACGTACGTCGACGACGCCGTACAGCGGCTCGCCCTGGACACCAAAGGCTCGGACGCCTTCGTGGTCGAGGTCGCGAGCAACGACGGGTACCTGCTGAGGCATGTGGTGGACCGGGGGATCCGCTGCCTCGGCATCGAGCCCTCGGTGAACGTCGGCGCCGCGGCACGGGACGCGGGCGTGCCCACGCTCACGGAGTTCCTGAGCCCTGACACGGGCTCGGCCGTCCGCGCCGAACACGGCCCGGCGAACCTGGTCGTGGCCAACAACGTGTACGCGCACATCCCCGACGTGGTCGGGTTCACCCAGGGGCTGCGCGCGCTGGTCGCCGACGACGGCTGGGTCTCCATCGAGGTACAGCACCTGCTGAGCCTGATCGAGGACAACCAGTACGACACGATCTACCACGAGCACTTCCAGTACTACACGGTCGCGTCCGCGACCAGGGCACTGGCAAGCGGCGGACTCGCCCTCGTGGACGTCGAGTTGCTGCCCACGCACGGCGGCTCCATCCGGCTGTGGGCCCGGCCGGCCGAGGTGGCGGGAGAACCGAGTCAGCGGGTGGCCGACGTACTGGCCAGGGAGAAGGCCGCCGGACTGCAGGAGCTGTCCGGATACACCGAGTTCTCCGCCCGGGTGGCCAAGGTGCGCCGGGACCTCCTCAAGTTCCTCATCGAGGCAGCCGAGCGCGGCGAGACGGTCGTCGGCTACGGCGCCCCGGGCAAGGGCAACACCCTGCTCAACCACTGCGGCATCCGCCCCGACCTGCTCCCGTACACGGTCGACCGCAACCCCTACAAGCACGGCAGGTTCACCCCGGGCACCCGCATCCCGATCCTGCCGCCCGAGCAGATCGCCGCCGACAAACCGGACTACGTCCTCGTCCTCCCGTGGAACCTGCGGGCCGAGCTGGTCGAGCAGCTGTCGTTCGTGCACGACTGGGGCGGCCGGCTTGTCTTTCCCATACCGGAACTGAGCGTTGTCGAGGTCGCGTCTCGAAAGGGCACAGCATGAAGGTCGTACTGTTCTGCGGCGGTTACGGGATGCGGATGCGGAGCGGTGCCGCGGACGACGTACCCAAGCCGATGGCGATGGTCGGCCCGCGACCACTGATCTGGCATGTCATGCGCTACTACGCCCATTTCGGGCACAGGGAGTTCATCCTCTGCCTCGGCTACGGGGCCCACCACATCAAGGACTTCTTCCTCAACTACCAGGAGACGGTGTCCAACGACTTCGTGCTGCGCGGCGGGCGCACCGAGCTGCTATCCACCGACATCGCCGACTGGACGATCACGTTCGCGCAGACCGGCATCGAGTCACCGATCGGGGAGCGGCTGCGCCGGGTGCGGCACCACCTGGACGGCGACGAGATGTTCCTCGCCAACTACGCCGACGTGCTCACCGACGCCCCGCTGCCCGAGATGATCGACCGGTTCGCACAGCGCGACGCCGGTGCGTCGATGATGGTGGTGCCGCCGCAATCCTCGTTCCACTGCGTGGAGTTGGGCGAGGACGGACTGGTGGGAGGCATCACCGCGGTGAGCGATCTGCCGCTGTGGGAGAACGGCGGCTACTTCGTGCTCCGCCAGGAGATCTTCGACCACATCCCGGAGAACGGGGACCTGGTCGCCGACGGCTGCGCCCAACTGGCTAAGCAGGGGCGGTTGGTGGCGCACCAGCACCGTGGCTTCTGGAAGCCGACCGACACCGTGAAGGAGCGGGCCGCGCTCGACACCGCCTACGCCCGGGGCGACCGCCCGTGGGCCGTGTGGGAACGGGACGGCGCGGGCGCGACCGGCAGCAGAGACGGCGCAGGGGTGAGCGCGTGATCCGGCTCGGCGCCGGGCGCCTGGACCGGATCGTCGCGGTGGGCGCGCACTGCGACGACATCGCCATCGGCGCGGGCGGCACGCTGCTGACGCTGTGCCACGCACGACCAGGTCTCCGTGTCGACGCACTCGTGCTCTCCGGCGGCGGCAGCGAGCGCGAGCAGGAGGAGCGGGCCGCACTCGCCGCCTTCTGCCCGGGCGCAGACCTGCGGCTGACCGTACTCAAGCTGCCGGACGGCCGGATGCCCGTGCACTGGGACGAGGCCAAGGCCGCGGTCGAGGAGCTGCGCGCCCAGACCGACCCGGACCTGATCCTGGCCCCGCGCACCGACGACGCGCACCAGGACCACCGCGGACTGGCGCAGCTGATACCCACCGCCTTCCGCGACCACCTCGTACTCGGCTACGAGATCGTCAAGTGGGACGGCGATCTCGGCCGCCCGGCGGCCTACCAGCCGCTGTCCCCGGAGATCGCCGAACACAAGGTGCAACTGCTGCAGGAGCACTACCCCTCGCAGCGGCACCGGCCCTGGTACGACCGGGAAGCCTTCCTCGGCCTCGCACGCATCCGCGGTATCGAATGCCACGCGCGCTACGCCGAGGCCTTCGCCGTCACCAAACTCACGCTCAACCTGGGGGGTTGAACCTTGCGCGTACTACTGACCGGACACCAGGGCTATCTGGGCACCGTGATGGCCCCGGTCCTCACGGCTGCCGGACACGAAGTCGTCGGCCTCGACGCCGGCCTGTTCGCCGACTGCGTCCTCGGCCCGACGCCCGCGGACCCGCCGGGTCAGCGGGTGGACCTGCGCGACGTCACGGCCGACCACGTGGCAGGCGTGGATGCTGTAATCCACCTGGCCGCCCTGTCAAACGACCCGCTGGGCTCGCTGGCGCCGGAACTCACCTATGACATCAACCATCACGCGTCCGTACGCCTCGCCCGGCTGGCCCGCGACGCCGGAGTGCAGCGTTTCTTGTACGCGTCGACCTGCTCGGTGTACGGCGCCGCCGGCGGCGACGAGTTGGTGGGCGAGGATGCTCCGCTGCGGCCAGTAACCCCGTACGCGGAGTCCAAGGTGCGGGTGGAGGACGACCTGCACGCGCTGGCCGACGGCGACTTCACCCCCGTGTTCATGCGCAACGCCACCGCCTTCGGCTACTCACCCCGGCTGCGCGCCGACATCGTGCTGAACAACCTGGTGGGCCACGCGCTGCTGTCCGGCGAGGTGCGGGTGCTCTCCGACGGCACCCCCTGGCGTCCGCTGGCGCACGCCGCCGACATCGCACGGGCCTTCGCGGCCGCGCTGACCGCGCCGCGGGAAGCGGTGCACGACCGGGCGTTCAACATCGGCAGCGAGATCAACAACGTCACGGTCGCCGAGATCGCCGAGCAGGTCGCCGAGGCGGTAGACGGCTCGAAGGTGGTGATCACCGGGGAGAACGGTGCGGATCCGCGGTCGTACCGGGTGGACTTCTCCCGGTTCCGCGCCGCGATCCCCGGCTTCGACTGCGAGTGGACGGTGAAGCGGGGCGCGCTCGAACTCGCCGACGCCTACCGGAAGTTCGGGCTGACCCGGGAGGACTTCGAGCAACGCTTCACGCGTCTCGCCGTGCTGCGCGCGGCGTCCGAGGCCGGTGCCGTGGACGACACCCTGCGGTGGCGCCCGTGACCGAGACCGGCTTCGGCGAGCAGATGTACGCCCTGGTGGAGCGGACGTACCCGCTGTGCCGGAGCATCACCGGCGACGGCGTACGCGCCACCCTGGACATCGTCGGCGAGTACATCCCGCTCCAAAGGCACGAGGTGCCAACCGGGACGCAGGTGCTCGACTGGACCGTGCCGCAGGAGTGGAACATCGGCGACGCGTACATCGCCGACTCCACCGGCCGCCGGGTCGTCGACTTCGCCGCGTCCAGCCTGCACGTACTCGGCTACAGCGTGCCGGTGTCGGCGACCATGCCCCTGTCCGAGCTGCGCGCGCACCTGCACACCCTGCCGGACCACCCCAACTGGGTGCCGTACCGCACCAGTTACTACAAGCCGGACTGGGGATTCTGCCTGGCCCAGAACACCCTGGACGCGATGCCGGACGGCGAGTACGAGGTGCATATCGACTCCACCCTCGCCGACGGCCACCTCACCTACGCCGAGCACGTGGTCCCCGGGCAGGTCCCCGACGAGGTGATCGTCTCCTGCCATGTCTGCCACCCGTCGCTGGCCAACGACAACCTGGCCGGCATCGCGGTGGCCACGTATCTGGCCCGGGCGCTGGCGGAGCAGGAGCAACCGCCGTACTACACCTACCGGTTCATCTTCGCGCCCGGCACCATCGGCGCGATCACCTGGCTGGCCCGCAACAAGGAGCGGGTGGAACGGGTCAAGCACGGCCTGGTGCTGGCCTGCGCCGGAGACCCGGGCCAGTTGACGTACAAGCAGAGCAGGCGCGGCGACGCGGAGATCGACCGGGTGATGCGGCACGTGCTGGCCGCCTCCGAACGCCCGCACCGCGTCACCGAGTTCACTCCGTACGGCTACGACGAGCGGCAGTACTGCTCGCCCGGGTTCAACCTCGGCGTCGGCTCGCTCACCCGCACCCCGTACGCCGGCTACCCCGAGTACCACACCTCGGCGGACAACCTGGACTTCGTCTCCCCCGAGGCGATGGCGGACACGCTCGCCGTCTGCCGCGAGGCGTTCGCCGTCCTTGACCGCAACCGGCGGTACCTCAACCTCAGCCCTTACGGCGAACCGCAGTTGGGCCGGCGCGGGTTGTACGACGCCCTCGGCGGCCGAAGCGACACCAAGCAGGCCCAGATGGCCATGCTCTGGGTGCTCAACCTCTCCGACGGCGAGCACAGTCTGCTGGACGTCGCCGAGTGCTCCGGGCTGCCGTTCGACACCGTCGCCGCCGCGGCCGACGCCCTGCACGGCGCCGGGCTGATCAAGGCATGACGCCGATGACCACCGAGGGGGACAGGACGAGACCGAAGTCGGCGAACGCCAAGCGGGCCCTCGCCGGCCGGCTGTCCTGGGGACTGGCCGACCAGGCCGCCTCCAGCATGTCCAACTTCGCGGTGGGCATCTACGTGGCCCGCTCGCTGGGCGTGACCGCGTTCGGCGTGTTCAGCCTCGCCTGGGTGACCTACGGCGTGGTGCTCAACGTCTCGCGCGGCCTGGCCACCGACCCGCTCGTGGTGCGCTTCAGCGGTGTGCCGACCGCGTCCTGGCGCGCGGCGGTGGCCCGGTCGACGGGTACCGCGCTCTGCGTCAGTGCCGCACTCGGCACGGTGTGCCTGGTGGTCGGGCTGGGCGTCGGCGGCCGTATCGGCACCGCCTTCGCCTGCCTCGGAGTCGTACTGCCGGGGCTGCTGCTGCAGGACGCATGGCGGTTCGCGTTCTTCGCCGCCGGCACCGGGCGGAAGGCGTTCGTCAACGACCTCGTGTGGGGCATCGCGCTCATCCCGGCCATGGTGGTGGCGGCCCGCGTGGGCAGCGTGTCCGCCTTCGTACTCGCCTGGGGCGGGTCCGCCGCGGTGGCCGCGGTGTACGGCTGCTTCCAGTCAGGCATCCAGCCCCATCTGACCGGTGTGCGCGACTGGCTTCGCGCGCACCGCGACCTCGGCTACCGGTACCTGGTCGAGAACGTCAGCAGCAGCGGCGCGGGCCAACTGCGGGTGTACGGACTCGGCGCGATCGTCGGGGTAGGCGCGGTGGGCGTGATCCGGGGCGCCGAGCTGCTGCTCGGCCCGTTCATGGCTGTGCTGATGGGTCTTTCGCTGGTCACCGTCGCGGAGGCGGCCCGGGTGCTGCGGCGGGCCCCGCACCGCCTCGGCGCGTTCTGCCTCCTGCTCGGCGGCGGGCAGGCCGCCGCCGCGCTGCTCTGGGGCGGTGCGCTGCTGCTGGTCCCCGACCGGCTCGGCGAGTTCGTGCTCGGCGGCGTCTGGAGCGCTGCCTCGGAGCTCATCGTGCCGGTCACTCTCGGCGTCGTGGGCGCGGGACTCGGCACCGGCGCGGCGGCCGGACTGCGCGCGCTCGGCGCGGCCCGCCACAGCCTGCGCGCCCAACTGTTCGCCTTCGCCTGCTACGTCAGCGGCGGGCTCGGCGGGGCGGCCGTAGCCGGAACGGTCGGCTCGGCGTGGGGCGTCGCCGCCGCGACCGTCACCGGCTCCGCCGTGTGGTGGCTGCACCTGCGGTCCGCCCTGCGCGAGCGCCACCAAGATTCCATCCGTGAAGTGAGGACGCCATGACCGCCCATCCCCGGCTGAGCATCGGCCTGCCCGTGTACAACGGCGAGGAGTATCTCGCCGAGTCGCTCGACGCCCTGCTCGGCCAGACCTACGAGGACTTCGAGCTGGTCATCTCCGACAACGCCTCGACCGACGGAACCGAGGACATCTGCCGTAAGTACGCCGCGCAGGACTCGCGCATCCGGTACATCCGGCTGCTCCGCAACATCGGCGCCGCGCCGAACCACAACTACGTGTTCACCGAGTGCCGCGGCGAGCTGTTCAAGTGGGCGTCACACGACGACCTCTACGCCCGGGACCTGTTGCGGCGCTGCGTGGAGGCGCTGGACGCGCGGCCCGACGTGATCCTCGCCCACGCCGACCAGGCGGTCATCGACGAGGACGGCAAGGTCAAGGTCCCGTACGAGTACACGCTCGCCACCGCCTCGCCGAGCGCGCCCGAGCGTTTCCGCAGCATGCTGTTCGAGCCCGGCGGCGACGACTTCTACGGGGTGATGCGGGCCGACGTGCTGCGCCGGGTGAAGCCGCACGACAGCTACCACCACGCGGACCGCACGTTCGTCGCCGAGATCGGCCTGCACGGGCCCTTCCACCAGGTGCCGGAGCTGCTGTACTTCCGCCGCGACCACCCCACCCGCGCCGAGCGGGCGAACCCCTCCAAGCGCTCCCGGTGCGTCAACCTCGATCCGCGCCGGGCCGGCCCGCTGCACCCGACGCCCCGGCTGCTCGCCGAGTACGTCCTCGGCTTCGTCTCGGCGATCCGGCGGGCGCCGTTGTCCTCGGCCGACCGGCGCGCGTGCTACCGCCACTTGGCCGCGTGGATGACCAGCCGGGCCCGGCCGGGCGCCGGCGAGCGGGTCGAGGACCGCGCCCCGGTCGACCCGGACCAGCTCACCGTCTCCGTCGACGCCCTCGTCGCGGGCCGTGAGGGTCGTGAAGGGAGGCAGGCATGACGTCTGCGGGTGAAGCCCCGGTGCGCGTAGGGGTGTTCGGCCTGCTCGGCTCCGGCAACCTCGGCAACGACGGATCGCTCGAGGCCGTGCTCGGGTACCTCCGCGCCGAGCACCCGGAGGCGGTCGTGGACGCGCTGTGCGGCGGGCCCGAGGTCGTCGCGGCCCGGTACGGGATCCCCGCGACGCGGCTGCACTGGTACCGCGGGGAGTACCGGACCGCGTCGCGGGCGGGCGCGATCGCGGGCAAGGGACTGGGCAAACTCGTCGACGCCGTCCGCACCGCTACCTGGGTGCGCCGGCACGACGTGGTGATCGTGCCGGGCATGGGCGTCCTGGAGGCCACGCTGCCACTGCGGCCGTGGGGCTTCCCGTACTCGCTGTTCCTGCTCTGCGCGAGCGGCCGACTGCTGCGCACCCGGGTCGCGCTGGTCGGAGTCGGCGCCGCACCGATCGGCAACCGGCCGACCCGGGCCCTGGTGCGCTGGTCGGCGCGACTGGCCGCGTACCGCTCATACCGCGACACCCAATCCCGGGACGCCATGCGGGAGATGGGCGTGAACACCACACGCGACGAGGTCTACCCGGACCTGGCGTTCGCCCTTCCGACGCCGGAGGCGAGCGCGCCCCCGGACGGCCCGCCGGGCCAAGTCTGCGTCGGCGTCATGGACTTCCACGGCGGCAACGACGACCGCGCCCGAGCCGAGGAGATCCACCGGCGCTACCTCGAGGGGACGACCCGCTTCGTCCGCGCACTCGTCGAGGACGGCAGGCCGGTCCGGCTGCTCACCGGCGACGCGTGCGATGCGCCGGTGGTCGCAGCGATCCTGGACGCGGTGGACTCGCCGCTGGTCACCGCCGCGGAGGCGGCCTCGCTGGCCGACCTGATGAAGGAGACGGCGGCTGCCGACACGGTGGTGGCGACCCGGTACCACAACCTGGTCTGCGCCCTGAAGGTCGGCACACCGACGCTCGCTCTCAGCTATGCGGCGAAGAGCGACGCACTCATGGACCGGATGGGCCTCGGCGCGTACTGCCACCCGGCTCACGAGGTCGACGCCGACCGGCTGCTGGAGCAATTCCGGGCGCTGGAGGGGCGGTCGGCGGAGCTGCGGCGGACCCTCGCCGAGCGGAACCGGGTCGCCGCCCGTCAATTCCAGGAGCAATTCGCCGAGTTGACCGCGGCCCTGTTCCCGACGACCGACCACGCCAGAGCCCGCGCCCACGCCCGCACTCGCCAGGAGACCCCATGAAAGCGACCGAAGTCCCGGAGATCGCCGGGGCGTACCTGTTCGAGCCGACGCCGTACGCCGACGAGCGCGGCTTCTTCTGCCGCACCTTCGACGCCGACGTGGTCCGCTCGGTGGGCCTCGACCCGTACGCCTTCGTCCAGGACAGCCTGTCCCGCTCGGTCCGGGGCGTGCTGCGCGGCCTGCACCTGCGCTCCGGCGCCGGCGAGGCCAAGCTGGTGCGGTGCTCGTACGGGAGGATCTTCGACGTCGTCGTGGACCTGCGGCCGGACTCGCCGACGTACCTGAGCCGGGCCTTCTTCGAGCTGTCCGACGAGACGCAGGCGACCCTGTACATCCCGGCGGGCTGCGCACACGGCTTCCAGGCGCTCACCGAAACCGCCGACACCTCGTACCGGATCGACCGCCCGCACGATCCGACCGAGGACGTGACGATCGCCTTCGACGACCCGGAGCTCGCCATCCCCTGGCCGCTGCCGGTCACATCGATGTCCCAGCGGGACCGGAAGGCGCCGAGCCTCGCCGAGGTCCTGAAGCAATTGGAAAGCTGAGGTCCACGTGGACACCGAACACACCGTAGAGACCGATGAGTTCGTCCTGCCGCGATCGCGGACGGCGAACGAGCGGCTGCACGCCATGATCCCCGGAGGCGCGCACACCTACGCCAAGGGCGACGACCAGTACCCCGAGAACCTGGCCCCGGTCATCAGCCACGGCCACGGCGCCCACGTGTGGGACATCGACGACAACCGCTACATCGAGTACGGCTCCGGCCTTCGGTCGGTCAGCCTCGGCCACGCCCACCCACGCGTACTCGAGGCGGTACGGCGGGAACTCGACCGCGGCAGCAACTTCGTACGGCCGTCCGTCGTGGAGGTCGAGGCCGCGGAACGCTTCCTGGCCACGGTGCCGACCGCCGAGATGGTGAAGTTCGCGAAGAACGGCTCCGACGCCACCACCGCCGCGGTGCGCCTCGCGCGCGCGGTCACCGGGCGCCCGCGGGTGGCGATCTGCGGCGACCATCCGTTCTTCTCGGTCGACGACTGGTTCATCGGTACGACGCCGATGTCGGCCGGTATTCCGGCGGCGACCACCGAGCTCACCGTGGCGTTCCCGTACGGGGACTTGACCGCCACGGAGGAACTGCTCAACCGGTACGTCGGCGAGATCGCCTGCCTGATCCTCGAACCCGCCGGCCACACCGAGCCGCCGCCCGGCTACCTCTCCGGCCTGCGCGACCTTGCCGACCGGCACGGCTGCGTGCTGATCTTCGATGAGATGATCACCGGCTTCCGCTGGTCCGAGGCGGGCGCCCAGGGCCTGTACGGCGTCGTCCCCGACCTCTCCACGTTCGGCAAGGCGCTGGGCAACGGGTTCGCCGTCTCCGCCCTTGCCGGGCGCCGCGAGCTGATGGAGCGGGGCGGGCTGCGCCACTCCGGCGACCGGGTGTTCCTGCTGTCCACCACGCACGGTGCGGAAACGCACTCGCTGGCTGCCGCGATGGCCGTGCAGACCACGTACGTCGAGGAGGGCGTCACCGCCCAACTGCACGCTCTCGGCGAGCGGTTGGCCGCCGGTGTCCGCGACGCCGCGGCGAGCATGGGCGTCGGCGAGCACGTCGTCGTCCGGGGCCGGGCCAGCAACCTGGTCTTCGCCACCCTCGACGAGAACGGGCAGCCGTCGCAGCAGTACCGCACTCTGTTCCTGCGGCGGCTGCTCGCGGGCGGGGTGCTGGCCCCCTCGTTCGTGGTGAGCAGCGCGCTCAGCGACGCCGACATCGACCACACCATCGACGTAGTGGCGCAGGCATGTGCGGTGTACCGGAAGGCGCTGGACGCCGCCGACACCACCCCCTGGCTGGGCGGGCGACCAGTGAAGCCCGTGTTCCGCCGCCTGGCGTGACGTGACGTGACGTCAGCGATGCTCCAGCCGACCGGCGTTGGCCGTCCGATCGCCAAGCCGGTCAGCCATCCGGTCGACCAGCCACGCCGTCGCCGGTACCACCGCCAGCGCGGTGCACCAGCCGCCGAGGACATCGGTCGCGTAGTGCGCGCTCAGAGCGACCTGCGCCCACCCCATGGCGGCGCCGGCAACCAGCGCCGCGGCGAGTACGAGTGACATGCCGGCCGTCCTTCCGAGACCGAGCCGCCCGATCGCGATCAGCGCCACCACCAGGGCGAACGCGGTGAGAAAGGCGGTGTGCCCGCTCGGGTAGGACAGATTGCCGTCGCCGTGGATGGTGCGTCCCACCAGGGGCTTGAGCAGCTTCACCGTCCCCACGGTCAGGGCGACTCCCGCAACGACGAGCACCGCTGCACGAGGCCACCGAAGCAACAGGCAGCCTGCCACGGCGGCCACGACCAGCATCGCGGCTCCGGCGGGCTCGCCCAGGAAGTCCGTGGCCAGAGCGACCCGCCGCCACGGCGGCCGCACACTGTCCGCCGTCGGCTCGACGATCCATCTGTCCACCCTGCCGGGCTCGCTGTGACCGGCGTACAGAACCCCGAGCCCCACGACCACCAGCGCGGCAAGCGCCGCGATCAGCCCGAGCCACGCGCGCAGCGACGGGGGCAGCACCGCGGGCGCCGAACGTCGGGTCACCCCTTCATCCGACCGGCGCCTACTGTCACATTCCCCCACCAACGAGCCCCCGTTGTGTCTGATTTTGTCACCCTAACCAACAATGCGTCCGCGGCGATGCGGTCGCGGAAAACCGCCATCGGAAAGTCCGAATGCACCGCGGGCCTCGGTGCCGTGGACCAGCCTTCGACTGCCGCGTAGCGAAGTTCGCCGTCCCACTGCGCGTCTGCGGCCGCGATCTTATGCTGACACCAAGGGGTAAGGACGATATGGGGGGCATGCCTGATGAGGGCGGTAAGCAAGGGAACGTCAGCATTGAAGTCCGGGGTCAAGCGGCTCCTGGGACGTGCTGGATTCGACATCGTGCGCAGCACCAACAATCTGGGGGGCGTCGACGACTTCATCCCGTTCGAGGCAACGATGCGGGCCGCACGGGCGGCCGGCCTGTCGGTGGGTGACTACATCGACGAGGTCATGAACGGGACGCCTGGCGCCACCCAGTCCACCATCGATGAGCTGAGCGCTCTCGGCGTCTTCGCCGCCAAGCCGCAAACGGTGCTGGAGATCGGTCCCGGGTCCGGACGGTACCTGGAGAAGACGCTGAAGGAGTGTTCGCCGGACCGCTACGAGATCTACGAGACGGCAGCGCCCTGGGCCACCTACCTGGTGGACGCCTTCGGCGTGGTCGCCCAACCGACCGCAGGAAGCAGCCTCGCCCCGACACCCGACGCCAGCGTCGACCTCGTACAGGCCCATAAGGTCTTCAACACCGTGCCCTTCCTCGGCGCCTCGCGCTACTTCTTCGAGATGGCACGCGTTACGCGACCCGGTGGCCGGATCGTCTTCGACGTCATGACAGAAACCTGCCTGGACCCGGCCGCGGTACGCACCTGGGCCACGCAGGGCGGCGCGGGCCACGACTCCTTCCCGGCCGCCATGCCTCGCCAGACATGCGTGGACCTCTTCGCAACCCTCGACTGCAGCCTGGAGGCCAGCTTCGTGGCACCCATGGGTGTCGGCTCCACGGAGGTCCTTCTCTTCGGCAAGAGCGCCTGACCCTTATCTCTCCCTGAGGGTGACGCGCGGCGGCCATCCGGACGCGAGCCCGCGAGGCGGGTGTCCGGGTGGTGGTCCGCTGGGGGTGGCCTCGGAAATCGGGGACGGCACACGTGAAGGAGACACCGGCATGTTCGGACAGTCGAAGGCGTTCAGCGGCTTCTCGGTCGACGACCTGGGAAAGGCCCGCCAGTTTTACGGCGAGACCCTGGGCCTCCAGGTGGAGGAGAGCGGGCAAGGCGACATGAGGATGCTCACGATCAAGCTGGGCAGCGGCGCAAGCGTCTTTGTCTACCCCAAGGACAACCACACACCCGCGAGTTTCACGATCCTGAACTTCCCCGTGGACGACGTCGAGGCGGCCGTCGACGAGCTGGCGCAGCGCGGCGTGAGCATGGAGCGCTACCCGGAGTTCGCGCCCGACGCCAAAGGCATCGTCCGGGGCCCCGAGGGCCCAACGGCGATCGCCTGGTTCACGGACCCGGCGGGCAACGTCCTGTCCGTGATCCAGGACTCCTGACAAAAGTGTCAGAGGTCGGTGTCGTGCACGAGGCCACTAGGCCCTGTCTCCCCGATCTTCGCGGGCGCGCGACGCCTGGCACGGCACCTCGCCGCACGGCCGCATCACCCAAGTACGTCCAGTACGAGGGCGATGCGGCCGCACGCCGATGCTCCCCCACTGCCTGAAGGGCGTGGGAGGTGCCCCCAGCACCAGACGCCGCGCGCTGATCCGCGAAGATCGGAGAGACAGGACCTAGGCAGTGGGACGCGGTCAGCCTCGTAATCACAGGCGATAAACCCGGCGACGTCGGCGATCATCCCCGGGATACTGGTCGCCCATGGATGAGGTCAACGTCGTCGTCGCGCATTCCGAGCGCGCGACGCTTCGCGTCGGTGACGTGTTCTTGAAGGTGGACGCCGATCAGACGCGCCTCGACGTCGAGGTCGAGGCGATGGCCCTCGCGCCGGTCCCGACCCCGCAGGTCCTGTGGCGCAAGCCGCCCGCGCTCGCGATCGCCGCACTCCCGGGCACGACGCTCGGCCGCCTCGGCGGGCCGTCGACCGGGTCGCCGACGGCGTGGGCCGCGGCGGGCGCCGCCATCCGGAAGCTGCACGACGCGCCCCTGCCGCCCTGGCCGGGCCGAGCCGGCCGGAGCATCGTCGCCCTGGCGGCGGAGCTCGACGCCGAGTGCAAGTTGCTCGTGACGAACGGCGTCCTGCCCGCCGACCTGGTCACCCGCAACCGCCAGGTCGCCGAGGCCGCGCTCCGGCCGTGGACCCCGGCGTTCACGCACGGCGACCTGCAGATCGCGCACGTCTTCGTCGACGGCGACGAGGTCACCGGCATCATCGACTGGTCCGAGGCGGGCCAAGGTGATGCCCTGTACGACCTCGCCACCTTCACGCTCGGACACGAGGAGCACCTCGACGACGTCATCGCCGGCTATGGCACCGACATCGACCTCGACGTGATCCACGCGTGGTGGTCGCTGCGCAGCCTGCTGGCAGTTCGCTGGCTGAGCGAGCACGGCTTCGACCCCTTCGCACCGGGCTGTGAGGTCGACGTACTGAGAGCCCGTATGTGAGGCCGCGCGGGGCCGACCGCCACGTATGCGTTCTTACGCATCGAGCAGGCCATCTCCCTGGGACGATCGCCAGCCCGGCGGTAAATACCAACCACCGGTAGGTTTTAATGGCTCAGCTACTGCGCTGGACGGACTTCGCCGAGGAGAGTGAACGCACCGTGGGTCAGGCAAAGGCGCGTGGGCCGTACGCCAAGACACCGGCCCGCCGAGCGGAGATCGTACGGGCCGCACGCGACAGCTTCGCCGAGAACGGCTACGCCAAAGCCTCCCTGCGCGACATCGCGGAGCGGGCCGGCATCACCCACGCCGGCCTCCTGCACCACTTCCGCAACAAGGACGAGCTCCTCGCCGCAGTCCTCTCCGAACGCGATGCCGAGGAATGGCAGCAGGGCCTGGAGCAGGTCGACAGCCCGGACGAGCTCGCGCCCTACCTCGCCGAACTCATCCGCCACCACCAGAAGGCGCCCGAGCTGATGCGCCTGTGGATCGAACTCGCCGCAGCGGCCTCACGACCGGATCATCCCGCCCACGCCTACTTCGTCGAACGCTACGAACGCGGGCGCACCCAGTTCGCCGAGGGCTTCCACGAGAACGCCGCCCGCGGCACGCTGCGCGCGGGCGTAAGCCCCGAGAGCGCCGCGGTCCTCTTCCATGCCGTACTCACTGGGCTCCAGTTGCAGTGGGTCCTCACCCCGGGCCTCGACATCGTCAGCCCCGTCACCGACTTCGTCCGCCTCCTCTTGGACCACGACCACACCGACGAGTGAGCGGATCGGCGCCCAACTCGGCGCCCAACTCGGCGCTGCGGCACGCTCATTGGACACCGGTCGGCGGTCAGGGCCGATCGCCGAACAGCGCGTAACCCCACACCGGCTCGTCGCCGGCCGCCAACGCGACGGACGGACAACGGCGCGGCCGACCCCTGCCCTGCCCTGCCCACAGTGCGCTCACTTCCCACTGACCGAGGCGCTGCAATGTAACGCTTCGATCACGAAGTAGAGCAGCGACCTTCCCGCCCTTGCGGCCCCGATCTACGGTCCAATCCAAAACCAACCACATGGTAAGAGTTGGCGGGCCAGCACGCCGCGTATGGAAAGCAGTCGACGATGACCGAATTCCCTCCCGGGTTCCTCTGGGGAGCCTCCACCGCGCCGCACCAGATCGAGGGCAACAACCTCAACAGCGACTTCTGGGCGAGCGAGGGGCGCATGCCCGGCATGGAGCGCAGTGGCGACGCCTGCGACAGCTATCACCGGTACCGCGAGGACATGCAACTGCTCGCCGACGCCGGCCTCAACGCGTACCGCTTCGGCATCGAGTGGGCACGGATCGAGCCGGTCCCCGGGATGATCTCGCGGGCCGAACTCGCCCACTACCGGCGGATGATCGACACCGCATTCGAGCTCGGCCTGACGCCCGTCGTGACCCTGCACCACTTCACCAGCCCGCTCTGGTTCGCCCAGGAGGGCGGCTGGCTCGGTGACCGCGCCGTGGAGCGGTTCCGGGCGTACGCCGAGGCGGTTGCCCCGATCCTCGACGGCGTCGAGTGGGTCGTCACCATGAACGAGCCGAACATGCTGGCCATCATGATCGGCATGGCACGGGCGTTGCAGGACGACCCGCACGCAGCCGACGCGTGGATGAGCCCCACCCTCGACAACGAGAGTCCGCGGCCGAAGACGCCGGCCCCGGATGTGAAGATCGGCGAACGGCTGGTCGAGGCGCACCACGCCGCCCGGGACCTGCTGCGCGAGCGCACCGGCGCCAAGGTCGGCTGGACGGTCGCCAACCGCGCCTTCGTCGCCCGCCCGGGGGCGGAGGAGAAGAAGCGGGAGCTGGAGTACATCTGGGAGGACCTCTACCTGGAGGGCTCGCGCGGCGACGACTTCGTGGGCGTGCAGTCGTACTCGAGCCAATGGGTCGGCCCGGACGGCGTCGAGCCCCACCCGCAGCACCCGGACAACACGCTCGTCGGAACCGCGTACCGGCCCGACGCCCTGGCCATCGCCGTACGGCACACCGTCGAGGTCACCGGCGGCATGCCGATCCTGGTCACCGAGAACGGCATCGCCACCCGCGACGACACCCGCCGGATCGCCTACACCGACGAGGCCCTGAAGCACCTTCAGGTGACGCTCGCCGACGGGGCCGACGTACGCGGCTATCTGCACTGGAGCCTTCTCGACAACTACGAGTGGGGCCACTGGGAGCCGACGTTCGGACTGGTCGAGGTGGACCGCGAGACCTTCGAGCGCCGCCCCAAGCCCAGCCTCGCCTGGCTCGGCGAGACCGCCCGCCGCGGGCTCAACTGACCGCCCCGGCATCGGAAGGACACATCGTGCAGGTATCCGTACCCGACGTCTCGTCGCGGTCCCTGGCGGAACTGATCTCGCTGTCCGGGCGGAGGGCCGTCGTAACCGGCGCGGGCCGCGGACTGGGCCGGGCCATCGCCGAGCGCCTGGTCGAAGCCGGCGCGGACGTGCTCGTCGCCGACATCGACCGCGAGCTCGCCACCACCGTCGCCAAGAGCCTCAACGCGCGCCGTCCGGGGTGTGCGGTGGCCGTCCACGTGGACGTCACCGACGCCGGGAGCGTCGTCGGGGCCGCCGATCTCGCGGTCCGGGAGCTCGGCGGGCTCGACATCTGGGTCAACAACGCCGGGATCTTCCCCAGCGTTCCCGCGCTTGAGATGTCCGAGGAGACCTGGGACGAGGTGTTCGCCGTGAACACGCGCGGTGTCTTCCTCGGTTCCCGGGAGGCGGCGCGCCGGATGCGCGAGGCCGGGAGCGGCGGCGTCATCGTCAACGTCGTCTCCACGGCTGGGTTTCGGGGAACGGCCCCAGGGCTCGCCGCTTACGTCGGCTCCAAGCACGCGGCGCGCGGCATCACCCGCCAACTCGCCCTGGAATTCGCACCGTTCGGCATTCGCGTCCTGGGCGTGGCACCGACATTCGTGCCGACCGAGGGGAACATGGCGGCAGCCGCCGAGGCCGGGGTCTCTCTGGACGCCGAGTCCCTCATGTCCGTCATGAAGCCGGGCCCGCTCGGACGGCTCGGCGTCCCCGACGACATCGCCCGCGTGGTGCTGTTCTGCGCGAGCGACCTCTCCGCCTTCATGACGGGGAGCACCCTCCTCGCCGACGCCGGCGAAACGATCTGAGTCCGCGCATCCGCGACACCGCACCCACCTCGTCCTCCCCGGCCCACCGGCCCACCGGCCCCGCAACGACGCGTAGGAGCCCCATGCTCTCCCCCCGCACCAGCCCCACCCGTGACATCGTCAGCCTCGACGGCCTGTGGCGGTTCGCCCTCGATACCCGCGCCGGCGCCACCCCGTGGACGTCGCGGCTCACCTCGCCCCTCGAAGCCTCCGTCCCCGCCAGCTACAACGACCTGTTCGTGGACCCCGAGATCCGTGACCACGTCGGCGTCGTCTGGTACCAGCGCGAGGTGCGGGTGCCGCGCGGCTGGGTGGGAGATCGCGTGGTTCTCCGCTTCGGCTCCGTCACCCACGCCGCGCAGGTCTACGTGGACGACCGGCTCGTGGCCGAACACACCGGCGGCTACACGCCGTTCGAGGCGGACCTGACCGGAATCGTCGCCCCCGGCGCCGAGTTCCGGCTCACGGTCGGCGTCGACAACCGGCTGACGAACGTGACGATCCCGCCGGGCACCGTCACCACCGGCCCCGACGGCCGCCAACGTCAGTCGTACCTGCACGACTTCTACAACTACGCGGGCATCGCGCGCCCGGTCCGCCTGTGCAGCACGCCGCGGACCTACGTCGAGGACGTCACGGTCGTCACCGGTCGGGACGGCGCGGCCGGCATCGTCGAGTACCGCGTGGAGACCGCCGGCGAGGACGCCGACACGATCGCCGTCCGGGTACGCGCGGTCGACGAGGCAGGCCACACGGTTGCGCAGGCATACGGCCCCGAGGGCATCCTCCGCATCGAGGACGTGACCCTGTGGCAGCCGGGCGCCGCCTACCTGTACGGCCTCGTGGTGGAGTTGACCGACGAGGCGGAGCCCGCTGCGGCGGAGGTGGTCGACAGCTACACCCAGCCCTTCGGCGTCCGCACCGTCGAAGTGCGCGGCACGGACTTCCTCATCAACGGCGAACCGTTCTACTTCACCGGTTTCGGCAAGCACGAGGACACCCCTGTCCGAGGCAAGGGCCACGACGACGCCTACCTCGTCCACGACTTCCAGCTCATGGAGTGGACCGGCGCCAACTCCTTCCGCACCTCGCACTACCCGTACGCGGAAGAGGTGCTCGACTTCGCCGACCGGCACGGCTTCGTCGTCATCGACGAGACCGCCGCCGTCGGCCTCAACCTGGGCGTCATGGGCGGCCTCACCGGCCAGGCACCGACCCCGACCTTCGCTCCGGAGAACTTCGGCGGCACCACCCGCGACGTCCACGCCGAGCACCTGCGCGAGTTGATCGAGCGGGACAAGAACCACCCGAGCGTGGTGTTGTGGTCCCTCGCCAACGAACCGGCCTCCAACGAGGAGGGCGCCCGCGAGTACTTCGGGCCGCTGGTCGAGCTGGCCCGCAAGCTCGACCCGACCCGCCCCCTCACCTACTCCGCGGTCATGTTCGCCACCCCGCAGAACGACCTGATCGGCGACCTCTTCGACGTACTGAGCATCAACCGCTATTACGGCTGGTACGTGTTCACCGGCGACCTCGCGACGGCCGAACAGGCCCTGGAACAGGACCTGTTGGGCTGGGCCGCGCGCTTCGGCAAGCCGGTCATGATGTCCGAGTACGGCGCCGACACCCAGCCCGGTCTGCACTCGATCTGGGACACCCCGTGGAGCGAGGAGTACCAGAGCGACTACCTCGCCATGTACCACCGCGTCTTCGACCGCATCCCCGAGTTCATCGGCGAACACGTCTGGAACTTCGCCGACTTCCAGACCGCCGCAGGCATCCATCGCGTGGACGGCAACAAGAAGGGCGTGTTCACCCGCGATCGCAAGCCGAAGACGGCTGCGTTCGCCCTCCGCCGCCGCTGGCACGGCCTGAGCGGGCGCAAGCCGGGCCCGCACACCGACGCCCCTCACTGAAACGTTCCAACCACAGCTTGCCCTCGTAACGGACCAACTGCCGTGCCACCTCGCACACATGAGACGAAGGAGTCTCAATGACGAAGAACAACCGCGACATCAGCGTGGCCGGACCTCCGCCGACCGAACCGGCAACAGGCAACGGTGAGGAACCCACCGATCCGGCGAAGGGCGACAGCGAGGAACCGGCCGAGACCCCAGCCCCCGAGATCGAGGCCCCGCCCCTGGAGAGGGTCAGCAGGAGTTACCTAGCCTGGATCATGATCGCCAGCTTCGGGGCCTCCCTGGCCCTGATGGTTCCGCTCTCCTACTCGCTGGCCCTGCGGATCGACGAGCTCGCCCCCGGCCGCGAGGAACTGCTCGGATACGTCACCGGATCCGCCCAGTTCGTCTATCTGGTCCTCAGCCCTCTGATGGGCTTCTGGAGCGACCGGATGCGCTCCCGCCTGGGCCGCCGGACACCGTTCATGTTCGCCGGCACGGCCATCGGCATGGCCGGGCTCCTGGGGATCGCCGCCGCACCGACCGTCTTCTTGGTGGGCCTGGCGTGGGTCGTCGGCATGATCGGCTGGTCCACGGTCGGGCAGGCCATCCAGAACATCCAGGCCGACCGCGTGCCCGAGGAACAGCGCGGACGCGTCTCGGCGGTGACCGGCGTCATGACCCAGATCGCGCCGGTGGTCGGCATCGGCATCGCGTACACGGTGGCCGACAGCACGCTTCTGGTGTTCCTGGTCCCGGGCGTCATCGGAGCGGCCATGCTGCTGCTGTTCCCGCTGCTCAAGCCCGAGGGCGACTCCCGCGCACTCGTCCACACCAGCCAGGTGAGCCTCAAGGGCCTGTTCGCCAGCTACGGGTTCAATCCGCGAAAGTACCCCGACTTCGGCTGGAACTGGCTCGGCCGCTTCGTCTTCTTCATGGGCCTGTACTTCAACACCACCTTCGGCACCTTCTTCTACGCCCAGCGGCTCGACCTGCCCGTCAAGGAGGTCGCCGGCGTCGTGTCGGCGATCGGGATCCTCGGAGTGCTCGCGGCAACCGCCGGCGCCATCGGCGGCGGCTTCCTCTCTGACAAGCTCGGCCGGCGCAAGCTGTTCACCGTGATCGGCTCCGCGATCTTCGTCGCCGGGGCCGTCGCCGAGGCGTTCGCCTACTCGCTGCCCCAACTCATCGTCGGCGCGGTACTGATGCAGCTCGCCATCGCGATGTTCAGCGCCGTCGACCAGGCGATCGTGTTCGCCGTTCTCCCCGACCGCGCCCAGGCCGGCCGCTATCTCGCGGTCGTCGCCTTCGCGCAGAAGATCCCCAGCGCCCTCGCCCCGCTCATCGCCCCGCTCGTCATCACCATCGGCGTCACGAGCGGAGGCGAGAAGAACTACACGCTGCTCTATCTGAGCGGCGCGGTGCTCGCCCTCGCCGGCGGCCTGATCATCAAGTTCAAGGTCAAGTCGGTCCGGTAACAGGGCTCTTCGGCAATCGTCCCCGGTCAACCGTTCCGAGAAAGCAGAGCATGAACAACGCACCGTACGACCTCCGCATCGACTACGGCGGTGACCAGTTCCCCGTGTCGGGCCCCGCACCCCGCCTGTCGTGGAAGCCGCCGTCGGAGCCGTCGGACACGGGCCGCACGACGGGATACGAGCTGGAATGCACCGTCGACGGCGAGGCGCAGCCCGCGGTGCAGGTCGCGCCGGGCCAGCACCGGTTCTTCCCCTGGCCCTGGGCGGCGCTACAGAGCGGCCGGCAGGTGGCCTGGCGGGTCCGGGTCCGGGCCCGGGATGCTGAAGCCCCGTCGCCATGGTCGGAGTTGAGCACCTTCGAGGTCGGCCTCCTGGACGAGGACTGGCAGGCCCGCTGGATCTCACCCACCGAATCCGGCGACGACCCCGGCTGCGGCAAGCGCCCGGCCCACACCCTGACGACCCGGTTCCAGGCACGCGCCGGGGTGCGCTCGGCACGGCTGTACGCGACGGCGCTCGGCGTGTACGAGGCCTACGTCAACGGCGAGCGGGCCGGCACCGCCGAACTGTCGCCCGGTGCCACGTCGTACGACCGCACGCTCTACGCCCAGGCATCCGACGTCACGGCCGCGCTCCAAGCGGGCGTCAACCGGCTCGAGATCGTCCTCTCCGACGGCTGGTACCGAGGCCAGGTCGGCGCCTTCCGCCTGCCGGCCGGCTGGGGAACGGTGCTCGCCGCACGCGCCGAGCTGCACATCACGTACGAGGACGGCTCACGCCAGGTCGTGCGCACCGACGAGACCTGGACGAGCACCCGGTCGGCCATCACCCGGGCCGACCTCATGGACGGGCAGACCACCGACTTCCGCGCCGTACCGGGCGCCGAACAGCCGGTCCTCGTCGATCAGGTCGAGGCCCCCGCGATCGACTGGTCGCCCGCGCCCCCCGTACGTGTCGTGGAGTCGCGTACGGCACAGTCGGTCAAGCAACTCGAAGACGGCCTCTGGATCGCCGACTTCGGCCAGAACGCCTCGGGATGGCTCGCCCTGAGCGACCTAGGCCCGCCCGGTACCCGCACCGTCATCGACTACGGCGAACACGTCGGCGCGGAGGGCGATCTGACGACCGCTCACCTGGACTCCGTACGCCCCGGCGAGGACCCGATCCCCTTCGTCCAGCGCGACGAGGTCGTCTCCGCGGGCCGGAGCGAGACGTTCGAGCCACGCCATACCGTGCACGGCTTCCGGTACGCGCGCATCCGCCGCGACGGCGCCCCGCTCGACCCCACGAGCATCACGGTGCGCGTCGTCCACACCGACCTGCGCCGCACCGGCACCTTCGCGTGCAGCGACGACGACCTCAACCGCCTTCACGAGATCGCCGACTGGAGCTTCCGCGGCAACGCCGTCGACGTACCCACGGACTGCCCGACTCGCGAACGCCTCGCCTGGACCGGCGACTTCCAGGTCTTCGCCCCGACCGCCACGCGTCTGTACGACGTCCTCGGCTTCAGCCGTAAATGGCTGCGCTCGGTGCGCGACGACCAGCTGCCCGACGGCCGGATCGCCAACTTCTCGCCCGACGGTCGGCGCATCAAGCATCACCTCGACGACCAGTTCGCCATGATGACCGGCTCGGCGGGCTGGGGCGACGCGATCGTCGCGGTCCCCTGGGAGCTGTACGAGTCCTATGGCGACCGGGAGATCCTCGCCGAGAACTGGGAGGCGATGGTCCGCTGGGTCGAGTGGGCGCTACGGACCGCCCGCACCGCCCGCCACCAGTCCCGCATCGAGCGCTCGGCCGAGCCGCTCCCGCACGAGCAGTACCTCTGGGACGGCTCCTTCCACTGGGGCGAGTGGACCGAGCCGAAGGCGAAGGCGGCCGACGGCACCCGCATCGACCCGGTCCAGACCGACCCCGTCGCCTGGTTCATGGCCGACAAGGGCGAGGTCGGCACGGCGTTCCTGTACCGCTCGACGTCGACCCTCGCCCGTATCGCGCGAGTACTGGGCCACACCGAGGACGCGGCCCGCTACGCCGAGACCGCCGAACGGATCCGCGACGCCTGGCGCACCGAGTTCCTCACCCCCGACGGGCGCACCACCGGCGACACCCAGGCCGCGTACGTACGCGCCCTCTCTCTCGGCCTCGTCCCCGACGAACTGCGCCCGGCCGCCGCCGCACGCCTCGTCGAACTGATCCGCGCCGCCGACACCCACCTCGGCACCGGCTTCCTCGCCACGGGCGACCTGCTCCCGGTCCTGGCCGACTCCGGCCACGCCGACATCGCGTACGAGCTTCTCTTCCGGCGCACCGCCCCGTCCTGGCTGTACATGCTGGACCGCGGTGCGACGACCATCTGGGAGGACTGGGAGGGCATCGACGAGAACGGCGACGCCCACGACTCCCTGAACCACTACAGCAAGGGCGCCGTGATCCGCTTCCTGCACACCCACACGCTGGGCCTGCGCCAGGCACCGGGCTCGGTCGCCTGGGAGTCCATCGAGGTCGCGCCTCTCCCCCACCCGTCACTGACGTGGGCCCGGGGCACGCACGAGTCCTCGCAGGGCACGATCACCGTCGAGTGGCGGACGACCGACGACGCGCTCACCCTCACCGTCGATGTGCCACCGGGGACCACCGCACGGGTCGTCTTCCCCGACGGCACCACCGAGACCGCCACGGCAGGCACCTTCCGTGCCACCCGCCCTATGGCGAAAGGGAGTTGAGGCGACCACCGACCACCGACGACTTACGTTTCCACGGGCCCGGCGTCTCTATCTGACGGAACGTACGCGGTACACGAGCAGGACTCCGACGGTCGCGGTCACGCCGACCAGGGCGAAGAGGAGTGGATAGCCGCGGTCCGAGGTGATGAGGAAGCTGGCGATGAGCGGGGCCAGCGCGGGTGGGATGACCGTACCGATGTTCATGATGCCGAGGTCCTGGGCCCGGCTCTCCGCGTCGGGCAGGACCTGGGTGATCAGTGCCTGGTCGACGGCCATGTACGCGCCGAAGCCGCCGCCCATGAGGGCCGACGCCACCAGGGTGACGGTGAGGCTCGGGAAGCTCGCCAGGAGGAAGCCCGAGGCTCCCTGCAGCAGCGCCGCCAGTGCGACGAAGATCCGCCGTCTGCCGAGGCGGTCGGACAGTACCCCGGCGACGGAGGTGGCCAGGAGTCCGGCCACCAGATAGAGCACGGTGCAGACCAGGAGGCTGCCGGCCGGATCGGAGACCTTCAGGTCGTCGGTCAGGAAGTAGAGGGTGTAGCAGACACCGAGGGAGTTCGCCAGGTTGACCACGAGCCGCCCGCCGAAGGCCCAGGCGAAGTCGCGGTTCTTAAGAGAGCCGCCCATGGAGGTGAGCAGTGCGCGCAACCTCAGTGGAGGCTCGGAGCCGGCCGCGGGGTCACGAAAGCGCGCCAGAAACGGCACGGTGCAGATGATCAGCAGGGCTGCGATGACGACGTAACTGCTCTCGGGGGAGAGCGCGAAGGCGGAGACGACGGCTATGCCGACCACCACGCCGAGGGCCTGGGGGCCGTAGACCGCGCTGGATACCAAACCGCGCTGGTTGACGGGAACGCGGTCGGCGATGAGGGCGGTCAGCCCGGAGGTGGCGGCGATGAGTCCGAGCATGCTGGCCGCCCACGCGACGGTCACCCCGGCCACGGTCGTCTGTTCCCCGGTGACGACGAGTCCCGCGGCGAACGCGAGCGTGCCGGCCGCGAGCCAGAGTCTTCTGCGTCCGAAGCTGCTCCGGGAGCGGTCGCACAGCGCGCCGCATAAGGGGAGGGCGAGGATCGAGACCAGTCCCGAGACGGCGTTGACGACGGCGAAGTCGTGGACCTTGGACGCCGGGTCGATCGCCTCCAGCTGCTGAGGGAGCAGCAGTTGGAGGGGGACGAGATTCGCCATCCAGTACCCGAACCAGACCAGCCCGTACAAGGTGATCCAGCCACGTGAGACGGGCTCGGCCGGTCCCTGGCCGGCATCCGCTCCGGCGATGGCCGCCGGCACCCGGGCCGGAGGGTGGAACTCTGTGGGCATGGAGCCTCCCGGAGGCGGAACGGGCCTGGTCAGGGTGGGGTCACAGGAAGGCCTACTTTGCTGGCGGGGCGGTCGTCGGGGCGGTGAGGAGCTTCTCCCTCTGCCGCTTCCCTCTGGCCTCGGCCATGGGGATGACACGGCGCATCAGCCTGGGGAACACGCCGGCGATTCGCTGGACGCGGCCGGCGAGCGGCGGGAACACCACCTCGACCGGTTTGGTGGTGACCGCGTCGACGACGGCCTCGGCGATCCGTTCCGGTGCGTAGGACTTCTCCGCGAAGGAGATGGCGCAGGAGGGATCGGCCATCTCCTGGTCGAGCATGCCCGTCCGGGTGGACGGCGGATGGATGATCGTGAAGTCCAGCGGCCCGTCGCGCTCCTCGATGGCGACGCTGTGGTGGAAGGCCCGCAGACCGTACTTGGTGCCGCAGTAGGTGGCGTATCCGGGCAGCGGCAGGAACGCGGTCATGCTGCAGACGTTGATGATGTGACCGTGTCCCTGCGCGGTCATGCGCTCGAGGGCCGTGCAGACCCCGGTGATGGTGCCCAGCAGGTTGACCTCGACGATGTCGCGGTGCTGTTGCGGACTGAGGTCCCGCGCGTGTCCGGTATGGATGATGCCAGCGTTGTTGACCAGCACGTCGACGACTCCGAAGGAGGCCTCCGCCGCCTCGAACGCGCGGCTCCAGCCTTCGGGGCTTCGGATGTCCCGCGCACAGGCGGCCGCCCGGGAGCCCAGTTCGCGGGCGCGAGCCAGGACAGCTTCCTCGTCCACGTCGGTCAGCATGACGCGATGCCCGCGGGCGATCGCGAGTTCCGCGACGGCGGCCCCGATCCCGTTGGCCGCGCCGGTCACGAGAATGACCTGGCCCTTGTCAGATATCTGGCGCATGGCGATCGATTCTCCTCGGTCGTACGTCCAAGTCAATCGTCCGGTACGGGTGGAGTCTGATCGTTACTGCGGCAGTCACAGCCGCACCATCTCGACCCGGCCGCCGTTGAGTTCAGCGGCCCGGACCGGATCGTCCGTCGGAACGGTGGCGGCGAAGAGGGTCCGCCCGTCGTGTCCGGCCAGCAGGCAGCAGAGTGTGTTCTGGCTCGTCGCGACCCGCTCGAGGACGCGGCCGCCCGGGGCGACGCGCACGCATTCACCGCGCAGGGCGTTCGCGACCCAGATCGACTCGCCGTCGGTGTCCCACGCGATGCCGTCCGGTGCGATCGGCGACGCGGAACGCTTCGCGATGGCGGGGTGGTCCAGGAGCGCCGAGATCTTGCGGGTGACGCGTCCGGCCGGCCCCGGGTGGTTCAGGAGCCGCCAGAGCAGCGGTGCGATCAGCGGAACCCAGGGCTGCGGCTTTCCGGGGATGCCGTCGGGGGTCCTGGGCAAGGCGGTGAGCCGCATGGCAAGGGTTTCGGCCACCACCAGGGTGTTGCCGTCGGCGGTCAGGATCGTGCCGTTCGGGAAGAGCAGCGGCTCGGTCAGTGCGAGCAGGCTTCCGTCCGGGGCGAGGCACGCGATGGGGGTTTTCGGCGGTCCGGGCGGCGCGTAGAGCATGGAGTTCGGGTGCTCGCGCGAGAAGGCGTGGTAGTCGAAGCCGAAGTTGCCGACGTAGGCCCGCCCTTGCGGGTCGACGAGCATGTCGTTGACGGGACCGCCGACGATGGGGCGCAGATCGGCGTGCTCCACCAGTGCGCCGTCGGGTTCCTGCCGGTAGACGCACCCCCCGTCCATGGACACGACGAGCAGGCGGCCGTCGGGGAGCCAGCCGAGCCCGCCGGCCCGGCCGGGGACCTCGAGGACCGTTTCCGGTTTACCGGTGCCGTCCCAACGGTGCACCGTGCCGTGTGCGAGATCGGAGAACCAGAGGGCTCCCTCGTGCCAGCGCAGGGATTCGGGCACGCCCAGGCCGCTCAACGCGACCTCCGCCGTCCGTTTCATCCAACCGCTCCTTCCTGACGCGGATCGAAGAGGGTTCTCGGCCGTATCGGGGCCCGTCTCGAGACTCTCAGTCGTCCCGCGCTACTTGGACGCTCGTACAAGACACTTGACTTGTTCGATTGACCGTCTCATTCTGGGTGAAGCCAAGTCAACGTTCCGGTGGGAGATTCCGTGGCACAGACTCGATCCCTCATGACAGACGGCTCCCCGACTGGTGCCCATATCGCGGTGGACAACCCCGCCACCGGAGCGTTGGTCGGCCATGTCTCCGACGCGTCGGCGGAGGAGGTGGCCGAAGCGGTCGTACGAGCCCGGCGGGCGCAGCGGGGCTGGGCGGAGCTGGACGTGCGTTCGCGCGCGGAGTTCTTCGCACGCGGCCGCCGCTGGCTCATGGCGCACCGGCAGGAGATCACTGACTGCATCGTCGAGGAGAACGGCAAGGCGCAGGAGGACGCGATCATCGAGGTCGTCTACTGCGCCGGCGCCTTCGCCCACTGGGCGAAGCAGGCCCGGAGCCTTCTCGCCAGGACGAAGATCCGCTCCTTCTCACCGTTCGTTCTCGGCCGCAGCATGTACACCCGCCGGGTGCCGCTCGGAGTCGTAGGAGTCATCGGCCCGTGGAACAACCCGCTGCTCAACTCCTTCGGCGACGCCATCCCCGCCCTGGCCGCAGGCAACACGGTCGTCCTGAAGCCCTCCGAACACACACCGCTGACGGCGCTCCTCATGGAGCGGATGGCGCGCGAGTGCGGCTGGCCCAAGGACGTCTTCCAAGTGGTCACCGGCGCGGGAGCCACCGGCCAGGCGCTGGTGGACACCGCGGACTTCGTGATGTTCACCGGGTCGACGAGGACGGGCCGGCTGGTCGCGGCACGGGCGGGCGAGCGGCTCATCCCCTGCTCGCTCGAACTCGGGGGCAAGGACGCCCTGGTCGTTCTCGCGGACGCCTCACTGGAACGGGCCGTGAACGTCACGATCCAGGGCGCCCTGTCCAACGGGGGCCAGATGTGCACCTCGGTGGAGCGGGTGTACGTCGAAGAGCCGGTGTACGACGCGTTCCTCGATCTGCTGCGCGAACGGTTCCAGCAGGTCACCTCGGGCACCCCGGGAGAACTGGGCAGCACCGACGTGGGGGCCGTGACCTTCCCTCCGCAGCTGGCCGTCATGAAGGAGCACGTCGACGACGCACTGCACAAGGGCGCCCGGGTACTCGTGGGAGGCCACAGCGTCGACGGACCCGGCCGGTTCTTCGAGCCCACGTTGCTCGTCGACGTCGACCACACCATGAAGTGCATGCGCGAGGAGACCTTCGGTCCCACCCTGCCCGTGATGAAGGTCGCGAGCGCCGAGGAAGCCGTCCGGCTGGTCAACGACAGCTCGTACGGGCTGCAGGCCTCCATCATCGGCTCGAACGTGAAGCGCGCCCGCCGGTTGGCGGAGCAGTTCGAGGTCGGCTGCGTCACCATCAACGACGCCCAGACCAACTACATGGCCCTCGGCCTGCCCATGGGCGGCTGGAAGGAGTCCGGCCTCGGCGTCCGCCACGGCGCCGAAGGGATCAAGAAGTACACCCGGCTCCAGGCCGTCAGCGCGAACCGGTTCCCGATGCGCCGGGACATGCACATGATCCCGTACGAGCCCTCGGCCTACCGCTTCATCCTGCGCCTGGCGGACGTCATGTACGGCGTCGGCCTGCGCGGCCGTGCCAAGTAGCGGCCGTACCAAATAGCGCCGTACCAAGTAGCCGCGCCACACCTGTTCAGATCACCGGATTCAGAAAGGCCAGCCCCATGACCGTGACACCCGCCGCAGCCCCGCACGCGTCCGTCGGCGCCATGCCCGAGGGCGTCTACCTGCCACTTCCCCAGCAGAACCTGAGCGTCGAGGAGGAGCGCGAGGTCCGTAAGCAGGAACTCGCCGCCGCCTTCCGCCTGTTCGCCCGCTTCGGGTTCTCCGAGGGGGTGGCCGGGCACATCACGGCCCGTGACCCCGAGAACCCGTCGGCCTTCTGGGTCAATCCCTTCGGTATGTCGTTCAGCCAGATACGGGTCTCCGACCTGATCCTCGTCGACCACGACGGCACGCTCCTGGAAGGCAAGCGCCCGGTCAACAACGCTGCGTTCTGCATCCACTCAGAGGTACATCGGGCCCGGCCGGACGTGGTCGCCGCGGCACACACCCATTCCCTGCACGGCAAGGCCTTCTCCAGCCTCGGCATCCCCCTGGAGCCGATCACCCAGGACGCCTGTGCCTTCTTCGAGGACCACGGCATCTACTCCGACTACCGGGGCGTGGTGAACGACACCGAGGAAGGCCGGCGCATCGGCCTGGCCTTGGGCGAGGGCAAGGCCGTCGTCCTGCAGAACCACGGGCTGCTGACGGTCGGGGCGTCCGTCGCCGAGGCGGCCTGGTACTTCATCACGATGGAACGTTCCTGCCAGGCCCAGCTGCTGGCCATGGCCGCCGGAAAGCCAAAGCTCATCGACGCCGAGACGGCCAGGACGGTCCGTACGCAGATCTCCGGCGCCCTGCCGGGCTGGTTCCAGTTCCGCCCCCTGTGGGACCAGATCACCGCGGAACAGCCCGACCTGTTCGACTGACGCAACGCCATAAGCGAGCCTGGTCTACCGGATCGTTGCCCGGGCCTCCCCCCGAGTACGAGAACAACAACCGCTAGGCGGCGCCGAGTTCGGCCTCCGGATCAGAATGCCGGCGCAGCTTGCTCCTGCCGCGGTCCCTGACTGCGTGCCTTGAGCAGCGCGTCCCGTAGGCGGTTGTGGGTCATGGCCAGGGAGGCGTGCACGGCGCCGCGTGCTACCGAGAGTCCCAGAATCTGGGAGACGGTCATGATCCGGGGGCTGGCCGGCAAGTTCTGTGCGAGTCGCTTGCGTACCTCGGGGAGAACCTCGTCCACCAAGGGGTGCAACCGGCCGACGAAGTAGACGGATTCGGGATCGAGGGTCACGGCGACGATGCTCACGGCGGTCGTGACCGCCGTCGTGAACGCCTTGAGTATCTCCGCACGGCCTCGATGGTCCTGAGGTGCCAGCCACAGGTCCTCGACGCGTTCGAGGTCCAGTCCGTGTTCACGAGCGACCTTCACAAGCCCTGCGGTGCTCAGCAGCCCGTTGAGGCTGCGGTCGCCGATGCCCGAGGACAGGGAACCGATGTCGCCGAACGAGGGAGTACGTCCCCGAGCCAGTTCCCGGTGTCTGCAGGTGGCGAAACTCAGGGTGCTGCTGACGCTGAACAGGGCAGCGTCATGGATGCTCGCGTCGTCCGTGAGCACCTGGAGCAAGGACGCGTTCGCGTCACTGTCGAAGGACACCGGAGCACCGACGAGTTCTTCGACGGTCCGGTGCAAGTCTCTGCCGGAGAAGACTTTCATCGGCTCGGCAGGCCGGAAGACCTCGGCGCCGTCGCGGACATGGGCGGGCAGTGCCGCGACGACCTGGCGCAGTGGCCCGCGTGCGGATGCGCTGGTCTGCGCGATCAGGTCGACCAGCCACCGGCCGGCAGCGGGGACGTCGTGGTGCTCGACCGTCGGAACGATCACATGTCCGATCTCACGGCCGCGTAGGTCGGTCACCAGCACGCCGGTGGTAGCGGCGCCGAATCCGACCCCCACGACATGTCCGGCCGTCTCGGGCACATCGAGGTACGTCGACGGACGGCCACGCCCGGCGATGGCGTCGACTCCCCCGTCCACGACGAACCCGTCGGAGCGCAGTTCCTCGACGGCTCGAGACACCGTCGCCTTGCTCAGCCCCGTGAGCTCGATGAGCCTGTTTCGGGTCAACGGCGCGTGGGAGAGAACCACGTCAAGGACACTTGCCTTGTTGTAGTCGCGGGGTGTGGGGTTGATGCTGCTCACCTCCTGACCTTAGCGAGACCGTACGCAGCCCAAATCAGTGTCACGCTCAAGGCGAGTCCTGGCGGGTGCTCAGCAAACGGGCCACGACCTCCTCCATGGCGACGGCCATGGCCCGCTCCACGTTGACCCAGTCGTCTCTGGCGTGTTCGAGCAGGTAGTCGCGACGCTCCGGCACTCGTTCCGCGCGCCAATGGGTGACCAGCGCGCGAAGGGTGAGGCGTGCCAGCGCGGCGACAGGCAGGAGCGGGAGTTCGGTGTCCTTGATCGGCCGGGCCCGCTCGTATCCCGTAACGAAGCTGCATGCCTCACGCCAGGGATCACCCGGCGTCCGTCCGAGAAGGTTCGCGAGAGACACGGCAGGATCGAAGATCAAAGCACTGCGCATGCTGTCACCGAAGTCGATCACTCCCGTGACGAAGCTGTCCGTCCGTGGATCCACCAGGACGTTGTAGGGGCTGTAGTCACCATGGATCACTTGGGTCTCGAGATCACCCAGCCTCGGAACAATGGCCTCGTGGAAAAGGCGGAACACTTCTTGTGCCAACCGACGGTGCGCGGCGCCGGGCGTGTACTCGATGAGCTCCCGCAGTTGGTCGAAGTGTCGAAGGTCCCACACAAGGTGCCGCTCGTCCGCTGGATGCCTGAATGACCGCAGAGCCAGATCCACTCGCCCGAGCATCTGCCCGACCTGGGCAAGCTGGTGGGGATCGGGGTTCGTCCGCGCCAGGACAGCACCTTCCACGAAGTCGAAGACGCGCAGGACTCGAACCCTGCCGTCTTTCGTCTCGATCGGTACGTTGTCGCCGCCTTCGGTGGTCTCCTTGACCCGCTGGACGGGGAGTTGAGGAGCTTCGGTTTCGAGGTGGCGCATCACAGCCGTTTGGAGAGCTACGACAGCCACCGCCTCGTCGGGCGGGGAGACCTTGACGAGATGGTCGGCCGTGCCGGTCCGCAGCCGGAACGTGTCGTCCTTCTCGGTTGCCAGCCGCTCGAGATGTCCGCTCAGCCGGTAGTGCCGGGCGAGGAGGGCGTCCACCACGTTCGTCTCGATGGGCTCGTGGGACGATGCCAGGCCGCTCTCCTGGAACAACTGCTGGGCGATACGTGCGGGGGGCGAGGTGTTCACCGTTCGGTCCCTTCGGCTTTCGGCCTGCTACAGGCGCATCTCGGCGATCTCCGCGAAGGTCTCGAGGAATCGCGTCACGTCGGCCGAGTCGAAGGCCAGCGGCGGTCGGATCTTGAGCACATTGACTGCTTCCCCGGTGCCGCTGATGAGGATGCGACGCTCGCGCATGTCGTTGATGACGTGGTCGGCGCGGACACGATCGGGCTCCAGCGACTCCCGGTCCTTCACGAGTTCGACGCCCACGTACAGACCACTGCCGCGGACCTCGGCGACATAGGGAGACTCGCGAGTGATCTCCTCAAGGCCGGCTTTGAGCGCCCTGCCGTTGTCGAGAACTCGCTGCTGCACGTTCTCCGCTTCGAAGACGTCCAGGACCGCGGCACCGGCGGCAACCGCGATCGAACTGCCTGCAAAGGTGTTGAAGTAACGGACATTCTGCCCGAACTCCTCGCACACCTCGGGCCTGAACACCACGCCGGACATCGGCATGCCGTTACCCATGGGCTTGCCCATCGTGACGATGTCCGGAAGCACCCCATGGCGATTGAACCCCCACATCGACTCTCCGAGCCGGGCGAATCCCGACTGAACCTCGTCGGCGATGTACACGCCGCCCGCGGCGTGCACCTCCTCGACCATGTCACGCAGGTAACCGACGGGATCGGTGAAGAGGCCGTCGCTGGAGTGCGCGCAGTCGGTGATCAGCGCCGCAAGCCTGTAGCCGTGGCGCTCCAGGTCGTCGATCGCGCCGCGCACTTGGCTTCGCATGTACTCGGGAAGCGAAGAACCCGGCGGGACGAGTCGCGGATCAGGAGCATCGATGACCCGTACATTCGGCCCGAGCGGTGAGCCCGCGCCGAGCGTCGGCGAGAAGCTCGCAACCTCGCGAGTGAGACCGTGGTAAGCCCAGCGCGTCACTACGATTCCCTCGCCGCCCGTGTGGAAGCGAGCCACGCGCATGGCCAGGTCGTTCGCCTCCGACCCACTGCACGCGAAGCTGACCTTCGAGAGCGCTTCGGGCATGGTCGCGAGAAGGCGCTCGGCGTAGTCGACGAGGGATTCCTGCACATAGCGGGTGTTGGTGTTGACCGCCGCCAACTGGCGGGACACGGCCTCGACCACGTGCGGGTGTGCGTGACCGACGCAGGGCACATTGTTGTAGGCGTCGAGGTAGTCGTTGCCCTCCCGGTCAAGCAGGTGAGCACCCCGGCCGGAGACGAACTCGACCGGCTCCCGGTAGTTCAGCGCGTAACCAGGGCCCAGCACCTTGCCCCGCCGCTGGACGGTGGACCGCAATCGCTCAGGCAGTTCACCGAGCGCTGCGGGGTCGAACCTGTTGGGGTAGTTGGCCAGCGCTCGACTCAGCGTGGACGTCATCAGCAGGTCCCCTCCTTCGTGGCTTGCATCTCGTCGCGGCTGCTTCGGCGGCAGCCTACCACTTTTGTTTCAGTTCCAACCTGAAACTTATTTCTGCCAAGGCCGTCGTCCTGCAGAACCACGGGCTGCCACAAGCGATGCGGCCGACGCCCGCCCGAGTTCACGGAGGCGGGCGCCGGCCGCATCGGATTCGCCGGGCGACGACTACGACATCCTGTCGGCTACCGCCTTCTTGCCGACGAGGGCCATGAGGTGCTCGGCGGTCAGCCGGAGGACCTCGCGACTGTGCTGGCTGTTGCGATCGACCAGCCAGTTCAGGGTGATGCCATCCAGCACCGCGTTGAGGTAGCGAGCCAAAACCGGGACGGGAACGGCCCATTCGATGTCCGCGGCTTCGGCGGCTTCCGTCAGGAGCTCCGTATGGGCTTCCAGGTAATGCTGGTACTGCCGACGAGCCAGCTCCTCGAATCCGGCTTGGCGCAGGGCGTAGTGCGTGAGCTCGTAGCTCGCCTGATGCTCTCCGGGGCTGCGCTCAACACCCTCCCAGAAGGCGTTCAGGCTCTTGGTGATACGCGACGCGGTCCTTTGCTGCCATATGCGACATCTGGCCCGCTTTCTGCCTCAAGAGTGAAATGCGCACTCCACGATATCGCAGCGTCTTGGACGATCGACCAGCAAGGTGCGGTCGTGCGGTCGCTCCAATCAGGCCCGCTCGGCGGTCCCAGTTCCCGCACGTACGCGTCCCGCGATACGGCGCTGCCACGCGTCGCGCAGTGCGGGGACGATGCCGCGCGGCAGGAACAGCACAACGAGGATGAGAAGGCCCGCGTACACGGCGTAGTTGAGGATGCTGGGGGCGCTGGCGGGCATGCCCGGCCTGGAGCCCAGGTCGTTGAGGAACTGCACGATCAGGGTGATCGCGGTGGCACCCAGGAGCGCGCCCCAGATCGTGCCGAGCCCGCCGACGACGGCCATCACCAGGAACTGGATGGACAGCAGGACCGGGAACGACCCCGGATTGATGTAGCCGATGAAGAAGGCGTAGATCCCTCCGGCGAGTCCGGCGAACGCGGCGGCCAGGGTGAACACAGCGAGTTTGTAGCGGGCCACCGGCACTCCGCTGGCGCTCGCCGCCGTCTCGCTGGTGGCCAGCGCGCGCAGTCCGCGGCCGGCCCGTGAGGTGACGACGTTACGGGCGACCAGGACGGTGACGGCAACGGCAGCCCAGGCCAGGTAGGCGTAGTGGATGTCCTCGCCGAGTTCCGTACCTCCGGCGGACAGTCGCGGGATGCCCTGCAGACCGACCGAACCACCGGCCCAGTCCGCCTCGCCGAGCAGGGAGATGAGGATGAGCTGCAGGGCGATGGTGGCGAAGGCCAGGTGGTGCCCTCGCAGCCGCAGCAGCGGTCCGCCGATGGCGGCGGCGAACAGGGCGGCGATCAGTGGTGCCGCGGCCAGCGCCAGCAGCGGCGGTGTGCCGTGGACGCTCAGCAGGCCGGCCGCGTAAGCGCCGATGGCGTAGAACGACGCCTGTCCGATGGAGACCTGGCCCGCGTAGCCCATGAGCAGGCTCAGCCCGACGGTGACCATCGCGGACAGGGCGAGCAGGATGTACACCGAGAGCTGACTGCCGGTCAGTATCGGAGGCAGGGCGAGGGTCACGGCCACCGCCGCGCCTGCGGCGACGAGGCCGGCCCGCCTTCCCCGGCCGGCGAAACGGGCGCCGAGGGGCCCTCGGGCGTCCGACGACCCGGTGTCCCCCGTGCCGCCCGCGCCGCCGGGAGGCTGGGAGGCGGCCCGTTCACGGCCGGAGGTGACGGCGCTCATATCGTGCTGCCTTTCTGGTGCGGCGGATACGGATCGAGCACGGAACGGGTGCGCCGTGCGGACGTACGCCCGGTGTACGCGGAGGGCAGCGGGCGTCCCACAAAGGACTGATGAGGCGTCATCCCGCCTCCGCCACGACGCTGTGGGTGCGGGCCGCCTGCCCGATCATCAGCGCCAGGACCAGCCCCAGCGCCACCACGGTCTGGTACGTGGCGCTTCCATAGCCCGCGACCATCGCTTCGGCCACTCCGAGGAACAGCGCACCGGCCAGGGTGCGGCCGATGTGATGCATGGACCCGACGACCGCCGCCGCGAAACCGTTGATGATCAGCGCCACGTCGGAGTCGAAGGCCATCGAGTTCATGGGCGCCAGCAGAACGCCGGCCAGGCCGCCGAGAGCGCCGCCGATGGCGAAGGCGATCAGCCCCATGCGGGTGACGGAGATCCCGACGACACGGGCCGCGTACGGGTTGGAGGAGCATGCGGAGAGGGCCTTGCCGGCGTCGGTACGGCCGAACAGCGCGGCCAGCGCGGCGAATACGGCCGCGGTAACGCCGATGATGAGCAGGTAGTGGGTCTGGATACGGGCGCCGAACACGGTCACGGCGCCGGAGAGCCCCTCGGAGGACCGGCCCTGGTCCCCCCAGAGCATGACCTCCACGGCGTACGCCAGAATACCAAGGCCCAGGGTGACCATCAGCGCGGCCTGCGGCGAGGTGCCCCTCCGACCGATGGCGATCACGCCGACGAGTAGTCCCACGACGGCGGCGACGGCGACCCCGAGCAGTTCGGCGAGCCCGTGCGGGAGGCCGGTGTCGAGGAGCGAGATGGCGGTCAGCGCCCCGACGACGGCGAAGGTGCCCTGAGCGAAGTTGACCACCCGCGTCACCCGGTGGATGAGCACCAGGCCGCTGCCGATCAGCGCGATGCCGCAGCCGGTGCCCAGTCCGGTGATGAGGTAGACGAGGAAGTCGCTCATTCCGCCTCCCGTGTCGCGGCCTGCGCGGCTTGGACGGCGGTGTCCTGGTTGCCCCGGGCGGTCTTGGCAGTGCCGGGCGTGGGCGCGGTGTCGGCCGTGGCCCGGTCGTCGGGACCTGGGGCGTCCGGGCCGGGGCCATCCGCGCGTGGGGCGTCCGGGTCCGGGTCGTCCTGAGCGTCCGGAGGGCTCGGGAGTGCCTGGGCCTCGCCGAGGTAGGCCCGGGCGATGTCGGGGCTGGCGGCCAGGTCGGCGCTGCCGCCCTCGGCGGCGATTCGTCCCGCTTCCAGGACGTAGGCGCGGCTGCACAGGTCCAGGGCGAGCCGCGCGTTCTGCTCAATGAGCACAACGGCCGTGCCCTGCTCCCGGTTGAGCTCGGTCAGGTGCTCGGCGAGGTCGGCGACGATGAGGGGCGCGAGGCCCAGGGACAGCTCGTCGATCACGAGGACCTCCGGCCGGCTCATCAGGGCGCGTCCGACGGCGACCATCTGCTGCTGGCCTCCCGACAGCCCGCCCGCCTTCCGGTCGCGTACCCGCACCAGGCCCGGGAGGAGCTCGTACACCCATGAGGTGTCACGCTGCTTACGACGGCTCTTGCCGCGGCCGGGCAACTGCCAGGCACCAAGGCGCAGATTGTCGTCGACGGTGAGGTCGCCGAACATCTGCCGCCCCTCGGGCACCTGGGCGATCCTGGCCCGTACCACCACGCTGCCGGAGGCCGGTGTCAGTACCCCCGTCAGGGTGTTGACCAGGGTGGACTTGCCGGCCCCGTTGGGCCCGACGAGGGCGACCATCTCACCGGGCGCGACCCGCAGCGAGACGTTGTCGAGGGCGGTCGCCGCGCCGTAGCGGACCACCAGGTCGCGTACCTCGACGACATCGCTTTGGGTTGGTTGCGAGGCGTTCATGCGGCCGCCTCCGTGCCCAGATACGCGGTGACGACCCGCGGATCGGTACGTATCTCATCCGGTGTGCCCTCGGCGATGACCTTGCCCAGGTCGAGGACGGTGACGCGGTCGGCGAGGCGGCCGACGAGGGCGACGTCGTGTTCGACGAGCATGATGGTGAGTCCGTCCGCACGCAGTTGCTCGATGAGGTCGGCGAGCCGGTCCCGCTCCGCGGCCCGCAGGCCGGAGGCGGGTTCGTCGAGGAGCAGCAGGGTGGGTTCCCCGCACAGGGCGCGGGCGACCTGGAGCGCGCGCTGTTGCCCGAGCGGCAGCAGCTCCGCGGGGCGGTCCGCCCAGGCCTCGAGCCCGACCCGCCGTACCGCCTCGCGTGCCCGCTCGGCGATCAGGCGTTCCTCCCGGCGGTGGCGCGGCAGCCGGAGCGCGGCTGCCGCGAACCCGGCGCCGGTGGTGGCGTGGGCGCCGACCATCGCGTTCTCCAGCACACTCATCCCGTGGAAGACGCGGGCGCCCTGGAAGACGATGGCGATCCCCAGGCGGGCTCTGCGGTGGGGCGGCAGCCGGTCGATGCGTCGCCCGTCGAGTCGGATCTCGCCCCGCTCGGCGGGCAGTTGACCGCTGACCAGGTTGAACAGGGTCGACTTACCCGCCCCGTTGGGACCGATGATTCCGACGGTGCTCCCACGTTCTACCGTCAGGTCGACGTCGTCCACGGCGTACACCCCGCCGAACGACCGTGACAAGCCGCTCACTTGGAGCAGGGGCTCGGTCACCTGGCCACCTTCTCCAACTCGCTCTTGGACCAGACGGTCGGAACGAACTTGCCGTCGGTGACGGCGTTGACCGAGATGTAGTCGGGTGACAGGCCCGAGTGGTCCTTCTCGCTGTAGCGGTAGGTGCCGTTCGGGGTGGTGAGCGTCAGCTCCTCCATCGCCTGCCGGATCTTCTCGTGGTCGGTGCTCTTCGCCTTCTCGACGGCGGCGGCCAGCAGTTGGACCCCGGTGTATCCGTCCTGCGCGAACTGCGGCGGCGGGTAGCTGTACTTCTGCGTAAACGGCTTGTTGACGGCCTCGATGGCCTTCTTCTGCGCTCCGTCCGGAAGCGTGTCGCCGACCAGGCCGATGGAACCGGCGACGATGGCGCCCTCGGCGGCCTTGCCGGCCGGGTCGAGCCACAGCTTGCTGGCCTGGGAGCCGGTGAAGGAGATCGGGACGTCCAGTCCCGAGGCGGCGTACTGCTTGGTGAGGACGACGGACGCGGGGCCGGTCATCCACACCGCGAGCGCCTGGGCGTCGGTGCCCTTGACGTGCGTGAAGACGGCGCTGAAGTCGGACGCGGTGCTCTGGATCTCCTCGGTGGCGACGACCTTGATGCCGTACTCCCCGGCCTTCGCCTTCATCGCCTTGTAGCCGGCGGTCGGATACGCGGTTTTGGTGTCGTAGGCCACGGCCAGCTTGGTGACGCCCTCCGACTTGTAGTACTGCAACAGCCGCTCGGCGTAGTCGGAGGCCAGGGCCGGTACGACGAAGACGTACGGATGGACGGGCGCCACCTGCTCGTCGGCCGGACTCAGGGATATGTACGGGACCTCCGCCCGGTCCACCGCGGGCAGCGTGGCCAGCGCCGACCCTGCGGACGGTGAGCCGAGGACCGCGGTCACGCCCTGGTCCTTGAATGCGTTGAAGGCCAGTACGGACTGGTCGGGCAGGCTCTTGTCGTCCTTGACCGTCAGTTCCAGCTTCCGTCCGAGGACCCCACCGTCCTTGTTGATCTGCTCGACCGCCAGCTCCGCGGCCTTACGGCCCTCGGTACCGAGGGTCTGGAGCTGACCGGTGAGCGAGGTGATCATGCCGATCTCGATCGGTCCGTCATCGGCGGAGGACGCGGACGAACCACCTCCGCACGCTGTGACGGTGAGCGCCAGACCGATGGTGAGAGCGGCAATGGGCGTACGAGGGCGCACGGGAACCTCCCGGATACGGAGCGGGAACGGCACGGGGGAAGAGGCACACGCACCCGGAGGAGACGCGGCGCGCACCAAAACGATGCAAGAAGAGTCGCTTTGCGGGCCTTTGCGGCTTGCGACCCGATCGACGGGTTGAACATAAGCCGCGGCCACATGACCGTCAACACTTCAAGCAAAAATTCCTGGACTCAAGTCCAATTCTGCTCTCAGGTCCGCCGATCACCAGGACGAGACGGAGGCGCCGCAGGGCCGACAGCGAACCGGGCGAGGCCACCGCCCGTCATCGGCGGGACACCGGCGGACTGACCGCCTGCGGGAGCTGCGGCCATGACGTCCCCGCGGCACTCCCCCACCCCTCCGCGCAGGTCACGGTCGCGCGAGGATGCCCAGCAGGATGATGTCGAGCGCCCCATCGAGGCGCCCGGGCAGGTCGAACGGCGCCGGCTCCTCGCGGATCCAGCGCAGGACCGAGGAGAAATAGCAGGACGCGAGCAGAGCGCCGGCCTGCTCAGGGTCGACCTGCGACCGGATCTCTCCGCGCTGCCGCCCCTCCTCGACGATCTTCGCGAGTTCGGTTTCCAGGGAGGGGTCCTGCAGCAGGCGACCGAACCGTGCGGAGGCGTCCATCAGGACAGTGGTCTCCGCACGGGAGGCGACGTTGAGGTCGGCCATCTCCCCCAAGTAGCGGCGCAGCCGGTCACCGACCGGCAGGTCCTCGGCGTGCTCCTGGCCGAGGATGGCCGCGACCCGGGCCCGGCGGCGGACGCCCCACTCCTCCAGAAAGCCGACCTTCTGTGAGAAGTGGTTGAAGACGGTGGCCCGGGCGACGTCGGCGGACTCGGCGATCTGCTCCATGGTCGTCGCCTCGTATCCCTGGGCGACGAACAACTCCACCGCGGCGCCGTAGAGCTGGTCGCGCACCTGCTGTCGCTTCCGCTCGCGGCGCCCGAGGGGCGGGGTGCCGTGTGCGGGTGCGCCTCCCGCCTCAGAGATCGTCATGGGCCCAGTACAGCACAGGCATACGCAGGTATTGACCTCCCCGAGCCACCTCTTTAGATTACGCCCCATGAATGGACTCAAGTCCATCAATAGATCTCAGTCTCGATTTTTCTGCTTCGGGACATGGACAGGAGGCAGCGTGGCTTCCGTACTTTCCCCAGCCGGCCGGATCGACCTCGGCCATGGCTGTCATGCGTGGGTACCGGGTGCGTCCGGATGGGGAATGAGCAACGCCGGGCTGGTCACCGGCCGGGGCGAGTCCCTGCTCGTCGACACCCTCTACGACCTGCGCCTCACCCGGGCCATGCTCGACGGGCTGGCGCCGGTGACCGACGCCGCGCCCGTCGCGACCGTGGTCAACACCCATGGCAACGGCGACCACTGGTTCGGCAACCAGCTCGTGGCCCACGCCGAGATCATCGCGGCCCGTGGCTCGCTGACCGACATGCGGCAGGTGGGCCCGGCCGAGATGCGGGCACTGACCGGCGCGGACACTGCCGCGGGACGGTTCGCCCGCCGGATCTTCGGCCGCTTCGACTACTCCGGCATACAGCCCGTGCTCCCCCACCGGGTGTTCGACGGCGAGACGGTCCTCGACATCGGCGGGACGGAGGTCCGTCTGATCGACGTGGGCCCCGCACACAGCGCCGGGGACACGATCGTCCACGTACCGCGTGCGCGGACCGTCTACACCGGAGACATCGTCTTCGCCGGCTCCACACCGGTCATATGGCACGGCCCGTTCGCCAACTGGCTCACCGCCTGCGACCTTCTCCTCAGCCTCGACGTGGACACCATCGTGCCCGGTCACGGCCCGGTCACCACAAAGGAGGCAGTCCGCACCGTCCGCGACTACCTGTCGTACGTCCACGAACAGGCCACCGCCCGCTTCAACACCGGGATGCCCGCCGAGGCAGCCGCACATGACATCAACCTCGGACGCTTCGCCGACCTCGACGAGAGCGAACGCCTAGCCGTAAACGTGCACACCGTCTACCGCGAGCTCGACCCCTCGCTGCCTCCGCTCAACGGCCCCCAACTCTTCGGCCGCATGGCCGACTTCGCCTGCCCCTGCCCCGGCCTCTGAGCTACGTCAGGCGCCTCTGGTACTCCATGTCCCGCGGCGGAAACCGCACCAAGGTCCGCCCCCATCAGGCGCGTACACGACAGAGCGGCCGGATTACGGAAAGCCGACGGAGGAGTCCTCAGCTCACTCGGGCGACCTCATTCGAAAGGCGGGGCCGGGGACGCTCTCTATGTCCTTCGCTTGCACCGGGTGGCCTTGCTCGCAGCGAATCTCGACGCCGACGTACGCGCCGCACTCACGGTGTCGCGCCAGTACCGCCGGGCCCTCCGGGTCGGCGCGGTAGCGGTCGCCCCACTGCAGCAGCCCCATCACGGCCGGCACCAGATCCATGCCCTTGGGGGTGATCACATACTTCGGCCGACTCCGCGAACCGGGCTCCTTGTACGTCTCGGTCGCCAGGATCCCTTCCTCCACCAGCATCTTGAGCCGCGCCGCAAGGAGGTTGCGAGGACAGCCGAGGACCCGTTCGATGTCGCTGAACCGGTGCGAGCCGTACCAGATCTCGCGCAGGATCAGGATCGTCCACTTCTCACCCACGATCTCAAGAGTCCGCGCGATCGAGCAGTTGGACGTGTCCCGGTCGAGTCGGGGGTCCATGCCGGTGTCTTCGAGTATTTCGGTCCACGCATCCATGGGAGCGATGGTAACCGTTTGAGTTTACTTTGAGATACTCAGCCTTCGGTGCCCCGATCGGCCACTCGACCTGGCCGCACACAAGAAGCATATTGAGCCGAGCGTTGACGGGCGCCAACCACCCTGGCCAGAGAAGCTTTCATCGCCCCCTTCCTACGCGCCGCCCGTCCCCGAAAGCCACTACCGCTCAAGGAAGTTGAGGGCTTCCGTCACGAACTGCTCGTGGAACTGGAAGATGCCTCCGTGGCCGGCGTCGGGGTAGACGACCACGTCGGCGTTCGGCAGTCGCCGGGCCAGTTCGAACGAGTTCTTCGTCGGCACCATCCTGTCGCTCTCACCGTTGGCGACGAGCACGGGCTGATGGATGACGGAGAGGTCCTGGGGCTGCGCGAGCCCCCAGCGGTGGATGGCCTTGAGCTGGGCGAAGTACGACGTGAGGGAGATCGCCTTGTCCCGGTCGTGGGTGCGCTCCTTGAGACGGGCCAGGAACTGCTTTCCGGCTCGGCGCCCGTTCGCGGTGCGGGTGAAGAAGAGGAACTGCTTCGGGTCCTGGAGGGTGAACAGGCCCCGGACGGTGTCGAGATGGGACAGTCGAGTCACATTCTTGATGCCCTCGCCGCCCGCGGGGCCGGTGCCCGTGAGGATCAGTTTGCGGACAAGCTGCGGTTCGTCCTGCGCGATCACCTGGGCGATCATGCCGCCCATCGAGAAGCCGTGAATGTCGACCTGCTCGAGCCCGAGCCCGAGTCCGCGGATGAAGGTGACGGCATCCTTCGCCATCTCCTCGATGGTCTTCGGGGTCGAGCCGCTGGAAGCGCCGACACCTCTGTTGTCGAAGGTGATGACGCGATGCCTGGCGGCGATGCCGTCGACGACCCGGGGGTCCCAGTTGTCGAGGACCGCGGCAAGGTGGTTGATGAAGATCACCGGGACGCCGGTCCGGGGACCGAGGTCGCGGTAGGCGAAGGTCACTCCCCCGGCGGTGAGGGTGCGGGTCGATGCGTTCTTGTACGACCTCACCGCGTCGCCTCGTACTCCCTGTGCGTCATTCATGGCCGTGCCCTTCCGCATGGGGGTTTCTGGACTGCGACTGCAGTCAGAGTCAGTTCGGTCGACGGCAGAAGGCCCACAGGAGTCGGAACCCTGCTCGGTTGAGTTCTTCAGCATCACGTCGACTATTGAAGTATGATCGTAATTCTATGTGGCCGCAAGAGATGCGCCACAGACGATGACAGCGAGGCCGCGACAGCGAATCGGTTCCGCCGGAAGTCAGCCGGGGCTTGCGCCCCGGCTGCCGTCCTGGGCGAGTCAGCGCACCGATCGGCAGGGCTTCGGTGGGCACTGGCGCGAGAGCGGCGTCGGTCAGCCACGGGGTCGCCGATCCGCCCGAGACCGGAACGGACCAGATGACGCCCTTCAGGCTGTCGGCGATTTAGAGGGTGCGTCCGGCCGCATCGATGGCCAGCCCATTGGGGCCCGAGTCGGCGGGCAGAGCGGCGATGCGCTGAGGGCTGCCGCCCGGACCAATCGCGTATACGCCATTCCTGGCCGCGTTGCCCGGGGCCCACACGCTGTAGTAGACGGTGCCGTCACTGCCACGGGTGTTGCCGCTGATCGCCTCACCCACCTGCCCGGTGACGAGCACAGTGCGTTGCCCGGACGCGGAGATACGCATCAGTTGCGGCCCATGGATGCGCTCGCACACCGCGCAACTGCCGAGCATATGTCCCGAAGGTCTCGTCCCTGCGGACGCGGACGGCGCCGACCCCAGGACAGCCGCCGTCGCGGTGACCGCCAGCGCGACTGTGGCGTTCTTCAGAAAACGCCGTGCGCCCGATGGACTGCGCTGGGCCGTTTGCTGGCGCTGCTACTGCATGACTCTCCTCGGCAAATCAACGAGTGACTGATCAACGAACTTTCGGCGGCATCAGAGATGTCGGAGGCACCAGCAATGCCGGACACAGCGGAGACATCAGCGATGTCGGGCGCAGCGGAGACATCCGGACGGAGCCGGCGCCCTTGAAGCCGGACCGGGACGTCAGCCGGGCAGGCGGTTGGTCTTGCGGATCTGCTTGTCGAACGTTCCGGCGGGGACGAGACGGCGCGCCGCGCTGACGCGCGAGGCCAGCGGGCCGGCGGTGTAACGCAGCTTCGGCTTCTTGTCGGTGGCCGCGGTGACGATCACTTTGGCGACGACGGCGGGGGCGTCGCCGTCCTTCATCGCCTGCGCGATCATCACGTCGAAGTCGCGCCGACGCTGCGCGTACAGCGGCAGTGGGGTGTCGGGCTGTGCGGCGTTGGTGTCGAAGCTGGTCTTGGTGTAGGCGGGCTGGACGAGGAGGACCCGGATGCCGTGCTCGCGGACCTCGTGGTCCAGGGACTCGGAGTAGCCCTCGATGGCGTGCTTCGACGCGACGTAGAGAGCCATGAAGGGCTGGGGGGCGACCCCGAGGACGGACGAGATGTTGATGACGCGTCCACTGCCCTGCGCGCGCATGTGCGGCAGAACGGCTTTCGTCATACGAATGACACCGAGGACGTTGATGTTCAGGACGCTCTGGGCCTGGGCGACGGAGTTCTCCTCGACGGCGCCCGCCGAGCCGATACCGGCGTTGTTGACCAGGACGTCGATGCGCCCGAACTTCGCGATCACCTCCGCGACCGCGGCAGTGGCCGAGTCGTCACTGCCCACGTCGAGATCGAGGTACGTCACACCGGCGGGCGGGGTGAGCCCGGAGGTCCTCCGGCCGGTGCCGATCACCTCGAACCCCGCCGCGACGAAGGCACGGGCCGCCTCCTTGCCAATCCCCGATGAGGCACCTGTCACGAGTGCCACCGGCCGAGTTGTCGCCATCACGAGCTCCCTTAGCTTTGAATTACGTTCGTAAGCCTTACGTTCGTACGACCATAGGGGGGTCGTCGGTCGATGGCAAGGGGTCACGTCCGGCGATCCGAGAGAGATCCGGGAAACGTGGGTGCGGTACGGGGAAGAAAGTGCGGTGGGCATCCTGACTTGAAGTCGCAGCGCCACCATGATGTTCATGCCTCTGTCGAGCCACACCGCGCGGGTACCGGACGGCGGCGGCACGCTAGAGAAGAGCCAGCCCGGGGGCGGCAAGGAACAGGTCGAGCCCGTGCCGTCCGGCACCCTCGACGCTACGGCCGCGAACCGCGCGTCTGGGATCGATTGAACAAGTCAGGAACGGTAGGGCAGCACGCCGATCAAGCTCGACGACTCCGGAGACGTCCCAGCCAAAGACGGGGGCAGACGGTCAACGCTCATGGGCTGGGCGCGGTTCCACCGGTCGGTCGGGTTGACGCCGACCGCGCGGACGGCGACCAGGATCTCATTCACGCCCGACACGGGCCTGGGAAGTTCGATCTCCTTGAGTACCTCGGGTGAACCGTGGGTGTCCTGGCGGATGGCGCGCACGGTGGCGGTACTGGGGTTCGTCAGACGCGCTGCCCGGCGTCCAGCAGGGCGAGGGCGTTGCTGACCCCCTGATCGAGGAGCTCTTCGGCGAGTTGACTGTCAGTCAAAGCGCGGGAAAGCTGCAGTGTCCCGGCCATCAGACCGAGAAGGCTGAGTGCCTTCACACGTGCGGAAGACGGGTCCTCGGGCGTCATGCGGGCGGCAATGCCCTCGACGAGGACCAGCACGCCGTCGGTGTACGCCTGCCTGGTTGTGTCGGTGCAGCGCCCGATCTCGTCGAGCAGCGCGGCGTTGGGGCAGCCGTCGCCAAGGCTCTCGCGATGCTGGGGCGACAGGTACCCGCGCACAATCTGCTCGAGTCCGGCACGGCCAGGCGCAGCCCGCGCGACGACATCCTCGGCCTGCACCTTCAACTGCTCGGCGATTGCCGTGGCGACGAGGTCATCCTTGGATTCGAAGTGAGCGTAGAAGGCCCCATTGGTCAGCCCCGCGTCCTTCATGAGCGTCGAGACCCCGGAGCCGTCGATACCGTCCTGCTTGAGCCGGCGACCCGCCGTCTCGATGATCCGCCGCCTCGTCTCCGACTTGTGCTCTTTCCCGTACCGCACCACAGCGCACACGCTCCTTCGCCGGCCGGAAGGACCGGTTGCCCTTCCCCGACTTCACCAGCCTATGGTATTGCGAACGTAATCCAAAGAGTCGACAGCGGCAACGGTCGGCCACCTCGCCGCAATGCATTCCCTGTTGTCCCGAACCGAGGGCCCTCTCTGCGGAGTCACACCCGATGGGGAGGCACCGGGAAGAGCATGCAGCTGCTGGTGGCGTGGGCGAGGAGTCGGTCCGTCGCGTCGACCAACTGGGCTTGGGCGAGGGCGGTTTGGCGGCCCTTGCTGACGACCGTGCCGATGGCGCGCACCGTACCCGTGTCCACGGTGATCCGCCGCAGGAACTTCACCGTCAGGTCGAGCGAGGTGTACGCCATGCCCTGCGGGAGGGTCGACTGGACGGCGCAGCCCGCCGCCGAGTCGAGCAGGGTGGCGAAGATACCGCCGTGCACGCTGCCGATGGGGTTGTAGTGCTCCTCCCCCGGCGTCAGCGAGAAGACCGCCCTGCCGGGCTCCACCTCATCCAGAGCGAAGTCGAGGGTGTAGTTGATGGGCGGCGCCGGCAGCCGCCCCGCCTGCAGTTCGCGCAGGAAGTCGATGCCGGCCATGCGCCCGGCGGCCTCCGCCGAGAGCGCGGGATCGTCCCAGTTGTACGTACGCGTTCGCCCCACGGCCGGCGCCCTTCCCTCTGACTGTCAGCTGACTTTTTCAAGTGAAGCTAGGCTTTCGCCCACCTGACTGTCAATGGCGAAGCCAGGCTCGTACGATGGCGGAATGGAGTGGCTTGAGGCGAGCACGGAGAACTGCCCCGTCCAGCGCACCCTCGACGTGATCGGGGAGAAATGGACGCTGCTGATCCTGCGTGACGCCGTCAACGGAGTCCGCCGCTTCGACGACTTCCACCGCCACATCGGCCTGTCGGAAGCCGTCCTCAGCGACCGCCTCCGCAAGCTGACCTCGGCCGGCATCCTGAAGACCGTCCCCTACCAGGAGCCCGGCAGCCGCTCCCGCAACGAGTACCGCCTGACCCGCAAGGGTTGGGACCTGTGGCCCGTCCTGATGGCGCTGAGCCAGTGGGGCGAGACGTACGCCCTCGACGCCGACGGCCCCGTACTGGACGTCCGCCACACCGACTGCGACGCCCCGGTCCGCGTCGTCGTCGAGTGCTCCGCGGAACACGCCGCCCTCACTCCCCGTGACGTCACCGCCCGGCTGGGGACAGGCGCCCGCCTCCGGTCCTGAAGGTCGTGAGCCATCGGCTTCGCGGTCGCGGGCCAGACAGCGGTGAGACATCGGCTGAGTGCCGTGTACTCCGCCGCTCTCGGATCGCTTCGCCGCGCGGGACCGGACACGATCCGGGGCCGGGTCGCCGCAGGCCCCGGCGGTCGTCGCGGACCTGCGCGCCACCGCAGGCCACGTAGGCGTCCGTCCACCGTCCCCATCCGGCAGCGCGCGGATCTTGCAACTGCCGTGCCCGTACCGCTCGGTCAGATCTTCGCCTTCTCCCGGACCCACGCGCCGATCTGCGCGATGGCGGCGTCGGTCTCCGGAATCCGGCCGGCACCGTAGACGTACGAGTGCTGGCCTCCCGGGACCACCACGGTCGCCGTGTCGATTCCGGCGTCCTTGACGCGGGCGGCGAACTCCTTGTCCTCGCCGGCCAGGACCTCGTACGTTCCCCAGGAGACGAGGGTCGGGGGGAGACCGCTCAGGTCCGCCCGGTTCAGATTGATCCGGGTGTCCGTGAACTCGATGCCCGTACCGCCGATCCAGGCATCCCGGAAGAACTCCAGCAGATCCTTGCTGAGGATCTTGTCCGTCTCGGCGTTGGCCGCGATGGTCTCGTTGGCGATCTCGAGGTCGCACCAGGGGGAGATCGACACGATGGCGCCGGGCAGCAGCTGCTTCTTGTCGCGGAGGCGAAGCGCCAGGGCGACGGCGATGAACCCCCCGATCGAGTGGCCGATCGTGATGATGTTCGCCGGCTCATACCCTTCGGAGAGCAGCCAGTTGAAGGCCGCCTCCGCGTCGTCCACCTGAGCCGGGTACTTGTGTTCCGGTGCGCGCCGGAAGTCCAGGACCAGTACGGGAGCCCCGGCAGCCTTGGCGATATGGCCGGCGAGCTTTCGGTCGACGTGTGCCGACGCCAGAACGGAGCCCCCGGCGTGCGTGTGCAGGAGGACATAGTCGGTGTTGGCGTCGACGGGTTCGCACCAGATTCCCAGCACACCACCCGCGTCCACCTCCCGATAGGTGACGCCTTCCGGCTCCCGGGCCGCGAGATGGACTTGCTCCGCCTGGATGCGCGCCGCATCCAACTCGGACGGGGGCTTCTGCCCTGCGGCCAGCCACTCCGCGAATTCGGTTGCTTCCGGGCTCAGTTCAACAACAGTGTGCTCAGACACGTGGTACCTCCATGGGACAAATTGGGCGTACGGGCCCGCCAACACCGGTATGGCCGGGGCCCGCCAGGACCGGTATGGCCGGGGTTTGCCAGGCGGTGAGGGTCGGGATTGTCAGGCTGTGTGAGTGGGGTAGTCGGTGTAGCCGGCCTCACCGCCGCCGTAGAACGTGTCGGGGTCGGGGGTGTTCAGCGGTGCGCCGGTACGTACGCGCTCGACCAGATCGGGGTTGGCGAGGGCCATGGTGCCGACGGTGACGACGTCGGCCAGGCCGACTTCGATGTCCTTCGCGCGGGTGGCGATGTCGGTGCCGGCCCGGTTGAGAACCAAGGTGTTCGGCCACAACTTGCGGAGCGTGTACAGGAGTTCGTCGTCGCCGCCGTGGAGGATGTGCAGGTAGGCGAGGTTGAGCGGGGCGAGAGCACGTACAAGGGCGGGGTACAGCTCGTGAGTGTCGCTCTCGGCGATGTCGTTGTAGGGGTTGCCGGGAGAGATCCGGATGCCGGTGCGACTGGCGCCGATCTCGTCGCTCACCGCGGTGGCGACCTCGACGGTGAAGCGAATGCGGTTCTCGATGGAGCCGCCGTACTGGTCGGTGCGCTGGTTGGTGTTGGTGGCGAGGAACTGGTGCGGGAGGTAACCGTTGGCGCTGTGGATCTCGACGCCGTCGGCGCCGGCCGCGATGGCGGCCGCGGCGGCGCGGCGGTAGTCGTCGACCGTCGCGGCGACCTCCTCGGTGGACAGCTCGCGCGGTACCGGCATCTCCTGGAGGCCGGACGCGGTGAACATCTCGCCCGCCGGCTGAACGGCGGAGGGGGCGACCGGCTGCCGGTGGTGAGGGGTGTTGTCGGGGTGGGACATCCGCCCCGTGTGCATCAGCTGGATGACGATGCGTCCGTCGGCCTTGTGTACAGCGTCGGTGACCTTGCGCCAGCCGGCGATGTGGCCCTCGGAGTAGATGCCGGGAGTGAGCAGGTAGCCCTGGCCGTCGGCGTTGGGCTGGGTGCCCTCGGTGATGATGAGGGCGTGCGAGGCGCGCTGGGCGTAGTACTCGGCGTTCAGCTCGGTGGGCGCGCCGTTCGGGGTGGACCGGTTCCGGGTCAGGGGGGCCATGGCGAGTCGGTGCGGCAGGGCGATCTTCCCGACGGTGGTCGGGTTCCACAGGGCGTTCAACATGGGTGTTCCTCGCAATAAGGGGTGAGAGGGAGCTGCGGGGTGGCGGGCTGCCTGCGCCCCGCGGATAACGCGTAGGCGGTGACCAGCCGGATGGGCCGGCAACCTTCGATCGTGGAAGGCGGACTGCGTGGAGGGGCAGTCGACGGTGCTGCCGGGGTGCTGCCGTGCCGCGTACATGACCGCCAGTGCGGTGGCGGCCCCGGCTGTTCGTACGGGCGGGGGGCGGAGGACGCCGAGCGCGTCGGCCTTCCCCCACGCGGAGGACGCATCGGTCGTGTGCGGGTGCAGCAGCGGCCGTACCGTCGTCACAAAGGGGGACTCCTGCACCGGAGTCGAAGCGGCGGTCAGCCGCGGTAGCGAGCGGCCGGGACCCGCAGGGACAGGTTCGGGACGAGCGTCTGACGTGCCTTCTCGTACGACTCCCAATCGCTGATCTCCGGCAGTGACGGGATGGTGACGAGCTCCCCGGCGTCGAGGCCGGCGAGCGCCGCGTCGACGGCGTCGTCCACGCTCATGATCGCCTCGTCGGGAAACCCCGAGAGGTCGACGCCGGCGCGGTCCCAGATCTCCGTGCGGACAGCGCCCGGCAGCACGGCCTGCACGGTGACGGGGCTCTCGGCGAGTTCCTGCTGCAGGGCTTGGGTGTACGTCAGTACGTAGCCCTTGGTGCCGCTGTAGACGGAGCCACCGGGCGGGAAGTTGAGAGCCAGGGCATAGGAGATGTTCACGACGGTGCCGTGCCCGCGGGCTATCAGGCCCGGCAGGACCGCGGTGGTCAGCCTGGTCAGCGATGTCACGTTGAGGTTGATCAGCGCCGCGGAGGCCTCCGCGTCGGAGGTTGCCGCCGGCGCGAACAGCGCCGCGCCGGCGCTGTTGATCAATACGGCGATGCTCTCGTCGGTCCGCAGACGCTCCTCGACCACGGAGATCTGCGCCGCATCGGTGAGGTCGGCGGTGACGACGTCCACTGCACGGCCCGTACGGCTGCGGATGTCCGACGCCAGCGATTCCAGCCGCTCAGTGTTCCGGGCCACCAGGATCAGGTCGTAGCCGCGGTCGGCAAGCCGCTGTGCGTAGGCGGCACCCAGGCCTGCGGACGCGCCGGTGACGACGGCGGTCTTGTTCTCAGTGGTCATGGGGTGGATCTCATTTCTGGGGTGGCAGATGAGTGGGGGCCAAAGCGTCGACCCCGCTTTAGATTACGATAAGTATCTAAAATCATCCAGTCAACGGCCCCCGTGATGTCGTCAGTCACCGCCAGCGGTCGGGGACTGCTCGACGCACACGCCGAACCACGGAATTGGCGGCCGATCAGGTTCGAATGGATGCACCTCGGGCGCATGGTCGCCATGGACGGTTTCGCGTACCGCCCTCACGGCGAGCGCGCGGGCTCGGCGAACGACATCCCTACCGAGGGGCGATGCGACGCCGCCCGACACATCGCATACGATAGATGAGCTTTACTATCTAACGTGGGCAGGTGACTGATGAGTCGCGTTTCGCAAGCACAGGCGCTCGAGAACCGCAGGCGGGCGGTCGCCGCGGCCTCCCAGCTCTTCCGGGAGCGCGGCGTGAACGGCATCAGCGTCGCCGATCTGATGAAGTCCATCGGGCTGACGACGGGCGGCTTCTACAAGCAGTTCGCCTCCAAGGAGGCCCTGATCGCCGAGGCGGCTCAAGCCGCTTTCGGGGACCTTGACCAACTCCTGGCGGAGTTCGACACGGCCCACGGCGATCACGACACCGCGCGCGCCGCCCTCCTCGACTTCTACCTGTCGCCCGAGCACCGCGACCAGCCCGGCACCGGTTGCCCCACCGCGGGATTCGCAGGGGACATGGCTCGCGAGTCCACGGCTGGGGAGGTGCGAGAAACGTACGCAGCCGGGGTCGAGGAATTCGCCTCGTGGCTGTCTACCGACACCGAAGACGGCCTTCCCATGGTGGCCACTCTGGTCGGCGCGCTCCTGCTTGCCCGGGCCACGGCGGGCACAGAACTGTCGGAGAAGATCCTGGAGTCGACCCACAAAGCCCTGACCGCACCAGACGGGCCTTGACCCGGAATCCTGGATACGGGCTGTGCGACCAGGCAGTTTCGTTTGGATCAGTCGGCCGTTGGTCCAGGCATGCCGTTGACCGACGCGCAGTGGGCGCGGATCGAGGGCAAGGGCGGCCCCGCCCCAGGCCGGACCTGCTTCTGACCGACAGGCATACTCCTCCCGCGCGATCCGCGAACACCTGCGCAAGCGCGGCATCCGGGCAGTGATCCCCGTCCCCGCCGACCAGCGGAGCCACCGGCTACGTCGCGGCAGCCGGGGTGGCGGGCCACCGGCCTTCGACCGCGAGACCTACAAACAGCGCAACACCGTCGAGCGCACGATCAACCGCTTGAAACAGCGGCGAGGCATCTCCACCCGAAACACAACGACTCAGCCGCGCAGCGACCTGCGCAGCAGGAGGCCGCCGATCCCCACCAGGATAGGGAAGCCGCTCTTTGGCATGGCCGCGGTGCCCGTCACGCCGACAGCGGTCAGAACGACGCCCGCGGCGCGCTGGGCCGGGATGTCCTTGTGCTCCTCCGCGGACCGGAGCAGCCGGCCGCCCATCCACAGGGCGGGCGCAGCGGCCATGAACCAGAAGGCGGCGGCGCGATCGCCCCGGTCGGGCACGGAGTTAAGAAGGTTTCCGCGAACAATGTCGGCGAACACATCGCGGTAAATCACGGCGCCGATGGCACCGTGACCGACACCGACAACCTGGAGCCAGCGTCCTGCTGAATGTCGCTTCATGGCCTCATCGTATGGGCCGGCCTGGGCGTCCCCCCGGGGGCCGGGCCTGCAGGCTCGTGTCAGCAGGAAGTAAGTGATCCCGTTCTCTATGGCCGTGTCCGGGGCGGGAGTTGCCCCCGTACTGTTTCCGCCATGGATCTCTACGAAGCCTTTCGGACGGCGGCGATCGAGCAGGGCGTCTCGTCTGCGGATGTCGACGCGTACCTGGCGGATGGACGCCCTTGCCTACGTCTGGGGTCCGGACCCGGACCGGTCGCCGGATGGGTGGGTGGACTGCCGGTGCTTCCCGACGGTGTGGCGTGGCCGCGCGCCGACGGCAACGACCACGACGTCAAGGCCGAGCCCTTCCCGCTGGCTGTCACCATCGACTTGGCGGCCTTGCCCTGGGAGGGGTTACGGGAGGCACTGCCGTTCACGCTGCCGGCCACCGGTCTCCTGCAACTGTTCTACCTGTACTCCCAGGATCCGCGCAGTCAGCGCTGCACCGGGGAGGAGGAAGCTCTCGGTTTCGTTCGAGTGGTTCACGTTCCCGACCCGGGCCTGGCCGAGCAGCGTGCCGTTCCCGAATACGCTCATGCGGAGAAAAGGCCGGTCCCGGTACACGAGCGTGTCGAACTGCGGGCAGCACTGCGGATCGACATTCCGGGGTTCGACCCCGATTACGGCATGGAGCTGCCGGGACTGCCGGCGGACCATCCGCATGCCGCTGTCCTGAAGGACCTGACGCTGCGTTTTCTGCCGGTTGGTCCGTGGTGGGAGGGCGTCCAGGTCGGCGGCCACGCGTGGGGGGAGCAATGGGACTGCGAAGACGTGATCGCCGCGGAGTTGGCACCACCCGGGGAGGACAGTTCCAGCAAGGCCAGGCAGGAGCGTAAGCAGCAGGTGTATCGCGAGTGGCTGCCTCTGGCTCAGTTCAGCGTGCAGGACGAGAAATACACCAATGCCCGGCTGATGATCCGCCGAGAGGACCTGGCGGCGGCCCGCTTCGACCGGGTGCGTTCTTATCAGGAGTTCACCGAATGAGGCGCCGGGCGCAGCCTGCGCGGCACGGAAGAGACAATTCGATCCGGTGGCCCACCGCAGTCCACCGCCAGCAGGCGCCCTACGGCGGGCAACGAGCCATAGACATCACTTCTCGGTGGTCACATAGGTGAATCGCTCCGGGTCTGCTCGCGGATGCCGCTAGCCGCCCAGCCACCGCACGTTCGCAGCACCGCCTCCGGCGTGCCCACCCGTTGAAAGTCCCCCGGAGATCCAGGAGGCGATCTTCGCGGTCCACGCCGAACTGCAGGGCCGGTCCCGAGTCGGGACGGCCATGCGCACCCACCTGATCCTGAGTTTACTTTTCGATACTCAGCAGGTAGCGTCGTGACCAGCACATCAACCCGGCCGCACGCGAGAACGGGCGCGCGGGGGGACCTGCGCGAAGAATCACTTCGACCACCGGAACACCCACCCAGAAAGGCGGCCGACATGAAGGCCTTCGTCGTCGAGAAGTACGGCAAGGAAGGCGTGCGCGCCGCGGAGGTACCCGAGCCCGCCGTCGGGGACCGCGATGTCCTGGTCAGAGTGAGCGCCGCCAGCATCAACCCGCTGGACAAATTGGTCCGCAACGGGGAGTTCAAGCAGGTCCTGAAGTACAAGCTTCCGTTCGTGCTCGGCCATGACGTGGCCGGCGTCGTGACGCGGGTCGGTTCCGCCGTACGCGGCCTCAAGGTCGGCGACGAGGTCTACGCCCGTCCCCGCGACCTGCGGATCGGCGCCTTCGCGGAGTTCATCGCGATCGACATGGACGACGTCGCACCCAAGCCGGCCGCACTCACCCTCCAGGAGGCAGCCGCGGTGCCGCTGGTGGCCCTGGCCGCCTGGCAGGTTCTCGTCGACCGTGCCCAGGTGAAGCCGGGGCAGAAGGTGCTCATCCACGCCGGTGCCGGAGGCCTCGGCTCGACGGTCATCCAGCTCGCCAAGCACCTCGGCGCCACCGTGGCGACGACCACGGACACCGACACCGAGAAGCTGGTCAGGAGCCTCGGCGCCGACGTCGTCGTCGACTACACCAAGGAAGACTTCTCGAAGGTGCTGTCCGGCTACGACCTGGTGCTGGACTCCCTGGGCGGAGCGAACCTCGAGAAGTCGCTGACCGTACTGAAGCCCGGCGGCCTGGCCATCAGTGTCGTCGGCCCGCCGGACGCCGGCTTCGCCAAGCAGCTCGGCGCCCCCTCCTTCCTGGGCCTGGTCATGAACGTGCTCAGCCGCAAGGTCCGTAAGCAGGCCAAGGCGCTGGGCGTGCACTACCAGTTCCTCTTCATGCAGGCCAACGGCTCCCAGCTGCGCAAACTCGGCGCCCTCTACGACAGCGGGAAGCTCCACCCGGTCATCGACCGCACCTTCCCGTTCGACCAGACGCTCGAGGCGATGGCGTACGTCGAGCAGGGCCGCACCAAGGCCGGCAAGGTCGTGGTCTCGATGGAGCCCGACAACGACTGAGACCGTGCTGGCCACGGACCCTCCGTCCGGCACGGTCACACGGTCACCGGAGGGGCGACGTATGGCGTGCGGAATGTCACCGAGAGGCTCCCGCTCCCGCTGCGCGCCGGGAGTGTGATCACGGCGGACATGCTCAGGACGGCAGCGCCTTTCCGCCGAGCGACGCACGTTGCCAGTTGGGAGTGCGGTCCTTGTCGACCAGGGCCGCGCGCACGCCCTCCAGGAAGTCCGGCGTGCGGATGGTCGTGCGCGTGAGGGCGAGTTCGGCGCTGAGGCACTCGCGCAACGTACGCTGCCTGCCCCGGGCCAGCAGGGCGTGAGTGATCTCCAGGCTCTGCGGCGAGGCGGACTCCAAGGCCGCCAACGCGGTTGCCGCCCAAGGGTTGTCGAGCTGCCGCAGGCGTTTCTCGATCTCGCCGAGACTCGGCGCGCCGAACGCCCAGTCCACGTCCCCGCGCACCTCCGCCAGCCCGCTCTCCGCCACCGGGGAGCGGTCGGCAAGCCGGTTCAGGACCACGTCCACCGGGTCCCCGGGGCTGTCGGCCAGGGCATCCCCGACCCCCTCGAGCCCGTCCCTGGGAACGAAGTGCGTGGCCAGCCCCGTATACAGGGCGTCGGCCGCGTCGAGCCGGTGCCCGGTCAGTCCCAGGTACATGCCGATCGCGCCGGGCAACCGCGGCAGAAAGTAGCTGGCCCCGATGTCCGGGAAGAACCCGATCCCAGTCTCGGGCATCGCCAGCACCGCGCCCTCGGTGACGACGCGGAACCTGCCGTGGACGGACAGACCGAGACCGCCACCCATGCACAGACCGTCGATGAGCGACACGATCGGCACGGGATACTCGGCGATCCGAGCGTTGAGCCGGTACTCGGAGGCGAAGAACCGCTCACTGGCCTCGGCATCCCCGGCGAGGCTGTGCTCGCGGATCGTACGGATGTCTCCGCCCGCGCAGAACGCCTTCGTGCTGGTGCTGGCGAGCACCACCGCGGACAGCGGTATGCGCTCCCACTCGGCGAGCACGCCGTCGATGGCGGCGACCATGCCCGTCGTCAGGGCGTTGAGCGCCTTGGGCCGGTTCAACAGGATGCGGCCGACGCCCCGGTGGACGTCGGCGAGAATCTCGACCGCAGCGGTATCAGTCATCGGTCGTCACTTCTCCATCCGCACTTCTCCATCCGCGCGGGCCTGGCTGTCGTGGCCATCACGTTCCTCACTCGCCGGGTGTCAGGCGTAGATCTGCGCGTAGAGATCCTGGATCTCGTCCACGGTGGGTACGACGGGCTTGCCGGCCGGGGATCCGGAGGCGAGCGACTGCTCGGCAACGAGTGACAACAGGCGGAACCACTCGTCCTTGTCGATGCCGTGGGCTTGGGGCGTGGGCACCTCAAGATCCTGGCACAGGGCTCGGAGCGCCTCCGCGGTGGGTGATTCCAACCTTGCCTGAGTTTACTTTTCTATACTCAGCCAGTAGCGTCGTCATGCCCAGCACATCGACCCGGCTGGCTGTCGCAGGGGAACCCGCCACGGCACCTGTCTGAGAAGGAACACCACCATGGGAATCAGTCCAGAAGCACAGCAATTCGCGGAGTTCCTCGCGAGCACGAACGCGAAGGCGGCCCTACCCGGCCTCGACCTGGCCATCGTTCGCGACATCGTCGACTCCAACCACAAGGCGTCGACCGAGCCGGAAGGCGTCACCTACGCCGAAGTGGACGCGAACGGCGTCCCCGCTCTGTGGGCCATCCCCGAGGGCGCCGACCCCGACAAGGCACTGCTCCACTTCCACTTCGGCGGATCCGTCGCCGCCTCCATGCACTCGGACCGCAAGGCCGCCGGCCACATCGCGAAGGCGGCCGGAGCCCGTTCCCTCGTGGTGGACTTCCGCCTGGCACCCGAGCACCCCTACCCCGCCCAGCTCGACGACGCCGAGACGGCCTACCGGTGGCTGCTCTCGCAGGGCTACGAGCCGCACAACATCGGCAGCACGGGCCACTCGATCGGCGGCACCCTCGCGGTGATGCTGCCGCTGCGTCTGCTCGCGAAGGGCGAAGCGACCCCGGGCGCGATCGTCAGCGTCTCGCCGTGGACCGACCTCACCATCCAGAACGCCTCGGTGGACGCGAACGAAGAGAACGACAAAATGCTCAGCAGGAACACCCTCGAACTCTTCCGAGCAGCCTGGCTGCAGGACCCCGCGGTGGACTTCACCGACCCCCAGATCAGCCTCGTGAACGCCGATCTGACCGGCCTGCCGCCCACGACCGTCCACTACGGCGAGTACGAGACCCTCGCCGACGACGGCGCCCAGCTCGGCCGCCGCCTCGCGGACTTCAAGGTCACCTCCGAGGTCCACCCGATGCCCGAGGGCCAGCACTCGTTTGTCCTGGGCGCCGGGCGCGTACCCGAGGTGGACCAGGCGATCCAGCAGATGGGCCAGTGGCTCCGTAAGCACCTCGGCGCGTGAGCAGAAGCCGCACCTGACGGCGGGACGGGGTCTGCCGACGCGGCCGCCGCACCACCTCGATGCCGGTGACCGGTACGCCGGTCACCGGCATCCCGCTCGACCCTGGCCCGGCGGCATGCGGTACTTGTGTCCGACACTGTTTCCGCACGCAGCCCCACCACCGTCCCTCGATGCCACAAAGGAGTGCCCGACGCGATGGGAACGTACGAGGATGTCTTCCGCGCCAGCACCGAGGACCCGGAGAGCTTCTGGCTGAAGGCGGCCGAGGCCATCGACTGGGATGTCACTCCGCAACGCGCCCTGGACTCCTCGGGCGCACCCTTCTACCGCTGGTTTCCCGACGGACGGCTCAACGTCTGCTTCAACGCGCTCGACCGGCACGTCGAAGCCGGCCGCGGCGGACAACCCGCGCTCGTCTACGACTCCCCCGTGACCGGCGCCCAACGCACCTACAGCTACGTGCAGTTGAGGGACGAGGTGGCAGCCTTCGCCGGAGCACTCACCCAGCTGGGCGTGGGGCACGGCGACCGTGTGGTCATCTACATGCCGATGGTCCCCGAGGCGGCCATCGCGATGCTGGCCTGCGCACGGATCGGCGCGGTCCACTCGGTCGTCTTCGGCGGCTTCGCCCCGCACGAGCTCGCCCTCCGCATCGACGACGCGGCCCCCAAGGTGGTCGTCTCCGCCTCCTGCGGCATCGAGGGCAAGCGGATCATCGCGTACAAGCCCCTGCTCGACCGGGCCATCGAACTCGCCCACCACAAGCCGGAGAAGAGCGTGATCCTGCAACGCCCGCAGGAGCCGGCCGCGCTGGGGCCCGACGATCTCGACTGGGCCGACCTGGTCGCCGCCGCACCGCCGGCCGACTGCGTCCCCGTCCCCGCCACCGATCCCCTGTACATCCTCTACACGTCCGGAACGACCGGAAAACCCAAGGGAGTTGTCCGCGACTGCGGCGGCTACGCAGTGGCCCTGCACTGGTCGATGGGCGCCGTCTACGACGTAGGCCCGGGCGAGACGATGTTCACCGGCTCCGACGTCGGCTGGGTCGTCGGGCACTCGTACATCGTCTACGCGCCCCTGCTGGCCGGCGCGACGACGGTCCTGTACGAGGGCAAGCCGGTCGGCACACCGGATGCGGGCCAGTTCTGGCGCGTCGCCGCCGAGTACCGGGTCAAGACCATGTTCACGGCGCCCACCGCCTTCCGGGCCATCAGGAAGGAGGACCCGAAGGGGGCACTCACCGCCGGCTACGACCTCTCCCACCTGCGCTACCTCTTCCTCGCCGGCGAGCGCCTCGACCCGGAGACGTACCACTGGGCGAGCGCTCTCCTGGACGTCCCGGTGATCGACCACTGGTGGCAGACCGAGACCGGCTGGCCCATCGTCGCCAACCCGGTCGGCATCGAAGCCGCTCCCCTCAAGCCCGGCTCCCCCACCCGCCCCCTGCCGGGCTGGGACGTCCGCGTCCTCGACCCCTCGGGCGAGCCGACGCCCGCGGGCGTCGACGGTGCCATCGTCGTGAAGCTCCCCCTGCCGCCCGGCGCACTGCCCACCCTCTGGAACGACGACGACCGCTACGTCGCCTCCTACCTCTCCGCCTACGACGGCTACTACCTCACCGGCGACAGCGGCCACATCGACGACGACGGCTACGTCTTCGTCATGGGCCGCACCGATGACGTCATCAACGTCGCCGGACACCGGCTGTCCACCGGCAGCATGGAAGAAGCTCTGGCCGCCCACCCCGACGTCGCGGAATGCGCCGTCATCGGCGTCGCCGACGAACTCAAGGGACAGATCCCACGCGGCTTCGTCGTGCTGAAAGCAGGCAGCAACCGCGAACCGAGCGAAGTCGAGGCCGAACTCGTCCAACTCGTACGCGACCGCATCGGCGCCGTCGCCTCCCTCAAGGACGTCACGGTCGTCGCCGCCCTGCCCAAGACCCGCTCGGGCAAGATCCTCCGCAAGACCATGCGCGGCATCGCCGACGGCCACGACGAACCCATCCCCTCCACGGTGGACGACCCCGGCGTCATCGAGGACCTGCGCCCCGTCCTCCTCCGCCGCACCGACACCCCGTGAACGTGACCGCCCGAGTCGCCCCACGCCCCTCCGGCCAGCCCCGGGGCGACCGGATACAGTGCGCGAGACGGCAGCGCGGTCAGAGAGGGGAAGCGTGACCGACACCAGCGACACCCGACCCGCCGACAGCGAAGTGCAAGCTCCGCGGCAGAGCCGACTGCACCGCCTGATGCGCTACCTCCCCCTGATCGCCCCCGTCCTGCTGTGGGCCGTGCCCTGTTGGGTGCTCCTGCACGCCGGCCAGCACTGGCCGCTGCCCGTCGCGCTGGTCGGTACCGCCCTGTTCGTCCTCGGCCTCGTCGGTATGCCGCTCGCGATGGGGCGCGGCCACGGCCGGCGCCAGCAGGACCGGGCGGCGATCGTCGGTGACACCCTGCTGGGCGCCAGCTGGGTTCTGTTCACCTGGTCCGTTCTGCTCGGCGTCCTCTTGCGGTTCGCCCTGACCGTGGCCGGCATCGGTGAGAGTCAGGACCGGGCCCGAATCGTCACGTGGGCCGTCCTCGGCATCACCGCGGTACTGCTCGCCTGGGGATACGCCGAGGCCCGCCGCGTGCCACGGGTGCGCCGCCTGGACGTACAACTCCCGCGGCTGGGTGCCGGGTTGGACGGCACCCGCGTCGTCCTCATCACCGACACCCACTACGGCCCGCTCGATCGCGCTCGCTGGTCGGCGCGGGTGTGCGAGACGGTGAACACTCTGGAAGCCGACCTGGTCTGCCACACCGGCGACATCGCGGACGGCACGGCCGAACGCCGCCGCGCCCAGGCCGCCCCACTCGCTACCGTGCAGGCCACTCAGGGCCTGGTCTACGTCACCGGCAACCACGAGTACTACAGCGAGGCCCGGGGCTGGGTCGACCTGATGGACGAACTGGGCTGGGAGCCGCTGCGCAACCGCCATCTGCTGCTCGAACGCGGAGGCGACACCCTCGTGGTCGCAGGCGTGGATGACGTCACCGCCGAGTCCTCCGGCCTGGCAGGCCACCGCGCGCACCTCGCCGGAGCCTTGGACGGTGCCGACCCCGACCTACCCGTCCTGCTCCTGGCACACCAGCCCAAGTTCATTGACCGGGCAGCGGCCGCCGGCATCGACCTCCAGCTCTCCGGCCACACCCATGGCGGCCAGATCTGGCCCTTCCACCACCTGGTCCGCATCGACCAGCCCGCCCTCGCCGGCCTCAGCCACCACGGCACTCGCACCCTCCTCTACACCAGCCGCGGCACCGGCTTCTGGGGCCCACCGTTCCGCGTCTTCGCCCCCAGCGAGATCACCCTGCTCGTGCTCCGCTCCCCGCACCTGCCCACCTCGCCGTAGCACTGGACAGGCCAACACATCCGCTACCTGCGACTACCTACGCGCCGCAGTCTCTTCGCGGGGTGGCGCCGTTGAGGCGCGTACCACGAGTTCGGTGGCGAGTTCGATGTGGTGGGAGTCGACCTTTTCACCGTTGGCCAGTCGGAGGGCGGTACGCAGAGCGGCACCGCCCATCTCCCGTAGTGGCTGGCGCACGGTGGTCAGTGGCGGTGACGCCATCTGGGCGAGGCTTGTGTCGTCGAAGCCGACCACGCTCAGGTCCTCGGGGATGCGCAGGCCTCGGGTGCGGGCGGTCTCGATGACACCGAGGGCGATCTCGTCGTTGCCTGCGAAGATCGCCGTCGGTGGCTCTTGCAGGCCCAGTAGCGCCGTGGCACCGATCAACCCGGTCTCGTACGTGAAATCTCCGGGCTGGACGTAGACGTCGGGTACCGGCGCTCCTTCCGCCTCCATGGCGGCGCGGTAGCCGTGCATGCGTGCCTGGTTGCATACGGCCATGGCCGGTCCGCCGATATAGGCGACGCGGCGGTGACCCAGGGAGAGCAGGTGCCGGGTCGCGGCCAGGCCGCCGGCGAAGTTGGTCGCCCCGACGCTGTGGACGCGGCTGTCCGGCAGATGCAGTGGGTCCAGCACGACCAACGGCAGCCCGGACCGGGCCAGTTCGTTCAGGTGCGCTGTGGTGTACACGCTGGTGACCGCGATGACGGCGCGGCGCCCGGCTGAGACCAGGTCCCGGGCCCAGTGCGGGGCATGGGACGCCTTGCTGATCACCACCGAGGCCCCCGATTCGGCGGCGGAGTCGATGATGCCTTCCAGGGTCTCGGCCACGTACGACTTGAGGCCGCCCTGGAACTGCACCTCGATGGTCGGGCTTTCGACGACCTCGGTGTGGCGGAACACGGGCGCGAGGTAGTCGTGCTGAAGCAGCAGTTCCTGCACCCGGCTGCGGGTGTGCGGCGCCACGTCACCGCGACCGTTGACCACTTTGGACACGGTCGCGACGGAGACTCCCGCCGCTTGGGCGATGTCGGCCAAGGTGGTGCGCCTGGCGTTCGGACGCATCGTTCCTCCCAGCTGTACGTCCACCGGTGTGGTGAGCTGCCGGTCGGGCCGGCAATGCGGGTGGAACCGGTCAACCGTACGGCAACCCGGCACCGAGCTCGTCCGGAGAGGTGCCGACGGGCCCTTCAACCTCGACACGTCCGACGATCCGTGTGAGATCGCGTCCGGTGAACGCGGTACGGGGCATGCACGCCGACCGGTACACGTGCGACCCGTACGTGCGCGCTTGCGCCCGGTTCCAGCCGTATCCGGGGGCAGCGGGCCAACTGCCGCACTGTCCCGCCCGACCGCCCGGACGGTGGGGATCTGCTCCCGCAGCGACCTCTGCCGGCGGAACGCTCCCGGGTTCTCGCGAACACATCGTCCGGAGGCGCCACTTGTGGACTCTCCGCCTGTCCGTCGCCGCCTTCGGCCACACGCCCCGGGCAGTTGCCGACGCAGCGACTGCCGAGCTGCGCGACCTTGTGCATGACCTGCACCGACAGTGCGTCAGCCGCGGCCATCGCATCGCCTCTCCGTTCCCAATCGGTCTACTTCGAAATAGTTTCGGTCCCTGCCAAGAGTTTCTCGAGGGCCGTTCTTGCCCGATATTACGCGGCTGGCGGCAGCAGGACAACGCGCCTGCAGACACCTTGACAGGGCGTCAGCCCGAAACTTAATTTGCACGAACGGAACTCGGAGAAGGCTGTTACGAAAACCTTTCACCACGAATCACGAGAAGCCGATGGCTCTCGAGTGCGGAGAAAAACATGGCGCTCTCCCGACGTACCCTCCTCGGCCTGGCCGCCGGCGTGCCGGCCTCTGCGGCCCTCGCGGCCTGCGGCACGTCCGGCCCCAGCAAGGGCGGCGGCGACGGCACGGCCACGTACTGGCACCTGAGCGGCCAGCCTCAGGAAGGCGTCAGGACCGGTGCTGTGGAGCGGTTCAACGAGGCCAACCCCAAGGGGCAGATCGAGGTCACCACCTTCGAGAACGACGCCTACAAGACGAAGATCAAGACCGCCATCGGCGCCGGGAAAGCGCCCACCATCATCTGGGGGTGGGGCGGCGGCACGCTGCGCACCTACGTGGAGGCCGACCAGGTCGACGACCTCACCCCGTGGTTCGACGAGAACCCTGACATCAAGAACCGGCTCTTCCCGTCCTCGTTCGGCGCGGCGACCGTCAACGGCAGGATCTACGCGATGCCGTTCGAGAGCGTGGAGCCGGTCGTCCTGTTCTACAACAAGAAGGTCTTCGACGACGTCGGCGTGGAGCCGCCCCAGTCCTGGGACGACATCATGGCCCTGGTGCCCAAGTTCAACGCGGAGGGCATAGCGCCGTTCTCCCTCGGCGGCCAGTCCCGGTGGACGAACATGATGTGGCTGGAGTTCCTGTTCGACCGCATCGGCGGCCCCGAGGTGTTCCAGGCCGTCTTCGACGGCGAGAAGAACGCCTGGTCCCACCCGGCCGCCATCGAGGCGCTGACCAAGGTGCAGGACCTGATCAAGGCGGACGGATTCATCAAGGGCTTCTCCTCGATCACCGCGGACTCCAACGCCGACCAGGCGCTGCTGTACACCGACAAGGCCGCGATGATGCTGCAGGGCTCCTGGTCGTACGGCATCCAGCAGACCGAGGGCGGAGACTTCGTCTCCGGCGACAACCTCGGTTTCATGAACTTCCCACCCGTCGAAGGCGGCAAGGGCGATCCGGGCAACTCCGTCGGCAACCCCGCCCAGTACCTGTCCATCTCCTCGAAGGCCAGCGCCAAGCAGAAGAAGATCGCGAAGGACTTCTTCGCCACCGGCGTCCTCGCGGACGAGGAGGTGAAGGCGTGGATCGACACCGGAGCGGTGCCGATCCGGAAGGGCTCGGAGAAGCTGCTGGCCGAATCCGAGAGCTCCGAGTTCTTGGAGTTCGTCTACGGCATCGCCAGCAACGCGAAGTCGTTCGGCCAGTCCTGGGACCAGGCGCTCAGCCCGACGGCCGCCGAGACGCTGCTGGACAACATCGCCAAGCTGTTCCAGCTGTCCATCTCGCCGAAGCAGTTCACCGACAATCTCAACAAGGTCATCGGCAAGTGAGCGCCCTCACGGGCTCTACAGGGCGCGAGAGCCGACGCAGCATCCTGCCTTGGCTGGCCGTGCCGGCGTTGCTGTTCTTCGTCGGCTTCGCCGTGGTCCCGCTCGTCGGCGTCTTCGTGCTGAGCTTCACGACGTGGGACGGGATCGGCACCATCCACCCGTCCGGGCTGACCAGCTGGCGTGCGGTGCTCACCAACCCCGGGCTGCCGCACGCCCTCTGGGTGACGTTCCTGGTGATGGCCGTGTCCTGGGCGGTTCAGACACCGGCGAGCATTCTGCTCGGCACGTTCCTGGCCGGCCGCCAGCGCTACCGCGCGGTGCTGAGCCTGATCTACTTCGTCCCGCTCCTGCTCAGCTCCGCGGCGATCGCGGTCGCGTACCGGGCGCTGCTGGACCCCAACTTCGGGCTGGGCGCCGGGCTGGGGCTCGAGTGGCTCAGCAAGGACTGGCTGGGGCGCCCCTGGCTCGCCTTCGGCGTCGTCGTCTTCGTCGTCTCCTGGCAGTTCGTCCCGTTCCACTCGCTGATCTACCAGGGGGGCGTCCAGCAGATCCCGCAGTCCCTGTACGAGGCCGCACAGCTGGACGGCGCCGGGCAGATCCGCCAGTTCTTCAGCATCACGCTGCCCCAGCTCAAATACACCATCATCACCTCGTCGACGCTGATGGTGATCGGCTCGCTCACCTTCTTCGACCTCATCTTCGTCCTGACCGAGGGCGGCCCAGGAGACGCCACCCGGGTCCTCGCGCTGGACATGTACAAACGGGGCTTCCAGGCCGACCTGATGGGGCCGGCCAGCGCCATCGCGGTCATCCTCGTCCTGATGGGCCTCGCCATCGCCCTGCTGCTGCGCCGGCTCGGAGGCCGGGACGCCGGTGAGAGCCAGCTTGAGGGAGTCTGACATGACCACCACGCTGACCAAGCCGCATCCGCAGAAGACCAACCCGCGCGAGCGGGGGCACCGTCCCGGTGCGACCGCCCGCCGGCGCAACTGGCTCGGCGGCCTGGGCGGATGGCTCTGGCTCGCCGTCGTCGTCGTACCCCTGTACTGGATTCTCATCACCAGCCTCAAGGCCCGGAGCGACTACTACGCGAGCAACCCGCTGGCGCCGCCGACGGACCCCACACTGGACAACTACGAGCTGGTCTTCGAGTCCGACTTCATCAGCTACTTCTGGAACAGCGTCGTGGTCACCGCCGGCGCGGTGGTGCCGGCGGTCGCGGTCTCCTTCATGGCCGCCTACGCCATCGTGCGCGGCTGGCGCATGCGGTTCCTGCGCTTGGCGAACGGGATGTTCCTCATGGGCCTCGCCATCCCGCTGCAGGCGACGGCCATCCCGGTCTACCTGATCATCATCAAGCTGCAGCTGTACGACAGCCTGCTGGCGCTGATCCTGCCGTCGATCGCCTTCGCCATCCCGCTGTCCGTGCTGATACTCGCCAACTTCATCCGCGACGTGCCCAAGGAGCTGTTCGACTCGATGCGGGTGGACGGAGCCACCGAGTGGGGGACGCTGTGGCGCCTGGCAGCGCCGCTCACCCGCCCGGCCATCCTCACCGTGACCATCTTCAACGCGCTGACCATCTGGAACGGATTCCTGCTGCCGCTGATCCTCACCCAGAGCCCTTCCCAGCGGACTCTGCCGCTCGCCCTGTGGACCTTCCAGGGCGAGTACGGGGTCAACATCCCCGCTCTCCTGGCCGCCGTCGTCCTCACCACCCTGCCCCTGATCATCCTGTACGCGTTCGGCCGCCGTCAGCTGCTGAGCGGTCTGACCGCCGGATTCAGCCGTTGACCGACGCTGACGCCCTGCTCGTCTGCCTGTTCGCCCGTCGCGCCCTGGCCAAGGGTCTGATGGGTGTGGGAGGAAAGTGAACGCCAACGTGGCTGTAGAGAACGCCCCCGCGATCTCCCTCTGGAACGACCCCACCGTTTCCGTCACCGCGAGAGTCGACGCCCTGATCGACGCGATGACCCTTCAGGAGAAGATCGCCCAGCTGTACGGAGTGTGGGTGGGCGCCTCCGATCAGGGCGGTGAAGTGGCCCCCCACCAGCACGACATGGAGGAGGCCGTCGATCTCGACGCGCTCCTGCCCAACGGACTGGGCCAGCTGACCCGGCCCTTCGGCACGGTCCCGGTCGACCCCGCCCTGGGTGCGCTCTCCCTGGCCCGCACCCAGAGCCGTATCGCCGCCACGAACCGGTTCGGGATCCCCGCACTCGCGCATGACGAGTGTCTGTCCGGCTTCGCCGCCTGGGGGGCGACGGCCTACCCCGTTCCGCTGTCCTGGGGCGCCACCTTCGATCCGGACACGGTGCGGCGCATGGCCGCCGCCATCGGTCGCGACATGCGTGCCGTCGGCGTCCACCAGGGACTCGCGCCCGTCCTGGATGTGGTGCGCGACGCCCGCTGGGGCCGGGTCGAGGAGACCATCGGCGAGGACCCGTACCTCGTCGGCACCATCGGGACGGCATACGTGCAGGGCCTTGAGTCCGCCGGGATCGTCGCCACCCTCAAGCACTTCGCCGGCTACTCGGCCTCACGCGCCGGCCGTAACCTCGCTCCGTCCTCCATGGGCCCGCGTGAACGCGCCGACGTTCTGCTGCCTCCCTTCGAGATGGCGATCCGTGAAGGCGGCGCCCAGTCGGTGATGAACGCCTACACCGACACCGACGGCATGCCCTCCGCGGCCGACGAGGATCTGCTCACCGGGCTGCTGCGCGACACATGGGGCTTCGACGGCACCGTCGTCGCCGACTACTTCGCCATCGCCTTCCTGAAGACGCTGCACGGCATCGCAGCCGACTGGGCCGGCGCCGCCGGCACGGCGCTGCGCGCGGGCATCGACGTCGAACTGCCCAATGTCAAGACATACGGCGCGCCCTTGGCCGAGGCCGTCGCCGACGGCCGCATACCGGAGGCGTTGGTCGATCGCGCCCTGCGCCGGACACTCACCCAGAAGGCGATGCTCGGCCTGCTCGACCCGGACTGGAGCCCCGTGCCGCCCGAACTCGACGGGTTGGACCTGGACGACCCGGCCGCCCTGCGCGGCCGAATCGACCTGGACGGTCCGGAGAATCGCGCGCTGGCCCGCACGCTCGCCGAGGAAGCGGTCGTGCTGCTGAGCAACGACGGCACCCTGCCGCTCGAGAGGCCGCGCCGCATCGCCCTGCTCGGTCCCAACGCCGATGAGCCCAGCGCCGTACTCGGCTGCTACTCCTTCCCCCAGCACATCGGCGTCCGCCACCCCGGTACCCCACTCGGCATCCAACTGCCCACGCTGCGCGACACTCTTACCGCCGAGTTCCCCGACGCCGAGATCACGGTCGCCCGCGGCACCGGAATCGACGACGGAGATCTCTCCGGCATCCGCGAGGCCGCCCGGGTGGCACGCGAGGCCGACATCGCCCTGGTGGTGCTCGGCGACCGCGCCGGGCTCTTCGGGCGGGGCACCAGCGGCGAGGGATGTGACGTCGACTCGCTACTGCTGCCCGGCGCGCAGCAGCAACTGCTCGACGCCCTGCTCGACCTGGAGACACCCGTGGTCACCGTGCTGCTCGCGGGACGACCGTACGCCCTCGGCCGCGCCGTGGAGGAGTCCGCTGCGATCGTGCAGTCCTTCTTCCCGGGTGAGGAGGGCACTCACGCGATCGCCGGGGTGCTCAGTGGCCGTACCAATCCCTCCGGACGTCTCCCGGTCAGCGTGCCGCGCGGGCCGGGCTCCCAGCCGGCCACGTACCTCGGGGCGCGGCTCGCTCACGTCAGCGAGGTGTCCACCATCGACCCGACCCCCGCGTTCGCCTTCGGTCACGGTCTGTCCTACACGCGGTTCGACTGGTCAGACCTGACCGTGGACGTCCAGGAGGCTCCGACGGACGGTGAGTTCACCCTCGCCTTCACCGTCCGCAACGCAGGCGAGCGGTCCGGAACCGAGGTCGTCCAGCTCTATCTGCACGACCCGGTCGCCTCCGTCGTCCAGCCGGTGCAGCGCCTCGTCGGCTACACCCGGGTCGAACTCAAGCCGGGCGAGGCCCGACGCCTCCGTGCCACGGTCCCGGCCGACGTCGCTTCCTTCACCGGACGCGACGGTCGGCGCGTCGTCGAACCGGGCGAGCTGGAAGTACGGTTGGCCGCCTCCAGCGCGGACCCGCGCCTGACGGCCAGGCTCACGCTGACCGGACCCGAGCGCCATGTGGATCACACGCGCCGCTTGCACGCCACGGTCGGGCAGGAGCCGGTTACCCGGGCATGAACCAGGCGTGCGCAGCGCACGCCGCGGCAACGGCAGCGCTGCGCACACGGAACCGCAGGCCAGGCATGTGGTGGTCCGGGCCCGGTGCTTCAGGGGTGCCCTGTGACTACGCGGCCTGGTGCCCGTCCCTGCGGTCGGTTGTGGCTGTGCGGCGCCGGGGCCACGGGACGTGCGGGTGAGCTGCCGGCCGTATGAGTCTTCGTCGTCTCACAGCACGCCGCGCCGGGCGAGGCTGTGCATCAACGCTCGTACGCCGAACGTCCACGGCGCGGCCTGCTCGCTGGGGACGACGGTGTTGACCAGAGCGCCGAGTCGCGGGCTGGAGATCCGCACGACGTCGCCGTACTCGTGGGTGAAGCCCGCGCCGGGTGCCTGTCGGTCCTCGGTGGGGGCGAACAGCGTTCCGGTGAACAACACGAAGCCGTCCGGGTATTGATGGTGCGGACCGTGCGTGGCGGCCACCAAGTCCAGTACGTCGCGGCTGATCTCGCGCATGGAACTGCTGCCACGCAGTACGTAGCCGTCCGTGCCGTCGATCCGGAGGTCGATGTCGATCCCGCGTACGGTGTCGAGGTCGAAGTCCTCGTCGAGCAGGCGGACGAACGGGCCGATCGCGCATGAGGCGTTGTTGTCCTTCGCACGGGACAGCAGCAGGGCGCTGCGTCCCTCGATGTCGCGGAGGTTGACGTCGTTACCGAGCGTCGCGCCGCGTACCCGGCCGCGCGAGTCCACGACGAGGACGGCCTCAGGCTCGGGGTTGTTCCACACCGAGGCGCCGAGCACGCCGATGTCGGCGCCGGTGCCGACCGCGGACAGTACCGGGGCCTTGGTGAACACTTCCGGGTCCGGCCCGATCCCGACCTCCAGGTACTGCGACCACAGTCCTTCCGAGACGAGCAGTTCCTTGGCCTTGTCCGCTTCCGGCGATCCGGGACGGATGCCGTCGAGCGTGCCACCCACCACCTGCCCGACGCGGGCCCGTACCCGCGCGGCCTGCGCCGGATCGCCGCCCGTGCGCTCTTCGATGACGCGTTCCAGCAGACTCCGGGCGAAGGTGACGCCCGCGGCCTTGATCACTTGCAGGTCGATGGGGGCGAGCAGACGCGGAACGTCACGGCGGCCGGCCGGTGCGTCAAGCAGTTCGTCCAGGCGCCAGACATGGCCGCCGTCGGCCTCGCGGACGACTGCCGCCGCGTCGTCGCGTTCCATGAGGTCGGAGACGGTAGGTGCGATGGCGGTCAGGTCGACGACCTGCTCGCCGCGGACCGCGGCCACACACGGTCCGTCACATTCCGGGTTGTGGACGCGCGCGACGAGGGCGGCTCGGTCGGCGTCCGCCGGCAGGACGGAGCCGGCCGTAAGGACCGGACGAGGGCGCGCTGCTGCCGATTCCACGATCGATGCTCTCCTGGGTTCGAGGGGGTGCGGTCACCTGGGACTCAATGGGAGTCGCCGGGGGACCTCGTGTCCACGGCTTCCGCACAGGAAACCGAAGTCGGCATCCTCAAGGAGATAGGTCCAGCAGCGGCATCCTCGCAAGCCTCCGAGTAAAGGTGCCGATGAGCGGCATGCTCAACCTCGAAGATCGGAAACGACCCATACGAAAAGGGCCCCCACAGGCTCTCGCCTGCGAAGACCCTTCACACTGTCGGGACGACAGGATTTGAACCTGCGACCCCTTGACCCCCAGTCAAGTGCGCTACCAAGCTGCGCCACGTCCCGATGCCCGCTGTGACCTGGGGTTTCCCTGATCGAACGTGCATGGAAACAATACCGCACTCGGACCGGTGGTCGCGCACTCCTTTTCCTCCGGGAGACGCCACTTGACCTCAATCTTGCTTGAGGTTGCACGATCGTCAGCATGACCAAGACAGCGGAACGGCGATACACATACGAGGACCTGTCCGGGCTGCTGAGCCTGATGAGCGGGGATGAGAAGCACGGCCCCGCCGCCACGTCCACCCTCGATGCGCTCTGGGTGCTCTACGACCGGGTCCTGCGAGTCACCCCTGAGCGGGTGGACGATCCGGAGCGGGACCGGTTCCTGCTTTCCAAGGGGCACGGGCCGATGGCGTACTACGCGGTGCTCGCCGCCAAGGGCTTCGTGCCGGTGGAGTGGCTGCCGGGGTTCGGCTCGTACGACTCTCCCCTCGGCCACCACCCCGACCGGGTGCTGGTGCCGGGCGCCGAGATCGGTAGCGGTTCGCTCGGGCACGGGTTGCCGATCGCGGTCGGGACGGCGCTGGGGCTTCGGGCCCAGGGGCTGCACGAGCCCGCCGTGTGGGTGCTGGTCGGGGACGCGGAGCTGGACGAGGGCAGCAACCACGAGGCGATCGCGTACGCCGGGCCTGCCGGCCTCGACCGGCTGCACACCGTGGTGATCGACAACTCCTCCGCCAGCTATGCCCGCCCCGGCGGGATCGCCGCGCGGTTCGAGGCCGCGGGCTGGTCCGTCGAGAGCGTCGACGGGCGGGACCACGAGGCCCTGTACGAAGCGTTCACCGCGCCGCATCCCGGACGGCCGCGGGTGGTCATCGCCCAGGTCGAGCCCAAGTCCGCCTGAGATCCACATCCCTCAACCACGCGGCACCGCCCTCAGAGCTCTCATCAACCCAAACCCAGAAAGGCAATTCCGAACCATGGACACCATGCGTGACCGCCTCGCCCCCGTAGTCTCACGGCTGCTCGACGAGGATCCCCGCGTCGCGGTCGTTCTCGCCGAGATCGGCATGGCCGATTTCGAAGAGATCCGGATGCGGCATCCGGACCGGGTGATCAACGTCGGCATCCGTGAGCAACTGCTGGTCGGAGCGGGTGCCGGCCTGGCGCTGACCGGGCTGCGGCCCGTGGTGCACACCTTCGCGAGTTTCCTGGTCGAGCGGCCCTTCGAGCAGGTCAAGCTGGATCTCGGGCACCAGGGCGTGGGGGCGGTGCTGGTCAGCGCTTCCGCTTCCTTCGACTGGCCTGCTGGCGGGTACACCCATATGGCACCCGGTGATGTGGCCCTGCTCGACACGCTCGACGGCTGGACCGTCCACGTCCCTGGCCACCCGGACGAGGCGGAGACGCTGCTGCGGCACGCGGTCGCTGCGGGCGACGACAAGGTCTACGTACGCCTGTCGGTGCAGTCCAATGCGGAGGCCCTGCCGGTGGACGGCTCGCGATTTCTGACCGTCCGCGAGGGGCGCACCGGTGTTGTCATCGCCGTCGGGCCGATGCTCGACGCGGTGCTCGCGGCCACCGAGGGGCTCGATGTCACCGTGTTGTACGCGACGACCGTACGGCCCTTCGACGCGGCCACCCTGCGCCGCGTCACGGAGACGGCAGGCACCGATGTCGTCCTCGTCGAGCCGTACCTGGCCGGTACGTCGACCTCCGCCGCCAATGACGCCCTCGCGGACCTTCCGCACCGCGTACTCGGTCTCGGCGTCGGCCGCCGTGAGCTGCGCCGGTACGGGCGGATCGACGAGCACGTGGCCGCACACGGGCTGGACGCGGCTTCTCTGCGGAAGCGGATCGGAGAGTTCCTGAAGGCCGGAGCGGGCGCCCAATCCTGAGCGGTACCGACGACACCCTCAGTCGGCCGCCGGAAGGCCCAACTCCGGGTAGGACTCGAGGAGTCGGGTCGGAGCCGCCTGGCGCCAGGAGTCCGCGAGGATGTCCCGCAGCTCGTCGTCGTCCTCAAGGGAGGTGAGCCGCACCCGCACCCAGGCGAAGCCCGCCTCATGGTCGGCGATCCAGAACTTCCCGGGCTCCGCCAGGACGAGTTCGTCCCGCTCCTCCTTCGGGCAGCGCACGGCGATGGACGTCTCGTCCTCGGGCAGCGTGGCGAACATCTTCCCCGCGACCCGGAAGGTGGGCATGCTCCACGCGATCTTCTCGGTCGTGTCCGGCAGGGAGAGGGCGATACGGCGTACATCTTCTGCGTCCGGCATGACTCGCACCGTAGCCAATCCCACCGACATTCACCTGCTCAGCCGAGTTCAAGCCAAGGCGGACGCCTCTGCCCATTCAATTGATCTATCCGCGGCGTGCAGCCGTATCCCTCCTCGGAACCCTCAAAGCGACCGGCGACCCGAGGAGTCAGGACACTTACATGCCCGCACCGCATCTGGCCCTGCCACCCGCCGACCGCGTCCTGTCGCCGCTCACCGGCTGGACGCGGGCGCACTGGGAGGCGCTCGCCGACCGGCAGTTGGAGGCGCTGGTTCCCTATGCGACGCCGGGCCTGGCGCAGTATCGGCTGCCCGGCAGAACCTCCTGGTCGGGTGTGGTGTCGGACGGGCTTGAAGGCTTCGCACGGTCATTTCTGCTGGCCTCTTTCCGGATCGCGGGAGCACGCGGCGAGGTGGATCCCCGTCTCATAGAACGGTACGCGCGGGGTCTGACAACGGGCACGGACCGTGACAGCGGTGAAGCCTGGCCCGAACTCACCGACTGCTCCCAGCAGATGGCCGAGGCCGCCCTGATCGCCGTCGGACTGCACGAGACGCGCCCCTGGATCTGGGACCGCCTGGACGGTGATGTGCGGGAGCGGGTCGTGGACTGGCTGTGGGGGTTTGTAGGCCGCCGCACCTGGGACAACCACTGGCGGCTGTACCAGGTGGTGGCCGAGCAGTTCCTGGCCTCGGTCGGCGCACCGTATCGGCAGGACGACATCGACGCCGGACTCGACCGCATCGAGGACTGGTACGTCGGCGACGGCTGGTACAGCGACGGCGAGGGGCGCGCCTTCGACTACTACAACGGCTGGGCCATGCACCTGTACCCGCTGCTGTGGGCACGGATGACGGGCGGCGAGGGCGGTGGCCGCGGCCGGGTCTACCGCGACCGGCTCGCCCAATTCCTCGCTGCCTACCCGCAGTTCTTCGGTGCGGACGGCGCACCCGTGCTCCAGGGCCGCTCCCTGACGTACCGTTTCGCCACCACCGCCCCGGTGTGGCTGGGCGCCCTCGCCGGCTGCACCCCGCTGGCGCCGGGGCTCACCCGCCGACTCGCCTCCGGTGCGGTGAGCCACTTCGTGGAGCGCGGGGTGCCCGATGAGCGGGGGCTGCTTCCGCTCGGCTGGTACGGCACGTTTCTGCCGATGACGCAGCCGTACTCGGGGCCCGCGTCACCGTACTGGGCGAGCAAAGGTTTCCTCGGGCTGCTGCTGCCCGCGGACCACCCGGTGTGGACGGAGCGTGAACTGCCCCTCCCCGTCGAGGAGTCGGACCAGTACACCGCGCTCCCGGCGCCCGGCTGGCTGCTGCACGGCACGAAGCACGACGGCATCGTCCGCCTCGTCAACCACGGCAGCGACCACAACTCCCCCGACCGGCCCCCCGAGGACGACCCGCACTACGCGAAGTTCGGGTACTCCTCGGCCACCGCTCCCGAGTCCGGCGCGCATGCCTGGGAGCGCACGATGGACGGACACATCGCGCTGCTCGCCCCGGACGGCACCGCCTCCCGCCGGCGCCTGATCCATCCACTGCACTGCTCCGGACGTACGGCCGCATCCCGCTATCAAGCTCAACTGCCAGGAAACGACACCGAGTTCCCCATCGAGACCACGAGTGTGCTGCGCGGTCCCTGGGAGATCCGCGTACACCGGGTGCAGGCGCCGGCCGGTGTGGCCGTGCGAGAGGGCGGTTACGCGGTCGCCGCCGAGGCCCGGCCCACAGCGGAACGGGGATCGGGCTGGGCGCTGGCGCGGACCCCGGACGGGCTGACCAGTGTGGTCGTCGCGCTGCACGGCTGGGACGAGGACGCGGGCATCGCACGCGAGGTGGACGCCAACGCTCTGGGCCCGCATTCAGCGACACCGTACGTACGTTGCGCGGCCGGACGTCCGGGAGGCAACGGTGTGTACGTCACGCTGGTCGCGCTGACCCGGGACGCCATACATCCCCAGGCGCTGCGGGAGTCGATGTCCTGCACGGTGGAGCAGCACGAGGTCAGGATCACCTTCCCCGAAGGGGACACCGTTTCCGTATGAAGGCCCCTGGGAGGCGACTTTCCGCATGAGGATCCCAGGAGAGTACTTTCCGCATGAGGACCCTAGGAGGCCACTTTCCGCATGCGGACCCTAGGAGGGCACTTTTCTGGGACCCATCCCTATGGACCTATGGAGACCCCCAGAAGACTCCTCACATGAAGCCTCAGAATATGAAGGGCCCTCAGATTCCGCCGCTCTCCCGCAGCTCGATCCGATCGACGAGTTCCGCCGCCATCGCCTTGATGGTCTCCAGGCCAGCCCGCCCCCAGGGCCTCGGCTCGATATCTTCGACGCACACCGTGCCGAGCACGGTCCCCGTGCGGTCGATGAGCGGGGCGCCGAGATAGGAGCGGATGCCGATCTCGTCGACGACCGGATTCCCGGCGAACCGCGGATAGTCGCGTACGTCCTCCAGGGCCAGCGCCTTCCCCCGAACCACCACATGGGGGCAGAAGCCGTAGTCGCGGGCCATGTGGCGGCCGAACCGGTACTCCGTACCGTCCGCGGCGAGGATCACGGCGGACCGCCCGCCGGAGTCCGCCCCCGTGCCCGCGCCATCCGGAGTATGCAGCCCCGCGAAGAACTGCCCGTTCTCGTCAATGAAGTTGACCATCGCGTACGGCACCGCGGCGATCTGGGCCAGCCGGTCCGCGAAGGCGTCGAAGGCCGGCTCGGCCCGCTCCCCCAGACCGAGCCGGCGCAGTCGCCGCGTACGGGCGGGGGCGTCCTTGTCCTCGGGGGTGAGCAGGAGCCGACCGGCCAGGCGCGGCGGGTCGTACCTCATGTTCGGGCTCCGTAACTGGGGGCGCGTGTGGGTGCGTGGGCGATCAGATGGCGGACGAGGGTCAGCAGGGTCTGCACTCCTGAGCTGGAGATCCGCGCGTCGCAGCGCACGATGGGGATCGCCGGGTCCAGGTCAATGGCCGCCCGTACCTCTTCCGGGTCGTATCGGTAGGCGCCGTCGAACTCGTTGACGGCGACGATGAACCCCAGGCCGCGCTGCTCGAAGAAGTCGACGGCGGCGAAGCACTCCTCCAGGCGGCGGGTGTCGGCGAGGATGACCGCGCCGAGCGCGCCCTCGCACAGTTCGTCCCACATGAACCAGAACCGCTCCTGTCCGGGCGTACCGAACAGGTACAGCACATGTTCCGGGTCGAGTGTGATGCGCCCGAAGTCCATCGCGACGGTCGTCTCGACCTTGTTCTCGATGCCGTCGAGATTGTCGGTCGAGGCGCTGACCGTGGTGAGCAACTCCTCCGTACTCAGCGGCGCGATCTCGCTCACCGCGCCGACAAGGGTGGTCTTTCCTACCCCGAACCCTCCCGCCACCAGGATCTTCAGTGCGGTGGGGAAGGGGTCAGAGCTGTCGTCGTAGTCCATCGAGCACTGCCTCCAGAAGAGACCTGTCAGTCGGGTTGTGGTGGAAGGCCGGGGGTTTCGTCGTCAGCGCCCCGCAGTCGACGAGGTCGGACAGCAGCACCTTGGTGACCGCTGCCGGCAGCTTCAGATGTGCGGCCACCTCGGCGACCGAGACGGGCACCCGGCACAGTTCGAGCGCCTGGTTGTGCTCGGGGCCGAGGTAACCGAGCGGGGTGGCTCCGGTGGCCCGCATCTGTGACAGCAGATCGAGCGCGGTACTGGGCCGGGTCCGGCCGTTGCTGACGGTGTAGGGGCGTACGAGGCGTCCGGCCGCGTCATCGAGCCAGGGCCCGTCCCCGGCCGCGGTCACGCTCAAGGCCTCATCGCCGAGGGCTCGGCGGTGGACTGCCTGGGCGCGGTCATCAGATACGGGCGAACGCTCTTGACCAGCATCGCCATCTCGTATCCGAGCACGGCCGCGTCGGCCTCACGTCCTGCGAGCACGGCGAGACAGGTGCCGGAGCCCGCCGTGGACACGAACAGCAGGGTGGAGTCGAGTTCGACGACGACCTGCCGTACGTCACCGCCGTCGCCGAAGCGGACGCCCGCGCTGCGTCCCAGGGAGTACAGCCCGGAAGCGAGGGCCGCCATGTGGTCGGCACTGTCGGGGTCGAGGCCATGGACCGACTTCACCAACCCGTCGCAGGAGAGCAGCACCGCGCTTCTGGTGTGCGGGACGCGCTGCACCAGGCCGCTCATCAGCCAGTCGAGATCGGATACATGGGCGGTCGGCACATCGCTCGCCATGGGGGATCGACTCCTTGAAGTACGTACGTCGGTGGGAGCGGAAGTGTGGGTGGACGGAGAAGTGGGGGTAGGGGTGGCGTTGATCATCCGGCTGATGTGCTCCCGTCGTGCCGGGCGGTGAAGTCCGTGAGGTCGGTGAGGTCGGTGAAGTCATACGAGGGCGCGTCCGCCGGCTCGCGCGCCGCGGGCGCCTCGGGTGACGCGTGCGCCTCCTTGCGCGCCGCGTCCCGCTGTTGGGCCTCGGCGAGCCCGATGCCCCGCTGGAAGGCCGCCATCAGTCCGGGGTCGTGACCGACGAGGAAGTCGGACTCGGGGCGGGGCAGGGGCCCTTCGCGCAGCTCGGGCACGATGTGCTCCTGGGCGCGCCGTCTGGGTAGTTGGGGCTTGCCCATGGTGCCGCGCACCGCGCCGTTGCGCTGCGTCGGCGAGGCGACCGCCTTCGCGACGTTCTCGATCACGACCCGCCGCTCGTCGGACCGGATGCCGGGTAGCGCCTCCGCCGGATTGGGCCGAGCCTCGGCACCACGCACGGGGAGCGGCGCCGAACGACCGCCGTTCACCACCGTCGTACCGGCCGACGCGTCATCCCGCGACGGCTGCGACTCCGAGGTGTCCTCGCCCCGATGCCCATGCGCCGTCGTCTCCTGGCGAGCGGTCACTTCCGTGCGAACAGTCGCTTCCCTGCGGGCAGTTGCTTCCTGACGCCGCGTATGCGATACGTCGCCGGGGGCGCCCGGCGCGACCCCCCGCACCGGAACGGGTGTGCCCGCAACCGGGACTTCCGCCCCCCGAGCCGCAACCCCATCCGGAGCCGCCGTCCCCTGCCCGGGCTTCCCCTGCCCCGACGTCCCGCGAACCGGCACCCCCTGAATCGGAGTGCGGTGCACCGGAACCCCGTCGGCCGGCGTAGCGGCCTCCGACACCACCGTCCGATGCCGCCCGGCCCCCGGCTGCCCCGCGCCCGACTGCCTGGCACCGGACTGCCCGGCCCCCGACTGCTCGGGTTCCGCGCCCAGGAGCCCCTGCGGCATGACGAGTACGGCCTGGATGCCGCCGTAGATATTGGTCTGCAGCCGTACCGCGATGCCATGCCGGCGCGCGAGCTGCGAGACCACGAACAGCCCGATGCGTCCGTCCTGCAGCAGGCTCGCGACGTTCACCTGGTCCGGGTCGGCGAGCAGGGCGTTCATCTTGTGCTGTTCGGCCGGCGGCATACCGAGCCCGCGGTCCTCGACCTCGACGGCGAGCCCCGAGGTGACGAGGTTGGCACGCAGCAGAACCTGGGTCTGCGGGGCCGAGAACAGCGTGGCGTTCTCGACGAGTTCGGCCAGCAGATGGATCACGTCGGCGACGGCGTGCCCGCGCACGGTGCCTTCGATCGGCGGCACGAGCTTGACCCGCGAGTACTGCTCGACCTCGGCGGTGGCGGAGCGCAGCACCTCGGTCATGGAGACCGGGTTGCTCCACTGGCGGCGGGAGACGGCGCCGCCGAGCACGGCGAGGTTCTCGGCGTGACGGCGGATGCGGGTGGCGAGGTGGTCGACGTGGAAGAGGCCCTTGAGCAGGTCAGGGTCCTCGATCTCGTTCTCCAGCTCGTCCAGGATCGAGATCTCGCGCTGCACGAGGGACTGAAGCCGCCGGGCCAGATTGACGAAGACCTCGACCTTCTGCTCGCTGCCCGCCTGGCTGGACAGCCGGGAGGCCTGGACGACCGCGCTGACGGCGCCGTCGTGGGCGCGCGCGAGATCGTCGGCGAGCAGGTCGAACTCATCGGCGTCCGAGGCGGGTTCGCCGCGCTTCCGGCGCGCGGGCGGCCCCTCTCCGCGTCGCAACGCCTCGACGAGGCCGCGCAGTTCGGCCTGGTCGCGGGTGCTGGCAGCGCGCAGCGTACCGACCCGTTCGCGTACGGACCTGGCGGCGCGGTTGGCGGCCACGGCGGCGATCACGATGCCCGCGAGGGCGACCGCGACGGCTCCGCCGAGGACGATCCACAGGGTGAGGCTGGGCCTGGCCATGGTCGAGCGGACGGTGAACAGCACGGCGGCGCTGGCGCTGAGGGCCACCGCGATGGGTGGCAGAACCGCGAGACGCAGGAGCTGGGGCCGTATATGGGTCTCGGGCAGCGAGGGGGCGGTACGGGCGACCGGTCGCCCGTGGCGCCCGCCCTCGCGGCGGTCAGCGCGTGCGGCCGGTGCGCGAAGGTGAGACATCGACGTCCTCGTACTGGGTATGTCGGGGCCGTGGCGGCTCCCGCGGATCTGCGAGTCGGGCATGCGCCATCGCGGTGCCGTTCGCGCATGCCAAAAAACCGGCCCTGCGTCGCTCGGCGGCCACTCACAGTAGTCGCCACCGCATCACACTCGGTGGGCAGTTGACAAAGTCCGGCGGACATCGTCCCGCTCTGGTATGAGCGTTCGTACGACAGACCGATAAGCCAGTCGTACGTACATTCCCGTGCGCGATCGGATCGATCAGACCTGGTCAGGACCGGTCAACGAAAAAAGCGAGGGCCGAGGAGCAGTTCTGCCCCTCGGCCCTCGCCGACGTTCTGCGCGTACGTCCCGGTCACCCGGCCGGGACGGTCTCCGGCTCTCCGGTGTCCTCGGCGGCGTCACCCGGCGTATCGACGACCGTCTTTTCCAGGACGGGCCAGCCACCGGCCGGCGTGAGCGCCACGGCGCGCCACCAGGGCTCGGACGGCACGGTCTCGGCCGTGGGCTCGAAGGGCTCGCCGGGGCGCGGCAGCGCGATCCTGGCGCCGACCGCGCGGGCGGCGGCGATGGTCCCCTCTCCCGGCTCGGCCCACGGGTGCGCCGCCAGGTTGAAAGTCGCCCAGTGGATCGGCAGCATCACACCGCTGGGCTTCCCGCGCTGAAGGTCCAGGTGGGCGCGCATGCCCTCCTCGGGCGACATATGAATGTCGGGCCAGAACTCCGAGTAAGCACCGATCTGGATCATCGTGGCGTCGAAGGGACCGTGCTCGGCGCCGATGTCCTTGAATCCGGCGAAGTATCCGGTGTCGCCGCTGTGATAGATCCGGTGCTCATCGCCCGCGACGGCCCACGAGGCCCAGAGGGTGTGCTGGGTGTTGCGCAGGCCGCGCCCGCAGAAGTGGCGGGCGGGCGTGGCGGTCAGGGAGATACCGCCGACCTTCGTCGTCTCGTTCCAGTCCAGCTCGCGCAGCCGGTCCGGGGAGACGCCCCAGTGCTCCAGGTGGGCGCCGACGCCGAGGGGCACCGCGAACACCGTGTCCGTATCGGCCAGGGCCTTGATGGTGGGCAGGTCGAGGTGGTCGTAGTGATCGTGCGAGATGACGACCACGTCGACCGGGCCGAGCGCCGTCAGCGGCAGGGGCACGGGGTGCAGTCGCTTGGGCCCGGCGAAGGCGAACGGGGAGCAGCGCTCGCCCCAGACGGGGTCGAAGAGCACCCGGTGGCCGTCGATCTCGGCGAGCACACTGGAGTGCCCCATCCACGTCAGCCGCAGTCCGTTGGCCGGGGGTCTGGCGAGGTCGGCGAGGGTCGTGGCGTGCACCGGCACCGTCCCCGCCGGGGCGCGACGCACCCGCTCTTCCTTGCGGAAGAAGGCCTTCGCGAACTCGCGCATGGCGCCGTCGGGCCGGGGCGCACCCTCCGGATTCCGGAAGACGCCGTCCGCGAAGTTCGGCGATCTGCGGATGCGCTCCATGCGCTCACCGCTCGGATCCGCGCCGAAGGCGGCGGGCCGCAGAGCACGGAGCCCGGAGCTCAGGGGACGGAAACCGGTCACGGGACCTCCAGGTGGAGTCGGTCTGACATCTCATTATGGTCGCCGCCTCTGACAGCGCCGGGTCGGGCATATGACGGGGCGGTGTCCGTGCCGGACTCGGCGAATTCCGCCACGTACGACGTCGATCCCGTACTGAAGATCCATTCAGCACGTTGACAGCGCCGCCGCTCAACCCCTGCGATACTGACTGCTCGTTTAGTAACGACGGGCCCGACCGGCACCGGGACACTCTCGGCGCCCGGTCCCACGGCTGGTCAAACGTTTCGATTCCGTTCCCTGTTCCCTGTTCGCTCCCTGTTCCCGATTCCCCGTTCTCGAGGAGACCCCATGACAGCTCCGGCCGGCAGTCCCTTGATGACGCTCACCTGGACCGACCACGTCACCGGCCGCCAGGGGCACCTGGTCGTGGACCGACTGGTGCGCGGAGTCTCCAGCGGCGGGCTGCGGATGCGGGCGGGCTGCACGCTGGACGAGGTCACCGGCCTCGCGCGCGGCATGACCATGAAGGAGGCGCTGCACTACAACCCCCAAGCCCGCTACATCCCACTGGGCGGCGCGAAGGGCGGCATCGACTGCGATCCCCAGGACCCCGAGGCGTATGGGGTGCTCGTGCGCTATCTGCGCGCTATGCGCCCGTACATCGAGAACTTCTGGACCACCGGCGAGGACCTCGGCCTCACCCAGGACCTCGTCGACCGAGCCGCCACCGAGGCGGGCCTCGTCTCGTCCATCCAGGCCGTGTATCCGCTGCTCGACGACGAGACGGCGGCCCGGCGGCGGCTGGCGGACGCGTTCGCGGTCGAGGTGGACGGCATCGGGCTCGACGAGTTGGTCGGCGGCTGCGGGGTCGCCGAGTCGGTACTCGCGGCCCTGGACCGGGCCGGGGTGGCGTACCCGGGGACGCGCGTCGCCGTACAGGGGCTGGGCACCATGGGTGGCGCCACGGCCCGGTTCCTCGCGCGCGCGGACCTCACCATCGTGGCCGTCGCCGACGTGAAGGGCACGATCGCCAACCCGGCGGGGCTCGACGTCGAGGCGCTGCTCGCCGCCAGGGACGCGTACGGAACGGTCGACCGCTCGGCGTTGCGCCCCGCCGACCGCGAACTGCCGGGCGACGACGCCTGGTTGTCCACCGAGGCCGAGGTGCTGGTGCCGGCGGCGGTCTCCTACGCGATCGACGCCGTCAACCAGGCGCGGATCACGGCTCGTTGGATCGTCGAGGCCGCGAACATGCCCGTACGGGCCGAAGCGGAGCAGCTTCTCGCCGCGCGCGGGGTCACCGTCCTGCCGGACGTCGTCGTCAACTCCGGGACCAACGCCTGGTGGTGGTGGACGCTGTTCGGCGACATCGGGGCCGACGCGGAGGAGGCGTTCGCGTACACGCGACGCTCCATGCGGGCGCTGGTCAACCAGACGCTCACGCGCGCGGAGGCCGACGGCACGACACCGCGGGCGGCCGCGCACGCGATCGTCGCGGACCGACTGCCGGTGATTTCCGAACGGTTCGGCTGGTATCGGTGACATTCGGGCCGGCGTCGGTGGCATTCGGGCCGGTGTCGGTGGCATTCGGGCCGGTGTCGGTGACATCGGATGCCTGTCAGACCTCGTGTGTAGGGTTGCGGGCGTGGCCAGGGTTCGGTTGAGCGTTCGGGAGCGGCGGGAGGAGTTGCTGCGGGCCGCGGTCGAGCAGATCGAGGCGCGGGGCGTGGCTGCGGTACGGATCGCCGACGTGGCGGCCGCGCTGGGGGTCAGCAACGCGCTGGTGCTGTATCACTTCTCGACGAAGGAGAAGCTGGTCGCCGCCGCGTTCGCCTACGCGGCCGAGGGCGACCTGGCCCACCTGCGCAAGCTGCTCGCTCGCCGCACCACGGCGGTACGTCGCCTCCGGTCGGCCGTTCGCTGGTACGCCCCGACCGGCCAGGCCAAGGGGTGGCGCCTGTGGATCGAGGGCTGGTCGGCGGCCCTGCGGGACCCCGGGTTGCGGGAGGTTACGCGTGACCTCGACCGCCAGTGGAAGGCGGCGCTTGCCGAGGTCATCGCGGAGGGGGTGGCTGCCGGGGAGTTCCACTGCCCGTCTCCCATGGACACGGCTTTGCGCCTCACGGCGCTCCTTGACGGCTTGGCCGTCCAGGTGACGGCGTACGACGGGGCGGTGTCGCGCGCCCGGACGCAACAGTGGGCGGACGAGGCGTTGGCCCACGAGCTTGGCCTCCGCCAGTAGGGCGGTTGGGTTCGTTGTCGGCTGTGGCGCCGTTGTGGCTGGTCGCGCCCACGCGGGGTGCCTCCGGCGGTTGGGCGGGTGCGGGTGCGTGGTGGTTGCTCGCGCAGTTCCCCGCGCCCCTTGGGTGGGTGGTGGGTGCGGGGCCGCGGTCCGGTGCGTCAGCCCGTCGCCAACAGGGCATACGGCCCCTTGCTTCCACAGGGTTCTGGTGTGCCCAGACCGAAGCTAAGCGACGGGCATAGGACGCACCGGCCCACGTCCCCTCCCACCGGCGGAAAACTGCCGGTTTCGTCGGAGCGCGGGCTTTCCGGTTCGCTTACTCGTCGGGGTGCGGGCAGTCGCAGGCTTTTTAGGGGCGCGGGGAACTGCGCGACCAGCCACAACGCACAAGCAGCCGCGACACGACAGTCACCCACCACCCCAGTAGGCACCCCACCCACCCGCCGGAGGCGCCCCACCCCGCCGGAGGCAGCGGGGCCTGGGGGCGCAGCTCCCAGTTTCGGGAAGGGGCGGGGCTGGGGAAAAGGAACCCTCAAACAGCGGACCGCATGCGCAACTTGATGTCGTCCGGCGACAAACTCCCCTTCGCCACCACCCGATCCCCCGACGACTCCCCCCGAAGCCGCCGCCCAATCCACGGCACCAGATACTCCCGAGCCCAGTGAATGTCATCCCGCCGCACCTCAAGCGCCCCCCGAGGCGGCAACGGCGGCCAAGGCTGCTCAGGATCCGCAGGCACCGCCAGCCCCAGCACCTGCCCCGCGCGCAGCGCAACCCGCGTGTGCCCCTCCGGCGACAGATGCAGCCGATCACCGTCCCAGGCCCGCCGATCCTGAATGGTCTTCAGCGACCAAAGGTCAAGCACAGGACACCCGTACCGATCAGCAATCGCCCGCACATGCCCGTTATACGTAGCGATCTTGCCGCGCAAGTGCCTGAGCACCGGCACACCCCGAGTATCGAAGCCGGTTGTCACCAGCACCGTCCCGACAGCCGACGCGAGTTCGGCAACGGCACCCTCAAAGCGAGCAGCGACCTCGTCGGGATCGGTCCCCGGCCGAAGGATGTCGTTACCACCCGCGGAAAGGGAAACGAGGTCCGGCGCCAACTCGATGGCCCGCGAAAGCTGGTCCTCGACGATCTGGTCGAGCAACTTCCCGCGCACGGCAAGGTTCGTGTAGTCGAAGTCGCCCTCAGCGCGCCGGTCGGCGAGCAGTACCGCGAACCGGTCGGCCCAGCCGACGAACGCCCCGTCGGGCCCGGGGTCGCCGACGCCCTCGGTGAAACTGTCCCCCACCGCCACGTACGACCCGATCACTGATCTGCTGTCATTCTTCGAATCGTCTGCCACATCGAGCCATGATTCACCTTTCGATGTGAGCTACGCGACCGTAGGAAAGGGTTGACGGACGGTGAGATAAGCCACGCGTAAAGTCCCGGTCAACTCGGAATACAGAGCTCCCACACCCGGAAGTCCGTGATCCGGAAATGGCTCCATACGGTCCGGAACGCGAAGTGCCCGCTCGTGTACGGCTCCGGGTCGGCGTAGTCGAAGACGAGCCGCCCGTTGTTCCACCACTGGACGGTCGAGCCGTGCGAGACGATCCGGACGCGGTGGGGCCGGTTCGCCACGAGCAAGGGCTCGGTGTAGTCGTAGATCAGCGGCCGGACGCCCGCCTGGCCCACGTAACGGCGCAGCCGCGTGGTCGAGTTGTAGTTGGCGCCGTAGCCCGAGTAGTACGTCTTGAGGTAGTCGTACTCGTCGAGGGCGCCGCCGCGTTGGGTGGCGAAGAGGTCGTCCGGGGAGCGGACGTCGACGGCGTTCCAGAAGTTGTTGAGGTCCGACACCCGGTCGTTGACACCGCCCGCGGAGACCGGTGTGGCCGTGTACTCGATGACGTACGGCCCGGCGATCTTCCGCTTGAACCAGACCGTGGCGCCGCTCGGCACCTCGATCTCCATGACCCCGCCGGACGCGGTGACCCTGCCGCCCTCCTGCAACTCCGTTGCCCACTGCCCCAGTCCGTGCCGGAAGTCGTCGCGGGCGATGAGCCGTCCCCGGCGGTGGCCCGCCGACGCGCTCGAGGCATGCGCACTCGCTGTGTGCGCGGGGGCCACGGCCGCGAGGGCGGCACCGGCCGCCAGGGCTCCGAAGGCTCTGCGGGTCGTCATGGAGCGTCTCCTCGGCTGGCGTCAGGGCGGGACAGAAAGCGCTTGCCCGGAGATCTTGACGGCAGCCCGCCACCTCTGTCGACCCCGCGAACAAGCCGAAGGCCGGACCCGGGGATCAGGGGTCCGGCCTTCGGCGTGAGAGGGAGACGCGATCCGCCCGCGGCGGCGCTCAGGTGGCGTCAGGCGGAGACGCCGTGCGAGCGCAGGAACGCCATCGGGTCCACGTCCGAGCCGTAGTCCGGCGTGGTGCGGATCTCGAAGTGCAGGTGCGGGCCGGTGACGTTGCCGGTCGCGCCGGAGAGACCGATCTGCTGACCGGCGGTCACGGACTGCCCCTGTGAGACGGAAAGGGACGAAAGGTGGGCGTACTGGGCGTAGTGGCCGTCGTTGAGCTGGATGACGACCTGGTTGCCGTACGCGCCGCCCCAGCCGGCGGAGACGACAGTGCCCGCACCCACAGCCTTGAGCGACGTGCCGGTCGCGGCGGCGAAGTCGACGCCGGTGTGGTAGCCGCTGGACCACATGCCGCCCGACATCCGGTACGGCGTGCTGACGGTCGCGCCGTCGACCGGCATGGTGAAGCCACTCGAACTGCTGGGCGCCTCGGCGGCCTTGGCGGGCTCGGCCTTCTTCGCGGGTGCCTGGGGGGCCGCGGCCGTCTTGGGGGCCGCGGCCGCCTGGGGAGCCTTGGCCTCGTTGGCGCCGGAAGGCGCGGCGGCCTTCTTGCCGATCGTCAGCTTCTGGCCCGGGTGGATGAGCCCGGGGTCACTGCCGACGACCTGGCGGTTGTCGGCGTAGAGCTTCTTCCAGCCACCGCTGACATTCTGGGCGTTGGCGATCTTCGAGAGAGAATCGCCCGTCTTTACTTCGTACGTCCTGGTCGCGGCCTTCTTCTGAGCGGCGACCGGAGCGGACTCAACGGCCTTCTGGGAAACAGTTTCGGCCTTGTCGGAAACAGACGCGTTCGCGCTCTGCGGAGTCGCGGCCTGTGCGCCGGCGGCTCCCAGCAAAGGAAGTGCGAGAGCGGCGCCGCCTGTTGAGGCAACGGCGATCGAGCGGGTGAAACGCGCGGACTTCGGGCGGCGGTGCTTACCCTTCGCGGGCATGGCGAATTCCTCTCCGGCGCCTGCGAGGTGAGCTGTCGGGTGCGAGCTGGAGATGCCCGGCCGCGCTTTCGCGCAGCTTTACCCCAAGCCTGTTCCGGAGACCGGATCAGGCGTTGTACCTGTGGGTCCCCCGCTCCTGCCGTGTACGGATCGGTGTGCGGATTCCAGGCGGCGGCAGGATTAGGCGTCCGCCTGGATTGGTCGTGAACGTAAGCGAATAAGACGCGCAGGGACAAGCTTTGGGTTGCCTATGTGCCCCATTCTCTTGATCCTTGACCGAAATCGCCGTCACGCTCCGTGAATCACCGCTCTCCGGCTTTGCTGAAATCCCCTGTAAACGCGCTTGAATTACGTGAACATGGCGACAGCGGACCGTCACGAATATGACGCTGCTCACGCATCACGGATTCAGGAGTGCCCATTCCAGAGCGAGTTGGAATGAAGGCACTCCAATACGGACACAACTCTCAGATGCGACGCAGACGGAAAACTGCCGCATCAAGGTCCCCGCGCAGGCCGGTCCGAAGTCCGTGATGCAACAACACGGCACCTTTGTACACTTCGCCCGTTTCGAGGCATTCGTACGTCGCCACCGGGTCGAGCCCCCGCAGCCGTACGGGCGCCACGGGCTCGCCGTAACGCTGAGCCTGGAGCCAGGCAAGGACGACGACCTGGTCCTCATGGACGTACTGCACGGCGCTCAGCCCGCCCTCCGGTGCCCGCAGTCGGTAGAGGCCGCCACGCTGCACCACGGGCCGGATCTCCTTGTAGAGCGCCACCCAGTCCCGCGCCTCGGCGAGTTCCTCGTCACTCCACTCGGTCAGGTCACCACCGACCCCGAGCACTCCGGCCATGGAGCTCACAAAGCGGAAGCGCAGCGAACTCACGCGCCCGTTGAGCTGCTTGTTGGGGCTGTCGGTGACCCAGGCGGCCATGGCCCGCGCCGGGTGGATCTGACTGAAACCGTGCTGGATGGCGAGCCGGTCGAGCGGGTCGGTGTTGTCCGAGGTCCACACCTGGTCCGTACGCGCCATGACACCGAGGTCGATCCGGCCGCCACCACCGGAGCAGGACTCGAAGGCGACACCGGGGTGCGCGGCCCGCAGCCGGTCCAACAGGCCGTACAGGGCGTGCACATGGTCGACCCACAGCCGCTGCGGGTACGCCTCCCCGGGCCAGCCGGCGTCCGTGAAGCAGCGGTTGAAGTCCCACTTCACGTAGTCGATCGGAGCACTGGAGAGCAGCCCGTGAAGCTGCTCCCACAGGTACTCCTGGACGTCCTCGCGCGCGACGTTCAGTACGAGCTGATTACGCAGCTCTGTCTTCTTTCGTCCTGGTTGGTACTGAATCCATTCGGGATGCGCTCGATACAACTCACTGTCCGCATTGACCATTTCCGGCTCGACCCAGATCCCGAACTGCATGCCCAGGGCGTGCACGTCGTCGGCGAGGGGCTTGAGCCCGGCCGGGAAGCGGTCGGGGTTGGGCGTCCAGTCCCCGAGCCCGGCCCGGTCGCTGGTCCGCTTCCCGAACCAGCCGTCGTCGACCACGAACAGTTCCACGCCCATCGCCGCGGCCCGCCGGGCGAGCGCCCGCTGCTGTTCCTCGGAGATGTCGAACTCCGTGGCCTCCCAGGAGTTGTAGAGCACCGGCCGGTCCTGGTCCGCGTCCGGGATCACATACGCCCGCTGGTACGCGTGCCAGGCCCGGCTCGCCCCGCCGAAGCCGCCATCGCTCCACAGCCCCGCGAAGACCGGGGTGACAAAGCTCTCGCCCGGCTCCAGCCGCACCAGGCCGGATTCGTCGTACCCGGCGCCGCCGGTGATCTGCACGCGCGCGTCCGGGAGTTGGGCCACGGCGATCCGCCAGGAGCCGGACCAAGCGAGCGCGCACCCGTACACCTCGCCGTGCTCCTCGGTCGCCGCGCCCTCGACGTCCAGCGCGACCCACGGCAGATGCTGGTGCCCGGTGTGACCGCGCCGGCTGCCGATGACCTTCTCGCCGTACGTGAGGTCTGTTCGTACGAGCTGGGATTCGGCCGCCCAGCGCCCGTGCAGCTGCGACAGCCGCCAGCCCTCGCGCTCCGGCAGCGTCCAGGTCGCGGAGTCGGCGCGCAGGACCTCCAGGGCGGGCCCTTCGTTGGCGAGGGTCACCCAGCGCTCGACGACGTCGCTGGCGGGGCGCATCCGGTAGTGCAGCGTGATGCCGAGCCCGGAGTCGGAGAACCGCAGCCGCAGTTCGACCCCGTCCGATTCATCGGATTCATCCACTTCGTACGCCTCAAAGCGCCACTCCGTGCCGCGCCGCTCGTCCGTCCGCACGGACAGCGCCGGCCGTACGAAGCGGGGGCCGCCCTCGACCGGGTACTCCTCGTGCCCGTCGAGCGGGGACTCGAAGGGCCAGTACTTCGGTCCGGGAGCCGCGGCCAGCGCCTCGGCGTCCGCGAGCTCGATGCGCGGCCCCCAGTGCAGATGCAGCAGCTCGTCCTGGTCCGTGAGCCGCAGGGCATAACTGCTCGTGGGCCCCGAAAGCAGCCACGTACGACCGTCTTTGCCGATCTCCACCATCAAGTCCTCACAGATCCGAACAAGCTCGCTCAAGCACAACATCATCGCAGGCGTCCGCGCCTCGCCCGTACCGCCTGTGGACAACGCCCCGGCACCGCCTGTGGACAACTGAATGGCCCACGAACGCATGTCGTATGGTCGAGAGCGCGCCCCGCCGACAACAGCGTCGGCCGCCGACTGGGAGGAGCCCCCGTGACGCAGCAGGTCCCGTCGACCGAGCCCGAGCTGACCGGAGTGCGCAACTTCCGGGATGTGGGCGGCCTGCCGACCGAGGACGGCCGACGCGTGGCGCCCGGACGACTGTTCCGCAGCGGCCATCTCGCGCACGCGACCGAGGAGGACGCCGCGTTCCTCGCCTCACTGGGCCTGCACACGATCTTCGACTTCCGCAATGACGCGGACAAGAAGCTGGAGGGGCCCGACGTCGAGTTGCCGGGCGTGCGGAATGTGAACCTGCCGCTGACCGACCCGGCACACGGCGCCGAGTTCTGGACGATGGTCCGCGACGGCGATCTGGACCAGCTGCGCATGATCCTCGCGGACGGCAAGGCGGCGAACCGGATGATCGTGTCGTACCGCTCGATCATCAAGGGGCGCACGGCCGAGCACTCCCACGTACTGCACGCGATGGCCGAGGACAGCGTGCCCGCGCTGATGCACTGCGCGGCGGGCAAGGACCGCGCGGGCCTGTCCATAGCTATTACGCTCCTCGCCCTGGGCGTCGAGCGCGAGGCCATAGTGGCGGACTACCTGAAGTCGAACGCCCCCCACCGCCGCTACAAGGTGCGCCGCAGCGGCTCGGCGTCCTCGGCGTACTCCCCCGAGGTGATGGAGCTGCTCAGCCCGCTCTTCGACGCGCGCGCCGAGTACCTCGCGGCAGCGTTCGAAACGATCGAGGAGACCTGGGGCGACGTCGACACCTACCTGGAACAGGGCCTGCACGTAACCCCGAAGACGCGGGAGCGACTCCGGGAACGCTTCCTCGACTGACCTCCCGGCAGACTGACCGTCAGTCCGCCGCTCCGACGCCTCCTGAACTGCTTACTGGTTCTGCGCGCCCAGCGTGAACAGCAGATAGATGAAGGCCGCGAAGAGGTGCCCCACGGCCACGTAGATGATGAGCCGCACCCACAGAGCACGCGGGAACTTCTCTTCCATGTCCCTCATGAAGTCGCTCCAGGAGTCGTCGGGCCGAGGCACAGCGCTGCCGTAGGGCTCTGCAACAGGGTGTGCACGAAGAGCAGTTCGGCGCCGTCCCGGTCCGCGGCGGCGATCCGGTGCGGGGTCAGCGAGTCGAAGTGTGCGCTGTCGCCGGGCGTGAGCGCATGCGCGGTGTCCCCCAGGCGCAGCCGCAGCGCTCCCTTGAGGACGTACAGCCACTCCTCGCCGGGGTGGACGCGCACGATGTCGCCCTGCGCTCCATACGGGACGTGTACGCGCAGGGACTGCATGCCGCGCCCCGCCGCGCCGGCCTGCCAGTACGTCCAGCCGCCCGCCTGCGTGGGCTCCATGTCGGCGGCGCGGACGACCGCGTCCCGTTCGGGGACCGTCTCGCCGAGCAGCTCCGAGACCGTCGTACCGTAAGTACGGGCGAGCGCGAGCAGCATCGGCAGCGAAGGCTGGCGCCGCCCGGTCTCCAGACGGGAGAGATGGGCGGGCGACAGTCCGACGGCGCGGGCGGCGGCCTCCAGGGTGAGGGAGGCGCGGCGCCGCAGCTCACGCAGTTGCGGCGCGACGGAGGGCAGCTCGGCGGACGGCTCTTCGGCCGCCCCCGGCTCGGCGGGGCTCATGCCTCCATTCAGCCGGAGCTTTGCCTCACCGGCAAATCCCTTGCCTACGAGGCAAACACCGAAAGCACCGAAGGCGCGGCACCCCTACCTGTTGGCCACCGCCTGCTTCACCAGCGTCTTGCCGAAGTCCCACATCAGCCCGCCGCCGTTGTGCGCGTCGTCCATCACATCGGTGAAGGCGTCCACGAAGCGGTCCACGTCCCGTTCGCCGATGATCAGCGGCGGAATCAGCTTTATGACCTCAAGGTGATCGCCCGAGACCTGCGTGAGGATCCGGTGCCGCTGGAGCAGCGGTACGACCACCATCTGCGCGAACAGCCCCTTGCGTGCCGCCTGCAGCATGGTCCAACGGCTGCGCAGCTTCAGCGACTTGGGCCTGCCGAACTCGATGCCGATCATCAGCCCCCGGCCGCGTACCTCACTGAGCAGCTCGTACTTGTCCACGAGCGCGGCGAGCCGGGACTTCAACTCCTCTCCCATGGCACGGGCGTTCGCGACGATCTCCTCGTTCTCCAGCACGGAGAGCACGGCGAGGCCGGCGGCCATGGCCTGTGCGTTGGTGCCGAAGCTCGCGGAGTGCACGAGGACGCGGTCCATCGAGGAGTAGACCTTCTTGAAGATCCAGTCCTTGCCAAGGGTCGCGCCGACGGGCACATAGCCTCCGGACAGCGCCTTCGCCACACACACCAGGTCGGGTTCGATTCCGGTTTCGTGCTGGTAGGCGTAGAAGTCTCCGGTCCGTCCGAGCCCGGTCTGCACTTCGTCGGCGATGAGCAGCGCATTGTGCCGGTGCAGCAACTCCTGGGCGGCGCGCAGATATCCGGGCGGCGACTCATGGACGCCCTTGCCCTGGATCGGCTCGACGATCAGAGCGGCGACGTCCCCCTTCCTCAACTCCCTTTCCAGTACGTCCAGATCGCCGAGCGGCACCGCGGTGTCGGGCAGCAGCGGTGCGAAGCCGTCGCGGAACCCGGACTCGCCGTTCACGGACAGCGAGCCGGTGGTCAGCCCGTGGAAGGCGTGCGCGCAGTAGAGAACGCGCGGCTTCCCGGTCGCGTACCGCGCGAACTTCAACGCCGTCTCGACCGCTTCCGTACCGCTGTTCCCGAAGAACACCCGGTCCAAGTGCGGGCTGTGGGTGAGGAGTTGCTCGGCGAGGAGACCCGGCAACGGCTGGCAGTCGAAGCGGGTGAGGTCGGCGAGCGAGGCGTCGAGGACGTCGTGCAGCGCCTTGCGGACGACGGGGTGATGGCGCCCCAGGCCCATCACCCCGAACCCGGCGAGCATGTCCAGGTACTCGTTGCCCTCCGCGTCCCAGAAGTACGCGCCCTCGGCCCGCTCGTAGTACTTGTCGAAGCCGATGGTGTGGAGCATGCGCGGGAGCTGGTGGTTGAGGTGCCGGGCGTGCAGCTCGTAGCGTTCGCCCGCACGCCCGGCGAGTAGTTTGCCGAGGTCGAAGTCCCCGGACGGCGAAGGGGTTTCGGCGGTCATGCCTGTTTCTCCTTGGACGCGTGCACCTTGGCGGCGGCGAGTTCGGCCTCCGGGCGATCCGGGCTCGCTGACCGGGTGGCCAGACCCGCGCTGATCCGTCCCGCGATCTCGACGGGTGTGAGGCCGATGTCGGCCAGCACCTCCCCGCGCTTGGCGTGCGCGAGGAACTGCTCCGGAATCCCGAACCGACGTACGGGCACGTCGACTTCGGCATCTCCCAGCGCGAGGGCGACCGCCGCGCCCACGCCGGCGGCCCGGCTGTTGTCCTCGACGACGGCCACCAGGCGGTGCTCGGCGGCGAGCGGAGGCAGCGCGGGATCGACCGGCTTGACCCAACGCGGGTCCACCACCGTGCAGTTGACGCCCCGCGCCTCCAGCAGCTCAGCCGCCTGGAGACACACCGGCGCCATCACACCGACAGCGACCAGGAGCACTTCGGGCCTCTCGCCCCGGTGCAGGACGTCCAGACCGCCCACCCGGTCGACCGCGCCGATCGACGGTCCCACCGACTCCTTGGGGAAGCGCAGCAACGTCGGCGCGTCGTCCACGGCCACCGCCTCCCGCAGCTGGGCCCGCAGTTGGTCGGCGTCACGCGGCGCGGCGATTCTCAGCCCCGGCACGACCTGCAGGATGGACATGTCCCACATACCGTTGTGCGACGGCCCGTCAACTCCGGTGACACCGGCCCGGTCGAGCACGAAGGTCACTCCGCAGCGATGCAGCGCGACATCCATCAACAACTGATCGAAGGCACGGTTCAGGAAAGTCGCGTACACCGCGACGACCGGATGCAGTCCGCCCGTCGCGAGCCCGGCCGCGGACACCGCGGCGTGCTGCTCGGCGATGCCGACGTCCCACACCCGGTCGGGGAACCGCTCCGCGAACTTCGCCAGGCCCACCGGGTGCAGCATGGCCGCCGTGATCGCCACGACGTCCTCGCGCTCCTCCCCGATCCGTACGATCTCGTCGCCGAACACCGCAGTCCAGGCAGGCCCGTTGGAGGGCGAGAGCGGCTCGCAGGTGAGCGGGTCCATCACACCGACCGTGTGGAAGTGGTCCTCCTCGTGGGCGAGCGCGGGTTCGTAACCGCGGCCCTTCTCCGTCAGACAGTGGATGAGTACGGGCCCGTGGAACCGTTTCGCGCGCCGCAGCGCCGACTCCACCGCACCCACGTCGTGCCCGTCGATGGGCCCGACGTACTTCAGTCCCAGGTCCTCGAACATGCCCTGCGGCGCGAACGCGTCCTTGAAACCCTTCTTCGCGCCGTGCAGCGATTCGTAGATTGTGGTCCCGATGACCGGCGTGTTCAGCAGTACGTCCTTGCCCCACGCCAGCACCTTCTCGTAGCTGTCGGTGGTCCGCAGCGTCGCGAGATGGTTGGCGAGGCCCCCTATGGTCGGCGAGTAAGAGCGCTCGTTGTCGTTGACGACGATGATCAGCGGCCGGTCCTTGGCGGCGGCGATGTTGTTCAGCGCCTCCCACGCCATGCCGCCGGTGAGCGCGCCGTCCCCGATGACCGCGACGACATGGCCCTTCTCCCCTTGCACCTGGCGGGCCTTGGCGAGTCCGTCGGCCCAGCCGAGCGCGGTGGACGCGTGGCTGTTCTCGACGATGTCGTGCTCGGACTCCTCGCGCGAGGGGTAGCCGGACAGGCCGCCCTTGCCGCGCAGCTTGGAGAAATCCTGACGTCCCGTCAACAACTTGTGTACGTAGCTCTGATGGCCGGTGTCCCACACGATGCGGTCGACCGGCGACTCGAAGACCCGGTGGAGTGCGATGGAGAGTTCCACCACCCCCAGATTGGGCCCGAGATGCCCGCCGGTCCTGGCGACCGCGTGCACCAGGAACTCCCGGATCTCGTCCGCCAGTTGATTGATATCCGCCTCGGACAGCGCCTTCAGGTCGCGTGGTCCCCGGATCGTCTCCAGAATCGTCACGCTAGGGCCCCCTCTCGATCCGTGCTGTTCAACTCACGGTGACGGCCGGATCCCCCGACGCGACGCCGTCCTTCTGCATCTGCTCCGCGATCTTCATCGCCTCGTCGATCAGGGTCTCCACGATCTTCGACTCGGGCACCGTCTTGATGACCTCGCCCTTCACAAAGATCTGCCCCTTGCCGTTGCCGGAGGCGACCCCCAGGTCCGCCTCCCTCGCCTCGCCAGGACCGTTCACCACGCAGCCCATGACCGCGACCCGCAGCGGAACCTCCATTCCGTCCAGACCGGCCGTGACCTCGTCCGCCAGCTTGTAGACGTCCACCTGGGCCCGGCCACACGATGGGCAGGACACGATCTCCAGGCGCCGCTCCCGCAGCCCCAGCGACTCCAGAATCTGGATGCCGACCTTGCACTCCTCCGCAGGCGGGGCGCTCAACGACACCCGGATGGTGTCGCCGATGCCCTCGCTGAGCAGCGCCCCGAAGGCGACCGCCGACTTGATCGTGCCCTGGAAGGCGGGACCGGCCTCCGTCACCCCCAGGTGCAGCGGGTAATCGCACTGAGCGGCCAACTGCCGGTAGGCGTTGACCATCACCACCGGATCGTTGTGCTTCACCGAGATCTTGATGTCCCGGAAATCGTGCTCCTCGAACAGCGACGCCTCCCACAGCGCCGACTCCACCAGCGCCTCCGGCGTCGCCTTGCCGTACTTCTGCAGCAGCCGCCGATCCAGCGAGCCCGCGTTGACCCCGATCCGGATCGGCGTGCCATGGTCCTTGGCGGCCCGCGCGATCTCCTTGACCTTGTCGTCGAACTGCTTGATGTTGCCGGGATTGACCCGCACCGCCGCACAGCCCGCCTCAATCGCGGCGAACACATATTTCGGCTGGAAATGAATGTCCGCGATCACCGGGATCTGCGACTTGCGCGCGATGGTCGCCAGAGCGTCGGCGTCATCCTGCGTGGGACAGGCGACCCGTACGATCTGGCAGCCCGACGCCGTCAGCTCGGCGATCTGCTGCAGCGTGGCCCCGATGTCCGAGGTACGCGTCGTCGTCATCGACTGCACCGACACCGGCGCCCCACCCCCGACCGCCACCGGTCCGACCTGGATCTGCCGCGAGACGCGGCGCTCCGCGATCGGCCGGACCGGCAGCTCGGGGACCCCGAGGGAAACTGCGGTCATGGCGTCACCCGTGGTTTCCGGAGACGGTCTCGCGTGCGGCGCGCAGGGACTCCTTGAGGGAGCCCATGGTGGCCAGGACCGCGGTGGGCTCGTAGCCGCAGTGCGCCATGCAGTTGGCGCAGCGCGGGTCCTTGCCCCGGCCGTAGGCGTCCCAGTCGGTGTCCTCGATGAGTTCGCGGTACGTCGTGACGTAGCCGTCGCTCATCAGGTAGCAGGGCTTCTGCCAGCCGAACAGCGAGTAGTTGGGGATCGCCCACGCCGTGCAGGGGAAGTCGACCTTGCCCTCGAGGAAGTCGAGGAACAGCGGCGAGTGGTTGAGCCGCCAGCGCCGCCGGTTGCCGCCCGCGAAGGCCTTCTTGAAGAGCTCGCGGGTCTGCTCGACGCCGAGGAAGTGCTCCTGGTCGGGTGCCTTCTCGTAGGCGTAGGCGGGCGAGATCATCATCTCGTCGACCTTCAGGTCGTCGTTGAGGAAGTTGAGCACCTCGATGATGGTCTGCGGTGTGTCGGTGTTGAAGAAGGTCGAGTTGGTGGTGACCCGGAAGCCGCGCCGCTTGGCCTCCTTGATGGCCTCCACGGCCTCGTCGAACACCCCCTCCTTCGCGACGGACTCGTCGTGCCGCTCGCGCAGACCGTCGATGTGCACGGCGAACGCGAAGTACGGCGAGGGCTTGAACTTGTCCATCTTCTTGCGCAGCAGCATGGCGTTGGTGCACAGGAAGACGTACTTCTTCCTGGCCACGAGCTGCCGCACGATCTCGTCGATCTTCGGGTGCATCAGGGGTTCGCCGCCGGCGATGGACACCATGGGCGCACCGGATTCGAGCACCGCCCCGACGGCCTGCGCCACCGGCATGCGCTGCTTGAGCACTCCGGCCGGGTGCTGGATCTTGCCGCAGCCCTCGCATTTCAGGTTGCAGGCGTACAGCGGTTCCAGCTCGACGATGAGCGGAAACTTGTCCCGCTTGCGCAACTTCTGTTCAAAGAGATACGTCGCGACCTTGATGGACTGACGGAGCGGCATGGCCATCTGGCTCACCTCCTGGGGAGCAGCAAAGAACGGTGCCATTCGAAGAAAGCGGGAAGGACGGCACGAAGAACGCGGAAAGCCGATATTCCACCGCGTACCGTGCCGATCCGGACGAGTTCATGTTCTGGAGCGTCCACGACCACCCGGACGGCCGCAACCGGGCGGGCGCCCGCGCGGACGGCGCTGTGGAGTGTGGCCGCCGACTCCATGTCGACCGCGATTGCGCCGGTCCTGAGCAGTTCCGACCGTTCATGTCCGCGGACGACGTGGTCGGCGCCGGTGAGCGGTCCGGTGTGTACGGTGCCCCCGGGTACGGCACGCACCAGTTCCTTGACGAGCAGTTCGGTGCCCACGCATGGGGTGTGCCCCCGCGCGTCCCGGGTCTCTTCGGCGACGACCAGGTCACCGGGGTGCATGCCGGGCGCGAGTCCGGCGCAGAAGCCCGTGGCCAGGACGGCCGCGTCCCGCAGCGCCGGACCGGCGAGCGCCCGGTTGATCGCCCGGTCGGCGGCCAGGGGTCCCATGCCGGTACGCAGCACGGTGACCGGGCCGTCCGCACCGCCGCGCCCGCCGCCGCGCAGGGCGAGGCGTTCGATGCCGAGCGCGCAGGCGATCAGCAGCGGGGCGGCGGCAGGTGTCATGGCCATCAACTCCCCTTCGCCTGCGGGCCGCTGAACGGCTCGCCGTGGACGTACCGGCCGAGCGCGGTCAGCGGGAAGACCTGCCGGTAGAGGTGGTAGTTGATCGAGAAGTCCCACGGGAAACCGGTGCCGGTGAAGTACGGCTCGTCCCAGGTGCCGTCCTCCCGCTGCGTCTGGGCGAGCCAGGCGATCCCGCGCTCCACGGCCTTGGACTCCCGCTCCCCCGCCGCGAGCAGCGCGAGCAGCGCCCAGGCGGTCTGCGAGGCAGTCGAGGCGCCCCGGCCGCTCCATTCCTTCACGTACTTGTAGGAGCGCAGGTCCTCGCCCCAGCCGCCGTCGTCGTTCTGCACCGTCTCCAGCCAGGCGACGGCACGGCGGATCGCCGGATGCGAGCCGGGCAGTCCGGCGGCGGCCAGCGCGGGCACCACGGACCCTGTGCCGTATACGTAGTTGACGCCCCAGCGGCCGAACCAGGAGCCGTTCGCCTCCTGTTCGGCGAGCAGCCACTCGATGCCCCGCCGGGTGCGGGGATCGTGGGACAGCCCCTCGACGGCGAGCATTTCCACGACGTGCGCGGTGACATCGGCGGATGGCGGGTCGATGACCTCGCCGAAGTCGCAGAACGGCAGCCGGTTGGGGAAGGAGCTGGTGTTGTCGACGTCGAAGGCGCCCCAAGCGCCGTTCTTCGACTGCATGCCGAGGTTCCAGCGCACCCCGCGTCCGATGGCCTTCTCGACGCGCTCCGGGTCGGGGTGCTTGACGCGGCGCAGCGCGAGGACGACCTCGGCGGTGTCGTCGATGTCGGGGTAGTTGTCGTTGTGGAACTCGAACGCCCAGCCGCCGGGCGGCAGTTGGGGCCTGCGTACGGCCCAGTCGCCGGGCCGGACGATCTCCTCGCCGAGCATCCAGTCCACGGCCTTCACCAGCTGCGGATGGTCGGCGGGCAGGCCCGCGTCGGCGAGTGCGATGGTCGCGAGGCAGGTGTCCCACACCGGTGACTGGCAGGCCTCGATCATCCGGGCGCCGTCCTCGCGCCATACGGCGAACCGGTCCAGGGACTCCAACCCGGCCCGCATGACGGGGTGTTGGAGGTCGTAGCCGAGCAGACGCAGGGCGATGATCGAGTACACGGCGGGCGGCTGGATGCCGCCCCAGCAGCCGTCGTTCTCCTGCCGCTCGATGATCCAGCGGGCTGCACTGTTCATGGCGGCCTTGCGCAGTCGGCGCGAGGCGACCTTCCGGTAGCCGTGCAGCGCCTTGTCGAGCCGCTGGAAGACGCCGTCCCAACTGGCCGCCGGAGCAAGGGGCTTGGCGGGGTTCGGGTTGGCCGGGTCGGTGTGCAGTTCGTCGAGCGGGAACGGCGCGGGCCGTACCGGGCGCTTCGCCGAGACGATGGTGAGGGGCACGATGGTCTGCCGGGCCCAGCATCCGAAGTCGTAGATGTTCAGCGGCATCCACTTCGGGAAGTAGATGAGCTCCGGCGGGAGTTCGGGCAGGTCGTCCCACTTCCACCAGCCGAACAGGGCCAGCCAGATCCGCGTGAAGACCCGAGCGGAGGCGATGCCGCCCCGCTCACGGATCCACGCCGAGGCCTTCGCCATGTGCGGCGCGTCCGGGCTGTCACCGGCCAGCCGCAACGCGACGTACGCCTCGATGGTGGTGGAGAGTTCGCCGGGCCCGCCGTAGAACGTGCTCCAGGCGCCGTCCTCGCGCTGCTCGCCGCGGATGAACAGTCCGGCGGCATGCTTGGTCTTCTCGTCGAGGATGCCCAGGAACTGGCGGAGCAGCAGGTCCTCGGCGTCCATCGTGACGTTCGTCTCGAGGTCGCCCTTCCACCAGCCCTCGGCGTCCTGCGTGGCGAGCAGGAAATCGGTGGCGCGCTGTATCGCGCGCTGGGCGGCGTCCGATACGTCCAGGCTCCCGGCCGCCACGGGAGTCGTCATACGGGTTTCGCTGGCCGAGGCTGCGCGGGGCGACAGGGCCCCGGTGCTTCCGTCGGTCGTCGCTGTCATGGCTTCCCCTTCGTGCAGTGTGCAATCGGTGCGTTCTGCTGTGGGTCCGCCGTCGGCCGGTGCTCGGGTTCCCGCGACACCGGCCGGCGACTACGCGAGGGCTATTCGACCGATAGTGATCATCTCTTTCGTACGACGACGAAGTCGGCGAGCGCCACCAGCTCGGCCCGTACCCGGTCAGGCATCGAGATCGAGTCCAGGGCGTCGATGGCGGTCGTGTGCTGGCGGCGGGCCTCCTGAGCGGTCCACTCGCGGCCGCCCGCCTCCTCGATGAGCGCGGCACGCGTGGCGAACTCCTCCTCGGAGAAGTTCTCGAAGTCACTGGCCTTGGCGTCCTCGGCGAGCAGTTCGCCGAGCCGTTCGGAGGCCGGTCCGCCCGCCGCGAGAGCGGCCACGACCGGCAGGGACTTCTTGCGCTGGCGCAGATCGCTCCAGGGCCGCTTGCCGGTGGCCTCCGGGTCGCCCCAGATGCCCAGCAGATCGTCCACGGCCTGGAAGGCGAGGCCGAGGTGGTAGCCGTACTTCTCCAGCGTGTCGGCCGTGTGGTCGTCGGCGCCGCCGAGCACCGCGCCGATGGAGCAGGCGCAGGCCAGCAGAGCGCCCGTCTTGTTGCCCTCCATCTCCAGGCACTCCGCGACGGTGACCCGCTCCCGGTGCTCGTAGGAGATGTCCTGCGCCTGACCGTCGATCAATGCGCGGGTGGCGGTGGTCAGGCGGCGCGTGGCGCGACCCGCCTCGGCCGTGCCGAGTTCCAGGAGGATCTCGTTGGCCAGCGCGAACAGGGCGTCGCCGACGAGGATGGCCTGGGCGGGGCCGTGCACCTTCCACACGGTGTCGCGGTGCCGGCGCTGTTCGTCGCCGTCCATCAGGTCGTCGTGCAGCAGCGAGAAGTTGTGCACCAGTTCAACGGCGACCGCACCCGGCACGCCCACCTCGGGGGCGGCTCCGGCGGCCTGCGCGGACAGGACGGCGAGCGCGGGGCGTACGGCCTTGCCGCCGTCGCCGTCCGCGGGGTTGCCCTCGGCGTCGATCCAGCCGAAGTGGTAGGCGGCGACGGTGTCCATGGGAGGGGCCAGGCGGTCGATGGCCGCCCGCAGTACCGGTGTGGCCAGGGTCCGGCCGCGCCCCAGGAGCGCGGTCACGTCCACCGAGGTCCCTCGAGCGGGCGTCGATGCCGGGGGCACAGTGGGCACAGTCTCTCCTCTATTGGCGATACGGGGGGTGCGGGAGCCTGCTCCGCTCAGATCAAGCGTCACGCCGCCTCCTCGAAGAGCTCGAAGAGATGATCGCGAGGCCGGCCCAGGGCGCTCAGCGCGACACCTGCCGCACTCACGCCACTGCGGACCGCACTCTCCATGGTCGCGGGCCACCCTGTGGCGGTCCACGCTCCGGCCAGGCAGAGGCCGGGTGCCTTGGTGCGGGCGCCGGGCCGCAGCCGCCCGACGCCTGGGGTGGGAGCGAACGTCGCGGTGCGCTCCCTGGTCACGAAGAAGTCCCGTACCTCGGCGCCGCGCGTGCCCGGCAGCAGCCGCTCCAGCTCCGGCAGATAGCGCTCGCGCAGTTCGGATACGGGGGCGTCGATCTCGTCGTGTGCGGCCGACTGCGACAGCGCGAGGTACTGGCCCTCGCGGAGGCCGGATGCCTCGGTCCGGTCGAAGACCCACTGCACGGGGCTGCCGAGCGCGGCGAAGAAGGGCTTGGCGAGCACCTTGCGGTCGTACACGACATGGATGTTGAGGATGGGCGCGGTGCCGATCTCGAGCAGCCGCTCGGGGGCGTCGAGCACGCCCTCGGGCAGCAGATCGTGGGCCTCGCGCTGGGGTACGGCGAGCACGACCGCGTCGGCGTGGAGCGTCTCGCCGGGAACCTGAACCTTCCAACGCCCGTTCTCGTGGTGGGAGATGGAGGTGACCCGTGTTCTCACTTCGGTACGGACGCCCGCGGAGTCGAGCGCCTTGCGCGCCCTCAGGTCATGCAGCTCGCCCAGCGGGACGCGCGCCCAGCCGATGTCGGCCGCGCCCGGGTCGGACAGCAGACCGGTCTTGAACACCATCGCGGCGAGCCCGAGCGAGGCATCGCCGGCCACCGCGTTGAGGGTGGCGACCCCGACGAGGTCCCACAGTGCTTCGACGGCACGCGCCGACTGACCGTGCCGGGTCAGCCAGCTGCCGAAGTCCTCGGTGTCGAGGGCCGGGTCGGCGAGGTCGAGTGCCTTGAGCGCGAGCGCGGCACGTCCGACCTTGGCGCGCTCGGCGAGCGAGAGATGCGGATACGTGGCGAGGCTGCGTCCGAGATGCAGCGGTACGGGCAGCGCGTCGCGCCGTAGTCTCCCGAGCCGGCTGCCCGCCCGTTTCGCCAGGTCGAGTACGGGCACGTCGAGCCGGTTCTGCAGCGGTGCGAGTTCGACTCCGTCGACCCGGTCGAGAAACCAGCGGTACGCGGTACAGCAGCGCAGGTACACATGCTGGCCGTTGTCCACGGTGAGGTCGCCGCGCTGGAAGGAGAAGGCGAGCCCGCCGAGCCGCGGCCGGCCTTCGAGCAGCGTGACGCGTACGCCCGCGTCGGCGAGCGTCAGTGCTGCGGTGATCCCGGCGAGCCCGCCGCCGACCACAACCGCTGCCCGTTCGTGGCAGTCCGCGTCGAACCCTTCGGCCTGTGTGGTGTCGCTCATCGTGCGCCCTCCCCCGCGGCCGTGCCGTGGCGATGGAGCGGTGCACGGCTGGCCGTTGAAGTCAGGGACGCCGTCGCCGACCGGAGGGTTGCGCACCGTTTCCCAGGAGTTGTGTCATCTTGGCCCAGAGTGTCCATCAGGCGCGCCTCCTGACGGTTCCGCGGGAGACATGCCGGGCGTCGAGACCGGAGAGGCCGCGCACGGCGACGTATGCCTTCTCGCGTCCGGGCAGTGAGACCCGGCCGCGCAGCACTGCCTCCGGCTCGCGCTCGATGCGCTCCAGCAGTCGGCGGTAGATGCCGGCCATCGCGGCGACGCAGGCGCCGCTGCGTCGGTCCAGCATGGGCAGCAGCCGGTAGCCCTCCGCGAACAGAGCGCGGGCCCTGCGCACCTCGAAGTGCACCAGGCCCGCGAAGTCGGAACCCTCCGGTGGCCGGGTGTCCTTGAACCCGGCCGAGCAGCCGAACTTCGCGAGATCGTCCGCGGGCAGATAGGTCCGCCCGTCTTCGGCGTCCTCGCGAACGTCCCTGAGAATATTGGTCAGTTGGAGCGCGAGGCCGAGTGTGTCGGCGTACTCGGGAGCGCGCTCGACTCCGCGCGCCCCAGGTTCGGTGCCGAACACCCCGAGCGAGAGCCGCCCGATCGCCCCGGCCACGCAGCGGCAGTAGACCTTCAGGTCGTCCCAGGTCTCGTAGGTCTCGCCGCGTACGTCCATCAGGACGCCGTCGATGAGTTCGTCGAGGCCGCCGAGCGGAATGGGGAAGTGGACCGCGGTGTGACTCAGCGCGACGGCCACCGGGTCGGTGTCGTCCTCGTCCACGGAGCGGTCCCTGACCCGGGCGAGCAGCGCCCGGGTGTCCTCCAGGCGGGCCGCCTTGACCTCGGGTGCGAGCGCGCCGTCGCCGATGTCGTCGACCCGCCGCGAGAACGCGTAGAGCGCCGACATGGCCCGGCGCTTGTGCGTCGGCAGGAGTCTGATGCCGTACGCGAAGTTACGGGCCTGCTGTCCGGTCACTGCCTCGCAGTAGCTGTATGCGGCGAGTACCGGTGCGGACACGTGCGTGGGAGACTCCACGGCCCGGATCACCCCTCTCCTCGCAGAGTCATGCCCGCCTCGCGGAGCAGCCGGAGCCTGGCCGGTTTGGGCGGGCCGGAAAGTACGTCGTATTCGGCGGTGCGCATCGCGTGGATTGCCGCCTTCCCCCCTGCCACGAATCCGGCGAGCAGCAGCTTCAGCCTGCCGTGGACGCTACCCACGAGGGGGGTGCCTTCATTCAGGAGGTCCCGGGCGCGTTCGGCTTCGAAGGCGACCAGCGCGCGCACCGATGCGCCCGCTGTGGGCAGGGCGAGATCCGCCTCTTGGACATGGAACCGTTTCATGTCCTCGGCCGGCAGATAGACGCGGTCGCGGCCGAGGTCCTCGCTGACGTCCTGGAGGTGCTCGACGATCTGGAGTGCCGTGCAGACGGTGTCGGAGAGCCGCACCCGCTCCGGTGTCGAGGTGCCGGTGACGGCGAGGACGAGGCGGCCGACCGGGTTGGCGGAGAGCTCGCAGTAGGCGAGAAGGTCGTCGTACGTCTCGTACCGCTTGACGAGCTGGTCCTGGCGGTTGGCCGCGATCAGCCCGAGGAACGGCTCGGGGCTGAGGCCGGCGCGGCGGACCGTCGGCTGGAGGCGGCGCAGGAGCGGGTGGCGCGGGGTCGCGTCGAAGACCCTGCGGAGGTCGGCCTCGAAGGCGTCGAGGAGGACGAGGCGGTCCTCGGCCTGTTCGGGGGCCACGCCGAGGAGGCGGGCGTCGGCGCCGCCGGGGGCCAGGTCGCCGTCGCCGATGTCGTCGACGAGGCGGGCGAAGCCGTACACGGCCATGAGTTCGGTGCGCCAGGCCCTGGGCAGGAAGAAGGGGGCCACGGGGAAGTTCTCGTACGCGGCCTTGTCGAGGGTGGTGCGCTCCGGGCCGGGGGCGCGTACGGTCCCGGCGGCCGTCACCGCTCACTGCCCGGTACAAGGACGGCACACGCTTCGCGGAGCTGGAGAGTTTCCGTAGCCATTGCCGTCACGTCTCCCGTTCTACACCGCCGACCCAATATGCGCCCATTTCGGACACGCCGCCCGGACGTCCGCGCCTTCGCGGAGCGCCGGTCTCGCGCATTATCGCCCTACTTGCCGCGAATAAGCACCGGTACAGCTTACGTTGTACAACGTTCCGTGCTTCGCCTGGGTGTCCTGGACATCACAACAACACACCGATTGGCGTCAAGCTTCCTACGGCAGCCCAGAGTTGACATCCTCTTTTACCCGGCTTGATCGTCCCTTGTACGGGCACGGCACGAGGGACCTCGCCGGAGGCGCTCCCGGCGAGGTCGTCAGGGTGTGGCCCGGCCTACCTGCCGGTGAACTTCTCGTACTCCTTGAGGACCTCGTCGGTCGGGCCGTCCATGCGCAGCTCGCCGCGCTCCAGCCACAGGACGCGGTCGCAGGTGTCGCGGATCGACTTGTTGTTGTGGCTGACGAGGAAGACCGTGCCCGCGCTCTTGCGCAGCTCGCGGATGCGGGCCTCGGAGCGCTTTTGGAAGGAGCGGTCGCCGGTCGCGAGGGCCTCGTCGATCATCAGGACGTCGTGGTCCTTGGCGGCGGCGATGGAAAAGCGCAGGCGGGCGGCCATGCCGGAGGAGTACGTCCGCATCGGCAGCGTGATGAAGTCGCCCTTCTCGTTGATGCCGGAGAAGTCGACGATTTCCTGGTAGCGCTCGCGGATCTGCTCGCGGGTCATGCCCATCGCGAGTCCGCCGAGGATGACGTTCCGCTCGCCGGTCAGGTCGTTCATCAGGGCCGCGTTCACGCCGAGGAGCGAGGGCTGGCCGTCGGTGTAGACCTTGCCCTCCTCGGCGGGCAGGAGTCCGGCGATGGCGCGCAGCAGCGTGGACTTACCGGAGCCGTTGGAGCCGATCAGGCCGATTGCCTCGCCGCGGTAGGCGATGAAGGAGACGCCGCGCACGGCGTGCACCTTGCGGACGCCGCGCTCCTCGCTACCTCGCCTGAGTATGCGGCTGAGCGCCGAGGTGGCGCTGCCCTTGCCTGTCTTCGCACCGTTGACGCGGTAGACGATGTGCAGGTCGTCGGCGATGACAGTGGGGATGTGGGAGTCGGTCCTCTGCTCAGCCACGGCCGTAGCGCTCCTCTGCCTTCCAGAAGTACACAAAGCCACCCGCGGCGACGAGTACGGCCCAGCCGACGGCAACCAGCCAGGCGAACGGCGGCAGATTGACGTCCCACTCGTAGCCGTCGATCAGCGCCCAGCGCATCAGGTCCATGTAGATGGCAGCCGGATTCCACTGCAGGACGTCCGTGACCCAGACCGGGAGGTCGCGGTCCTTGAGCATGAGCGGGATCGAGAACATGACGCCGGACGCGTACATCCACGTACGCATCACGAACGGCATCAGCTGTGCGAGGTCCGGCGTCTTGCTGCCGAGCCTCGCCATGATCATCGCGAGCCCCATGTTGAACAGGAACTGCAGGGCCAGGATCGGGACGATCGCCAGCCACTTGAGCGAGGGATAGCTGCCGAAGCCGACCGTGACGCAGAACAGCACGATCATCGAGAACAGCAGCTGCTGAAGCTGCTGCAGCGAGAACGAGATCGGCAGCGAGGCGCGCGGGAAGTGCAGCGCGCGTACCAGGCCGAGGTTGCCGGAGATCGCCCGGACGCCGGCCATCACCGAGCTCTGCGTGAAGGTGAAGACGAAGACACCGGTCACGAGGAACGGGATGTAGACCTTGATGCCCATGCCCCGGTCGGCCTGGAGAATCAGCCCGAAGATCAGGAAGTAGACGAGCGCGTTCAGCAGCGGCGTGGCCACCTGCCACAGTTGGCCGAGCTTCGCCTGGCTGTACTGGGCGGTCAGCTTCGCCTGTGAGAAGGCGAGGATGAAGTGACGCCGTCCCCAGAGCTGGCGGACGTACTCGACGAGTCCGGGCCGGGCGCCGCTCACGGCGAGCCCGTACTTGGCGGCGAGGTCCGCCGCGGAGAGCCCGTCATCGGGCGACGGGGGGGCGCTCACCGCGACTGACCCGTCATGCGTTGTCTCACTCACAGATGGAAACTTTCGTCCTCTTTGTGCGCAGCCTGGTTCGGGCCTGGGCAAAAGCCAGGGACCGGGTACCGCCGATGCTCTCAGATACCGAGCTTGTCAGATGACGGGTGGGCGGCCCAGTCGAGTCAGGCGCCATACCGTACGCCACTTCATGGGGCACCGGGGGCCGCAGGCGGTGGTCCAGCCCTCGATGAAGCCGCCGAACCAGGCCTTCAGCGCAGGTCGCGAGGGGCGGCGGGCGAGGGTGAGCAGCATCCAGACGCCGAGGTATACGGGGACCAGGGGGGCCGGCAGGTTGCGGCGGGCGAGCCAGACGCGGTTGCGGGCCACCATGCGGTGGTAGACGGCATGCCGGGAGGGGGCGGTCGTGGGGTGGTGCAGCACCATGTCCGCGCGGTAGTCGATCATCCAGCCGGCGTCGAGGGCGCGCCAGGCGAGGTCGGTCTCCTCATGGGCGTAGAAGAACTCCTCAGGCAGTCCGCCGACCTCGGCGAAGACCTTCGTACGGACCGCGTTGGCGCCGCCGAGGAACGTGGTGACGCGGGAATTGCGCATCGGGTCGGCGGCGCGCAGGCGCGGGACGTGGCGGCGCGCCGTGTCGCCGGTGTCGGGGTCGGCGATGCGGAAGCTGATGATCCCGAGCTTCGGGTCGGCCTCGAAGGCCTCGCGGCACAGCTCGGCGGTGTCGTTGCGGGCGAGCAGGCCGTCGTCGTCCAGGAAGAGAAGGACGTCCACGTCGCTGCCGCCGGGGCCGAAGGCCTCGATGCCGACGTTGCGGCCGCCGGGGATGCCGAGGTTCTCCGGCAGCTCGATGGTCCGTACGCCCTCGGGGACGTCCGGCACCGGGGAGCCGTTGCCCACCACGACCGCCTCGACCGGGTCGCCGTCCTGCTTGGCGACCGAGTCGAGGAGGGCGCGGAGTTCGTCGGGGCGGTTGCCCATGGTGATGATCACCGCGCCGACCTTCAGGGCGGACGTCACTTCAGCCTGCTGGAGACAAGGATGGACACCAGGTGCAGCAGGGTCTGCAGAAGCGCGATGCCGGCCAGCACGGCGACGCCGAGCCGCGAGAAGAACAGATCGTCCCGGACCGTGTCCAGCACCGCCAGGACCAGGATCAGCAGCGAGGCCTCGACGCCGAGGACGAGCCGGTGGAACTTCAGCGCGGCAGCGGCCTTACGGGCCAGCGCCATCCTGGAGGTGCGCGGCTCGGAGGCCGACTCCTGGACCGGCGGCTTGCCGGTCTGGTGCCGGGCAACGCCTACGAGGTCGGTCTCGGCCTTGATCAGTATCGCGCCGAGAGCGGCGAGGGTGCCGAGGAAGGCCCACAGCCAGTCGATCCGCCCGGAGCCCCACAGGTCGGCGGCGCGCAGCCCGAAGCCGACGAGGACCGCGGCGTCGCACAGGTAGGCGCCGACCCGGTCCACGTAGACGCCGGCGAGCGAGTACTGCTTGCGCCAGCGGGCGAGTTCGCCGTCGACGCAGTCGAACAGCAGGTAGAGCTGGACCATCAGCACGCCGAGCACGGCGCCCAGGATCCCCGGCACCAGCAGGGCCGGGGCGGCGAGGACGCCGAAGACGGTCATCAGGTAGGTCAGCTGGTTGGGCGTGACCTTCGTGTTCACCAGGTGCCGGTCGATACGCAGCGACAGCTCGCGCATGTACAGCCGCCCGGCCCAGTGCTCGCCGCTCCGCCGGTCCTTGACACCCGGGGGGTGCACGACCGGGCGGAGCTCAGCTACCGATGGCTTTTGCATAGTCGGCTGCATAGTCGGCGTATGCGTCCCTGATCTGGTCGGTGGACAGGTCGAGGTGCTCGAGGATCGTGTAGCGGCCCGGCCGGGTCTTCGGAGCGAACTTCACGACCTCGACGAACTCGTCCACGGTGAACCCGATGTGCTCCGGAAGGACGGGCAGCCCGTGGCGGTGCAGCACCTCAGCCATGTACGCCGACTCCTCGTGGGCCCCGCGCAGGTGCATCGCGAAGGCCGCCCCCAGGCCGCACTGCTCGCCATGGCTGGCCGCGCGCTTGGGGTGCATGAGGTCGAAGGCGTGGTTGATCTCGTGGCAGGCACCGGAGGCGGGGCGGGAGTCGCCCGCGACCGACATGGAGATACCGGTGAGGACCAGGCCCTCGGCGAGCACCTGGAGGAAGCCGTCGTCACCGACGCCGCCGGGGTGCCGCAGCACGGCCTCGCCCGCCTGGCGCGCCATGGCGGCGGCCAGACCGTCGATCGCCTCGCCCTGCTCGCGGTTGGCGAGCTCCCAGTCCGCGACCGCGGAGATGTTGGACAGGGCGTCGCCGATCCCGGACCGTACGAAACGGACCGGAGCCTCACGGATCACGTCGAGGTCGATGACCACCGCGATCGGGTTCGGTACGCCGTAGGAGCCGCGGCCCGCGTCGTTGTCGAGGGTCGCGACCGGCGAGCACAGACCGTCGTGCGAGAGATTCGTGGCGACGGCGACCAGCGGGAGGCCGATCCGCGCCGCGGCGAACTTCGCACAGTCGATGATCTTGCCGCCGCCAAGACCCACGACCGCGTCGTAGTGCCCCGACTTCATCTCGTCGGCGAGCCGGATCGCGTCGTCGATGGTGCCGCCGCCGACCTCGTACCAGGTCGCGCCCGGCATCGCCGGAGCCAACCGCTCCCGCAGTTTGGCCCCGGAGCCGCCGCTGATGGCGACGGCCAGCTTGCCGGAGTGCGAGATCCGCTGGTCGGCGAGAACCCCGGCCAGGTCGTCCAGGGCGCCCGGACGGATGTCCACGACGACCGGCGAGGGGATGAGCCTCGTCAGTACTGGCACGCGATCACACGCCCCTTGGCCAGGTCCTCGTGGTTGTCGATCTCGACCCACTTGACGTCGCCGATGGGCGCGACGTCGATACGGAAGCCTCGGTTCACGAGCTCCTGGTAGCCGTGCTCGTAGAACTGCTGCGGGTCGGTCTCGAAGACGGTCTTCAGGGCGTCGGCCAGCTCGTCGGCGGCCTCGCCCTCGATGAGCGTGACGCCGATGTACTCGCCGGTCGCCTCGGCCGGGTCCATCAGCTTGGTGATCTTCGTCATGCCGCCCTCGGGGCCGACGACGACCTTCATCTCCTCGTCGGCGAGGTCCTTCACCGTGTCGAGGGCGAGAATGATCTTCTTGCCGTCGCCGCGGGCGGCGAGCAGCGTCCTCTCGACGGAGACCGGGTGCACGGTGTCGCCGTTGGCGAGGATCACCGAGTGCTTGATGGCGTCACGGCCGCACCACAGGGAGTAGGCGTTGTTCCACTCCTCGGCCTTGTCGTTGTCGATGAGGGTGATCTTGAGGCCGTACTTCTGCTCGAGGGCCTCGCGGCGCTCGTAGACGGCCTCCTTGCGGTAGCCGACGATGATCGCGACCTCGGTCAGGCCGATCTCGGCGAAGTTGCCGAGGGTGAGGTCGAGCACGGTGATGCTGTCCTCGTCACCTTCCGGGCCCACCGGCACCAGCGCCTTGGGCAGGGTGTCGGTATAGGGGCGCAGACGCCGTCCGGCGCCGGCCGCCAGCACGAGGCCGATCATGCGGGTTCTCCTTCATCGTGTACGGCGGGTGCGCCGCGCTTGTGGGCGGTCACCCAGAAACGGATGCTCTCCACGAGCACCACGAGGGCCACGGCCACGGCGAGCGCCGTGAGCGCGACCTTGAAATCAGTGGCGGCGAGCAGCGCGGCCAGAACGGTGACCAGCAGCGTCCTGCCTTCGTGCCCGCCGATCGCCCGCACCAGCCAGTTCGGCGGCGCGCCGGCGTTGCCGCGGATGCGGTACACCGTGTCGTAGTGATGGTAGGCGACGGCCCCCACCAGCCCGAAAGCCGCTGGAAGGGCTCCGTTTACGTCGGCTTTGGCTGCCAGTACCAGGACGGTGACGTATTCGGCGGTGCGGAACACGGGCGGAACGAGCCAGTCCAGGGCGCCCTTGAGGGGCAGCGCGACGGCCGCGGCCGAGGTCAGCGTGTAGAGCACGGCGCCGAGGACGGGCAGCCAACTGCCGTACGGCTCAAGGCAGACGGCGGCGACGAGGATCACAGCGCCGGACAGCGCGACGAGCACGCGCGGTCCGAACGGCGGCTTGGCGGGCAGCTTCTTCAACAGCCCCGCCAGCAACTCCGCGACCGTGCCGCTGTCCGCGAGGTCCGCCAGCGCCCGCGCCGCCCGGTCGGTGCGCTGCGCCTTGCGCGTCAGGGACCGCAGTACGCGCCCCGCCGTGGTGTAGGTCGCCGCGAACGCGCACCCGATGAGCAGCGCGTAGAAGGTGATACGAGGAGTGGTGACCGCCGTGAGGACGGCGATCATCGCCCAGCGCTCGCCGATCGGCAGGACGATCATCCTGCGTACCCAGACTGTCCAGCCGACGCTGTCGAGCCGGCCCGAAAGGGCCGCCGTGGGGCTGGTGTTGGCGGTGGCGTCGTGATTCGCCTCGTTGAAGGAGAAGTCGACGACATGTCGACAGGTCTGCAAAACCATCGCGCCGAGGGCGAGGGCCCATACGTCATCACCGCCGCGGGCCGCGCCGAGCGCGAGGCCCGCGTAGTAGGCGTACTCCTTGGCGCGGTCGAAGGTCGCGTCGAGCCAGGCGCCGAGCGTGGAGTACTGCAGCGAGTAGCGGGCGAGCTGGCCGTCCGTGCAGTCCAGGACGAAGGAGAAGAGGAGCAGGAGCCCGGCGGCGACGAAGCCGGCGCGGGTGCCGGTCGCCGCACAGCCCGCCGCGATGAGCGCGGTGAACAGCGAGGCCGTGGTGACCTGATTCGGGGTCAGACCGCGGCGGGCGCACCAGCGGGCGAGATAGCGGGAGTACGGGCTGATGAAGTACGTGGTGAAGAAGCCGTCGCGGGACTTCACGGCCGTACGCAGCCTGATCGCCTCGTCGTCGACGGCGGCCACGGCCTGCCGGGCCTCGTTGCGGGCCTGCGGGTCGCGGGGCACTTCGGCGACGAGTTCGCCCAGTTCGGGGCGGTGCAGTTCGGTGTCGAGCAGCTCGGCGACCCGGTCGGCGACGATGCCGACGACGACGGACCCGTTCGAGGCGTCACCTGCGGCCGTACGCAGCGCGCGGTCCAGCGCGGGACGGGCGGCGGGGCGGACGGTCACGGCGCCGGGGATCGCGGAGGCGTCGAAGCGGGGGTCGGTGAGCCCGAGGCGCAGCGCGTGGACGTGGCCCACGAAGCGGGCGTCGACGACGGCGACCGGCTGGTCAGCGGGTACGGCGGCGAGCAGCGTCTCGGCGTCGGCCGCGTCGGAGGCGACCCGCACGTCGAAGCCGAGCGACCGCAGATCGCCCTCGAGCGACGATCCGGGGACCGGCTGACCGGTGAGGATGGCGGTCGACAGACGAACTCACTCCCTGGGTTCCGACGCGTCCGCGGCGCCGGGCATGTACGCGATGGGGGCACCCAGGGCGGGGCCCCGGGCGGCGTGTCGGCAGAGGCTATCGGATGATGAGAATCCGCCGTTCACCGCCTGTTCACGACCCGATCAGCATGATCTGTATGCCGCGTCCGCTGCGATCATCATCGAGGATCGGAGCCCCACGCCCCAAATCGCGGTCCCAGAACGGGGCTTATCAGGGCAAGAATCGCGGCCCGCTCCGGAGTCGATCGGTCCGGCATAGGGTGAAGGACCATGACATGGCTGATCACAGGCGGAGCGGGCTATATCGGTGCACATGTGGCACAGATCATGGCCGATGCGGGAGAGCGCGTCATAGCGCTCGACGATCTCTCGACCGGGATGTCCCATCGGCTCCCGTCGGACATTCCTCTCATTCAGGGCTCATCGCTCGACGGAGAGCTACTGAAGCGGACGTTCGCTGAACACACGGTGACGGGAGTGGTGCATCTCGCCGCGCGCAAGCAGGTCGGCCAGTCCGTGGCCCAGCCCACCCGTTATTACGCGGAGAACGTGGGAGGGCTCGCTACGCTCCTCGAAGCGGTCGCCGAGGCGGGCATCGAGCGCTTCGTCTTCTCCTCGTCCGCGGCCGTCTACGGCAACCCGGATGTGGATCTCATCACGGAGGACACCCCCTGCGCCCCGATGAGCCCGTACGGCGAGACAAAGCTCACCGGTGAGTGGCTGGTACGCGCGGCGGGCCGGGCGCACGGAATCGCCACCGTGTGCCTGCGCTACTTCAACGTGGCGGGCGCCGCGGCACCCGAACTGGCCGACACCGGTGTCTTCAACGTCGTCCCGATGATCTTCGACCGGCTCACCCGCGACGAGGCCCCGCGGATCTTCGGTGACGACTATCCGACGCCGGACGGCACCTGCGTACGCGACTACATCCACGTCGCCGACCTCGCCGAGGCCCACCTCGCAGCGGCCCGGCGGCTGACCGCGCCCGGTGTGACGGGCGATCTGACGGTGAACATCGGCCGGGGCGAGGGCGTTTCGGTACGCGAGCTCGTAACGCTCATCAGCGAGGTCACCGGCGACACCCGCCCCGCGATCGTCGAGCCCCGCCGCCCGGGCGACGCCCCGCGCGCGGTGGCCTCGGCCGCACTGGCCGCCGAGGAACTGGGCTGGACCGCGCGGCACGGGGTGCGCGAGATGGTCGAGTCGGCCTGGGAGGGCTGGCAGCTCCACCACTCCGGCTGATCGGCGCCGCGTACGGAAGCATTGGCCACGTACGCGGAAGCGTTGAGGGTCGGCCTATTAGGAGGCGGTGCCGTCACCCTCAGTGCTAACGTGGCCCGCGATCTGGGAGGTGGGTTGATGACCGTCGTGTTCCGCGCTGCCGCGCGCAGCGACTCAGGCATCCCCAACTCCCGGGCCCGCGGCTGACATTCGCCGACTCTCGCTGTCTTCGCGATCGTCGGCCGGGCCCTTCACCAAAAGGGTTTCCACGTTGACCGACAACGCTGAACACAACGCCTTCTTCACCCTGCGCCACGGACTTCCGCGGCAGAGCCCCGGCTCCGACGCCACCACCCGGCACCTCCTCTCCCTCGCGGGCCCACTGCCCGCCCGTCCGCGCGTCCTCGACCTGGGCTGCGGCCCCGGCCGCTCCGCACTGCTGCTCGCCGCGGAGACGGGCGGCGAGGTGACCGCCGTCGATCTGCACGAGCCGTTCCTCGCCGAACTGCGGGCAGCCGCCGAGGAGCGCGGGCTCGCCGAGGCGATCTGCACCGTCAAGGGGGACATGGGCGAACTCCCTTACCCGGATGGCTCGTTTGACCTCATCTGGGCGGAAGGCTCGGCCTACATCATCGGCTTCGACACCGCGCTGCGCTCCTGGCGGCGCCTGCTCGCCCCCGGCGGCACGCTCGTACTCACCGAGTGCGGGTGGACCACCGACACACCCTCGCCGGGGGCCCGCGCCTTCTGGGAGGACCACTTCGAGCTGCGTACGACCGCGGAGAACCGCCGGGCGGCCGAAGCCGCCGGGTACACCGTCCTCGGCACGTACCAGCAGCCCCAGTCCGACTGGGACGAGTACTACGGCCCACTCGCCACCAAGGCCGACGTGGCCGATCTCGCCCGCCCCGGCATGGCCGAGGCCGTCGCCGGCGCGCGCGAGGAGATCGCGCAGCGCCGGGAGCACGGCGGCGAGTACGGCTACGTCGGATACGTACTGCGGCCGATCGACCCCTCCGGCTGGTTCACGCGCCCGGAGACCGCCGCCGACCGCGCCGAGGTGTACGCGGTCAATGCCGCGGCCTTCCCGACCGAGACGGAGGCCGCGCTGGTGGACGCGCTGCGCGCGGACCCGGAGGCCTGGCTGCCGGGCCTGTCGTACGTGGCCGAGGCAGCGGACGGGACAGTTGTGGCGTACGCGCTGCTCACCCGCTGCCATGTCGACGGTGCGCCGGTGCTCGCGCTGGCGCCCGTGGCGGTGCGGCCGGAGTATCAGCGGCAGGGCGCCGGAGCGGCCGTCGTACGCGCCGTGCTGGAGGCGGCACGCGCGCGCGGGGAGCGGTTGGTACTCGTACTCGGGCACCCGGAGTACTACCCGCGCTTCGGCTTCACGTCCGCTTCGGGATACGGCATCCGGCCCGGTTTCGAGGCGCCTGACGAGGCGATGATGGTCCTGGTACTGGACGATTCCTCGCCGGTACCGACGGGCACGATCAGGTATCCGGCCGCTTTCGGCGTCTGATCGGTGAGGCCCCGCTTGTTCGGATTCGGCCGCGCGGGCGGAACCGGACAAGCGGGACATCGCGTGGTGTCGGGCGTGCCGGATTCGTACGGCAGACTTGGGTCCCGAAGTCCGATGCGAAGGATGGGTATGCCGATCACACGTGGCACCGCGACGCACACCTCGTCGAACGGCTCCGCCGAAGCGATCCTGCTGGAACTGGTCGACGAGGACGGCACGACGATCGGCACCGCGGAGAAGCTCGCCGCGCATCAACCGCCCGGGCAGCTGCACCGGGCGTTCTCGGTGTTCCTGTTCGACGAGCGGGGCAGGCTGCTGTTGCAGCGGCGCGCGCTCGGCAAGTACCACTCCCCCGGCGTCTGGTCCAACACCTGCTGCGGCCACCCCTACCCCGGTGAGGCGCCCTTCGCGGCGGCCGCACGACGCACGTACGAGGAGCTCGGGGTCTCGCCGACCCTGCTCGCCGAGGCGGGCACGGTTCGCTACAACCACCCGGACCCGCACTCCGGTCTGGTGGAGCAGGAGTTCAACCACCTCTTCGTCGGCATGGTCCAGTCGCCGCTGCGGCCGGATCCGGAGGAGGTCGGCACGACGGTCTTCGTGACGCCCACCGAGCTCACGGAACGGCACGTCAGGGACCCGTTCTCCACGTGGTTCATGACGGTGCTGGACGCCGCCCGCCCCGCGATCAGGGAACTTACGGGCCCGACAGCAGGCTGGTGACTAGCTCGGCGGTACGGGTTTGAGGGGCAGGGCGGCCCAGATCACCTTGCCGCCGGTGGCGGTGTGTTCGACGTCGCAGGCTCCGCCCGCTTCCCTGGTGATCTCGGTCACCAGGAGCAGGCCGCGGCCGCCGGTCTGGGCGTGGTCGGCCTCCAAGGCGGTCGGGCGGTAGGGGTGGTTGTCCTCGACGGAGACCCGGACCCACTCGGCGCCGACGGCGACCTCCACGGCGAGCATCGGCGAGAGCAGCGCCGCGTGCCGCACCACGTTGGTCACCAGCTCGGAGACGATCAGCAGGAGCCCCGCCACGAGGTCGTCCGAGGCGGGTACGCCCTGGCGGGCCAGCAGATCGCGGACGGCATGCCGTGCCTGCGGAACCGAAGCCTCGACGGAGGGCGCCGTGAACCGCCAGACTCCCTCATACGGCAGTGGGTCCGGCGGTCTGCTGTCGTCGTCCGTGTCCCCGCCGCCTTCAGGGCGAGGGTCGCGCCCCCGCCCATGGTCGTCCATCGTCCGGTCGCCACCCTTGCGCTCGATCGTCACCACACGTCGAGTGTTGGTAACGCAGTGGTGCGAACCCAAGTCCTGAACAGAAGTCAGCGAGTATCGACGCTTTCTGACCGTCTGCATATGACACCGACGACCCGAGAGACCGCTCCCTGCCCTTCTTGTACCGAATTCGGAACTCTTCGGTTTGTACGGGTACAGATAGCATCCGGCGTATGGAGCCGCAGTTGTTGCACAGCGTCACCGACGGGGTCGCCACCGTCGTGATCCACCATCCGGCGAAGCGCAATGCCATGACGGCCGGCATGTGGGCCGCGTTGCCGCCGCTGCTCGACACGCTGGCCGCCGACCCCACCGTACGGGCGCTGGTGCTCACCGGCGAAGGCGGGACCTTCTGCGCCGGGGCCGACATCTCGACGCTGCGGGGCTCCGCCGACGAGGCACAGGGTCTCGCGGTACGCGCTGAGGACGCGCTCGCCGCCTTTCCCAAGCCGACGCTCGCCGCTGTACGTGGCCACTGTGTGGGCGGCGGCTGCCAGTTGGCGGCGGCGTGCGATCTGCGGTTCGCGGACGAGGACGCGCTGTTCGGCATCACACCGGCGAAGCTCGGGATCGTGTACCCGGCTTCCTCCACGCGGCGGTTGGTATCGCTGGTCGGGCCCGCCACCGCCAAGTACCTGCTGTTCTCGGGCGAGTTGATCGACGCGGAGCGCGCGCTGCGTACCGGCCTGGTCGACGAGGTGCTGCCGGAGGGCGAACTCGACAAGCGGGTCGCCGAGTTCACGCGCGTACTGGCCACCCGCTCGCAACTGACGCAGGCCGCGGCAAAGGAGTTCGCGGACGGCCGCATGGACCGGGACGCGTACTGGGCCGGGCAGGCGCGCGGCAGCGGCGACACCGCGGAGGGCGTCGCCGCTTTTCTGGAGCGCCGTCAGCCACGCTTCACGTGGACCGCCTCAGGCTCAACTACACAAGAGTGAAGCGGCTGTTGGTGCGGAACTCCTCGACGAGATGCGCGGGCGCCTTCTGCGGGGACCCGGCGTCGTAGGGCGGCTGGGGGTCGTACTCGATCATCAGCTGTACGGCCTGGGCGTGTTCGTCGCCCGCGATCCTGCCGACCAGGGTGAGCCCCATGTCGATACCGGAGGAGACCCCGGCGGCGGTGACGTACTTGCCGTCGGTCACGACCCGCTCCCCCGTCGGCTCGGCGCCGTACTGCTTGAGGAAGTCGAGGGCCAGCCAGTGGGAGGTGGCACGGCGGCCGTCGAGCAGCCCGGCCGCGGCCAGCAGCAGGGAGCCGGTGCACACGGAGGTCGTCCAGGTGCTGGTGGTGTCGGTGGTGCGCAGCCAGTCGAGGAGCGTCTCGTTTTCCATCTGCGCGAACTGGCCGGGCCCTCCGGGGACCACGACGATGTCGGGGCTCGAAACCTCGGCGAGGGTCTTGTCGGCGGTGATCGCGAGGAAGCCGGTGTCGGTACGGACAGGGCCCGTCTGCTCGGCCACGAAGACGGTCTCCGCGTCGGGGAGGCGGCCGAGGGTCTCGTACGGGCCGACGGCGTCCAGGGCGGTGAAGCGGTCGAAGAGAACGATGGCGATCTGCATTGGAGTCCTTTCGGGTCAGTCGGTGCGGTCGGGTCAGTCAGTTCGTTCGGGACGGCCGGGTCCGTCGGGTCGGCCAGGTCCGCCGGGTTCGACGGATTGGCCCGTTGGCTCAGGCGGTGGGCTCGGACGGTGAGTTGAGGCGGCGGCTTCAGTCGGCGGGTACGGGGCGGAAGCGGCGGCGGTATTCCGCCGGGGCCGCGCCGAGGGTCCGTACGAAGGCGCGGCGCATCGCCTCCGGGGTGCCGTAGCCGCAGGCGCGGGATATCTCCTCGATGCCGTCGGCCGTGTCCTCCAGGAGACGGCGGGCGTGTTCGAGGCGGACGCGGTCGACGTATCGGCCTGGGGTCATGCCCGTCTCCGTCTGGAAGGCGCGGGCGAAGTGGCGCGGGGAGAGGTTGGCACGGGCGGCGAGCGACTCGACGGTCAAGGGCTCGCCGGGGTGCTCGCTGATCCACTGCTGAACGTCGCGAAGCGGTTCGCGCTGGGCGGTCTGCGCGGCGAGCTGGGCACTGAACTGCGCCTGGTTTCCCGGGCGTCGGAGGAACACGACCAGATGGCGGGCGATGGCGAGGGCGGTCTTGCGGCCCAGGTCCTCCTCGACGAGCGCGAGGGCGAGGTCGATGCCGGAGGTGACTCCCGCCGAGGTGGCCACGTTCCCGTCGCGTACGAAGATGGGGTCCGGGTCGACGTCGATCGCCGGGTGGTCGCGGGCGAGCAGGTCGCAGGACGCCCAGTGGGTCGTCGCCCGGCGGCCGTCCAGGAGGCCCGCCGCGGCGAGCAGGAGCGCGCCGGTGCAGACGGACACCAGGCGCTCCGCGCGCGGGCCGTGTTCGCGCAGCCAGTCGACGAGGTCCGGGTCCGGATTCCGGGTGCCGTTGCCGCCCGGGACGAGCAGGGTGTGCGGGGCGGGGGCGTCGGCGAGGGCGTGGTCCGGGACCAGGGTGAGACCGCTGGTGGCGCGTATGGGGGCGCCGTCCAGGGTGGCGGTGCGGATGCGGTACGTACCGGGGTGGCCGGTCTCGGCGCCCGCGAAGACCTCTACGGGGCCCGTGACGTCGAGACTCTGGATGCCCTCGAAGAGGACGACGAGAACGGTTCGGGGTGCCATGTGCTCGATTCTTGGTGCGCGCTGTGACGGCCGCAATGACGAGCACCCCACCTTTCCTGCCATGCCGACGACCCTGCCGAGAGAAGCCGCCGAGAGGGATCGACAGCACGGCATTCCGTTCGTACTGAGCAGTCGGTTAGCCTGCGCCTCATGACCAGTGCTCTCGAGGAACGCGCCGGACGGCGCTGCCACAACGTCCTCAATCCGCTTCACTCCGCGCTCTACTTCTCGCCGGACCTGGGGCGGGAACTGGCCGATCTCGGGGTCGCCGACCGCAATGCCGCGTACTTCGCGACGCGGGCCGCGGCCATGGGGGCTGTGGGTGCGGGTGTGGTGACCGCGACGTTCTACAACTTCCGCCACGAGCTGGTGGCGAAGCACGTACCCGAGGTGTGGCGGACGGCGTCTCCGGAGGCCGTGCTTGCGGCACGCGCGCGTGCCGCCGACTCCACGCTGCGGCGGCTGCTCGGCGACGAGGTGATCGGCTCACCGGAGATGGCTGAGGCGGCCCAGCTCGCGCTGCGGGCGACCGAGGCCTGCGTACGGACCGCACGCCCGCTGTACGCGGCTCACGCGGACCTGCCCGTGCCCGACGAGCCCCATCTCGCGCTCTTTCACGCGGCCACGCTGCTGCGCGAGCACCGCGGGGACGGGCACCTCACGGTGCTGCTCGGCGCGGAACTCGACCCCTTGGAGGCGCTGGTGAGCCACACGGCGACCGGCAAGGGCATGTCGCCGAGGTGGGTCCTCGCCACCCGTGGCTGGCGGCGCGCGGACTGGGACGCCGCGTCCGGCCGGCTCCGGGAGCGCGGACTGCTCGACGCCGAGGGCGAGTTGACGGCGGACGGAGTCGAACTGCGCCGGGAGATCGAGTCGCAGACGGACCGCCTGGACCGGGGCCCGTACGAGCACTTGGGCGCGGAGGGGGTGGAGCGCCTGAGGGAGCTGGCGACGGGGTTCCTGATGACGGCGCTGGCGGCGGGGGCGTTCCCGGAGGACATGACCGGCAAGGGCTGAGGGCCTGACGGGCGCGCACGCAGGCCCACGTATCAGAACCGCTCTCCGAGGTACCCGGACGTCCCCGGCCGCGACCGAACGGGCCGGGAGACGAAAGGAGAATTACGTGCTCCGTGCGATCGCAGACGTGTTGCGACAGATTGGCGGGGCGATCGCCACAGTGGTGACGCTCCCGTTCCGGGCCGTGGCCCGGCTGCTCGGCGGTGCCTCGCACTCCACGCGACGCACCGGGAGGGCCCGGAGGGTATGACTCCGGACCGCCCTCGGAGCCGGACCCGCCAAGGGCGTGTCCGGCTCTGTTCATGGTCCGGCGCCGCCCTGATCCCCCGTTGTCGGTGCCACCTGCCACAATTGCCGCGCAACCTCAGTGAGAAGGCGGTACGGGATCGTGACGACAGCCGGATCCATCGCAGTAGGGTCCATCGAAGGCAGGATCGCCGAGGAGCTCGGCGTACGGGAGCGGCAGGTCAGAGCTGCCGTGGAGCTGCTCGACGGCGGTTCGACGGTGCCCTTCATCGCCCGCTACCGCAAGGAAGCGACCGAGATGCTCGACGATGCGCAGTTGCGCACGCTCGAGGAGCGGCTGCGCTATCTGCGGGAGCTGGAGGAGCGGCGGACGGCGATCCTCGAGTCGGTGCGTGAGCAGGGCAAGCTCACCGACGAGTTGGAGGCCCGGATCCGCGGCGCCGAGACGAAGGCGCGCCTGGAGGACATCTATCTGCCGTTCAAGCCGAAGCGGCGGACGAAGGCGCAGATCGCGCGCGAGGCGGGTCTTGAGCCGCTGGCCGAGGGCCTGCTCAGTGGCCCGTCCGTAGAACCCCTGGCCGCGGCGGCGGCCTTCGTCGACGCCGACAAGGGCGTGGCCGACCCGCAGGCGGCCCTCGACGGTGCCCGCGCGATCCTCACCGAGCGCTTCTCGGAGGACGCCGACCTGATCGGCGAGCTGCGTGAGCGCATGTGGGTACGCGGGCGGCTGGCGGCCAAGGTGCGGGAGGGCAAGGAGGAGGCGGGCGCCAAGTTCGCCGACTACTTCGACTTCTCCGAGCCCTTCACGGAGCTGCCCTCGCACCGCATCCTGGCGATGCTGCGCGGCGAGAAGGAGGAGGTCCTCGACCTCGTCCTCGAGCCCGAGGAGCCCACGGACGGACCTTCGTCGTACGAGGGGATTGTCGCGAACCGCTTCGGGATCGCCGACCGGGGCCGGCCCGCCGACAAGTGGCTGACGGACACGGTCCGTTGGGCCTGGCGCACCCGCATCCTCGTGCACCTGGGCATCGACCTGCGCCTCCGGCTGCGTACGGCCGCCGAGGACGAGGCGGTCAACGTCTTCGCGGCGAACCTGCGCGACCTGCTGCTCGCCGCCCCCGCCGGCACGCGCACGACGCTGGGCCTCGACCCCGGATTCCGTACGGGCGTGAAGGTGGCCGTCGTCGACGCGACCGGCAAGGTCGTCGCCACGGACGTCATCCACCCGCATGTCCCGGCGAACAGGTGGGATGAGGCCATCGCCAAACTCGCCCGGCTCGCCAAGGAGCACGCGGTCGAGCTGATCGCGATCGGGAACGGCACGGCGTCCCGCGAGACGGACAAGCTCGCCGGTGAACTCATCACCAAACACCCGGAGTTGAAGCTCACGAAGGTGATGGTGTCCGAGGCCGGCGCCTCCGTCTACTCGGCCTCGGCCTTCGCCTCGCAGGAGCTGCCCGGCATGGATGTGTCGCTGCGCGGCGCCGTGTCCATCGCACGGCGCCTGCAGGACCCGCTGGCCGAGCTGGTGAAGATCGACCCGAAGTCGATCGGCGTCGGCCAGTACCAGCACGATCTGTCCGAGGTGAAGCTCTCCCGGTCGCTGGACGCGGTGGTCGAGGACTGTGTGAACGGCGTCGGGGTGGACGTGAACACGGCCTCCACGCCGCTGCTCGCACGGGTGTCCGGCATCTCGTCCGGGCTCGCGGAGAACATCGTGGCGCACCGGGATGCCAACGGCCCGTTCAAGTCGCGGTCCGAGCTGAAGAGCGTGGCGCGGCTGGGTCCGAAGGCGTACGAGCAGTGCGCGGGCTTCCTCCGGATTCGCGGAGGTGACGATCCGCTGGACGCATCCAGCGTGCACCCGGAGTCGTATCCCGTGGTGCGGCGGATGGTGAAGACGGCGGGCAGTGAGGTGGCCTCGCTGGTCGGTAACACGAGTGTGCTGCGCTCGCTGAAGCCGGACGACTTCGTGGACGAGACGTTCGGTCTGCCGACGGTGACGGACATCTTGAAGGAGCTGGAGAAGCCCGGGCGTGACCCTCGGCCGGCCTTCAAGACGGCGACGTTCAAGGAGGGTGTGGAGAAGATCTCCGACTTGTCCTCTGGGATGGTGCTGGAGGGGGTCGTCACGAACGTGGCCGCGTTCGGTGCCTTTGTGGATGTCGGTGTCCACCAGGACGGGCTTGTGCACGTTTCCGCGATGTCGAAGACCTTCGTCAAGGATCCGCGGGATGTGGTCAAGCCTGGGGACATCGTCAAGGTGAAGGTCCTTGAGGTGGATATTCCTCGGAAGCGGATCTCGTTGACGCTTCGGTTGGATGATGAGGCTGCGCCTAAGGAGGCGCGTGGTGGGGGGCGGCCGCAGCGGGGCGGGCGAGCGCCGCAGCAGCAGCGGGGGCAGCAGCAAGGTCGCGGCGGCGGTGGTGGCGGGGCGCGGCAGGCGCCGGCGCCTGGGAACAGTGCGATGGCGGATGCGTTGCGGCGGGCTGGGTTGGTTGACCCTAAGGGGGGTCGGGGGCGCGGGTGAGCGCGGGTGGGGGTGGGTGAGGGTTTCTTTCCCCAAGCCCGCCCCTTCCCGGAACTGGGGGCTGCGCCCCCAGGCCCCCACGGGGGGTGTTTTTAGCTGCGGGAGGCGTCGTGGCTGGTCGCGCAGTTCCCCGCGCCCCTATGGGGCGCCCCTGCCGAACCCGGCTCGGTAAAATGGGCCCATGGCCATCTCACGTGTTCTCACCTGGGACGTTGCGGCTAGCACTGGGTATGAGACTGCCTGGGTCGAAGTGGGTGACGGTGGGCTTACGGCGCGCGGGCGTGCTGTTGGGACGGTGCCGGAGCCGTACTGGGTCTCCTACGAGCTCGACACGGCCGACGGGTTCGTGACGCGTCGGCTGTACGTCACCGTCGAGTCCGCGGGCGGTACTCGTACGCTCGATCTGCGGCATGACGGAGCGGGACGGTGGACGGCGAACGGTGATCGTCTGCCCGATGTCGACGGTGCCCTCGACTGCGACCTCGGCTCCTGCCCGCTCACCAACACCATGCCGGTGCTACGGCATGAGCTCCATCAGGCGCCCGGGGAACGGGAGTTCCTGATGGCGCTGGTTTCGGTGCCGGAGCTGGACGTACTGCCGTCACCGCAGACCTATACGCACCTGGGCCAGGGCAAGATTCGCTTCGTTTCTGGGGACTTTCGCAGCGACATCGAGTTCGACGAGGACGGCTTCGTAGTCGATTACCCGGAGATCGGGACGCGGCTTGGGCGGTCCGGCGGGTAGGGCCCGTTGGGCCGAGTGCAGTAGCACGAGCGGCTGCCTGGATCTTGGCGGGCGAAGCTGGATTTGCCCGGATTCCCCGGGTTCGCGCCGTCGTTCAGGGAGAGCTGATGCCGTCCCCCACCCCATCCCGCCGCCGTTCCCCGCTCGGGCCCCGTCTGGGTGCGGCCTCCCTCATCGCCGCCTGCCTGGCCCTGTTGTCTCCTGCCGCCGCCGGTGCCGCCGCGCCGCCCGGACCGCGCCCTCACGGCCCACTCCAGGAGCAGTTGGAGGAGCTGGTGCGCTCGCCGGGTGGCCCGCCCGGCGTTATCGCCGTGCTGCGTGACGGTAGGGACAAGCGGGTTGTCCGGGCCGGCGTCGCGGACCTGGCCACCGGGCGGAGGCCCGCTCCTGACGATCACATGCGCATCGCCAGCGCGGCCAAGGCGTTCAGCGGTGCGGTGGCGTTGTCCCTCGTCCAGCGCGGCGAACTGCGCCTGGACGACACCTTGGGCGAGCGGCTGCCCCGTCTGCCCGAGGCATGGGGCGCCGTTACGCTGCGCCAGTTGCTGAACCACACCAGCGGACTGCCCGACTACTCGCAGGCCCCGGCGTTCGTGGAGACGGTTCAGGCCGACCCCCGGCACCGCTTCGACTCCCGTCAGCTGCTCGACTTCGTCGCCGACGAGCCGCTGCGCTTCCCGCCCGGCTCCCAGTACGAGTACTCCAACTCCGACAACATCGCCGTCGCGCTGATGGCGGAAGCGGCGACCGGCGTCAGGTACGAGCGGCTGCTGGCGGAGTTGGTGTACCGGCCGCTGGGCCTGCGTGACACAAGCCTGCCGCAGGGCTATCGGATGCCGCAGCCCTATCTGCACGGCTACGACGTGAGCCCACCCGAGCCGCCGGAGGACGTCAGCGAGGTCCTCAGCATGTCCGGCGTATGGGCTTCGGGCGGCATCGTCTCCACGCCCGCCGATATGATCCGGTTCATCCGCGGTTACGCCGGGGGGCGGCTGTACGGCGACGATGTCGTCCGGGAGCAGCGGCGCTGGATCCCCGGAGCCGCGTCCGAACCCGCCGGGCCGGGGCGTAACGACGCGGGGCTCGCCATCTTCCGGTACACGACCCGGTGCGGGGTGGTGCTGGGCCACACCGGCAACACGCTCGGCTATACGCAGCTGATCGCGGCCACACCGGACGGTCGCCGGTCGCTGACCTTCTCCGCCACCACCCAGATCAACCAGGCCCTGAAGCCCGATCTGCTGCGGCAACTGCGCGCCGTACAGGAGAACTTCGTCTGTGCGCTGCTGCGTGACAGGGGCTGACGCCCTAGCGTTCCGTCACCTTGCCGCCATCGACTTCCAGGCGGCGGGTGACGTGGATCGCGTCGAGCATGCGGCGGTCGTGGGTGACCAGGAGCAGGGTGCCCTCGTAGGAGTCGAGGGCTGATTCCAGTTGCTCGATGGCCGGGAGGTCCAGGTGGTTGGTGGGTTCGTCGAGGACCAAGAGGTTGACGCCTCGGCCCTGGAGGAGGGCCAGGGCGGCGCGGGTGCGTTCGCCGGGTGAGAGGGTGGCCGCCGGGCGCAGGACGTGGTGCGCTGTGAGGCCGAACTTGGCCAGGAGCGTGCGGACTTCGGCCGGTTCGGTGTCGGGGACCGCCGCGCAGAACGCGTCGAGCAGGGACTCGGAGCCGTAGAACAGCTGGCGGGCCTGGTCGACCTCGCCGATCATGACGCCGGAGCCGAGGGCGGCGTGGCCCGCGTCCACGGGTACGCGTCCCAGCAGGGCGCCCAAGAGCGTGGACTTGCCCGCGCCGTTGGCGCCGGTGACGGCCACGCGGTCCGCCCAGTCGATCTGCAGCGTCACCGGGCCGAGTACGAAGTCGCCGCGTCGTACCTCCGCGTCGCGCAGGGTGGCGACCACGGCGCCCGAGCGTGGGGCCGCCGCGATCTCCATGCGCAGCTCCCACTCCTTGCGCGGCTCCTCGACGACATCGAGCCGTTCGATCATGCGCTGGGTCTGCCGGGCCTTCGCGGCCTGCTTCTCACTGGCCTCGCTACGGAACTTGCGGCCGATCTTGTCGTTGTCGTTGCTCGCCTTGCGCCGGGCGTTCTTGACGCCCTTGTCCATCCAGGAGCGTTGCATCTGGGCCCGCTCCGCGAGTGCGGTGCGCTTGTCGGCGTACTCCTCGTAGTCCTCGCGGGCGTGCCGGCGCGCGACGTCGCGTTCCTCGAGATAGGCCTCGTATACGCCGCCGTACAGCCTGATCTGCTGCTGCGCGAGGTCGAGTTCGAGGACCTTGGTGACGGTGCGGGTGAGGAACTCGCGGTCGTGGCTGACGACAACCGTGCCTGCGCGCAGGCCGGAGACGAAGCGTTCGAGGCGTTCCAGGCCGTCCAGGTCGAGGTCGTTGGTGGGCTCGTCGAGGAGGAAGACGTCGTAGCGGGAGAGGAGGAGGGAGGCGAGTGAGGCGCGGGCCGCCTGGCCGCCGGAGAGGGAGGTCATGGGCTGGTTCAGGTCGACGCCGAGTCCGAGCGAGTCGGCGACCTGATCGGCTCGTTCGTCCAGGTCGGCGCCGCCGAGGTCGAGCCAGCGCTCGAGGCTCGTGGCGTACGCGTCGTCGGCGCCCGGTGCTCCGTCGACGAGCGCCTGCGTGGCCTCGTCCATCGCGCGCTGGGCCTCTGCAACGCCGGTGCGGCGGGCGAGGAACTCCCGTACGGTCTCGCCCGGCCGGCGTTCCGGCTCCTGCGGCAGGTGTCCGACGGTGGCGGTCGGCGGGGACAGCCGCAGCTCGCCCTGCTCGGGCTTGAGCAGCCCGGCGAGCATGCGCAGCAGGGTGGACTTGCCCGCGCCGTTGGCACCGACCAGTCCGATCACATCGCCGGGGGCGACCACGAGGTCGAGCCCGGCGAAGAGCGAACGGTCACCGTGACCGGCGGCGAGGTTCTTTGCGACGAGGGTGGCAGTCATCAGGCGCTGATCCTAATCGCCCGTCCAGGGGCCAGCGCCCGGTGTTCCTGCGCCTCCCGCCCCATGCGGGGGCGCAGCCCCTCAGCCCCCCATCGCCTCCACCAGCACACTCCCCGAAGTCCGCGCCACGATGAAGGACTCCCCCTTCGTCGCCTTCGCGTCCAGGGCGAGCCGATGTTCGCCCGCCTCCAGCACCCCGTCGAAGAGCTCGTACGCGTGTGTGCGGTACAGCCTGTCCAGGCGGTACGCGGTCAGCTGGACCCGGCAGGGAGACGTGACCTCGATGTTCGCCTCGCCGTCTGCGGTGGCCAGGCGGGTGAGGCGGCGCTGTTCCCGGGGGCTGCGGTCCAGGGCGTGTTCGATCTGGGCTACCAGGAGCGGGACTATCGGGGCGAGGCCGTCTACGTACGCGACCTCGACGCCTGCGCGGTCGAAGGACTCGCGTACGGCGGCGCGTTCCTGGTCGGTGACGGCGCGGCCGAAGGCGACGGCGCCGTAGGTGCGTAGCTCGTCGGCGGGGATGTCGGTGGCGTCCTGGGTGGTTTCGGCGCCGATACCGATGATGCGCAGGGCGGCGGCGAGTTTGGTGAGGACGGCGGCTCGGGTGCCGATGAGCAGGACCCGGCGGCGCTCGCCTCCGGCGGCCGTGAGGCCGGGGCCCGTCAGCAGGGAACCCAGCGCCGCGCGATACTCGGTGCCGCGGAAGCGGAACGGCCCTATCCCGTGGTACCCGTTGAGCTCCAGATCCGCCCGCTCGTCCGTCTGCCAGGCGAAGTCGCGCCACACATAGTCGTCGTCGCGTCTCTCGATCACGGCGGTGACGGCACCGCAGGCGAGATCCTCGCACTCGGGACAGCCGTAAATGACGTACCGGCCGCCCGCCAAGGGGGCGTCGGCTTCCAGCAGGAGACTGCGTACCTGCGCGCTGAAGATCGCGGGCGGTATATCGGAGGCAAGCGGCGAGACGGCGTCGAGGTCGGAGAGCTGGAACAGCAGCGGCCGTCCGTCGACGATGAAGTCCACGAAATCCCGGTGAACTTGGTAGTCACCGTTGGTGAGGACTCCACCGGCGCGGATGGCCGGTGCCAGGCCGAAGGTCGCGTACTCGGCAGACATGCTGTGAGTATCCCCAGACTGGCAGTGATGTGAGCACGGCATGACGGATTCCGTTAGCGTCCGGCTGTGAACAGTGAGCGGAACGATGACGTGATCGTGGTCGGCAGCGGTGTCATAGGACTCACGACCGCCGTCGTCCTCGCCGAGAGCGGCAGGCGCGTACGGGTCTGGACGCGGGAGCCCGCCGAGCGGACAACCTCGGCTGTTGCCGGCGCTCTGTGGTGGCCGTACCGGATCGAGCCGGAGGTGCTCGTCGGTGAGTGGGCGCTCCAATCCCTCTCCGTGTACGAGGAGTTGGCGGCGCGGCCCGAGGATACGGGCGTACGCATGGTCGAGGGCGTACATGGCGAGACGGTGCTGGACGGGCTCGGGGCGTGGGCCGCGCGCGTGCCGGGGCTGCGGGCGGCGACGGCCGGAGAGTACGCCGGGGTGGGATTGTGGGCGCGCCTGCCACTGATCGACATGCCCGTCCATCTGGCCTGGCTGCGCGAGCGGTTCGTCAGGGCCGGCGGGAGGGTGGAGGAGCGGTACGTCACGGATCTCGCGGAGGTCCCGGCGCCGGTCGTCGTCAACTGCACGGGCCTGGGCGCGCGGGAGCTCGTACCGGATCCGAGGATGTGGCCGGTGCGGGGGCAGTTGGTGGTGGTGGAGAACCCTGGGGTGACCACTTGGCTGACCTCGGGGGACGCCGACTCCAAGGCGACGTACTACTTTCCGCAGCCGGGTGGTCTGATCCTGGGCGGGACCACCGAGGACGACGAATGGTCTCTGACGCCCGATCCGGCCGTGGCTGAGGCGATCGTGCGCCGGTGTGCCGCGCTACGGCCGGAGATCGCCGGAGCCCGGATCATCGACCACCGAGTGGGCCTGAGGCCGGCACGTGAAGCGGTGCGACTGGAGCGTGAACTCCTGCCCGACGGCCGGGTGTTGGTGCACAACTACGGCCACGGCGGCGCGGGCGTCACCGTGGCGTGGGGCTGCGCGCGGGAGGCGGCGGAGCTCGCCTCCCGCTGACGCAAAGAGCCGCGCCCCTAAAAAGAAGGCCGCAGGCCTCTTTTTAGGGGCGCGGGGAACTGCGCGACCAGCCACGTACAACCCGCAGCCAACAGCCGACCGCAGTCCCCCTGCTCAACCAGCGGAGCTAACGGTGCTCGTGCCCGAGCGGGTCTCCCTCCGTGTCGGTACCGGGCCCTGGACCAACCCGGATCCCGAAGTCCCCGTCGTACTGCTTGTGCCCCTCGATCACGGCGAGCTCCACGGCCTCGGAACCCATCGCACTGCGCACGATGACCGGGTCCTCGCGCAGATCCTTCATCAGGGCGAGACACATCCCGATCATGACCAGGACGAAGGGCGCGGCGGCGAGGATCGTGAGGTACTGCAGGCCCTGGAGGGCGTCCCCCTGGCCGCTGCCTACAAGCAGCATGATCGCGGCGACGGCTCCCGTCACCACGCCCCAGAACACGACGACGAGACGGCCGGGTTCGAGGGCTCCCTTCTGAGAGAGCGTGCCCATCACGATGGACGCGGCGTCGGCTCCGGAGACGAAGAAGATGCCGACCAGGATCATCACGAGCAGGCTGGTGACCGTCGCGATGGGGTACTCCTGCAGGACGGCGAAGAGCTGGCCCTCGGGCGTCGCCTCTTTGCCGAGCCGGTCGGCCTCCTGCAGCTTCATCGCGGAACCGCCGAAGACCGCGAACCAGACGAGAGAGACGGTGCTGGGTACGAGGATGACACCGCCGATGAACTGCCGGATGGTCCGGCCGCGGCTGATGCGGGCGATGAACATGCCGACGAACGGCGTCCAGGAGATCCACCACGCCCAGTAGAAGACGGTCCAGCCGGCGAGCCAGTCCGCGACGCCCTCGCCACCGCTGGCCTCGGTACGCCCGGCGAGCTCGGGCAGGTCACCCAGGAAGGAGAAGACCGAGGTGGGCAGCAGATCAAGGACGATGACGGTCGGGCCTGCCACGAACACGAACAGGGCGAGCAGCAGCGCCAGCACCATGTTGGTGTTGGACAGCCACTGGATGCCGCGCTCGACGCCCGAGATGGCCGAGGCGACGAAGGCCACCGTCAGGACCGCGATGATGGTGACGAGCAGTGCGGTGTTCGCCTTGTCCATCCAGTCCAGCTCCGTGAGTCCGGAGCCGATCTGGAGCGCGCCGAGGCCGAGTGAGGTCGCGGAGCCGAAGACGGTGGCGATGATCGCGAGGATGTCGATCGCCCGGCCCGCGTGGCCGTTGGCGTGCTTTTCACCGATGAGCGGGGTGAACACCGCGCTGATCGTCTGGCGCCGGCGTTTGCGGAAGGTGCTGTAGGCGATAGCGAGGCCCACCACCGCGTAGATCGCCCATGGATGCAGGGTCCAGTGGAAGAGGGTGGTGGCCATCGCCGTCTCCATACGTTCCGCGGAGTCGGCGGGGCTGGTGCCCGGCGGGGGTGTGTTGTAGTGCGAGAGCGGCTCGCTCACCCCGTAGAACATCAGGCCGATGCCCATACCGGCGCTGAACATCATCGCGACCCAGGAAACGGTACGGAACTCGGGCGCCTCACCCTCGGTGCCCAGGGTGATCCTGCCGTAGCGGCTGACCGCCAGCCAGAGCGCGAAGACGACAAAACCGGAGGCGGCTAGCACGAAGGCCCAGCCGCCGTTGTGCATCAGGCCGTCGAGCATCTTGCTCGAGGCGCTTTCCAGTGAGTCGGTGGCGACTGCGCCCCAGATAACGAAGGCCACGGTGAGCGCTGCGGTGACGCCGAACACCACACGGTCGGTTTCGTGGCCGGGGCCGCCTGGGATGTCCGAAGAACCTCCCAGGCCTCCCCTCTGCTTCAGGTCTTCTGTCATCGGCGGCACCTTCCCCTGAAAACTGATCGGAAACACATGTTCCTTGTTGCGCTACTAGTTCCTTGTTGCGCCCCTAGGAACTACCACAGGTGCCGCCGTTCCCAACACTGGTCAGCGGCTGTCTCCCGGCACCCGCTGCGGGGTCCGGGGCTCGTCGACTCCATCGAGCCTAGCCTCCGGGCTGACGTGCGGGGATCCCTTGGTGGCGCCCGAGAATGCCTTGGCGCCTCCGACGAACGGGACACGGGCCCACGTACGGGACAGGTCGAGCTTCAGCGTCGGCTTGGTCGACGGCGGATCGATGAGGTCCTTGTCGGTGCCCGCGACGATCAGCGCGAGACGGTGCCCGGCCGGGACGACATGGTCGCTCGCGTGCAGGTCGAGGCTGATGGTGTACGGCTTGCCCGGCGTGAGCGGGACGCCCTTCAGGTCGGATGCGTGGTTGCCGAGGTCGGCCCAGCCGCGGCTGAACACGGTGTAGTCGACGTCCGCGGTCTTGGCCTTCGTCTCCTTGAAGCAGGAGCTGTCACCTGTAGTGCTCGGGCCCCAGCAGGTGCGGTCGGTGAGCGTGGTGATGCCCTCGCCCGCGTCGGCGTAGTCGCGGATGGTGTCCGGGCCGAGGTCGACAAGTACCGCCGACAGATGGGCGGTTGAGGTACTGGGCGTGGCGGTGACGGTCACCTTGGAGGAACCGGACAGCCGCAGGTCGCGGGTGAGCGGCTTGGTGATGAACCCGGCCTTACTGGACGTGGACTGATCGATCTGCGCGGCCCAGTCGGTCTCGTCCTGGCTCGGGTCGTCGGTGAAGGTCTCGGTGCCCGATCCGGTACGCAGTCCAAGGGTGCCGACGCCCGTCTGCTCACCCTTGCCGGGGCGCAGGCTCACGGTGTCGGTGCCGCGCGGCGGCCACACGCGCGACGTCTCCCACTTGTCCGGGGCGCGCTCGATGTCGGCCATCGGCTCGTCGTCGATGCCGTTGTCGTAGCCGAGGAGTTCATGGTCGAACCAGCGGTGCAGGGTGTCCACCCACTCGGCGCGGCGGAAGTCGAAGGGGTCGACATGGCCGGTCTGCGACAGCCAGATCTTGCGCTCGACACCGTTCTTCGCGAGGGCGTCCCACCACTGGCCGAAGTGCTTGGCGCGGACGTTGAGGTCCTGCATGCCATGGATGACGAACACGCTCGCGTCGACCTTGTGGGCGTCCTTCACGTGGTCGCGCTCGGTCCACAGCTTCGTCCAGTCGCCGGTGCGCGGGGCTCCTTCGACGAGCTTCTGCTGCACGGCGGCGCACTTGGCGCGGGCGTCGGGGCTCTCGACGTAGTTGGACAGCCAGTCGGGTCCGGAGTCGTACAGCGGGGCGCCCTTGGCGAAGTAGTAGTCGTACCAGGAGGAGATGGCCCCGATCGGGACGATCGTCTCCAGGCCCTCGACTCCGGTCGCGGCGACGCCGTTGGCGACGGTGCCGTCGTAACTCTTGCCGATCATGCCGGTCTTGCCGTTGGTCCAGTCCGCCTTGGCCTTCGTGCTGCCCGTGCGGGAGGTGTAGCCCTTGGCGCGGCCGTTCAGCCAGTCGACGACGGCCTTCGCGGACTGGACGTCGGAGCGGCCGCCGACGTCCACGCAGCCGTCGGAGCGGTTGGTGCCGGCGAAGTCGACGCCGACGAACGCGTAGCCGCGCGGCACGAAGTAGTTGTCGTAGAACAGCGGCATCTGGACGACGTTGCCATTGGCGTCGTACGTCTTCTTCTGGCTCTCGTTGCCGCGCCCGCAGCAGGAGTAGTACGGGCTGGCGTCCATGATCACGGGTATCTTCCGGCCCTGCCGGGCGAGTTCGCGGGGCCGGACGATGTCGACGGCGACGCGGTCGGTCTTCCCGTCCTTGTCGCCGTCGAGTCGGGTGTCCACCCAGACGGATTCGCGGATCGCGTTGTCGTACGAGTACACGGGTTTGCTCTCCCGCGGGGCGCTCTGCGCGGCGGCCGGGGTGAGGAGCGTGGCCATCAGGGCGGCGGTGGCCGCCGTCGCGAGCGTTCTCCAGGTCCTGAAGCGCATGACGCGCGCACGTATCGGCATGGCCGGAAGGTACCCCGGTCAACTCCTGGGCGAAAGGGGGACTTTGGGGGTCCGAGGGGCCGAACGGGGCCCCTCGGTGAGGAGGTGTCAGAAAGGCCCGTGGGATGAAGTAGCCCATGTCGGCCGAATGGCGATCGTGTGACAGGGGCGGCCGTGGACACGACAGAGACCACAGGGACTGAATAGGGTCCGAACAGACTTCATGACCCCACGACTTGGAGCTGAACGTGCACCGCAGAATCATCGCCCCGGGCGCGCTCGCGGTCTCTCTGATGCTGGCGATCCCGGCATCGGCGGCCGACTACTCGCCTGGAGCGCCGGGCATCGGCGACCCCTACTACCCGGCCTACGGCAACGGCGGATACGACGTCTCGCACTACGACCTCCGGCTCAAGTACCAGCCAGAAACAGACAAGTTGGAGGGCACCGCGACCCTCCTGGCCACCACCACGCAGGACCTGTCGCGGTTCAATCTGGACTTTCTGCTCGATGTGAGCGAGGTGCGGGTCAACGGCGACAAGGCGTCGTTCAAGACGTCAGGTGAGCATGAACTGGAGGTCACGCCGAAGACGCCGCTGCCCAAGGGCACGCCCGTGACCGTGGTGGTGCGCTACAGCGGGGTGCCGTCCTCGAAGTCGGCGTACGGCTTCACCAGTTGGCACCGAACGGCGGACGGCGGTGTCGGGGCGAACGAGCCGGAGGCGGCCTGGTGGTGGTTCCCGAGCAACGACCATCCGCTGGACAAGGCCACCTACGACGTGTCGGTGGCGGTGCCGGACGGCACGCAGGCGATCTCCAACGGCACGCTCCAGTCGACGAGTTCACGGGCCGGCTGGACGGGCTTCAACTGGCGGTCCAACAAGCCGCAGGCCACGTATCTCGCCACGCTGGCGATCGGGAAGTTCGACGTCACGACCGGTAAGTCGGAGAGCGGCATCCCGATCGTCAACGCGTACAGCAAGGAGCTCGGCGACCACTACGGGGCGGCGCGGGCGAGCATCGAGCGCACCGGGGAGGTCGCCGACTGGCTGACGGAGTACTTCGGGCCGTATCCCTTCAACGCGCTCGGCGGCTACGTCCCGAACACCACCGAGACCGGGTACGCGCTGGAGACCCAGACCCGGCCCTTCTACAGCCCGCGCCAGTTCGCGAACGGCACGAACGTGTCCGTGGTCGTCCATGAGCTGGCCCACCAGTGGTACGGCAACCTGGTGTCCGTCGCCGGCTGGAAGGACATCTGGATCAACGAGGGCTTCGCTCGGTATGCGCAGTGGCTGTGGTCGGAGCATGAGGGCGAGGGGACGGCGCAGGAGCTCGCGGACTACGTGTACGCGTCGCTTCCGGCCGACGACCCGTTCTGGAAGGTCAGGCCCGGCGATCCGGGGCCGGAGAACCAGTTCCATCTCGCGGTGTACGACCGAGGCGCCCTGGCCCTCCAGGCGCTGCGCAACGAGATCGGGGACGAGGACTTCTTCGCCATCCTGAAGGGCTGGCCGAAGAAGCACGCGCACGGCAACGCGACGGTCGGCGAGTTCGTGAAGTACGCCGAGCGGATCTCGGACCGACCGCTTGCCGCCCTTTTCGACACCTGGCTCTACCAGCCCTCGAAGCCGGGTGCGCCCGCCGCCCGGGAGGCCTCGATCGCGCCGCTGACCGGGACGGCTCCGGTCCAGCCGAAGTCGTGGAAGGAGATCGCCGCAACGAACGGCGTGCACGATCACGGGGACGAGGAAGGGCACGAGAAGGGGCACGGGCACGAGAAGGAGCACGAGAGCGAGCACTGAGGCAGGCGAGGCGACGGCGGGCGGGCAGTGAGCTGGTGAGCTGCCCGCCCGCGGCGCTTTCCCAGCGCTGGTGAGACAGCAATACTGTTGCACCGCACCCGCGCGGGGGACCGCAGCAGTCGCAGTACGCGAAGGAGCAGGCCATGGCGACGGACATAGAGGAGCCGAAGCTCACCGTCGACGAGCTGGCCGCGCGGGCGGGTGTCACGGTGCGCACGGTCCGCTTCTACAGCACGAAGGGCCTGCTCCCGCCGCCCGTGATCGGTCCGCGCCGGGTGGGGCACTACGGTCCGGAGCACCTCTCCCGGCTGGCGCTGATCGAGGAATTGCAGCAGCAGGGCATGACGCTCGCGGCCATCGAGCGGTATCTGCAGCAGCTGCCGCCGGATCTGGACGCTCGCGACCTCGCCATTCACCGGGCAGTGGTGGCGTCCTGGGCGCCGGACGCCGTGGAAACGGTGCCGCGGGCGGAGCTGGAGCGGCGGGCGGGACGCGCGCTCGGCGACGATGACCTGGAGCGGCTGGCCGCGATGGGTGTGATCGAGGCCGGCGACGGCGACTACCGCGTCGACCTCGGGCTGCTGCGGCTGGGGGTCGGGCTGCTGGACGTACCGCTGTCGCACGAGGCGATCCTCGCGGCGCGGGGCGTTCTCATCGAGCACTCGCGTGCCGCCGCGCACGAGCTGTCGCGACTCTTCCGCGACGAGGTTGCGGAACGCGCGGCGCAGGACGTGAAGTCGCTCTCCGCCCATATGCAGCCCCTGGTGGTGCAGGCACTGCTGACCACGTTCCAGCGCTCCCTCAACGCGGAGCTGCGGGAGTGGCTCAGCAGCCCCCGTTGACCGGGGCCGTTCCGATCTCCTGAAACGGCCCCGCCCGCACCGTACTCACGTCACGCGTCGCTGAACCGCTCCCCCTTCTCCGCCTTCTCGACGAGCAGCGCCGGCGGCGTGAACCGCTCCCCGTAGCGCTCGGCGAGCTCACGCGCGCGTGCCACGAATCCGGCCAACCCGCCTTCGTAGCCGTTGATGTACTGCAGGACGCCACCGGTCCAGCCGGGGAAGCCGATCCCGAGGATGGAGCCGATGTTGGCGTCGGCGACGGACGTCAGTACGCCCTCTTCAAGGAGCCTGACCGTGTCCAGCGCCTCGGCGAAGAGCATGCGTTCCTGCATGTCCTTGAACGGGATCTCGGCGCCCTCGCGAGTGAAGTGCTCGCGCAGTCCGGGCCAAAGCCCCGCGCGCTTCCCGTCGGCGTACTCGTAGAAGCCCGCGCCGCCGCTGCGGCCCGTACGGCCGAACTCGTCGACCATGCGGTCGATCACCGCCTCGGCGGGATGCGTCGCCCAGGTGCCGCCGGACTCCTCGACGGCCCGCTTCGTCTCGGCGCGGATCTTGCGCGGCAGGGTGAGCGTCAGCTCGTCCATGAGCGAGAGGACCTTGGCCGGATAGCCCGACTGGGCCGCGGCCTGCTCTACGGAGGCGGGCTCGATGCCCTCGCCGACCATGGCCACGCCCTCGTCGAGGAAGTGCCCGATGACCCGGGAGGTGAAGAAGCCGCGCGAGTCGTTGACGACGATCGGGGTCTTCTTGATCTGCCGTACGAGGTCGAAGGCGCGCGCGAGGGCTTCCTCACCGGTGCGTTCGCCCTTGATGATCTCGACGAGCGGCATCTTGTCGACGGGCGAGAAGAAGTGCAGCCCGATGAAGTCGGCCTGCCGCTCGACGCCTTCGGCGAGGGCGGTGATCGGCAGCGTCGAGGTGTTGGAGCACAGCAGTGCGTCCGGCTCGACGATGTGCTGGATCTCCTGGAACACCTTGTGCTTGAGTGCCGGGTCCTCGAAGACGGCCTCGATCACGGCGTCGCAGCCGGCAAGGTCCTGCGGGTCGGCGGTGGGGGTGATGCGGGCGAGCAGCGCGTCGGCCTTGTCCTGCGTCGTACGTCCCCGGGAGACGGCCTTGGCGCACAGCTTCTCGGAGTAGCCCTTGCCCTTGGCCGCCGCATCGGCCGAGACGTCCTTGAGGACGACGTCGATGCCCGCGCGTGCGCACGAGTACGCGATGCCGGCGCCCATCATTCCGGCGCCCAGGACGGCGACCTTGCGGACCTGGCGGGGCTCGATGCCCTTGGGGCGGTTGGCGCCGGAGTTGACGGCCTGGAGGTCGAAGAAGAAGGCCTGGATCATGTTCTTGGAAGTCTGGCCCGCGGCCAGCTCCACGAAGTAACGCGACTCGATGACCTGCGCGGTCTCGAAGTCCACCTGGGAGCCCTCGACGGCCGCGGCGAGGATGTTGCGCGGGGCCGGGTAGGGCGCGCCGCCCGTCTGCTTGCGCAGGGTCGCCGGGAAGGCGGGCAGGTTCGCCGCGAACTTGGGGCTGGACGGTGTGCCGCCCGGGATGCGGTATCCGGGCTTGTCCCAAGGCTGCGAGGACTCGCGGTTGGCCTCGATGAAGGCGCGGGCCTTGGCGAGCAACTCCTCCTGTGTGGTGGCCACTTCGTGGACGAGACCGTTCTCGAGCGCACGCTGCGGGCTGTACTGGGTGCCCTGGAGGAGCACCTTCAGCAGGGCGTCGGCGATGCCCAGGAGGCGTACGGTCCTGACGACGCCGCCGCCTCCGGGCAGCAGCCCGAGCGTGACCTCGGGGCAGCCGATCTTGGAGCCGGGGGCGTCGAGGGCGATCCGGTGGTGGCAGGCCAGGGCGATCTCGTAACCGCCGCCCAGGGCCGCGCCGTTCATCGCGGCGACGACGGGCTTGCCCAGCGTCTCGATACGGCGGAGGTCGCGCTTGATGGCCATGCCCCGCTCGAAGGCGTACTGGGCGTTCTCAGGGGTGACCGCGATCAGTTCACGCAGGTCCCCGCCCGCGAAGAAGGTCTTCTTGGCGGAGGTGACGATGATGCCGCGGATGGAGTCCTGCTCGGCCTCCAGCCGGTCGGCGATCGTGGTGAGCGACTCCCGGAACGCCTGGTTCATGGTGTTCGCGGACTGGTTCGGGTCGTCCAGGACGAGGGTGACGACGCCGGTCCTGTCCTGTTCCCAGCGGATGGTGCTCTCGGTCATGGCTGCTGCTCCGTAAAGGGGACGCCGCAAAGGCGGTGGTGGGGGCCGTAGGAGGGTGACGGGGCGGACAGGACGTACTACAGGCGCTCGACGATCGTGGCGATACCCATGCCGCCGCCGACGCAGAGCGTGGCGAGGCCGAACCGCTTGTCCTGGCGCTCCAGTTCGTCGACGAGGGTGCCGAGGATCATCGCTCCGGTGGCGCCCAGGGGGTGACCGAGTGCGATCGCTCCGCCGTTGACGTTCACCTTGTCCAGGGACAGGCCCATGTCCTTGACGAAGCGGAGGACGACGGCGGCGAAGGCTTCGTTGATCTCGACCAGGTCGATGTCGTCGATGGTCAGTCCGGCCTTGGCGAGCGCTTTGCGGGTCGCGGGCGCGGGCCCGGTGAGCATGATCGTGGGCTCGGAGCCGGAGACGGCGGCGGAGACGATCCGGGCGCGCGGCGTCAGCCCGTACCGCTCCCCCACCTCGCGCGAACCGATCGCCACCAGAGAGGCGCCGTCCACGATGCCGGAGGAGTTGCCCGCGTGGTGGACGTGGTCGATCTTCTCAACCCAGTGGTACTTCTGCAGCGCCACGGCGTCGAAGCCGCCCAGGTCGCCGATGTCCGCGAATGACGGCTTGAGGCCGGCCAGCGAGTCGGCGGTGGTGCCGGGGCGCAGGTGTTCGTCGTGGTCCAGGATGACCAGTCCGGTGCGGTCCTTCACCGGCACGACGGACCGCTCGAAGCGGCCGTCTTTCCAGGCCGCCGTGGCACGCTCCTGGGACAGGGCCGCGTACTCGTCGACGTCCCGGCGCGTAAAGCCCTCGATGGTGGCGATGAGGTCGGCGCCGATGCCCTGGGGGACGAAGTTGGTGGCGATGTTCGTCATCGGGTCGGCGAACCAGGCGCCGCCGTCGGAGGCCATCGGCACCCGCGACATCGACTCGACCCCGCCCGCGAGCACCAGGTCCTCCCAGCCCGAACGGACCTTCATCGCGGCCAAGTTGACGGCTTCGAGACCGGAGGCACAGAAGCGGTTCTCCTGGACGCCCGCCACCGTGTCGGGCAGTCCGGACGCGATGGCGGCGATCCGCGCGATGTCCGAGCCCTGGTCGCCGACGGGGCCGACGACACCGAGCACGATGTCGTCGATCGCGGCCGGGTCGAGGTCCGGGAAGCGGCTCCGGAGCTCGTGGATGAGCCCGACGACGAGGTCGATGGGCTTGGTGCCGTGCAGGGCGCCGTTCGCCTTGCCGCGTCCGCGCGGGGTGCGGATCGCGTCGTACACATACGCTTCGGTGCTCACTGGTCAGCCTTTCGAGGAGGGTTGCTCAGGCGCGGAGGGTCGCTCGGGCGCAGGGATCTGCCGCTTCGTCGGAGGCCGCTTCATTCGGGGCCGTCCTTCAGGAGGCCGGGTACGTCCCAGTCGCGGGCCACGTCCTCGGTGTCGGCGCCCGGCTGCGCGGGCCCGCTCCGGACCGAGGTGGGGGTGGCGGAGAAGCGGGGGGCGGGGGCGGGCTGGGTGATGCCGCCATGGTCGGTGAAGGTGCCGCGGGCGGCGAGGTGCGGGTGGTGCGGCGCCTCGCCCAGGGACAGGACCGGCGCCACGCACGCGTCGGAGCCCTCGAAGAGCGCGGTCCACTCCTCGCGCGTACGGGTCTTGAAGCGGGCCGCGACCGCCTCACGCAGCTCGCCCCAGCGCGCCGGGTCCTTGTGGGCCGAGGCGTGTTCCGGGATGCCGAGGAGGTCCACGAACTCGGCGTAGAACTGCTTCTCGAGCGCGCCGACCGCCATGTACTGGCCGTCTGCCGTCTCATACGTGCCGTAGTACGGGCAGCCTCCGTCGAGGAGGTTGGCGCCGCGCCGGTCCTGCCAGCGGCCGGCGGCGAACATGCTGTGGATCATCGCGCCCAGGTGCGCGGTCCCGTCGACGATGGCGGCGTCCACGACCTGTCCGGTACCGGTCGCGCGGGCGTGGTGGAGGGCGGCGAGGACGCCGACGACGAGGTAGAGCGAGCCGCCCGCGTAGTCGCCGAGCAGGTTCGCGGGGACGGCTGGCGGTGCGTCCGGGTCGCCGATCATGCCGAGGGTGCCGGTCAGCGCGATGTACGCGATGTCGTGGCCCGCGCGCTGGGCGAGCGGGCCTTGCTGGCCCCAGCCGGTCATCCGTCCGTAGACGAGCTTCGGGTTGCGGGCGTGGCAGGTCTCGGGGCCGACGCCGAGGCGCTCGGCGACGCCCGGGCGGTAGCCCTCGATGAGGATGTCGGCGCGTTCCACCAGATCGAGGACGCGTTCCGGGCCGTCATCGGACTTCAGGTCGACGAGCACGGAGCGCTTGTTGCGGTTCGTGATGTCGTAGTCCGGGTTGATCGCGAGGCCCGCGCCTGTGGGCCGGTCCACGCGGACGACGTCGGCGCCCAGGTCGGCGAGGAGCATGCCGGCGAACGGGCCGGGCCCGATGCCGGCCAGCTCGATCACGCGCACCCCGGAGAGCGGGCCGTGTCCTGCCGTCCCTGCCGCTGTCATAGGGCCCCCTGCCACTGTGACACTACTGATGTAACACCTGCGATGCTAAGAACGTGTTGGACGGCGCACAAGACTCTGGCGAGCAAGCGCTTAGCCAAGTCGCTCAGTCATTCTGAACGCCCGGCGCCGCCAAGGGAATCGGCAGGGGAACCGTCAGAAGATCGCCAGAAGAATCAGCGCGCGTCCAGCTCCGCTATGAGCTTCTTCGGGGCGATCGTGCGGTAGCTCTCCTCGACCCAGTCGCACAGCAGCTCAGCGGCCGGGGAGCCCTTCTCCTCCAGCGGGAGGCTCACCCAGCCCGCCTTCCCGAGGCCGTACCCGGCGGGCTCGGCGCCCGGCGAGGTCATCGCGTGCGCGTGCATCGCCTCGTCCTTGAGCTTCACGGTCATGCCCACGGGATAGCTGCCGTCCGTCACACCGAGGAAGACGAACACCTTCTTGTTGACCTTCACGACGGTCTCGCCCCAGGGGAAGTCCTCCGTCGCGCCCGGCAGCCCGAGGGCGAACTCGCGCACTTTTTCCCACTTCTTCAGTGCGGTCTGGGTCGCGGCCACGGCTGCCTCCGGTTGTTGGTGCGACTCATCGCACGGGGTCATGGTTCGGCTCCTCGTACTTCACGCTAGCCTCAGCCACTGACAACGGCGCGGGGTGCAGGGCAGAGAGGTGCCATGAGCAGCCAGAACGGGACGGAGCGGGCGTATGACGTCGTGCTCTTCGGGGCCACGGGCTTCGTCGGAAGGCTCACCGCGGAGTACCTCGCCGCGCACGCACCCGCGGGGCTGCGCTGGGCGATCGCGGCGCGCGACACCGCGAAGCTGGAGCGGCTGCGTGAGCGGCTGGCCTCGATCGACCCGGGCTGCGCCGAGCTGCCCCTGCTTCGGGCAGACGTCGCCGATCCGGCCTCCTTGCGTGAACTCGCGGCCCACGCGCGCGTGGTGGCCACGACGGTGGGGCCCTACCTGGAGTACGGCGAGGAGCTGCTCGCCGCCTGCGCGGACGCCGGCACCGACTACGTCGACCTCTGCGGAGAGCCCGAGTTCGTGGACCTCATGTATGTGCGGCACGACGCACGCGCGCGTGAGACCGGGGCGCGGCTGGTGCACGCGTGCGGCTTCGACTCCATTCCGCACGACCTGGGGGCGTATTTCACGGTCCGTCAGCTTCCCGAAGGGGTGCCGCTGACCGTGGACGGCTACGTGCGGGCCGACGGGATGTTCTCCGGCGGTACGTTCGGCTCGGCCCTGAACCAGTTCTCGCGCGGTCCGCAGATGGTGGCCGCGGCGCGGGACCGCGGACGGCACGAGCCGCGCCTGGTCGGCCGACGGGCGTACGCGCCCCTGGGCACCCCTCGATACGCCAAGGAGGTGGGGGCGTGGGCGGTGCCGCTGCCCACGATCGACGCCCAGATCGTGCAGCGCTCGGCCCGCGCCCTGGAGCGGTACGGTCCCGACTTCCGCTACCGCCACTACGCGGCCGCCAAGCGCCTGCCGTTCGCGATCGGCGGCGTGGCCGCGGCCGGCGCGGCCTTCGCGGCGGCACAGCTGCCACCGGCCCGACGCTGGCTGTCGGACCGCCTCAAGCCCGGGGAGGGCCCGAGCGAGGAGAAGCGGGCCAGGAGCTGGTTCTCGGTGCGGTTCGTGGGCGAGGGCGGCGGACACCGCGTCTTCACGGAGGTGGCGGGCGGCGACCCCGGCTACGGCGAGACCGCCAAGATGCTCGCCGAGTCCGCCCTGTGCCTGGTCTTCGACGAACTCCCGCCGACATCGGGCCAGGTCACGACGGCGGTGGCGATGGGCGACCGGCTCATCGAGCGCCTACGGGAGGCGGGGATCAGCTTCCGGGTAGCAGCGTCCCGTTAGCTGATCGCTTCTACCAACCCATGACGGTGTAGATCATCCCCGCTATCCAGCCGACCCCGGCGAGGACCGCGACGATCAAGCCCGCCATCACGGCGCGCTCGACGGGCTGGCTGGGGCTGGCGGCGGGCTTCGTGGCGCGGTGTGTCGTCATGCGGCCAGCCTGCCGAGCGGGACGGGGCCCCGGCATCCGTACAAGTACTCAGACGACGTACTCAGTCGCCTTCAGGACCTTGCGGCACAGTGCGTCCGCGCGGCGGGTCGTTTCCGGGAGGCGGAAGCGGGGCGCGAGGCGCAGGGTGTGGGAGCAGGCGTTGTCCAGGGTCACCCGGTGGCCGACCGAGACGAACACCGGCTTGATGCCCTCCTGGGTGCGCAGCGCCCGGCCGACCTCCTCCTGTCCCGCGAGCAGCGGGGACGAGGATCCGCGCGGGGCGCCCGGTTCCTCGTACGCGAAGGTGAACGGGTTCTTGGCGACGCCGATCACCGGCAGGCCCGTGAGGACGCCGAGGTGGCTGGCCAGTCCGAAGCGGCGGGGGTGGGCGAGGCCGTAGCCGTCGCAGACGACGAGGCCCGGCTCGCAGGGCAGCGCGTCGAGGGCCGCCAGCACGGCGGGGATCTCGCGGAAGGCCAGCAGTCCGGGGACGTAAGGGAACGACACCCGCCCCACGGCCGTGGACTCGGCCACCACGTCAAGGGTCGCCGCGTCCAGGACGACGGCCGCGGCCACGACGACGTCACGCTCGTCGTCGTACGCCACGTCCACCCCCGTCACCCGGCCGGTCCCCGGCGGCGGCCCCGGCTCGTCGAGTACGACGCGACCGCGCAACTCGTCCTGCACGGCACGTGCTTGCTCTTCGGTGGCGGGCCAGCCCGCAGGGATCCGTACGCTCGTCATGGTGGATTCGAGCGTACGCGGCCCGGTGACGAGGGTGGCGTTCAGCGGCCGAGGGCCCTCGACAGCTCCTCCTTGTTCATCTTGGAGCGACCCTCGATGTTGCGGCTCTTCGCCTCCTCGTAGAGCTGGTCGTACGTGGCCCCGCCGCGGGACTCACGGCTGCCGCGACGTCCGCCCGAGGTGTCCTCGGCCGACGTACGACTCGTGCTCGTGCTCTTCGACTCGCCGCGCTGAGCGCGTTCCTTGTTGGTGGTGCGGGCGGCGATCTCCTCGGCGCGCTTCTCACTCGCGCCGCGTTCGCGTTCGCTCTCCCTGATGTGTTCCTGCTGGCGTTCCCGCTTGGAACTCGAGCCACGTGCCATGGCCGGACTCCTTGCTGCTAGAAGACTGCTGTAAGCCGCCCCTCTTCCAGCCAAGCACGGCCCGGGCCCACCCGCATCAGCGCTCCAGACGGGCCACCCGGCCCTTCTCCCCGGAGGCCCAGCAGCCCAGGTCGGGGGTGCAGTCGACGGTGTCGTACGAGCCGCTGTCGACGGTGCGCCAGGTGCGGCCGCCGTCGGTGGTGAGGTCGGTTCCGGTGGGGCCGACCGCGAGGGCGGACGTGCGGCTGTACGGGAGCCAGGTGACGCCGGAGCGGTAGGCGGGCGGCGGCTGCTCGGCGGGCGTCCAGGTGCGGCCGGCGTCGCCGCTGACGGCGGCGGCCTGCGGTGACGGCTGGTCCGCGCGGTAGTCGCCGCCGACCGCGATGCCGTGCGTACGGTCGCGGAAGGCGAGGGCGAAGACTCCGCGCGCCGGATCGCCCGCGGGAATCGGCGTGTCGGCGGCCTTCCAGGTCAGGCCCCGGTCGGAGGAGTGCAGCACACGCGCGCGTGCGGCCCCGCCCGTGGCCATCCACACATCGCGCGACCCCGAGCTGACCAGGCACTGCCCACTGGCCGCGAAGCCCGCCTCGCCCTCCTGCGCCGCGGGCATCCCGTCGCTGGGCAGCACCTTCCAGGAACGTCCGCCGTCGCTGGTCGACAGGATGCGGAACTTTCCGTCCACAGGGTCGCTCATCGCCAGTCCATGGCGCCGGTCGAAAAACGTCACGCAGTCGTAGAAGGCCTTCGCGTCGGTGTTACGGAAGGACTCCGTCCAGGTCGCGCCGCCGTCGTCGGTGCGGAAGATCCGGGAGGCCTCGCCCTCGCCGATGGCCAGCACCACGGCACGCTTGCGGTCGAACGCCTCGATGTCCCGGAACTCCAACTCGGCCGCGCCGGGCGGCGATACGTTCCGCCAGCTCGCGCCGCCGTCCACGGTGCGCAGCACGGTGCCGCGGGAGCCGGCCAACCAGGCGGTGTTCCGGCTGACGGCGGACAGACCGCGGAAGCGTACGTCGGTGCCGCTGTCCTTGAGCTCCCAGTGCGGAGGCCGCCTGTCCGGTTCCTTTGCCTGTGCGGGCGCGGTGAGTGCGGCGGCGAGCGCGGCCCCGCACACCCCCGCCGTCAGCAGTCGCCTCGTGAATCTCTTCGGTCGCGTGTTCCCCATGCCCCTCATGGCGGGCGAAGCTAGCCCACTCCCCCGGTGGCGTCCAGATGCCCCAATTGACAACGGTGGCCCCATCGGTGATTGAAGGCGGTGACACAGGTCACTCGAAGTTGGTGCGTCTTCGTGAGCACGGAATGGCTGATTCTGTCGTCTCTTCAAGTGCCCGGCGTCATCCGTTCACCGTTCGTCAAGCCGTCACAAGGGAGCAGGCGTTGTCCACTGTCATCGAGCAGCCTGTTGAGGCCCGCCTCGTCGCCGCTGCGCCGCGGATGCCGAGCATCCCCGCGGCGCTCCACTACGACCCCCGTGAACCGTTCGCCGTCCGTATGACCTTCCCGGCCCCGGCCACCCTCGAAGGCGTGGACGTCTGCTGGACCTTCGCCCGCGAGCTGCTCGTCTCAGGTCTGGAGGAGCCGGTGGGTCACGGCGACGTACGGGTCCGTCCGTACGGCTACGACCGCATCGTCCTGGAGTTCCACGCCCCCGAGGGCACCGCAGTGGTGCACGTCCGCGCGGGCGAACTGCGCCGCTTCCTCGAGAGCACGACGGAGCTGGTGCCGCTCGGCCTGGAGCAGCAGCACCAGGACATGGACCACGCCCTCGCCGAACTCCTGCGTGACGCTGGCTGATCACGCCCGCTGATCCCTTGGGGAGAGGCGGGCCAAAGCCGGGGCCCTCGTTAATGCGTTGACACGCACCGGGCCCCTTCCTACGGTGTACAGCGGTCCTGTTGCCGTCGATTGGAGAAGGACGTTGCTCGTCTGAGGTCCTGAGACACCGCGTCACACCTGTCTGTGGTGTGCGCCGCGTGCGACCTCGGCATACGAGCCGTCCTCCGGAGCGGGATCCTCCCCCGGACTCCAGGACTCCTGGCCTTTCCTCACGGCCGTCGTCGCCTCCCGGTGCCCTACTGGTGCATGCCGGTGTCTCGATACGCGTTGCCCTGACCGCATCAAGCAACCGCGAGGCCGCATGTCTACCTTCCCCACCTCCATCACCTGCACCTCCCTCAGCTTCACCTGGCCGGACGGCAGCACCGTCTTCGACAATCTCCAGGTCGCCTTCGGACCCGGCAGGACCGGTCTCGTCGGCGTCAACGGATCAGGAAAATCAACCCTGTTGAAGCTGATCGCCGGGCAGCTCACCCCGACCGACGGCACCGTCCGGGTCGCGGGCGAGGTCGGCTACCTGCCGCAGAACGTCACCCTCGACACCTCACTGCGCGTCGACGAGGCACTGGACATCGCCGCCAAGCGCGCCGCGCTGCACGCCATCGAGTCGGGCGACGTCGCAGAGCACCACTTCGACGTCGTCGGCGACGACTGGGACGTAGAGGAACGCGCTGTCGCGACACTCGGCGAACTCGGCCTCGGCCACATCGAGTTGAACCGCACGATCGGCGAGGTCTCGGGCGGCGAGTCCGTCCTGCTGCGCCTTGCCGCGCTGCTGCTGCGCCGACCCGACGTACTCCTGCTGGACGAGCCCACCAACAACCTCGACCTGTACGCCCGTCGGCGCCTGTATGCGGCGGTCGAGGCCTGGTCCGGAGTGATGGTCGTGGTCAGCCACGATCGTGAACTCCTCGAACTGGTCGACCAGATCGCCGATCTCCGCTCCGGAGAGGTGACTTGGTACGGCGGCAACTTCTCGGCGTACGAGGACGCCCTCGCCACCGAACAGGAGGCGGCCGAGCGCATGGTGCGCGTCGCCGAGGCCGATATGAAGAAGCAGAAGCGCGAACTGACCGAGGCCCAGGTCAAGTTGGCCCGTCGCAAGAGGTACGCGCAGAAGATGTACGACACCAAGCGCGAACCCCGGGCCGTGATGAAGCTGAAGAGCCGCTCGGCCCAGGTGTCGGCCGGCAAGCACCGCATCATGCACGAGGAGAAGCTCGCCGAGGCCAAGGAACGGCTCGACGAGGCGGTCGACGCCGTACGGGACGACGACGAGATCCGCGTGGAGCTGCCGTACACGGCGGTGCCGCCCGGCCGTACCGTACTCACGCTCCTGGACCTGGAGTTGAGGTACGGCGCCCGCCTGGCCGGCGGCTTCGAGCTGCGCGGCCCCGAGCGGATCGCGCTGATCGGACGCAACGGCGCGGGCAAGACGACGCTGCTTCGGACGATCTCCGGAGAGCTGGAACCGGTCTCCGGCGAGGCCAAGGCGCACGTACCCCTGCGCTTCCTGCCGCAGCGCCTCGACGTGCTGGACGACGACCTGACCGTCGCCGAGAACGTGGCGCGCTTCGCGCCGAGCGCCACGAACAACCGGATCCGGGCCCGCCTCGCCCGCTTCCTGTTCAAGGGCGCCCGCGCCGACCAGCGCGCCGCGACGCTCTCCGGCGGCGAACGCTTCCGGGCCACGCTGGCCGCCCTGATCCTGGCCGAACCCGCACCCCAGCTGCTGATGCTCGACGAGCCGACGAACAACCTCGACATGGCGAGCGTGCGGCAGCTGACCTCGGCCCTGGAGTCGTACGAGGGCGCGCTGATCGTGGCGAGCCACGATGTGCCGTTCCTGGAGTCGATCGGGATCACGCGCTGGCTGCTACTGGACGGAGAACTCAAGGAAATCACGCCAGAAGCTGTCGGGTATCCCGGCTAGCTTCGCCGGTATGAGCCAACTGACCACCGGCACACAGCATCAGTACATCCAGGTCAAAGGAGCACAGGAGAACAACCTCCGCGATGTCACCCTCCGTATCCCGAAAGGCCGGCTGACCGTCTTCACCGGCGTTTCGGGATCGGGGAAGTCGTCCGTCGTCTTCGACACGATCGCGGTCGAGTCGCAGCGGCAGCTGAACGAGACCTTCACCTGGTTCATTCGCAACCGGCTGCCGAAGTACGAACGTCCGCACGCGGAGGCCATCGACGATCTCTCGCCGGCGATCGTCGTCGACCAGCGGCCGGTCGGCGGTCACTCGCGGTCCACCGTGGGCACGATGACGGACGTCTACTCGGTGATCCGCGTGCTGTTCTCCCGGTACGGCACACCGAGCGCGGGTCCGGCGACCGCGTACTCGTTCAACGATCCGTCGGGCATGTGCCCCGAGTGCGACGGCCTCGGGCGCACGGTCCGGCCCGACTGGGACCGCATCCTGGACCCCGACCGGTCACTCGCGGACGGCGCGATCCGCTTCCCGCCGTTCGCCCCGGGGACCTGGCTGGGGCAGGCGTACACGAACACCACCGAGCTGGACACGCACAAACCGGTACGCCAATTCACCGCCGCCGAACGGGAGTTCCTGCTGCGCGGGCGCCCCGGGAGCAAGGTCACCGTCAACAACTCGGACGGCAGCCGGAGCACCGACTACGAAGGACTGGCCGACCGTTTCGAGCGGCTGTACCTCAAGCGGGACCTGTCGGCGCTCAGCCAGAAGACCCGCGATCTGGCGCAGGGCTTCCTGACGGAGGACACCTGCCCGATGTGCCAGGGGGCACGGCTGAACGCGGCGGCGCTCGCCACTCGCATCGGCGGACTGTCCATCGCCGACTGCACCCGGATGCAGGTCAGCGACCTGATCGCGGTACTGAAGGACATCGACGACCCCGTCGCCGGCCCGATCGCGGGCGCGGCCGTGGCCTCGCTGGAGCGGATCGAGGCGATCGGACTCGGCTACCTCAGCCTCGACCGGGAGACCGCCACGCTCTCCGGCGGCGAGGGCCAGCGGCTGAAGACGGTGCGGCATCTCGGCTCGAGCCTGACCGGGATGACGTACATCTTCGACGAACCGAGCGTCGGGCTGCACCCGCGCGATGTAGGCCGCCTCGGCGATCTGCTGCTGCGGCTGCGCGACAAGGGGAACACCGTGCTGGTCGTCGAGCACGACCGGGACGTCATCGCCCTCGCCGACCATGTCGTGGACCTGGGGCCCGGGGCGGGAGCGGCCGGCGGGCAGGTGGTGTTCGAGGGAACACCGGGCGAGCTGGCGGCGGCCGACACCCTCACGGGCCGCTGCCTGCGCCGCCGCACCGAGCTGAAGGAGCGGACCCGGCAGGCCACCGGCGGGCTGTGGGTGAAGGGCGCGGACCTGCACAATCTGCGGGATGTCACGGTGGAGTTCCCGACCGGTGTACTGACCGTGGTGACCGGTGTCGCGGGCTCCGGAAAGAGCACGCTCGTCTCCCAGGCGTTCACGGCCGCCCACCCGGACGCGGTCGTCGTCGACCAGTCCTCCATCGGCATCTCGGCGCGTTCCACCCCGGCGACGTACATCGGCGTCATGGACACCGTACGGAAGATCTTCGCGCGCGAGACAGGCACTGAGCCGGGGCTGTTCAGCTTCAACTCCGAAGGCGCGTGCGGGACTTGTCAGGGGCGCGGGATCAGCTATACGGATCTGGCCTTCATGGATCCAGTGACCACGACGTGCCCCGACTGCGAGGGTCGGCGCTTCAAGGACGAGGTACTGCGGCTCACCGTGGGCGGCAACTCCATCGTCGACGTACTGGAGATGACGGCCGATCAGGCGCTGGAGTTCTTCACGGATACGGGCGTACGCCGCCGACTGCGCGCCCTGCGGGACGTGGGGCTCACGTACTTGACGCTGGGTCAGCCGCTGTCCACGCTCTCCGGAGGGGAGCGGCAGCGGATCAAACTCGCGACCCGGTTGCATCGAACGGGCGCGGTCTACGTCCTCGACGAGCCGACGACCGGGCTGCACATGTCGGACGTCGACGGACTGCTCGTCCTGCTCGACCGGCTGGTCGACAGCGGCAACACCGTCCTGGTGGTCGAGCACAACCTCGATGTCGTGGCGCACGCCGACTGGGTCATCGACCTCGGGCCCGACGGCGGCAAGGACGGCGGACAGGTGATCTTCGAAGGGCCGCCGCGCCGGCTGCTCGAAGCGGAGGGGTCGTTCACAGCCGAGCACCTGCGGCGGGCGGTCGGCGCGGGCTGAGCCGCAGGGGTACGCGGGCCTGGTGGCCGAAGCCATGACCGCGGGGGCTGTCGCCGGACGGGGCACGGGCTGCATGATGTGCGCAGACACCCCCCTGTGAACCCTCGATTCGGAGACCCGCGCGTGCCCAGCCAGAAGGCCCTCATCCGCCGACCCAGCCCCCGACTGGCCGAAGGACTGGTCACGTATATCGAGCGGGAACCGGTCGACGCCGAGCTCGCGCTGCGGCAGTGGGAGGCGTATGTCGCGGCACTGGCCGCGCACGGCTGGGAGACCATCGAGGTGGATCCCGAGGACGACTGCCCCGACTCGGTGTTCGTGGAGGACACGGTGGTCGTCTTCCGCAACGTGGCTCTCATCACCCGGCCGGGCGCCGAGTCGCGGCGCGAGGAGACCGCCGGCGTCGAGGAGGCCGTGGCCCGGCTCGGCTGCTCGGTGAACTGGGTGTGGGAGCCGGGCACGCTCGAGGGCGGCGACGTCCTGAAGATCGGCGACACCGTGTACGTGGGGCGCGGCGGGCGCACCAACGCGGCGGGCATCCACCAGCTGCGAGCCGCCTTCGAACCGCTCGGCGCCCGTGTCGTCGCCGTACCGGTGAGCAAGGTGCTGCATCTGAAGTCGGCGGTCACCGCGCTGCCCGACGGCACGGTCATCGGCCACGAGCCGCTGGTGGACACGCCTTCGCTCTTCCCGCGCTTCCTGTCGGTGCCGGAGGAGTCCGGAGCCCATGTCATACACCTGGGTGGCGGAAAGCTGCTGATGGCGGCGAGCGCGCCCAAGACCGCCGAGTTGTTCGCCGATCTCGGCCACGAACCCGTTCTCGTGGACATCAGCGAGTTCGAGAAGCTCGAGGGCAGTGTGACTTGCCTCTCGGTCCGGGTGCGGGAGCTCTATGCCTGACCGGCCGGGCTGGGGTACCCGTCCCGCCGGGGACCTGCGGATCCGTGTGTGACACGGCTCGATCTCGAAGATCCCGCTGTTCAGGGGGTGTTCACCGATGTGACGAGCCCTTATAGCGCCCTTAACCTACGGTGTCGTAACCTACGGTTTCGTAGCCTACGATGCCGTAGGTTCGTGCCCTTCGCTCGTACGTCCCCCTGGAGCACCCATGACGATCACTTCCCCTCACCTAGGCAGCCCGTCCTCCACCTGGACCGACGCTCGTCTGCTGTACGCGTTGGAGGAAGTTGTCGAGACGGAGCTGAACCGCCACCTCAAGGTCGCCAAGGATTGGATGCCGCACGAGTACGTGCCGTTCAGCGACGGCCGGAACTTCCCGGGCATCTTCGAGGACGGCGAGGCCTGGGAGAAGGAGCAGTCCAAGGTCACCGAGATCGGCCGCATCGCACTGGTCGTGAACCTCCTGACGGAGGACAACCTCCCCAGCTACCACCACGAGATCGCCAGCCTCTTCGGCCGTGACGGCGCCTGGGGCACCTGGGTGCACCGCTGGACGGCCGAAGAGGGCCGGCACGGCATTGTGATGCGGGACTACCTGCTCACCTCACGCGCGGTGGACCCGGACCAGCTGGAGCAGTTCCGGATGGTCCACATGAGTGAGGGCTTCGAGTCGGACAACCGGCACTCGATGCTGCACTCCGTCGCGTACGTCGCCTTCCAGGAGCTGGCCACCCGCGTCTCGCACCGCAACACGGGCCACCAGTCGGGTGACCCGGTCTGCGACCGCATGCTGGCGCGCATCGCGACCGACGAGAACCTCCACATGGTCTTCTACCGCAACCTGCTGAAGGCGGCCTTCGACCTCGCGCCCGACCTGACGATGCAGGCGGTACGCGACGTGATCGTGAACTTCCGCATGCCCGGTCACGGGATGCCCGGCTTCGAGCGGGCCGCCGCGCAGATGGCGATCGGCGAGGTCTACAACATGCGCATCCACCACGACGACGTCATCCAGCCCGTGCTGCGCTTCCTGAAGGTCCTGGAGATCGACGGTCTCGGCCCGGAGGGCCTCAAGGCGCAGGAGGAAATCGGTCTGTACATGGGCGGCCTGGACGCGGAGGCGTCCAAGTTCGACGAGAAGCTGGCGGCGCGTAAGGCCAGGATGGCAGCGCGCGGCAAGGCGTAAGCCCGCCCGTACGAGGAGCTCCGCAGGCGCCCGGCCTATCCGCCGGGCGCCTATTCGTGCGCCGTGACCACCGCCACCGCCAGTGCCGCGTGCGGTCGTCGGGCGCCTATTCGTGCGCTGTCACCACCGCCAGTGCCGCGTCGCGGACGTCGGGCGCCTATTCGTGCGCCGTCACCACCGCCAGTGCCGCGTCGCGGACGTCGGGCAGTGCGTGGCGGCGTAGGAGTCGGAGGTGTTCGCGCCAGGGGGCCGGCCAGCCTGTGCGGCTGCCGAGGGCTCCCGTGAGGGCTACGGCGAGCAGGCCCTGAGCGTGACCGCCGTGGGCGGTGAGGCGGCGGGCCACGTGCAGCAGGGCCTCGGGGTCGCCCTCATGCACCTCACGGCGCAGGCGGTCGCCGACTTCCTGCGCCATGCGGGCCGCGAGCGCGGGGCGGCCCTCGGTGAGGGCGGCGAGGCCCTCGAGCCGGGCCGGGTCCGCGTCCAGGTCCAGGTGGAACGCGGCGATCTCGGCGGACTGCGGTACGAAGTCGTCGTATCCCGCGAGGAGTTCGCTCGCGGCGAGCGCGGCGGGGCGGATGGGCCGCGGGGCGGTTCTGCCGTACAGGCTGAGGCGGAGGACGAGGTTCTCGATACGGCGGCGGGCGGGGCGGTCGCGTTGTTCCTCGGCGTCGTGCAGGGGTTCGATGGGAGGGAGCCCATCCGTGGCGTCGTGCAGGGGCTCTACGGGCGGGAGCCCACCCGGGGCGCCATGCAGGGGCACCCCGGCCCTGGCCGAACCCTCGGCGCCGTGCGGGACCTCCACAGCGGAGGGCGCACCCGCGGCGTCGTGCAGGGCCGCCCCGGTCGGGGGCGCGCCCCCGGCGTCGTGCGCGGGCTCCACGGCCGCACCCTCGGCGTCATGCAGGACGTCCGCGGTCGTGGGCGCGCCCTCGGCGTCGTGCAGGACGTCCGCGGTCGGGGACGCGCCCCCGGCGTCACGCGGGACATCCGCGATCGGGAGCGCACCCCAGGCGCCGCGCAGCGCCTCCCCGGTCGGGGCCGAACCACCCGCGCCGCGCAGCGCCTCCCCGGTCGGGGCCGAACCACCCGCGCCGCGCAGCGCCTCCCCGGTCGGGGCAGCACTCCCAGCGCCGTGCAACGTCTCCGCGGTCGGGGCCGCGCGCTCCGCCTCCGCCAGCGCCCGCAACGCTCGTAGCAGGCCCTCGCCGCCCCGCTCCGAGCCCGCCGCGGCCGTCACGAGGCCGCTCGCGGCGGCGTGCCAGGAGACTCGCTCCGTCAGGTTCGCGGCGGCGTCGGCCAGTACCGTCGGCGCGTCCGGGGACCACGGCGCCCAGCGGGCCAGCGCGTCGAAGGCAACGGCCGCCGTCTCCGGGTCGTCGGTGTCGCAGACGTCGCGCACCAGGCGGGCGTACCGCTCGCGGTGGGGCTCGGAGAGGTCCAGCGGCGAAACGCGCAGAACAGCCGTGCGCAGAACGGGTTCCGCGCCCGCGGCATCGCCCAGCAGCCCCCACACCGCCTCCTCCGCGAGCAGCGGACCCGCGAAGGCGACGCAGGCGGCGCGTACGTCGCGATGGGTGCCCTCTCGTGCGTACGCCTCCGTCAGCAGTTCCGCAGCCCGCGGCACCGGAAGGCGTACGGCGGCCAGGCGGGCGGCCTCCTTGCGGCTGGTCACCTTGACGTCGGGTCCGAGCAGCATGGCGCGGAGTTGCTCGGCGAGGAGGGACGGCGCCGCGTGCCGGGACGCCTGCGTGGCCGCGTAGACCGCCACGCGCGCGTGCTCGCCGCCCGCGTGGGCGAGCAGTTCGGGCAGCGCGTCGGCGGGCCGGTCGGTGCGGGCTAGGGCGGCCAGGGCCGCCTCGGCGAGGACGACGTCCTCGGATGCGGTCCAGCGTCGTACGAGATCGGCGCCGATGCCCGGTACGAGCGCGCTCTGCTCAACCGCTGCGGCCCGATGCCACAGCGGGAGCCCGTCGTCCTCGGCGAGGGCCGCCAACCGCCGTGCCACCGCCTGCTGTTGACGCGGCACCCAGCGCCGGATATCACGATCCACCCCTACGACCCAGGGGCTGCCCTTGGTCAAGAAGCGGCCGTACGGCGGGGTGTCGGCCAGCAGCGGGTCGAGCAGGTCCGTACGGGACCGGGTGACGATGTCCTGGACCGACTCCAGCGCACCGGCGGACGGTTCCAGCGCGAGGATCCGGGCCGCGCGCTCGCCCCGGGTCGCGGGCGGCTCCAGCCACAGGTCGACGGCCTCGCGTGCGGTCGTGTCGCGGCCGTAGCGGATTGCCTGCCACAGGAGTTCCTGCAGCTCGTGCATACCGGCGGCGCGACGGCCCACAGCCCGGACGAGCGCGAAGGCGAGGCTGAAGTCGGACTTCTCGGCACCCGCCTCGATCCAGGGGCGCAGCGCTTCGTACACCTGGTGTTCCTGGCCGCGCCGCAGTGTGTGGTCGAGGTGGCCGAGATCGGCGTCGCCGGTGTTGCCGGAGATCCGCACCAGGGTGCGTAGCGCCCAGTTGACCAACTCCCGTCGCCCGCTTGCCGCGTGCTCACGCAGCACACCGACGGCGAGTCGGCTCAGGTGGGACCGGGTGCCGGACGAGGAGTCGGGGGCCTGGACGGCGTCGACGGCGATGCGGTCGAGGAGCGGTTCTGCGTCCTCGGTCAAGAGGGTGGGCCGGACTCGGGCGAGTGCTCCGAGTGCCGCCTCGCGCACCGGGTCCTGCTCGTTGCGCAGCCGCCCCATCTCCTCCAGTACGGCGATGACGGCCTCGGGGTCTCCGGAGCGGTCCGCATTGCGGATCAGGCACTGCCAGGCCTCGACGCGGTCCTCGGCGGCCGGGCGCCGGGTGGCCTCGACGAGCCGTTCGCGCACCTCGGCGACCGGCAGGAAGGACTCGAAGCGCAGAACCCCGATCTCCCAGCCGCCGCCTTCGCGCAACGTCGCCGCCATCCGGCGGGCTTCGTCGGCGACATGGCTCCGGGGCAGCGCTTCGAGCAGGCTCTCGTCGACGGGCGCGACGCCCCGGCCGTCGTAGACCTCGGTGTAGAAGGCGTGCCGCTGAGCGGGGGGCAGCGCCTTGAGGAGCGGGGGAAGACTGCTGTACGGCACCAATGTCCTGCCGTACGCGACGAGTTCGGGCGCTCCGGAGCGAGCCAGCCTGCGCCGTACGGTGGCGCTCATCGAGTAGACGCGGATGGCGCCGGACCAGGTGGGTGTGAGGAGCATCCGCACCATGCGTTGTGGGTCGGCGGTGGCGAACGCGGGCAGGTGGGCGCGGAGTTGGGGCGGCAGGGTCGCGGGGCCGAGGCGTTCGAGGAGGTCGAGCACGCGGAGGGGTTCGCTGGAGGCGACGGAGGCCACGGCGCCCGCGTAACGGGACCACCAGGTGCCGCGCATTGCCTCGGGCAGGCTGGTCAACTCCCGTTCCGTCACGTCGAGTAGGGCACAGGGGTGTCGTTTGGCGAGCTGGCGCCAGCCGGCGACCGCGTGGAACAGTTCGGGCAGCAGTCGGGCGACCGTGTCCGCCGAACAGCCGGGTAGCAACCGGGCCGCCTCGGCGTCGCCCCAGTCGCGACGCAGACCGTCGATCAGCCGGTCGGCGAGCGCGTTGCGCCTCCGACCGACCACGATCGCGCGCAGCAGTCCGCGGCGGATGGCCTCGGGCGCGTCGGCGAGTGCCGACTCGTAGACGGTGTCGGGGACTTGGAGGCTGTCCGCGACGCGCAGGGCGTGGCCTCGGATGTACGGATCGGGGTCGGCGAGGTGTGCGGCGATCCAGTCCGTGTCACGGGCGATGGACGCGGCGACGATGGCGATGCCGCGCTCGTAGGGGCCGCGGGTTTCGAGTGCCTCCAGCAGGGGCCGCAGCGGGTGGCGCATGTTCCGTACGCGCGTGGCGAGGTCGCGCATGCGTTGCGGATACGGGAGGGGGTCGAGGGCGTTGAGCAGGCTGTCGGCCTCGGCTTCGGCCGCGTCATCGACCTCGTACTGCGGGGTGCTGGGCATGCGCTGGATTCTGCATGCTCATGGCCGCCACGTGGACTGGATTTCGAGAAACGTCGCTCCGGCTACGGCTGGTGCTGGTGCGTCCGTCGGAGGCTGAGGCGTTCCTTCTCGGACAGGCCGCCCCAGACGCCGAACCGTTCGTCGTTGGCGAGCGCGTACTGGAGGCAGGCGGGCCGCATCTCGCACAGCGCACAGATGCGCTTCGCCTCACGCACCGAACTGCCCGGCTCGGGAAAGAAGAAGTCGGCCCCGGTCTGCGCGCACAGTGCCTGCTCCTGCCAGGAGAGATCGGGTGCGGCGATGCTTTCGAAGTGCATGGCGGTGATGGTGCCGGGCAGCGAAAAACGTTTGCTCAACGTGGGATCAACGGGTGCGGGGGTTTGTTTTGCGCTACACAGCGTGACTGCCTGGGGCGGTCTGTTCAGCCCGGCGCTCGCGCCCAGAAGCGATTGTCAGTGGCCGGTGCAAGACTCGCCAGAGCAGGCAAGGGGACCCCTCACGGAGGAGGGCATCATGCTTACCACCCGTTTCGTCACCGGCGCGCCGAACTGGGTCGACCTCGGCACACCTGACATCGAAGGAGCCGGCTCGTTCTACCGCGCTCTCTTCGGCTGGGACTTCCAGGCCGGAGGACCGGAACTCGGCGGTTACGGCTTCTTCCAGCTCGGCGGGCGGACCATCGCGGGCGGCATGCAGACCACCGAGGAGCAGGGTCCGCCGTCCTGGACCGTCTACTTCCAGTGCGCGGAGGCGGAGGCCACGGCCAAGGCGGCCGAGACGGCCGGCGGCGCTGTGCCGATGGCACCCATGGACGTCATGGACGAGGGCCGGATGGCCATCCTCAGCGACAACGCGGGCGTTACCTTCGGCATCTGGCAGCCGGGCCAGATCAAGGGCGTTGAGGTGGCGGGCGAGCCGGGGTCTTTGTGCTGGGTCGAGCTCTATACCCCGGACGTCCCCGGGGCTGCCGCGTTCTACCACTCGGCGCTGGGCCTGGAGACCTCGGCCGTCTCGTTCCCCGGCGGCACGTACACGTGCGTCAACCCTGCGGGTGCCGGTGAGGACGACATGTTCGGCGGTCTCGTGGCGCTGGCCGACGCTCCCGGGGAGGAGAGTGCGTACTGGCTGCCGTACTTCGAGGTCGCGGACACGGACGGCGTTGTCGCCAGGGCGGAGGAGTTGGGTGGCGTGGTGCGTATGCCTGCGACGAGCGTGGAGGGGGTTGGTCGGATGGCCAAGCTGGCCGATCCGTATGGGGCGCGGTTCGCGGTCATCAGGAGTGAGGTCGCTTCGCCGGGTGCGGATTGAATCTGCGGGTGCGTCGTGGCTGGTGAGCTTTGCGGGCGGGCGGTTCCGGTAGCGCCCCGTTAGGGGCGCGGGGAACTGCGCGACCAGCCACGACGGACCGGCAGCCGCGACACGCAGTGTCACCCACCACCCCCTGGCGGGGGCCTGGGCCGCAGCCCCCCACGTGGCGGAGCCGCAAATTGATACAGCCGGGAAGGGGCGGGATGGGGGAACTGACCAGCCACGACGGCCCCGCAGTCGCCCACGAACCCAACGCCCGCCCCCCGAAGGCTGGATCACGGTCGCCCAGACGACAACTTCTGAACGAACGAAGATTTCGAGAGCGCTCTCAGTCATAACCCTTGACGCCTCAACTCCCCCTGGGGACATTGGTGCAGACCGCAGGAGCCGGGCCGATCCCCCACATGCATCGGCCCGCCCGGCAACCCCCCACACCCCAGGAGACCCTCCGTGATCTCACGTAGAACGTTCCTGAGCTCGGCCGCCGTCATCGGAGCCGCCGCGAGTTACCCCGTCTGGGGAAGCGCTCTCAGCCCCGGCGCCACGGCCGCCCCGGCCACCTGTGAACTCGCCCTGCAGAACGCCTCGTTGCCGGGGACGGTGCGCGCGTACGTCACCGGGCACGAGCAGTCCACCGGCAACTGGGTGCTGCTGCGAGCCGACGGTGCCGTCTACCGGCCCGAGTCACCCTCTGCGCCCCAGACCCCGCTGCCGGTCGACTGCGCCATCCCGCTCGGCGCCGCCGGTTCCGCGCCGAAGGTGCTGACGCTGCCTCAGATGTACGGCGCCCGCATCTACTTCGTACGCGACGACACGCTCGACTTCTTCCTCAACCCGGGCCCCGGCCTGGTCGAACCCGCCTTCGCCACGCCCACCGACGCGAACTACGGCAAGACGTGGTCGTTCTGCGAGTTCACGTTCAACGCTCAGCAGTTGTACGCCAACATCAGTTACGTCGACCTGGTGACCGCCCTGCCGATAGGCCTGACCCTGGAGGGCGACGCCACGCACACGGTCGCCCCGCTGCCCGACGGCGCCGTCGACAAGATCGCCTCCGACCTCGTGGCGCAGGCGGCGAAGGACGGACAGCCCTGGGACAAGCTCGTCATCCGGGGCGATGGCGGTGCCGTACTCCGGGTGATCTCCCCGCAGAACCTGATGGCGCCGTACTTCGACCGCCCCGCCGAAATGCCGTTCCGCGACGTCTGGAACAGCTATATCGACCAGGTCTGGGAGAAGTACCGTACGACCGACCTCAAGATCGATCTCCAGGGCGGCCGAGGCGTGCGGACCGGCCGGGTCAGCGGTGACACGCTCACCTTCGACGGCGGCCACACCTTCGCGAAGCCCACGTCGAAGGACATCTTCACCTGCAACCACGGCCCGTTCACCAACAACCCGAATGACTCCGACGAGAAGAAAGGCCTCCTCGCCCGCCTGGCCGCCGGCTTCAACCGCTCCATCATGCTCACCCACCCCACCCAGCCGAACGGCGCGACGGCAGCCGACTACTACAAGGGCGAGGTCACCAACCACTGGTCCCGCGTAGTACACGCCAACTCCCCCATCGGCTACGCCTTCCCGTACGACGACGTACGCCCGGACGGCGAGCCAGATGTGTCGGGGGCGGCGCATGACGGCAACCCGCGGAGGTTCGCGGTGACGGTGGGGGCGTAGCCCTGGTAGGCGACGGTCAAGGGGGCCCCGCCAGGGGCGCGGGGCTGTATATTGCGGCTCCGCCGCGTGGGCGCGACCAGCGCCCCGTAGGGTCGCGGGGCTGTGACACTTACGACTCGCGCAAACGCGCCCGTCGGGGCCCTTTGCCGCTTCCGGCGCCTGATCGTCAGCCGGGGCGCTTGGCCATGACGACTAGACCCGGCCCGCTGTATTCCTCGGGAGGGAGCCGGAGTTCGGCGACCGGATGCAGGCCGGCCTGTTCAATCAGGTCCACGAGCTGTTCTGGCTGCCATTTGTGTGTCGTCCAACGCACAGGTACGCCTCCGTAGGCCTCGGTGCGCACTGCGTCCTCGGCACCGGCATGTGTAGCGGTGATGAAGTGTCCGCCTGGCTTCAACGCGCGTGCGAACAGGGCGAGAACCTGGGGAAGGACGTCACGAGGGAGGTTGAACAGTGACCACCATCCGAGCACGCCGCCGAGGGACGCTTCATCAAGGTCGAGGTCGGTGGCCGAGGCGACACTGAAGCGGCATTGTGGATGAAGTCGGCGCGCGTTTTCGATCATGCGAGGAGAGAGATCCACTCCTGACACGTCGAGTCCGCGTTCAGCGAGGTAGGCGGTCACCGTTCCAGGGCCGCAGCCGACGTCGAGGACGGGCCCCAGCCCGCTCACCGTGTCGGCGAAGGCGTCGATCGATGCCTTGAGCCATGGATGGCGACGGATGTCGCCGACTCCCGTCGTCACCACCATGTGGGCGTAATTGTCGGCCACGCGGTCATAGGACTCACGAACCACGTCGAGATCGGCCGGGCGGTCAATGGGGTGTGCGCGCATCAGCCAACGATAGGACTGGGCGACGGACTTGGGACTGGAATGCTGAAGCGGTCTCAGCTCCTCTGACTGGTCTGCGATCTGATTGAAGGCGCGGCAACGGATGCTGTCACGCCGGCGGCGTGCCGACCGACCCGGACTCCGGCTCGCCAACAGTTGACATGGAGTGCGCTCCAACTGATGAACTCCTCGCCACGACCAACGACTGAGGAGGCGGGCCATGCGCTACCGGGTGCTCGGCGGGACCGGCATCGAAGTGAGTTCGTACTGCCTCGGGACCATGATGTTCGGCGCTGTCGGCAATCCCGATCACGACGACTGCGTACGCATCATCCACGCGGCCCTCGATCAAGGGATCAACTTCGTCGACACGGCCGACATGTACTCGGCGGGCGAGTCCGAGGAAATCGTCGGCAAGGCGCTCCAAGACCGCCGCGACGAGGTGGTGCTGGCCACCAAGGTCCACTTCCGAATGGGCGAGGGCCCCAACCGCAGCGGCAACTCACGCCGGTGGATCATCAAGGAGGTCGAAGAGAGCCTCAGGCGCCTGCGGACGGACTGGATCGACATCTACCAGGTCCACCGCCCCGACCACACAACGGACATCGAGGAGACACTCTCCGCCCTGAGCGACCTCGTCCACCAGGGCAAGATCCGCGCCTTCGGCTGCTCCACCTTCCCGGCCGAGGAGATCGTCGAGGCGCACCATGTCTCCGAGCGGCGGGCCCTGTTGCGCTTCAGGACGGAGCAGCCGCCGTACTCGCTGCTCGCCCGGGGCGTGGAGACATCCGTGCTCCCGGTTTGCCGGCGTTACGGGATGGGCGTGCTGACGTGGAGTCCGCTCGCCTCGGGCTACCTGTCCGGGGCATACCGCAAGGGTCGGCCCATCGACCTGTCCACGGGTCGTGCGGCACTCACCCCGGCGCGCTTCGATCCGTCGATCCCCGAGAACGTCGCCAAGCTGGAAACGGTGGAAAAGCTCGCCCTGCTCGCGGACAGCATCGGCTGCTCGCTCCCCCAACTCGCCGTGGCCTTTCCCCTCGCACACCCCGCCGTGACCTCGGTCATCATCGGCCCACGGACCATGGATCAGCTGGAAGGCCTACTGAAGGGCGGCCCACTGACCCTGGACGACGACACGCTCGACCAGATCGACGACATCGTGCCGCCCGGATCCAACCAGTACCACCCCGACGGGGCCTGGCGCGCCCCCTCGCTCGTCGACGTCGCCCAGCGCCGCCGGCCTCTCGCGGAGCGTGCAGCGGGCTGACCTCCGGCCCAGAAATCTCGTGGTCGTCCTGAGCCCCGATGCAGCCCCGCTGCTTAACAGTCGCGGAGCTGCGACGCTTGCGGCTTGCCAACCGCGCCCCGTAGGGGCGCGGGGCTGTACCAATTTGCGGCTCCGCCGCGATGGGGGTCCCCCCGCTCGAGCGCAGCCGAGAGTTGGGGAGCGACCAGCCACAACAGGCCCGCAGCCGCCCTACAGCCCTGCCGGGCAGACTCGTCCGCGAACCTCTACGCGGACGCGCGCCGCACCAACGTTGTCGGCAGGACAACGCTGGAGGGCGCCCCCACCAAGCCCTCCTGCGAGCCCGCGCCGGCGGACCCGACGGCAGCGGCCCCGGCGTTCAGCCCTCGCAAGAGCAACCGAGCCATCAACCGACCCATCTCCTCGATGTCCTGACGGACCGTCGTAAGAGACGGGTCGGTCTGCTCCGCAACCGGCAACATGTCGTCGAACCCGATCAGCGCGACATCCTCGGGCACCCGAAGCCCCCGCTCCCGCAACACCCGCAGCGCACCCGAAGCCATCAAGTCGTTCGCGGCGAATACGCCGTCCAAGTCCGGGCAACCGTCCAGAAGTTGACGCATTGCCCGCTCGCCGCCCGCCGGTGTGAAGTCGCCCTCCGCGATCAGGCGGGGGTCGGCGTCCACCATGACATCGCGGAAGCCGTCGAGCCGGTCGACCGCCGAGGTCTGGTCGAGGGCGCCAGTGATGTGGGCGATGCGGGTACGGCCGAGCGAGACGAGATGGCGTACGGCCTCGCGGGCGCCACCCCGGTTGTCGCTGTCGACATACACGGGGGACGCGGCACCGCGCGTCCCGTCACCCCAGCCTGGCCGCCCGCCGAACACGGTCGGCACCCCGGCGCCGTGGATCAGGCCGGGCAACGGGTCGTCGAGGTGCAGGGAGAAGACGAGCGCACCGTCGACATGGCCACCGGCCAGATAGCGGCCCACGCGCGCATGGTCGTCGCGACCCTCGGTCAGCAGCAGTACAAGTTGGGAGTCGTGCGCGGTCAACTCCTTGCTGATACCCCGGAGTTGGAGTGCGAAGAAGGGGTCGGCGAACACTCTGGTCTCGGGTTCCGCGATCACCACGGCGACCGCGTCGTGCCGCCGGGTGACGAGACTGCGCGCCGCCTGGTTCGGGACGTAACCGAGTTCTTCGACGGCCCGCCTGACCCGCTCGACCAGCGGCTCCCGCACCCCGTCACCACCGTTGACGACCCGCGACGCGGTGGCCCGGGAAACCCCCGCCCGTGCCGCCACCGCCTCCAACGTGGGGCGCGACGCAGTCGACGACTCGGACACCTCGGAACTCCTCAGGGCAGCGGTTCGCGCTCAGGATAACTCCTGGTCGCCGTACTGCTGAGAGCGCTCCCTGATCCCGCCGGGTCCACATCGAGTGGCCGCGTCGCGGGCAGGGTCCGACCATGGCTGAAGACTGGCGGAGCGACCGGATCGGCAGCGCGCTACGGGGCGTGAATCCCACGGTGCTCCGGAGGCTGGCAGCCGGGTTCGCGGTGATAGGGGACGTGCAGTTCCTGCCGGGATACTCGGTGCTCCTCGTGGACGATCCCGCGGTGCAGCGGCTGTCGGAGCTGGCGCGGGGCAAGCGGCTGGCGTTCCTGTCCGACATGGACAGGCTGGGCGAGGCTGTCGAACGCGCCTGCAAGCGGCTGGACCCGGCGTTCCGCCGCGTCAACCTGGAGATTCTCGGGAACGCCGACCCGTTCCTGCATGCGCATGTCTGGCCGCGGTTCGACTGGGAGCCGGCCGATCTCGTACGAAGGCCCGTGTGGCTGTATCCGAGGGAGCGGTGGAGCGAGGAGCGGTATGCGCTGGGCCCTCAGCACGAAGCCCTGCGCGAGGCAATCGGCGAGGAGCTGGACGGACTGGCGTCGTGAGTCCGGATCGCCGACCCGCCGACCATCAATCCTCTACGGCGAGCCGTTCCACGAGAAGCATCGCCGCGTCGTCCGACAGGTGGCCGCCGGTGTGGCGGATCAAGCCCTGGTGCAGTTGCTCCAGGAACTCCGGCGTACTGCACGTATGCGCTGCTTCCATGGCCTCGGGGAGGGCGAAGAAGCCGTCGTCGGGGCTTCGCGCTTCGATCACGCCGTCGGTGTGCAGCAGCAGACGATCGCCTGGCGTGAATGCATAGCTGTCCGCCTTAGCTGGAGGGATGGCGATGAATTCCTCCAGTCCCAAGGGCGGCAGCGGCGAGGTGGGCATCAGAGCCTCGACCTTGTCACGGCGCAGCAACAGCGGTGGCGGGTGGCCGCGGTTGATCACCTGGATCACGAAGCTGTCGGAGACCTCGACCACGATCGCGGTGACGAAATCCTCGGCCTCGTGTTCCCTCGCGGTCGGATCGATCGCATCCGGCACGGCACCCTCGCGTTCCAGCGCGGCGGCGCAGTGGTTCACCACCTCCGTCAGTTCCTCCTCGTAGTGGACAGCCTCGCGGAACGCCCCCAGTACAACCGCGGCCAGACGCACGGCCGGCAGCCCTTTGCCGCGCACGTCGCCGACGATCATCCGGACCCCGTACCGGGTCTGCGAGACCGCGTAGAGATCGCCACCGATCTGTGCCCCGGCCTCTGCCGCGAGGTACAGGCTGGCCATCCGTACCGGCCCGAGACGGGCCGGCACCCGTCTCAGCAGGACTCGCTGTGCCGCCTCGGCGATCCGGCGAACCTGGTCCAGCTCACTCTGCCTGCGCGCACGTACGGCACTGCTCATCGTGACACTGGCCACTGACACCACGAGGAGGGACAGGAGGTTGCTGTAGACCTGGCCACCCCAGCTCTGGTGGAGGGTGGCCGTGATCACGGTGACGGAGAAGGCTCCCGCAGCTGCCGAGAGGGTGCCCATCGGGCCCAACGTCAGCGCCGCCAATGCCGGAATCGCGGCGAGTATGGGACCGGTGATCACCTCGTGTGCGGGCGAGAGCTCGATGCCCAGCGCGAACAGTACGATCACGAACGGCAGACACTGCCCGAGTCGGAAGAGGACCCGGCTGTGACCGCCCGCTCCTGAGGGGCCGGATGAGCGGAAGAGTGACCGCATGGCAACCAGCCTGGCGCACCGGAGTCGACTGTTCCACTCAGCACCGCCGCATCCTCAATGGTCATACGACTCCCCGTGGGTCGACGTCGGTCGCGGGCGGCTCGACCCGCCGCGCATGCCCGTCGCCGCGGTGGGTACGACGCCTCCCGTACCGGGGGCGTCGCGGAAGCGGCTGAAGAGCGAGAGGTGTCGGAAGTGATCCGGAAGCTGCAGATGGTCGCGTTGGACTGTGCCGATCCGGTACGGCTCGCGGAGTTCTACGCCGAGCTGCTCGGCGGGCGGGTGGTCCCGGATCCGGAGGATCCCGACTGGGTTGAGGTACACGGGTTCGAGGGGACGCCACTGGCCTGCCAGCGGGTGGACGGCTACCGAGCGCCCGAATGGCCCGGCCAGGAGCGCCCGCAGCAGCTCCACCTGGACTTCGACGTGGACGACCTCGACGGCGAGGAGAAGCGGGCGCTCGCCCTCGGCGCGACCGTCCTGGAGCGAACGGACCAGCTCCGCCCGGACGCCAACTGGCGGGTCTACGCGGACCCGGCGGGCCATCCGTTCTGCCTCTGCCTCCACTGAGTCCACCAAGCCCATCGCAGTCACTGAGGCGCGGCGGTCAGCGTCGGCCGCCGGGCGGGGACTTCGGCCCGGGTTCGATCAGCCAGGCGCGGCACAGCGGCATGGCTGGCACCAACGCGTCGACGCGGGTGCCCTCATCTGTTGCCCGCTGTTGCCCGCGCTGTCTGCCCGTGGCGCATTTTTCGGAAGTTGTCTGTTCGGCATCCCCGCCCCGAACGCGAACAACGTCTGAGCCCCTACACCTGGAGTCGACGTTCCGGCCGCAACAGCCGCGTCGCCGGCCCGGTTGCGACGGAACTCTGAGGCGGAGCTGAGATCGCAAGCCCGCCGTCTCTACCGGTCACGCTCACTCGTGATCGGTGCCGTCGATCAAAGGGGAACCCATGAAGAAGAAGATCCCGCTCAAGCGTGTGACCGCCGCAGCCGCCGCGATCGCCACGGCCGGGCTGCTGTCGGCCGGCGCCAACACCGCTGCCGCGGCGACGCCGCCGGGGGACACCTCCGCGAGGGCATGCGGCTACTACGAGACCCGTGACACCGCCTACTACGGACACTGCGGCCGCGGCAAGGTCATCATCAAGATCGAGCTGGACTGGACCACCGACGTGCGGTACTGGTGCGTCGGGCCGGGCGAGAGGCGGCTGGGCAGCACAGACGACATCGACTACGCGGTGTACGTCGGCACCTGCTGAACCACTACTTGAGCAAGCACGCTTCGACGCTCGTACGACCGTGAGAGCCCTGCCGGTTCCTCTCAGAGGAACCGGCAGGGCTCAGTGCTCATGCGGCTCATGCGGCTCATGGGGTTCGTACCCCGGAATCGTCCCGTCCGCCTTCTTCACCAGGAACAGACCCACCATCCCCATGTCCGAGTGGCTCTGGACGTGGCAGTGGTACATCCACGCGCCCGCGCCGACCCCCTCCCCCGCGATCACCTGGAAGCCGAAGGAGTCGGCAGGTCCCGTGATCTTGTTGTCCAGGACCTGGCTCGGGTCGTCGGGGCCGGTCAGCATGCCTGTGCGGTTGTCGGCCCAGCGGTGACCGTGCATGTGGAAGGTGTGGTAGTACTCGCCGTGCGTGATCACCACGAACTCGACGCGATCGCCCACCGTCGCCTCGAAGTTGGGGCCGGTGTGTGCGGGCTTGTTGTTGATCAGCATGTCGTTGAAGACGATCGTGTGGGTCGCATCCGGGAGGATGTCGCCCTTGCGGCGGACGATCACAGGGCCGTACAGGCCTTTGCGGATGCCGCCCGTGCCGTGTTCCGTTCCGACGACGTGGTCGTGGTAGTGCCAGTAACCCGCGCTGCCCGCGCGCCAGGTGCCGTCCTTGCGGCGGCCGGGTGCGTGGGTGCGCCAGGTGTACGTACGGGTCCCGCCCGGCTCTACGTCGCTCTTGTTCTGCTTCGTGCCGTCGCTGGTGATCTCGTAGTCGAGGCCGTGGACGTGCAGGCTGACCGGGACGTCCATGGTGTTCTCGAACTCGATGTGGATGGTGTCGCCCTCGTTGAGTTCGATGAGCGGGCCGGGGATCGACGCCTTGCCCTTCTCGTAGCCGTAGCCCATCTGGCCGCCGGCCAGTTTCTCGGCGTACAGCTTGATGCGCTTGACCTCGCCGCCGGCCGGGGCGGTCTTCACCGGCTCCGCGGCCTCTGCGGCGCCGAGGGACTCGGGAGCCAGAGACAACGATGTCGCGACGGCTGCACCGCCCAGCAGTACGCGCCTGTTGAAGCCGCGTCTGTCCATGCCGAACTCCCCACCCTGATACGGAAATTACGGAGATGAACCGCTGAGACGGTAGCGGTACCGCAGCAGTTTTTCCACACTCAGGACAAAGTTCGTGCCATTCCGGTCGTACCTATTGGCGAGACGGGCAAAGAGGTCTAGCTTCCTTGGCGCTGTTGCTGTGGCGCGAGTGAGCCAAAGGGGCGCGCCTGTGTCGAGAGTGCGAGCGCGCGGAGTGCCCGACGAAGGAGGGTCGAGCACGGTCGCGCTCTCGACACAGGCCGTAGCGCCCCGGCGGCGAACCGAGCCTGAAAATGGCTGAGGAGTGGATGACCCTATGCGGTTCACATCGCATCAAAGATCCCTGTCCTTAAGAGAGTTGACCACAAACAGACGGGTGAAGAGACGAGCCTGGGCGGCCGTCCTGACTACCGGGTTCGTCACCGCGGGGCTGCTCTCGGGCGGCCCCGCCAGTGCGCGCCAGGCCCCCGAACCGCCACTGACAACGATGTCGATCAAGTCGCCGCCAGGCGGCGCCAACGTACGGGTCCTGCTCTTCCACGGTTCCGCGGCGGGCGGGGACGAGTCGCCCGTCGTCAATGCCGGTATCGAGACGATCGAGGAGATCGGGCTGACCGGCCCGGCGAACCAGCGCTTCAAGGTGACGGCCACGGACGACGCCTCCGTGTTCACCAACGAGACGAAGCTCGGCCGCTTCAACGCGGTCGTCTTCCTGACCGGCGGCGGCGACGTCCTCGACGCCGAGCAGGAGGCCGGCCTGGAGGCGTACATGGAGGCCGGCGGCGGCTTCCTCGGCCTCCATGACGCGGCCCGCGCCGAACCGTACTCGGACTGGTTCACGGGACTCGTCGGTGCCCGTCCCGCCGCGTCGAGCCCAACTGCCGTACAGCGGGCGATCGTTGAGGTCGGCGACCGGCAGCACCCAGCCACCAAGGACCTCCCGCTCCAGTGGAAGCGCCCCGACACCTGGCTGAACTGGGTCAAGAACCCCTCTGGCGACGTGCACACCGTGGCGCGGGTGCGCGAGTCGACGTACCAGCCGGGCGACAGCAAGAACGGCGCCGACCACCCGGTGTCCTGGTGCCGCGACTACGACGGTGGACGCTCCTTCTACACGGGCATGGGCGGCACGGTCGCCTCGTACGACGAAGTCGACTTCCGTACGCACCTGCGCGGGGCGCTGCTGTGGACGACGCGGCTCGTCCGTGCCGACTGCAAGGCGGCGATCAACGCCAACTACAAGGCGGAGCGGCTGACCCAGCCCAACCAGCCGGGTCAGAACGACCAGATCGGCGAGCCGCACGGCCTGGTCACCGCCCCCGACGGACGCGTGATCTATATCGGCCGCGGTGGTGCGGACGCCTCGGCGCCCGTCGTCACGGACTGGAACAACCCCGACATCGGCAAGGGCAAGGGCGAGATCCACGTCTACGACCCGAAGACCAAGAAGGTCACCCTGGCCGGCGCGCTCACCGTGTTCGGCAACAAGGGCGGCGGCGGTGAGCTGATCAAGGTCGAGGAGGGACTGCTCGGCATCGAGCTGGACCCGGCGTTCCAGCAGAACGGCTGGGTGTATCTGCACTACACGCCGCACGCTCAGATCAACCGCGACACGCGGATGGCCGAGCGCCGCGTCTCCCGTTTCACGCTCGATCTCGCCACGAACAAGCTGGACCTGAGCACTGAGAAGGTCCTGCTGAAGTGGCCGGTGCAGATCCACAGCTGCTGCCACGCGGGCGGCGGCATGGCGTGGGACTCCAAGGACAACCTCTACATCGCCACGGGCGACAACAACTCCAGTGGCTTCAGCGACGGTTACTCGGGCAACAACCCGCAGCCCAACTACAAGGGCGTCTCCTTCGCGGACGCGCGCCGGACGTCGGGCAACACCAACAACCTCAACGGCAAGATCCTGCGCATCCACCCTGAGCCGGACGGCACCTACACCCTGCCCCAGGGCAACCTCTTCACCGGCAAGGAGACCGACGAGGGCGGCGGCAAGACGCGCGGCGAGATCTATGTGATGGGCGTCAGGAACCCCGCGCGCATCTCCGTCGACAAGAAGACGGACACGCTGTACGCGGGCTGGGTCGGCCCGGACGCGTCAAACCCGTCGACGACCTGGGGCCCGGCGAAGTACGACACGTTCGCCGCGATCACCAAGCCGGGCAACCACGGCTGGCCGTACTGCATGGGCAACAAGCAGCCCTACCGCGACCGCAATCTGCCGGACCCGACGAAGCCGCTCGGCTGGTACGACTGCGACGCCCCGAAGAACGAGTCGCCGAACAACGACGGTCTCGTCAACCTGCCGCCGGTCACCGGGAACACCATCTGGTACTCGCCCCAGGGCGGCGGACCGGACTTCCCGCGCGACGCGAACGGCGTCCCGTCGTACAAGGCGGAGGAGCAGAAGTTCCTGCTGCCGTGGCTGAAGGGCGGCGGTCAGGCGGCGATGAACGGGCCCGTCTACCGCTATGACGCGGCGTCGGCGGGTGCGGGGGCGTGGCCGTCGTACTGGGACGGCAAGTGGTTCGTCGGTGACTTCTATGACGCCGACCAGCCGCGTCACGCGGTCCTGCTCGACCCCAAGACCGCGGGCCAGGGCGGCATTCCCGTGCACGCCGAGTCCCTGAAGAAGATCATCCCCGTGGGCAATGACGGCATCAAGAACCTCATGGACTGGAAGTTCGGCCCCGACGGCACGCTGTACGCCCTCGATTACGGCCGCGGCTTCTTCACCTCGGACGCCAAGTCGGCGCTGTGGCAGGTCACTTACAAGGGCGGCGCTCCGACGCCGGCCGCCGATCAACTGGCCAAGGAGGCACAGTGACGGCTCTACGCATACGGCGGCGAAGAAACGTACGCCTGTGGACGGCGCTTCTGGCGTCGCTGCTGATGGTGCTCGGGCTGACGTCCACGTCCGCCTCCGGGCAATCCGATGAAGCGCGCACCCCGTCGGCAGCCGCCGCGCAAACGCTCACGTGGACGGCCGGCAACGACATCGACAAGTACCTGTCGGCGCCCGCCACCGCGGTCGCGGGCACGACGACGATCGTCTTCGAGAACAGCGTGGCGACCGGCAACACCACAGGTATGCCGCACACGTTGACGTTCGACGTCTCCGACCCGGAGTACAACAACGACGTCCCGCTCAACATCCTGGCCAACCCGAACGACGACCAGGGCGGCAAGTACACGGCCGAGGTGACCCTGACGCCCGGCCGGTACCGCTACTACTGCACCATCCCGGGCCACGGTCAGATGCAGGGCATCCTCGTGGTCACCGAGGGCACCGGCGAGGACACGACCGCGCCCGAGACCTCGGCGGACGTGAGCGGTACGCAGAACGCGGACGGCGCCTACGTGGGATCGGCGACCGTGACGCTGAACGCGACCGACGACGGCTCGGGCGTGGACCGGATCGAGTACGCGATCGGTGACGCGGGCGCCTGGCAGCCGTACACCACGCCCCTGGTGATCGACCAGGTGGGCGACCACAAGGTCCGCTACAGAGCGGTCGACAAGGCCGGGAACGTGGCCGCCGAGAAGGCGGAGGAGTTCACGGTGGCGCCGCCGTCGACGGACGACACGACGGCTCCGGAGACGTCGGCCTCGGTGACCGGTGAGCAGAATCCGGAGGGTGCGTACCTCTCCATGGCGACCGTCACCGTGACGGCCTCCGACACGGGTTCCGGCGTCAACACCATCGAGTACGCGCTCGGTGACTCCGGTGCCTGGCAGCCGTACACGGCTCCGGTGATGGTCCACGAGGTGGGCACGCACAAGGTGCGGTACCGGGCCACGGACAAGGCGGGCAACGTGGCCGCGGAGAAGTCCGTCTCGTTCACGGTGGTCGCGCCGCCCGCCGAGGACAAGACTCCTCCGGTGACCGGCGTGAGCGTCGAGGGCACGAAGAACTCCTCCGGGGCCTACCTCAACAGCGCCAAGGTGACGGTGACGGCCACGGACGAGCACCATGGTTCCGGGGTCGCCGCCATCGAGTACTCGCTGGACGGCGGGCCCTATCTCGCGTACACCGCGCCCGTCGTGGTCGATCGCGCGGGCGCGCACAAGGTGGCGTACCGGGCGAGCGACAAGGCGGGCAACACCTCCGACGCCCGAACCGTGAGCTTCACGGTCGCGTCGGGCGGCGGGGTGCCGGCGCCCGCCTGCGCCGAGTACGACGAGCGGCTGACGGTCATCGTCGGCACGGTCGACACGGGTGTGCCGAACCGGGTCACCAACAACCGGTGCCGCATCAACGAGTTGATCGAGGACGAGAAGGAGTGGACGTCGCACGCGCTGTTCCTGAAGCACGTGAAGACCGTCCTGGACGCGCTCCTCAAGGAAGGCGTCATCGTCCAGCGCGAGTACAACCTCATCAACAAGACCGCCAAGCAGTCGGGCATCGGCAAGCCGGGCCAGACCGAGGGCTACCGCACGCTCTTCGACGGCTCCGCGGAGTCGTTCGCGAAGTGGCAGCAGGTCGGTGGCGGCCAGTTCGCGGTGAACGCGGACGGTTCGATGACCAGCAGCACCACGGTGGCGGGCATGGGCATGCTGTGGTTCCCGGAGCGCAAGTACGGCGACTTCTCGCTGAAGTTGCAGTGGCGTGACGACGCGCCGGGCACCGGGAACGCCAACGCGGGTGTGTTCGCCCGCTTCCCGTGGGTCCACGACCATCCGGAGGAGTCGCGTCCGGAGTGGGTCGCCATCAAGTACGGGCACGAGCTGCAGATCAACGACCGCCCGGACGGCGACATGTACAAGTCCGGTTCGGTCTACGGCTTCGACCGCGTGGGCCTGGCCGGTGCGGGCGTCACCCAGAAGGGCACCTGGAACGACTACGAGATCCGTGTGGTCGACCAGCACTACTCGGTGTACCGCAACGGCGTGCTGATCAACGAGTTCGACAACATCGGCGGCCAGGACTTCACCCCGCCCCGCTCGGACGACCCGGGCACGGACGGGCGACGGTTCGCCTCCGGCTACATCGGCCTCCAGGTACACGGCACGACGGATGTGATCTCGTACCGCGACATCCGGATCAAGGAGTTGTAGGCCTCAAGTAGCCGGGGGCTGTTCCTTCTTCGCCCGGCTCGGCTGTACCCGCTTGGGTTCCCCCGGCATCTTCGGATACTCGGGCGGGTACGGCAGATCCTCGAGGCCGTGGTCGTGTTCGTCGCGGCGGGCCAGTTCCAGCAGGGCCTCGAGGGAGAAGGCGTGATCGTCCATGTCCGCGTGCACGTCGCCGAGTTCGGCGAAGCGCGCGGGCATTGTCGTGATGTCGAAGTCCTTGGGCACGGCTTCGCCCACCTCTTCCCACCGCAGGGGTGCGGACACCGGGGCCTGCGGACGGGGGCGTACGGAATAGGCGGAGGCGATGGTCCGGTCGCGAGCCGTCTGGTTGTAGTCGACGAAGATCTTCGCGCCGCGCTCCTCCTTCCACCAGGCGATGGTCACGTGGTCGGGCATCCGGCGCTCCAGTTCGCGTCCGGCGGCGATCGCGGCGCGGCGGACCTGGGTGAAGGTCCAGCGCGGCTCGATGGGCACGAAGACATGCAGACCGCGGCCGCCGGAGGTCTTGGGCCAGCCGCGCAATCCGCCGAACTCGTGGAGTACGGCGCGGAGTTCGTGGGCGGCGCGGACGGCGTCGGCGTAGTCCGTGCCGGGCTGCGGGTCGAGGTCGAGCCGGAGTTCGTCGGGGTGGTCGACGTCGTCGCGGCGTACCGGCCACGGGTGAAAGGTGAGCGTGCCGAACTGCGCGGCCCACACCACGGCTCCGACCTCGGTGGGGCACATCTCGTCGGCGCTGCGCCCGCTGGGAAAAGTGATGTGGGCGGTGGGGATCCAGTCGGGCATGTTCTTGGGCGCCCGCTTCTGGAAGAAGGACTCGCCGGTCACGCCCTCCGGGTAGCGCTCCAGGGTGGTGGGCCGGTTGCGCAGGGCGCGCAGGATGCCGGGGCCGACAGCCAGGTAGTACTGGGCGACATCGAGCTTCGTAAGGCCGCGCTCCGGAAAGAAGACCTTCCCCGGACTGGACAAGCGCACGGTCCGCCCGCCCGCCTCCAACTCCACCGCTTCACCCATGCGAGCCACGGTATGCGTACCGCACGCCCCTCGCATACCGAGCGACAGGGGGTTCAGGGCCGGTCAATCGAAGTACGACTCAAGCGTGCCGCGACGCCGGATGTCGAGGGTCGCGCAGTGGAACGAGCCGCCGAACGGCGCGTAGTGCAGCAGGTCGCACGGGATCGGTTCGAAGCCCCATTTCTCGAGCGCCCGCAGCATGCCGGTGTGGTGCCGCTCCGCGATCACCCGCTTCTCGTCGACCATGAGCACGTTCATGCTCAGCCACTCGCCGCACATCGAAGTGATCTTGAGCACGGGCTCGTTGATCGGGTCGGGCTCGGGGGCGACCAGGACGTCCCACGTGTCCAGGACGTCGGGCAGGCGGTCGACGTCGATGTACTCGGGATTGACCAGGACCTTGCCGGGCGCGAGCAGCACGAACGTGGTGTCGATGTGCATGGGGGTGGGGCAGCTGCTCTCGATCTCGTGAATGCGATAGGCGGGACCGAGATGACGGCGCAGCCAGTCGATGCCCATGCGGTTGGTGACGTTGCTCCTTGTCACGAACAGGTCGCGTCCCGCGCGTACGAAATCCGCCGCGTCGAAGACCGGCTCGAACTCGGTGAGGATGAGGCGCACGGGCTCGCCGGCCGCGGCGGGACGGAAACCGGGCTCGAACAGTTCGTCGGTGAGCTGCGGTCGCGGTGCCGCCGTCCAGCGTGCGCCGCGCCGGAAGTAGTCCTTGAGGACCGGGCGGTAGGAGTGGGTCTCGAAGTACCGGCACGGCCAGGCCATCGGGGTTTCGATGATCTCGTCGCCGATCACGAGCATGCTGTCCCGCGGGCAGGTGTTGCAGAAACCTCGCGACGACCAGTCAGGGGTGCCGAAGCGCTTCTTGTGGTCGACCGGCTCCGGCCGCCGGACCGTGACATCGAGGGACTCCAGCAGCCCGATGAACTGATCGAGCTCCTGCTGCGCCCGCTCGAGCAGCAGACGCGGGTACCTGAACCCGGCCGCGAGTCCCTGCAGCCGCCCCGCCCACGGGGGGATGTTGCAGGCCACGACCGGATGGTGGCCGGGGATCGTCGCGCCGTCGAGACGCCCGACGATGATCTCCTCCAGCGGGTCCCACTCGTTGTGGGAATTGACCGGCGAGAGTGTTGCCGTGCCCATGGCATCCACCTCCGTTGTCAGAGTGTCCCGTTGCCGTGGTTCCATCCCTGAGCCGTAGCTGAAACGGCTTCCCCGGCATCGGCCCTGTCCCAGGAGGCGAGGGCGCTGCGTACGTACGCCCTACTCGGCGTCCTCTTCCCCGACGCGGTAGGTCTTGGTCCAAGTGGCTCCACAGCGGCAGGAGGAATGCTCTACGAGCTCACCGCTCTCGATGGCACCGAGACCTCGGTTGATGCGGACGTGCACATGCTCAGACATGGGCGGACTTCTCCCTTCGCTGCCGGCCCGCCGACCAGACGACAGGCTGAGAGCCCCCATCCTCCGCAGGTCTGCAAGAAGTCGCGAGGAGCTACGTCACATCCGTCGGACGGGCTCAGAACCGGGAGACGCGGCGACACGCAGCCCGTGGCCCGACCCTTTCAGGTCGGGCCACGGGTCTGGACGCCTGGGCGCCTGGCCGTCAGCCGGAGAGTTGCTGCTTCTCCTCGGCGTGACTGATCTCGATCTTGCGGGGCTTCGCTTGCTCAGCCACCGGGATCTTGACCGTCAGCACCCCGGCGTCGTAGCTGGCCTCGACGTGCTCCACGTCCAGGGTCTCGCCCAGGAACAGCTCCCGACGGAACACGCCGTACGGCCGCTCGGCCACGACCAGCTCCGACTGGCCGACGTCCGGCGCCGAGCGCTCGGCGCGTACGGTCAGCACGTTCTGCTCGACACTCAGATCGATGCTGTCCGGGTCGACACCGGGAAGGTCCAGCTGGACCCAGAACGCACCCTCACGCTCGTACGCGTCCATCGGCACGGTCACCGGCCGGGCCACGGCCCCCAGCAACTGCTCGGCCAGACGGTCCAGTTCACGGAAGGGATCGGTGCGCAGCAGCATCCCGGTCACGCTCCTCTCGGACTGTGACAGGGCCGTCAACGACGGCCGCTTCCACGAACCTCTCTCACCTCCTCGCATACCCAAAAGGTGCATATTGACACCATGTGGGCAAAGTTATATGCCTAGTTGATGGGAGGCTCCTAGGAGGATCCGCGCAGGTCAAGCGGCCGAGGAGGTGAGGACGATGCCAGGGCAGCGACCGCGGCGCGACCACTACGCGGTCCTCGACGTCCCGCGTGACGCCTCCGCCGGGGAGATCACCTCCGCCTATCGCAGGCTGGTGCGGCTGCTGCACCCGGACGCCCGGCCGGCGGATCCGGCAGCGGCGGATCGCCTCGCGGATGTCCTCGCCGCTTACGACACGCTGGGCGATGCGGGGCGGCGTGCGGCATACGACGCCGCCGGGCGGGCCGACCCTGCGCCGCGTACGCCCCGTACGGGTACGGGCCGACCGGTACCCGTACGCGTCACCCGGCCGCGAACCTCTCCTGCGAGGCCGGCGCCACGGAACCGGGCGGGGCGCGAGGCGTCGAGCCCGCTGCTGGGCGGCGGGGAGGGCCTGTACTTCTCCGCGTCGGCGCGCATCGGCCCGCGGTTCGTGGTCATCTCACCCAGGTGGGATGACCACGGGCTGGTCACCCAGGTCCTGCAGTGGCTGCGGCAGACGGATCCGTGGCTGCGCTGAACGCCGGTCCAGAAAGCGTCAAGCAACACAGCGGCGCAGAATCTAAGACATGGATCTGCCAGTGATGCCACCCGTGAAGCCCATGCTTGCCAAGCCAGTGGCGAAGATTCCGCCGGGCATGCACTACGAGGCGAAGTGGGACGGGTTCCGGGCGATCGTGTTCCGCGACGGGGACGAGGTCGAGCTCGGCAGCCGTACCGGTAAGCCGCTGACCAGGTACTTTCCCGAGCTGGTGGAGGCGGTGCGGGAACGGGTGCCCGAGCGGTGTGTGCTGGACGGGGAGATCGTGATCGCGCGGGAAGGGCACCTGGACTTCGACGCGCTCACAGAACGGATCCACCCGGCCGAGTCACGGGTGAGGCTGCTCGCCGAGCGGACACCGGCCTCGTTCGTGGCCTTCGATTTGCTTGCGCTCGGAGACGAGGCACTGGTGGACGTGGAGCTGGGCGACCGACGGGCGCTGCTGGAACGGGAGTTGGCCACTGCCACGCCTCCCGTCCATGTGGCGCCGGCGACCACCGACATCGAGGTGGCGCAGCAGTGGTTCCAGCAGTACGAGGGCGCGGGCCTCGACGGCGTGATCGCCAAGCCGCTCACGCTGCGCTACCGGCAGGACGAGCGCCTGATGTTCAAGGTCAAGCACGAGCGGACGGCGGACGTGGTCGTCGCGGGCTACCGCCTCCACAAGAGCGGACCCGTCGTGGGTTCGCTGCTGCTCGGCCTGTACGACACCCAGGGCGCCCTGCAGCACGTCGGGGTGAGCGCGGCGTTCTCGATGAAGCGGCGCGAGGAGCTGGTCGGGGAGCTGGAGCCGTTGCGTATGGAGTCGGTCGAGGGGCATCCGTGGGCGGCCTGGGCGGAGGAGGCGGCGCACGAGACGGCACGGCTGCCCGGTGCGCCCAGCCGCTGGTCCGGCAAGAAGGACCTGTCCTGGGTGCCGCTCAGGCCGGAGCGGGTGTGCGAGGTGGCGTACGACCACATGGAGAACGGTCAGCGCTTCCGGCACACGGCCCGCTTCCGCCGCTGGCGACCCGACCGGACGCCGGAGAGCTGCACGTATGCCCAGCTGGAGGAGCCGGTGCGCTACGACCTGACGGAGATCCTGGGGTCGTAGAGCCGAGCCGTGCCCCGTGCCGACCGGTGCAGGTCAGATGTGGGGCTGCCGGTCGCCCAGGACGGAAAGCAGCTTGAGTTTCTCGTGGCTCTCGGTGCCGGGGGTGGCTGTGTAGACGAGGTGGAGGTCCTGAAGGCCCACCTGGAGACCTGTCCCCCGTTTTCCGCACGGCCGGGTGAGTCGCCTTCGACCCTTGGCCGATTGGGTAGGACACTGATTGAATCCCGAATCAGAAAAGCGGCGAAACGGGGCATAGTGGGCAGCGAAGGCGTGAGGCGAGCGGGGCTGCGGGGACGGACGAGGCGCACCACGGTGGTGACGGCGCTACTGGCCGCCCTGCTGGCGGGCTCCGCGATGGCGGGCTGTACGCCGAAGGAGACCGACGACAGTCGCGGGCCGGGCGACGGCAGTCCGGGCGCCGGTTCCGTACTCGCCGTGAAGATCGACAACGTGAGCCGGGCTCGGCCGCACACGGGGATCGACGCGGCGGACATCGTCTATGCCGAGCAGGTGGAGGGTGGGCTCAGTCGGCTGATGGCGGTGTACGCGACCAAATTGCCTAAGGCAGTCGGGCCGGTGCGCAGTGCGCGTGAGTCCGATCTGGAGTTGTTGCGGCAGTTCGACGACGAACCGACGCTTGCGTTTTCGGGGGCGCAGGGGAAGTTGCTGCCGTTGATCGACGAGGCGCCGTTGCAGGCGGCGCTGCCGGAGGAGAACCCGAAGGCGTACTACCGGGGTACCGATAAGCCCGCGCCGCACAATCTGTACCTGCGTCCCGGGCGGTTGCTGAAATCCGCCGCCGGGGCGGAGGCGTTGACCACCGGGTTCGAGTACGGGGCGCTGCCTGCGGGGGGCTCGGCCGAGTCGTCGCACACGGTGCGGTTTCCTGCGGCGCGGTTCACTTTCACCTGGTCCCAGAGTCGGGAGCGGTGGCTGGTGTCTATGGATGGCAGGCCGAGCGCTACGACCGATGGGCCGCAGATGGCTGCCTCGACGGTGGTTGTGCAGTACGTGAAGATTCGCAAGTCGCAGTTCAAGGACTTCTTGGGGAACAACACGCCTTACACCGAGACGGTGGGGGCGGGCAGGGCGACGGTTTTGCGCGACGGGCGCAGTTTTGACGCCGACTGGAAGCGGGCGTCGGCCGAGGACGGGACGGAGTTCACGACTCGGGATGGGGAGCCGTTGCCGTTTGCTCGGGGGCAGGTTTGGGTGGTGTACGCGAAGGCGTGACGCGTGGGCGGGGGTGGGGTTTTTCTTTCCCCAGCCCCGCCCCTTCCCGAAACTGGGGCTGCGCCCCAGGCCCCTCTGCCTCCGGCGGGTGGGCGCCTACCGCGGGTGGGTGGGGTGGGGTGCCTACCGGGGTGGTGGGTGACAGTTGTGTCGCGGCTGCGGGTGCGTTGTGGCTGGTCGCGCAGTTCCCCGCGCCCCTGACGGGGCGCTCCCCGAACCGTCCGCCGCACAAGGATCGCCAGCCGCCGTGCTCGCCCGCCACGAGGAAACCGGCACTCTCCCGCCGGTGGGAGGGGACGTGGGCCGGTGCGTCCTATGCCCGTCGCTTAGCTTCGGTCTGGGCACACCAGGACCCTGTGTCAGCAAGGGGTCGTATGCCCTGTTGGCGACGGGCTGACGCACCGGACCGCGGCCCCGCACCCACCACGCACCCAAGGGGCGCGGGGAACTGCGCGAGCAACCACAACGAACCCGCACCCGCCCAACCGCCGGAGGCACCCCGCGGGGCTGTGTCAATTTGCGGCTCCGCCGCGTGGGCGCGACCAGCCACGACGGCGCCGCAGACAAAAACGAACCCCCTACTCAACCGCCGGAGGCAACCGGGTTCCGCAACCCCTCCGCCGCATCCGACACCCTCTGCAGCAGCTCGAAGAACACGGCCTGCTCCTCCGCCGACAACGGCGCCAAGAACACCTGGTTCATCCGAGCCGTCCGCACCGTCAGCTTCCGGTGCGTACGCACCCCCTCCTCCGTCAGGCGGAGCAAAAAGCGGCGGCCGTCCTGCGAGTCGCGGACCTTGTCGAGCAGGCCGCGGCGGCCCAGCCGGGTGATGACCTCCGCGATGGTGGAGCGGTCCAGACCCACCCGCTCCCCTACCGTCCGCTGGTCAAGCCCCGGCTCGGCGACGAGCGCGTTGAGCACCGCGAACTGCGGCGAGGTGATCTCCTCGGAGACCATCGTGTTCCACAGCAGGTAGTGCGCCTGCTGCAGCCGGCGGGCCAGGTGCCCGGGGTGGGTGGTGAGGTCCACCGCGGCCATGTGCGCTCCTCGAATTCGTCGGTGTACTGAACGATACCGCTCACGGCACACCACTGTCTGCACAGAAGCCGAACCCACACCTCCCCCGCCATCACCTGCGACTACGTGCCATTCCGTGCGAACTCTTGACGACCGAACCGACCGGTGGCAGCGTGAGAGCAACCTCGCAGAAATAGTCAGTGCCCTGAGCAATAACAGTAATAAGCTCAGCAACACGGCCGCTGACCGCTCGAAGAGATGGGGCTTCACGGATGGACAAGGTGGTCGCCACAGCCGCCGAGACGGTGGCCGATGTACCGGATGGCGCGTCGCTCGAGGTCGGCGGTTTCGGGCTGAGCGGTGTGCCGAACGTGCTGATCCAGGCTCTGTACGAGACCGCCCAGGACCCGCAGGAATCGGAATCCTCATGACACTGACCCAGTCGGACATCGACGTCGAGATCAACGACGCCCAGAACGCGTACGACAAGGCCGTCGCCGGCGGCGCCCCGGTGCAGCACCACCCGCCGCGCGACTACGCCCCGTACCGCAGCTCCGTACTGCGGTACCCCAAGCAACCGCTGGTCGCGGTGAACGGCGGCGATCCGGAGACGGTCGAGCTGTCCGGTCCGGTGTTCGGTCCGACCGACATCACCGACATCGACAACGACCTCACCGTGCAGCACCAGGGCGAGCCGCTCGGCGAGCGCATCACCGTCTCCGGGCGGATACTCGACCGCGAGGGCCGCCCGGTGCGCGGCCAGCTCATCGAGCTGTGGCAGGCCAACGCCTCCGGCCGGTACGCGCATCTGCGGGACCAGCACCCGGCGCCCCTCGACCCCAACTTCACCGGCGTGGGACGGACGCTGACGGACGATCAGGGCCGGTACTTCTTCCGGACGATCAAGCCGGGCGCGTACCCGTGGCGCAATCACACCAATGCGTGGCGCCCCGCGCACATCCACTTCTCCGTCTTCGGCACGGCGTTCACGCAGCGGCTGGTGACGCAGATGTACTTCCCGAACGACCCGCTCTTCCCGTACGACCCGATCCTGCGCTCGGTGACGGACGCGTCGGCCCGCGACCGGCTGGTCGCGGAGTACCGCCACGACCTTTCGCAGCCCGAGTTCTCGCTCGGCTACGAGTGGGACATCGTCCTCGACGGTCCCTCCGCCACCTGGATCGAGGAAGGTCGCTGACCATGACCGAGAACACCACGGGGCAGGTCCTGCCCACGCCCTCCCAGACCGTCGGCCCCTTCTACGGGTACGCGCTGCCCTTCCCCGAGGGCGAGCAGGTCGCGCCGAAGGGGCACCCCGACCAGATCACGCTGCACGGGTACGTACTGGACGGCGAGGGCAAGCCGATCCCGGACGCCGTCCTGGAGTTCTGGCAGGCGGCTCCGGACGGCTCGCTCAAGGGAGCTCCTGGTTCGCTGCGCCGCAATCCGGTGACCGGCGGCTATCTCGGCCGTAACGGCACGGACTTCACCGGTTTCGGGCGGGTCGCCACGGACGCCGACGGGCACTACGCGCTCTACACCCTCCCGCCGGGCAACGCCGGGCTGCCGTACATCAGCGTGTGCGTCTTCGCGCGCGGTCTGCTGCACCACCTCTACACGCGGGCGTATCTGGCCGACGGCGCCGACCCCTTGCTCGACTCGCTGCCGGACGGGCGCCGGGCCACGCTGGTCGCACAGCCCGGTGAGCGGCGCACGTACCGTTTCGACATCCGCCTTCAAGGCGAAGGCGAAACGGTCTTCCTGGAGTTCCCGTGACCCTCGGCGACACCGACAGCCTGCTCGCCCCCGGGTGGGCAGGCTCCCCCGCCGCGTCCGCGACCGGCGACAGCGCCTTCCTCCAGGCGCTGCTGGACGCGGAGGCGGCGCTCACTCGCGCACAGGCCTCGCTCCGCCTCGCGCCCGCGGAGGCCGCGGTGGCGGTGGACGCGGCGGCTTCCGATGGCGCGCGCTTCGACGTCCAGGACCTCGCGCTGCGCGCGCGGGGCGGCGGCAATCCGGTGATCCCGCTGGTCGCGGAGCTGACCGCGGCGGTCGGCGCGGTGGATGAGGCGTACGCCCCGTACGTCCACCGGGGCGCGACCAGCCAGGACATCATGGACACCGCGATGATGCTGGTGGCCGTACGGACCCTTGATCTCGTCCTGGCGGACCTGGCCCGTACGGAGCGTGCGCTGGCCCGGCACGCCCGCGATCACCGGGACACAGCCATGCCGGGGCGGACGCTGACGCAGCACGCGGTGCCGACGACCTTCGGTCTCAAGGCGGCGGGGTGGCGGTCCCTGGTGTTGGACGCACGGGATCGTCTGCAGGCGGTACGTGACGTGCTCCCGGCCCAACTCGGGGGCGCGGCGGGCACGTTGGCGGCCTTCACCGCGTACGGGGCTGCTGACACCGGCGCGCTGGTAGAGGCGTACGCGCGTGAAGTCGGCCTCGCCGCACCGGTGTTGCCGTGGCACGTGCTGCGTACTCCGGTCGCCGATCTCGCGGGAGCCCTTGCCTTCACGGCGGGCGCGCTCGGCAAGACGGCGGCGGATGTGCTCACGCTCAGCCGTACGGAGATCCGCGAGCTGAGCGAGGGCTCCGGTGGCGGTTCCTCCGCGATGCCGCACAAGGCGAACCCCGTGCGCGCCACGCTCATCGCCGCCGCGGCCCGCCGTGCGCCGCTGCTGGCGGCGACGCTGTACGGGTCGCTGGCCGCCGAGGACGAACGACCCGCCGGTGCCTGGCATGCCGAGTGGGAGCCGCTGCGTGAGCTGCTCCGCCTGGTCGGCGGCGCGGCGCGCGACGCGGCCGAGCTGGCCGAAGGCCTCCAGGTGCACGCGGACGCGATGCGCGCGCACTTGGACCTCACGCACGGCCTGATCGTCTCGGAGCGGCTGTCCGCCGAACTCGCGCCGGTACTCGGGCGGGCCCGCGCGAAGGAGTTGCTCACCCGGGCGGCGAAGCGGGCCACTTCGGAGAACCGTCCGCTCGTCGAACTCCTCGCCGAGGAGCCCGAGTTGAAGGAACTCGACCTGGCCGTCCTCGCGGACCCGACCCAGTACACCGGCTCCGCTGGAGCCCTCACCGACCGTGCTCTGGAGCGACGTTGACAAGTAAGCTGCTCAACCACCGCGCCGAGGGACCCAACACCGCTCCCCCGCTGCTCCTCGGCCCGTCCCTCGGCACGTCGACTGCCCTGTGGGACAAGGTCGCGCCCGAACTCTCCATCACCCACCGGGTCGTACGCTGGGACCTCCCCGGCCACGGCGGCTCACCCGCCGATCTGATCGGCCCCGGCGCGACCGTCGCCGATCTGGCCTCGCTGGTCCTCTCCCTCGCGGACTCACTCGGCCTCGACCGCTTCTCGTACGCGGGGGTCTCGCTCGGCGGCGCGGTGGGGCTGCAACTCGCGGCGCACCACCCGGAGCGGATCGACCGCCTCGCCGTGATCTGCTCCTCGGCGCACTTCAACGGCTCAAAGCCGTGGGAGGAACGGGCCGCGCATGTCCGCGCGTCGGGTCTTGGCGAGCTTGCGGCGACGGCCAACTCGCGTTGGTTCACGCCCGGTTTCACCGTCCCGGAGCTCGTCGAGGACCACCGTACGGCGGACCCCGACGCGTACGCCGCCTGTTGCGACGCACTCGCGGCCTTCGACATCCGCGACCGGCTGCCGCAGATCACCGCTCCGACTCTCCTTATCGCCGGCCGCGACGACCCGGCGACCCCGCCCGCGCATCTACGAGAGATCGCCGACGCCGTACCCGGCGCCGCACTCACCGAACTCCCGGCCGCCTCCCACCTGGCCCCCGCCGAGCGCCCGGAGGCCGTACTCACCGCCCTGCGCGCGCACTTCGGCGCCGAGGCGAAGCGAGGCATGGAGGTACGCCGACAGGTGCTCGGCGACACGCACGTGGACCGCGCCCAGGCGCGCCAGTCTCCGTTCACGGCCCGCTTCCAGGACTTCATCTCGCGCTACGCGTGGGGGGAGATCTGGACGGACGACACGCTGACGCGCCGCGAGCGCAGCCTGATCACGCTTACGGCGCTGGTCGCGCATGGCCACTATGACGAACTGGCCATGCATGTGCGTGCGGCTCGGCGTAATGGGCTGTCTGCCGAGGAGATCGGCGCGGTGCTGCTGCAGACGGCTGTGTACTGCGGGGTGCCGACGGCCAACTCGGCGTTTGCGGTGGCTCAGGGGGTGTTGGCTGAGGAGGACGGGGTGGGGTGAGGCGGATGAGTTCCCCCGCCCCGAGTGGGAACGAGAGCGAGCAGGCCGTACAAGCGGCCACTGACAGGGAGTTACGGCTGCTCGATCCTCAGGTGCGTGCTTCTCCGGCCCAGGTCTCGGAGCTCGTACATCCCGACTTCACCGAAATCGGAGCGCGGGCCGCTGGTGGGACGCGGCGCTTGAGTCTCCCGTAGGGGGAGACGCCAAGGTGGGGGTATGGATGGCGACACGCTCTACTCGATCGGCGAACTGGCCCGGCGGACGGGTCTGACGGTCAAGACCATTCGGTACTACTCCGATCGCGGAATCGTGGCGCCGACGGACCGCAGCCCGGCCGGCTACCGCCTCTACAACATCGATGCCGTCGCACGCCTGGATCTTGTGCGGACCCTGCGGGACCTGGGGGTGGACCTGCCCACGATCCGCAGGGTCGTGGAACGGGAACTCTCGCTTCGCGAAGTCGCCGCAGCGCACGCCGAAGCCCTGGCCGTGCAGATTCGCGTCCTGCACCTGCGGCAGGCGGTTCTGACGGCGGTGACCGAGCGCGGGCTCACTGCTGAGGAGACGGATCTCATGCACAAGCTGGCCCAACTCTCCGAGGACGAACGCCGACGTCTGATCGGGGACTTCCTCGATGACGCCTTCGGGGGTCTTGACGCCGACTCCGCGTTCGCGGGGGTCAGGCGCTCCATGACACCCGAGATACCCGACAGCGCCGAGGCGGAGCAGATCCGGGCATGGGTGGAGTGGGCCGAACTGGCCCTGGACCCCGACTTCCGCGCCAGCATGCGACAGATGGTCGAAGGCCTCGCGGCCGAACAGGCACACGGCAATGCCGTGGGCCTGTGCCGCGACCTGGGTGCAGTCATCCGCGACCGGGTCGGCCCCGCCCGGGCGGCGGGCATCGACCCCGCCTCGCACCAAGCCGATCCGATCGTTGAGGCGCTTGCGACTCACTACGCACACATCCTTGGCCGCCCCGACGACGCCGAGCTGCGGCGCCTGCTGCTGGCCTGGCTGGAGAGCGTGGGCGACCCGCGCCGGGACCGGTACGTCCAACTGCTCGCAGTGATCAACGGCTGGCCCGCACCGGAGAGCCTGTCGGCGGCGTTCAACTGGTCCATCCAGGCCGTGCGCGTCCGAATGGAACGGTAGTGGGCCGCGGATCGTGTGCGTGAGGGCGGAACGTTGCCACACGTGATCGACAAGTGAACGACGCCTGCGCCGACATTCCGGCCGCAAGGGCGAGCGTCGTTCGCTGGGCGAGACCGACTACATCCGCCTGCTCGACGGCGCTACCAGCTGCTCAAGCTCTCCTGATCATTGTGTGGGACCGGCTGAGCACCCAATGGTCTACGTCACCGGGTTCTGATGCGGCTCCGTGGTGGTTGCCCGCCTGCTGCTGACGACCCGCCGCGGCGCCTGGTGTGTGCGATCACGGCACGTGCCAAACGCCGCGGTGGGCCGTCAGCGGCCACCTCGGTGAGGGGTCAGTCGAAGACGGAGAGGTCGATGGATTCCGCGAGGGCCGCGTAGCCTGCGTCGTTGCCGTGGAGGTTGTCGCCCATGTGCAGGTTGTCGCGGATGCGGCTGGGGTCGGCGGGGTCGCGCCAGACGGCATCGAAGTCGAGTACGCCGTCGAAGGCGCCGCTCGCACGGATCCATGTGTTGACCTGCTCACGCGCCTTGTCGCCCTCGGGTGTGTACATCTCCGAGCCGCCGTAGGGGGCGATGGTCGCGGCGGACGCCTTCGCGCCGTGTACGCGAGCTCGTGCCGCCAGCTGGAGGTGGGCGGCGATGATTTCGTCCACGCCGACGGGCGCGCCGGGGAACATCGAGAGGAATCCGGCGGTCTCCTCCGTGCGCGGGGCGAAGGACAAGACGAGGTCGTTGCCCACGGCGATCACCACGTGGCCGAGGCCAGGCGTGGCGAGGATGTCGCGGTCGAAGCGGGCGAGGGCGGCGGCGCCGATGCCGTCGGTGAGCATGCGGTTGCCGCCGATGCCCTGGCTGACCACGCAGCGCGTCGGGCCGCCGCGGGCGGCCAGACGTTCGGCGAGCAGGTCGGTCCAGCGCCGGTCGGTGCCGGGAGTGGAGCCGATGCCGTCGACGCGCGAGTCGCCGATCACGGCGATGGCCTTGGTGGGTGTGTCGGGCTGCACTTCCACGGCCGTGATCAGGGCCTGCGACGGCAAAGGGGTGGCGTTCTCGGGCAGCGAGGCGAGCACGGTCGCGTCGCCGGGGATGAGCCAGCCGAGGGTGTGGAAGGTCCCGTGGCAGGTGGCGGTGTCGACTCGGCCGGGCAGGTAGAGGCTGATGGCCAGCCGTGACAGCGCGGCGCTCGGCAGGTCGATGGGGTCGCTGAGGATCGGCGCGCCCGCCGGCACGGTGGCGGTCGGCCGGCCGTTGAAGGTCACGGCATGGCCGCTTCCGTCGTGGATGTCGCTGTCGGTGTTCGCGATGGCGACGTGGGCGGCGCCGACGGTCAGGGGTGCGGTTCCGTACTCGTTGCTGATGCGGATGCGGATGCGGTGTCCGCCGCCGCTGATGCGGACGACTTGCCGCAGCGTCGCGTTCTCGAAGGGTTCGATGAAGCTGACGGAGTCGTTCGGAGCCTGCGGGGAGGCGCCCCAGGTGCGAACCCAGGCCGCCGCGGTCGGGTCCGAACCTTCAGGGCTGGCGAGGGTGTTGAAGGTGCTGTTCACGGTCGTTGTCCTCCGGTTGCCGGGTGTCACGGCTGGTGGTTGAGGTGGGCGGTGCTCGAAGAACTCGGGGTCAGGCGCTCTTGCCCGTGGTGACGGCGGGGGTGTGGGGCTCGTCCGCGGCGCTGTGCTTCCAGATCGATGCGCCTGCGCAGAGGCGGCCGATCAGGAACCGGAGGGGGACGGCGCCGCGTTCGATGAGGCCGATGATGGCGATTGGGTGGGCGCCCTACGGTGAGGCCGGCACGGCCAAATAGCGCGCAGCGCCGCGGGCTGCGCGGCCACTTCGGCGAACGGCACTGTTCGCGGCGCTGCCAGGCCGGCCGGCGTGTCTCTAGTGTTCCGGGGTGGCGAACCACCGGGCGGCAGCCTGGTCGAACGCGACGCGATCCGAGGTGTCGCTCGCCCAGGCCACGACACCGTCCGGGCGGACCAGTACGGCCGCCAGGTCGAGGTTGTTGGCAGCCGGGCCGGCTGCGTACCGGATCCGGCCCTCCCATACCTGGGCCGCACCCTCGAGCGCGCGGTCGGCGGTGAAGTCGAGCGCGACACCCAGGCCCTGCTGCAGCAGGTCGCCGAGGCGGGTGCCGTCCTCGAGGCGGAAGTCCGGGGCGCTGCGGCCGACGAGCGGGTTCTCATCGCCCAGGTCGTAGTGGTGGAACAGGCCCGATGTCCGGCGGTACACGTAGGTCGTCCCGTCAGTGGTGCTCATCAGGTCGCGGACCAGCCGGCGCAGCGCGGGGGCGTTGGGGCCCGGCTTCATGGTCGCCACCTGGGCACGTGACCAGTCGAGCACCGCGGCGCCGACGGGGTGCCGCTCGCTGGTGTAGCTGTCGAGCAGGCCCTCGGGCGCGTGGCCGTGCACGGTGGCGGCGAGCTTCCAGCCGACGTTCATGGCGTCGCCGATGCCGAGGTTGAGCCCCTGGCCCCCGAGCGGGGAGTGGATGTGCGCGGCGTCGCCGGCGAGCAGCACGCGGCCCCTGCGGTAGGTCGTCGTCTGCATCGCGCGGTCGGTGAAGCTGGAGGCGAGGTGAACCTCGTCCAGCGTCACGTCCGTGCCGGAGATACGACGCAGCACCGTCTGGAGGTGATCGCGGGTCAGCGGCTGGGAGCGGTCGAACGTGCCGCCGTCGAAGTCCATCATGCCCAGGTGCCCTTCGAGTGGCGTGCGCAGGTACATGCCGTTCGGTGTCAGGTTGAAACCGCGGGGCAGCTGCTCGGGGTCGGCGAAGGTGACCTGGGCGACGTAGCCGGTGAACAACGGCTCGGTGCCGACGAAGTCGAAGCCCGCGAGCTCGCGTACCGCGCTGCGTCCGCCGTCGCATCCGACCAGCCAGCTCGCCCGGTACTGCTGCCCGCCGGCCGTGGCGACAACGCCCTCGTCATCCTGGCTCACGGCGGTGACGGGAACGCCCCGGATGATCTCCACGCCGAGCGCAGACGCGTGCTCGGCCAGCACGCCCGCGACCGCTTCCAGGCTCGTCATGAAGCCGTCCATCGCCGGACTGGGCAGCCTGATGGGGAGGGCGGCGATGTCGATGTCGGCCGGATCGAGCGTCATGCCCGCGAAATGGCTCAGCCCACGCGGGGCGGGCGCCTCGATCGCGTCGAGGGCCGCGCCGACCATCTCCGCGTTGACGCCCGACGCCTTCACAACAGCTTCCAGCAGTCCGCGGCGGTAGAACGTCTCGACGGACCCGGCGTTCAGGCCGCGCAATCCGAGCGGGAGCGCCTTCAACGGAGGGTTGGGGTCCTGGTCCTGGTCCCGCTCGAGGACGAGGACGGAACAGCCGGCGCAAGCCAGCTCGCCGGCCAGGAACAGACCGACCGGGCCGGCGCCCGCGATCATTACGTCGTGCATGAGAGTTCCCCTTCTGAAGCCAATACGTGGCGCTGCCCCGGCCGGAAGAAGCGGGTCAGCGCAGGCGGGTGAGGCCGTCGAGGACGACGGCGATGCCGGTGAGGAACTGCTCGCGGTCGTCGTGCTCTCTCATCTGGCCGACGATGGCGTGCATGAACGGGTAGTCGTCGGGGCTCAGTTCCTGCCACGCCACCGAGGTCGCGTCGAAGAACTCCTCACGGTCCGCCTCTGCGTCGATCCCTGAGGTGTCCCCCTCGATGCGGGCGTTCTGGCTGACCGCTCCGAGGATGTAGTGCACGAGCGTCGAGGCCGCGTCGAACCAGCGGGCCTGCGGTACGCCCAGGGCATCCACCTGCCGGCCGATCCGCTCGAAAATCCCCACCGTCACCGGGCCGACCGGGTTGCGGATGATCTGGAGGGTCAGCCGCGTGGCGAGCCACCGGTGGTCGGCGATCGCGTCGAACAAGGCCAGTGCGACGGCGCGGATCTCCTGTGCGGGCGTGGCCGACGCCTGCGCCGGCTTGGTCGCCAGCGCCGCGGTGATCACGGTCTCCGTCGCTGTGTCCAGCAGCTCGTCGCGAGTGCCCACGTGGTAGTAGATCGCCCCGGATCCGGTGGCCAGGCGCTCGGTCAGCGCCCGGACCGTCAGAGCGCCCTCGCCACCCGCATCCAGCAGCTCGATCGCGGTGTCGATGATGTGCTCCCGGGAGAGCACCTGGTTACGCCGCTGTGTCCGGCGCGCTCGGGTTGCCATGGCTCGACTATGACACACTTGGAGCGATGAACCAATTTGGATCGACGAACTAACTTGGACTATCGATCCATTTTGGAACAACACACCAAAACACTAGGCCCGGTATCGCCGACCGCGAGAACACGAGGGCACCATGCGTCACGATCATCGGCGCAGGACTCGGCGGGCTGATGCTGGTCTACGTCCTGCACGTCCAGGGCATACCGGTCGAGGTCTACGAGGCTGAAGCCTCACCCGAGGCGCGGGCGCAGGCCCGCCAGTCTCCGTTCACGGCCCGCTTCCAGGACTTCATCTCGCGTTACGCGTGGGGGGGGAGATCTGGACGGACGACACACTGTCGGGCCGCGAACGCAGCCTGATCACGCTTACGGCGCTGGTCGCGCACAGCCACTACGACGAGCTGGCCATGCATGTGCGCGCGGCCCGGCGCCATGGCCTCACGCCCGACGAGATCGGTGCGGTGCTTTTGCAGACGGCCGTGCACTGCGGCGGCCAACTCGGCGTTCGCGGTGGCGCAGGGCGTGCTCGCCGAGGAGGACGGAGCGGCAGGGTGACCTTGCCGGTCGTAGGTTCAGCCGCACCTCCTACTTGCCTCCGCCGTATGCCTAGGGTGGAGGCATGCCCACTGTCCTGATCACCGGGGCTACTTCCGGCCTCGGACGCCATGTCGCCCTCGAACTCGTCCGCTCCGGACACACCGTCCTCGTGCACGGCCGCGACCCCGACCGTACGGAACGGCTGGTCGAGGAGTTGCGGGCCGAAGGAGAGGCGTACGGCTTCGTCGCCGATCTGGCCTCGCTCGCGCAGGTTCGCGACTTGGGCGCGCGGGTCGCGGACGCTCACCCGCACCTCGATGTGCTGATCAACAACGCCGGAGTCGGCTTCGGCGAACCCGGCGGCGGGCGCGAGGAGAGCGCCGACGGGCACGAACTGCGGCTGGCGGTGAACTACCTCGCCCCCGTCGCGCTCACCCGCACCCTCCTGCCGGTGCTGCGCGCGAGCGCCCCCGCGCGCATCGTCAACGTCGGTTCCGCAGGCCAACAGCCCCTGGACTTCGACGACTTCGAGGTGACCCGGGACTACGACGGCGTGACGGCGTACCGTCGCAGCAAGCTGGCCCTCGCCGCGTACACCTTCGCCCTCGCCGAGGAGCTGGTCGGCACCGGAGTCGCCGTGAACGTACTGCACCCCGCCACCTTCATGGACACCACGATGGTCCGCGAGGGCGGGATCGAGCCCGTGTCCACCGTGGCTGACGGAGCCGCTGCCGTACTGGCCCTGGCCACCGGGAAGTTGGGCCAGGACACCACCGGCCGCTACTTCGACGGCGCCCGCCCCGCGCGAGCGCATACGCAGGCGTACGACCGTGACGTATGGAAGCGCCTGGAGGCAGTCACGGACCGACTGCTGGCGAAGTAGGCGACCGCCAGCGGTCAGCGCAGCCTCTCCAGCGCCTCCCGTGCCCTCCTCACCAAGCCGTCCGCTCCGCAGGAAGCGGCCAGGGTCAGTCCCTGCTCGAGTTCCGACACCGAGCGGGATGCGATGCCGTAGTCGATGCGGGCCTGGGCGTGTTCGTAGGCGGAGGGGGAGGATTCCAGGTAGGTGACGGCTTGGGCGTAGAGGTCGGTTGATCGGGGGGCGGATTCTAGGGCGGCGGCGCAGCGGAGGGCTTCTCCTATGGCTGTGTCTGTGCCGAAGCGTTCGGCTTGGGCGCGGAGGTCGGAGGCGATGTCCGCGGCGCGGCGGGGGTCTGAGGCGGCGAGGGCTCGGGCCAGGTCGCCGGCCCAGGGGGCCATCACGGGGTTGTGGCCGCCGCGGGAGGCGGCCGCTTTGGCGGCTACCTCCAGTTCGTTGATGCCCTCCTCGACGCGGCCCGTGGCGATCAGGAGGCGGCCGCGGACGGAGTGGGTGTCGGGGGTGACGTTCGTGGAGGGGTGGGGTGGCTCGAAGGCGTAGCGTTCGGCGATGTTCTCGGCCTCGTCGACGTGGCCGCGGGCGAGCAGGGTGTCGATGAGCATGCAGGCCACCAACCAGTGCATGGGCAGGCGCCGGCCCACCCGGTCGACGAACCTCAGTGACTCGCGCAGGAAGTCCTCCGCGTCGCGGAGGCGGCCCCGTCTGCGGTGCACATAGCCGCTGTAGGCGAGCGCGAGGGCCAGATGGCCGCCGCTCCACCCGGCGATCTCGTACGAGCGCCGGGCCTCGGTGAAGAGGCTCTCGGCGCGGTCGAGCCGGTCCGCGAACGTGTAGGAGAGGCCGAGCATCATCAGGAGCTCGAAGGTCCACTCGGTGTCGGTCCAGCCGAGTCCGGGCGCGAGGCGGCCGTTGACGAGGGCGCGGTCGCACAGTTCGACGACCTCCTCGGCGTTCTCACCGCGCGTCGCGGCGTCGAAGGCGCGCAGGATGAGCAGGGCGCGCTCGGAGTTGTCGCGGCCGGTGAGCGGTTTGACGAGTTCGGCGAGGCGGCGGGAGCGGCCGGGCGCGTCCTGTTCGCCGGTGTGGAGGCCTTCCCACATGTAGTGCACGGCCTGCAGCCGCATCCGCTCGGGGCCCGGCTTGAGCTGGGCGACCTCCTCGTCGATCGTGCGGATGGCCTCCTCCAGCTGGTCGTTGTGGACGAGCGCCTGGGCGAGACGGCAGACGGCGTCGACGCGTAGTTCGCGGTCGAGGCCGTGCAGGGTGAGCGCTTCGCGCAGGTGCTGGATCGTGGTGGCCGGTGAGGTGAGGAGGGTGGCGCAGCCCAACTCGTAGAGCACGCGCGCGTGGACTTCGGGCAGCGGGGGTTCGAGCAGGGCGCGTTCGAGACAGCGGCGGGCCGCTTCCGGGGCGCCGACGGCGAGGTGTTCGCGGGCGGCTTCGCGCATCTGCGCGACGAGTTCGGGGTCGTCGTCCGGGTGTACTTCCAGGAGGTGGCGGGAGGCCGCCGCGGCGCCGAGGCCCGAGGCGGTGACGACGGAGGCGGCCACGCCGTGCATGGCGGTGCGCAGGCCGTCCGGGATGGAGCGGTAGACGGCGCCGGCGATCAGCGGGTGGACGAACTCCAGCTCGCCGTCGGCGACTTCGCCGTTCGCCTGGTCGGCTTCGGTGAGGATACGGGCCGCGCTTAACAGTTCCGCGCAGCGCTCGGCTTCGTCCAGTGGCATCCCGGCGAGTTCGGCCGTGAGGTCGAGGGTGATCCGGGTGCCGAGGATCGCGGCGGCCCAGGCGAAGCGGGTGGCGTCGACGCCGAGTCCTTCGAGGCGGTCGACCAGGCCTTTGCCGCGCGCCGACTGGTTGAGGCCGCGCAGTTCGGCGGCCGATTCCTCGACCGGTTCGAGAGCGCTGTCCTGGACCTTGGCGAGGAGTTCCACGGTTTCGTACGGGTTGCCGCCGGTGACCGCCCACACCTCGCGGCAGAACGGGGTGTCGGCGTGTGCGCCGAGCGTGGCGCGGGTGAGTCCGGCCGTGGCGTCCGGTGTCAGCGCGCGCAGGGCGGCGGTGGGAAGGGACTTGGCGCCGATCGCGTCGAGATGGCGGGCGCTCTCGCCGGTGACTCCCGTGGGGCGGCGGGCGATCACGACGAGGACGGGCAGGTCGCCGAGGCGTTCGGTGAACGCGGCCAGCCAGTGCAGGGTCTCCTCGTCGGCCCAGTGCGCGTCGTCCACGAGCAGCACCAGCGGCCACTCACGCCGGGCGAGCCTGCGCACCGCCGCGACCAGTCCGTCGCACACATACTGCGGATCGGCCTGGCGCTCGCCCGCCTCCGCTATGCCGAGGGCGGGTCCGGCGATGTCGTACCAGTCGCCGAAGTACTCGCGCGCCTCGTCCGGCATCAGCGATACGAGCGCGGGCTGCAGCAACTGCCGTACGACATTGAACGGGACGGATATCAGGGTCTCGGCGCCGCGTGCCGACCACACCGTGCAGCGGCGGTCCAGCGCGATCCGGCGGGCCTCGGCGAGCAGTGCGGTCTTGCCGATGCCCGCCTCGCCGCTGAACACCAGCACGCTGCCCGCGCCCGAACCGGCGCACAGCGCGTCGACGGCCTCCGCGATCACGGAGAGTTCCGCGTCGCGCTCCCAGAGGGGAGCCTCCGTCATCCCGCTACCTCCCCAGGTCGCCCAAATGACGTACAGGCCACGAGCCTAGTCCTCCCCGAGCCGTCATGGCGCCTGGGCGGGACGCCTGTTGCCGTCACGGGTGACAGCCGTGGACGCAAGACGACGGACGAGGCCGCCGACCAGGTCCGGCGAACGTCGCCGATCGTCAACAGCCGGTCCGTACGCGGGAGTCGGCGAAGTGCCCGCAGGCGAGACTAAATCGGTAGGGACCCTCTCATCTTGAATTCACACGAGCCACATACCGTGTCCCCATGACCCACGTGACTCCCCCCGGGTGGTACCCCGACCCCGGGCAGACAACTGACGGCGGCCCCGCCACACAGCAGCGCTGGTGGGACGGAGAGGCGTGGACGGAGCAGACCCGTCCCGCCGCGGCGGCGGCCGGATGGGGTCCGCCGGCCTACGCGGCGTCCCCCGGGGCGACGTACCCGGGCGCGTATCCGGGGGCGTACCCGGGGGCGTTTCCAGACATGCCGCCCCGCTCTCCGCGCCGCGGGCTGCGGATCGGCATCGCGATCGCCGCGGCCGTGGCGGTGCTCGCGGGCATAGGTGGCGGGGTGTACGCGCTGACCTCGGGCGACGATTCGAGTGGCAGCGATCAGAGCAACGCCCGCCCGGCACCCACCCAGCCGGGCCCCGAAGGGGAGGACGGCGGCGGTCGGGGCGGCCCGGACGACGGTGAGAGCCAGGCTCCGGAGCAGCCCGAACAGCCGCCGACTGAAGAGGGTTACGCCACCGACGTGCTGAGCGGCATCAGCATTCCGGTGCTCGACGGCTGGACGGGGCAGTCCGGGGAGAACGGTGGCGCCTCGGTGTCGACAGGGCCGTATCCCTGTCCTGGTGACACGTCTCAGCAGTGCGTGCGCGGCGGCGCCAACTCATTGCCCGCCGCGGCCCTGGAGATCAAGGCGACCAACCCCGAGGCTGCGGCGAAGGAGGACATCTCCAAGAACGCCGAGGAATCGTACGGCGGCCCGACCTACGGCAAGATCACCTCGAACACCGAACTCGTCTCCAAGGCCGTGACCGTGGCGGGCGAGAAGGGCTACGCGGTCCGCTGGAAGGTCGTCACCAGCAAGGGCGACGACGGCTATGTCGAGTCGCTGGCCTTCCCCTCCCCCGCCAACCCGGACATGCTCGTGATCGTCCGCTTCGGCTTCGACGACAACGAGAAGGCCCCGAAGCTGTCCGTCATCGACGAGATGACCAAGGGCATCAAGGAAGCCGAGGGCGGTGGCGGCAGCGGGGAGCGGGTCTGAGGGATCTGAGGGTCTGACATGGATCCGGCCGGGTGGGGTGCCTCTCCGCTCAAGGAGGCTTCCCACCCGGCCGGGGGTACGCGCCGCCCCCGTCCCCACGGTGCGGCGCGAACAGGCCGTCGTCCGGTCGTTCCACGGACCCGACGGCCTGAGTCTCAGGTGACCTCCGTCAGTCCCAGGGCGGGGATCAGGGCGGCGTCCACGTAACGGACGAGGTAGTCGGCGTCCGCGTACCGGCCCTCCAGGATCGGGCGTACGCGGATCATGCCGAGCAGTTGCGCGGGAACGAATTCCAGGGCCGGCTGGTCGGCGGCGATCTCGCCCCGGTCGACGGCGCGTTGGAGCATTTCCTTGATGGCCACGCGTTCGGGTTCGATGAGCGCGTCGTGCAGCGCGCACCGCAGTTCCGGGTCCTGCATGACGGCGTGTCCGAGGGCCTGCACCAGCTTGGTGTCGTCGTCGGACCGCTCACCCGCGGCCCGTGCCGCGGCGCGCAGATCGCCCGCGAGCGAACCGGTGTCGATGCCCGCGAGCCGCGGAGAGTGCAGGGCACGCAGTGCCGCCGCCACGAACTGGGGCTTCGTCTTCCACTGCCGGTAGAGCGTGGACTTGCTGCACTTGGTGCTGGCGGCGATGCCCTCCATGCTCAGCGCGTCATAGCCGCACTCACGGATCTGGTAGAGCGCGGCATCGAAGAACTCCCGCTCACGCTCGGGCGTGAGCTTGGAGCGGCGCGCGGCGACGACCGTCTCCGGCTCGTCCGCTGCCTGCGGCGTCATGGCTCTTCCCCTCGCTCGTCTCCGGGGCCCGGCGGCCTGTCCTGTGGCCTGCTTCGCGGCCCGCTTCCAGTGTGACGCAGGTCCATCGAAACGCCACTGTACCGAAACAGAATAGTTTCGGTACAGTGGCGTATCGGTACGGCGCCGTATCGGTACCGTTGCGTATCGATGAGTCATGGACAGCAAAGGGGCCGGGGATGGCAGCGCTAGCAGAGCCTGCAAGAGGCGGGGCCACCGCAATACGGCGACCGCCCCTGGTCCGCGAACTCCTGCTCGTCGCGGGGCTCTTCCTCGTCTACAAGCTCGGCCGGCTCCTGGTCACCGGCCACACCGGCGAGGCCTTCCGCAACGCCAACCAGGTCTGGGACCTCGAACGGGCCCTGCACCTGCCCGGCGAGGACGCCATACAGTCCGCGCTCCTGCACAGCGACACCCTCGTGCACCTCGCCAACACCTACTACGCGACCGTGCACTTCCCCGCCACCGCCGCCTTCCTGATCTGGCTGTATCTGCGCCGCCCCACGCACTACGTCTGGGCCCGCCGCGCCCTCGCCGCGATCACCGCCGCCGCCCTGGTGGTGCACCTCACGTACCCGCTCGCCCCGCCGCGGATGCTCGGCATGGCGGACCTCGTGGACACCGGGCAGGTGTACGGGCCGACGGTGTACGGGGCCTCTCCGGAGGCAGATTCGCTGTCGAACCAGTTCGCGGCGATGCCGTCGCTGCACTTCGGGTGGGCGCTGATGGTGGCGATCGGCCTGATCGTCGCCGCCAGGTCGCGTTGGCGCTGGCTGTGGCTGCTGCATCCGCTGCTCACCCTGCTGGTGATCGTCGGTACGGCCAATCACTTCTGGCTCGACGCGGCCGTGGCGGCGGCCCTGCTGGGCGGCGTACTCGCGGTGGTCCGTCTGCCCCACCGGCCGACGACCGCGAACGAGCCCTCGAAGCCCGTGACTTCGGCGAAAGCACCGGAACTCGTGGGAGCCGTCCGATGAACGCCACCGTCCTCGCCGTCGTCCTGTCCCTGTTCTCCTCCGTCGCGTACGCCGCCGCTGCCGTCGCCCAGGAGCGGCTGGCCTCCCGCAACTCCGACTCCGGTGTGCTGCGCCTGCTCGGCAGCGGCGCGTGGTGGTGGTCGGTCGCGCTCAACGCGTCCGCCGCGCTGCTGCACGTGGCCGCCCTCAAGTACGGTCCGCTCACCCTGGTCCAGCCGCTCGGCGCGCTCACGCTGGTCGCCGCGGTGCCGCTGGGCGCGCGGGTGGCGGGGCGGCGGGTCAGTGCCGTCGAATGGCGCGGTACGGCGCTCACCCTGGCCGGGCTCGCCGCGCTGCTCGTCACGGCGTCCGGGCCGGCGCCCGACCAGGTGCTGAGCGCGCCGGAAGCCCTCGCCGTCGCGGGCACCACCGCGGCCGTGATCGGCCTCCTCGCCCGGCCCGGCACCCGCCCCGGCCTGCGGCACGCCACCGCGTCCGGCTTCGCCTCGGGTGTCGCCTCCGCACTCACACAGACCGTGACGGTGGCCGCCACCGACCGCTCGGGCCCCCTCCTCAGCGTGCAGGTGATCGTGGTGGCCCTGCTGGTCGCGGCCTTCGCGGCAGGCGGACTCCTGCTCGCGCAGACCGCCTACCGCGACGGCCTCGGCGCACCCCTCGCGGTGGTGACCCTGGCCAACCCGGTGGCCGCCGCGATCATCGGCCTCGCCCTGCTCGGCGAGGGCCTACGGGGCGGAGCCGCGGGCGTGCTGCTCGCGCTCGCGGGGGCGGCGCTCGCGGCCCGAGGCGTGGTGATGCTGTCCCACCCGGTCCCGGAGCGCGCTCAACTGCCCACGGAACAGCCCGAAGAGCCGGAGGAGCACCCGGTCGCCGCGGTGCTCGCGCTGAACCCCGAATCGGCGTCGTACGAACCGGCGTTGGTGCCCCGGCGACCCGCGCCAGGACACCTCACGCCGCTCTGAGTGACGTACGGCCGACAGCCCTTCCCGATCACATTCCGCTGCCCGCCCCGAACGCCGGGTCGCTCACCCCCGGCCGCCCGTTCTCGACATGTCCGGCGAAGCGCCGCAGGAACGGGCTGTCGGTGCCGGAGGCGACGACGGTCAGGTCGTACCAGCGCCTGCTCGCCCGCAGATCCACGGTGTGCTTCACCGTCGCGCCGGGCCGCACCTTGAACGTCCTGGGCCGCCCGCCATAGCTGTTGCCGAGCTTGAGCGTCACCGTGCCGGAGCCCTTGTTCGTGAAGGTCAGCTCCACGTCGTCCCCGGCATGCCGCGCGGTGACCTCCGGTCCGGCCGCCTTGCCGGAGCCCTTGAACGTGCGCAGAAAGCCGTTCGGCCCGTGCACCGTGAGGTCGTACGAGCCGTTGGAGTACGCGGAGTTCCAGGTGTCCGACACGCTCTTGCCGGCCTCGGTGGTGTACGTCCACGGGCCGTCGGTGCGGTTGCCGGAGGTGACGTGGAAGGAGGCGCCCGCCTTCCTGCCAGAGGCGAAGGTGAGCGTGAAGGTGCCGGCTGCCGGGTCCGCGGAACCGTCCACCCTCGGCGCGTACTTCAGAGGGCGGGCCGGCCGCAGACCGCGCTCCTGCTTCGGCATGCTGGGGTCGGCGGGGACCGTCGGCTTGTAGTCGGGGTGGCGCTCGCGGTCGGCCGGTTCGTACTCGTCGGTGTCCGGCAGGGCGGCCGGCCTGCTGTCCTTGCGGGAGAAGTCGAAGGCGGAGGTGAGGTCGCCGCAGACGGTGCGCCGCCACGGCGAGATGTTCGGCTCGCGTACCCCGAAGCGGCGCTCCATGAACTGGAGGATCGAGGTGTGGTCGAGGGTCTCGGAGCAGACGTAACCGCCCTTGCTCCAGGGCGAGACGACCAGCGTCGGCACGCGCGGGCCGAGTCCGTACGGGCCGGCGACGTACTTCGAGTCCCCCGGGAACAGGTCCAGAGTGACGTCGACGGTGGACTTGCCCTGCGCGGCGGACCGCGGCGGCAGCGGCGGCAGGACGTGGTCGAAGAAGCCGTCGTTCTCGTCGTACGTGATGAACAGTGCGGTCTTCGACCAGACCTCGGGGTTGGAGGTGAGCGCGTCCAGGACCTGCGCGATGTACCAGGCGCCGTAGTTCGTGGGCCAGTTGGAGTGCTCGGAGAACGCCTCGGGGGCGGTGATCCAGGAGATCTGCGGCAGCTTGCCCGCCTTGACGTCGGCCTTCAGCTGGTCGAAGTAGCCGTCGCCGTTCTTGACGTCGGTGCCGGTGCGGGCCTTGTCGTACCAGGGGTCGCCGGGCTTGGCGTTGCGGTACTTGTTGAAGTACAGAAGCGAGTTGTCGCCGTAGTTGCCGCGGTAGGCGTCCTGGATCCAGCCCCAGGAGCCCTTCGCGTCCAGGCCGTCGCCGATGTCCTGGTAGATCTTCCAGGAGATCCCGGCCTTCTCGAGGCGCTCGGGATAGGTCGTCCAGTCGTAGCCGAGCTCGTCGTTGGCCATGACGGGGCCGCCGCCCTTGCCGTCGTTGCCGGTGTGACCCGACCACATGTAGTAGCGGTTCGGGTCGGTGGAGCCGATGAACGAGCAGTAGTACGCGTCGCAGACCGTGAAGGTGTCGGCGAGCGCGTAGTGGAAGGGGATGTCCTCGCGGGTCAGGTACGCCATGGTCGTGGTGCCCTTCGCGGGAACCCACTTGTCGTACTTGCCCCCGTTGTAGGCGGCTTGCCCGTCGGGCCAGCTGTGCGGCAGGCCTTCCAGGAACTGCATGCCGAGGTCGTCGGCCTCCGGGTGGAAGGGCAGCAGGTCCTTGGTGCCGTCCGACTGGTGCCAGACCGACTTGCCGTTCTCCAGGGTGACCGGGCGCGGATCGCCGAAGCCGCGGACGCCTCTGAGGGAGCCGAAGTAGTGGTCGAAGGATCTGTTCTCCTGCATGAGGACGACGATGTGCTCGACGTCCTCGATGGTGCCGCGGCGATACCCGGCGGGGATGGCCGCGGCCCTGGCGATGCTGTCCGACAGCGCGGTGAACGCCGCGGTGCCGCCCGCGAGTTGGAGGAAACGACGCCGATTCACTTCAGACATGACCGGAGACCTCTTGTCCTGACGTTGGTGCGAAACGGGGGACCTGAGCGGGCTGAGTGTTCCAAGAGCACCGAAGGTCAGGGAAGGCCCAGTGGCGCATGTGTGACAGGAGGCGGTACGTGTGACGAACACGCCAAGCCGGGCGGCGGGACCCGAATTCCCGCCGCCCGGCAGCATGTTCGCGGGGGTCAGGGTCTGATGGTCAGCCAGTCCAGTGCGGCGACCTGCCGTTCGCCCCGTGCGACGAGGTAGAGGTCGTGCGTGCCCGTGACCTTGCGCTTCAGCGGCACCGACTGCTCCTGCCAGTCGCCCGTGCCCTTGACGGGCAGCACCGCGGCGAGCGGACCGTCCGGAGCGTCCAGGCGCAGCTCGAGCGAGCAGTTCCGCGCGCAGGAGGACGCGCGGCGCACGGTGAGCTGTCCGCCGTCGACGTTCACGTCGCGGTAGCCCACCCAGTCGCCGGAGCCGAGCACGCCCGTGGCAGCGGAGCCGCGCTCCACGCCCCGTACCGCCGTGGCCTTTTCGGCCTGCAGCGTCGACGTGGCGTCAGGCCCTTCGCCGTACAGCCGGATGTCATTGGCGACCCACGGCACCGGTCCGCTCTCGGTGAGCGTGATCTTGATGTAGCGGGCGGTGGTCTGGCGGGGGAACACGGCATCCTGGGTGAAGGAGCGGCCCGAGACCCGTGCGAGCGGCTCGCCCCAATTCTTGCCGTCGCGGCTGACCGAGACGGAGAAGCCGTACGGCTGACCGCTGGTGTCGCGGCCCGCGTCGAGCGAGAGGCGGCCGAAGGTCTTGGCCTCGCCGAGGTCCACGGTCAGATTCTGGCCCGGCGCTTGTGAACTGGCCGCCGTCCAGCGGGTGTTGATGTCCCCGTCAGTGACGGCGGAGGCGTCGGTACCGTCGCTCGCGGTCGCGGTCCAGTTGCCGTGCCGCACCCGCTGCTGACACCCCGGCAGGTTGCAGCCGGTCGACCAGATCGGCTCGCCGTACTCGTACGCGCCCTGGTCGGGAGCCGCGCCCCGGACGTCGGTGGTGACGCCGTCGACCTTCTCGCCCGCATCGATGGCGGGCGAGTTGGGCTTCAGCCACAGCTCGCCGTTGACGGCGTCGGTGTATCCGGGCTTGTCGCTGATCAGGTTGGAGCGGACCACCGGCAGCGGGTCGCCGGTCTGGCTGACGCTGATCGGCATCGGCCCGATGATGTTGCTGATGTACGTCCCTGAGGCGTCCGTCGCGCCGCTGAGCCGCACCGAGTTGCCGTCGATGCCCACGCCGTAGCTGGAGTTGTGGTCACGGTTGGCGATGCTCGGGCCGGTGTGGCCGTTGAAGAAGGTGCCGCGGGCGCCGGTGTTCCAGGCGACGTTGTGGTGCAGCAGGAAGTGGCCGGAGTAGTTGTCGACGTAGTAGCCGACCTGGCCGTCCGCGTCGTGCGAGGTGTTGTGGTCGATGGAGCTGCCGGAGCCGTTCAGGCTGCAGCAGACGTAGAAGGGCGAGCCGTCGCGTGAGGTGCGCATCGCTTCGGACATGTCGTTGTAGGCGATGCGGTTGTCGTGGTACTCGGTGCCGTTGAGCTGCCAGGCGGTGTCGATGGCGGCCCGTCCGGTGCGGCGGATGGTGTTGTGGGTGACGGTGTGTCCGTTGCCGTTGATCTCGATGCCGGGGGTGTAGCTGCCCATCCAGCCGACGTCGTGGATGTAGTTGTTGGTGACGGTGTTGCCGGTGCCGCGCACCAGGACTCCGTCTCCCGCGGACCGCGAAATCTCGCTGTTCTTGAGGGTGTTGCCGGTGCCGAGGAGCTGCACGCCCGAGTCCAGGATCCGGGAGGCGACGATATGTCCTTCGAAGGGCTCGACCGCGAGATCGCTGTCGGGCGGCATGGGGAGCGTGGAGAACTCGGAGATGTACTCGGCGCGCAGGCGATCGACGGTGACTCCCGTACTGTCGTTGCCCGTTCGCAGCGATGTGCCGAAGAGATTCAGACCGCGGACGGTGACGTACGAGCTGTCGCTCAGGTCGACGCCCCAGAGCCGGTGCTTGGCGGTCACCGTGTGCCCGGCCATGCCGTCCTTCGGGGGCACCATGTAGAGGCGGTGCGCGGACTCGTCGTAGTACCACTCCCCCGGCTGGTCCAGGGCGGCCTTCGAGCCCACGAGGTAGTAGTTGCGGTAGTTCTGGTTGCCCATGCACAGCGGCGGACAGCGGTAATTGCCGCCCTTGAAGTCCAGCTTGCTGGGCGCGTTGGCGGTGACGGTGCCGGTCTGCTGGGCCCAGGGGTTGGAGCCCGCCCACAGGTGCACGGTGGCGCCGGTCCAGTCGGCGTCGGGCAGGTCGGTGTCGTCGATGTGCTGGTCGGTGGAGGTGGCGTCCGCCTCGGCCCAGGTGATGTTCAGCCAGTCGGCTCCGGAGTTGGGCCAACGGCCTTCGGCGGCACGGTCGTTGTCCAGGAACACCGCGTTGAAGTCAGGGTCGGGCGGAAGCTCGGTCTCGGCGGCGACCAGTCCGCCGCCGGCGTCCCGCCACCCGGTCACGCGCTCGGTCCCGTCGACGGTCACCGGGCCGTCGCCGTACGCGGCGATGGTGACCGGGGCGTCCTTGGTGCCGGACGGGGGTGTGACCTGTTCCCGGTAGGTGCCGCGGTGGACGAGGCAGGTGTCGCCGGGGCGGACGCGGGAGAGGCAGGCGCCGATGGTACGCAGCGGCCGGGCGGCGGTACCGCTCGCGGTGTCGGCGCCTGCGGGGGCGACGTGGTACGCGCGTCCGGGCACGTCCGCGTCCGCGACAGCGGTCGGCGAGGGCAGCACGAGTAGTACGGCTAAGGCGGCGAGGAGGGACAGCTGTCTGAGCGCGGTTCTCATGAACTGCCTCCGGGGAGTGGGGGGTTCGGAGTGGCTCACACCGAGCGCGATGGCTGCGACGCTTTTCGCGAGGTGTGGTCGCGACGGAAACGTAGAAGATTCATCCGATGACGTCAACGGTTCGGACCGTATCGGGCCTGGAGAGGCGACACATCTTGGCCGAAATTGCCGGATTGGCAGGCATCTCGGTGTTCGCCACCCCCAAGCCCCTTCGCGAAAGCTCCGATGTATCGGCCCGCGAGCGTCTCGTCTCACATGACGCGCTGGAGAGCTTCCGGAGTGAGGTGGCCGAGGGTGGGATAGCCGTCGACGCCCATGATCAGGTCGGCTTCGGCGAGCAGTGAGCGCAGCACGTGCACGATGCCGGCGGTGCCGCCGAGGGCGAGGCCGTAGGCGTAGGGCCGGCCGATGCCGACGGCGGTGGCGCCGAGGGCGATGGCCTTGACGATGTCGGCCCCGCTGCGGACGCCGGAGTCGAACAAGACCGGCAGCCCGTCGGCGGCCTCGACAACAGCGGGAAGTGCCTGAAGGGCGGGGAGGCCGCCGTTGGACTGCCGGCCGCCGTGGTTGGAGCAGTAGATGCCGTCCACGCCGCCGTCCTTGGCGCGCCGGGCGTCCTCGGGGTGGCAGATGCCCTTGACGATCAGTGGCAGGTCGGTGAGCGAGCGGAGCCATGACAGGTCGTCCCAGGTCAGGGGGTGGCCGAAGACCTGGACCCACTGCAGTACGACCGCTTGGGGATCCTCCTCCGGTGTGCGGGCCAACCGGGAGCGGAAGACCGGGTCGGAGGTGTAGTTCGACAGGCAATGCCCGCGCAGCTGGGGGAAGTTACCGCTGGCCAGATCGCGCGGACGCCAGCCGGGGACCCATGTGTCCAGGGTGACGACGATGCCCTTGAACCCGGCCGCCTCGGCCCGGCGAACGAGGCTTTCCGCCAGCTCCCGGTCCTTCGGCGTGTACAGCTGGAACAGGCCTGGCGTGTCGCCGAGTTCGGGGACGACCTGCTCCATGGGGTCGACGGAAAGGGTGGAGGCGACCATCGGCACTCCGGTGCGGGCCGCGGCCCGTGCGGTGGCCAGGTCGCCGTGCCCGTCCTGGGCGCACAAGCCGATGACCCCGACCGGGGCCATGAACACCGGTGACGGCCACGTCATCCCGAAGAGCTCCACCGATAGATCACGCTCGGCAGCACCGACGAACATTCTCGGGATGAGCCCCCAGCGCTCGAAAGCCTCGACATTGGCCCGCTGAGTCCGCTCGTCCCCGGCGCCTCCGGCGACGTACGACCACACCGAGGACGACATCGCGGCCTGAGCCTTCGCCTCCAACTCCCCATGGCTCATAGGGAAAGGCGACAGCGCCCCCACCAGTCCGTTGAGGTAAATCTCGTCCTGGTACGAGCCGAACGACTGCTTCATGGGTTGCCCTTCACATCGCGTAGATCAGCAGGGTGACGTGCTCGTGCCAGGTTGTACGACCCGCAGCCGGAGGTCAGGAGATCGCGGGAATTCCGCACGCGGACCATGGTCGCACCCTCGTCACCGATGCCCGTTAGCGATAGATCCACATAATTTTTCTCGCACTATGTGTTAACAAACGCCTCATCTCCTGCTAATAATTCCTGGCATCGATACCGCGCCCCACACCCCAGGGCCGCACCCACCCCTTCTTGGCCGGGCTTCTGTCGAGGTCGCAACGGGGCTCACCCCCGATGAGCGAGCCGCTGTTCCGCACGCGTGCCGCGCGGAGCCCTCCACGCGAGCCCCCGCCCCTACGCCGTTTTCCGCTCAACCCGCACGAGAGGTCCCCGACACATGCGCTCGACCAGATACGCCCTCATCGCCGGCGCCGCCGCCACCGCCCTCCTCGCCACCTCGTGTTCCGGAGCCGGAGCCGGCGGTTCCTCCGCCGGAGGCGACAGCATCAACGTGCTGATGGTCGGCAACCCGCAGATGGAGGACATCGCGAAGCTGACGAAGGACAGCTTCACGAAGGACACCGGCATCAAGGTCAACTTCACGGTGCTGCCCGAGAACGAGCTGCGCGACAAGGTCACCCAGGACATCGCCACCCAGGCCGGTCAGTACGACGTCGCCACCATCGGCGCGTACGAGGTGCCCATCTGGGAGAAGAACGGCTGGCTGACCGAGCTCGGCTCGTACGCCGACAAGGACAAGAGCTTCGACAAGGCCGACCTGCTCAAGCCCATGGTCCAGTCGCTGTCCGGCTCGGACGGCAAGCTCTACGGCCTGCCGTTCTACGGCGAGTCGTCCTTCCTGATGTACCGCAAGGACGTCTTCGCCGAGAAGGGCCTGACGATGCCCGAGCACCCGACCTGGCAGCAGGTCGCCGACCTCGCCGCCAAGGCCGACGGCGCCCAGCCGGGGATGAAGGGGATCTGTCTGCGTGGCCTGCCCGGATGGGGCGAGCTCGGTGCGCCGCTGACCAGCATGGTGAACACCTTTGGTGGCACCTGGTTCACCAAGGACTGGAAGGCCCAGGTCAACACCGGTGGCTTCAAGGAGGCGACGAAGTTCTACGTCGACCTGGTGCGCAAGCACGGTGAGGCGGGGGCGCCGCAGGCCGGGTTCACCGAGTGCCTCAACGGGATGAGCCAGGGCAAGGTCGCCATGTGGTACGACGCCACCAGCGCGGCCGGGTCACTGGAGGACCCGAAGAGCAGCAAGGCCGCCGGCAAAATCGGCTACGCGTACGCACCCACGATGAAGACCGACAGCAGCGGCTGGCTGTGGGCCTGGGCGTGGGCGATGCCGAAGACGACCAAGAAGGCCGACGCCGCCTCGAAGTTCATGCTGTGGGCGTCCAGCAAGGAGTACGAGCAGCTCGTGGGCGAAGAGCTGGGCTGGCCGCGGGTGCCCGCGGGGAAGCGGGCCAGCACGTATGAGATTCCCGCGTACAAGAAGGCTTCCGCCTCCTTCGGTGACATCACCCTGAAGTCCATCCAACAGGCCGACCCGGCCAACCCCGGCACGCAGCCGCGGCCCACCGTGGGCATCCAGTTCGTCGCCATCCCCGAGTTCCAGGACCTCGGCACCAAGGTGACCCAGGAGATCTCCGCCGCGATCGCCGGCAAGACCAGCGTGGACAAGGCCCTCAACGACGGCCAGAAGCTCGCCGAGGACGTCGCCAAGAACTACAAGTGAGCCGCCCATCCCCGGCCGGCCACCCGGTCGGCCGGGGCGCCGTCCCCGCACGCCCCCATCCGCCGACCGCGGAGGAAAGCACGCCCATGACCACGCTCACCGATCTCCCCAAACCGACCACACGGCCACCCGTCCGCCGGACGAAGTCCACGGCTCTCAACAAATGGCGGCGGCGCTTCCCGCTGCTGCCCGCGCTGATCTTCACGATCGTCGTCACGCAGCTGCCGTTCGTGGCCACACTGGTGATCTCCACGTTCCAGTGGAACATCCTGCGCCCTGACGAGCGCCGTTTCACCGGCCTGTCCAACTACACGCTCGTCTTCACCGACGACCGGCTGCGGCACGCGGTCCTCAACACAGGCGTCCTCACCGCGTCCGTCGTCGTACTCAGCGTGCTGCTCGGCCTCGGTCTGGCCCTGCTGCTCGACCGCCGGTTCCGCGGCCGGGGCCTGGCGCGCACCCTGCTCATCGCCCCGTTCCTGGTGATGCCGGTCGCCGCCGCGCTGCTGTGGAAGCACGCGATCTACAACCCCGACTACGGGCTCCTCAACGGCACCCTCAACGCCGTATACCGCCTGTTCGGGGCGGACAACGGCCCCACCGTCGACTGGATCTCCACCTTCCCCATGCCGGCCCTGGTGATCGCGCTGGTGTGGCAGTGGACGCCGTTCATGATGCTCATCCTGCTGGCCGGTCTGCAGGCCCAGCCCGGTGACGTCCTGGAGGCCGCCCGGGTCGACGGGGCCTCAGCCGTGCAGACCTTCCGGCACATCACGCTGCCGCACCTGCGGCAGTACATCGAGCTCGGGATCGTGCTCGGCTCCATCTTCGTCGTGCAGACCTTCGACGCGGTCTTCACCATCACCCAGGGCGGGCCCGGCTCCCAGACCACGAACCTGCCCTACGAGATCTACCTGACCATGTTCCGCAAGTTCGAGTACGGCCAGGCCGCGGCCGCCGGCGTCGTCGTGGTGATCGGCTCGATCGTCATCGCCACCTTCGCCCTGCGAGTCGTCGCCTCCCTGTTCCGTGAGGAGACGTCCCGATGAGCGCCCAGGCAACCGCGACCGTCGTACGACGTCCCCGCCGCCGGAAGCGGGACGACGACCCCGGACAGGCCCCGCGTCTGTCTCCCCTGTGGACCTTCGTCGCCTGGCTGGCCACCCTGGCCTTCTTCGCCCCGGTGGCCTGGATGGTGCTCACCGCCTTCCACCAGGAGGCCGACGCTGCGACCAACCCGCCCAACCTCCTCGCGCCGATCACGCTGGACCAGTTCTCGCTCCTGCTGGAGCGGGACATCACCCCGTATCTGCTCAACTCGGCCATGGCGAGCGTCTTTTCCACGCTGCTGGTCCTCGCCCTGGCGGTCCCGGCGGCGTACGCGCTGTCCATCAAGCCGGTCGAGAAGTGGACGGATGTGATGTTCTTCTTCCTGTCCACGAAGTTCCTGCCGCTCATCGCGGCGCTGCTGCCGATCTACATGATCGTCAAGGACATCGGCATGCTGGACAACATCTGGACGCTCGTCCTGCTCTACACCGCGATGAACCTGCCGATCGCCGTGTGGATGATGCGCTCGTTCCTCGCCGAGGTGCCCAAGGAGATCCTGGAGGCCGCCGAGGTCGACGGCGCCGGGCTGCTCACCGTGCTGCTGCGGGTCGTCGCGCCGGTCGCCATGCCGGGGCTCGCGGCCACCTCGCTGATCTGCTTCATCTTCAGCTGGAACGAGTTCATGTTCGCGGTCAACCTCACCGCGACCCAGGCGTCCCCCGCGCCGGTGTTCCTCGTCGGCTTCATCACCAACGAGGGCCTGTTCCTGGCCCGGCTGTGCGCGGCGGCCACGCTCGTCTCCCTGCCGGTCCTCATCGCCGGTTTCGCCGCCCAGGACAAACTCGTACGCGGATTGTCCCTGGGAGCGGTCAAGTGACGGCCGCCGCCCCGGACTTCATCGCCACCGCCATCCAGGACGCCCCCGGCGCCGCGGACTTCTTCGCCGCCGCCTGAACACCCCGACCGAACGGACCCCTCCCCCATGACCGACCAGATCCGCCGCGTCCTCGTCCGCTCCCTCGCCGACATCACCATCGAGCACGTGCCCGCCCCCGTCCCCGGCGACGACGAACTCCTGGTGCGCACCACGGTCGTCGGCGTGTGCGGCTCCGACACCCATGCCGCGGCCGGCCACCACCCCTTCATCGACCTGCCCTACCGCCCCGGCCACGAGGCGGTCGGCGTCGTCGCCGAGGCGGGGAAGGGGGCCGAGGACTTCGCCCCCGGCGACCGGGTGATCATCGAACCGAACCTGTACTGCGGCCGGTGCGCTCAGTGCCGCTCCGGCCGCTACAACATCTGCCGGGAACTGAAGGTCTTCGGCTGCCAGACACCCGGCGCCATGGGCGACTTGTTCACCATCCCGGCCGACCGCGTCCACCGCGTCCCCGACGGCATGACCGACCTCCAGGCCGCCCTCGTCGAGCCGCTGGCCACTCCCGTGCACGCCGTGGCCAAGGCCGGTGACCTTACGGGCCGTACGGTCGTCGTCCTCGGCGCCGGACCCATCGGCCTGCTCACGCTCATCGCCGCCCGGCACGCGGGCGCCGCCCGGATCGTCGTCACCGACCTGCTGGAGGCCAAGCGCGCCAGGGCGCTGCGCCTCGGTGCCGATGCCGCCCTGCCTGCCGACGCCTCCAACCTGATCGACCAGGCCCACGTGGCGCTCGACGGCCCGGCCGACGTGGTCTTCGACTGCGTGGCCCGCGAGCAGTCCATGACGCAGGCCATCGACCTGGTGACCAAGGGCGGCCAGATCGTGGTGGTGGGCGTGGGTTCCGCCGGTCCCACCGCGGTCCGCCTCGATCTGATCCAGGACCGGGAGATCCGTATCGAGGGCACCTTGATGTACACCGCCGCCGACTACCGCACCGCCATGTCCCTCATCACCTCGGGCGCCGTCGACATCGCCGAGATCGTCACCGCCACCTACCCGCTCGAGGACGCCGCCAAGGCGTTCGCCGCCTCCGTCGACCCGGAGCAGGTCAAGGTGCTGGTCACCGTGGACGGTCCGTAGGTGTGCATGCCATGCGTACGACGTTGCCGGCGCCCAAGCTCCCCCTGGCGGCCGAGGACCGGACGGCCCCCGGCCGCACGCGGCCCGTATGCGAAACTGCGAGACCGGAGTCACCCGGAAGGAGGGGCGCAGTGACCGCCCGTACGCGACCGTCGCAGGCCGCCGTCGAGGAGCGTCGGCAGGCCGTCCTGCGTTACGTCGCCGAACAGGGCGAGACCCGCATCGACGACCTCGCCCGGCACTTCGACGTCAGCCTGATGACGATGCACCGGGACCTGGACGACCTCGCCGGGCGCCACCTACTGCGCAAGGAGCGCGGACGCGCCGTCCCCTTCCCCGCCCTCACCATGGAGACCGCGACCCGCTTCCGGGAACACAGCGCCCTCGACGCCAAGCACGCCCTGTGCGCGGCCGCCGCCGACCGGATCAGGCCCGGCAGCACCCTGCTCATGGACGACTCGACCACGCTGTTCCCGCTGGTTCCGGCACTGGCCCGGCTGGACCAGCTCCACGTCGTCACCAACTCCGTCGGCCTGGCCCAACGCCTCGGCTCCGCCCCCGGCGTGAGCATCACCCTGCTCGGCGGGCGCTACCACGGCGACTTCAACTCCTGCACCGGACCGGCCGTCACCCGCGCCCTGTCCCAACTCCGCGCCGACCTCGCCCTGATGTCCGCCACCGCCGTCCTGGAAGGCCGCCTCTTCCACCCGCTGAACGACTACGTCGAGGTCAAGCTGGCCATGCTCGCCTCCGCCGAACAGGCCCTGCTCCTGGTGGACCACTCGAAATTCGGCAAGACCGCCACGTACGCCTATGGCACCGCGGCCGACTACCACACCGTCATCACCGACACCGGCACCCCCGAACCAGAGCTCGCGGCCCTCCGAGACCTCGGAGTCCCCGTCGAGACCGTCACCCCCGAAGAGCAGCCCCTCCCGTGATACAGACCCTGTTCGAAACGCCCAGCGCCTACCGCCCCACCGACGCCGAGATGGCCGCACCCGTGCCAGCCGTCGAAGCCGTGCTGTTCGACTTCAGCAACACCATCTTCCAGATGATCGACCTGGAGACATTGCTGCGGCGAGTCGGCACCGCATCCGGCCGCCTCGCCACGCTGGACGAGCCCGGCGCCCTGACCGAGATCTCCCAACAGCTGCGCACCGCTTTCCAGTTGCCCACCGTCGTCGCCCTCCAGCAGGGCCGGGACCTCTCCCCCGAACAACACCGCCGCGCGATGCAGGGCTGGTGGGAGCAGGTGGACTTCCTGCGCGGCGTGGAGGAGGTGGCCTACCGGGAACTGACCGCGCCGGATGCCTGGATCCCGTACCCCGACACCGAACCGGTGCTGCGCGCCCTGCGCGACCGCGGCTTGCGCATCGGCATCGTCAGCGACTTCGCCTGGGACCTGCGCGTCCACCTCACCCACCACGGCCTGGAGCCCCTCTTCGACACCTGCGTCATCTCCTACGAGCAGGGCCGCGAGAAGCCTGACCCGCAGCTGTTCCTGAAGGCGTGCGCCGACCTGGGCGCCGACCCCCGGGCCACGCTCATGGTCGGCGACAATCCCGTACGCGACGGGGGCGCGACCGCCTGCGGCCTGCGGACGTACATCCTCCCGGCCGAGCACCGCACCGGGGACCGCGGCCTGGCGGACACGCTCCGGCTGGTGGCCTCGCGCTGATCGCAAGCGCTTCTGCGCTACGTACAACAACGGTCAGCGCGGGGCAGAAGAGGCCGCCATGTTCTGGTCGGCGGCCCAGAAGGCGAGGATGCGCAGCCGCTCGTGGGTGGGAGAACCGGGGGCGGCGGTCCAGACGGTGAGGTGCTGGTCGGGGTCGGTGTTGGCGGTGAGGGTGTCCCAGTCCAGTACGAGCTCTCCGACGACCGGATGGTTGAGGGTCTTGGTGCCCACGGTGCGGGCCACGACCTTGTGTTCGCCCCACCACTGGGCGAACTGCTGGTCCCGCGTGGATAGTTCACCGACCAGCTCGATCAGCCGCGGCTCCTGGGGATACTTCGCCGCCTCCATCCGCAGCTGGGCCACGGCGATCTGCGCCGAGCCCTTCCAGTCCGCGTAGAGGCTGCGCATCGCCGGATCGGTGAAGATGAGCCGCGGGTAGTTGCGGTGCTTCTCCGGGATTTGGGAGAAGTCGGTGACCAGCGCGGCCGCCAGCGCGTTCCAGGCCAGGATGTCGCCGCGCCGCCCCTGCACGATGGCCGGGGTGGCGGTGAGATCGTCCAGCACGCGTTGCAGCTGCGGCTGGACCTTCTGCCTGCCCTGGCGCCGGGGGCGGGTGGTGATCTTGCCCGCGAGCTGGAAGAGGTAGCCGCGCTCGTCGTCGTCGAGGTGCAGTACGCGGGCGAGGGTGTCCAGCACGGGAGCGGACGCCTGCATACGGCCCTGCTCGAGCCGGGTGTAGTAGTCCGTGCTGATCGAGGCGAGCTGGGCGACCTCCTCACGGCGTAGCCCGGCCACCCGGCGGGGTCCGCCCGTCTCCGGGAGACCTACCGTGCGCGGGCTCAGCTCCGAGCGGCGCTTCTTGAGGAATTCTCCCAGCTCATTGAGGGGGACGTTGCTGGTCATGCTTCCCAGCATTCCATCGATCGCACCCGGGGAAGAGGGGAGAGTTTCCTCCCAGGATGTATCTCTCCCGGGACAGATCCCTCCGCTTTTCCCGCCTGCGCTCGCGGGTGAGGCTGGATTACCAGCAGCCGTTCCCGGGTCCCGGTTGCGGTTCCCACCCTCGTACAGAAGGAAGCACCACCGTGGCCACTTTCGCATGGGTCGGCGCCGGCTCCGTCCTCGCCCGCGCCGCCGCAACCGCCGCGCTGCTGCTCTCCGCGACCGCCTGCACCCAGGACTCCTCCCCGTCCTCGGCACCTCCGCAGCAGACGACGGCGTCCTCCGCACCGGAGCGGGCGACGACCGCCCCCGCCCCGTCCACCGCCTCCGGCAGGAACGCCATGAACATCCGGATCACCATCGACGGCACCCCGGTCGAGGTCACTCTCAACGACAGCGCCACCGCCAGGGACTTGGCCGACCAGCTGCCCCTCGAACTGACCCTCACCGACTTCCACCAGGCCGAGAAGATCGCCGACCTGCCCCGCCCCCTGTCCACCTCCGGCGCCCCGCATGGAGCCGACCCCCGCATCGGCGACCTCGCCTACTACGCGCCCTGGGGCCAACTCGTCACGTACTACCGCGACGCCCCCTACGCCGACGGCCTGATCATCCTGGGCCACCTGCCCGACAGCGCCACCGAGCAACTGGCCGCCGCGGACGAGGTCCCGGTCACCATCGAGCCCGCCCCCTGAATCGAACCCGCCTTTGATCTGCCGCAATCTGCCGCATCACCGAGCCGACCGCGAAGGACGCACGATGAACCCCGCCTACGACTTCACCGGCCAGGTAGCCCTCGTCACCGGAGCCGGCTCCGGCATGGGCCTGGCCACCGCCCGCGCCTTCGCCGAGTCCGGAGCCGCCGTCGCCCTCACCGACATCGACGAAGCCGCCCTGAACGCCGCCGCGAAGGAACTCACCGGCAACGGCCACCGAGTCCTCGCCCTCGCCTGCGACGTCAGCGACGAGGAGCAGGTCGCCGCCGCGGTCGACCGCACGGTCGAGACCTTCGGCCGACTCGACATGGCCTACAACAACGCCGGCATCCAGATCCCGGCCAGCGACGCCGCCGACGAACCCGCCGAACGCTTCGACCGCGTCAACGCCATCAACCTCCGCGGCGTTTGGGCCTGTATGAAGCACGAGCTGCGACACATGCGCGCCCAGGGCGGCGGCGCCATCGTCAACTGCTCCTCGCTCGGCGGCCTGGTCGGCCTCCCCGGCCGCGCCGCCTACCACGCCTCCAAGCACGGGGTGATCGGCCTGACCAGCAGTACGGCCCTCGAGTACGCACCGCGAGGTATCCGTGTCAACGCCGTCTGCCCCGGCACCATCAACACCCCCATGGTCAGCGACATGATCGCCAAGGGCGAGCTCGACCTCGCCGAGGCCGAAGCCAACCAACCCATCAACCGCCTCGGCACCGCCGAGGAGATCGCCCAGGCCGTCCTGTGGCTGTGCAGCCCCGGAGCCAGCTTCGTCGTCGGCGTCGCCCTCCCCGTCGACGGCGGCTACGTCGCCCGCTGAGGCGACCCGTCACCGAGCGGGCGCCGACTCCACCGGCGTCGGTCATCGAGGCATATGCGACCAGCGCCCTGACCAGCCCTTTCACGGAAGCACTTCCGCCTGACAGAAGCCGCCTTGCGCGCCTACCGTGGCCATCACGACTCTGAGTCCAACCACGGCACGCGGGGCGACGGCGCCCCGCCGACAGGGACGGGACCGCCCATGCCTCATATGACCGCTTTCGCCAGGAACCAGTGGTACGTCGCCGCCTACTCCGAGGAGGTCAGCCGCGAACTCCTCGGCCGTACGATCCTCGGTGAGCCGCTCGTCTTCTATCGCACCGAGGAGGACGGGACGCCCGTCGTCCTGCACGACCGGTGTGTGCACCGCCGCTACCCGTTGTCCGAGGCCCCGACCCGGCTCGACGGCGACAAGATCGTGTGCGGCTACCACGGCTTCACGTACGACACCACCGGCACCTGTGTGTACGTGCCCGGGCAGAAGCGGGTGCCGCGGACCGCGCGCGTCGCCTCGTACCCCGTCGTCGAGCAGGACTCCCTGATCTGGGTGTGGATCGGCGACCCGGCCCTCGCCGACCCGCAGACCATCCCGCGGGCGAAGCACCTCGACTCCCCCGGCTGGACCACCGTCCGCGGCATGGAGCCGATCGACGCCGACTACGGCCTCCTCGTCGACAACCTCCTCGACCTCTCCCACGAGACGTACCTCCACGGCGGATACATCGGCACCCCTGAGGTCGCCGAGACGCCGATCACCACCGAGGTCGACGAGGGCGCGGGCATCGTGCGGGTGAGCCGGCACATGGACGACGCCGAATGCCCGCCGTTCTACGCCAAGTCCACCGGCATCGAGGGCCGTATCACCCGCTGGCAGGACATCGAGTACCACGCCCCGTGCCTGTACCTGCTGCACAGCCGCATCGCCCCCGTCGGCGTGGTGCCCGAGGCCGACGGCAGCGACCCGAACGGCTTCCACACCGAGATCACGTACTGCATCACGCCGTCCGGCGACGGCAAGGTGTACGACTTCTGGGCGGTCTCGCGCGACTGGGCGACGGAGGACGACGAGGTCACCGAGTTCCTGGCGGGCAACAACCGCACGGTCGTCATGCAGGACGTCACCGCCCTCAACCTGCTGCAGAAGACCCTCGGCACCGAGCGCCACGGCTACCAGGAGCTGAGCATCAACATCGACACCGGCGGCCTGGCCGCCCGCCGTATCCTCGCCCGGCTGGTCGAGGAGGGCGACAAGCCCATGGAGAAGGTTCAGTGAGCAGTCCCACCGGCGAGATCTACCGCATCGACTGGCTCCCGGGCACCGACGTCCTGCACGGCACCTGCCACTGCGGCGCCGAGCAGACCGCCCAGGACCCGATCGCGATGTGGGAGTGGATGCTCGGCCACCCCGACGGCCACGCCCCGCAGGGCAAGGTCTCCCCAGCCACCGCCTCGCAAGGAAACGGCTCATGACCCCGTACGAAGCCGAACTCGTCGTCGACCGCCGGGACGTGGCGGCCGACGGCGTGCTCGCCCTCAGCCTCCGCCATCCGCTGGGCGAGGAACTCCCCGCCTGGGAGCCGGGCGCGCACATCGATGTGCTGCTCGCCCCTGACCTGGAGCGGCAGTACTCCCTGTGCGGCGACCCGGCCGACCGGCACACATGGCGGATCGCGGTGCTCCGGGAGCCCGATGGCCGCGGCGGATCCGCCCATGTGCACGAGCAGTTGACGGCGGGCGACAAGGTCCGCGTACGCGGCCCGCGCAACCACTTCGCCCTGGCCGACGCCCCCCGCTACCGCTTCATCGCGGGCGGCATCGGCATCACCCCGATCCTGCCGATGCTGGCCGCGGCCGAGGCGGCGGGCGCCGAGTGGACGCTGCTGTACGGCGGCCGCACCCGCAACTCCATGGCGTTCACCGAGGAGTTGGCGCGCTACGGCGACAAGGTACGGATCGCTCCGCAGGACGAGACGGGACTGCTGGACCTCGACGCGGCGCTCGCCGACCCGGCCCCGGACACGCTCGTCTACTGCTGCGGCCCCGGCCCGCTCCTTGACGCGGTCGAGGAGCGGTGCGGGGTGTGGCCGAAGGGGGCGCTGCATGTCGAGCGCTTCGAGCCGAAGGTCCAAGAGACAGGCGAGAACACCGAGTTCGAGGTGGTGCTCGAGCGGTCGGGGCATACCCTGACCGTTCCCGCGGACGTGTCCGTGCTCGACACCGTACGAGCCGCCGGCGTCGAGGTGCTCTACTCCTGCACCGAGGGCACCTGCGGAACCTGCGAGACCGACGTCATCGAGGGCACCCCCGACCACCGTGACTCCGTCCTCACCGACGAGGAGCGGGAGGCCGGCGAGACCATGCTCATCTGTGTGTCCCGGTGTGCCGGGAAGCGTCTCGTGCTGGACCTGTGAGCCCGGTGACCCGCAGGTCGGCCTCGATCCGGGCGACCGTGGCCAGCAGCGGAGGCAGCAGGTCACGGCGTACGGACTCGACCGAGTTGCGGGCGGCGTGCACGGGAACGTTCACGGCCGCCACGACCTCGCCGTCCCGGTCACGCACCGGGACGGCGACCGAGCGCAGCCCCTCCTCCAGTTCCTGGTCGACGATCGCGTACCCCTGACGTCGTACCCGGCGCAGTTCGGCGCGCAGCGCCCCGGCCGAGGCGAGCGTGCGGGCGGTCAGCGGGCGCAGATCGGCGCGGGACAGCCGGGCGTCGATCTCCTCCTCCGGCAGATGCGCCAGCATCACCCGGCCGACCGACGTCACATGCGCCGGGAAGCGGGTGCCCACGGTGATCGTCGCGGTCATGATGCGCCGCGTGGGGACCCGGGCGACGTACACGATGTCGTCGCCGTCGAGGACGCACAGGGACGACGACTCCCGTATCTGCGCGACGAGTTGCTCCAGATGGGGCTCGGCGATCTCCGGCAGGGTGAAACTGGACAGGTACGAGTAGCCGAGTTCCAGGACGCGCGGGGTGAGCCGGAACATCCGCCCGTCCGTGTGGACGTAACCCAGGTCGACGAGCGTGAGCAGGAAGCGGCGGGCGGCGGCGCGGGTCAGCTCGCAGGAGCGGGCCACGTCGCTCAGGGTCAGTTCCGGATGTTCGGCGTCGAAGGCGCGGATGACCGCGAGGCCGCGCTCGAAGGACTGCACGAAGTGCGGGGCGCGGGCTTCAGCGGGCATGATCGCCTCCACGAGGACGCACGGGCGTGCGTTCTGTACGCACGAGGGTGCGCTGTGCGCACGCTAGGAGCACGCTTCGGCAACTGTCAACGACTCGCACGTCACAAGCATTGACCATCTTGATGCAGGCGTTCTACGTTCGCGCCTGAGCACTACTGTGCGGTGTGCGCACAGCCCGCCTTCCCGGCACTGTCCCATTAGGGGGAGTCATGCGTCGTCTGCTCATCGGCCTGACGGTCTCAGCGGTGTTCGTCACCGCGTCGGCCTGTGGCTCGTCCAATTCCAGCGATTCGGCCGGTGACACCGCGGCCGACGGCACCACCACCGTCAAGGTCGGGATCATTCCCATCCTGGACGTCGCCCCCGTCTACTTGGGCCAGAAGAAGGGCTTCTACGAGAAGCGCGGTCTCAAGCTGGAGCTGACGCCCGCTCAGGGCGGGGCCGCGATCGTGCCCGGTGTCCTCAACAACGAGTTCCAGTTCGGCTTCAGCAATACGACGTCCCTGCTGGTCGCCCAGTCCAAGAAGGTGCCCGTCAAGGTCGTGGCGAACGGTGTCGCCTCCACCGCCGAGGAAGGTGCCGACTTCATGGGCACCACGGTGAAGAAGGGCAGCCCGATCAAGTCCCCCAAGCAGTTGGAGGGCAAGAAGGTCGCGGTCAACTCGCTGAACAACATCTGCGACACCTCGATCAAGGAATCGGTCCGCAAGGACGGCGGCGACCCCTCCAAGCTCAAGTTCGTCGAGATGCCCTTCGACCAGATGCCCGCCGCGCTGGAGGGCGACCAGGTCGACGCCGCCTGCACGCCGGAGCCCGCACTCTCCACCGTCAAGGAAGCGGGCGGCACAGCCATCGCGGCGAGCTTCTACGACGTGGACCCGAACCTCACCGTGGCCATGTACTTCACTTCGCAGCAGTACGCGAAGCAGAACCCGGAGCTGGTGAAGAAGTTCCAGGAGGCGACCGCCGAGTCCCTCAAGTACGCCGACAGCCACCCGGACGAGGTCCGCGAGATCGTCGCCACGTACACGAAGATCCCGCCGACCCTGCTGGAGAAGCTGACCCTCCCCCACTGGCCGGCCGAGCCGAACCGCGCCTCCATCGAGCGGCTGGCCGAACTGGCAAAGCAGGACGGTCAGTTGAAGGAAGACCCCGACCTGGACGCGCTGCTGCCGTGAAAGCCGAAACCGCCCTGCTGGGCACGGCCGGGTTCGCGGGCTTCCTCGTCCTGTGCGAGGCGGTCCCGCGGACCGGCATCGTCTCCGAGGACTACTTCCCCCCGGTCACCCGCATCGCCGACGCGCTGGTCACCGAACTCGGCGACCAGGCCTTCTGGACCGCGCTCGGGGACACGCTCACCGGCTGGGCACTGGGCCTCGCGATCGCGGTGACCGCCGGGATTCTCGCGGGCGTGCTGATCGCGGTCACGCCGTACCTGCGCGAGGCGACCGCCTCCACGATCGAGTTCCTGCGCCCGATCCCGTCGGTCGCACTGATCCCTCTCGCGGTGCTGCTCTACGGCACGGAGCTGCAGTCAGTGCTCCTGCTGGTGGTGTACGCCTCGTTCTGGCAGGTGCTGATCCAGACGCTGTACGGCGTCCAGGACGTCGACCCGGTCGCCGACGAGACGGCCCGCTCGTACGGCCTGGGCACCTGGGCCCGGGTCCGCCACGTCCTGTGGCCCACGGCCCTGCCGTACATCATGACGGGTGTCCGGCTGGCCGCCGCGGTCGCCCTCATCCTCGCGGTGACCGCCGAACTGGTCATAGGCGCCCCGGGCTTGGGCCGGCGCATCGCCGTCGCCCAGAGCTCACAGGCGGTGCCGGACATGTACGCGCTGGTGGTCGTCACCGGCGTGCTCGGTCTGCTGATCAACGTGGGCGCGCGCACGGTGGAGCGCCGCGCGCTGGCCTGGCACCAGTCGGTACGCGGGGAGGTGGCGGTGTGAAAAGCCTCGCCCTGCGGCTGTTCTTCGTCCTCGCGCTGCCCCTGATCCTGGTGATCGCCTGGTGGTTCGCCTCCGACAGCAGCACCGACGTGTACTGGCCGCCGCTGCGCACCATCCTCACCACGTTCCCGGACGTATGGACGGGCGAGCGGCTGCGCGACGACGTCCTGCCCAGTCTGCTGCGCCTGCTGGCCGGCTACACGGCGGCGGCCGTGGTCGGTGTCGCGCTGGGCACGGTCATCGGCTCGTACCGCCGCGTCCGGGCCGTGTGCGAACCGGTTCTGGAGTTTCTGCGGGCGGTGCCGCCGCCCGTGCTCGTGCCGGTCATCATGCTGTTCGCGGGCATCGGCGACACGATGAAGATCGCCGTGATCGCGAGCGGCTGTGTGTGGCCGGTCCTGCTGAACACGGTCGAGGGCGTGCGGGCGGTGGACTCGGTGATGTCGGAGACGGCTCGCTCGTACGGCATCACGGGCGCCGCACGGCTGCGGCACGTGGTCCTGCGGTCGGCGAGCCCGCAGATCTTCGCGGGCCTGCGGCAGGCGCTGTCCATCGGCATCATCCTGATGGTCATCAGCGAGATGTTCGCCGCCAGCAACGGGCTCGGCTTCACCATCGTCCAGTTCCAGCGCAACTTCGCCATCCCCGACATGTGGACCGGCATCCTGCTGCTCGGCCTCCTGGGCTTCGTTCTCTCCGTCCTCTTCCGACTGGTCGAGCGACAGGTGCTCGGCTGGTACCACGGTCTGCGCGACACCTCCCGGCGGTCGTCGTGACGCTTGCGAAAGGGCAGTCCATGCTGGACGTACGAGGCCTCAAGAAGGTCTACGAGGGTTCCGGTCGCCGCGTGGAAGCGGTGCGCGACCTCACGTTCACCGTCGACGCGGGCGAACTCGTCTGCCTGGTCGGCCCGTCGGGCTGCGGCAAGACGACGCTGCTGAAGTGCATGGGCGGACTACTGACGCCCACGTCGGGCGAAGTCCTGCTGGGCGGGCAGCCGGTGACCGGGCCGCCGCCCGGGATGGCTTTCGTCTTCCAGGAGTACGGGCGCAGCCTCTTCCCCTGGATGCGAGTCCGGGACAACGTCGAACTCCCCCTGAAACAGAAGAAGTTGACCGCGTCCCGGCGGCGTGAGCTGGTCGCCGACGCCCTGGAGTCAGTCGGCCTCACCGACGCCGCGGGCGCCTACCCATGGCAGCTGTCGGGCGGCATGCAGCAGCGCGTGGCGATCGCCCGCGCACTGGCATACGAGCCGGACGTACTGCTCATGGACGAGCCGTTCGCAGCGGTGGACGCCCAGACACGCGCGGACCTGGAGGACCTGGTGCGCGGCCTCTGGCAACAGCGCGGCATCACGATCCTCTTCGTGACCCACGACATCGACGAGGCGGTGTACCTAGGCGAGCGGGTCCTGATCCTCTCCACGTCCCCGACCGTCGTCCAGGAACAACTGAAGGTCGACCTGCCCGCAGAACGCGACCAGTTGCACACCAGGGTGGCCCCACGCTTCGCCGAACTCCGCACGCATGTGTACGAGCAAATCCAGGCGGCGAAGCGCGGCAAGGCACTGGAGCCGGAGGACGCGAAGGACATGAAGGCGGACGCGCCTCCAACTCACTGAAACCTGAACGCGCCCCGTTAGGGGCGCGGGGAACTGCGCGACCAGCCACAACGGACCCGCAGGTCGAAACTCCCCCAGCGGACCGCTTACGCCTCCGCGGCAGGCACGACGCTGAGGTGACTCGTCGCGGCCCGCCGCACCCGCGCAGTCGTGCGTACAGGACCCGTCGAGCGGCGGGCGTCGCGCAACACGAGCGTCATGCGCGTATACCCCATGTCCTTGAGCGTCTTGGGGGTCTCGCCGACGATCCGGCAGTCGGTGCGCCCCCACCGAGGATCCGGATGCCACAACGGCCGTACCGCTCCGTCGTGTTCGAAGGCGGCGGGACCGACCTCGCGGATCCAGTGCGGCAGCCCGTGCCGGTACGCGGCGTCCATGATCGGGTCCTGCGCGATCTCCCGGAGAATCGACCGCAGCACCGGGTCCTGCCCGTGCCGCTCGATCGCGGCGGCGAAGTGCGCCAGCATCGGCAGGCACCAGCTCGACTCATGCTCGGCGAGGACCGTGCCCGCTTCCGGATGGAACAGGACGAACCGGAGGAAGTTGTCCCCCGGCATGGCCGTGGGATGCGGACCCACACCCCGAAAAAGTGTCTCGAACGCGTCGTTGGCGAGGACGACGTCCCAGCGGTGGTCGAAGACAAGCGAGGGAAAGGGGACGGCCTCCAGGAGTGCGGCGTAGTCCTGCAAATAGGCCTGGGCCCTCAGACTCTCGGGGGCGGGTCGCGGCCGCGACCGCTGCCCTCCTGCCTGGTACTCCATCGGGAGGTCACCCCTCTTGCCTCTGCGGCCTTACACGCGGCGGTCGCGATCCTGCTATCCCCGGCTCCGTCGCGTCAACTATCGTGGCATTTGCCGCCTGTTGACGAACGAATCGCGCCACAGTTGTGGCGAGCGCTGGATGCGAGTTCGACGCAGGGGCTAACCTCTCCGGGCAGTTCACCGTGGACTGCGCGGGTACTGCGCGCGTACTGCGCAGTACACGGCCGGTCGAGACAACGCGGGAGATCAGTCGGTGACGGATGGCTTCGAGGTTCCGGGCGCCACGGCGACGGGTCTGCTGCCGGCCGTCGTGGCGCGGGTCGCCGCCCTCGCCGACCGGCTCGGTGTGCCGCACAGCCAGGTGTTCGACGTGCGGCGGCTGTCCGTCGCGTCGGGCGTGCCGGAGGTCGTGGTGCAGGCGCTGCTGAGCGGCCGGCCCGCCGGTGAGCCTGATCTGCAGACCCGCTTTCTGCAACGCCTCGACCTGCTGCGCCGTACGCGTCTGAAGCCGAACGGCCGCCGGTACACCCAGCAGGAGATCGCCGACGGCGCGGGGATGTCGCGTCAGCAGGCGGGCGCCCTGATCAACGGCGACCGGCGCCCCACCATGGAGCACTGCGACGCCATTCAGCGCTTCTTCCGAGTGCACGCCGGGTTCCTGACCGCCGAGGACCCCGAGGCGCTGGCCGGCGCCCTCCAGCGCTCCGAGCAGGAGCTGCTCCAGCAGCTCGCCGACCGCGAGAGAGCCGACCGGGAGAGAGCCGCCGCGGCCGCGAGTACGGACGACCCCTTCGAGCAGCTGCTCCAGGACCACGGCGTACGGGGCATCGCCTGGCGCGCCGCACAGCTGCCGACGGATCAGCACCGGGACAAGGTCGCGGAATGGCTGGACATGCTCCTGGAGAGCGTCAAGCGGCCCGAGTCGTGACCCGGGAGAGAACAGTGGGCATCGGAAAAGACATGCGCCGCCTGTGCGGCGAGCTGGTCGGCGAGCTCTCGCTCCCGGCACCGGCGGAGCCCGCCGACCTCTACGCCGCGTTGTGCGGGGCCATGAGCAGACGCCGCGGCCGTCCGGTGCGGTTCCGTATGGCCGCCTTCCCGCCCGGCACCGCCAGTGGGCTCTGGCTCGACATGGCGGACCAGGACCTCGTGGTCATCGAGGAACGCACCGCGCCCGACCACCAGTTGGTCATCCTCGGCCATGAGCTGTGGCACATGAAGGCCGGGCACTGCGCCCACCACGTGGAGGGCGCGGCCGTAGCCGCCCGTCTGCTGTCCGACGACGCCGATCTGCAGGCGACCGTCCTGAAGGTGGCCGCCCGGACCCGGTTCGACCTCGCGGACGAGCAGGAGGCGGAGGGCTTCGGGCTGCTGCTGGCCAGCAAGTGCCGTGCGTGGCTTCCCGGTTCGGCACAGCGCGGGCCCATGTCGCGGGACGGGGTCGCGGGCCGGATAGGGGCGTCCCTCGGCTACCGCGGGCCGCGGGCCTGAGCCGCCACGCCATGGACGACTCCGGCTACTACATACCGGCCGTCGCGATGGCGATCGCGCTCGCCGTCAAAACGCCCGCGCTACTGCGCTCCTGGCGCGATCCGCTGCAGCGATCCGTGTGCATCCTCATCGCGCTGTCCGGCCTGGTGTTCGTCTTCGCCGCCCCGCCGACGATCACCGAGGTCAACCGCCTCACCGGGATCGCGAACTTCTCGGGCCCGCTCGTCTACTGCCTGCTGAGCGCCTTCAGCGCCGCCTGTCTGGTGCTGATCATCAACTGGCGCGGTGGTCCGCCGGAGGCGACCCGGCGGGCCGCCCGTCGCTGGATCGCCGGGTACGGCGTGGTGATCGTGGCCCTGATCGTGCTCTTCGCCCTCGGGGACGCGCCGGAGGAACGGCTGCGGGACCTCGACACGTACTACGCCAACACGCCGTTCATCCGCGAGATGATCGTGCTCTACCTCGTGTCGGTCACCGTCGCGGGCGTCGCGATGGACGTCATGTGCTGGCGCTGGGCGCTTCAGGTACGCGGCTGGCTACGGGCCGGACTGCTGGTCATCGCACTCGGCTTCTCCTGCAACATCCCCTACTCGATCACCAAGTTCATCGCCGTCATCGCCCGCTGGAACGGCGGAAACCTGGACGACCTCAGCACCTACGTCGCGCCCGCCATGGCCTCCGCCGGAATGCAGCTCAGCGCACTCGGCTTCTGCATCCCACCGGCAGGACAGCGCATCGGGGACGTCTGGAGCACCTGGTCCACCTATCGCCGACTCGGGCCGCTGTGGCGGGAGTTGAGGCCCCTCGCACCGCCCAAGGACCGTGCCGTACGCATCGCGTGGTGGTCGCCCCCCGAACTCCAGGTGACCCAGCGGGAGTCCGACATCCACGACGGCATGCTCGCCCTGTACCCGTACTTCGACACGGAGCTCCGTACGAGCGTGTACGAAGCTGCCGTGGCCGCAGGCTCCGATCCCGCCCAGGCGCGGGCCGAGGCCGACGCGGCGATGGTGACGGCGGCGGTACGAGCGCGGGCCGCCGATCCGGAGGGCAGGGTCATCAGCTCGGCGACGGCGGACGCGGCGCCTCCCGCGTCCGCCGAGGCCCCCCGCGACCTGGTGCGGATGTCCCTGGCCCTGCGTCAGTCCCCCGTCGTCACGACCGCCGCTTCCTTCTCGGTCAGCGGAGGTCCGCTCAACCGGGGCTTCTTCCGGCCGAAGTAGACCAGGGCGAGCATGTCGGGCCCGAACAGCCGGGTCGGCTCCTTCTCCATGCTCATCACGTCCAGCAGGATCCGCAGGGCGTGCGGATTGCGGGAACCGGCGTCGGCGGCCTTGTCGACGAAGGCGGCCAGGGTCTTCTCCAGGCGGGTGGGCGGCTGCTCGCTGGCGCCCGGCCGGAACACGTCCTGGCCCACGGCAAGGTTCCAGGCGTTGTCCACGGGCCGGGCCGCGGTCTTCTGGATGCGCCGTGCCGTGCCGGGTGCGGTGAGTTCCTGCTCGCGCAGGACGCCGCGCAAAGCGAGGACGCTCTGGGCTGCCGCGCTCATTCCGTGCCCGTAGATGGGGTTGTAGCCGGCGACGGCGTCGCCGAGGACGGCGAAGCCTTCGGGCCAACGGGCGGCCTTCTCGTAGTAGCGGCGTTTGTTGGCGGTGCTGCGGGTGGTGACGACGTCGGTCTCGGGTTCGGCCCTGGAAAGGAGTTCGCCGATGATGGGGTGGGCCAGCTTCAGGGCGAAGGGCACGAACTCGTCGTTGTTGCTGGTGGGTTGACCTCCGCGGCTGCCGGACAGGGTCACCAGCCACCGGCCGCCTTCGATCGGGACGATGACGCCGCCCCGCGCCGGGTTGCCTTGGGGCTCGGCCTGGACGTTGACGATCGGGTAGTCGACGACGCCGGCCGGTGGGCGGTAGATCCGGCTGGCGTAGCCGATGCCCGGGTCGACCGTGCGCTCATCGACGGGCGGCAGTCCCAGGTCCCGCAGCCAGTGGGCGGCGCGGCTGCCGCGCCCGCTCGCGTCGATGACCAGGTCGGCGGGGAGAGTGCGCTCCGCGTCCGCCTCGCGGATGCGCACTCCTGTCACACGGTCCGCGCTGCCTTCCAGGCCCAGCAGTTCGGTCTGCTGCAGCAGGGTGATCCGCCGGTCCGGCAGCACGTCGGCGCGGATCGTGGCGTCGAGCAGATCACGGCTGCCCTGGAGCATGGTGTGCCGGGACTGGGAGAACCGCCGGAACCACTGGCCCGACGGAGCTCTGGACACCAGATCGGTCATGATGCGGGCTCTGCGGGCGCCGCGGTCGACGAGTCGGTCCGTGATGCCCGGCAGGATCTCCTCGAGCGCCTTGACGCCGCCGGACCAGAACAGGTGGGCGTGGCGGGCCTGCGGCACTCCCTTGCGCGGCCGAGGGCCGTCCGGCAGCAGGTCGCGTTCGACGATGGTGACGTCGGCGTGCTCGGCGAGTACGGCGGCGGCGAGCATGCCCGTCATGCCCCCTCCGACCACAACGGCGGTGCGACGAGGGGCAGTTCTGTCAGACAAGTCGGACACTCCTTTTGTAGCTCCCGATACCTGATGCTGCACCAGTTGCTGCACGTACTGCCGCCGATACGTCAGCCATGGCCGGCGGCCGCTCGCAAAGCGGACTGCCGACGGGCTTCCGCCACGATCGGCGAGGACGCCAACGCCTGTGCCAGCCCCACCATCTGACGGGGCGTCGATACCGACCGCAAGGTTCCCGCGTCCGATGGCATGCCCGCACTGTGCCGACGTGACGCCTGCACACGGGCCGCAGCGAGCATCGCCGCCTCGGCCACCACCTCGGCCTCATCGGGAGCGTGGGCCGCGAGGGCTGTCTCGTACGCCGTCGTCCGCACCTGGTCGTCGAGGTACGGCGAGCAGGCCAGGACGCCGTCCCAGATGGAGATCTCCTGCCGGGCCAGGCGCGTGACCGGGGGATCCCACCAGCGGATGACGCCCGTGGCCGGCGCCCGCAGCGTGCGCAGTTCCGCCGACAGGGGCTTCAGCAGCCGGTAGCGCCTCCAGGCACGGGCGTTGTTCACCAGAGGAGGCCCGATCCGGGGCAGGGCGAAGCCGCAAGCACAGGTGATGCCGGCCAGCATGACCAGCGGAGGCGAGACGACGGTGGACAGGACATCCCAGTCGTTCCCCAGCCAACGGGCAGCCATCGCCGCGTACTTGACGATCTGATAGCACCCGTCGAAGAACAGGCCGACGACGATCAGCGTCAGCCCGCGCCGGATCATGCCGCGCACCTCCCGCAGCCACCGCACGCTCATGACCATGAGGGCGACGGTGGCGGCCGTGTGCGCGACCAGATAGAGGACGATCATCTCGCGCATGTAGGGGGTGTTGGCGTAGTACGTGTCCAGGTCCCGGGCGCGTTCCACGGGGACGTCGGCCAGGGCGAACAGGACCCAGATGCCGACGATGACCAGCCCGTAGACGCCCGTTACGAGCAGGGAGGCTCGCCGCCTCCGCTCCGGCGATCCACCCTCCCAGTTGATCATCAGGACCAGGTAGCCCGCGCTCAGCGCCGTCAGGCCCCCGTACACCAGTGGGGCGCTGAAGTTGGCGATGCCGGTGATGTCGTTGACGAAGCGGATGGTGGGCGGGGCGGACAGGAGGCAGACGAGCGAGCCGATCAGCAGGATCGCGCCGGTCGACGCCACCAGCGGGTCACGCCACAGCGTCCTTCCGGCCGAGAGCTTCAGCACGGCGGCCAGCAGCAGAAGGCAGCCGGGGATGTAGAAGACGATGCCGCTGCTCACCGTATGGGGGTTCTCTCGTCGTCTGCGGCTGGGGTGGCCGCTGCGGCGGCGCGGGCTGCCGCCACGATGGGGGACGTACGCAGGGCGTGCGCGATGCCGATCAAGGACGGTCGCGTCACGGGGAGTTCGGCGTTCGCGGGATTCTCGGCGTGCTCAGCGTCCCCGCTGTTCTCTGTGTGCTCCAAGAAGCCCGCCGGAGTGGGCGGTCCGGCACGTCGGCAGGCCTGCACCGCCGCGGCGATCATCGCCGCGTGGCCGATGCGGGCGGCGGTGTCGGCGCTGTGGCCCGCGGCGAGTGCCGCTGTGTGCGCCTGCGAGCGGACGTCGTCGTCGAGGTGGGGGCGGATCATTCGCAGCCCGTCCTCGATTCCGGCCTCGCGTCGGGTGAGGTGGATGAACGGCGACGCGTACCAGGGAATCGGGGCGGCGAGCAGGCTGCCGGGGTGGATGTCGCTGAGTTCCCGCCACAGCGGGCCGAGCCGCCGCCAGGTCGTCACGGCACGCCGGACGGCTGTCGCCCACGGGCCGAGAAGCGGCAGGGTGAAGCCGGCGACGGCGATGGCAGCCGCCAGGCCGACCAGGCGGGGCGCGAGAGTCGTGCTCAGCATGTCCCAGTCCCGGCCGGTCCACCGCGCGATCACCGCGGTGAGCTTGAGACCGCTGAAGGACACGTTGAGCAGCCAGGCGAGGACCAGCAGCCACAGTCCCGTCCGAAGCCAGCCGTGGACCTCCCGTGCCCAGCGCAGGCACAGAACGGTGCTGGCGACGGCGGCCGTCATATGGCCGAGCAGATAGAGCACGACCATCTCGCCGGTCCACGGGGTCCTGGCGTAGTACGTGTCGAAATCGGTGAGCCGCTCGCTGGGTGCGTCGCCCAGTACGAACATGGTGATCAGTACGGCGATCAGGACGCCATAGCCGGCCGTCCAGCGCCAGGTGAGGCGGCGTACGTACGGCTCGGGCCCGCCACGCCAGTGGATGATCAGCACCAGGCAGCTGGCGCTGTAGGCGCTCACCGTCGCGTACACCAGCGCGGCGGAGAAGTTCGCGATGCCGGTCGCGTCGTTGAGGCCGGCGACGGTGCGCGGAGCGGCGAGGAAGAAGCCGACGCCGCCCAGGAAGATCACCCAGCAGACGGCTCGGATCAGGGGGTCGCGCCAGGAACGCAGCAGGCCGGGCAGCTTCAGCCCCAGTCCGGCCCAGCAGACGAATGCGGGTATGTAGTAGTAGGCGGAGGCGTCCATGGTCAGACCTGTGGCCGGCGGCTGCCCAGTGAAGCGCCGATCCGGCCCGCGATCTGGGTACGGTCCGTGTTCTCCGGCTTCCCCTCCAGCCAGACCCGGAAATGGGTCACCGCTTTCAGCGCGAAGGTCTCGGCGTCCTGCTCGACCTGTTCGTCGAACACGGAACGGGCGGCGACCCGTACGACGGTCGGCTTCAGATGGCGCAGATCGGCCCGCTGGTCCAGCATCCGGGCCGCCACCGTGGCGCCCGCGATGTGGTGACCGCAGTCGCCCTTGATCATGTGCCAGATCTCGTGGAAGAGGATCGCGAGCTGGTGCAGCGCGGTGGCCCGCTTGTCGACGAGGATGAGGTCCTCGTCCGGCAGGTCGAGCCACAGCCCGGTCGCCGTCCGGTGCGGGAACTCCTCCTTGAGGAGCACCACCTTGCGCCCCCGGATCTCGCTGACGACTTCGATCAGCGCGGCGAACAGTTCATCGGGATCCGTGGGAGGGGTCAGTTCCCGTCCACAGGAACGCAGTTCACCGGTCAGCCGGTCGATGAATCGACGCATCTCCTTCTCGGCCTGAAATTCCCCGACCAGCCGCGTGACAAGGCGACGCATCGACTGACTACTCCTCACATCCCGGACCCCGCCCTGCAAATATTCCAGACGGAGGGGCCTGCTGCCAGGCTTACGGGGACTTCATGAACTCCGGCACACATTCGCGCCCCGTTAGGGGCGCGGGGCTGTGACATTTACGGCTCCGCCGCGATGGGGGTCCCCCCGCGCGAGCTCGATTCGAGCGTGGGGGAGCGACCAGCCCCCACCGGCCTGCGGGTAAATCGCTGCCCTTCCGGCGGAACGCTTATTGGTCGCGCTCCCGGCGCCGCAAAATCGTGTCGATCCAGTCGGCGACCAACTCCTGCTCCGCATCGCTGAGTTCCGCAGCCCGATGGGCGATCCGGCGCAGCCCGTGCGCCTGCCGCAGCCGGGCCAGCGGGTCCTCACCGGCCGCGGCGCGCAAGTCGGCCAGTACGGGCTGGAGGGCGTCGTCGAGCGCGGAGGCGGGCTCGGCGGACAACCAGCCGTTGGGCGCGCCGAAGAAGAACTCCTCGATGCCGGCTTGGGTGGCCGCCAGTGGGCCCCCGGAGCGGGCCGCGCGCGGCTCCGCCCCCTCCCCACCATGCGTTTTCCTCCGGCTGTTGACGAGGTTCGACAGGGAGGCCCGGGACGCGCCGAAGGATGCGGCGATCTCTCCGTAGGAGTGCCGCTGCCCGTCGTCGCGCCGCCGCGTTTCCCGCAGATGCTCGAAGCGGCGGATGATCCGGTCGGTGATGTCCTCCGCGGGGGGCTCCTTGCCGTCCAGAAGCGTCTCGACGACGTCCCGGGGGACGCCGCTGTCGACCGAGAGCCGTTCCACGTCGAGCACGTCGTCACGGCTCTGTCCCGCCTCCGCGAGGAGGGCGTCGAGGTGGCTCAGGGTCTCGGCGAGCGCACGGAGCGGATCTCTCACCGGCACATCTCCTGAAGTGAGGTGGTAGCGCGAACTACGTAGTTGATGTTCCGCACGATAGCCGCTGCCGGGGCCCGCCGACCAACGAAAAGTCACTGCAATAGCCACAGGCGACTATTTCAGTTGACACCGCTCCCCAGACCTTGCAGGATCATGACACGACGTAAGGACCGGTCATCGCACCGCGACCACGGCAGCATCGCCGTGCCCGCGGGCGCGAGGCTCGCTTGTGCCCCACGGGGGAGGGCACATCGGGCGCCGTGGTCCGCGGCCGCGCACCGTTCAGGTGTGCGCGGCCGCGGACCGATTGTCAGTGGTGGACGGCAAGCTGGACCCAGCGCCACCGCTGTGCGACGGCGCGTGAACACGAGAGCCGAGCCGAACCGGGAGAGTCGTCCGATGCCGACCGCCGTACTGACCGATCACGAACGCACCGCCGTGCAGGCCTATCTGCGCCTGTTGCACACCGTACGAGCCGCGCTGGACGGCCCGCCCGGCACGCCGCCCCGCCCCGTCGTCGTACCGCCGGCAGCCCTCGCGGAGGCCGAGCGCGCACTGGAGGCGGCAGGTCTCGCGGGGAACGAGGAGGCGTTCTTCCGCCTGCTGCACGCCTGGTCCCCACAGTCGTGACGATCCCCGGCCGGGCGCCCGGCGGAAACGGGATCAGCCGCGGTCGTACGAGACGGTCACCGCGGTCGCCACAAGACCCCGGCCCACCGTCCAGCGACCGTCGAAGTGGTCGACGCGGCGGCCGTCCACCACCGGGCCCGGCACCAGGAGCCGGGCCCGGAAGGCACCCGAGGTGGTGCTCCCTGGAGCCAGGCCCACTTTTATGTCCGCCTCCGTGAAGTCCAGCCACTTCCGGGTAAGGGGGAACCACGCCTTGTAGACCGACTCCTTGGCGCTGAACAGGAGTCGGTCCCAGTGGACCGCGGGATGCCCGGACGCGAGCGCGCGCAGCCGGGCGTCCTCGGCGGGCAGGGACACGGAAGACAACACGCCCTCCGGAAGCGGCAGATGGGGCTCCGCGTCGATACCGAGGGAGGCCAGGTCGGTGGCGCGGGCCAGTGCAGCGGCGGCGTAGCCCTCGCAGTGCGTCATGCTGCCGATGATTCCGTCGGGCCACTGCGGGGCCCCGCGGTCACCGGTCAGCACGGGCTGCGGCGGAACGCCGAGCTTGTCCATCGCACGCCGGGCACAGGCTCGTACGACGGTGAACTCGCGGCGCCGCTTCTCCACGGCCCGCGCGATCAGCGCCTCTTCCTCGGGATACAGCGTCGCGCCCTCGACCGGTTCGTCACCGTTCGCTTCCACGGTCACGACCGCGTCCGAGAGCAACTCCTCGATCACTGGATCCGAACCTCCATCGGCAGAATGCGAGGCAGCGTACCCAGCGGTGCCCGTCCGCGGTGAGCAGGGTGCCGGACCGCGGCGTGAAGCCATACCAGGGCGGGACGTAATCCGTAACACGGACGTAGCAGCGATCATGCCGCGGAACCCCTATGATCGGCCCTACACAACCGCGCGCTCACCGTTTTCGAACGGCGGTTTTGTGTACCTCCAAACTCCATGGCCGGGCTCGGCCTGCTTCGCCGTGCCCGCGAACCTTGAAAGGACGGCCTGAATGGTCTCTCGCGTACGCGTCTGGCTCAACCGCACGTACGCGGAGAACGTGTTCTTCATGGATCAGCTGCGGGATAATCCCAGCGGCCGTCCGGTCGAGATCCATGCGACGCACGGCGACGCCGACTCCCCCATCCTGGCCGCCGCCGACACCGCGGAGCTCGAACCGCAAGGGCTGTCCCCGGCCGCGTACGTCGAGTACGCCCTCGATCAGTGCGCCCGGCATTCCATCGACGTGTTCGTTCCCGTGCTTCACCAGGCGGCGGTCGCCGCGCATCGCGAGGAGTTCGCCGCGGTCGGTACGGCTCTGCTGGCGCCGCCCGCCGAGGCCGTGACGACCTTCCAGGACAAGGTGACCGCGTACGAGGCGGTGCGGGCCCTCGGGCTGCCGGTGCCGCCCTGGTGGCGGGTGCGTACCGAGGACGAACTCATCGCGGCGGTCGACGCGTTGGAGGCCGACGGCTACAAGGCCTGCTTCAAGCCGGCCGCGGGTGCGGGCGGAGTCGGCTTCCGCATCATCACGCGCTCCCCCTTCTCGCTCATGCACCTGAGCGGCTTCCCCAGCCCGTATGTGCCGCTGAACCTCGTCGTCGACGCGCTACGGCAGGCCGACGCACCCGTCGACTGGCTGGTGATGCCGCGTCTGGAGGAGCCGGAGGTGTCCGTCGACTGTCTGACGGGGCCGGACGGGCGGGTGCGGATGGCGGTGGGCCGGACCAAGAACGGCCGTCGGCGCGGCTTCACGCTGCAGCCGTCCTTCATCGAACCGGCGCGGCTCATCGCCGGGGCCTTCGATCTGCACTACCTGACCAATGTGCAGTTCCGTATGTTCGGGGACGAGCCGGTGCTCATGGACGTCAACACGCGCCCGGCCGGCGGGCTGCACCAGCTCTCCCAGTGCGGCATCAACGCCCCTTGGGCCGCCGTGCGGCTGGCGCTCGGCGAGGACCCGGGCGAGTTGGTACCGCCGTTCCTGGGCCAGGACTACGCGGTGGTCGCGGGTCCGCGACCGGTGCGTCCGGTGTCGGTTCCGCAGCCTCAGCAGCAGCCGTGCCTGGACGAGCGCCGGCCCACTCCCCTGCCGGCCGTTCCCGCCCCCGATGGGGGTGCCCCCGCTCGAGCGAAGCCGAGAGTGGGAGAAGAGTCGGCCGCCACTCCCACCCCTGCCTGATCGCACTCGCCCGGACGTCTTCGTACCCGGTCAGTCGACCGGGTACCCCCACTCGCGCGCCAACTCGACCAGCCGCGGCGGCAGTTCGGCTTGTGGGTCGGCCGGTCGGGCGGACTGGATGCGGCCCGACTTGATGGTTTCGCTCCAGTCGCCGAGCTGGGGGCGGAAGGTGCCGTGGTCCTTCTTGCCGTAGTCGAGCATCCCCGCCTCCCAAGGCACCTTGAGGTAGTCGCACAGGCCCCGGGTGACCGTCTCGGGGTCCGCGGTGAGCTCCTCGTACGTGATCACGTGGGCGCCGGTGAGCTGCTGCCGGGCCTCCTCCAGCCGCTCGCTGTAGTCGAGGACCTCGCGGCGGATCTGTTCGTGGTCCGGGTCGGCGCGGCGGTTGGTGAGGGAGGTGACGACCGCGCCAGGGTGGCGGAGCAGGACGATGTAGCGGGCGTCGGGCCAACATCGTTGCAGCCGGGGCCAGATGAGGGTGTTCGGCGGCGTCTTGTCGACGATGATGTCCTTGCCGCTGCGGGTGAGCTCCAGATGGAGCACGCGGTCCCACAGGACGTGTTCCAGCTCCTCCTTGTCCAGTTCCAGCGCCTTCATGGCGTCGGCCGTGAAGTCACGGGCCAGATGGACGTGGAGGGTGCGCAGATGCATCTCGTGCGGGGCGCGGATCTTGGAGTGGCTGTTCAGCAGGACGCGCAGCAGGGTCGAGCCGGAACGCACCGAGGACAGGACGAAGACCGGGGAGTCGACCAGGCGCGGGGCGCGCGGAGCGACGTAAGCATCCTTCGGGTTCCGCTGCGAGGGCATGGCGTCGAGGCTCCGGCGGGGCGGGCTCACCGCCTGGGCCATCAGTCTGCCGCGGCGCTTCAGGCCCTTGCGGATCGCCGAGATACGTGGGTCCCGCACGGTGACACCCCTCTTTTTCTCTCACCTACGCCTTGCCGCGCCATCCCAGGGGTACCGGGCGAACTTCAGGTGTCGTAAAGGCAACAGGCCGTGGTCACGGCGGGCCGAAAACCCGCCGTGACCTGGCCTCTTACCCGTTTCTTAATTCTTCCTGGAAAACGGGGTCAGTCATTCCGCCGTGACAGCCGCAGGGTCTGCACCTCGAAGGGGCGCAGCGACACCGCGACTCCACCGCCCTCCACGGCCGCCTCGGCGAGGGGCCGCTCCAGGAGGTCGGTGACCTGGGCTCCGGCGAGGGGGAAGCCGGTGCGCAGGGTGCCCTGGGCGCGTCCGCCGCGGGACTCGTAGAGGCGTACGACGACGTCGCCGGACTCGTCGTCGGCGAGCTTGATCGCCTCGACGGTGACGCCCTCGCCCTCGACGCTCACCACCGGCTCGGCCGCACCGGCCGAATCGGCCACCCGCAGCGGCAGGTTGAGCGCGTAGCCCTCCGCGACCGCGTCCTCGATCGTCGCGCCGGGCAGCAGCGCGTACGTGAAGCGGTGCTTGCCCTGGTCGGCCTCCGGGTCGGGGATGCGGGGGGCGCGGACCAGGCTGAGGCGGACCGTCGTGGTCGTACCGCCGTCTTCGCGGACCGTGCGGGAGACGTCGTGGCCGTAGGTGGAGTCGTTGATGACCGCGACTCCGTAGCCGGGTTCGCCGATGTGCACCCAGCGGTGGTTGCAGACCTCGAAGCGGGCCGACTCCCAGCTGGTGTTGGTGTGCGTGGGGCGCTGGATGTGGCCGAACTGGATCTCGGCGGAGGAGTGGGCGGCCCTGATGTCCACCGGGAAGGCGGCCTTGAGGATCTTCTCCGTCTCGTGCCAGTCGATCTCCGTTTCGATGTCGATACGAGGGCTTCCTGCGCGGACGGTGATGGTTTGCGTGATGCGGGAGCCCTTGCCGAAGGCTCGGTCTACGCGGATCGCTGCGAGGAGGGGGTCCTCCTCGACCACCGTGATGGACTCGGTGTCCAGGAGGTCCGTGTAGCGGTTCTTGTAGTGCTTGTCGATGTCCCAGGCGTCCCAGTAGTTGGGGAGGTCGGTGTGTAGGCGGAGCAGGTTGCCTTGGGCGGCTAGGACTTCTCGGTCTGACCGGAGGTCTCGTACGGAGCTCAAGGTGCCGTCGTTGGCCACTTCGACTCGTACGAGGCCGTTGTCCAGGACTCGGCCTTCGGTGACCGTTACCGGGTGTGGGGGTTCGCCTGCCCCCAGCGGGGCGCTGCCGTTGGCTGGGACCTCGGTGTACATCGGGACGCCTACCGATGTGCGTACGACCTCTGCGCGGTCGTAAGGGCTGGCGTTGTAAACATGGGCGCCGTCCGCTGTTGGCTGTGCCCACCCTCCCCCACTCTCGGCTTCGCTCGAGCGGGGGGACCCCCATCGCCCTGCGGAACGATTGCCCACAGCGGTTGCGGGACGACTGCCCACAGCGGTCGCGGCGGCAGCTGCGATTGCCTCTCGTGTCAGGGTCTGGAGCTCCTCTGCCACCCTCGCGTACTCCGCCTCCGCCTCCCGGTGGACCCAGGCGATCGAGGAGCCCGGCAGGATGTCGTGGAACTGGTGGAGTAGGACCGTTTTCCAGAGGCGGTCCAGTTTTTCGTACGGGTAGGCGTAGTCCGGTGTGTTCAGGGCTGCCGTCGTTGCCCACAACTCGGCCTCGCGCAGGAGGTGTTCGCTGCGGCGGTTGCCCTGCTTGGTGCGGGCCTGGGAGGTGTACGTGGCGCGGTGGAGTTCCAGGTAGAGCTCGCCTACCCAGACGGGGGCGTCGGGGTACTCCTCTCGGGCGTCCGCGAAGAACTTGTCGGGGTGCTCCACGACTACCTTCGGGGAGCCTTCCAGGTCCGCTAGGCGCCGGGCCCGTTCCATGATCTCGCGGGTGGGGCCGCCTCCGCCGTCGCCCCAGCCGAAGGGCGCCAGGGAGCGCGTACCGCCGCCCTTCTCCTGGTAGTTGCGGACGGCGCGGGCCATCTCCTCGCCGCTGAAGCGGGCGTTGTAGGTGTCGACCGGCGGGAAGTGGGTGAAGATGCGGGTGCCGTCGATGCCCTCCCACCAGAAGGTGTGGTGGGGGAACTTGTTCGTCTGGTTCCAGGAGATCTTCTGGGTCAGGAACCAGTCGTTGCCCGCGAGCTTGGCGAGCTGCGGATAGGCGGCGGTGTAGCCGAAGGAGTCCGGCAGCCACACGCCCTTCGTCTCGACGCCGAAGTGCTCCATGAAGAACTTCTTGCCGTGCACGAGCTGGCGGGCGATCGCCTCGCCGCCGGGCAGGTTGCCATCGGCCTCGACCCACATGCCGCCGACCGGTGCCCACTGGCCCTTTTCGACGGACTTCTTGATCCGCTCCCACACCTGCGGGTAGTTGTCGCGCACCCACTCGTACTGCTGGGCCTGCGAGCAGGCGAAGATGAAGTCCTCGTACTCGTCGGCCAGTGCCGTGACGTTGGAGAAGGTGCGGGACGTCTTGCGCTTGGTCTCGCGGATGGGCCACAGCCAGGCGGAGTCGATGTGCGCGTGGCCGACGCCGGAGACGGTGTGGGCGCTGGCGTGCGCGGGCTTGGCCAGGGCGGGGGCGAGCACCTCGCGGACGGCGGCGGCACTGCCGGAGACGTCGTCCAGGTCCACGGTGTCCATGGCCCGGTCCAGGGTGTGCAGGATCTCGTGGCGGCGCGGGTCGTGCTCTTCGAGGTGGACCATCAGTTCGCGCAGCACCTGGAGGTCCAGGTCGAGGTGGAACACGTCCTCGTCCAGGACGGCGAGGTCGGCGCGCTGGAAGGTGTAGATCGGCTTGTCGCCGGCGGTGAGCACATCGCCCATGACGGTCGGGCGCGAGAAGTTGTCGGCGAGGATGTCCGGGTTGGAGGCGGCCTCGACGAGGTAGTGGATCTCCTCGCCGCCCGCTGCCGGGTTGCTGATGGGCACGTACTGGTTGAGCGGGTTGACGGCCTTGAGCGGGGTGCCGTCGGCGAGGTGGACGAGCGCCTCGGCCTGGTTGCCGGGCCAGTCGCCGATGAACCCGAGGTCGATGACGGCCTCGACGCGCTTGCCAGCCCACTCGGCGGGCACCTGCCCGCGCATCCGGAACCAGGTCGTCCCCCAGGGCGGGCCCCAAGGGGTGTCCATCGCGAAGGGTGTGTACGACGCCGACGCGGCCTCCTCGAAGGGGACGGGCTCGCCCGGCGCCTGCCAGGCCTCGACCTCGAAGGGCACGGAGGCGGCGTAGAGCGCGGTCTTGATGCGCTGGTCGTGGACGCGCTGGACACGCTCCTCGATCCTGCGGCGTTCGTCATGCATGTGCGGGTCTCCTCGGGGGCTCTGCTTCGTGCCTCAGGGCTCTACCCAAGGCTCGGGCTTGCTACTTCAGGTACGCGAGGCCGGGGTGGGCGGCGGTATAGCCCTCGACGAGACGACGGGCGACGTTCACGGAGTCGACCAGCGGGTGCAGGGCGAAGGCCTTCACGGCGGCCGTACGGGAGCCGGACTCGGACGCGACGAGCACTTCACGCTCGACCGCCTTCACCGCGCAGACCAGGCCGGTCGCGTGGTCCGGGAGCGGGTCGACTGCGACGGGGTGCGCGCCGTTGGCGTCGACGAGACAGGGCACCTCGATGACGGCGTCCGTGTCGAGCACGGACAGGGTGCCCTGGTTGCGGACGTTGAGGATCAGGGTGGTGCGCTCGTCGCGGGCGATGGCCCGCATCAGGGCGAGGGCGACCTTCTCGTAGCCGCCGGAGAGGTCGTCGGCGTCGCGCTCGCCGGCGCCCGCCGCGGCCCGGGACTCGGACATGTACGTGGCCTCGCGCTCGGCCCGGGTGCTCTCCCAGGTCTTGAGGGCCTCGGCGTCGGGGCGCTGCATGGCTTCGTAGAAACCGGCCTGCTGGTCGCGCAGGAAGGCGCCGCGGGTCTTCTCGGCGTCCTGGTAGGCGCGTACGGCTTCCCGGTTGAAGTAGTAGTAGTGCAGGTACTCGTTCGGGATCGCGCCCAGGGAGCGGAGCCACTCGGTGCCGAAGAGCTTGCCCTCCTCGAAGGAGCCGAGCAGATCCGGGTCGGCGAGCAGGCGCGGCAGTTCGTCGCGGCCGGCGACGCGAAGGCCGCGGACCCAGCCGAGGTGGTTGAGGCCGACGTAGTCGATCCAGGCCTCGCGCGGGTTCGCGACGCCGAGGACGCGGGCGATCCGGCGGCCGAGGCCGACCGGTGAGTCGCAGATGCCGATCACGCGGTTGCCGAGGTACCGGGACATCGCCTCGGTGACGAGGCCTGCCGGGTTGGTGAAGTTGATCACCCAGGCATCCGGGGCGAGCCGGGCCACGCGCCGCGCGATGTCCACGGCGACGGGCACCGTGCGCAGCCCGTACGCGATACCGCCCGCGCCGACCGTCTCCTGGCCGAGGACGCCCTGGTCGAGGGCGACCCGCTCGTCGGCCGCGCGGCCTTCGAGTCCGCCGACGCGGATCGCGGAGAAGACGAAGTCGGCGCCGCGCAGCGCCTCGTCGAGGTCGGTGGTGGCGGTCACGGCGGGTGCGCCCGGAACGTCGGCCGCCTGCTCGGCGAGGACGCGGGCGACGGCCGAGAGCCGCCCCGCGTCGAGGTCGTGCAGCACGACGTCGGTGACGCGGCCCTCGGCGCGGTCCCCGAGGAGCGCCCCGTACACGAGTGGCACCCGGAATCCGCCGCCACCCAGAATCGTCAGCTTCACGCCACAGCCCTTTCCACGTTCATGTCCGCACGACACGGGTTCATGTCTGCACCACGCGTACGCCCGCCTCCTCCAGTGCGGACTTGGTTCCGGCGTCCGCCGGGCCGTTGGTCACGACCACGTCCAGGTCCTCGGGTCCGCAGACCTTCGCCATCCCCGTACCCGGGAACTTGGCCCGGTCCGCGAGCAGTACGACCTTGTCGGCCGCCGCGATCATGGCGCGCTTCACGGGGACCTCGACGACCGTCGTGTCCATCACCTGCCCACCGGGGCGCACTCCACTGGTGCCGAGGAAGAGCCAGTCCGCGCGCAGCTGGCGCAGGTTGTCCTCGGTGAGGAAGCCGACCAGGGAGCGGTACTCGCGGCGGACCATGCCTCCGAGCAGCACCAGTTCGATGCCCTCGTCGTCCACGAGTTCCTCGTAGACCACCAGGTTGCTGGTGATCACGGTGATGCGGCGGCCGTGCAGCTGCCGGGCCAGGCGGTAGGCGGTGGTGCCGATGTCGAGCAGTACGGATTGACCGTCCTCGATCATCGCCGCGGCCCGCTCGGCGATGGCATCCTTCTCGGGTACGCGCACCTCCGCGACCTCGGCGAAGGGCTGGTCCCCCTCCTCGGCGACGGCCCCGCCGTGGACCCGGGTGAGGAGGCCGTCCTCCTCGAGTTTGACCAGGTCGCGGCGGATGGTGGCGGGGCTCACGCCCAGCTGTTCCGAGAGGTCGGTCACGGCGGCGGGCCCGCCGGACCGCAGGGACCGCAGGATGAGTTGGTGTCGTCGTTCTGCCAGCACGCCGTGAACAGTACTCGTCATTCGCAATCAATTCCATGCTCGGTTCTGCTCAACTCTTGCCAAATTGGCTGGATGCGCGCACGATCCTGTGCACGGAATTGCAGGTTTTGACGAGAGGAACGGCTCGTGGGTGACGAACAGCCCGATGTCCTGCTGACCGGGCTGCTCTTCTACGACCTCGTCCTGACCGGTCTGGGCAAGCCGCCGACTCCCGGCGAGGAGATCTGGACCGAGGGGATGGGCGTGGGCCCGGGAGGGATCGCGAACCTGGCCGTGGCGGCGGCCCGGTTCGGCTTGAACACCTCCCTGGCCACGGTCTTCGGCGACGACTACTACGGCGCGTACTGCCGTGACCTCCTCGCCGACCAGGAGCACATCGACCTCTCCCTGTCCCGTACGGCAGCCGGCTGGCACACGCCGCTCACCGTCGCGCTCGCGTACGACCACGACCGGGCCCTGGTCACCCACGGCCAGGAGCCCCCGTACTCGCAGGACGCGCTGATGGGCGACCCGCCCGCCGCGCGCACCGCCCTCGTGCACATCGAGGCCGAGCCCCGCGCCTGGCTCGCGAAGGCGGCGGCGAACGGCACGCACATCTACGCGGACGTCGGCTGGGACCCCACCCAGCAGTGGTCCTCAGACCTCCTCGACCAGCTCGCCCTGTGCCACGCCTTCCTGCCCAACGACACCGAGGCGATGGCCTACACTCGCACCGATACCGCAGCCGCCGCGCTCGGCAAGCTCTCCGAGCTGGTGCCGGTGGCCGTGGTCACGCGGGGCCGCGAGGGTGCGGTCGCCGTCGACCAGACCACGGGCGAGTACGCCAATGTGCCGGCTCTCGATCTCGACGTCGTGGACGCGACGGGCGCCGGAGACGTCTTCGGCGCGAGTTTCGTCGCGGCCTCCCTCGGCGGGTGGCCCCTCGAAGAACGGCTGCGTTTCGCGGTGCTGGCCGCCGGTCTGTCCGTACGCCATCACGGCGGGGCCCTGGCCGCGCCCGGCTGGTACGGCGTCCACCAGTGGTGGCAGGCCCTCAAGGATCCGGAACTGCGGCGGGCGTACGGCTTCCTGGCCGATCGCCTGCCCGCGGATCCCGGTCCGCCTCTCCCGCACGCCCCGGTGACCCCGCCCGCCCCGACCGGGCAGTTCTGACATTTCCCACGTCTGACCCCACGTCTGACATCCCCACGCGAAAGAGCGAACACATGCGAAAGGCGGTGGGAGCTGTGCGGCTCTCACGAAGGGGCCTGCTCCGCGCCGGTCTGGCCGGTACGGCGGCCACGGCGCTCGGCGGACTGGCCTCCGGCTGCGCCGTTCCGACCGGATCGACCGGCCGGAACATGGTCCTTTGGTACTGGAGCGGCGGACTGAGCGAGACCGTCGTCAAGCAGGCCAAGGCCCGTTACGACAGCGCCGTGAACCTCAGAGCGACCCAGATCGGCGGCTACTACCGCTCCAAGCTGCTCACCACGATGACCGGCCGGGCCCACATCCCCGACATCGTGGGACTCAAGGGCGAGGACATGGCCTCGTACCTGCCGAACGCCGACCAGTTCGTGGACCTGCGCACGCTCGGCGCGGACAAGCTCAAGAGCCAGTACCTGGACTGGAAGTGGCAGCAGGCCATCGCCCCCGACGGCAGCCTCATCGGCTTCCCCATCGATGTGGGACCGGTCGTGCACTACTACCAGCCCGCCGTCTTCGAGAAGGCCGGGCTGCCGTACGAACCGGACGACGTCTCCCGGGAGATGGCCACCTGGGACCAGTTCTTCGCGGCGGGTGAGCAGCTCAAGCAGCGGATCCGCGGGGCGTTCATGCTGACCGACGTCGGCAGCGTCTTCGAGATGTCGATCGGGCAGGGCGCCAAGCGGTTCGTCGACGAGGACGAGAACTTCATCGGTGACCAGGAGCATGTACGTGTCTGCTGGGACCGTGCGGTGGAGGCCAAGCGCCGCGGGCTCGTCTCGAGCATCGTCAGCGGCACACCCGACTCGATCTCGGCCAAGGAGAAGGGGCGGCTGCCCAGCATGCTGAACGCCTCCTGGGCCGCGGGCGACCTCAAGCTCGAAGTGCCGAAGATGGAAGGCGAGTGGCGGGTCGCGAACTGTCCGGGCGGCCCCTCCAACGTGGGCGGCTCGTTCCTGGCGATCACCAAGGCGTGCCGCGAACCGGAACGGGCCTTCGAGATCATCAGCTGGATGCTCAACGCGGACAACCAGGCCCAGGGTTTCGTCGAGGCCGGGCTCTTCCCCTCGACCCCCGCCTCCTACGAGATGACCAAGCTGCGCGAGCCCGACCCGTTCTTCGGCGACCAGATCACGATGGACGTCTACGGGCCCGCCGCGGAGAAGATCCCGGTCGCCTTCAACAGCCCGTTCGACGTCGCGCTCGGGCAGCCCATCAGGGACGAGATCAAGAACGTCGGCGTCCTCGGCAAGGACCCGAAGAAAGCCTGGAGTGACGCCATGAGCAAATGCCGGCGCATCGGGGAGCACCTGGGGGTGAGCGTCTGATGGCTACCGCACCCGTGGTCGACAAGCCCCCCGCGTCCGTGCTGGAGACACCGCCCGAGCAGCCGAAGAAGGGCATCCTCAGCTACTGGCGGCTGTATCTCGCACTCTCCCCCTTCTATCTGCTCTTCCTCGTCTTCGGCCTGATACCGGTCGGCTTCTCGCTCTACCTGTCCTTCCACCGCTGGGACGGCCTCGGCTCGATGGAGTGGGCGGGGCTCGACCAGTACAAGTACCTGCTGAGCGACACCGACTTCTGGAGCTCGATCGGCAACACCATCGTCATCTGGGCACTGGCCACCTTCCCCATGATCTTCCTGGCGATGATCACGGCCGTGATGCTCAACTCGGCGGTCCGCTTCAAGAACCTCTACCGCTTCGCGTACTTCCTGCCGAACGTCACCTCGGTCGTGGCCGTGGCGATCATCTTCGGCTCGGTGTTCTCCACCAACTTCGGCCTGGTGAACGCCCTCTTGCAGGCGGTCGGTCTCGACCAGGTGGCCTGGCTGAACACTCCGTGGGGCATCAAGGTCGCCATCGCCACCCTGATGACCTGGCAGTGGACCGGCTACAACGCGATCATCTTCCTCGCCGGTCTCCAGACGATCCCGGGCGAGCTGTACGAGGCCGCCCGCGTCGACGGCGCAGGACCCGTGCAGACGTTCTTCCGGATCACGCTGCCGCTGCTGCGGCCCGTGCTGCTGTTCGTGCTCGTCATCTCGACGGTCACCGGACTGCAGAGCTTCTCCGAACCTCAGGTACTGCTGCAGACCACGGCCAACGAGTCGACGTTCTCCGGCGGTCCCGACCACGCGGGCCGGACGATGGTCCTCTACTTCTTCCAGCAGACCTTCGACAACAACGACTTCGGCTACGGCGCCGCCGTGGCCTGGGGCATCTTCCTCGTCGTCGTGCTCTTCTCGATCATCAACTGGCGCCTGGTGCAGCGCCGGGGCGAAGAATAGGCAGGCCGGTCACCATGGCAACCACCGAAGCCAGGCCCCCCGAGGCCGAGCCCGTCAAGTCCACGAAGCCCACGCTCATCGAGGGCACCCGGCGCAGGGGCATCGCCCTCCACGGGTCGCTGATCGTGGGCGTACTGCTCTCGGCCTTCCCGTTCTACTGGGCCGTGATCATGTCGACGCACACCTCGAGCGACATCTTCTCGTACCCGCCGAAGCTGCTGCCCGGCTCGCAGTTCGACGACAACATCAGCAAGCTCTTCGACAGCATCGATTTCTTCGGGTCGATGTTCAACTCGCTGCTCGTCGCCACGTCGGTGACGTTCCTGGTGCTGTTCTTCGACTCGCTGGCCGCGTTCGTCTTCGCCAAGTTCCAGTTCCCCGGAAAGCGGACGCTGTTCGCGGTGATGATGGCGATCTTCATGGTCCCGGCCCAGCTGCAGGCCATCCCGCAGTTCGTGATCATGGCGAACCTGGGCTGGATCGGCTCGATGACCTCGCTGATCGTCCCGGCCGCGGCCAACGCGTTCGGCATCTTCTGGATGCGCCAGTACATGAAGAGCGCGATCCACGACGAACTCCTCGACGCCTCGAAGCTGGACGGTGCCGGCTTCATGCGCCAGTACTGGCATGTGGCGCTGCCGGTCGTCCGGCCGGGCCTCGCCTTCCTCGGCATCTTCACGTTCATGGGCCAGTGGAACGACTACGCCTGGCCGTTGATCGCCCTCACCAACCCGGACAACGTGACCCTCCAGGTCGCCCTCTCCCAGCTCAACGGCGTCCACGGCACCACGGACTACGGGATGGTCATGACCGGTGCCGTACTGGCCCTGATCCCCCTGCTGATCGTCTTCGCCATCGGTGCCAAGCAGATCATCGCGGACCTCGGCAAGGGAGCCATCCGCTGATGCGCCGCGATCCGCTGATCGCGCTGCGCCCCTGGGAGGCACCCGAGCTGACCTCCTGGGGCCGGCTGCCGATGAACGCCGTGGACCGCCGCGACGACGCGCTGTCCCTGGACGGCTCCTGGCACTTCCAGCTGCTGCCCGCGCCCGGCGCCAACTCGGGCGAATGGACGCGGATCGAGGTGCCCGGCGCCTGGACGATGCAGAACGTCGACGACCTCCCGCAGTACACCAACTTCCGTATGCCGTGGGGCGAGTACCCGCCCGCCTCGCCCACCGCAAACCCGACGGGCGTGTACGAGCGCTCCGTGGACATCCCCGCTGAATGGGCCGGCCGGCGGATCGTGCTCCAGGTGGGCGCGGCCGAGAGCGTCCTCCTCGTCCATGTGAACGGCCACCCGGTCGGCATCTCCAAGGACTCCCACCTCGCCGCCGAGTTCGACCTCTCCGACGTCGTACGCCCCGGGGGCACCGCCACGCTCCGGCTCACCGTCATCAAGTGGTCGGACGCCTCGCACATCGAGGACCAGGACCAGTGGTGGCACGCCGGGATCACGCGGTCGGTGCTGCTGTACGCGAGGGATCCGCTGCATCTCGCGGATGTGACCGTGCGGGCACGGCGGGACGGGCGGCTGCGGGTGGACTGCCAGGTGCGGAACGGGTCGGGCGCGCTGCCGGAGGGTTGGTACGTCACGGGGGCGCTGGAGGGTCAACTCCTCGCCCAGGACGCCGAGTTCGACCGGCTCAACGCCGAGGACATGCGGGTGTCCGACTTCCTCGGCGAGGCCCGGCTGCGGGCGACCGTACGGGACGTGCTCCCGTGGACCGCCGAGACACCCGAGCTGTACGAGCTGACGGTACGGCTGCACCGCGCCGACGGTTCCGTGGCCGACACCTCGCACCACCTGGTCGGCTTCCGTGACGTCGAGATCCGCGGCCGGGACCTGCTGGTCAACGGCGAGCGCGTCTTCATCCGGGGCGTGAACCGGCACGACTTCCACCCGCTGACCGGCCGCACGGTCACGGCGGACGACATGCGCGCGGACCTGGTCGTCATGAAGCGCTTCGGCTTCAACGCGATCCGTACCGCGCACTACCCGAACGACCCGACGCTCCTCGACCTCGCCGATGAACTCGGCTTCTACGTCGTCGACGAGGCGAACATCGAGTCCCACGACCACGCCCATGAGATCGCCGACGACCCCCGCTACCTGGGCGCCTTCGTGGACCGGGTCTCGCGCATGGTGCTGCGCGACAAGAACCACCCGTCCGTCGTCATCTGGTCGCTGGGCAACGAGTCGGACTACGGCGCGAACCACGACGCGGCGGCGGGCTGGGTACGCCGGCACGACCCCACCCGCCCCCTGCAGTACGAGGGCGCGGCCAAGCTCGACTGGTCCGACGAGACGGTCGCCTCGGACATCGTCTGCCCGATGTATGCCCCGATCGAGGACTGTGTCGCACACGCCCTGTCCGGCAAGCAGACCAAGCCGCTCATCCAGTGCGAGTACTCGCACGCCATGGGCAACAGCAACGGCACCCTCGCCGACCACTGGGCCGCCATCGAGTCAACCCCGGGTCTTCAGGGCGGTTTCATCTGGGAGTTCTGGGACCACGGCATCCTCCAGCAGGTGAACGACGGCAGACCGGCCGGACGCTCGGGCGTCGGCCTGTACGACAACGGTGTCACCGCGCCCGGCCATCGCTGGGCGTACGGCGGCGACTTCGGCGAGACGACCCACGACGGCGCGTTCATCGCCGACGGCGTGGTGTTCCCGGACCGCACACCCAAGCCGGCGATGTACGAGCACCGGGAGATCGCGGCGCCGGTCCGGCTGACATACGACCAGGGGGTGCTCCTGGTCCACAACCGGCAGCACTTCCGCACTCTGGAATGGCTGGCCGCCGAGTGGCGTCTCGTGCGCGCGGACGGCGGTACGGAGAGCACACCGGCCGACCTGCCTGACGTACTGCCGGGTGAGTCGGCCGCGGTGCCCGTACCGTTCCCGCTGCCCAACCCCCGCGAGGCTGAGGCCTGGCTGACGCTGCGGGTCACGACGGCGGGCGACGAGGCCTGGGCGCCGCGCGGCACGGAGGTGTGCCTGCCGCAGGTCCGGCTCGGGGGTACGGAGGCCATCGCGGCACCGACGCCGGTGGCCGGTCCGCCCGCGGAGATGGATGAGGAGGGGCTGCTGGTCCACCCGATGCTGGCCTCGCCCCCCGTCCTGAGCCTGTGGCGCGCCCCCACCGACAACGACGAGATCGGCGGCATGGCGGCCTGCTGGCGGGACTGGGGTCTGGACGCGCTCGTACGCAAGGTCGTGGGCGTGGAGCGGGACGGCGCCCGGGTGACGGTACGGGCCGAGTACGAGACCGGCGCCGGGAACGTCCGCCACGAGCAGGTGATCACGCCCTTCGCCGGTGGTCTGCGGTTCGAGGAGTCGGCCGAACTCCCGGGGGCCCTGGACGACGTGGCGCGGGTCGGCACCGTCTTCGAGACGGTCGGCGGGCTCGACGTCCTGGACTGGTACGGGCAGGGCCCCTGGGAGTCGTATCCGGACCGGAGCGCGGGTGCGCCCGTCGGCCATCACTCGCTCCCGGTGGACGAGCTGTTCACCCCTTATCTGCGGCCCCAAGAAAGCGGCGGTCGGCATGGCGTGCGCCGGTTCACGCTGTCGGCGCCGGACGCCACCGGGCTGGCCGTGGAACTCGGGGCGCCGAGCCAGGTCTCGGTCTCCCGCCACCGCGCCGAGGACCTGGCCGTCGCCACACATCACGACGAGCTGGTGCCGCGGCCCGGCTGCGTCGTGCACCTCGACGCCGCGCACCGGGGGTTGGGCACGGCCTCGTGCGGGCCCGACACCTCGGCCCAGTACCTCATTCCGCCGGGCATCCACCGCTGGGCCTGGACCCTGCGCGTCCTCTGATCTCGCCACCCCCCTCTCCCGGAACACTCCCCCTTCCCACGGAGCAGACGTGTGTACATGTACTTCGCATGAGCATGACCAGGCCCCCGAGGCCGAACAGGCGGGCGCCGGCAGACGCAACTTCCTGCGAGCGACCGCACTGATCGGCGCGGCCACGGCGGCGGTCGCGCTGCCGACGGCCACCGCGCAGGCGGCACCCGCACCCACGGTGTCCGCCGCGAAGACCCGCTGGAGACCCGACCCCGACAGCAGCCGCTTCACGCTCGTCGTGATGCCCGACACGCAGTACCTCTTCGACGGGCCGAGCATCAACCCCGCCCCGATCGAGGCCTCCCTGCGCTACATCCTGGAGCAGGGCAAGGACGAGAACATCGTCTTCCTCTCCCACCTGGGCGACCTCACGGAGAACGGCACGCAGGCCGAAGTCGCCGCGGCGAGCAAGGCGTTCGAGCTGCTCGACCGGCGGGGCGTCGGCTACAGCGTCCTCGCGGGCAACCACGACGTGAAGTCCTCCACCGACGACCAGCGCGGCCCGACCCCGTATCTGGACGCCTTCGGCCCCCGCCGCTTCAAGAGCAAGCCCACCTTCGGCGGCGCCTCACCCGACGGCTACAACACCTTCCACCTCTTCAAGGCCGCCGGCCGCCAGTGGCTCGTACTCGCCCTGGACTGGCGGCTGTCGGCGCAGGGATACGCCTGGGCCAAGGACATCATCGCCCGCCACCCGAAGACGCCGGTCATCCTCACCACCCATGAACTGGTCTACGAGGACGACACCCTCTCCCCGTACGGGCAGCAGCTCTGGGACCGGCTGGTCAAGGAGCACGACCAGATCTTCCTCAGCCTCAACGGGCACTACTGGCCGGCCGCCCGCGCCGTCCGCAAGAACGCCGCCGGCAACGACGTACATCTGCATCTGACGAACTACCAGAACCGTTACTACGGCGGCGCGGCGATGATCCGCCTCTACCGCTTCGACCTCGACCGCGACACCATCGACGTCGAGACGATCTCCCCGTGGATCCTCGGCCGCGCGGGCGACGGGCTCAACGAGCTGGAGCGGCAGGAGATCGAACTGACCGGCCCCGAGGACCGGTTCTCGGTGGCGATCGACTTCGAGCAGCGCTTCTCCGGCTTCGCCCCGGTGCCTCCGCGGGCGCCCCGGCCCGCCTCAGAGATGCTCGTGCGGGGGACGTTGGCGTACTGGCGCTTCGACGGCCACGGAGAGGGCGAGGTGATGGACGGCACCGTCCGCGACCTCTCCGGGCGCGGCAACGACCTGACCGTGGTCAAGGTGGGCGACGGCTCGCTCACCTGGTCGTCGGCCCACCACCCCGACCAGCCGGGCCACGGCAGCCTCTTCTTCCACGGCGACAAGTCCCCGCTGCGGGGCGCCTATCTCCGTACGGCCGAGAAGGCACCGCTCAACTCGGCGACTTTCAGGGGCGGTTACACCGTCGAGGCCTTCTACCAGTTGCCCGCCGAGTGGAGCCCGTCCCGCAACGCCTGGTCCGGGCTCATCAGCCGCACCGGTACGGGCGGCGCCGCCGGCAAGACCGAGGGCGACCCGGAGGAGCCGCTCGCCACTCTGTCCCTGTCCGACGGGCCTGGACCGCAGTGGGCGGTGCGTCCGCTCAACCAGCAAGGCATCGCGACGAATTGGGGCGACGAGACGGCCCGCGAGGTGTGGTGGCACGTCGCCGTCGTCAACGACGGTTCGCACACCACGCTGTACGTCCAGGGCTGCCCCGTCGCGCGCAATCCCACCGCGCGCTCTGTCGGGCTCACTTCGCTCGGCCTGCCATGGCTGCTCGGCGGCTACGAGTACGCCGGAAAGATCGACCAGATTCTGCACGGGCGGCTCGGTGACGTACGGATCGTCGAACGCGCCCTGCCCGTCACGTCGTTCATGAACCACTGACCTCCCGAGGGGCTGTGACCCAACCATGTCCGATCAGCAACTGCCCGACTGGGCCGACCCATCCGTCTCCCCCGCCGCCCTGGACCCACAGGGTGTATCCAGACGCCAACTCATGCGCCGAGCGGGCCTGTTCGGCGCCGCCTTCGCCGCGGGCTCCCTGGCCACCCCTGCAGCCGCCGACAGCCGGCGGCTCGGCGGCAACGACCCCCGCCTCGCCTATCTCGTCGGCGACCACCACGTCCACTCCGTCTACAGCCACGACGCGAAGTACACCTTCGACCAGGTCGTCAAGGGAGGCGCCAAGTACGGCGTCGACTGGCTGGTGTTCAACGAGCACTCCAACTTCGGGCACGCCGAGTTCGGGGCGCAGATGGAGCACCAGGAGATCCTGAAGGCGCGGGCCGCGAACCCGCGTCAGCTGATCTTCCAGGGCCTGGAGTGGTACATCCCCGGCGCCGAACACTGCACGGTCTTCGCCGCGCCGGGCCGGCACGAGGTCGACATCCTCACGAAGTTCGAGCTCGCCTACGACGGCAAACTCCTCGGCTACGACAAGGGCGGCCCGAACCACCCTGACACCGCACGCAACGAGGCGCACGCCGTCAAGGCCATCAAGTGGCTGGCCGAGCAGCGCCGCAAGGGTTACGTGGACGACGTGCTCGTCCTCGCCAACCACCCGCTGCGGCTCGGCATCGACTCCCCGCACGAGATGCGCAACTGGCGGGACGCGGCCCCCGAGATCATGATCGGCGTGGAGGGCGCGCCCGGCGCCCAGGGCGGCGCCATCCCCGGCTGGCGCGGTCCGACCTCGATCCGCGGCGAGTACGAGAACAAGCCCTCGGAGAACTCCTGGCCCGGCTACCCGGCCGACGCCTACGTCACGTACGGCGGCTTCGACTGGATGACGGCCACCGTCGGAGGTATGTGGGACGCCATGCTCGCCGAGGGCAAGCTGTTCACCATCACCACCAACTCCGATGTGCACCGCGTGGTGTTCGACACCTGGAAGAACGGCGACTGGGCCCCCGGTCAGAACTTCGACAACACCGGCCGCCTCCCCGACCCGGTCAACACCACCGAGCCCCAACCAGGCGGCGACTTCTGGCCCGGCCAGTTCAGCCGCACCCACGTGGGCGTGACCCGCTACGGCTACCGATCGGTGATGGCGGGCCTGCGCGCGGGCCGCGTCTGGCTCGACCACGGGCACCTGCTGGACGGCCTCGAGGTCCGCGTGAAGCGGGACCGCGACTTCGGCCGCGGTGTGACGCTCGGCGGTCGGCTGCGCGCACGCAAGGGCGAGAAGCTCACCCTGTACGTGACGGTGACGACCGCCTCCCGTCCCAATCCCCAGGGAATCCTCCCGGAGTTGGCCCACATCGACGTGATCCGCGGTGCGGTACGGGGCCGGGTGACGGACCGAGACGAGTGGCGGGCCCCCGACACGAAGGTCGTGCACACGAAGGAGGTATCGGGTCGCAAGGGTACGTACACCTTGCGCATCCCTCTGACAGCGGGCGACGAGTCCTTCTACGTCCGCCTGCGGGGCAGCGACGGCAACCGCAATGGAACGGGCTATCTGGGGGCGGCAGTTGACCCCCACGGCCCGATCCCACACGAGCCGGGGAACGGCGACCCGTGGGCGGACACGTGGTTCTACTCGAACCCGGTGTTCGTGGACGTAAGTTGAGCCTCGAGAGTTTTTTGGGGGGCGTGGGACTGCATCGCCATGCGGCGGCGCAGTCCCACGCCCCTCACCCCCTACGGCGAGGCGGAAGGGGTTGGACTGAACGCCCGATCACAGTGCGGCCAGTCACTGAAGTCCCGGTCCTGACTCCACAACCGCTTCGCCGCGAGGATGTTCCACTCCGGGTCGAGCGCCTTGCGGGGCGTGCCGCCCAGCTCCCGCAGCCGGGCGTCGGAGATCTGGAACAAGCCCCAGTTCCGTGTGCCGTTGGTGTTCGGGAGGATGTGCAGCGGGTCGAGGAAGGACTGGCAGTCGGCGATCGCGACCGCGCGGTCCGGTGCCTCGGTGAACACCGCTCGGATGTGGCGCCGCACCTTGCCCTTCGACCATGCGTTCATGCGCACCTGTGACTCGTAGAGCGCCTTCTTCGTGGCGTCGCCGACCACGCCATTTGCGGGCTCGATGCCTGCGTATACCTGGAAGGCGGTCACACGGCGCAGCGTCTGCGGTCCGAAGTCACCGTCCACGCCGATCTCTGTGCCCTTGTCGTGCAGCAGTTCCTGTATCTCGCGGACGCACGCGTCGTGCTGGCCCATGGCCACCACCTCCCGGCACGCGGGGGTGAACAGGAGCCGGTTGTCCGTCTTCTGCAGGACTTCGGCGTTCGCGGCGCCACCGCCGTCGCTGTCCTCGTCCGGGCGGCCCTGCGACGGCAGGGTCAAGGCCAGCCCGCCGAGAAGCAGCACGAGGCCGACGGCCACGCCGACGTAGACCCGCCGACGGCGCCACCCCGCGGTCCCGGAACCGTCCGAGGGCTCCCGCGGTACGTCCGTGGGCGCCGCGGCCATGCCCGCGGTGCCACCGTCCGCGCCGTGCCCGACGCCGAGGTCAGCGGGCTCCGGGGGCTCCGCAACAGGTTCCGGCGACCCCCCGACGGGTTCCGGCAACTCCACGACCCGCTCCGGCGGTTCGGGCTCCGGTTCCCGGGCGGCGTCCGCCAGGGCCCAGAGTTTGTGCAGCGTGCGTAGCTCCTCCGGAGCGGCACCGCAGGCCACCGCGAGGCGGTGCACGGTGCCGTAGTCGTGGGGGACCGAGGTCCCCGAGCAGTAGCGGTGCACGCTGGAACCGCTCGCTCCGGCCTTTGCGGCGAGAGCCGCGTAACTGAGTCCCGATCTCTCCTTGAGCGAGCGCAGACAGGCTGCGAATCGCTCGGACTCCGTGCACGAAGACACGGGGGTCCCCCCTATTTTCTTTTGGCCGTGCTGAACGGCGGAGTTGTACGTAGATGAGAGGGCGCCCCAGGTTTCCCCCACCCGGCCCCCGCGCCCGGCCACACTGTGCCAGAAACTCACCGCTCGCACCCCGGCCAACTTCAGCCACTTCTGGAACGGATCATGGTGTCCGCTTCCGGCATTCCCCGCGCCGTCCCAGCACCGTCCCAGCGCCCCGAGGGCGCCGCAGGTAGGTCACTGGAACGCCGTCCCAGCGTCCCACCAGCCCGGATTCCCTTGTTCCGGCCCGTCTCCCGTTGCCAGCCTCGGGGCGTCAGAGAACGAACCACCCCCCTCCGAGGAGACATGCTCGTGGCCCGATTCATGCCCCAGATCCTGCGTAATCGTTCGAAGGCCGCCGCGTTCGCGATGAGCGTCGCAGCCGTCGCGTCCTTCGCCCTGCCGGCCTCCACCGCCCAGGCGGCACCCACCGCGGTCGACTGCGAAGCCGGGGACGTCTGCTTCTGGACCGAGCGCAACTTCGAAGGCAGGAAGTGCAGTTGGGACGCGGCCGACATGGACTGGCGGAGCGCCCCTGTCACCTGCTCCTGGTCGGCCACGCACAACGTCAAGTCCGTCTATAACGCGGGCACGTCATCCCGCTTCACCGGCGTCGTCTACTACAAGGGCGCAAACGGGAACGACCGCGCCGGCTGCACCCGCCAGCAGCACGGCGGCAACCTGGCCGGCACCTACAAGCTCCGCTCCCACGAATGGACCACCGGCCGCTGCGGCTGACCCGGCATCAGCCGGCCGGGGCCGCTTTCGGGCGGCCCCGGCCGGCATGGCCGCGCTCGCCGTTCCCGTGGTCGCGGCGGCGACTCCTGACGAGGACAGCAGCTCCCATGTGAACCAAACGGCGGGCGACAGCGCGAAGGGGCGCGGGGGCTTGCGGACCGGATGCACCGGTCCGCAAGCCCCCGCGCCCCTTTTCGGCCACGGCGCTCAGGCGTAGAAGCGGGACAGGCTCTGCAGCACGGCCGCAGGCTTGGCGCCGCCCTCGATCTCGATCGTGCCGTCGACGGTGACCTGTACGCCGCCCGGAACGTCCTCGACCGACGCCAGCTTCCCGACCAGGCGGATCTTGGAGCCGACCTTCACCGGCGAGGGGAAACGCACCTTGTTCAGCCCGTAGTTGACCTTCGTCGAGACGCCCTCGACGTCCAGCAGCTCGGTGAACAGCGGGATGAAGAGGGAGAGCGTGAGGTAGCCGTGGGCGATGGGGGCGCCGAACGGGCCCTCCTTGGCGCGCTCGGGGTCCACGTGGATCCACTGGTGATCCCCCGTGGCATCGGCGAACGTGTTGATGCGCTCCTGGGTGACCTCGATCCACTCACTCGTCCCGAGGTCACTCCCCGCAAGCTTCTTGAGCTCGTCGATGCCGTTCACAGTGATGCTCATATGCCGTTCCTTCACTACGAGTTGGAAGAGTCCGAAGACTTGGGAGCGCCGTACCGCGTACGCACCCGGGATTTCAGCAACTTGCCGGAGGCAGTCCGCGGAAGTTCCTCCGCGAGCACCACCGACTTGGGGATCTTGTACTTGGCCAGGCGCCCGGCCAGGGAGGCGAGGACCTCGTCCGGATCGAGCTGCACGTCCTCGCGGGGCACGACAACGGCCCGCGGCACCTCGCCCCACTTGTCGTCCGGCACGCCGATGACCGCGCACTCGACGATGTCGGGGTGGGCGAGGAGCAGGTCCTCGATCTCGGCGGGGTAGACGTTCTCGCCACCGGAGATGATCATGTCCTTGATGCGGTCGACGATGTAGGCGTAGCCGTCCTCGTCGACCCGGGCCGCGTCCCCGCTGCGGAACCACCCGTCGCTGAAGGTGGCGGCGGTCTCGTCCGGCAGCCCCCAGTAGCCGGGCATGACATTCGGCCCACGGACGACGACTTCGCCGGTCTCGCCGACCTCGACCGGCGCCATGTCGGGCCGTACGACCCGGACATCGGTGAAGAAGTGCGGCACCCCGGCCGAGCCCGCCTTGCTGACGGCGTGCTCGGCGTCCAGGAAGAGCGTGCCGGGCGAGGCCTCGGTCATGCCGTAGCCCTGGAGGAAGGTGAGCCCGCGCTCCTGGTACTTCGCGATCAGCGGAGTCGGGACCGGTGAGCCGCCACACGTCAGGATCCGCAGCGACGACAGGTCCGCGTCGGCCCAGCGCTCGTGCCGCGCCACCTGGTCGAACATCGTCGGGACGCCGAACATGAAGGTGATCCGGTGCTGTTCGATGAGGTCGAAGGTGGCGGACGGGTCGAAGGCCTCGACCAGTACGCAGGTGCCGCCCTTGAGCAGGACCGGCAGGGTGAGCATGTTCAGGCCGGCCGTGTGGAACAACGGGGCGGAGACCAGGGCCCGTTCTTCGGCGATCAGGTCGTGGTCGATGAGGACGTTGACCGCGTTCCACGTCAGGTTGCCGTGCGTGAGCATGGCGCCCTTGGGGCGGCCGGTCGTCCCCGAGGTGTACATGATGATGCAGGTGTCGTCGGCCCCGACGGTCTGATCGATCGGCTCGGCGGACGCCCCGGCGATCAACGCCTCGTATTCGGGGCCGACTTCGACGTACGACCGCACATCGGTACTGCCCGGAAGCCCGGCGACGAGCCCGGCGTGCGAGGGCGCGAACACGAGTGCCTTGGCGCCCGAGTCCGCGAGCTGGTAGCCGATCTCGGGCCCGGCGAGACGGGTGTTGAGGGGCACGAAGACCGCGCCGAGTGTGCCCGAAGCGAACAGCGTCTCCAGGTAGGAGGGATGGTTGGGGCCGAGGTAGGCGACCCGGTCGCCGCGTCGGATACCTGCCGTACGCAGGGCGTGTGCGAGGCGGGTGGTGCGCTCGTACAGCTCGGCGTACGTCGTCTCGGTGTCGTGGTGGATCAGGGCGGTGCGTCGGGGTGTCTTGCGGGCCCGGCGTGCGGGCCAGGACCCCACTCCCTCATTGCGCATCGGTGGCCCCCTTACGCCTTCGTCAGTCCGAGCAGCCGGGCCGCGTTCTCCTTGAGGATCTTCGGCCTGACCTCGTCCTTGATGGGCAGTTTCTCGAAGTCCGCGAACCAGCGGTCCGGGGTGAGGACGGGGTAGTCGGAGCCGAACAGCACCTTGTCCTTGAGCAGCGTGTTCGCGTACTGCACGAGCTGCGGCGGGAAGTACTTCGGCGACCAGCCGGAGAGGTCGATGTGCACGCCCGGCTTGTGCGTGGCCACCGCGAGGGCCTCGTCCTGCCAGGGGAAGGACGGGTGCGCCAGGATGATCTTCAGGTGCGGGAAGTCGGCGGCTACGTCGTCCACGAGCATGGGGTTCGAGTACTTGAGCCGGATGCCCCCGCCACCGGGCACTCCGGCGCCGATGCCCGTCTGGCCCGTGTGGAACAGGGCGATCGTGCCGGTCTCCTCGATCACCTCGTACAGCGCGTACGCCACGGAGCGGTCGTTGGGGAAGAAGCCCTGGATGCTGGGGTGGAACTTGAAGCCCTTCACCCCGTACTCCTCGACCAAGCGGCGGGCCTGCTTCACGCCGGCCTTGCCGCGGAAAGGGTCGATGGAGGCGAAGGGGATCAGGACGTCCGGGTTGGCGGCCGCCGCTTCGGCGACCTCCTCGTTCGCGACGGGCTCGGTGCCGGTGGCGGACTCGGCGTCGACCGTGAAGATCACGGCGGCCATCTTCCGCTCGCGGTAGTACGCGGCCGTCTCCTCCAGGGTGGGCTTCCGCTTGCCCTCGACCTTGAAGTAGGCGGAGGACGCGTCGTGCAGGTCGTCATCCAGCGAGGACTTGCCCTTGGAGGAGACCTCGGCGTGGGTGTGGACGTCGATCGCGACGAGTTCCTCGACGTTGAGGTTCGTCATGGTTCACGCCTCCGGGAACTTCGGCGCGGGGACGCCCACAGTCTGCGGCTCGGCGCCCAGCGAGGTGGGCCAGGCGTCGGCGAGGGTGTCGGGGGCCCAGCCACCGTCAGCGTACGCCGCCTTGATCTCCTGCGGATGCGACCACAGCGTCACCTTGTCGCCGCCGATGCCGATGGCCTGGCCGGTCACCTCGCGGGCGGCCTCGGAGGCGAGGAACGGGATCAGTGCGGCGCAGTCCTCGGGGGTGCCGAAGCCCTCGCCCTTGCGCAGGAAGTCCGGCAGCGGCTCGCCCTGCTTCATGGCCTCGATGTAGGGGGCGAAGGCCGGGATCGTCTCGGTCATCGCGGTGGCGGCGACCGGCACGATCGCGTTGACGGTGATGCCCGAGCGGGACAGCTCCATCGACCACGTACGGGCCATGGCGGCGATGCCGGCCTTCGCGGCGGAGTAGTTGGTCTGGCCGAAGTTGCCGCGCTGTCCGGCCGGGGAGCCGACCAGGATCAGGGTGCCGCCCTCGCCCTGCTCGCGCATGCGGACGGCGGCGGCGCGGGCGCAGGTGAAGGTGCCCTTGAGGTGGGTGGTGATCACCGCGTCGAAGTCGTCGTCGGTCATCTTCCACAGGACCCGATCCCGGAGGATGCCCGCGTTCGTGACCAGGATGTCGAGCCGCCCGAACTCCTCCACGGCACGCGCGACGAGCCGATCCGCGGCCTCGGACGTACCGACCGGAACCACCTCGGCGACCGCGGTGCCCCCGGCCTCGGTGATCGCCTTGACGGCCTGCTCGGCGACGTCGGCGTCCACGTCGTTGACGACCACGGAGGCGCCTGCGGCGGCGAGAGCGTGCGCGTAGGCGAGGCCGAGACCACGGCCGGAGCCGGTGACGACGGCGACCTTGCCGGAGAGATCGATGCTGGGCACGACGGTGTCCCTTCGAGAAAGCGGATGCGGCTGCGAGACGAGCGAGCTGCGGCTACGAGATCGAAGCTTGCGGCTACAGGATCGAAGCTAAGGACAATAATTGTCGACGTCAATAGTTGTTGTAGGCCGAGCTGTGCGCCATGCTGTGAGCACCACGCCCACCCGCCCCCGACCGGGGCCTCGACCAGGGAGCCCGCCATCGCCGGCCAGCCGCACGCCACGAACCCCGACGCCATCGACGCTCAGGAGCCGTGGATGCGCGGGCTGCACTCGGACACCGGCTACCTGCTGTACCGGATCGGTCTGCGCTCCGGGCAGGTGTTCAACGCGTTCCTCCAGGAGTCGGGGCTACGACTGCGCCACTACGCGCTGCTGCGCTACCTGACCACCACGGAGGGCGCACTCCAGCGGGAGCTGAGCGCTCGCCTCGGGTACGACCCGAGCGCCATCGTCGGCCTGGTCGACGACCTGGAGAAGCTTGGTCTGGCCGAGCGCCGCCCGTCGCCCGACGACCGCCGCAGCCGGATAGTCGTCCTGACGGAGGACGGCCGGTCGTTCCTGCGCGACTCCCACGAAGCGGGGCGGCGGGCGACGAGCGCTCTGCTCCACCCTCTGGACGCAGCCGAGCGGGACACGCTGCACGCTCTCCTGCAGCGGATCGCCGAGTCCGAACTGGGCTGATTTTTGTGGCGAGTTGAGCTTGGACATTGCTTGGAAAACGCTTGGACGAACCGATGACTGTACGTTCGGCGCCCGACCGCCTTCTCGCCGTGCTCGCCGCGTTCGACCACGACCATCCGGCGCTGTCCCTCACGGACATCAGCCGCCGGGCCGGGCTGTCCCTTACAACCGCCCACCGGCTGGTGGGTGCGCTCAGCGAGTGGGGTGCTCTGGAGCGCGACGCGTCCGGGACGTACCACGTGGGCCTGCGCCTGTGGGAGGTCGCTGCGCTGGCGCCCCGCGGGCTGGCGCTGCGGCAGGTCGCGCTTCCGTATCTGGAGGACCTGTACGAGGCCACGCACCAGAACGTGCAGATGGCCGTGCGGGACGGTGACGAGGTCGTCTACATCGAGTGGATCTCCGGCCACTCGGCGGTCGGCGTGCACATCCGGGTGGGCGCGCGCTGGCCACTGCACGCGACGGGTGTCGGACTCGCGCTGCTCGCCTTCAGCGACGTGGCGTCGCAGGAGGCGTACTGCGCGCGGCCGCTTGTGGCCTTCACGCCGCACACGATCACGGACCCGGCGATCCTGCGCCGCGTCCTGGCCGAAGTGCGGCGCACGGGCGTGGCGGTGAGCAGCCGCCAGGTGACGGAGGACGCCCTGTCAGTGGCGGCGCCTGTCCGCAACGCGGACGGCTCCGTCGTCGCGGCGACGTCGGTGGTGGTCCCCGAACGGGACGCCCAAGTACCGGCGTTGATCCCGGCGGTACGGCTCGCTGCGCTGGGGATCTCGCGAGCACTGGGGTGGCAACCGCGTGCCTCCGCCTCCGCCTCCGGCGGTTGAGCAGTTGGGTTCGTTGTCGGCTGCAGCGCCGTCGTGGCTGGTCGCGCCCACGCGGCGGAGCCGCAAATTGACACAGCCCCGCGCCCCTTGGGTGCGTGGTGGGTGCGGGGCCGCGGTCCGGTGCGTCAGCCCGTCGCCAACAGGGCATACGACCCCGTGCTGACACAGCGTTCTGGTATGCCCAGACCGAAGCTAAGCGACGGGCATAGGACGCACCGGCCCACGTCCCCTCCCACCGGCGGGAGAGTGCCGGTTTCGTCGTGGCTGGCGAGCATGACGACTGGTCAGCTTCGTGGCTGACGGTTCGGTGGGGGCGCCCCTTTAGGGGCGCGGGGAACTGCGCGACCAGCCACAATGCACCCGCAGCCGCGAGCGGGGCCTGGGGGCGCAGCCCTCAGTTTCGGGAAGGGGCGGGGCTGGGGAAAGGAAACCCCCCGCCCACGAACCCGCACCCGGCGGAGTTCAGGCCGCCGCGCTGCTCGTGTGCGCGCTCGCGGCATACCGCACCGGCGCCCCCACATGCCGCGCGGTCCCCACGCAGCTGACCCACCCGCCCTCGGACGTAGGCGTAACCGTCCACCGCGCGGTGACCCGCCCACCCGCAGCCACAAAGTCCGCGCTCACCAACCCGAGCGCCTGCACACTCCAACCCCCAGGAACCCGAAGCTCAAGCCCAGCCCCAGTCCACGGCTTGGCGGAGCCATTCGCAAGCGTGGCCGTCACCACAAACCCGTCGCCGCGCGAAACGACATCGAGCGAAACGCCGAACTGCTTGCGCTCGTACCGGTCCGCCCAAGACGACCGCATCAACCGCACCAACGCATCCGCCTCACCAGGCCGCTTGGACGCGATGTCATCCCGCTCACCGGGATCCCTGGCAAGGTCGTACAACTCGACCTCCCACTGCTCATCGGGCACGTTCCGATCCTGACCCGGCGCAAACCGCACCGCCTTCATATCCCCCCGCCGCAACGCCTCGGCAAGCCGCCGCCCCCGCCACCGATCGATGGCATCGGAACCCGGAGTCCGCCCACTGTGGTTGCGGTAGAAGTACAGGTGATCATGGCGGGCGACGGCGTCCGCGCCACCCCGCAACAGCGGCGCGATGGACAGCCCGTCGACATCCGCCGGGGCGGGCGCGCCCGCGAGCTCGGCAAGCGTCGGCAGCAGATCGGTGAGCGGAGTCGGCCGATCCGTGACACCGGAACGAACCCGCTTCGGCGACCAGGCGATGAGCGGAACGCGGATACCCCCCTCGTACAGGTTCCGCTTGATCCCACGCAGCCCGCCGCTCGCAGCGAAGAGCCCAGGGTCGGTACGCCCCTCCTCGTGCGGCCCGTTGTCACTGGTGACGATCACCACGGTCCGGTCCGCTATGCCGAGCGAATCCAGCCGCTTGGTGACGTTGCCGACGAGCGCGTCGAACTTGCTGACCTGCGCGGCGTGCAGCTTGTCCGGCCGCGGCCAGGGGCGGGACCCGTACGCCCCGATCTCGGGCGCGCTGCTCGGCGCGTGCGGCAGGGTGGGCGTGAGGCAGAGGAGGAAGGCCTCGTCCTTGTGCGCGTCCATGAAGTCGAGGGCGCGGGCCTCGAGGAGGTCGGGGGCGTAGGCCCGTCTGGCGCCGTCTTCGTTCTCCGGGATCTCCTCCCGCTCGGCGTTGCGCCACAGGTACGGCGGATAGTAGTCGTGCGCGTGCCGGTGCGAGATGTAGCCGTAGAACTCGTCGAAACCACGGGCGTTGGGGTGGCTCGGCTGGTTCGGCTCCTCGGGGCCGAAGCCCCACTTGCCGACCAGCGCGGTGCGGTAGCCGCGGGCGCGCAGGGCCTCGGCGAAGGTGAAGTCGCGGTCGGTGAGGGCCGCTTGGCCGCCGGGTCCCCACGGGTTCTCCCGTACGGTCGCATGCCCGCTGTGCAGTCCGGTGAACAGGGAGCAGCGCGAGGGCGCGCAGACCGGGGCCGCCGCGTAGGCGTCCGTGAAGCGCAGGCCCTCGGCGGCGAGGGTGTCCAGGTGCGGGGTGCGGATCAGCTTCTGTCCGTACGCTCCGAGCTCGCCGTATCCGAGGTCGTCCGCGAGGATCACCACGAAGTTCAGCCCGTTCGCCGGGGATTGGGCGGCGGGCACGACGGGGGCCTGCGGGAGCGCGTCGGTGTCCGGGGTCGTGGCCGACTCGCAGGCCGTGGCCGCCCCTGTGACGCCGAGCGCGACTGCGGTCCCGGCGAGAAAGCGACGGCGGCTGGGCATACGTGTTCTCCTGTGCGTGGTTCAGTGAGCGTGGTGTGCGGCGTCCGTGGCCGAGGAGGAAGATGAGGAAAGGGATACTCGGACCCACAACGCGGCACACGGTAGGAAGTCAGAAACAGCCCGAAGGTTCCCACCATTTGACGCTCGGCTTAATTTTTTTCGTGCGCGGCTTGATCACGCCGTCTGATTCGCGTCTCGTGGCTGGTTCCTTATGCTCCACGCCCCCCGGCGCGCCCACTGATCCACGCGGACAATATCCGTCTCACCGGTGAGGACGTACGCCGGGGCCTGCCGGATGCGCCCGGGTCCTGCCGGATGCGGCGGGGCGCCGCCGGTCACGGATCCGGTCCCGCGCCTGTGACCGGGGGCTTCGCCCTCCGGGCGCCCGCTCTTCCCCTTCGTTCAGAGTGTGAACTCCGCTCCCCCGCAAGCACTTTCTCTGCTTTACCTCTTGACGACTGACGTGACAGAGAGCACATTGTCGGGCGCGGCTTCATTGAGAGCGCTCTCAAGCCTCTCGGTGGATCCCCCACCCGCACCCCCACACCACCGTGAACGAGGCATCCATGAGTGGAACCCATAGCAGGCGCAAACCCCTGAAGCATGTGTTCATCGCCGTACTGAGCACGCTGGGCCTGGCCGCGGGCGCCGCGGCGATCACCCTGCCCGCGAACGCGTCTCCCCCACCGCCCCCGTCCGGCTGGACCGAAGTGTTCACCGACGACTTCAACGGCGCCGCGGGCACCGGCGTCAACCGCGACAACTGGCAGTACGCCACCGGCACCGGCTACCCCGGCGGCCCCGCCAACTGGGGCACCGGCGAGATCGAGACGATGACCGACAGCACGGACAACGTCTCGCTCGACGGCAACGGCAACCTCCGGATCACGCCACGCCGCGACGCCTCCGGCAACTGGACCTCCGGCCGCATCGAGACCAACCGCACCGACTTCGAGCCCCCCGCCGGCGGCAAGCTGCGCGTCGAGAGCCGCCTCCAGACGCCGAACGTCACCGGCGCCGCGGCCAGGGGTTACTGGCCCGCGTTCTGGATGCTGGGCGAGCCGTACCGCGGCAACTACCAGAACTGGCCGATGGTGGGCGAGCTGGACATCATGGAGAACACCCAGGGCCAGAACACGGTGTTCGCCACGATGCACTGCGGCACCGCCCCGGGCGGCCCCTGCAACGAGAACACCGGCATCGGCAGCTCCACCGCGTGTCCCGGCGCGGCCTGCACGGCCGGCTTCCACACCTTCGCCCTGGAGTGGGACCGGTCGAGCGACGTCGAGGAGATCCGCTTCTACGTCGACGGCGACAACTACCACACGGTGCGCGAGAACCAGGTCGACGCCACGACCTGGACCAACGCCACGGACCACGGCTTCTTCATCATCCTGAACGTCGCGATGGGCGGCGCCTTCCCGGCCGCCCACGGCGGCGGCCCGGACGCCGCCACCGAGCCCGGCCACCCGATGGTGGTCGACTACGTCCAGGTCCTCCAGTCGACCGGCTGACACCTGCGCCATCTCCGGAAACCCCCCACAAGGGGCGGGCCGAACGGCCCGCCCCTTCTCCGTGTCCGCGCCCGTTCTCCGCCCGGGAATCCCCGGCCGCCGTGCGTGGTTGATCCCAAGCGGTCGCCACCTCGCTCGACGACAATGGGGTTCCGGCACACAAGAACGGACGGAGCTGGCGCAGGCCATGAAGATCGACCTGACCGACACCACGGCAAGCAAGATCAACAAGGCCCTCGTGGAAGGCCGCCGCGCCATCGGCACCCCCGCCGTGGGCATGGTTCTGACGATGGTCATCGTGACGGACGAGGAGAATGCGTACGACTCGATCAAGGCGGCCGAGGAGGCCTCGCACGAGCACCCCTCACGCACCCTCGTCGTCATCAGGCGCGTCTCCCGCACCCCCCGCGACCGCACGAAGTCCCGCCTCGACGCCGAGGTACGGGTCGGCGCGGACGCCGGCACCGGCGAGACGGTCGTACTCCGGCTGTACGGGGAGGCCGGCGACCACGCCGACTCGGTGATCCTCCCGCTCCTGCTCCCGGACGCCCCCGTCGTCGTGTGGTGGCCGGTGGACGCACCCGAGGTCCCCGCGAAGGACCCCCTCGGCGCGCTGGCCCAGCGCCGGATCACGGACATGTACGCCGTCGAGGCCCCGCTCATCGCCCTGGAGCAGCGCGTCGCCTCGTACGCGCCCGGCGACACCGACCTCGCCTGGACCCGGCTGACGCCATGGCGCTCGATGCTGGCCGCGGCCCTCGACCAGGCCCGTGCGGAGGTGATCTCGGCCGCCGTCGAGAGCGAGGCCGAGAACCCGAGCGCCGAGCTGCTGGCCCGCTGGCTGGAGGCCCGGCTGCGGGTGCGGGTCGATCGGGTGGTCACCCCAGGCCCGGTCGTCACGGGCGTACAGCTCGACACCGTGAACGGCGAGGTCCGTATCGACCGCCCCGAGGGCCCGCTGGCCACCCTCTCCCTGCCCGGCCAGCCCTCGCGCACCCTCGCCCTGAAGGTCCGCCCCACCTCCGAGCTGATCGCCGAGGAACTGCGCCGCCTGGACGCGGACGACATGTACGCGATCGCCCTGCGCGGTGCCGACAAGGCGGGGAGCGGCCGTGTCTGAGGCGCGGCCCACGATCACCGGCCACCACACGCTCATAGGAAGCGAAAGGGCATGACAGCCATGGAACTTGGCCTGATCGGTCTCGGCAAGATGGGCGGGAACATGCGCGAGCGCATCCGCCAGGGCGGGCACACCGTCATCGGCTACGACCGCAATCCCGAGCTCTCCGACGTCGGCAGCCTGACCGAACTGGTCGGCCGCCTCGAAGGCCCGCGGGTGATCTGGGTGATGGTCCCGGCGGGCGGCCCGACCCAGTCGGTCGTCGACGAACTCGGGGACCTGCTGGAAGCCGGCGACACGGTCGTCGACGGCGGCAACTCCCGCTGGACGGACGACGAGAAGCATGCCGAGGAGCTGGGGGCCAAGGGCATCGGCTTCGTCGACGCGGGCGTCTCCGGCGGTGTGTGGGGCCTGGAGAACGGCTACGCCCTCATGGTCGGCGGCGACAAGGAGCACGTGGACCGGCTCCAGCCGATCTTCGAGGCACTCAAGCCGGAAGGCCCGTACGGCTATGTCCACGCGGGCAAGGTGGGTGCCGGGCACTTCTCGAAGATGGTCCACAACGGCATCGAGTACGCCATGATGCAGGCCTACGCCGAGGGCTGGGAGCTGCTGCAGGCGGCCGACTCCGTCACGGACGTACGCGAGGTGTTCCGCTCCTGGCAGCAGGGCACCGTCATACGGTCCTGGCTGCTCGACCTGGCGGTCGACGCGCTCGACGAGGACGAGCACTTGGAGAAGCTGCGCGGCTATGCGCAGGACTCGGGTGAGGGCCGCTGGACGGTCGAGGCGGCCATCGACAACGCGGTACCGCTGCCGGCGATCACCGCGTCCCTCTTCGCGCGCTTCTCCTCCCGGCAGGACGACTCGCCGCAGATGAAGATGATCGCGGCGCTGCGCAACCAGTTCGGCGGCCACTCCGTCGAGTCGGCGAAGTAGGCGATGTAACGGTCATGGGCGACCTTCTCCTGATCCGCCACGGCGAGACCGAGTGGAGCGCGTCGGGTCAGCACACCAGCCGGACCGACCTGCCCCTCACCCGACGCGGCGAGGAACAGGCCAAGTCGCTGGCTCCGCTCCTCGCGGGCCGGTCCTTCGCGCTCGTCCTTACCAGCCCGCTCGGTCGCGCGGTGCGCACGGCCGAACTCGCGGGCCTGTCGGGGGCCGTCGTGGACCCGGACCTGCATGAGTGGGAGTACGGCGGCTACGAGGGCGTCACCACCGTCGAGATCCACCGCACCCGTCCCGACTGGGATCTGTGGACGGACGGGGCGCCGTCCGGCCCGGAGGGGCACGTCGGCGAATCGCCCGGGCAGGTGGGCGAGCGTGCCGACCGGGTCCTGGCCCGGGTTGCCGAGACGCTCCCCGAGGGGGATGTGTTGCTTGTGGCCCACGGGCACTTCCTGCGGGTGCTGACGGCTCGCCGGCTGGGATTGCCGCCGTCGGAGGGGCGGCTGTTCCGGCTGGAGACGGGGACGTTGAGCCGGTTGTCGACGGAGCATGGGCGGCCTGTCATCGCGGAGTGGAACACCAGGGCGTAATCGGCGAGTTGACACCTGCCCCGGGCCGCGTCAGAGTCCCCGCTGATGGAGATCAACGATCTGACGGCGGCCGAAGAGCGGGTGTGGCGGGCGTTTTCCCGCGGGGAGTCCGTGGACTTCCGCTCCGGAACCGACGAGGACGTGGCGGACGGGGCCGACTGGGGTCCGGAACGGACCGTACGCGCGGCCGTGTTGCGGACCCTCCTTCTCAACGGCCCTCAGGAGGACGGCGAGATAGCGTCGCTCGGTCTCGCGGGCGCTCGTGTCTCCGGGATGCTCGACCTCCAGTACGCCACGGTCGACCACCCCGCCCGACTGCGGCACTGCTACTTCGACGAGGTTCCGCGCTTCTACGCCTGCCGGCTCCGCGAGCTGAACCTCAGTGAGTCGGTCCTGCCCGGGCTCACCTCCCACGCCGTCCAGGTGGAGGGCGTGCTGCGGATGACCCGCTCCCGGTTCCGGGGCCCCGTGCGGCTCGCCGGGGCGCAGATCGCGGGAAGCCTGTACATGGAGAGCGCCGAGTTCAGCGCGCCGGACGCCGCGGAGCCGGTGCTGCAGCTCAACCAGGCAACCGTCGGCGACGACCTCCATGCCCCCGGGCTGAAGGCGCACGGGGAGATACGCCTCAACGGCGCCACCGTCAACGGATCGGTCAATCTCACCGACACCCGCCTCCGCCACCCCGGCCAGGTGTCCCTGGACGCCGTGACGCTGGGCGTGGGGGGCGACCTCCTGCTGCGGCAGGCGGACGTCAAGGGATGGATCGGGCTGCGGGGCGCCCGAGTCGCCGGCCGCCTCGACCTGTCGTACGCGCGTCTGTCGAACCCAGGCGACATGGCGCTGCGGGCCAGCAGCTGCACCGTGGGGGAACTGTGGCTGCGCAGGGGCGAACCGCTGGACGGCGGCCTCAATCTGCGCCGGGCCCAGGTCGAGGTCCTCTTCCTGGATCCGGAGAAGCTGCCGGACACGGTCCGCCTCGACGGTCTCGGCTATACGACCCTCACGCCTCACGAACCGGCCGAGCGCCGACTGCCCATGCTGGAACGCGACGACGACCGCTATGTCCCGCACGCCTACGAGCAGTTGACCGCCGCCTACCGCCGTATCGGCGACGACGACGCGGCCCGCGTCGTCCAACTGGCCAAGCAGCGCCGCCACCGCCGCACACTCCCCTGGTACGGCCGCCTGTGGGGCCAGGTCCAGGATGCGACCGTCGGCTACGGCTTCCGCCCGCTGCGCGCCGCGGTCTGGCTCCTTTCACTGCTGGCGGTCGGCTCCATCTCGTACGCCCTGAACCATCCACCGGCCCTGAAGCCGGACGAGGTTCCGCCCTTCAACCCGGTCTTCTACACCCTCGACCTCCTCCTCCCGGTCATCTCCTTCGGCCAGGAGGCCGCGTTCGCCCCGAAGGGCCCGTACCAGTACCTGTCGTACGTCCTGGTCCTCACCGGCTGGATCCTGGCCACGTCGGTCGTCGCGGGCGTGACGCGGACGGTCAGCCGGCAGTGACTCCGCCTGCGGCGTGCTGCGCTGCCAGACGTACGGGCGCGTTCGGGGCGCCGTACCCCCGATAGCCGCCATCGCGCTGGACCAGTTCGAAGAAGGCGCGGCCGACGGTGTGGGTGTAGCAGTGGCGGAAGACGCCGTGCTCGTCGCGGTCGTAGAGGATGCCCAGTTCGCGGTACGTCGCCAACTCCTCCTCGGTGAGGTCGAACCGGGCCGCGAGGTCGTCGTAGTAGTTCGCGGGGATCGGCAGCAGGTGGCCGCCTGCCTCGCGGAAGCGGCGGGCCGCGGCGACCACGTCGTCCGTGGCCAGCGCGATGTGCTGGGCGTGGACGGTGTCGTCCGTCGGGGCCGCGCCGACGGTGAGGGCGATACGGACGCTGCCGTCGGCGTTGGTGACGGCGCGGCTGCGCAGCAGACCGTACGGGTCGGCGACGTCCACGCTCTGCTGCGCCCGCAGCCCGAGGACGCTGTGGTGGAAGAGGGCCGCTTCGTCGAAGTGGTGCCAGGGCTGGGTGAGGGCGAGGTGGTCGATGCGTTGTGCGTTCGCGGCTTCCGCGGGGTGGTGCTCGAGGCCCTCGAAGTCGGTGAGCCAGTTGGGGAGTTCGGGCCGGTTCGTGGCGCAGAAGAACAGCTCCGTGCCGTCGGGGGCGGCTACCGCGTCGAGGGGGACGTCCTGCGGTGCGCGGCGGCGCGGCAGTACCGGTGCCAGCAGGGCCTCGGCGCGCCGGGCCGCGCCCGCCGGGTCGGGGGACTCCAGACCGAGCGCGGCGAGCGCAGTGCCGTGGCGGCGATCGGCCGGTCCGGTGTTGACCAGGATGCGGGCCTCGCCCTGCTGCCACAGGTCGACGGGTTTGCCGCGGTGCCGTGCGGTACGGGCGAAACCGAGCGCGCCGAGCAGCGCCGCGAGGGGTTCCGCGTCGGGCGTGACCAGTTCGGCGAAGGCGACGCCGGTGGGGACGACGGGCGCGGGCAGCGACGCGACTCCGACGCTCTCCTGCAGCACGAGGAGGGAGCGGCGGGCGTCCACCGCGGTCGGACCGGCCTCGGCCTGCCGGAACACGTCGTTGAAGACCTCCAGGGAGAGCGGCCCGTCGTAACCGGTACGCAGCACATGCCGCAGCAGCCCCGCGACATCGAAGCCACCCTGGCCGGGAAAGCAGCGGTGGTGGCGGCTCCACTGCAGGACGTCCATCGCGAGCAGCGGCGCGTCGGCGAGCTGGAGAAAGAAGATCTTCTCGCCGGGAAGATCCGCGATGCCCTTGGGATCGGACCCGCGGGCGAGGATGTGAAAGCTGTCGAGGCAGGTCCCGAGCGCCGGGTGATCGGCCTGCTCGACGATGCGCCATGCATGGTCGTACGTACTCACATGCCGCCCCCACGCCAGCGCCTCGTACGCAACGCGAATCCCGAACTCCTGGGCCAGTTCGGCAAGTTGGCGCAGCTGCCGGGCCGCGAGCACGTCGTCGTCCACGGCAAGCGGCGACACACTGGAACACACCAGCACGGTGTCGGCACCGAGCCGCCGCATGAGCTGGAACTTACGCTCGGCGCGCCGCAGATTCCGCGCGAACTCGTCCGGAGGTACGGCCTCGATGTCGCGCATTGGTTGGTACAGGTCGATGCTGAGCCCGAGGTCGGCGCACCGGTCGCGGATCTCCTCGGGAGAGAGGGGACTGGCGAGGAGGTCGTTCTCAAAGATCTCGACCCCGTCGAACCCGGCCCGGGAGGCAGCAGTGAGCTTCTCGGTGAGGGAACCACTGAGGGAGACGGTGGCGATGGAGGTACGCATGGGGGGCTCCTTCGAGGCGTCACGCTTCTGGAGGGCTTCACACTCCTGGCGGTGCTTCTAAACCGCCGGTTCAGGGGGCGCCCCTTAGGGGCGCGGGGCTGTGACATATGCGGCTCCGCCGCGATGGGGGTTCCCCCGCTCGAGCGCAGCCGAGAGTGGGGGGAGCGACCAGCCACAACGGCCCCGCAGCCGACACACGGTACAACCCCCACGGCGCCTAGTCACGAACACTCACAGCCCCGGCCAACTCGCCAATGTCCGCCAGCATCCGACTGACGTCCGGTTCCCGCCCGGTGAACAGCCGGAAGGCATCGGCAGCTTGGAAGGCAGCCATGCCACCCCCATCCAACGTGGCGCACCCAACCCCACGAGCGGCACGCAACAACTCCGTCTCCAGCGGCCGGTAGACAACCTCGGCCACCCACAGCCCGGGATGCAGCAACCCAGCCGGAAGCGGCAGCCCAGGATGGGCAGCCATACCCGTAGGCGTGGCATGCACAACCCCATCTGCGTCCGCGACCAGCGCAGCCAGCCGGTCCGGCGCCGCGGCGGTCGCCCGGCCGTCACCGAAGCGCCGGTTCAGCCCATCGGCCAGCGCAACGGCCCGGTCGGGCAACGCGTCCACGACGGTGACGCGCTCGGCGCCCAGCGTGAGCGTGGCGTGCGCGACAGCCGCGCCCGCGCCGCCGGCGCCCAGCTGAACCACCCGCTCCAGCGGAGCATCAGGCAGCCCGCGCGCGAACGAGGCCGCGAACCCGGTGACATCCGTGTTGTGCCCGACCGCGCGCCCGTCCTCGAACACAACGGTGTTCACCGCACCCAGCGCCTCGGCCTGCGGATCAAGCGCATCCAGATGCTCGATGACCAACCGCTTGCAGGGATGCGTGATGTTCAGCCCGTCGAAGCCCAGGTCGCGGGCGGCCCGTACCAGGTCCCCCACCGCTTCGGCCGGGACACCGAGGTCGTCGATGTCGATGATCCGGTACAGATAGCGCAGGCCCTGCCGGTCCGCCTCCCGCTCGTGCAGCGCCGGGCTGAGCGACGGGCCGATGCCGGAACCGATCAGTCCGACGAGATACGAGTCCTTGGACAGCACCGAGGGACCTCCTGACGCGAGCGGGCAACTCATTAATGTACGAACTAGTACGTTAGCTATAGCAGCATCGGAGGTCCACGGGAAGCCCCGGCCCACGGTCCGCCCACTCCCGCAGAACGGCCTGGTTCTACAATCTCCGGCACGGCAGCTCGCCGGAGAGGAACGCGAAGGAACCCGATGACCAGCGTCGAAGAACCGGCACGACCCAACGGCCGCATCCGCGACGCCGCCCGCACCAGGGCCGAGATCCTCGACGTGGCGACCCAGGAGTTCGCGCGGGCCGGGTTCACCGGGGCCAGGGTGGACGAGATCGCCGCCCGGACTCGCACCACGAAGCGGATGATCTACTACTACTTCGGCGGCAAGGAGCAGCTGTTCACGGCCGTGCTGGAGCGGGCGTACAGCGTGATCCGGAAGGCCGAACAGCAGCTGGACGTGGAGCACTTGGACCCGGTCGCGGCCATCCGGCGGCTCGCCGAGCTCACCTTCGACCACCATGAGGCGCACCCCGACTTCATCCGCCTGGTCAGCATCGAGAACATCCACGAGGCGGAGCACATCGCCGCCTCCGCGGAGCTGGGCAAGATCGGTTCGCCCGCGCTCGATGTGATCGGCCGCATCCTGGCCTCGGGGCGTGAGTCCGGCCTGTTCACGGCTGAGGTCGACGCGGTGGACCTGCACGCGATGATCAGCTCGTTCTGCTTCTTCCGGGTCGCCAACCGGCACACCTTCGGCGCGCTCTTCGGCCGCGATCTGGTCGCCGCCGACCAGCGGGAGCACTACCGCACCATGCTGGGCGACATGGTGATCGCCTACCTGACGGCGGAGCGGTCCGCGGACTGAGCCTCACGGAATTCTTCGGCGCACCCTCTTGACGCATGCCGAAACGCGGGCGCAACATCTCTGGCCAACCGCTCAATAACTAACCAGTGAGTTCATTAGCGCCTCCGTCCCCTGATCAGCGGCCCCCATCCCTGCTCAGCGGTCCCCGTCCCCCGAGGAGCACGCCATGTCCGTCCCCGCCGCGCCCCCGGGCCAGCCGAAGAAGGCCGCCACGGCCGCCTGGATCGGTAGTGCCCTGGAGTACTACGACTTCTTCATCTACGGCAGTGCCGCCGCGCTGATCTTCCCGGATGTCTTCTTCGACGAGTCGGACCCGGCCACCGGGACGCTGCTGTCACTGGCCACGTTCGGCGTCGCGTATGCGGCCCGCCCGGTCGGCGCGCTGTTCCTCGGTCACTTCGGCGACAAGCTGGGCCGTAAGAAGATCATGGTCTTCACGCTGATGCTGATGGGCCTGTCGACGTTCCTCATCGGCTGTCTGCCCACGCGGGAGCAGGTCGGCACGCTGGCCCCGGTCCTGCTCGTCCTCTGCCGCATCCTGCAGGGCATCTCGGCCGCGGGCGAGCAGGCCAGCGCCAACTCCATGTCGCTGGAACACGCGCCGCCGAACCGCCGCGGCTTCTTCACCAGCTTCACGCTCAGCGGCACTCAGGGCGGCCAGCTCCTCGCCACCCTGGTGTTCATCCCGGTCGCCGCGCTCCCCGAGGACCAGTTGCTGGCCTGGGGCTGGCGCATCCCGTTCTGGCTGAGCTTCGTGGTCGCCGTCGTCGGCTATGTCATCCGCCGTACGCTCGACGAGACCCCGACCTTCACGCAGCAGGCCGCCACCGAGGGCGTCCCGAAGATGCCGCTTGCCGTGCTGCTGCGCGAGCACTGGGCGGATGTGCTGCGGGTGGTCGCGGCCGCGCTCGTTGCCTCGGTGAGCACGATCTTCACGGTGTGGGCGCTGTCGTACGCGACCAGCGACTCGGTCGGCATGGACCGCACATCCATGCTGTGGGTGGCCGCCCTCGCCAACCTCGTCGCCCTCGCCGCGATCCCGCTGTGGGCCACCCTCTCCGACCGCATCGGCCGCCGCCCGGTCTTCCTGCTCGGCGCGGCCGGCAGCGCCGTAACGATGTTCGGCTACCTGTGGGCCATCTCCACGGGCTCGTACCCGCTGGTCCTGGTCCTCGGCATCGTCGCCTTCGGTGTCGTCTACAGCGCGGCGAACGGCGTCTGGCCCGCCTTCTACGGCGAGATGTTCTCGACCCGCGTCCGCCTGTCCGGCATGGCGATCGGCACCCAGATCGGCTTCGCGATCGCCGGGTTCGCCGTCACCTTCGCCGCGCAGATCGCGGGCCCTGACGGCGACAACTGGTCGGCCGTGGCCCTCTTCACCGCCGCACTGTGCGTCCCGCCGGTGATCGCCGCGTTCACGGCCCGTGAGACGCACAAGGTCCCGACGGAGCGGCTCGGCGAGCGGGCCGAGCAGGACACGACCGGCCGCGAGAAAGTGACCGCCTGAGCCTCGGGCTGGGCCCAGGCCTCACACGAGACCCAGGCCCAAGCCCAGCCCCGGGTCAGCGACGCGCACGGCGAACCAGCGTCAGTTCCGGTTCGCCGTGCGCGTCGGGCTCGCCGAGCACCGCCGTGAAGGCCTCGGTACGCACCGTCAGGCCCTCCGGCGAGCGCTCGCAGGTCACGCTCAGCGGCTCCGTCGCCTCCGGCCCGTAGCGCACCGCGAAGACGTCCAGGTCCTCCGGTACGCCCGGGGCGGGGCCCGCTTCGAGAGCGGTGGTCGTCCGGATGTGGCTCCAGCCCTGGTCAGGGTTGCCGTAGCCGCGTGGGTCGAGGGCGAGTTCGAAGGCCGCCTGCTGCTGGGTGACGTCGTGCCGGGCGTCGAAGCTGTCCGAGCTACCGGCCGGCGGATGCGTCAGCCGGAGCTCACCTGCGGAGGCGACGGGCGGCAGTTCGCCGGTCCTGCGGAACCGGTCGCCCTCCGCGACGACGTATGGCATCCCGGCGAGCAAGTACCGTTCCCCGCCCAGCCGTTCGACGACGACCGTCATCCACAGCCGGGTGCCGTCCGTGACGTACAGCGACTGAACATGGCGCAGCACATGGTCCCGCCCGACGACGGGCTTGCTCACGAGCTTGGCGGCGAGGTCCCCGGAGCGCTGGTCCCGTACCCGGACCGCGCCCATCGGACGGCACAGCAGGAAGCCGTCCGTCACCGGCCCGAACCCGTGCTGCCGGTCGACGGCCCCGGCCACCAGCACCGAGCCGCCCGCCTCGATCACGGTGGGCGTCATCCGGTCGTCGAACGACACCGTGACCGTGCCCGCCCGCAGTTGGTGGCAGGCGGGTTCCGTACGCGGTGTGCGGTGCCAACGCGTGGTGTCCTGGATCTGCCAGACGAGCATGAACGCGAAGTGCCCGTCCACGCCGCCGTCCGCCCCGACCGCGTGCCGGCCCCAGCGGGAGTCCCCGGCGTAGCGGCCGATGTCGGCGCCGATGCGCGCGCTGAAGTACCGCAGCCCCAGGACGGATTCGAAGGCGGAGTGCTGCTCGCTGTAGCGCGGCCCGCCGATGTCGAAGCCGCTTCCCGCCAGCCGTGCGTCGATATAGCGGGCGAGCGCGTCGCCGTCCTCGGCGAAGACGTCCTCGCCGCTGACCCGGTGCGCCTGGGCGAGGAAGGAGAGGGAGATCGGCCCGTAGTTGTTGTCGTACGCGCCGCCGTGCTCGGGAGGCAGCGGGGCACCCCTGTCCCGTATACGACGGGCGCGGATCTCGCTCACGTACACGTGCATCGCCCGCCGCCGTACCAACTCACCTTCTTCCGAAGGGAGATGGCGGGCGAGCATCAGCCCGCCGACCACGCAGCCGATGGCCTGGTTGGCGGCGTCCTGCGGGTTGAACACCGTGGCCTCGGTCAGCCAGTGCCAGTAACCGCCTGCCACATCGAGGAGTTCACGGTATTGCTCCTCGTCGATCAGGCCGTCCGCCGCGTCCAGCACGTTGACCGCCTGGAGCAGCGCCCACACGGTGCTCGGCCAGTCGCCGATGGGGTGGGCGCCGGGGGCGAGTACGTAACGGGCGTACGGCAAACCGGACTTGCGCATCGTCAGGTTCGGGTAACCGGGGTTGTCCTCGGTGTAGACGCGTGCGCGCAGGTGGAAGGCGAGGCTGCGGCGGACCGCGTCCGGCAGGCGGGGGTCCTTGGTGCGGTGCCAGGCCAGTGCGAGCAGGGAGGTGATGCCGAGCGAGGTGTCACCGATGTCGTCGGTGGCGGCCGGGTGTTCCAGATTGCCCTCGGGGGTGAGCCGGGCCAGCGCCTGCTCGGTCACGTCGGCCAGTACACGGTCGTACGCGGCCGGATCGTCGGCCAGATCGTGCAACTGGCCGCGCTGATGCGGGAGATACAAGCTGTTCAGCCCTTCATGCCGGAGGTGGCCGGCGGGGCGGCCGGCCGGTCGGCGGCGCGGGCCGCCGCGCGGACGAACTCGTGGTCGAGCGGGGTGGACACGGTCAGTCCTTCAATCCTGCGTTGATGTCGGCGTTCATGACATAACGCTGGAACACCAGGAAGACGACGATCAGCGGAACCATGGAGATGACCGAGCCGCCGAGCACCACCGACCAGTTGATGTTCTGCGCGCCGACGAGGCTCTGGATGCCGATCTGCACGGTGAACTTGTCGGGGTCGTTCAGCATCAGCAGCGGCCAGATGTAGTCGTTCCACCGCCACTGGAACGACAGGATGGCGAGCGTCAGCATGATGGGCCGGGAGATCGGCACCATGATCCGCAGGAAGATCGACAGTTCACGCGCCCCGTCGATGCGGGCGGCCTCGACGAGCTCGTCAGGGACCGTCAGGAAGAACTGGCGGAACATGAAGCAGCCGGTCGCCGTGAGCAAGGCCGGGAAGACGATGCCGGCGAGCGAGTTGAACAGGCCCAGGTCGCGGGCCACCAGGAACTGCGGGGCGAGCATGACCTCGCCCGGCAGCATCGTCGTGGCGAGGATGCAGATGAAGAACACCTTGAGCCACTTGTTGTCGTACTTGGCCAGCGCGTACCCCGTGCAGCAGCTGACTCCCACCGTGAGGATCGTCGCGACCACAGACACGATGGCCGTGTTGATGAAGTACTGGGAGAAGTTGGCGCTGTCCCACGCTGCCTTGTAGCCCGACAGGGTGGGGTCGTCCGGAAACAGCGACAGGGAGGAGAACAGGTCTCCCGCCGGTTTGAAGGAGCTGAGGACGAACCACAGCACGGGAAATCCGTAGACGGCCGCCAGGACCCACAGCAGCGTCGTCGCGGGCACCGCGCGCCGAAGCCCACCGCCGACCGCGCCGGGCCGCTTCTTGGGAACGGCCCGTCCGGGCCCGGCGTCGACCTTGCGAGGCATGTCTGTGGTTGTCATCGGTTCTCCACCCGCCGGTTGACCATCAGCTGGACGACCGCGACGGCCATCAGGATGAGCATGAGCACGAACGACGCGGCGCTCGCGTAGCCGATCTGGCCCGATTTGAAGCCGGTCTGGTAGATGTACTGGACAAGCAGGTTGTTCGACGTTCCGGGTCCGCCGTTGTTGAGGGCGGCGAACAGCGGATATTCCTTCATCGCGTGGATCGTGTTGAGCAGGATGACGATGAAGGAAGTGGGCGCGATGCTCGGCAGTGTGATGTTGAGGAACTGGCGCCACGGACCGGCGCCGTCGAGCGAGGCCGCCTCGTAGTACGACACCGGTACGTTCTTGATCGCCGCGATGAACAGCAGCATCGAGAAGCCCGTCCAGGCCCAGGATGCCGCCACCACCACGACCAGCAGCGACAGGTCCGCGTTCGACTGCCACGGAACGGCACTTCCGCCGAACTTCTCGATGACGTGGTTGACCAGTCCGAAGTTCTCACCGAACAGCCACCGCCACAGGACACCCACGACGATGGGCGACAGAAGCCACGGGATGAAGAAGAAGACGCGGGCGACCGACATGCCCTTGGCGTGCTTGCTCACCAGCACGTTGGCGATGAGCAGCGAGAACACGAAGTTCAGCGGAACGAAGAGCACGGTGTACAGCAGCGTCCGGGTCAGCGCGTCGAAGAAGGTGGAGTCCCCGGCCAGGTTCTGGTAGTTGTCCAGTCCGACGAACTGGAACGCCCCCACGCCCGTGTAGTTCGTGAACGAGTAGACGAGCCCGATCACCGCCGGCCAGGCGAAGAACAGCGCGAAGAGCACGACATTGCCCGCGATGAGGACGAGCGGCGCGACGGTGTATTTACTGCGTCTCCTGGGCGGGCTCACGGACACGTCCGGGGCGCTTTTGGTCATCTTCCTGACTCCGTGCTGGTGGAATGGGTTCCGGTGCGCTCAGGCCATGAGCCCGGCATCGCGTGGGTCCCGAGACAGGCCCTGGGCCGGGCGGCGGTGTCTCGACCCCGCCGCCCGGCCCGTCGGCCTACGATCAGCCGCCGACCTGCTGGTTGTAACCGGCCACGATGTTCTCCAGGGCCTTGTCGGCCGACTGTTGGCCGTTGATCGCCTTGCCGAGTTCCGTCGTGGTCGGGTCCTCGGTGAGGGTCTTGCCCTTCAGCGCCCAGCTCGTCTGCGCGGTGTTGAAGTAGCCGGAGATCGGGTCGTACAGCGGGATCGACTCGTTGTACAGCTTGAACGCCGCCTGCGCCGCCTCGGACTTGAAGGGGTACTTCGGGTTCAGGCCGGTCTCGACGGGCAGGAACCCGGACGCCTCGCACAGCGCCTGGTAGTTGGCCGGCTCGTACACCCAGGACAGGAACTTCTCCGCGGCCGCGGCGGCGTCGCCGTTGTTGTTGAAGCCCACCGTCAGGCCGCCGCTGTTGACGTCGCTGGCCTGCACCGGCTCGGCGGGAGTCGGGACGCTCGCCCACTCGAACTTCGTGATGCTCTCCGCATAGGCGGCGACCTGCCATACGCCGGACCAGTAGGCGACGACGTCGCCGCTCTGGAACATGGCCGACGGGTCGGCCTCGCTGGTCCACACCGACTTCGGCATGGTCTTGTCGTCGTTCCATCCGACGAAGGTGTTCACGGCCTTCTTGGTCGCCGCGTCCACCGAGAACTTGCCGGAGTCGTCGGCCTGGACGTACTTGCCGCCCATCTCGTACACCATGGCGCGGAGCCGGGACGGCGACGGGTCGAACGTCAGGGAGTACTTGGCGTTGGTTTTCTCCCGGACCTCGTCCGCCGCCTTGATGAACTCGGACCAGGTCCAGGTCTTGTCGGGCGAGGTCGGGTAGTCGACGCCGGCCTTCTCGAAGAGCGACTTGTTGATGAACATGCCGGACGCGGTGATGTCCGAGGGGATGGCCAGCACCTTCCCGGACGAGTCCTTGGCGACGAAGTTGCCGTTGATCTTGTTGCTCTTCTTGTTGGCGATGGACTTGAGGTCGATCAGCTTGTTCGCCCAGATCGGGTCCACCTTCGGCACCGACGCCACGTCGGGCAGGGAGTTCGCCTGCGCGGAGTTGCGCAGCTTCGCGTCGTAGCCGTCATAGGGAATGTTGACGAGCTTGACCTTGACGCCGGTTTCCTTCTCGTACTGCGCCACCATCTTCTTCCAGCCCGCGTCCTGCCCCGGAACCGTGGAGATCCAGAACGTCAGCGACTTGGAGGTCCCGCCCGAGCTGGATTCGCCCCCGCAGGCGGAAAGCAACAGGGCACCTGCCGTGGCCACGGCAGCGAGGGGGACCAGGCGGCGTATGCCGCCGCGGCCGAGTCGGCGGGAGCGCCGCACACCCACAGTGGTCATCTTCGATCCCTTTTCGTGGTAGGGGACGGAGCACGGCGCCGACGGAGGCGGCACGGGTGCATTGTGCAAAAAGGTTCGCTTTCCGAGGGCGCGGCCTCGTCCGGCCGCGTCATCCTGGCGGGCGAGGGTCCCCGGCCACTGTGGCCGTCGCCGCACAAGCTCGCCCTGGTGCGGTTGCCGTACGTCGAGTACGGGCGGGACGCTCGCCCCAAGCCGGCGTCCCGACCGACCTAGAAAGCGCTTGTCCGGACATTGGCAGACCAACGAGTCTCCGTCAATGCTTGACTGACGTCCCACCGGTCACGGTTTGGATTCCGTGTGCGACGGCGAGCCGACTCGCGCCCGCCACCGTACCGGTCTCGCCGACCGTGCTGCTGACCACCTCCGTGGGCCAGCTCAGCCGGTCCAACTCGGCCTGCACACCGGGCACGAGCTGCGGGTCCGTGCCGGTGGCGCCGCCCAGCACGATCAGTCCCGGGTCCAGTACGGCGGCCACGGCGGCTGCCAGCCGGCCCACGTCGGCGGCATGGCGGGCGACCACGGCACGTGCCGCGGTGTGGCCCTCCTCGGCGAGGGCGAAAAGCCGCTCGGCGTTTTCGGGGTACGGGTCGTCGGCGTCCTGCCATGCCTGCTCGACCCGGTGCAGCAGGGACCGCACGCCGATGTGCGCCTCCAGGGCCTCGCGTCTCGGTTCGCGGCCCTCGTCCCACGGGTACGGCAGCCGGGCCACCTCACCTGCGGCGCCGTTCGCTCCGCGCAGCACCTGGCCGCCGATGACGATGCCAAGGCCTATGCCCACGCCGATCCGCAGATAGCCGAAGCTGTGCCTGCCGCGGGCGGCGCCCTCGTGCAGCTCGGCCAGCGCGGCGCAGTTGACGTTGTTCTCCAGGTGAACCGGTACGCCCGGCGGCAGCGCGACCGCCATGGCGTCGAAGGCGGGCCCGGCCTTGGCGGTCGCCGGACGCGCGCCGGCGCCTTCCGGGTCCTGCGTGACGACGTCTCCGACGGCCACGACCACGGCACGCAGCGGTGCACCGGTGGGCAGTTCCTTGAGGACCTGACGTACGACGTCGGCGGCCTCCGGACGGGAGCCGGTGCCCTCGGCGAGCAGGGCGCCGTCCAGGGCGCAGCCGCGCACCCGGGTCACGGCGGGGCCGAGATCGACGGCGAGTACGGCTCCGGCGGCGGGCCCCAGTCCGTACACGGCGGCGGACCGGCCGGTCGCGCCGGAGACCGTGCCGGAGCAGGCGGCCAGCTCGGCGGCCTCGAGTTCGGCCACGGCGGAGGAGACGGTCGGCTTGGACAGGCCCGCGCCGGCTGCCAGTTGGGGGCGGGTGGCGGTACCGGCCGCGGCCAGTACGGCGAACACCGCGCGGGCGCTCTCGCTCAGTTGCATGCTCTCCCCTGGGGCTGGTGCGGGGGTCTCCGCTGGTCGCGGGGGTCTGTCCGCAAGGGTTGTACAAGGGTTGTACGGGGCTGGGTTGCGTGGCTCTTGACGCACCCTACTTCGTTAGTTAACTTCCTAACGAACTTCATGCGGTACTCGCCTGCCGCGCCGAAATTGAAGCCCGTCCCGGGGCTTCCTGAACGCTTCGAGGTGCCAACTCCCGCTTGTGCAGCCGCAGTTCAGCCGGGGCTGCGCCCCCGGGCCCCAGCTCCGCCGGGTTGTGTCTCGGCTGCGGGCCGGTTGTGGCTGGTCGCGCAGTTCCCCGCGCCCCTGAGGGGCGGGGCTTCGCCCCAGCCCACGGGTCGTAGATCGGCTGCGGGCCCGTTGGGGCTGAGCGCGCAGTTCCCCGCGCCCCTGAGGGGCGGGGCTTCGCCCCAGCCCACGGGTCGTAGGACGGCTGCGGGCCCGTTGGGGCTGAGCGCGCCCGCGCGGCGGAGCCGCAAATCGGCACAGCCCCGCGCCCCTGAAGGGCGGGGCTTCGCCCCTGCCCCCGCCGGGTCGTGGCATGGCTGCGGGCCTGCGGCAGAGCCGCAGATAGGCACAGCCCTGCGCTCAACCCCCATCCACCCAAGGCGAAACGCCACGCAGAGAGGCACCCCCATGCCCGGGCAGTACACCCGCACTCCGCACCGCCAGCTCCGTATCGATCGGCGTCTGTTCCTGCGTAGCTCCGTGGGGGTCTCTGCGGGGCTTGTTGCCGCTCCGGTGGTTGGTGCGTGGCCGGCCGTGGCTGACTCAACCCCTGCCAACTCGCCTGCTGCCTTTGTCGATTCGTATACCACCAACGTCGTTGCCAACCTCACCCCCGAGAGCAACGCGGCGGTTCGCATCCTCGGTGGCTTTGGCGAGATCTGGAAGACCGGGGCCGACTGGGACAGCGGGATGCCGCTCATGGCCGACGTTCTGCGGGCCAACGTGCGCTACAGCGTGCGGGTCACCAGCCGGCGGACCGACGCCGAGGGGAAGTTGGCCTTCATTCATGATCGCCAACACCAGAGTTACGCGGTGATCGACGGACTGGGTCCCCTCGCCGAGTTCTACAAGAAGGGCGCTAAGGCGGTCACCGGCATTACGTCCGCGCCGGATGGCGTGCCCGCGGGCAAAATCAACGACACCATCCCGGCCGACGCTCCCGCGGGGTCCGCGCTCGGGGCGGGGTCTCACGACTCGGAGTTGGGGAATGTGGCCGAGCTGGTCGACGCCGTGCGCGGCCCGTTCGCCTCGGGGAACCCCAGTAAGTTCGCGTATCAGTACCCGCGGCCCTGGCGGATGAACAAGGACAGCGAGGTCGTCGACACCGGGGAGAAGGACGCGCTCGGTTATCCGGTCTACGCGTCCGATGTGGTGGTCGTTCCGCAGTTGCTGCGGCAGCGGGCCGAGGCGCCGGCCGAGGACGGGGGCTTCCCGAGTGGGCACACCAACGCGCTGCATTTGGCGGCGCTGGCTATGGGTTATGCGGTTCCGGAGCGGTTTCAGGAGTTGGTGACCCGGGCTTTCGAGGTGTCCCACACGCGCATCGTGTCGGGCATGCACTCCTCCGTCGATGTGATCGGTGGCCGGATCCTCGCCACCGCGCTCGCGGCCGCTGCCCTCGCCGATCCGAAGAACGCCGGGCTCAAGGCTGCTGCCCGTGCTCAGGCCCTGGCCTACTTCCAGAAGGAGACCGGCACCACCGCCGACACGCTGTACGAGTTCGCGCACTCGGCGGACCTGGACGAGGACCCGTACGCGAGTCGTGCGCTCAACTCGGCAGGCGTCGCCCCGAAGTTGACGTACGTCCTGCCCAAGCGGCCCGCCCGGGACCGGATGACCGTGCCGAAGGGTGCCGAGGTCCTCCTGGAGACGCGGCTGCCGTATCTGTCCGCCGCCCAGCGGCGTGAAGTGCTGCGGACGACGGCGCTGCCCGCCGGGTACGTCCTGCTAGACGGCTTCGAGCTGTGGGGGCGGCTGAACCTCTTCGCCGCGGCCGACGGATACGGGGCGTTCGACTCGGACGTGCGCGTCACGATGGACGCCGCCCAGGGCGGCTTCGCCGCGGCCGACACCTGGCGCAACGGCATCGGCGGGCGCGGCTCGCTGATCAAGCGGGGCACCGGCACGCTGACCCTCGCGGGAGCCAACCGCTACACCGGCGGCACCACGCTGGAGGAGGGCGTCCTCGCGACCGGTTCGCGGGACGCCCTCGGATGCGGCGACGTGCAGGTGCGGGGTGGCACACTGCGGGCGGCCTCGCCGCTTCGGGTGCGCGGCGCGTACGCCCAGTCGTCCGGTACGACCCTTGATGTGACGGTCACGGGCGACGGCGCACCGGCCCTGACGGCTACCCGGCGCGTGCTCCTCGAGCGGGACAGCACGCTGGTCATCCGCCTGGACGAGCAGCGGCCGCCGAAGCCGGGCACCACGATTCCGGTCATCGACACCCGTGTCCTGCGCGGCCGGTTCAGCCGCATCGTGGTCGACGGCTACGCCGCCGAGCCGGTGTTCACCGCCCGCGGTCTGTCCGTACGGCTCACTCGCAGGTGACCGTCTCCTTGGACACATGGCCGTTGTGCGGCTCGGTGTCCGGGAGGGGTGCCGCGAGCCAGTCGGCGACGGCGCGGGCGATCGGCTGCTCCGTCTCTATTTCCACGAAACCGAACTGGCCCGCCTGGTTGCACTCGAGAAACCACCAGATGCCGTCGGCGTCTTCGGCGAAGTCGAATGCGCCGTACGAGAGTTGGGCCTCCTGAAGGTAGTCGTGCACGCTCGCGGCGACCCGCGGCGGCGTCTCGACCGGCTGCCACGGTTCGGTGGAGGTGGCGAACCGGACGTCGACCTCACTGGGATCGGCGCCTTGGCCGACCGCCTTGCGGGCGGCGAAGAACCGGTCGCCGACGCAGGTCAGCCGGATGTCGGCGCGCTTGGCCACGCGCCGTTGCAGCAGAGTGGGGCCGAAGGCTACGGCCGAGAAATCCGTCTCGGGTGCGACCCTGCTGGTCGGAACCGCCCTCGGCGGCTCCTGCGGGTGTGCGCCCGAGACGGGCTTGACCACCAGATCCGGGAAGCGTTCCGCGAAGTCGCGGGCGGCCTGCGGGAACGTGGTGATCAGTGTGGCGGGCACCGGAAGCCCGCAGCGCTGTGCGAGGTGAAGCTGCCAGGGCTTGTGGCGGGCCTGGCGGGCCGCGTCGGGGTGGTTCATCCAGCGCGCGCCGGTGGAACGCAGCATGCCGTAGAGCGCCTGCGCGGACTCCTCGGTGAGCCAGGCGGACGGCTCGGCGACCCGCGTCGCGGGCACACCGGGCCTGCGGACCCATACGGACCGCAGACCGCTCATGGTCACCAGCCGGCCACCGGCGGACAGGTGTCCGCGGAAGGCGCCGTGCACGAACTCGCCGGACAGGGCGACGCCTCCCGGCAGGTCCGCGGGGTCGAGGCGGACGACCGGGACACCCGTCCCGTCCAGTCGCGCCACCACCATGTCCGCGGTTACATCCTGTTCGCACGTCAGGATCAGAACCGTCATCGTCGGGGGTCCGTCTTCAGTCGTCGAAGTGGGTCTTCGAGCCCGCCGTGGACGTCGTGGCCCCCAGTTCCCGCAACACGGCGTAGTCATGAGCGGCGAGCCGCCCGTCGGGCAGGACGTTCAATTGCAGTCTGGAGTCATAGGCGTACGGAACGCTGACCTCCAACTGCGGGGCCGGACGTGCATAGTTGAGCGCGAACGGTCGCATTGGTTCTCCTTGCTCGGTGCTTCGCCGTCAAACGGATCGTGACGCTCCGGCGTCATGGTGCCTGACGGGTCCGCAGGGCTTCCACGGAGATATACGAATCGAACTGCCGAATGGTTGCTTCACGCTGTGTAATCATCCGAGCCGTTCGTCCTCAAGCCCCCGCCCGGCCCGGCCGCTCACTTGATGCATGGGGCACCCATCCGCCTTCTAAGACGTATACCCGGGCCTCGAGGATCCGGTCTTCGGGCGCATTTCAACGCCCCGGCGCATACCTCGCCCACGCGCGCGCCGTACGCGCCCGCGTTACACCTCCGGTGCGCTGATAAACGTCGTCGGCCTCGCGAATCCGCAGGTAGACGATAGATTTCACAGGGACGGCAGCTCCTTCCTGGAACGGGAGTGCACGATGAGCGAGTTGCGACAAGAGGTGGACCCGGCCGAGGTCGGACTCGATCCGGCAGCCCTGCGACGGCTGGACGAATACTTCGCCCGTCTCGTCAACGACGGCCGGTTGCCCGGGTACCTCGTCTCGGTTGCCCGTCACGGCTGTGTCGCACATCTCACTTCGTGCGGCCTCCGAGACCGGGAGGCCGGAGCGCCAGTCGGGACGGACACGATCTGGCGAATCCAGTCGATGACCAAGCCGATCGCGTCCGTGGCGGCGCTGATGCTCAAGGAGGAGGGACTGCTCGACCTCGACGACCCGATCGCCCGCTATCTCCCGGTTTTCGCCGAGCCCCGCGTATACGTCGACGGAAGCGGCCCGGCCCTCAGGACCCGCCCCGCCGAGGGGCCCATCCGCATCCGCCACCTGCTGACCCACACCGCCGGTCTGACCTTCGGCTTCTACCACGCCCATCCCGTCGACGCCGCGTACCGGGCCGCCGGAGTGGAGCGGGCGGAGCCGCCGGACGCGGATCTGGCCGAGGCCTGCGAGCTGTTCGCGGGCCTGCCGCTCCAGTTCGAGCCGGGCACGGAGTGGAACTACTCGGTCGCGACCACCGTTCTCGGGCGCGTGATGGAGGTGGTGTCCGGGCAGCCGCTGGATACGTTCCTCGCCGAGCGGGTCTTCGGGCCGTTGGGGATGGCGGATGCGGGGTTCTGGGTTCCCGAGGACCGGGCGGGCCGGCTGGCCGTGCTGTACGTCGAGAGTGATGGGAGCGAGGGGGGCGACGAGGACGGTGGCGGTAAGGGCAGCATCGTACGAAGCCCTGAGCAGCCCGGACGCAGCCGTCCCCGTCTGCTCTCCGCCAACGGAGGCCTGGTGGCGAGTGCGCGCGACTACCACCGGTTCATGGAATTCCTGCGCCGCGGCGGCGAGTTGGACGGCACCCGACTCCTCTCCCCGCAGACCGTGGCGACCATGCTCTCCAATCACCTCCCCGCCGACCTCCGCACCTTCGGCAGCCCCGTCCACGACTTCCCGGGCAACGCGGGCGTCGGCTTCGGCTTCGGCGTCTCGGTGGTGATCGATCCGGCTCGTACGGAGTCACCGTCCAGCCGCGGCCTGTACGGCTGGTCCGGCGCGTCCGGCACAACCTTCTGGGTCGACCCGCACCGTGACCTGACCGTGCAGTTCATGAGCCAGGTACGGCCCGCGGCGGGGTTGGCGTGGTACGCGGATCTGAGGCGGCTGGGGCATGAAGTGGTCGCCGACTGAGGTGAGTTGAGGACGCCCAGCTCAGTAGAGGTCGGCTGACGGGCTCATTGACTATCGTTGCCCGATCACAAGAAGCGTATGAACGGTGCCTGATGGGCGGGTGTCTTCGAGAGGGCGTGGGATGGACTCGGGGCGGGACGACGGCTGGATACGGGTGCCGATCGGCGACGACGCGGCACGCTGGGCCACACGAGCCGCCGTCCACCCGGTCCTGTTCATCGCCCACAACGTCACGGCGGCCACCCGGCTCCTGGACGTGCTCCCCCTGTTCCACGACGACCTGCGCATCCAGCTCCTTGTCACGACGCCCGGCTCCTCCGCTTTCCGCGCGGGGCTCTCCGAGCTGTTCGCCGACACGGGGATACCTGTGGTGCCGTGGGAGCAGGCGGTCCGTACGCCGGTGAAGTTGGCGATATCGGCAAGCTTTGGCGGCCAACTTGACGCGTTTTCAGGTAAGTTGGCCGTATTGTCCCATGGGATTGGCTACACTAAGAGACTGACTACACCGGGTGCCGGGTGCCGGGTGCCGGGTGCCGGGAGCCGGGAGCCGGGAGCCGGGCACGGACTGGGGTACCGCCCGTCTTCGGGCTTTCTCCTGAGTGGCTGCTCGCCGAGAACGGCACTCCCATCGCCGACGCGCTCGTCCTGTCCCACCCGGAGCAGCGGGAGCGGCTCAGCAGGGCCTGCCCGGAGGCGGTGCACACGGCAGTCCTCGCCGGAGACCCCTGCTTCGACCGCATCCTGGCGGCACGCGAGTACCGCGACCGCTATCGCCGGGCCCTCGGCGTCCACCCCGGCCAGCGGCTCGTCATCCTCAACTCCACCTGGAACACGGAGTCCCTGTTCGGCGACGGGGGCGGCGGAGGCGACGACGTACTGCCCGCCCTCCTCCCCCGGCTGACCTCCGAACTCCCCGCCGACGAGTACCGCATCGCGGCCGTCCTGCACCCCAACATCTGGCACGGCCACGGCCCGGGCCAGATCCGGGCCTGGCTCGACCGCGCCCGCCGCGCCGGCCTCACCCTGATCGACCCGGTCCACGGCTGGCTCCAGGCCCTGCTGGCGGCGGACGCGGTGATCGGCGACCACGGCTCGGTCTCGTACTACGCCGCCGCCCTGGGCACCCCCGTACTCCTCGGCGCCGCGCCCCTCGCAGGACTCGACCCCGACGCCCCGGTCTCCGACTTCATCCAGAAGGCACCCCGCCTCGACCCGACAGCAGCCCTACGCCCCCAACTGGACGAACTCCTCGACCACCACCAACCCGCCCCGGAACCGGCCGAGTTCACCACCTCCATGCCCGGGGAGTCAGCGACCCGCCTGCGCCGCCTCTTCTACGAGCGCATGCACCTTCCGGAACCCCCGCACCCCGCGCTCCTCGAACCCCTCCCCCTCCCGCCGTACGAACCCCCGTCCCGCACCGCCCCGTTCCGCGTGCTTACCCGGCTGCTCGGCGCGGGCGACATCGCGGTCGAGCGCTATGCCGACCCCCGCGCCGAGCCGGCCGCCGACGGCGAGGCGCACACCGCCGTACACGAAGACACCCGCGAACAGGGCCAACTCGCCCTGGCCGACGTCGTGTTCCGCGAGGGCTCCGCCACCGACCCCCGCTTCGTCTCCCCCGCACGGTGGACGGCCGACGTACTCGACCGCCACCCGCACTGCGCGCTGGCGGCGTACATCACCGGCCCCGGCACCTGCACGATCCGCACCAGATCCAGCAGTCCGGGCAGCTCGGGCAGCGCGGGTCAACTGCTCGCCCTCACCGCCGAGTCGACGGCAGACCCCGCGGCCTACGCCTCCGCTCTGCACGCCTGGCTGGCGGCGGGCAAGTCGGTCGAGGAGCTGGTCACCGGGGGTGGCGGGCTGACCGTCCGTACGGGCTCGACCGTCCATCAAGTACGCGTCATCCCTGGCTGAGGCACCGCTCCCGCAGGATGCGCAGATGGGCGAGGTGGTACTCCGCCTTCTCCTCCCCGAGCGCGGCGATCGCCTCGTCGACGAGCGGCAGCGCCTCCTCGAACTCCTCGTCCTCCAGGCGGGTTTCGGCGAGATCGGTCAGCGTTCGCGCGGTGTTGTACGCCTCACCGCTGTCCCGGAAGAAGGCCAGCGCCCGCTCAAGGAACTCCCGTGCCTCCGCACGCCGTTGCAGCCCCCGCAGCGCACGCCCCCTATGCCGGTCCAGCAGGGCGAGGGCACGCGGCAGGTCGGTGGCGCCTTCGTCGCCGTCACCGATGCGGCCGTAGATCGCGTACGACTCCTCGAAGCTGTCGTAGGCCTCCGGGTACCGCCACTGCCGTAGCCGCAACAGCCCCAGGAACTCGACGGCGGAGGCGTGCCCGCGCACATGCCCGGCGCTCCGCTCGTCCCGCGCGGCGGCGACCGCCTCGGCCTCCGCCTCGTCCCACCTGCGCAACTCAGTGAGCGTATGGGCGAGTTGAGCATGCAACGCCCCCGTCTCACGCGTACCGGCGGCATGCTCATCCGCGACCCGTACGGCGATACGCAGGGCCGGCAGGAGTACGTCGTGATGGCCGGCCTTGAGCTGCAGCGGCCACAGCGCCTGTCCGAGCCGTAGGACGGTGTCCCGGTCCCGGAGCTCTTCGGCAAGGCTCATCACGCGTACCAGATTGCCCGCCTCGGCGGCGAGCGCGGCGACCGCCGCACCCCGGTCCGCGAACGGGACCATGCCCTCCACCGGCGCGGGAATCCGCCAACTCTCCGGCAGAGCCGCCCGCGCGGCGCCCACCGCCAACCGCAAATGCGCCTTGACGACCCGGTTCATGGCCGCCGAACAGGCAACGATCCCGTCCTCCCGGGCGGCGACGGCCTCGGCGTGCGCGCGTACGCCGGGCCGGTAGTGATAGCGCCCGTCCCCCACGTGCTCCAGCAGCAGGGATTCGGCGAGGACTTCCAACCACCGCTGTGCATCGGCCGGTTCGACATCGGCGGCATGGGCGGCACTCGCGGCGTCGAAGGCGGGCAGGTCGCACAGGGCAGCCAGTCGGTACAGCCTGGCCGGACCCGGTTCCAGCAGCCGGTACGAGTCCTCGGCCGCGGCACGTACGGGATCGCTGTCCGCCATGGCCGGAGCCTCCTCCAGAGGTGCGGTGAGCCGGGGCGCCGCGGCCCGGATGGCGTACGGCGAACCGCCGCACCGGGCCAGCAGGGAGGGCACCGCGGCACGGGCGGCGGCGAGTTCGGACTTGTCCACCAGGGCGGTGAGCAGCCGCTCGGAGTCGCGTTTGCCGAGCGGGCCCACGGGGATCCGCAAGGCGTCGAGCCCGACCAGCGGATTGCGGGCTCCGACGAGGGTGAACACCTCGAGGGCCGAGCTGATCACGGGCAGGATCTGGGTGGCGGACCGCGCATGGTCGAGGATGACCAGCAGACGCCGGTCGGCTACGTACCGCTGGAACAGTGCCTGGCGTTCGGTGAAGCCCAGCGGCAACTGCGCGTCCGGCAGCCCGAGTTGCCGCAACAGCTCGCCGAGCACCCGTGCCGCATCGAGGGCTGTGCCGGAGCCGCCGCCGCGCAGATCCATGTACATCTGGCCGTCCGGGAAGAACTCGCCCGCCCGCAGCACTCCCCAGTGCCGGGCGAGCGTGGTGATGCCCATGCCCTCCGGTCCGTGCAGGAGAACGAGACGAGGACGCCCATCGGACTTGCGCCGGGCCTCCTCGTCGAGCTGCTTGATCGCTTTGCGCCGGTCGGTGAAGGAGCGGATGGACGCCGGGAGACGGGGGCGCCCGGCCGCCGTCCCGGGCCCTTGCCCTTGCACACCCTCCGCGAACGTCGTCCAGGCCCGAGCCAGTCGCGGATCGTTCCGCAGGCCCTCGGACACCAGTCGCGCCACCGCGTCCACCTCGGCTGGACTCCCCGGCGCGGCCACCTCCCGCCCGGCGATCCTCCGCACCAGCGCCCCGGCGGACTCCCAGGCCCGCTTCCCGGCCTCGTTGGCCATCCCGGCCCCGACGGCCCCGAGCACCCCCGCCACAGCAGCCATCGAAATGGGCTCCACCATGCGAACTCCCCGCTCCCGACACCCTTGGGAAGCAACGGTATCGGGAGCGTGCGTACGCGAAAGACCGTGTCCTGCCTACGAGTTCACGAGCCGTCAGCCTTCTTCTCGTCGATGCTGTCCGTGCTGTCCGTGCTGTCCATACGGAAGTCGATCCCGTCCTGGCGCAGTTCCGCGAGCCATTCCTCGGAGCGCTCCGGTGTTTCGGCCGCACGGCTCAGGCCGGGCGGGAGGGCTCCGGCGAGCACCTTGCGGACGCCCAGTGCCAGCGTGCGCGAGACGCATAGGGCCATCGCGCTCTCCTGGGCGTCGCCCTCCATGTCCAGCAGGTAGCGGCCCGACCAGTTGCGGCCCGTATCCGTGCGTACGTCGAGGGAGACGGCCAGGACGACGCGGTCGCGGTCGGCGTCCGTGGTGGGGTAGCGGGCGGCCAGTTCCTGGGCGAGTGCGGCGATGCGTTCGTCGTCGCCGCGTCGGAGTTCCTCGAAGACGGGTTGCCAGGCGTCGAGCCAGCCGGACAGGCGGAGGGTGCCGCGGATGAAGGTCTGGGGTTTCCACGCCGGAGGCAGGTCGTACTGGTCGACGAACGGGATGCTGTCGCGGTTCGGGTAGACCTCGAAGGGTTCGTCGTCCACCAGGTGGGTGCGGGTGGCTTCCCAGGGGCGGGCGGCTGTCGTCTCCGTGCCGCTCTCGATGTAGCGGGCGAGTGAGCGCAGGGCGTTGAGGACACCTGCCGGGGCCCAGCTGAAGCGGTACTTGAAGTCGTTGGGGATGGCGGGGATGCCGCCGCAGTACGAGGTGAGGTCGGCCTCGGCGGCCGTGTCGGCGCCGATCTCCCTCTGCGCGCGGGCGATGAGGCTGTGGGCGAAGAGGTGGTCGATGCCCGGGTCGAGGCCCGACTCGGTGAGGACGACGATGCCTGCCGCGGTGGCCGCGGGGACATGGTCCAGGACCGCATCGGATACGTAGCTCGAGCAGGCGAAGTGGGCCTGGTGGGCCACGCAGGTAGCCAGCAGGGGCGCGTGTTCCGGGGCCGGGAGCATGGAGATCACGATGTCCCCGGGGGCCAGTTCGGCGGCGAGTGCGGGGAGCGTGTACGCGCGGGGTTCGGCGCGGTCGGTGAGGCCGTGCGCTGCGAGGCTCTGGGCCGCTCGTTCCTCGGTGCGGTGCCACAGGCGTACGCGGTCGGCGGTGTCGCACAGCGCGGCCAGGCCGCTGCCGGTGGACAGGCCCGCGCCGATCCAGTGGACGGTGCCGGACGCGGGCACGACGGCGTTCGCATGCTCAGCCATGGTTGGACTCCCCATTCTCCAGGCCGAGTTCACGGCACGTCTCGTGGAAGCGGTCCAGGCAGCGTCCCCACGGCCCGGCCACCCCGAACTCCATGAGCTGCGGCGTCAGCAAGGCCGAGAAGTCCGTGCTCGCCTCCTCGGGCAGCAGGGACGGCAGGTTGTCGATGGCGATGAGGTCGAGGGCGGGCCGTTCGTGGAGGCGGCGTACGGGGTCCGTCCAGTCGGTGACCGTGTCGTACACCGGAAGAACGTTGTACGGGGAGCCGACGTCGCAGGTCACATCGCACACCGTGCGCAGGCTCCGGCGCGGCTCGTCCAGGTCCTTGTCGGTGAGGAAGGGGGTGACGGGGCCGGTGCTGAGCACGCAGTTGACCATCAACTCGTGGTCCAGCAGGGCCTGTCGGTCCAGGTCGCGGGTCTCGGCGAGGTCCCAGCAAGTGGGGTCGAGCCCGGCCTCCATGAGCGCGGCCCGCGCGCCGCGACCGGAGCGGCCCAGTGCGCCGATCACGAGCGAACTGAACGGGGCGTCGTCCGGGCGGGGTTGGAGTAGCGCGTCCAGGTCGTCCTTCGACGTCGGCTGCAGCGGTGCCGTCAGCCTGCCCCGGTGGTGGAGTACGGCGAGGGCGGCGCCGACATATCCGGCCCAGTAGCCGAAGGCGGCGAGTCGGCGGCCGTGGTCGTCCACCAGGTACTCGAGGTCGAACAGCGCCCCGCCTCCGGCGACGAACCGGCGCAGCAGCGTCTCGGCTCCGGGCTGTCCCTTGTAGGCGTGTCCGAAGAAGACGTGCCGGTGTCGCAACTCGCCCGGTTCTTCGGGGAGTTCCTTGAGGCCGACGACGACCGCGTCGAGCGGTGCGACGGTCCAGGAGTGCGACTCGACGACACGGCACCCGGCCGCCTCGTACGCCTCGACGGGGAAGATCCGCTGCGGGGACCGCTCGACGGTCACCGTCACGCCGTTCTCGACGAGCCGCCGCGCGTCGGACGGCACGATCGGGGTGCGCCGCTCGGTCGTACGGGTCTCGTGGCGCAGCCACAGGTGGAGCTCGGTCATACGCGGTTGACCTCCGGTCGCGGGGCGTCGGCGGCGAACCCTTCGGCACGCAGCGGGGTTGTGTCCACGAAGGGATCATGCCTCATCAGAGGCCCCGTGCCCCAGGCCGGGCTTCCTGGCGGCGTCGATGACCGCCGAGGCCGCGGCGGCGTCGAGTTCGGCCGCCGGCAGCTCGGCCGCCCGCTCGCGGCGAGCGGGGTCGGGCAGCACGCGTGTACGACCCGCAGGTCCCGCACCCGGGCCACCGCCCGCGCTTGAGCCAACGCCTGCGTGCACGGTCGGCGGCGCGGCCGCCGCGTCGTCCGGATTGACGCTGCCGGAGTTGGCGGCGGCCCCCGCACCAGTAGTCAGGGCCAGTTCAGGACCAGTGGATCACCGTGTCCAGATGCGGCAGGTGGTGGTCCATGCGCTCCCGCTTGGTGCGCAGGTAACTGATGTTGTGCTCGCGCGGCGGGATCAGCAGCGGGACGTGCTCGGTGACTTCGATGCCGTGGTGCCGCAGTGCCTCGCTCTTGCGCGGGTTGTTGGAGAGCAGCCGTACGGAGGGCACGTTGAGGTCGTGCAGCATGTCCGCGGCGACGCCGTAGTCGCGGGCGTCCACCGGGAGACCGAGGGCGAGGTTCGCCTCGACCGTGTCCAGGCCCTCCGACTGGAGCTTCATGGCCTGGAGTTTGGCGAGGAGACCGATTCCTCTGCCCTCGTGGCCGCGGAGGTAGAGGAGGATGCCGCGGCCCTCCGCGACTATGGTGCGCAGGGCGGTGGACAGCTGGTCGCCGCACTCGCAGTGCGTGGAGCCGAAGGCGTCTCCGGTGAGGCACTCCGAATGCAGTCGGGTGAGCGTGTCCTCCGTTCCGTCGATATCGCCGTATATGAGGGCCACTTGTTCATCCCCGCGTTCGAGGTCCAAATAGCCGACGGCGTAGAAATCTCCGTACACGGTGTGCAGTTGGAGATCCACCACACGCTGGACACCCGACTGAACGTCTGCTGCCTTGGGGCGGGCACTTCGACCGAGCACGCCTTTGCTTTCCTTCATTTTCTCCTGCATCCAATCTGCCGTTGCCGCGTTAGCCTGCTCTCGTCGGTGCCTACGGAACGAAAGGCCTCAACACCATGACCGGTTCGGGAACACAGCTGACCACCCCCGGCTTGTTGCCGCTGGACACCACGGAGGACGTGAGGGCACGTCGGCCCGGCGTCGCCGTCCTTCCCATCGGCAGCTTCGAACAGCACGGCCCCTTTCTACCGCTGGCCACTGACACCGTCATCGCCTGCACCATCGCCCGCGAGGTCGCCGCCGCGTACCCGGTGCATCTTCTCCCTCCGCTGACCATCGCCTGCTCGCACGAACATGCCGCCTGGCCGGGGACGGTCAGTATTTCCGCGGTGACACTCCACGCGGTGGTACGGGACATAGCCGACTCGCTTCGTCGCTCGGGCATCGACGCCCTGGTACTGGTCAACGGACATGGCGGGAACTACGTGCTGGGCAATGTGGTGCAGGAATCCGCGGGCTGCGGCACGCGCATGGCGCTGTTCCCTGCACCGGAGGACTGGGAGGAGGCGCGACAGCGGGCCGGTGTGCGGACCTCGCTGCTCAGCGATATGCATGCGGGGGAATTGGAGACGTCCGTCCTGCTGCACGCTCATCCGGAAATGGTGCGTCCCGGATATGAGTCCTCCGACTTCCTCGCCGACGACCGACGGCATCTTCTCACCCTCGATATGTCCGCTTACACGGAGTCCGGTGTCATCGGCCGTCCTTCGCTGGCTACCGCCGAAAAAGGCAAGGAGCTGCTGGCGGGCCTGGTGGACTGCTTCGGTTCGTATTTCTCGATCCTCAAGCCGGAAGCGGCGAATTCCGCTCCGGCCGAGGACGCCATGCAGAAGGGGGCCGGGCCGGACGGCACGGAGAGCAGCAGGCCCTGACCGTGCGCTGCGTCCTCCGCGTATCCCGCGTTCGCCGGTGGTGAGCGCGGGACATGGCCGTTGTGGCGCTGCGGCACGGCCTTCTCGTACGAGGGTTGGGGGCGCCGCAGGCCCATGGCCCACCGTGCGACGAGTACGCCGATGCCGGGCAGGCTCGCCACGAGGCTGAGCACTCCGTAGACGACGGCGACCGAGAGGCCGGTGCTCGCGCCGAGTCCGGCGGCGCCGAAGGCCCAGGCGGTGGCGCCTTCGCGGGGGCCCCAGCCGCCGACGTTCAGCGGGAGTCCCATGGCCAGGAGGGCGAGCACCGCCAGGGGCAGCAACACGACTGGGGACGCGTCGGATCCCGCGACCCTGGCGGCGAGCAGGAACATCACGAGGTGGCCCGCCAGCACGACGGCCGACGAGACGACGACACCTGGCCAGGTGTGGCGGGCCACCAGTCCTTCACGCGCCTCGGTGAGCGCGTTGCGCAGGCGGGGCATGCGTCGCGACGAGGGCGACGAGCCCTTCAGCCGTACCGCGACCACGGCCGCGATCATCGCGGCGAGCGCCAGCGCGATGGCGGACGCCTCGACGAGGTGCCGGGTCTGGGCCTGCACCGGCGAGGGCAGCGTCAGCAGGACGACCCCGCCGGCGGCCATCAGCGCCACCTGGCCCGCGACCCGCTCGAGGACGACGGCGCGTACGCCCCGGCCGAGGTCACCGGCGCTCTGTCCGTGCCGTACGGCGCGGTGCACATCGCCGAGTACGCCGCCGGGCAGCGCCGCGTTCAGGAACAGGGAGCGGTAGTAGTCCGCGACGGCCGGACCCAGCGGCAGCCGGATCCTCAGCCCGCGGGCCACCAGGCACCAGCGCCAGGCGCTGAACACCGTGGTGACCACGCCGATGCCGAGGGCCGCCAGCACGGTGGGCCCGTCGACCCGGCGCAGTCCGTCCACGAAGACGCCGGTGCCCATTCGCCAGACGAGGACGCTGAGAATGACGACGCCCGCGACGGTGCCGAAGTGGGTGCGCACGGCGCGGGAGTTGATACGCGCCCAGAGCGTACGAAGGGTGCGGCGCGCGTCCGTGACCGGCTTGGGAGCCCGGGCCGCCCGTGCGCCCCGTATCGCCTGCTCGTCGCCGCCGTCCAGGACCGGCCTCGGCTCGGCCCGGACGGCGCGGGGCTGCGCGTCGGCTGCCACCGCCTGCGCACTCATGCCGCTCCTCCCGTCGGACGGGCCAGAGCGAGGAGGTCGCTGTGGTGCACCACGACCCTCAACTCGCCCGCCGCGCACTGCGCGAGCCGCTCCCGCAGATAGGCGCCCGCGCGCTCGGCGAGTTCGGGGCGCTCCTCGACGGCCGCGCCGACCCAGCCGCGCAGCCACTCCGCCGTCAGCGCGGACTCGTCGGGGCCGAGCCGCCAGGCGCTGGGGTGCACTCGTACGGTCGCGCCGTGCCGGGCGAAGGCGTCGCAGGCGATGGTGACCGCGTCGGGTCCGAGCAGGTCGCCGCGGCGCTGGTGGGCGTTGAACGCCTCGGTGATCTCGTCGTCCAGCGGGTTGGCGGGCGTGAGTTCGACGCGCCCCACGACCGACAGGGTCAGCAGGGCGGGGCAGCCGGCTCCGGCGCAGGCCGCGGCGAGCGCCTCGATCTGCTCGGCGGTGAGTACGTCGAGCAGGGCGGAGGCGGTCACCAGCGAGGCGCCGGCCAGCGCGTCCGCGGTCAGCCGGGAGACATCGCCGCGCTGCGTCTCGACGGTGACGCGGCTGCCGTCGGCGGCCGTACGGGGCGAGCCGACGGCCGCGAAGTGCAGCAGATACGGGTCGTGGTCGTTCAGCACCCAGTGCTGGGGGCCGTCGAGCCGCGGGGCGAGCCAGCGGCCCATGGAGCCGGTGCCGCAGCCGAGGTCGTGGATGATCAGGCCGTTGGACCGGCGCTGCGGCAGGTTCGCGAGCCGGATCCGCAGCGGGTCGAGGAGCTCGACCGACCGCGCGGCGGCGTCGGCGGGCTCGCGCAGCTGCAGCCACTCGGGGGCGTACCGCGTCACATCCTCGTCGGTTTCCGTGTCGGCGCCGCGCCTGCGGTCACCCAGCCGGATCGTTCCCACCTCGGGCGCCGGGACCTTCGTCGTCGCGCGTCCGGGCGGCGTCATGCTCGTACTCACGCTGCCCCCTTCCTTTCGTCCCGACCAAGTCGCCCCAGCACACCGGCCAGGCTCCGGGCCGTCGCGGCCCAGCCGTCCAGTGCGGCCCTGCGTCCGCGGGCGGAGGCCCGCAGCCGGCGTCGTACATCGGCGTCCGTGAACCAGCCGCGCAGTTCCGCCGCGAGTGCCGCCGCGTTCTCCGGCGGTACGAGGACGCCGGGCATCCCGCCGTCGGGAGCGCGCCCGACCGCCTCGGGGAGCCCGCCGACGTCCGTGGCCAGGACGGGGATGCCCCGGGCCAGCGCTTCGGTGACGGCCATGCCGTACGTCTCCGCGTACGAGGTCAGCACCATGAGGTCCGCGGAGGAGTAGCTCGCGTCGAGTTCCGCTCCGGCCTGCGGGCCTACGAGTTGCAGCCGGTCGCCGATGCCGTGGAGGTCGATGAGTTCCCTCAGTTCGGCGACATAGCCGGGGTCCTGGCCCAGGCCGCCGACGCAGACGCAGCTCCAGTTCAGGTCGGTGAGGGTCGCGAGGGCCTCGACGAGGACGTGCTGCGCCTTGCGCGGCGTGACGGAGGCGACGCACAGCAGCCGCGAGACGCCGTCGGTGCCGGCGGCCAGGGGCGCGATGTCGGCGCCGGGAGCGGCGACGTGGACCCGGTCGGGGGCCAGCCCGTGGTGGGCGACCAGCCTGCGGGCGGCCCACTCGCTGGTGGCCACGATCGCGGGCACGGAGCGCAGCGTACGGCGCTCGCGGGCGTCGAGTTCCGCCGCGAGGCCGGGGTCGAGGCCCGTCTCGTCGCCGAGCGGCAGATGGACCAGGACGACCAGGCGCAGCCGCTCGGTCTCCGCGGCGATGATCTCGGGGGCGGCGCAGGCGACGAGTCCGTCGAGGAGTACGCGGCTGCCGTCCGGGATCTCACCGAGGGTGCGGGCCAGTTCCGCGCGGGCGGCGGCTCCGGGCCGGGGCCAGCTGCCGTCGATCGCGTGCTTGTGGACCTGCCAGCCGAAGGCGGGAAGGTCGAGGCAGACCCGGGCGTCGTAGGTGTTGCCGCCGCTGGGCTTGCTCGGGTCGTCCACTGTGCCGGGCATCACGAAGTGCATGGCGCGCAGGGACATGGGGATGATGTCGGCGTGCTTGTTCACAGCGCACGCTCGTAACTCGCCCAGGCGATGTGCGACTCGTGCAGGGTGACCGTGATGCCGGACAGTCCGCGGGCGCCCTCGCCCAGCGCTCCCTTGTGCACCTTCTCCGCGAGCCGGTCGGCGATGACCTTGGCCAGGAACTCCGTGGAGGTGTTGGTGTTGGCGAAGTCGGGCTCGTTGTCGAGGTTGCGGTAGTTCAACTCGCTGACCACCCCGCCCAGTTCCTGTGTGGCCAGTCCGATGTCGACGACGATGTTGTCGTCGTCCAGCTCTGCGCGGCGGAAGGTGGCGTCCACGAGGAACGTCGCGCCGTGCAGGCGCTGCGCGGGTCCGAAGACCTCCCCGCGGAAGCTGTGGGCGATCATGAGGTGATCGCGGACGGTGATGCTGAACAACGGACGACCCTCCAGGTGCGGCGCGTCTGATCCCTCTGCCGGGCGTGCCGTGTAGTACGGCAGGTCCGTTCTCCGTGTTCAGGCGGTACGGGAGGAAGTTTCTGCGGGTTTTCGTTTCTGGTTTTCGATTCGGCGCGTGGCTCGGACACGTCGTTCGGTGGACCGGTCACCGGGCGTGGTTCCGAACCGATCCGGGGCGGTCAGGCCCCTCAGTCCCCTCCTCAGTCCCCTTCAGTGTCGTACTGAACCAGGTGGCACAGCGCCTGCGTCTCACCCGCGGCGAGCGCGGCCATCGCCTCCGGCAGTTCCTCGAAGGCGCACGAGCCGGTGATCAGCGCGTCCAGGGCGGGGTCGGCGAGCAGTTCGAGCGAGAGGGCGAGCCGGTCTGCGTACGTACGGCGTCCGCTCCTGGCAGGGGAGACGGTGCCCACCTGGCTGCTGCGGACGACCAGGCGGCGGGAGTGGAAGGCCTCGCCCAGCGGCAGGCTGACCCGCCGGTCGCCGTACCAGCTCAGCTCGAGGACGGTGCCCTCCGGGGCGAGGAGTTCGAGGGAGCGGGTGAGTCCGGCCTCGGTGGCGCTGGCGTGTACGACGAGGTCGCAGTCGCCTGCGGCGTCCGCGGGGAGCGCGAAGTCGATGCCGAGTGCCCGGGCGAGTTCGGCGCGCGCCGGGTTGGCGTCCACGAGCTGGACGCGGACGGCGGGGTACCGGGCGAGGAGGGCGGCGACACTCGCGCCGACCATTCCGGCGCCGACCACCGCGATCCGGTCACCGATGAGCGGGGCGGCGTCCCACAGGGCGTTGACCGCGGTCTCCACGGTGCCGGCGAGGACGGCGCGCGAGGCGGGCACGGACTCGGGTACGGGGGTCACGGCGGCGGCCGGGACCACGTACCGCGTCTGATGCGGATAGAGGCAGAAGACGGTCCGCCCGAGGAGCGACGCCGGGCCCTCCTCCACCAGGCCCACGTTCAGGTACCCGTACTTGACCGGCCCCGGGAACTCGCCCTCCTGGAACGGCGCACGCATCGAGCCGTACTGGCTCTCGGGCACGCCGCCGCGGAAGACGAGGGTCTCTGTGCCGCGGCTCACTCCGGAGAAGAGCGTGCGCACCAGAACCTCGCCCTCGACGGGGCTCGGCAGATCGGCGTCCCGTATCTCGCCGTGCCCCGGAGACTCCAGCCAGAAAGCGCGTGCAACGCGGTTCATCGGCATCTCATCCTCCTGAAAATTCGTGCTGCAAAGCCACGCAAAAAGTCGTGCCCAAGCTGTGAACCTGCTGAGTCCGGCTGAACGCTCCGGCGACGGTGCACGTACCGACCGTTGCGAAGCCGCGGACAACGTAAGCGGCAGTGATCGACTTTGTCATCTGGCCGGAGGATGTGCGGTGGCCCTGAACAACACGTACGACGCGAGGCTTTTGCAGGTGCAGCAGGAGACGGCCGTGGGAGCGGGCGCGATGCTCCTCCTGCTGACCGTCCTCGGCACGGCGATCGGCATGGGTCCTGCGGGCTGGCTGACCGGCCTGGCCTTCGCGTTCGCCACCTGGGCCGTGCTCGCCCGCGCCCTGCACCGCACCCGCCCCCGCTCCTTCGGCCCCGCGAACCGCGTCACCCTCGGCCGCGCCACGCTCGTCGCCGGCGTCACGGCCCTGGTCGCGGAGTCCTTCCAGAGCCCGCCGCCGGTCACGCTCCTGGTCGCCCTGACCGCGGTCGCCCTGATCCTCGACGCGGTCGACGGCAAGGTCGCCCGCCGCACCGGTTCCTCAACCGCGCTGGGCGCCCGCTTCGACATGGAGGTCGACGCCTTCCTGATCCTGGTGCTCAGCGTGTACGTCTCCACCCAGCTGGGCCCGTGGGTGCTGCTGATCGGCGGGATGCGCTACGCCTTCGTGGCGGCGGCCCGTTTCATGCCCTGGCTGAACGCCGCCCTCCCCCCGAGCACGGGCCGCAAGACGGTGGCGGCACTCCAGGGCGTGGCCCTGCTGATCGCGGGAGCCCAGATCCTCCCGTACGCGGCGACTCTGGCGACGGTGCTCCTGGCGCTGGGCTCGCTGGTGTGGTCGTTCGGCCGGGACATCGGGTGGCTGTGGCGGAACCGCGAGGGCGGGACGATGGCCCGCGCTCGCGAGACGGCCGAGCCCGTGGCGGCCGCTGACGCCTACGTCTCCGTGCCCTCCGCGGCTTCCGTGTCCTCTCGGGTTCCGGTACTCGCCGCGTCGAGCAGGGCGACCAGTTCGTCACGGCTGTAGCCGATGTCCGTGGGATGTCACCCCATCGCGTGACGCACTGACTCAGCCCCGCCCAGACACCCGCGGCAATGGAACGATGCGTGAATGGCCGAGTGGGCGAGGAAGTGGGACCAAGTGGGCTGGGCCCCTGAGGAGTTGGTCGGTGACTGGCTCGGGGCGAGTACGTATCCGGAGCGGGTTCGTGAGAGCTACCGGCGTCATGCCGGTCGCTGGCTGAGCCACTGCGCGGAGACCGGCCTCGCGTGGGACCGGGTCGCCGCCCAGCACATCGCTCTGTGGGCCCATCGGCCAGGAGCGCCCCACAGCTCGACGGCGCGGCAAATCTCGGCGGTACGTTCCTTCTACGCGTACGCGGTGCGCCAGAACGCGGCCCTGTACAACCCGGCCGAGCGCCGCCCCCGGCTGACCAATGGCGCGCAGCTCACCGCCTCCCGCCTGGACCCCTGGCAGGTCACGGTCCTCCTCGCGGCGCTCGACGAGCGCGGACCGGCCGACTCGCCTCAGCCGCACCTGGACCGCGTCTGCGGTTACCTGCTGACCGGTCTGGGCCTGCGCTCCGCCGAGATCCGGAGCATCACCCTCGACGACCTCACCACCACCCACGACGTCAGCCGCGGCCCCGACACCCTCCGCTTGTACGATCCCGCCGGCCACCCACGCTTCGTCCACCTCCCGCCACTTCTCCGGGAGACGATCGAGGCCTACCTCCCTCACAGGCGCCGACCCCGCGACCCGACTCACGGAGGCCCGCTCCTCACGACCCGGGCCGGCATCAAGATCCCGAACCGCCACCCGAACGACCTCCTCCGCGCGGTGGCCACGAAGAGCGGGCTGTTGCGCGTCCCCAGCGGGGAGGGGCCACCGATCGCTCCGGTTTCGACCAGAATGGCTGGGTGCTGACCGGGTGTTCAGCCACACAGCGGGTCAGGCCCTCGTCGTGAGGGAAACGACCGCCGAGCAGTCGATCACGATCACCGGCCCGCCCGTGCGTCGTCGATCGCGGACAACACATCGGACGTGCTGAGACTGCTGAGACTCGCGCCGGCCTCGGCTTCGGCCCGGGCGGCGATCTCGACGAGCGTGGGCCGGGCGGCTGCACCGACGAGTACGTCGAGCGGATAAGCCTGGAGCGACTTGCCCGCCTGAGCGGCGCGGGCCTGCAGGACGGCCAGAGCTTCGTCCGGAACATCCCGGATCGTGAGTGCAGTCATGCCTGCATTCTCTCGGCGTCGCAGGCACTCCAGCTTCAGTGCCCGTGGCCATCATCCGTACCGTGCTCCTCCGCGGTCGGCTCCGCCGCTGCCGGCGCACCCCCCGCGTACACCGTGAAGGCCGCCGTACGGACCTTCCCCTCGTGCTTGAAGTCCAGGAACAGGCGGTACGCGCCCTGGCTGGGGGCGGTTGCCGTGAACGACACCTGCGGGCCAGGTTGCGTCTTGCCGTCGCCGGGTTCGCCGTTGGGGTGGACGTGGAGGTAGGCGAGGTCTCCTGAGCGGAGGGCGACCAGGTGGCCGTATGCGCCGAGGTAGGGCTGGAGGTTGCGTACGGGCTTGCCGGCCTTGGTGACGTTCAGCTGGAGTTCGCTGGATGCGCCGGGGCGGAGCTTGCCGTTGAGGGTGACCTTGTAGTCGTCGACGGTCGCGGTGGGGGCGGCCTTCGGCAGTTCGGCCGGCTTGTACGGGCCCGACACCGCGAGGTCGGAGCCGAGGGTCAGGCCCTCCGCGGCGCCCTTGGGCTTGAAGTCGGCGAAGACGCGGTAGCCGCCCGCCTTCGGCAGCTCGACCGGGATCGACCAGGTGCCGTCCGCGGCACGGGCGGGGTGCAGGTGGCGATAGACCGTGAGGTCGCGTGAGGCGACGATGAGGTGCAGTTCCTTCTCGTGCTCGCGCTGGTACGCGGTCACGTTCCGCCCGGTGCTGTCCTTGACGATGGCGAAGCTCAGCTCGGTGGCCTCGCCGGCCTCGATGCGCGAGGTCTTCAGGTCGAGCGTGTAGCCGCCCTCGGAGGTCTGCAGCCCGCCGGGCAGTTCCGCGGCGTGCCCGCCGGCTGCCTCCGCGCCTCCGCTAGGGCCGCCGCCTCCATCCTTCTCCTTGTCCGCCGTGTGGCCGCCGTGCTGTGCGGCCTCGGTGGTCTTGTCGTCGTCGGACACCACGGGGTCGACGACGTTGCCCACCCCGTAGGCCGTGCCGAAGGTCGCGGCGAGCGCGGCGGCGAAGGTCGTGAGCTTCAGTGCGGTGTGCATGGCGTGGTCCCTTCTCCAGTCCCCAGGGCCGCCGCTCAGGGCGACCCGACGGTTCTCAACATACCCCCAGGGGGTACAGAGTCAAGCCGAATCAGCCCTTGAATCGAATACGGGTGGGGGGTATACATAGAGACGCAGAGCTTCATACCCCCCTGGGGTATGTTGAAAGATATCCCCGCCACGCCACAAGGAGCGGACATGGCCACCACCACCCCCGGCGCCGCCGAGGTCGAGGTCGAACTCGCCATCGGCGGCATGACCTGCGCCTCGTGTGCGGCCCGGATCGAGAAGAAGCTCAACCGCATGGACGGCGTCGAGGCGAGCGTCAACTACGCCACCGAGAAGGCCAAGGTCACGTACCGCGGCGAGGACGTCTCCGTCCAAGACCTGATCGCCACGGTCGAAGCCACCGGCTACACCGCCCACGAGCCCGCGCCCGTACGCCCCGAGCCCGCGACCGGCGGCGAGGAGGGCCCCGACTCCCGTGCGTACGACGAACTGCGGCCGCTCCGCGAGCGTCTGATCACCGCCGTCACCCTCGCCGTGCCCGTGGTCGCGATGGCGATGATCCCGGCCCTCCAGTTCGAGTACTGGCAGTGGCTGTCCCTGACGCTGGCGGCGCCGGTCGTGACGTATGCCGCCTGGCCCTTCCATCGCGCCGCCTGGACCAATGCCCGGCACGGTGCGGCCACCATGGACACGCTGATCTCGGTCGGTACGTCGGCCGCGTTCCTGTGGTCGGTGTGGGCGCTCTTCCTCGGTACGGCCGGCACGCCCGGTATGACGCACCCCTTCGAGCTGACCATCGCCCGCGGTGACGGCGCCGGGAACATCTACCTCGAAGCCGCCGCCGGAGTCACCGCCTTCATCCTCGCGGGCCGGTACTTCGAGGCCCGTTCCAAGCGGAAGGCGGGCGCGGCCCTCAGGACGCTACTCGAGCTGGGTGCCAAGGAGGTGACGGTGCTACGGGCCGACGGTCGCGAACTGACCGTCCCCACCGGCGAGTTGAAGGTCGGCGACCGTTTCCTGGTGCGGCCCGGCGAGAAGATCGCCACAGACGGTGTCGTCGTCCAGGGCTCCTCCGCCGTGGACGCCTCCATGCTGACCGGCGAGTCCGTACCGGTCGAAGTTGAGGCCGGCGAAGGCGTCACCGGTGCCACCCTCAACGTCGGCGGACGGCTCGTCGTCGAGGCCACCCGCGTCGGCTCCGACACCCAACTCGCCCGTATGGCCAAGCTGGTGGAGGACGCACAGAACGGCAAGGCCGCAGCCCAGCGGCTCGCCGACCGAATCTCCGCGGTCTTCGTACCGATCGTGATCGGCCTCGCCCTGGCCACCCTCGGTTTCTGGCTCGGCAACGGTTCCGGGCTGACCGCCGCCTTCACCGCCGCGGTCGCCGTCCTGATCATCGCCTGCCCGTGCGCCCTGGGGCTCGCGACGCCGACCGCGCTGATGGTCGGCACCGGGCGCGGCGCGCAGCTCGGCATCCTGATCAAGGGCCCCGAGGTACTGGAGAACACGCGCAAGGTCGACACGATCGTCCTCGACAAGACCGGCACGGTGACCACCGGCCGGATGACCCTCCTTTCCGTGCACACCGCCGACGGCACCACCGAGGACGAAGTACTGCGGCTGGCCGGTGCGTTGGAGCACTCCTCGGAGCACCCCATCGCGAAGGCGGTGGCCGCGGGCGCCGCGCAGAAGGTCGGCGAGCTGCCCACCCCGGAGGACTTCGCGAACGTCGCGGGCCTCGGTGTCCAGGGCATCGTCGAGGGGCACGCGGTTCTGGTCGGCCGGGAGAAGCTGCTCGGCGAGTGGGAGATCCGGTTGCCCGTGAAGCTTGAGCGCGCCAAGGCGGAGGCCGAGGCGGCGGGACGTACGGCGATCGCGGTGGCCTGGGACGGCGAGGCCCGTGCGGTTCTCGAGGTGGCCGACGCCGTCAAGGAGACCAGCGCCGAGGCGATCGCCCGGCTGCGGGCGCTCGGCCTGACTCCGATCCTGCTGACCGGCGACAACGAAGCGGTCGCCCGGTCGGTGGCCGCCGAGGTCGGTATCGACGAGGTCATCGCCGAGGTACTCCCCCAGGACAAGGTGGACGTGGTCAAGCGCCTCCAGGCGGAGGGCCGTTCGGTGGCCATGGTCGGCGACGGCGTCAACGACGCGGCCGCGCTGGCGCAGGCAGACCTGGGCCTGGCCATGGGTACGGGCACGGACGCGGCCATCGAGGCCGGCGACCTCACTCTCGTACGGGGCGATCTGCGGGCCGCGCCCGACGCGATCCGCCTCGCGCGCCGCACCCTCGGCACCATCAGGTCCAACCTGTTCTGGGCCTTCGCCTACAACATCGCCGCCCTCCCCCTCGCGGCGGCCGGCCTGCTCAACCCGATGATCGCGGGAGCGGCGATGGCCTTCTCCTCGGTCTTCGTGGTCGGCAACAGCCTGCGCCTGCGGGGGTTCCAGGCGGCGAACTGAGGCACAGGCTTCCCGCTAAACCGCCATCAGCAGAAGCATCGCCGCCATGGTGCCGCCCATGCCGACATGGGCGGCCAGCGCGGCCTCGGGTGCGGCGCCGGGGCGGCGGCGATGGCGGTGGGCGTCGAGTTTCGCCGTACGGGCCCGGTCCCGGAACGTGAGCGTCAGCGAGGCCAGGAACACGACGACCGTGTCCGGCATGGCGAGCAGCCAACGGCTCCAGCCGCGGCGCCGGCCGCCTTCGCGGCCCTCGGCGAGACGGTGACTCCGGTTCGCGTCCCGGACCTGCGCCCACACGGACGCGGCGATCGACAACAGGAAGTAGACCGCGAGCGCGACGACCACGAGACGCCAGACAGCAGTACCCGGGGATGCGGACGCTCCGGCGGCCGCCAGGTCGGACGACTCCGTCCCATGCCCGTGCCCCTGTACGACGCTCCCGTGCCCGTGACCGTGCATGGCCTCCGTATGCGAGTGCCCTGCCGACTCCGAGCCCGCCGCCATGTGCTGCATCCCCGGCATGTGCGCCATGTGCGAGCCGCCGAGAGCGAGCACCGGCCCGGAGGACGTACTCGTCATGGCGAGCGTCATGATCACCATGCCCGCGCTGCCGACGATCAGATGCACCCAGTGCCGGCCGTGCCTCCACCCGCCCTCACGCGTGTGCTTCACGGCCAACGCGACTCCGCCGAGCCCCAGCAGCGCGAACGCCGCCGCCCATCCCATGCCGTACTCCGCGTACCAACTCACCGTCAGCGGCAGAGACATGACGACCATGCACACGCTCATCAGCAGATCGCCGCCCGCCGCGAACCGGGCCCCGCCTCTGCTGGTCACCATCCGGACCGAGCTGACCGCGGCCACGAGCCCGGCAAGCACCGCGATGGACCAGGTCAGGGCCATGATTCCCATCGATACCTCCGCATCGACCGACTACGGCTCGCACTGGTGCCCTTAGTACGTGCCGGGAAAGCGGCCCGTTCAGGCCTTGCCGACCCTTGACGCCGGCCCTTGACAAAACCCATACCCCCTAGGGGTATTATGGCTCCATCAGAACGAAGTAGAAAAGCTAGAGCCAAGCAGCCAGAGGAGCGGAGTCATGGTGCAGGACATTTACGAGGTCAAGGGCATGACGTGCGACCACTGCGTCAAGGCCGTCTCCTCCGAGGTCGGCGCCCTCGACGGCGTCACGGGCGTGGAGGTCGACCTGAAGACCGGCCACGTGACGGTGTCCAGCGGCGAGCGCCTGTCGTACGACGCGGTCGCCGAAGCCGTGGACGAGGCCGGCTACGACCTGATAGGCCGCCGCGAGCAGTAGGGCCCGGTCGTCAGACGCCCGGAACGGTCCCGCCCGTGTACGTCTCGTACGGGCGGGACCGTCTTTGTTGCCACTGGCCTTCAAGCCACTGTCCTTCCAGCCACCGTCCTTGTAGCCGTCACCGGCCCCTGGAGCTACCGGGCCGGGACCCCGTCGGACGCCGCGCTCGGCGCAGGGGCGTACCCGGCGGGCCGGGTGGTGAAGGTGCCCCGGCCCTGGCTCCGGCTGCGCAACCGCGTGGCGTAGCCGAACAGTTCGGCCAGCGGCACGGTCGCCGTGATCACCACCGCGCCCGCCCGCGCGACCGAGCCGGTGACCCGGCCGCGCCGCGCCGCGAGGTCGCCGAGCACTCCGCCCATGGCGTCCTCGGGCACGGTGACCGTGACGTCGACCACCGGTTCCAGGAGCGCCATCACGCCGGTGCGCAGAGCATCACGGAGCGCGAGTCGGCCTGCCGTCCGGAACGCCATCTCCGAAGAGTCCTTCGGATGGGTCGCCCCATCGGTCAGTACGACGCTCACCCCGGTCACCGGATGACCGCCGAGCGGCCCCTCGGCCAGCGCATCCCGGCAACCCGCCTCGACCGCTCGTACGTACTCCTTCGGCACCCGGCCCCCGACGACGGTCGACCGAAACGCGAAGCCGGTCACGCCGCCGACACCCTCGGCACCATCGGAACCGGAGGCGGCCTCCAGCGGACCCACGTCGAGGACGACATGGGCGAACTGACCGGCGCCGCCGTCCTGTTTGACATGCCGGTACACCAGCCCCGACACGCCACGGACGAGCGTCTCCCGGTACGCCACCCTCGGCCGGCCGACGCCGACGGCCAGCCCGTGAGCGCGCCGGATCTTCTCCACCGCCACCTCCAGGTGCAGCTCGCCCATCCCCGACAGCACGGTCTGGCCGGTCTCGGGGTCGGTCCTGACCACCAGCGAGGGATCCTCCTCGACCAGCCGCGTCAACGCGGACGCCAAGCGGTTGGTGTCGGTGCTCCTGCGCGCCTCGACCGCCACGGAGACGACCGGGTCGGCGGCGCTCGGCGGTTCGAGAAGGAGAGGAGCCGAGGGTGCGCACAGGGTCGCTCCGGCGCGGGCGGACTTCAGCCCGACCACCGCGACGATGTCCCCGGCCACGGCCCGGTCCAGCTCCGCGTGGCGGTCGGCCTGGACGCGCAGAATCCGCCCGATGCGCTCGGTTCGCCGTGCGCTCGCGTCCCATACCGTGTCTCCCTTCTCGATCGTTCCCGAGTACAGACGTACGTACGTCAGCCGCCCCGTGGCGGTGGCGTTCACCTTGAACGCCAGTGCCGCGAACGGCGCTGCCGGGTCGGCGGCCCGTTCCTGCTCCGCGCCGTCCTGAGTGCCCCGTATCGCGGGCACGTCCAGCGGCGAGGGCAGGTACGCGACGACGGCCTCCAGCAGCGGCTCGATTCCGCGGTTGCGATAGGCCGAGCCGCACAGCACGACCACGCCGTCACCGGTACGGGTCAGATCGCGCAGCGCGGCGGTCAGCGTCCGCGTGGAGAGAGCGGACTGGACGCAGAACTCCTCCAGTGCGGGCGCGTGGAGTTCGGCCACCGCTTCCTCCAACTGCCGTCGGCGCCGGTGTGCTTCATCCCGCAGAGCATCCGGAACCGGACCTTCGTCGACCGTGTCGCGGCCGTCGGCCCAGACCAGCGACCTCATAAGCACCAGATCCACCACCCCCGTGAAACCGTCCTCCGTGCCGATCGGCAACTGGACGACCAGCGGGGCCGGATGCAACCGCTCCCGGATCGATTCGACCGCCGTGTCGAGGTCGGCGCCGGCGCGGTCCAGCTTGTTGACGAAGGCGATCCGTGGCACACCGTGCCGATCGGCCTGCCGCCACACCGACTCGCTCTGCGGCTCCACTCCCGCGACGGCGTCGAACACCGCGATCGCGCCGTCGAGCACGCGCAGCGAGCGCTCCACCTCGTCGGAGAAGTCGACATGTCCCGGGGTGTCGATCAGGTTGATCCGATGGCCGTCCCAGGCGCAGCTGACCGCCGCGGCGAAGATGGTGATGCCACGATCGCGCTCCTGAGGGTCGAAGTCGGTGACGGTCGTGCCGTCATGGACCTCACCCCGCTTGTGGGTGGTTCCGGTGACGTACAGGATCCGTTCGGTGACGGTGGTCTTCCCGGCGTCGACGTGGGCGAGGATGCCCAGGTTGCGAACGGCGGTGAGTGGACTGGCGAGTTGACGGTGCAGGTTGTTGCGCACGGCCCATGGCCTTTCGGGGTGAATCCAGAATCGGGCAGCGCGATTTCCGGCGATACGGGCCTGTCGGGACGTCAACGGGCAGGCAGAGACCACGCGTTGAGGTGGTGTGCGAGCCCGACTTCATCGAGTCGGGCGCTGGCGCTGCCGCGTCAGGTGGTGCCGCCGAGTCAGGCGTTCGTCACGGACATCCGGTACCGGCCGCGCAGCGGGCACCGGGCAGCCGAAGACACGAGGATCACCTCGTACAGCGACCGGGGAACGACGACAGCGGTGCGGTACCGCATGGCCGGGCTCCCCTCACTCATCACGATGCGCGCCGCCATGTGGTGGCAGCGTGTGCGTTGCGTGGCGAGTGTAGGAAAACCGGCGGGGTCGGGGCACCGGGTTTTTCGCTAGGTCAGATCCGCAGGCCGGGCCCCGTCCGTCCTGTCCGTCTCGTCCGGCCATACGCCCACGTGATCCGGTCGCAATGGCGTGGAGGCTGACGGCCTTAGTGCGTTCGGAACGGGGCGGAACCGGAGGAATCCGGTCCCGCCCTGTTCCGTTCCGCGCTCAGCCCTGCTTCTCGCTGATGTTCACCATCCACGGGACGCCGAACCGGTCCGTACACATACCGAATACGTCGCCCCACATCTGCTTCTCCAGCGGCACGGACACCGAGCCACCGGCGGACAGCTTCTCCCAGTAACCGCGCAGCTCGGCGTCGTCGTCGCCGGTCAGGGCCACCGAGAAGTTGTTGCCCGGCTTGTACTCCTCCCCCGGAGCGCCGTCGGCGCCCATCAGGGTGAGGCCGCTCGGGGTCTCCAGCATGCCGTGCATGATCTTGTCGGCGAGGGCCGCGTCCTCCTGCCCGAACTCGGCGTAAGTGTTCACCGACAACGTGCCGCCGAACACCTCCTTGTAGAACTCCAACGCCTGCCGGGCGTCACCGTTGAAGCTGAGATACGGATTGAGCTTCGAGGCCATGAAAACCTCCCTGATCGGGGAAATCGGTCAGATGCGCGCAGACTAACGCGAGGCACTGACAACGGCCCGCCGACAGGGCAGGGACGGATGAAGCGCTGGTGACGACTGGGGCGCGTACGGGCCTCGGCGCCTGCGCGGCCAGGCCGTCCCGGAGATCCCAGGCGGCCCGGCCGCGATCAGGGACCGGCCTCGCGATCAGTTTTCCAGGCGGACCGGCATCAGCATCGAGTACGTGTCCTCGGTGTCGGGACGGCGGATTGCCAAGGGCGCCGTGGGGGCGCCGAACTCCAGGATCAGTTGGTCCCCGGCTCCGGCGGCGAGCGCGTCCAGCAGGAACTCGCGGTTGACGGCGACGTGGTCCTGGCCGTCGTCACCGTCCTCGCAGATGGCCACTGCGCCGTCGTCGGTCACCTTGAGCACGCTCAGTTCGCATGACACGTCATCCGGCTTACGCACCTCGCTCGCACGGACGGGACCGGTCCGTACCGCCTCCTGGAAGGCCGGCACATCGACGAGGACGCGGCGCCCGGTCGGCAACTGAACGAGGCGACGGTAGTCAGGAAAGTCGTGATCAAGGCACTGCCCGGCCGCCTGACGGCCCCCGTCCCCGGTCTCCAGCGTCACGCGGTCACCGTCCACGGCGAGTTGGACGGCCTCTTCGCCACTCAACAGCGCGCGCATCGCATCGGCGAGCGGGGCAGGCACGATGACCTGCACGCGGCTACCGCCATGCCCGGCGATACCCGCCCGCGCCACGGCCATCCGATACCGGTCGGTGGCCACAACGTCGAGTACGTCACCCTCGATATCGAAGAGGACACCGCCGAGCATCGGCAGCTCCGGGTCGGTACTGACGGCGAAACGGACTGCGTCCAACGCGGCGGCCAACTCAACTGCGGAGACAGACAACTTGACGGTGGCGGTGCGAAGCGAAGTCATGGGGTTCTCCCTGTGATCGAGTAGCGCTCGGAGCGTGGAGAACTCACCGCGGGCATCGGACAGCCCCTGCTCAAGCCGGCGCAGATGCCCCTGAAGGAGCGTGCGCACCAGGTCGGTGTCCGCACTGGACCACCCGGCCAGCACCAGCCGGATATCCGCCAACGGCATACCCGCCCGACGCAACCGAGCCAGCAACCGCGCCTCTTCAAGCTGCTCTGGGCCGTACCAGCGGTACCCACTGACCGGATCCACCCAGGCCGGGACCAGCACACCGGCCCGGTCGTAGAACCGCAGGGCACTCACGCCCAGCCCACTGTCCCGGGCCATCTCACCAATGCTGCGCATCTCGCTCTCCACACCCGGAACTCTGAGCCCTTCACAAGGTCGAGGGTCAACAGACGGGCAGGCGACCTGTTTCAGGCCGTCGAGACAGCTCCCACGAACCCCACGAACTGCGCCCATCCCTCACGCCCGACGGCGAAGTGAGCTCGCGCCGCGCCCTTGGAGTCCCGTACGTGGATGGCCTGTTCGGTGACAGCGAACCGTCCACCGAATGTGCCCGTACGCTGACGCACCGTACGGGGCGCGCCACTGGCACACACCCCCGCCCGGCCGCCACCGTGGCCCCATGAACGCAACAACACCCCAACTGACCTCCCCCGTACGTACGTTCGTGCAACGCCTGTCCTCCACCCGCCGCGGAGCCCGCCTCGCCCGACTGCTCGCCGTCGAAGAACTCCGCACCTGGCCCGTGTCACCGGCTGTCACCGAACGCGCTGAGCAGATCGTCGCCGAACTCGCCACCAACGCCGTGCTGCACGGGCATGCACGAGGCCGGGACTTCAGGCTCACCCTCACCTTGGACGAGGCGACAGGCGTCGTACGCATCGAGGCCACCGACACCCGCGGCGAGAAGCTGCCCGCACTCCCTCCGGAACCCCAACCGGACGACGAATCCGGCCGCGGCCTGCTCCTGGTCGCCGCGCTGGCCGACCGCTGGGGCACAGAGCCGTATGCACCGAGCGGCAAGACCGTATGGGCCGAAGTGGGTTCCCGGCCCGGCTGAAGTCCTCGCGCCAGCAGGTCAGTTGGGGAGGCTTCCCCGGTCCGCCAAGGGTGAGCGCTGCTATGTCGTGTCTTCAACCCCCTCCGGGGCACGGGAGAACGCGGTGCTCCGTTGCCGTCCGGTGACATTCATTGCATATCTGCAGCAAGAGTGCAGAGCAACGGAAGTGCACCTTAATGAGTCTTACGTGACGTCATGACCGGAAGGTTCTTGGCGGGCCGCACGAGCGCGTCCCCTCCTTCCGCATCCGGTCGTCTCGACACACAACGCATGGGGGAATCATGAACGTCCGCATCCGCGGTACCCGGCTCACGCTGGCCGCGCTGGCCACCGGGGCCGCACTCACCCTGGCTGCCGCCCCGGCGATGGCTGCGGGCTCTCCCCGGTTCCTGGAACCGGGTGAGCTGCCGCCGCACCCGAAGTCGCCCTGGTACGCCGGTCCGGTCGTCGCCGGGCAGCCCGAGCACCCGCCGGTCTGCGTCGGGGAGGCGCTGCCGTCCATCTCCAGCCACCGTGAGTACTGGACCGAGTACGACACCAACGCGTTCCAGGTCACCGTGGTGGAGCGCAGTGAGCAGCGGGCCAAGGCGTTCGCCGCCCTGCTGCGCCAGAAGATCGCCGACTGTGCCGAGCGGCTCATGGAGGAGACTCCCGACCTCACGGCGACCGAGAAGAACTACGGCAAAATCGACGTCGAGGAGGGCGCGACCGTCCACGGCCTGCACACCGTCTCCGACTGGGGCTCCTCCGACGTCAGCCTGTTCTCGGTGGGCCGGGACGGCAGGACCGTGACCTACGTCCGGTGGGCGCAGATGGGCACCTTCGAACATGCGCGGGTCGCGGACTTCAAGGCGACCACGGTGACGGCTGTCAACAAGCTCTACTGAGCCCTGCCCGAGCCGCCCGTCCTGCAGAGGCGGGACGGGCGGCTCCCGGCGGCGGTACCAGCGCCGCAGGCGGCCGCTGGGGAGTTGTTCCTCTTCGACCGGCTGGGGCCAGCCGCGCGGCATGCGCTTGGGATGGTGGGCGATGCTGACGGGTGTGACGCCGAGGACGCGGGCGGTTTCTGCCAGGGTCAGTAGGTCGTCGGGGTTCCCGCTGCGGTCGACGTGGATCTCGCGTCGCTGGGAATTCTGCTCGGGTCTGCCGGACTTTCCCCGGACGCCGTTGGCGGAGCACTTCCGGAAGTGGGATGCGGGACAGTGAGGACCGTAGGCCCACGATCTTGGCGAGCCAACCGAATACCGCTCATGCGTCGGCGTACCTCAGCGCTTGCGGGAGCGCGGGTGCGGGTGTGGATGCGGAATGTGGTGCGGTTCGTGGAGGTACCAGTAGCGGCCGACCAGGGCGCCGCCGAAGACGACGAAGCCGACGCCTACCAGCCAGGACGTCACTATCAGGACGGTGCCGACCGCACCGTACGAGACGGCGTTGCTGACGATGAGCGGGGAGAAGACCAGGGAGGAGAACACCCGTAGGCCGCCCAGGCCCGCCATCGTGGCGATGGCGCCCGGCAGGAGGGCGCGCCAGGGGACGCGTCCGCCCAGCAGGAAGCGCTGGCCCCACCAGAAGAAGAGCACGCCGAGCAGCGAGGACAGTCCGATACGGGCCCATGTGCCCAGGGCTCCCGGGCCCAGGATGGTCTCGCTGTGCGCTACGGCGAAGAGGTAGGCCGTCAGCGCGGCGAGCCATGCCACGCGTCGCCATACGGTGTGCCAGCGTCCGGCAGCCAGGCCCCACACCTTTTCGTAACCGGTCTGGACGCTGCCCGCGAACGGCACGCCGAAGAGCGCGAGCAGCACCACGCTCAGGACGCTGATCGTGCTGAGGACCTTGCCGGGTGCGGAGAAGAGGTCCTGTACGGCGTCGGAGGAACGCCCGGACAGTCCCATGCCGTCCACGACCCAGGTGGCGAAGCCGCGCTCCTGGATGGGGGCGGCCGCCGCGACCACGATCAGCAGCGGGGCGATCGTCACCAGTCCCAGGGCCGCGAAGCCCATGGCCCGGTGCATGAGTTCCACTTCTCTGCCGCGCTGCCATACGCGCGTACTCCTGATGTGGAGGAAGCGGCCCAGTTCCCGCCTGCGGTGCCCACGGGTGCGTACCGGTTCTACGGGTTCTACGGGTTCTACGGGTTCCGGTTCTGCGGGTTCTACGGGTACCGCAGGTTCTACGGGCTCGCCCGACCGGTCGCCCCCGCCGCTCCGTTCCTCGCCGGAAGGGCCGCCGCTCCGGCAGACCAGGCGCAGTGGTGACACGGCCCCGTAACGCATCCGTGGTCACCTCGTCCTGTTCCCTTGCACGGGCGTCCGGGCTCGTTCCCGCACCGGCGGGCCCGTGCAGCGCGAGTGGCTGATTCCAGCGTGCCCCGCCCGCTCCGGATGTGCGACCGGCCCCGGCACAGCGTTGCTCTCGTCCTCTCACGTACGGCTTCTCACGGCCTGCCGGCGCGTACCGGGCGTCGAGTTTCTGTTATCGGCCGCCGCTCTCTCACGTCTCCTGTGCGTCCCCCCAACCGCGACGACAAGGAATGCCCACGTGAACGTGACACCCCCCATCAGCCGCCGGAGCGTGCTGAAAGCCACGGGCACGGCAGTCGGGGCCGTCGCCATCGGTACGGCCCTCGCCCCGACTCCCGCCGGCGCGGCGGGCGCCGCCGCCTTCGCCCACCCAGGCTTGCTGCACACCCGCGCCGACCTGGGCCGTATGGCCGCCAAGGTGAAGGCGGGCGCCGAACCGTACACGGCCGGTTTCGCCAAGCTGACCGCCAACCGGCATGCGCAGAGCAGCTGGGTGGCCAACCCCCAGACCGTCGTGTATCGGGGGCTGAACAGCCCCGGCCCCCAGAACTACACGATCCTCTACAACGACATCCACGCCGCCTACCAGAACGCCCTGCGCTACCACGTCAGCGGCGACACCGCGTACGCCGACACCGCCGTGGCGATCCTCAACGCCTGGTCGGCGAAGCTGACGAGAATCGACGGCGACGCCGACCGGTTCCTGGCCGCCGGAATTTACGGCTATCAGGCCGCCAACGCCGCTGAACTCGTTCGCGACCATGACGACTTCGAACTCGAGAGATTCCAGAAGACGATGCTCGACGTCTTCTGCAAGGTGAGTCAGGCATTCATCGTCGACCACAATGGCACTTACCCCAAGCACTACTGGGCCAACTGGGACCTCTGCAATCTCGCCTGCGTGATGGCCACCGGCATCTTCTGCGACGACCGGGCCAGGTTCGAGCAGGCCGTCGAGTACTTCAAGAACGGCGACGGCCTGGCCGCGGTCAAGAACGCCATCCCGGTCGTGCACGACGACGGGCTCGCCGAGTGGCATGAGGCCGGGCGCGACCAGCCGCACTCGCTGATGGGCGTCGGGCTGATGGCCACCGTCTGCGAAATGGCCTGGAACCAGGGCATCGACCTGTACGGCTACGACGACAACCGCTTCCTCAAGGGCGCTCAGTACGTGGCCAAGTGGAGCCTGGGCGGGGATGTGCCGTACACGCCCTCCGGCCGCGAGAGAGGGGGACGACACCGTGGGCCGGTGATCGAGACCACCACCAAGGTCGCCCCCGCCGACCCGGCGCACATGCGGCCGGTCTGGGCCATGGTCGCCAACCACTACACCCAGCGGCGCGGACTGTCCGCCATGTACCTCACGCAGATCGCCGCCAAGGTCGCGCCCGAGGGCGGGGGCGGGGACTACGGGGGAAACAGCGGAGGATTCGACCAACTAGGGTTCGGCACGCTGGCATTCACGCGGGACAGGGCGGCGGATACGGCGGCTTCGCCCGGGTCGGCTGCGGCTGACTCCGGCGGGGCGGGCGAGGGGTCGGGCTCCGGTTCCGGCTCGGGCTCGGGCTCGGGCTCGGGCTCGGGAGCGTCCCCTCAGGGTGGGACGCCGTCCACGTCCGACTCCCCGGGGGCCGACGGTGGTCTCGCCGCGACCGGGTCCGACGACATAGTCGGCTGGACCGCCGCGGCGGGTGTCACGGCGATCGCCGGCGGACTGCTGTTCCTGCGCCGACGCGACCGGACACGGCGCGACGGCACGCAGTAGTCGGCCGACCGGGGTCCCAGCGCCACGCAGTAGTCGGCCGACCGGGCCCCGGCGGCACCATCGCCCGCGGCTGGGCAGGCGGCACCGGCTGCCCAGCCGTACGCAGTAACCGGTCGCTGTAACCGGTCGCCGCGCGTGTCAGCCCCGGGGACCGACCACGAGGAAGGATCGGCTGGCTCGGTATGCGGCGCTGTTCTCGGCCGGGTCGAGCCAGAGTTGGAGGTTGTCCCGGTGGCGAAGGTAGCGGCCCGGGTAGTTGTACGCCTCCAAGGAGAGTGACCCGGGGGCGGTACCGGAGCGGGGGCAGAAGGTGGCGTCCTTCTGGAAGAGGGCGGATCCGTCGCTGGTGTCGACCTTGATACGGAAGGCGTAGTGCCGCAGGTATCGGCCTTTGGCGTCCCTGAGTGAGTAGCAGTCCGGGTCGGCGAGACCGGGGACGAACCTGAAAGTGGCGTTCTGTCGGGTGACTGGGGAGCTGGTGGAGCCGACCGGAGTCAGGACGCCGAAGCGGGCGGCGGCCTGGCTGACGTAGTGGCCGGGGACGTCGACCGAACGCAGGGCATGGCGCCCCGACAACCGCGCTGTGGCCGATGGCGTCGGGGTGGGTGAGGCCGACGCCGCAGGTGAGGTGGACACGCTTGGGGCCGACGGGGCAGGAGGGGACTGCGGGGCCGCTACGGCGGGTCGCGGGGCCGGCTCGTCCGATCGCGTGCCGGCGTACCAGGCCACCGCGGCGGCCGTGACCACCACCGCACCCGCGGTCGCCGCAGCCACCGGCTTGGCAGCCAGCTTGCCGAGGTGGCGCGCCACCCGCCCGGCACCGCCCGCCGCCTGCGCGCCCGCGCCGGCCGTCGCCCCGCTCGAGCCTGCCGTCAGCGCCTTGGTCAGCACCAGCCCGGTCAGACCGATCGGTACGGGCACCAGTGCGAAGCCCCCCAGCAGTCTCTGCGCCGGTATCAGGTCGGAGCCACGGGACAGGCACTGCGGGCAGTCGCGGACGTGGCGTGCCAGCCGCTTGCGCCACAGTGCGGCCGGCCGCCCGTCCCACGAGGTGAGCGTGGCTGCCAGTTCCGGGCAGCGTGGCGCGGCGGCCACGGCCCGTACCACGGTGCGGGCGGTCTCCAGCCGTTCCTTGACCCGTTGGACGCGCACCGCGGCATGCTGGGGGGTGAGGTCGCAGGCCGCCGCCAGTTCGCCGCGGGTCAGTTCACCGGCGGCCTCCATCCACCACAGCGCGAGCACCTCGCGTTCCTCGTCCTCCAGCCAGCGGGTCGCCTCCACCACTTCGCGACGCTGGCCCGACAGCGTCAGCCGGAGGATCGCCAGATCGGCGAAGTCGGCCTGCGGATCCGCCTCATGGACGGTCTCCTCCAGTGGTTCCGCGAACGGCCGGCTCTGCCGGCTGCGCCACCGGTCGCGGACCTGCCGTACGGCGATCGCGACCAGCCACGAGCGGAACCGGTCCGGTCGTTCCAACCCGGGCAACCCGTTCAGGACGCGCAGCATCGTCTCCTGGACCACGTCGTCGACGTCGCTGTGTCCGTCCAGCGCTCGCCCGACGATGTTGTAGACCAGCGGCAGACTGTCCCGTACCAGCTGTTCCGACGCCTGCCGGTCCCCGGCCCGCGCAGCCACGACGACAGCCACGTCCGGCCGCTGCTGCACGTCCTGCGAAGCCACCCGTCCCCCTGCCTCATCGCCGCGCCGATGTGTCCAGAGGCGACAGTGTGCCAGGAGCGAAGCCGGAGGACTCCCGTGGGTCGCACGTGCTCGCGACATCACCGATCGCACACGGGCCTTCCGCCGGGTCATCGTGGTGCACGACAGCCAGGGCGAGCCGCTGGACATGAGCCCCGGGGGACGCGCGAAGCGCCGGACGCTCGACCGCTACTTCCACGAGTGCGGCACCACCACCGTGGACGGCGCGCACGTCACCGTCCACATGCGCGGCGAGGCGCCTTGCTCCTGGTTCACCGGCCGCCTACGGCCGTCCTCACCCGCGCCCGTTCCGATACGGAGGCGGAAGTTCACACTACAAATGTGCAAATCCCCTTGATTGCTCGTTCCCCCGGAACAGTCCTGCGCGCCCGGACGTCTTATGAGTCAAGGGTGCAAACATGCACAACTCACGGGGAATACGGGGGTATTCGCATGAGTGATCGTCGCTTTGCCGCGCGCGATGCGCGGATCCGGGCCGCCGAGGCCGAGTTCCAGCGACACGTACCGGCCCACACCGCCAACGGGGAAGAGACGGACCACCCGTTCGTCGCCACCTACTCCAAGGCGTTACCGCACAACAAGTACGGAGAGGTCGACCCGGCCGCGTACCACCTGCTGCGCCGGGCACTGGCCACCGGCAGCTTCGAGGACTTCGAGCGGATCCCGCTCGGGGACACCCGCAAGCTGACCAACCCGCAGTCCGGACTGGCCCTCGACCCTGAGGGCCCGGACGCTCAGGCCCTGGCCATGCCTCCCGCGCCGCGTATCGACAGCGCGCAGAACTCCGCCGAGGCGGTCGAGCTGTACTGGATGGCGCTCTGCCGCGACGAGCTGTTCACCCGGTTCGGCGACAGCGAACTGGTCGCCGAGGCGGCCACCGAGCTGAGCGGCCTGTCGGACTTCCGGGCGCCCAAGCAGAACGGGCAGGTCACGCCGCAGACCATCTTCCGCGGCGACACCCGAGGCGACCTGGCCGGGCCGTACGTCTCGCAGTTCCTGCTCAAGGACATCCCGTACGGCACGCTGCTGATCCCGCAGCGGCAGGACACGCTGGTCCGCCCCGTCGATCACCTGACCACGTGGGGCGACTGGCTGGAGGTGCAGAACGGCTCCGAACCCGAGCCGGACGAGCGGGACTTCGCGACGCGGCGGTACATCCAGACCCCGCGCGATCTCGCCCACTATGTGCACTTCGACGCGCTGTACGAGGCCTACCTCAACGCCGCCCTCATCCTGCTGGGCCTGAACGCGCCGCCGGACGCGGGCAACCCGTACAACTTCTCCCGCAACCAGATCGGTTTCGGGACGTACGGCGGCCCGCACATCCTCTCGCTCGTCACCGAGGTGGCCACGCGGGCCCTGAAGGCGGCGTGGTTCCAGAAGTGGTACGTGCACCGGCGGCTGCGGCCGGAGGAGTTCGGCGGCCGGGTGCACCAGCAGTTGCGCGGGCAGCGCGAGTACCCGATCGACGGCGAGGTGCTCGACTCCGTCGCCGTCAAGCGGGTCTTCGAGAAGTACGGCAGCTATCTGCTTCCGCAGGCGTTCCCGGAGGGCAGCCCGACCCATCCCTCCTACGGCTCCGGACACGCCACCGTGGCGGGAGCGTGCGTGACCGTCCTCAAGGCGTGGTTCGACGAGTCGTACGTCCTGCCCGACCCGGTGGTGCCCAGCACCGACGGCACCGCGCTGGAGCCGTACACCGGCCTGGACGCCGACCGGCTCACCGTCGGCGGCGAACTCAACAAGGTCGCCGCCAACATCGCCACCGGCCGCAACATGGGCGGCGTGCACTGGCGTACCGACTACACCGAAGCGGTCCGGCTGGGCGAGGAGATCGCCATCGGCGTGCTGCGCGAGGCCAAGGAGTCGACGCTGGAGGACGCCGTCTTCACGCTCAGTCGCTTCGACGGGACGACGATGACCGTCTGACCTCGACGGCCCCCAACTCAGGGGCTGGGGCTGGGCGTTGACCGCGCATCGGTGTCCGTACCGGGTGACCGGCGGGCCCCTCGGGCCCGCCGGAAGCGGATGAGCGCCACGGCGGTGATGAGCAGCGCAGCGAAGACGAGAGCGATCACGGCGGGGCCGGTGGCGTCCAGTGGTTCGGCGATGCCGCGCTGGACGGCTCCGGCCGCGTCGATGACCGGGTCCTGGAGGGTGGGGTCGCGCTGAAGGCGGATCTCGTACGAGCCGTAGTACGCGACGTACGCGCCCACGCACAGGAGCAGCGCGCCGCCGAGCCGTGGCGCGACCGCGCCGAAGCGGCGCAGACGGGTGACTGCGGTGGCGCGGGTGAGAGCGACGGTCAGTGAGACGGCCCCGACGATGAGGCCCATCCCGGCGGCGTACGCGGCGAACAGCGCGACGCCCTCGCCGGTCGAGCCGCTGCGGAAGGCGGAGACGACGATGGCGAGGAACGGGGCGATCGTGCAGCCGAGAGAAGCGGTCGCGTATGCCATGCCGAAGAGCGCCATCGACGGGATGGAGCGGGTCACGGTCGGCGCGCGGCGCAACTTGGGGGCCAGGGTGGGCAGTTGACGCCCGGCGAGCAGCCAGGCACCGGCCACCGTCATGAGCAGCCCGAAGGCGATGGTGAACCAAGGCAGATGCTCCTGCACCTGTCCCGCGACGGGCTGGACGGCCAGCCCGAACACGCCGAAGAGCGCGGCGAATCCGACCGTCATTGCGGCGGTGGCGGTCAGGGCGCGGCCGACGGCGACCGTACGGCTCGGAGAGTCGTCGCCGAGGACGAGCAGCGACAGGTAGGCGGGGAGCAGGGCGAAGCCGCAGGGATTGACGGCGGCGAGCATGCCCGCGGTCAGGGCGAGGGCCAGCGGCAGATCGGACATGACGGTTCAGCCGACGAGCGGGCTGAGCTTGTCGGCAAGGCCCTTGCCGGCCGGGAGGCTGCCGGTGAAGACGGTCTTGCCGTCCTTGTCGAGGATCACGTAGACGCTCTGCTGGGTGATCTCGAACTTCTTCCAGATGTCTCCGGCCTCGTCGGCCAGGTTCGGGAAGGAGCCCACCTTGGTGTCGGCGACGAAGTCCTTCATGGCCTTGGTCTTGTCGAGCCCGGCCACCCCGAGCACATGCGCCTTGCCTTGGAACTGTTCAGCGACCTTGGCGGTTTCGGGCCCCTGGGCCTTGCAGGTGGGACACCACGGAGCCCAGAACCACAGCACGGTGGGCTTACCCGCCAGCGTGGCCGCGTCGAACGATTTGCCGTCCACGGTCGTGCCTTTGAACCGCAGCGCCTCGGGAACGGACTCGCTGCCGTCCCCCGCCTGCGCCGGCGCGGAGGACCCGGAGGCCGGACTCTCCTCCGCAGCACTGCCAGAGGAGGCGGACTTCTCCGAACCGCAGCCAACAAGGGTGAGCGCGGTCGCGGTCAGCAGGCCGGGGAGGATCAAGCGGGCACGCATGAACGGACAACTCCTGATGGCGAGCTCGGGACCGGGTCGGCTGAACTGTAGGCCGGACGGCGGGCGATAGGGGCTGGGGCGGGTGCTTACGGTTCGGTGACATCGGCCTGCTTGGTTGGCGAGCCGATCTGGGGGCAGGGTCGGTGACACGACCCCGGGCCAGGCAGTGGTCCACAACGCGGCCGGTCCACGGCGGGCGACAACGCCACCTATCCGCGCGCCCTCTCAGCGCTGCGGCCTGCTTCCGGGATCGGCGCCGCCGGCTCGCCGCCACTGTGCGGGGCTCATTCCGTGCACCTTGCCGAAGGTGCGGGCGAAGTAGCCGGCGTCCGGGAAGCCCACTCGCCTGCCTATCTCGCTGATCGGCAGGTCGGTAGCGGCAAGCAGGCGCCGGGCTTGCACCATGCGCCGCTCGGTAATCCACTCCTGCACGGTACGTCCGGTCCGTCGGCGTACCGTCGAGGTGAGGTGGCCCGGGGAGATGCTGACCGCGGCGGCCACGTCGCGCAGTGACAGCGGTTGTGGGTAACGCCGCTCGATGACCTCGAACACCTCGGCCAGCAGTGGTTCCCGGTTCTCGCGCAGGTCGCCCACGACGTCGGCGGCGAGCCGGGACACCCCGACCAGCAGTAGCGTCAGGTGGGCCAGCGCGGCTTCCCGGTAGCCGTCCCGGCGTTGCGCCAGCTCGTCGTGCAGTGCCTGGATCCGGGCGGGCCACTCGGGCCGTTCCGGTTCGGGCACCCTCAGCCGAAGGGCGCCGATCGCTCCGCCGCGGACGAACGGGAACAGCAGGGGGTGGGTGCGCCAGGCCAGGTGGGCGCCGGGGACGTCCGGACCCAGCGCGTCGGCGGTGAAGAAGACTCCCCAGCCGTGGGCCTGGGCCAGGTCGCTGGCGTGGACTTGGCCCATCACGTCGCCGGGCGCGATGACGAACAGGTCACCGGCCTCGATCTGCCAGACCCGCCGGCCGGTGCGCAGCAGCCCGCCGGCGGTCTGGAAGTACGCCAGGCCGGGGAAGTCGTGCGCGTGCTCCTCGAAGGAGTCGGTGCTCTGCCAGCCGGTGCTCTCCCAGCCGTGCTCCAGCCGCCAGGTCGCCACGGGCAGCTCGCCGGGTGCCGGCAACAACGAGTAGGTCGCCGGCCGCTCCCGGCTGGGCGCCTTTCGCACGGTCCTCACCGTCAAATCGTCCCATTGAAGCCGCGGATCGGTACAGGTCCGCAGGTTCAGACGCGGCCAGACTGATGGCATGACCGAAAAACTGTCTCAGACGCGTACCGAGCGGGAGTACATCCCGGGCTTGGGCAAGCACTTCCTGACGCCGCTCTACGACGTGGCGCACCACGTGTTCGGGCTGCGCCCGATCCACCAGGAGATGATCACGCTGGCCGAGCTGCGGAACGGCCACCGAGTGCTGGACATCGGCTGCGGCACCGGAAACCTGCTGCGGGCGACCCGTCGGCGGCACCCGAACGTGGACCTCGTCGGGCTTGACCCCGACCCCAAGGCGTTGGCCCGCGCCGGGCGCAAGGCGCGGCGGGCCGGCCTCACCATACGGCTGGACCGCGGGTTCGCCGAGGAACTGCCCTATGACGAGGGCTCGTTCGACCGAGTCTTCTCCAGCCTGATGCTGCACCACCTGGACAGCACGTCGAAGGACGCGCTGCTGGCCGAAGTGCGCCGGGTACTTCGGCCTGACGGTCTGCTGGTCCTGGCCGACGCGGTGCTCGACGAGCACGGGCACGACCACTGGCACGGCCGAGGGCGCCGTCAGACCGGTATGCGCGGCCGGATGCGCGAACAACTGCGCGACAACGCCGCCGACGCCGTGTCGCAGCGGATCGCCGCGGCCGGCTTCACCGTGGAGCCGACCCGCACCATGGCACTGCGGATCGGCGGACGAGTCGGCATCGAACTGGCCCGCCCAAGCGGGTCAGCCCAGAAATAGCCCTGGTCCAGACGGCCGGCGAGCGTACGTACGTCAGACGCTGACGTCAGCCACCGGATCCGGCACCGCCATGGCCCAGTTCCCCATGGCGTCGAGGACGTCGCGCAGCCCTTCGCCGAGAGGGGTGAGTGCGTACTCGACGCGCGGCGGGATCTCCGCGTACGTCGTACGGGTCACGATGCCGTGCCGTTCGAACTGGCGCAGCCGGCTGGTCAGGGTGTGCGGGCTGATGCCGGGCAGGGCGTGGCGCAGTTCGGTGAAGCGGTGGGGGCCGTGCAGCAGTTCGCGCACGATCAGGGTGGCCCACGGGCCGTTGAGCAGCGTGAGGAAGCGGGCGACGCCGCACTCGGGGAGACAGGGATCGGTCACAATTTCTGACCGTACCCCATTAGTGCAGTTGAAGTAACTGGTGCATCGCATGCACTAATGGCGCCATGACCTACGTGATTCATGGCGCCACCGGCGCCCAGGGTGCCCCCGTCGTCGCCGCTCTCGCCGCCGCGGGCAAGTCCGTGACCGCTCTGACCCGCAACGCCGACGCCGGCGTGGACGGCGCACGGCACGTCGTAGCCGCCGGGTACGGCTCCACCGCGGAACTGACCGAGGCATACCGCGGCGCCGACGGCGTGTTCGTCCACCTGCCGGTGGTCTCCGAAGAGGACCGCCAGACCTACGCGCACAACATCGTCGCCGCCGTCCGCGCGGCCCGCCCGGCACGCGTGGTGTTCTCCACCAGCGGCTCCCCGATCGACCCGAACACCGGCGGCGCGGCCGCAGCACTGGCCAGCGGCCTGGCGGACACCGGGGTCTCCCACGCGGTGATCACGCCCACGTTCTACCTCGAGAACCTGCTCATGCCGTACGTCCTCGACGCGGTCCGCGAGCGAGGCGTGCTGCCCTACCCGCTCCGCGCCGACTTCCCCGCCGCCTGGGCGTCGCACCTGGACATCGCCGACGTCGTCGTCGCTCTCTTCGACCGCTCGGACATCACCGGCGTGGTCTCCGTCGGCCACGACCCGGCGATCACCGGACCGGACCTGGCCGAGGCGTTCGGCACCCACTTCGGCAAGGACGTGGTCTTCGAGCAGCTCACCCCCGAGCAGTTCCGCAGCTCCGTCGCGCCCCTGATCGGCGAGGGACCCGCCGCCGATGTCGCCGGAGCCTACGCGGCCATGAGCACGCTTCCGGGCCGCCCGATCACACCCGAGAACTCCGCCCAGAAGCTGCTCGGCATCACCCCCCGCACCACCGGGCAGTGGCTGACCGACATCGGCCTCTGAACCTCAACTACCGTCGGCTTCGGCCGAGTTCATCAGCGAGGGCTTGGCAAGCCGCCGTACTCGGTGGGCGGTCTGCCAAGCCCCTCAAGCAGGGCCGACCGACCGCGCCAAACAACAGCCTCGACTCTGACGGCCCGCTCAGCCCTGTGCGGCGGAGGCCTGCGCCCTGTCCGCCGCGAGCAGCGTCGCGAACCGCGCCAACCGAGTTCCCTGGAAACGGGCGCAGTCCAGCGTGACCTCGTCCGGGGCGCTCGAGGGGAATCCTGCGGGCCACGATGTCCCGTAGGGGTTTCCTCCGGCGGCGTAGACGATGTCGTCCGTGTAGCCGAGGGGGACGATGACCGCGCCCCAGTGGTAGAAGACGTTGTTCAGCGACAGGATCGTCGACTCCTGGCCGCCGTGCTGCTCGGCCGAGGAGACGAAGGTCGTCACCGGCTTGTCCGCCAGCTTCCCCTCCTGCCAGAGACCTCCGGCGGTGTCGATGAACTGCTTCAGCTGCGCCGCCGGAGCGCCGTAACGCGTGGGTGTGCCGAAGGCGTAACCGTCGGCCCACTCCAGGTCGGCGAGTTCGACCACCTCGACGGTCGATTCCGTCTCCTGCCGATGCGCGGCCCAGTCCGGATTCGCGGCTATCGCCTCGGCGGGAGCGAGTTCGGCGACCCTGCGGAGCCGTACCTCGGCGCCCGCGGATTCAGCTCCTTCGGCCACTGCCTTCGCCAGCCGATGCACGGACCCCGTAGCGCTGTAGTAGACGACCAATACACGTGCTGACACGGAAATCCCCTTCCGAGGGATGATGCTCGATCAGGAAGTAGGCGACTGACGTCGGTTCACTTGTCCGGCGTGTACGACAGGACGGCGGTGACCGTCTTCTCCTCGGTGTTCGCTTCGATGCCGGCCCAGCCGAGTTCCCGCCCCTGACCGCTGAGCTTGGAACCGCCCCACGGCAGGCGGGGGTCCAGGGGCGCCCAGCCGTTGATCGCGACAGCCCCGGCCTTTACGCGGCGAGCGACCACGTGCGCCCTGTTCACGTCGGACGTCCACAGGGTGGCGGCCAGTGCGTAATCGCTGTCGTTGGCCATCGCGACCGCCTCGGGCTCTGAGTCGAACGCGATGATCGCACCCACGGGCCCGAAGATCTCCCGCCGGGCGATCGTCATGGTGTTGTCCACGTCGGCGAACAGCGTCGGCTCGATGAAGAACCCTTTGCCGTCGGGTCGGCCGCCTCCGGCGACCAGGCGGGCGCCGTCGTCGACCCCTGACGCGACGTACTGGGAAACCCGCTCCAGCTGCCGTGCGTTGATCAACGCGCCCATCGTGGTGCCTTCGTCGAACGGGTCGCCCACCTTGATGTCGCGGGCACGCGCCACCAGACGTTCGACGAATTCTTCGTACACGGAACGAGCGACCAGGATGCGGCTGCCCGCGGCACACACCTCGCCCTGATTGGCGAAGATTCCGACCGCCACTCCCATCGCGGCTTCGTCGAGATCAGCGTCCCCGAAAACGATCTGAGGGCTCTTGCCGCCGAGTTCCAGGGTCGTACGCCGAAATCCCTTCGCGGCCGCCATGGCCACCTTGTATCCCGTCTCGGGGCTTCCGGTGAACGAGATCTTGTCCACCCCCGGGTGATCGATGAGCGCCTGGCCCGTCACGGCTCCGAGCCCCGGAAGCACACTGAACGCCCCGGCCGGGAACCCGGCTTCCTCGATCAGCGACGCGAGGAGAAGCGAGGTGAGGGGCGCGTCCTCCGGAGGCTTCAGGACGACGGCGCACCCCGCGGCGAGCGCGGGCGCGATCTTCCACGATCCGATCATGGTCGGCGAGTTCCAGGGCGTGATGGCCGCGACGACTCCGACCGGCTCGCGCACGGTGTAGCTGTGCGTGGGGCGGCCCATGTACGAGGACGTCGGGACGGAGCGGCCCTCCAGCTTGTCGGCCCAGCCGGCGAAGTACCGGAAGGCCCCGATCGCCTGGGGCAGGTCGATGGCCCGCGGCTCGAAGCCGGGCTTGCCGATGTCCAGCGACTCCAGCGTCGCGAACTCCTCGCTCCGGGCCTCGATGAGGTCGGCCAGACGGTGCAGCAGGAGCGCCCTGGCGCTTCCGTCCGTTCTCCCCCACTCACCTTCGTCCAGAGCGGACCGGGCGTGGGATACGGCCTCGTCTACTTCCCGGGCCCCGGCGGCGGCCACGATGGTGAGCCGTCGTTCGGTCACCGGGTCGATCACGTCGAAGGTGTCGTTGCTCTGACCGCTGCCCCATCGCCCGGCGAAGTAGGGCTCCGTCGGAACGGTGCTGACCAGCTGTTCGGCTTCTGTGCGTGCTAGCATGAGTACGATTACCGTTCTCTGTGGACGATATTCGAAACCATAGGGATGAGGGTGACGCCGGGTCAAGGGGTCGGCGCCATACGACCGTTCTGACCGGCGTGACATGATGTGCGGCACGGTTTGGCAGGAGGCGAGAGAAGATCGTGGCGGCGACCGGCGGGGAAACGTCCCTGACTCTTGACCGTGGGCTGACGGTGTTGTCATTGCTCGCGAGGAACGCCGACGGTCTTACGGCGGCGGAGCTCGCCGAGCGGCTGAGCATCGCCCGGGCGGCCGTCTACCGTCTGCTGCGCACGCTGGAGGCGCACAGCCTCGTCGCCCGTATCGGCACGCGCTACATCCTCGGGTTCGGCGTGGCCGAACTGGCCGGGCAACTCAAACCACGGCTGCAGGCCACCGTCCTGCCGATTCTGCGACGGCTCAGCGAACAGACCAACAGCACGGCGCTGTTGAGCGTCGCCGATGGCGACCAGGCCCTGATCCTGCTGACGGCGGAGCCGCCGAACTCCACCATGCACCTCGCCATGCGGGAAGGCGCCCGGCACGCCCTGACCATCGGCGCGGACGGCATCGCCATCCTCGCCGGCAGGCCGGAGAGCGACGAGGACACCGACGACGTACGCGAGGCCCGTCGTCGCGGCTACGCCGTCAGCGTGGGCTCGATCCAGGAAGGTGCGATCGGCATCGCGGCCCCCATCCGGGTCTCGGACTGGTCGACCGCGAGCCTCGGAGTGGTGCAACTCGGCCTCAAGCTCGTCGACGACCGGGTTCCCCATCTGGTGACGGAGGCCGCCGGGACGGCCGCGACCCAGTTGGTCGGCGCGGCCGGCCCCGAAGCGGTCAGGCAGTAGCGCCCCACGCCGGTGCGTCGCCCCGGCGGAATAGCCGGAAACCCGAACGCGTCCGATGTACGAGTACGGGCCCGGCAAGGTCACTCGCCGTGCCCGTCGCCCTGCTGCGGTGCGGAGTGACAGCTCTTCGCGCCATGCCCGGCCGGGGGCGGCACGTCCAACGACGGGTTGCGGTCGAAGAATCCGACCGGCTTCAACGCGAACCCGACGTACTCGCACGGCATGATGGGCCAGTCCTCCGGCCGTGGCAGATGCGAGGTGCCGAAGGTGTGCCAGAGCACCACGTCCGTGTCGGCCAGATCGCGCCCCTGCTCGATCCACCGGCCGATCCCGTCCCCGGGGTGCTGGTTCGGGTAGTCGCCGGCCGCGTGCTGTTCGTCCGGGCTGTACCGGGTCACCCACAGATGCGCCCGCGCGAACTCGGCGCGTCGTGCCAGATCGCTTTCGGGGGCGGCGAGCAGGGTCGGGCCGACGAAGGGGACCAGCTTGTAGGCGACGGGCTCGTCGAAGCGGTTGCGTACACCGGGATTGGTGATCTTCCAGGTGCGAGCGGTGAGTGGGTCGCACATCCTGCGGCCGTCACGTTCGTTGGTGATCTCCGTGCGGCGGGCGACGATCGCGTTTCCGTACGGGTTGTCCGGCCCCATCGGGAGACCCACCGCGTCGACCTCCACGACCGTGTTGCGCGGCCCGTCGACTTCCATGTCCAGTCGCATGTTGAACAGGTGCTGGTGGTTCGGCGCGTCCAACTGGGGTGCCACGAGCGTTCCGTAGGCGGGTTTCTCGCCGGGAGCCACGGCGCGCGTCTGGACGATTCCGGTCAGCTTGGCTTCGAACTGGATCGTCCCGTCGAGGTAGAAGTACCAGAAGAAGCCGTACTCGTAGTTGCCGATCGTGTGGATCGACGACACGACGAGGCGCCGGGAACGCCTGACCTCCGCCTGCTCGACGTAGCGGAAATCCCAGTGCTTCCACAGGATTCCGTAGTCCTCCTCGTGCAGACAGATGGCGTTGGCGATGGTGTGCGGGGTGCCCGACTCGTCGGAGAGCACGGCGTCGAGGTACCGGATCTCCCCGAGGCAGTCGCATCCGAGGCTGAGCGAACCGACGGTCTTTCCCAGGCTGTATTCGCCCGCGTCGAAGACGTTCCGGAAGTAGAAGTCGTCGCTGGGGTCGCCGTAGGGCACCACCATCTCGCTGATGCCGGCCCGGTGCACGATCGAGCGCCGACGGCCCTCGTCCAGGTAGGAGACATCGCTGATGACGAGGCCCTCCACCACGTCGATGTGGGCGTGCAGCCGCCATCGCTGCCACTCGATGACATTGCCGGACACCGTGAAGGAGGGTCCTTCGGGCTGGGTGATCTCGATGGGGCGGAGGTCGTCGCGCAGCGGTCCCACGCTGCCCGGGTCGTAGTTCCCGCTCTCCGGCGGCAGCGGCAGCGGATCCCCCTCCGAGATGGCCACCACCGAACGGGCGTCACAGTCGATGACGAAGACGAGGTTCCCTACGGGCCTGGCGTAGCCGTTGTCCTCGGTGAACTGCCGGACGTACGCGGTCGAGCGGATCACGCGTCGTCGCGCGTCCACACCCTCGATCGGCAGAGTGCCGGTCGACCAGGGGTCGAACTGCACCTGCGAGAGATCGTCGACACCGTGCCGTGCCAGGGCCTCCACGGCGGCCGGGTCGTTCTTGATGATCTCGTCGAGCGCCATCAACTCGTCGATCATGATGGGCGGTTGCATGCCCGGGAGGTGCTTGAAGGAGACCAGGCTGTCGTCGGTGAGATCGACCCGGGCCTCGAACATGGCACTGGCCTCGGGGTCGTAGACGACGAGGAAGGCCACGCGGGGGATCGGGCGCGAGGGGTCGTACGCCCGCACCTGCTCCTTGTCCGGCAGGTCCAGCCGCACCAGGGGGAATTTCATCGCCCCCCGCTGAGGGTGACTGGCACGCACCACACCGACGGCCTTCTCTATTTCCTCGGCGGTCAGCGGATCGTACGGGTGTGCCGTGGTGGGTGTGGTGGTCACTGCCTTTCCTCCTGGTGGCATGGGCGGTGAAGGGTGAGGTGAGCGGTGGTCCGGGTCGGCGTCAAAGGGGGGTCACTTCGCTGGTGTCTTCCGCCGCCTGGTCCGTCACGGGTTCTTCCGTACGGGGCGACCGGCCGAGCGCGAAGAAGGACCAGACCGCGCCCAGTGCCACCCACACGAGCAGAGCCCAGGGAACCGTGTTGAGAGGGCTGGCCGCCTGGTAGACCGCGCCGAACACAGCGCCGGCGGCCACTGCTACGCCAGTGCTTCCGGCGATGAGCAATTTGGTGCGGCTGACATGGTTCCAGAGGCCCTTCACGCCTGCGGCACCGACGACGAGATACATGATCGCCATGCCTGTTCCGCCGAAGCCGGCCATCCAGCCGAACGCCGACGACCATTCCGGCTGCCCGGCCCCCTGGCCGAACATCTGGTCGCCCGCCACGTGCACCCCGATGATGGCGACGCATGAAACGGCGCCCAGCAACGCGGCGCCCCACACAGGGGTACGGAACCGGTGGTGCAGAACAGCCAGTTTCGACGGCAGTCGGCCGCTTCGGGCCATCGAGAGCATTCCTCGAGTCGATGCGACGCCGATTCCGATCGCCACCGCGAGGATGTCGAGAATGATCAGGACCGCCAGGAAGTTTCCGAACGCGGCAGACCCGAACTCCCCACCGTACGAGAGCTTCTCCAGCGGGAAGACACTGTTCTTCCACGCCTCCGCGTCGAGTCCGAAACCCATGACCTGCGCGTAGGCCACCACCACGTAGTAGACCCCGACGATGCACAGCGAGAGCATGACCGCCCGCGGCACATGGCGTTTGGGGTCCGAGGTCTCCTCGGCGAGGTTGGCCGCCGACTCGAACCCGATGAACATGTTGATGCCGTACAGCACGCCGAAGAGCAGATTCAGACCCCCGACGGCGAAGGGGTTGAAGGGTTCGGCGGACCAGCTTTCGCCGTTCTGGCCGCCGCGGAAGATGATGACCAGCGAGAAAGCCAGGACGACGATCATTGCGCCCAGGGCGAGGATGAGCTGCGCCCGGATCGAGACGTGAACGCCGATCACGAGAATCGTCGAGGTGACGGCGGCGTACATCAGGGAGAGCGGCCACCACGGTACGTCCACGGACAGGGCGCTCTTGAGCCATGTCTGCGTGAGTCCGCCGAGGACGAGGTATGTCGAGGCTCCCAGCACCAGCATGGCTCCGTAGTAGAGCCAGCCGGCGATCACGCCGGTGCGAGGTCCGGCGCTGTCACTCACGTATTCGTAGAGAGAGCCGCACAGATGGATGCGCTTCGCGTACTGGGCGATGATCCATCCCACGCCGCACATGCCGATGCCGGCGATGACGATCGCGACCGGGGTGGCGATGCCGGCGCCGCGTCCCGTGGCCGACAGGCCTACGACCAGGGGCAGAAGGGCCGCGGCAGAGAAGACCGGTCCCATGAAGCCGAGCGATTGGGTGAGGACGCCGATCAGTGACAGGCGGCCTTGGGCCAGGGTGGTGCGATCAGGGCTTGTCATCCCGATCAGCCTCCAGTTCACCGCTGTGCGTTATTCGTACACGGTGTACGTTTGTTGAGTGCACATCGTGTTGTGGCTCGTGGCGGGTGTCAAGGCCCACCGGACACAAATGCGACCGCCCCCGCCGAAGTGCTTCGGCGGGGGCGAGGGTTGACCATGGAGGAACGTGGGGTGGGCGACTCTAAACGGCCTTGGTTAAGTTCGGTGCGGTGCCGCGCCCCGTAAGGGGCGCGGGGCTGTATCAATGTGCGGCTCCGCCGCGTGGGCGCGACCAGCCCCCACCGGCCCGCAGGTTCATCACTGTTCTGCCAGCGGAGCGCCTAGCAGGAACGCTCGGGCCGCTCGCGCGGCCGAGACCACTTCCGGTGTCGCCTCGTCGACGCGGTCCTGTCGGTGCGAGACGAACATGACGCACGCGTCCAGTACGTCTCCGTCGCGGGCCAGCGGAGCGGCGACCGCGTGAGCTCCGGGTTCCACCGCACCGTGGCTGGTGACCCAGCCCCTGCGGCGGGCCTCACGGACGGCGTCCGAGTCGTCGTCAGCAGGCGCTCGTCCGGCCCGGATCGCGCACGGGGCGGCCCCGCGGTCCAGCGGCTGGCGAGAGCCCTTGCGGTAGGCGAGGTGGTAGTCGGCGTCCTGGGGAACGGCCGTGGCCACGGCGACGACGCAGTCCGGTTCCGGGAAGAACAGGATCGCCGTACCGCCGTACCGGTCCGCGAGCTGTTGCAGCAGTGGCTGGATGAACTCCGCGAGGGTGGGCCGCGAAGTGCCCGCGAGCGTGTGCAGCTCTCCTCCGGGTACGTACGCGCCGTCCGCGCTCTTCGCCAGGAATCCCTCGGCGGCCAGCGTGCCGGCGAGGCGGTGTACGACGGTCCGGTGCAGCCCCGTACGAGCGGCGATCTCGGCGACCGTCAGGCCACGGGGCTGGTGAGCCACGGCCCGCAGAACGGCGAGGCCTCTGACGAGCGTCTGCGACGGCGGCTGACTGGGGCGCTTCGCCTTCTCCTCGCGCTCGCTACCCGCCCCGTTCTCCGTGTCGTTCGCGGCCTCTACCGACACGCCGCCTACCACCTTCCGAGTTCCGCCCACGCGTTCAGCGTATGGCACGGGTCTGTTGGCCCCGGGGGTTGACGCCGGAGTCCTCCCATGCTGATGCTGTGCACTATACGCACGGACGGTGCGCATAGTGCACGGAGGAACTTCCATGACCCACGCCACCACCGTCTGGCAGGCGAACCGGTCCGGCGGCCTGACCGGGGCCGAGGCCCTGATCGAGACCTCGCTCGCCGCCGGAGTGGACGTCTGCTTCGCCAACCCGGGGACCACGGAGATGCCCCTGGTCGCCGCGTTGGACTCGGTTCCCGGCACCCGCGCGGTGCTCGGGCTCTTCGAAGGTGTCTGCACCGGAGCGGCCGACGGCTACGCCCGGATCGCCGGACGTCCGGCGATGACGCTGCTGCATCTGGGCCCCGGTTTCGCCAACGGCATCGCGAACCTGCACAACGCACGGCGAGCCCACTCCCCCGTCCTCAACGTCGTTGGGGATCACGCCAGTTGGCATCTCGCCTTTGACGCTCCCCTGACCTCGGACATCGTCTCCCTCGCGGCCCCGGTCTCCGGCTGGGTCGGCACAGCCGCCTCCGGCGCGGACCTGGCGCAGCTCACCGCCCGCGCCGTCGCGGCCGCCACCGCCGCACCCGGCTGCGGGGCCACGCTCATCGCCCCGGCAGACTTCCAGCAGGAAGTGCTCAAGGCCCCCGTGGACGTCGAGTTGCCCCTCCCTCGGAGCCGGCCGGAAGTGGCGGCGGACGTCATCGACGCGATCGCCAAGCGGCTGCGTGCCGGCGAGCGGGCTGTCTTTTTGCTGGGCGGTGCGGCGCTCGACGAGCGCGGCCAAAGGGCGGCGGCCCGGATCGCCGCCGCCACCGGGGCGGTCCTGTACAGCGAGACCTTCCCGGCCGCCGCCGAGCGCGGCGGCGGCCTTCCCGACCTGGACCGGCTCCCGTACTTCCCTGAGAAGGCGATCGAGGCCCTCGCCGGGGCTCAACTGGTCGTGCTGGCCGGTGCGTTGGAGCCGGTGTCGTACTTCGGCTACGAAGGGGTGCCCAGCCTGCTGGCTCCCTACGGCACCGTGGAGGTGCTGAGCACCCCGGAGGAGGACGGCGCACTCGCGCTCGAAGTTCTCGCGGATGCGCTCGGTGCTCCCGAACCGGCCCCACAGCCGCCCCGCCCGTACGACGAAGGGCTCCCGGACGGAGCGCTGACGCCGCAGTCGGTCGGCCGGATCGTCTCGGCGATGCTGCCCGAGCACGCCATCGTCTCGGTCGAGGGCGGCACCTGCGGCTACCCCTTCTTCACCGCGTCGTCGCGCGCCGCCCGCCACACCACCCTCACCAACACCGGCGGAGCCATCGGCCAGGGCCTGCCCGCCGCTGCCGGCGCCGCGATCGCCGCACCCGGCCGCAAGGTCGTCGCCCTGCAGTCCGACGGAAGCGCGCAGTACACCATCCAGTCGCTGTGGACGATGGCCCGCGAGCAACTGCCCGTCGTCACCCTCATCGCCTCCAACCGCGCCTACAACGTGCTGCGCACCGAGCTCGGCCGGCACGGACAGAGCCGCCCGGGCCCGAACGCGACGGCGCTCACCAGCCTGGACGGACCGGCCTTCGACTGGCCTGCGCTGGCCCGCGGTTACGGCGTGCCCGGCACCCGGGTGGAGACGGGCGAGGCGCTTCGGCGCGAACTCGGGCGCGCGCTCGCCGCCGACGGTCCTCAGCTCATCGAGATGGCCCTGTGAAAGGAGCCACCATGCACAGCGCAGCAGCCCCGGTCACCGGCGCGGCAGAGGCGGTCAGTCGTTTCCTGGCCGAACCGCGGACCATGTTCATCGGTGGCCATTGGGTCGGGGCCCTCTCCGGCCGCTCGTTCGCGAGCATCGACCCCGCCACCGGTGCCGTGCTCACCACTGTTCCCGACGGCGACGCCGCCGACATCGACCGGGCCGTCACCGCGGCGCGCCGCGCCTTCGACGAGCCCGGCTGGCGGCGGATGAGCCCCATGGAGCGGGGTGCGCTGCTCAACCGCATCGCCGACGTCATCGAGGCGCACGCCGACGAACTGGCCCTGCTGGAGTCACACGACAACGGCAAGCCGGTCTCGGTGGCGCGGGCCGTGGACGTGGGCACCAGCGTGAAGCTGTTCCGCTACTTCGCGGGCTGGCCGAGCAAGCTGGAAGGCAGCACGATCCCCGTCTCGCCGCGCGGCGGGCTGCGGGTGCTGAACTACACCACGCGGCAACCGGTGGGTGTGGCCGGTCTGATCGTGCCGTGGAACTTCCCCGTGTCGATGGCCTGTTGGAAGCTCGCGCCCGCTCTGGCCACCGGCTGCACGGTCGTCCTCAAGCCGGCCGAGGAGACCCCGCTGTCCACGCTGCGGCTCGCCGAGCTGCTCCAGGAGGCAGGGGTGCCGGACGGCGTGGTCAACGTCGTCACCGGGCGCGGTGCCACGGCAGGCGCCGCCCTCGCTGCGCACGACGGAGTCGACAAGATCGCTTTCACCGGGTCCACCGAGACGGGCCGCGCCATCGTCCGTGCCGCCGCCGGGAACCTGAAGAAGGTCTCCCTCGAACTCGGCGGCAAGTCCCCGAACATCGTGCTTCCCGACGCCGATCCGCAGGCCGTCGCCGAGGCCGCCGCCCAGGCCGTGTTCTTCAACCAGGGCCAGGTCTGCACGGCCGGCTCCCGGCTGTACGTACACCGCAAGATCTTCGACGAGGTGCTGGACGCCGTCGCCGAGCGCGCCCGCGGCATCGTCGTGGGGCCCGGCAGTGACCCGGCCACCGAGATGGGGCCGCTGGTCTCCGCGAGACACCACGAGCGGGTCGCCGGGTTCATCGACGCCGGCCGGGAGCAGGGCGCCCGGCTGGCCGCCGGTGGCGGGCGGCCCGAGCTCGACGCGGCGTACGACGGCGGCTACTTCGTCCAGCCGACGGTGTTCGTAGCGCCCGACGACGGCCTGCGCATCGTCCAGGAAGAGATCTTCGGTCCTGTGCTGGCGGCGATGAGCTGGGACGACGTGGACGATCTGGTCGAGCGGGCCAATGACTCGCCCTTCGGACTCTCGGCCGGCATCTGGACCTCCGACCTGGGCCACGCCCACCGCATCGCGGACGAACTGCAGGCGGGCACGGTGTGGATCAACTGCTACAACCTCACGGATCCCGCGTCGCCCTTCGGCGGGTTCAAGCAGTCCGGCTGGGGCCGTGAGATGGGCCGGACCGTGCTCGACCACTACACCGAGGTCAAGAGCGTCTGGGTCAACCTCAGCTGACATCCGAAGGCCCTTGTCACCGAAGGCTCTTGTCGTCGAAACACCTTGTCGCTGAAGCCCCGTATCGCCAATCGCCTCTGTGGGAGACACGCATGGACCTGGAACTGGGCGGCAGGACCGCCATCGTCACCGGCGGCAGCCTCGGCATCGGCAAAGCCACCGCCCGCGAACTCGCCGCCGAGGGCGCGACCGTCGTCATCACCGCCCGCAGGCTGCCCCTGCTGGAAAGCACCGCCAAGGAACTCGAGGCCGAAACCGGCGGCCGGGTCGTTCCCTACGTCTCGGACACCAACGACACCGAGTCCGTACGCGCCATGGTGCAACGCGTGGCCGACGACCTCGGGCGGATCGACATCCTCGTCAACGGCGCGGCCGCCCCTTCCGGGCTGGTGCGCAACTCGGTCGAGGAAGCCGACCCCGAACTGCTGCTGGCCGACATCAACACCAAGGTCGTCGGCTACTTCCGCTGCGCGCAGGCCGTCACCCCGCACATGAAGGCGGGCAGCTACGGCCGCATCGTCAACATCGGCGGGCTGACCGGGCGTTCCAGCCACGCGCTCTCCGGCATGCGCAACCTCGCGATCGTCCACCTGACGAAGGCCCTTTCCGACCAGCTCGGGCCGTCCGGCATCACCGTCAACACCCTGCATCCCGGCGTGGTGGAGACCGAGCACATCCACGAGCTCTACGAGAAGGAGGCCGCCAAGCGCGGCATCACGGCGGCCGAGGTCGAGGCGGACTTCATCGCCCGTACACCGATCCGCCGGGTGTTGGAGGCGGACGAGATCGCCCAGGCCGTGTGCTTCCTCGCCTCCCCCAGGGCCGCCGCGATCACCGGTGAGTCCCTGGGCATCGACGGCGGGCTCACGCGCGGCATCTTCCTCTAAACGGCCCCCAACCCCACCCGTTCGTTCCGCAGTTCCGAAAGGAAACCCACGACATGGAAGGCACCATCCTGGTCGCCACCGCGGGCCAGGGAGTCCTGCGCTCCTCCGACGACGGCGCCACGTGGTCGCGTCTCGGGCTCGGGCAGGCCCTGGAGTTCGACGCCGTCGTCCGCTGTCTGGCCGTCCACCCCGAACAGCCAGACGTCGTATTCGCCGGCGCCGACGCGGGACTCGTACGCAGTGCCGACGCCGGCGTCACCTGGCAACGCGTCGACTCGCCCATGAACGACCGGACCATCTGGTCGCTGGCGATCGACCCCACCAACCCGGACACAATGCTCGTCGGAACCGGCGCCCCCTCCCGGGCCGCCATGTTCCGCACCACGGACGGCGGGGCGACCTGGGACCAACTGCCCCCGGAAATTCCGGAGTTCTGCGCGGGCGTCAACCGTCCCAGGATCCTGACCTGCGTCGTCGACCGCTACGAACCCAAGAACATGTGGTTCGGCATCGAAGAGGGCGGCTTGTGGCGCAGCGGTGACCGGGGCGACACCTGGGAGCGGATCGACGGCACACCCGCCACTCTGCCCCACGGCGTCACCAACTCCGACATCCACTGTGTGCTCGTCCTTGAGGGCCCGCCGAAGACGATCGTCGTCGCCGTCGTCAACGCGCTCTTCGTCAGCCAGGACGACGGCGCCACCTGGACCCGTACCGACTCCCGCAAGACGTTCGGCATCTACTACACCCGGCTGGTCAAGCAACTCCCCGGCACCGACGACCTGCTGCTCGGCATCGGCGACGGCACCCCCGGCACCACCACCAAGATCCTGCGCTCCGAGGACCTGGGGCGCACCTGGCAGGACACCGTCCTGGACACGCCCGCCAACTCGACCGTCTGGGCCTTCGGCACCCACGCCGCCGACCCCCAACTGGTCTTCGCGGGAACGAAGTACGGCCATCTCTTCCGCTCCGCCGACGCCGGTCGCACCTGGCGCAAGGAGTGGCGCGAGTTCAGCGAGATCACCGACGTGACTTGGACTCCGGCAGTAGCACCCGCCACGGAAGGACACTGACCTTGGACCCCGACGAGCGCGTACTCGACCCGAACGAGGAGCCCACGCCGATCCCCGCCGACCCTCAGGACACTCCGAAGCCGCGGGTACGCCGCACCCATCTGTCGCTGTTCGTCCGCGACCCGGAGGCCTCGGCCCAGTGGTACGAGGACGTCCTCGGCATGGAGGTCACCGCACGCGGCCCGCAATGGGTGTTCCTGTCCTTCGGCAAGAAGCACCACGACATCGCCCTGATCCGCGCCAAGGAGGGAGCCGACACCGGAGGTGTCGGACTGCAGCACTACGGGCTTGAGGTGGAGGGCGACCTCGACGAGTGGCGGCGGCTGTACGGGATGCTGCTGGCCAAGGGCGTGCCCGTGGTGAAGACCACGGATCACAAGATCGGCTTCGGCCTCTACTTCACCGATCCGGACGGCAACCGCTTCGAGTTCTTCCACGAGACGGTCACCGACGACGAGGAGGGCAAACGCATCCTCGGCCTGTACGGCGCCCCCAGCGAACCGGTGGAGATCGAACCGCTCCGCGGTTAGCACTGCCGCCTCGCCTCCTCCGGGTGCCCACCCTGCCCGTATCGCCTCCCCTTCCACTCCATGAGGAAAAACCCATGCCCCAGCCCAACTTCGCCGGCTACCACATCCGCAAGTGGTTCACGCAGACCGAGGACACCCTCGCCAACGAGACGGGCGCCCTCGCGGACGGCGAGCCCGTACGCAAGATCGTCATCGCGGCGGCGATCCACAACCCCTACGCCGGACGGTTCAGCCAGGACCTCGGCGACATCGTCACCGAATCGCCCAAGCTGGGTGAGGAGTTCGGCCGGCGGATCCAGGAGGCGGCCGGCGGCCTCGCGATCCAGAGCTACGGCAAGGCATGCCTGGTCGGCGCGGCAGGCGAGTACGAACACGGCAATGCCTTCCTCACCGCGGTCTTCGCAGACCCGGTGCGCGCGGCGGTCGGCGGCGGGAAGTCGTGGGTGCCCTCGACCGGCAAGCGGGGCGGGCCCGGCACCGAACTCGACGTTCCGCTGGCCCACAAGGACGCCCTCTACGTCCGCTCGCACTACGACACCATCACGGTGCACTTCTCCGACGCCCCGAACCCGGACGAGGTCGTCGTCGTGTTCGCGTTCGCCACGCGTGGCCGACTGCACGCCCGGCTGGGCGGCATCAGCGCCGACGAGGTGCAGGGCCAGGACGGGCTGCACTGAGATGGCCGCCGACACCACCGCAGTGGGGCACGACCGCTTCATCACACTCAACGGCCTGCGCACGCACTATGTCGAGTGGGGCTGGGGCGACGAGGACCGGCCCGCGATCGTCATGCTGCACGGACTGCGCAGCTATGCCCGGACGTTCGAGCCGCTGGCGCAGCGGCTCGGCGACCGCTACCGCGTCCTGGCCCCGGATGCGCGTGGGCGAGGTGACAGCGACTGGGATCCGAAAGGCGAGTACTACACGGAGTCCTACGTAGCCGATCTCGAACAGTTCGCCGACCGCCTCGGCCTGGACAGGTTCGTACTGCTGGGTCATTCCATGGGCGGCACCACCACGTACGTCTACGCCGCGCGGCACCCGGAGCGGGTGGGCGCGGCGGTCGTCGAGGACATCGGGCCCGGCTCGTCGCTGTCCGGCGAGGGAGCCGAGCGCATCAAACGCGAAGTGGCCGACACTCCCCCGGACTTCCCCAGCCAGGAGGCGGCGCGCGCGTACTGGCGCGGCGTCCGTCCGCACATCTCCGAAGACGCCCTCGACTCCAGGGTGCGGCACACCCTCGTTCCGGACGACGGGGGACGGTGGCGCTGGAAGTTCGACCTGGCGGGCATCGCGGCAGCCCGCCTCGACCCGGATCCGGCCCGGCAGGTGGACCTGTGGCCGTACGTCGAGTCCCTTCGGTGCCCGACCCTGGTCATCCGGGGCGGGAAGTCGGACTTCCTCCCCGCCCCCACCATGGCCGCGATGGCGCAACGCAACCCGCTCATCCGCACCGTGGAGATCCCCGGGGCAGGCCACTACGTGCACGACGACGCCCCGGATCTCTTCCATCACCGCCTCACAAGATTCCTCAGGAGTTCGGAGGTCGTCCGATGACCGAACCCGTCGAGCACCGCACCCAGGTCGCCGTCGTCGGCGCCGGACCCGTCGGAGCGACGGTCGCGAACTACCTCGGCCTCTACGGTGTGCGCACCCTGCTGATCGACCGCAGTGAGGAAATCGTCGACTACCCGCGCGCGGTCGGCATGGACGACGAATGCCTGCGCAGCTTCCAGGGCATCGGGCTCGCCGACGAGATGCTGGCCGACATGATCCAGAACGTTCCGCTGAGGATGTTCGCCGCGAACGGTGTCTGTCTGGCCGACATCCGGCCGGAAACCAAGGAGTACGGCTGGCCCCGGCGCAACATCTTCATGCAGCAGCTCGCCGAGCGCACGCTGCGCGCCGGCCTCCAGCGCTACCCCCACGTCCAGCCTCTGCTGGGCCACGAACTCATACGTGTGGAACAGGACGGCACCGAAGCACGGCTCCACATCTCAGGCCCCCAGGGCGAACGCGTACTCGTCCACGCCGAGTACGTGGTCGCCGCCGACGGCGGCCGCAGCACCGTACGCGAGCAACTCGGCATCCCGTTGAGCGGCGACACCCACCCGCGCAAGTGGGTGGTGATCGAGTGCGACAACGATCCACTCGACGCCCCGTACACCGGGCTGCACGGCGACCCCAGGCGCCCGTACGTCTGCCTGGACCTGCCCTACAACTACCGGCGCTGGGAGTTCATGCTGTTCCCCGGCGAGGACGCCGAGGCCATGCTCCGGCCCGAGAAGGTACGCGAACTCCTCACCGGGCACGTGCCGGATCCCACGGCGCTCAACATCGTCCGGGCCCGCGTCTACACCCACCATTCGCGGGTCGCCGATCGCTTCGTGGACGGCCGGATCTGCCTCGTGGGCGACGCCGCCCACCTCATGCCCCCATGGGCAGGGCAGGGCATGAACACCGGCATACGGGACGCGACCAACGTCGCCTGGAAGCTGGCGGCGGTCGTCACCGGTCGCGCCCATCCGAGGATTCTCGCCTCGTACGACACCGAGCGGCGCGAGCACGCCAGGACGATGGTGAAACTGTCGGACGCCCTCGGCCGGTTCCTCTCCCCGACGAGCCCCACGGTGGCCCGCGCGCGCGACACCCTGTTGCGCGGACTCACGGTGGCACCGTCAGTACGCGACTGGGTCATACAGATGCGGTTCAAGCCCCTGCCCCGGTACAGCGAGGGCATCATGCTGCACCGGGGCGGGACCTTTCGGAAGAGTTCACCGGCGGGCCGGATGCTCATCCAGCCCAGGGTCGAGACCGCGGACGGAAGGGTGCTGCCGCTCGACGAGACACTCGGCGAGTGGTTCGCCCTCATCGGCTACGGCACTGATCCGCTCGTACATCTGGATGCCGACTCCCGTGCCTTCTGGGACCGTATCGGCACTCGCTACCTCACCGTCGTCGAATCCCGCTCCGGTCGGTCGCGTACCGAGCGGCGTACGTCGATGACCGACTCGGTGACGGTGGAGGACGTCGACGGCACGCTGCGGGACTGGTTCGCCCAGCACCAGGGCAGCGTCGCCGTCGTCCGCCCCGACCGGTATCTCGCGGCCCTGACCGATCCCCGCGACCTGGCGACGGTGAGCGACGCCTTCGAACGACTCGTCGCGCCTTCGCGGCCCGCGGAGTTGAAGGATGCCTGGCGCTCGATTCCCGCTACGGAGGGCGAGGCGTCGTGATCACCTAGCAACGTGATTCCCACGTGCCCCTCGCGCTACGGATGTGCGAGCGGCTCAGCTGCCTCGCCGCTGCTCGGGCCGGGCGGGCGCGATGATGGTGGGAGCGCTTCCGGGCGACACGGCGGTGTCCGGGCCGAGGACTTGGCAGCGCGTCAGTCCGTGCCGGGACCACAGTGCGGCCGTCCACGCGCAGAGGAGCGCGTCGATGAGGTCTTCCCGATGCTTGTAGTCGACTGCCCCCAGAGGTGAGGGCTCATCGACCAGTCGACGGGAGACCGGATGGGAAGAGAGAAGGAGTGGCGGGTCGGCGGTGGCCAGGCCCGCCATGCGCGCGATCAGCACGTCGCACTCCCGTGCGCGCACCGCTCGCCATTGTGCCGTCGGCACTCGCGCCGGTCGGCGCTTGTAGGTGGGGCGCTCCCGGTCGTAACCCAACTCGGCGGCTCCGACCAAGGTCGTGTACGGATAGCACTCGGACACCAGCAGACCGCCTGTCCGCGGGCCGTCCCTGCCGTCGTCGTAGGACCAGCCGGACTCCTGCAGCCGTTCCCGCAGGAACACTCCGGCCAGGCGGGGAGAGCGCTGGTTGGTGCTGTTCGCGCTCACCTTCCAGCGGCCGTACCTCCGGCCGACCTCCCGCTCGCACAGCCGCTGGCCGGCCGGGTTGTCGACGACCAGCGGCGCGTCGACGAAAGCCAGGGTCGATCCGTCGACCGCTGTCTTGGCCAGCCATGACACGGTCTCTTCGATCCCGGAGGTCCAGCCGCATTCGATCACCACGCCGCGACGGTCGATGGCGGCTACGCCGGTCTCGTTGGGCCGGGTACGGGCGCCACCCTGCGCCCAGGCGAGGTCGATGCCGATGAACCGCTCAATCCCCATGCGTCGGTAGTACCAGAGAATCTGCCACCGGCGCGGCGCGGTGCTCTTCCTCGACGAGCTGGGCGAGTGCGCTCGCGAGGGTGTCGAGGCCCGGGCCCGCCGGACCGCCCGGCTCGGACATGTAGACGTCCCGCCGGATCTCGATCATCAGGGCGTTGACCCGTGCGTCGTTCCCGTAGTACTTCAGCGGGACGTACGTTCCCTCGAAGGGGCTGTTGACTCCGGTGCCGCCGAAGCCCGCGAACGCCTTCTCGGCACGGGCGAGCAGTTCGGCCGGGGTGTGGAAGGCGTCCCGGCCGAGGCAGATGGGCGGCCGGGGTCCGTCACCGTGGAGCTCATAGGGCAGGCGTTCGGTCGGGTAGGAGTGGACGTCGATGATCACGGCCCGACCGACGGCGTCCAGTCGCTCGGTCACGGCGTCCGTCATGGCGGCGGCGTACGGGTGGAAGTACCGCTCGATCAGCGGCTGGCCGGCGTGGTCGGCGGGTCGTAGCTCCTCCCGGTGGGTGGTCCGCGTGTAGACCGCGCCCATGCCGACGGCCAGCATCTCCTCCCGCTCGTCCGGGAACCGTTCGGGGTCAACGACCAGCCGCGACAACTGGTTGACGAACCGCCAAGGCGCCATGGCACAGCGCTCCGCGGCCATCGCCGCGAGCCGCGCGGTGTGCGCGTCGGTGATGTGGTCCAACTCCCGTTCCAGTGCAGCATCTTCGAGCACGATGCCGCTCCGTACGTCCGCCGGGATCGCCCGCGCGGAGTGCGGGACGTGCAGGATCACGGGGGAGTCCGGTGCGCCCGGCAGGAGCAGGTGGGAGGCCGACACGTCGTTCATGCGGAGGTCCTTTCAGGAGGCGTCCTCGCCCGCCTCCAGCAGGTTGGCGGCCGCGCCCACGATGCTCGGGTCGGGGCTGCCGACGACCTCCTCGTCCTTGTCCGTGTAGTCGAAGCGGTCCAGCACACTGCGCATGGCCTCGACCCGGGCCCGCTTCTTGTCGTTGCTCTTCACCACCGTCCACGGTGCGTACTCCGTGTCCGTCTCGCGGAACATGGCGACCTTGGCGGCGGTGTAGTCGTCCCAGCGGTCCAGGGACTCCAGGTCCATCGGGCTCAGCTTCCACTGCCGCACCGGATCGACCTGACGGATCGTGAAGCGGGTGCGCTGCTCGCTCTGCGAGACCGAGAACCAGAACTTGACCAGGTCGACTCCGTCGTCGACGAGCATCCGCTCGAACAGCGGTGCCTGGCGCATGAAGCGCCGGTACTCGTCGTCCGTGCAGAAGCCCATCACACGCTCGACTCCGGCCCGGTTGTACCAGGACCGGTCGAACATGACGATCTCGCCCTCGGTCGGCAGATGCTCCACGTACCGCTGGAAGTACCACTGCCCGCGCTCGCGCTCGGTCGGCTTCTCCAGGGCCACCACTCGTGCACCGCGCGGGTTCAGGTGCTCGGTGAAGCGCTTGATCGTGCCGCCCTTGCCTGCCGCGTCACGGCCCTCGAAGACGATGACGAGCCGGCGGCCGGTCTCCTTGATCCAGCTCTGCAGCTTCAGCAGTTCGATCTGCTGAAGCCGCTTGTGCAAGTCGTACTCCTTGCGCTCCATCCGTTGGTCGTACGGGTAGTTCTCTCGCCAGGTGTCCACCGGGCTGCCGTCCGGCCGTATCAGCACCGGGTCGTCGTGGTCGCTGTAGTCGACCCGCAATCCCGTCGTCACCAGGGGTGTCATCCAGTACTCCTTCCAGGAGCCTCAGTGGAACTGCGGCACGATCAGACAGATGCCGTACGCGACCACTGCCGCGCAGGCCAGAAAGCAAAGCGCGGCCGGGGCGAAGCCCAGCGCGTGCGTGCCGCCGTCATTCTCCGTGCGGCCTCTACCTGGGCGAGCCCGCGGTTGCCGAGCGCGAAGACGGCGACCACCGCGACGGTGACGCCGAGGCTCACTGGGTTACGTCGCGAGACGGCCACGATGGACGCGGCGATCGCCGCCGGAAGCCCGAGCACGTGATGTGGTCCATCCCTCGATGCAAGCAATCGCAGGAATACACGCAGCGAACCGGAAGCGAATCTCCGGTATGGGTCGAGGGGCGGCAGACACGCGACTCTCGGGTCATCTGACGGGTCGCAGGTTATGGCGCCTTGTCTCGGTGCGGCCCCAGCGGGAGGCCGTTGTGCTGGGCGAGAAGGAAGCGCTCTTGCTCGGCCTGGGTTTCCTCTTCGCGCTCCGAAACGCATTGCGGACAGCATCTGACCTAGATGCTCCCTACGGTCGTGCCATGACACAGACGCAGAAGATTCTTGTCACCGGCGCCACCGGAACCGTCGGCCGTCAGGTCGTCGCCGAACTGCTCGCCCGCGGCCACGCGGTCCGCGCCCTCACGCGGGATGCGGCGACGGCCAACCTCCCGGCCGACGTCGAAGTCGTCCAGGGTGACCTGACCGAACCCGACAGCCTGATCCCAGCCCTGGAGGGCGTCACCGGCCTCCACCTGATCACCTTCGGCGGGCCCTACTTCGCCCCACTGGAGAGCGGCCCGCGGATCCTGGAGCTGGCCCGCGCAGCCGGCGTACGCCGGATCACCGTGCTGCACGGCGGCGGGCCGACCCCGCTGGAAGACGCCGTGCGGGCCGACGACGGTGTCGACTGGACCGTACTCATGCCGGTCGAGTTCATGGCCAACGCCCTGGAGTGGGCGGACCAGATCGTGGCCTCGGGCGAAGTCCACGAGCCGTTCGTCTCCCGGCTCAGTGCCATGGTCCACGAGGGCGACATCGGCGCCGTGGCCGCGGTCGCGCTCACCGAGGAGGGCCACGGGGGCCAGGAGTACGTGATCACCGGCCCCGAACTGCTGACCGTCGGCGACAAGGTGTCGACCATCGCCGCAGCCCGCGGCCGGGAGATCACCCTGGTCGAGCTGACCGAGGAGCAGGCCGTCGCCCAATGGCGGGCGGCGGGCCAACCGGAGGACGTCATCGGCTTCCTGCTCGAGGTGTACGGGAACACCCCGGAGGCGGGCCGTACGGTCGTCGACACCGTCGAGAAGGTCACCGGCCGCCCGGCCCGCACCTTCGCCCAGTGGGCCGCGGAGCACGCGGACGCCTTCACGGCAACCACCCCCTCAGCGACGGCATAACCCCGGCGTAGTTCGTGGGACGGACGCGGAAGGATCCGTAACACCGGTGACGACCGCGTCCTCGCCCGGGGCCGCCCGACGGGGCTGGGTGATTCCCGCTTTCGCGAACATCGGCTATGCACATGGCCGCGCGACTCCCCTATCCCGTCGCGCGTCGAAAACGACGCCGCCGCTCACGTACGTAGCAACTCGTCCACCGCCGCCCCGCTGAGCTCAGCGCCCCAAGCCCGCAAGCAGCGCCCGAGTGCTCCGCTCGGCCAGCTCCTCGGCCCGCGCCGGGATCGGCGCACCGGTGCGCAGTGGTCCACGGACGACCGCCAAGGGCAGGTCGATCACCGCGAGGGTCAGCTGATCGCGCTCCAACTCCCCTTCCACACCAAGCGACTTGCCCAGGGTGGCGAGTGCTTCGCTCACCCGGCGGTGACCCTCCCCGGCTCTGCGCAGGTACGGCTGGGACCAGTCCGCACGCCCGTAGTCCTCCGCGCCGTACAGCAGCACGACCGCCTCCGGCCGGTTGCCGCGGCTCCACGCCACCACGTGCCGGGCCCCCGCCGCGGCCGCGTCCCGCGGGTCCCGGTGTCCGGAAAGGGCAGCGAACCAGCCCTCTTGGAAGCCCTCGACCGTGCGCAGCCACAGCTCCGCCAAGAGTGCGGTGCGGGACGGGAAGCGGTGGTACACCGAGCCGCTCGGGGCACCTGCCGCCTTGGCGACCGCGGCCATGGTGACCGCAGGCGGGCCCGCGCCCGCGGCGAGTTCGAGCGCCGCGTCGAGCAGCCGGTTCATGTCGTACAGAGGTGGCCTCGCCATGTATTGGAGAGTACCCTCCATAATTATAGAGAGACCTCTCCAATACATGCTCCACATGCTCAGTCGCAGCACCTGAAGGGGATGCGCCATGGCCGTACTCAACGTCCACGAACGCCTACTGCCCGCCGGGCCCGCCGCGGTCGGCGCCCTGCTCGACTCCTTGGCCACGGACGCGGACCGCCTGTGGCCGGGCGCCGACTGGCCGCCAATGCGCCTCTCCGACGGCCTCACGCCCGGCTCGCACGGCGGCCACGGCCCGGTCCGGTACACGGTGTGCGCCTACGTGCCCGGTCAGTGGGTGCGGTTCACCTTCAGCGGACCTCGCGGCTTCCACGGTTTCCACGAGTACACCGTCCACCCGGTCGACACCGAGCACACGCTCCTGCGCCACACGCTCGCAATGCGCGCCCGCGGCCCGGCCCGCCTCACCTGGCCGCTGCTCTACCGGCACCTCCACGACGCGGTACTCGAAGACAGCCTCGACCACGCCGAACACGCCATCACCGGCCAGGTCGCCCGGCCCGCCCGCTGGAGCCGATACGTACGCCTGCTGCGCCAACTCGCCCGCGGTTCAAGGACGTCACAGCAGGAATCCCCGCACGCGGGCCCTCAAGGGGCAGCCTCCATAGCAACGAGCTCAGCCGCCGGGCGAATCCCTCGGTAGCGCGCCCCGGCCGGCACGCGGCCGTCAGCCCGCCGTCCACCCGCCGTCCACGGCCAGTGCCGACCCCGTGGCGAACGAGGCGCGGTCGCTGCACAGCCACAGGGCCGCCTGGGCGATCTCGACGGGATCCGCCATGCGTTTCTGCATCTGGCGGGCGACGAAAGCCGTGCCCAACTCCGGGTAGGCCTCCACTACTTGGTTGATCATTTCGGTGCGGGTGGTGCCAACGACGAGCGTGTTGATGCGAATACCGTGTGCCCCGTACTCGGCCGCTGCGGCCCTCGTCATACCGAGCACCGCGTGCTTCGCGGCGACGTAGGGCACGGGGGCTCCGGTGGCTCCCATGGCGGCGGTGCTGGACGTGTTGACGATCGCGCCCTTCCCCGCTTCGAGCATCACCGGGATCTGGGAGCGCAGACAGTTCCAGGTGCCGGTGACGTTGACGGCGATCGTACGGTCGTAGACGGCCTGGTCGAGCTCGTGCAGCGGGGACAGGTCATCGCCGGCGAAGCCTGCGTTGTTGAAGGCCGCGTCCAGGGAGCCGAACTGCTCGCGGGTCGCGTCCACGGCGCGCTGTACGTCCTCGGCGACCGAGACGTCGCCCGCGCTGATCGCCGCGCGGCCGCCCAAGTCGTTTATCTCCTGGGCTAATTGCTTCAGTACGTCCTCGCGGCGGGCCATCAGGAGGACCGCCGCTCCCTCGGCGGCGAACAGACGGGCGGCCGCTTCTCCGATACCGCTCGACGCACCCGTGATCATGACGGACTTACCGGCCAGCATTCCATTCGTGTCGGTCATGGGGCGAGTAAACCTGCTGGGATCCCTGGAGCACACAGTTCCGTCCGGACGCGCAGTACGCATCCGATGGAGCCACCGATACCCGGCCAGAGCCGGACGAGCCCGCTTCGGTAGCCTCGGCCTTCGTGACAGTGGCCGTATGTGCGCCATGAACTGGGGGTCCTGCGATGCGCGGGGAGAAGTCCGAGAGGCCGGCGAGCCGGACCGACATCGAGGAGCGCTTCCTGCGGGACTGGGGGTTCGAACTACCCGATTCGATCTTCCGGTTCTGGGATTTCCTGAGTTCCCTCGCCCCGGCCGGACACCAGGCCCTCCGCGACCTCGACGTGTCCCCGGCCGGCATCATCGACTTGTTCGCCGACACCGGTCTGCAGCCGCGCCAGGGCATCGATGTACGGGTGCACGGCCGCTACTACCGTGACCCGCCCGAGTTCCTGACCTTCATGCACGGCGGCTCCGACGGCCTCCACTACGGCCTGTGGTTCGACGACGGCCGTACGTGCCGTGGGGTCGCCTCCTACTACACCCACGACGGCGGTGGAATCGACACCACGTCGCGCACCCCGCTGGAGGCGCTGCGCGCGATCCTCGAACGCTGCTGGCGCGACCTCGATGACGACGTGCAGGACGAGGAGGTATCCGCGCGGCGGTCCCGCCTGGCCCTGCTGCGCGATGCGCTGACCGCCGTGGAGACCGGGGACCGGCCCGAGGTGGGCGGCCGGATCACCACGCTGGACGGCGCGGGCGCACTCGTGTCGGGCGACACCGCACTGGACCGACCTGCCCACGGCCAGGCCGACGAGTACAAGTTCGCGACATACATGTACGCCCTGTTCGAGGACCCCGCAGCCCTGCAGTCCGGCGTGGAGGAGGCCCGCCGCCGTTGCTCGGCAGGCGATCCGGCGGAAGCCCTGGTCCTGGGCCGTGACCTGCACTGGGCCTCGGGCGGCGACCCGGCCCGCGAAACACTCGCGAACGAACTCCTCGTGATGGCCTACCGCGCGCTGAACCGCCCCTCACTGGCGGAGATAGCCGGTGCACACCACCGTCACCGGTCCCTGCCACGGGTGGACGTCCTGGAGCAGACATAGCGGCAGCACGTACGCGGCAGTCTTACTCTTGGCCGGCGTCGGTTCGGGGGCGGACCTGCTGCGCGGCACCCCTGCCCGCTGGTACCTCACGCCCACCGCCCGCTCGCCCATCACTCTTGCGTGTCGCCCTCCGGCAACGCCGCCACCGGGAGCATGAAAGCCTCGCGGGCCACATCGATGAACGCCTGAGCGGCAGGTGAGAGCGGCCCATGCCGCCACATCAGCCAGACCGGCCGGACCAGGCGCGGACGCAGCGCCAGCGCCACCGCGCCGCGCCGCGCCGCCTCCTCGGCGAGAGAGCGCGGCAGTAGCGTCGCCCCCGCTCCGGCCAGTACCAAAGGGACGACCGCGGCCTGATGGACCGTCTCCACCGCGATGCGCGGACGGCCTCCCTCCCCGCCCAGCGCCTGATCCATCAGCGCCCGGGTCGCGGTGCCGGGCGCGGTCGCCACGAGATCCATCCGGGCCACGTCCCCGAGTGCCACGGGTCCGGCCTGAGGAAAGCGGTCGGACCGGGGCACTACCACCAGGACCTCCTGCCGGCACAGCTCCAAGGTCTCGACGGTCTTGCTGTCCGTCCTCATATCGGCCAGCCCCAACTCGCACTCGCCGGTACGCACCATGTCCGCGACCGCGGCCGCGTCCGGTGGCTCGACGATGACGATGTCGATCGCGGGATGGCGCCCGCGGAAACACCCGGCGAGGTCCGCCAGCGGATCGACCGCCAACGTCGTCGGCGCGACGATGTCCAGCGTGCCGCCTGCCAGTCCGGCGATGGTGCGCACCACCGACCGAGCGGTCTCCAGATCGCGCATGACCTGCCGGGCAGGCTCCACAAACGCTTCTCCCGCCGAGGTCAGCACGACTCCGCGACCGAGCCGGTGGAAGAGAGGGGTGCCCAACTCCCGCTCCAGCAGACGGATCGCGTGGGACAGCGACGGCTGTGCCACGCGCAGGGTGTGGGCGGCGCTGGTGAAACTTCGGTGCGCGGCAACGGCGAGGAAGTACTCGACCTGGCGACGTTCCATAGAGCCTTTCTATCGCTCGTACGAACCGACTGTCCGGCGACCACCTGGCGATCTCGCCGCCCGACCCGTCCGAGCGCCGTCCGACGACGGGGGCGCCTCACCGTTGCGCGCCTCCACGGCGGGATGCCGCGCTGCCTGGGACTCGGATCCGTGCCCCGGTATAGAAGCTTTCTATTGCCCTCATTCAAAACCGGTCCACGTAAATTCAGAACACTCATTGACCGGCTTCGGCGGCGACTGACATTTTGACAGCGTCGCAGGCAGGGGCACTCCGGACCGCTGAAGTCCAGCTGCATTACACCGGCAATTCGGCCGCGATAAGAGGGTGTGACATTTCCTCGCCGGGCACCGAAATCGGAGAATTGCATGACTGAGTTCGACGCCGGACGGCACATACTTCCGCGGCCTGACATCCGTCGGCCGCTGACGACCGCGATGGACGTCCATGACCAGGAGACGCCGTTCACGCCCATCGGCCCGGTCCCGCCGCCGGAGGGTGCCCCGAACGTGGTGATCGTGCTCGTCGACGACCTCGGCTTCGGCACCTCCAGCGCGTTCGGCGGGCCGTGCGAGATGCCGGCCGCGGACCGGCTCGCGGACAACGGGCTGCGCTACACCCGCTTTCATGTGACGGCCCTGTGCTCGCCGACCCGACAGGCCCTGCTCACCGGCCGCAACCATCACTCGGTGGGCATGGGCGGCACCACCGAGATGGCCACCGCGGCCCCCGGGTACAACGGATTCCGGCCGCGCAGCGCGGCGACCATGGCCCAGATCCTGCAGGGCAACGGTTACAGCACGGCCGCCTTCGGCAAGTGGCACCAGACCCCGCCGCGGGAGATCAGCGCGGTCGGTCCGTTCGACCGCTGGCCCACCGGAGAGGGCTTCGACACCTTCTACGGGTTCATGGGCGCCGAGATGAACCACTGGTACCCGCTGCTGTACCAGGGCACCACCCCCATCGAGCCGGACCGCCGGCCCGAGGACGGCTACCACCTCTCCGAGGACCTCGTCGACCACGCCATCGACTGGGTGCGTACGCAGCGCACCCTGACCCCGGACCGGCCGTTCTTCACCTACCTCGCGCTCGGCGCCGCGCACGCACCCCTGCACGTCGGCCCGGAATGGCAGGAGAAGTACCGCGGACGGTTCGACCACGGCTGGGACCGACAGCGCGAGGTGACTCTCGAACGCCAGAAGGACCTCGGCGTCGTACCCCCGGAGACAGAACTCGCGCCCTGGGCGGAAGGCGTTCCGCACTGGGACGAACTCAGCGACAACCAGCGCGAGTTGGCGGCCAGGTTCATGGAGACGTTCGCCGCCTTCACGGAACACGCGGACGTACAGGTCGGCAGGTTCCTCGACGCACTGGACGAACTCGGCGAGCTGGACAACACGATCGTCCTCTACATCCTGGGCGACAACGGCGCCTCAGGTGAGGGCGGCATCGAAGGGACGATCGTCGAGCACCGACTCGGGCACGGCATCGTGGACGACCCGGACGAGATGATCGACCACCTCGACGAGATCGGCGGGCCGGACAGCTACCCGATCGCCCCCGCGGGCTGGGCACTCGCGCTGAACACCCCCTACCAGTGGACCAAGCAGGTGGCCTCGCACTTCGGCGGCACTCGGGACGGCATGATCCTGCACTGGCCGCGCGGGGTCGCCGAACGCGGCGGTATCCGTCACCAGTTCTCGCACGTCATCGACGTACTGCCGACGATTCTGGACTGTGTGGGCGTTCCGGCGCCGTTCAGCGTGGACGGGGTGACGCAGCAGCCCATCGAGGGCACCAGCATGCGGCAGACGCTCGCCGATCCCGGGGCGCCCGAGCACCGCCGTACGCAGTACTTCGAGATGTGCGGCAACCGGGGCATCTACCACGACGGCTGGATGGCGGTCACCCGGCACGGCATCCCCTGGGAGATGGTGCCGGAGGGGGACCGGCCGTTCGCCGACGACGTCTGGGAGCTCTACGACCTGAACCACGACTGGAGCCAGGCGCACGACCTCGCCGCCCAACATCCCCAGAAGCTACGGCAGTTGCAGGATCTGTTCCTGATCGAGGCGGCGAAGTACCAGGTCTTCCCCCTGGACGACCGGGTCACCGAGCGCGAGAACCCCGCCGTGGCCGGCCGTATCGATCTGCTCGGCCACCGCACCTCCGTCACCTACCGCGCAGGCATGAGGCGGTTCACCGAGGAGACCACACCCAACGTCAAGAACCGCTCGCACAGCATCACCGCGGACATCGACGTGCCGGACACGACTGCCGAGGGCGTACTCATCGCGCAGGGCGGCCGGTTCGGCGGCTGGACCCTCTACTTCGCCGAGGGCAGGCCCGCCTACGCCTACAACTACTTCGGCATGAGCCTGTACACCGTGCGCGGCGGCCGGCCCCTGACACCGGGACGGCACGAGGTCCGGCTCGAGTTCGACTACGACGGAGGCGGACTCGGCAAGGGCGGGACCGCCACGCTTCTGGTGAACGGCGAGAAGCACGCGAGCGGCCGGGTCGATCAGACCATCCCGTACTACTTCTCCTTCGACGAGACACTCGACGTCGGCGTGGACCTGAGCACACCGGTGACCGACGACTACCCCGTCCTCGACAACGAGTTCACCGGGACCATTCACACAGTGCGCATCGACTTGGGCTCCCAGGGCGCCGAGTCGTCCGAGTTCGACGGCGGACTGCACCGACGCGTCATGGGGGCACAGTGAACTCGGCTTCCGGTGCGCCCTGGACATGACGTGACCCTCATCGACCCGGATCTCGACTCCACCACTCGGACAACGGCCCGACACGCCCAGCGCACAAGGAGCAGGACCATGGCAGCACGTAGAGGACATTGGCGTTCCGGCGCGGCGGGGGTGGCCGTACTCGGTCTCACCCTGACCGCCTGCGGCGGAGCGAAGGTCGGCGGGGAATCCTCCGGGGCGGACGCCGACTCGGGCAAGTGCGGCACCGTCAACCTCGCGGTCAGCCCGTGGGTGGGCTACGAGGCCAACGCGGCGGTCATCAAGAACGTCGCGGAGAAGGAACTCGGCTGCAAAGTCGTCACGAAGGACCTGAAGGCGGAGATCAGCTGGCAGGGGTTCGAGACGGGCGAGGTCGACGCCATCGTGGAGAACTGGGGCCACGACGACCTGAAGAAGAAGTACATCGACCAGCAGAAGATCGCCGTGAACCTCGGCTCGACGGGAAACAAGGGAATCATCGGCTGGTACATCCCGCCGTGGATCGCGAAGAAGCACCCGGACATCACCAACTGGAAGAACCTCAACAAGTACGCCGCCGACTTCAAGACCTCCGAGTCGGGCAGCAAGGGCCAACTCCTGGACGGCGACCCGTCGTTCCAGACCAACGACGAGGCCCTGGCGAAGAACCTCAAGCTGGACTTCAAGGTGGTGTACGCGGGCAGCGAGACCGCGCTGATCCAGGCGTTCCGGGAAGCCGAGAAGAACAAGAAGTGGGTGATCGGCTACTTCTACGAGCCGCAGTGGTTCCTGTCCGAGGTGCCGCTGGTCAAGGTCGATCTGCCCAAGCACACGGAGGGCTGCGACGCGGACAAGGCGAAGGTCGCCTGCGACTACCCCGTGTTCGACCTCGACAAGATCGTCAGCACGAAGTTCGCCAAGTCGGGCAGCCCGGCCTACGACCTGGTGAAGAAGTTCACGTGGACCAACGAGGACCAGAACACCGTCGCCAAGTACATCGCGCTCGACAAGATGACACCGGAGGCGGCGGCGAAGAAGTGGATCGACGCAAACCCCGACAAGGTCAAGGCCTGGCTGGGCTAGCAGCCACGAGCGGGAAGCAGAGCGCGAGTTCTGCTTCCGCCTGACCCGCGTGCCCGACGACGCCGGGGCCGTGGACGGGTGAGTGAGTGTCATGGACGTTGCGGTGGCGCATGACTCGGCCACGTCCGCGGTGCCGCCTGGGTCTGGTGGTCCCGCGTGACGTGGCCGGTCTATGAGCGATGCGCGTGTCGTGAAGTGGCGGGCAGCCCTACGGGCGGTGCCACCAAGCGGCCGACGTGTCGCGCAGGGTGTTGGTGCCGCAGTGCACCTCGCCCTGGCCGAGGTGGTAGGTGTACCAGTCGTCGATGTACGACACCTTGAGCCCGGCCTCCCGGTACGCAGTGGTGACCGCCTCGGTGAAGATGTCCTTGCCGCCCACGACGGGACCCCACTGGCGCGGGGCGAGATAGCGGTCGCGGGACAGCAAGACGCCGTTGACCGCCCCCGGGACGTACGCGCTGGTCGTGACGGTCTGCGGAGCCGCCGCGGAGGTGTCGCGGCCCTCGGCGAGCCACTTCTGCTGGCCGAACTTCCTGAGCTTGTCCGGGAGTTCCGAGCCGGCGCCCATACGGGTCAGGCGCGGTACGCCGATGACCTCGCCGTCGCCTGTCGGCTGCTCCGCCTCGCGGGTGTAGAGCGCGGGCACGCGGAGGATCTCGGCGTCGGTGACGCCCGTCTCACGCTGGAGGATCCGCAGGTTGGCCGCGATGCGCTCAGCCGCCATGGTGTTGTCGTCCACCAGATGCGGGGAGGCCAGGGCCTCGTCGATGGTCTCCTTCGGATCGGTCTCGTCGCCGGAGTCGGGGAGGGAGAACATCCGGGTCGCGCCGTGGCCGCGCTGCTGGGCGTCCCGCAGCAGCTTCAGCCCGGCCTGTGGGTCGGCGACGCCGATCTTCCAGCCGCGCGGAGTGTCCGCGGGCAGGAACTGCACGAACTCGTCCACGTGCCCGACGCCCAGCCATGAGGTGTCCAGTAGCAGTGGGTCCTGGAGGCCCTGGGACTTCAGCAGCGTCCGTATCTCCTGCGACGGGCGCACACCGGAGTCCTTGCGCTCGCCCATGATGACGCGTCCGGCGGGGAACGACCGGCCGTTGTGGGTGTAGGGCGGGATGGTCTCCAGGTTGCCCATGGAGTTCAGGGACTCCCGGCCATTCATGTCCGGGCCCTTCGCCTGTACGACGCCGATGTCCGGGCCGCGCAGCTTCTCGTAGAGTGCCCGGCCCGCTTCCCGGCCCTGGGCGGAGCGCAGCACCACCCGCATGGCCTGACTCGTCCCGCCGGGGCCGGTCATACTGACGTAGGCCGGTTCGACGAAGTCCTGGGCCCACGGGTCGCCGTACTTGTCGAAGGTGATCAGCGGCTCGGTGATTCCGGCGGCCTCGACCTCCTTCCTCAAGTCCTTGACGAACTTCCGCTGCATACGCCCCCATGCGTCCTCACCGCGCGCCTCGGTGACCATCACCTGCTGGGTCTGCTGCAGGTGATGGTGGGTCAGCAGGGGCGCCGCGCGCAGGGTGACGCTGTCGGAGGTGGTCTCTCCGCCAGAGGTCGCCGACAGACGGATGACCGTGCGGCCGTCCCACTGGGCACTGTTACGGATGACGTCCTTGGCCTCGACGCCGAGTTCCGCGCCGGAGCGCAGTTCGGTGGCGGTCAGCCGGGTCCGGGGCGTGACGGGGACCCATGCGTCGGAGCGTCTGAGGAAGACCCGGGTGTGCTCGGCACCGGTCGTCACCTCCACGCGGCCTTCGGCGTTCGCCGGCAGGTGGCGCAGGGGAACGGAGCGGACCCGGGCGAGGTCGGCGGCGTCCGCCCTGCCGTTGACCTTGGTGTCGGCGGCGTCGTTGCACGCGGCCAGCTTCGCATCGGAGAGCGGTTCGCCGCCGGGCGTGGTGACCGGACAGCGCTTGGAGTCGTCGTCGATGTTGGGCAGCATGACCGCTCCGTGACCGACATTCCACGTGTCCTCGCCGGAGTCGTCGGTGGAGCCGGTCACATCGACCAGGCCGTCCCGGTTCACGTCCGCGCGGAGGTCGGCCGGGGGAGGCGGTTCGGCAGCGTGGGCGGGGAAGAGCGGTGTCGCCAGCACGGAGCCCGCGGTGGCCAGTGCGAGGACCGCCCGTCTCGCGGGCGATGTACGTATCCGCGTGTGTCTGCGCACGGTGCGCATCCCTTCTCGGTGGGGGGTGTTCGCCGAGCAAGACGGGCTGCACGAGGTGTGCGTTCACTGTGAGGCGGTGGTCCGGCTTCCGCCTTCGATGCCAACTTCTCTGATACGTACGTGACTTGGCCGACGCGGTGAGCGCGGAGGGCGACATCGGCGCGCCGTACCGAGGGCTTCGTGAGGGGGCGTCGGTTCGCTGACGGCCCGCATCTCCGGGCCCCAGCCGCGTCTCCTCTGCGCTCGCTCACCGATGGACGGCCTCAGGCTGCGGCATTCCCGTGAGGGCCGGATGTGAAGGCCAGGATGTGCGGGACGGCCTCGTGCAGACCGGCGAAGTGGCGGTGCACGCCCTCTACCGCGACAGCGGCGTTCACTCCCCACACCGTCATCCCGGCACGCAGCCCGGACCGCACTCCGGACGGGGCGTCCTCGATCACCAGGCAGTCTCCCGGCTCCGCTCCCAGCCGCGCAGCGGCTCGCAGATAGGGGACGGGAGAGGGCTTGCCCTCCTCGACGGCAGCCGCGTCCACGATCACGTCCGGCACAGGCAGGCCTGTGCGCAGGAAACGGCCGCGCACCCTGTGCTCGTAGTTCGAGGTCACCAACGCCCACGACCCCGGTGGCAGGCCGTGCAGCAGTTCGGATGCGCCGTCGAAAGCCGCATAGACGCCGGATCGGACGTCTTCGTCCTCCAGTTCGTGCAGCGTGGCCAGGCACTCGTACGGATCTTGGTCCGCAGCGACCTGAGCGAACGTCTCCATCGGTCGCGTCTGCAGAGCCACCCGGTAGACCTCTTCAGCATCCAGCCCGTACCGCTCTGCCCAGGTTGCCCAGACTCGGCGCTGGTTGCTCACCGCGTCGATCAACGTGCCATCGACATCGAACAGGACGTACGTCACGCGGCCCGGCCGCCCAGGTTCACTGGTCACGCGTCGATCATGCCAGGCAGCGAGCGGGCGATTGCGGGACAGCCCCGCGCTGGTCTCCGCCCTGCCCGAAGACCGAGAATCGCGCCTACGGGTGCGTGTCCGTGATCGCGATGACCTCGTCGAGGTGGTCCAGGGTGGCCTGCAGGTCGTCGATCTTGGCCTGGATGCGCTCGCGCTCGGCTCGCAGCATGGCTCGTTGCTCGGCGTCGGTGTGCCCGGCGTCCCAGCACGGCATGAGTTCGGTGATCCTTCGGCTGGTGAGGCCGGCGGCGTACATCTGCTGGAAGAAGCGGACCCGGGCGATGGCGTCCTGCCGGTACAGGCGCTGGCCGGACGGGCTGCGCTCCGCGATGAGCAGCCCTTGCTGCTCGTAGTAGCGCACGGCGCGCACGGAGACGCCGGCACCTCGTGCCACCTCGCCGATGCGGATCAACCGCTCGGCTGCGGCCACTGTGACAGTCACGGTGATTCCTCTCACCCTTGGCCCTGACGATCAGCACTTGCCTCTGACGCTAGCGTCAGGTTTTAGCGTACCGGCCATGGATATCAACAACTCCGTCGCCCTTGTCACCGGAGCCAACCGCGGCCTGGGCCGCGCCTTCTCCCAGCGCCTGCTCGAACGGGGCGCCCGCAAGGTCTACGCGACGGCCCGCCGACCGGAGACCGTGGACCTGCCCGGGGTCGAGGTGCTGCCCCTCGACATCACCGATCCCGCATCCGTGAGGGCCGCCGCCGAGGCCGCCCCGGACGTCTCACTCCTCATCAACAACGCGGGAATCAGCACGGGGACCGACCTGGTGACCGGTTCGCTGGACACGGTGCGGCACGAGCTGGAGACCAACATGTTCGGCCACCTGGGAATGATCCGGGAGTTCGCACCGGCGCTCGCCAGGAACGGCGGGGGCGCGATCGTCAACCTCCTCTCCGCCATGTCGTGGTTCGGGGGCAAGGGCGCCAATGCCTACCACCTGACCAAGGCCGCCGCCTGGGCCATGACCAACGGCGTCCGCCTGGAGCTCGCCGAGCAGGGCACGCTCGTCACAGCGATACACCTCGGCCTGGCCGACACCGACATGGCGGCGGGCTGGCCCGTGGACAAGATCGCTCCGCCGGACCTGGCCGACGCGGCGCTCGACGGTGTCGAGTCGGGCTCCGCCGAGGTCCTCGCCGACCAGTGGAGCCGGGACGTCAAGTCCCGACTGCCGCTGACGCCGGAGGAGTTCAACGCCGCAATGGCCCGCGCCCTGACGGCGCTGATGGCGGCCTGAGGAGCCTCTCGGGCCGCACGGCGTCGGTCGGCCGCTTCTCCATCGGCCTCTCGAATCCATCGGCCTCTCGAAAGACGGCCATGGCGGCAGACACGGTGGTGTCTGCCGCCTCGGTAGACCTCGTACGAGGCCGGGCCGCTGACGGTGTCTCAGGTCAGCGAGGCGCTACTGGCATTGGTGCCGGTGCCCCCGCCGGACCTGTCTGTTCGGGCAGCGCGCCCGGGCCGCCGCCGGAGCCGTTCAGGCCCCAGAACTCTCCGATCCGCTGCGAGGCGCAGATGTCCTTGTCCGGGAAGTGCTGGCCGGCGATGCCGCATTGGGTGGCAGCGCTGCCCGGATCGACCGGCTGGCCGTGGGGCATGCCGGTGATGGAGTAGCTCTCGACGACGGCACGGCCGGAGCCGTCACGGTAGACGTTGTGCGGGTAGCCCTGGACGGTGTCGCTGACGTCGGGCGTCGCATCCGTCCCGTGCACGTTCGTCCACTGCTCGACGACCTCGGTCATGTTCATCGGCGCCACCTTGGTGTCACTGGAGCCGTGCCACACCGACATGGCGGGCCAGGGGCCGCCGTAGCCGGGGTGGGCGGCGCGCACCTTGTCGCCCCACTGCTGCGGGCTGAGGTCGCTGCCCGGGCTCATGCAGCTGAATGCCTCGAGGACGCTGCGGGCGCAGTCGTAGGGAAGGCCGGCGACCACCGCGGCTCCGGCGAACACGTCAGGGTAGGCCGCGGCCATCACCGAGGTCATCGCACCGCCGGCCGACAGGCCGGTGACGTAGACCCGCGCGGTGTCGCTGCCGAAGTCGGCCTTCATCCGATCGGTCATCTGCTTGATGGACAGTGCCTCGCCCTGCCCGCGTGACGTATCGCTGGTCTGGAACCAGTTGAAGCACGAGTTGGCGTTGTTGGCGGCCTTCTGCTGGGGCAGCAGCAGCGCGAAGCCGTGGGTGTCGGCCCACTTGGTCCAGCCGGTCTCGTCGTCGTAGCCGGCCGCGGACTGGGTGCAGCCATGCAGCGCCACGACCAGCGGCCGACCCGCGGGCAGGCCGTCGGGGACGTAGCGGAACATCTGCAGATTGCCGGGGTTGGAGCCGAAGCCGGTCACTTCCTGAAGGCTCGCGGCGTGCGCCGGGGCGGGAGCCAGTCCGAGGAAGGAGGCGATCACGGTTATCAGGAGGGCAGCCAGGGACGCGGGGCGCGACCGGGGTTTGCGGGGAGAGTGGAGCCGTACGGCGTGCGGGTACATCGCATCTCCTTGCCGATTCCGTCAGTGCGACGGGTGAGGGGGGAGGCACCGCGGGCGGCACGGTTTCCAGTGCCGAGTCGCGGCGAGATTACGGTGAAGTTACGAGCGACCCGGCGCCCGGCGATATGGCGATGCGCTCCACCCTGTGCGGACGCGGGACGTAGGTGTTTCCCGTTGCCAGTCCGCAGACGGCTCGACGCCCCGCCGGGGATTCTCGGCAGGGGGGCGTTGTGGCGGGGAGTGCCGGACGCCGCCGCCCGGCTTTACGCCCGCGCGGCCGTCCCGGCGCCGCCGGCCTGGCCGGCGGTCGCGGTGAGGGTCGGCAGGGCTGCGGTGAGCAGAGCGGTGGCGGTTCTCCGGCGTATGGCGTCCTCCATAGCGGGCTCGCGGGATCGGGGCTCTGCGCTGTCCCGAGTTGGCGCGCGGGCGCCGGCGCGACGGGTCCAGGACCCGGCTCCGGTCCGGGCACCGGCGAGGCTTCGCCCATCGGGCCGCGGGACACCGTGCCCGCCGCCGACGCCCCGGCCGCCGCGGGCGAGGAACCGCGCGCACGGGGACCCGCCCGCGCCCGAGGATCCGGCCAGCGCGGCTCAGCAGGCGGTCACGATTCGTATCGGGAACGCAGGGCCTTCTTGTCGAACTTGCCGGTGCCGGTGCGGGGTACCGCGTCGATGACCTCGATGCGGTCCGGGAGCTGCCAGCGGGCGAAGCCCCCGGCCTCGAGATGCTGCTGTACCTCGTCGAGGCCGACGGTCGTCCCCGGCCTGGTGACCAGGCAGACCAGCGGCCGCTCCTGCCACTTCTCGTCCGGTACGGCGATCACGGCGGCCTCGGTGACCTGTTCCATCGCCATGACCGCCGACTCCATGTCGACCGAGGAGATCCACTCTCCGCCGGACTTGATGAGGTCCTTGGCGCGGTCGGCGATGACGAAGTAGCCGTCGGGCGAGCCGATCGCGATGTCACCGGTGACGAACCAGCCGTCGGCGGTGAACCGGTCGGCCCCCTCACCGCCGAGATAGGAGTCGGCGATCCACGGGCCGCGCACCAGAAGCTCCCCCATCGACTCCCCGTCCCAGGCCAGAGCCCGACCCGTCTCGTCACGGATCTCGACCTGGACACCGGGCAGCGGCAGCCCGGCCCTGGTACGTACCGTCTCGGTGACCCTGTCCTCGTCCCAGTCCTGCATCCGCTCCTTCGGCCAGGCCAGGCTGGCCAGCGGCGAGGTCTCGGTCATGCCCCACACCTGGACCAGGGGAACGCCGAAGTCCCGGCGGTAGCGTTCGATCAGAGCGCGTGGCGGCCGGGCGCCGCCGCACAGCAGATGACGCAGGTCCGGCAGCCCGTCGCGCTTCGCGATCTCGTCGGCGACGGCCATCCAGATGGTGGGCACGCCGGCGGCCACCGTGACCCGTTCGGTTGCCATCAGCTCGACGAGGGCTGCCGCGTCCAGAGGGCCGCTGGAGAAGACCTGCTTGGCGCCGTACGGAGTCGCGGTGTACGGCACACCCCACGCGTTGGCGTGGAACATCGGCACCACCGGCAGCACGCAGTCGGCCGCTCCGATCGCCATGGCCGCCTGCGAGGAGGCAGCGATGGCGTGCAGCACGGTGGAGCGGTGCGTGTAGCTGACGCCCTTGGGGCGGCCGGTGGTGCCGGAGGTGTAGCACAAGCCCAGCGGAGTCCGTTCGTCGATGTCGACCGGCGCGTACTCCTCGGGCCGGTCGGCGAGCAGTTCCTCATAGGCGAACACGCCGGGCAGCGACGTCTCGGGCACGGAGTCGGCGAGTACGACGATGTGCGCGACGCCCGCGAGTCCGCCGCGCGCGTGCACCTTTTCCAGCAGCGGCAACAGGTCGGCGTCGACCAGAATGGCGCGGTCGTCGGCGTGCCCGATGATGTATGCCAGGTCCTCAGGTGACAGGCGCAGGTTGAGGGTGTGCAGGACGCGACCGGTGCAGGGCACCGCCCAGTACGCCTCCAGGTGGCGGTAGCTGTTCCACGCCAGGGTCGCCACCCGGTCGCCGCGCCCCAGGCCGAGAGAGTCCAGGGCATGCATCAACTGCTGCGCCCGGCGGCCGAAATCCGCGTACGTGTAGCGGTGCCGGCTTCCGTCGGCGAACTGCGTGACGACCTCGGTGTCCGGGAAGTAGCGCGGCGCATGGTCGAAGAGCAGCCAGGTGTTGAGCGGAGTGTCCATCATTGCCATGGCGCACATCGTCGGCGCCCCGGGTCGGGCGGGCCATGGAGAAGACCCACGGTTGTGGGGACGGGTGAGTGGAGCGGATACCCACCCCGACCGTGAGGGCCGGCAGAGCGGTACGGAGATTTCGCCCACCCGGTGGGGGTGGCTTGTGGAGTTTTTCTCCGTAGCCGCCGCCGGTGGCCGAACTTAACGTCTGCCCCACGCCGATGTCCGTCGGCGCCTCCCCCACTGGTCAGCCGAGGCCGACATGACGCATCCGCATGCGATCCTGCGCACGCAGGGTCTGTCCAAGGAGTTCCAGGGATTCCGTGCCGTCGGCGCGGTGAATCTCAGCATCGCAGAGGGCTCGGTGCACGCGCTGGTCGGGCCCAACGGGGCGGGCAAGACCACCCTGTTCAACCTCCTCACCGGATTTCTGAAACCGACGGCCGGCCGCATCCTCTTCGCCGGGCACGATGTCACCGCGGCGCCCGCCGAACGGATCGCCAGGCTCGGCATGGCCCGTTCCTTCCAGGTCACCAGCCTCTTCCCGCAGGTCTCCGTACGCGAGCACGTCGAGCTGGCCCTGCAGTCGGGCACAGGCCTCGGCCGCTGCTTCTGGCGATCCGAGAAACAGATGCGCCGGTTCTCGGGCCGGGCCGTGGAACTGCTCGACGACGTGGGCCTCGCCGCGCTTGCCGCCCGGCCGGCCGGCAGTCTCCCGTACGGGCAGAAGCGCGCCCTGGAGCTGGCCCTGGCGCTCGCCCTCGACCCGAAACTGCTTCTGCTCGACGAGCCGACGGCCGGCATGGGCCTGGAGGACATCGACCGCACGGTCGCCCTGATCGGCCGGATCCGCGAAGGCCGCACCGTCGTCATGGTCGAGCACAACATGAGCGTCGTCGGCTCCCTGGCCGACACCGTCACCGTGCTCCAGCGAGGCGAAGTGCTCGTCGAGGGCCCGTACGAACAGGTCAGGACCGACCCGCAGGTCATCGAGGCGTACTTGGGGGCCGACGTTGCTTGAGATCAAGGGCGTCAGCGCCCAGTACGGCGAGGCCAGGGTCCTGCACGAGGTATCCCTGCGGGTCGGCGAGGGCGAGGTGGTCACGCTCGTCGGACGCAACGGAGCGGGCAAGACAACGCTGCTGCGCTGCGCCATGGGGCTGCACCCCCACACGACGGGCACCGTGCGGCTTGCCGGACAGGACATCACGGGCTCGCCGGCGCACCGCAGGGCCCGCCTCGGTCTGGGTTTCGTCCCCGATGACCGCGGCATCTACGCGGGCCTGACCGTCGAGGAGAACCTCACCCTGCCCCCGGTCAAGGGCCCCTCGCCCTGGCCGCTGACCCGGGTCTACGACACCTTCCCGGTGCTCGCGGCCCGGCGGCGTGCCCCCGGCGGCAAGCTCTCCGGCGGCGAGCAGCAGATGCTCGCGCTTGCCAGGGTGCTGCGCACCGGTGCCCGCGTGCTGCTGTGCGACGAGCCGACCGAGGGGCTCGCGCCGGTCGTCGTCCAGCGCATCGGAGACATTCTGCGGGAGGCCAAGGAGCACGGGGTTTCCGTGTTGCTGATCGAGCAGAACCTGCGGTTCGCGACCACGGTCGCCGACCGCCACTACCTCCTCGCCCAGGGCCGTATCGCGCTGTCGCTCGACAACGCCAGCGCGCGGGAACGCGAGCACGAAATCCTCACCCACCTCGGGCTGTAGGTCCGCGGGACATCGGGACATGTCGAACTGGAGGCACCGTAAATGAAGCGCACGTTGTCGATGGGAGTGGCCGCGGCCGCGGTGGGGGCGCTGCTCACGGGCTGCGGTGGCGGCGGGCCCAGCTCGGGCGGCGGCAAGGTCAGCGACGACAAGATCGTCCTGGGCGTGCTCACCGACCTGTCGGGCGTCTATGCCGACATCGCGGGACCGAACTCCGTCGAGGCCGTCCAGATGGCCGTCGACGACTTCAAGAAGAAGTACGGCGACAAGGCCGTCACCAAGAACATCGAGGTCATCAAGGCCGACCACCAGAACAAGCCGGAGGTCGCCAACACGCAGGCCCGGGAGATGTACGACCGCAAGAAGGCCGACGCCCTCTTCGACGTGCCCACCTCCTCGGCGGCCCTCGCCGTGCAGACCGTCGCGGGGCAGGCGAAGAAGCTGTACTTCAACACCGGTGCCGCCACCACCGAACTCGCGGGCAAGACCTGCAATCCGTACACCTACGCATGGGCCTACGACGCCTACATGCTGGCGCACGGCACCGGCTCCGCCGTGACGGAACAGGGCGGCAAGAACTGGTACACGATCTACCCGGACTACGCCTTCGGGCAGGACATGCAGACGAAGTTCGAGACCGCCATCGCCGACGCGGGCGGCAAGATCGTCGCCAAGGATCCCACGCCCTTCCCCAGCGACAACTACTCCACCTTCCTGCTCAAGGCGCCCGGACTCAAGCCAAAGCCGGACGTTCTCGGCGCCCTGCAGGCGGGCGGCGACCTGGCCAACGTCGTGAAGCAGTACCAGCAGTTCAAGCTGAAGGACAAGGGCGTCCAACTGGCCATCGGCCTGCTCTTCGACAGCGACATCAAGGCCATCGGAGCGGACAAGCTCTCCGGCACGATGTTCACCACGGCCTGGTTCTGGAACGTCGACGATAAGGCCCGCGCCTGGGCCGACCGGTTCAAGGAACGCACCGGAGCGCGGCCCACCTTCGTCCAGGCGGCCGACTACTCGGCGGCCACCCACTATCTGGAGGCGGCGCAGAAGGCCGGCAGCGACAAGGCGGAAGCCGTGTCGAAGGAGCTGGACGGGATGAAGTTCGACGACTTCTTCGCCCGTAACGCCACCGTGCGTGCCGAGGACCACCGGGTGGTGCACGACGCGTACCTGGTCAAGGTCAAGGACCCGGCCGAGGCGAGCGAGGCCGGGGACTACACCGAGCCCGTCCAGACCATCCCCGCGGCCGAGGCCTTCGACAAGCCCTCGCCGGACTGCGACATCAGCTGACCAGCAGGCCCGGCGGCCCGGCCTGTCGGCGGGCCGGGCTGCCGCCTACCACGGGACCCATCCATGACCTCGTTTCTCCAACAGACCTTCAACGGCCTGGTCAGCGGCAGCTTCTACGCTCTGCTCGCGCTCGGCCTGGCCGTCATCTTCGGCATGCTGCGCGTGGTGAACTTCGCCCACGGCGCGATCTACACCCTCGGCGCGTTCGGCGCGATCGTCCTCGCCGACAGCGCGGGGCTGGGCTTCTGGTGGGCCCTGCTCCTGGTCCCCCTCGTCCTCGCGGTCGCCGGTACCCTGCTGGAGCGGCTGTTCATCCACCGTCTGATGGCCCTCGACCCGCTCTACAACTTCCTGCTCACCTTCGGCGTCGCGCTGGTCTGCCAGGATCTGCTGCGCATGAAGTATGGCTCGCACTCCCAGCCGTACGAGCACCCGCCGTTCACCGGATCGGTGGACCTCGGCCTGTTCGAGTTCCCCCGCTACCAGGTCTTCGCGCTCGCCCTGTCCCTCGCCGTCTGCACGGCGGTCTGGCTGCTGCTCACCCGTACCCGGATCGGCACCATCGTGCGCGCCGCCACCGAACGCCCCGAACTCACCCGGGCGTTCGGTATCGACACCGGACGCTGGGTCACCCCGGTCTTCGGCTTCGGCGTAGGCCTCGCCGCGCTGGCCGGAGTGCTCGCCGCACCCATGCGGGCGGTCAACTCCGGCATGGGCAGCGACCTGATCATCACCGTCTTCGCCGTCGTCGTCATCGGCGGCCTCGGATCCGTCTTCGGCTCGGTCCTGGCCGGCTTCACCATCGGCATGCTCCAGGCCCTCGGCAACCTCTACGTCCCCGTCCTGTCCCAGACCTCGGTCTATCTGCTGATGGCCGTCATCCTGCTGGTCCGCCCCGCCGGACTCTTCGGCAAGGAGGAACACGCATGATCCTCGCCCTCCTCGGCAAACTGCACCGGCACCCCGCCTGGATCAGGTGGGGGCTGCTCGGCGCCGGGCTGTTGGCCGCCTTCGGCCTGCCCTGGGTGCTGTATCCGCCGGTCGCCGCCGACATCCTGTGCTGGGGTCTGTTCGCCGTCGCCTTCGACCTGCTGCTGGGCCACGCCGGACTGCTCTCCTTCGGCCACGCGGCGTTCTGGGGCACTTCCGCGTACGCCACCGGGCTGATCGCCATCCACAGCGGACTGCCGTTCTATGCCGCCGTTCTGGGTGGCGCCGTGGCCGCCGCGCTTCTCGCGCTGCCGATCGGCTTCCTCGCGGTCCGCCGCAGCGGCATCTACTTCGCCATGGTCACCCTGGCCTTCGCACAGATGGTGTACTTCATCGCCAACCAGTGGGGCGATGTGACCGGTGGCGAGAACGGCCTGCAGGGCATCCCGCGCGACCTGCCCGGCGTCGACCTGTCCGACTCCTTCCTCTACTACTACGCCGCCCTGCCCGTGGTGCTCCTCGGACTGACCGCGGCCTGGCGGATCGTCCACTCCCCGTTCGGCCGTGTGGTCACCGCCGTGCGCGACAACCCCGCCCGCGCCCGGGCGCTGGGCTATCCCGCGGACCGCTACAAGCTCGTGGTCTTCGCCGTCTCCGCGTTTCTCTCCGGTCTGGCGGGCGGTCTGTACGCCGTCAACCACGGCTTCGCGTCCCTGCAGGAGGTGTACTGGACGACCTCCGGCAAGGTCGTCGTCATGACCGTCCTCGGCGGTATCGGCACCCTGTGGGGCAGCCTCGCGGGCGCCGCCGTCATCGTCCGCCTCGAGGACTGGCTGTCCACGGCCGGCTTCGAGGAGACCGGCCTGGTCACCGGTGGCATGTTCATCGTGGTCGTGCTGCTCTTCCGCCGCGGACTGTGGGGGACGCTCACCCATGCGTTGCGGGTACGGACCGACTCTCCGGCCCCCGATCCGAAGCCGCACCTGGAACACGATCACGACGACACGACACAGCCCGTCCCCTCGTAGCCGGCCGCGAAGCGATCCGCGCACAAGTCTGTGCAAACAGGGTCCAGACAGTGAACATCGCAGGTTGGGACGCGTACCGGCATGCTGAGGAGGAGCCCGTGCAACCGACCACCGCCCGCGCCGAGACCGGAGCCGGACCCGTCGGCGAGCTGCTGCGCTTGCTGCGCGACGGTGCCGCGCAACAGGACTACCAGGCCGTCCTCGACCGCTGCTCCGCCGACGAACTGCCCTGGCTCGGCCCACTCGTCGACGACGCCCAGCAGGTACGCGCCCGTCTGGAGGAACAGAGCCGACGCGAGGCCGAACTCGGTGCGCTCTACGAGACGGCCGGCGACCTTTCCTCGCTTCGCGACCTGGAGGCCGTACTCCAGGCCATCGTCCGCCGGGCCCACAGTCTTCTCGGCACCGATGTCGCCTACCTGATGCTCAACGACACCGAGCGCGGCGACACCTACATGCGGGTCACCGACGGGATCCGAACCGACGCGTTCAAACAGACCCGGCTGACCATGGGAGCCGGGCTCGGCGGTCTGGTCGCCAAGACCGCCGTCCCCTACAACACCCCCGACTACTTCCAGGACTCGCGCTTCGAGCACACCATCGACGAGGTGGTACGTGCCGAAGGGCTGATCTCCATCCAGGGGGTTCCGCTCAAGCTCGGGGAGAACGTCATCGGCGTACTCTTCGCGGCCAACCGGCGGGTCCGTCCCTTCTCCGAGCACGAGGTGGCCCTGCTCGTCTCCCTCGCCAACCACGCGGCCATCGCCATCGAGAACGCCACCCTCTTCCAGGATGTGCGGCGCGCGGTCGACGAACTGACCGAAGCCAACGCGGTCATCCAGGCGCACAGCGAGTCCATAGAGCGGGCCGCCGCCCTGCACGAACGTCTGATCACCATCGCCCTCGACGGCGGCGACCTGAACGACATCGCCCGCGATCTCGCGGAGATCCTCGGCGGCAGCATCCTCGTCCTGGACTCCCACGGCCGCACGCTGGCCGCGGTCGGACCGGACCCCGTCGTGGCACCGGCGCGCGACGAGGGCGGCATCCCCGACCACGGCCAGGCGGCCCGCGCCGTCCGCGAGGCGTGCGTCCTGAGCACGGACTCGCGCCGCACCCGCCGGGTTCCGGCCGGCGAGGGCGGATCCGCGTCCTGCGCCACTCCCATCGTCGCCGGGGGCGAAGTCCTGGGCGTACTGGTTCTGATGCGCGACCGCCTTGACGCCTCGGACGTCCGGTCCCTGGAGCGCGCCGCTCTGGTCACCGCGCTCATGCTGCTCAGCGAACGGGCCGTGGCCGAGGCCGAGCACCGGTTGCGCGGCGAGCTGCTGGAGGACCTGCTCGGATCCCCGCACCGCGACCCGGAGGGACTGCGGCGGCGTGCGGCGCTGATGGGCGTCGCGCTCGGCCGCCCCTACAGTGTGCTCGCCGCCCGCTGCCGCGACAGCCATCACCGCCGCAGGACCGCCGACGCGGCCACTCCCTTCGCCGCCCACGCGGGTGGTCTGGCCGGTGAGTACCGCGGCAACGTCGTCGTACTGCTTCCAGGCGACCAGGATCCCGCAGCACCCGCCCGGCAGCTCGCCGACCACTTGGCGCAGGCCGTGGACGCGCCGGTGACGGTCGGTGCGGCAACCGCCGCACCCGGAGTGGACGGCATCGTCGAGGCCTACCGCGACGCCGCCCGCTGTCTCGATGTCCTGCTCGCCCTGGACCGCGACGGAGAAGCCGCCTCACCCAGCGAACTCGGCATCTACGGACTGCTGTTCCACCAGGCCGGCCGTGACGAACTGGACCGCTTCGTACGCCGCACCATCGGCCCGGTTCTCGACTACGACGCCCAGCGCGGCGGCGACCTCGCCGGCACCCTGCTGACCTACTTCGCCTGCGACGCCTGCCTCACCCGCACCGCCGCCAACCTGTACGTCCACGTCAACACGCTCTACCAGCGCATCGACCGCATCACCTTACTGCTGGGCCCCGGATGGCGGCACAGCGACCAGGCCCTGCAAGTACACCTGGCCCTCAAGGTGCATGCGGTGCTCAGCACGGCATAGAAATGAGGGCCACGACCGTAAGGTCGAGGCCCTCATTTCCATATCGTCAGTGCTTGTGTCCGAGGGGGGACTTGAACCCCCACGCCCGATAAAGGGCACTAGCACCTCAAGCTAGCGCGTCTGCCATTCCGCCACCCGGACCAGGTGTCTGCCGCCTTGCAGGGAGCGTTCCGCGCGGCGACAGGGACAACAATACCAAGCTTTCGCAGTGGCTTTCACCTGCGTTTCTGGGCTCGGAGGGGTGGCCGGGTGACCGGATGCGCAGCCTGCACGAGGGGTGCACATCCGGTCACTGCCGGCAGCCGGTGCCGGGCGCCGGGTTCACCTCAGGTCACCTGGGTCGGGTCACGGCATCAGGTGGTAGTCGGGGAAGTTCCCCGGCAGCCGCTCCCCCGCAGGGCCCTGCGTGACGGCGCGTACCAGCAGCTCGCCGCCCACGAAGGCGCCTCGCCAGGACGCTCCGAAGCCGCCGAACAGCTCGTCCCGGTCGCCGCGGGAGCGCGGTTTCCCGTGGCCGACCTTGAACGCCCGGATCTGCGGGGCCAGCCGCTTGTACGTGGCCGGGTCGTCGGTCGAGAGGGTGGCGACCAGAGCGCCGTTCGACGCGTTCATGGCAGCCAGCAGCTCGGCCTCGGTGTCGACCAGGACGATGGTGTCGACCGGGCCGAAGGGCTCCGCGTGGTGCAGCGGTGAGGACGGCGGCGGGTTCAGCAGCGTGACGGGCTGGACGTACGCCGCCGCGTCCTGGCCGGGCAGGAAGCGCGCGTCGGTGAGCTTGCCGCGGTGCAGCGGGACGGCACCACGGTCGATGGCCTCGGCGACCTGGTCATGAAGCTCCTTCGCCTTGGCCGCGTTGATCACCGGCCCGAAGTCCAGCTGCGGATACGGGTCGTCGGGCTGCTCCACCGCGAGCGGGTGACCGACCCGCAAGGTGCGTACGGCCGGCAGGTACGCGGCGAGGAACTCGTCGAACAGCGAACGCTGGACGACAAAGCGCGGGTACGCCGTGCAGCGCTGCTTTCCGTAGTCGAAGAGCTTCGGGATGACCGCCGTGAGCGCGTCCCAGTCCGTGTAGTTCCAGATGCCCCAGGTGTTGAGTCCTTCCTGTTCGAGTACATGTCGTTTGCCGAGGTCGGCGACGGCCGTGGCCACCGCGGCGCCGGTGTCGCGGCCGCCGACGAAGGAGACGCAACCGATCTCGGGCGCACGCACGAGCGCCTCCGACAGTTCGCCTCCGCTGCCGCTGACGAGGGTGACAGGAATCCCTTCGCGTGCGGCGAGCGCGCAGGCCAGGGTGAGACACGCGACACCGCCGTCGGTCGGGGTCTTGGCGATGACCGCGTTCCCTGCCAATGCCTGTACCAGTACTGCGTGAACGAGCACGCTCATCGGGTAGTTCCAGCTCGCGATGTTGGACACGGGCCCGTCGAGCGGGGTCCGGTTCTCGAGCATGGGCTCGATTCCGTCGACGTACCAGCGCACGCCGTCGATGGCCCGGTCGACGTCCGCCTGCGCGAGCCGCCAGGGCTTGCCGATCTCCCAGACGAGGAGAAGGGCGAGGAGTTCGCGGTGCTCGGTGAGGGCGTCGAGGGTGGCCGCGACGCGGGTGCGGCGTTCGTCCAGAGGTACGTGGCGCCAGGCGCGATGCTGGTCGAGACAGGCTCGTACGGCCTGCCGGGCGGTGGCGGCGTCAAGGCGTGGCGGACCGGCGATCGGCGTGCCGTCGACGGGACTGGTGGCGGGCAGGGCCCGGCCGTCCGCCTGCCAGGCGGCGTTCCAGAGGTTGAGGACACGGTCGTCCCGGAACGCCTCGGGGGCCACGGCGAGACAACGCTGCCAGGCGTCGGGCCAGGACGTGCCTGATTTGAGGGTGAGGGTGGCTGCCATGCGATTGCTCCGCTCTCGGTGCACAGTCGGGCGCGGGGGATATAAGGGTGCGAGGCTAGGCGACTTCGGAAAGTCACCTCCGCTCAACTATGAGTGACGTCAGGCCTCTACGGCCAGTACGTCGAGTACCAGTTGCGCCGTCTCAGTCGGCGTACCACCCACGCGGACCCCGACCGCCTCCAGCGCCTCCTTCTTGGCCTGCGCTGTACCGGACGAACCGGACACGATCGCGCCCGCGTGGCCCATCGTCCTGCCCTCCGGCGCGGTGAAACCCGCGATGTAGCCGACGACGGGCTTGGTGACGTGCTCACGGATGTACGCGGCGGCTCGTTCCTCGGCGTCGCCGCCGATCTCCCCGATCATCACGACGAGTTCGGTCTCGGGGTCTGCTTCGAAAGCCGCCAGACAGTCGATGTGTGTCGTGCCGACCACGGGATCGCCGCCGATGCCCACGCAGGTGGAGAAGCCGATGTCGCGGAGTTCGTACATGAGTTGGTAGGTGAGTGTGCCCGACTTGGACACCAGGCCGATGCGGCCGGACTTGGTGATGTCGGCGGGGATGATGCCCGCGTTGGACTGCCCGGGGGTGATCAGGCCCGGGCAATTGGGGCCGATGATCCGGGTGCCCTTCGTCGTCGCGTACGCGGTGAAGGCGACCGAGTCGTGGACGGGGATGCCCTCCGTGATGACCACGGCGAGTCCGATGCCCGCGTCCACGGCCTCCACAACTGCCGCTTTAGCGAAGGCGGGTGGCACAAAGACGACGGTGGCGTCGGCGCCGGTCGCCTCGATTCCTTCGCGTACGGAGCCGAAGACGGGTACGGCCCGGTCGTCGAAGTCGACGGTCTGCCCGGCCTTGCGCGGGTTGACGCCGCCGACGATGTCGGTGCCGGCCGCGAGCATGCGTCGGGTGTGCTTCATGCCCTCGCCGCCGGTCATGCCCTGGACGAGGACCTTGCTCTCCTTACTGAGATAGATGGCCATGTCCCGCTCCTTCAGCCGGCGTTGGCGAGTTCGGCGGCGCGGCGCGCGGCGCCGTCCATGGTGGTGGCCTGCTGGACCAGGGGGTGCGCGCGGCCGTCGAGGATCGCGCGGCCGCGTACGGCGTTGTTTCCGTCGAGGCGTACGACCAGCGGCTTGGTCAACTGGACGGTTTCCAGGGCCTGCACGATGCCGTCGGCGACCGCGTCGCAGGCGGTGATACCGCCGAAGACGTTGACGAAGACGGACTTGACGGACGGGTCGGCGAGGATGACGGAGAGGCCGTCAGCCATGATCTGGGAACTCGCTCCGCCGCCGATGTCGAGGAAGTTGGCGGGGCGTGCCCCGCAGCCGGCGACCACGTCGAGGGTCGACATGACGAGGCCCGCGCCGTTGCCGATGATGCCGACCTCGCCGTCCAGTTTCACGTAATTGAGGCCCTTCGCGGCTGCCGCAGCCTCCAGCGGGTCGTCGTGCGCCGACTCCTGTTCGCCCCAACGGGCTTGCCGGAAGCGGGCGTTGTCGTCGAGCGTTACCTTGCCGTCGAGGGCGAGGATCTGCCCTTGGGCGGTACGCACGAGGGGATTGACCTCGACGAGTACGGCGTCCTCTCGGGTCAGTACCTCCCAGAGCCGTACGAGGACGTCGACGGTCTGCGGTGGCAGGCCTGCTGTGTCGGCGATGTGTGCCGCCTTCGCCGCGGTGACGCCCTCGGCCGGGTCGATGGGGATGCGTGCCACGGCCTCCGGCCTGGTCGCAGCCACTTCCTCTATCTCCATACCGCCCTCGGCCGAGGCGATCGCAAGGAAGCGTCCGGCAGCCCGGTCGAGTACGTAACCGACGTAGAACTCGCTCTCGATGTCGACCGGTTGGGCCAACATCACTCCGCCGACGGTGTGGCCCTTGATGTCCATGCCGAGGATCTGGCGTGCCGTCAGTTCGGCGGCGGCCGGGTCGGCGGCGAGTTTCACGCCGCCCGCCTTGCCGCGTCCGCCGGTCTTCACCTGCGCTTTGACCACGACGCGCCCGCCCAGCCTGCGGGCGATCTCGCGCGCCTCCTTGGACGAGTCGGTGACCTCGGCCCGCGGCACCAAGATGCCGTGGTCCTCGAAGAGTTGCCTTGCCTGGTGTTCGTACAGGTCCATTCCGGCTCCTGCCTCAAAAGTGCCGCACGCCCCCTGGACACCACCCACTGGATGCGGGATAACAAGCTTCATACAGTATTCGTCGACTGTATGCAATCAACCGCGACGGCATCCACGAGCAGTGCGCGAACCATGCCTGAGCTGCACGTTCGCGTGCCCGATCCCCTACGAAGGGACAGGACTTCGCCATGCCCGACGACAACAGCCAGAACCTCATCTCCGGTGGGCACTTGGTCGCCAAGGCACTCAAAGCCGAGGGTGTGGAGGTCATTTACACCCTGTGCGGCGGCCACATCATCGATATCTACGACGGCTGCGTCGACGAAGGCATAGAGGTCGTCGACGTACGCCACGAACAGGTCGCCGCCCACGCCGCCGACGGCTACGCGCGCATCACCGGCAAGCCCGGCTGCGCGGTCGTCACCGCGGGTCCCGGCACGACCGACGCCGTGACGGGCGTCGCCAACGCCTTCCGCGCGGAGTCGCCCATGCTGCTGATCGGCGGCCAAGGGGCGCACACGCAGCACAAGATGGGGTCCCTTCAGGACCTGCCGCACGTCGACATGATGACGCCGATCACGAAGTTCGCGGCGACCGTTCCGGACACCGCACGCGCCGCCGACATGGTGTCGATGGCCTTCCGCGAGTGCTACCACGGCGCGCCCGGGCCCTCCTTCCTGGAGATCCCACGCGATGTGCTCGACGCCAAGGTGCCGGCCGAGAAGGCCCGGGTCCCCGCCGCCGGCCAGTACCGGGCCTCGACCCGCTCGGCCGGCGACCCCGAGGCGATCGAGAAGCTCGCCGATCTCCTCGTGCACGCCGAGAAGCCCGCGATCCTGCTGGGCAGCCAGGTCTGGACGACCCGTGGCACCGAGGCCGCCATCGACCTCGTACGCAGCCTCAACGTCCCCGCCTACATGAACGGCGCCGGACGCGGGACCCTGCCGCCCGGGGACCCGCACCACTTCCAGCTCTCCCGCCGGTACGCCTTCTCCAACGCCGACGTCATCGTCATCGTCGGCACGCCCTTCGACTTCCGTATGGGCTACGGAAAGCGGCTGTCGCCGGACGCGACCGTGGTGCAGATCGACCTCGACTACCGGACCGTCGGCAAGAACCGGGACATCGACCTCGGGATCGTCGGCGACGCGGGCCTCGTCCTGAAGTCGGTGACCGAGGCCGCCTCGGGACGCCTGAACGGGGGCGCGTCGAAGCGCAAGGAGTGGCTCGACGAGCTGCGCGCGGCCGAGCAGACGGCCATCGAGAAGCGGCTCCCCAGCCTGAGGTCGGACACCTCGCCCATCCACCCGTACCGGCTCGTCAGCGAGATCAACGACTTCCTCACCGAGGACTCCATCTACATCGGCGACGGCGGCGACATCGTCACCTTCTCCGGTCAGGTCGTACAGCCCAAGTCACCCGGGCACTGGATGGACCCGGGCCCGCTCGGCACGCTCGGCGTCGGCGTACCCTTCGTGCTCGCGGCCAAGCAGGCGCGGCCCGACAAGGAAGTGGTGGCCCTCTTCGGAGACGGTGCCTTCTCGCTCACCGGCTGGGACTTCGAGACCCTCGTCCGCTACAACCTCCCCTTCGTCGGCATCGTCGGCAACAACTCCTCGATGAACCAGATCCGTTACGGCCAGAAGGCCAAGTACGGCGAGGCACGGGAGCGCGTCGGCAACACCCTCGGCGACGTCCACTACGACAAGTTCGCCCAGATGCTCGGCGGTTACGGCGAGGAGGTCCGCGACCCCGCCGACATCGGCCCCGCCCTGAGGCGTGCCCGCGAGTCGGGCAAGCCCTCGCTGATCAACGTCTGGGTCGACCCGGACGCGTACGCCCCCGGAACCATGAACCAGACGATGTACAAGTGAGGTGCCCGCCATGACCAGCACCGCAACGCACACCGCGACGAACGAAGCGCCGAACAGCGCACCCAAGGCTCTCGAAGGCATCCGTGTCCTCGACATGACGCACGTCCAATCGGGCCCCTCCGCAACCCAGTTGTTGGCCTGGCTCGGGGCAGACGTCGTCAAGCTGGAGGCGCCGACCGGTGACATCACGCGCAAGCAGCTGCGTGACCTCCCGGACGTCGACTCCCTCTACTTCACGATGCTCAACTGCAACAAGCGGAGCATCACCCTCAACACCAAGACCGAGCGCGGCAAGGAACTCCTCACCGAGCTGATCCGGCGCTCGGACGTCATGGTCGAGAACTTCGGACCGGGCGCGATCGACCGCATGGGCTTCACCTGGGACCGCATCCAGGAGATCAATCCGCGTATCGTCTATGCCTCCATCAAGGGTTTCGGGGACGGCCCGTACACCAACTTCAAGGCGTACGAGGTCGTCGCTCAGGCCATGGGCGGGTCGATGTCGACCACCGGGTTCGAGGACGGGCCGCCGCTGGCGACGGGGGCCCAGATCGGGGACTCGGGCACGGGCATCCACGCCGTGGCGGGGATTCTCGCGGCGCTGCTTCAGCGGGAGAACACCGGGCGCGGGCAGCGGGTCAATGTGGCCATGCAGCACGCTGTGCTCAACCTCTGCCGAGTGAAGCTGCGCGATCAGCAGCGCCTGGCACACGGCCCGCTCGCTGAATATCCGAACGACGATTTCGGCGACGAAGTTCCCCGGTCCGGCAACGCGTCCGGCGGCGGCCAGCCCGGCTGGGCCGTCAAGTGCGCGCCGGGCGGGCCCAACGACTACGTGTACGTCATCGTGCAGCCCGTCGGCTGGAAGCCGATCACCGAGCTCATCGGACGGCCGGAACTGGCGGACGACCCCGAGTGGGCGACGCCGGAGGCGCGACTGCCGCAGCTCAACAAGATGTTCCAGCTGATCGAGGAATGGTCGGCCACGCTTCCCAAGTGGGAGGTCCTGGAGAAGCTCAACGCCCACAACATCCCGTGCGGGCCGATCCTGTCGACCAAGGAGATCATCGAGGATCCGTCGCTGGTCGCCAACGAGATGGTCGTCAAGGTGCCGCACCCCGAGCGGGGCGAGTTCGTGACCGTGGGCAGTCCGCTGAAGCTCTCCGACTCCCCCGTGGACGTGGCCAGTTCGCCGCTTCTCGGCGAGCACAACGAAGAGGTGTACGTCGGCGAGCTCGGCCTCGGCGACGAGGAGCTGCGCCTGCTCAAGTCGAACGGAGTGATCTGATTGATGGCCGAAGACCGGGTGCTGAGGGTGCGTACACTCCTCGACGCCGTACGGGCCGAGGGTCGGACCGCGCTGACCGCGCCCGAGGGCAAGGTGATCGCCGACGCGTACGCGATCGCCGTCCCCGGCGAGGAGCTGGCGACGGACGTCGACGAGGCGGTCGCGTACGCGTCGCGGTTCGGCGGGCCGATCGTGATGAAGATCGTCTCCCCGGACATCCTGCACAAGACCGACGCGGGCGGCGTGATCGTGGGGGTAGAGGGCGCGACCGACGTCAGGGCCGCCTTCCGCGAAATCGTCGACAACGCGCGCGCGTACGCGCCGGACGCCCGTATCGAGGGCGTACAGGTGCAGGAACTGCTGCCCCAGGGGCAGGAGGTCATCGTCGGAGCGGTGACCGATCCGACGTTCGGGAAAGTCGTCGCCTTCGGGCTGGGCGGTGTGCTGGTGGAGGTCCTGAAGGACGTCACGTTCCGCCTCGCCCCCGTAGACGCCGACGAAGCCCTGTCGATGCTGGACTCGATCCGCTCGGCGGAGATCCTGCACGGGGTGCGCGGCGCGCCGGCCGTGGACCGGTGGGCGATCGCCGAGCAGATCCGCCGGGTCTCCGAACTCGTCACGGACTTCCCGGAGATCGCCGAGGTGGACCTCAATCCGGTGATCGCCACTCCGGAGGGGGCGGTCGCGGCGGACATCCGCGTGATCCTCGCTGAGTCGGCCCCCAAGGAGCGCCGCAAGTACACGCGCGAGGAGATCCTCACCTCCATGCGCCGGCTGATGCAGCCCTCCTCGGTCGCCGTGATCGGTGCCTCCAACGAGCAGGGCAAGATCGGCAATTCGGTGATGCGCAACCTCGTCGACGGCGGCTTCTCCGGAGAGATCCACCCGGTGAACCCCAAGGCCGATGACATCTTGGGCCGCAAGGCGTACAAGAGTGTCACCGACGTTCCCGGTGAGGTGGATGTGGCGGTCTTCGCGATCCCCGCCAAGTTCGTGGCCTCGGCCCTGGAGGAGGTGGGACGCAAGGGGATCCCCAACGCCGTACTGATCCCCTCCGGGTTCGCGGAGACCGGTGAGCAGCAGCTCCAGGACGAGATCGTGGCCATCGGAGAGCGCTACGGCGTGCGGCTGCTCGGGCCGAACATCTACGGCTACTACTCGACGTGGCAGGACCTGTGCGCCACGTTCTGCACGCCGTACGACGTCAAGGGCGGCGTCGCACTCACTTCGCAGTCCGGTGGCATAGGGATGGCCATTCTGGGCTTCGCGCGCACTACGAAGACGGGTGTTTCGGCGATCGTGGGGCTCGGCAACAAGTCGGACCTGGACGAGGACGACCTGTTGACCTGGTTCGGTGAGGACCCCAACACCCGGTGCATCGCCATGCACTTGGAGGACCTGAAGGACGGGCGTGCTTTCGTGGAGGCGGCGCGGGCGACCGTTCCCAAGAAGCCGGTGGTCGTCCTGAAGGCGGGCCGTACGGCGGCCGGCGCCAAGGCGGCGGGCTCGCACACGGGCGCTCTCGCGGGCGACGACGCCGTGTACGACGACATCCTGAAGCAGGCCGGTGTCATCCGGGCCCCCGGGCTGAACGACATGCTGGAGTACGCGCGCGCGTTGCCGGTACTTCCGGCCCCTCAGGGCGACAACGTCGTGATCATCACGGGCGCCGGCGGCAGTGGCGTACTGCTGTCCGACGCGGTGACCGACAACGGCCTCTCCTTGATGGAGATTCCGCCGGACCTGGACGAGGCCTTCAGGAAGTTCATCCCGCCCTTCGGGGCCGCCGGCAACCCGGTGGACATCACCGGTGGCGAGCCCCCGTCGACGTACGAGGCGACAATTCGGCTGGGCCTTGAGGACCCGCGGATCCACTCGCTCGTCCTCGGCTACTGGCACACCATCGTGACCCCTCCCATGGTCTTCGCCGAGCTCACCGCGCGCGTGGTGGCCGAATTCCGGGAGCGCGGCATAGAGAAGCCGGTCGTGGCCTCGCTCGCGGGCGATGTCGAGGTCGAGGAGGCGTGCCAGTACCTCTTCGAGCGGGGCGTCGTGGCGTACCCGTACACGACCGAGAAGCCGGTGGCTGTGCTGGGTGCGAAGTACCGGTGGGCACGGGCGGCGGGACTCTTGGGGGGCGGTCGATGAGCTGAGCGACGGCCCGAACCACGGGGCCTGCGGTGACCGCTCGCCGCGGGCCCCTGCGCGAAGAGAACGGACAGGGGGCGCTGGCCAGACTTCTTCCACGCGAAGGGTTCGATCGACATGGCGACAACTGACATCTCCACATCCGTCCCCTACAGGGAGGTGACGGACGCCAACGGCCGGGTGTACCGGATCGGTGAATCCGATATCGACATCATGGGCCGCAAACGCAAGTGGATGGTCATCCTGCCCTGGGTGGGCATGATGGGCATCAGCTCGGCGGAGTACGCGTTCGCCTCCGCCGAGGAGACTCTGCACTCGGCACACCACTGGAGCAACGGGCACATCTTCTGGATGCTCGGTGTGTGGGTGTTCTTCCAGGCGGCCGTGGCCTTCCCCGCCGGAAAGCTCCGCGAGAGCGGGAAGCTTCCCGCCCGCTGGGCCATGATGCTGGGCGCGATCGGCACGCTCATGGGGTATGTGTCACTCGCGTACGCACCGCATGTGATCGTCGCGTACGTGGGCTTCGGCATGTTCAGCGGTATGGGCGCCGGCATGGTGTACGCGACCTGCGTGAACATGGTCGGCAAGTGGTATCCGGAGCGCAAGGGCGGCAAGACCGGCTTCGTCAACGGCGGCTTCGCCTATGGCTCGGTGCCCTTCGTGTTCATCTTCACCGGCTTCATGGATCTCTCGAACTTCCGCTGGGTCCTCGTCTCCGTCGGCGTGTTCCTCGCGGCGGTCGTCGCCGTGGCCGGCTACTTCTTCCAGGATCCGCCGAAGAACTGGTGGCCCGCCGAGGTCGACCCGCTGCGGAAACCGGACGACCCGCGCGCGCGGCGCGCACTGGAGAAAAACCCGCCCGCCGTGAAGCAGTACACACCGATCGAGGCATGGCGAACGGGCCGGGTGGGTCTCATGTGGTTCTGCCTGCTGTGCACCTCGGGCGTCAACATCTTCGGTATCGCCTTCCAGGTGCCGTTCGGCAATGACGTCGGCTTCGCGGGCGGGATCGTGGCGACCGCCATGTCCATGAAGGCGATCGTGAACGGCACCGGGCGCGGCGTCATCGGCTGGCTGTCCGACCGGTACGGCCGTAAACAGTGCCTGATCTTCGTCTGCATCGTGCTGGGTCTGTCGCAGTACGGCATCCTCTGGTCCGGCAACATCGGCAACCTGCCGCTGTTCCTGGTGTTCTCCAGCATCTCCGGATTCGGCGGCGGCGCGATCTTCCCCATGTTCGCGGCGATGACCGCGGACTACTTCGGCGAGAACAACAACGCCTCCAACTACGGCCTCGTCTACAGCTCCAAGCTGGTGTCAGGCCTGCTGGGATCCGGCATGGGCGCCGTGGTCGTGAGCGCCTGGGACTACGCGGGCGCCTTCATCCTCGCCGGTTCCATCTCGTTGTTCGCCGGCTTCGTGGCCCTGTTCCTGCACCCGCCCGGGCGGCCCCGCAAGCGGCGCATCGAACCCAACCCTCATCCGATCGGTGAGGAGATGGCCTGAGATGACGGCGGGGGTCCCAAGCGTGCGCCCTCCCGTCGGCAGCCTTCTGTGCCGACGGGAGGGCGCACGCTGTGGGAGCCGTCAGCACTTCTCGCGCAGGGAGTGCAGATGCTCGCTCGAGCGGCGGGCGAAGGTGAACGACTCGGTGGGGTTGTCGTGTTCGGCCTGCCAGTGGTGGGCGAGGCGGTGGCCCTTCAGTCGCGTGACGCCGGAGATGAAGCGCTTGTAGTCGATGTCGCCGTCGCCGACGTCGGTCATCTGGTAGCCGTAGGGGTTCGACGGGTCGCTGACGCCGTCCTTCACGTGGAAGAGCGGGTAGCGGTTGGGCCGCTTGAGTACGTAGTCGAGGGGCTCGAAGGGCGCCGGTGTGCCGTCGACCCGCTTGGAGAAGCGGAACTGGCCCACGTAGGCCCAGTAGATGTCCATCTCCAGGTAGACGAGTTTCGGGTCGGTCTCGGCGAGCAGCACGTCGTAGAGGCGGACGTTCGGCTTGTCGGTGGCGAAGGAGAACTCCTCGGAGTGGTTGTGCTGGTAGAACTTCATGCCGCGCGCCCTCGCCGCCGCGCCGTACGTGTTGAACTCCTCGGCGGCGCGCTTCCACGCGTCGACGGTCGAGCCGTAGCGGAACGGGTTCGACGCGGTGCCGATGTGCTTGAGACCGAGGGCCTGGGCGTCGTCGAGGACCTTGTTGAGGTTCTGCGCGAAGGTGTACGCGTTCGGGTCGCTGGAGTAGTAGCCGACGTGGCTGCCGATGGGGTTCAGGCCATGGTCGCGGGCCAGCCGCTTGAGTTGGGCGAGTGTGATGGGTCCCGCCGAGCCCTGGGTGTATCCGGCGAACTCGACCTCGTCGTACCCGTACTTCTTCAACTCGGCGAAGACGGGGGCGAAGCCGAGCGTGGAGACCTTGTCGCGGAGGCTGTACAGCTGGATGCCGAGCCGGCCGGGCGGCAGGACGGGGCGGCTCCGGCCCGCTTCGGCGGCCGCGGCGGGGGTGGCGGCGGTGCCGAGCAGTGCTGCGGCAGTGGCGCCCGCGGCCACGCCGAGCATGCCTCTTCTGCTGAGGCGGTGGGTGAGTTCGGGATCGTCGTTCTTGCTGGTGACGGCCGTGAAGGCGGTGCGGCTGGAGCGGCTCATGCCTGGAACTCCTCGGTGTCGAAGGGCGTTGTCAGTGGTGAGTGCTTCACTTGTGACCAGTTGGAAGAGACAGGTCGGGTGGGACCGCGGGCCATGGCGTGCCCGTCGGCGCCGATCAGTCGAGACCGGTCGGATGGAGCAGGAGCGATTTCATGTCGGTGGCCGAGGGGCGGCCGTCGACAGTGCGGGGGGTGGAGCAGATGGGGAGCGGACGTTCGTCGTCGCTCGTGGGAAGGCGGCCGTGGCTGCCGCGAATAGGTGACGGGTCGATAGGCACGACCGTCACGCCATAACACCTGGGCCGGCTCACAGTTCGGTTCACGGACTGGATCACGGCAGCTCCTTCAAGCCGAGGTCCGTCAACAGGTCGCGGGCGAGGGTGAGTTCGGCGGCGATTCCGTCCGCGAGCTGGGGGCGGCTGCGTGGGCGCAACTCGGCCGGGAGGGTCTGCCAGGTGTAGGTCTCGACTTCCAGATGACGGGTGAGCGGGTGCGGGCCGCCCACCAGCCGGGTCAGTACGTCCTTGAGTACGGGCAGCGTGGAAGAGAGGGGCGCGGCAGGCGCCGCGTGCAACGGGACGTGGAAGTGGGCGCGCCACGGGGACGTGTCGGGCAATGCGTCGCCCTTGAGAGCTTCACCGAGGTCGTCGGTGCCGACGAGGCCGGCTGCGATGGCGGTGACGCGGGTCTGGTGCAGGAAGCGGGGCTCGTCGAACGCGGAGAGGGCCTCGCGTACTTCGGGAAGGTGGGGGTGTTCGGCGTGCAGAGCGGCTGAGAGCTGCGACTTGATGATGGGGACGCGGGCGGTGGCCAGCGCGTCCAGGGCGGTGTGCGGATCTTCGAAGGAGGTGGCGAGATGACAGGTGTCGACACAGACCCCGATGCGGTCGTGACCGATCGCGGTGAGCGGGGCGATGGCATCGGTGGTGGTTTCGACGATGCAGCCGGGCTCCGGCTCGAGGCCGATACGGATGGAGCGGCCGGTCAACTCCTCCAGGGCGTCGAGGCGTTCGGCCAGGGTGGCAAGGGCCGTGTGGGCCTGGACGGCACGGGTGTCGTCATAGGTGGTGCGCCACGCGAGCGGCAGGGTGGAGATGCTGCCTTCGGTGACGTCGTCGGGCAGCAGGCCGGCGAGGACACGGGCGAGGGCGGTGGTGTGCTCGAGACGCTCGGCGTCGGCCCAGTCCGGCTTGTACACGCGGTACTTGACCTCTTCGGCGCCGAAGCCTTCGTACGGGAAGCCGTTGAGGGTGACGACCTCAAGGCCTCGGGCATCGAGCTCGGTGCGCAGCCGGCGCAGGGCGGACGGGTCGCTCACGAGGGCGTGAGCGGCGTCCTTGGCCAGCCACAGGCCGATGCCGAGGCGGTCGCGGCCGAGGCGTCGGCGTACGGGTTCGCAGTGGTCGCGGAGTTGGGCGAGAACGCCGTCGAACGTCTCGGCCGGGTGGACGTTGGTGCAATACGCGAGGTGGACGGTCGAGCCGTCGGGGTGTCGGAAGCGCATGGGTCACGCCTCCGAGGTGGCCGCGTCGGTGGCAGGGGCGCCGCGGAGGATGGAGTTGCCCTCATGGGTGGCGTCCGTGTCAGCGACGTCGAGGGTGAGCCGGCCGCTGAGTCCGTAGAAGGCGACGGGGTTGCGCCACAGCACCTGGTCGACGTCGTCCTCGGTGAATCCTGCCTCGAGCATGGCGTCACCGACCTTGCGGGTCTTGAGGGGATCGCTTCTGCCCCAGTCGGCCGCGGAGTTGACCAGGACCTTCTCGGGCCCGTACTCCCGCAGCACCGCGACCATCCGTTCCTCGTCCATCTTGGTGTCCGGATAGACGGAGAACCCGAGCCAGCAGCCGCCGTCCTTGGCCTCCTTGACCGTGGTCTCGTTGAGGTGGTCGACCAGCACCCGGTCCGGGGGCAGCGCGGACTCCCGGACGACGTCGAGGGTGCGGCGCAGGCCCGCCAACTTGTCCCGGTGCGGGGTGTGGACGAGGGCGGGCAGCGCATGGTCGGCGGCGAGCTGGAGCTGGAGAGCCAGTGCGCTGTCCTCGGCGGGGGTCATCGAGTCGTAGCCGATCTCGCCGACGGCCACGACCTGGTCCTTGACGAGATACCGGGGCAGTTCGTCGAGGACGGGCACACAGCGGGGGTCGTTCGCTTCCTTGGGGTTGAGGGCGAGCGTGCAGTGGTGGGCGATGCCGTACTGGGCGGCGCGGAAGGGCTCCCAGCCCAGAAGTGAGTCGAAGTAGTCGAGGAAGGAGGCGGGTGAGGTGCGGGGCTGGCCGAGCCAGAAGGAGGGCTCGACAACCGCTCGCACGCCGGCCGTGTACATGGCCTCGTAGTCGTCGGTGGTCCGTGACGTCATATGAATGTGGGGGTCGAAGATGCGCATCAGGACTCCTTGCCGGACGGGGTGCCGGGGTGGTCCGACGTTGCCGAAACGGTCGGCACATCGCTCCCGGGCTCGGTCAGGGCCAGGACGCGGTACAGGTCCTCGGGCACGGGACGGCCCGCGGCGGAGCGTTCGTCGGCGTAGTCGCCGAGCATGCGGGCCAGTTCGAAGTCGGCGCGGGCCCGGTGGGGCAGGTCGGCCACCGCGTCGATGGGGACGCCGGTGAACAGGCACTTCAGGACCGCGTGCCGCCAGTTGTGGGCGTCCAGATGCCGGGCGGCGTACGGGCCGACGGCCGCGGCCAGAAGCCGGGTGTCGTTGGTGCGCAGGGCGTCCTCGACGATCGGCAGGGCGTCGGGGCCCGGTACGAGGTCGGGGAGGGCCTGCAGGACGGCGCGGCGTTCGGCGGCGGTGCCCTGACGGTAGACGCGGGCCAGGGTGTCGGCATCGGCCTGAGCAGCGTGCAGGAGGAGGACGCGGGCGGCGTCGGCGTGCTCGGGTCCGCAACGGCGCCCGGCTTCGGCGATGCGCAACTCCCAGGCGGAGATGGGCCCGTGACTACCTGGGTGGGCCGCAGCCTCGTCCAGGGCACGGTCCAGCCAGGCGCGGGCGGTGGCGTCCAGCTGGGAGTTCAGCCGGGCGCGCAGGGCGGCGACGGCTTCCGTCGGCTCCGGCGTGGCGGGAGAAGGGGCGGGGGGAGAAGGAGCGGCGGCGTTGTGGAGGTGGTTCACGGGGTTCTCCCTTCGGAGGCGGCGGGGCCCTCGCCGGGGATCGGTGACTCGTCGTCGGGGACTTGGGAGCTGTTGGGGCCTTGGGAGCCGTCGGGACCTGGGAATCCCTCAGGGTCTTGGGATCCGCCAAGGTCTTGGGACCCGTCAGCGATGTGGGAGCTGTCGGAGTCCGGCGAGCTGCCGGGCTTTTGAGCCAGGAGACCAGCGGCCGCATGGTGCAGGAACTGGAGGGATTGCTTGGCGAGTTGAGGGCCAGCGTGGGAATGGCGGGGTAGTTCGACGACGATCAGGCCCTGATAGGGGGTGGTGGCCAGGGCTTGGAGTACGGGCGGGAAGTCGATCTCGCCGTCGCCGAAGGGGAGGTGTTCATGGAGGCCGCGGCGCATGTCCTCGATCTGGACGTGGCGGAGCCAGGGGGCGGCGGCGCGTACGCACTCCGCGGGTGAGAGGGGTTCGAGGCACTGGCAGTGGCCGATGTCGAGGGTGAGACCGAGGGTGGCGGGGCTGCCCAAAGTTCGGCGGAGGCGGTGGAAGTCGTCGAGGGTGGCGAGGAGGTGGCCGGGTTCGGGTTCGATGGCGAGTGGGATGCCGGCAGTGGTGGCGGTGTCGAGGACGGGGGTGAGTGATTCGGCGAGGCGTTTCCAGGCGGTGTCCTCGTCCGTGTCCTCGGGGGTGATCCCGCTGAAGCAGTGCACGGCGTGGGCGCCCAGGTCGGTGGCTACCTGAACCGCCCGGCTCAACAGGTCGACGCGTCGGGCCCGTTGCTCCGGATCCGGGTCGAGCAGCGATGGACCGTGCTTGCACCACGGGTCGAGGACGTAGCGTGCGCCGGTCTCGATGGTGACGCCCAGTCCGAGTTCGTCCAGCCTGCGGGCGACTCGGCGGGTGCGGGCCGCGAGGTCCGGGGCGAGCGGGTCCAGGTGCATGTGGTCGAGGGTCAGTCCTACGCCGTCGTAGCCGAGGTCGGCGAGGAGGGAGAGGGCGTCGTTGAGACGGAGGTCGGTGAGGCCGTTGGTGCCGTAGCCGAAGTGGAGGGGGTGATCGTTGGGCTGAGGGTCGACTGCCGAAGCCCACCTCGCTGACCCGCGCCCCAAGCCTCTCATCGCCCTTCCCCCGAAAGCCCTCGCGACTCCCGCTCCCTCGACGTTCCCGACGCCCCCAACCGCCCCGCAAACCCCACCAGTTCCGCGTACTGCTCCCCCAACGCCGAAGGCCCGCCACCAACCGGATCCTTGAAATAGAAGCCCAGCTCACCCAACGGACCCGACAGGCCCACCTCCTGGGCCCGTGCCACCAAGCGCACCAAATCCAGGACCAGGGGTGCGGCGAGGGCGGAGTCGCAGCCCTGCCACGTCGTCTGGAGGATCATGCGGGTGCCGAGGAAGCCGTCGAAGGCGATGTGGTCCCAGGCGGTCTTCCAGTCGCCGAGGGCCGGTACGTCGTCGATGTGGACCTCGCCCTCGGGGACCGCGGGGAGGGTGTCGGCGAGGACGCGTTCCTTGCCGGCGTTCTTCGCGGCCGCGGCAGCGGGGTCAGACAGGGCCGCGCCGTCTCCGCCGCCGAGCAGGTTGGTGCCGGACCAGGCGCGGACCGTCAACGCGCGCTGGGCGAACATCGGGCCCAGTACCGAGCGCAGCAGGGTCTGGCCGGTCTTGCCGTCACGGCCGGCGTACGGCAGCCCGGACTCGGCGGCGGCTGATGCCAGCGCCGGGTGGTGGAGCCCCGTGGAGGGGGTGAAGTTGACGTACGGACAGCCGGCCCGCAACGCCGCAGCGGCGTAGAGCGAGCTCGGGGGCAGTTCGGTCCCGACCGGGGCCGGTTCCGTGGAGGCGACGTTCACGACCACCGCCCGGGCGAGGCCGTGGCGGCGTACGAAGTCACGCATGTCCGCGGCGAAGGCGGCCACCAGTTCCTCCGTGTCCCGGGTGTCGCCGGGGAGCGGACCGCCTGGCCTGATCTCCCGGTCCGCGGCGGCGAGTTCGGCGCCCACGGCTGTCGGGAGGCCGTGCGGCAGGACTCCTCCGGCGGCCAGTGCCTCTGCGCGCTTGGGCAGGGGGCAGTCCATCGTGTCGTGGCCGCCGAAGACGAGGGACGACAACGGCGGCAGTCCGGAGCCGGAGAAGGGGTCGGTCTCGGTGACCATGCCCGTCGGAGGATGCAGGCCCGCGGTCATGGCCGCGCAGCCCGCGACGACGGTCGTGGCGACGGAACCGCGCGCTCCGATCAGCCACACGCCCACCCGTGACTCGGGCACCCGCGACTCGGACATCCGTGACTCGGAAGGGAACGGTTCGACGGACATGGTCAGCCTCCTTGTCGTACGCGAACCAAAGGGCCGTACAGAAAGCCATACAGAAACCAGAGGAAAGACGGCGGGCGGGGGTCCGGCGTCCCCCGCCCGCCGTCGCTCAATCGCCCTGCGCAGCAGACCGCGCGGGCAGTTCCTTGATCCGGATGTCACGGAAGGACACCTGGTCTTCGGCCCCGTGGTTCTGGATGCCGATATGACCGTCGCGCAGGCTGCGTACCGGATCGGTGTTGGTGAAATCGTTGATCTTCACGCCGTTGAGATAGACGCGGAGCCGTTCGCCCTCCACGCGGATCTCGTACGTGTTCCACTCCCCCGGCGGGTTCAGCGCACGGTCACGCTTCTTGATGTCGGCGGACTGGAAGCTGTACACGGCCCCGGTGGTGCGATCGGGGGCGTCGGTCGCGTCGATCTGGATCTCGTACCCGTTGTTGACGGCCGACCAGGGATCGTCGGAGGCCGGGAAGCCCACGAAGACACCGGAGTTGTCGTCACCGGAGGCACTCGCCATCTTCCAGTCGAGCTTCAGCGAGTACGAACCGAAGCCCGAGGCGCCGTACCAGAGCATGCCCAGGCCACCCACCGACGTCAGCGTGCCGTCGTCGCCCAGCGTGAACGAGCCCGGCCCCGCCTGCTTCCAGGCGGACAGTGACGCCTCGGTGCCGTCGAAGAGCTGCCGGTAACCGTTCTCCGGACGGCAGTCGGCCTCCGTGGCCCCGATCGCCCAGCGGAGTCCGCCCAGCAAGTGCTGCCGGACGGCGGGGTCGGCGTACGACTCCTTGGTGTGGCCGACGCCGGTGTAGAAGGCGCGGCCGCCCTGGTAGTTCTGGCACCAGGCGATCGGGTGGTCGCCGTTCATCGTGCCGCCGGTGTACGACGACTCGTCGAGTGAGGCCAGGACATGGGCGCGTTCCCGCGGATTGGAGCGGTAGTCGTACCACTCGTCCGTACGGTTCCAGGACTCCGGGAGATGCGCGGTGGCCGGATGCGCATGGTCCTCGACCTCGATCCGTGCGGGCTGGATCGCCGGGTGCGACTTGAAGTAGGCGCCCACCAGGCCGCCGTAGAAGGACCAGTCGTACTCGGTGTCGGCGGCGGCATGGATGCCCACATAACCGCCCCCGCGCTGGATGTAGCTCTCGAAGGCCTTCTGCTGGCCCGCGTTGAGCACATCGCCGGTGGTGGACAGGAACACGACGGCGTCGTACTTGGCGAGGTTGCGGGAGGTGAATGCAGCCCCGTTCTCCGTCGCGTCCACGGCGAATCCGTTCGCGGCGCCGAGGTCCTTCACCGCGGCGATCCCCTCCGGGATGGAGTCGTGCCGGAACCCGGCGGTCTTGGAGAACACCAGCACCCGGCCGTCCGCACGACCCTTGACATCAGCCTCCTTCGACTCAGCCTGCTGCCCATCAGGCCCTTCAGGCCCCTTGGACGCGGCCGGCCCCGACACACACCCGATGAGCAGGGCGGCGCCTAACAGCGCGGTCACCGTTCTGCCTGTTGCTCGCATCGCGTCGCCCTCCCTCAGCCGGTTGTGAACGTGAAGTCGTCGACCTCGTACAGCGCTCCGGTGCCACGCCCCTTGAACACGAGGTAGAGCGTGGTCGTCCCGCGCGGTGCGCCCTTCAGGGACGTACTGACGTCCTGATACTTCTCCCAGCCGCCCGTCGCCGGCACGGTCGCCGTGCCGAGCAGGCGCCCCTTGGCCGAGCCCGCGCGAATCTCGAGCTTTCCGCCCGCACCCTCGGAGGCGACGCGTGCCGTGATCTTCTTGGCGTTGCTCAGGACGAAGGGCTCGAAGGAGATCCAGTCGCCGTTGTTGATGTCGCCGACGGTCTCGCCGCCGTGCGCGGTGGCACGTGTCTGCACCTTGGCTCCCGAGGCCTTCCCGAAGTGCTCGGCCTGGCGGTGCTTGGGCTGGACGACGCCCTGGTCGTGCGTGGTCAGCGCCTCCTGGCCGCCACCACCGCCGTCGGTGTACTCCGCGTCGAAGACGCCGAAGATGTTCGCGTCCTCGTCATGGCCGCCGTCGGCGCTGGTCTGGATGGTGCCGGTGCAACCGTTCGCCGAGGTCACCGGGTGACCGTGGCTGTCGTGGCCGAGGATGAAGGTGACCTTCACCTTGGCGCAGTCGATGGTCCCGTCCTCCGGGTCGGTGACCTTCACCTTGAACGGCACGGCGTCCCCGAAGCTGAACAGCTGCCCGTCACGCGGCAGTTCAAGGGTCACCTTCGGCGCCGTGTTGCCCACCACGACCTGCACACTGGAGCTGCCGGTGCGACCGCTGGGGTCCTTGGCCGTCAGCGTCGCCGTGTACGTGCCGTTCTTCGTGTACTTGTGCGTGGGGTTCGCCGACGTGGACTTGCCGCCGTCGCCGAAGTCCCAGCTGTACGTGAGGGAGTCGCCGTCCGCGTCACTGGTGCCGGCGGAGGAGAACTTCACCTTCAGCGGTGCCTGTCCTGACGTACGGTCGGCTGCGGCCTGCGCCACGGGCGAGTGTCCGTCGGTCGCGTTCTCGATCCGGTACAGAGCGGAGTTCTCGTCGCCGCCGAACCACGCCAGGCCGTAGTCGAGGACGTACAGCGCGCCGTCCGGGCCGAACTCCATGTCCATCACCTGGGTGCCGGTCCACGGGATGTCGTTGATCGACTGCACCGTGCCGTCGGCGTCCGAGGTGATCCGCTTGATCCAGCGGCGGCCGAACTCCCCGGCGAAGAAGTCACCGTCGTACGCCTCGGGGAACTTGACCGGTGAGTCGAGGTTCGGGTCGTAATGGTAGACCGGGCCGCCCATCGGGGACTCGGAGCCGTCGCCGAACTCGGGGACGGACGCGCCGTCGTACGGAATCCAGGCGGTCTGCGCCGGCGGCAGGTCGGTCAGGCCAGTGTTGTTCGGCGAGGTGTTCTTGGGGGCGGCGCAGTCAAATGCCGCACCGGAAGCGCCGGTTGCGAAGTCGTAGTCCACGTAGGCGTCGTTGTCGCCGGTGCAGTACGGCCAGCCGAAGTTGCCTGGCTTGGTGATGCGGGCGAACTCGACCTGGCCCGCGGGGCCACGGGCAGGGTTTGCGGCCCCGGCGTCTGGGCCGTATTCACCCACGTACAGAATCCCGGTCTTCTTGTCGACGCTGAAGCGGAACGGGTTGCGCAGGCCCATCGCGTAGATCTCGGGGCGCGTCTTGTCCGTGCCGGGGGCGAAGAGGTTGCCGTCGGGGATGGCGTAGGAGCCATCGGCGTTCACCTTGATGCGGAGGATCTTGCCGCGCAGGTCGTTGGTGTTGCCGGCCGTGCGCTGGGCGTCGAAGGCCGGGTTGCGGTTCGCGCGCTCGTCGATGGGGGTGAAGCCGTCCGACTGGAACGGGTTGGAGTCGTCACCGGTCGACAGATACAGGTTCCCCGCCGCGTCGAAGTCGATGTCGCCGCCGACGTGGCAGCAGATGCCGCGGGATGCCGGGACGTCGAGGATCTTCTTCTCGCTGGCGTTGTCGAGGGTCCCGTCGGCCTTCAGGACGAAGCGGGAGAGCCGGTTGACGCCGTCGAAGGGCGCGAAGTCGGCGGCGGTGCCCGTCTCCGGGGCATCGCCCGCCGGGGTGTTCATCGGCGGGGCGTAGTAGAGGTAGATGAAGCGGTTGTCGGCGAAGCCCGGGTCGACGCCTACGCCCTGAAGGCCTTCCTCGTCGTGCGCGTACACGTCGAGTTTGCCCGCGAGCTTCGTGGTGCCCGCGGCGTCGGTGAGCCTCAACTCACCGTCGCGCGAGGTGTGCAGGACCGAGCGGTCCGGGAGGACGGCGAGCGACATAGGCTCACCGGTCTCGGGTTCGCCCTTGGCGAGGGTCACCTGCTGGAAGTCCTCGGCCTTGGGCTCGACAGCCGCCGCGGGAGCAGCGCCACCCGGGTCGGCGACGGCCGCGCCCGCCGCTGGGGCGGTGAGGCCGAGTGAGGCGCCCGCGAGCAGCAGACCGCTCAGCAACGCGAGGGCCCCACGAAGTCTCGGACGTCTGGTGTGGCTTCTGGTGTTCCTGTTTCTGACATGCGGGTGCACGAATTGCCTCCACGATGGGGCTGGTCGTACGGGTGTGTGCGGAACGCCGGGGTGCGCCGTCACCCCGGAGGTGTGCCAGAAAGATCAGTCGTTGCCGCCGAACGCCGCGTCGAAGGACGCCGTCGGCGGCTCGAAGTCGTACGCCTTGAGCCGGGTGAGTGCCTCGGGCGCGCCCTGGAGGCGGTCCATGCCCGCGTCCTCCCACTCGACCGAGATGGGGCCCTTGTAGTCGATGGAGCGCAGCATCCGGAACACGTCCTCCCACGGCACGTCGCCGTGGCCGGCGGACACGAAGTCCCAGCCGCGGCGCGGGTCGCCCCAGGGCAGATGCGAGCCGAGGCGTCCGTTGCGGCCGTCGAGGCGCTTGCGCGCTTCCTTGCAGTCGACGTGGTAGATCCGGTCGCGGAAGTCCCACAGGAAGCCGACCGGGTCGAGGTCCTGCCAGACGAAGTGCGAGGGGTCGAAGTTCAGCCCGAAGGCCGGGCGGTGGTCAACTGCCTCCAGCGCGCGCTGAGTTGTCCAGTAGTCGTACGCGATCTCGCTCGGGTGTACCTCATGTGCGAACCGCACGCCCTCGGCATCGAAGACGTCGAGGATGGGATTCCAGCGCATCGCGAAGTCCTCGTAGCCGCGCTCGATCATCGACTCGGGAGCGGGCGGGAACATCGCGACCAGATGCCAGATCGCGGACCCCGTGAAGCCGATGACGGTGTCGACCCCGAAGGCCGCCGCCGCGCGTGCGGTGTCGGCGATCTCGGACGCCGCCCGCTGCCGTACGCCTTCCGCCTCGCCGTCGCCCCAGATACGGGCCGGGAGGATCGCCTGGTGGCGTTCGTCGATGATGGCGTCGCAGACCGCCTGACCGACCAGGTGGTTGGAGATGGCCCAGCACTTCAGGCCGTACTTGTCGAGCAGTTGGTGACGCGAGTCGAGATACGAGGAGTCGGCGAGCGCCTTGTCGACCTCGAAGTGGTCGCCCCAGCAGGCGAGTTCGAGCCCGTCGTAGCCGAAGTCGCGGGCGAGCCGGCAGACCTCCTCGAGCGGCAGGTCGGCCCACTGGCCGGTGAAGAGCGTGAAGTTGCGCGGCATGGAACGGCCCTCCTCAACTCGCGATGGGTGTGTATACGGAGTTCTTCGCGGCGCTCTCCTCGACCGCCGCGAGTACGCGCTGCACCTGCAGTCCGTCGGCGAAGGACGGCACCGGTGCGCGGCCCTCTGCGATGGCGGTCACCAGGTCGCGGGCCTGGTGGACGAAGGTGTGCTCGTAGCCGAGGCCGTGACCGGGCGGCCACCAGGCCTCCATGTAAGGGTGGTCGGGCTCGGTGACGAGGATGCGGCGGAAGCCGGCGTGGGTGCCGGGCTCCCGGTGGTCGTGGTACTCGAGTTCGTTGAGCCGTTCCAGGTCGAAGGCCAACGAGCCGTGCTCACCGTTGAGTTCGATGCGCAGGGCGTTCTTGCGGCCGGTGGCGTACCGGGTGGCCTCGAAGGAGGCGAGCGCGCCCGAGGCGAAACGGCCGGTGAACAGTGCGGCGTCATCCACGGTGACTGGGCCGGACCCGTTGGCGGACACCGCGGACAGTCCGCTGGTCGGTCCGCCGGGCAGCGGCCGCTCCCGTACGAAGGTCTCGGTGAGCGCGGACACTCCCACGACCGGCTCGCCCACCATGTACTGCGCGAGGTCGACGATGTGCGCGCCCAGGTCGCCGAGCGCGCCCGAGCCCGCCGACTCCTTGCGCAGCCGCCACGTCAGCGGGAACTGCGGGTCCACCAGCCAATCCTGAAGGTACGTCACCCGTACGTGGCGCAGGGCGCCCAAGCGTCCCTCGGCGACCATCTTCCGGGCGAGCGAAGTCGCGGGCACGCGGCGGTAGTTGAAGCCGACCATCGCCACTTGGCCGCGCGCGGCTGCGGCTTCGGCCGCCTCTGTCATCGCCTCGGCTTCTTCCACCGTGTTGGCGAGGGGCTTCTCGCACAGCACGTGCTTGCCGGCTTCCAGTGCGGCGAGGGCGATCTCGGCGTGGCTGTCGCCCGGGGTGCAGATGTCGACGAGGTCGACGTCGTCACGGGCGATGAGCGCTCGCCAGTCCGTCTCGGCCGCCGCCCAGCCGAGGCGGTCGGCCGCCGCGCGTACGGCCTGTCCGTCGCGGCCGCAGACGGCGGCGAGGACGGGGTGGCGGGGCAGGTCGAAGACGCGGCCCACTGTGCGCCAGCCTTGGGAATGGGCTGCGCCCATGAACGCGTATCCGACCATGCCAATGCCTAGCGGCGGCCTTGCACTGTTGGGCTTCTCGACCGCTGCCTCGTCGGGCTGGTGCGGCTGTCCCATGCGGGAGTCCTCCTCATGTCGTGGCGCGGTGGGGGGTATGAGCTGTGCGCTCCGCGGGTGGTGCAGTCGACTATCTGCGGGTCCGTCGTGGCTGGTCGCGCAGTTCCCCGCGCCCCCTACGGGGCGCTGGAGGAACCCGCATCTTCACAGCCCGCACCCCTGACAGGGCGCGCCCTCGAACCCGACGGACACGTCACTTGAAGCCGGTGGACATGTACTGGTCGACGTTCTCCTTGTCGACGACTGCCGAGTAGAGCGTCAGGGACGCCGGGATCTCGAACTCGGCCAGGCCGCCCACGCCCTTGCCCTGGCCCAGGGCGCGGGCCAGGTCGATCGCTGAGGCGGCCATCGTCGGCGGGTAGAGGACGGTGGCCTTGAGGACGCCGTCGTCTGCCTTGATGGCCTGGAAGGCGGACAAGGCGCCGGCGCCGCCGACCATCAGGAAGTCGTCGCGGCCTGCCTGGTCGATGGCGCGCAGGGCGCCCACGCCCTGGTCGTCGTCGTGGTTCCACAGGGCGTCGAACTTCGACTGGGCCTGGAGGAGTTGGGACATCTTGGCCTGGCCCGACTCGACGGTGAAGTCGGCGGCCTGCCGGGCGACCTTCTTGATGTTCGGGTAGTTCTTCAGCGCCGCGTCGAAGCCCTGCGTACGCTGCTGGGTCAGCTCCAGGTTGTCGAGGCCGGCGAGTTCGATGACGCGGGCGTTCTTCTTGTCCTTGAGCTTCTCGCCGATGTAGTGACCGGCGTTCAGGCCCATGCCGTAGTTGTCGCCGCCGATCCAACAGCGGTACGCCTGCGGGGAGTTGAAGACCCGGTCGAGGTTGACGACAGGGATGCCGGCGCGCATCGCCTGGAGCCCGACCTGGGTGAGGGCCTTGCCGTCGGCGGGCAGGATCACCAGGACGTCGACCTTCTTGTTGATCAGGGTCTCGATCTGGCCGATCTGCGCGGCGGTGTCGTTGGAGCCCTCGGTGATCTCCAGCGTGACGTCCTTGTACCTCTTGGCCCGGCTCTTGGCGTTCTCGTTGATGGCGTTCAGCCAGCCGTGGTCGGCCTGCGGTCCTGCGAAGCCGATGGTGACCTGCTTGCCGGGCTTGTCGTCGGCGGCGGGCTGGTCGTTGGAGGCCGGCTCGTCGCTGGACTCGTTACTCGTGCAACCGGTGAGGAGCGCACCGGCCCCGACGGCGGCGGTGCCGAAGAGCAGTCCTCTGCGGCTGGTGAACTCTGGCATGGCGGTGGACCCTTCCGTGAAGGACGTGCGAAGCGACTCAAGTCGTGCTGGCCCTGAGGCCTCAGGTCGTGCTGGCGATGCTGGAGTCAAGTCGTGGATGCCGTACGGGCGTTAAGTCGTATGTGCGGTACGGCGCTGGACGAGCACGGCGGCGACGATGATCGCGCCCTTGGCGATCTGCTGGACGTCGCTCTGCAGGTTGTTGAGGGCGAAGATGTTGGTGATCGTGGTGAAGATCAGGACGCCGAGCACCGAGCCGACGATGGTGCCGCGCCCGCCGCTGAGCAGCGTGCCGCCGATGATCGCGGCCGCGATGGCGTCGAGTTCGTACAGGTTGCCGTTGGTGTTCTGGCCCGAACCGGACAGCACCACCAACAGGAAGGCCGCGATGCCGCAGCACAGTCCGGAGAGCAGATACAGGTACAGCCGCTGCCGCCGTACGTCGATACCCGCGAGCCGGGCCGCCTCCGCATTGCCGCCGACTGCGACCGTGCGCCGCCCGAAGGTGGTGCGGTTGAGCAGCAGCCAGCCGATGACGGTGACCACCGCGAAGACCATGACAAGCGGCGGGATGCCCAGGACGTAGGAGTCTCGCCCGCCGAGGTCGAGCACGCTCTGGACAGTGACGACCTGGGTGTTTCCGCCGGTGATCTGCAGGGCCAGTCCGCGGGCCGAGGCGAGCATGGCCAGTGTCGCGATGAACGGGACCATGGCTCCGTACGCGATCAGCATGCCGTTCACCAGTCCGCAGCCCACGCCGACGATCACCGAGGTGAAGAGGATGCCGATGAACCCGTACTCCTGGGTGGCCACAGTCGTGGCCCATACGGAGGCGAGCGCGACGATCGCGCCGACGGACAGGTCGATGCCGCCGGAGACGATGACGAAGGTCATGCCGACCGTGACGACACCGATGACCGAGGCCTGGGTGAGGACGAGTTGGAGGTTGCGGGTGTCGAGGAACTGGTCGGGCTTGGTGATGCCGCCGATGACGATCAGGGCGGCGAGTACGCCGAGCAGTGAGAGGGTGCGGACGTCGGCGCGGGCGGTGAGTGCCCGCCAGGGGCTGGGTCCCTCCACCGGCGACATTTTCGGGGTGTCATCCCGGGGCGGTGATGCGTGCTGCGTCATGACGCCGGAGTTCCTTCCATGACGAGGTCGAGTACGCGGTGTTCGTCGAGCTCCCGGGCGGGCGCCGTATGCACGACGTGGCCCTCGCGGAGCACCAGGACGCGGTCGGCGAGCCCGAGGACTTCGGGGACTTCGCTGGAGACCATGAGCACGGCCAGGCCTTCGTCGGCGAGGCGGCGGATGACGGCGTACAGCTCGGCGCGGGCGCCGACGTCGACGCCGCGGGTGGGCTCGTCGAGCAGCAGCACCCGGCAGCCGCGCAGCAGCCAGCGAGCCAGTACGGCCTTCTGCTGGTTGCCGCCGGAGAGGGTGCGTACGGGCACGGACGGGTTGTCGGGACGCAGCGACAGCTCACGCGTCGCCTTCTGCGCCGCTTCCCGTTCGCCGCTCCGGTCCAGCCAACCCCCGTACGAGAAGCGGGACATGGAGGACACGGACACGTTGCGCGTGACGGACTCCAGCATCAGCAGGGCCTGCGCCTTGCGCTCCTCGGGGGCGAGTCCGAGCCCGGCACGGACGGCGTCTCGTACGCTGCCGGGCTTCAACCGCCTTCCCTCTACGAGGACTTGACCGCCCGTCGGCTTGCGCGCGCCGTAGATGGTCTCCAGGATCTCGGAGCGTCCGGAGCCGACCAGTCCGGCGAGGCCGACGATCTCGCCGGGACGAAGGGCGAGGTCAAGAGGTGCGAACTCCCCTTCGCGCGCAAGGCCTTTGACCTCGAGCACAGGTTCCGGGAGCGCGTCGTGCACAGGCCGATCGGGGAAGACGTACTCCACGTTCCGCCCCGTCATCAGCGCCACGACCTCGCGCGTCGGCGTCGACTTCGCGGGCAGCCCGCCCGCCACAGCGCGCCCGTCCTTGAGGACCGTGACGCGGTCGCCGATGCGGCGGATCTCCTCCAGGCGGTGCGAGATGTAGACGACAGCGACGCCTTCGCCGGTGAGGTCACCGACGATACGGAAGAGGTTGTCGACCTCGTCGGGGTCGAGGGCGGCGGACGGCTCGTCCATGACGATGAGGCGTACGTCGTGGGAGAGCGCCCGCGCCATGGAGACGATCTGCTGATGGGCGGCGGACAGGTCGCCGACGAGCCGCGCCGGATCGATCTCCGGGTGCCCAAGTCGCTTGAGCAGGGCGGCCGTTGAAGCACGCGCGCCCTTGCGTCGTACGACGAAACCGGCGGCCGTCGGCTCATGGCCCAGGTAGACGTTCTCGGCCACCGACAGGCCCTCCACCAGGTCGAGTTCCTGGTAGATGGTGGCGATACCGAGGCGCATGGCGGCGATCGGCGAGCGCAGGGTGACGGGGTCGCCGCGCCAGGTGATGGTGCCGTCGTCGGGCTGGTGGGCGCCGGCCAGCACCTTGATGAGGGTGGACTTCCCGGCGCCGTTCTGGCCGAGCAGACAGTGCACCTCGCCGGGCTGGACGTCGAGGTCGACGCCGTCGAGCGCGCGGACGCCGGGGAACGACTTGGTGATCCCGGACATGGTGAGCAGCGGTGGTTCGGATGCCATGACGGTTCCCCTTGGCGGGCGTGCGGGCCGGTTCAGGGCAGGGCGGGGTAGGGCGGGGGCGGAGCTGGGTGCTGAGCTGGAGTGATGCTGGGTGCTGCGTAGTAGCGGTGCAGGGTGCTGTGTCGGAGCGGTGCAGGGTGTCGTACAGGTGGCTTTACGTGGCGCTGGTGAGCGCTACGTGCGGCCCTGATGGAGCGTGAGGTGCGACGTTCGTGAACTGACCGTGCGGCTCTGCTGGTGCGCTTGAGGTGCGGCGTTAAGCGGGTGAGAACAGGTGGTCGCTGATGAGCCGGGCCGCGCCGATGACTCCGGCGGTGGGGCCCAACTCCCCCAGAACGATCGGGAGGTTGCCGGTCGCGAGGGGCAGCGACTGGCGGTAGACCTGGGTGCGGATCGCAGCGAGCAGGGTGTGGCCGAGGCCGGTCACCCCGCCGCCGATCACCACCAGGCCGGGGTTGAAGAAGCTGACGAGCCCGGCGATGACCTGGCCGGTGCGGAAGCCACCCTCGCGGATCAGATCGAGCGCCGTGGTGTCACCCGCGACGGCCGCGGCGGCGACGTCGACGGCACTGAGGCTGCCGTTCGTCTCCAAACGGCTCGACAGTTCCGGCGACAGCCCCTGCTGGGCGGCTTCCGTGGCATCGCGGGCGAGCGCGGCACCGCTGAAGTGGGCTTCCAGGCAGCCCCGGTTGCCGCAGGCACACTGGCGGCCGTCCGGTACCGCGAGGATGTGGCCGATGTCGCCGGCACTGCCCGTCGTTCCGCGGTAGACCCCACCGCCGACGACGATGCCGCAGCCGATACCGGTGCCGATCTTGACGCAGAGGAAGTCGCCCACGGAGCGTGCGACGCCCGCGTGCTGCTCGCCCATGGCCATCAGGTTCACATCGTTGTCGACCATGACGGGGCAGCCGAGGTCCTGGCTCAGCGCCTCGCGCACCGGGAACCCGTCCCAGCCCGGCATGATCGGCGGGGCGACCGGGACACCCTCGGGGAAACGGACGGGTCCTGGTACACCGATGCCGGCGCCGTCGAAACCTTCCGCGAGCCCCGAAGCCTTCAACTTCGCTGCCATAGACAGGACTTGCTCGAAGACCGCGACCGGGCCCTCGCGTACGTCCATGGGCTGGTTGATGTGTCCGAGCACTTCCAGCTCGGCGTTGGTGACGGCCACATCGATCGACGTCGCGCCGATGTCCACGCCGAGGAAGCGCAGAGCGGGCGCGAGCCTGATGTTGTGGGACCGGCGACCACCGCGCGAGGCGGCGAGTCCGTCGGCCACCACGAGCCCCGTCTCCAGGAGACGCTCGACCTCCACGGCCAGCTTGGACCGCGAGAGATCGACCCGATCGCCCAGCTGGGCACGGGAGTTGGGCCCGTCGTCACGCAACAACTTCAGCAGCCGCGCCTGGTGGGCGTTCGCGGGTCGCGCCGTCATACGTCTCACGAGCCCCTCCCCGCCTCATCGGCACAGCTTCGTCGTGCTTTCGAGGGGAACGTAGCAGCGGTTGCCGGGGGTGGGAAGAAGTTGAGCAGGAATTAGTGCTCGCTTTTTCCACTCACAGGACAAAGAGTGGCCGACGGTGGCTCCGAGACCACCCTGAGGAGCGCAGGGCCACCCACCCGAATCGCTCGCGTTATCGGGGCCTGAGCACACAGAACTCATGACCGTCGGGATCGGCCATCACCACCCAGGGGACGTCGCCCTGGCCGATGTCGACGCGAGTGGCCCCGAGGGAGACGAGACGCTCGACCTCCGCCTGCTGATCACCGCCGACGGGTGGAGCGAGGTCGAAGTGCAGCCGGTACTTCCCCGTCTTCGGCATCAGCGGCGGACCGCCCCACGTGACCTTCGGACCGCCGTGCGGCGAGCGGATCGCGGTCTCCTGGTCCTGGTCCCAGACCAACGGCCAGCCCAGCGCCCGGCTCCAGAAGTACCCGACCTCCTGCGAACCGTCACACGCCAGCGCTCCGATGAATCCGCAGTCGGCAAGGAAGTTGTTGCCCGGCTCGATGACGCAGAACTCATTGCCCTCGGGATCGGCGAGCACCACATGCCCCTCCTCCGGGCGCTGGCCGATGTCGATGTGCTGGGCCCCGAGTCCGAGCGCCTTCGCCACGGTCTGCTGCTGATCGTCAAGGGAAGTACTCGTCAGATCGAAGTGCAGCTGGTTCTGGCCGGTCTTCTGCTCTTCGGTCGGAAGGAACCGCATCCGGAACCCGGTGTCATCGCTCGGCAGGATCACGATGCCCTCGGAGAAGTCATCGGACATTTCCCAGCCCAGGAAGTCGCCCCAGAAGCGCGCGAGTCGGAGCGGGTCGTTCGCGTCGAAGCAGAGCGCGTGCAGGTGAGAAGTCATCCGCACAGCTAAAGCGCCCGGGAACCGCCACGCAACGCGATATTCGGGGCCCGGTGCCGCGCTGAGGAGTCCCCAGCCGGGAACGGCCTCAACGTACCCATCGACCTCAACTACCGCAATATGCCCACGAGTTGGGGAACGGCTGCCGTTCCGAACCGGAGCCCATCAGGCTCTTCTCCGAACCGAAGCCCGTCAGGCCTTATCGCGCGCGTGATACGTCCGACGCGTGTGCTCCGTGTGGGCGCGCATGACCTCCGTCGCGCGCTGCTCGTCGCGCGCCGAGATCGCCGCGATGAGTTCGCGGTGCTCGATCCAGGACTGGTGGCCGCGCTGGCGGGCGACCGGCGTGTAGTACCAGCGGACCCGGCGGTCGACCTGCGCCGCCAGCTCCGCGAGGACCGCGTTACCCGCGAGCTCCATGACCTTCGCGTGGAAGCGGGCGTTCATCGCGACCGCGCCGTCCACGTCGTCGGCGTCCACCGCCCGCTCGCCCTCGGCGCACAGCTCCTCAAGGGCGCTGATGCCGGCGCTGCCCGCGGCAGCCGCGGCGAGCCGGGCCGCCTCGGCCTCCAGGAGCGTACGGACCGTGAGGAGCTGGTCCGCCTCCTCCTCCGTCGGCTCGTGCACGAACGCGCCCTGCGCGGGCCGCAGATCGACCCACCCCTCGGTGTTCAGCCGCTGCAACGCCTCGCGTACGGGCTGCCGCGAGACCCCGAGATGCCCGGCGAGCTCGCTCTCGACCAGGTGCTGGCCTGGCTGCAGGGCACGCGTCGTGATGAGCTCGAGGAGCGCCTCGTACACACGGTCCCTAAGGGGCCCCGGACGTTCGAGCTTGGGTACCGCCCCCTGTGGCAGTCCTGTCGACAACATCGCGGTCCCCCTCCTGGGCAACGGCAGCCCGCAGCCGGAAAGCCAATGCCAGCCACCAATGCCAGCCAGTATCAATTGTCTTTCGTCTACAGTCTACGGCGCACAGCGGCCAGGGCCAGGGGGAGTTGGACTCGTCACACGACGGCGAACCCGCACGTCACGGGCAGCGGACGACCTGTCCCGCGTACGACAGATTGCCGCCGAAGCCGAAGAGCAGTACCGGGTCGCCGGTGGAGATCTCACCGCGTTCGACGAGCTTCGAGAAGGCAAGCGGGATGCTCGCCGCGGAGGTGTTGCCGGACTCGGCGACATCGCGGGCGACGACGGCGTTCACGGCGCCGATCTTCTCGGCGAGCGGCTCGATGATGCGCAGGTTCGCCTGGTGCAGGACGACCGCGGCGAGGTCCTCGGGTTCTAGTCCGGCCCGCTCGCAGGCCTTGCGAGCGATGGGCGGGAGCTGGGTGGTGGCCCACCGGTAGACGCTCTGCCCCTCCTGCGCGAACCGCGCAGGCGTGCCCTCGATCCGTACCGCGTTCCCCATCTCGGGCACGGAACCCCACAGAACAGGCCCGATCCCGACCTCCTCCGAGGCCTCGACCACCGCGGCCCCCGCCCCGTCCCCGACGAGTACGCAGCTCGTACGGTCCGTCCAGTCCGCCACATCGGACATCTTGTCGGCGCCGATGACCAGCACCCGGCTCGCGCCCCCGGCGCGTACGGCGTGGTCGGCGGTGGCCAGCGCGTGCGTGAAGCCCGCGCAGACGACGTTGAGGTCCATCACGGCCGGGGACGGGATGCCGAGGCGGGCGGCGACCCGGGCGGCCATGTTCGGCGAGCGGTCGATCGCCGTGGAGGTCGCCACCAGGACCAGATCTATGTCGCCGGGAGCGAGTCCGGCCGCCGCGAGCGCCTTGGCGGCGGCATGCGCGGCCAGCTCGTCGACCGGTTCGTCTGGCCCGGCGATATGCCGTGTGCGGATGCCCACCCGGCTCCTGATCCACTCGTCGCTGGTGTCGACCAGACCCGCCAGGTCCTCATTGGTGAGCACCTTGGCGGGCTGGTAGTGGCCGACAGCGACGATGCGTGAGCCGATCATGGGCGGTCCCCCTCATTACCTGGGTGTATGACCCACCAGTCTGATCAGGTACTCACCGGTAAGAGGACACGTAAAGCCACAGGAAAGCGGCTTCAGCCTTGTCGCCTTTTGTTGAACGCTTGGACACCCGAGCATTCACCCCGTGAACAGTTGCGTCGCCTTCCGCACCAGTTCGTACAGGCCATAGGCCAGCGGCGCCCCCACCCACACCCAGGAAAAGGCGATCAACCCCCGGCGGCCGGGCGGCGTCGTGGCCGGTGCGCTAGGCGGACTGCTGTCGCTCGTGGACATCGGCGGCCTCCTTCGGGGCGGGGACGTGGTGGCGGACATGGACGGGACGTACGAGTTCGTTGGCGACGAAGCCGATGGCCAGCAGCCCGATCATGATGATCAGCGACGTTCCGTACAGGGCCTCTCCGGATTTGCCCGCCTCTTCCTGCCGGTCCGCGATCCAGTTGACGATCAGCGGTCCGAGGACTCCGGCGGTCGACCACGCGGTGAGCAGCCGGCCGTGGATCGCGCCGACCTGGTAGGCGCCGAAGAGGTCCTTCAGGTAGGCGGGGATGGTCGCGAAGCCGCCTCCGTAGAAGGAGAGGATCACCAGCGCGCAGATGATGAACAGCGGCTTCGAGGAGTCCCCCACCCACGCGATCAGGGCGTACATCAGCGCGCCCGCGCCCAGATACAGACGGTAGATGTTCTTGCGCCCGACCAGGTCGGACGTGGACGACCAGACGATACGGCCCGCCATGTTGGCCGCAGAGAGCAGCGCGACGAAACCGGCCGCCGCCGACGCCGAGACCGGCGTCGAGGTGTCCGCGAAGAAGTCCGTGATCATCGGGGCGGCCTTCTCCAGGATGCCGATGCCCGCGGTCACATTCATGCAGAGGATGATCCACAGGCACCAGAACTGCGGAGTGCGCACGGCGTTGCGCGCCGACACCTGCACGCCCTCGTAGGCACTCGGCCCGGAAGCCACCGGCTTCTCACTGCGCGGCACCCGCACCAGCAGTACGCCGAGCAGCATGAACACGGCGTACGACAGCCCGTGCACGAGGAACGCGAGCGCGATCCCCGAGTTGTCGGAGCCGAACGACTCCAGCATCTGCGCGGACCACGGCGAGGCGATCAGCGCACCGCCGCCGAAGCCCATGATGGCGATGCCGGTGGCCATGCCCGGCCTGTCCGGGAACCACTTGATGAGCGTCGAGACAGGCGAGATGTACCCGATGCCGAGACCGATCCCGCCGACGAAGCCATAGCCGAAGACGATCAGCCAGTACTGCTCGGTGGCAGCCCCGAGCGCGGAGAGCAGGAAGCCCGACGAGAAGCAGATCAGGGCCACGGTCATCGCCCAGCGCGGCCCGTTCCGCTCGACGAGCGTGCCGCCGAACGCGGCGGACAACCCGAGCATGACGATGCCGAGTTGGAAGGGCAGCGCGCTCTGCGTACCACTGAGATCGAGCGCGGACTCCAGGGGCGGTTTGAACACGGACCAGGCGTAGGCCTGCCCGATGGAGAGATGAACGGAAAGGGCAGCCGGCGGAACCAGCCAGCGGCTCCAGCCTGGCGGGGCTATGGGGGGACTCATGATCCCGAACGATAGGAATCCGGCGCCCAGTTGGGAAGTCGGCCGGCCCGAACTCGTCGACGGTATGCGATGAACGGTATGCCGGACGCGACGAACGGTCGCGCGAACCCTTGTCGCCCCAACTCCCATACTGTAGACAATATTCCGTCGACAGATTTCAGCACCACAGTCACCTCCCTCCGCGGTATCCCTCAACCGAACGGAGACCTCACGTGAAAGTGGCAGTTCTGGGCGCCGGTGCGATCGGCGCCTACGTCGGTGCCGCGCTGCATCGCGCGGGCGCCGACGTACATCTCATCGCCCGTGGACCGCATCTGGCGGCCATGAGGCAGCACGGAGTGCAAGTGCTCAGCCCGCGCGGGGACTTCACCGCTCGGGCCCACGTCACCGACGACCCGGCCGAGGTCGGCCCCGCCGACTTCGTCTTCCTGGGGCTGAAGGCCAACTCGTACGCGGCGTGCGGGGCGCTGATCGAGCCTCTCCTTCACGACACCACGGCGGTGGTCGCCGCGCAGAACGGCATCCCCTGGTGGTACTTCCACCGGCACGGCGGCCCGTACGACGGCCATCGCGTGGAGAGCGTGGACCCGGACGGCGCGGTCAGTGCGGTGCTTGCGCCCGAACGGGCCGTCGGGTGTGTGGTGTATGCCGCAACTGAGCTGGCAGGTCCGGGAGTTGTACGCCATCTCGAAGGCACCCGGTTCTCCATCGGCGAACCCGACCGCTCCGTGTCGGCGCGGTGCACCGCGTTCAGCGAGGCCATGCGGGCCGGCGGGCTCAAGTGCCCGATCGAGCCCGACCTGCGTAACGACATCTGGCTCAAATTGCTCGGCAACATCTCCTTCAACCCGATCAGCGCCCTCGCCCGCGCGACCATGCGGCAGATGTGCCTGCACGGCGGCACCCGCAAGGTCATCGAGATCATGATGACCGAGACGCTCGCGGTCGCCCGGGCCCTGGGCTGCGAGGTCGGGGTCTCCATCGAACGGCGACTGGCCGGCGCCGAGCGCGTCGGCGATCACCGCACCTCGACCCTTCAGGACCTGGAGCGCGGCAAACCGCTCGAACTCGACGTACTCCTCGCCGCCGTCGTCGAGTTGGCGGAGATCACCGGGGTCGAGGTGCCGACGCTCCGCACCGTCCACGCCATCTCGGATCTGCTCGCATTGAGGACCGCCGCATGAGCCGTATGAGCCACACCAGCCGTACCAGCAAACGCGACCGAACTCCCAAGACGTACACCCGACTTACTCATCCACTCGTCCGCGACTCACGCGACGAGCCCTTCCGGCAGGCGACCTGGGACGAGGCGCTGGATCGCGCCGCACGCGGGCTGTCCGCCGCCCGAGGCGCGTTCGGGATGTTCTCCTGCGCCCGCGCGACCAACGAAATGAACTACGTGGCGCAGAAATTCGCCCGCGTCGTCATGGGCACCAACAACGTCGACTCCTGCAACCGCACCTGCCACGCCCCCAGCGTCGCGGGCCTCTCGGCCGCGTTCGGCTCGGGCGGCGGGACGTCGTCGTACGCGGAGGTCGAGCACACCGACCTCATCGTGATGTGGGGCTCCAACGCCCGTTTCGCCCACCCGATCTTCTTCCAGCACGTCCTGAAGGGGATACGGAACGGGGCACGCATGTACGCGGTCGATCCGCGCCGTACGTCGACCGCCGAGTGGGCGGAGAGCTGGCTCGGCCTGAACGTCGGCACGGACATCCCGATGGCACACGCGATCGGCCGCGAGATCATCCACGCGGGCCTGGCGAACGAGGCGTTCATAGAGCGGGCGACCACCGGCTTCGAGGAGTACAAGCAACTCGTCGAGCCCTGGACGCTGTCCCTCGCCGAGAAGGTGACGGGCGTACCGGCCGCCGCCATACGGGAGTTGGCGTACGCGTACGCCCGCGCCGAGCGCGCCCAGCTGTGCTGGACCCTCGGCATCACCGAGCACCACAACGGCACGGACAACGTACGCGCGCTCATCAACCTGTCGCTGTTGACGGGGCATGTGGGGCGTTTCGGCTCGGGGTTGCAGCCCTTGCGCGGCCAGAACAACGTGCAGGGCGGCGGCGACATGGGGGCGATTCCCAATCGCCTCCCTGGCTTCCAGGACATCCTGAATCCGGACGTCCGGCTGAAGTTCGAGTCCGCCTGGGACACCGTCATCCAGCCGCACTACGGGCTGAACCTGACCGAGATGTTCGAAGCCATGGAGGAGGGCACGCTCAAGGCCGTCTACTGCATCGGCGAGAACCCCGCCCAGTCCGAAGCCGACACCGAGCAGGCGATACGACGCCTGGAGGCCCTGGACTTCCTCGTCGTGCAGGACATCTTCCTCACGAAGACCGCCGAGCTGGCCGACGTGGTGCTGCCCGCGACCGCCGGGTGGGCCGAGACGGACGGTACGACGACCAACAGCGAGCGGCGAGTTCAGCGCGTACGGGCCGCCGTCACGCCGCCCGGTGAGGCCCGCGAGGACATCGACATCCTCTGCGAGCTGGCGGCCCGGCTCGGCCACGACTGGAAGTACGCGGACTCCGAGGCCGTATGGAACGAGCTGCGCTCGGTGTCGCCGGACCACTACGGGATGACGTACGAACGCCTGGAGGAGCACCAGGGCATCCAGTGGCCGTGCCCCGACACGGATCGGCTCGAACCGACGTACCTGCACGGGCGGTTGTGGCACGCGGACCCGTCCCGTCGCGGCCGTCTCGCGCCCTTCGGGCTCGTCCAGCACGATCCGCCGGTCGATCTGACGGACGAGGAGTACCCGATCCGTCTCACCACCGGGCGGCGGCTCGACTCGTACAACACCGGTGTGCAGAGCGGCGGTTTCGCGTCGCCGATGCGGCGCGGGGAGTACGTCGAGCTGTGTCCGGAGGACGCAGAGCGCTACGGCGTCGTGGTGGGCGAGGAGGTTCGGGTGTCGTCGCGGCGCGGGGCGGTGGTGGCGCCGGTGTGGGTCGATCCGGCGCTGCGGCCGGGGCTCGCCTTCATGACCATGCACTTTCCCGACGAGGTGGACACCAACCAGCTGACGATCGAGGCCAACTGCCCGATCGCCGGGACGGCTGAGTTCAAGGCGTCGGCGATCCGGATCGACAAGCTTCCGGTTGCGACTCAGGTGAGGTGATCTGGTGGATCTGCACTTCGGTGACAGCAAGCCGACGGACGAGGAACGGGCGGCCGTCGATGCGCTGCTCGGGCCGCCCGAGTCGTCGTGGGAGGGGGCGGATCGGTCCGACGCCGATTTGCGGTGGGCGCGTGGGGGGCGGGTGGCGCGGGAGCGTCGGGATTTGCTGCTGCCGGGGTTGCATGCGATCAACGATCGCGTGGGGTGGATCAGCGAGGGGGCGCTGTCCTATCTGTGCCGGCGGCTGACTGTGCCACCTGCGGAGGCGTATGGGGTGGCCACGTTCTACGCCATGTTTTCGGTGAAGCCGCGGCCCGCGACGGTGCTGCATGTGTGCACGGATATCGCGTGCGCGGCTGTGGGGGCGGAGGAGTTGTGCGCGGGGGTTGAGGCGCGGCTGGGGCTCGGGAGCGGGGTTTCGGTGGAGCGGAGTCCGTGTCTGGGGCTGTGCGAGCGGGCGCCGGCGGCGTTGGTGGTGCGGGCGGGGGCGCCTGCGGCGGGCTTTTTCCCCACCCCGCCCCTTCCCGAAACTGGGGCTACGCCCCAGGCCCCGTTCGGGGGCCAGCCCCCGGACCCCCGCTCCTCAAACTCCCCCAGCTACCGCTGGGGGGACCCCCAAGGGGCTGATTTTTCAGCCCGTCCGGCGTTTGAGGACGAGGCCGCCAGGCCGATGGGGTCCAGGGGCGGAGTCCCTGGTGGGGTCTGGGGCGAAGCCCCAGGGTCGGGTATGGGAAGGGGCGGCGGGGGCGAAACTCTACGGGCCACAGCCGTCGCCGCCCCCGCCACCGTCGAGTCCACCGTCCTCGCGGCCACCACACCCGGCTCAGCACCCGCAGAGCCACCCGCGTCGGTAGCCGTCCCCCAAGCAGGCCAGACCGACCTGATCCTGCTGCGACGGGTCGGCGCCATCGACCCAGCCTCCCTCGACGACTACCGAGCCCACGACGGCTACACCGCCCTGCGGCGGGCCTTCGCCCTCGGCCCCGCCGCCGTCATCCGCGAGGTCACCGATTCCGGCCTAGTAGGCCGAGGCGGCGCCGCCTTCCCCACAGGCCGCAAATGGCAGGCCACGGCAGCCCAGCCCGACCACCCCCACTACCTCGTCTGCAACGCCGACGAATCCGAACCAGGCACCTTCAAAGACCGCGTGATCATGGAAGGCGACCCGTACTCCCTCGTAGAGGCGATGACAATCGCGGCGTACGCGACCGGCGCCCACAAGGGCTACCTGTACCTACGCGGCGAATACCCCCGCGCCCTCGACCGCATGGAACACGCCATCAACCAGGCACGCACCCGAGGCCTCCTCGGCGACGACATCCTCGGCCAGGGCTACGCCTTCGACATCGAGATCCGGCGCGGCGCGGGCGCGTACATCTGCGGCGAGGAGACCGCCCTCTTCAACTCCATAGAGGGCTACAGAGGAGAGCCCCGCTCGAAACCCCCCTTCCCCGTAGAGAAGGGTTTGTTCGGCAAACCCACTGCCGAGAACAACGTCGAGACGCTGGTCAACGTACTGCCCATCCTCACGATGGGGGCACAGGCATACGCGGCGATCGGCACCGCCAAATCCACCGGCCCCAAGCTGTTCTGCGTATCGGGAAGCGTCGACCGTCCCGGCATCTACGAGCTCCCGTTCGGCGCGACACTCGGCGAACTGCTCGACCTGGCAGGCGTACGTAAACGATTGCGCGCCGTCCTCCTCGGCGGCGCGGCCGGCGGCTTCGTACGCCCCGACGAGCTGGACATCCCGCTCACCTTCGAGGGCACGAGGGAGGCGGGCACGACGCTCGGCTCGGGGGTCGTGATGGCCTTCGACGACAGCGTTCCCCTCCCGCGCCTGCTGCTCCGTATCGCCGAGTTCTTCCGCGACGAGTCGTGCGGCCAGTGCGTGCCGTGCCGGGTCGGGACCGTACGGCAGGAGGAGGCGCTGCACCGCATCGTCGAGCGCACGGGCGCGGACGCGGCCGGCGACATCGCCCTGCTCCGGGAGGTCGGCCGCGCCATGCGGGACGCCTCGATCTGCGGTCTTGGGCAGACCGCGTGGAACGCCGTGGAATCCGCCATCGACCGCTTGGGGGCGTACGAATGACCGCGACCTGCCGCAGCACAGGAGCCGGCACAGGAGCCGCCGTATGACCGTGACGCCGCTGGGGATCCCCCGCCGTCTGCTGGAGTTCACGATCGACGGACAGCCGGTGCGGGCACCCGAGGGCTCGACGATCCTCGACGCCTGCCGATCCGCCGGGAAGGACATCCCGACGCTCTGCCAGGGCGACACCCTCACCCCGAAGAACGCCTGCCGCGTCTGCGTCGTCGAGGTCGAGGGGGCCAGGACTCTCGTCCCGGCCTGCTCCCGCACGGCCGAGCCCGGCATGGAGGTGAAGACCCACACCGAACGCGCCCGCCACAGCCGCAAGATCGTCCTCGAACTCCTCGCCTCCTCGGTCGACTTGTCGACCACACCGCATGTCGCCGAGTGGATCAAGGAGTACGAGGCGAAGCCCGGCCGTTTCGGCCCGGACGCGGCCCGGCTGAATGAGCAGCCGAAGATCGACAATGACCTCTACGTCCGCGACTACGACAAATGCATCCTCTGCTACAAGTGCGTCGACGCCTGCGGCGACCAGTGGCAGAACACCTTCGCGATCTCCGTCGCCGGGCGCGGCTTCGACGCCCGTATCGCGGTCGAGCACGACGCCCCGCTCACCGACTCCGCCTGCGTGTACTGCGGCAACTGCATCGAGGTATGCCCGACGGGAGCGCTCAGCTTCAAATCGGAGTTCGACATGCGGGCGGCCGGTACGTGGGACGAGTCGGCGCAGAGCGAGACGACCACGGTATGCGCGTACTGCGGAGTGGGCTGCAATCTCACGCTCCACGTGCAGGACAATGAAATCGTGAAGGTCACCTCGCCGCACGACAACCCGGTGACCCACGGCAACCTCTGCATCAAGGGCCGTTTCGGCTACCAGCACGTACAGAACCGGGGCTGATCAGGACATGGGACGAGTCACGGAACGACGCAAGGTGATCCGTATCCGGGACGGAGCCGTCTCCACCCGCCCGGACACGCTCGTCGCCGAGGAACCCCTGGAGATCCGGCTGAACGGCAAGCCGCTCGCGATCACGATGCGTACTCCGGGGGACGACTTCGCGCTGGCCGCGGGGTTCCTGGTCAGTGAGGGGGTATTGGGCGAGGCCCATGAGCTGCAGAACATCGTGTACTGCGCGGGTGCCACGGTGGATGGCTCGAATACGTACAACGTCGTCGACGTGAAGACCGCCTCCGGCGTCGTCATCCCCGACATCACCCTCGAACGCAACGTCTACACGACGTCCTCCTGTGGCCTGTGCGGCAAGGCGAGCCTCGATGCCGTCCGTACGACCGCACGGTGGGCCATCGACGACGGTGAAGCCGCCCCGGTCCGGCTCGAACCCGAGCTACTCGCGAGCCTCCCCGACCGGCTGCGGGCATCCCAGCGGGTCTTCGAACGGACCGGGGGTCTGCACGCGGCGGCCCTGTTCACGGAGGACGGCGAGCTGCTCGACATCCGTGAGGACGTGGGCCGGCACAACGCGGTCGACAAGCTGGTCGGCCGCGCCCTCCAGAACGGCGCGCTTCCGCTCTCCCGCACGATCCTGCTCGTCTCGGGGCGGGCCTCCTTCGAGCTCGCCCAGAAGGCGGTGATGGCGGGCATACCCGTGCTGGCCGCCGTTTCCGCGCCGTCGTCCCTCGCGGTGGACCTGGCGGCGGAGTCGGATCTGACCCTCGTCGGCTTCCTCCGGGGCGCCTCCATGAACGTGTACGCGGGCGAACACCGGATCGCCCTGCGGACCGCGGCCGCCCCCGGCTGACCGGCTCCCCGCGACACGATGGCGGGGCCCTCGACCGGCGGGGAGCGCCCCCTGCGCCGTGATGAGGGCCCCGCCTCAGCTTTTTGCGCCGCGATGAGGCTTCGCCTCAGTCGCGCCGCTCCTGGGGGCTCTGCCCCCAGACCCCCGTATCGGCCTTGCGGCCTCGTCCTCAAGCGCCGGACGGGCTGAATTTGCTGGACCGGCGTCTGAATCGGCACCGGTGACGGTCCACCCAGAAACGATCCGCCCAGTAACGATCCACCCTGACTCATCTGTTGCGCCGTCAGAATGAACTCCCCCAGCCGCAGCACCTGACCTCCCCCATCCGTGCCCCCGGCCGTTTAACAGTCGCCGCAGGGACATCCATGATCACGTCACCCGACGGAACGACCCCTGCACGCTTCTTGTGGGCCCCCTGAGACCCCAAGTACCGTGCGTGGCGCGCACGTTGGACGTGGGATGTCCAGATGTCCGGACGGATGAAGGGCAGGTCGCACCATGCCGTCAAGTGTTCGCGCACGTCTCAGAACCACCGTCACCGCAAGCGTCGCCGCCGCCGCGCTGCTCGCACTCTCCCCACAGCCGGCTCCCGACCAGCAACGGGTCCAACCGGCCGCCGAAACCGCCGGGTTCGAGCAACAGGTCCTCTTCAAGCCCTCTCAGGATCCCGGTTACGCGTGCTATCGCATCCCCGCCATCGTGAAAACGACTCAAGGCACGCTGCTGGCGTTCGCCGAAGGCCGGGTGAACGACTGCAGTGACGCCGGCGACATAGACATCGTGCTCAAGCGTTCCACGGACGGCGGGCGAACCTGGGGTCCCCTTCAGGTCATCAACGAGGGCGGGGGCGACACCCACGGCAACCCCGCCCCGATCGTGGACCGCGAGACCGGGCGCATCGTGCTGGCGGAGACGTACAACCCGGGCCGTACGGACGGTCAGAACTGCGACGTGCCGTGTGACCGAACGCCCCATATGCAGCACAGCGACGACGACGGGCTCACCTGGTCCGAGCCGCGTGACCTCAGCGACGAGATCCTGCCCGACCACTGGAACTCCTGGTACGCCACCGGGCCCGTGCACGGCATCCAGCTGAGCCGCGGCAAGCACGCGGGGCGGCTCGTCTTCGGGGTCAACGCCGAGACGTGGAACGGGAGTCGGGTCTCGGCCAACCATGCCGCGCTCATCGTCAGCGACGACGGCGGCGACAGCTGGCGGATCGGGGCGACGGACTCGTATCCGATACCAGCAGGCGGTACGTTCCGCCAGAAACCGTCCGAGATGAGCATGACCGAGCGGGCCGACGGGGTCATCGTGATCAGCGGCCGTGAGCAGGACGGCACCGATCTCGGGCACCGTACGCAGACGTTCAGCCGCGACGGTGGCGACAGTTTCACGTCGCCGTTCCGTACCCAGCCTGACCTCTACACGCCTCAAGTCCAGGGTTCCACGCTGCGGTTGGGCGACTGGCTGCTGCTCGCCTGTCCCGCCGATCCGGACCGGCGCCGGACGATGATGGTCCGCTCCTCGTACGACGGCGGGCGCACCTGGGACAGCGTGGACCGTGGCACGGTCGTCACGACGGACTGGTCCGGCTACTCGGACATGGTGCGCATCAGCCACGACACGGTCGGCCTGATGTACGAGGGCGGGGCGATAGACGCGCGTGACGAGATCCGTTTCGCCCGGTTCACCGAGGACTGGCTGAAACCGCGTCGCGGACCCGACCCGAAGACCATCGACCTGGCCTCTCCCACGCGTCCCGCGGCGGTCCTCGGCGGTGCGCGCACCACGGACGGTGTGTCCGGCCGGGCGATGGAGTTCGACGGCATCGACGACGCCGTGAGGCTGCCGTACGACAGTGAACTGCCGTTGGGCACAAAGGACTTCACGGCGTCACTGTGGTTCCGCTACACCGCCACCAGCGGTGAGCAGCCGCTGCTCTGGATGGGCGGGGTCGGCACCACCCAGCCGCAGGTGTGGCTGCGCGGTGAGCCCGCTTCCGGTCGTATTCAGGGGCAGATCACGGTCCGGGACGGCGCGAGCCCGGCCCAGTCCGCCACGGTTCGCACGAGTGGCGCGTACAACGACGGGCAGTGGCACCATCTGGCGCTGCGACGCGGTGGAGGAGCGCTCACGATGTTCATCGACGGCACGCCGATCAGTACGGCTGACCTGCCGGGATCCGTGAGCCGTAACTCACCGTTCGGTGTGCACATCGGCCAGAAGCTGGACAGCCGGGCGCATTTCGCGGGCGCGATCGATGATGTACGGGTCTACGACCGGGCACTCAGCGACACAGAGTTGTACGAGGTGAACAGCAGGGGCTCTGTGACGCGGGACACCGTCCTGTGGCTTCCCATGGACCGGGTGCGCGACAGCAACTAACGTCCCGTGCCGTGCCCGAATACTCGCGAGTACGACACCGTTCGGGGGCCGGGCTGGGACTCCTCCTTGCCCTGGTCCTCGGCGCGGTGCTGCTCACCGCCCTCCCGGACGAAGACGATGACGACCGGGAGGGCGCCTGCACGCCTCGTACGGTCTCGTCCTGGGCGGCGGAGCCCGACCTCAACGGCGAGTTCACGCGGTACGGCGACGACGCCTCGCGAGCCGACGACTGGACCGGCGGCGACGGCACCCACTCCGTGCGGCTGCCGGACGGCCGGGTGCTGTGGCTGTTCTCGGACACGTATCTGGGCAACGTGTACCGGCCGCCGAACCCGGTGGGCGAGTCGTACGCCTGGCGAGACCAGAACACCCCCCTGGTGCGGAACTCGGCCGTGATCATGTCCGACGGCCGCCTCCAGAGCACCCTGCCCGCCCCGCTGTTCCCGGACCCGGCCCCCGGTCAGTGGCGCTGGCCCGTCGCGGCCAAGGTCGAGGCCCGCTCCCCCGGGTCCTCGGAAAAGGTCGTACGCGTCCTGCTGTGGACCCGTGCCAACGGCACGTACCCCTGGATCTACGGCGTCCCCACCGCCACGGAGGTCGCCACGCTCTCGCTGCCCGATCTGCGCGTCGAGGGCATCGTCAAGGTCCTCGACCAGCAGCAGGTGCGCGAGCCGGAGAAGCGGGTGCTGTTCGGCACCACGGCGGTGACCGAGGACGACGACTGGACGTATGTGTTCGGCGGCGACGACGCGCAGGCCGCATCCCGGCCGGCCTCGAAGGCGTACGTGGCGCGCGTGCCCCGCGACCGCCTTGCGGAGCCGGATGCCTGGGAGTACTGGGACGGCGGGCGATGGTCCACCATCTCGTCGCGGATGAAACCCGTGCTCGGCGACGGGCAGCGCAAGGGCGTGGGCAGCGCGTTCACGGTCGTACGGGACGACGGCACGTGGGTGCTGTTCACGATGGCCGCGGGCACCGAGGGGCTGACGACCGTCACCTCGTACTGGGCGTGCTCTCCCACCGGGCCGTGGCGCGGGCCCACCAAGGGCTTCAGCCCGCCGCTGCCCGAGCAGAGGTCCGGAGTCGCGGCGTACAACCCGCAGGTGCACCCGGCGCTCGGCGGGAAGCTCGTGCTCAGTTACGACGTCAACTGGCTGGACGCGACGGGGGCCGCGGCGCAGGCGAACCTCAGTCGGAACGTGTCCCTGTACCGACCGCGATTCGTGACGCTGAAGCTGAGCTCGGGCTGAGCTCCGGCTCGGGATCGCGGGAGCGGCGCTTGGCGATCACCGCGCAGACCATGAGCTGCATCTGGTGGAAGAGCATCAGCGGCAGCACCGCCAGCGAGGCCTGCGCCCCGAACAGCACGCTCGCCATGGGCAGTCCGGCCGCCAGGGACTTCTTCGACCCGGCGAACTGGATGGCGATCCGGTCCTCACGACTGAAACGCAGCACCTTCGAGCCGTACCAGGTGAGCGTGAGCATCACCGCGAGCAGCACCGCCTCGACCCCCAGCAGCCCGGCCAGCCGCAGCGGGCTGACCTGCTGCCAGATGCCCTGCACCATGCCTTCGCTGAACGCGGCGTAGACGACCAGCAGTATCGAACCGCGGTCGACGAGGCCGGTGATCCGCTTATGCCGCCCGATGAACTCCCCTATCCAGCGCCGCATCACCTGCCCCGCCACGAACGGCACAAGCAGTTGCAGCACGATCTTGAGGATCGAGTCCGCGGAGAAGCCGCCGCCGGTGCTGCCGAGGAGCGTCGCCGCGAGCAGCGGGGTGATCACGATGCCCGCGAGGGAGGAGAAGGAGCCCGCGCAGATCGCGGCGGGCACATTGCCGCGCGCGATGGACGTGAACGCGATCGACGACTGGACCGTCGAGGGCACCAGCGTCAGGAAGAGCAGCCCGATGTAGAGCGAGTGCGTCAGGAACACCGGTTCAAGGCCGCGGGCTGCCAGGCCGAGCAGCGGAAACACCACGAACGTACAGGCCAGAACGGTGACATGGAGCCGCCAGTGCCGCAGCCCGTCCAGGGCCTCACGGGTCGAAAGCCGTGCCCCGTACAGGAAGAAGAGCAGCGCGATCGCGCCCGTCGACACCCCGGACGCGACATCGGCCGCCGTCCCCCGCGCGGGCAGCAGCGCCGCGAGGCCCACCGTCCCGAGCAAGAGCAGGATGTACGGGTCGATCGGCAGCCAGGACGGCCACGTCAGGCGTTTCACGGTGCTCCGTTGCTGAGTCGGTTCAAGTTCGTGGGTCTGTGTCGTCCCTCGATCCGGACACAGGATCGTGCCCTCTCCATGGTCCTCCTCCGGACCGTGATCGGGAATCCGGCATACGGCTCTGACTGTCATCACGAATCGCGATAGGCTGGCCGGCGTGTACGACCCTTCACACCTGCGTACGTTCCTGGCCGTGGCCCAGACGCTGAGCTTCACCCAGGCCGCCCGACGCCTCGGCCTGCGCCAGTCGACGGTCAGCCAGCATGTGCGCCGGCTGGAGAGCACGGCGGGACGGCAGCTCTTCTCACGGGACACCCACTCCGTGGAGCTGACGGAGGATGGCGAGGCCATGCTCGGCTTCGCCCGCCGCATCCTGGAGGCGCACGAACAGGCGGCGGCGTTCTTCACAGGGACGCGACTGCGCGGCCGACTGCGCTTCGGCGCCTCCGAGGACTTCGTACTGACCCGCCTCCCCGAGATCCTCGAGGGCTTCCGGCACGACCACCCCGAAGTCGACCTCGAGCTGACGGTCGAACTCTCGGGCACATTGCACAAGCAACTGGCCGACGGGAAGCTCGACTTGGTCCTCGCCAAACGCCGCCCCGAAGACCCCCAGGGTGAACTCGTCTGGCACGACCGCCTGGTCTGGATCGGCGTGGAACGCCTCCGCCTGGACGCCGCGAGCCCGGTACCGCTGATCGCCTACCCCCCGCCGGGCATCACCCGAGCCCTGGCCCTGGAAGCCCTCGAACGCGAGGGCCGCCCGTGGCGCATAGCCTGCACAAGCGGCAGCCTCAACGGCCTCATCGCAGCAGCCAGAGCAGGCCTAGGCGTAATGGCCCACTCCCAAGGCCTGATCCCCCCGGGCCTGACCAAAGTCCCCCCAAGAGCAGCCCTCCCAGAACTAGGCAGAGTCGACTTCGTAGTAACCCAATCCACCCGCCCCACCCAGTCCCGGGTCGCAGCAAACGCCCTGGCCACACGCATCCTGCAAGGCGGAGTAAGCCTCCATAGCGGACGCTGAGTCTTTAAGGGGCGCGGGGAACTGCGCGACCAGCCACAGCCAACCCGCAGCCAGTCGCGAAGGGGTCGTGCCCCGTAAGGGGCGCGGGGAACTGCGCGAGCAACCCCCACAACCCGCAGGGAACCCCCCGCCCCAGGGGGCACCCACCCCACGGCCCACCTTCCGGAGGAGATTCCGTGGAGATTGGGCGCCGGAAACCTACGCACCCGTAAGAATTCTGTCCCGACCTACCCCGTTGAAGCCGTAAATAAGTCCGTGACCAGCACAGATAACAGCCCGAACCCGCCAGTCACCGCCACTCCCGCGGCAGCGCAACCTGGGGTAGCTTTCACGGCGCTGTGCTGAGCGCCACAAGGAGCGGGGATTGCGCGAGTTCACCAACCCTCCGTTGGCGTCGGCGCCGCCGGTGGGCGGCCTGGCCGATGCCGTCTACAGCCATGCCCAGGAGGACCCCCTGTACCCCGCGCTCGGCCGCAAGGACGAGCACGGCGAGTGGCGCGATGTGACGTCCGCGGAGTTCCGCGACGAGGTGCTGGCTCTCGCCAAGGGTTTGCTTGCCCAGGGCATCCGTTTCGGCGACCGGGTCGCGATCATGTCCCGTACGCGCTACGAGTGGACCCTCTTCGACTACGCCCTGTGGTCCATCGGCGCCCAGGTCGTGCCGATCTACCCCACGAGCTCGGCCGAGCAGGTCTTCTGGACGCTGCACGACTCGCAGGTGTCGGCCGCGATGGTCGAGCACGAGGACCACGCGATGACGATCGCCACGGTCATCGACCGGCTGCCGATGATGCGACGGCTCTGGCAGCTGGACGCGGGCGCGGTGCACGAGCTGTACGAGGCGGGCGCGCACCTCGACGACGAGGTGGTGCACCGGCACCGGCGCGCGGTCACGCCCGAGTCGGTCGCGACGATCATCTACACCTCCGGAACCACCGGCCGCCCCAAGGGCTGTGTCATCACGCACGGCAACTTCATGTTCGAGGCGGACACGGCCATCGAGCGCTGGGAACCGCTGTTCCACTCGAAGAAGGGCGACGAGGCGGCGACCCTGCTGTTCCTGCCGCTGGCGCATGTCTTCGGGCGGATGGTGCAGGTCGCCGCGATCCGTGGCCGGGTCAAGTTCGGCCACCAGCCGCAGATGAGTGCGGCGGCCCTGCTGCCCGATCTGGCCGCGTTCCGGCCGACGTTCTTCCTGGCGGTGCCGTACATCTTCGAGAAGGTCTTCAACGCGGCCCGCAGGAAGGCCGAGCGGGAGGGCAAGGCGGGCCCGTTCGAGAAGGCCGTCGAGGTCGCCGTGCGGTACGCGGACGCCGTGGAGGCGAAGGCCTGGGGCATCGGGCCGGGCCCCTCGGCGGCGCTGCGGGTGCAGCACCAGCTCTTCGACAAGCTCGTCTACTCCAAGATCCGCGAGGCGATGGGCGGGCGGATGAAGCACGCCATGTCCGGCGGCTCGGCGATGGACCGGCGGCTCGGGCTGTTCTTCGCGGGCGCGGGCGTCCAGATCTACGAGGGCTACGGCCTCACCGAGTCCACCGCCGCGGCGACCGCCAACCCGCCCGAGCGCACCCGGTACGGCACCGTGGGCCAGCCGTTCCCCGGCACCACCGTGCACATCGCGGACGACGGCGAGGTCTGGCTGCACGGCCCCAACATCTTCCAGGGCTACCTCAACGACCCCAAGGCCACCGACGCGGCCCTGCACGATGGCTGGCTGGCCACCGGCGACCTGGGCTCGCTCGACGAGGACGGCTTCCTCACGATCACCGGGCGCAAGAAGGAGATCCTGGTGACGTCCGGCGGCAAGAGCGTCTCGCCCGCGCAACTGGAGGAGCGGGTGCGCGACCATCCGCTGGTCGCGCAGTGCATCGTCGTCGGCAACGACCGCCCGTACATCGCGGCGCTCGTCACGCTGGACGCGGAGGCCGTCGAACACTGGCTCCAGATGCGCGGCAAGCCGAAGCTGAAGCCGGCCGAGCTGGTACGCGATCCGGACCTGGAGACGGAGGTACGCCGGGCGGTGGTGGCGGCGAACACACTGGTCTCGCAGGCCGAATCGATCCGTACGTTCCGGATACTCGCCCACCAGTTCACCGAGGAACACGGGCTGCTGACACCGTCGCTGAAGCTGAAGCGCAAAGCGATCGAGAAGGCGTACGCGTCGGAGGTCGAGGCGCTGTACCGGGCATAGCGCTCCGCGGACCCCCCCGGAGCCTGCGACTTCGAGCAGCTACACCAGTTGGTAGCCCCGCAGGTTCGTCAGCAGGAGATGGCAGTCCTGGAGGGAGCCGGAAGTGTCGCCCAGAGAGCGGTAGATGCCCCATTTGGGGCGTACGCGGTCGGCGAGGAAGGTGTCGACGCCCGTCTTCGACTTGTCGATGACCGTTGTGGAGCCGCTCTTGAGGATCCAGCGGACCGAGCCCGCCGAGCCGTTGCCGATCTTGATCTGGAAGTCGACGTCGGTCCATTTGTTGTGCAGCGGCTCGAGGTTCGTACGCCCGACGAGGATGTCGTCGGTGAAGAGCTTCAGTTCGATGGTCTGCACGCCGTCCACCCGGCGCAGCGACTGCACGACGATCGGCGAGCTGCCGGCGCCGGGCTGCTTCATTTGCATGATGTGGGTGAAGCTGGTGGTCGCCTTGAGCGAGCTCGGAATGTACATCGAGTACGTGAGCCGCCAGGTCTGGCCCTCGGTCCACCTGAGGTAGTTGTTGCCGCTGCCGTTGCGCAGACCGGTGACCTCGTGGCGCTGGCGGTCGGTCGAGGTGTCCCGGTCGACGGTGTGCATGTTGAAGCGCCAGTTGTTGCCGGTGGCGTAGATGTGCGGGGAGGCGGCGGGGTGCGAGTCGGCGCGGTCGTCCTCCAGGGTCTCGAAGGCGCCGAGCCCGTCGTCGCTCGCCGACGGGGACCACTTCAGCTGCCAGGAGGCGGCGGCGTCCCTGCCGGTGGCGTGCGCGCCGGCGGCCGGCAGACCGACGGCAGCGGCGGCCGCGCCACCGAGTGCCGCCCCGAGCAGGTTTCTTCGTGTGGTGCTCACAGGTGTCTCACCTCGTTCTTGATGGGAGGTCATATACGTGCACCAAGTTCAGTAACCTGAGACAGAGTCGCGTCATGACGGGCCACGGTCAATGGTCTGTACCGATAGGCTCGGAGGGACGATCGACATCCGGCCAGTCCCCGATTCCGTCGGCGAATGCACGGCGCAGGAATGATTGCCGGCCTGTGATCGTTGACGATGGGATACCAACGACGACTGAAGGATCGAGAGCTAGTGAGCAAGGTCCCCCCGATCATCCTGAACAACGGCGTCGAGATGCCGCAGCTGGGTTTCGGTGTCTGGCAGGTCCCGGACGACGAGGCGGAGCAGGCGGTCACCACCGCTCTGGAGGCCGGGTACCGCAGCGTCGACACCGCTGCCGTCTACGGCAACGAGGAGGGCACGGGCAGGGCCCTCAGCTCCTCCGGCATCGCCCGCGAGGACCTCTTCATCACCACCAAGCTCTGGAACAGCGACCAGGGCTACGACTCGACGCTGCGCGCCTTCGACACGTCCCTGGCCAAGCTCGGCCTCGACTACGTGGATCTGTATCTGATCCACTGGCCGATGCCGGCCAAGGACACGTACGTGGACACGTACAAGGCGTTCGAGAAGCTGCTGGCCGACGGTCGCGTCAAGTCGATCGGCGTCTCCAACTTCTTTCCGGAGCACCTGGACCGGCTGATCGAGGCGACGTCCGTCATCCCTGCCGTCAACCAGATCGAGCTGCACCCGCACTTGCAGCAGCTCGCCTCGCGTGAGTACCACGCGGAGCAGGGCATCGCCACCGAGGCCTGGTCGCCGCTCGGCCAGGGCAAGGGCCTGCTGGAGGTTCCGGCGATCGTGGCCATCGCCCAGAAGCACGGCCGTACGCCCGCGCAGATCGTCCTGCGCTGGCACATCCAGCTCGGCAACGTGGTGATCCCCAAGTCCGTGACCCCGTCCCGGATCAAGGAGAACATCGAGGTCTTCGACTTCTCCCTGGACGACGAGGACATCGCCGCGATCAGCGCCCTCAACGAGGACCGCCGCCTGGGCCTGGACCCGGCAACCGTCAACTGACCGCATATCCCTGGCCCGTTGGAAGCCGCCGCCCGATGCATCACACTTGGGCGGCGGCTTCGCGCGTGCGTCCGGCCGGATCCCCATGTATGGCGGCTGCATGGCGACAGGGAACGCTCCGCCGAGCGGCGTAAGACGGGCGCTGCCTCCACGCCGTCGGGATCAGGGTCGGTCAGGGTCGTCGAAAGGCAGATCTTCCGGACAGAAGGGCCCCACAGTGCGTATGCGAACTATGACCCTCGCCGTTGCCGCCCCAGCCGCGCTCCTCGCCGCCGGAGCGCTCCCCGCCGACACGTCCGTCACCCCCACCAGAGCGCGCGAGGGCGCGGTCGGTGCGGCCGACCTGCTGGCCGAGGTGGCGTCCTGCTCACGCGTCTCAGACGGCCTGTACAGCACCGACGCGGGGAAGTCGCCCTCCGTCCCCGTCTGCGGCAAAAAGGGCGCGGTGTTCTGGAAGGCCGACATGGACATCGCCTGCGACGGCCAGGTCACCGCACGCTGCAACAGAGACAACGACCCCTGGTTCCACGCCGGCACCGCCTTCCCCCAGTCCGACGGCAGACCACTGAACGCCCAGACGCTGCCGTACGTCGTCGTACCCGCCCCCAGCGACATCTGGGACTACGCGAACGCCGGCGTCAAGGCCGGCAGCGTGGTCGCCGTCATCCACGACAACCAGATCCAGTACGCCGTCGTCGGCGACACCGGCCCCACGGACATCATCGGCGAAGCCTCGTACGCCACCGCCAAGTCCCTGGGCATCGACCCGGCACCGGCAACCGGCGGCACCCCCTCGGGCGTCACTTACATCCTGTTCACGAACTCCCGCGTCTCCCCCATCGAGAGCCGCAGCGCGGCGGCGTCCCTCGGCGAGTCACTGGCGAAGCGCTTCCTGAGGGACAACTGAGTTCGGAGGGGTTCCGAGGGGTTTCAGCACGTCCGCCGGTACTCCACCCCGGGCAGATACGTCCGCCACTCCGCCTGGGTCGTCCCGCCTCGCGCCCGGGCACACGCCAGGGCGGCGGCCCGCTCCGGGTCCAACGGATAGCCCCGCTGGGACAGATGCGGTGTCGCCACCCTCAACTCCCGGTTCTCCGGCGTGAATCCGACCGCGAGCACCGGTCCGTCCCCCGCCGGAACGGACGCGGGCGACAGCCGAGGTGAGGCGGTCTCCCATACGCCCGTGGTCGTCGGCCTCGCACCGCTCGCCGTACTGAGCACACGCCAGTCCGAGCAGGTCGGGTGGATCGGCCACGACCTCGTCGCGCAACGCGGGCCTCGCCCTGCTGATCGGCGCCGCCGCTCACCGGCTCAGCCGCAGACGATGGATACGGATCGCCGCGGCGGCGACCGTCCTCGCGCTGATCCCCACCACGCTGGATCTTCGCGACACCGCCAGCCGCGTCGACGACGTCACCTCCATCGCCCAGACCATCGAGCACATGGGCGAGCCGGGCGACGCCATCCTCTACATGCCGCTACGCCGCCGCGTCTGGTCGCTGCCGTATCCGGACGCCGTCAGCGGGCTGCGGGACCTCGCGCTGTACCGGAGTCCGGTCGCCTCAAGAACCTTGTACGGCACGGAGGTTCCCGCCCCCGTCATCCGCTCCCGCATGCTGGAGACGTCACGGATCGTCGCCGTGCGCGACCCCGTGGGACAGCCGGTGGACGCGATCGCGGAAGAAGCAGTGAAGCGGGACGTACTGGCGGCGCACTTCGAGGAATGCCGTACGCGCGAGGTGAAAGGCGCCCGGGTCACGGTGCTCGCGCGGCCGGGCGCCTGCTGAGGCCGGGTTACACGGGCTTCACGCCGACGTACATCGTCAGGGCCGACAGGATGAACACGTCCGGGCGGTGGTGGACGCTCGCCTTGTCGTCCGGGTCCAGAAGCCGGTCGAGGGTGGCCAGGTCGTCGGCGTCGAGGCCGTCGGCCAGGCCATGCCGGCGGTGAGTGAGGGTGGTGACGATCCAGGCGCGGGCCTCGTCGGAGACGGGGGCTGGCAGGTCGAGCAGGAAGGTACGGGACGCGGTGTGGCGGAGCCCGGCGGCGGTCAGCAGGGCGGGCCAGTCCTCGGTCTCCGCCACGGATCCGGGCAGTTCGGCCCGCATCTTGCTGAACCAGTCCTCTTGCACCGCGTCGATACGGGACTGGAGGCCGGGGCGGCCGATGCCGATGTCGCGCGGGAGGTAGCGCGAGGGTAGGCCGCCCTCCAGCAGGGCGAGGGCGCCGCCGGGTGCCAGGCGGCGGGCGAACTCGGTGAGGGCGGCGCGTTGGTCGCCGACATGGTGCAGGGCTCTGCTGGACCAGAGGAGGTCGGCGGGGTACTCCAACTCGCCGATTCCGTCGGACAGTTCGGCCTCCAGAGTGCTGAAGCGGTCGGCGATTCCGTGCTCGGCGGCTCGCGACCGGGCTGCCTCCAGGAGGGGCGCGGCTCCGTCCACGGCGACGACGCGCGCCTGCGGGAACGTGTCCGCCAGGAGGCAGGAGATGACGCCGGGGCCGCTGCCCACGTCCGCGATCAGCTCGGGCTCGGGTTGCCACTCTCGCAACCAGGCCGCCGCGTCTCCGTACACCGGAGTGAACAGCTCTGCCTCCTGCTCCAGCATGGGGAGCCAGTCCGCGAAGTCGATCTCTGTGTGATCGTGCGCCATGATTCCTGACCTCTCGTTCGGCTTGCCTCCAGGGTGCGGCGCGAATCCCTGAAACGGCCACCTTCCTTGCCGAACCAGCAAACAGTTCCCCACCCCCGCCCCTTCCCGAAACGGGGGGCTGCGCCCCCAGACCCCCGCCGGGGAGCGGGGCGCCTCCGGCGGGGGTGGGTTCGTGGGGTGCCTACCGGCGTGGGGGTGACACGTTGTGTCGCGGCTGCGGGTGCGTCGTGGCTTGTCGCGCAGTTCCCCGCGCCCCTGAAGGGGCGCCCCTGGAGCCGTCGGCTATCAGGCTCACAGCCATCACCCTCACCAGGCACCATGCTCGCCAGCCACCACGCACCCGCCCCCGACTACCCGCAGCTTCCCTCCGGCGGGAGGGGACGTGGGCCGGTGCGTCCTATGCCCGTCGCTTAGCTTCGGTCTGGGCACTGCTGCGCCCTGTGTAAGCACGGGGTCGTATGCCCTGTTGGCGACGGGCTGACGCACCGGACCGCGGCCCCGCACCCCAACGAACCCAGGGGCGCGGGGCTGTGTCAATTTGCGGCTCCGCCGCGTGGGCGCGAGCAACCACGACGGCGCCGCAGCCGCCCAACCGCCGGAGGCACCCCGCGGGGCGGCGCGACAAGCCACAACGAACCCGCAGCTTCCAACCGCGCCCCCAGCGGAGCGCCCACGCGGAGCTAGAGCGCCGGATGCGCGTTCCGCATCAGCTCCTGGAACTGCGCCGAGAACCAGTGCCCCGACAGCGGAGCGTCCGGCAACGCACCCGACATGTTGAAGTTGTTCCGAGGATTACCCTCGTACGTCGGGTCACACATCCGGTCGAACCCCTTGCCCTCGTCGTTCGGGATCTCCTTGCTGGCCCCGTCCGACTCCCCCGGCGGCTTCATCCACACATACGCGTCGATGCCGGAGGCAGGCGCGGCCTGCGGACGCTCGCCGAGCCCGGCGCCGGACTGGTTGCACCAGTTGCCGGGGTTGAGGCGACGGTCGTACCGGCCACCGTCGACGTACGTGTCGACACTGGTCATAGCGCCCGGCCCGCTGGGCCGGGAAGCCCCACCCCAGCCATTCCGCGACGTATCGATCAGCATGCCGACACCCGAGTCGAAGCCCACCGACACCAGCTTCTCCCGGAACGCCTGCGCGAACGACAGCTCGTCGACGTACCGGTTCCAGTCGACCCACTTCGACTCACGGACCGACTTCCCGGCCACGGTGTCGTTGATCGTGAAGTGGTCCTCCTTCAGCGCGCTGTAGTTCGCGGTGTTGGTGATGAAGCCGTGGACGTCGTTCACCGTGGCGCCCTCGGCGGTAGCCGCCTGCTTGAACACGTCCGCCGACGGCCCGAAGTTGTCGTCCCAGCCGATCCAGCCATGGTGCCCGGCGTCCACGTAGTTGTAGACGTTCTCGGCGTCGCCGAGCTTGTTGAGGGCGTAGCCGACGCCCTTGATGTAGTTGCCGTTGGCCTTCATCACGTCGCACTCGGGCGTGGCCGTAGGACGGCCGCCCGCGTTGGTGACGAGGTTGGGCAGCGAGTCGATCTCGACCGTCGTGACGATGCGCAGGTCGGCGTACTTCGGGTCGGCGAGAATCGCCGCGATCGGGTCGATGTACTGCGTCTTGTACTTGTCGATCTCCGTCGGCCCGAGCTCGCCGTTCGACGCCAGCGCCGCGCAGTCCCGCCCCGGCAGGTTGTAGATGACGAGCTGGACGACCATCTCGTCCGAGCCCTTCTGCTTCAGGGCCTCGTCGAGGTGGGCGCGCAGACCCATCTTGCCGCCCGCACCGTTGATGGCGGCGATCCGGTCCAGCCACACGCCGGTGGGCTGGTTGGCGATGCGGCTGCCGCCTGTCTCGGCGCGCGCATTCGCGGACCACTGCGGGTTCACGTACACCTTGGCGCCCGCGTACGGGTTGTCGACCTTGGGACCCGTCGGGTCGGGCGGATCGGTGGGGCCTCCGCCACCGTCGACGTTGCAGGTCACGCCGTCGAGCGTGAAGGTGGTGGGCATCGCGTTGGTGCCGCTGTACGAGGCGTTGAAGCCGAAGCTGATCGAACTGCCCGTGGACAGCGTTCCGTTGTAGCTCTCGTTGGCGGCGGTGACGGCGTTGCCGCTCTGGCTGAGGTTGGCGTTCCAGCCGTTGGTGATCTTCTGGTTTCCGGCGTACGACCACTTCACGGCCCAACTCGACTTGGCAGCCGTGTGGTTGGTGACCGTGACCGCGGCGGTGAAGCCGGAGTCCCACTGGTTCTGCACCTTGTAGTCGACGGTGCAGGGGACGGCGGCCGGGCCGGCGTCCGGGGGCATCGCCGCGACAGCGGTGCCCGTTCCTGAGGCGAGCAGCGCGAACGCTGCCAGTAACGCAGTTCTCGTACGACTCATGATGTGCGGGTTCCTATCCGTCGAGGGAGCGCAGATGATCGCGCAGCCCGATGCCGAACGACGTCGGTGTGCCGTCGTAGTGGGAGATCAGGGCCGGACCCGAGTTGCAGGTCCAGGTGTTCCAGGTCCAGCCGAGGTACGACTGCTCGCGCTCGTCGAACCACGCCATGACGCGGTCGATGAAGGAGTGCGCGCAGGTGTTCTCGCCGATCTCGCCCGCCACAAGCGGGACTTGGGCGGCGACCGGGGCGAGCGTGGAGTCCCAGCAGCTCTCGTTGGCGCAGGTGTTGAAGTTGTAGACGTGCCAGGCCGCGGCGAGATTGCCCGCAGGATCGGTCGGCTGGTACTTCAGCCACTGGCTGAGGTCGTTCGAGTACGCGAGCCCGCCCGCCAGGATCAGGTTCGTGGCCCCGGTTTCGCGGATCGTGTCGATCAGGTCCTGCATCCCGGCGACCTCGTAGCCGATGCCGGGGCAGTTGCCGCCGTCCCGCCAACAGGTCCACGCCTGCGCGGAGTTGGAGGTCGCACGGTCCGGGTAGGGCTCGTTGAACAGGTCGAATACGACGGTCGGGTCGTCCTTGAAGGTGTTCGCCACCGAGGCCCAGAAGGACGGCGTGTACTGCGCGTTGGGCATCGGCTTCTGGCAGCTGGCGTGCACGTCGGCGCAGCCCGCCGAGTTGCCCGTGTACTGGCCGTGGGACCAGTGCAGTTCGAGCATCGGCGTCATGCCGTGTGCCTTGACCTTGGTCACCAGGTCCTTGACGGCGGCGATGTAGTGGGCGCCGGCGTACTCGGGCTTGATGTTGGACAGGCCCAGCCAGCACTCCTCGTTGAGCGGAATGCGGACCGTGTTGACGTTCCAGTCGGCGATCGCCTTGACCGAGGCGTCGTCGACCGGCCCGTCCCAGATGCCGTAGCCCTGGACGCAGGCGAACTCGCCGCCGGAGCGGTTGACGCCGAGCAGTCGCCGGGTGGCGCCGCTCTCGTCGACGAGCCTGTTGCCGGAGACCTTCAGCACGGGCGGGCCGTCGGCAGCAGGAGCCGGCGGATCCACGGGTTCGGGCGAGGGCTCGGCGGCCACATACGCGGGCGCCGCTCCGGAAGCCGTACCGACCGGCGCGATGGCGCCCGCCACGAGGGCGAGTGCCGCACCGGCCAGTAAAAGACCTAAACGCGGGGGGTGTCGCATGAGCGACTCCTCACAGCTCTGACGCGTCGTCACGACCGCGTCGACTGATGGAATCGCTCCCACTGGTGCGGAAGAAGGTAGCGCCAAGTGATGGTAAAGAACAGAGGAGTAACCAAGGAGTTGACATGTTTCCTACAGATGTACGGCTCGAATCTTTTCGACTCTTCAAGCGGCTTGACCCTTGACACCCCCATCCCCAAGATGGGAGCGCTCCCACTGGTTCAAGGCTTGTTGCTCCGCCCCCACATCTCCGAGCCGCAAGGAGAGGAACCAGGACATGGCAGGCAGACAGAGACGCCGTGCGCGGCGATTGTGGACCGCTGTCGTGGCGGCCTTCGCACTTCCCCTCACCACGCTGGCCACAGGGTCAACTCCCGCTCAAGCGGCGGCAGTTCAGTGCAGCGTGGACTACAAGACCAATGACTGGGGCTCCGGTTTCACCGCGGAGCTGACCCTCACCAACCGTGGCTCGGAGGCCATCGACGACTGGACGCTGACGTACGACTACGCGGGCAACCAGAAGCTCGGCAACGGCTGGAGCGGCGCCTGGTCGCAGTCCGGCAAGACGGTGACCGTGAAGAGCGCCTCCTTCAACGCGAAGATCGCCTCCGGGGCCGCCGTCACCACCGGCGCGCAGTTCACGTACAGCGGCACCAACGCCGCGCCGACCAACTTCACCGTGAACGGCACCCGTTGTACCGGCGCGCACCAGCCGCCGATCACCGTGCTGACCAGCCCGGCCCCGGGCGCTGTCTACACGCAAGGCGACGCGGTCCCGCTGGCCGCCACCGCCGCGGCGGCCGATGACGCGACGATCAGCAAGGTCGAGTTCTACGACGACACGAAGCTGCTCGGCACCGACACGACGTCCCCGTACACGCTGTCGGTCAACTCCCTTGCTGTCGGCAGTCATTCGCTGGTCGCGAAGGCGTACGACAGCCTGGGTGCCTCGGCGGATTCCACCCCGGTCGGCATCACGGTCGCCTCGGGTCCCGCCGTGGTGGCGTCCCCGGCCCAACTCGGCGTCCGGCAGGGCAAGACGGGCACGTTCGACGTGAAGCTGTCGACGCAGCCGAGTGCGAACGTGACGGTCTCCACGGCCCGTACGGACGGCAATACGGGCCTGTCGGTCACCGGCGGCTCGTCGCTCACCTTCACGCCGGCGAACTGGAACACGGCCCAGAAGGTGACCATCACCGCCGCCAACTCCGGTACCGGTTCGGCGACGTTCGAGTCGACGGCCACCGGGCATGCCAAGGCCACGGTCACCGCCACGCAGCTCGCCGCGACCAAGGCGTACGACGAGCGCTTCCTGGAGCTCTACGGCAAGATCACCGATCCGGCGAACGGCTACTTCTCCCCCGAGGGCATCCCGTACCACTCGGTCGAGACGCTGATCGTCGAGGCGCCGGACCACGGCCATGAGACGACGTCGGAGGCGTACAGCTATCTGATCTGGCTGCAGGCCATGTACGGCAAGGTCACCGGCGACTGGGCCAGGTTCAACGCCGCGTGGGAGACCATGGAGAAGTTCATGATCCCCACAAAGGCGGACCAGCCGACGAACTCCTTCTACAACGCCTCCAAGCCCGCCACGTACGCGCCCGAGCTGGACAGCCCGAGCGAGTACCCGGCGAAGCTCGACCCCGGCGTCTCGGTCGGCCGGGACCCGATCGCCTCGGAGCTGAAGAGCGCGTACGGCACGGACGACATCTACGGCATGCACTGGCTGCAGGACGTCGACAACGTCTACGGCTACGGCAACTCGCCGGGCAAGTGCGAGGCGGGCCCCAGCGACACCGGCCCTTCGTACATCAACACCTTCCAGCGCGGCTCGCAGGAGTCGGTGTGGGAGACGGTGCCGCAGCCGACCTGTGACGCCTTCAAGTACGGCGGAAAGAACGGGTACTTGGACCTGTTCACCGGTGACGCCTCCTATGCCAAGCAGTGGAAGTTCACCAACGCGCCGGACGCCGACGCGCGTGCCGTGCAGGCCGCGTACTGGGCCGACATCTGGGCCGAGGAGCAGGGCAAGGGCTCCGAGGTGTCGGCGACGCTCGGCAAGGCCGCGAAGATGGGCGACTATCTGCGCTACGCCATGTACGACAAGTACTTCAAGAAAATCGGCAACTGCGTGGGCCCGTCGACGTGTTCACCCGGCACCGGCAAGGACTCCTCGCACTACCTGCTGAACTGGTACTACTCCTGGGGCGGTGCCACCGACACCTCGGCCGGCTGGTCCTGGCGCATCGGCTCCAGCCACGCCCATGGCGGCTACCAGAACCCCCTGGCCGCGTACGCGCTCAGCTCGTACGCCGATCTGAAGCCCAAGTCGGCCACCGGACAAGCGGATTGGGCCAAGTCGCTCGACCGGCAGCTGGAGTTCTACCGCTGGCTGCAGTCGAACGAAGGCGCCATCGCGGGCGGTGCCACCAACAGCTGGAAGGGCCACTACGCGACCCCGCCGGCCGGCACGCCCACGTTCTACGGCATGTACTACGACGAGAAGCCGGTGTACCACGACCCGCCGTCCAACCAGTGGTTCGGCTTCCAGGCGTGGTCCATGGAGCGGGTCGCCGAGTACTACCAGCAGACGGGTGACGCGGACGCCAAGGTCGTGCTCGACAAGTGGGTCGACTGGGCGCTGTCCAAGACCACGGTCAATCCGGACGGCAGCTTCCGCATCCCCAACACCCTCCAGTGGTCGGGTGCGCCCGACACCTGGAACGCGTCAAGTCCCGGTTCCAACAGCGGACTTCATGTCACCGTCGCCGACTACACGAACGACGTCGGTGTGGCCGCCGCGTACGCCAAGACCCTGACGTACTACGCGGACAAGTCCGGGGACACCGAGGCCGCGTCGACCGCCAAGGCACTGCTCGACGGCATGTGGGCGAACAACCAGGACGCGCTGGGCATCGCGGTCCCGGAGACCCGCGCCGACTACAACCGCTTCGACGACGCCGTGTACATCCCCAGCGGCTGGACCGGCACGATGCCGAACGGCGACCCGATCAACTCCTCGTCCACCTTCGACTCCATCCGCTCCTTCTACGAGGACGACCCGGCGTGGTCGAAGATCGAGAGCTATCTCGCGGGCGGCGCCGCGCCCACGTTCACGTACCACCGGTTCTGGGCCCAGGCGGACATAGCGCTCGCCATGGGCTCGTACGCGGAGCTCCTCGAATAGCCCCCGTCGCTCCGTGTACAGGGCCCTACAGATGGGGCCCACCGGCCGGGCGGGCCCCTTCTCCTCCTAGGGGGCCGCCCGGCTCCGCCGCGCACTTCCTCCTCCCCCCATCCCCCGCTCCAGGAGAGGACCCCCACCGTGCGAAGAACCGGAAGAACCGGAAGAACCGTCAGAAGGGGCCGCGTTCTCACGGCCGTACTCGCGCTCGCGGCCGGTCTCCTCGCGGGCAGTCCGTCCGCGATGGCGGCCGAGCCGGTCGAGCGGCCGGTGAGCGTCGCCGCCGACTCGTACACCTGGAAGAACGCCCGGATCGACGGCGGTGGCTTCGTGCCAGGCATCGTCTTCAACCGCAGTGAGAAGAACCTCGCATACGCCCGCACCGACATCGGCGGCGCCTACCGCTGGCAGGAGTCGACGAAGACCTGGACCCCACTGCTCGACTCCATCGGCTGGGAGGACTGGGGCCACACCGGCGTCGCCAGCATCGCCTCGGACTCGGTCGACCCGGACAAGGTGTACGCGGCGGTCGGCACGTACACGAACAGCTGGGACCCGAAGAACGGCGCCGTCCTCAGGTCCGCCAACCGAGGCGCAAGCTGGCAGAAGGCCGACCTGCCGTTCAAGCTGGGCGGCAACATGCCCGGCCGCGGCATGGGCGAGCGGCTCGCGGTGGACCCGCACAAGAACAGCGTGCTGTATCTGGGCGCCCCGAGCGGCAAGGGCCTGTGGCGGTCCACGGACTCGGGCGCCTCCTGGTCACAGGTGACGAACTTCCCCAACGTCGGCAACTACGTGCAGGATCCGACCGACACCAGCGGCTACGCCTCCGATAACCAGGGCATCGTCTGGGTCACCTTCGACGAGTCGACGGGCAACGGTACGAACGCCACGCAGACGATCTATGTCGGGGTCGCCGACAAGGAGAACTCGGTCTACCGCTCGACCGACGCGGGCGCCACCTGGTCCCGGCTGCCCGGCCAACCCACCGGCTACCTCGCCCACAAGGGCGTACTGGACGCCGAGAACGGCTACCTCTATCTCGCGTACAGCGACAAGGGCGGCCCGTACGACGGCGGCAAGGGACAGTTGTGGCGGTACGCGACCGGGTCCGGGACCTGGACGAACATCAGCCCTGTCGCAGAGGCCGACACCTACTACGGCTTCAGCGGGCTGACCGTGGACCGGCAGAACCCGGGCACGGTGATGGCGACCGCGTACAGCTCCTGGTGGCCGGACACCCAGATCTTCCGCTCCACGAACAGCGGCGGCACCTGGACGAAGGCCTGGGACTACAGCTCGTATCCCACCCGCGCGAACCGCTACACGATGGACGTGTCATCCTCACCCTGGCTGACCTGGGGCGCAAACCCGTCACCGCCCGAGCAGACCCCCAAACTCGGCTGGATGACCGAGGCGTTGGAGATCGACCCCTTCAACCCGGACCGGATGATGTACGGGACGGGCGCCACGATCTACGGCACTGAGGACCTCGGTAAGTGGGACAGCGGCGGCCAGTTCACCATCAAGCCGATGGTGCAGGGCCTGGAGGAGACGGCCGTCAACGACCTCGCCGCTCCCCCGTCCGGCGGAGCCCAACTCCTCAGCGCACTCGGCGACATCGGCGGCTTCCGGCATACGGATCTCACCAAAGTCCCGTCGATGATGTTCACTTCACCGAACTTCACCACGACCACGAGCCTCGACTTCGCCGAGACGAACCCCGGGATCGTGGTGCGGGCCGGGAATCTCGACTCGGGTCCTCATATCGCCTTCTCCACCGACAACGGCGCCAACTGGTTCGCCGGCACGGACCCTTCGGGCGTCTCCGGCGGCGGAACGGTCGCTGCGGCCTCCGACGGCAGCCGCTTCGTGTGGAGTCCGGAGGGAGCGGGCGTGCACTCCGCGACCGGGTTCGGCTCGTCGTGGTCCGCGTCGAGCGGGATTCCGGCGGGCGCGATCGTGGAGTCCGACCGGGTCGATCCGAAGACGTTCTACGGCTTCAAGTCCGGGAAGTTCTACGTCAGTTCGGACGGCGGCGCGACCTTCACGGCATCCTCGGCCAGTGGTCTGCCGAGCGGTGACAGCGTGCGCTTCAAGGCGCTGCCCGGCACCAAGGGCGACATCTGGCTGGCGGGCGGTGCGAGCGACGGCGCGTACGGGCTGTGGCACTCGACGGACGGCGGCGCGAGCTTCACCAAGCTGTCGGGGGTCGAGCAGGCCGACACCATCGGCTTCGGCAAGGCCGCGCCTGGCGCCTCGTACCAGACGCTCTACACCAGCGCCAAGATCGACGGCGTACGCGGCATCTTCCGCTCCACGGACCAGGGTTCGACCTGGACGCGCATCAACGACGATGCGCATCAGTGGGGTTGGACGGGTGCGGCGATCACCGGGGATCCGCGGGTGTACGGGCGGGTGTACGTGTCGACGAACGGGCGCGGGGTCATTTACGGGGACACGGCGGGATAGTGGCCCCGGCTTGACCCTGCTCGGCCCGGCCTGGCCTGCGCGGAGTGCGCGGGCCGGGCCGGGCGGTGAACCGGGCAGCCCTCGCTACTCCGCGGGCTGGGACAGGTGTGCCTTCGCGTCCTCGTAGCCGGCCTCGCTGGTGGACTCGGCCCGGGTGTAGACCAGGTGCAGGACGCCCGACCCGAAGGTCTTCGAGGAGAGCAGGCGCAGCGGGATCGTGGTGTCGGCCTCGTCGAAGAGGCGCATTCCGTGGCGTACGGCGATGGGGTGGACCAGCAGGTGCAGCTCGTCCAGGAGGCCGGCGGCCAGCAGTTGGCGTACGACGGAGATCGAGCCGCTCAGGGAGATGACCCCGCCCGGCTCGTTCTTCAGCGCGGTGACGGTCTCGATGAGGTCGCCCTCGAGCTGCTCGGAGTTCCGCCAGGTGAACTCGAGCTTCTGGTGCGAGGCCACGATCTTGCGTACGTCACCGAGGATCTTCGCGAAACCGGCGTCCTCCCCGCCCTCCGCCTCACGCTCGGGCCACGCCCCCGCGAAGCTGTCGTACGTCTTGCGACCGAACAGGATGGTGTCGACCCCGTCGAACAGCGAGCCGACGGCGGCACCCATCTCGTCGTCGAAGTACGGAAAGTGCCACTGGTCGGGGGCCTCCACGACGCCGTCGAGCGAGATGAACAGGCTTGCCGAGATCTTCCTCATGATGTGCCTTCCTAAGAGAGCGGATCGGTGAGCTTCTGTCTCTTGTCAGATGTAGCCGGTGTATCTGGTTAGACAGGGGAAGACCCATGAATTCATCGGTGATAGCCGGAAATTCACGCACGGAGGGCGCGTACCGGATCCCGGCACGCGCCCTTCAGTGAGTGCGTTACTTCAGTGAGTGTGCTACTTCACCTCACCGGTGTCGTCGCCGTTGTCGTCCTGGTCGTCACAGCCGTCGTCCTGAGCGTCGTCTTGGGTGTCATCGCGGTCGTCCTTGTTGTCGTCCTGCGTGTCATCCCGGTCGTCCTGGGCGTCATCCTTGTTGTCGTCCCGGTCGTCCTTGTTGTCGTCTCGGGCGTCATCTCGGTCGTCCGGGCCGTCGTCCTTGTTGTCGTCCTGGTTGTTGTCATCGCGGTCGTCCGGGCCGTCGGTCTCGCACGACGCCTGGGCTGCCGGCGTGCTCTGGTCGTCGTTCTGGTCGTCCTCCTGGGCATCGTCGTCCGTGCCGGGGACGCTCACCGCCGACTGTGGTGCTCGCTCCGGCTCCTGCTCGCCTGCACTCCCGCCGCAGGCGGTCACTCCGCCCGCGAGGGCGACCGCAACTGCGGCAGCGACGATGGTGCGCTTCATGGCGTTCCTCCTGTGTTTCGGTTGCCCGTCGATTTCGACGCGCCCAACCTCTCGAAGCCACGTACAGCGCACGCACAGCGCAGACACAACGAAGGGTTAGGGCTCTTGCAACTCGCCCAGGGTGTCCAACCGCTCACTCTGTGCTTTCTTAATCGCTTCCTTAATCAGGCGAGAGCGGCCGACCGCGCGGTGCGGTCGGCCGCTCCGGAAGCGAGCTGTTCTACCAGGTCAGGGCGTGTAGACGGTCGGCCGGGGAGCCGTCGCCATGCCGCTGCCGATGTGGAAGCTCGGGTGCGGCGGCTGATTGTAGGCCGTGTTCTGCCATGCGAGCGCGACGCGGTACATCGGGTCGTGCAGCAAGGTGGTGATCTTCGTGCTGGTCTGGTGCGGGGTCGAGTAGATACGCAACGCCCGGCTGTCCGCGGTGCGCCAGACGACCTCCTCGCGCCAGTCGCCGAGGATGTCGCCGGAGAGCGCCGGGGTCGCCTTGGTGCCGTTGTTGGAGGCGACGGAGGCGCCGGTCAGCAGCCGGGTGTCACCGCTCGTGCCGTACTTGTCGATACGGGTGCCGTCGAGGAGTTCGCGGGTGGTGTCGCCGTCCCACCAGTTCACGAAGTTGATGCTGGACGGCTCACGGCCGAGCGAGGCTCCGCCGGCCGAGCGGAGCGTGGTGTCGGCGGCGGACCAGGATTCGGCGCCTGCCGAACCGGCGTGGATGTCGGCGGAGACGCCGCGGCCGTTGTCGGAGCCGGAGGCGGTCTGCCACAGGATCTGTCCGGTGCGCGCGTCCGCCATCCAGGAACCGGGCTTGGAGCTGTCCTCGGACACCTTGAAGTACTCGAGTCCCGAGCGGGACGGGTTGAGGTCGCCGACATGACCGGCGTCCCCGTGGCCGAGCTTGGTCGTCCACAGGCCGTGCCCGTTGTCGTCCACGGTCATCGCGCCGTACACGATCTCGTCCTTGCCGTCGGCGTCCACGTCCGCGATGGACAGGCTGTGGTTGCCCTGGCCGTCGTAGCCCTTGCCGGTGTTGGTCGAGGAGTTGGTGTCGAAGGTCCAGCGGCGCGTGAACTTGCCGTCCCGCCAGTCCCAGGCCGCGATCACACTCCGTGTGTAGTAGCCGCGCGCCATGATCAGCGAGGGCCGCTCGCCGTCCAGATAGGCCGTACCGGCGAGGAAACGGTCGACGCGATTGCCGTACGAGTCGCCCCACGAGGCGACGTTGCCGCGCGCCGGAACGTAGTCGACCGTCTGCATCGCCTTGCCGGTCTGCCCGTTGAACATGGTCAGGAACTCGGGCGCGGACAGCACGTACCCGCCGGAGTTGCGGTGGTCGGCGGACGCGCTGCCGATCACCGCGCCGGTGCCGTCCCGTGTGCCGTCCGCGGTCTTCATGGCGACCTCGGCCTTGCCGTCGCCGTCGTAGTCGTACACCTGGAACTGCGTGTAGTGCGCGCCCGAGCGGATGTTGCGGCCCAGGTCGATGCGCCACAGGCGGGTGCCGTCCATCTTGATGCCGTCGACGATGGTGTTGCCGGTGACGCCGGACTGCGAGTTGTCCTTGGCGTTGGTCGGCTGCCACTTCAGTACGAAGTCGAGGGCGCCGTCTCCGTCCAGGTCGCCGACGGAGGCGTCGTTGGCCTCGTAGGTGTAGCCGGAGCCTCCTGCCGGGGGCGTGATCGGCACGTCCTTGTATCCGCTGCGGAACTGGATGGCGTGCTCCGAGAAGCCCTGCTCGGCACCGTCCACGATTGCGCGGACCCGGTAGTCGGCGGAGTTGGGCGCGCCGGAGTGGAAATAGTTCGTGGAGCCGGTGATCGGGGACGAGTTGACCTTCGTGTCACCCCGGTAGACGTTGAACGACACGTTGCCCGGGTCGGTGCCCAGCCAGCGCCAGCTGACCAGGTTGCCGCTGCCGGTGTGGACGCTGACGACGCCCCGGTCGAGTCCTTCGACCTGCCGGGCGACCGCGGCCTCGGCCGACGTCACGCTGAACGCGGTGATCCCGGCGGCGGCCAGGGCCCCGGTGACGACGGTGGCGAGCAGCAAGCGGAGCTTCTTGCGTCTGCGATGCGGGTGCCGCACGGTGACGTACCTCCTGGGTGGGGGCAGAGGGGTTCCACTCCTCAGTCGCCGCCAGGGGTACGGGAGTTGCCGCCTACGTCGGCCGGGTACGGCAGCCGGTGCTTCAGGCCTTGCGCGGTTCCGGCTTCGGCTTCCGGAATGAGCGGAGCTTGAACTCCGGTTCCGGGCGCGGGACATGCTGGTCCGGCAGTTCCTCCAGACGGGAGGCGAGTTGTTCGGTGAGCGGGGCGCCGGGGCGGAGGAGGGTGTACCAGCCGCGGCGTACGTCGGCGGCTGCCTGGGCCGGGGTACGGCCCTGGCCGCGGCCGCGGAAGGTCGAGCGGGCCGCCGGGATCAGGCCGCTGTCGGTGGCGAAGCGCGCCACCAGACTGGCCTCGTCTCGGGCGGCGCGGCGGGGGCGGGGGGCCATGACGGCGTCGATGTCGCTGCGCACGTCGTGGGCGGCGGCCTTGTCGACGGTAGTGACGAAGACGCCGCCCGGCCGCAGCACCCGGGCCGCCTCGGCTACGACGAGGGCCGCGTCGTCCAGCAGATGCAGCAGCCAGATCGCCGAGACGGCGTCGAACGATGCGTCGGGGAAAGGGAGTTGGCGGCAGTCGGCGCGTACCAGGCGGCCGGGTACCTGTGCGGCGGCTCGGCTCAGCATTCCGTACGCGGCGTCGACTCCCGTCACGTCGAGGCCGGCCTCCGCCAGACGCCGGGTCACCGTGCCGGTGCCGCAGGCGAGGTCGAGGAGACTGCGGGTGCCCTCGGGGAGCAAGCTGAGTACGGCGCTCGCGGCCTCGGCGGCACGGGGCTCGCCGCCACGGAGGGCGTCGTACCGCTCCGCCTCCTCGTTGTAGTCGAATACCAGCGTGCTCAACTGGCACCGTGCCCGGAGGCGAGCTCCTCGACCCGGCGGGCCAGCTCGATGTCCTTCTCGGTGACCGCGCCGCCCACGCTGTGCGTGTTCACGGTGAGCGAGACGGAGTGGTAGCCGAGGGTCAGGTCGGAGTGGTGGTCTAGCTCGTCCTGCACCTGCGCGATGTGCACCACCAGCGCGGCCGCCGCGAAGTGCGAGCCGAGCCGGTAGGAGCGGGCGATCCGGTCCCCGTCGAGCGACCAGCCCGGTAGCTCGGCGAGCCGTTCCTCGATGTCCTTCTGCGAGAGCGGTTCGAGGGGCATGGCTGTTGCTCCGTTTCCGTCGTCCCGTAACGTCCGGTTCTCTCAGCGTGCCACAGGCGAGCTGTTCCGGGCCTGGTCAGGGGGTGCCGCGGGGGCGGTCGGCGGGTGAATTCGGCCGCGGGAGCAGTACGGGCGGCGCTCCGCCCGACTCACCTCCCCCTCCTCTCACGTCACTCCGGTGGCCGCCCGGGACCGGCCCTCGGCTACGGTCGTGGCATGGCCACTGCCCCGACCACTGCCTCGGCATCCGCATCCGCTCCGGCCGACCGTGGAATCGGGCCACTGTTGCGCGGCTGGCGTGAACAGCGCCGGTTGAGCCAGCTGGAGCTGGCCCTGCGTGCCGGTTCCTCAGCACGGCACATCAGCTTCATCGAGACGGGCCGCTCCCGCCCGAGCGAGGAGATGGTGCTGCGCCTGGCCGAGCACCTGGACATCCCCGTACGAGAGCGCAACTCCCTTCTCCTGGCGGCCGGTTACGCCCCCCACTACCCGGAGACCCCGCTCGACGACCCGGCCATGGACGCGCTGCGAGAGGGCCTGGAACGGCTGATCCAGGGCTACGAGCCCTACCCGGCCTTCGTCGTGGACGCCACATACAACGTGGTCGCCGCCAACCAGGGCATCGCGCTGCTCTTCAACGACCTCCCCGAGCACCTGCTCACCCCTCCACTGAACGCCCTACGGCTGACCCTGCACCCAGAGGGCCTGGCACCGAGAATCCGCAACCTGCGCGCATGGCGCGGCCACCTCCTGGCCCAGATGGAACGGGACATCGCCCTACGCCGCTCGGACGCACTACGCACGCTGTACGAGGAGGTGGCGGCGTATCCACACCCCGCCCCGGAGGAAGACCCCTCCGCGGAGAACGGCGAGGGACCCGAGGAACCGTTCGCCTTCGCCCTGCCGATGCAGATCGAACACGACGGCCGCGTACTGTCCTTCATCTCGTCCATCTCAACCTTCAACACCCCCATGGACGTGACGGTCGCCGAGTTGGCCATAGAGACCCTGCTCCCAGCCGACCCGGCGACGGGCAAGTACCTTCAATCGCTGATGTCCTGACGCCCAGTCATCCCCAGTCAGCGCCTCTGCACGGCTCGCAGTGCCGCGTACTGCAAGCCCGCGAACCCCGCCACGACCAGCGCCTGCACCGGGATGTACACCGCCCCCGTGGTGGTCGGCGACAGCCACACGGCGAGTGCGAGGAAACTCAGGGCCGTCCAGGCGAGGTTGAGTTCGATCACCGCCCGGACCGGGAGGGCCGGGGGCTGCGGGCGCGAGGCCAGGAGGCCGACGCCCGCCGCGTACGCCGTGAGGAAGAGGCCGAGGGTGAGCAGCAGGCCGGAGTCGATGCCGAGCAGTCGGCCCATGGGGCCGGACGCTACGACGTAGGCGATGCCGTTCGCGCCGGTTCCCGCCGCGTCGAAGGCCAGGAAGCGGCGCAGCATGGTGTGCGGTTCGGGGGTGCGGGCCAGGGCGGCGAGCTGGGTTGCGGACATGGCGGATCAGCCTCCGTCGAGGTCGGGAAGGGGTGGTGGGACCCGGCTCCCGGGCCGGAGTGCGCCGGCCCGGGAACCAGTACGCCCACCATGCCGGGCCGTGTGGGCCGTGGTCCATTACGTGCGAGGTAATGCGCGCGGTAATCAGGTGCCCCCGATCCCGTGTTGGTTTCCCGCCGACGTGGCAGACTTCTTGCGTTGCTCGGCGCGTGGGGAGGCGTGGCGTGAGTGAACGGCGTCCGGCGCCGACCGTCGGTCAGGTGGTGCTGGGAAGAAGACTTCAGGAACTGCGCGAGTCGTGCGGGCTGCGGCGGGACGAAGCGGCCCAGATTCTCCGGGTCACAGCCGCGACCATCCGGCGGATGGAGATGGCCGAGGTCGCGCTGAAGATCCCGTACGCACAGGTGCTGTTGTCGACGTACGGCGTGCCCGACGACGAGATCGCGGCGTTCGTCGCGCTGGCCGAGGAGGCGAACCAGCCCGGCTGGTGGCAGCGCTTCCACGACGTGCTGCCGGACTGGTTCAGCCTGCATGTGAGCCTGGAGGGCGCGGCCTCACTGATCCGGTCGTACGAGCCGCACTTCGTGCCCGGACTCCTGCAGACCGAGGAGTACGCGCGTGCCGTCCTGGAGGCGGGTACCGTCGGGCAGACCCGGCCCAGTGATGTCGAACGTCATGTGTCGTTGCGGCTGGAGCGGCAGAAGCTGCTGACCCGCGAGCATCCGCCCCGGCTGTGGGTGATCATGGACGAGACGGTCCTGCTGCGGCCGGTGTGCATGCGGGGCGAGGTGATGCGCGAGCAACTGGAGCGGCTTCTGGCCCTCTCCGAGAACGACCACATCACCTTGCAGATCGCCGAGTTCGCACGCGGGCCGCATCCAGGGACGTACGCGCCCTTCACATTGTTCCGCTTCGCGGAGCCGGAGCTGCCCGACATGGTCTACAGCGAGTACCTGACCGGCGCGCTCTACCTCGACTCGCGCCGGGAGGTCGCCGCACACCTCGAGGTGCTCGACCACATGACGACACGCGCGGCCACGGCCCAGCGGACGCGACAGCTGATCGAGAAGCGGCGGGACGACTTCTGAGGTGGCGGGGTTTCCCGCCCCCGACCCCGCCATGCGCGAACGATCAGACATGCAGGGTGGGCCGGTAGATGAGCTCCTGGATGTGGCCGTCGAGTGTTCGGTGCTCGAGCAGTTCGAGGTCGAAGTCGGCCGCGTCCTGGAAGATCGGGGCCGCCCCGGTCTGGCCGGTGATCACGGGGAAGAGTGTCACCTGGACGCGGTCGACGAGACCGGCGGCCATCAGCGCCCGGTTCATCGCCAGGCTGCCGTGTGAGCGCAACGGCACCTCCGACTCCTCCTTGAGCCGGGCGACGACGTCGACGGCGTCGCCGCTCACGACGTTCGCATCCGGCCAGTCGAGGGGTTCTTTCAGTGTGGACGACACCACCGTTGCCGGGAGGCTTCTCATCCGGGTGACCCAGGGGTCACGCACCTCGGACTCCTCGGTGCTCGAGGCCAGCATCTCCGCGAACGCCCGGTACGTATTGGCTCCGAAGACCATCCGCTGCTCCTCGCGGTACAGGGCGAGGCGGTGGTCGAGGAGTTCGGGGCCTTGCTTGCCCCAGTAGCCGGTCCAGTTGCCGCCGGCGGAGCCGTAGCCGTCGAGGCTGGCAAAGACGTCGAAGGTGTAGGTGGCGGTCATGGTGTTCTCCTCGAGTGCGGTTGATCGCATGTCGGAGATACAGACCGACGGCCATGGCGAAACTCATCGCCCTTGGATGCGTGGAGTCCGGCCGCCCGGATGGGACCGGGGAGTGGAGCGCCGCGTCGGGGCACGCCATGGTCATCTCAAGGAGTGCCCCGCTACAACCGCTTCGTCGAGGAACTGCTCGGGCCCCCCACGGGCTGAGTGGTGCCGGACCCAGGTGACCTACGCCGCGCCCCCCTTCTTGTCCCCGCCCTCCCTCTCGTCGTCCACGATCTCCGCGTCGACCACGCCCTCCTCGTCCGAGGGGCTCGACGTAGGCTGCTCGGTGCCGGGGTGCTCGTCCTCCGGAGGAGTCTGCTGAGTCTGGGCGTACATGGCCTGGCCCATTTTCTGGCTGACCGAGGCGAGTTTCTCGACGCCGGAGCGCAGGGCTGCGGTGTCGGCGCCCTCGCGGTCTTCCAGGAGGGTCTTGAGTTCGGTGATCGCGGACTCGACCTCCGACTTGGTGTCGGCGGGGATCCGTTCCTCGTTGTCGCGGAGGAATCGCTCGGTCTGGTAGACGAGTTGCTCGGCCTGGTTGCGGGTCTCGGCGGCCTCGCGGCGCCTGCGGTCCTCGTCGGCGTACTGTTCCGCCTCGCGCATCATGCGGTCGATGTCGTCCTTGGGGAGGGCCGAGCCGCCGGTCACCGTCATCTTCTGCTCGCGGCCCGTCGCGAGGTCCTTCGCCGAGACGTGCATGATCCCGTTGGCGTCGATGTCGAAGGCGACCTCGATCTGCGGCACCCCGCGCGGCGCGGGCGGCAGACCCGTGAGGTCGAAGACGCCGAGCTTCTTGTTGTAGGCGGCGATCTCGCGCTCGCCCTGGAAGACCTGGATGCCGACCGAGGGCTGGTTGTCCGTAGCGGTGGTGAAGATCTCCGAACGCCGGGTGGGAATGGTGGTGTTGCGTTCGATGAGCTTCGTCATGATGCCGCCCTTGGTCTCGATGCCCAGGGACAGCGGGGTGACATCGAGGAGCAGGACGTCCTTCACGTCGCCGCGGATGACGCCCGCCTGAAGGGCGGCGCCGAGGGCCACGACCTCATCAGGGTTGACGCCCTTGTGCGGGTCCTTGCCGGTGAGTTCCTTGACGAGTTCGGTGACCGCGGGCATCCGGGTGGAGCCGCCGACGAGGATGACGTGGTCGACGGCCGAGAGCTTGATGCCCGCGTCCTTGACCGCCTGGTCGAAGGGGGTCTTGCAGCGGTCGAGCAGATCACTTGTCATTTCCTGGAACTGGGCGCGCGTCAGCTTCTCGTCGAGGTGCAGCGGGCCTTCGGCGGAAGCGGTGATGTAGGGCAGGTTGATAGTTGTCTCGGTGGAGGAGGACAGCTCGATCTTGGCTTTTTCCGCACCTTCGCGCAGCCGCTGGAGCGCCATCTTGTCGTTGCCGAGGTCGATGCCGTACGAGCCCTTGAACCGTTTGACCAGGTGCTCGACGATCCGCTGGTCCCAGTCGTCGCCGCCGAGGTGGGTGTCGCCGTTGGTGGCCTTGACCTCGATGACGCCGTCGCCGATCTCCAGGAGCGAGACGTCGAAGGTGCCGCCGCCGAGGTCGAAGACCAGGACGGTCTGCTCCTCGCCGCGGTCGAGCCCGTACGCGAGCGCCGCGGCCGTCGGCTCGTTGATGATCCGCAGCACCTTCAGGCCCGCGATCTCGCCGGCCTCCTTGGTGGCCTGGCGCTGCGCGTCGTCGAAGTAGGCGGGCACGGTGATCACGGCGTCCGTGACGTCCTCGCCGAGATACGCCTCCGCGTCCCGCTTCAGCTTCTGCAGCACACGGGCCGACAGCTCCTGCGCGCGGTAGCGGGTCCCGTCGATGTCGCCCTTCTCCGGGAAGCGCCAGCTTCCGTCGCCCATGTGCCGCTTCACGGAGCGCGCGGTGCGCTCGACGTTCGTCACGGCCTGCCGCTTCGCGACCTCGCCGACGAGGACCTCGCCGTTCTTGGCGAAGGCCACGACGGACGGCGTCGTCCGCGCACCCTCGGCGTTGGCGACGACCGTGGGCTCACCGCCCTCCAGGACGGCCACCACGGAGTTCGTGGTACCGAGATCGATCCCAACCGCTCGTGCCATCTTCGTCCCCTTCCACCCGGGCGCTTCCCGCCCACCATCACAAAACTTGAGTGCGCTCTTGTCAACACCAGGTACCCCGTAGACGCCTACCCCGCACCTGGAGCGGCACCCGGAAAACGACGATGCCGCGCCCTATGGGAGGAGCGCGGCATCGAGGAGTGCTTACGACCGTCAGTAGTCCTTATGACCGTCAGGAGTCCTTACGAGCGTCAGGCCAGCTCGGCCGTCAGCGTGATCGTGGTGCCGGTGAGGGCCTGGCTCACGGGGCAGTTCTTCTTGGCGTCCTCGGCCGCCGCGGCGAAGCCGTCCGCGTCCAGGCCCGGCACCTCGCCCTGCACGGTGATGTGGATGCCGGTGATGCCCTCGCCGGGCTGGAAGGTGACGTCGGCCCTCGTCTCCAGGCGGGTGGGCGGAGTGCCGGCGCCGGTCAGGCCGTGCGACAGGGCCATGGAGAAGCAGCTGGAGTGGGCGGCGGCGATGAGCTCCTCCGGGCTGGTCTTGCCGTTCGCGGCCTCGGCCCGCGACGGCCACGACACCGGCTGCGAACCGATGCCGGAGGAGTCGAAGGTGACGGTGCCGCTGCCCTTGAGCAGTTCGCCCTCCCAGACGGTGTGGGCGGTACGCGTGGTTGCCACGATGTGTCCTTTCGATGGGTCCCTGGATCGGTCCGTACGCCCCATCCGATCACATCCGTGCTCGGTGCAGTCGGAGGGTTGGGTCAAGAGCGGTTGAACGGGAGGTAATCACCCACCGGGATCTGCCCCAACGCCCGTCAGGCCGCCCGCTGATCGCGCCGGGCCGGCAGCGGGATCTGCGGCCCCGCGGCCTCCCGCAGCCAGCGCCGCAGGACGCGGTGCACCTGCTCGGCGCCGATGAGTTCCGCCCCCTCCGCGCACGGCGGCGAGAGGTCGAGGGGCGACAGCAGGAACGCCTCGCCCTGCGCGCCGCCGAGTCCACCATGGGAGCCGATCTGCTCCTCGAAGGCGAGGACTTCGCCGTCCTGGGGCTCGTATGCGGAGTTGACCATGATGTCGGCGGCGTGCGGGAAGGAGTGCGTGCGGCGTACGGCGGCGGCCGCGGCGGGGCCGAAGTCGGCGAGCGGGCCCGGGTTCTCCGCCAGTTGGTCCACGGGGATCTCCACGCCGTGCGCGCCGAGGACGAGGCCGCCGTGCCGCTCGCTCCTGACCAGGACGAAGCCGATGCCGGGGTGGTTGGCGAGCGTGGACAGCAGGGCCGGGTGGCGCTCGTCGATCTCCTCGCGGCTCATCCGGTGCGGTACGTCCGGGAAGGACACCAGGCCCAGGTTGCCCGACGCCAGCACGATGGGCTCCGAGCGGCGGCGGGACGGACGGTGCTGTTCGCCGCCCTCCTCGACGGGCCGGTGCAGCGCGGCCCGTACGGTGGCCCGGGCCTCGGCGCCGCTGTGCGTGCGCTGCGCCTTGCGGGGCACGGGCAGTCCGCAGCCGGCCCTGACGAGTTCGCCGAGGGCGAGTCCGTAGCGGGCACGGAAGGTCTCGCCGGGGCTCTGGCCGTGGTCGGACAGGACGACGATGCGGTACGCGCGCGGGGCGTGCTCGGCGACCTTCGCGATCAGGGCCAGCGAGCGGTCGAGGCGGGCCAGTACCTTTTCGGCGTCGCGGCTGTACGGGCCCGAGTGGTGGGCCACCTCGTCGTACGCCACCAGGTCCGCGTAGACGGCGGCACGTCCGGCGAGCATGTCGCCGATCATGGCGGCGACGACGACGTCCCGCTCGACGACGGTCGCGAAGGCGCGGATGAACGGGTACAGGCCGCCGCGTTTGACGCGGGGGCGCTGTCTCTTGAGGCGGGCGCGCGTGGACTCGCCGATCTCGCGGCCGACGTCGGCGACGAACGACATGGCCGTACGGACCGCGTTGGCGGGGTCGCTGAAGTACGCGAAGTAGCCCGCCCGCGAACGGTTCTCCTTGCCCCGCCGCGCCGCCACGGACAGCACCAGGGCGAGCTGGTCGGCGCCCCCGCTGAAGAGGTTGCCGCGGCTGGCGCCGTCCAGGGTGAGGAGGCCGCCGTCGCCGGTGCGCTCGATGGCCCGGCGCTGGAGTTCGGCGGCGCTGGTGGGCCGGTTGCAGACCATCACCTCCCGGGTCTCCTTCTCGTACCAGCGGAAGGCGGGGATGTCGTGGTTGGAGCCGTGCAGGATGCCGAGCTGGCTGGCACCGGTCTGGCTGGACCAGTCGGTGCGCCAGAGGGTGAGGCGGTGGGTGGGGCGCCCGGCTCCACGCTGGCCCTCGCGCCCGCCGTCACGTCTGCCCTTGCTCTCTCCCTCGCTCTCGCCTTCGCTCCTGCCGAGCCAGGCGGCGACCGTGGGCATCAGACCCCGCCCGACCGCGTCCAGCAACACGTCATGCCCTACGCCGTCGAGCTGGAGAAACACAGTGCCGGGAGTCGACGACCCGCCCTCTCCCAACTCCTCCGTGCGACGGCGGTCCGCCAAGCGGTACAGCCTCCTCCGGTACGCGTCGTCGTCCCGGACCGCGAGAGCCGCGCCGGTCGCGGAGGCGACCGCGGACATCACCGCGGCGACCACGACGGCGGTCTCCGGGGCGACCTCACCCCGTCCCGACGGATTGAAGCGCAGGACGACGAGGAGCAGCGAACCGTTGAGGAAGAAGACGAGCAGTCCGAGGACGAGGGCGGGGACCAAGAGGAAAGCCCGGACAAGGATGGGCCACACCACGGCCGAGAGCAGTCCGAAGCCTCCGGCGCCGACCGCGGCGGCGACGGTGATACGGGTGGCGCTCTCTCCGTCGGCCGACTGGATCCGGAAGTCCGGCAGGATCCCGGCGAGCACCAGCATGGTGACGGTGGAGACCGCCCACACCGCGATACTCCGCAGGACGGCGCTGCCCAGCCGCCGCCATCGCCTGTCGCCCACGCCCACCTCCCCTTGCCGAAGTTCGCTCCCCAGATTGTCACAACAGGTGAGGGCACACGGACGTTCGCAGACAGAGGGTGAACGCCTGCGGATCAGCGCATCAGCGCCCGTCGTACCCCGCCGTCGGCATCGACAGCCGGCGATGGACCGACGCCTTCATCTGCGCGTCGTACGCCGGTTCCGCGTGCCCGACCGTCTCGATGCGTACGCCTCTCCGGGCGCACTCCGCGGTGAACTCGTCGACCGAGGCGAGCGCCCGCTCCAGCACCCGGCGGCTGGGCGCGACGAACAGATCGACGCGTCCCGCCTCGACGTCCTCCCAGAGCGCGCAGTGATCGGGGCGCAGTCCGCGTACGAGGAGTTCCCGGGCGATGACGTACCCGTGCTCGGCGGCCCAGCGCGCGCACATGGCGTGCTGGCTGCGTGAGTCCACCAGGAAGGGGTCCGCGTCCAGTTCCTCGAGCGGCGTCAGGCTGGCGATGGCCGTGACGCGAAGCATGCCGGAGGCGCTGCGCGTGTCTCCCATGGTGTCCCCCTCACCTCCGGTTTCGCCGCTGACCCTACCTCTGCCCGTAGGCTCTGGGGAGTCGCGCGAAGGGAGCAAAGGGGGTGCCGGTGGAGATCACCTGGTGGGGTCACGCGACCTGCACGGTCGAGGACTCGGGCGTACGCCTGCTGACCGACCCGTTGTTCGCGCGTCGGCTGGCTCATCTGCGCCGGCGCCGTGGGGGTACGCCCCCGCCCGAGGCGGCGCTCGCGGACGCGGCCCTGGTCTCGCATCTGCACGCCGACCACCTGCACGTTCCCTCGCTGGCGCGGCTCGCCGCGGGAACCCGGGTGCTGCTGCCGAGGGGCGCCACACGCGCGGTGCCCGGGCTGCGCAGGCTCGGCCATCTACGGCTCACGGAGGTCGCGCCGGGTGACGAGACGCGGGTCGGTGACCTGGTCGTACGGGCCGTCCCTGCACGCCACGACGGACGGCGGCTGCCACTCGGGCCGCATCGTGCGCCCGCCCTCGGCTATGTCGTCGAGGGCGAGGGGCGGACGTACTTCGCCGGGGACACCGGCCTGTTCGAGGCAATGGCGAAGGAGGTCGGGCCCGTCGATGTGGCGCTGCTGCCGGTCGGCGGCTGGGGGCCGTATCTCGGCGAGGGCCATCTGGACGCTGGACGGGCCGCCGAGGCACTGGTCCGGCTGCTGCCGGGCAGCGCGGTGCCGGTGCACTACGGCACGTACTGGCCGATCGGCATGGACGCCGTGCGCCCCCATGAATTCCATGCGCCGGGCCCGGAGTTCATGCGCCTGGCGCGCGAGAGGGCGCCCGATGTGGCGGTGCATCTGCTGAGGCACAGCGAGAGCGTACGGCCGGAGGTCGCGCGGTGATCCTGTCCACGGCGGCCACGGTGCCGCCGGAGGCGACCCAACAGGCGGTCGGCTACCCGTCGTTGTTCCTGCTGGTGCTGATCGGGGCGCTGGTGCCGGTGGTGCCCACGGGCGCTCTGGTGAGTTCGGCCGCGGTGGTGGCCTTCCACCAGACGGCACCGTTCTCGCTGCTGCTGGTGTTCGTGGTGGCGTCGGTCGCGGCCTTCCTCGGTGACATCGCGCTGTACTGGCTCGGCAAGCGCGGCATGGGCTCGAAGAACGGCTCGCGCTGGTTGCAGGCGCTGCGTGAACGCGCCCCGGAGGACCGCCTCAAGCAGGCGCAGGAGCGTCTCGACACACACGGCGTGACCGTGTTGATCGTGTCGCGGCTGGTCCCGGCGGGGCGGATTCCGGTGATGCTGGCGTGTCTGATGGCCCGGATGCCGATGCGGCAGTTCATACGGGGGGATGTGCCGGCCTGCCTTGCATGGGCGGTGACGTATCAACTCATCGGCATCCTGGGGGGCTCACTGTTCAAGGAGCCCTGGGAGGGCGTGGTGGCCGCCGTGGTGCTCACGCTGGTGATCAGTGGGGCGCCGAGCGTGTGGCGGAGGGTGCGCAAGTCCGCGGCGTAAGTCCGTGGCCTGAACGGTCCTCCGTTCAGGCCAGAATCCGGGAGCCCCCCACCGGCAGATCCCACAGGTCCTCGCGCGCCAGACCCGCCCGTTCCCAAGCCGCCCGCACCCGCGTCAGCGGCTCGAGCACCGGCTCCGCCGACAGTACGAACGTGGCCCAGTGCATGGGTGCCATCCGCCTGGCCCCCAGGTCCTGAGCCGCGCGGACGGCCTCCTCCGGGTCGCAGTGGACGTCGCTGAGCCACCAGCGGGGCTCGTACGCGCCGATCGGGAGGAGGGCCAGGTCGATACCGGGGTAGCGGTCGCCGATCCGCTCGAACCAGTGGCCGTAGCCGGTGTCGCCCGCGAAGTAGACACGTCGACTGTCCGGTGCGGTGAGGATCCAGCCTCCCCACAGGCTGCGGCAGGTGTCGTGGAGGCTGCGCTTGGACCAGTGGTGGGCGGGCACGAAGTCGAAGCGCACTCCGCGCAGTTCGGCCGCCTCCCACCAGTCAAGCTCGGTGACACAGGTGAAGCGGCGGCGCCGGAACCAGCCACCGAGCGCGGCGGGAACGAAGACGGGGGTGTCGCGCGGGAGCCTGCGCAGGGTCGGGGCGTCCAGGTGGTCGTAGTGGTTGTGGCTGATGACCACCGCGTCGATACGCGGCAGTTCGCTCCAAGGCACGCCAACGGGCGTGACCCGGGCGGGAGTTCCGAGGATCTTGCGCGACCAGACCGGGTCGGTCAGGACGGTGAGCCCGCCGATCTGGACCACCCAGCTCGCGTGCCCGGCCCAGGAGACGGCGACGGTGTCCGCGTCCACGCGCGGCAGCGGGGCAGGCTCGTACGGCAGCCGGGGTATGTCGACGAGACCCTCGGGTCCCGGCCGCAGCGCGCCCTCGCGGGCGAAACGGGCGAAGCCCCTGAGGCCCGGCAGCGGGTCGGTCAGCCGGTCGAGGAAGGACCGCGGCCAGACGCGCCGCTCGCCGAGAGGGCGGGGCGCGGCGAGCGGTGTTCCCGTACCGCCGAGGGGCACGGAGGAGGACACCGGCTCATCGGCGTCCGTAGACAGGGATGACGGTGATGACGGGGATGACAGGGATACGGACGTGATGGTCGTCGAGGTCGACTCGTACTGCTGCGTCTCGGACTGCTGCGTCTCGGACTGCTGCGTCTCGGACTGCTGCGTCTGGGACTGTTGCGTCATCGAGGGGACTCCCATCGCCGGGCGTCGTCGCGGAGATCGTCGAACACCGATCCCAGCAGAGTCAACGCGCTTTCCACATGCGGCAATTCCAGAGGTTCCGGTGCCATGAGAGACGCCGTGCGCTCCTCGTCGGTTGATCCGAGGAGCGGGCCGGTGGCCAGGCGGACGCGCAGGGCGCCAAGGTCGTCGCCGAAGCGGTGGCCGCCGGGGGCGGGCATGCCGAGGCGGGCGGTGAGGAAGTCCTCCAGTTCCTGTGCGTCTCCCACGCCGTACTCGGTGAGGGCGGGCCGCAGCGGGCCCAGATCCGCGTACAGATGGCGCCCTGCCTGCGGGGGCCGGGCGAGGGCACCCCCCGTCACCACGGCGTGGTGCGCGGCGGCGGCCACGCGCGCGTGCAGTCGTACGGCCGCGGTGAGTCGCAGGCTGATCTCCTCGGGCTCGCGGAGCGCGTACGTGGCTGCTTCGGCGACCGGCGTCGCCAGGCGAGCGCCGAGCGCGGTCAGCACGTCGAGGACGCGGTCGCGCAGGTGGGTGCCGGTGTCGGTGTCGGGGAAACGGGCCAGGGCGGCCGGCCAGCCCGGCGGCAGGAACGGGCCCGCCAGATCGGTCATCACGGTGACCCGGTCGGGAAGCATCTCGGCGGGACTCAGCAGAACCGTGTCGTGCGGCTCGTGCAGGGTGTCGCGCCAGGTCTCGTCGCTGATCAGGTGCAGTCCCTCGCCCGCGGCGGCCTCGATGGTCTCGTGAACCACTTCGGGCGGGGCGACGGTGGCGGTGGGGTCGTCGGCGACGGAGAGCACCAGCAGCCGCGGGTCGCCGCCCTCGGCGCGCACCCGGCGGACGGTTTCCAGGAGAGCGTACGGGTCGGGGACGCCTCCGCATTCGGCGGACGTCGCCACATGGAACACGGAGGTGCCGAGCAGCCGGGCCGTGGGCCGCCACCAGGCGGCGCAGGGGCGCGGCACCAGGACATCGCCGCCGAGTGCGGCGGTCAGGGCGAGGAGCAGGGCCGGGGCGCCGGGTGCCGCGGCCGTCCGGTGGCGCTCGGCGGGCAGTCCGCGCCGGGCCCAGTACGCGCAGGCCGCGTCCAGGAGCCGGGGGCCGCCGCCGGTGGGTTCGGTGTGCGCACCGGCCGCGGCGGCGGCGAGTCCGGGCGGGACCGGCAGCCCCTGGCCGGGTAGCGGTGGGCCGTAACGGACGGGGCCGTGCCCTTCCGGATCCGTCCGCCGCATGGTCGCCTCCGCGCAGGGTTTCGTGGTTCCTACGGTGCTCAGTTGTGTCTCTGAGCTGTGAGTACCCACCGTCACGCGTCGTCAACTCAGCGGTTGGCGGACGGCTCCCTGCGCAGCAGCCTGTGTACGGCGGCGCCGAGTGCGCCCGCGATGAGGAGGCCGCCGGCGGCGAGGGCGGCCGGGGAGTCGGTGAATGCGCCGCCCTTGCCCGCGCGGACGCCGTGCGGGTGGTGGGAGCCGTCTCGTGACACCGTGAACGTCGCGCTCCACTCGGCCTCCTTGCCGCCGGGGGGTGCCGGGCAGGCACCGTCGACGCTCCACTCGTCGGTACGGCCTTCTTTGCCGCCTCCGCCCTTTTCGAAGTTCGCGGCGGGCGCGATACGGGCGGTGCCGGTGTAGGCGGGGCCTGTCGCCTTGTCCTTGCCCTCGACCAGGTGGAGCTTGGTGGTGCCGTGCTCGAAGGCCTGCGAGTGGGCGTCGATGGTCTTGGGTGCGGGTCCGCCGAGTGCTCCGCAGGAGACGGAGATGGTGACGGTGTCGCCGGGGGCTACGGTGCGGGGGGTTACCTCGGCGACCGGGGCGGTTGCCGAGGCGTTCGGTGACGCGCCGGGCGACTTCTCGGCGGACGTCCCGGACCAGTCGTCGGTTTTCGTCCCGGGCGACGTCCCGGACCAGTCGTCGGCCGGCGTCCCGGGCGACGCACCGGCCGAGTCCTCCGCCGACGTCCCGGCCGATTCCTCGGCCCACAGGTCGGGGGACTTCTCCGCCAACTGGTCGGACGGCTCTTCGTCCGGGATCGGAGGGGCGTCCGTCGGCTCCTCTTCCGGGACCCAGGCCGGGCCTGGGGCCGACTCGTCTGCGGGGACGTCTGCCGACTCGTCGGCCGGGACTGTGGCCCGTTCCTGGGCCGGGACCCTGGCCCGTTCCTCGACCGGAGTTGCGGCCGACGCGGCGGTGCCCAGGGCTACGGCGACTACTGCGGTGGCGGTGACTGCGGTGGAGAGGGCGCGGGCTGTGCGGCGCATGGGCTGGGCTCCTTCGGCCTGAGGCGGGGCCTTCCGCGCCCCCGGGGGCCGCGGAGGAGGGGCACAGCCTTCGTGCCCCGTAGCCCATCAGAGCCCGCCCCTCGCCGGGGCGCGCGCGGCCGGGCACCATTCGTGCCACGTTGGGGGCCGAGCGGGTGACGGTTCCTGGCCGTGGCCAAGTGCGGGGTTCCCTTTCCCCAGCCCCGCCCCTTCCCGAAACTGGGGGCTGCGCCCCCAGGCCCCCCTGCCTCGGGCCGGTCGGGCGCCTACGGCGGGTGGGTGGGGTGCCTACCGGGGTGGTGGGTGACAGTTGTGTCGCGGCTGCGGGTTCGTTGTGGCTTGTCGCGCAGTTCCCCGCGCCCCTAAAAACCTGCGACTGGCCGCACCCCCGAAGAGCAAGCGAGCCGAAAAGCCCGCACCCCGACGAAACCGGCACCCTCCCGCCGGCGGGAGGGGACGTGGGCCGGTGCGTCCTATGCCCGTCGCTTAGCTTCGGTCTGGGCACAGCTGCGCCCTGTGTCAGCACGGGGTCGTATGCCCTGTTGGCGACGGGCTGACGCACCGGACCGCGGCCCCGCACCCACCAACCACCCCAGGGGCGCGGGGAACTGCGCGAGCAACCACAACGCACCCGCACCCGCCCAACCGCCGGAGGCACCCCGCGTGGGCGCGACCAGCCACAACGAACCGTCAGCCGACAACGAACCCAACCCGCCCAACCGCCGGAGGCAACCCGCCTACGACAGCGAAACCAGTTCCTGCTCCAACCCCCGCCCCCGCGTCTCCACGATCGACGAAGCAACGTCGGACAGCTTGCGGTTCGTGCCCTGGGAGACGCGGCGTAGGACCGCGAAGGCCGCGTCCGCGTCGCAGGCCAGGACGTGCATGATGATGCCGCAGGCCTGGTCGACGACCGGCCGGGTACGCAACGCGGTGCCCAGTTGGTCGAGTTCGGTGAGCGCGGCGCGGTAGGAGCGGTCGCGTACGAGACTGCTCGCGGCGAGGTCGCCGAGGTCACGGGCGGGACCGTGCGAGGCGTCCCCGAGGGCGTCGGGGCGGAAGCTGTACAGGCTGAGCGTCACCGTCAGTCCGGGGCGCCGGAACGGCATCGTGACGCAGGACCGTACACCCGCGTCGAGCGCCACGGCCCGGTACTGCGGCCAGCGCTCCACGCGCAGCAGATCGCCCGTCTCAACGGTTTCGCCGCCGTCCACGGCGACAGGGATCGGCCCCTCGCCGGAGAGCAGCTGGACCGAGACGAGGCCCGCCAGATCGGGATGGGTCACGGCGGCCGGCCGCTCCGCCTCGCCGTTGGAGACCGTGGTGCTCGCACCGCAGCAGTCGGTGGTGCAGCGCGCGGACTTCTCAGCGAGTTCCGACAGCCGACGAGCGGGAAGCGCGGACTCCGGTGACTCCGTGCCCAGGTGGCCGATGTGCTCGGCGTCCGGCATGTGTGTACCTCCTTACTCTGCGCCTGCCCACCCACCCGCTGGGAAAACGAAAATGAACGGTTCCACTCCGGCCTCCCCGCAACGGCCGGAGACGGGTTAGGTTCGGGGCATGGCGCAGACAGATCAATTCGGGGAAGAGCTCGAGGATTTTGTGCGCCGTGTCGCGGAGTTGAAGGCGGCGCGGTCCGTACCGAGCGGTGACCTTCAGACAGTGCTCGACGCGGCACTCTTTGAACTGGATCATGTGGCCGACCAGTTGTGGCCGTGGTACGAGCGGCTGACCTCGGGCGGCACATCCAATGGACCCTCCACCGACCGTCAGGAGCAGCAGCTGTTGCGGGCGATCTTCCAGCGCCTTCCCCTGCCCGTCGCACTCATGGACCGCGAGACGGTGGTCCGCAGACTCAACCACGCGGCGGCCCAGTTCACCGGGATACGGCCGGGCTACGCGACGGGCCGGGCGCTGACCGGTTTCCTCGCGCACGCCGACCGGGCCGCGTTCCGTTCCCAGGTCGCGGCGGTGGCCCGCGGCGAGGGCGACCGCAGTCTCACCGTTCACCTTCAGCAACGCCCCTCCGTTTCCGTGCGCGCGACGCTCACCGCGGTGCGGACGAGCGGTGAGCCGCGTACTTCCGTACTCGTGGTGCTGCAGCCCGCGGACGCACGGATACCGTCGGCCGAGGGCTCCCCCGGTCCGCTGCCGGACCTCGCCGAGACGACCCGGCATCAGTCGCAGCTGGACCTGGTGGACGCCATGTCCACGGCCTTACTGACCGAGCCGGCGACGACCCGGGCCGCCGTGCTTGAGCGGGCGGCCCGAGTGCTGCACGGACGGTTCGCGGACTGGGTGATCACCGACGAGGGGGCCGCGCGGCTGTGCCGTATGACTGTCCTCGGACCCACGGACCGGCCCGGCACGCAGGTCGAGGACCTTCAGTCGCAGGACCCCGCCGGCTGCCCGCTCGTCGTCGAGGCGGCACGCGGCGGTTCCACGGCCCTTCAGGTACGCCCCGAGGACCCCGACGCCTTCGGAAAGGACGCCTCGGGCGCCCCCGTCCTGATCAGCGCGAACGTCACATCGCTCCTGTGCGTCCCCCTGACCGTGAACGGCACCGTACAGGGCGTCCTCACCCTGTTCCGCTGCGGCGCAAGACTCGCCTTCTCCATGGCCGAGGCCCAGATCCTGGACATGATGTCCCGTCACATAGCCCTGGCGCTAAGGAACTTGGACCGCCGCTGAGTGCAGCCGCGCCCCTAACAAGAGGCCGCAGGCCTTCTTGTTAGGGGCGCGGGGCTGTGTCAATTTGCGGCTCCGCCGCGTGGGCGCGACAAGCCACAACGAACCCGCAGCTTCAAACCGCGCCCCCAGCGGAAGCTACGCGGCGTCCTGCATCACCTGGTCCCGCAACCGCCCACAGCACCGGCTGATCAGCCGAGACACATGCATCTGCGAGATCCCGAGCTGCTCAGCAATCCGGCTCTGCGTCATATCCCCGAAGAACCGCATGTACAGAATGGCCCGCTCGCGTTCCGGCAGCGCCTGCAGCTGCGGCTTGACCGCCTCGCGGTCGACGACGACGTCCAGCGACGGGTCGGAGGAGCCGAGCGCGTCGCTCAGGGAGTACCCGTCCTCACTCCCCGGCAGCTCGGCGTCGAGCGAGAGCGCGGTGAAACTCTCCAGGGCCTCGAGCCCGACGCGTACGTCCTCCTCGCTCATCTGTGCGTGCTCGGCGATCTCGGCGACCGTGGGCTGCCGGCCGGAGATCGTCTGGGACAGGTCCTGGCTGGCGAACCGGACCCGGTTGCGCAGATCCTGGACTCGACGCGGCACGTGCAGCGTCCACATGTGGTCGCGGAAGTGCCGCTTGATCTCACCGGTGACGGTCGGCACGGCGTAGCTCTCGAAAGCGTTGCCGCGCTCGGGGTCGTACCGGTCGACGGCCTTGACGAGACCGAGCGCCGCGACCTGGCGCAGGTCCTCGAAGCTCTCGCCGCGGCTGCGGAACCGTCCTGCGAGCCGCTCGGCCATGGGGAGCCATGCCTCGACGATTTCCGCACGGAGAGTGTCGCGCTGCTGTCCCGGAGGAAGCTTGGCGAGGGTGCGGAAGGCCTCCGCGGTGTCGGGGGCGTCGTCGTGCGGGTGGTTCTTGGCGCTCGCGTGAGTCTGCATAGTACGTCGCAACTCCCTTGAGTGGTGCCTTCGTTTGGACAGTCACCGTGGGAGCGCGCCTAGAGCCGACAGGCACACCCGTGGCGGGATTTCGCCGCCTCCCACGGACGTGCCTCCTGTCCGAAGCACTGACATTCGCCTGCCCGTCTGTCCGGGCGTCAAACACCCGAAGGTTTTTTCGGCGGCGCGCGGGTGACTCGGGCGGTACAGCCGTCACCCCCGGGAGGTCCCGTATGAGCACCAAGGTCGCCGACCATGTCCTGCAGCGCCTGCGCGAATGGGGCGTGGAACACGTGTTCGGCTATCCAGGGGATGGCATCAACGGTCTCCTCGCCGCCTGGGGCCGGGCCGAGGACAACCCCAAGTTCATTCAGTCGCGGCACGAGGAGATGTCCGCGTTCGAGGCGGTCGGCTACGCGAAGTTCGGGGGCCGGCTCGGGGTGTGCACGGCGACCTCGGGACCCGGCGCGATCCATCTGCTGAACGGTCTGTACGACGCCAAGCTCGACCATGTGCCGGTACTCGCGATCGTCGGCCAGACGCACCGTACGGCGATGGGCGGCTCGTACCAGCAAGAGGTCGATCTGCACACCCTGTTCAAGGACGTGGCCTCCGACTTCGTCGAGACCGTCATGGTTCCCGAGCAGCTGCCGAACGTCCTGGACCGGGCGATCCGCACCGCCTACGCGCGCCGCGCCCCCACCGCCGTGATCATCCCCGGCGACGTCCAGGACCTCGAATACTCCGCCCCCACCCACGAGTTCAAGATGGTCCCCTCCAGCCTGGGCCGCAGTGCGTGGACCGCGATTCCGTCACAGGAGTCGGTGGAGCGGGCGGCCGAGGTGCTCAACTCCGGCGACAAGGTGGCCATTCTGATCGGCCAGGGCGCGGCCGGGGCACAGGCCGAGGTGGAGCGGATCGCCGAGTTGCTCGGCGCGGGCGTCGCCAAGGCGCTGCTCGGCAAGGACGCACTGAGCGACGAACTCCCTTACGTCACGGGCGCGATCGGCCTCCTGGGCACTCGGCCCTCGTACGAGCTGATGCGCGACTGCGACACCCTGCTGACCATCGGCTCCTCCTTCCCGTACACGCAGTTCATGCCGGAGTTCGGCAAGGCGCGGGGCGTGCAGATCGACATCGATCCGCACATGGTCGGGATGCGCTATCCGTACGAGGTGAACCTCGTCGGAGACGCGAAGGCGACCCTGGAGCGGCTGATCCCGCTGCTGCGAGGGGAGGAACGCGGGCGCGAGTGGTACGACACGGTCTGCGCGAACGTGACGCGCTGGCGCGAGGTGATGGAGCGCCGGGCCCAGCTGTCCGCCGATCCGATCAACCCGGAGTACGTGGCCCGGGCGCTGGATCCGCTGCTGCCCGGCAACGCGATCGTCACGTCCGACTCGGGCTCACCCGCGAACTGGTACGCACGTCATCTGACGCACAGGGCCGGGATGCGCTCCTCGTTGTCGGGGACCCTCGCCACGATGGGCTGCGGGGTGCCGTACGCGATCGGGGCGAAGTTCGCGCATCCGGACCGGCCCGCGATCGCGCTCGTCGGGGACGGGGCGATGCAGATGAACGGGCTGGCGGAGCTGATCACGGCGGCCAAGTACCGCGACCGCTGGGAGGATCCGCGGCTCGTGGTGGGCGTCTGGAACAACCACGACCTCAACCAGGTGACCTGGGAGATGCGCGCGATGGAGGGCGCCCCGTCCTTCCTGCCCTCGCAGGAGATCCCGGACGTGCAGTACGCCGCCTTCGCACGCTCCCTCGGGCTCACCGGTATCCGCGTGGAGAAGCCGGAGGACGTCGAGGCGGGCTGGCGCGCGGGCCTGCAGGCGGACGGTCCCGCGGTGATCGAGTTCCTGACCGACCCCGCCGTGCCGCCGGTTCCGCCGCACGCCACGTGGGAGCAGATGGAGGCCACCGCCGCCGCCATCCTGAAGGGCGACTTCGACCGCGGGTCCATGGTCCGGCAGGGCTTCAAGGCCAAGATCCAGGAGTTCCTGCCGGGGCGCGACCGCCACTGACGTACGGCTCCACTCCTGACGGAGACGTACGGCTGCACTCCTGACGGACGGCTCCCGAACAGGCCCTCGGCGTTTCCCCCGGCGCCGAGGGCCGATGCCGTCCGGGCTCGGTCACTGATCACTCGGTCACTGATCAGTGGGGCAGCGCGTGTCAGTGGGGCAGTGCGGGCGTTTCGGACTCGTCGGGGTGCCGGGCCGGTGGGAGGAGCCACTCCTCGTAGCGGCCGAGCGCCAGGACGACGCCGAGCATCAGGACCGGCAGCATCACAGCGAATATCGCCATGGCCTTGTCCTTCCCCAGGAGATGTGCGATTGGGGGGCGCAAATCGGGTCTCCAGGCCACGAACAGACAAACCCTTCGTGTCGATATCGGGGGTGCGGGTACACGAGGTTCCACCCCCGAGTGTCTGGAGGGAGACATGCAGCGAGGCAGCGACCGGCTCAACGTCCACAAGGACGACGAGATGAAGCATGAACTGCAAGGCCTGCTCCGGTCGGGCCACCCGACCAGGACCGAGGAGTGGCACGACCCGGAGCCGACCGCCGACGACGACCCGTGGGTCGCGGGCGGGCCGGTCAGGCCGGACGCCGGCCGGGGCTCCGAGGAGGCGGTGCGCTACGAACTGGCCCGGCATCTGGGCCGTACGGCCTTCCCCGCGCCCCCTCGTGAACTGATCCGTCTGCTGCGCAGCAGGCACGCGCCCGACGGGCTCATCGAACCGCTGGAGCGGCTGCCGAGGAAGGCGGTCTACCACACCGCTCAGGAGCTGGCCGAAGCGGTCGTACGGGCCGCGAGCGGCGAAACCGGCGAAAACCGGTGAGAGGTGAGCGCCCCCTGAGGAAACCGCGCCGAATCTGCGACGGAGGCAGACGCCGAGGCATAGGCCGCTCCCGCAGGGGTACTGCGGGCGACATCACGCCGTCGAACCAGCAAGAGAGCAGTACCCCAACCCGGTACCGGGGAATGCAGGAAGGCCCACAGCCATGGCCCAGTTCGTCAGGGAAGTCATGACGCCAGGCGTTGTCACGGTCCGTCCGGACGCCTCGCTCGTCGAAGCGGCGCAACTGATGCGCGCCCAGGACATCGGCGATGTCCTGGTGGCCGGGGAGCGCAGCCTCCTCGGTGTCCTGACGGACCGTGACATCGCGCTGCGCGCGGTCGCGGAGGGCGTCGATCCGCTGACGGTGAGCGCCCAGGCCGTGTGCACGCCGAACCCTGTGGTGATCGGCCCGGACGACGCGGTCTCGGCCGCGGTCGAGCTGATGCGCGAGCACGCCATCCGCCGGCTGCCGGTCGTCGAGGACGGCCACCCGGTCGGCGTGGTCAGCCTGGGCGACGTCGCCGTCGCCGAGGACCCCGGCTCGGCCCTCGCGGAGATCAGCCGCGCGGCCCCGGACGACTCACCGGGCACCATGATCCGCTGAACCAACGGCGGGAGGAACGACGGCTCGTGGCGGGAAGCGGCGAGCCGGCAAGCATGGACGTGCCGAGCGGACGGGTCGATAGCCGAGCTAGGACCTGTCCGGAGAGGACGTGGAGAACTGATGCGTATCGCGTTTCTGATGGCGCCGGAGGGCGTCGAGCAGATCGAACTCACCGATCCCTGGCAGGCCGTTATCGACGCGGGTCACGAACCCGTGCTCGTATCCACGAAGCCCGGTCAGATCCAGGCGTTCCACCATCTCGACAAGGCCGATGTGTTCCCCGTGCAGGAGGTCGTGTCCGAGACGTCCGCGGGTTCCTTCGACAGCCTGGTGCTGCCGGGCGGCGTGGCCAACCCGGACGCGCTGCGCATGGACGGGAAGGCCGTGTCGTTCATACGGGACTTCTTCGAGCAGGGCAGGCCGGTCGCCGCGATCTGCCACGCCCCGTGGACGCTCGTCGAAGCGGACGTGGTCCGCGGTCGCACCCTGACCTCGTGGCCGAGTCTGCGTACGGACATCCGCAACGCGGGCGGCACCTGGGTCGACGAGCAGGTCCAGGTCTGCGAGGCCGCGCCGTCGACGCTGGTCACCAGCCGCAAGCCGGACGACCTGAAGGTGTTCTGCGAGGCGTTCCTGGAGGAGTTCGCCAAGCGCCGCTGAGCTGTTGACGGCCTACGGACCCTGACTACGACTACTGACCTACGGTCCACTGACCTGCTGGCCGGGAAGGCGAGGCCGGCCTGGGAAGCCGAGCGCGGGGCGCTAGGTCACGCCCCGCCCGGCTGCCGGTCCCGCGCGCCTTCCCGTGTCCGGCCCGGGGCCACGGGGCGGCGCGGGTTGCGGCGCAGATACTCGCCCTCCAGCTGCGCCATCCGCTCGTTGTGGATGCGCAGTGCGTCGTTCGAGCCGTGCAGCAGCGTGTCGTGGCGTGTGCGGTGGATCGTCTCCAGCTCTTTCATCAGCTGCTGGTCGTCCAAAAGACCCGGGTCGACTCCGGTCATGGTGGTACCCCGATCGTCGTGTTCCTTCGGAGCGTCCGGGTACCCGCCCGGCAAGCAATATCCCGAACGGCATCCGGGAGGAAGCCATGGATCTCGCCTTTCTGCGTCCACTGTACGAACATCCGGGACCCTGGGCTTCGGTGTATGTCGGCACTTCCCAGCACACGGAGAACACCCCGCACGAACGGTCCCTGACGGCACAGGAGGCAGCCCGGCAGCTCGCGGACCAGGGCGCCGACGAGCCCACCTGCCAGGCCGTGCGGTCCGCGCTCGAGGAGCTGCGGCATTCCACGGAACCGCATGGCCGGGCCCTGTTCGCCACCGGTGGCGAGGTCGTCCTCGACCCCGCCCTGGCCACGCCCCCGCCGGGCGGCCTTTCCGTCACCTGGTCGGCGCTCCCGCACACCGCGCCGCTGCTCGATCTGCTCGGTGAGGACCCGGTCTGTGTCGTGGCCTACATCGACCGGCGGGGCGCCGACTTCGAGCTGCGCTCCGCGCTGGGCAGCCGGGACGCGGGCTCGGTCTCCGGGCGGCAGTGGCCTCTGCACCGTACGAGCACGGTCGACTGGTCGGAGCGGCACTTCCAGCTCAGGGTGGAGAACACCTGGGAGCACAACGCCGCGGAGATCGCCGACGCGCTCGCCGTGTGCCAGGAGGAGACCCAGGCCGACCTGCTGATCCTCGTCGGCGACGACCGCGAGCGGCGGGCCGTGCACGAGCGGCTGCCACAGCGGCTGCACGACCGCACGATGGAGGCGCCGCACGGGGCCGGCAGCCGGCTGCTCGACGAGGACGTGGAGCGGATCCGCGCGGAGCATGTGCGGCGCCGGGCGGCGGAGGACCTGGAGCGGTTCCTGGCGGCCCGGGCGCCGGACGCGGACGGGAACGTCGGCGCCGTCGAGGGCGTACCGGCGGTGATCGAGGCGGCCCGGGAGCACCGGATCGACGAGTTGCTGATCATCCCGGAGGGACCCGACACGCACCGCGAGGTGTGGGTCGGCGAGGCCCCCGACCAGTTGGCCGTGCGGCGCACGGACTCGAAGACGCTGGGCGAGCCGCGCCCCTGGGCGGCACGGGCGGACGACGCGCTGCTGCGGTCCGTGATCGCGTCGGGCGGCGCGGCACTGTCGCTGACGCCCGCCGTACCCGAGCCCAGCCCTCAGACGCCTCCGGCGGGCGGCATCGGCGCACTGCTGCGCTGGGCTGAACCCCCGCAGAGCAGGTGACCAGGTGAGCAGGTCGTAGCCCCGGCGGATACGGCCCGTACGTCACGTACGTCACGTAGATACGGCCCAGCGGGTACGGACCCGTCGGCTACCGTGCGCGCTCCACCCGCCGCTCGTCCCACACCGGCTCCGTCGTCTCGCGCACCTTCCCGTCGCTGCCGAACACCAGGTAGCGGTCGAAGGAGCGGGCGAACCAGCGGTCGTGGGTCACGGCGAGAACCGTGCCCTGGTACGCCTCCAAACCCTCCTGCAATGCCTCGGCCGACTCGAGGTCGAGGTTGTCGGTCGGCTCGTCGAGAAGCAGGGCCGTGGACCCCTCCAGTTCCAGCAGGAGGATCTGGAAGCGGGCCTGCTGACCGCCGGAGAGCCGGTCGAAGCGCTGCTCGGCCTGGCCGGTCAGCTCGTAACGCCGCAGCCGGGACATCGCGGCGCCGCGGTCCTGGGCGTGCTCCTTCCACAGGATGTCGAGGAGCGTACGGCCCTCCAGCTCGGGGTGCGCGTGCGTCTGCGCGAAGTGGCCGGGGACGACGCGCGCGCCGAGCTTCCACTCCCCCGTGTGCGCGACCTCGCCGCCCGCGAGCAGCCGCAGGAAGTGCGACTTGCCCGAGCCGTTGGAGCCGAGCACGGCGACCCGCTCGCCGTAGAAGACCTCCAGGTCGAAGGGTTTCATCAGGCCGGAGAGCTCAAGTCCCTTGCAGGTGACGGCCCTTACGCCGGTACGGCCGCCGTGCAGGCGCATCGTGATGTCCTGCTCGCGCGGCGGCTCCGGCGGCGGGCCCGCCTCCTCGAACTTGCGCAGCCTGGTCTGCGCGGCCTGGTAGCGCGAGGCCAGCTCATGGCTGATCGTGGCCGCCTGCCGCAGATTCAGCACCAGCTTCTTCAGCTGGGCGTGCTTCTCGTCCCAGCGCCTGCGCAACTCCTCGAAGCGCGCGAAGCGTTCACGCCGCGCCTCGTGGTACGTCGCGAAACCGCCACCGTGCACCCACGCGTCCGCGCCCGCGGGCCCCGGCTCCACGCTCACGATCTTCTCCGCGGCGCGGGCGAGCAGTTCACGGTCGTGGGATACGAACAAGACGGTCTTGCGTGTCTCCTTCAGCCGTTCCTCCAGCCAGCGCTTCCCGGGCACGTCAAGGTAGTTGTCCGGCTCGTCGAGCAGCAGCACCTCGTCACCGCCGCGCAGAAGCGCCTCCAGTACGAGCCGCTTCTGCTCACCGCCGGACAGCGTGCGCACCTCTCGGAACTGCGCCTTGTCGTACGGCACGCCGAGCGCGGCCATCGTGCAGATGTCCCACAGCGTCTCGGCCTCGTACCCCTGGACCTCCGCCCAGTCGGCGAGCGCCTGGGCGTACTGGAGCTGGGCGGCCTCGTCGTCGACGGTCATGATGGCGTGCTCGGCCGCGTCGACGGCCTTGGCCGCCTCGCGGATCCGCGGCGGCGCCACGGAGACGAGCAGGTCGCGCACGGTGGTCTCGTCACGTACGGAGCCCACGAACTGGCGCATCACCCCGAGCCCGCCGCTGACGGTGACCGTGCCGCCGTGCGGCTTCAGCTCCCCCGAGATCAGCCGCAACAGGGTGGTCTTTCCTGCTCCGTTGGGCCCCACCAGCGCGACCGCGGCCCCTTCGCCCACCCGGAAGGACACATCGCCGAGGAGCGCCCTCCCGTCGGGCAGGTAGTACTCCAGGTGCGCCGCTTCCAGATGTCCCATGGTCCGGCATTCTCCGGGCGGCGGGTGCGGGCGGCAAACGGTTATGCGCGGTCCGGCGTTTGTGGGGGTACCCGCAGCTCATGAGCGCAGATGTAGACCTCACCGTTCCGGAACCCGGCCACGGCCTGCGGGACCGGCTGCTGGCCCTGGACTGCCGGCTCTTCGACGCCGTGGCGGCCCGGCACTGGCCGGGCGCCGACCGTGTCCTGCCGAGGCTCAGCCGCAGCGCCAACCACGGCCTGCTGTGGTTCGCCACGGCGACCGCCCTCGCCGCGACCCGCTCGCCGAAGGCCCGCCGCGCCGCCGCCCGCGGTGTCGCCTCGCTGGCCGTGGCCTCGGCGACCATCAACACGCTCGGCAAGCGCACGGTGCGCCGGCCGCGCCCGCTGCTGCACGCGGTACCGCTGATACGTCAACTGGAACGGCAGCCGATCACCACCTCGTTCCCCTCGGGGCACTCGGCGTCGGCGGCGGCCTTCGCGACGGGCGTCGCCCTGGAGTCCCGGACGCTGGGCGCGGCCGTCGCCCCGGCCGCCGCCGCGGTCGCCCTCTCCCGGGTCTACACGGGCGTCCACTTCCCGAGCGACGTCCTCGCGGGCGCGGCACTCGGCGCGGGCGCCGCCTATGCCGTACGCGGCCTCGTACCGACCCGCGACCAGCTGCCGCCGCCCGGCCGCCCGCGGGTGGACGCGCCCGCGCTCCCCGATGGCGAGGGGCTGGTGCTCGTCGCCAACAAGGAGGCGGGCACCCCGGACCGCGTACGTGTACTGCGCGACGCGCTGCCACATGCCGAGGTCATCGAGTGCGAAGCGGCCGAACTGCGGGCCGAGTTGGAGAAGGCGGCGAAGCGGGCCGTGGTCCTGGGCGTGTGCGGCGGCGACGGCACCGTCAACGCGGCCGCCGAGGTGGCCGTACGCCACAGCCTGCCGCTCGCGGTGCTGCCCGGCGGAACGCTCAATCACTTCGCGCACGACCTGGGCGTGGAGGACGTACGCGATCTGAGCCAGGCCGTCCGGCACGGCGACGCCGTACGCGTGGACGTGGGCTACTTCAAGGCCGGCGACGTCGACGGCTGCTTCCTCAACACCTGCAGCCTGGGCGTCTATCCCGAGCTGGTGCGGGAGCGGGACCGCTGGTCGCGGCGGATCGGCGGCTGGCCCGCCGGGGTGCTCGCGGCGACGCGGGTGCTGCGCGCCGACCGGCATCCGCTACGGACCGAGATCGGCGGCACGGAGAGGCCGTTGTGGCTGCTGTTCGCAGGGAACGGCATGTACCACCGCATGGGCCCGATCCCCGGCCGCCGCTACGACCTCGCGGACGGCCGCCTCGACGTGCGGGTCGTGCACGGGGGCCGCAAACCCGCCGTCCGGCTGCTCGCCGCGGCCGTCGCGGGACCGCTGACCCGCTCGCCGGTGCATGCGGCGGTACGGGTCGGAGGGCTCCGCGTGGACGGTGTCGCACCCGGCACGCTTCTGGCGTACGACGGCGAAGTGACGTCGGTGGAGGGCGAGTTGACGCTGGAGAAGCTGCCGGAGGCACTGACGGTGTACCGGCCGCTCGCGCATCGCTGATTACGCGGTCGGCGACATCCCGACCGGAAGACGTTGTCCGTATCGCAAGACGCGTATCTCATTATTCGACATGGCGGCGTACGGTGATCTCACAGGTACCGCCAGAGAAGGGGACGCCATGTCGAAGGAGACCGCCGTCTACACCCACGGGCACCATGAGTCCGTGCTGCGCTCGCACACCTGGCGCACGGCCGCCAACTCGGCGGCGTACCTCATCAGTTCACTGAAGCCCCATATGACGATCCTGGACATCGGCTGCGGGCCCGGCACCATCACCGCCGACCTGGCAGGGCTCGTTCCCGACGGCCGGGTCACCGGCGTCGACCACGCTCCGGGCATCCTGGACCAGGCCCGGGCCACGGCTGCTGAACGAGGCCTGATCAACGTCGAGTTCGCGGTCGCGGACGTACACGCGCTGGACTACCCGGACGACACCTTCGATGTCGTCCACGCGCATCAGGTGCTGCAACACGTGGGGGATCCGGTGCAGGCGTTGCGCGAGATGTACCGGGTCACCAAGCCCGGCGGCTTCGTCGCCGCGCGGGACGGGGACTACTCGGGGATGGTCTGGTATCCGCGGACGCCCGGCATGGACGACTGGCTGGACCTGTATCTGCGGGTGGCCCGCGCCAACGGCGGTGAGCCGGACGCCGGGCGGCGGCTCAAGTCCTGGGCGCTGCAAGCCGGTTTCACCGACATCGCCTCCTCCTCAAGCAACTGGTGCTTCGCCACCGCCGAGGAGCGCGCCTGGTGGAGCGGCCTGTGGGCGGACCGCACCCTCGCCTCGGCGTACGCCGAGCGTGCCACGCAGGGCGGCCATGCGACGGCGGATCAACTGCGAGCGGTGTCCGAGGCTTGGCGGGATTGGGGGCGGCAGGAGGACGCGTGGTTCTCCTGCCTGCACGGAGAGATTCTCTGCCGTAAGCCAGTCTGAAGAACCGGCCTGAGGAACCCGGCATGAAGAGCCCGTCTGAAGAGCCCGTCTGAAGAGCCGGCAGGAAAATCCGGTCCGAGCCGGTCTGATTCCTCCGATCCGGGAAACCCGGATAGCAGGAGGAGGTAGCAGACATGGTTCCCATCCTGCTGGTACTGCTTCTGGCGCTGATTCTCTTCGGTGCCGGATTCGCAGTAGAACTGCTCTGGTGGATCGCTGTGGCGGTTCTTGTCGTGTGGCTGCTGGGATTCGCGATGCGCAGCACCACCCCGACCGGCACCAGGTCCCGTTGGTATCGCTGGTAGCTGTTCGGCAGCTATTCCGTAACTACTCCTTCGGGAGCAGTGGTCCAAGCGGCCCGAGGTCCAGATTGAGGTCCTCGGGCCGCAATCCGTAGCGATCGCGCAGTTCGGCCATCCGGTCCTCGAGGAGCATCAGCGTCAGCCCGATCCGCTCCTCCTGGTCCTCCGTCAGCTCCCCGGTGTCGAAACGCCGGATCGCCTGCCGCTCCATCAGCTGCCGCAGCAGCTCGACGACGGTCAGCACCAGCTTGACCAGGTCCCGTTCCACGGTGTCCGGATCGAGGTCGAGACGGTTGTTCCTCCGGTCGGTCACACGGTCGGTCACAGCGGCTCCTGCCAGGGCGAGGGGACCTGTTCGTTCACTGAGCTGATGAGCGCGTTCAGGTCGATGCGTACGAGATCGACGTCCGCGATCCGCAGGGTCAGGTCACCGGTGATGACCACGCCGCCCGCGAGCAGCCGGTCGAGCAGGTCGACGAGGGCGATCTCCCGGCGTTCGACGACGGTCATGCGCCCTCCTGTCCCGCCGGTCCGCTGAAGGAGTACGCGGCCCAGGGGCCGGTGAGTTCCACCCGAAGGCCCGGCTGTTCCTCGCCTTTCGTACGGTCCACCAGTTCCACGAATTCCTCCGACTGCGCACGCGGTACGAGATAGGCGGCGTTGAGCACATTACGACCGGAGGCGCGGGACAGCGCCGGGTTCTGCGGCGCGTGGACGCGGGCGTCCTCCGCGAAGTGAGAAAGAGTTTCGTGCAGTTGGCGGGCGAATTCCTCGGCCTGATCCCATTTCTCCTCGTGTGCTCTTCGCTGCTGTCGCCGCTGCCGGAGATAGTCGCGCCCCGAGCCGGTTTTCGGGATCTTTGCTGCAGGCTCCTCAGAAACCTCGGTGGACTGAGTGGGTTGAGAGGGTTGAGAGGCCTCCGCGAATTCCGCGTACACCTTCACGCCCCATTCCACCCGCCCCTCGATCCGGTCGAGCGTACGGCGGAAGGTCTCCTCCTCCGCCTCCATCATCGTGCGTACGCCACTGTCGTCGCGGAAGACGGTGGCGAGCCGCAGCGGCAGCGGCGAGGTGACCACCGTGAGCGCGTCGATCACGCTCTGGTGGGCCCGCGCGGTCGCACTGAGCCAGTCCAGGTCCTCCAGGTGGGCCTTCAGCGGCTCCTCGGAGAAGTCCTCCTCCGGGACGGCACTGACGATGGCGACCAGTCCATGATGCGTCAACTGCTTGGGCGGCACGCCCGCGACGCCCGTCAACTGGGACGGAAGGGTGGAGCCGAAGGGGCGGCAGATGGCATACACATAACGCAGACCGCTCATGGGGCCTCCTCTTCCGTACGGACACGCCCGCGCTCGACTTCCCCGCGCTCCACCCCCGCCCCGCGCTCCAGTTCGGCGACATGGGCCCGCAACTCGGCGTTCTCACGTGCCAGTTCGTCGCGTCGCGCGCGGGTGGACAGCGCCGGGTCGTCCTCCCACCAGTCGATCCCCATCTCCTTCGCCTTGTCCACCGAGGCGACAATCAGCCGCAGCTTGATCGTGAGCAGTTCGATGTCGAGCAGATTGATCCGGATATCGCCCGCGATCACGATGCCCTTGTCGAGCACGCGCTCCAGGATGTCGGCGAGATTGGCGCTGGTGTCGCGCCCGTACGGTTCGGGGAGCCGGCCGGGAGTGGTCATCGGCGGCTCCCGCCGTGGGCGGTCTCGTACTCGTCTTCCTCCTCGTACTCGGCCTCAGGTTCCTCTTCTTCCTCCTCGCCCTCGGGCACCTCTTCGTCCTCGTACTCGTCCTCAGGCTCCTCTTCCGTCTCCTCTTCCTCTTCGCCGTTCGGGCCCTCCTCCTCGTAGGCGCCCTCTTCCTCCTCTGCATCCTCGCTCTCCTCGGCGAGCGCGTCCTCGTGGCTGCGGACCACCTCGCCGTCGCGGATCTCACCGCGCCAGCTGTCCTCCGCCTCGCCCTTGATCGTGATGAAGCGGGCGAAGTTCTTGAGGTCGAGGCGCGCCCTGCGGCCCTGGGCGCGCCAGATGTTGCCGGTCTTCTCGAAGAGCCCCTGGGGGTAGTACTCGATGACCAGCAGGATGCGAGTGAGGTTTTCGGCGAGGTAATGGAAGGAGACGACGCCCTTCGTCGTACCCTTGCTGCCCTCCGACGTCCAGGAGATCCGGTCGTCCGCCACCTGTTCCGTGGTGTTGGCCTTCCAACTGCGGTTGGACCAGAAAACCTTGAGCTGCCAGTCGGAGGTGGTGTCGTCGACGCGGTTCGCGCCCTTGACGCCCTTTGCGAAGGTGCTGAAGTCCTGGTACTGGGTCCACTGGTCGTACGCCGTGCGCAGTGGCACGCCGACGTCGATGAACTCCATGATGACCGTGGGCTTCTTGCCGGCGCGGCCCTTGCGTTTGCCCTTGCCGCCGGCCATGCCCTTGAAGGCGCCGAGCACTTTGTCCTTGGCCCGGCCCGCGCCGAGCTCCAGGGCGGACCTCAACGGCCCCTTGCCCTCGGCGAGTTTGCGGCCGCCGTCGAGAGCGAGTTTGGCGAAGCCGGGGCTGTTGCCCGCGGCGATGTCGTTGAGCTTGCCGGTTGTCTCGCCGAGTTTGCGGCCGAAGCCGATCAGCATGTGCTGGGCCTGGGCCGCGAGGTATTCCTGGAGCTCCGCCTTGAGCCGGTCGGCGGCTTCGCTCTGCGCGACGCCTCCCAGACCGCCGAGGCCGCCGCCCTTCGTCTCCTTCGCCTGTTCCGTCGCCGTCCCGAGGCCGTTCTTGGCCCGGCCCGTCGCCGTCCCGAGGGTGTCCGTCATCGTCCCTGCCTCCCCTCGGCAGCTCGGCCGCGTGCGGCCGTCTTCTTCGCGGGAGCCTTCTTGGCGGACTTCGCCGCCGTCTTCTTGCCGGCTGTCTTCTTGGCGGGGGCCTTCCTCGCAGGCCCCTTCGAGGCCGACTTCTTGCCCGGTGCCTTCTTCGCCGCCTCCTTGGCACCGGCAGCGGCCTTCTTGGCGGCGCCCTTCTGTGGCTCCTCCGGTTCTTCGGACTCGTCCTGCGCCTCCGCCTCAGCCTCATCCGGCTTTTCGGATTCCGGTTCTTCGGATTCCTCTTCTTCGGACTCGGACTCCTCGCGTTCGTCCTCGGGCTCCTCCTCGTCCCGAAGACCCGGCACGTCCGGTGTCACACCCGCGAGCTGTCCGCGGACCTGCTCGGTCCGGCCGTGCAGCCGGTCCGCCAGTGCGTCGATCCGCCGCTCGACCAGCGCACCGGACGCCGCCTTGCCGACTCCGCTCAGGTCCTGGCGCAGCTGGTCGCCGATCTCCTTGAACTGCGGGTTGTTCTGCAGCTGCTGATTCACCAGATCCGCGAGCGCCCGCGGGCTCAGATGCATCCGCTTGCCGGCCACCAGACTGCCGACGGCGAACGCCATCTTCATCTTCTTCGTACGTCCGAGGACGTATCCGGCCCCTACCGCGAGGCCCAGTCCCACTCGGTTCATGGTCACGTCCACTCGCTTGTTCCCGCGTTGCCGCGCATGCTGGTCTCCAGCCGGTCGAGAAGCCCGTCCTCGAGTCGGTCGAACTCCTCCTCATCGATCTCGCCCGACTCGAGCCGCTCCTCGAGCTGGGCGAGTTCGGTCCGGATGGTGGCGGGGTCGTAGTAGATCCGCTCCGCCTCGTTCAGCACCTGTCTGATAACCCATGCGCTGCCGCGCACCGGAGCGAGCGGCAGCAGCAGCACCTCACCGATCAGTCCCATGGGTTCACTCCTGGATCCGCTCCTGCATCTGCTCCTGAATTCGCTCCGCTTCGGCGTCCGTTCCGGCGTCCGAGCCGATCGTGGTGTCCGCCGGCTCGGATGGGCCCGGGTCGACGAAGCTGTACGGTGGCAGCGGTCCGTTGACCCGCACATCGAGGTGCGGATGGCTCTTGCGGACCTGCTCGACGGCGGTGAGGAAGATCTCCGCCGAGTCGCGGGCCACCAGGAACGACAGGTTGGCCAGCCATCCGCTGGATTCGGGGCCCGCGCTCACGGCGTCGGCGACCGGCTCCAGTGCGTGCTGGAGTTCGGCGGCGTCCTCCGCCTCACGGGCCTTCACCGCGGCCACCACCATCTCGCCGAGCCGTAGCTTCTCCTGGTAACTCCCGCCGCCCGCCTGCCGGTTGGCCTCGGTGAGCGCCCGGACCTCCGGGTTCTCGGACATCACCCGGTGAAGGACGGCCTCTTCCTCGTGGCTGGCCTTGACGTTGTACTCGACCTTGCCTGCCAGCGCGTCGAGGCGTTCCTTGTAGTGGTCCGCGCGTTCGGCCAGCACGCCGGCGACGGTGGCGTCGTCCGTCGCGATGCTGCCGAACCGCATGGGCAGCACCGGGCCGCCCGCGCCGACCTCGGCCAGCACGTTCTGGTGGGCCAGCAGGTCCTTGCGCTTGGGCCGCAGCCCTTCGGGGGCGTCGCTGACGACGGCGGCGAGACCGCCCTCCTTGATGACACGCACGGAGCAGGCCGGGTCGCCGACGCCGTCCATGCCCTCGGGGAGCGAAGGGTGCGAGTCGGCGGTGATGCCGTAGACGTACGTGCTCACTCCGGCTCCTCCTTCTTGCGCGTCACCGTGGACTTGCGAGCGCGCGGCCGCGACTCCGCCTCCCGCTCGCCCTGGCCCTCTTCACGGGCCTGCTTGAAGGCGTCGGAGATCGTCTCGGCGGCGCCCGACAGCGCCCCCTTGGACTTGCCGCGCGCACCGGACTCGGTGATCTCGCCGACCATGTCGGGCAGGCCGGGGCTCTTGCGCGGGCCCGCCTCCAGGTCGAGCCGGTTGCACGCCTCCGCGAAGCGGAGATACGTGTCGACACTCGCGACGACGACACGGACGTCGATCTTCAGGATCTCGATACCGACGAGGGAGACCCGGACGAAGGCGTCGATGACGAGCCCTCGGTCCAGGACGAGCTCCAGCACGTCGTAGAGGCCACTGGAGCCGCCTCCGCCGCCGGTCTGCTGAGCTGGGACGACGGTCATACCGACCGTTCCTCCTTGTTGGTTGCGGGTGTGTGAGCGGGGACGCGGCCTACCGGCCGCCAGGCCTATGTGGTTCGGCCCTCCCGCGTTCGTAACGGCGAACGCGCCGGTATGCGGTGAGCTCGCCATGAGGGTCGAGGGTCACCTCGTAGCTCGCGAGCAGGCTCATCGTGTCGGGGACCCTGGTGAGTTCCAGGACCTCGATCTCCAGCACCCAGCCGTCCTCGGTACGTTCGAAGGACGACACGGACTCGGCCGCCATGCCGGTGAGCTCGGCGAGCTGAGCGCGCGCGTGGCGCAGCACCTCCATGGGGCTCGGCGCCTCGTCCGCCGGGCCGTTCTGCCGGTCGTTCCGGGATTCTGCTGAACCCTGTGAACTTGATTTACTGGATGTGTTGGATGTGTTCGATCTGTTCGACATGGCCACCTCGCCTTCCGAGTGCCCCTAGCCCATTGCCCAAACCTCTGGTGCGGGGCCTCTAGCGCAAGGCCTCGAGCTTGCGCCGCGCGGGCCCCAGAGCGCGTCCGCGGCGCGGCAGAGCGGACCAGGGTTCGGTACGGGCCTGGTCGACTGCGTTGTCGATGGTCCAGCGGCGCGGGCCCAGGTCCGGATCGTCCAGTTGGTCCCAGCTGATGGGGGTGGCCACCGGGGCGCCGGGCCGGGCACGCACAGTGAAGGGGACGACGGCGGTCTGGGCGTACGCATTGCGCTGTACGTCGAGGTAGAGCCGGTCCCCGCGGTCCTTCTTGCGGGCGGCCGTGGTGAGCTCGTCGGGGTGCGCCTCGGCGAGTGTGTCGGCGACGGCCCTGGCGAACTCACGTGCTTCGTCGAAGTCGTGGTGTCCGTTGAGCGGCACGACGACGTGCAGGCCGCGTGAGCCGGTGGTCATCAGCGCGGACGGCAGCTCGATGCGGTCGAGGAGTTCGCCGAGCTGCCGGGCCGCCCGGCGTACGGAGCCGAAATCGTCGCCGGCCGGGTCGAGGTCGAAGACCAGCAGGTCGGGCCGGTCGATCGCGTCGACCCGGGCCAGCCAGCGGTGCAGGGTGAGAGAGGCCTGGTCGGCGAGGTAGAGCAAGGTGGCGGTGTCGTCGCACACGGGGTGGCAGACGGTGCCGCCCTCCTTGGGCACTTCGATGCGGTTGATCCAGTCCGGATCGTGCGCCTGGAGGTTCTTCTGCATGAACTTGGGGCCGGCGAGACCGTCTGGGTGCCGCTCCAGCATCAGTGGCCGGCCGCGCAGATGCGGCAGCATGAAGGGCGCGACCTCGCGGTAGTAGGAGACGAGGTCGTCCTTGGTGTACTCCTTGGCCCGCCCCTCGCCGGGGAACAGCACCTTGTCGGGCCGGTGCACCTCCACGGTGCGCCGACCGGCCCTCACGGTCCGTGTGCCGCCCATGGTCATTCCCTCCGTACACGTACAGCGGTCGCCCTCATCGCACTACCGCATGCTCGACCAGCAGCTTCGCCGAAGCCGCGATCGCCTCGGCGTCGATGCCCGCGGCATGCAGCTGCTCGGCGGGCGAGGCCGAGCCGGGCATGGTGCGCACGGCGAGGCGGACCAGGCGGGGCATCGGGCGGCCGTCGAGGAAGGCGTCGAGGACCGCGTCGCCGAGGCCGCCCTCCTCGCGGTGGTCCTCGACGGTGATCAGGCAGCCGGTGTGTTCGGCGGCCTCGCGCAGGGTGCGGCGGTCGACGGGCTTGACGGAGTACAGGTCGATGACCTGGACGGGGATGCCGTCCTCGGCGAGCCGGTCCGCGGCGGTCAGGGCCTCGTGCACCGTCACTCCGGCGGCGACGAGGGTCAGCCGGTCCTGGGCGGAGACGCGCAGCACCTTGCTGCCGCCGATAGGGAACTCCTCGTTCGGTCCGTAGAGGACGGGCGTGGCGCCGCGCGAGGTCCGCAGATAACGGATGCCCTCGCAGCCCGCCATCGAGGCGACGAGATGGGCTGCCTGGTTGGCGTCGCACGGGTAGAGCACGGTCGAGTCGTGCAGCGCGCGGAACATCGCCAGGTCCTCCAGGCCCATCTGCGAGGGCCCGTCCTGGCCGATGGCGACACCGGCGTGCGAGCCGACGAGATTGATACCGCTGCCGCTGATCGACGCCATGCGGAGGAAATCGTGGGCGCGGGTGAGGAACGCGGCGAAGGTCGAGGCGTACGGCACCCAGCCGCGCGCGGCGAGTCCCACGGCGGCGGCGACGAGCTGCTGCTCGGCGATGTAGCACTCGAAGAACCGGTCCGGGTGTTCCTTCGCGAAGAACTCGGAGCGCGTCGAGTCGCTCACCTCGCCGTCGAGGGCGACGATGTCGCCGCGTGCCGTACCGAGCGCGGCGAGCGCCTGGCCGAAGGCGTCGCGGGTGGCGACCTGCTCGCCGAGTTCGTAACGCGGCAGGTCGAGGTGTCCGGTCCGTACGGCGTGCAACATCCGGGCGGCGGGCGGGGGTTGGACCTCTACGCGGACGTCGTGCACTCCGCCGAGTTCCTCGATCGCCTCGTCGGCGTCCTTGATGGGCTTGCCGTGCAGACCCTCGCGGTCCTGGGCTGCCGCGACGCCCTTGCCCTTGAGGGTGCGGGCGAGGATCACAGTCGGCTGGCCGGCGGTGGAGAGGGCCTCGCCGTACGCGCGGTCCACGGCGTCCACGTCGTGGCCGTCGACCTCGATCGTGTGCCAGCCGAAGGCCTGGAAGCGGCGGGCGTACGCGTCGAGGTCGTGGCCGTGCCGGGTCGGGCCGCGCTGGCCGAGCCGGTTGACGTCGACGATGGCCGTGAGGTTGTCGAGATGCTCGTACGCGGCGTGCTCGGCCGCCTCCCAAATGGAGCCCTCGGCCAGCTCGCTGTCGCCGCACAGCACCCACACCCGGTAGCCGACCCGGTCGAGCCGCTTCCCGGCCAGCGCGATCCCCACGCCGACGGGCAGTCCCTGCCCGAGCGACCCGGTGGCCGTCTCCACCCACGGCAGCCGCCGCGGCGTCGGATGCCCCTCGAGCCGGCTCCCGAGCCGCCGGAAGGTCATCAACTCGGTCTCGTTGATGGCCCCGACAGCCTTGTACGCGGCGTACAGCAGGGGCGAGGCATGCCCCTTGGACAAGACGAACCGATCGTTCGCAGGATGAGCGGGCCGCTCGAAGTCATACCGCAGATGCCGCGCCAGCAGCACGGCCATCAGATCAGCAGCGGACATGGACGACGTCGGATGCCCAGACCCGGCAGCAGCCGCAGCCCGCACACTGTCCACCCGCAACTGCTGTGCAAGCTCAGTCAGTTGACGGCTCTTCATGACGCTCCCTCCGAGGGGTTGTCGGGGCGGTGGCCTGTCGGCCGAGCAGGGCGGGGCTTGTGGGAGCCGGGGGCCTCCGGCTCGGCGTGGGTGGGCTTGTCGGGGTCGGATGCCTCCGGCTCGGTGGAAGCGGGTTCGCCGGAGCCGGACGCCATGGGTGTGTACGCGGTTGACCCACCCGGACCCGATCCCGCAGACCTGCCGGAGGCCGACTCCTCGGCGCCGGGCGTCGCGTGCCCGCCGCGGCCGGAACCGGCAGGGCCGGAACCGTCCGCACCCGGCCCGCCAGCACTCGATCCCGTCCCGTCGGCATGACCAGGCCCGTCGTCACCCGGCGCCCCCGGCCTCCCGGGATCCAGCACCGCCGACTTCCTCGGACCCGGCGCCGCCCCCGGCCTGCCGGGGTCCGGGACCGCGTGCGTGTCGGCGCCCTGCGTCGCGGCGGGGGTCCCCGGGGCGACCGGAGCGGGGCGGCTCTGGGGTGGTGGGCCGCCCGCCACTCGGGCCAGTTCTGGCGAGGCCGATTCCAGGGGGACCGACCAGGAGCGGACCAGGCCCAACTGGACGGCCTGGCGCGGGAGTACGGCGTCCAGGAGCCAGTCGGCGGCGACTCGGACGCGGTTGCCGGGCATGGCGGCCAGATGGTAGCCGCGGGTGACCGCCCCGGCGAGCGGGCCGGACAGCGGCACGCCGAGCGGATTCGCGGCGGCCTTCGCGCCGCCGAGGTCGACGGTGAAGCCCAGGTCGCGGTGGCGGTAGACGCGGCGCTCGCCGACGATACCGAGGGAGGCGGCGACGTTGCGGCCCGCGACCTTGCCGTGCCGCCAGGCGTGCTGGGCGGTCATCGGCGTGTACTGGCCCGGCCTCTCCAGATCCGGCACAGCGGCAGCGTCCCCGCACGCGAACACCTCGGGGTGGCCCGGCACTTGGAGATACGGATCGACCAGCAGCCGCCCGCGCTCCAGAGGCCGCCCGAGCCCCTCGACCAGCGGATCGGGCCGTACCCCGACACACCACACAAGGGTGCGCGTGTCGATGTACTCCCCGTCGCTGAGCCGCACTCCGGTCGGCGTCGCCTCCTCCACCGAGGTCCCCGTCCGGACCTCGACGCCACGCCCCCGCAGCACGCGGTCGGCGGTACGCGAGAGGCGTTCGTCGAGCTCCGGCAGCACACGCGGAGCGATGTCGAGCAGCAGCCAGCGCGGCCGTATGCCTTGCCTGAGCGGCTGCTTGCGTACCAGCGCGTCGGTGAACAGCTGTCCATGGGCGGCGACTTCGGTCCCCGTATAGCCCGCGCCGACCACCACGAAGGTGCACCGCGACGCACAGCTCTTGGGATCGTCGGAGGCCGCCGCGAGCTCCACCTGCCGCGTCACGTGGTCGCGCAGATACAACGCCTCCGGCAGCCCCCGGAACCCGTGCGCGTGCTCGGCGACACCGGGCACGGGCAGCAGCTTGTTGACGCTGCCGACGGCCAGCACAAGACGGTCGTACGCGAGCGTGCCGCCGTCCCCCTCGGGATCCGTGTAGTGCACGGTGTGCCCTTCGAGGTCGATCCCGTCGGCCTCGCCGAGCACCAGCCGTACGCGCGGCAGGGTGCCCGCGAGCGAGACGGTGACCCGGCGCGGTTCGAGCACCCCGGCGGCGACCTGGGGCAGCAGGGGCAGATACAGAAAGTAGTCCGTCGGGTTCAGGAGAGTGATCTCGGCCCGGCCCCGGGTGATCCGGGACAGGGTGCGTGCCGTCTGGTATCCGGCGAAGCCGGCACCGACGATCACGACGCGGGGTCGACTCATGTTCGCCTCCGGCGGGTCGCTCATAAGGGGTGGCTCATAGGACTCGTAGGGGTGGCTCATAGGGGTCGCTCGTACGGGCTTTCCGCGTCCCCCCGGCCCGGGCACCCAAACGTCGTCTGCCCTGGAGCAGCGGCGTTTCGCACCGCACCCCGGGGATACCCGGACGAGGACCCCGACCCGCCCTGCCGCGGAGGTGCCCCATGGTCGAGTACGGCTGTTTCCTGGCGACCGAGGAGTTCGGTCCCGCCGATCTGGTCGAGCAGGCACGGATGGCCGAGCAGGCCGGCTTCCAGTCGCTGTGGATCTCGGACCACTTCCACCCCTGGAACGACGAACAGGGCCAGAGCCCCTTCGTGTGGTCCGTGATCGGCGCCCTCTCCGAGGCCGTGTCCCTGCCGATCGGTACGGCGGTCACCTGCCCGACCGTACGGATGCACCCGGCCGTGGTGGCGCAGGCCGCCGCGACCAGCGCGGTGATGACGAACGGCCGCTTCCGCCTCGGCGTCGGCAGCGGCGAGGCCCTCAACGAGCACATCTTCGGCGACGCCTGGCCGCCCGCGCATGTCCGCCTGGAGATGCTGGAGGAGTCGATCCAGGTGATGCGCCAGCTCTTCACCGGCAAGGAGATCAACCACTCCGGACCCCACTACACGGTCCAGAACGCCCGCCTCTACACCGTCCCCGAAGAACCGCCCCCGATCGACATCTCCGGCTTCGGCCCCCAGGCGACCGCCCTCGCGGCCCGCGTCGGCGACGGCTTCATCACGATGATGCCGGACGAGTCGATGGTGGAGCAGTTCCGCAAGGGCGGCGGTGGCGGCAAGCCGGTCAGCGGCGGCACGAAGGTCTGTTACGGCCATGACCGCGAGGAGTGCGTCCGCACCGTGCGTCGGCTCTGGGCCAACCAGTTGCTGCCGGGCGAGATGGGGCAGGTGCTGCCCTCGCCACGCCACTTCGAACAGCTCGAGCCGCTGATCACCGAGGACATGGTGAGCCGGAACGTCGTGTGCGGGGATGACGTGGACGAGCACGTCGGGGCACTGGCCGCGTTCGCGGACGCGGGCTTTGATCGCGTGTACGTCAACCAGATCGGGCCCGATCAGCGGGCCTTCTTCGACTTCTACCGCACGAAGGTGCTGCCGCAGCTGCAGCAAGGGGTTCGCTGATGTCGTTGCGGCGACCTCACGGGTTCTCGGTCCGGACGGCGTCTCCTCTCCCGGCCGTCCGGATCGAGTCAGGCGTCTCCGCGCCCCTGAAGGGGCGCGGTTTGCGGTGAACGTCCTGGAGCTCCAGTCACCCGCGGTTTCCACGTACACCGTGCCTACCGACGTGCCGGAGGCAGACGGGACGTTCGCCTGGGACAGCACGACCATGGTGGTCGTCGAGGTGGCTGCGGGTGACGCGACCGGCATCGGGTGGACCTACGGGCCGGCCGCCGTCGGGGAGCTGTTGCGTGAGCAGCTTGCGCCGGTCGTTACCGGATCTGACGCGTTCGGCATCCCTGCCGTCCACGACGCTCTGTGCCGCGCCGTGCGCAACGCCGGCCGGCCCGGTGTCGCGGCCTGTGCGATCTCGGCGGTCGATATCGCCCTGTGGGATCTCAAGGCCCGCCTTCTCGAGACCCCGCTCACCCGGCTCCTCGGCGCCGCCCACGAGACCGTGCCGGTGTACGGCAGTGGGGGCTTCACGACGTACCACGAGACGCGGCTGGCGGCCCAGTTGAACCACTGGGTGCATGGTCAGCACATCCCGCGCGTCAAGATCAAGATCGGTGAGAGCTGGGGGCGGGAGGTCGCCCGGGATCTGCACCGGGTGCGCGCCGCGCGTCAAGTCATCGGCTCGGAGACCGAGTTGTACGTCGACGCCAACGGCGCCTACACGCGCAAGCAGGCCATACGCATCGGGGGCGCGCTCGCCGAGCACGGCGTGGGCTGGTTCGAGGAACCGGTGTCCTCGGACGACCTGACGGGGCTGCGGCTCGTCCGGGACGCGCTGCTGTGCGACGTCGCGGCGGGCGAGTACGGCTATGACCTGCCGTACTTCGCCCGCATGGTGGTGGCCGGCGCGGTCGACTGTCTCCAGGTCGACGCCACCCGCTGCGGCGGCCTCACGGAGTTCCTCCGCGCCGCCGCCCTCGCCCAGTCCCACGGCCTGGAGGTCTCCGCGCACTGCGCCCCGCACGCGCACGCCGCGGTCGCCGCCGCCCTCCCCAACCTCCGCCATATCGAGTGGTTCCACGACCACGTACGCATCGAGTCGATGTTCTTCGACGGCACCCTGGATCCCACAGGCGGAGACGTCCGCCCGAACGGGGGCCCCGGCCACGGGCTGACGCTGCGGACGGAGGATGTGGAGGAGTACCGGGTTGCCTGACTCGCAGAGGTCGTGACTCAGCGGACTCGGCGTTTACGCCTGAGCTGTTCGGCAAGGGGCTTGCGCTTGAGCCGTGCGGCAACCGCCAGTGCCCCGCCTACGGCCAGCCCCGCCCCCATCCGCCCCCGATTCCGCGAAACCCACTCCTGCGAACTCCCCGGCAACGACTCGCCGTCGAAGCGCCCATGCGCCCCGTAGTCGTGACCATGCGGCCCGTCCGCCGGAGTCCACAGGTTGCCGTGGCCGTCGTAACGGGCGTAACGGGCCGCCTCTTCTCGTTCCCGCCCGGCTTCCTGCTGGGCAGCGAACCCCGTACGGGCCAGATAGCGGTCGAGGAGACCGGGGGCTACGGCGTTGGCCACCAGCGTGGCGACCGTCGAGCCGCCCACCCAGTACTCGCGGCGCCGCGGATGCCCGGCCGCGTGCACGATGGCGCGGGCGGCGACCTCCGGCTGGTAGATGGGCGCGACCGGACGGACCCGGCTCGGCATGCGGCTCAACACCCAGTCGAACTGGGGGGTGTTGACCGCGGGCAGCTGCACCATGGTCGTCCGCACCCGCGAGCCCTCGTGCAGCAGCTCGCAGCGCACGGACTCGTTGAAGCCCTGGATGGCGTGCTTGGCCCCGCAGTACGCGGACTGCAGCGGAATCCCGCGATACGCGAGTGCCGAGCCGACCTGCACGATCGCGCCCCGGTCGCGCGGCAGCATGTGCCGCAACGCGGCGCGGGTGCCGAACACATAGCCCAAGTACGTCACTTCGGTGACCCGGCGGAACTCGTCGGGCGTGATCTCGGTGAAGGGCGCGTAGACCCCGGCGAAGGCGTTGTTGACCCAGATGTCGATCTTGCCGAAGGCGTCAATGACCCTCTGGGCGGCGTCGTCCACGGCCTTGGCGTCGGCGACGTCGACGGAGACGACGAGCGCCTCACCGCCGGCTTGGGTCACCTCGTCCGCCGCGGCGGCAAGACCGTCGCGGCCCCGGGCGAGCAGGGCCACCCGGTCGCCGCGGGCGGCGAAGGCCCGTGCCGTGGCCCGGCCGACGCCGCCGCTGGCTCCGGTCACCACGACTGCTCTGCGGCGCGCCACGGCTCACCGGCCCCGGTGGTGCGGTGCTTCGGGATCCGCGGGCCCGCCCTGCGTGGGCGTGGGCGGCGGCGCCCCCGCACCGGGTGCGCCGGTCGCTCCGCCCACGCCGCCGGGCGCGACGGGCGGCACCGGCGGGTACGCGGACGAGCCGGGCGCGGCAGGCGTCGCAGGCCCGACGACCCCACGCTCACCGTGGTCCGCGGCGGCCTGCTCCGGGATGGGCTGAGTGCCCGAGGGCTGGGAGGCCGACGGCTGGTTGGCCGAGGGCCTGGCCGCGCCCCGCAGCACGTACGCCACCGCGCCGAGCACGGCGGCGGTGATCAGTGCGGCCGCCCAGTCCGGCAGGCCGAGCGCGAGCAGCAGCCCAAGGGTCAGGGCCAGCGCGGCGCCCGCGTAGAGCGCGACGGCGCCGGACGCGGCGTACAGGGCGGCGGCGCGGCGCTGTTTGCGCGTCTGCTCACGCAGTTCGTCGCGTACGGCGTCCCGGGCCACCTGCGCCAGTTCGTCGACCAGATGCTTGTCCAGGTGTTCCAGGTGATCGATGCGGTTCATGGCGGCCGGGTACCCGCGCCCCCGCGGCCGTAACGCCGCCCGGCATCCGCCACGCCGCCCGGGATCCGGCCGAAACGATCTCGTTCCCGGCCTGCCCCAACTAGGCTCGTCGCCATGGAGATTCTGGGAGCCACGCTGCGCATCTGCGTCGAAGACCTGGACGCTACGGTCCCCTTCTACGAGAAGCTCGCGGGCGGCAGAGCGATGCGCTTCGAGCGCGGCGGTGTCTCGGTCGCCGCGGTCGGCTGCTTCCTGCTGATGAGCGGGCCGGAGGCCGAACTGGAGGTGCTGAGGAAGGTCGCGGCGACCATCGCCGTGAAGGACGTCGACGAAGCCCGTCAGGTCCTCACCGACTCGGGCGCACAGGTCCTCGCGGGCCCCGTGGCCACTCCGGCGGGCCGCAACCTGATCGCGCTGCACCCGGACGGCACGGTGTACGAGTACGCGGACCGGAACGCACCCGCGTAGCGGCCGGCCCTCAGGTCAGCTCGTCCTCCCCGAAGTCCTCCTCGTCCCTGATCCGCATCGCGTCCTCCTCGGCCGAGAGCCCTCGGGTCGTGCCCTCCTGGGCGTAGACGTCCTGGTTGCGCGGCAGATCCGGGTCCGGCTCGTCGTAGAGCAGCCCGGCCGGCTCCTCGGGCAACCCCGGTTCACCCTCGGCATCGACCTCGGGTTCCTCGTCCGCGAGCCGCTCGTCGAGCGTTTCGCGTTCGATCACCTCGTTCACGGTGGTGTCCCGCTCCTCGGCGATCGTCGGCTCGTCACCGGCCACGGGCAGCTGCTGCGGATCACTGGACTCCTGCTGCTCGGGCGTACCGTCCTGCATGTCCGGCATGCCCTCGTCCTCGGGGTCGGCCCCGGGATCGTGCGGCCTGGTGTTCATGGGATCCGCCTCCTTCCCGACGTGCGGGATCACCGGGTTCCCAAGGGCCGCCCGGTTCACACAGGAGTCAGGAGACAGGAGTCAGAGCGGGGCGTCCGTGAAGGCCGCGGCCACGATGTCGGCGAGCAGCGCGCCCGCCGTTCCCTCGGGGTCCAGGTCGGGGTCGTAGATGGTGACGTTGAAGCCGACGCAGTGCGGGGAGTTCACCAACGGGCGCAGCAGCGCGACGAGTTCGTCGGGCAGCAGTCCGTCGGGGTCGGGGCTGTCGACGGCGGGCATGACGGACGGATCGAGGACGTCGGCGTCGAGGTGCACCCAGAACCCGCCCACATGCGGCGCCTCGAACGACTGGACCGTCGCCCGCGCCAGGGCATCGGCGCCCCACTCCCGCAGATCACCGACGGTCACCGTGGGGATCTTCAGCGCGGCGAGTTCGGCACGCTCCTCGTCGTAGTCGCGAATGCCGAAGAGCCGTACGTCCTCGTCCTTGAGGTAGGGCTTGAGGCCCTCCAGATTGGTCAGGTCCTCCTGCCCGCGCCCCGTGCCGAGCGCGAGTTCCTCCCCGCCCGCGGCACCGATCCGCTCGGAGTTCCCCGGATGCCGGAAGTCCGCGGAGCCGTCCACGGCCGCCAGCCCGAACCGCCCGATGCGGCGCAGCGCGAGCGAGGCGCCGAGCTGGATGGAGCAGTCGCCGCCGAGGACGACCGGCAGGTCCCCGGCGCGTACGTGGTGCTCGATGCGGTCGGCGAGCTTGCGGGTGTACGCGGCGATCGCGGCGGCGTTGAAGACGCCGTCGCCCTCCTGCCAGTCGCCCCGGTCGTAACGCGGCGGTACGACCACCCCGCCCTCCATCGCCCGCAGCCGCTGCACGATCCGCTGCTCGCGCAGGGCGCCGGCGAGCTTGTAGCAGCCCGGCACCGTTCCCGGGGCCGGTGGCCGAAGGCCGAGGTTGGACGGGGCGTCCAGGATGACGAGGTTGCGTATCGGGCTCACCGTCGCACCACATCCGCGGTGATGGCCCAGCGTTCGTGGTCCCGCCAGTCGCCGTCTATGAAGAGGAAGTCCGGCGAGAAGCCCTCGAGGCGGAAGCCACAGCGGCGGGCGAGGGCGATCGAAGCGGCGTTGTCCGGCTGGACGTTGATCTCCAGCCGGTGCAGGCCGAGTCTGCCGAACGCGTACCGTACGACCAGGTCGAGGCCCTCGGTCATCAGGCCGCGGCCTGCGGCGTGGGCGAAGGCGCCGTAGCCGAGGGCGCCGTTGAGGAAGGCGCCCTCGACGATGTTGTTGATGTTGATGAACCCGGAGATGCCACCGCCGTCCGTCTCGCAGACGAGGAAGCCGGTCTTCGTGGGGTCCTCGAGGAGGCGTTTCGCGTACGCGGTGTAGGCGGCTGTGCCGGTGGGTGGGAAGAGCCACGGGTGGTGCAGGGCTTTGCTTTCGCGCGCGCGGGATGTGAACTCTACGGCGTCGTCGTAGCGGTAGTGGCGTATCCCTACGACGGTGCCTTCGGCGAGGTAGCGGTTCGTTTGGCCCACGTTTCAACCGTAGCCCTCCGCTGGGTTTGGGGTTCGGAGAGCTCGGGAGGTTCTGTGGTTTGGCGGCTGCGGGTTCGATGTGGCTTGTCGCGCCCACGCGGCGGAGCCGCAAATGTCACAGCCCCGCGCCCCTACTTGTACTGACCGCGCGCTATAGAGGTGCTGGTACCTCCGGCACTAGAGCAGTGCTGGTTCCTCCAGGGTCAGGCTTCCCCTCTCCGCGTCCAGCTCCGCTCGTACCCCGAACGGGATCGTCAGCGCGCCCTCGCCGTGGCCGAAGCCGAATTCCTCCGTGATCGGGATGCCCAGGCCGCCGAGGCGGTCCATCAGCAGGGCTCGTACCTCGGCGTACGGCGCGCACTCCTCCCAGGAGCCGAGCAGGATCCCGGTGGCGCCCTCGAGCCAACCCGCGCGCAGGAGTTGGGTGAGGTAGCGGTCGAGGCGGTACGTCTCCTCGCCGACGTCCTCGAGACAGAGCAAGCCCCCGCGCGCCGACGGACGGGCGTGGGGCGTACCCAGGTCGGCGGCGAGCAGGCACAGGCAACCGCCGAGGACGACGCCTCGTGCTCGGCCCGGCACCAGCGCCCTGCCGCCGGAGGCGATGGTCTGCACGGACTCCGGCTCGAAGAGCGTCGCCCGCAGATGCTCCTGTGCCCGCGCGTTCTTCAGGAAGTCGACACCCGCGACCATCGGCCCGTGCAGGGTCACGAGCCCGATCCGTGTCGCGAACGCCTCATGCAGCGCGGTGATGTCGCTGAAGCCCAGGAGCACCTTGGGGCCCGCGGCCCGCAGCGCGTCCCAGTCGAGGAGGTCGACCATGCGCTGCACCCCGTAGCCGCCGCGGGCGCACAGCACCGCCCCCACGGACGGATCGCACCAGGCGGACTGGAAGTCGGCGGCCCGGTCGGCATCCGTGCCCGCCAGGTACGCGAACTCCGGGTTCCGGTCGAGGACATGAGCCCCCACAACCGGATCGAGGTCCCAGCCGCGCAGGATGTCGATCCCCGACTCCAGCCGCTCCTCGGGAACCGGACCGCTGGGCGCGACGACGGCGACACGGGCGCCGGGCGCCAGTCTCCGGGGCCGTACGAGGGTCTTCACTTGGTCAGCTCCAGGGTGGGGATGCCCGCTGGATTGAGGCCGAAGACCTGGGCGTACAGGGAGAGTTCGGACTCCAGGACGCGCACCATCGTGTCCGCGCGCCTGAAGCCGTGGCCCTCGCCTTCGAATGCGATGTACGCGTGTGGCACCCGCCGGCCCTCCGCCTCCATCCGGGCCAGGAACCGTTCGCACTGGGCGGGAGGGCAGACGACGTCGTCGAGGCCCTGGAGGAGCAGGAACGGGGCGGTGATGCGGTCGGCGTGCTCGGTGGGTGAGCGTTCGGCGTACCGGCCGGGTACCTCGGCGAAGGGTCCGACGAGGGTTTCCAGGTACTGGGACTCGAAGTCGTGCGTCCCTTCGGCGCTCCAGCCGGCGAGGTCGAGGATCGGGTAGAGGATGGTTCCGCAGGCGTAGACGTCGGTGCTCGTCAGGGACGTGGCCGCGGTCCAGCCGCCCGCGCTGCCGCCCCGGATGGCGAGCCGGTCGCGGTCCGCGGTGCCCTCGTCGGCGAGCGCGAGCGCTACGGCCGCGCAGTCCTCGACGTCGACGACGCCCCACTGCTCGCGCAGCCGGTTGCGGTACGCGCGGCCGTGGCCGGTGGATCCGCCGTAGTTGACCTCGGCCACACCGATGCCGCGGGAGGTGAAGTAGGCGATCTGCAGGTCGAGTACGAGTGGGGCGCGGTCGGTGGGGCCGCCGTGGGCCCAGACGACGTAGGGCGGGAGTTCGTCGCCGGGGGCGATGCAGGCGGGGTGGTGCGGCGGATAGATGTGGGCGTGGATCTCGCGTCCGGCGGGGCCGTTGAAGGTGCGGATCTGTGGCTCGGGGTAGTACGTGGGGTCCACGGGGTCGTCGTGGGCGTCGCCGATGACGTGGGCGCGGCAGGTGTGGGCGTCGAGTTCGACGACCTCGTACGCGCTGCGCGGGCTGGCCGCGATGCCGAGGACGCGGCTGCCGTTCGCCGCGAGGTTGGACGCGAACTCGGTCCAGGGTCCGGCCGTGTCGACGACCTCGCCGGTCTCCGGGTCGAGGATGCCCAGCGCCGTGGCGCCGCGTCCGTGCACGACGGCGATCAGTCCATCCGCCAGGGGTGCGAACCAGCGCCGGCCGATCTTCCACAGTGGGCCGCCGAACTCCTCCTCGCGCGGGCAGAGGGGTTCGCCGTCGCGGTAGAGGTTCCACCAGCCGGTGCGGTCGCTGGAGTAGAGAAGGGAGCCGTCGGCGGCCCAGTCGACCTGGGCGATCGACTCGTCGGGACCGCCCGCGGCCCGCCGGGCGCCGTGGAGGGTCCCGTCGCCGGCCACGTCGGCGAGCATCAGTTCCGTACCGTCCCACGGCATCCGCGGATGGTCCCAGGCGAGCCAGGCGGCCCGCCGTCCGTCGGGCGAGACGCGGGGGCCGGTGACGAACTGGTGCCGGTCGTCGGTGAGTTCGCGTACGGCGTCCAGGTCCTGCTCCGCCGAGCCGTCCAGCGGCACGGCGGCCACGACGCGGCGTACGTCGGTGGGCCCGTCCCCCGTGAACTCCTCGAGTACGCACCAGACTTCGCCCCGCTCCAGGTGCAACTGCGGGTCCACCCAGCGCAGTCCGCCGCCCACGAGCGAGACGGGTGTGAGGGGACGCGGCTCACCGCCCTCATACACGTACAGCCGCTGGTCGATGAAGTTGACGAAGACGATCAGCGGGCCGGTGTCGAGCATCGTGCCGGTCCAGGGCTGTCCGCCGTACTCGATGACACGGCTACGAACGTTCCACGGAGCGGGCAGCACCGACTCCTCGCTGCCGTCGGCACGCCGGCGCACCAGCGTGCGGCGACCGCCCTCGTTGGGCCGAGGCTCGGTCCACCAGGCCTCGTCCCCGACGAAACCGACGTACTCGGGATGCCCGTCGTGCGCGGCGGCGAGCGACGCGTCGATGGGCGAGGGCCAGGAACCGTAGGCCAGGGTCTGCACGATGTCCCCCATTTAGCCGGCGGCTAGGCCGCGCGTAGGAAGCGGTCGAGTACCCGGACGCCGAAGTGCAACGCCTCGATCGGTACGCGTTCGTCGACGCCGTGGAACATGGCCTGGTAGTCGTAACCCTCGGGGAGCTTCAGCGGAGTGAACCCGTATCCGGTGATGCCGAGGCGCGAGAACTGCTTGGCGTCCGTGCCGCCCGACATGCAGTACGGCACGACATGCCCCTCGGGCGCGAACTCCTCGACGGCGGCGCGCATCCTCGCGTACGTCGGTGAGTCCAGCGGCGCCTGGAGGGCCACCTCGCGGTGGTGGAACTCCCACTCCACGTCCGGCCCGGTGAGTTCGTCGAGCGTCGCGCGGAACTCGGCCTCGTGGCCGGGGAGATAGCGTCCGTCGACGTACGCGACGGCCTCCCCCGGGATCACATTGACCTTGTAACCGGCGTTCAGCATGGTCGGGTTGGCGCTGTTGCGGACGGTGGCCTCGACGAGCTTCGCCGCCGGGCCGAGCTTGTCCAGCAGCCCGTCCACGTCCTCCAGGTCGGGCTCGATGCCGTACAGCGCGGCGAGTTCGGTGAGGGCCGCGCGGACGGTCGGCGTCAGCCGCAGCGGCCACTCGTACGCGCCGATCCGCGTGATGGCGGCGGCGAGACGCGTGACCGCGTTCTCCCGGTTGACCTTGGAACCGTGCCCGGCCCGGCCACGAGCGGTGAGCTTCAACCAGCCGGTACCGCGCTCCCCGGCCGCGAGGGGATACAGCTCCCGCCCGGCACCGTCGTGGAAGGTGAACGCCCCGGACTCGCTGATGCCCTCGGTGCACCCGTCGAAAAGCTCCCGGTGCTGGTCCGCGAGAAAGCCCGAGCCGTCCTCGGCGCTCGCCTCCTCGTCGGCGGTGAAGGCGATGACGAGGTCACGGCGGGGTCGTACGCCGTCACGCGCCCACTGTCGTACGACCGCGAGGATCATCGCGTCCATGTTCTTCATGTCGACCGCGCCCCGCCCCCAGACGACCCCGTCCCGGACCTCCCCGGAGAACGGGTGCACGCTCCAGTCCCCGGCCTGCGCGGGGACCACGTCCAGATGACCGTGGACGAGCAGCGCTTCGGCGGACGGGTCGCTGCCTTCGAGGCGTGCGACGACGTTCGTACGCCCCTTCGTGCGCTCCAGCAGCGTCGGCTCCAGGCCCGCCTCGGCGAGCCGCGCGGCGGCGTACTCGGCGGCGGGCCGCTCCTGGCAGTCCCCGCCCCCACGGTTGGTCGTGTCGATACGGATGAGGTCGGAGGTGAACTCCACGACCTCGTCCAGTGCCTGCTGGTCAGCCATACTGCTCCTCCACGGCGGCCGAGACGATCGTGGTGACCGCCTTGAAGGTACGGATGCACCGGTACATCGTCTCGCTGGTGTACGCGACTTTCCGTTCCCCGATCTGAGCGACACCCGGCACGACGGTGGCCGCCAGGGCCAGATGCTCGGCATCGAACTCGATCGCCACCGTGAACGAATCGCCCCGCACGGGCTCGTACCGCACGGCGAGCCCGACCGCCTCCTTGGCCGCCGCCCGGATGTCGGCCGCGGTCCGCGCGGGCGTCCGGCACACCGCGGCATACCGCGAGACATGGTCCTTGACGGCGACCTTCAACGCCTCGGGCGCATAACCGAGCGCGTCCTCACAGGCCACGTCATCGCCGGTGACGAGGACGACGGGGACGCCGTATTCGGCGACGACATGCGCGTTGAGCAGCCCCTCACTGGCGCGTACGTCATTGATCCACACGCCGGTGATCGAGTTCGCGAGATAGGTGTGGGCGAGCACCCCCTCCATGCCCGCCCCCGCGTGATACCCGACGAACGCGATGCCGTCGACGTCCCCGTGCTGCACGCCCTCCACCATCGACAGCGCCTTGTGCCGCCCGGTCAGCATCTGCGCCCGCTCGTCCAGCCGCTCGAGCAGCAGATTGCGCATGGTCCAGTGCGCCTCATTGATGAGAACGTCGTCGGCACCCCCATCGAAGAACCCGAGCACGGCGGCATTCACATCCGAGGTGAACATCCCCCGGCACCGCTCCCACTCAGCCGTCCCCGGCAGCACATCGGCCGGCCAGGTCACGCCGGTGGCTCCCTCCATGTCGGCGCTGATGAGGATCTTCATCTGCGTCACGTTACGCGCCGGACCCGAAACCGGCCAGGAATGAGGAGGAGCTCAGCTCCGGTTCCCGCCCCACTCGCAAACCCTGACAATCCACACTTCTCAGACCTCCGCAATGAGTTCTACCCTCATGTACAGATGGCGGGCGATGGCCGGCCTGTCGACCACCGCCGCCTGTAACGAGCGGAGGCGGAGATGAAAGCGTCGATACGGCGGTCCGCGATCGTCACAAGCGCAGCTGCTCTGGTGATAGCCGTCTGCGGCACGACGGGTACCGCCCAGGCCGACCCGGGCGATGGTGAGCTCCAGTTCGGCTACGTCCTGCCGGAGACGGGACAGCTGGCCTACCTCGGCCCGCCGCAGATCGAATCGTTGAAGTTCGCGATAGAGACGATCAACGACGCCGGCGGGGTCCTGGGCAAGCCCGTGCCGGCTGTGGTTTCCAGTGACGAGGCGGGCCAGGAGGCCGTTGCCGCACAGTCGGCCGACCGGGTCCTCGCGGCAGGCGTGGACGCGATCGTCGGCGCCGCGGCTTCCGGCATGTCGCTGGCGTTCATCGACCGGGTGACCGGAGCGGGCGTCGTGCAGTGTTCCGCGGCGAACACCGCGCCCACCTTCACCGACTACGAGGACGACGGGTTCTACTTCCGTACCGCCCCGAGCGACGCCTTGCAGGGGCCCATCCTGGCGGACGTCGTCCGCGAGGACGGCCACGACCGGGTGGCCCTGGTCGCACGGGCGGACGACTACGGGCGCGGCCTCATGGAGGCCACGCGGGAGACACTCGAGGACCGCGGTGTGACGGTGACGCTGGCCGAGACGTACGACCCGAAGGCGAGCAACTTCGACCAGGTCGTCCAGCAGATAGAGAACTCCAGGCCGGAGGCCGCCGTGGTGATCGCGTTCGAGGAAGGCACCCAGATCCTGCAAGGCATGATCGAGAACGGACTCGGGCCCGACCGGATCGGTGTCTACGGCGCCGACGGACTGCGCAGCGAGGAGCTGGCCTCGCTGGTCTCCCCGGGCCAGCCGGAGCGGCTCTCCGGGATGAAGGGGACTGCGCCGGCATCGGCGGAGAACGAGCAGTACGTGAACGACCTGAAGAAGTTCGCGCCCGAGCTGAAGGAGCTTCAGTTCGCACCGCAGGCGTTCGACTGCGTGACGACGATCGCGCTCGCCGCCGAGAAGGCGGAGTCCGACGATCCGGGCGAGTACGTGAAGGAGATGAACGGGGTCACCAAGGGCGGCGAGAAGTGCAACTCGTTCGCCGCCTGCAAGGAGCTGATCGCCGACGGCAAGGACATCGACTACCAGGGTGTGAGCGGTCCGCTCAACTTCACCGACAAGGGGGAACCCGGCCAGGCGACGATCGAGGTGTACGGCTACGACGACGAAGGACGGCTGCAGACCCTGCGTACCGAGACCAGCAAGGCACAGGATTGACCTGGAGGAGCGACAGGCAGGAGCGACAGGGACAGGAGTCAACGGGCGCGGGCGAGCGTGCCGAGGTAGAGCTCGATCACCTTCTCGTCGTGCAGCAGCGCTGCACCGGCACCGGTGTACGCGTTGCGGCCCTGGTCGAGGACGTAGCCGCGGTCGCAGAACTGCAGGCACTTGCGAGCGTTCTGCTCCACCATGAGGACGGCGACGCCCGCGCTGTTGATCATTCTGCACCGGTCGAAGACATGGTCCTGATGGAGCGGTGACAGGCCGGCCGACGGCTCGTCGAGCAGTAGCAGCTGCGGCTCCATCATCAGCGCGCGCGCCATCGCCAGCATCTGACGTTCGCCGCCGGACATCGCGTCGGCCTTCTGCTTCCGGCGGTCGGCCAGCACGGGGAAGAGCTCCTCCACCTCCGCGGTCCGGCGCGCGTAGTTCCTGGGCCGCAGATAGACGCCCATCCTCAGATTCTCCTCGACGGTCAGCGTGGGGAACACGTTCTGCAGCTGCGGTACGTAGCCCACGCCCCACCGGACCAGTTCGTGCGCGGGCCGGTTGGTGACGTCCTCGCCGCGCAGTCGCACGGTCCCGCCGCGCGCCCGCAGCAGCCCGAAGACGGCCTTGACGAGCGTCGACTTGCCGGCGCCGTTGGGGCCGATCACTCCGACCACCTCGCCCGGCCGCACCTCGATGCTGCATCCGCGCAGCACGTCGACACCGGGGACGTAGCCGGCGACGATGTCGTCGGCCGCCAGCACCGGTGCCTGCTCTTCGGCGGACATCGCTACTCCTCCCTCTCCTTCCCGTTCCGCTTTTCCTCCCCGTTCCCCTTTTCCTTCTGCCCGGTCGCCTGCGGTTCGTCGTGCCGTTTGCCCAGGTAGGCGTCCACGACGGCGGCGTTCCGGCTGATCGTGTGCGGTGGGCCTTCGGCCACGAGGCGGCCGTCGGCCATGACGGCCACCCAGTCGCTGATGCCCATCACCACGTCCATGTCGTGCTCGACGAAGCACACCGTCAGCCCCTCGTCCCGCAACCGCGTGATGTGTCCGAGCAGCGACTGGGTCAGCGCGGGGTTCACCCCGGCCATCGGCTCGTCGAGCAGGAGCATGACCGGCCGGGTCATCAGCGCGCGGGCCAGTTCCAGCAGCTTGCGCTGACCACCGGAGAGCGTGCCGGCATGGTCGTCGCGCAGGGGCCCGAGCCGGAACCGGTCCAGCAGTTCGTCGGCCCGGCGCTCGAGCTCCCGCTCCTGCCCGTGCCACAGCGGTCGCAGCAGCGCGGGCAGCGCCCGCTCGCCGCGTTGCCCGGGCGCCGCGAGCAGCATGTTCTCCAGCACGGTGAGCCGGGCGAGCGTCCTGGTGAGCTGGAACGTACGGACCAGTCCTCGCCGCGCCACCCGGTGCGCCGGGGCGCCGGTGAGCCGCTGTCCGTCGAAGGACCACCGGCCGCCGTCGGCCCGGTCGAATCCACTCACCACATTGAACAACGTGGTCTTGCCGGCGCCGTTGGGCCCGATGAGCGCTGAAATGGCCCCCCGCTGCACCTCCAGGTGCTCCACCCGCACGGCGACGAGGCCGCCGAAGGTACGGGTCACCTGGTCCATGACCAGCAGAGGGTCGGGCTTGCGTACCCCCGGCTCGGGAACGATCGCGGAGAGCCGGCCGGCGTTGGGTACGCCTGCGTCAGCGGCCACTGAGCAGCATCTCCTTCCGGCTGCCGAGAATGCCCTGCGGCCGGAACGCGACCAGCAGGATCAGGGCGATGCCGACCAGCGCGAAGCGCACCGCGCCGACCTCCGACGTGCTGATGAGGTCCGGCGAGATGTACTCGGCGCTGATGGCCTGGCGGAGCGCGCTGTCGAGGAAGCTGAGGACGAACCAGAACAGGATCGAGCCGACGACCGGCCCGAGGATCCGCCCGGCACCTCCGAGGACGAGCAGCGTGTACAGGAAGAACGTGACGCCCGGATCGTAGTTGTCCGGGTTCACGGACTGCACCTGGATCGCCTGCATCATGCCCGCGACCGCCCCGATGACGCCGCCCAGCACGAGGCTCTGCATCTTGTACGCGTAGACGTTCTTGCCGAGGCTGCGCGTGGCGACCTCGTCCTCACGGATCGACCGGATGACACGGCCCCACGGGCTGTGGATCAGCAGGGCGAGTAGCAGTCCGACCACGAGCACCAGCGCCCATGCGACGATCATCACCCAGAGATCGCGGGAGCTGAACCTGACCAGCCACGGGCCGTATGTGCCGGGCTCTATCGGGTTGAGTGCGTAGAAGTCGTTCGCGAACCTCTGCAGCCCGAACACCCCACCGGTGACGGGCTCGGCCCAGCTGGAGCGGTAGAACAGCCGTAGCGTCTCCCCCGCCGCGATCGTGGTGATCGCGAGGTAGTCGGCGCGCAGCCGCAGAGTGGGCAGGCCGAGCAGCAGGGCCAGCACGATCGCGCAGGCGATGCCGCCCAGGACACCGAGCCACATGGGGCCGTTGTACGTCGCCACCGTGATGGCGAGCCCGTAGCCGCCGACCAGCATGAATCCGACCTGGCCGAAGTTGAGAAGCCCCGTGTAGCCGAAGTGCAGGTTCAGTCCCATCGCGGCGAGGGCGTAGACGGCGGCGATGGGGCCGATGCCGGAGCGCAGGGCGTCGGAGACGATGGCCGAGAAGTCCATGGCGCGCCCCCTCACCCGACACGTTCGGCCCGGCCGAGGATGCCCTGCGGCCGGACGAGGAGGACGAGGATGAGAACGAGCAGCGCCCAGGCGTACTGCAGGTCGACCGGGAACCACAGGGTGGACATCTGGGCGACGATGCCGATGACGAGGCTGCCGACCATCGCGCCGTAGGCGGAGCCGAGACCTCCCAGGATGACCCCGGCGAACATGAGCAGCAGAAGCTTGAAGCCCATGTCCCAGGTGACGATCTCGACCAGGCCGAAGAAGACCCCGCCGAGTGCGGCCAGTCCGCCGGCGAGCATCCACACGAACAGCACCACCCGCTGCACGTCGATGCCCGACGCCTCCGCGAGGTCCCTGTTGGCGGAGACGGCTCGGACAGCCGTACCGATCCGGGTCTTCTGCAGGAGCGCGGCAATGCCGAGCAGCACCAGCACGGCGAGCAGGGTGACCGTGAGGTCCCGTGGGGTGATGCCGGCCGGCCCCAGGTCGATCGTGCTCTGGATGTCGTACTGCGCGTAGGAGGCGGGCCGGGTTCCGTACAGCACGAGCACGACATGCCGCAGCACCAGTGAGAGCCCGATGGTGACGATGAACATGTTGATCAGCCCGGTGCCCCGGGCCCGCAGCGGGCGCCAGATGCCGCGATCGACGGCCCCGCCAAGCAGAGCGCCGAAGACCACCGCGGCAAGGGCGGCGGGAATCAGGTGCCAGCCCGGCCCGGCCGCGGAGACGTTGAGGAAGAACGCGAAGGTGGCTCCCATCGTGACGAACTCGCCGTGCGCGAAGTTGATCAAGTGGATGGTGCCGAAGATCAGCGAGAGTCCGACCGACGTGATCGCGATGATGACCCCGAACTGGATCCCGTCGATCAGCGCCTGCAGAGCGCGTGCACCGAACGTGGGGCCGCGCGGGACTGCCTCACCCCGGGCCCGCGCGGAGATCGCGGGCACCAATACGAAGAGCAGGGCGAGGGTCGGTACGAGCATCCGCCGATAGCGCACGGTGGTTCCGGTATGTCACGAACGTCCCTTGTGACTCAGTGTAAGCGCAGGCCAGAGCGGTGACTCGGGCGGGCTCCGCGGACGCCTTTGCCCGGTGCGGTCTCATCCCGCGGTCATCCGGCTGCCCACAGGCCCCGTACGTGCCCGAGATGCCGCGTCATCACCGCGCGTACCGCCTCCTCGTCGCGGGCGATGAGCGCGTCGAGGATCTCCAGGTGCTCCTGCGCGGAGTCCTCCAGGCGGCCCGCCTCAACGAGTGCGTGCAGGCCGTAAAGGCGGGAGCGTTTGCGGAGGTCGCGTACCACCTCGACCAGGTGGTCGTTGCCGGCTAGTGCGAGCAGACCGAGGTGGAAGCGGATGTCTGCCTCGACGTATGCGATGAGGTCGCCGACCGCGGCTGCCGTGACGATCTCCTGGGCGGTGGGGCGCAGGGCCTCCAGGGCGATGGGGTCGCCGGTGGTGGCGAGACCTGCTGTTGTGGGGATCTCGATGAGGGAGCGGATGTGGGTGTATTCGTCCAGCTGCTTCTCGGAGACGGCGGTGACCCTGAAGCCCTTGTTCGGCACGGTGTCGACCAGGCCCTCCCTGACCAGGTCGAGCATGGCCTCCCGTACCGGTGTCGCCGAGACGCCGAAGCGGGCGGCGAGGGTCGGCGCGGAGTAGACCTCGCCGGGCCGCAGTTCCCCGGCGATCAGCGCGGCGCGCAGGGCGTCGGCGACGCGCTCGCGGTAGTTGCGCTTCTGTCCCCCCAGAGTCGGCAAGGCGGGGGCGCTGGTGCGCTGGGCGGGCATCGGGGGTCTCCTTGCGAGAAATGCAGGCCTGATAGGGAGGTTCAGAGGACGAACCCGGCCGGGAACGGGTCGGACGGGTCGAGCAGGTACTGGGCGGTGCCGGTCACCCAGGCACGGCCGGTGAAACTGGGCAAAACGGCCGGGATCCCGGCGACCTCGGTGGTCCCGAGGAGCCGGCCGGTGAACCGCGTGCCGATGAAGGACTCGTTCACGAACTCGGTGTGCAGCGGGAGTTCACCACGCGCGTGCAACTGCGCCATGCGCGCGCTGGTCCCCGTACCGCAGGGCGAACGGTCGAACCAGCCGGGGTGGATCGCCATCGCGTGCCGCGAGTGCCGGGCGTCGGAGCCCGGGGCGACGAAGTGGACGTGGTGGCAGCCGTGGATGGAGGGATCCTCGGGGTGGACGGGCTCCTCCGACGCGTTGATGGCGTCCATCAGGGCGAGACCCGCGGCGAGGATGTCGTCCTTGCGGGCCCGGTCGAAGGGCAGGCCGAGTTGGTCGATCGGCAGGATCGCGTAGAAGTTCCCGCCGTACGCCAGGTCGTAGGTCACCGTCCGCCCGTCGGCGAGGGTGACCTTGCGGTCGAGGCCGACGGCGTACGACGGCACGTTCTGGAGGGTGACGGCCTTCGCGGCCCCGTCCTCCACGGCGACTTCGGCGACGACGAGTCCGGCCGGGGTGTCGAGGCGGATCGTGGTGACGGGTTCGACGACCTCCACCATGCCGGTCTCGACGAGCACGGTCGCCACGCCGATCGTGCCGTGCCCGCACATGGGCAGATAGCCGGAGACCTCGATATAGACGACCCCGTAGTCGCAGTCGGGGCGGGTGGGCGGCTGAAGGATCGCGCCGCTCATCGCGGAGTGCCCGCGCGGCTCGTTCATCAGCAACTGCTTGATGTCGTCGCGGTGTTCACGGAAGTACAGGCGCCGCTCGTTCATGGTCGCGCCCGGGATGGTGCCGATGCCGCCGGTGATCACCCGGGTCGGCATGCCCTCGGTGTGCGAGTCGACGGCGTGCAGGACGAGTTTGCTGCGCATGTGTGTCGATCCTCCGTTACGCGAGTCCGGCGGCGAGGGCCTTCTCGGTGGCCGCGCGTACAGCGGCCTCCTGTTCGGGCAGGAGCGGGACGCGCGGAGGGCGTACGGATCCGCCGTGCCGCCCGGCGATATCCATGGACAGCTTGATGGCCTGCACGAACTCGACCTTCGAGTCCCAGCGCAGCAGCGGGTGCAACTGCCGGTAGAGGGGCAACGCGGTGTCTAGGTCACCCGCCACCGCGGCGCGGTAGAGATCGACGCTGGCTCGGGGCAGCGCGTTCGGATAACCGGCCACCCAGCCCTTCGCGCCCGCGATCGCCAGCTCGACCAGCACATCGTCGGCACCGATCAACAGGTCGAGTTCGGGGGCGAGTTCGGCCAGCCGGTAGGCGCGCCGCACATCGCCGGAGAACTCCTTGACCCCCTGGATGTAGCCCTCGCCGTGCAGCTTCGCGAGCAGTTCCGGTACGAGGTCCACCTTGGTGTCGATGGGGTTGTTGTACGCCACGATGGGCAGCCCCGCCTGCGCGACCTCGGCGTAGTGGGCGAGGACCGAGCGTTCGTCGGCGCGGTAGGCGTTGGGCGGCAGCAGCATCACCGCACGGCAGCCGGCGTCGCGCGCCTGCTCGGCCCAGCGGCGGGACTCGGCGGACCCGTAGGCGGCGACCCCGGGCATCACGCGCTCCCCGCCGATCGCGGCGACGGCCGTCTCGACGACCTTGGCGCGCTCCTCCGGGGTGAGCACCTGGTACTCGCCGAGGGAGCCGTTCGGTACGACGCCGTCACAGCCGTTCGCGACGAGCCAGGCGCAGTGCTCGGCGAACTTGTCGTAGTTCACGGAGAGATCGTCGTCGAGGGGCAGGGCGGTGGCTACGAGGACGCCGCGCCAGGGGCGGTTCTCGGTGACGGAGGTGTCGGGTGCGTCCGCGGTGTCAGGGGTCTCGGGGGTGTCGGTCATGAGCGGTCCCATCCGGTCGGGTCGATAGGTCGATAGAAGGTGACATGTCACTGGTGGTCTGTGTCGTCGTCCATGTCGCTGGTGTCGTCTGCGGAGCCGGTGCCCCCGGCCCGTGCCAGCACGCCGAGCGGTACGGGCCGGGCGAACGGCCGCCGCGAGGGCTGGAACTCGCACCCCGCGAGCCCCGCCACCGCCGGTCCGCACATCCGCCCCTGACACCAGCCCATCCCGGCCCGAGTCAGCAGCTTCACGGTCCGTACGTCACCGGCGCCCAACTCACCCGCGGCCTCCCGGATCGCGGAGGCGGGCACCTCCTCGCAGCGGCAGACGACGGTGTCGTCGGTGACCTGCTCGGTCCAGTGGGCGGGCGGTGCGTAGACGGTGTCGAGGACAGCGAAGAACTCCCGCAGCGTGTTACGGGCCTTGGCGGCAGCCTCGTACGAACGCGCGTCGGGCGTACGGGAGTTGAGCCGGGCGGCGATCGTGAGTCCGGCGATTCTCCCCTCGGCGAGCGACAGTACGGCGCCGCCGATCCCGGTGGTCTCCCCGGCCGCCCAGACACCCGGCACATCGGTCCGCTGCTCGTCGTCGACGGCGACGGCCGTCCCGTCGAGCCGGCAGCCGAGCGCCTCAGCGAGGTCGGTGTGCGGCAGCATGCCGTGCCCGACGGCGAGGGCGTCGCAGGCGATACGCCGCTCGGTGCCGGGCCGGACCCGCCCGTCACCGTCGAGAGCGGCGACGGTCACGGCCTCGACCCGCCCACTGCCGTGCGCAGCGACGACGGTGTGGCGGACGTGGACCCTCACCCGCCGCCGGGCCAACTCGACGGCGTACCGGGCGCCTTCGGCAAGCTTGGCGGGATGGCCGACCAGCGCCCTGGCCTGCCGCGCGAGAGCCCGGGGATCGGCGGCCTCGACGAGCGCGGCAACCTCCGCCCCGGCCGCCGCGAGCCCGGCCGCCACCGGCATCAGCAGCGGCCCGGTCCCGGCCACCACGGCCGTACGCCCCGGCAACACGAGCCCACCCTTGAGCATGGCCTGCGCCCCACCCGCGGTGACCACTCCGGGGAGGGTCCACCCGGGGAACGGCAGGACCTTCTCGTACCCCCCGGTGGCAAGCAGCACGCCATCGGCACGAACGGCGACGGGCTGCTCCTGCTCGGGACCGAGGAGAGCGTGCACGGTAAAGCCGTCGGACTGCCGCTCCACGAACCACACATGGTGGTCCGTCAGATGCGCAACGCGGCCCTCCGCGACGTGCGCCGCAAGGCCATCACACAGCCGTTCCCAGGTACGCCACTGATGGTGCAGCACCTGGGGCCGCCGAGCGCCGAGCGCCGCGGCAGGCTGCCGGTAGAACTGCCCGCCCGCCTCCCCTGCGGAGTCGATCAGACTCACACGTACACCCCGCGCGGCAGCGGCAAGCGCGGCAGCGAGCCCCGCAGGCCCCGCCCCAACCACCGCGAGGTGCGGCCCCTCAGCCATGGTGCCCACGATGGCCGGTCCCTTCCTGCGTACGGATCACATCGCCGGCCTCCGCCCGCACCAGACAAGCGCGTTGATTCGCCCGCCCGTTGACGGTCACCAGACAGTCGAAGCAGACCCCGATCCCGCAGAAGACACCGCGGGGCTCACCGCTCCCTCGGGTCGTACGCCACGAGGTGATGCCCGCCGCCCAGAGCGCGGCGGCGATCGTCTGCCCCGGCAGGACGGTGATCTCCTGATCATCGAAGGCGACGCTGAAGGCAGGACCGGGCCGTGCCCCCACCAGTTCCAGCGAAGTCCTTGGAGCTCTCACAGGCCCTCCTCAGGGAATCGATCAGGACGGAACGGAGTGAGGTCGAGATCCGGACTCTTCTCGCTCAGCACCTGGGCGATCAGATGCCCCGTCCCTGTAGAGAGTCCGATCCCAGCCCCCTCGTGCCCGCACGCATGGAAAAGCCCGGGCACCCGAGCATCCGGCCCGATCGCGGGCAGATGGTCGGGCATGTACGGACGAAACCCGAGGTAAGCGCGCATCGCCCGCACCCCCTCCAGGAACGGAAACAACCGCGTGGCCCCCGCCGCCAGCGCCCGCGCGACCGGCAGCGAGAAGGCCCGGTCGAACCCGACCCGTTCCCGGCTGGACCCGATCAACACCGGCCCGGCGGCCGTCCCTTCGACCACCGGCGAGGTCTGCAACGCCGCCGAGTCACTGGCCACGTCGGCCACATAGTCAGCGGCGTACACCTTGTGCCGCACGGTACGAGGCGGCAACGGCTCGGTGACGAGAACGAAGCCGCGCCGGGGCAGGACGGGCAGTGAGGTACCGGCAAGCGCGGCCAGCTCCCCGCCCCAGGTCCCGGCAGCGTTCACGACGGCGGGCGCATGAATCTCCCCCTCAGAGGTACGCACTCCCCGCACGGCCCCCGCCCCCGTACGCAACACTTCGGTGACCGCACACCCCGTCCGCAACGAGGCCCCCGCAGCACGCGCAAGCCGTACGACATGGGCAGCGGCGAGGGTAGGCATGACCTGGGCATCCTGCGGATACAGCACCCCACCCGCGAGCCCCTTAGCCAACTTCGGCTCTACATCGTGGAGTTGACCAGCTTCAACCGCCACGCCCTCGACCCCGGCCGCCCGCTGCCCATCAGCAAGCCGTTCCAGAGCCACAAGCCCCTCCGCCGAGGAGGCAACAACAAGCCCACCCTTGAGGTCGTACTCAACAGCCTCACCCACACCCGACTCACCAGCGAGGTCACCCCACAACCGCCCCGACAACAGAGCAAGTTCAAGCTCAGGCCCAGGCTCCTTGTCAGAAACGAGTAGATTCCCCTCACCGGCCCCCGTAGTCCCCCCGCTCACGGCCCCACGATCAACAAGAACAACACGAAGCCCAGCCCGAGCCGAGTAAAGGGCACAGGCGGCCCCCACTATCCCAGCCCCAACGACAACAACATCGCAGGTCAGCGCCATACTCACCCCAGTACCATGTCACATACTGCAGACAGAGCCAAGGGCGCAGCGCTAGCAAGGGGGCTGGGTGCGCCCCTTCAGGGGCGCCCGCCAGGGGCGCGGGGAACTGCGCGACCAGCCACGACACACCCGCAGCCGCGACACGACTGTCACCCCCCACCCCGGTAGGCACCCACCCACCCGCGGTAGGCGCCCCACTCACCCAGCCGGAGGCAGGGGGGCCTGGGGGCGCAGCCCCCAGTTTCGGGAAGGGGCGGGACTGGGGAAAGAAAACCCCCACCCTCAACCCCGCCCCGCCACCACCCACCGAGACGGCAACTCAATCCGCGTACCGTCCCCCTGGTACTCCGTGGTCAGGAGCGGCAGCTCCCCGCTCGCAAAGACAGCGAGCCCAGCAGCCCGCAGATACTCCGACACCGCGTCATCGGCCACCTCACCCGGCGCGATCCCATGCCGAAAAACGGGCGCAAGCTTCCCCGGCGGCCCCTCCGCCCGCTGAGCAAGCCCCCGCAGCACAACCCCCGCAGCCTCGGCAAGCTCAACGAGAAAAGCCCGCCCCCGCTCCCCCACCAGCGCAGCCACCCCATCAACAACCGGCTGCCGATCACCAACCTCGCACTGATGAAGCACGCCCCGCATATACACGTTCACGTCCCCAAGCTCGGCGTGCAGCATCTCCGCCTCGCTCTTCTCGGCGGCGTCCATCAGCCGATACGAGGCCTGCCCCGCCCGATCAGCCCGCCGAGCATGATCGAGGGCCGCGACCGAGAGATCGGCCCCAACAACATGCGGATACCGATCAGCAAGAAACCGCGTCTGAGTCCCGTTACCGCATCCAAGATCCACAATCGGCAACCCCGGAGCGACCAAGTGCGGTTCGAACAGCGGAAGATGAACCCCAACAGTGAGCCCAGGCTCCGCATCCCACAGAACGGCCCCCGGCTCGTCAGGAGCCTCCCGCCAAAACCCCTCCCACGCGTCCCTGTACCGAGTAGTCACACTCATGCCCGCTCCCCAGGATGCGACAGCGCCCACCAAAACGGGCGGGCCAGTTCGGTCTACCGCGCCCGGAGTGCGCCGACAAGCACGCGGGGCACACCTTTCGTACCTTTCACGGCAGCGTCATCTCGAACCACACGGTCTTCCCGGAAGCCGTACGACTGCTCCCCCACTCGCGAGCCAGCCGGCTCACCACCCGCAAGCCACGCCCGAACTCATCGGTCGCCCCCGTACTGAGCAGCGTCGGCAGCGTGGGATCCTCGTCATCCACCTCGCACAGCAACGTGTCCCCGCGCACCAGCCGCAGCTCGATCCGCCGGCTCCGAGCGTGCCGTACGGCATTGGTGACCAACTCACCCACCATCAACTCCGCTTGATCACCAAGCGAGTTGAGCCCCCACTCATGGAGCTGTTCGCGAACCACACCACGAGCCCGGCTCACCTCGATCGGCTCGGACGCGAGCCGCCACGTAGCGACATCCCCGGCATCGACGCCCCCGAGGCGCGCCATCAACAACGCCACATCATCCTTACGCCCGCCACGCCCCGCTTTCGAAAACGTCTCCGCCAGGGCCCGGATGATGGTGTCGCAGGCGTCATCCATAGACGCCGCCGGATGCGCGGCGGACTCACACAGCATGGCGAGCCCGACGCCGATGTCCTCGCCGCGCACCTCCACCAGCCCATCCGTACACATCACCAGCCGGTCGCCGGGCGACACCCGCACCCGTACGGTCTCGAAGGGCACCCCGCCGACCCCGATGGGCGCGCCCGTCGGCAGGTCGAGCAGCTCGCTGCGGCCGTCCTCGGCGCGGACCAACACCGGTGGAACATGGCCCGCGTTGGCGATCTGAAGCTCGCTCGCGATCGGGTCGTACACCGCGTACAGACAAGTCGCGAGATAGTGCTCACCGAGCCGCTGCGCCAAGTCGTCGAGGTTCCGCAGGAGTTGGGCGGGCGGCAGGTCGAGGCCCGCCATGGTCTGTACCGCGGTGCGCAACTGGCCCATCATCGCGGCCGAGTTGAGCCCGTGCCCCATCACATCGCCGACGACGAGCGCGGTCCGCGATCCGGGCAGCTTCACCGAGTCGAACCAGTCACCGCCGACCCGCCCCAGCAACGTACCCGGCAGATAGCGCGTGGCGATGTCGCAGCCCGACATACGGGGCGCGATATGCGGCAGCATGCTGTCCTGGAGGGTCTCGGCGACACTCTCCTGGTACGTGTACATGCGGGCGTTGTCGAGCACGAGCCCGGCGCGGGCGGCGAGTTCGGCACCCGTCACCCGGTCCATGTCGTTGAACTCGACGCGCTCCGGGTGACGCAGCAGGATCATGAACCCGAGGACCACATTGCGGGCCTTCAGCGGTACGACCAGCATCGAGCGGCCGGTGATGAGGGGCCGGATGTCGCGCTTCTCGAACTGCGCGGCGATCATGTGCCCCATCTGCTCGCTGATGCGCGGCACAAGGACGGGCTCGCCAGTGGTCATGCACTGGAAGAACGGCGTGTGCGCCGGGAACGGCATGGCCTCGCCGACCGGTACGACATCGTCCCAGCGGCCCGGCTCGTCGGTGTGTTCGACGGCGACGCGGTGCCACATGGTGGTCGTGTCGGGCACGCCGTCGGGGAAGCCCTCACCGGCGACGACCTGTTCGCGCAGGTACGTCCCGGCGACGTCGGTGAAACGCGGCACCACGGCCTTGCTGACCTCGACGATGGTGCGGGACAGGTCGAGCGAGCTGCCGATGCGCCCGCTGACCTCGTTCAGGAACTCCAGACGCTCACGAACCGCCGCGTACTCGAGGTCCTCGCCGTCGTCCTCAAGGTCCGGGGGCGCGGGCTGACCGGATGCCGCCGCCCTAGCCGCCCGCTCCCGGCGCGCCATCCGCTCGACGCGCCGCGGCACCCCCCAGTCGGGCGTGACGGGCACACGTTCGTTCTGGCTGAACTCCAGGATGGGATAGCCCAGTTCGAGAACCTGCCCGACGATGCGGGCGCTCTCGCCGACGCTCATGCTGGGCAGGATCTCGGGCAGTCGGCGAGCAAGATCCTCGGCGCCGGGGAAGTCGGTGTGCAGCGCGAAGCCGGGCGCGATGCGCTCGACGGGCGCGCTCTCGTCGGCGTCGGATGCGTCGTCGCGGCCCGTGCTGTCCGCGTCGGCGGCCAGCACGAGCAGCCGTTCCCGACCCGGACCCACCAGGGGATACGCCCACCACAGGACGTCGGCCCGGTCGGCGCCCGGCACCGAGAGCCGCGCGCGGCCCGCCGCCGGGTAGGACAGCCGCCCATTGAGGGACGATCCGAGGTCGGGGCCTAATCCGTCGTACGCCGCATACGCCCCGTACGGCGTGTTCTCGTCGTCCTCGGTCAGGGCGCCGGACACGGGGAGTAAATCGGCGGCGGGGCGGCCCACCGCCTCCTCCTTGGGGGTCCCGAACAACTGCCGGGCGCCCCGGCTCCAGTGGGAGACCAGGCCCTCTCGGTCGACGACGACCACGGCCAGCGGTATGCGGCCGGCCGCGACGCTCTCCGCCACTGCGCCGTTCCCGGCTCCGCCGCCTGAAGCCGTGCCCGCATCGGTGCCACGGTCCATGGCCAAGGCCCCTTCTTCCCACGGTCCGCAAGATCTGTGCCCCAAGCAACCACGGTACGGGTGCGTACGGTTGCCATGTGTGGCAATCCGGGAATTGCTCCGGCGTACGCCACGGAGCGCCACCGGCGGAAACACAGCGGTGCAGGGCGCGTTGAACGCGCCCTGCACCGCTGTCTGTTGCTCGGGTTACTTCTCGACCTCGGCGGCGAGCTTCGCGAGCACCGTGTCGTAGATCCGGCCGAGGCCCTTGGGTGCGAAGGTCTTCTCGAAGAAGCCGCCGATGCCGCCGGCGCCGTCCCACACGGTGGTGACGACGACGCGGGCCGCACCCTCGCCGGCCGGGGTGACCCGCCAGGTGGTGACCATCGAGGAGTTGCGGTCCTTCTCGACGAGTTCGCCGTCGGTGGGCTCGGTCACCTCGAGCAGGCAGTCACGGATGCGCTTGCTGGTGGCCTGGAGCTTCCAGTGGACGAGGGTGCCTTCACCGTCACCGCCCTCGCGGACCTCGTACTCGCTGAAGTGCTCGGAAAGAATCTTCCCGCGCGTGCCGCTGTAGTCGGCCAGGGCGTCGAAAACGTCGTCCGGCTGTGCGGCTACGACTCGCTCCGTGGTGGCCTCGACCTGCGCCATTGGTTCCTCCAGCACTTGGAAACTCGGGGGTTCCCGGCAAGCCAACCACCAGGCGGCCGAACCGCCCAAATCGGGGTCCCCCCAGGGGTGCAGAAAGCGTGAGGGACACGCAGGTCATGTTGAGGTCGCACGATCAAGGGAACAAGTGTTCTATTCTGTGGTCAGTGCTACCGAGGAGGCCTCATGCGCTGGGAAAACCTCACCGTGGAGTCCGGCGGCAATCCGCCGGAGAACCCCGCGCTGTTCGGCGCGGACGCAGTGACCACCCGTACCTTCGACACTCCGGAGTTCCGCGGGATCACCTTCCACGAGATCCGGGCCCGCTCGATCGTGAACCGGGTGCCGGGAGCCTCGCGCATGCCCTTCGAGTGGACGATCAACCCGTATCGGGGCTGCTCACACGCGTGCGTCTACTGTTTCGCCCGCAAGTCCCACAGCTATCTGGACCTCGACACGGGGCTCGGCTTCGACAGCCAGATCGTGGTGAAGGTGAACGCACCGGAGCTGCTGCGCCGTCAGCTGGGTTCGCGCCGCTGGCACGGCGAGCACATCGCGATGGGCACGAACGTCGACTGCTACCAACGCGCGGAAGGCCGCTACCAGTTGATGCCCGGCATCATCGCCGCCCTGCGCGACCACGCGAACCCCTTCTCGATCCTGACGAAGGGCACCCTGATCCTGCGCGACCTCGACCTCCTGAAGCAGGCCGCCGCCGTCACGGAAGTCGGGATATCCGTCTCCGTGGGCTTCACCGAACCCGAACTGTGGCGGACCGTCGAGCCGGGCACACCCGCCCCCGAACGCCGCCTGGACGTGGTGCGCACCCTCAACGAGAACGGCATCGGCTGCGGCGTACTGATGGCCCCGGTGATCCCCTTCCTGAGCGACCACCCCTCCCAACTGCGCGCCACCGTACGGGCGATCGCGGCCTCCGGAGCGACCTCGGTGACCCCGCTCGTGCTGCATCTGCGGCCGGGGGCGCGCGAGTGGTTCATGAGCTGGCTGGGGCAGCATCACCCGCATCTGGTACGCCGTTACGAGCGGCTGTACGCGGAAGGCGCATACGCCCCGAAGTGGTATCAGCGCCGGATCACCCGTCAGGTGCACGAACTGGCCCAGGAGTACGGCATCGGCCCCACACCCGCCGGGATGCCGCGCCGAATCCCCGACCCTCAGCCCGAGCCGGAGCCGGCCGTACCGACGCCCACTCAACTCACTCTGCTCTGACCGCCGTTTCCCTGCTCCGACCAGCGCCTTTGCCCGGCATCCGGCGGCATCGCGCTGCCCAATAGTGTCAACTCTTTGCAGAGCCTGTCCTCCCTGTGGGTCATTTCCGGGACGATGCGGGGCGGGCCGTGATGCGCACGGCTCGAACTCCTCCGTCCTGGGAGGCCTTGATGAAGAAGAGAGCAACCGCTCTGTGCGGTGCCGCCGCCGTGCTGGCCGGGCTGATGACCGCGGTTCCGGCCGACGCGGAGGCGGGCACCGCGACCGCGGAGCGCACCACCCGGTCCGCCGACGCGGCCAAGCTCGCCTGGAAGAAGTGCGGCACCGAGGACTATCCGACGCTCCAGTGCGCGTCCCTCAAAGTGCGGCTGGACCACTCGAACCCGTACAGCGAACGCATCACGATCGCGCTGTCCCGCATCCCCCACACCTCCGAGACGTACCAAGGGCCGCTCCTCGTCAACCCGGGCGGCCCCGGCGGCAGCGGTCTCACGCTCGCCGGTTTCGTCGCCTCCTCGCTACCGAAGGAGGTGGCGGCGCAGTACGACGTCATCGGCTTCGACCCGCGCGGCGTCGGCGACAGCAAGCCCGCGCTGGACTGCCGACCCGGGCACTTCGCGCCGGTACGCCCCGACTCCGTGCCGCGCACCCCCTCCCTCGAGGAGGCCAGTCTCGCCCGGGTCCAGGCCTTCGCCGAGGAATGCGGCAAGAAGTACGAAGACGTGCTGCCGTACATCGACACGGTGAGCGCGGCCCAAGACATCGACGCCATCCGGCGCGCGCTCGGCGCGAAGAAGATCAACTATTTCGGTTACTCGTACGGCACCTACCTGGGCGCCGTCTACGCGAAGCTCTACCCGGAGCGCGTACGACGCCTGGTATTCGACTCGATCGTCGACCCCACCGGCGTCTGGTACGACGCCAACCTTGACCAGGACTACGCCTTCGACAGCCGCCACAAGGCGTTCATGGCATGGGTCGCCAAGTACGACGCGACGTACAAACTCGGCACCGATCCGGACAAGATCGAGGCCAAGTGGTACGCGATGCGGGCGGCACTGGCGAAGAAGCCCGCGGACAACACGGTGGGCGCCTCCGAACTCGAGGACACCTTCCTCCCCGGCGGCTACTACAACGGCTACTGGCCGTATCTCGCCGAGGCGTTCGCGGCCTATGTGAACGACGAGAACGACGATCCGCTGGTCGAGGCGTACCAGAACTTCGCCGCCGTCGACGCGGCGGGCGACAACGGCTACAGCATCTACACCGCCGTGGAGTGCCGTGACGCGCCCTGGCCCCGCGACTGGAACCAGTGGCGCCACGACAACTGGAAGGTGCACAAGAAGGCGCCGTTCATGACCTGGAGCAACGCCTGGTACAACGCACCGTGCGCGTTCTGGCCGATGGATTCGCTCGAACCGGTCGACGTCGCCAACGACTCGCTCCCGCCGGCCCTGCTGTTCCAGGCGACCGACGACGCGGCCACCCCGTACGAGGGCGGTGTCACGGTCCATCACCTGCTGCAAGACTCAAGCCTGGTAGTCGAGCAGGACGGCGGAAACCACGGCATCACGCTGTCCGGGAACACCTGTCTGGACCAGCACTTGGCGACGTACCTGTCCACAGGCGAGGTCCCGCGCAGCGACGGCGAGGCCGACGCGGTCTGCGAGGCCCTGCCCGACCCCAAGCCGCTGACAGCACAGGACAACTCGGCGTCACGCGGCGCGAAACTGCACGGCCTGCTCGGATTCCGAGGCTGAACCTCGGTATGCAGCAGTGAACGGCGACTGCCCGTCGGGGGCGATGTCAGTGCCATGGTCCACGATGGACCCATGAGCACCGAACTGACCCGCATTCCCGCCCCCGACGGGGTCGCCCCCGCCTCCTCGTATGCCCATGTCGTCATCGGCACGGGCCGCTTCGTGGCGATCTCGGGCCAGGTGGCACTGGACGAGAACGACAAGCTGGTCGGCGAGAACGACCCCGAGGCCCAGGCCCGCCAAACCTTCGAGAACCTGCGCCGCTGCCTGTCCGCCGCAGGCGCCACGTTCGACGATGTCATCAAACTGACCTACTACGTCACAGACATGGCCCACATGCCGGCAGTCCGAGCGGCCCGCGACGCCCACATACGCTCAGACCGCCTCCCGGCATCCACGGCCGTACAGGTCGCAGCCCTGGTACGCCCGGACCTCCTGATGGAGATAGAGGCATACGCGATACTCCCCGAATGATCCACATCCGCGAAATGACCCTCGCCGACTGCGAGCAAGTAGCCGAGATCCGCATACGCGGCTGGCAACACGCCTACAAGGGCCTACTCCCCCAGCCCTACCTCGACGACCTGGACCTCACGACCGAGACAGCCCGCCGCCGCTCCCACTTAGAGCAGGCAGGCAAGGGAGTGGTGAACCTGGTAGCGGAGCGGAACGGGGAGGTAGCCGGCTGGTCCTGCCACGGCCCATACCGAGACGCCGAACTCCCCACACAGGACGCCGAGTTGTACGCGATCTACGTCCACCCGAACCACCTCTCCCAGGGCGTGGGCCGCGCCCTGCTCCGCGAGTCCACGACCCGCTGCACCACCGCAGGCCACCCCCGAATGCTCCTGTGGGTACTCAAGGAAAACACCCGAGCCCGCCACTTCTACGAACAAGCAGGCTTCGCCCCGGACGGCACGGAGGAGCCCTGGGACGTTGCGGGAGTCTCGGTACCCGAGGTCCGCTACTCGGCCCCGCTGACGGTAGCCCCGTAAGCAACGCGGCGCTGATCAATCAACGGCTCAACCAGCGCCCCTTCAGGGGCGCGGGGAACTGCGCGCCCAGCCACAACGCACCCGCAGCGCACGCAATCACCCCACCCACCCCGGACCGACGGGGGCTAGGGGCGGAGCCCCAAGTGGACGGGAATGGGTAGGGGCGGCGGGGGCGAAAAACCCCGCCCAGCGCACCCGCGCGCTACCGACCAGCCCGCTGAACAGGCAACCGCTTAAGCGCCCCCGCAGCCGCCTCAGCCAACAGCGGATGCGCCAACGCCTCGTTCAAGATGGCCCGAGCCCGCTCATCCCCCAACACCCCCAACCCCTCCACACAAGCCAGCGCCACCCGCCGATACGGATCATGCGCCCGAAACCGCCGAGCCAACGTAGTTATCAACGCAGGCACAGCCTCAGGCGCCCGCAACTCCACCAACAACCGCACCGGATACAGCGCATAAGCAACCCGCAACTCATTGGTGGCAAGAGCAGCCGCAGCCCGCGCGGTACGCGGATCGCCAAGCCGCGCCAGCGCATACGCGGCGGACGCACACCGCTGCGGATCCCGATGATTCAGCAGCAACACCAACGTCTCAAAGGCCCGCCGATCCCCCGCAACCCCCAACCGAAACGCCGCCAACTCCCGCGCCCACAACGGCTGCTGCGGCGCGGTAAGCACACCGGCCAGCTCATCGAGATCACCGGTCGAGACCAGACGTTCGTACGCGAATACCTCCCCGGCCCCCACCTCAAGCCGTAACCGCCCGGTGAGCGACCGCAACTCTTCGTCCATGGCGCGAGCCTATCCGCGACGTACGTCACATAACCTCGACTCTTCCGCACACTGGCGCGCTCGTTACCCGCGAGTTAAGCTCAATCGAGCGAGTTACCCACTCGCACACCTGCTTGCGGTGGCCTGGTGACGCAGCCACCGTGAGTGTCGGTCGGTTCGGTACTTCGAGTACCTCAGTACGACTCGGCTCCGGGACAGAGCCGGTCGGTCTTTCACCGCCTCGCGGGCTTGCATGTCTCGCCCGCGGACGGCACCGGGCGTGTGCGCTTCGTAGCCCGGCCCCACACCCGCACAACTTCCGCACTGTGTGCGCCTGTCGGCGTATCCGGATGCGTCCCTCAGTCGTCACTCATCCCTGGAGTCCCGCGATGGCCTCTCCCCAGTCCGACACCCCTCTGTCCCAGATCAACACCGTCGCCGTGGTCGGCCTCGGCACGATGGGCACCGGCATCGCCGAGGTCCTCGCCCGAGCCGGCCGCGAGGTCATCGGCATCGACATCAGCGAGGCCGCCACCGCCCGCGCCCACACCGCGCTGGAGGCCGCGACCGCCCGTGCCGTTGAGCGCGAGCGGCTCACCGGGCAGGAGCGCCAGGGGGTCCTCGGCCGCCTGCGCACCTCCACCGATCTGCGCGCGGCGGCCGACGCCGACCTGGTGATCGAGGTGGTCCCGGAGTCGTACGAGATCAAGCGGCAGATCTTCCGCGAGCTCGACGGCATCGTGCGCCCGGAGACGATCCTGGCGACCGGCACCAACGCCCTCTCGGTCACCCGGCTCGCCGCCGACTCGGCCCGTCCCGAGCGCGTTCTCGGGCTGCACTTCTTCAACCCGGCGCCCGCGATGAAGCTGGTCGAGGTCGTCTCCTCCGTGCTGACCTCGCCGACCGCCGTCGCCGCCGTCACGGATCTCGCCCTCGAACTCGGCAAGGAGCCCGTCGCCGTCGGCGACCGCCCCGGCTTCGTCGCCGACGGTCTGCTGTTCGGCTACCTCAACCAGGCGGCCGCGATGTACGAGGCGAAGTACGCGAGCCGCGAGGACATCGACGCAGCGATGAAGCTGGGCTGCGGACTGCCCATGGGCCCGCTCGAACTGCTCGACCTCATCGGGATCGACACCGCGCGTACGGTCCTGGAGGCCATGTACGCCGCCTCGCACGACCGGCTGCACGCGCCCGCGCCCATCCTCAGGCAGCTCAGCGAGGCTGGCCTGACCGGCCGCAAGTCGGGCCGCGGCTTCTACACGTACGACGCTCCGGGCAGCGGAACCGTCGTGCGAGACGCGCTGACGCCGCTTTCCTCGGGCCCCGAGACCCCTGGCCGCCCCGTCAGCTCGGTCGGCGTCGCGGGCTCCGGCACCATGGCGTCCGGCATAGCGGAGGTCTTCGCGAAGGCCGGGTACGAGGTCGTGCTCGCCGCGCGCAGCGAGGAGAAGGCGCAGGCGGCCAAGGCCCGTATCGGCAAGTCGCTTTCGCGCTCTGTCGACAAGGGGCGGATGACTGCCGAGGCCGCCGCCGAGACTCTGGAGCGGATCACTCCGGCGGGTTCGTACGACGCCTTCGCCGAGGTCGATCTGGCGCTGGAGGCGGTCGCCGAGGACCTGGAGATCAAGCAGCAGCTGTTCGCGGTGTTCGACAAGGTCTGCAAGCCGGGCGCGATCCTGGCCACCACCACCTCCTCGCTGCCCGTCGTCGCCTGCGCCCGCGCCACCTCGCGCCCGCAGGACGTGATCGGCATGCACTTCTTCAACCCGGCCCCGGCGATGAAGCTGGTCGAGGTCGTCCGCACCGTGCTGACCGCGGACGATGTGCACGCCACGGTCCGCGAGCTGTGCACGAAGATCCGGAAGCACCCGGTGGACTGCGGCGACCGCGCGGGCTTCATCGTGAACGCGCTGCTGTTCCCGTATCTGAACAACGCGATCAAGATGGTCCAGGAGCACTACGCCTCGCTCGACGACATCGACGCCGCGATGAAGCTCGGCGGCGGCTACCCGATGGGGCCCTTCGAACTCCTCGACGTGGTCGGCCTCGATGTGTCGCTGGCCATCGAGAAGGTGCTGCACCGCGAGTTCCGCGACCCGGGTCTCGCCCCGGCGCCGCTGCTCGAGCACCTGGTCGCCGCGGGCTGCCTCGGCCGTAAGACCGGCCGCGGCTTCCGCGAATATGCGCGGCGCTGAGCGGCGGCCCGGCGACTGGTTCACGGACCGCACGGACTGGGGCGGACTCTTCGACCGGGCCGGCTCCTCTCCCCCCGCCGAGGGCGGGGGGAGAGGGGATCTTGAGCGGCCCGCTCCACGAATGCAGTACGTTCGGGGCATGTCCCAGCCGGTCAAGTCCTCCCGTACACCAGCCACGCCCGACGCTCCGGAGAGTGCCGCGGGCAACCGTGCCGCCGCCCAACGGCTCAAGATGCGCCGGGAGTTGGCGGCCGCGGCGATGGAACTGTTCGCGACCAAGGGCTACGAGGCGACGACCGTCGACGAGATCGCCGCGGCGGCCGGGGTCGCCCGGCGCACCTTCTTCCGGCACTTCCGCTCCAAGGAAGAGGCGATCTTTCCCGATCACGACGACACCCTGATCCGGGCCGAGGCGGTGCTCAATGCCGCTCCGGCGCACGAGCATCCGCTCGACACCGTGTGCCGCGGCATCAAGGAAGTCATGAAGATGTACGCGGCCCGGCCGGAGATCTCGGTGTCGCGTTACAAGCTCACTCGTGAGGTGCCGACGCTGCGGGAGGCGGAGATCGCCTCGGTGGCGCGGTACGAGCGGCTGTTCACGCGCTATCTGCTGGGCCACTTCGACGAGCACGCGCACGACGACGACGCGAACGACGATCCGCTGCTCGCGGAGGTCGCCGCCTCGGCCGTGGTCACGGCACACAACCACGTACTGCGGCGCTGGCTGCGGGCCGGCGGTCAGGGTGACGTGGAGGCGCAGCTGGACCACGCGTTCGCGATCGTCCGGAAGACCTTCGGCTCGGGCATCGGGGCGGGACGCGACAGCGGGCCCCGCTCGGGCGCGGCCTCGGTCGCCTCACAGGGCGAGGTGCTGGTCACGGTGGCCAGGACGGACGCCCCGCTCGACGAGGTCATGAAGACGATCGAGCAGGCGCTTCGGGAACGGTCGTAAGCACGCAACGGTCTTAAGCACGCTCAGCGAAGCCCTCACCGTTCGGCGACGGCGAGCTACCCCTATCTGATCGATCATCGCTCATTTGTTAACGCCGAATTTCAGATGAGGGAAATTCTTGGCACTGCGTGCCTTGCCAGGTGACACGCCGTGCCATACGTTGGAGTGAGTCGGGCGGCCGGCGTGCAGAGCTATTTCGTACGCCGGCTGTCCCCGCAAACCTCCCCGGGTTTGCGCGCCCGACGCCTGCGTCACAGGCAACCTTCCGCGCCACAAAGCGCTGCCAGCACCACCTTCGCCGAACCGACGGCACGCCTCACAAAAGCAGCAACCACGCCGACGTAACCCTCAAGCGCTCCCCTGAGCGCTCGCTTCGCCGGAGGCAACACCGTGAAGGAAATCCTGGACGCGATTCAGTCGCAGACCGCCACGTCCGCCGACTTCGCCGCCCTGCCGCTCCCCGAGTCGTACCGCGCGATCACCGTGCACAAGGACGAGACGGAGATGTTCACCGGGCTCACCACCCGCGAGAAGGACCCCCGCAAGTCGATCCACCTGGACGACGTGCCGGTGCCCGAACTCGGCCCCGGCGAGGCCCTGGTGGCCGTGATGGCCTCCTCGGTCAACTACAACTCGGTGTGGACCTCGATCTTCGAGCCGCTGTCGACCTTCGGGTTCCTGGAGCGCTACGGCCGGCTCAGCGAGCTCACCAAGCGCCATGACCTGCCGTACCACATCATCGGCTCCGACCTCGCGGGCGTCGTCCTGCGCACCGGCCCCGGCGTGAACGCCTGGCGGCCCGGTGACGAGGTCGTCGCGCACTGTCTGTCGGTCGAGCTGGAGTCGTCCGACGGCCACAACGACACGATGCTCGACCCCGAGCAGCGCATCTGGGGCTTCGAGACGAACTTCGGCGGCCTCGCCGAGATCGCCCTCGTCAAGTCCAACCAGCTGATGCCGAAGCCGGATCACCTCAGCTGGGAGGAGGCCGCCGCTCCGGGGCTGGTGAACTCGACCGCGTACCGGCAGCTGGTGTCCCGCAACGGCGCCGACATGAAGCAGGGCGACAACGTCCTCATCTGGGGCGCGAGCGGTGGACTCGGCTCGTACGCCACGCAGTTCGCGCTCGCGGGCGGCGCCAACCCCATCTGTGTCGTCTCCTCGCCGCAGAAGGCCGACATCTGCCGGGCGATGGGCGCCGAGGCGATCATCGACCGCAACGCCGAGGGCTACAAGTTCTGGAAGGACGAGAACACCCAGGACCCCAAGGAGTGGAAGCGCTTCGGCAAGCGCATCCGCGAGCTGACCGGCGGCGAGGACATCGACATCGTCTTCGAGCACCCCGGCCGCGAGACCTTCGGCGCGAGCGTCTTCGTCACCCGCAAGGGCGGCACCATCACCACCTGCGCCTCGACCTCGGGCTACATGCACGAGTACGACAACCGCTACCTGTGGATGTCCCTGAAGCGCATCATCGGCTCGCACTTCGCCAACTACCGCGAGGCCTGGGAGGCCAACCGGCTCATCGCGAAGGGCAAGATCCACCCGACGCTCTCCAAGGTGTACCCCCTGGAAGAGACCGGGCAGGCCGCCTACGACGTGCACCGCAACATGCACCAGGGCAAGGTGGGCGTGCTGGCACTGGCGCCCCGCGAGGGCCTGGGCGTGCGCGACGAGGAGAAGCGCGCCAAGCACATCGACGCCATCAACCGCTTCCGGAACGTGTGACATGACAGAGCCGCGCAAAACAGCGCCTGCGGCACAGGGCACGCCGCAGGCGCCCAAAGAACGGGACCGGCCGTGGTTGATGCGGACCTACGCCGGTCACTCCACTGCTGAGGCGTCCAACGAGCTGTACCGGCGCAATCTCGCCAAGGGCCAGACCGGCCTGTCGATCGCCTTCGATCTGCCGACGCAGACCGGCTACGACCCGGACCACATCCTCGCCCGCGGCGAGGTCGGCCGGGTCGGGGTGCCCGTCTCGCACGTCGGTGACATGCGCCGGCTGCTCCAGGACATCCCCCTGGAGCAGATGAACACCTCGATGACGATCAACGCCACGGCCATGTGGCTGCTGGCGCTGTACCAGGTCGTCGCCGAGGAGCAGGGTACGGACATCGCCAAGCTTCAGGGGACGACGCAGAACGACATCGTGAAGGAGTACCTGTCGCGGGGCACGCATGTGTTCCCGCCGGTGCCTTCGCTGCGTCTGACGACGGACATGATCGCGTACACGGTGTCCCACATCCCCAAGTGGAACCCGATCAACATCTGCAGCTACCACCTCCAGGAGGCCGGAGCCACTCCGGTCCAGGAGATCGCGTACGCGATGTCGACGGCGATCGCGGTACTCGACGCCGTCCGCGACTCGGGCCAGGTGCCGCAGGAGCGCATGGGCGACGTCGTCGCGCGTATCTCCTTCTTCGTGAACGCGGGCGTCCGCTTCATCGAGGAGATGTGCAAGATGCGGGCGTTCGGCCGCATCTGGGACAAGATCACGCGCGAGCGGTACGGGATCGAGAACCCCAAGCACCGGCGCTTCCGGTACGGGGTCCAGGTCAACTCCCTCGGCCTGACGGAGGCCCAGCCGGAGAACAACGTCCAGCGGATCGTGCTCGAGATGCTGGCCGTGACCCTCTCGAAGGACGCACGCGCGCGTGCCGTACAACTCCCGGCGTGGAACGAGGCATTGGGCCTTCCCCGCCCCTGGGACCAGCAGTGGTCGCTGCGTATGCAGCAGGTGCTCGCTTACGAGAGCGACCTGCTCGAGTACGAGGACATCTTCGAGGGCTCGCACGTCATCGAGGCGAAGGTCGCCAAGCTCGTCGAGGACTCGTTCGCCGAGATCGACCACATCCAGGAGCTGGGCGGCGCGATGGCGGCCGTCGAGTCGGGCTACCTGAAGTCGCAGCTCGTCGCCTCGCATGCCGAGCGCCGGGCCCGTATCGAGTCCGGTCAAGAGAAGATCGTCGGCGTCAACATCTTCGAGACGACCGAGCCGAACCCGCTGACGGCCGACCTGGACACCGCGATCCATACGGCCGACCCGACGGTCGAGGAGCGCGTCGTACGGGCCCTGGGTGAGTGGCGTGACGCACGCGATCACGCGCGCGCGGAGGCGGCGCTGGAGCAGCTCAAGGAGACGGCGGCCGGGACGGGCAGCCTGATGGAGGCCACGCTGGAGTGCGCCCGTGCGGGGGTCACCACCGGCGAGTGGTCCGGGGCCCTGCGCGAGGTGTTCGGCGAGTTCCGGGCACCCACCGGCGTCTCGTCCGCGCCCCTCGCGGTCGCCGGGCAGGAGGGCACCGCGCTCGCCGAGGTGCGCCGCAGGGTCGATGTGACCGCCCGTGACCTGGGCGTCGGCAAGCTGCGCTTCCTGGTGGGCAAGCCGGGCCTGGACGGGCATTCCAACGGCGCCGAGCAGATCGCCGTACGGGCCCGTGACGCCGGCTTCGAGGTGGTGTACCAGGGCATCCGGCTCACGCCCGAGGAGATCGTGGACGCGGCCCTCGCGGAGGACGTACACGCGGTCGGCCTGTCCATCCTGTCCGGCTCGCACGCGCAGCTCGTGCCTGACGTGCTGGAGCGGCTGCGTGTGGCAGGAGCCACAGACATCCCGGTGATCGCAGGTGGCATCATCCCGAACGGAGACGCCGAACAGCTGAGGGCCGCCGGAGTCGCCGCCGTCTTCACCCCGAAGGATTTCGACATCACCGGAATCATCGGCCGCATCGTCGACGAGATCCGCAAAGCGAACAAGCTCGACCCCCTGGAGGTCCCCGCATGACCAGCCCTGTTCCCCAGGTCAATCGCCTGCGTCCGCGGCGCTCCTGCCTCGCCGTGCCGGGAAGCAACCCCCGCTTCCTGGAGAAGGCACAGGGCCTCCCGGCCGATCAGGTCTTCCTGGACCTGGAGGACGCGTGCGCGCCGCTCGCCAAGCCCGAGGCGCGGCACACCATCGTCAAGTTCCTCAACGAGGGCGACTGGACGGGCAAGACGCGGGTCGTGCGCGTCAACGACTGGACGACGGAGTGGACGTACCGCGATGTCGTGACGGTGGTCGAGGGCGCGGGTCCGAACCTGGACTGCATCATGCTGCCGAAGGTGCAGGACGCCCAGCAGATCGTGGCGCTTGACCTCCTGCTGACGCAGATCGAGAAGACGATGGGCTTCGAGGTCGGCAAGATCGGTATCGAGGCGCAGATCGAGAACGCCCAGGGCCTGAACAACGTCAACGAGATCGCGACGGCCTCCCAGCGCGTCGAGACGATCATCTTCGGCCCGGCCGACTTCATGGCGTCGATCAACATGAAGTCGCTGGTTGTGGGCGAGCAGCCGCCCGGCTACCCGGCGGACGCTTACCACTACATCCTGATGAAGATCCTGATGGCCGCCCGCGCCAACAACCTCCAGGCGATCGACGGTCCGTACCTGCAGATCCGCAACATCGACGGCTACCGCGAGGTCGCCGGGCGGGCCGCCGCCCTCGGTTTCGACGGCAAGTGGGTGCTGCACCCGGGGCAGGTCGAGGCGTCCAACGAGATCTTCTCGCCCTCCCAGGAGGACTTCGACCACGCCGAGCTGATCCTGGACGCGTACGAGTACTACACGTCAGAAGCGGGCGGCAAGAAGGGCTCCGCGATGCTCGGCGACGAGATGATCGACGAGGCCAGCCGCAAGATGGCGCTCGTGATCTCGGGCAAGGGCCGGGCGGCCGGCATGACCCGTACGTCCAAGTTCGAGGCCCCGGAGGCGTAAGACACCATGCAGTTCGGCCGCACCTACGAAGAGTTCACCGTCGGGGACGTCTACAAGCACTGGCCAGGGAAGACGGTCACGGAGTACGACGACCACCTCTTCTGTCTCCTGACGATGAATCACCACCCCCTCCACATGGACACCAACTATGCGGAGAACACGACGGACTTCGGGAAGAACGTCGTCGTGGGGAACTACATCTACTCCCTGTTGCTCGGCATGTCCGTGCCGGACGTGTCCGGGAAGGCGATCGCGAACCTGGAGATCGAGTCCCTCCGTCACGTCGCGCCGACCTTCCACGGCGACACGATCTACGGCGAGACGACCGTCCTCGACAAGACGCCCTCCAAGTCCAAGTCGGACCGCGGAATCGTTTACGTCGAGACCAAGGGTTACAAGCAGGACGGCACGCTGGTCTGCGTGTTCCGCCGCAAGGTGATGGTTCCCACCGAGACGTACATCAAGGAGCGCGGCGGCGAGCAGCCCGGCCGGCCCCAGCTCAAGGAGCAGGAGAAGTAGCCATGGCGCGACTCGCCCAGACCGCCGGTCTGACCGACATTCAGCAGGAGATCCTGTCCACCGTCCGGGACTTCGTGGACAAGGAGATCATCCCGGTCGCGACCGAGCTGGAGCACCGCGACGAGTACCCGCAGCAGATCGTCGACGGCCTCAAGGAGTTGGGCCTCTTCGGGCTGATGATCCCCGAGGAGTACGGGGGCCTGGGCGAGTCGCTCCTGACGTACGCCCTCTGCGTCGAGGAGATCGCGCGCGGCTGGATGTCCGTCTCCGGCATCATCAACACGCACTTCATCGTGGCGTACATGCTCAAGCAGCACGGCACCGAGGAGCAGAAGGAGTACTTCCTGCCGCGGATGGCGGCGGGCGAGATCCGCGGCGCGTTCTCGATGTCGGAGCCGGCGCTCGGCTCGGACGTGTCGGCGATCACGTCGAAGGCGGTGAAGGACGGCGAGGAGTACGTCCTGAACGGCCAGAAGATGTGGCTGACGAACGGCGGTACGTCGACGCTCGTGGCCGTCCTCGTGAAAAGTGACGAAGGACACCCGGAGGGCACCGCGCCCCATAAGTCGATGACGACCTTCCTGGTTGAGAAGGAGCCCGGCTTCGGTGAGGTCCGGCCCGGACTGACCATCCCCGGGAAGATCGACAAGATGGGCTACAAGGGTGTCGACACCACTGAGCTGATCATGGATGGCCTGCGCATTCCGGCCAATCGCGTGCTCGGCGGAGTCACCGGTCGCGGTTTTTACCAAATGATGGACGGTGTCGAAGTCGGCCGCGTCAATGTGGCGGCGCGTGGCTGTGGCGTGGCTCAGCGTGCGTTCGAGCTCGGTGTCTCGTATGCCCAGCAGCGTCACACTTTCGGCAAGCCGATCGCCCAGCACCAGGCGATTCAGTTCAAGCTGGCCGAGATGGCCACCAAGGTCGAGGCCGCTCATGCGATGATGGTGAATGCAGCTCGCAAAAAGGACTCAGGGGAGCGAAACGACCTCGAAGCAGGGATGGCGAAGTACCTCGCCTCCGAATACTGCAAGGAAGTCGTGGAGGACGCGTTCCGGATCCATGGCGGCTACGGCTTCTCGAAGGAGTACGAGATCGAGCGCCTCTACCGTGAGGCTCCGATGCTGCTGATCGGCGAAGGTACGGCCGAGATCCAGAAAATGATCATCGGGCGCCGGCTGCTCGAAGAGTATCGATTCCAGGGTTAGACGTCCGATTGGGGTGTTTTGCTCGAGGTGAACATCACACCCCGTCAACACCCTTCGGCCGTTGACTCGGCTTCCTGGCTTGCCCAGTTGTGGCCCGCGACCGGTACGATCCCAGGAAGCCGCCGTCCCCCTCCTGCAGCGCGGCATCATCCGCTACGAAGGTCATCCATGCCCCACAGCCCAAACTCTGCACCTCGCGACAGCCTGGTCGGCGCACGCCTCGCGCGCGGAGCATCGCCGTGGCTCCTGCCGACCGTCGCCACCGCAGCCCTCAGCCTGGTACGCGCGCGCAAGTCCGGCGCCGCCAAGGCCGTGGCCGTACCCGCCACCGCGCTCGCGGCGGGCATGCTGTGGTTCTTCCGCGACCCCGAGCGCGAGATCGCCCAGGGCCGGGTCATCTCGCCCGCCGACGGAGTGGTGCAGAGCATCATGCCGTGGAAGGACGGCCGCACCCGCGTCGCCATCTTCATGAGCCCGCTGAACGTCCATGTGAACCGCGCCCCGCTCTCCGGCACGGTCACGTCGGTCGAGCACATCCCCGGCGGCTTCGTTCCGGCGTTCAACAAGGAGAGCGAGAACAACGAGCGCGTCGTCTGGCACTTCGACACCGAGCTCGGTGACATCGAGATGATCCAGATCGCCGGTGCGGTCGCGCGACGCATCGTCCCGTACGTTCCGCAGGGCACCAAGGTCGAGCAGGGGGACCGCATTGGCCTGATCCGCTTCGGCTCGCGCGTCGACATCTACCTCCCCGAGGGCGTCGAGGTCGCGGTGGAGGTCGGTCAGAAGACGGTGGCTGGGGTGACTCGCATTGACCGTGGTTGATCCTGAGACTCAGGCCGGCACGAGCTGGGTGCCCGGTGCCGATGAGGTGGACGAAGAGGAGGAGATGCCCCTCTCTCTCCGCCTCTCAATAGCGGACACCCTCACCCTCGGTAACGCCACCTGCGGCTTCATGGCCGTGTACTTCACCACCACCGGCATCCTGATCCCGCACCTCACGGGCAGCCAGGAAACGGGCATGGCCCGGAACAGCGCGGCCACGGCCGTGATCCTGATGCTGTGCGCGGCGGTCTTCGACCTCTTCGACGGCCTGGTGGCCCGCAAGCTGCGCTCCTCCCCCATGGGCGCGGAGCTCGACAACCTCTCGGACCTGATCAGCTTCGGTCTGGCACCCGCGTACTTCGTCCTCGTCTACGGCATGGTCGCGGACGACGCGCAGCAGCGAGTGGCGGCGGTGGGGGCGATCGTGGTCCTGCTGGCGGTCGTGCTGCGGCTCGCCAGATTCTCGTGTGTGACGGTGAAGGACGGCACGTTCCAGGGCATGCCGTCGCCGTTCGGTGCGCTGACCGTGGTGTCGATCGTGCTCCTTGAGCTGCCTTTCGTCGCCACGCTCATGGCGATCCTGGGCACGGCGTGGCTGATGGTGAGCCGCGTCGAGTACCCGAAGCCGCGGGGGCGCCTCGCGGTGGCGATGCTCTCGTGGATCGTCCTCAGCATGGGGCTGCTGACGTCCTGGGCCTTCGACGCCCCGGGCGGGCAGCTCCTCCTCCAGACGGGCTGCGCACTCCAGCTGGTCATGGGCGCGGTGATTCCCCTCTTCGCTACGGCTCGGAGGGTGAACAACTTCCGCGACAATCGGCGCGAGGCGCGGGCTGCGCAACTGCCTTAAGCGGCAGGCAAGAACGGACAGAACGGGTGGGCCCGGGCCATTGGCTCGGGCCCACCCGTTTTCCTAGCTGTGGTTGGGCGGGGCGCCTGTGGGGCGTTGGGTGCGGGGCCGCGTCGGGGGTGTCCGTCCTCGGACCGGCGCGCGTTGCTGTTGGCTGGTGGAGGGTGCCGGTGTTGGCGCGCCGGCCGCTGCGGGCGCACACCCCCGCCCCGTCCCCTTGCCGCCGTGGGCGGCCGCGGGGCCATGGGGGTGCGGGCTTTGTCGGGTCGCTTGCTCTTCGGGGCGCTCGCCAAACGCCGCTCAGTCGTCAGATCAGGAAGTCCCGTGCGATCCGTTCCGCCACGTCCTCCAGGAGCGGGCCCGCCTCCGCGATGCAGCGCGTCACGTCCGGCTCTACGTCCGTCAGGGCGTATGCGCGGCGGATGCCTGCTCGGCCTAGGGACTCTGGAGGTAGGGCTAGGCGGCCGCAGACTGCGATGACCTCCTTGTTGGCGGCGCGGGCTACCGCGGCAACTCCGGCGGGGGCCTTGCCGTGGAGGGTCTGTTCGTCCAGGGAGCCCTCGCCGGTGATGACCAGCGTGGCGCGTTCCAGGGCGGTCGTGAAGCCTAGGACGTCGAGCATCACGTCGATGCCGGGGCGGAAGGTCGCGCCGAGGCCGATGAGAGCTCCGTATCCGATGCCGCCTGCGGCCCCGGCGCCGGGTGCCGCGGCGTACGCCGCGGCTCTGTCTCCGATCGACTTTTCCAGGACCTCGGAGAAGTGTGTGAGGGCGGCGTCCAGGGCCGCCACGTCGTCCGGAGAGGCGCCCTTCTGCGGGCCGTACACCGCGGGCGCGCCCTTCGGGCCGGTCAGCGGATTGTCCACGTCGCTCGCGAGGACGACGTCGACCGAGGCGAGGCGAGGATCCAAGCCGGAGAGGTCGGCCGTGGCGAGCTCCCGCAGGGGGCCGCCGCCGGGAGGCAGCGGCTCGCCGTCCTTGTCCAGGAAGCGGGCGCCGAGTGCGGCCAGCATGCCCGCGCCTCCGTCTGTCGTGGCGCTGCCGCCCACGCCGAAGACGATGGTGCGTGCGCCGGCGTCCAGGGCGGCCCGGAGCAGCTCGCCGGAGCCGTATGTGGAGGCGGTGAGCGGGGCGAGGACGCCGAGCGGCAGCCGTTGCAGGCCGCTGGCCTCGGCCATCTCCACGACCGCTGTGTCGCCGCGCAGCGCGTACGCGGCGGTGACCTCGTCGCCGAGCGGCCCGGCGACCCGTACCTCACGCCGCTCGAAACCGGCCGCGACCGCCGCGTCGACCGTGCCGTCGCCGCCGTCGGCCACCGGCAGAGCCTCGACCTCGACGCGCGGCGCGACCCGGTGCAGCCCGGCCGTCACCCGCTGCGCGACCTCCACGGCCGTGAGCGAGCCCTTGAACTTGTCCGCGGCGATGAGCACCCGCTGGGTTCGCCCCCGGCTCCGGTTCACTGCAGCGTCCGCCACCTGTACTCCCCTTGCTCTCCGGTGCTCTCCGGGCCTTGACCTGTGCAAGGCAGTCGCGCCGCTGTGACCCTAACCGGCTCAGGCGGCGCTGCCCAGGCGGAATCCCGCACCCCGGACAGCGCATGCGTGAACAGCGGTCACTCGGCCGTCGCGGCGCCCGGCGAGTCGTACATCTGGTGCGTCAGCGTCCCCTTGCCGCCGGGCGCGATGCTGATGTGCTCCAGCACGTCCTCCAGGGTGTCGTTGTCGCCCATCCGGACGTTGCCGACGTCCCCGGTCGTGACCAGCGGATCGCCGGGCGCGGCGTGGGCGGGGGCCGCCGCCGTGGCGGACAGGGCGGCGACGGCGGCGGCGACCGCCAGGCCGGTCGTACGGCTCTTCCACTGCACGGAACGCAGGGACTGAATGGAACGCGCGGAACTCATGGAACTCCCAACCCGCAATACGAATAAAACCTGACGAGACTCTCATGTGGTGCGGGGGCGGGATCGGCACAAAAGCAGGCAGGACGGGCGGGAATTCGGTAGACCGGACGTATGACCTCTGCCGGTGTTGACGTCGCGGACCGCGTTCTCGGGGGCTGGCTGGGCCGGATCGCGGGCAACATGCTCGGCAAACCGGTCGAGCAGGGCGACCACTGGACGCGGGACCGCATCGACCGCTATCTGCGGCAGGCCGACGCTCTGCCGCTCACCGACTATCTGCCCGAGCCCGTCGAGCCGGGCGTCGAACTGGAGCTGCGTCCCGAGTGGCGTGAGTGCGTACGCGGCCGGATCCACGGCAGTTGCCGGGACGACGACGTGGACTACGCGATCCTCGGGCTTGATCTCCTGGAGACGTACGGCTTCGGCTTCAGTACGGAGCAGGTCGGCGAGCTGTGGCTGCTGCGGCTGCCGTATCTGCAGACGTTCACGGCGGAGCGCGCCGCGTACCGCAACCTCGCGGACGGACTGAAACCGCCGCTGACCGCGACCCATGACAACCCCTACCAGGAGTGGATCGGCGCCCTCATCCGCGCCGACGTCTACGGCTGGACGAGCCCGGGCGACCCCCGCCGCGCGGCCTCCCTCGCCCGCCGCGACGCCGTCCTCTCGCACACCTCGAACGGCGTGTACGGCGCGATGTGGGCGGCGGCGCTGGTGGCCGCCGCCTTCACCGCGCCGACCGTACGGTCCGCCCTGGACACCGCGCTGACGGTGATCCCGGCGAGCAGCCGGCTGTCCCGCACCGTGCGCCGCGTGCTCTCGCTCCACGAGTCGCGGCTGCCGTGGGAGGACACGCTCAGCACCCTCGCCGAGGAGACCTCCGGGCTCGGCTGGATCCACGTCATCCCGAACGCCGCGGTGCTGACCGCCGGACTTCTGTACGGGGACGGCGACTTCACGCGGACGATCGCACTCACCGTACGAGGCGGCCTCGACACCGACTCGAACGGCGCGACCGCGGGCTCGGTCGCGGGTGTGCTGGGCGGCGCCGCCGCGGTTCCCCCGCAGTGGACGGAACCCTTGGAGGACAGGGTCCGCAGCGCGGTGTTCGGTTTCGACGGCGTACGGATCAGTGAACTGGCGGAGCGGACGGTGCGGTTGGCGGAGCTGGGCGCGTGAACGCCTCGTTACGCTGCCTCAATGACGCTTCCTCCTGACTACGCCACGTACATCGCCGGTCTCCCCCGTGTCCTCGCCGGTGCCGCCGCCCTCATCCGCGACGCCGACGGGCGCGTGCTGCTCGTCGAGCCCAACTACCGCGAGGGGTGGGCGCTGCCCGGCGGGACCGTCGAGTCCGACGACGGTGAGACTCCGCGGCAGGGCGCCCGCCGGGAGACGGCGGAGGAGATCGGACTGCACCTGGAGATCGGCCGGCTGCTCGCGGTGGACTGGGTGCCGGGTCCGGGGCGCCCGCCGATCGTGGCGTACCTGTACGACGGCGGTGTGCTGCGCGAGGACCAGTTCAAGGCGATCCGGCTTCAGGAGGAGGAGCTGCTGTCCTGGCGCCTCGTAGCGCGGGAGGAAGTCGGCGAATACCTGCCGGGTGCCCTGGGGCGGCGGGTACTGGCCGCCCTCGACGCCCTCGCGGACGGATCGGGGACTGCCGAGCTGGAGAACGGCCATCGGGTGGCTTGAACGACCGACGCTGACTGATTCGGAACAACAACTTCCTGAAAATGGTCCCCAGTTGTCACTCCGGCCCCTATTCTAACTTTCAAGTGTGCGGCCGATCCTCCCCCTACGCACACCTCGTCCCGGAGCTGGGGCACCCCTGCGCATGCCCCGAGAACAGGCAGCTGAGGTCATGGAACCACTGGACCCAGACGATCCCGAGGAGCTAGGTCCCTACCACCTTCAGGCGCGGCTCGGCGCGGGGGGCATGGGGCAGGTCTATCTGGCCACCTCCCCGTACGGGCAAGCGGTTGCGGTCAAGGTCATCCGGCCCGAGAAGCTCGCGGACCGGACCTTCCGTATCCGCTTCCGTCGTGAGGTGGCCGCCGCGCAAGCGGTCAGCGGCAGATACACGGTGCCCTTGCTGGACGCCGATCCGGATGCCGCCACGCCCTGGCTGGCCACCCCCTACATACCGGGTCCGACCCTGGAAGAGGCGGTCGTCGAGCACGGTCCGTTGCCGGTTCCGTCGGTGCTGGTGCTGGGAGCCTGCGCCGCGGAGGCGCTGCTCGACGTGCACAGGGCGGGCCTGGTGCACCGCGACCTCAAACCGTCCAACGTGCTGCTCGCCGCCGACGGTCCGCGCGTCATCGACTTCGGCATCGTCCGGGCCAGCGACGGCTATGACCTCACCCGCTCCGGAGTGATCTTCGGGTCCCTCGAGTACATGTGCCCCGAGCAGGCCACGGGCGCTCCGATCGGGCCGGCGGCGGACGTGTTCTCCCTCGGATCGGTGCTCACGTACGCCGCCTCCGGACACGCGCCGTTCAGCGGCACCGCGGCGGCCACGCTGCTCTACCAGGTAGTGCACAACACGCCCGACCTGACGGGCGTACCCAAGCCGCTGGACGAGATCATCAACCTGTGTCTCGCCAAGGATCCGCATCTTCGGATCAGTCCGGAGCGGCTGTACGCGGCTTGTGCGCCCGGCGGAGCGGAGCAGACGCTGGAGCGCGGCTGGCTGCCCGCGCCGGTGGCTGCGTCGATCGCCCGGCGTACGGCGGCCTTGAGGGCACTCGACACCCGGTCGCGCCTCCCATCGCGCGACCGGATCCCGGTCTCCGCCCACCACAACGGCCCGGCGCCGCGCGCTTACGGCCGGTATGGGGCGCCCTCCATCGCGGCGACGCCACCTCCAGGCCACGCCTACGATGCCGATCACATGGCCGAGGCACCCGCCATCCCCCGGCCCCGGGAACCAGAACCTTGCCCTCCCCCAATGCACCGCCAAGCCCGTGCGCGACGCGGGCTCTCCCGGCGCGCGATTCTCGCCGCGTCGACGGGCGCCACGGCCGCCGTCGTCAGTACCGCCCTGCTGATCACGCGAGGAGACAAGGCGGAGCAGCAGGCGGTGGAGCCGCTCGGGCCCGCCCCGCGTCCGCTGTGGACGTATCGCAGCGATCCGCTGCTTCAGGCACCGCCGGTGTTCCGGGACGGTACAGCGCTGGTGAAGACCCGCCCGGGGAACATGGTGTGCCTCGATCTCAAGGACGGTACGCGGCCCAAGTGGGTCTACCGGGGCATCAGTCAGTCGCCCACCCCGGTCGTTCAGATCCTCGGCGCCGCGGTCGCGCTGGGCGAGGGCTCGACGGTGATCGGGGTCGACCTGGACAAGGGCACGGAGCGTTTCACCTACGACTTCGGAGCGGATTTCCGGTTCGACACGCTGTCCGGCAAGGTCAGCGACCGCGATGTCGTCGTCTTCGGTCTGCGATTCCAGCGACGGTCCGACGAGCAGGGGGTCGCGACGTCCACGGACACGGTCTTCGGCATCGACCTCGAGGCGGGCCGGACCCTCATCACGCCCATCAGCCCAGAGGACGTCGGTGTCCCGCTGGAACCGGTCGTCTTCCCCGGCAACTTCATCTACGCCGACGGGTTCCGCAATGTGACGGCCCGGGACACCGGCACCGTCGACAGCCGTGTCCGGTGGAGGCATCCCGTCGGCTACGACCTCCGGCCGGGTCTGGCGGTCCTTGGCCGAACGGTCTTCGCCGTCGGCAAGGAACTCATGGCGCTCCACCTCGCCACCGGCCGGACCCGCTGGAATGTGCGCGCCGAACGCGGCCAGTTCGCCTCCCTCGGTGTCGCCGGCAACACGGTCTACGCCACCGGCACGGAGCCCTCCGGTGTGTACGCCTTCAACGCGGCGAACGGCTCCAAGCGCTGGTTCTGCCGGACGCCGCGCCTCAACACCGAGCACCCGATCGTCGCGGGCCCCCAGGAGGTCTACGTCCCGGCCTTCCGGAACGGCGACGGCTTCTATGCGATCGACGCCGCCCGGGGCAGACTCCTGTGGAACTTCAGCGACGGCCTGGAGACCGGCGTCCACGACTGGCAGTTCGCCTGCGACGGCGCCGGTCACCTGGTGGCCCACCATTACGACCGTACGTACGGAGTGCCGACGCCCTGACGGCATCGCGGCGATATCCGTTGGCTCCGCCCGGACGGGCCTGCTTACGCTCGCCTCATGGACAAGCCTCTTGTCGCGATTCTCAGCGGAGCCGGTATCAGTACCGACTCCGGCATCCCCGACTACCGCGGCCCGAACGGGCTGTGGCAGCGGGATCCGGAGGCCCAGAAACTCGTGACGTACGAGTACTACATGGCCGATCCGGAGATCCGGCGCCGCTCATGGCAGATGCGGCGCAAGAACCGCACCCTCCAGGCCGAGCCGAACGCCGCGCACCGGGCGGTGGCCGATCTTGAGCGGGCCGGGGTGCCGGTGCGGGTGATCACGCAGAACGTGGACGGGCTGCACCAGCTGGCCGGGATGCCCGCCCGCAAGGTGCTCGAACTGCACGGCACCGCACGGACCGTGGTGTGTACGGGCTGTCAGGCGAAGGCGCCGATGGAGGACGCCCTGGCGCGGGTCGCGGCGGGCGAGGAGGATCCGCCGTGCCTGGAGTGCGGCGGGATCCTGAAGTCGGCGACGGTGATGTTCGGCGAGCGGCTCGACCCCACGGTCCTCGGCGAGGCGATCGCCATCACCGAGGCCTGCCAGCTGTTCATCGCCGTCGGGACCAGCCTCCAGGTGCAGCCCGCGGCGGGGCTCGCCGGTCTCGCCGCCGACCACGGGGCGCGGCTCATCATCGTCAACGCCGAGCCGACCCCGTACGACGACCAGGCCGACGAGGTCGTACGGGAGCCGATCGGGACGGCGCTGCCGGAGCTGCTTGGCAAGATCGCGGGTTAGAAGAGGGCGGTACCCCTTTCGAAGTCCAGCAGGCGCTTCTTGCGGTCCAGGCCGCCGCCGTAGCCTGTGAGGCTTCCGTTCGCGCCGACGACTCGGTGGCAGGGGACGATGATGCCGAGGGGGTTTTTGCCGTTGGCGAGGCCTACCGCGCGGGAGGCCTTGGGGTTGCCGACGGCGTCGGCGAGTTCGCCGTACGAGCGGGTCTCGCCGTAGGGGATGCGGCGGAGTTGCTCCCAGACCGTGCGCTGGAATGGTGTGCCGTCGAGGCGCAGGGGGAGGTCGAACTCCTTCAACTCGCTCGCGAAATAGGCCTTCAGCTGGTCGATGGTCTCGCCGAAGGGCGTGTCGTCGGGGGCGCCGAAGGTCTCCTCCGGTGGGCGGTGGCGCTGGTCGGTCATGTAGAGGCCGGACAGGACGCCGTCGGTGGCTACGAGGGTGAGGGGGCCGTAGGGGCTGTCGATCACGGTGTGCTGTTTCACGGAAAGTCCTTTGACGAATCTGAGTAGTTGGTACGGGCCTGTACTGGCTTATACGGGAAGGAAGTTGATCGGGTGGTCGCCGGTCGCCCAGAGGTACTGGACGGCATACGCCCGCCAGGGCCGCCAGGCCGCGGCGCGGGCCGTGAGCGCGGCGGGTGTGGAGGGCAGGCCCAACTCCCGGGCGGCGTACCGGACTCCGAGGTCGGTGGGCAGGAAGGCGTCGGGGTCGCCGAGGGCGCGCATCGCGATGACGTCGACGGTCCAGGGCCCGAAGCCGGGGAGTTCGAGCAGTCGGGCGCGGGTTTCCGCCCAGTCGCTCTCGACACCCAAGTGGAGGGAACCGTCGGCGAGTTGACGGACGAGCGTGGTGAGGGTGGTGCGTCGGCCGGCCGGCATCGCGAGTGAGGCGGGGTCGAGTGCGGCCAGGGCCTGGGGGGAGGGGAAGAGGTGGGTGAGGCCGCCTTCTGGGTCGTCGACCGTCTCGCCGTGCGCCGTGACCAGGCGTGCGGCGTGTGTGCGGGCGGCGGCGGTGGACACCTGCTGGCCGAGTACGGCGCGGATCGCGAACTCGGCTTCGTCGACGGTACGCGGCACCCGTCGGCCCGGCGCCTTGTCGACGAGCGGGGCGAGCAGGGGATCCGTACGCAACTGGTCGTCGACCGCGACCGGGTCGGCGTCGAGATCGAGCATGCGGCGGCAGCGGCTGATGGCGACGGTCAGGTCGCGCATGTCGCTGAGGCTGAGCCGGCAGGCGATGTGGTCGGACTTGGGGGTGAGGGCGACGACGCCGTGGCCGTACGGCAGGCGCAGGGTGCGGCGGTAGGCGCCGTCGCGCCATTCCTCGACGCCGGGTACGGCGGTGGCGGCGAGGTGGCCGAAGAGATTGTCGGGGTTGAGCGGGGCCCGGAAGGGGAGACGTAGCGCCAACACTCCTGGCGTACCGGGTGAGTTGGCGCGGTTCTTGGGGGTCCGGGCGCGTAGTTCGCTCGGGGAGAGGGCGAAGACCTCGCGGACGGTGTCGTTGAAGGTGCGGATGGAGGAGAAGCCCGCCGCGAAGGCGATGTCGGCCATCGGGACCGGGGTCGTCTCGATGAGGATGCGGGCGGTCTGGGCGCGTTGGGCGCGGGCCAGGGCGAGCGGGCCCGCGCCCAGTTCGGCGAGGAGCTGGCGTTCGATCTGCCGGGTGCTGTAGCCGAGCCGGGTCGCGAGTCCGGGGACGCCCTCGCGGTCCACGACTCCGTCGCCGATCAGCCGCATCGCGCGGGCGACCACGTCGGCGCGCTGGTTCCATTCGGGCGAGCCGGGGGTGGTGTCGGGGCGGCACCGCTTGCAGGCCCGGAACCCGGCCTGCTGACAGGCCGCCGCGCTCGGGTAGAACGTCATGTTCTCCGGCTTCGGCGGCACGACCGGGCAGCTGGGCCGGCAGTAGATCCGGGTCGTGAGCACCGCCGTGTAGAACCAGCCGTCGAAGCGGGCGTCCTTCGACTGCACGGCGCGGACACAGCGTTCGGTGTCGGTGTGCATGGCGCGCAGTGTCCCGCTGTACGTCTCGTTGTGCGTCCCGTTCTGCATGCCTTCCAGCATCGGCCATGGTCATGGCGGTGGCTGGCGAGAATGCGACATGTAGTTGGTAGTGCTGCGGGCCGCGACGCCTGCCGCGACTCCTGTCGGATGTACGAAGCGCTGCGGCTTCCTCCTCTTCCAGGACTACGGGCAGGTGGCCGCGTACTGCGTTCTCAGTACGCGGCATTGTCGGCAGGCGCACGACGACAAGGAGGACCGTAACCCGGGAGCCTTGGGACGTTCCCGAGTTGTCCCGGCCGAGCCGGCCGAACCGGCCGACCGGTAAGCGGCGCGGGTCTGATCCCCCCGGACCCGCGCGCGGGTCTCCCCCAGGACCCGCGCCCGAGGGCCGCCCGCAGTGGACGCGGGCGGCCCTCGTTGGCGGCTCCGAGGCGACGTCGTCCACGATGGACCCAACCCTCTGACCGGATATCCGATGAGCACCGAGTACCTGGACCTGGAGCGGTACATCGAGCGGCATCCGCGAACCACCGACCTGGTGGCATCCACCGCGCTGTTCTGCTTCACCGTCCTCGGCGGCACGCTCAGCCTCCCGGAGCACGACCAGCCGGACAAGGACGTCACCGCGGACGCGCTCCTCGACGGCATCCGCACCGTGGCCGCCGGCGAGTCGCTCCTGTCGCCCGTGGCCACGCGCAGCCTCATCACGCGCTTCCTCACCACCCCGGAGGCCGGCCCCCATCTTGCTCCGCCCGAGCGCCTCGCCGCGCTGACCGCCCGCGAGCGGGAGGTGATGGCGCTGGCGGCCGAGGGCAAGTCGAACGCGGAGATCGCCGACGTTCTCTTTCTCAGCCCGCTGACCGTACGTATGCATGTGCAGCGCGCCATGACGAAGCTGGATGCCCGCGACCGGGCCCAACTGGTCGTCATCGCTTACCAGTCGGGGCTGGTACGGCCTGCCGCCGGCGGTTGAGGGGGGCGCGTACGAGGGTGGTGGATTGGGCTTCGTTTTGCGGGTGCGGGTTCGTCGTGGCTTGTCGCGCAGTTCCCCGCGCCCCTAAAAAGCCTGCGGCTCCAGTCGGCGCACCTAAGGGGCGCGGGGCGTGACACTGTGCGGCTCCGCCGCGTGGGCGCGAGCAACCACAGTGCACCCGCGCCCGGCAACGAACCCACCCGCTCCACCGCCGGAGGCAACTCGTCAAGGAGCCGAAAGCCGGAGGCGCTGGCATTGTTTGAAATGCGGCAGCCGTCTCCATCTCGAGGTGACCCATGCGCCTACTGCTTGTCCACCCCAGCGCCCTGCTGTACTCGGAGATCTTCCTGAGGCTGGAACCACTCGGTCTTGAACGAGTGGCCGGCGCCGCCCGCGATGCAGGTCATCAGGTACGAGTGGTGGACCTCCAGGTGCTCGACCACGCGGATCTACGGTCGGAACTGGCGTCCTTCCAGCCGGAAGCGCTCGGCATCTCGCTGAACTACCTCGCCAACATCCCGGAGGCCATCGAGATCGCCCAGCGGACGAAAAAGGTCGTACCAGGTTGTTTCGTCTTCTTCGGCGGGCACAGCGTCTCCTTCGTCGCGGAGGACGTGCTCACCCAGGCGGCGGGCGCCGTGGACGCGGTGGTCCGCGGCGAGGGCGAACCCGCCATGGCGCCGCTGCTCGAAGCGGTCCGCGACGGCGGCGTGGACGGCGTTCCGGGCGTGGTCACCGCGAACGGCCACGGGCCCGCCCCGCGGCTGCTGCACGGCATCGACGCCCCACGCCCGGCTCGCGACCTGATGCGTCACCGCCGCCGGTACTTCATCGGGGAACTCGACCCGTGCGCCTCCATCGAGTTCACCCGCGGCTGCCCCTGGGACTGCTCGTTCTGCTCGGCGTGGACCTTCTACGGCCGCAGCTACCGCAAGGCATCCCCGGAAGCGGCGGCCGAGGAGCTCGCGTCGATCCGGGAGCCGAACGTCTTCATCGTCGACGACGTCGCGTTCATCCGTCCGGAGCACGGCGACGCCATCGCCGCAGAGGTGGAACGTCGGCGGATCCGTAAGCACTACTACCTGGAGACCCGCAGCGACGTACTGCTGCGCCACACGGAGGTCTTCGAGCGGTGGGCCCGGCTGGGGCTGAAGTACATGTTCCTCGGCATGGAGGCACTCGACGAGGAGGGCCTCGAGCTATACCGCAAACGGGTCAGCCCGGACGAGAACTTTCACGCCCTGGAGACGGCCCGCAAGCTCGGCATCAACGTCGCCATCAACCTGATCGTGGACCCGGCCTGGGACGAGGAACGCTTCCGGATCGTCCGTGAGTTCGCGCTGTCCGTACCGGAGATCGTCCACCTCACGGTGATGACGCCGTATCCGGGTACGGAGATCTGGCACACCGAGTCGCGCCGGCTGACCACCCGCGACTACCGGCTCTTCGACATCCAGCACGCCGTCGTGCCCACGGCACTGCCGCTCGACGTCTTCTACGGGGAGCTGGTCCGCACCCAGGCCGTACTGCACAAGAAGCACCTCGGTCTGCGCACCGCCTTCGGCGCGGCACGCGTCCTCGGCCGGAACCTCGCCCACGGTCAGACGAACTTCGCCCGCATGCTGTGGAAGTTCAACCGTGTCTACAACCCGCGGCGCCAGCTCGCCGACCACGCCCGCCCGGTCCGCTACGAGCTCCCCCTGCCCCCGCACACCGAGCTCGGCGACCGCCGCGAGCTGTACGTGCACACCCGGCCGGCTGCCCACGCCAAGCCGCCCGGGCGGCAGCACTGACCGGCCGCGAGTTCCGGAACAGGGCCCGGTATGCCGGTCGCCGTCCTCGCCTCACTCGCCGCGGGCGCCTGCTTCGCCCTGGCGGGAGTACTCCAGCAGCGAGCGGCCAGCGCCCGCCCCGCCGAGGAGTCACTGTCCTGGACCCTGCTGCGCCATCTGGTCCGGCGACCGCTGTGGCTGTCCGGTATCGCCTTCGCCTTCGTCGCGTACGGGTTCCAGGCCCTGGCCCTGTCGTCCGCACCGCTCAGCCTGGTGCAGCCGCTGATCGTCTGCGAGCTGATCTTCGCGGTGCCGCTGTCCGCGCGGCTCAGCCGCAAACGGCTGGGCGCCCGCGAGTGGATCGGCACCCTCTCCGTGGCGGCCGGCCTGGCGCTCGCCCTGTCCACCGCCCGTCCGCACGGTGGCAGCTCGACGGACGCGGATCTCGGGCCCTGGCTGATGACGCTGGGCTCGGTGTGCGGGGTGACGCTGTGCGCACTGGTGGCGCGCCGGTTCGTAGGCGGTACGTGGCGGGCGTCGCTCGTGGCCCTGGCAGGCGGAGCGGTGATGGGCTTCCAGTCCGTACTGCTGACGATCACGGTCGCCCACATGGAACGGGGCCTGCTGTCCCTGTTCACGGCCTGGCAGACGTATCTGCTGGTCATCGCCAGTTTCGCCGGGCTGCTGCTGATCCAGAGCGCGTTCCAGGCGGGCCCGCTGGCCGCCACGATGACGGTGATCGACGCGACGGAACCCGCCGTGGCCATCGCGACCGGCACGACGCTGTTCGGCGAAACACTGCACCACGGCTGGCCCACCTCGGCCTTTACGGTCCTGGGCGTGTGCCTGACGATCTTCGGGATCGTACGCCTGAACTCGTCGCCGTTGATCGCCGCGCTGCACCCGCGCGAGCCGCACGGCCCGCCGGCCGCGGACGGTGCCGGGGGCGGGCGCGCGGCGGCTGAGCGAACGACGGACCTCCGGTCGTAGCCGGTGCGCTATGGCGCCCCGTAAGGGGCGCGGGGCGTGACATTATGCGGCTCCGCCGCGTGGGCGGGACCAGCCCCCACCGGGCCCGCGGTTTCATGACTGCCCCTCAAGCGAAGCGCCTCGTGCCAGACCGGCACCAGGTCATCGGCAAACACCTGCGCCCAGGTGGGATGCCGATGCCGCGCCGTGGCAACCGCCCGCTCCCCCACCACCCGGCGCAGCTCCGGCCGGGTCACCAGCTCGGTCAGCACCTGCGCCCAGCCCTCCGCGTCGTCGTTCCGTACGACCAGGCCGTCCCGTCCCGGACCGGCGAGCCATTGCGTGGTCCGGGCGCCCGCGGGCAGTACCACGGGGAGGCGGCAGGCCATCGCCTCGGCGACGACATTGCCGACGGTCTCCGTCCGGGACGGGAACGCGAACACATCGCATCCGGCGTACACCCGCGCCAGCCACTCCTGGGGCTGCGGTGCGAGCAGCGTCACGTCGGGGCCGAGGAGGTCCGCGACCCGACCCCGGTCGGCGCCCGGGCCGACCATCAGCAGATGTACCGCATGCCCCTGGCGTCTCATCCGGTCCACCGCCTCGGCTAGCAGCAGCGCGCGCTTGGAGGCGTCCACGCGGCCCACGAACAGGATGAGCGGCCGGTCCACCGGCACGCCGTGGGCGCGGGCGAGTGCGCCGCGGGCCCAGGGATCGGGCCGGAACCGCTCGCGGTCGATGCCGCGCCGCAGCTGCGAGACCCGGCCGGGATCCGTCAGCGCGGTGATCTCGGTGCGGTCGTGCGGGGAGGCGACCAGTACCCGGTCGCACATCCGGATCAGCCGGTCGCGCCGCCGCCGGGCCAGCCAGGCGACCGCCGCAGGCGCGCCGCCACCGGGAAACCGGCCGTCCATCCAGGCCAGGCCCGGGCTCCTGCCGAGCATCTGCTTGAGGTACACGGCCGCCAGGGCCGGGACATCCGTATGGAGCGAACCGACCACCCCGGGTCGTACGGACGTCGTGGCCCGGTCGGCGCGGCGCACCAGGAGGGCCGCCGTCGAGGCGAAGGCGAACGTGTGCGTGACGTGCCAGACGTCATGCCGGGGCAGCAGCCTGGCCAGCCTCGGGTGGAAAGGGGCGAGATCGACGATGTCGACTCCGCCGACCGCGGGCATCAGGGCCGCCGTGCTGAGCACCGGCCGCAGGCTGACGAACCGTACGCGGGGCGACAGCGGCTCCACGCTCTCCCGCTCACCGAGGACGTACACGGTCAGGTCGATACCGGGTCCGGGCCCGGTGTACTGGGCCGCGGCTTCGGCGAAGTGCTCCCAGCACTTGACGTGACCGCCGGACGCACCGTTCCTGAGCAGTTCGACGAGGACCGCGACGGAGGGGACGGGTTCGTGCGCCCGGCCGGCGCCGGGAAGCCCGTACTCCTCGATGAGAGAAAGTCCGGAAAGTCCCGAACGCCCGGAAAGTGAATCGCCCATGGCACTCGTAGTACCCGTTGGCCTGCGCTTCCTACCAAAGGGACGGGCAGGTGGGCGCGGGCGGTGACGTACGACTGCCCTGTGCACGGGCCGGGCGGACAGGGCGCTCTCTTCGTACACTGGGCCCGGAGTACCCCGTCACCAACCGACATATGGCTTCACCGGTTGCAGAGGACGACTACCGTGCCCCACGACGCACCCCACACCGGCTCCGAAGCCACCGCGCGCATCGGTACCGCGGCCGGGACGGACTCAGATACTCGCCCGCACCTGGCCGCCGCGTCGGCGACGAGAGCGAGTGTGGCCCTCGTGACGGGCGCGTCCTCGGGCATCGGCGCCGCCGTCGCACGGCGGCTGGCGGCGGAGGGCAACTGGCACCTCGTACTCAACGGACGCGACCGTACGCGGCTCGAACGGGTCGCCAAGGACCTCGACCAGGGCGCCAACGACACCTCGGCCGCCGCGTTCCCGATAGATCTGGCCGAGCCGGGGGCGGACCGACGGCTCGCCGAGTACGTCCTGGACTCCGCCGGCCGGGTGGATCTGCTGGTGGCAGGCGCCGGCATCGGCTGGGCAGGGCCCTTCGACACCATGCCGCAGCGGGCCATCGACGAGGTGTTCTCCGTCGACGTACTGGCACCGGTCCATCTCGTACGACTCCTGCTGCCGGACATGATCAGCCAGGGCACCGGCCGCGTGGTGCTGATCGGCTCCGTCGCGGGCAGCCTCGGGGTGCGTGACGAGGCGGTCTACTCCGCCGCCAAGGCTGCCCTCGGCACCTTCGCCGAGGCACTCCGCTACGAGTTGCGCGGCACGGGCGTAGGGATCAGCCATGTCATGCCCGGGGTCGTGGACACCCCGTTCTTCGACCGGCGCGGCGCTCCCTACGTGCGCTCGCGCCCCAGACCGGTACCGGCCGAACGCGTCGCCGAGGCCGTCTGGCAGGCCATCACCCGCGACCGCGACGAGGTGTACGTACCGGGCTGGCTCCGTCTGCCCGGCCGACTGCACGGCGCGGCACCGGCGCTGTACCGGCGTCTCGCGGCCCGGTTCGGCTGACGGCATCGCAGTTGGTTCAGCAGCGGGTAGTTCAGCTGCGGGCCTCGCGGGTCTTGGAACGATTCGCCTTGCGCACCGCGTCCAGCAGCTCGGGCTTCGTCATACGGGACCGTCCCTCGACGCCGAGTCGCTTGGCCACGTCGTACAAGTGCTGCTTGGAGGCCTGCTCGTCCACGCCCTCGCCGCTGCGCCCGCCCTGCTGCCGTGGCCGTGCCGCCAGCTCATCGGAGGGGCCTTTGCGCTGGTGCTCCTTGCGCTCCCAGTGATCGCCGACCTTCTCGTACTTGTGCTTGAGCGCTGAGTACGCGACCCGGTGCGCCCGCTCGCCCTCGCCGTACTGCTCGACGGCGGAGTCATGGGCCTTGACCCAGGTGCGCTGCGCGTCCTTGGACGACCGGTCCAGAGTTGACGGCAGTTCCTCGCGTCCCGGCACGGGACTCACCTCCCCATCCGGTTCGGATCCCATCTGGTTCGGACGAAGCGAGATTCGAGTGCCCGGCTCCCCCTGCAAGAAACGGGACGGCCGCCGACGTCACTTGCCCCAGATCTTTCGGTACGCCTCCCGGTAACCCGACGGGTCCCAGGTCGTGGCCCCGGCGCTGTTGGCGGCCGTGGTGAGGTGGACGGGGGCTACGTATCCGCTGGCGGGTCTGCCGGCGAAGGCGCGGTTGAACTCGTCGACGATCTGCCAGCCCTGCAGGGACAGCGGCTCGGGGACGGTGGCGGCCTGGAACTGCTCGCTGTTGATGCGCTGGAAGGCGGAGGGGTCGCCGTCGCCGGCGCCGATGTTGAAGGGTGGGCCGGAGCCCTTCTTGCCGGCCGCCCGGAAGGCGGGGGCGGCGTCGGCGAAGTACAGGTCGTTGATGGCGATGGAGTAGGTCCACTCGTTCTGGAAGCGGGCGAGGAGGGAGGAGATCTCCCGGGGGGTGCGGCTGCTGGCGTCCGGGATCGGGATGTTCTCCTGCGACAGCAGCTTCACGCCCGAGCAGGTGGCGAGCTCCTTGCTGATCAGGTCGGACTTGTTCTTGGCGAAAGGGATCGATGCGTCGGTGATGAGCACGACCCCGGCGCGGCCGTTGGAACGCGAGATGACCCACTGCGCGCTGATGCGGGCCACGTCCTCGACCCGGGTGGTGACGTTGGTGAAGAGCTTGGGCCGCTGGCTGGGGCCGGGTGATGCCACCGCGTGCCAGCCGATGAGCGGGATGCCCGCCGCGTTGGCCCGCGCGACCTGCTGCGAGGTCGAGTCGGGGTCGAAGCCGCCGATGACGATGCCCGAGGGCCTGAGAGCCACGGCCGCACTCATGGCCGCCTGGATGCCGGCGGGGGTGCCCCCGCCGTCGATCACCCGTACGTTCCAGCCGATGACCCGCGCGGCTTCCCGCACGCCCTTCGCGGTGCCCGCGACTCCGGGATTGGTCATGGTCTGGGCGACGTAGACGATGGTCCTGCCGGACACCGCCGTGGGACCGCTGGTCGGTCCGTCCCACGGGGCGTCGGTCTTCTCTGCCTGCCTGACGGCGGCCTGGGCCTTGGCATGGGCCGCGGGGCAACCGCTCGGGCCCGTCGCAGACTCCCCCTCGCCTGTCGACGAGCCGCGTTCGCAGCCTGCAAGGACGGTTGCCGCTGCCAACAGGGCCGCGGAGGCGAGCCGAGCCCTGAAGACGCCGGAGGTGGCCTTGCGGTTGCACTGCATGGGAGCTCCTCGCGGAGGAATGAGCGGCGGGAGGATGCGGCGGGGTCACGGAGGTGGTGCCGTGGCGTGGGTCATGGAGCGGTGCCCGCTGCGCCACCGTCCTGCTTCGGGGGGTACGGCGGTGGGGGCGGCCCGACGGGCGAATCGCGGGCCGCGATGGCGCCGGTGCGCAGGCGGCGGGCGGAGTAGCCGGCCAGGCCGACGGCGATGAGCAGGGTGCCGCCGTAGAACAGCGGGGTCGTCCAGAAGTCGGCGCCCATCTGGCCGATGCCGGTGAGGCCGACGGCGAGAACGGTGACGGCGACGACGGTGCCCAGGGCGTTGGGGCGGCCGGGTTTGATCGCGGTGGAGCCGAGGAGGGCACCGGCGAAGGCGGGCAGCAGGTAGTCGAGGCCGACGCTCGGATTGCCGATCTGCTGCTGGGCCGCGAGCAGCACCCCGGCGAAGCCGACGATCAGCCCCGATGCGGCGAACGCGTACACGGTGTACTTACGGGTCGGGATGCCGACGAGGTCGGCGGCGCGGGGGTTGGAGCCGATGACGTACAGGTACCGGCCGAGCGGCAACCGCTCCAGCACCAGCCAGAGGGCGACCGCGAGGGCGAGCACGTAGAAGGCGGGGACCGGAAGGCCGAGGAACGTGGAGTCGTAGAGGTCGGTGAAAGCGGCCGGGAGGCCTTGCGGGCCCGGGACGATCCTGCCTCCGCCCGTGATCCAGCCGGTCGCGGCGTACATCATGCTGCCGGTCCCGAGGGTGGCGATGAAGGAGTCGATGCGGCCGAACTCGACGATGACACCGTTGAGGACGCCCACCATCGTCCCCCCGATGATCACCGCGAGACAGGCGAGCGGCCAGGGCCACCCGACGTTGACGACGAGTTGCATCACCATGACGTGCGCCAGGCCGAGGCCGTAGCCGATGGAGAGGTCGAACGCGCCGGTCACGATGGGGACCATGGCGGCGAGCGCGAGGACGGCCGGGATCGACTGGGTGGACAGGATCGAGTCGACGGTGTCCGCGGTGGGAAAGGTGCGCGGCAGCGTGAGGGAGAAGATCAGGAAGAGCAGGGCGGTGAGGGCCAGGAGGCCGTACGTGCCGATGAGGTGCCCACCCGGCATGCCCGGCCGGTGCGGTGGGGACGGGGGCGAGGGGGTCATGAGGTCGTCGCGCTTCCGGAGGTTCCCGAGGCGGGCATGGCAGAAGCTGCCCGGGTGAGCCCGGCGACGGTGATGTCCGGACCGCTCAGCTCGGCCGTCACAGATCCGCGGACGAAGACCAGGGCACGTCGGCACACGCCCGCGACCTCCTCGAAATCGGTGGAGATGAGCAGCACCGCGAGACCGGCGGCCAGGGCCTCGTCGAGCAGGCCGTAGATCGCGGCCTTGGCGCCGATGTCCACGCTCGCGGTCGGCTCCTCGAGGATCAGCAGGCGCAGGCCCACCCGCAGCCATCGGCCGATCATGACCTTCTGCTGGTTTCCGCCGGAGAGGGTGGCGATGGGGGCCTCGCTGTCGCGGGGGCGCACCGAGAGCCGTTCGATCAGGGCGGCGGCCTCGGCGCGTTCGCGGCGGGGCCTGATCCAGTGCAGCGCCGGCAGGCCGCCCGCGCGGGGGTTGGCCAGGAGGTTCTCCCGTACGGTCAGCTCGGTGGCGCAGCCCTCCTGCTGTCTGTCGCCGGTCACGAAGCCGACACCGAGGCCGACGGCGTCGGCGACCTTGTGGGGGCTGTACCGCCGGCCGTCGAGCAGTACCCGCCCGTCGAGGAGGGGCCGGGAGCCGGCGAGGGCGCGGCCCAGGTCCATGTGTCCGGCACCCGAGAGGCCGACTAGGCCCAGGACTTCCCCGGCTTTGAGTTCCAGGCTGACCGGGCCCGCGCCGGCGGTCCGTACGCCGTCGAGGGTCAGTACGGGCGGGGCGTCGGCGGGGGCCGTGGCGGGGCGGCGAGCGAAGCGAGATGGGGGTTCCCCCGGACGGAGTCTGGGGGAGGTCAGTTCCTCGCCGACGATGTCGTGCACCAGACGGGCGGGGCTACGGTCCGCCAGCCGGCCGTGGCTGACGAGGTGGCCGTCGCGCAGGACGGCGAAGGTGTCGGCGACCTCGTACACCTCGTCGAGGCGATGGGTGACGTAGAGGATGCCGTGCCCGCGGTCGCGCAGGGCGTGCAGTACGCGGAAGAGCCGGGCGCAGTCCGCGGCGGGTAGGCGGGCGGTCGGCTCGTCGAGGACGATGAGCTTCGCCCGTCCCGCCAGGGCTCGGGCGATGGCCACCAGCGAACGCTCGGCGGGGCCGAGCCGGGCGATCGGTGCGTCGGGGTCGAGATGTGCGGCGACGATCCGCAGGGCGTCGGTGCAGCGTTCCCGGGTCCGCCGCCAGGAGATCAGTCCGGCGCGGCGCGGATAGCCGGTGCTCAGAGCGATGTTCTCAGCGACCGTCATCCACTCCACGAGACCGAGGTCCTGGTGGATGAAGGACATGTTGCTGGAGGCCGCGTGGGTCCCGAGCGGGTGACCGGCCACGGTGATCTGTCCCGCGTCGGCTCGGTGGACGCCGGCGAGCACTTTGATGAGCGTGGACTTTCCGGAGCCGTTGGGGCCGAGAAGGGCCAGGACGCTGCCGGCGTGGACATCGAGGTCGACCCCGGCCAGCGCGTGGGTTCCGCCGAACCGCTTGCCGAGCCCGCGGATACGGACCAGGGGTTCCGTGCCGGAGGGCGGGAGCGCCTCGTCAGAGGCGTCGGGAGCATCGTGCACGGACATCTCCCGGGGGTCGGCCTGACGGGTTCTTCCCGACTTTCATCAGGCATGCTAGCGAGGCAAATTGCAACATTTCAGGCATTTGACTGGCTGAACCGGTGCGCAGCACACACGCCCTCAGGCGCCGTCGATCCCGCATTCGGCCCAGATGACCTTGCCCTCGGGGGTGTAGCGGGTGCCCCAGCTCTGCGCCAGTTGCGCGACGAGGAACAGGCCACGGCCGCCCTCGTCGGTGGTGGCCGCCCGGCGCAGATGCGGGGCGGTGCTGCTGGTGTCGTAGACCTCGCAGATCAGGCTCGGACCGTGGAGCAGCCGTACCCGTATAGGCCCGGAGCCGTGGCGGATGGCGTTGGTGATCAGCTCGCTGAGCAGCAGTTCCGCGACGAACGCGGCCTCGTCGAGTCCCCAGTCGGCCAGCTGCCGGACGGCGGCGGCGCGGACGTCGCTGACGAGGGCCGGGTCGGCGGGCAGGTCCCAGTGGGCGATCCGGTGGAGGTCCAGCGCGTGGGTGCGGGCGACGAGCAGCGCGAGGTCGTCGGCGGGGTGGGCGGGTGCTACGAGGTCGAGGACCGCCTCACAGGTCTCCTCGGGTGTGCGCTCCGGGTGGGCCAGGGCTTTGCGTAGTCGGTCGAGGGACTCGTCGATGTCGCGGTTTCGGTCCTCGATGAGTCCGTCGGTGTAGAGGACCAGCTGGCTGTTCTCGGGAAGGTGGATCTCGGCGGTTTCGAAGGGCAGTCCGCCGAGGCCGAGCGGCGGCCCGGCGGGCAGGTCGGGGAAGGACACGGTGCCGTCGGGGCGGACCAGCGCGGGCGGAGGGTGACCGGCGCGGGCCAGGACGCATTGCTGCGAGGTCGGGTCGTAGATGGCGTACAGGCAGGTCGCGCCGATGATGCCGACGCCGTCGGCAGCGGGGTCCTCTCGGTCCAGGCGCCCCACGACGTTGTCGAGGTGGGTGAGGACTTCGTCCGGGGGGAAGTCGAGTTCGGCGAAGCTGCGTGCGGCGGTGCGCAGCCGGCCCATGGTGGCGGCGGAATGCATGCCGTGGCCGACGACGTCGCCGACGAAGAGGCCGATACGGGTGCCGGAGAGGGGGATCACGTCGTACCAGTCCCCGCCCACATCGGATTCGGCGGGCAGATAGCGATGGGCGACCTCTACGGCTTCCTGATCGGGCAGACCCTGCGGGAGCAGGCTCCGCTGCAGGGCGAGGACCATATTGCGTTCGCGTGTGTAGCGCCGGGCGTTGTCCATGGACAGCGCGGCGCGGGTGGCGAGTTCGTGGGCCAGCGCGCGGTCGTCGTCCCCGAAGGGGGTGGAGCCGTGCGAGCAGTAGAAGGCGGCGACGCCCAGGACGACGCCGCGGGCGACCAGGGGGACCGCGATGAGGGAGTGGACGTGGGTCAGCAGTTGCTCGGTGTGCTCGGGGTCCTGGGTGAGCCAGCCCGCGGCGGCCTTCAGGTCGGGTTCCAGCACTGCCTGCCCGCTGGTCAGACAACGCAGTTGAGGCGTGGTCGGACCGAACTCGACCCGCTTGCCGACCGGCCTGAAAGGAACGTCGTCGCGGATGCCGTGGACCACCGTACGGCGCAGATCACCGCCGGGGTCCGGGGACTCCTCGCCGCGTAGTACGGCATCGGGCAGGTCGATCGTGACGAAGTCGGCCAGTGCCGGAACCACCGTCTCGGCGAGCTCCTGGGCGGTGCGGCGCACATCCAAGGTGGTGCCGATACGGGCGCTGGCCTCGGACAACAACTCCAGGCGCCGCCGCGCCGCCAGTGCGTACGTCCCCACGTGCGGCTCGCCCACCAGCACGAGCCCTCTCGCGGGGGGTTGGGACTCGGGGTGGCCGTCCGTCGCGTCGGCAGCAGTAGCGGCGGCCATGACGCCCCCCGGGCTGTCCGTGGCGTCGGCAGCAGTGCCGGCCGCCACGACGCCCTGGCCGTCCGTGGGGCCGTGGCCGCTCGTGGGGACCTGGCCGCCTGTGGGGACCTGGCCGGAAGCGGCGTCGGGGAGGTGCCCGAGCAGCGGAGTGCCGGATGCAGCGTCGGGGAGGCGCCTGGGCAGCGGAGTTGCGGAGTGATGCCCGGCCGCCGGGGCGACGGGAGCGTACGACGCGGAAGGCGCGACGACAGTGCTGCCGGCAGGCTCGGCGTGAGGCCCGAGCGGCCCAGGCGGCCCGAGCAGCCCGTCGACCCGGAGCGGGACGGGGAGTGCCTGTCGCGGTGGAGGGCCCCGGAAGAGGGCCTCGATGGCGATGCCTTCCACTCCGGAGGCACTCGTCATCGGACGGCTCACCAGCGTCACACTCCGGCCGTCAGAGAGGGACACGTCGACGGCGGCACGCTGCCCGCCGGAGATCAGCTCGGTGGCCTTCTCCATGAGGAGAGCCTGGTCACGGGGACGCAGCTCACGGGCCAGTTCGTCCACTCCGACGCCTTGCTGAACGCCGGCGGCGGCATCGCCGCAGGTGCTCAGGTAGGTCCCCAGCAGAGCGCGCTCACGCGCGGAACTCTGCTCCAGCAGTCGGCGCTCGATGGCTTGGGCCGCCTTGCGTATCACGGTGACGAGCGCCGGGTCCTCGGCGCTGCGCGGATAGCCGAGACACAGGACGCCTTCGATACGCCCGCTGAGCGGGTCGCGGACAGGAATCGCACGGCAGGCGCTCCCCTGCGAGCGCTCGGCGAAATGCTCGGCACCGTGGACCCGGATGAGTTGCCGCTCCGCCAACGCGAGACCGATGCCGTTGGTGGCGGCGAACCGCTCGGCGAACACGAACCCCGGGACGCGCTGGATCGCCGGGAGGCTTCTGGCCAAGTCCGCCTCTCCGAAGCGGCGCAGAAGGACCGTCCCGCTCGCATCCGCGACGGAGATGTTCATCGCGCTGCCCGCGAACATGGACTGCAGCCGGTCGAGCACCGGACCTGAAGCGCGGACGAGCCGCCCGTCCCGGTCGAAGTCCTCTCGGAAGGGAAGGTCCGCCTGATCCGGTGAGAGACCCAGGAACCTGGAGCGCTGCCATGAATCCAAGATCGACTTTCGTACGCCCGAATCGACCGGCTCACCCTGCAGAAACCGCTCACGAGAACGGGCGGACGCAGTGCCGCCTGTCGCACGCCACGTCCGCATCGCTTCCCCGTCGGACCGAACCACGCGCCACCTCGCTCCCGTCCCCGTTCCCGTTCCCGTTCCTGACCGTCCACCATTCCGAAATATCGCTGCATTTACGACAATACGGGCATCAGGAATACGAGTCACGGTCCGCAAGAAACCGAACCCTGCTTACGTCAGCGGAGCTGCGCGGCGAACGCGTCGTAAGACCGCTCGTCGAAGAGGACGAATCGGGCCTCCTCGACCGAGGTGGGCGTGGCCCGCACCGTCTCGATGGCGATCCGGGCGCCGTCGTCGATCGGCCAGCCGTAGATGCCGGTGGAGATCGCGGGGAACGCGATCGTACGGGCGCCGAGTTCGTCGGCGACCCGCAGTGACTCCCGATAGCAGGAGGCGAGCAGGTCCGAGCGGTCCTCGCTCTGGCTGTACACCGGGCCGACTGTGTGGATCACCCAGCGGGCGTCGAGTTCGCCCGCGGTCGTGGCGACCGCCTGTCCGGTCGGCAGGCCTTTGCCGTACTGGGAGGCGCGGAGCTTGCGGCACTCGTCGAGGATGGCGGGGCCGCCGCGCCGGTGGATGGCTCCGTCCACGCCTCCGCCGCCGAGCAGCGAGGAGTTCGCGGCGTTCACGATGGCGTCGACGGACTCCTGCGTGATGTCGCCCTGGACGAGTTCGATGGCGGTCATGACTCGCGCAACCTCCTCCGTACGGTCATGACTGGCGCAACCTCCTCCGTACGGTCATGACTGGCGCAGCCTCCTCCATACGGCCTTGGCGGCGTTGTGTCCCGACATGCCGTGCACGCCCGGCCCCGGCGGGGTGGCCGAGGAGCAGATGAACACGGCCGGATGCGGTGTGCTGTACGGGAACAGGGACAGCCGGGGCCGCAGCATCAGCTGCAGTCCGGAGGCCGCGCCGCAGGCGATGTCACCGCCCACGTAGTTCGCGTTACGGGCGGCGAGCTCGGGCGGGCCCGCCGTGGCACGGGCCAGGACACGGTCGCGGAAGCCCGGCGCGAACCGCTCCAGCTGGCGCTCGATCGCGTCCGTGAGGTCGCCGGTCCAGCCGTTCGGCACATGGCCGTACGCCCAGAAAACCTGCTTGCCGTCCGGCGCCCGGGAGGGGTCGACGACGCTGGGCTGCACGGTGATCAGGAACGGTGCGTCCGGCGCCCGGCCGTCCCGCGAGGCCGCGCGCAGGGCGGCGCCGATCTCGGCCGTGTTCGCACCGATCTGCACCGTCCCTGCGCGGCGGGCCTCCTCCGCCGCCCAGGGCACCGGCCCGTCCAGCGCGTAGTCGATCTTGAAGGCGCCGGGCCCGTAGCGGTAGCGCTCGTAGTACCGGCCGAAGCCCGCGATCCGGCTGAGGGCGGCGGGCGAGGTGTCGAAGACGTATGCGCGCGCGGGCGGCAGGTCGTCGAGGCGCTTGACCTCGTAGTCGGTGTGGACGGTGCCGCCGAGGTCCTTCAGGTACGCGGCGAGCGCGTCGGAGATCGACTGGGAGCCGCCGCGCGCCATGGGCCAGCCGCCGGCATGCGCGGCCAGCGCGAAGACGAGACCGACGGCGCCGGTCGCGAAGCCGCCGAGCGGGGCCATGACATGCGCGACCAGACCGGCGAACAGCGTCCTGGCCCGCTCGTCGTGGAACCTGCGCGTCAGCCAGGTCGAGGGCGGCAGACCGACGAGACCGAAGCGGGCGAGGGTGACCGGGTCGCGCGGCAGCGCGGTGAGCGGCAGGGACATGAAGTCCCGGACGAGCGTGTCCCATCTGCCGGTGAAGGGGTCGACCAGCCTGCGGTACGTCCCCGCGTCCCGCGGCCCGAAGGAGGCGGCCGTCTCGGCCACGGACCGTGACAGCACGGCCGCCGTGCCGTCCGGGAAGGGGTGCGCCATGGGCAGGTCGTGGTGCAGCCACTCCAGTCCGTACCGACCGAGCGGCATCGCCTTGAACGCGGGCGAGTTGACGCCCAGCGGGTGCGCGGCCGAGCACGGGTCGTGCCGGAAGCCGGGCAGCGTCAGCTCCTCGGTGCGGGCGCCGCCACCGACCGTCTCACGTGCCTCGAAGACAGCCACACTGAAGCCGCGACGGGCCAGCTCCACGGCAGCGGTCAGTCCGTTCGGCCCCGCACCCACCACGACCGCATCGAGCATCGACGGCACCTTCGGACTCCTTTGTCAGCCGATGGCCATTCGGGATCAGGATATGCCGGGGCGGTGACGGTCCCCGGGCGCGGGTGGTCGTCTCCGGCCATCCGCTGGGGCTGTGACAGTCCCTGGGCGCGGGTGGTCGCCTCCGGCCATCCGCCAGGGCCGTGCCAGTCCCCGGGCGCGGGTGGTCGCCTCCGGCCATCCGCCGCGACCTGCGGCCCGAGTGCATGACAGAGGCCCGAGCGCAGACAGCCGCCCGAGTACCAGCGGCGGTCTGAGCACAGGCAACGGCCCGCGGGGTAGTCCGACGGCGGGCCAGGTCGCCCGCGGGTCAGTCAGCCCGCGAGGCAGTCCAACCGCCGGGCCAGGTCGCCCGCGGGTCCGGATCAAGCCCCGTCCGCCAGCAACGCCGCCACCCGCCGAGCCGTGTCCGCGTCCCGCGCCGCGGTGAACGGCAGGACGTTGCCCCCGGTTATACGAAACGGCTCGCCAGCGCGCGTCAGATGCGCACCGCCCGCCTCCTCGACCAGCAGCAGGCCGGCCGCATGGTCCCAGGCGGCTTCCCAGGAGAAGCCGGTGGCGTCCAACTCCCCGCGGGCAACGGCCAGATACTCGAGCCCGGCGGAGCCGCAGGGCCGGGTCCGCACGCCCTCTGTGCGCAGGCCGAGAAGGGCGCGCTTCTCTTCGTCGGTCGTGAAGTCCGGGTGGGACGTGGCCACTTCGAGCGGGCGGTCCGGCGCGGGCGAACCGGAGCGCAGGGGCACTCCGTCGAGAGCGGCGCCCCCGCCCCGTATCGCCGTGGCGAACAGGTCGAGCGCCGGAGCGTACGTCCAGGAGGCGAGCACCTTGCCGCCCTGCGCGAGCGCGACCAGGGTGCAGAAGCCGGGGTTCCCGTGCACGAACTGCCGTGTCCCGTCGACCGGGTCGACGATCCACACCGGCGCCTCGCCCTGGATCGCCTCGTACGTCAGCGGGTTGGCGTGCACCGCTTCCTCGCCGACCACGACCGAGCCGGGCAGCAGGGCGCCGAGCGTGGCCGTGAGGTACTCCTCAGCCTTGCGGTCGGCGTCCGTCACCAGGTCGTGCGGGCCGGTCTTCTCGTCTACCTCGTGCGCGGCGAGCTGCCGGAAGCGCGGCATGATCTCCGTCGCCGCCGCCTTGCGGACCGCTTCCTCCACGTCGGACGTGCCGTGCGCGAGAAACTCTTCGATGGTTTCGCTGTCTTCGATCACCACTCCATGAGAGCACGCGGCACTGACAATCCTCACCCGGCCGGTGCACTCCGGGTGGAATCGCCATGAACACCCCAACCACCGAGGCGTCAGGTCAGCGTCCGACCGCGTACCCCTGCATCCCCCGCGGATTCGCCGCCGCCGACAGCACCCCGCTCTCCGGGTCCCGCGCGACCGCGCACAGCCGCCCCTCGGACCAGGGCGGTCCGACCTGCACGTCGTGGTCCCGGCGATGCAGTTCATGGGCGATGGCCGGGTCCATGCGGGCCTCGACGGTGACGCTGCCGGGGCGCATGCCGCGCGGGTAGAAGGAGCCGGGGAAGCTGTCGTTGTGCCAGTTCGGGGCGTCGATCGCGCCCTGGAGGTCGAGCCCGCCGCGCACTTCGGAGCGCAGCGCGACGGTGAGGAAGAAGTGCAGTTGCCATTGGTCCTGCTGGTCGCCGCCGGGTGTGCCGAACGCCATGACCGGCACCCCGCCCCGCAGCGCGAGTGACGGCGTGAGCGTCGTACGCGGACGGCGGCCGGGCGTAAGGGAGTTGGGCAGCCCTTCCTCCAGCCAGGCCATCTGGAGCCGGGTGCCGAGCGGGAAGCCCAGCTCCGGCACGACCGGGTTGGACTGCAGCCAGCCGCCGCTGGGCGTGGCGGCGACCATGTTGCCCCAGCGGTCGACGACATCGAGGTGGCAGGTGTCGCCCCGAGTACCGCCGTCCGCCGAGACGTCGGGCTCCCCCGGCAGCGGCGACGTCGGGCTCTTGGCCACCGTCGGCTCCCCCGCCCCCGGCGTCGCGAGCGGATTGAACTCCGCCTCCCCGGTGGCCACCACGCGCGCGTGCTCGCTCAGCCGCGGAGTACGTCCCCCAGGGCTCCCGGGCCGCAGTTCGTACGAGGCCTTCTCCCCGACGAGCGCCCGCCGCCCCGCGTTGTACTCCTCCGACAGCAACTCCCCCACCGGTACGTCGGCCGCGTCCCCGTACCAGGCCTCCCGGTCGGCCATCGCGAGCTTGCAGCCCTCGATCAGCAGATGGACGTACTCCGTGGAGCCGTACCGCGGCAGCTCGGGCGGCAGCAGGGCCAACTGCTGGAGGAGAACCGGCCCTTGGCTCCAAGGGCCCGCCTTGCACAGGGTCCAGCCGCGCCAGTCGTACGTCACCGGAGCCTCGTAGGACGCGGCCCAGGAGGCCAGGTCGGCTGCCGTCAGCGTGCCCGCGTGGCGCTCGCCGCTGGTGTCCATGGTCGGCCGCGCCGCCTGCCGTACCAGTGCCTCGGCGATGAAGCCCTCACGCCAGATCCGCCGCGCGGCCTCGATCTGCGCGACCCGGTCACCGCCCGCCCGGGAGGCCTCCGTGATCAGCCGCCGCCAGGTCGCGGCCAGCGCCGGATTCCGGAACAGCTCGCCCGGCCGCGGGGCTCGGCCGCCCGGCAGATACACCTCGGCCGACGAGGCCCACTCGGTCTCGAAGAGCTCCCGTACGGTTTCGACCGTCTCGCCGACGCGCTCTACGGGAGGGTGCCCGTCCTCCGCGTATCCGATGGCGTACTTCAGGACGTCCGCCAAGGTCTTGGTGCCGTGGTCCCGCAGAAGCAGCATCCACGCGTCGAAGGCTCCGGGAACGGCGGCGGCGAGCGGTCCGGTACCGGGTACGAGATCCAAACCGAGTCCCCTGTAGTGGGCGATTTTCGCCCCGGCCGGCGCCACGCCCTGCCCGCACAGCACCCGGACCTCGCCGCCCGCCGGGGCCAGGATGATCGGCACCTCGCCCCCGGGCCCGTTCAGATGGGGCTCGACGACGTGCAGTACGAAGCCCGCGGCGACGGCGGCGTCGTACGCGTTTCCGCCGTCCTCCAGCACGGCCATCGCCGACTGCGAGGCGAGCCAGTGCGTGGAGGACACCATGCCGAAGGTGCCCTGGAGCGTGGGACGGGTCGTGAACACGGGCGACTCCTCACTGCCGGGCAGGCGTCCGAAGATCGTACGTACCCGTCCGCGCCCCCGAGTACCCGCTACTCCATCGGCTTCCAGGGCGACGTCCCCAGGACGTTGTCGGGGCCGATGTCGAGGGCCTGCTCGGGGCGTACGGTCACGGTCTCGTGCCCCTTCTGCGGGGTGACCCGGAGGTACACACCGTCCTCGGCGTGCATCCGCCAGACCAGGCCCGCCTGCGCGGTCTCACCCGGAGCGAGGGTCAGCGGCTCGGGGCCAGGGCCGCCCGAGGCCATGGGCACCTGGTCCGTTCCCTCGACGGTCCGCACGTCCGGGAACGGTTCGCCCGCCTCGTCGAGAACGGTGACGGACGGGTAGCCGTTCAACTCGAAAGGCCGCTCACCGCAGTTGGTCAGCGTGAGGGTCATGCCACGCAAACCCATGGCGCCGTTGATCAGACCCGTGCCCAGGCGGACACCGGACGACGGGCAGCCACCCGCTGCCTGGACGGGCACAGACGCGGAGGACTCGGGCACCGGGGCGGCCGACACGGCGGGCGGTGTCGAGGACGGCCTCGGCCCGGGGTCCGGATTGCGCTCACGTTCCAGCTCGGCGGAGAGCCCACACCCGCTCGCACTCAGCGCCAACAGGCAGACGAGCACGGCGGCATACGGGGACGACCTGCGGCGTATCGCGATCACGCGCCGATCCTCGCACGCACCCCCCGGCGGAAGGATCCACTCCGGAGCCTGTGGCCGCGCGGTCACGGAGCGAGTTCGGGCTACCGCCTCACTGGGAGGCATGTGACACTGGCGTACCGTCCGCAGTGTGGCCCCCTCCGCACCCGTCCCCTCACGAGAAGTGCGCCGTGCGTTCTCTTCCTCTGCCGCTCGCCCTCACCGCGCGTCTGCTGCCGGTCGCCGTGCTCGCCTCGGCGGGCTGGGCGCTGGCGTCCGGGCCGTTCGCAGCGTCCCCGGCCGGGGACGCGGATGACAAGGCGGCCTCGGACAGACCCAGTGCGTCGCCGTCCGCGCCGTCCACGGCGGCGGCGACCCGGACGTACCGCGTGTCACCGAAGCCCTGCCTGGGGCTCGGGGAGAAGACAGTGAAGTCGCTGGTGCCGGGCGCCAAGGCGGCCGGCAAGGAGATCCCGTCGACCAACGAGTCGGTGCGCCGCACCTGTTCATGGAACGCGCTCAAGGAGTTCGACTACCGCTGGCTCGACGTCTCGTACGAGATCAAGAAGAGCGACCAGATCGCCGCGACGGCCTACAAGGAGCGCGTCGCGAAGCACGGCGGCGGAGGGGCGGTCCCCGGTCTCGGCGACGAGGCGTACTCCGTGGTGAACCTCACCACCGAGGACAAGCAGCAGACGCGCGAAGGCATGGTGATCGTCCGCGCGTCCAACGCGATGGTGGTCATCACGTACAACGGCAGCGACTTCGAGTCGAAGAAGGCGCCCAGTACGGACGAGATCAACAAGGGCGCCATCAAGGCGGCCAAGGAGGCGGTGGCCGCGCTGGAGAAGGCTCAGTAGAGCCGTTCTCCAACGCGCCCGCACCACCGTCAGACGGCGTCTTGAGGCTGGGGCTCCCGCTCCCTGCCGCCCATCAGCACCACGTACAACACCAGCGACGTGGCCAGGCCCACCGCCCAGCCGTAGTCGGCGAGCGGCTTCACGAACGGGATCAGTCCGTCGACCGGGAACGGCCCGTTCTTCTGGCCCTCGGCGTTCACCGTCGAGTACGAGCCACCGACGGCCAGCACGCCGCCGACCGCGAAGGCGGCGACGGCCTTCCAATTCCAGCCGGACGAGTACCAGTAGCGGCCGCCGGGCGTGTACAGGTCCGCGAGATGGAGGACCGTACGGCGGACTATCCAGTAGTCGGCGATCAGGATGCCCGCGACCGTGCCGAGCAGCCCGCCGACCACCCCGAGCCAGGTGAAGATGTAGAACTCGGGGGTGGAGATCAGCTTCCACGGGAAGATCAGGATGCCGATGACACCGGTGATCAGCGCGCCCGTACGGAAGTTGATGAACTTCGGGGCGAGGTTGGCCAGGTCGTACGCAGGAGACACCACGTTCGCCGCGATGTTCACGGAGATCGTCGCGATCAGGACCGTGATCAGGGCGAAGAGCAGGCCGAAGGTGTTGTCCGCCTTGGCGGCGAGGACAACCGGGTCCCAGATCGCCTCGCCGTAGACGACCTCGGAGCCGGAGGTGACCATCACGGCGAGGATCGCGAACAGCGTCATCGTCGTGGGCAGGCCCAGCGACTGGCCCCAGGTCTGCGCTTTCTGGCTGGCGCCGAAGCGTGTGAAGTCGGGGATGTTGAGGGACAGGGTGGCCCAGAAGCCGATCATGCCCATCAGGGACGGGAAGAAGACCGGCCAGAAGTCGGCGCCCCAGCCAAGCTGCGAGGGCTGCGACAGCAGCTGACCGAAGCCGTCCGCCTTGACCGCGATCCAGATCAGCAGCACGAAGGCGCCGACGATCACGAAGGGCGCGGCCCAGTTCTCGAAGTGCCGCAGGAAGTCCATGCCGCGGTAGATGATCGCGATCTGCAGGGCCCAGAAGAGAAGGAAGCACAGCCACAGCGGCCACGGATTGCCCGCGATCTTGCTCGCGCTCTCCCACTCACCGCCGGTGAGCTTGGAGCCCAGCGCGAAGATGCCACTGCCGCCGATCCAGGTCTGGATGCCGAACCAGCCGCAGGCCACGGCCGCGCGGATCAGCGCCGGGATGTTGGCGCCGCGCAGCCCGAAGGAGGCGCGGGCTAGCACCGGGAACGGGATGCCGTACTTGGGTCCGGCGTGCCCGGTGGCCAGCATCGGCAGCAGCACGATGACGTTGGCCAGGGCGATGGTGAAGACGGCCTGCTTCCAGTCCATGCCGAGGGCGACCAGGCCGGAGGCCAGGGTCCAGCTGGGGATGCAGTGGGCCATGGAGATCCACAGGGCCGCGAAGTTGTACGTCGTCCACTTACGCTCGGAGACCGGAACGGGACGCAGGTCCTCGTTGGCGAAGGGGCTGTCGGCGGGGAAGGCGCCGGGGGCGAGTTCGATCCGGCCGTTGGCGTCGGTGGTCTGGCTCGGCGGCGGACCCGTGGGGACGGTTTCGGTCATGGGCAGGCCAATCAAGGGAGGCGGGAAGGGAGTTGGCCGTGCGGGGGCCTGGCCGGCGCCGGAGCGAGGCAGGGCGGCGTGGGACATGCCTGCCCACCCGTGGCGTCGCCCACCCCTCCCCGGGACGGCGAGGAGGGGGGACACAGTGTGGGGAGTTGGGGAGGAAGAGCGGTTGTGAGGCGGATCAGGAGTTCAGCTCAGGCGTTCAGCGCGGGGATGACCTTCTGGCCGTACGCGTCGATCACGGCCTCCTGCGCGTCATGCATGTCGTACACGGCGAACTGGTCGACGCCCAGCTCACGCAGCGCGTTCAGCTTCTCCACGTGCTTCTCGACCGGGCCGATGACGCAGAACCGGTCGACGATCTCGTCCGGCACGAACTGGGTGTCCGGATTGCCGCTGCGCCCGTGGTGCGAGTAGTCGTACCCCTCGCGTGCCTTGATGTAGTCGGTGAGCGTCTCCGGAACCACGGCGCCGTCGGACCCGTACTTGGACACCAGGTCCGCGACATGGTTGCCGACCATCCCGCCGAACCAGCGGCACTGCTCACGCGCGTGCGCGAGCGCCTCCGGCGAGTCGTCCTCGGTGACGTATGCCGGGGCGGCCACGCAGATCTTGACCTCGGACGGGTCACGACCGGCCGCGACCGCCGCGTCCTTGACCGCCTTCACCATGTACTCGGTCAGATACAGATCAGACAGCTGGAGGATGAAGCCGTCGGCCTCCTCACCGGTCATCTTCAGGGCCTTCGGACCGTACGCGGCCATCCAGACCGGGAGTTCGGCTCCGGGCTTGATCCACGGGAACCTGATGACGGTGCCGCCGAGGTCGGCCTCCTCACCGCTGCCCAGCGCCCGGATCACCTTCATGGCCTCGCTGATACGGGCCAGGGTGTTGGGCTTGCGGCCCGCGACCCGCATCGCGGAGTCACCGCGGCCGATACCGCACACCGTCCGGTTGCCGAACATGTCGTTGAGCGTGGCGAAGGTCGATGCCGTGACCTCCCAGGTGCGGGTGCCCGGATTGGTGACCATCGGGCCGACCTTCAGCTTCGACGTGTTCGACAGGATCTGGCTGTAGATCACGAACGGCTCCTGCCAGAGCACGGCGGAGTCGAAGGTCCAGCCGTACGTGAAGCCGTTACGCTCGGCCCGCTTCATCAGGCTGATGACACGGGAGGCGGGCGGGTCGGTCTGCAGGACGAGTCCGAAGTCCATGGGCGCCGCTCCTAGTTGAGGTACTGACAGGTGGAGCGCGGGGTGTAGACACCGTGACCGGCACGTCCGGTGAACTCCCGCTCGGTGATGACGAGTTCGCCCCGCGAGAGGACCGTCTCGACGCGGCCGGTGACGCTCTTGCCCTCGTACGCCGAGTAGTCGACGTTCATGTGATGCGTCTCGGCGGACATGACCTGCTCGGCCCCCGGGTCGTAGATGACGACGTCCGCGTCGGCGCCCGGCGCGATCGTCCCCTTCTTCGGGTACAGGCCGAACATCCGGGCCGGAGTGGCGCAGGCGATCTCGATCCAGCGGCGGCGGGTGATGTGCCCGTCCACGACGGCCTGGTGGAGGAGGTCCATACGGTTCTCTACGCCCGGCAGACCGTTGGGGATCTTGGAGAAGTCACCGCGGCCGAGCTCCTTCTGGCCGACGAAACAGAAGGGGCAGTGGTCGGTGGAGACGACCTGGAGATCGTTCGTACGCAGTCCCCGCCACAGGTACTTCTGGTGCTCCTTGGGGCGCAGCGGCGTGGAGCACACGTACTTGGACCCCTCGAAGTCCGGCTCCGCGAGGTTGTCCGTGGACAGGAACAGGTACTGCGGGCAGGTCTCGCCGAAGACGTTCAGACCCTCGTCGCGCGCCCGTGCCAGCTCGGCGACTGCCTCCTGCGCCGAGACGTGCACGACATACAGCGGGGCGCCCGCGACCTGGGCGAGCTTGATGGCGCGGTGGGTGGCCTCAGCTTCGAGGAGCGCCTTCCGCACCTCGCCGTGATACCTGGGATCGGTCTCTCCTCGCGCCAGCGCCTGCTCGACGAGGACGTCGATCGCGATGCCGTTCTCGGCGTGCATCATGATCAGTCCGCCGTTCTCGGCGGAGCGCTGCATGGCGCGCAGGATCTGGCCGTCGTCGCTGTAGAAGACGCCGGGGTAGGCCATGAACTGCTTGAAGGAGGTGACGCCCTCCTCCACCAGCAGGTCCATCTCCTTGAGGGTCTCCGCGTTGACGTCCGAGACGATCATGTGGAAGCCGTAGTCGATGGCGCATTTGCCGTCGGCCTTGGCGTTCCAGGCGTCCAGGCCCTCGCGCAGCGAGTGGCCCACCGTCTGCACGGCGAAGTCGACGATCGTCGTGGTGCCGCCCCAGGCCGCGGCCCGGGTGCCGGTCTCGAAGGTGTCGGAGGCGAAGGTGCCGCCGAACGGCAACTCCATGTGCGTATGGGCGTCGACGCCGCCCGGGATCACGTACTTCCCGGTGGCGTCGATGGTCCGCTCGGCGGTCCAGGCCTCGGCGGCCGGGGTGCCGGAGGCGGCGAGGGCGGCGATACGGCCGTCCTCTATCAGGACGTCGGCGTGGATCTCGTCGGACGCGGTGATGACGAGGCCACCGCGGATGACGGTACGACTGCTCATGGTCCTCTCCTTGGTCGCGGTGGTGGGTGCTGATGACGTACGGATCGCCCGGCGCCGTCCGGATCGACGGACGGCGCCGGGACGACCGTCATCGATGTCCTACGGGGCGCTCCGCAGCGCGCGCTCGAGGATTGCGGCGCCCTCTTCGGCCTCCGCGACGGTGAGTGAGAGCGGTGGGGCGATGCGCAGGACGCTGGTGTTGTGGCCGCCGCCCTTGCCGATCAGCAGGCCTTCCTCGCGGGCCACTTCGAGTACGGCGGCGGCCGCGTCCGGGTCGGCCTCGTCGGTGCCGGGCTTCACCAGCTCGACGCCGATCATCAGGCCACGGCCACGGATCTCGCGTACGCCCGGATGCTGCGCGGCGATGGCCCGCAGCCGCTCGATGAGCATGCCGCCGACGCGGCGGGCGTTGCCCTGGAGGTCGTGTTCGAGGAGGTACGTGAGGTTGGCGTTCCCAGCGGCCATCGTGACCGGAGAGCCGCCGAAGGTCGAAATGGAGTTGGAGTCAAGGCAGTTCATGACCTCGGCTCGGGCGACGACACCGCCGATCGACATACCGTTGCCGATGCCCTTGGCGAAGGTCAGCATGTCCGGCGGTCCAGAGGCGCCGTGGGCCTGCCAGCCCCAGAAGTGGTCGCCGGTCCGGCCCCACCCGGTCTGCACCTCGTCGGCGATCCACAGGATGCCGCGCTCCTGGAGCACCTCGCGGAAGGCCGCGTACAGTCCGTCCGGCGGGGCGGTGAAGCCGCCGACGCCCTGAATGGGCTCGGCGATCAGGGCCGCGGGCGCGCGGACATGGCCGAGCAGGTCCTCCAGGTCGGCGACGCAGGCCGCGATGAACTCGGCGTCGCTGAGCTCGGTGTACGGGCCGCGGGTGCGGAGGCCGCCATGGACGTACAGCGTCTGGAGCGGCGAGAGGCTGGTCGGCGACCAGCCCTTGTTGCCGGTGATGCCGACAGCGCTGAACGAACGGCCGTGGTAGCTGTTGCGCATCGCCAGGATCTGGTTGCTCTGCCGGTACGCGGTCGCCAGCAGCAGCGCGGTGTCGTTGGCCTCCGTGCCGGACGTCGTGAAGAAGACGCGGGCGTCCGGGATGCCGGACAACTGGGCGATGCGCTCGGCGAGTTCGACCATCGGCCGGTTGAGGTAGAGCGTCGAGCTGTGGATGATCCGCCCGGCCTGTTCGCTGACGGCCTTCGTCACCTCGGGGAGCGCGTGCGCGGTCATGGTGGTCAGAATCCCGCCGAAGAAGTCGAGGTACTTCTTCCCCGCGGCATCCCAGACGTAGCGGCCCTCGCCATGGGTGATCTCGAGAGGATCGGCGTAGTAGAGGGCGAGCCAGTCAGGGAGGACTGCCTTGTGGCGGGCGAACAGATCCAGGTCACTCATGGCTGCACCAGTCCCTCGTAGGCGTCGGGCCGGCGGTCCCGGTAAAAGGCCCACTGCTGACGCACCTCTTCGATCAGATCGAAATCGAGGTCGCGTACGACAAGCTCCTCCGTCTTGTCACTCGCGGTCTCGCCGACGAACTGCCCGCGGGGGTCGACGAAGTAACTCGTCCCATAGAAGTCGTTCTCCCCGTACTCCTCCTGGCCGACGCGGTTGATCGCGGCGATGAAGTACTCGTTGGCGACGGCGGCGGCGGGCTGCTCCAGCTGCCAGAGGTAGGCGGAGAGGCCGCGGGAGGTGGCGGAGGGGTTGTAGACCAACTGGGCGCCGTTGAGGCCGAGTTGGCGCCAGCCCTCCGGGAAGTGGCGGTCGTAGCAGATGTAGACGCCGACCTTGCCGACGGCCGTGTCGAAGACGGGCCAGCCGAGGTTTCCCGGTTTGAAGTAGTACTTCTCCCAGAAGCCCTTGACCTGGGGGATGTGGTGCTTGCGGTACTTGCCGAGGAAGGTGCCATCGGCGTCGATCACGGCGGCCGTGTTGAAGTAGAAGCCGGACTGCTCGACCTCGAAGACCGGGACGACGATGACCATGCCGGTTTCGCGCGCGAGCTCCTGCATACGGGTCACGGTCGGGCCGTCCGGTACCGGCTCGGCCCACTTGTAGTGTTCCGGGTCCTGCACCTGGCAGAAGTACGGCGCGTTGAAGACTTCCTGGAATCCGATGACCTTCGCGCCCTGACGGGCCGCTTCGCGGGCGTGTTCCTCGTGCTTGGCGACCATGGATGCGGTGTCGCCGGTCCAGGTGGCCTGGACCAGGGCGGCACGTACGACGTTGGCCATGAGCTTGCTCCTTCGACCGGTCGACCGGGCGTCAGCGGCTGCGCCTGCGTCAGCGCCTCTACGCCCGTAGACGCTGGAGCCCCGAAAGTAAGCGGAGCCGCTGCGCTCGGCAAGACCATCGGCGTTAACCGGTGGAGTCGATCATGTTTCTTCCTCCGGTTGGGGTTGCCTCTGGCGGTTGGGTTGGTCGCGCAGCCGTACGGGGTGCCTCCGGCGGTTGGGCGGGTGCGGCGCCGTTGTGGCTGGTCGCGCAGTTCCCCGCGCCCCTGGGGTTTGTGGTGGGTGCGGGGCCGGGTCGGGGGTGTCCGTCCTCGGACCGGCGCGCGTTGCTGTTGGCTGGTAGAGGGTGCCGGTGTTGGCGCGCCGGCCGCTGCGGGCGCACACCCCCGCCCCGTCCCCTTGCCGCCGCGGGCGGCCGCGGGGCCATGGGGGTACGGGCTCCCTCCGGGCGGCCTTTCCGGACCGCGGGCTGCTCGGGCGCAGGCGCCTTCCGGGCCGGGGTTTTCGGTTCGCTTGATCGTCGGGGTGCGGGCAGTCGCAGGCTTTTCAGGGGCGCGGGGAACTGCGCGACCAGCCACGACGCACCCGCAGCCGCGACACGACTGTCACCCCCCACCCCGGTAGGCACCCCACCCCACCCGCCGTAGGCGCCCGACCGGCCGGAGGCAGGGGGGCCTGGGGGCGGAGCCCCCAGTTTCGGGAAGGGGCGGGGCTGGGGAAAGGAACCGCCAACGACGGGCCGCAGTCGCCCATGGCCCCCCCCCGGTGGGCGCCGGACCGCCAGGGGTCACCCCGTGTAACCAGCTACGCGCAACGCATGGACCAAGTCCCAGTGGCGTTCCTCCGAGACGGCCTTGGAGGCCGAGAGGAGGAGCGGCGCGAGACGCGCCGGGTCGGGGGCCGCGCTGCGGGCCGCCTCCTCAGGCGTACGAACGCGCACGTACGCATCGAGGAGCGCACGAACCTCCCGGTCACGCCCCTCGTCGGCAAGCGCCAACACCGCCTCGCCGATCTCCGAGGCAGGCCGCGCGACACCCTGTCGCAGCATCTGCCGACCATCGGCGGCACGCCCCGCGGCGGCAAGCGCATCGGCCGCCGCAACCAACCGATCGGCCGGCAACGAAACCGCCTCCCACAACAACGTGGCCCAATCCGCCCCCAGCCCCGCACGATGCAACTCGGCAGCGAGAAGAGGAAGCCGGGCCGCAGGCCAGTACGCGGCCTCGGCCAGCAGCGCATGCGCCTCCCCGCTGTGGCCCTCACGCCGAAGCCGTACAAGCCGCTCGACGGTCTCGACCGTGGCCCGCCGCGCCTCGTCGTCCAAGGCCTCACGCCGCCCCGCCGGCTGACGCGGCGCCGACGGCCGAGAATCCGCTTCCTCGGCGACCCCCGCGTAACGAACCCCCCGCGGACTGCGGTCCGCGGCGACAGGCGCAGCCATATCCGGTACGGCGCTGGCCCCGGGATCCGCTTCCATCCCGGCGAAACGGGCACTGCCCCGCGGCCGCCGTTTGGAGCGCTGCTTGCCCGCTTTGGGGGCGGGTTCGGAGGGCGCGGGACGGGCGTCGGCCGCGGAGGGCCGGTCGTCCGACGCCGTGGCGTGCTCGGGTGAAGGTGCGGAGGAGGCGGACCTCGGTGTGTCCACGCCGACGTCGGGCTCCCAGGCGGCTCGCCGCGCGGTCGAGTCCCGCCAGATGTCGGGCCAGTCGTCCGCGACCGACTCCTGATGCCGCGCGCCCACGCGCCCGCCGGCGGCACGGTCGTCGGCCTCCTCATCGACCCAGACGACACCCCCGCCGTCCCCTGGAGGGATCGTCATCGCCTGACCGCCCGTCGTCCGGCGGTCCAACTCCTCCATCCGGGACCGGATTTCGGCGCAGCGGGCGGTGGCGCGTTCGTGGTCGTCGCGGGCCCAGGCCAGGTCGAGGCGTATGGAGTCGGCCTCTTCGCGGGAGGCGGCGGTGCGCAGGGCGTGGGTCAGTTCCACCTGGCGTTCGGCGGCGTAGCGCTGTTCGCGGAGCATCACGTCAAGGCGGTCACCGAGGGCCTCCCGGCCGCCGGGCCGGGCGTCGTACGCGGCGAGTGAGGCCTGGTGCAAAGCACGCGCCCGCTCGGTCTCCTGGGCGGCGGCCCGGTCGCCGTATGCGATCGCGAGGTCCTGGAGGAGCGCCTCCACGACGTCCCAGGGCGGCACTTCCCAGCCATCCATACAGGCCCGCATCCCGTCGGGATCGCGCTGCCAGAACACACCGCACCACCCGCCGCCCTGGTCGAGCCGGGTCAGCAGTCCCTTGAGATACTGCGCGAACTCCCGCACCTGCCCCGGGAGTTGATCCACCGCCATTACGTTCACCCCACGCCGGCCTGGAGTACTCCGTTCCGGTAGAAAACACCATTCATGTTACGGATGCGCTACGAGAGGTTTTCGGACCGGACGCAGAGTGCTCCGCGCAACTCGGAACTTGACGTGCGCGGTTCGACTTCGGAGGCCGCCAAGTCCCGTATACGCGAAGGACGCTACACCCCGGCCGGCGCGCACCTCCCCACGATCTCGTCCATCGACAGACCCAGCACTCCGGCCAGTGCCGCCACGGTGAAGAAGGCGGGGGTCGGGGCACGGCCGGTCTCGATCTTGCGGAGCGTCTCGGGGGAGAGGCCCGCGCTGGCGGCAACCTCCGCCATGCTGCGGCCGCCACGGGCCTCACGCAGCAACTGGCCGAGCCGCTCGCCGCGTTCACGCTCTTCGGGGGTCAGGGGGGTGCGTACCATGCCCACCATACTAATACCGGTGAGCGGTATAGTAATGGGCGCCGACCGGTATAGTAATTGGCATGGTGGAACTCAAAACAGACACGTCGATCGACGCCATGTACGAAGCAGGCCAGGTTGTGGGCCAGGCCCTCACGGCGGTACGGAAGGCCGCTGCCGTGGGCGTATCGCTGCTGGAACTGGACGAGGTCGCCCACGACGTCCTGCGCGCCGCGGGTGCCGGCTCCCCCTTCCTCGGTTATCGGCCCTCCTTCGCGCCTACGCCTTTCCCGGCGGTTCTGTGCACCTCGGTGAACGATGCGATCGTGCACGGGATCCCGACCGGGTACCGGCTGCGTGACGGTGACCTGGTTTCCGCCGACTTCGGGGCCGAACTGGGGGGCTGGGTCGGCGACTCGGCGATCAGTTTCGTCGTGGGTCGGCCGCGGCCTGCCGACGTACGCCTCGTGGAGACGGCGGAGCGTGCGCTGGCGGCAGGCATCGAGGCGGCTGTCGTCGGCAACCGTATCGGCGACATCGCCCATGCCGTCGGCACGGTGTGCCGGGCGGCGGGCTACGGCATTCCTGACGGCTTCGGTGGCCACGGCATCGGGCGGCGTATGCACGAGGACCCTCCGGTCCCGAACGAGGGCCGTCCCGGTCGCGGCTTGCCCCTCCGCCACGGCATGGTCCTGGCGATCGAGCCGATGCTCATCGCCGGCGGCACCGACGGCTACCACGCCGCCCCGGACGGCTGGACCCTCCGAACCAACGACGGCTCCCGTGCGGCCCACGCCGAACACACGGTGGCCATCACGGACTCGGGCCCACGGGTTCTGACGGCCCGCTGAGGGCCCCATCGCGGCGGTTCTTTTCCCCAGCCCCGCCCCTTCCCGAAACTGGGGGCTGCGCCCCCAGGCCCCCGGCCGGGGGTGGGGCGCCTACGGCGGGGTCGGTGGGTGGGTTCACGGGGTGGGTGAGTCGCCTACCGCGGATGGGTGGGGTGCCTACCGGGGTGGGGGTGACAGTTGTGTCGCGACTGCGGGTGCGTTGTGGCTGGTCGCGCAGTTCCCCGCGCCCCTAAAAACCTGCGACTGCCCGCACCCAGAAGAGCCAGCGAACCGAAAAAGCCCGCGCCCCGTACCCGCCCGCGCCCCGTACCCGCCCGCGCGGGAAAGCCCGGGCCCCGAACTACCCGCGGCTTCCCTCCGGTGGGAGGGGACGTGGGCCGGTGCGTCCTATGCCCGTCGCTTAGCTTCGGTCTGGGCACACCAGAACCCTGTACCAGCAAGGGGCCGTATGCCCCGTTGGCGACGGGCTGACGCACCGGACCGCGGCCCCGCACCCACCGACCACCCAAGGGGCGCGGGGAACTGCGCGAGCAACCACCACGCACCCGCACCCGCCTAACCGCCGGAGGCACCCCGCCGGGCCGCGCCACCAGCCCCAACGAACCCGCACCAAAAAACGAACCCCCATCCACCCCCGACCCCCCACGTGTAACCGCCGGAGGCCTGGGCACTCGCGAGCCCGACGGCAAGTCGACAAGCGAGGATGGCCATGACCAGCGGCTTCCCAGGCGCGGAGGGGTACGGACCGGACCCCTTCGGAGAATTCTTCGCACGCTTCTTCGGGGGTGGGCCCCGCCCCGCTCCCCGGCATATCGACATAGGCCGGCTGATGAGCGGCCCGGCGCGCCAGCTGGTGGCCACCGCCGCGACCTACGCCACCGAACACGGCAGCACGGACCTGGACACCCAGCACCTCCTCCGCGCCGCCCTCGCCGTCGAGCCCACCCGAAGCCTGCTGGCCCGCGCCGGCGCCGACCCCGACGCGCTGGCCACCGAGATCGACGAGCGCGTGGGCCCGCCCGACAGCAGGTCCGGCGACCAGTCCGCCATCAAGCCCGACCAATCACCCACCCGCCCCGAGAACCGCCCGCAGAACCGGCCCGAGGACCGCTCCGCAAGCGGACCCAACGACCGTCCCAACGGCGGTCCCGACGGCCGCCCCGACCGCCCCCACACCCCCCTCGGCATCACCCCCGCCGTAAAACGCGCCCTCCTCGACGCCCACGCCCTCGCCAGGGCGGAAGGCGTCGGCTACATAGGCCCCGAACACGTCCTCAGCGCCCTCGCCGCCAACCCCGACTCCGCAGCCGGGCACATCCTGAACGCCGCCCGGTTCAACCCCTCCCCCCGCCCGCCCGAGGGCTCGGCCCCGGCGGCAGGCGCCCCCGCGCACCCCGAGCGGGCGCGCTCCTCCCCAACCCCCACCCTGGACAAGTACGGCCGCGACCTCACCGACCTCGCGCGGCAGGGCCGTATCGACCCGGTCATCGGCCGGGACATGGAGATCGAGCAGACCGTCGAGGTGCTGTCCCGGCGCGGCAAGAACAACCCGGTGCTGATCGGCGACGCGGGCGTGGGCAAGACCGCCATCGTGGAGGGCCTCGCGGAGCGCATCGCCGACGGCGATGTGCCCGATGTCCTCGCCGGCCGGCGGGTCGTCGCCCTGGACCTGTCGGGCGTGGTCGCCGGGACGCGCTACCGCGGCGACTTCGAGGAGCGGCTGACCAACATCGTCGACGAGATCCGGGCGAACTCCGACGAGCTGATCGTCTTCATCGACGAGCTGCACACCGTCGTCGGCGCCGGAGGCAGCGGCGAGGGCGGCTCGATGGACGCGGGCAACATCCTCAAGCCGCCGCTGGCCCGCGGTGAGCTGCACGTGGTGGGTGCCACGACGCTGGCGGAGTTCCGCCGGATCGAGAAGGACGCGGCCCTGGCGCGCCGGTTCCAGCCGATCCTGGTCCCCGAGCCCTCCCCATCGGACGCGCTGGAGATCCTGCGCGGCCTGTCCGACCGGTACGAGGCCCATCACCAGGTCCGCTACACAGACGAGGCCCTGGTCGCCGCCGTGGAGCTGTCCGACCGCTACATCACGGACCGCCATCTGCCGGACAAGGCCATCGACCTGATGGACCAGGCGGGCGCCCGGGTGCGCCTGCGCGCCCGGACCAAGGGCACCGACGTACGCGCCCTGGAGCGTGAGGTCGAGCAGCTCACCCGGGACAAGGACCAGGCGGTGGCGAGCGAGCAGTACGAGCAGGCCACGCAGTTGCGCGACCGGATCAGCGAGCTGAAGGCGAAGATCGAGGCGGGGCGTGACGGGGAGGCCGACGAGGGGCAGCAGCTCGAGGTCACCGCCGAGGCCATCGCCGAGGTGGTCTCCCGGCAGACCGGTATCCCGGTCAGCAGCCTCACCACCGAGGAGAAGGACCGGCTGCTCGGCCTGGAGGAGCATCTGCATGAGCGGGTCGTCGGGCAGGACGAGGCGGTCAGGGTCGTGGCCGACGCGATTCTGCGCTCCCGGGCCGGGCTCGCCAGCCCGGACCGGCCGATCGGCAGCTTCCTCTTCCTCGGCCCGACCGGGGTCGGCAAGACGGAGCTGGCCCGTGCGCTGGCGGAGGCCCTGTTCGGCAGCGAGGAGCGGATGGTGCGCCTGGACATGAGCGAGTACCAGGAACGGCACACCGTCAGCCGTCTCGTCGGCGCCCCGCCCGGCTATGTCGGCCATGAGGAGGCGGGGCAGCTCACCGAGACCGTACGGCGGCATCCGTACTCGCTGCTCCTGCTCGACGAGGTGGAGAAGGCCCACCCCGACGTCTTCAACATCCTGTTGCAGGTGCTCGACGACGGCCGGCTCACCGACGCGCAGGGCCGCACAGTGGACTTCGCCAACACCGTGATCGTGATGACGAGCAATCTCGGTTCCGAGGCGATCACCCGCGGTACCGGCCTCGGGTTCTCCGCGCGCGATGCCGAGGCCGACGAGCAGGCCCGCCGTGAGCAGATCCTGCGCCCGTTGCGTCAGCACTTCCGGCCGGAGTTCCTCAACCGGATCGACGAGATCGTGGTCTTCCGGCAGCTCACCAGCGATCAACTGCACCGCATCACCGAGCACTTGCTGGATCAGACGCGGCAACGGCTGCTCGCCCGGGACATCACGGTCACCTTCACCGAGAACGCCGTCGACTGGCTCGCGCAGCGCGGACACGAGCCCGAGTACGGCGCCCGGCCGCTGCGCCGCACCATCCAGCGGGAGATCGACAACCGCCTGTCCCGCCTCCTCCTCGACGGCCGGCTCCCGGCGGGCAGCCGGGTGACGGTGGACATCGAGTACGGCGAGCCGGTGTTCCGCACGGACGAGAGCACCGCCGGCAACACCGACGACAGCAAGGGCGGCAGTACCGACGAGGCCGGTCAAGCCGAAGGCTGAGCTACGGCAAGACCGGCCACGTCCAAGGCCGAGCTACCTTGCCGGCGTCACCACCATCGCCGAGCCACCCCCGCGTCGTACCTTCTCCGCCGCGGCCAGCCACTTCCCGTTCGGCAGCCGTTGGACGCCCGTCGCCGCGCCGATCTCCGGGTTCTGCCGGAAGCCATGGCCGATCGACTCGAGCTGAGCCTTCAACTCGCTGGTCCACAGGCCCGGTTCGAGCTCGGTCGTCGTCTGGTTGCGCTGGCTGGCGCGCGGTGCGGCGATCGCGTCGACCAGCGGGAGGCCGCGGTCGACGAAGCCCGTCAGCGTCTGCAGCACGGTCGTGACGATGGTCGCGCCGCCCGGCGAACCCAGCGCCACCACCGGCTTGTTGTGCTGGTCCAGCACGATCGTCGGCGAGATCGACGAGCGTGGCCGCTTGCCCGGACCCGGCAGGTTCGGGTCGTGGACGTCGGGGCTCGCGGGGGTGAAGGAGAAGTCCGTCAGCTCGTTGTTGAGGATGAAGCCACGGTCCGGGACGGTGATGCCGCTGCCGCCGGTCTGCTCGATGGTGAGGGTGTACGCGACGACGTTGCCCCACTTGTCGGCCGCCGTGAGATGCGTGGTGTTCTCACCTTCGTACGTCGTCGGCGCCGCCTTACCGCCGGTCGCGCAAGCCACGGGATCCCGCGGATCCCCCGGCGCCAGCGGGCTCGTCAGCACCTCATCGTCCTTGATCAGGCACTCCCGCGAGTCGGCGAACTTCTGCGACAGCAGTTCCTTCGTCGGTACGTCCTCGAAGGCGGGGTCGCCCACCCAGCGCCCCCGGTCCGCGAAGGCGATACGGCTCGCCTCGATGTAGCGGTGCAGGTACTCGACGTCCGAGGCCTTGGCCTTGGAAAGGTCGGTGTTCTCAAGGATGTTGAGCGCCTCCCCTACCGTCGTCCCGCCTGAGGAGGAGGGGGCGATGGAGTAGACGTTCAGATCGCGGTACTTGGTCTTCGTCGGGGCCTGTCGCTTCGTCTCGTACGCCGCGAGGTCCTTCAGGGACAGCTCGCCCGGGCGTGCGTTGCGCCCGGAATCCGGGTCCACGGGCGGGTCGTTGACCGTGTCGACGATGTCGCGTGCCAACTTGCCGTGGTAGAGCGCGCCGACGCCCTTGCGGCCCAACTCCGCGTAGGTACCCGCCAGATCGGGGTTCTTGAAGGTCGAGCCGACCACCGGCAGTTCGCCGCCGGGGAGGAACAGCTCGGCCGTGTCGGGGAAGTCCTTGAAGCGCGCCTGGTTGGACTCCGTCTGCGAGCGGAAGGTCGCGTCGACGGTGAACCCTTCGCGCGCGAGCCGCTCGGCGGGCTTCAGCAGCGGGCCGAGCCGCTTGCTGCCCCAGGCGTCGAGTGCCGTCTGCCAGGTGGCGGGCGTGCCGGGCGTTCCGACGCCGAGGCCGCTGGTCACCGCGTCGGCGAACGGGATCGGCTGCCCGTTCTCCAGGAAGAGCCCCGAGTCGGCGGTCAGCGGTGCCGTCTCGCGTCCGTCGATGGTGTGCACCGTACGGGACTTGGCGTCGTAGTAGACGAAGTAGCCGCCTCCGCCGATGCCCGCGGAGTACGGCTCGGTGACGCCGAGCGCCGCGGCCGTGGCGACGGCCGCGTCCACCGCGTTGCCGCCCTTGCGCAGGACCTCGATGCCGGCGGCGGACGCGTCCGCGTCGACGCTCGCCACGGCCCCGCCGTAGCCGACGGCGACCGGCTCCTTCTTGGGCGTCGCGCCCGCCGGTGCGGACGGGGGTGCCGCCGCCCCGGCCGACACCACGGCGGCCGAGACCGCCAGGACCACGAACTTCCGTCTCACCGGACGACGCATCCATACCTCCAGTTATCAGCCGTCTGCGCAGCGTACTTCTTCGCCATGGCCCCGTCAGGGACTCCTCGAACAGTGTTCCGGCGCGCCCGCTACCATGCGCGCCCATGACTGACGACGTGCGCAACATCGTTCTGGGCGCGGCCCTGGCCGTCATCGGCGCCGCGCTCGGCTGGCTCGCCCGTACATACCTGTGGAAGCGCAGACTCCGCCGTAAGCAGGCATTCTTTGGGCTGCCCGAGAACTCCGAGTCGCTGCTGGTGGTGAATCGCGACGCGGGCGGCCCGGATCTCACGGTCGTGCGCCACGATGTGGCCGCGCTCCTCGAACTCTCCGCGCTGATCAAGGACTGCGGCGCCCACTCCCAACTCGTGGCGCATGACGCGGCACAGCAGGGTTTCGGGGAGCGTACGGAGTTCTGTGTGGGCCACCCGTCGGCGAACCGCCGGATGGCCGCGCATCTGCACTCCCTGCTGCCCGGCATCCACCTGAACACCGACCCGGAGCCGGGCCCGGACCGCGGCGCCTTCCACATCGGCGGCGAGACCTATCGCCTGGAGCCCGGCAAGACCGAGTACGCGTTCTTCGCCCGGCTCACCGCGGGCCAGGGCCATATGACGCGACCCGTGTTCGTCTTCTGCGGCCAGCGCGCGATCACCAACCAGGCGGCCACCCGCTATCTCGCCCGCCAGCACGAGAAGTTGGCGCGCAAGCACGGCAACAACTCCTTCGTACTACTCCTGAAGGTCGTCAACTCGCAGGCGTACGGGTCTGATGTCGTCGAACTCGTCGCGGACGTCACGAAGGCCGCGCAGACCCCGGCGGCCGTGGAGGTCGCTCCTCAGAAGGGACATCGAGCCTCCTAAGTACATTCACATTTCAACGATCGTTACTCGCACGTAACTTACCGACGGGTTACTTGCGGTAAGAGGCGGCGGTTACCGTCGGGTCACTTTGCACTGACACGAGTGAGGAGTGACCCATGGGAAGCCCTCGCAAGGGCCTGCGTACCACCGCCGTCGGTGCCGTTTCGGCGACCCTGCTCGCCGGTACGGCCATCGGGCTGGCCCCTGCCGCCCAGTCGGCACCCGGCGCGTCGGCCACGGCCGGCGGCGTCCGGTTCGTAGACATCGCCGGCGACGGCGGCACCACCCTCAAGGCCAACGTCGTCACGCCCGCGGGCGCCGACGGCACCCGCCGCTACCCGCTCATCGTCCTGCCGACGAGCTGGGGCCTGCCCCAGGTCGAGTACCTCGCCCAGGCCAAGAAGCTCGCCAACTCCGGCTATGTGGTCGTGAGTTACAACGTCCGCGGCTTCTGGGAGTCCGGCGGCTACATCGAAGTGGCGGGCCCGCCGGACATCGCCGACGCCTCCAAGGTCATCGACTGGGCCCTCGCCAACACCCCGGCCGACGCGGACCAAGTCGGCATGGCCGGACTCTCGTACGGCGCGGGCATCAGCCTGCTCGCCGCCGCACACGACAAGCGCGTCAAAGCGGTCGCCGCGCTCAGCGGCTGGGCCGACCTGATCGACTCGATCTACTCCGGCCGCACCCAGCACTCCCAGGCGACCGCCCTGCTGGACGTCGCGGGCAACATCACCGGCCGCCAGAGCCCCGAACTCAAGCAGATCTACAAGGACTTCTTCGCCTCCAACCTGGCCAGGGAGCCGGAGCTCATCGCCTGGGGGAAGAAGCGCTCCCCCGCGACGTACGTCGACCGGATCAACGCCAACGGCACGGCGGTCATGATGGCCAACGCCTGGGGCGACACGATCTTCCCGCCCAACCAGTACGCCGACTTCTACGAGAAGCTGACCGGCCCCAAGCGGCTGGAACTGCGCCCCGGCGACCACGCCACCAACGAGGCGACCGGCCTCTTCGGCCTGCCCAACGACGTGTGGACCGACACCGCCCGCTGGTTCGACCATCACCTCAAGGGTGAGGCCAACGGCATCGAACGCGAGCAGCCCGTCCGCCTCAAGTCCCGTTCCACAGGCGGCTACGAGGGCTACCCGGACTGGAAGTCGGTCACCGCGACCCGGAAGAAGATCGACCTCGCGGGCACCACCACGATCCGCGCGAACACCAACTCCGGCGCGGACGGCGGCACCATCTTCCTGTCCAGCATCCTCGACCAGGTGGCCAAGCTGCCCCCGATGGCCTCGATGCCGCTCCTGCCCCGCCGGCACGCCGCCGTATGGCAGTCGGAGAAGTACCAGAGCGCCCAGCGGGTGCGCGGGACCACGAAGCTGCACACCACGGTCGCCAGCAACAAGGAGAGCGGCACCCTCGTCGCGTACCTCTACGACGTGGGCCCGCTCGGCATCGGCAAGCTGGTCAGCAACGCGCCGTATACGTTCCACGGGCAGACGCCGGGCAAGCCGTTCGGTGTCGACCTGGAGCTGTTCTCCACGGCGTACGACGTCCCGGCGGGGCACCGGCTCGCTCTGGTCGTCGACACGGTCGACCCGCTCTACATCGAGCACAACCCGGACGGCGCGCAGCTGACCTTCTCCTCACCCGCGGCCGACCCGTCGTATGTGTCGGTGCCGCTGCGCGGGCAGTGATCGCAGGCTGCTGGCGGGCGAGTCATCGCCCGTGCCCCTGAGATACCGCTCCCCCAAGGAGTTCTTGACCGCGTCACCCGTCAGTGCTTGAGGATCTTGGAGAGGAAGTCCTTGGCACGGTTGCTGCGCGGGTCGGTGAAGAACCCCTCGGGGGTGCGGTCCTCGACGATGCGGCCGTCGGACATGAAGACGACGCGATCGGCGGCGGAGCGGGCGAAGCCCATCTCGTGCGTGACGACCATCATGGTCATGCCCTCGCGCGCGAGCTGCTGCATCACCTCCAGCACCTCGTTGATCATCTCCGGGTCGAGGGCCGAGGTCGGCTCGTCGAACAGCATGGCCTTGGGGTCCATGGCGAGGGCGCGGGCGATGGCCACGCGCTGCTGCTGGCCGCCGGAGAGCTGCGCCGGGTACTTCATGGCCTGATCGGCGAGGCCCACCCGGTCGAGGAGCTGATGCGAGCGGCGGTCGGCCTCGTCCTTCTTGCGTCCGCGGACCTTGACCTGGCCCAGCGAGACGTTCTGCAGGACCGTCTTGTGCGCGAAGAGGTTGAAGGACTGGAAGACCATGCCGATCTCCGCGCGGAGCTTCGCGAGGTCCTTGCCCTCCTCGGGCAGCAGCTTGCCGTCGAGTCTGATCTCCCCCGACTGGATCACCTCGAGCCGGTTGATCGCCCGGCACAGCGTCGACTTGCCGGATCCCGAGGGGCCGATGACCACGACCACCTCCCCCTTGCCGACGGTGAGGTTGATGTCCTGGAGGACGTGCAGATCGCCGAAGTACTTGTTGACGTCACGCAGCTCGATCAGGGGATCGACAACCATGCCCAGCCCTACTCACTCGTCGCTGTGTCGCGGTGGCCGCAAACGTTCCAGCTATCCAGACAGAAGTGCAGCCAATGTACGACATCTGCGCATTTCAGACATAAGCCTGGTTACGCCTCCGACACCTCGCCGTACAGCTGGGAGAGCTCCGGTACGCCGCTGGCCGCCCACTCGTGTCCGGCGGCGACCACGTCGATTTCGCGGCCGGACTCCAGCCGCAATACCGGCTGGCCGTTGGGCCACACTTTCCATGTCGCGCCAGGGACCGTGCGCAGGATGACCGTGCCGAGATAGAGGCCCGCGTCGTTGCCGAGCCAGGGCAGGCTCTCCTCGTCGTCGCGCCAGCGCGGCAACAGTTGGTCGAGCGCCTCCAACGAGGCCGGGGAGTCGTCGAGTTCGATCCCGGCCCGCTCCGCCTGGGAGCGCAGCAGTTCGCACTCGGAGAGCAGCTCGGCCACTCCCTCGCGATCGCTCTCGCTGTCGGAGAAGACTGCGACTCTGGCGGGGTCTCGCTTCTTGCGCCAGTTGCCCAGGAACGAGATGTTCATACTCCCAGCCTGTCATCCGTATCGCCCGGCGCACCACAGGGCACGCTGGGCCGCTTGTTCCAGGGGATTTCGCCCGGAGTTCGCGCGTCGATCATTGACGGGTTCCTGACGCCTCCTTAGCTTCGCGGAGCACCTGTGGTCTCGCAGTTGTCGTGTCACATCTGTCGTCTCGCACGTGTCGTCTTGTTCGTCTTGATCGTCTTGTCGGCAAACGGGAGGAGTCGGTCGTGCACCGACGTGTCTGGGGTCCGGCCGTCGCTCTCGCTCTTCTCATGATGGCGGTGCCGACCGCGTCCGCGAAGGCCGGGCTGCCCACCCGGACCGGGCCGCTCCCGCTGGAGCGGCTCTTCGACAACACGGCCGTCAGCGACGACGCGCGTCCCGGTCAGGCGGACTTCGACGGCTCGGGCGGCTCCCTGTCGGCTCGGGACCTGACCGCCGCGGGCTGGACGCCGGGCCGCACACTGACCGTCCAGGGCGCCCCGCTGACCTGGCCGCGCAAGGCGGCGGGCCAGCCCGACAACGTACGCGCCGACGGCCAGCTGGTCCGAGTCCATGGCCGCGGCGACGCCCTCGCCTTCCTGGTGGCGGGCACAGCCGGGGACGCGGCCACGGGTACGGGGGTGGTGCGGTACGCGAACGGCTCGCACTCCACGTACCGGCTGACCGCACCCGACTGGCGCCGCGGCCCCCTCGCCACCAAGGCCGTGGCACTGCCGCACGTCAACACGCCCGGCGGCCAACTCGCCGAGAAGGCACGGCTGTACGTCGTGACCGTGCCGCTCGCCGAAGGCCGGGCCGTTGCCTCCGTGAAGCTACCGCGCAACGACGACCTGCATGTGTTCGCGCTGTCGGTACGGGCCGACTCACCCGGCTGGACGGGCAGTTGGGCTACTTCGACCTCCGGGTACGGGGCGGTCGGGCCTTGGACGGACCGGACGCTGCGTCTCGTGGTGCACACCTCGGCGGGCGGGCCGCGCGTACGGATCCGGCTGGACAACACCTTCGCCTCCGCGCCCGTACGGATCGGCAGTGCGACGGTGGCGGTCCAGGCGTCCGGTGCGAGTCCGCGGAGTGCTCCTGTGCCGCTGTCGTTCCGGGATGCCGCCGGGACCGAAATCCCTGCGGGGGCACAGGCGTTCAGCGATCCGCTGGGCTTCGATGTGCCCGCCGACGCCAATCTGCTGGTGAGCTTCCATCTGCCGGGAACGGTGAGCGCCGCGCCCATGCACAGCCTGGCCGTCCAGCGGTCGTACCTCAGCGAGCCCGGCGACCATGCCGCGGACGCCGGCCCGGACGCGTACACCTCGACGATCAGCAACTGGCCGCTCCTGACCGGTGTGGACGTGGGCGGCGGGCCCGGTTCTGTGGTGCTGCTCGGGGACTCGATCACCGACGGCGAGAAGTCGACGCCGGACGCGAACCTTCGCTGGGGCGATGTGCTCGCCCGGCGGTTGCGGGACCAGGACGTGGTCCCGCACTACGGGGTCCTGAACCACGGCATCTCGGCGAATCGTGTGGTCTCCGACCGTTACCCCGGCGACGGTGTCTCCACCGATATGGGTGGCGTGAGTGCCCTGAACCGGCTCGACCGGGACGTGCTGGCGCAGACGTCGGCTCGTACGGTCGTTGTCTTCCAGGGCGTCAATGACGTGCGCTGGGGGGCGAGTGCGGAGCAGGTCATTGCGGGGCTGCGGGAGATCGCCGAGCGGGCGCATGCGCGTGGGTTGCGGGTGGTGGGCGCGACGATCGTTCCCTGTGAGGGGGAGGCTCGGTGTACTCCTGCCGCCGATGCGGGGCGCTCCGCTGTGAATGCGTGGATACGGTCCAGCACCTCGTTTGACGGGGTGCTGGATTTTGATGCGGTTTTGCGGGATCCGGGGCGGCCTTCGCGGATGTTGCCCGCTTACGACAGTGGGGATCATCTGCATCCGGGCAATGCGGGGCTCGCTGCGCTGGCTGAGGCTGTGGATTTGCGGTTGCTGTAGCGGCAGCGCCGCGGTGCCGCTTCGCGGAGGGGTTCGTAGCTCGGCTGCGGGTCCGTTGTGGCTGGTTGCGTAGTTCCCCAGCCCCGCCCCTTCCCGGCTGTGACAATTTGCGGCTCCGCCGCGTGGGGGGCTGCGCCCCAGACCCCCGCCAGGGGGTGGGGAGTGACACCCGTGTCGCGGCTGCGGGTGCGTCGTGGCTGGTCGCGCCGTTCCCCGCCCCCTAAAGGGGCGCTCCCGTGCGGGGCGGTTCCGAAGGGCGCCCCCTGACAGGCGCCCGGATGCACCGAAGCGCCCTGCCTACACGTCCAAGTCCACTACCACCGGCGCGTGGTCCGACGCGCCCTTGCCCTTTCGTTCCTCCCTGTCCACGTACGAGTCCTTGACCGCCTTGGTGAAGGGCTCGTTGCCGTAGACCAAGTCGATTCGCATGCCTCGGTTTTTGGGGAAGCAGAGTTGGCGGTAGTCCCAGTACGTGTAGGGGTGGTCGTATTTGAGGGGGCGCGGGATCACGTCCGTGAGGCCTGCCTCGCGGAGTTCTGTGAGGGCGGCTCGTTCGGCGGGGGTGACGTGGGTGGAGCCCTCGAAGGCTGCGATGTCGTAGACGTCTTCGTCTGTCGGGGCGATGTTGTAGTCGCCCAGGACCGCGAAGGGGCGGCTGCCGGACGCGTCGCCCGCTACCGCTGCCTTGAGGGCCTCGATCCACTGGAGTTTGTAGGCGAAGTGGGGGTGGTCCACCTCTCGGCCGTTCGGCACGTACACCGACCAGACGCGGATCGGGCCGCAGGTCGCCGCTATGGCGCGGGGCTCCTGGACGCCGTCGTAGCCGGGGTCGCCGGGCAGGCCCTTGACCACGTCTTCGAGGCCTGCGCGGGAGATCACCGCGACGCCGTTCCACCGGCCTGTCGCGTGGACCGCCGACTCGTAGCCCAGCTTGGTCAGTTCGTCGGTGGGGAACTGCTCGGCGGTGGTCTTGGCCTCCTGGAGGCACAGCACGTCGGTGCCGCTGCTCTCCAGCCAGGCCAGCAGCCGGGGGAGGCGGGCGGTGATCGAGTTCACGTTCCAGGTGGCAATCCGCATGCCTCACAACTTACCGGGAGGGTCTGACAACGGACCCGAGGGCGGCATGGGATCAGAGTTCGGCCGAAGCGCCCGGCGTCAGCCGCAGGTGTTCCGCGCCGCCCAGGCCGCCGATCTGACGGTCGTAGATCGGGCGGGCGAGGTCGGTGAGGAGGGCGTCGTGGATGTCGTACGCGCGTTGGGGCTTGACTTCGCGTACGTACTCGATGACTTCGGCGATCTTGTTCCAGGGGGCCATGACCGGGAGCATCAGCGTCTCTACCGGCTGGTCGGGGACCGTGAGGGCGTCGCCCGGGTGGAAGACGCGGCCGCCGTCGACGAGATAGCCGACGTTGGTGATGCGCGGGATGTCGGGGTGGATGACGGCGTGCAGTTCGCCGTGGACTTGGATGTCGAAGCCCGCGGCCGTGAACGTGTCGCCATGGCCGACGGTGTGCACGCGGCCGGGGAACGCCGCCGCGATCTGGTCGGAGACGGACTTCACGGTCCACAGCTCGGCGCCGGGGTTGGCCTCGAGACCGGCCCGCAGCCGGCTCTCGTCGAAGTGGTCGGGGTGCTCGTGCGTGACCAGGATCGCGTCCGCGCCGACCGCGGCGTCCTCCTCGCTGAAACCGCCGGGGTCGATGACGAGCGTGCGCCCGTCCTTCTCGAGCCGGATACAGGCGTGCGACTTCTTCGTGAGCTTTAGCTTCATGAGTTCCATCCTGCCCCCGGCCCCATGGAGCGGTGCACTCCCGGGGCCCCTCCTGGGCTCGCCCGGGATGCCCGGTGGCTCACTCCTGGGGGGTGGTCTCCTCGCGGATGACCTGCTGCGCCACCTTGAAGGCGCTGTTCGCGGCCGGTACGCCGCAGTAGACGGCCGCGTGGAGGAGTACTTCCTTGATCTCGGCCGGAGTGAGGCCGTTGCGGAGGGCGGCGCGGGTGTGGAAGGCGAGTTCTTCGAGGTGGCCGCCGGCGACGAGGGCGGTGAGGGTGACGCAGCTGCGGGAGCGTCTGTCCAGACCGGGCCGGTCCCAGACCTCGCCCCAGGCGTAGCGCGTGATGAACTCCTGGAAGTCCCCGGAGAACTCGTCAGCCTGGGCGAACGCCCGGTCCACATGCGCGTCGCCGAGCACTTCGCGGCGGACCTTGATGCCCGCGTCGTACGGGTCGGGCCTGCCCAGGGCCTCGGGCTGCTCGGCGGCGGCGATCTCGGCGACGGGCTGGACCGGCGGGGCCGCGGCCAGCACCGGCTTGACCGGGGACGCGGCGATCGCCATATGGCCGGTGGTGGTGTCGAAGGCGGGCTGCTGCCAGGCGCTGGTGAAGTGCCGTACGAGGAGGTCGGTGACCGCGGCGGGCTGTTCCACGGGGACCAGGTGCGAGGCGCCGGGTACGACCGCGAGACGGGCGTCCGGTATTCCGGCGACCAGGGTGCGGGCCTCGGCGGGTCCGGTGACCTGGTCGTCGGAGCCGACGAGGACGAGCGTGGGCACGCCGACCCGGCCGAGTTCGGGGCGTACGTCGAAGGAGGCGAGCGCCTCGCAGGCGGCGATGTAGCAGCCGGGGTCGGTGGTGCGCACCATCTGCACGGCCCACTCGGTGATCGCGGGCTGGGCAGCGGCGAAGCCGGTGGTGAACCAGCGCTCCGGGGACGTACGGGCGATGGGGTCGAGGCCGTTCGTCCGTACGATTACTCCGCGCTGGCGGAACTCGTCGGCCGTGCCGAAGCGCGGTGAAGCGGCGATCAGGGCGAGCGAGGCGACCCGCTGCGGGTGGCGAAGGGCCAGCTCCGTACCGACTGCGCCGCCGAGCGCGCAGCCCGCGTAGCCGAACCGCTGGACGCCGAGCGCGTCGAGTGTGGCGAGCAGCCGGGCGGCGAGATCGGTGACCGAGCCGGCCGGGTAGGCGGGTGCGCCGCCGTGGCCCGGCAGATCGAACCGGAACACCCGCCAGTGCTTCATCAGCTCCGGGACCTGGCGGTCCCACATATGCCAGGTCGTGCCCAGGGAGGGGCCCAGGACCAGGACAGGTGCGTCTTCTGGCCCGTCAAAGCGGTATTGCAGGGTGGTGTTCGGTGGTGTCTCGCTCACCCGTCAGACCCTCTCATCTCTCACGGGTTCTCACACGGCCGGTCCCAACCTAACGGCACGCATGCGGATCGCAGCGTCGACTGTGATGGAACCCCCACGGCTTGGTGCGAAGGGCCTGAAAAGCCTTGCCGGATCTCCCCAACCAGGGGCTTGAACACCACACGGTGAACGACTTCGTGGTGGTCTTCACAGGCGTGCGGTCAGGGGTAGATCGTTGAACGATTCTTCAATGCCCAGGGGTCTCGCCTGACTGCATCCCGGCCCCTCGCCTGGAGCGTCCGGCACAGCCCTGCACGAACCTCCCTCCAGGAGTGGCCGGATCGCATCAGTGCCGCCCGCGAAACTCGCGGGAAACGGAAACGCCTCGTAGAAAAAACCTCCATACCTCTTGAAGGATTGTTCAACGATCTCTAGCTTATTCAAACATCGAGTGCCAAGCCAGGTCCACGAACCGGCAGGCCCCAGCGGCCGGACTCACGAGGACCGACCGACGACCCTCAACTGCTCTGACACGACGTCTCGTTCAGCCAGTCCCCTCTTCCCGTGAGGTCCAGCGTGACAACCACACCCACACGAACGACGGCCACCGCGGCCGATGAGGCAACCGGCGCCTTCGCCTGGTACCGGTCGATGTCCGACCAGGGCCGGCGTGCCTTCAAAGGGGCGTTCGGCGGATACGCCCTCGACTCCTACGACTTCCAGGTGCTGCCGCTGGGCATGGCGGCCATCGCGGCCTACTTCAGCCTCAGCACCTCCCAGACCGGCCTGCTGACCACCGCCACCCTGCTCGCGTCCGCGGTCGGCGGCGTCCTCGCCGGGGTGCTGATCGACCGGGTGGGCCGGGTCAAGACCCTCATGATCACGGTGGTCACCTACGCCGTGTTCACCGTGGCCTGCGGCTTCGCCAACAGCTACGAGATGCTGCTCGCGATGCGCACGCTCCAGGGCATCGGCTTCGGCGGCGAATGGGCGGCGGGCGCCATCCTGGTCGCCGAGTACGCCAAGCCGCGCTACCGCGGCCAGGTCCTCGCCTGGGTGCAGGCCTCCTGGGCGGTCGGCTGGGGACTGGCCGTCCTCGTCTCCACCATCCTCATCGACACGGTGGACCAGGACATCGTCTGGCGGATCCTGTTCTGGACCGGCGCCCTGCCCGCCGTACTGCTGATCTACGTACGCCTCCGGGTGAAGGACGCCCCCGAGGTCGCGGAGAAGCTCACCAAGAAGGAAGCCCGCGTTCCGGTGATCGCCGTCTTCCAAGGCGGCCTGGCCCGCAGGACGATCTTCGCGACCATGCTGTCCATGGGCGTGATGGGCGGCTACTACACCTTCGCCACCTGGCTGCCCACCTACCTCAAGACCGAGCGCGGCCTGTCCGCCATCGGCACCGGCGGCTACCTCTTCGTCCTCATCACCGGCGCCTTCTGCGGCTATGTCCTCGCCGGAGTCGTCATCGACCGGCTGGGCCGCAAGAAGTCCTTCGCCATCTTCGCCTTCCTCAGCGCCGGCCTGCTGATGACGTACGTCAACATTCCCGAGGGTTCCAACACCCTGCTCATGTTCGCCGGGTTCCCGCTCGGCTTCTGCGCCTCCGCCATCTTCTCCGGCTTCGGCTCGTATCTCGCCGAGCTCTACCCGGTCGAGGTCCGCGGCACCGGCCAGAGCCTCACGTACAACGTCGGACGCGCCCTCGGAGCGGTCTTCCCGACGGCGGTCGGATTCTCCGGGGGCGTCGGCGGCGCGCTGACCTACGGCGCCATCGGCTACGCCGTCGCGGTGGTCGCACTCGTGGGGCTGCCCGAGACCAAGGGCACCGAGCTCCGCTGAACCTGCCCTGCTCAAAAAACCGCTCAGACCGTGCAGTGCGGGTGACTGCACGGTCTGAGCGGTTTTTTGAGCAGGCTGCGGGACAGGGGTTGTGTCACAACTGCCGTGCGCGCGGGCCGACTTCTAGGGCCTGTACGCCACAGAACCTAGCCCCCGAAGCTTTCCGAGTACCTCTCGACCAGCTGCTTCTCCGCGTCATCGAGGTACGAGCTCAGCAGCAGCTCCGCTCTGACGACGTTCGCCTCCTGGAGGGCGGAGAGGACTTCCCGGTTGCGCGGCAGGTACGGCTCGTGAAAGCCGCGCGGGTTGTCCATCGCGTGGAAGACCAGGCGCAGTTCGGCGAGCACGCCCCTCATCAGCTCGTTCAGCCGGGTGCTGCGGGCGAGGCCCACCACCGCCTGGTGGAAGTGGATGTTGGCCGTCCCTAGGTCGGCCCAGGCGCCCTCCTCCGAGGCCTTCTCGCCTTCGGCGACCGCGGCCTCCGCCTGGCTCAGGTCGTAGGGCGGCATGCTGAGGCTGCGCACCGCGGCGCACTCTATGAGTTTGCGTACGCGGTAGATGTCGACGACGTCCTGGACCGTGAGCCTGCGTACGAAGACCCCGCGGTTGAGTTCGTGAGTGAGGAGCCGCTCGTGGGTGAGCAGGCGGAACGCCTCGCGGAGGGTGTTGCGGGAGACCCCGAGCGCCTGCCCGATGGAGTCCTCCGAGAGCTTGCTGCCCGGCGTCAGGTATCCCTCCGCGATGCGCGTGCGCAGAATCTCGGCCACCCGGTCGGCAGTACTGGAGCGGCCGAGCAGTTCGCGGTCACCCATGAGCACGGCCGGGTCGATCTCGGCAGCCATGACGTCCATCCTTCGAACGGGGCCGACGGCTTACTGCGGCGGCTCAAAATGTCTCTACACCAGTGAATCGAGAAAGCGAGAACGAAACAACAAGTCCCCTTGTCGGATCGTTCAACAATCCCTTAAAGTTGGGTCGCGGGTCTGATGAAGGCACGCGCACCCCGCAGGCAGCAGCAGTCCGAACTGCCGCGACGAGAGGACCGCGATGACGGAAGCAGTCCGGACCACAGCACAGACGCCCGCGCAGGCCCGGGCCGTCTTCCGCGCGGGCGCCGGCACACCCACGGACGGCTGGTGCACCGGGTACACCCAGGCCAACCTCATCTCGCTGCCCGCGGACTGGGCGTACGACGTCCTGCTGTTCTGCCAGCGCAACCCCAAAGCCTGTCCGGTCCTCGAAGTCACCGACCCGGGATCGTGGACCACCGCTCTCGCCCCCGACGCCGACCTGCGCACCGACCTTCCTCGCTATCGCGTCTGGCGGAACGGCGAGCTGGCCGACGAGCCGACGGATGTCCGCGATGTCTGGCGGGACGACCTGGTCACCTTCCTGATCGGATGCAGCTTCACCTTCGAGGGCGCTCTGGCCGACGCGGGAGTGCCGATGCGTCACATAGACCAGGGGCGCAACGTCGCCATGTTCCGTACGGACCGGCCCTGCCGCCCGGCCGGCCGGATGCACGGTCCGCTCGTGGTCTCCATGCGCCAGATTCCGGCCGGACTCGTCGACACCGCGACCCGGATCAGCGCTCTGATGCCGGCCGTGCACGGCGGTCCCGTACACGTGGGTGATCCCGCGGAGCTGGGCATCAAGGACCTCTCCCGCCCGGACTTCGGTGACCCGGTGGAGAGCCAGGCCGGGGACGTACCGGTGTTCTGGGCGTGCGGCGTCACCCCGCAGGCCGCGCTGATGGCCTCACGGCCGCCCTTCGCGATCACCCATGCGCCCGGCTACATGCTGATCACCGACGCCCGGGATGTGAACTACCGCATCGTGTAAGGCCCCTGACCGCCGGACAGAACACGGATGACTCCGAGGAGACCGAGCAAGCGATGACCGACAGCGTGATTGACCTCAACGCGGACCTCGCGGAGGGGTACGGACGGTGGGCGCTCACCGACGACGAGGCCCTGTTGTCCGTGGTCACCAGCGCCAACGTCGCCTGCGGCTTCCACGCGGGCGACGCCGCGACGATGCGCAGGGTCTGCGAGGGCGCGGCCGAGAGGGGCGTGACCATCGGGGCACATGTCTCCTACCGGGACCTGGCCGGGTTCGGGCGCAGGGACATGAGCCTGCCCGCGGACGAGCTGACCGCCGAGGTCGCCTACCAGATCGGCGCGCTCGAGGTGTTCGCCCGGGCGGCGGGAACGAAGGTCGCCTACGTCAAGCCGCATGGGGCGCTGTACAACCGGGTGGTGCATGACGAGGAGCAGGCCGAGGCCGTGGTCCGTGGGATCCGACTGGCGGACCCTCGGCTGCCGGTGATGTGCCTGCCCGGCTCCGCCGTCCTCCGCCTGGCGGACGGGGCGGGACTGGGCTGCGTCACGGAGGCATTCGCGGACCGTGCCTACACGGAGGCGGGAACGCTGGTGCCGCGCGGCACTCCGGGCGCCGTGATCACCGATCCGCGGCAGGTCGTCGAGCAGGCCCTCGGGCTGGCCACCGAGAGCCGCACTACGACACCCGACGGCAAGCCCGTGTCCGTACGGGCCAGGTCCCTGTGCCTGCACGGTGACACGCCCGGCGCCGTGGAACTGGCCCAACGCGTGCGCACCGCACTGGAGGACGCCGGGGTTCGTGTGGAGGCGGCGGCATGAGGGCGCTGCCAGTCGGCGAGGACTCGCTGCTGATCGACTTGGAGACTCCGCGGGAGGCTCAGGCGATGCACGCGGAGGTGGTGCGCCGCCGCGACGCGGGCCTGCTGACGCTCAGGGAGATCGTTCCCGGGGAGAAGACGGTGCTGCTCTACGGAGTTCCGGACGCGGAGCGGCTGCGCGCCGAGGTGAGCCGGTGGACCGTACCGGAGTCGGCCGCGGACAACGGCCCGCTGCTGGAGATTCCGGTCCGCTACGACGGCGCCGACCTGTCCGCCGTCGCCCAGTTGTGGGGCGTGACGGAGGACGAGGTGGCGCGCGTGCACAGCGGCATCGAGCACCGCGTCGCCTTCTGCGGATTCGCTCCGGGATTCGCGTACATGACGGGGCTTGGCGAGGCCTTCCACGTACCGCGTCGCGATGCCCCGCGCACTTCGGTGCCCAAGGGTTCCGTGGCACTCGCCGGCGCGTACACCGGCATCTATCCGCGGTCCTCACCGGGCGGCTGGCAGCTCATCGGGACGACGCGGGTTCCGTTGTGGGACATGGAGCGCGAACCGGCTGCGCTGCTCAGCCCGGGTACGCGGGTGCGGTTCGTACCCGAGGAGCCGTCCAAGTCCACACCCGCGTCCGCGGAGGACGGCGGCCGGCGCGTGAGGTGCCCGTGAGCGACGGCAAGCTCGAGGTCGTACGGGCCGGGGCGCTCACCACGCTTCAGGACCTGGGGCGGTTCGGCCACGCCCACCTGGGCGTGCCCCGGTCGGGCGCACTCGACCAGCCGGCCCACGCACTGGCGAACCGGCTGGTGGGCAACACCGCCGACACGGCAACGCTGGAGACCACGCTGACCGGCGTGGCGGTACGGGCCGGCCGGTCCATGACCGTCGCGGTCACCGGGGCCCCCGCCGCCGTACGGATCGACGGCCGTCCGGCGGCGTTCGGGAGCCCCGTGTACGTGCCTACCGGTGCGGTGCTCGAGGTGGGCACGGCCGCCTGCGGACTGCGCAGCTACGTCGCGGTGGGCGGCGGCATCGACGTCCCCCCGGTTCTGGGGAGTCGCTCCACCGACCTGCTCTCCGGCCTGGGGCCCGCCCCCCTGCGAGACGGGGACGTGCTGCCGCTCGGGGCGGCGCAGGGCCAACCTTGTTACGCCGACACGGTGTTCTGGCCCGGACCACCCCGCGAACTGGTGCTGCCCGTGCTCCCGGGTCCGCGCGACGACTGGTTCACGCACGCAGCGCTACGTACTCTCGCCGCCGCCCGCTTCACCATCTCGACCCAGAGCAACCGCATCGCCCTGCGCACGGAAGGGCCCGTCCTGGAGCGCGCGGTGCACGGCGAGCTGCCCAGCGAAGGCATGGTGATCGGGGCGATCCAGGTGCCGCCCGACGGCCGCCCGGTCGTCTTCCTCGCCGACTCCCCGACCACGGGCGGCTACCCGGTAATCGGTGTGGTGCCCGAGAGGAGGCTGGCCGTCGCGGCACAGGCGGTGCCGGGGCTTCCGCTCCGCTTCGTGCCGGTGCGCCGCCGCGTTCGGGCAGGGTGACGGCGGGGAATCAGGTAGTTCTACTGTTACCCGCCGTTCCTGGAGGCGGAGTTGGCCATCGGCCCTTATATTCGGCTGGCGAATCAGCCGACCAAGAGGGCACAAGAGGGCAAGAGGCGAGGCCGGCGGACGGCTGACGGGCCCTGGCCCGGGGGCACGCCCACCTGGTCGCCGGCGTAACCATGGAGAAGGCACCACACATGCACGCAGGTCAGCAGCCGCAGCAATTCCACGCCTCGTGCGGGCACTTGCTCGCGGTCCCGGCCGAGCGGACAGGTCAGGACGTCCGCTGTCCGCACTGCCACCAGGTGGTCCGTGCTCCTCTCCCCGACGTGCCCTACGCCTCGCCCGTCGCTCTACCAGTCCGCGCCGCCGAACCGGTCGGCCTGACGGCCCTTTACCTGATCGCGCTCATCGGCGGCGTGGCCGGGGCCGGGGCCATCTACCTGGTGCTGTTCAACGAGCTGTCGGAATCCGAACTGGTCACGCTCACACCCCTGTGGTTCTTCCCCGTCGTCTTCGGCCTGTACGGCTTCGCCTCTCAGCGACTGCTGCGCTACCTGGCCGCGGGCCGGGCGGCCACTCTCGGCGAGGCCGCCCGCCTGGCGATCGACTTGGCAGGACACTGGTCCGCCCTGGTGCTCTTCCCGTTCCTGGTGCTGAGGTGGCGCAGCTCGCTACTCGTCTCGTTGGCCGCGGCGGCCTTCTGGGCCGTACTACTATGGCTCTTCTTCTCGGTCGTCTTCCCGACCCTGTGATCAGGCCTTCCGGTCCTCCCAGCCGTCGTGACGCGCGCTGCCTACGACACTTTCCCGCGCTGAGGGCCGGAATCTACGGCCACTCGATCTCGCCGTCCCGAAGAACCAGCGGCTCGCTCTCGTCATCTTCGTAGAACCGCGTCCGGCCCAGGTGGACCGTCCCGTCTGCGAGGCGATGCCGGTCATCCGCTTTGGTGGCCAGCCAGGTGAGGAGTTCGGCGGTGATATCGAACTGGTCCGGGTGAATCTCCTGGCGAGCGGTCAGGGCCCACGCCCTGTTCGTGAGGTCTTCCTGCCGTACGAGTCCCGCCGTGAGTGCTCCCCCCACCTTCCAGGCGGCGCCGTGCCGGCCCAGTAGAGGCATGGGGTCATGGTCTGGGAACTCGGGCAGGAGACGGAGAGCCTCCGGCTGTGGTCCGAGACCGAGGTGCCAGCGGAGCTCGGCGAGTTCGTCGTCGGACAGGTCTGCGTGCAGGTTCAGGTCGATGGAGAGTTCGTAGATGTCGGCCATGGTGGCCGAACATAACCGACGGCGGCGAAGGTGGTGATCGTCCGTGGTGAGCTGCGCAATTCCACAGACGTGGAGCCTTGTCTGCGTGCGTACTGTTCCCCGGTGAGGTTCGCGACGTTCAACGTGCTGCACGGCAGGGTCCTTCAGGACGGTCGGCCGGTTGCCCGCCCGTCCGCGGATGCCGGGCTCGCGCTGGCGGACGCTGTCGCGTCGCTGGACGCCGACGTCGTGGCCTTGCAGGAGGTCGATCGTCTCCAGGAGCGGTCGGGGCGCGTGGACCAGGCGTCCTTCGTCGCCGAAGCAGTGGGGGCGCGGAACTGGCGGTATGCGGCGGCGGTCCATGGCAGGGCGGTGCCGGGTAAAGGGTGGGTGCTGGATCCGGCCGAGTCGGGTCTACGGGTGTACGGCCCCAGGGAGGCGCGGGCGCGAGGCGATGTGCCTTCGCACGGCATCGCGTTGCTGTCCAGGCTGCCGGTGCGGGAATGGAGGGCCAGGCGGTTCGCCCCGGCTCCCTTCGGCCTGCCGCTGCGCGTGGCCGGAAGGCCCGGACTCACCCTGGTCCGAGATCAGCCGCGCGCTGCCTTGGCCGCCGTCGCGGAGGGGGAGATAGGGCCGTTCACAGTGGTGGCGGTGCATCTTTCGTTCGTCCCGGGGTGGAACATCCGTCAACTGCTCGCTGTCCGCAGCTGGATCGCCGACCTTCCGCGGCCGCATGTCCTGCTGGGTGACTTCAATCTGGTCGGCCCGATCCCCAGGGTCGTGCTCGGTGCGGCCGAGCTCGCTGCCCCTGTGGCCGGTCGGGCGCGGCGACGGTCCGCGCGGGCATCGGTGCCGGGCGGATGGCGGGACCTGGCTCGGGTTCCGACATATCCCTCACACCGCCCTCTGGTGCAGTTCGACCACGTACTGGCGGCCGGGATCTGCCGGAGCGCCCCGGTCAGCACGCGTACGCCGCAGACGCCGGTGTCGGACCACCGGCCCCTTGTTGTCGATCTGCCCTGCTGAACCCGCTCCGCGCGCGGGGCCACAGGTCCCGTACACGAACGCGTAGTTCTACGGATGCAGGCGCCTGCCGGGTCATGCCAGGGTCACTCAACTGCCGTCCCGTTACATGCAAATGGTTGTGACCCACTCTTGCGGCGATCTCTGTCCTGCACCGACGAATCGAAAGAATCTCCTCGATGAGCGGAGTGGATTGGTCGGTGACGTCGTGAACGCAATGCACGCAAGTACCTCAGATCGTTGCCGCTCGCCGCCTTGTCGGCCCGATCACCACTGCGGCACGGTGGGGCTCGATGAGGCAAGGACGCCGGACGAGCCCAGGACGGCTCAAACGGTGAACTGAGTGCACGGTTTCGGCGTACGCCCGGTCCGTGTCGGTCGCCTACCTTGCCGAGTGCCTTCGTCACTGACGTCAGCCCGTCATCTGCGGGCCGGGAAAAGCCGTACGGCCACAAGCCTTCGTACGACGTGCTCTCCACATCCGCGCCACCTCCTGTCGAGGACGACATATGGACTCCCGCGATCTCTTTCCTGCTCCTGAACAGGATCCTCCGGCGGCTGCCGCGCTCTATCTCAGTACGCTCGACCACGAAGGCCATTACTCCGCCGTGGAGTTGCAGCAGGCCATTGCCCGCGCCCAGCGGACCATCGGCCCGCCGGCCGACCTCTCGGCTCTGTACCGGCAGTCCTTCCAGGGGGCCAGCGCCTTCGAGCACGACGTCCGTGCGAGACGAAGATCCTGGGCCCTCCGTATGACCCGGCACCTGGACCTGACCCTGGACGACCGTCGGCCCGTCGCCGCTGTGGCCCCGGCGTGGGCGGCCTGGGAAGAGCCGGTCATCCCCTCGTCCGAGATCGCCCCACGCACGCCCGCACCGTCCCCGGCCCAGCCGGCGGACCCGGAGTCCTACCTCCGCGCCCGGCAGCCCGCCGCACTACGCGAACTGCGTGCCGCACGCCGACGCCCGGCCCTGATCGCCGCCACGGTCCTCGCCGCGCATATGACCGGCGTCGTACTGGCCAACGAGGCCCCCGATCTCATGGCGATCGACTGGGCGGGACCGCTCAACATCGGGCTCACCCTGGTCCTGGCACAGGTGACCTTCACCGGCTGGGCGGTCCTCTGGTACGTCCGGTATGCGAAGAGCTCTCTCGAGCCCCTGGTCAAGCGGCACAGTGCCGCCATCCCGCACCAGCACCAGGAGAGCGACCGGTGAACTCCTTCCTCGCGCTCTCCGACTCCGGTGGCGCCTTCCCCGTCCTCGCCGTCTTCGGCCTCACTGTCGTCTGCACCCTCTTCCTCGCGATCGGGTCGATCCTCCCCGAGAAGAACGAACTGAGCGGCTTCTACCTCGGCCAGCGCCGGCTGACCTCGGCCGTCAACGGGCTCGCCATCTTCGGCAGCTACATGTCGGCAGCCGGAATGCTGGGCAACCCCGGTCTGATCGCACTCACCGGTTACGACGGGATCGCCTACGTACTGGCGCCGATGGTCGCCTGGTCCGTGCTGGTTCTGGTGGTCGCCGAGCCGTACCACAGCACCACACGGTTCACCATCGGCGACTCCCTCGCCCTGCGGCTGCGCGCCCGGCCCGTGCACCTGGCGGCGGGCATCACGAGCGTGGTCGTCTGCCTGCTCTATCTGACCGCCCAACTCGTCGGTGCCGGCGCTCTCGCGGCGACGGTCCTGGGCATCGACGGGGACGGCGCCACACGGTTCGTCGTGGCGAGCCTCGGTCTGCTGATGGTCCTCTACGTCATCATCGGCGGTATGCGCGCCGCGACGCTGATCCAGGTCATCAAGGCCGTACTCCTCCTCGCCACAGGTCTGTTCGTCGTGCTGGCGACGCTGTCGGCGGTCGGCTGGAACCCCGCACGTCTGCTGAACGCCGCCGTCGCGAACAGCGGCTTCGGTCACCCCTTCCTCGACCCCGGCATCCGCTTCCACGACCGCACCAACAAGATCGACTCGATCAGCCTGCAGCTGGCGTTCGTGCTCGGAGCGGCCGCCTTGCCGCACGTCCTGATGCGTATCGGAACGGTCAACAGCGGCCGCAGAGCCCGCAAGTCTGCTGCTTGGGCGGCCGGTCTGGTCATCGTCTTCACCGTGTTCGAGATGCTGACGGGCCTGGGCGCCGCGGCACTGATCGGCACGAAGACCGTCAAGGACGACGCGGCCTCCGGCAACACAGCCGTACTCCTGCTGTCCGAGCACCTGGGCGGGTCGTTGCTGCTCACGCTGGTCTCCTGCGTCGCGTTCATCACGATCGTGGCCGTCGCCGGCGCTCTCACGCTCACCGCGGCGGCATCCCTGGCCCATGACGTCTACGGAGCGACGATCATGCGGGGCCGAGCGTCCGAGAAGAGCGAACTCTTCGTGGCCCGGCTGGGCGTCGGGCTGATCGGTGTCGCGGGGATCGCCCTGTCGATGCTTGCCCAACATCTCAACATCGCCTTCCTGGTCAGCCTCGCCTTCGCCATCGCGGCCTCCGCACTCCTGCCCTCGCTGCTGTTCAACCTGTGGTGGAAGCGCTTCACGACCAGGGGCGCCATCTGGAGCATGTACGGCGGCCTGCTGGTCGCCGTCCTGCTGACGACGCTGTCCCCGGCGATCTCCGGGAACCCGACGGCGCTGCTGCCCGACATGGACTTCGCCCTGTTCCCCTTGAGGAACCCCGGTCTCATCTCCATTCCTGTGGGATTCGCCCTCGCCTGGGCCGGCTCGGTACTCGACCACCGCCAACGGGGCGGAGCGGACTACACCGAGACCGAGGTGCGGGTCCTGACGGGAACGGGCACCGGGAGTGTGGGCAGCTGACCGCGGAACACCGGCTGGTGTCATGTGTCTCTGGTCAGGAAGTCGAGGAGTATCTGGCGGCTGGTCTGGGAGGTGAGGCTGCCGTACGCGTCGTCGAAGGAGTGGTCGGCGAAGGGCAGTTCCTTGACCGTGGTGTCGACGCCTTCGGCGCGCAGCTCGGCGGCGAAGTCCCTGATGGTCTCGGGGCGGGCACTGCGGTCACGGTCGCCCACGACGAGCAGCGTGCGCTGCAGGCTCTTGCCTTCGCGCTTCGGGGGTCCGCCGGGCTCATGGGTGCCACGGGCGGTCATGGTTCGGTCGGTGAGCCCAGGCCGGTGAGGGCGCCGACCGGATCGAGGTCGGGGGTGCCTCGGGGCCACCAGTCGTCGTGGCCCGGTTCCGATTCGTACGCGTACCAGAGGCCGTCGTGGCCCAGGCGGAGCTGTATGTGCCCGCGGGGGTGGGTGAGGTGGTTGTGCCAGGGGCGGAAGGCGGGGAAGTCGGCGGCCAGGAGGAGGGGGCGGGCGCGGTCGAAGCGGCCTGCCGGCGGGTCCCAGGGTTCTTCGAGGACGGCGAGCCCTTCGAGTCCGCCCTGGCGCCAGGCGGCTACCGCGCGCGCCAGGTCGGCGGGGGTGCGGCCGGCGGCGGAGGCGAGGGACGCGTAGAGAGCGCGGGTGGTGGCGGTGAGGCCGGAGCCGGGGCGGGTGGCGGCGAGCCGGACGGCGTCCTGCCAGAGGGTCAGCTCCGCGACCGGGTCACGTCCCGTGGTGAGCAGCGCGTGCGCTCGGGTGGCCGCGTCGGTGGCCAGCTGGTCGAGGGCGAATGGGTCCGGGCCGCCTGGAGACGCCGGATAGGCGGGTGGCTGCTCGGGGTGCGCGGGCGGGGGCAACAGCTTTGGCAGGGGCGGGAGTTGGCGGGGTGCCAGGGCGTCACGTGCGCGTACGCCAGGGAGTTCGGGTTCCTTGCCTTCCCGGCCCTCCCGGCCTTCCTGGCTGTCCTGCCCCGCCTGGGCCGAGCGGGCGGCCAGGGTGGCGTTGCGGCGCGACAGCTCGTCCAGCAGCTCGCGCTCGCCTCGGCCGCGCAGCAGGAGCAGTACGAAGGGGTCTTCGTCCAGCAGCCGGGCCGTTTGGTAGCAGAGGGCGGCCGCGTGCTTGCAGGGGTGGCCGAAGTCGGGGCAGCTGCAGTGGGGTTCAAGGTCTCCGGGGCCGGGGAGCAGTTCGACCCCGCACTCGGTGAGCGACTGCGGCATGTCCTTGTCGAGCAACGCCGCGATGTGCCCCGGCCGTTCGGCTGCGGCGTCCAGGAACCGCTCCCAGTCCTCGTCCGCGAGCGTACGCATCCGGATCTGCACCCGGTACGGCCGCGGCCGGCTCCCGTGCACATACGCGAGCACAAGCCCGGGCGTGACGGTCACGGCATCCACGTGCCCCTTGCCCGCATACGCCCGCCCGCGACCAAGCCGCGCCGGATCAAGCGCCGCCTCCTCCAACGCCCGCACCCAGGCGTTGCCCCACCATGTCTCGGCGAACCCGTCCTCACCTGGTGGCCGCGGCGGCAGGGCGGGGAAGGTGCGGCGCAGGTCGGTGCCGTGGGATGGGAGTGTGGTGTTCGGGCGGGGGGCTTCGCCAGGCACGGAGCTGGAACGCGGCGCCGAAACGTCCGCGGCCGTCCGAAGTCCGGTGGGTCGCGTACGGGCGCCTCGGCCGACGGAACCGATGGCGGACGCGGGTGCCGCACTGGGTGGGATCGCTCGCCCGATGGGCGGAGGAGCGGACTCCGGGTTCGTCGCCGAGGAGGCAGCGTCGCTGGGAGCCGCCGCACTGCGGTCCGCTGTCCTCGGTGACGGTTCAGAGCGGGAAGGCCTTGGGTCGACGGGACGGCTCGGGCGACCAACTCCCTTGTCCCCCACGGCTGTACGGGACCGACTCGCACCGGTTCGGGCCGCGCGAAGCGCCTCGCGGGCCACATCACCGGGGCGCGGAGTACCGGAGGACCCGCCGCTGCCGGGCCGACCAACGTCGGGACGACCGGCATCGGGACGGTCACCCTCGGCACGGCGGGGGTCGGGACGGCCACCGTCGGCACGGCCGGCATCCGACGGCTCGGCCGTCGCACCGGAGCGCACGGCGCACCCAGTCCCCGCCGCTCCAGGCACCCCGTCACCGGTCGGCGGGGATGCCTCCGCCCCGCCTTCCACGCGAGACGTAGCGCCCGCGGCCCGACCGGACGCGGCTCGCAAAGCCTCACGCGCCACGTCCCCCGGACGAGGTCCCTTCGGCGGCGTCCGCCGCCGGGCGGGATTCGTCTCGGGGGCCGGACGATCCGTGCCCCGTGTCGACGGTCGCGCCTGAGGCGCGGCGGAGCCGTCCTCCTCCGAGTCGGCCCCGGAGTCCCCGGCCTCGCCACGCCGGGCAGCCCACAGGGCACGGCGGGCCACATCGCCAGGCCGGGCCTCACCAGATGAGGGCGACGGGTCCGGACGTACACCTTCGTGCGGCGGCTGCACCGACCGGCCCCGCTCAGAGGCCGTACTGCTCTCGGCGGAGTTGCCGCGCCCCGGCGACTCGTTGGGCTCGGCTGATGCGTTGGGGCCGGCTGACATCACGTCGACCTCCGGAGCGAGACCAGGTCCGACAGCTCGCGGTCGGTCAGCTCCGTGAGGGAGGCCTCGCCGGAGCCCAGGATCGCGTCTGCCAACGCCCGCTTGGACGCGAGCATTTCGGCGATGCGGTCTTCTACTGTGCCCTCGGTGATGAGGCGGTGGACCTGGACGGGTTGGGTCTGGCCGATGCGGTAGGCGCGGTCGGTGGCTTGTTCTTCGACTGCTGGGTTCCACCAGCGGTCGAAGTGGATGACGTGGCCTGCGCGTGTGAGGTTCAGGCCTGTGCCGGCCGCTTTCAGGGACAGGACCAGGACGGGCGTCGCCCCACTCTGGAAGCGGTCCACCATGTGTTCGCGCTCGGGCACCGGCGTACCGCCGTGCAACAGCTCGACCGGTACCGCCCTGGCCGCGAGATGGGAGGTGATCAGTCGCGCCATTCCCACGTACTGGGTGAAGACGAGCGCCGAACCGTCCTCGGCGAGCAGCGTGTCCAACAGCTCGTCCAGCAGGGCGAGTTTGCCGGATCGGGCGGCGAGCCGGTCGCCGGCCTTCGGTGAGGCGTCCTTCGGCAGGACGTCCTCCTTCAGGTACAGCGCGGGGTGGTCGCAGATCTGCTTCAGCGCACCCAGCAGCTTCAGCACCAGGCCGCGGCGGGCGATGCCGTCCGTCGTCTCGATCGCGAGCATGGACTCGCGGACCACCGCCTCGTAGAGCGCGGCCTGTTCACGGGTCAGCGGGACGGGATGGTCCGTCTCCGTCTTCGGCGGCAACTCGGGGACGATCCCGGGGTCGGACTTCTTGCGGCGCAGCAAGAAGGGGCGGATCAGGCGTGCGAGGCGGGACACGGCCTCCTCGTCCTCGCCGTTCTCCACCGCGCGCGCGTGCCGGGCGCGGAAGGACTTCAGCGGGCCGAGGAGTCCGGGGGTCGTCCAGTCGAGCAGAGCCCAGAGTTCGGAGAGGTTGTTCTCCACGGGTGTCCCGCTCAGGGCGACTCTGGCGGGCGCGGGGATGGTCCGCAGGGCCTTCGCGGTGGCCGAGTACGGGTTCTTGACGTGCTGCGCCTCGTCCGCGACGACCATGCCCCACCGCTGCTGGGCGAGCCTGGCCGCCCCGGACCGCATCGTCCCGTACGTGGTGAGGACGAAGCCGCCGTCCAGGTCGTCCAGGGTCCGGCCCGGTCCGTGGTAGCGGCGGACGGGGACGCCCGGGGCGAACCGGTTGATCTCCCGCTGCCAGTTGCCCAGCAGCGAGGCCGGGCAGACGACCAGGGTCGGCTCGCGGCGCGCACGCTTCAGGTGAAGGGCGATGACAGTGACGGTCTTGCCGAGCCCCATGTCGTCGGCGAGGCAGCCGCCGAGGCCGAGCGAGGTCATGAGCTCGAGCCAGGCCAGCCCACGCAGTTGGTAGTCCCGCAGCGTCGCCGTCAGACCGGCGGGCGGCTCGGCGGGCCGCACCCCCGCCGTCAACCGGTCACGCAACGCTGCCAGCGCGCCGACCGGCACCGCCTCGACCGTCTCCCCGTCGACCTCCGCGCTGCCGGTGAGCGCGGCGGAGAGCGCGTCGACCGGGTCGAGCAGCCCCAGTTCGCGTTTACGCGCCTTGCGGACGAGGGCCGGATCGACGAGCACCCACTGGTCCCGCAGCCGTACGACCGGCCGGTGCGCCTCGGCCAGCGCGTCCATCTCGGCCTCGCTGAGCGGATCGCCACCGAGCGCCAACTGCCAGCGGAACTGGAGCAGTTCCTCGCTCTCGAAGAACCCCGTACCGTCCGTCGCCGAGCCGGGCGCCGGACGCACCACCGCCGAGGCGCTCAGGTCCTGGGCGAGGTCACGGGGCCAGTGCACGGCGACTCCGGCCGCGCCGAGACGGGTCGCCGCGACGCCGAGCAGATCGGACAACTCGTCCTCGGACAACGCCAGTACATCCGGCACGTCCTGCTCCGACAGCCGGTCAAGCGGCGGCCACACGCGCGCCGCGCGCCGCACAGCCAGGGCGGCATCCACACGCGCGCGAGGCCCGAACGTCCCGTCGGCCTCCCCCGCCCACAGAGCCGCGGCGTCGACGACAAGGGTGGGGTCGGCGAGGCTGTGCACCTGGACTACGGCCGCACCCGCCCGCCGCACCGCCTCACCGTCGCCGTTGCCACTGTCGCGGTCGCTGTCGTCGAAGAGGTCGTACGCGGACAGGTCCAGGCGCAGCGAGATCCGTACGCCCGCGTCCATGCCCGCCGCGACCTCCGCCGCCCAGTCCCGGGCGTCCGGCAGCCGCTGCGGCTCGCGCGCGGCGAAGGGTTTCCCGACGGCGTACGGCGCGGCCTCGGTGCGCGGCAGCGTGTCGGCGACGGCGTCGAGGAAGGCACGCATCAGCGCTTCCGGGTCGGGCAGTTGGAGGGGGCCCCGACCAGGGAGAGGTACCGCATGGCCCTCGTACGGGAGGGCCGCCGCCACCGCTCTCAAGTGCGCGATGTCGTCCGGATCCAGCGGCCCGGCGCGCCAGGCGTCATAGCCGTCCCGCGTCAGTCCGGGCAGCAGTCGCCCGCGCGCGAGGAGCCGCAGCGCGTGCAGCGCGGCCGCGCCCCAGCAGGCCGTGGCGGGATGTGCCGCCGGGTCCCGCCGAGCCCGTACGAGCAAGGGCAACGCCTCGCCGACCGTGAGGGTCAGGGCGGGCGCCGGTCCCCGCCTGACTCCCGCACCGTGCCGCCGTACGACCGTCAGCTCGCTCTGCTCGCCCTCCGGCAGCGGCCCGCCGTCCGGATCCCAGAAGGCGAAGCGACCGTCTCGTGGCAGCCCGGCCGGGAGAAAGACGGCAGCGAGCCGAACCGGCACCGCGGTCCGCGCGGCTTCCTCCACGCGCCGCCCCTCGACTTCCGCCACGCTCATACTCCCCGCCACCTCCCTCACCCACGTCGCACCAGACCGACCGGCCGCGGCACCCGTCGGACCAGTCGGATCACTCGTCTTCGACTGTACGGGCCGGGTCTGACATTCGGGCCCGGCGGCCGAACCGGCAGGTCAGGAACAGGTCAGGAAGGTGAGGGATGCCAAGGGGTGAGTAGGGTCAGGGCGTCGTTCTGGCGACCACGTACACCATGGGATGGCCGGGCCTCGACCAGTTCACGACCATGTCCAGGGTCGGGGTCGGGTTCTTCCGCGCGCGGGTGAGGCCCGACCAGGGGCCGGGTGTCGTGAAGTCCCAGTCGACGATGTTCCGGTGCCGGGCGCTGATGGGAAAGTCGTCCTTCTCCAGGGCGGCGCGGCTGGTGCCGACGTTCTTGAGGAAGGTGTCGAGGCCGTCGTTGCTGGTGAGGAACTGGACGTACAGCCGACTCGTCCGCCAGTTGTTCGTCTCGTAGTACGCGACCTCCTTCGAGCCCGGCGGAATCGGCACGTTGTAGAGACGGCGCTGGACCCGCGAGGGCCACTCATGGGTGAGGCCCCTGGCGGCGTACTTCTCCTCTTTGGTCCTGCCGCTGTCACGGCTCTGGTTGGCGGAGATCACCAGATAGCCGGCCGGGATGCCGATCAGCAGCACGATGATCAGCAGCGTCAGGGCGCGGCGGCGGATCATGTGGCCGCGGCCCTCGGACGGGCGCGGCTCGTCGGGCGACGGCGTCTGGTTGGGCAGCGAGGTGGTCGTCACAGCGACCCCTGCGTCGTACGGCGCGACTGCACATACCGCTCGTATCGCTCATAGCGCTCCACCCTGCGCCGATTGGCGCGCCGGAAGCGGCGGGCGACGAGCCGGGCGAGATCGGCGGCGCCGACCATGCCGGCCTCGGGGCCGAGCTGGGCGCGGGCGACACGGGCCTCGGGGCGGTAGCCGCGGCCCGTCAGATGGCGTCGGAAGGCGTCCCGCGCGGGGCCGATCAGCAGGTCGTCGGCCGCCGAGACGCCGCCGCCGATGACGAAGCAGGAGGGGTCGAGCGCGGCGGCCAGGTTCGCGATGCCGACGCCGAGCCACTGGCCGATGTCCTGGAGCAGTTCGACGCACATCGCGTCGCCCTCACGGGCCAGCTCGGTGATCATCGGGCCGGTGATCTCGGAGATGTTGCCCTTGACGTGCTCGATGATGCCGTACGCCACCGGGGAGTCGGCGGCGGCGAGTTCGCGGGCCTCGCGCACCAGCGCGTTGCCGGAGCTGTACTGCTCCCAGCAGCCGCGGTTGCCGCAGGGGCAGCGATGGCCGCCGGGTACGACCTGCATATGGCCGAACTCCCCCGCCACACCGAACTTTCCGCGCTTGACCTGCCCGTCCTCGAGGATCGCGCCGCCGATACCCGTACCCAACGTGATCATGACCAGATGGTCCTCACCGCGGCCCGCGCCGAAGCGCCATTCCGCCCAGGCGGCGGAGTTGGCGTCGTTGTCGACGAGGACGGGCACGGCGAGACGCCCGGAGATCCGGTCCCTCAGCGGCTCGTTGCGCCACGACAGGTGGGGCGCGAACAGGACGCGGTTGCGGTCGGCGTCGACCCAGCCGGCCGCGCCGATGCCGACCGCGTGCACGTCGTGCCGGTCCGAGAGGTCCAGGACCAGTTCGACGATGGTGTCCTCGACGACCTTGGGGCTCTTGGACTTGTCGGGCGTCTCGGTGCGGACCTTCTCGAGGATGTTGCCGTCCGCGTCGACGACACCCGCCATCACCTTCGTACCGCCGATGTCGATGCCGACGGTGGGGACGCGGGGAGCCGTCAGATGCGATCGGCGCTCGCGCGTGCCGACGGTCCGCAGGACGGTGGCCCTTGCGGAGCCGCGGTGTGCGAGGGCTAGGTCGCGGTAGGTGCTCATCGCGCCGATTCTGCCGTACGCTGGCGCTCGCTTGCACGGGGAGGCCCTTCGCTTCGCTTGGGCTCGCCCGGAGGGCTGCAGGTTGATTCGCAGGTCACGGTGCGTTGTGGCTGGTCGCGCAGTTCCCCGCGCCCCTATGGGGCGCCTCCTTGTGGGGCGGAGGAAGTAAGTCACTCGGGGAAAGCGCGCCCCTGGAGAAGCGGGACCCTCACGGGCGTACCAGCAGCTGGAACTCGAACGAATAGCGCGACGCCCGGTACGTATGTGTGCCGTACTCCACGGCCCGCCCCGTGTCGTCGAACGTGGTGCGTTGCATGGTCAGGAGGGGGGCGCCCTCTGGTTCGCCCAGGCGGTCCGCCTCCACCACGGTGGCGGCTCGGGCTCCTACCGTCTGGCGGGCGCTGTGCAGGGTGATGCCCGCGGCTCGCATCAGCCGGTACAGGCCGGTGGCCTCCAGCTGGGAGCTGTCCAGGTCCAGGAGGCCGGGTGGCAGGAAGTTGCAGAGGTAGGCCATCGGCTCGCCGTGGGCCAGGCGCAGGCGTTCCACTCGGTGTACGTCGCTGCCCTCGGCCACCGCGAGGGCGGCGGCGATCTCGGCCGACGCGGGGACGACGGTGTTGACGAGGACCCGGGTCGCCGGGCGCTGGCCTGCAGCCTCCAGGTCGTCGTACAGGCTGCTCAGCTCCAGCGGGCGCTTGACCTGGCTGTGCACGACCTGGGTGCCGACGCCTCGGCGGCGTACGAGGAGGCCCTTGTCGACGAGGGACTGGATGGCCTGGCGGACCGTCGGCCGGGACAGGCCGAGCCGCGCGGCGAGCTCGATCTCGTTGCCGAGCAGGCTGCCGGGCGTCAGCTCGCCGTGCTCGATCGCCGCCTCGAGCTGTTGGGACAGCTGGAAGTACAACGGCACCGGACTGCTCCGGTCGACGCTGAGCTGGAGCGTCACGGTCGGATCCACTTCTGGTTTGGGCACGGGGCGAGCGTAGCTCTGGTAAATGATGACGGGAAGTTGTGAAGTCCGATTGTCAGGACAAAGCTTGACAGGGGGCTGGTTTCAGCCGCAGGTTGTTCCCATGCGCATCGGACTTATCGGAACGGGTCGTATCGGTACATTCCACGCGACGGCCCTCAGTCGGCACCGTGAGGTCGGTGGCTCCCTCATCGTCACCGACGCCGATACCGCCCGGGCCCGTGGGCTCGCGGACCGCCTTGGCGCCACGGCGGCTCCCGGCGTCGACGAGATCTTCACCTGGGGCGTGGACGCCGTCGTCATCACCACGGCCACGTCGGCCCACGCCGAACTGATCGGTCGGGCAGCACGCGCGGGGCTCCCGGTGTTCTGCGAGAAGCCCATCGCCGTCGATCTGCCGGGCACGCTCAACGCGATCGCCGAGGTCGAGGCGGCCGGAACGATCCTGCAGATGGGCTTCCAGCGCCGCTTCGACGCGGGCTACGCCGCCGCGCGTGAGGCGGTGCGCTCGGGCAGCCTCGGGCGGCTGCACACCGTACGGGCGATGACGTCCGACCAGGCGCCGCCCCCGGCCGCGTATCTCCCGCTGTCGGGCGGCCTGTACCGGGACTGCCTGGTGCACGACTTCGACATCCTGCGCTGGATCACGGGCCATGAGATCACCCACGTGTACGCGATGGGCTCGGACGCCGGGCCCGCGATGTTCCGCGAGGCGCACGACATCGATACGGCCGCGGCCGTCCTCACCCTGGACGACGGCACACTCGCCACGGCGACCGCGACCCGGGTGAACGGCGCCGGTTACGACGTACGCATGGAACTGGCCGGCGAGCTGGACCAGATAGGGGTCGGCCTGGACGATCGCACACCGATCGCCTCCACAGAGCCGACCGGCCCGCCGCCCGCGACCAAGCCGTGGACCGGCTTCCTGGAACGCTTCGCGCCCGCGTACGAAGCGGAAATGCACGCCTTCGTCGAGGTCGTACGCGGCGAGCGGCCCAACCCGTGCGACGGCCGGGAGGCGCTGCAGGCCCTCCGGATCGCGGAGGCCTGCGAACTCTCGCGGCACGAGCGCCGGTTGGTGTCGCTGGCGGAGATCCCGGGCGGCGAGGGCTGACAACGCGCGCCCTAGTGACCGTCGCCCTCCAAGAGCCCTGCGTCGTACGTCAACAGCGCGATCTGTACGCGGTTGTTGAGGTCCAGCTTGGCGAGGATGCGGGACACGTGGGTCTTGACGGTGGCGACGCTCATGAACAGTTCGCGGGCGATCTCGGCGTTCGAGTGGCCTTGGCCGACGGCGACGGCCACTTCGCGTTCGCGGTCGTTGAGTGCGGCGACTCGGGTGCGGGCGGTCGTGCGCCGGGTGTCCGGGCCGCTGCCGCCCGCCGCGTGTTCCATCAACTGGCGGGTGACGGCGGGAGAAAGCACGGGGTCGCCTGCCGCGACACGGCGTACGGCCTCAAGGATGTCCCCTGGGGGCGTGTCCTTGAGTACGAATCCGGCGGCGCCCGCTCGTAGCGCCCTCAGGACCTGCTCGTCGGCGTGAAAGGTGGTCAGCACGACGACCTGCGGCGCGTCCTTGCGCTCCCTGAGCCGTTCCGTGGCGGCGAGTCCATCCACGGTCGGCATGCGGATGTCCATGAGCACCACATCGGGGCGGGTCCGCTCGACGAGTTCCTCCACCTCGCTCCCGTCGGCGGCCTCCCCCACGATCTCGAGATCATCGGCACCGCCCATCATGAAGGCCAGCCCGGCGCGCACCAGCGGGTCGTCGTCGACGAGGAGCAGACGGATCGGAGTCATGGCCTCACGTAATCATGAACTGGGCGCTCTTATGGGGGCGTTGAGTGGGCGTGGTCAACCCAGCGCCTAGCCGCCCGAGCCCCAAGGCAACCACGCCGACACCTCGAACCCTCCATCCCCCACCGGCCCATGCGAAAGCCGGCCCCCCGCCAACATCGCCCGCTCCGTCAAGCCGATCAACCCCTGCCCGGATCCGGGCACCAGCGGCACCTCCCCCGGTGGAGCCGGATTGCGTACCGACACGGTGAGTCCCGAACCCGCCGCCCCCGTAACGGACACCGTCACCTCCGCTCCAGGCGCATGCTTGCGCGCATTGGTCAGCCCCTCCTGGGCGATCCGATACGCGGTACGCCCCACGGAGGCGGGCACCGAGCCGGCATCGGCAACCCGGTTGTCGAGGCTCACCTTCATCCCGGCTTCACGCGACTCGGAGACCAGCGATTCCAGCGCCCCGAGCGTCGGTTGAGGCCGGCCGGGCTCCCCCGACTCCGCGCCCGCGGGCCCGGACCGCAGCACCCCGATGATCTCCCGCAGGTCCTGCAACGCCTCGTGCGCACTCTCCCGGATGACCCCGGCAGCCCGGGCCACCTCCTCCCGAGGCGCATCGGGCCGGAACTCCAACGCCCCCGCATGCACACTCAGCAACGTCAGCCGATGGGCCAGTACGTCATGCATCTCCCGCGCGATCCCCTCCCGGGCCAGCCGCTGCGCCTGCTCGGCACGGAGCGCGGCCTCGGTCTCGGCCCGCCGGGCACGGTCCCGCAGGCTCAGCAGGAGTTGGCGGCGGGAGCGGGCGTACATGCCCCAGCCGATGACCGCGACGGTGAGCAGCACCGAGACGAGCACCGCCCCGAGGTAGCCGAGATCAGGGTCGGGCCGCAACCAGAACAGGAGTGGGGCCACCGCGATCGTGGCGGCGCCGACCCAGGCGACGTACTTGAAGGGTCGGTGCACAGCGAGCGTGAACAGCGCGACCAGGCCCGCCCCGCCCGACGTGAGCGAGACGACGCCGACGGGGACCAAGGCCACGGCGAGGCCGACCGGCCAGCGGCGGCGCAGCCAGACCGCGGCACAGGCAAACGCACCGATCCACTGGTCGGCGACCTCCAGCGCGTACGGGAGGTCGGGGGCCTGGGGCAGGGTGTCAGCGATGAGCAGGCCGACGGTCACGGCCAGCAGGAAGGCGGCGAAGTCCACGACCCAGTCCCGCACGGTACGCCGGGGCCGTCCCGTCCGCCCGACGCGCGCCACCCGGTCGGGGTCGATCTCGACGGCGACCGCCGAGGGCAGCCAGCGCCGCCCGGGCAGCGGCCCCGGAGCGGACCCCGGCTCCGGCGTCAGCCCCGCCTTTCTTTGTCCCGCTCGCGGCCCGGCTCCCGGTCCCGCCCCCGTCGTACGCTCGTCACCGCTCACGGTCGACAAATCTACGCATCCACAGCCACCCACACCGCCCCTCTGCGCACGATCGCCGACCAAAGTCGCGCAACCGCAGACTTTCGGCGCGACACCTCCGAGCGGACTCAAGACTTCCGTCGGACATGCCGCGCCTCGCGGCCGATGAATATAGGAGGTCAGCGGGGCGAGGATCGCGCCATGAAGCAGGTTCTGGAGTTTCTCGGCGTGATCGCCTTCTTGCAGGGCGCGGCCGGCCTGGTGCACGAGTTCACGGACTGGGACATCGGTCTCGTACAGCGGATCGGTTTCCTCGACGACTACGAGATCTATGCGAGCGTCGCGCTGCTGGTGCTGTCGTTCGCCCTGTTCGCGTTCGCCGAGAGCCGGAAATCCGGGTGATGACGCAATGGCATCCAGACCTCAGGGGACCGTTGCGCAACAGGTTAACTTCCCGAAAACACCTCGGACTTGATGGCAAATCTTCGAACTTGACGTTGACATGCCACTCTCTACGCGCGTCATCATGAAGCCATGAGATTCCCCCCACGAATCACTCGCATCGGCGCAGCGGCCGCCGTCCTGTCCGGCCTCCTCGTAGGAGGCGCCGTCACCGCGAACGCCGCGGAAACCTCCCCCACGGCAGTCGGCAACATCTGCTACGACAACCTGCCGCCCCAGGCACACGACACGCTGGACCTGATCGAGCAGGGCGGTCCCTACCCCTTCCCGCAGGACGACAGCGTGTTCCAGAACCGGGAAGGCATCCTCCCCAGCCAGTCCACCGGCTACTACCACGAGTACACAGTGATCACGCCTGGTTCCTCCGACCGCGGTGCCCGTCGCATCGTCACCGGTGAGGAGCACCAGGAGGACTACTACACCGCTGACCACTACGAGTCGTTCAAGCTGGTCGACTACAGCTGCTGACCGGCCCGTACGAGCGAACCGGCAGACCGCAACAACAGCCACAACTCCAGAGCAAGACCCTCGCCCCGCGGCACCCCCACTCTCATCGGCCGCGGGGCGAGGTGCGTCCGGCCGCGGTCCGGCGCCGCTCGCCCGTCACTCCTCGGGCTACCAGGGCGCGAGCGCGGCATCGACCGCCGCGGCCGGCGTGTCACTTGGAACGGTCAGGCGAAGGTTCCGGAAGGAGCACGATGTCGAAGCGCACTCGGGACCAGCTCTGCCCGGGCAGATCGCGTCCGTCGGGGGTGGGCGTGCCGGCCGCCTGTCGTTCGAAGCGCTTGACGAGGGAGTCCTTGACGCCGAACACGGCATCGGAGTCCAGCAGTTGGTCGCCCTCCACGAAGATATGGGTGACGAGGGTACGCAGGCCCGGTGCGGTGGCCATGAAGTGCAGGTGGGACGCGCGCAGGGGCGAGCGCCCGGTCTCCTCGAGCAGACGGCCCACAGGCCCGTCGTGGGGAATGGGGTACGGCGTCGGAGTCAGCCCCCAAAAGGCATAACGGCCCTGGTCGTCGGTGTACAGGTGGGCGCGGCCCGCCGTGTGGCCGTCGTCGTACTGGACGTCGTACAGGCCGTCCTCGTCCGCCTCCCACACCTCCAAGCGCGTGCCCGGCACCGGGTTGCCGTCGGTGTCCGTGACAGTGCCCTCGACCCAGCAGGGTTCTCCCGGGGCGCCGAAGGCCATGTCGCCTCCCAGGGGGATCTCCGGAGAGCCCTCCACGAAGAACGGACCGACCACCGTGGCCTCCGTGGCGCCGGCGGACGCCTCGTTGTTCATGTTGATGGTCTGCATGGAGGCGCCGAGAACGTCGGACAGCAGGATGAACTCCTGACGATTGTCGTTGGTGATGTGGCCGGCCGCGGTGAGGAAGTCGATGGCGTGCTGCCACTCCGCCTCGGTGAGGCGCACCTCGCGCAGGAACGCGTGCAGATGTCGCACCAGGGCCTCCATCAGCTGCTTGAGCCGGGGATCCGGGGCGTTCCGGAAGGATGCGAGCACGGTCTGTACCAACTCGTCCTCGACCTGGCGCTGTTGGTCGTCCGTGGTGACGGTCATGGTGTGGTTCCTTCCGTCGTCGGCGTGCGGGTTCGTGAGCGGCTTCATGACATGGGCACCTCCTCGGCGTCGTAGCCGTAGATCCAGCCGTTGCCCACCAGGGGGTCGGAGCCGGCGAGGGCCGTGTCGCGGGCCTGTTGTTCGGGGCCGTCGGGCAGGTGGTTGAGATCGCGGCGGGCATGGCTGATCTGCTGGAGGCGGGTGGTGCGTTCGATGCGTACGGCCTCGTACTGCTTCAGCGCCTGCTCGGGATCGTCGGCCGATGCGGCCAGGCAGCGTGCCAGCACCGCGGCGTCCTCGATGGACTGGGCCGCGCCCTGGGCGAAGAAGGGGAACATGGGATGCGCGGCATCTCCGAGCAGGGTGGCCCGGCCCCGGCTCCAGTGCCGCAGCGGCGCCCGGTCCAGCAGGGCCCAGCGGCCGGGGACACCACCGGCGGCGATGAGGTCCGTAACCCTCGGGTCCCAGCCGGCGAATTCGGCGTGGAACTCCTCGATCGTGGCCGTCGCGCTCCACGACTCGTCCGTGTAGTCCCCGGCGGGGGCGAAGGCGACGACATTGACGGCCCGTCCGCCGTTGATCGGGTAGTGCACGAAGTGCCGTCCCGGCCCGAGCCAGAGGGTCTGGGCGGAGCGCAGGGCGAAGTCGGGGGCGGCGTCGGCGGGCACGATGGTGCGGAAGGCGCAGATGCCGGAGTACGCCGGTGGTGCGGGATCGGCGATCGTGCCCCGGACGACGGAGTGCACGCCGTCGGCGCCGATCACAACGTCCGCCTGTACGCGGCTGCCGTCGGCGAAGCGCAGTTGCACACCGTGCGGGTTCTCATCGATCGAGGTGCACCGGGCGCCCAGGCGGATCCAGTCGCCGGGCACAGCCGACTTGACGGTCTCCAGCAGGTCGGCCCGATGGACGACGTACGTACGCTCGCCATAGAGCCGCTCACACACGCCGCTCAGCTTCTCCACCGACAGCACCCTGCCGTCCGCCCAGCGGCGGAACTCCCAGCCCCAGTCCAGCGGCACGGCCCTGCGCAACAGTCGCTCCATGACGCCGAGGCGCCGCAGCAGTCGTACGGCATTGGGGGCGACGACGAGTCCGGCGCCGACCTCGCCGAGCGCGGGTGCCTGCTCGTAGACGGTGGCGGTCAGTCCCGCCCGGCGCAGGAAGGCCGCGGCGGCCAGACCGCCGATGCCGCCTCCGACAACGGCGATCCGCGGGCCTGGCACCTGCGCGGGCATGGATCCACTCCTCTGCTTCGAGGGCAAGCGTCGTCCTGCTGACGCTTGGATCCTTGCCGACACCTCGGCAGCGCCGAAAGCGCTACGTCCATTCAATGAACACATCTGGCCAAACTGACCAGGAGCATCGGCACGGGTCGAGAGATCACACGGCGCTACGCGGCGTCCGGCGGCAGCTCGTACGAGCCGTACTGCGGGCGCCCTGCCAGCTCATACGTGTGGATGGCGACCCCCGTGCTCGTGACGCGCGCCTCGGTGTGCGTGAACGCGGTCGGTACGGCGCCCTCGGCGAGGAGGCGGCGGCCGGTGCCGAGTACGACGGGGAAGGTCAGCAGGTGCACCGTGTCGACCAGGTCGTGCGCCAGGAGGGACTGGGCGAGGGCGCCGCTGCCGTGGACCTGGAGCTCGCCGTCGGTGTTCTCCTTGATCGCGGTGACTTCCTTGGCGAGGTCGCCGCGGACGATCGTGGTACCGGCCCAGTCGGCCTGCGTCAGGGTCGACGAGACGACGTACTTGGGCAGGGAGTTGAGCTTGCTCGCGACCGGGTTGCCCGGGTCGGTGACCCTGGGCCAGTGCGCGGCGAAGATCTCGTACGTACGGCGCCCGAGCAGGAACGCGCCCACCCGGCCGAAGACCTCGTCGATGAACCGTCCGAAGTCCTCATCGCCGTACGGAACGCTCCAGCCGCCGTGCTCGAAGCCGTCGCGGGTGTCCTCGTTGGGACCGCCGGGGGCCTGGTAGACGCCGTCGAGGGTGACAAAGCTGGTGAGACTGAGCTTGCCCATGATGACTGCCTTCCGTGGAGGGAGGTGATGTCTCTGTCATCAGTTCAGACCGCTCCTGGGCCCGCAACTCATCGGTCCGTGGGTCAATCGCCCCCGCCCGTCAGCCCTCAACCTCCCGAAGCCGCCCCCGCAGCTCCGCCATCCCCTCCTCCGTCAGCGACCCGAACAGCCGCAGTCGCGAGATACCCCCGTCCGGGAAGATGTCCACGCGCGCGTGGGTGCCCACGGTCGGCGTGGGCAGGACGAAGCGGTGGTTCGTGTCCGGCTGGAGACGGGTGCGGGGCAGGATGTCCGTCCAGTCGCCGGTCTCGGTGTCCCGTACCGACACCGAGGCCCAGCCCGCCGAGTTGCCCTTCAGATACGCCGTGTCGATCTCGATCGCCCGGATCTCGGAGCGAGCCACGAGCCGGTAGCGGATCCAGTCGTGGCCCGTGTCGCGGCGGCGGCGCGTCTCCCAGCACTCGTGCATCGCGCGGGACCGGCCCGGCTGGATGGTGTTGGTGGCGGGCGAGTAGAAGAGGTTGGAGGCGTCCTCGGCCTGGCCGCCGTTCTCCAGGGCCACGACGTCGAAGGTGCCGAGCACGGACAGCCACTCGGGGTCCGGAACCACCTCGCCGTGCACGCGCAGGCGGGCGATGCCCCCATCAGGATGCTGATTGACGCGCAGGTGCGTGAAGCGCTGCTCCAGAGCGACGTCGAAGCCGTTGGCCGCGTGGCCGCCAACGGCCGTACGGGGCACGAGAGTTGTCCACTTCACGTCATCCGACAGCAGTTCCTCCGGCGAGGGGGAGCCGGGCACCGAGACACCCTCGACCGACACCGCCTGCGGATAGTTGCCACGGAAGTGCGCCGTGTCGACGACGATGCCGCGTACGACACCGGGGGCGCCGAGCCTTACCAGCGCCCAGTCGTGGTCCTCGGCCGTGGGCCACGGATGCTCGGCGGAGGCGCCCCGGCGGCGCCGTGTCTCCCAGCCGTCCATGATCTTGCCCTTGTGCCCGAAGCGCTCGGGGTCGAACTCGGCGCGCTCGGGCACGAGCAGATTCTCGCGCTGGGCGAAGAACTCGTCGTTGGCGGCGATGACACCGGCACCGAGCTGCCGGTCGGCGAGGTTGGCGTAGCGCGTGAAGGGAAAGTCGGCGGTGCGGTAGTCCGCGTACGGGTCGCCGCCCCCGTACGGGCTCGCGTCGCCGGTGAAACGAGCCACAGGGGATTCATGCTGCGCCGTCACGGTGATCAGTGGTTCCTCTCGAGAAGTCGGCCGGCGGGTTCGCCGAACTCGCCGTCGGCGACGATGCGTTCGCCGCGCAGCCAGGTGGACTTGACGACGCCGTGCAGGGTCCGGCCCGCGTACGCCGTGACCCGGTTGCGGTGGTGCAGCGCGGCGGGGTCGACGGTGAAGGTCTCCTCGGGCGCGAGGACCGCGAAGTCGGCGTCGCGGCCGGCCTCGATGGCGCCCTTCTGGGAGAGTCCGGCCAGTTCGGCGGGGCGCGCGGACATCCAGCGGACGACGTCCTCGAGGGACCGGCCTCGCCTACGGGCCTCGGTCCAGATCGCCGAAAGGCCCAGCTGGAGCGAGGAGATGCCGCCCCAGGCGGTGGCGAAGTCGGCGGTCTTGAGGTCGGCGGTGGAGGGCGAGTGGTCGGACACGATGCAGTCGATCGTGCCGTCGATCAGGCCCTGCCACAGCGCGTCCTGGTTGGCCGCCTCGCGGATCGGCGGGCAGCACTTGAACTCGCTTGCCCCGTCCGGGACTTCCTCGGCCGTGAGCGTGAGGTAGTGCGGACAGGTCTCTACGGTCAGCCGTACGCCCTCCCGTTTGGCGGTGGCGATCAGCGGCAGCGCGTCGCTGGAGGAGAGGTGCAGCACGTGCACGCGCGCGTGGAGGCGTCCCGCCTGCGCGATGAGCTGGGCGATGGCGGTGTTCTCGGCGTCGCGCGGCCTGGAGGCGAGGAAGTCGGCGTAGTTGCCGCCGCTCTTCTGGGGGGCGGCGGCGAGCTGGTTCGGGTCCTCGGCGTGCACGATCAGCAGGCCGTCGAAGCCCGCGATCTCGGCCAGCGCACGGGCGAGTTGCTCTTGGTCCAGCTCGGGGAACTCGTCGACTCCGGAGGGCGAGAGGAACGCCTTGAAGCCGAAGACTCCGGCGTCGTGCAGCGGGCGCAGGTCTTTGACGTTGTCGGGCAGGGCACCGCCCCAGAAGCCGACGTCGATATGGGCCTTGGACCGGGCGACGTCCTTCTTGGTACGAAGGTGGGCGACCGTCGTGGTCGGGGGAAGGGAGTTGAGCGGCATGTCGATCAGCGTCGTGATGCCGCCGGCCGCCGCGGCGCGGGTGGCGGTCCAGAAGCCCTCCCACTCCGTGCGGCCAGGGTCGTTGACGTGCACGTGGGTGTCGACGAGACCGGGCAGCAGGACGTCGTCGCCGAAGTCCTCCAGCCGTGCTCCAGGCGGCACTTCAGCGTCGTACGGCAGTACGTCCGTGATCTTGCCCTCCGCGACCGCGACCGAGGCGGCGCATGTCCCTTCGGGAGTGATGACGCGCGTCGAGCGCAGGATCAGTTCGCCGCGCCTCTCGCCCTGTCCTTCGCTCGATCCGTGGTCGGACACCCGGGCCCCTCTCAGCCGTGCTGTTCCGCGCTGCCGTTTTCTTCCGCCTCTTCCGCATTGCGAAATTCAACGTTATGTTGAAGAAGTCTTCACCGCAGGCTCCACCTCGTCAAGAGCACACCCTCCGCCTGGAATCTTCCATAAAGCGGAATTGCGCTTTCATTGAGCAGAACGTAGTTATCCACAGCCGGTCCGTCAACCAACTGACCGGCCGATAGGCTGCTTCTCCTGCCGGACCTGAAAGGAACGCCCCGTGCCGACGTCCAGCGACAGCGACGCCCCCGCGGATGCCTCCGCCTCGAAGAACTCCGCACCCAGCGGTGGCGTCCAGTCCCTCGAGCGCGCCTTCGACCTGCTGGAGAGAATGGCGGACGCGGGCGGCGAGGTGGGCCTCAGCGAGCTCTCCGTGAGCAGCGGGCTGCCGCTGCCGACGATCCACCGGCTGATGCGCACGCTGGTGGCCTGCGGTTACGTACGCCAGCAGGCCAACCGCCGCTATGCGCTCGGCCCCCGCCTGATCCGCCTCGGCGAGTCCGCGTCCCGGCTGCTCGGCACCTGGGCCCGGCCCTACCTGGCGCGCTTGGTCGAGGAGACCGGCGAGACGGCGAACATGGCGCTGCTCGACGGCGACGAGATCGTGTACGTCGCGCAGGTCCCGTCCAAGCACTCGATGCGGATGTTCACCGAGGTCGGCCGCCGGGTGCTGCCGCACTCCACCGGCGTCGGCAAGGCCCTGCTCGCCCACCTCCCGGCGAACGAGGTACGCGCCCTGCTGTCCCGTACGGGCATGCCGGCCGCCACGGACAAGACGATCACGTCACCGGACGCGTTCCTCACCGCACTGGAAGAGGTACGCCGCTCCGGATACGCGGTGGACGACAACGAGCAGGAGATAGGCGTCCGCTGCCTGGCGGTCTCCGTCCCCAACTCACCCACCGCGGCGGCGATTTCCATCTCCGGCCCGGCAGGCCGCGTAACGGAGGCGATGACGGAGAAGACGGTGCCGGTGCTGCAGCAGATCGCGGTGGAACTGTCGGAGGCGCTGGCAAGCTCAGGGCCAAGCGCCCCGTAAGGGGCGCGGGGCTGCATCAAGGTGCGGCTCCGCCGCGTGAGGCCTCCGGCCCGAGCCCCTTGACCGGTTGTGTGTCGACTGCGGGCCCGTCGTGGCTGGTCGCGCCCCGCGGCGGAGCCCCTAATGTCACAGCCCCGCGCCCCTGAAAAGCCTGCGACTGCCCGCACCCAAGAAACGAACCCAACCGCCCCAACCGCCGGAGGCAGTGGCGCTCAGCGCCGGGGAGGCTCCCCGAACATCTCCACCGCGCTGCGCACCTCCCGCAAGCCGGGCGCCAGCGCGCTCACGGAGCCGATGGACCCGGCGATCAACAACAGCGAGCGGCGCAGCCGCGGAACCTCGGGCACGCCACTGACCGTCATCGCGGCAAGCGCCGCCAGCTCGTCCTCCGCGATCCCGCGATCCGGGAACTCGGCAGGATGCGCGGCAAGTTCGCGGCGCAAGCGGGACACCGCGGTCCTGAGCTCCGCCACCCTCGGATCCTCGTCGCTGCCGGTCACTGACCTCTGCCCCAAGCTCCGCAACACAGCTCTCCCCCCTCGCACTCCTTCGTGCGCCGGACGTACGTACTGCTTCCGTCGAACACCCCGTGGCGTTGGTCAGGCACCGGGGACCGCGGGCCAGTAAACGCCACCCGCAGCGGTGGGCGCCACTCCGAGGACCGAAATTCAGTCCACCGAGACCATGAACTCGCCGGAGCGTCAGGTATGCAAGAGAGATGACAGCGAAACGGGACCAGGTGGCGGGCCTGCTACTCGCGGCAGGCGGCGGCCGCCGGCTCGGCGGGCGCCCCAAGGCGCTGCTCGAACACCGAGGCCGTCCCCTCGTCGAGTACGCGGCGGGGGTGCTCCGTGCAGGCGGCTGCACCCAAGTGCACGTAGTCCTGGGGGCGCAGGCGGACCTGGTCCGCGCGACGGCCGCACTGCCCGGCTGCGTGCTCGTCGAAAACGCCCAGTGGGAGGAGGGCATGGGCTCCTCCCTGCGCGCCGGGCTCGACTCCCTGGCCGGAACAGGGGCGCAGGCCGCCCTGGTGTCCCTCGTCGACCAGCCCGGCATCGGGCCGGAGGCGGTGGCCCGCGTGCTCGCCGCGTACGCCTCCGAGGCATCGCTCGCGGCAGCCTCGTACAACGGTGTACGCGGGCACCCGGTGCTGTTCGGTGCCGAGCACTGGCCCGGTATCAGCGCGACTGCGGTCGGGGACCGCGGGGCACGCGCCTACCTGAAGGCGCACGACGACGCGATCACGCTCGTCGAGTGCGGTGATGTGGCGCAGGCGTACGACATCGACACGGAGGACGACCTGATCCACTTGGAGTGAGTGACGTGCCACCCACAGCCGCCAACGGCCGCCCAGCATTGAACTTCCACTATGAGGAAATTAGTATCCACTGGCATCCAGTGCCGCCGTGTACTGAAGTCAGCTCGCTGAAGGAAGTGACAGCTCATGTCCGCACCAGCGCCCTCCCCGCTGGCCATCGTCGACGCCGAGCCTCTGCCCCGGCAGGGTGAGGTCCTGACGGACGCCGCGCTCGCCTTCGTGGCCGAGCTGCACCGGCGGTTCACGCCCCGGCGTGACGAGCTCCTCGTGCGTCGTGCCGAGCGACGCGCCGAGATCGCCCGTACCTCCTCGCTCGACTTCCTCCCCGAGACCGCCGCCATCCGGGCCGACGACTCCTGGAAGGTGGGCCCGGCCCCCGAGGCCCTGAACGACCGCCGCGTCGAGATCACCGGACCCACCGACCGCAAGATGACCATCAACGCCCTCAACTCGGGCGCCAAGGTCTGGCTCGCGGACTTCGAGGACGCCTCGGCGCCCACCTGGGAGAACGTGGTCCTCGGCCAGCTCAACCTCACCGACGCGTACGAGCGCCGTATCGACTTCACCTCCCCCGAGGGCAAGTCGTACGCCCTGAAGCCGGCCGAGGAGCTGGCGACGGTCGTGACGCGCCCGCGCGGCTGGCACCTCAACGAGCGCCATCTGGTGGACAGTTCGGGCACACCGGTGCCGGGCGCGCTCGTCGACTTCGGGCTGTACTTCTTCCACAACGCGCAGCGCCTGCTCGACCTCGGCAAGGGCCCGTACTTCTACCTCCCCAAGACAGAGTCGTATCTGGAAGCTCGCCTCTGGAACGAGGTGTTCGTCTTCGCGCAGGACTACGTCGGCATCCCGCAGGGCACCATCCGCGCCACCGTCCTCATCGAGACGATCACGGCGGCGTACGAGATGGAGGAGATCCTGTACGAACTCCGCGACCACGCCTCGGGGTTGAACGCGGGCCGCTGGGACTACCTCTTCTCCATCGTGAAGAACTTCCGTGACGGCGGGCCGAAGTTCGTCCTGCCGGACCGCAACGCGGTGACGATGACCGCCCCGTTCATGCGCGCCTACACCGAACTCCTCGTCCGCACCTGCCACAAGCGCGGGGCGCACGCGATCGGCGGCATGGCGGCGTTCATCCCCTCGCGGCGCGACGAGGAGGTCAACAAGGTCGCCTTCGAGAAGGTCAAGGCCGACAAGGACCGTGAGGCGCGGGACGGCTTCGACGGGTCCTGGGTCGCCCACCCGGACCTGGTGCCGATCGCGATGGCCTCCTTCGACGCGGTGCTCGGCGAGAAGCCGAACCAGAAGGACCGGCTGCGCGAGGACGTCGACGTCAAGGCCGCCGACCTGATCGCCGTCGACTCCCTCGAAGCCAAGCCGACGTACGCGGGCCTGGTCAACGCCGTCCAGGTCGGCATCCGCTACATCGAGGCCTGGCTGCGCGGCATGGGCGCGGTCGCCATCTTCAACCTCATGGAGGACGCGGCCACCGCCGAGATCTCCCGCTCCCAGATCTGGCAGTGGATCAACGCGGGGGTGGAGTTCGAGAACGGTGAGAAGGCGACGCCGGAGCTGGCCCGCAAGATCGCCGCCGAGGAACTGGCCGCCATCCGCGCCGAGTTGGGCGACGAGGCCTTCGCGGCCGGCAACTGGCAGCAGGCCCACGACCTGCTCCTGAAGGTGTCGCTGGACGAGGAGTACGTGGACTTCCTGACGCTGCCCGCGTACGAGCAGCTCACCGGCTGAGTCAGCGCGAAGGTCGAGTCATTCCGCCGGTTTGTCCGAGTGGCCCAGGGTCCTGCCCGGGGCCACTCGGTCGCGTACGAGGCGCTTGACGGCCGTCGGCTCCGGGAAGCCCTGCTCGCGGCGGTCCCAGACGACCTCATCGTCGACGCGTACGACGAACACGCCGCCGGTGCCCGGCTTCAGGGACAGCTCCGTCAGCTCGGTCTCGAACGTGGTCAGCAGCTCCTGCGCCAGCCATGCGGCGCGGGGCAGCCAGCGGCACTGGGTGCAGTACTCGATCTGAACGCGGTGGGTCATCCGAGGTGTACCGACCAATCCTGTTCCGCCGCCGGTTTGCCGTGCAGGTCGGGGACCCGCTGGAGCCACTTCGGACGGCCTTGCTGACTTTTCGCCGCGCGCAGGGCCTGCTCGGCGGCGAGTTCTTCCCGGGTGGGGAAATCCGTGGGCAGCCAGGCCGCGGATGCCTGTACGCGCGCGTGGAGATAGCCGGCGTAGGCCTCGCGCAGCTCGTCGGGTGTGGCGAAGCCCGGCTCGTCCGCGAGCCAGGCGTCGGGCACTTCGGCGGTGATCTCGCGGAGCAGCTGCTGGGTCACGCGGGGCGCCAGCTCGGCGTCGGCGGCCCGTACGTCCGGGGCGTAGTGGCCGAGCGCGTGGTGCCGGAAGTCGTACGCCTTCTCCGGTTCCGTCGCGTCCCAGCGGTGGTGGAAGACGAGGGCGGCGCCGTGGTCGATGAGCCAGAGGCGCGGGGGTGCGATGCCGAGCGTGGGCCAGACCATCAGGTTGGAGCTGTGGACCGTACGGTCGACGTTGACGGTCAGCGCGTCGAGCCAGACGATCCGGCCCGCCTCCAGCGGGTCCACGCGGAATGTCTCGGCGACCTCGGGCGCGAAGTCCTTCGCGCCCGGCAGGAAGTCCATGCCGAGGTTGATCCCGGCGCTGGCGCCATGCAGGTCCCGCACCTCCTGATGCGGCTCCTCGTCGGCGATCGACGGGTCGAAGTGCACCAGGACCAGCTCGGGGAACCTGAGCCCCAGCGCCCGGGCCAGCTCACCGACGATCACCTCGGCGACCAGCGCCTTCTTGCCCTGCGCGGAGCCGGTGAACTTCACGACGTACGTCCCCAGGTCATCGGCCTCCACGACTCCGGGCACGGAGCCGCCGGACCTCAGCGGGGTCACGTATCGGACAGCGGTCACTTCGCGCAGCACACCGGCCACTGTAAATCAGCGGGTCACCATGCTCACCGGCATATTCCGCGCCACCGGCTCTATCGCAAGGGATTGGCCAGCGGCAGATACCGAGCGTCCGCCCCATCCGCCCCCGTCCACCTCAACAGCAGGTTCGTCTTGCCGGGCAACGTAGGAGCCCGGAGCAGCTCCCCCGCCTCCGGCACCTCCGCCTCGTAACGCCTCAACTCCCGCCGTACGACGGGCCAGAGCTCCACCCCCGGATACCGCTCCTCCAACACCCCCGCGATCTCAAGGAGGTTGTTGACGACGAGGCAGTACACCAGCCGCTCCCATCCGGCGGCGCGCGTGACGTCGGGCAGCAGCTTCACGCCCTCCGCGTCCCGGAACAGGGCCTGCACCGGCAGACCGGCGTCGTCCACGGCCACCACCGTGTTCTGCAGATGCGCTTCCAGTACGACCCCGTGGCGGGCGAACAACTCCAGTGCGGGCGGGACGACTTGACGCACATACGCCGCCCACCAGGCCGCCGGATCGGAGAGGTGGTCCAGCGGGCTGCCGGCGAAGCCCTCCGTGAGGGCGGCGGCGAGGAGTGGAGTCGCGTCCGCCGTCACGCGCTCGTGCAGGCCGTCGCGGATGAGGACGGCGAGTTCCTCGAAGGCGAAGTCCGCGGTGCGGTAGCCGCGGTCGCTCAGCCAGGCCGCGGGGCCGTTCAGGGCCGCGAAGGCCGAGGTGACCGCCGTGTCCGTGCGGTGGAGTTTGAGGAGGTCGTGGCGCCAGAGGCGGCGGATGTCGTTGGTGATGCGGACGTCGAGGCTGAACTTCAGGAAGAGGTCGGCGGCAGGGTCGTACACCGTCCGGATGGCCGCCGTGGGCCAGACCGGAGACGAGGAGCGGCCGAGTCGTACGAGGCGGCCGTCGGCGAAGGCGTCGCGGATCTCCGGCCGGTTGCCGGCCAGGTCGAGCTGCCAGGGGTGGGCGGGCAGCAGCCGGTAGCCGGGAGGGGCCTGGCCCAGCGCGTCGAGCGCCCGCAGGTCGCCCTCCTCGACGACCGCGTCCGCTCGTACTCCGAGCAGGAGGAGTGGGAAGCGGGCGTACGCCTCGGGGGCGTACGGGAGCCAGCCGGTGACCGGGCCGCCGCCGCGGGCCTTGGGCGCGGGATGGTAGGGGTGCCCGGTGATCAGTGACTGCTCGGAGCGCTGATACGGGTACTCGGGCGGAGTGGCGCCCTCGCGTGCGGCGAGGAGCGCCGCTACCGCGTCGCGGCTGTCGATCATCTCGGCGGGCAGCTCGGAGTTGGCGAGGCCGGTGTGCCGGCGCAGTTCGTCGGCGGTGAGTTTGACCAGCTCGGCGTGGGTGAGGCGGTGCCAGGCCCCGGCGGCGTAGACCTCCGGCTCGGCGGGCCGGCGTCCGCCGCGTACCCGCAGCTGCCGACCACTGCCCGGCAGCCGGTACACGGGCCGCTCACCGGACCCCGGTGCGCGCTCGGCCACCTCCCGCAGCAGACAATTGAGCAGCGGCGCTGCCGCGTACGCGTCGGCGGCCTCTGCGACGTCGTCCCTGGGAGGCCTGGGGGGCATGGGTTCCACGCGGTCCATTCGTTCCATACGGGTGGTGACGATCAGTATGTCTGGCGTAGTACCCGGTCCCGACGCCGTCCCCACACCCGAGGAGCCACCCCGTGCACCACCCCTCTCCGTCGGCCGAGGCCGAGGACACGCTCGCCGCCGAGCTGCGTACCGTACGACCCGCCCTGCTGTCGCCGTACGCCGCCGAGCTCCCCGGCGCCCGGGCGGCCGTGCTGACCCGGCTGTGGCGGGGTCTCGCCCATGAGCCGCTGCCGTGGATCACGCGCCGCGAGCAGGGACGCGAGGGGCTGACGCTTCATCTGGCCGATGGCCGCCTGCTGCGCGGGCCGCACTCGGATGCGTACGGAACTGCCGCCCGCGTCACGGAAGTTGAGCTGGACGGAGCCGCGTACGGCCACCCCGCCGCACTGATGACGGCACTCTCCTTCCCGCACGGTGACGCCTTCGCCGCAGAACTCGACCACAGCGTCGCCTCGTTGGCCTTGTCGCGCGCAGGCCAGCCGCCGCTGGACGATGCCCCTTCGGCGACCTGGGAGTGGGAGCAGCGGATCGTCGACGGGCATCCGTTCCACCCCAACTGCCGCTCCCGGCCCGGCTTTTCGGTGGCCGAGCAGTTGGCGTACGCGCCCGAGCACCGGCCGGTGGTCGAGCTGGGCCTGGTCGCCGCGCCGGAGGAGGCCTGTCTGGTGACGGGCGAGTGGCCGTACCGGGACCGGGCGGCCGGGCGGGTGTTGATCCCGGTGCATCCGTGGCAGGCACGGCACGTACTGAAGGACGAGAAGCTGGCGGACGCGACGGGTGTCACCGCCCACCCCCTCATGTCGCTGCGCACCCTCGCCGACGCCGCGCCCGGCGGGCCGCACATCAAGACCGCGCTGAGCGCCCGGCTGACGTCGGCGGTGCGGGACATCTCGGTGTACTCGATCGCGACGTCCGCGACGGTGTCGGCCTTCGCGGACGCGCTCGCCGCACGGCTGGACGGGCTGCTCCACATCACCCGCACGCTCGGGGCGGCCACCGCCCACACTCCGGAGTTCGCGGCCGTGGTGCGCGAGGCGCCGGAGACGTACGCGGCGGAGGGCGAGCGGGTGGTGCCGGTCGCCGCCCTCGCCCTGACCGGTCTGCCCCAATCTCCTTCCTGGCTGGCCGAGTTCACGCGTCTCGCGCTGACGGTGGGTCTGCGGCTGCTGGAGCTGGGCGTGGCGCTGGAGGCCCACGGCCAGAATCTCCTCGTGGTGCTCTCCCCCTCAGGCGCCCCAACTCGCCTGATCTACCGCGACCTTGCCGACATCCGCATCAGCCCGGCCCGCCTCGCCCGCCACGGCATCCCGGCCCCGGACCTGTCCGGCCGCCTGATCACGGACGACGAGACCACCCTGCGCCGCAAACTGTTCGGCTCTCTCTTCACGGGCACGCTGGGGGCGACGGCGGGTTCGAGCGCGGCACTCGGCGAGGCGCTCTCCACGGCCGTACGAGACTTGCCGCGCACGCCTGACCTGGCGGCGGTACTGGACGGTCCTCTGCCCACGAAGGCGCTGACCTTGATGCGGCTGTCGCCGGAGCGGCCGGGGGACATCTGGGCGCGGGTGCCGAATCCGCTGTTGGCGTGAACCAACGGCGGCCTTGTGAGCCTGGTGTCGCGTCGTCGGGTGTCGTCAGATGTCCCGCAGCTCCTTTGCCAGCGGCCCGTCCCCCACCACCTCGACACGCCCGGCCCGTATCGCCTCCTGAAGCGTCAATCCGCCCCCGGCGAGTGCCGTGCACGTCCCCGAGTCGAGGGCGAGACGGGCATCGGGCTCCTCGGGCGCGGCCCCCTCCGCGTACACCGGCCCGCCGTCCCCGGCGCCGATGCGTACGTAGAACTCCCCCTCCTCCAACCGCACTTGTACGACCCCGTCGCCAAGTCCCGCCAGGCAGCGCAGCAATGGCAGTGCGAACCAGTGCGCGCGCACCGCGTCGGTGGGTCGCCGCTCCTCCAGGAGGGGTGCGCCCCACTCCCCCAGCGCCTGCAGCACGGGGAGCAACTGGCGTCCGCGGTCGGTGAGTTCGTACACGAAGGCCGCTCCCGGCGGGGGCAGCCGGCGCCGGCTCGACAGTCCGTCCCGTTCCATGTCCTTGAGCCGGGAGGCGAGGACGTCCGTGCTCACGCCGGGCAGGTCCGCGTGCAGGTCGGTGTAGCGGCGTGGGCCGGCGAGGAGCTCGCGCACGATCAGGAGGGTCCAGCGGTCACCGACGGCGTCGAGGGCTCGGGCCGCGGAACAGTACTGGTCGTAGCTTCGGCGTGGTGACATGCGACGCAGTCTAAACAAGTTGTTGGACTTTCCAAGCCGCTACTTGGTAAAACCAAGCAACACACCAACCTGGAGGTGCGCACCGCATGGAGTTCCGGCAGTCGAGCAAGCTCAGCGAGGTCTGTTACGAGATCCGGGGTCCGGTCATCGAGCACGCGAATGCCCTGGAGGAGGCGGGCCACAGCGTGCTCCGGCTGAACACCGGCAACCCGGCGCTCTTCGGCTTCGAGGCGCCGGAGGAGATCCTCCAGGACATGATCCGCATGCTGCCCCAGGCACACGGTTACACCGACTCCCGCGGCATCCTCTCGGCCCGCCGCGCCGTCGCCCAGCGGTACCAGGACCTGGGCCTCGAGGTCGGCGTGGACGACGTCTTCCTCGGCAACGGCGTCTCGGAACTCGTCTCGATGGCGGTCCAGGCGCTCATCGAGGACGGCGACCAAATCCTCATCCCCGCCCCGGACTTCCCCCTCTGGACGGCGGTGACGACGCTCGCGGGCGGCAAGGCGGTGCACTACCTCTGCGACGAACAGGCCGACTGGTACCCGGACTTGGACGACATGGCGGCCAAGATCACGGACCGCACCAAGGCCGTCGTCATCATCAACCCCAACAACCCGACGGGCGCGGTCTATCCGAAGGAGATCATCGAGGGCATCCTCGACCTCGCGCGCCGGCACGGCCTGATGGTCTTCGCTGACGAAATCTACGACCAGATCCTGTACGACGACGCCGTGCACCACTCGGTCGCCTCCCTCGCCCCTGACCTGGTGGTCCTCACCTTCTGCGGGCTGTCCAAGACGTACCGCGTGGCGGGTTTCCGCTCCGGCTGGATGGTCGTCACGGGCCCGCGCCAGCACGCTCGCGACTACCTCGAGGGCATGACGATGCTGGCCTCCATGCGGCTGTGCGCCAACGCCCCCGCCCAGTTCGCCATCCAGGCCGCACTCGGCGGCCGCCAGTCCATCCGCGAACTCACCGCCCCCGGCGGCAGGTTGCGCGAACAGCGCGACCGCGCCTGGGAGAAGCTCAACGAGATCCCGGGCGTCTCCTGCGTGAAACCGAAGGGCGCGCTGTACGCGTTCCCGCGCATCGACCCCCAGGTGCACAAGATCCACGACGACGAGAAGTTCGTCCTGGACCTGCTCCTCCGCGAAAAAATCCAGGTAGTCCAAGGCACCGGCTTCAACTGGCCCCGCCCCGACCACTTCCGCATCCTCACCCTCCCGTACGTCGACGACCTGGACGCGGCGATCGGGCGGATCGGGCGGTTCCTGAGCGGGTATCGGCAGTAGCTGACCAGTCACCTGAGATCGACTTCGCACCACACCGTCTTGGTGTACGGATCTCCGCACGTCGTCCCCCAGTGAGCGGCCAGGGCTTCGACCAGGAGGAGGCCGCGGCCGGACTCGGTGTCGGACGAGGCCGGCTCGAGAGTCCCGGGGTTCCGCTCGCGCACTGATGCGGTTGGTGAAGTCCGGCGACAATGCGGGCGCTCCGGTCCGACGCTTCCGGACCCACGGTAGGCGGTCGCGGGAATGTGACAGTTGGGCGGGAAACTGTCACATTCCCGCGACCGGTTACCCAGCCGGGGAGGGTTCGCCAACATCAGCCACGTACTGGGCGTTCCTGCCGTCGTGCCACCGACATCGACCCGGTGCGAGATATTCCAGGGCTCGGGCGCGGTGGTGACAACTGGTCAGACATCTGTGTCGCTTCTGTCCAAACAGTGTTCACTGTTTCCCCACATACCCCATTGGCCGTCAATTTTCCGGACATTCGGGGAACGGTGGGGACAGGGTGGCCAGTGCGTTCTGAGAGCATGCGCGGCACGACTTGGGGATGGGTGGCAGGGGAACCGGCCACATCGGACCTCGTCCCACCGGACCACGTCGGCCTGTCTGGAACTGCACTATTGGCACGGATGTACCCCCCGGAAGTATCACGGCCATGCATACACCTCGAAGATTCGCCGCCCTCGGCATGGCCTCGGCCGCCATGGTCGCCGCCTCAATCGCCACGGCACCCAGCGCCGCCGCCGACAGCTACAACGGGTGCGTCTACCCCCGCGTGTGCTTCTATCCCACCATCACCCAGTGGAACAACGGCACACCCACGGCTGCCTACCAGGACGTCACCAGCAGCTACCAGAATCTCGGACCCAACAGCCGAGGTGCTGACCGCGTCCACAACACGCGCAACGACGACCGGGTCTATCTCCGCTACACCTACAACCCGACGGGCGCGACAGGGGCGTTGTGCGTCAACCCCAACGTAACCGCGGTCTTCAACTCGAACTTCACGGTGACCGGCATCATGATCCAGACCGCGGCCAGCTGCCCGTAGAGCCTTAGGCCTGCTGAACGGACCGGGATGGCGCAGTGGAGTGGTCGGCCGCCCCGGTCCGTTCTCGCGCGAGCCTCCATGGGTGTGGGTCCGCCGTTGGAAGCGGAACGCTCATGATCGTGCCCTGGTTGGCCTCCGGGATCAGGCCGTGGACGAGGATGCACGAGGCGTCGATCCGGCCGACGAGCAGGTCCTCGCGCCAGCCCGCGCCCTGCTGTCCCCCGTCGATGGCCACGGAGCCGACATACATACCACTCGTGGAATCGGCCCGTGCGTGCGACAGATGCGATCCCGTCACCACGGGTATGCCCTCCCCATGAGTCACCGACCCTTGCTGCTCCTCGACGTCGACGGCCCCCTCAATCCCTTCGGCGCGCGGTTCGTCCGGCCGCGCGGATACGTGACGCGGCGGCTGCGACCGGCGAACTGGTCAGCGCGGCAGGTGCCGGGTTCGCGGGGGCTGCGGCGTGGGCTGCGGGTGCGGCTCAATCCGGGGCATGGAGCGCGGCTGAAGGCGTTGCCGTACGAGCTGGCGTGGGCCACGACCTGGATGCATGAGGCCAACGAGATGATCGCGCCGGTGATCGGGCTGCCGGGTGATCTGCCGGTGATCGAGTGGCCCGAGATGTTCGTCAGGGATCCCGAGGGGCTGTACTGGAAGACCCGGCACGTCGTGGCGTGGGCTGCGGGCCGGCCCTTCGTGTGGGTGGACGACATGATCACCGACCTCGACGTACGGCATGTCGCCGCGCACCACGACGCGGCCGCTCTCCTGCTGCAGATCGATCCGCGCAGGGGGCTGCGGGAGCGGGACTTCGAGGAGCTGGAGCGGTGGGCTCGCGAGCTCCGACGGACGAAGGGGTGACTGTCAGACCTGCGTCGTAGTCTTCGAATGGGCTCACTGATCACTCACTGGTCGGGCGATGCCGGATTCGGGGAGGTGCACGCCATGACACGACCACCTACTGCCGCGCAGCGGCGTGTCATCGAGGCCGCCGATCCCGTGACGGGACGGCTCAGGGGTACGGAGAGCCAGCTCGCGGCGCTGGTGAAGCGGGGGCTCGCGTTTCGGCATCCTCGGCCGCCGCACGATCACTTTCTGACACCGGCCGGGCATCGGATACGTGAGGAGTCGGCTGCGGAGGCTTCCGGTGGTCCGGACGGAGAGGCAGCCGCTCCGGCGGCCGGCGCCCAGGCGTCCGCCGGCACCGGCGTCTTCGCCGCCCGCGTCGGCGGTGAGGAGGGCGTCGTCGACGCGGGGCCCGGGCGTATGCGAGAGGTGCACAGCGCCTGGCAGGGGCTGCTGGAGTTGCGGCGGATGACCAATCCGGACGGCGCCGTGGACCGGCCGTGCGGATGGGAGCGTACGCATCTGGTGCAGGCCGCCGCGCTGGCGCTGGAGGCGGCGGGGCACCGGCCCGCCGGGGAGGACGCCGACGGATACCGGGTGCGGGCGACGCCGCAGCCGGAGGCGGTCGCCGTGCATGTACCGGACGCCGAGTCGCGGCAGGGCTGTGCGGCCACGCTGGAGAAGGCGGGCTGGCAGGTCGGGGAGTACACGGAGCCCCGTACGCGAGCGCGCTATCTGCTGGCCTCCCCGCGACGAGCGTGAGAGGCGCATGCCAAGCTGAGTGATCACAATCGTCGGGAGAGAGTGAAGGGGACGCCGTGTCAGAAGCGTCAGTAACGCCCGGAGCGCCAGGCTCATCAGGGCCTTCAGGGCCATCAGAGACGTCAGGTCCGTTTGCCGTCCGGGTGATGGTCCGTGGGTACGAGACCGATGTTCAGGGTCACCTCAACCAGAGCGTCTATATCAACTACGCGGAGCACGCCCGCTGGTCGTTATTGCAGGCCGCCGGGATCAGCCAGTCCGGCCTGATTGCCAAGGGGGTAGGGCCGGTGGCGCTGGAGACGACCATCCGTTTCAAGCGGGAGCTGAAGGCAGGCGATGAGGTCGACGTGACGTGCGACTTCCTTATGGACGAGAGCAAGGTCTTCCGCGTCGAGCAGGAGATACGCAAGACCGACGGCACGGTCGCCGCCGAAATCACGGCCACCGGCGGCCTGATGGACCTCAAGCAGCGGAAACTCGTCGCGGACCCACGCGAGTGCTTCCGCGCCCTGGCGAGCGATCCTCGGTACTTCGGGCTCTGACCTCTCCCCCACACATCGGCTGCTGCGGCCTCTGATCCGGCACGTCGGCGGCCACGTGACGGGCAGTCGGTAGCCACACGGCGGGCAGTCCGTAGCCAGACGGCGGGCAGTCGACGGCTACGCAATGGGCAGTCGGTGGCGAACCCGACTGCCCATTCATGGCGCGTTCTCCCCCATGTGGCCGTATTTCCACGCTCAAGTCCTCACACAGCGGGTATCTCTCACCACGGCACCCCTCAGCTGTGGAACCGGAGACCCCAATGCCGCTTGCTCGTCGCGCTTTTCTGATTGCGGTTGCCGGATCTGCAGGTGTCGTAGCCTGCTCGAACGCACCAGCGAAAGGTTCCTCGTCCACGGACGCCAAGGGGGCTTCAGTGAGTGAGACGGGCGCAGCGAGCAGGGCGGCGCGGCGGCTGCTGCCGCGGCACTGGCGGCAGTTGAGGTTCGAGACGACAAGACCCGCCGGGGCCGACGCCTTCCGGGTCTCGGGCAGCACCGGTCGGATCACCATCGGCGGCAGCTCCCCCGGCGCTCAACTCGCCGGACTCCGCTGGTACTTGAAGAACATCGCGCACGCCAACATCAGCTGGGCCGGTGAACAGCGCGACCTCCCCGAGCAGTTGCCCGGCTTCGAAGGCACCGTCACCCGGCAGGCCAATGTCCCGCACCGCTTCGTCCTGAACGACACGAACGACGGCTACACGGGCGCGTACAACGACTGGGCGTACTGGGAGCGCGAGCTCGACGTACTGGCGCTGCACGGCTACAACGAGGTGCTGGTCTACATCGGCGCGGACGCGCTCTATCACCGCGTGTTCCAGGAGTTCGGGCACACGGACGAGGAGCTGCGGGCGTGGATCGCGGGCCCGGCGCATCTGCCGTGGTTCCTGATGCAGAACATGGGCGCGTTCCCGTATCCGCTCTCGCGGCAGCTACTCGACGCGCGGGCCGCGCTGGGGCGGCGGATCGTCGACCGGGTACGGGAGTTGGGCATGACGCCGGTGTTCCCGGGCTACTTCGGAACGGTCCCGCCGGGCTTCGCCGAGCGGAATCCGGGTGCGCGGCCGATACCGCAGGGCGAGTGGATGGGGCTCGCGCGTCCCGACTGGCTGGACCCGCGTACCGACCACTTCGCGCGAGTGGCGGCCACCTTCTACCGCGTTCAGGACCAGATGTTCGGCCCCTCCACGCTCTACAAGATGGACCTGCTCCACGAGGGCGGCGACCCCGGAGACGTACCGGTCGCCGATGCGGCGAAGGGCGTCGAGAAGGCGCTGCTGACGGCGCATCCGGAGGCGATCTGGGTGCTCCTCGGCTGGCAGCGCAATCCGCCGAGGGCGATCGTCGACGCCGTCGACAAGCGGCACGTGCTCGTCGTCGACGGACTGTCCGACCGCTTCCCGACCGTCGTCGACCGCGAGGCCGACTGGGGGAACACCCCGTACGCCTTCGGCTCCATCTGGAACTTCGGCGGCCACACGACGATGGGCGCCAACACCCCTGACTGGGTCGAGCTCTACAACAAGTGGCGCACCAAGGAGGGAAGCACCCTGCGCGGTGTCGCCCTCATGCCGGAGGCTGCCGACAACAATCCCGCTGCCTTCGACCTGTTCTCCGAACTCGCCTGGGAAGACGCCGACTTGAAACTCGAAACGTGGTTCAGGGACTGGTCGCACGCCCGCTACGGAGCGCGTGATCCGCACGCCGAGGCCGCCTGGGACATCCTGCGCCGCACCGCGTACGGCACGACCCGCGCCGACTCGTGGAGCGAGGGCGCCGACGGGTTCTTCGGGGCCCGCCCCTCGCTCACGGTCAAGTCGGCCGCCAAGTGGTCGCCCAAGCAACTCCGTTACAGCGCCGAGGAGTTCGAGCCCGCACTCGACGAACTGCTCCAGGTGCCCGCGGGCCTTCGGAACTCCTCCGCGTACCGCTACGACCTCCTCGACGTGGCCCGCCAGGCCGCCTCCAACCGCAGCCGCGTTCTCCTCCCCCGCATCAAGAAGGCGTACGACGCCCGGGACGCCGCCGAGTTGGACCGGCTGGCCGGTGCCTGGCTCGCCCTGATCGACGTACTGGAGACCCTGATGGCCACCGACTCCCGTCACCTGGTGGGGCGTTGGGTGGCCGACGCGCGGGCCTGGGGCGCCGACGAGGAGGAGCGGGCCCAGTTGGCGTACGACAACCTGTCGCTGCTGACCGTGTGGGGAACCCGCGAGGGCGCGGACGCGGGCCTGCGCGACTACGCCAACCGTGAGTGGGCGGGCCTGCTCGGCGGGCTGTACCGGCAGCGCTGGTCGACGTACTTCGACGAGCTGCGGTCTGCGCTGCAGGAGGGCCGGGAGCCGAGGCCCATCGACTGGTTCGCGATCGAGGACCGCTGGACGCGGGAGCCTGGCCGACTTGCGACGCGGCCGGTCGGGGACACGTACGAGGCGGCTGTCCGCGTGCGCGATCAGCTCGCCGCGACTTCCTGAACTTGTTGAGGGGCTCGGTCAGCCGACTGGGCTTTGGCTGGTCTGGGGTTCTGGGACGGCGGCGTGTGTGCCGGTGGTCAGCGGCGGGGTGGTGTGCTGTGGGGTGGCGGCGAATCCGCTGCGGGTCATCTCGCCCCACACCGGTGTGCCCCCGCGCAGGGCGGCCCACCAGCCCTGCAGCCGCCACACCGCGGTGAGCTGCCGGTATCCGAGGTTTTCCACGACGGTGGCGGCGGCGACGGCGAAGAGATCGGAGAGCCGTTTGTAGCGGTGCAGGCCGAGTTCGTCCAGGAGCAGGGCAAGCAGGGACAGGACGATGGCGTAGCCGAACGCGGCGAGCATGAACAGGATGGCGAAGCCGGGTGAGATGACGCCGTAGGCGAAACCGGCGGCGACGACGAACAGGCCGAGGATCTCCACCAGAGGGGCAATGAGTTCGAACAGGACGAAATAGGGCAGAGCGACGAGGCCGACGAAGCCGTAGCGGGGGCGGATCATGCCACGGTGCTGCCGCAGCGTCTCGTACAGGCCGCGGTGCCAGCGGCGTCGTTGGCGGGCGAGAACTCTGGCGGTGTCGGGGACCTCGGTCCAGCACACGGGTTCGGGGATGAACGCCACCCTGTACGGGCGGCCGGAGTCGCGCATCAGGCGGTGGATGCGCACCACGAGTTCGAAGTCCTCGCCGATGGTGTCGGGGTTCAGTCCGCCGGCTTCGACGAGGATGTCGCGCCGGTACAGCCCGAAGGCCCCGGAGATGATCAACAGGCCGCCCATGCGGGCCCAGCCGGTGCGTCCCATCAGGAAAGCGCGCAGGTATTCCACGACCTGGATACGGGCCAGCCAGCGCTTGGGGATCCTCGGTTCCAGGACGTGTCCGTAGCGGACGACGCTGTCGTTGACGGGCCGGATGACGCCTCCGGCGGCCACGACAGACAGCGGGTCGTTGGCGAAGGGCTGCGAGATGATCAGCAGGGCGTCGGAGTCGAGGAGTGAGTCGGCGTCGACCATGCAGATCAGAGGGTGGCGTGCCATGTCGATGCCGAGATTGAGGGAGTCGGCCCGCCCGGAGTTGCGCTTGCGGATCACGACCAGGGACCCGCTGCGCGTGCTGACATGGACGGATGCGGCTCCTTCCCGCACGGGGAGCTCGCCCGGTGGCACGCGATCTGCTTCCACCAGGCCGAACGCCTCACACAGCCGGTCGAACGTGGCGTCCTTGGAGCCGTCGTCGACGATGACGACCTCGTGGACCGGGTAGCGCAGGCCGAGCATCGCGCGGACGCTTTCGACGATGGTGGCCTCCTCGTTGTACGCCGATGCCACGATCGACACCGGCCGGGTGAACGGGCTGACCGCCGCGTCCTCCCTTCCCGCCACCTGGCGGCGCCGCGCGAGGTGGGGGATCGTCCGGCCCGCGAGGGCGATCAGCATCAGATAGCTGGAGTTCAGAACCAGGAAGTAGGTGATCACCAGATACTGGCTGTACTCCAGCAGGGCCAGGACGAAAGCCCGCATCACACCACCCCGCCACCCGAGCGCAGCGACAGCAGCGCCAGCGCCTCACGAGCGTGCGCTGCCGCCGCGGAGCCGTCGGCCACCAGCTCCCGCAGGCATGCCGACCCCGCCGGGCCCAGCCGGGTCAGCGCCTGGGAGGAGGCATGGGCGACGCGGTAGTGCGGTGCGGACGCGGCCCGGGCCAGCGCCCCGACCGCACGCTGGTCGCCGATCAGGCCCAGGGCCTCGGCCGCGGCGGAGGCCGCGCGGGGCGAGGGGTCACCGGCCAGCATCCGCATCAGCGGGTCCACCGCGACGGGCTCGCCCATCCGCCCCAGCGCCTGCGCGGCACTCGCCCGGACCACACCCTCGCCGTCGCCCAGGGCGTTCACCAGATGCCGCACCGACCTGCGGTCGCCGATCAGGCTGAGCAGTTCCAGTGCCAGCGCGCGGATCTGTACGTCTTCACCGCGCGCGGCTTCCAGCAGGCACTCGATGGCCGGGTAGCCGATCTGCAGCAGGGCGTGCCCGATGAGACCGGACGCCACCTGGCGATGCCCGCGCAGATGCGCGACCAGCAGTGCGGCGCTCGTCGCATCCCCGAAGCGCCCCAGGGCCCGGACCGCCGCCGCACGCACCGTGGGATCGCGGTCGTCCAGCAGGCCGTGCAGAGCGGCGCGTGCGCGCACCACCACCTGCTCATCCTCGCGCAGCGTGGGTCCGGCCAACGTCAGGACCGCCGCCGCCCGCGCCCGCCGCACCCGCCCGCGCCGGCACAAGTCCGTCAAAGCCTCCTCGATGATGCCGCGGCGGACCAGCACGGCGGTCAGCGCGGCATGCCCCTCCCCCTGGAGCTGCGACAACAAGAACAGCACGGACGGTTGGACCGATCGCCAGTGCCGGCGGTCCAACGACACCAGCTCCTTCAGCGCCTCGTCACCGTCACCGGCTGCCGCCGCCAAGACCAGTGGCCGGAACTCCTCGGTCCGCGAGGCTTGAAGAGCATCCAGCCGGTTGCGCACGACACGACAGATCAGCAGCACCAGCAGACCGACCATGATGAGCAGCAGCGAGGCGCCCAACGCCGCCGTCACCCAGAACGCCATCACCGGCCGCCTGCCCAGCCACCAACTCTTCGGTCCCCAGCAGCCGGCAGGCGCAGGGCACGGCGCCCGGCACCGCCGTACATGGCTGAGAGGACCGCTCCAGAACCGCTCCGATCAGGTGATCCGGGGTACCTCTCGCACATCATCAGTTCCTCTGGGTGGCCAAGGCGTACAGAACCATGGCACCCCCCACCCGGCCGGAACGAATGATCAAGCTACGCCGGCCGGGTGACCCCAGGCATACGAACCCCTCGGCTCAGGCCTGTGCGGCGATCCGCGCCAACCGCTGGGCCTCCTCCCGCGTCGAGCGGGCGATCGCGTCCTCGTCGACGTGCAGCAGGCGGCCGTTTTCGGCGATCTGGGTGCCGCCGACGAAGGACGCGGTGACCGGGGCCGCCGCGCCGAAGACGAGGGCGGTGACCGGGTCGGGGATGGAGGCGTGGGCCAGGGTGTTCAGGTTCCAGAGGACCAGGTCGGCCAGTTTGCCGGGTTCCAGGGAGCCGATCTCCCTTGCTCTGCCCAGGACTTGGGCACCGCCGTACGTGCCGAGACGCAGCGCCTGGCGGGCGTTCAGGGCGGCTTCGCGGTGGGCGCCGAGGCGGTTGATGAGGAGGGCGTTGCGCAGTTCGGTGTGGAGTTCGCCGGACTCGTTGGACGCCGTGCCGTCGACGCCGAGGCCGACCGGGATGCCGGCCGCCAGCATGTCGGGGACGCGGGCGATCCCGGCCGCAAGGCGGGCGTTGGACGAGGGGCAGTGGGCCACACCCGTCTTCGTACGGGCGAAGGCGGCGATGTCGGAGTCGTTCATGTGGACGCAGTGCGCCATCCACACGTCCTCGCCGAGCCAGCCCGTGGACTCGAAGTAGTCGGTCGGGCCCAGGCCGAACAGTTCCTTGCAGAACTGCTCCTCCTCGACGGTCTCCGAACCGTGCGTATGCAGCCGTACGCCCTTGCGCCGCGCCAACTCGGCGCCCTGCTTCATCAGTTCGGTCGACACCGAGAACGGGGAGCAGGGGGCCACGGCCACCTGCGTCATCGCGCCGAAGGAGTCGTCGTGGTGCGCGTCGATGGTCGCTTCGGTGGCGGCGAGCGCGCCATCGAGGGTCTCGACGGCGAAGTCCGGCGGCAGACCGCCGTCCTTCTCGCCACGGTCCATGGAGCCACGCGCGAGGGTGAAGCGGACGCCCGTTTCGCGGGCCGCGCGGATGATCGCGCCCGACAGGTCGCCGGAGCCCTTCGGGAACACGTAGTGGTGATCCATCGCGGTGGTGACCCCGCCACGGGCCATCATGGCGAGCGAACCCTGGGCCGCCACGTACGTCATCTGCTCGTCGATGCGCGCCCAGGTCGGGTACAGCGCGACGAGCCAGTTGAAGAGGTTGTGGTCCGTGGCGAGGCCGCGGGTGAGCCACTGGTAGAAGTGGTGGTGGGTGTTGACCAGCCCGGGGGTTACGAGGTGGCCGCTCGCGTCGATACGGCGTACGACGTCCTTCAGGCCCTCAGGGGCCCTGCCCTCACCGACCGACTCGATCACGTTGTCCGCCACGACCACATGGCCCGAGGCGTACTCGGTGTCGTTGGCGTCCACGGTCGCGATCGCGCAGTTCTCGATGACGATGCGCTGGGTTGCTGCCATGGTTCGCCCTTCAGAGGTTGGTGAGGTCCGCCGGGATGCGCGCCTCGCACCCGTCCCGGAGGACCGTGGCCTCGATCAGGCCGTACGGGCGGTCGGCGGCGACGTACACCTCGTTGTCGTTCTTGAGCCCGAACGGTGCCAAGTCGACGAGGAAGTGGTGCTTGTTCGGGAGCGAGAAGCGGACCTCGTCGATCTCCTCGCGGTGGTCAATGATGCGCGCGCCCATGGCGTACAGCGTCTGCTGGAGCGACAGCGAGTACGTCTCCGCGAAGGCGGCGAGCATGTGCTTCTTCACCTGCGCATACGACGCCTCCCAGTCGGGCATCGTCTGCTCGTCGTCGGTCCAGTTGAAGCGCCAGCGGCCGGAGACCTCGGTGGCCAGGATGCGGTCGTACGCCTCGGGGAGGGTCGTGTACTTGTCCTTGACGTAGCCCCAGAACTCGGAGTTGGTCGAGTTCATGACGGTGAGGTCCTTGAGGCCGGAGACGACCTCCCACGACGAGCCGTCGTATGTGATCTGGGTGAGCCGGGTCTCCTGGCCCTTGCGGACGAAGGAGTGCTCGCCCTCGCCGGAGTGCCCGATGCGCTCCCAGGCGTACTCCTCGATCCGGATGCGGGCCCGGTGAATCGGCTCCTGACTCGTCACGAAGTGGCGGGCGAGGTGGATGCCGAACTGTTCGGCGGACTCGATGCCCTTCTCCTTGGCGAAGGCGTACACCGTGTTCTTGGTGGTGTCCGTCGGCAGGACGTTCGCGTTCGAGCCGGAGAGGTGGACCTCGTCCATGTCGCCGCTCAGCGACACGGACACGTTGAGGTCCTTGATGTGGTGGGTGGCGCCATCGCGCGTGATCTTGACGACTCGGTTCTCGGCCTTGCCGTACTGGTTCTGTCCAAGGATGGGCATCGTGTACTAGCTCCCTCGGTATACGGAGTAGCCGAACGGGTTGAGCAGCAGCGGTACGTGGTAGTGCTCGCCGGGCGTCACAGCGAACGTGACCGTGACCTCCGGGAAGAACGCGGCCTCGTCGCGGTGCGCGGCCAGGTACGCCTCGGTCTCGAATCGGAGCCGTACGTGGGTGGTTCCCTCCGGCAGCGCCGGGAGGTCCTTGCAGCGGCCGTCGCCGTCCGTGGCGGAGGTGCCGAGCGCCGTCCACTCTGCCTCGGTGCCGGCTCCGCGTGCCGACAGCGCGACGGGCACGCTCTCGGCGGGGCGGCCGATGCTCGTGTCCAGGATGTGGGTGGACACCGATGCGGTACTCATCAGTGGTCGTCCTGTTCTTCTACGCCTTCTGCTTCTTCTGCTTCTTCTACGAGTCGGGCGAGCCGGATGCGGTTGATCTTGCCCAGCTCGGTGCGGACGATCTCACGCTCCTGCTCCGGCGAGTTGCCGATCCGTACCTTCACCGCGTCCCGCATCTGCTCGCCGGTCAGGCCGGTGGCGCAGATCAGGAAGACGTGGCCGAACTTCTCCTGGTACGCCAGGTTGAGTTCGAGCATCTCGGCCTTCAGCTCCTCGGAGGCGCCGGCCATACCGCGCTGCTCCCGGGACGAGGTCGGGTCGCCGGGCTTGGGGCGGCCGATGGGCGGGTGCCCGGCCATGGCCTCCGCCAGGTCGGCTTCGGTCAGTTCCGCCATGGCGGCGTCACTGGCGGCGAGGAGATCGTCGGCCGTGGCGTAGGGACGCCCTGCGAGCAGCCTGCGCCCCCACTCCGCCGAGGCACAGGCCTCGTGGAGCGCCGCGGCGGCCGCGTGTTCCTCCAGGGCGTTGAACCGGGCGAGGCCCGGCGTCGAAGAAGGCGAAGAACTCGAAGTCACGGGGACCAGCTAACGCCCTGCGGCCACACGACGTCAACAGTTTGTTGAAAGAGCCGGAGGGGCGGCCTCTGCTCAGGCCTCTTTCTCACGGTTCAGGTAGTTGTAAACCGTGAACCGGCTGACGCCGAGGGCGCTCGCGACGGTTTCCACTCCGTGCCGTACGGAGAACGCTCCGCGCGCCTCGAGGCTCCGTACGATCTCCTGCTTGGCCTTGCGGTCGAGCTCGGCGAGCGGCTTGCCGTGCTTGCGTTCCAGGGCGGCGAGGATGTGGTCCAGGGAGTCGGCGAGCTGGGGCAGGCGTACGGCGACGACGTCGGTGCCCTCCCAGGTGAGTACGACATCGTCCTCGCCGGCCTGGTCGGGCGGCAGCATCTCGCCGCCCATGGCGTCGACGAGCGGCTTGACGGCCGTGATGAAGGGCTGGTCGCCGATGCCGGTCACGTCCCCGGTGCCGGTCACGCCTCGTCCTCCGCGATCACGTTGAACTGGAGCGAGATCCGGGTGGCCCCGGAGTCCAGGGTCTTGCGCAGCAGGGCGTCCACGGCGGTGAGTACTGCGTCGGCGCTGCCCTCCGCGGTGTTGCCGAACGGGCCGACGTCCACCGCGTCCAGCTCCGCCGCCTCGATGACCTCGCGCGCGACCAGCGCGTGCGGCGGCGCCTCGTCGAGGTCGAAGGGCTCGGTCGTGAACTCCACTCTCAATCGCACGCGCTCAACCTAACGCGCCCCGAGCGGCCACGGGGAGCCGCGATCGGATCGGGCTCCGCCCGCTGCCGGGTCACGGGGGAGGGCAGGCCTCGCCCCGGCCCTGATAGGTCCTGTAGAGCGGCGACTTGTCCTGCCGCTCCTTCGGGAAGGTCACCACGGGTACCGGTTTGCACACAGGCCAGCGTCCGACCACCGCCTCGTTTCTGGCGCCCTTGTCCAGCCCGATGTTCTCGTCGACGAAGGTGAAGACGCCGCTCGCGCCCGGTACGCAGCCGACGCAGCGTTCGGAGGGGCTGCCGCGGCGCAATGCGTCGTAGACGTCGTCGTGGTCCACGGGGTTGTCCTGGCCGCCCTGGGCCGCGGCCACAGCGGTGCCCACGGCGGTGAGGGCGTCGTGGTACATCACGGCGTAGCCGTCGTTGAGTGCGGCGGTCTCCTCCCCGCTGAAGTACTGGCCGTAGGAGGCGGCGAAGTCCCCGAAGAGCCTGGGAACCTCCTCGTCACCGCCGCTGCCCGCAACCCAGCGGGGGGCGTCCACGGCGGCCGCGGTGACGATCTCGATGTGGTTCCGCTCGGCGATCTGGCGCATCCGGGAGCTCTCGGTGACCGGGTCGCGGCCTGTGCTGACGCGCAGGATGCGCAGCGGCTCGGCGTCCGTGCCCCAGCCGCAGGGGCTCCTGTAGTCCAGGGTCTCCAAGAAGGGCCGCAGGTCCGCGTCGCGGCCGGCCAGGAAGACCGTTTTGACCCCGGCCGCGCACATCGCGTCCACCGCCTGCCGGAAGTCCTGCGCATCGCCCCGGTCCGAGCCCTTGCTGCCCCGGTACACCGCGATCCGCCGCCCCACCGCGTCGTCCGTCCTGATGCCGTACTCCTCGCCGAACTCCTCGAGGAAGACCTTGCGGAGGTTTTCGACGTAGTTGTCGTCCTGCTCGTCGGCGATCAGGAAGGTGTCCTTGCGGTTCACCTCGTTCTCGATCACATAGCGCTTGAGGGCGTCGACGAGCTGGTCGGTGGAGGGCGAGACCTTGAAAAGGTAGGAGTGCTCCATCTCGCGGGAGCTGAGCACCGCACTGACGGCCGGGATCCGTACCTCTTTCTGTCCGAGTCCCTTCTGTACGGATTCGAGCGTGGCCGTGTCGCTGTTGGGAAAGCCGATGGCGGCGACGAGGGGGGCCTTGCCCGTGCGGCGGGCGGCCAGTTCACCGGTCACGGTCTTCCACTGGGTCAGGTCCTCGCCGACGTTGGCGAACAGGAGCTGGACGGCGGTGCCGTCGGTGGCGGCCCCGTGGTTGTGGCCGTACTGGGCGACGTAGGCACCCTGGAGGGCGTGCCGGATCAGCTCCTTCGACATGGCCGCACCGGGCGTCGTCGAGGTGTACGGCATCATCACGGCGACGCTCACCACGGGCTTGCCCGATTTCCGTGCCGCCTTGTTCTCGCCCTCGATCCGGCCCATGACGTCGGCGAGGTCCGGGTCGAAGGCGTACGCCTCTGCCGTGACGCCGATGCACTCCTCGCCCGCGGCGGTGTCCACACGCCGCAGCTCCTGGTTCTCGGTGCAGTAGTCGCGGCTGTCCCGGTACGCGTCCAGCCCCCACCAGGCGCCCGCTCCCACCAGCGCGGAGACCACCACCCACAGGGCCACCACATCGATCAGGCCGAGCACCCGGAAGCGCAGCCGGCTCGGCAGCCAGACCCAGTTGCGGCGGTCCGTACGGCTGCTCATCGCGCCCCTCCCGTTCGCGGCTGGTCGCCCTGCCAGTGGCGTTCGAGGGGCCAGTCCTCGCCGTCCTTCACGGCGCGCGGCCAGCGGATGGCGGCCTGGGCCAGGACCGCGCGGCCGGTCAGATGCTGGGCGGAGAGGAAGGACAGGTCCTGGCCGATCCGGTCGACCAACGTCCGGTCCGCCTCGGCCAGTTCATCGGCCGCGTACCACAGGGCGTGCAGGAGCCGGTTGACGGCCTGCTTCTCCAGGCCCACTCCCGGGTCCGCCTGGAGTTGCAGCCGGTCGCGGCGCCCCTTTCCGACTTCCTGGCACTGCTCGAACCAGACGTCTCCGGGCGGGCGGGGCGCATGGGCCACGGTGCGCAGGATGTGCAGCCAGTCGACCGCGTCGCCGTCGTCCCGCATGAACTCCGCGTGCAGCCAGTCGACGACTTCCTGTGCCTCTCCCCCGGCGAGCCGGTGCCACAGAAAGCGGGACCGCTCAGCCCGTTCCGCCTGCCCCGAGCGGCCTTCGGCCCGCTGCCGGTGGTGCTCGGCGAGCAGGGCGTGCGCGCTGAACCAGTCCACGCCGCTGCCGCCGCGCCCGCTGCGCATCTGATGGACGAGCAGGGCGCGCAGAAACCGGTCCGTGATGAACGGCCGGCTGCCGGGTCCCCGGGACCAGCGTTCCCGCTCCAGCTGGGCGGCGGCGCCGTCGGCCGCGGGCAGTCCGTCGATCCGGCGCGGTACCCACCGCTCGGCCAGCTGCTCGGCCGCCTCCCGGTCCCAGGCCAGGGAGAACAGGCACAGCTCGTCGTGGTTCTCGCTGCCGACCAGGGTGTTGAGCAGCCGCCAGATGACGGATTCGCCGACGCCGTCGGGATGCGTCAGATCGAGGAGTTCCTCGGCCGTCACCCAGCCCTCGGTGCGCGCCTTGCGCACCACGGCGTCGCACAGCCGGCGGGCGCCCATGGGGTGGCCGCCGGTCAGATCGTGCACGGCGGTGGCGATGTACGGGTCGAAGGAGGCCTCCTCGTCGCGCCTGAGCATCCGCTCCACGTGCTCCGTGTCGAGCGGGGGCAGCGGCAGGACCAGTACGCCCGCCGAGGGGGCCGAACTACCGCGTGCCCAGCGGGAGTTGGTGCCGACCTCGTGCAGGGAGCGGTACGTGGCCTCCGGGTAGGGGTCGTTCTCCTCGTCGGGGGCGACGTCTCGGGTGGCCGGGTTGTCATCGCCGCGCAGCTCGGTGGCGATCACGACGAGCTGGTCGCGGGCGTCACGGCTGAGCCGCGCCCGTTGTTCCAGGAGCAGTTCGAGGAAGTCGCGGCCGATGTCGGTGTGCACGTTGTCGAGGAGGAGCAGCGGACGCGGGGCGCGGTTCGCCCGCCGGAAAGGCCCGTACCGCACATCCGCGAGGAACGCCGCCATCAGCATCCGCTCTACGCCACGCCGGAAGCCGCGGCCCTGGTGGAACTCCCGGCAGAGCCGGGCCACCGCCCCCGGGCGCTCCGCGGCCGGCACCGGCCGGGGCCGCGCGTCCGCGCCCGGCGGCAGTCCGCGCAGCCGGTTGTCGGCCTCGATGCGGTAGCTCTCGTACCAGCCGACGAGGTGGCGGGAGGCGAGCCGGCGCGAGCGCCAGCGGTACTGCCTGCCCATATACGTACGCACCGCCGCCTCCGGAAACGCCGCGGGGTCGGGAGTGACACCGTCCGGCGGAACGGGCAGCGCCGGGCGGAAGAGCGAGTCCCAGGTCGGGGGCGGGCCGTCGCCCGACGCGGGCCCCATCAGGGCGGCCGCGTGCCGGTCGGCCACCCGCAGTTCGTCGTCGTTGCCGGGGCGCCGGGCGGACACCACGGCGAGCAGTCCCGCAGTGGTACGGGGGAAGCGGAGCCGCCCGAACCCGGCGACGGGGCGGGAGAGTTGGGTGACCAGCTCGACCAGGACTTCCACGGCGTGGGAGTTGTTGGAGATCTCCGGGCCTACCCTGACGCGCTCCTCCAGGGCCGCGCAGTTGATCCGCGCGAACGGCACGCGCGGGCCCGGCCAGGGCCCGGCATCGGGCGCGTACGCCTGCTTGAGGTCGTCGAGCAGGGCGCTCTTGCCGGTGCCGTGCCGGCCGCTGAGCAGCACCACCGGCAGATCGTCGGCGAACTCGTGGCGTGGCAGGCGGCGGTGACGGTCGCGTTCGAGGCCGACCAGGCGCGGCACCAGTTGCCGCAGCAGGGGCTGTCGTGCGTACGCCTCCGGAATCTGGCCCTGCGGCACGAGGGCAGGGCCCGAGGGATCGCTCATCCCAGCCTCAGCATCGACTGGATGATCTCCGAAACCATGCCGGACGCCATGTCCCTGCCCACCGACCTGGACCCGGCCTGGGCCAGTTCACCGCTGTGCTGCAGGAAGCGTTGCAACATACCCAGGTCGGGCTCGGCGCCGCGCCGGGAGGCGTCGGTGAGGGCCTCGGCGAGTTCGCGCACCTGTTGCAGTTCGGTGTCGCTCTCCGAGAGGTCGGGGCGGGAGGCCTGCACCAGTTGGGCCAGCTGCTCGAAGGACAGGAACACTCCGGCGCCCTGTTCGGTGACGCCGACGCGCAGGGGTGTCGGCAGGCTCAGGTGGTCCTTGGCGTACTCCAGGTCCTCGAAGGTGAGCTGCCGGCCGCAGTAGAAGGCCTCCCTCGTCCAGAGGAAGGCCTCGGCGTTCGATTCGCCGCTCTGGTGTTGTCCGACGCGGTCCCACCAGGCGAAGAGGGCCGCCTTGGCGTATCGGCGGCGGGTGTCGCGGTCGGCGTAGGCCTCGTCCCAGGCCTGCACCTCCGCGAGGCCGGCGGCGGTCGGGCTGACCAGAGGGGGCACGGCGCCGGAGTCGTTGTGCACGGTGATCCAGCCGAGGGCGGCGAGGCGTTCCACGATGCGCTCGACCAGTTCCAGGCTGCATCGCTCGTGGTGTGCGTACGTGTCGCTGGCCACCCGTGTGCCGGCGACGCCGTCGCTCTTTTCGGCCAGCCAGCGGAGAAATCGTGCGGATGCGGCTCCTGTCTCGTCGTACACGGGGGAGAGACCATCCGTAGGCACCGCCCGGGATCCGATCACTCGTCCGCCCCCCAACTCCCGTGACCAGCCATGGCCGTTCGTCTTCCCCGAAGTGCTCAGTCACACACGTGGCACTTTGGGTTCTTTGAGATCAACCACGAACCCGGCCATCCGGCCGCCTCAGGCACCACGTCTCCCCCCTCCACAACCCCGACTACCGGGCGGTAATGTCGCCACCCGCCGGACGGAACGAGCACGAGACCGGCAGGTGAGCGCGAAGGGGCCCCTCATGGCGACGGACATGCCCGCAGAGACCATGCCTGCGGACGTCATGCCTGCATCAGCTGTGCCTGAATCGGCTGTGCCCGCATCAGCGGTGCCTGCAGATGCGGGCACCGCTGATGCCATGCCTGCGGATGCCATGCCTGCGGATGCCATGCCTGCGGATGCCATGCCTGCGGATGCCATGCCTGCGCAGGCAACGGGCGCGGATGAGCGGTGGCAGCGTATGTGGAGTCACCGGGAGCATCTGCTCAAGGTGGCGCGGCGCAGGTCGATGAGCCTGGAGGACGCGGAGGACGCCGTACACGAGGCGATGCTGCGGGCGGCGGAACGTCCCGACCTGGACGACGAGCGGCTCGCGGCCTGGTTGACGACGGTGACGATGCGGCTGTGTGTGGACCGGTACCGGCAGGTGAACCGCGAGGCCGAGGTCCGTACGAGTCCGACGCTGATCGCACCCGGGCCTGTGCCCGTCGAGGAGGCGGTGTGCGACCGGGCCGAGGCCGTGTGGCTGGCCGTACGCAGCGGGGAGTTGCCCGCGCGCCAGGCGGAGGCGTTGCGGCTGAAGTCCGAGGACCTGGACGTTTCGCAGGTCGCCGTGCGCATGGGCCTCAGCTATCGGACCGTCGAGTCGCTGCTGGCGCGGGCGCGGCGGACGTTGCGTAACTCGCTGGCCGCGACGCTTGGGTTTGTGCTGTTTCTGGTGGGGCGGGGGCAGCCGCGTGGGGGCGGGCGGACGCAGGCGGTTGCGGCCGCGTCGACGGCGGCTGCCACGTTGGCGGTGGCGGGGTTTGTGTTGCCGTATGTGTACGACGGGGGTGGGGGCGGGTCTGCTCCGCGGCCGGGGGTGTCGGGGCCGGCCGAGGAGGTCCGGCCCGGCGGGCCCGGCCGGTCGCCTGCCGCCGCACCCGACGGGCGGTCGGCGGTCCCGGGCGCGGCGGCGTCGCCCGAGCCGGGGGCGTCGCCTTCGGCCGACGACCGGCCGCTCATCCCCGTGTCGGTGCCGCCGCTGCCGGAGGTCTCGCTGCCGGAGCTGCCGGCGCCGGATGTTCCGCCGGTGCCGGGGGTACCGGACGTGTCCGGGCTTCCGGACGTGTCCGGCACGCCGGAGCTGCCGGGCACATCCGGTGACGCGGGCCGGCCGGGCAAGTTCTCCGGGACCAGGGTCCCGGACGCCGCCGACGTACCGGCGGCCACGCCGCCGATCGACGCTCCGGCAGCGAGCCCGCTCCCCTAGGCGAAGAACGGTTCGAGGGCAGCTGCGGGTCCGTCGTGGCTGGTCGCGCCCCGCGGCGGAGCCGCAAATAGACACAGCCCCGCGCCCCTATAGGGCGCGATCCCGCACCCGACTTCGGCAGGTTCGCGGCGTCCTGCGAACCCGCCCGAAGCTGCGGGTCCGTCGTGGCTGGTCGCGCAGTTCCCCGCGCCCCTAAGGGGCGCGAACCCGCACCCGAGTTCGGCCAGTTCGCCCAGCTAGGCCTGGCCGCACGGCCCATCTGCTCGCGCGCCCTCCTCGCCCCTGAAGGAGGCCGCAGGCCTTCCTTCAGGGGCGCGGGGAACTGCGCGACCAGCCACAGCGAACCCGCAGCTCAAACCGCCCACCCCCCAGCGAAGCGAACTCCCTCAAAAAAATCCGCCCCCGTCGCGACGGACCCCCCGCCCCTCCCCGTAGAGCAGATGTCGGAGCTGCTCCACGGCTGAGCGAAGGGCGGGACGGATGGGTGTCGAGATCTGTGTGGAGGGGCTGACCAAGTCCTTCGGGCAGCAGGTCATCTGGCAGGACGTGTCGTTGACGCTGCCTGCCGGGGAGGTCTCCGTCATGCTCGGGCCCTCGGGTACGGGCAAGTCGGTGTTCCTCAAGACGCTCGTGGGGCTGCTCAAGCCGGAGCGGGGGTCCATCACGATCCAGGGCCGGGACCTCACCAAGCTCCGTGAGCACGAGCTTTACGAGGTGCGGAAGCTGTTCGGCGTGCTGTTTCAGGACGGCGCGCTGTTCGGGTCGATGAACCTGTACGACAACATCGCGTTTCCGCTGCGCGAGCACACCCGTAAGCCGGAGAGCGAGATCCGGCGGATCGTGCTCGAGAAGATGGACATGGTCGGGCTCATCGGCGCCGAGGGCAAGCTGCCCGGCGAGATATCCGGCGGCATGCGCAAGCGGGCGGGGCTCGCCCGCGCCCTGGTCCTCGACCCCGAGATCATCCTCTTCGACGAGCCCGACTCCGGCCTCGACCCCGTCCGCGTCGCCTACCTCAACCAGCTCATCGTCGACCTCAACGCCCAGATCGACGCGACCTTCCTGATCGTCACGCACGACATCGCCTCGGCCCGCCAAGTCCCGGACAACATCGGGCTGTTGTTCCGCCGCGAGCTGGTCATGTTCGGGCCCCGCGAGAAGCTGCTGACCAGCGACGAGCCCGTCGTACGGCAGTTCCTGAACGGCCGGATGCAGGGGCCGATCGGCATGGCGGAGGAGAAGGACGCCGCCCAGGTCGAGCAGGAGCTCGCCCAACTCCGAAAGGGCGCAGACCCGGACGGCACAGGCGAGCCCACCAAGACACCCGGCAGTCAGGTCATGACTCCCCGCCTGCTGCCGGGCCCAGGCATCACCCGCCCACCCCGCTGGGAGGCGATCGCGAGACGCGAGACCGAGTTGCACGGCAACCACGGGCACCGGAGCCGGGAGGTGGCCGGCGCATGAGTCTGTCGCCGACCGGAGCGCTCAGACAGTCCGGGAATCTGTTCGCGATGGCCCTGGATGTCTTCCGGACCATGCCCCGACGTCCGTTCCAGGCAAGGGAGTTCATCCAGCAGGCCTGGTTCGTCGCGAGCGTGACCATCCTGCCCACGGCCCTCGTCTCGATCCCCTTCGGTGCGGTCATCGCGCTGCAGATCGGCAGCCTTACGCGGCAGTTGGGCGCCCAGTCGTTCTCCGGTGCCGCCTCGGTGCTCGCCGTACTGCGCGAGGCCTCGCCGATCGTCACGGCGCTGCTGATCGCGGGTGCGGGCGGTACGGCGATCTGTGCGGACCTCGGGGCGCGCAAGATCCGGGATGAGATCGACGCGATGCAGGTGCTCGGCATCGACCCGATCCACCGCCTCGTCGTCCCCCGCGTACTGGCCTCGATGCTGGTGGCCGTGCTGCTCAACGGCCTGGTCTCGGTCGTGGGCGTCGCGGGCGGCTACTTCTTCAACGTCATCCTCCAGAACGGCACCCCTGGCGCGTATCTCGCCTCCTTCACCACCCTCGCCCAGCTCTCCGACCTCTGGGCGGCCGAGATCAAGGCCCTCGTCTTCGGAGCGATCGCCGGGATCGTCGCCTCGTACAAGGGACTGACCGCGAAGGGCGGTCCGAAGGGCGTGGGCGACGCGGTGAACCAGTCGGTGGTGATCACCTTCATGTTGCTGTTCGTGACGAACTTCGTGATGACCGCCGTGTACTTCCAAGTCGTTCCGCAGAGGGGCTAGTCGATGCGACTTCTCGACCGCCCGCTTCGGTCACTCGAAGAGCTGGGCAGCCAACTCGTCTTCTACGGGCGCTCGTTGGCGTGGACAGGGCGCACTCTGCGCCGCTACAAGAAGGAGATCCTGCGGCTGCTCGCCGAGGTGAGCTTCGGCCGTGGCGCGCTCGCCGTGGTCGGCGGCACGGTCGGGGTCATCGCCTTCCTGTCGTTCTTCACCGGCACGGAGGTCGGCCTCCAGGGGTACGCCGCGCTCAACCAGCTCGGCACGTCCAACTTCGTGGCGTTCCTGTCGGCGTACTTCAATACCCGGGAGATCGCCCCGCTGGTGGCCGGGCTCGCGCTGTCCGCGACCGTCGGAGCCGGGTTCACCGCCCAGCTCGGCGCGATGCGGATCAGCGAGGAGACCGACGCGCTCGAGGTCATGGGCGTTCCGTCGTTGCCGTTCCTGGTGACGACGCGGATGATCGCCGGGTTCGTGGCCGTGATCCCGCTGTACGTGGTCGGGCTGCTGTCCTCGTACTTCGCCGCCCGCACCATCACCACCGGCTACTACGGGCAGTCGGCGGGCACGTACGACCACTACTTCCAGCAGTATCTGCCGCCGGTCGACGTGTTCTGGTCGTTCGGCAAGGTGATCGTCTTCGCCGTCCTGATCATCCTGGTGCACTGCTACTACGGCTACTACGCGAGCGGCGGACCGGCGGGCGTCGGCGTCGCGGTGGGCCGCGCCGTGCGGACGTCGATCGTCGCCATCAACGTCCTGGACTTCTTCCTGAGCCTCGCCATCTGGGGCGCCAACACGACCGTACGGATCGCGGGGTGAGCGCCATGAGAGTCAGGAAAGTCATGAGACTGCGGTTGTACGGCCTTGTCTTCATCGCCGTGCTCGCGCTGCTGCTGTCGCTCGCCGTGGCCGTCTACCAGCAGGCGTTCACCCCCGTCGTGCGCATCACGCTGGAGGCCGACAGCCTCGGCAACCAGCTCGATCCGCTCGCCGACGTCAAGCTGCGCGGGCTGCTGGTGGGCGAGGTGCGCACGGTGCGGGCCGACGGCAAGAAGGCCACGCTCGACATCGCGCTCAAGCCGGAGCATGTCGCGCACATCCCCGCCGACGTGCACGCGCGGCTGCTGCCCAAGACGCTGTTCGGCGAGAAGTACGTCGACCTGGTGGCGCCCCGGGACACGAACGCCCGGGCCATCCGCGCCGGGGACGTCATCACCCAGGACCGTACGAAGGTCGGTATCGAGTTGCAGCAACTGCTGAACGATCTGCTGCCGTTGCTGCGGACCGTGCAGCCCGGCAAGCTCAACGCCACGCTCGCGGCGTTCTCCACCGCGCTGGAGGGGCGCGGCGACCGGATCGGGGACAACCTCGTCCGCGTCGAGGACTATCTGCGCCAACTCAACCCGCACATGCCGTCGTTGAGGGAGGACATCGCCCGGTTCGCCGATGTAGCCGAGGTGTACGGCGACGCCGCGCCCGACCTGATGAAGATCCTGCGCAACACCGTCACCACCAGCCGCACCCTCGTCGAGAAGCGGGACCAACTGGCCGCCGCCCTCACCGCGACCACCGGCGTCGCGGGCACCGCGGACGAGTTCCTCGACGAGAACGGCGACCGGCTGATCACCCTCGGCCGGGTCTCCCGCCCCACGCTGGACCTCTTCGCCCGCTACTCGCCCGAGTACCCGTGCCTTCTCGAGGGCCTAGTCCGGCAGGAGGAGGCCTCGGAGGAGGCGTTCCGCGGCGGCAAGATGCGTATCACCCTCGAAGTCGTCCAGCAGCGGCCCGCGTACGAACCGGGTGAGGAGCCTCGCTACGGCGAGCGGTCCGGGCCCAACTGCCGAGGCCTGCCCCACCCGCAGGTGCCCGCACCGCACACGAAGCTCAACGACGGTACGAAATCGGGGAGTTCGGGCAACGGCCTGCCCGGCGGAATCGACGTGTCCGCCACCGAGGCCGAACAGCGCGCCGTCGGCTCCCTCGTGGCGCCCGCCATGGGCGTACCCGTCGACGAGGTGCCGCCGGTCGCGACCCTGCTGTTCGGCCCGATGGCCCGCGGAACGGCGGTGAGCGTCGCATGAGGACAGGTCGTACGAAGGCGACAGGCGCCCGGCAGGCCGCCGCACCGCTCGTCAAGTTCAGCCTCTTCGCTGTGGTGACGATCCTGGCGACAGCTCTGCTCGCCGCCACGATCGTCAACATCTCCTTCACTCCAGAGCACACGTACCGCGCGGTGTTCAGCGATGTCACGGGCCTGGAAGAGGGCGACGACATACGGGTGGCCGGGGTACGGGTCGGCGAGGTCGACGGCATCCGCATCAAGGACCGTACGCGGGCGGAGGTCAGCTTCACGGTCACCGCGGACCGTCCGCTGCTGCGCAGCACCGGCGCGGTCGTCCGCTACCGGAACCTGGTCGGACAGCGATACATCGCGCTGACCGAGGGAACGGGCGACGGAACCCGGCTGCGGCCCGGCGGCACGATTCCGCTGTCGCGGACCCAACCCGCCCTGGACCTCAACGCGCTGCTGAACGGCTTCAAGCCGCTGTTCGCCGCGCTCAGCCCCAAGGACGTCAACCAGCTCGCCACCGAGATCATCAAGACGCTCCAGGGCGAGGGCGGCACCGTCAACAGCCTGCTTGCGCACACGGCTTCGCTCACGACCACCCTCGCGAACCGCGACCAGCTGATCGGTTCCGTGATCGACAACCTCAACACCGTGCTGAAGACGCTCGACCGGCGCGGCGCCCGCTTCTCCGGACTGCTCAAGCAGTTGCGGCGGGTGATCTCCGGACTGTCCGCCGACCGCAAGCCCATCGGCGACTCGCTGGTGAGCATCGGCGACCTGGCCGCAGCCACCTCGGGACTGCTCGAGGACGCGCGGCCACCCCTGAAGGACGACATCAGCGAGCTGACCGATCTCACCGGAACGCTGAACAAGAACGAGAAGACCGTGGAGGGCGTCCTGCAGCGGCTGCCGAACAAGCTCAACGAGCTGACGGGGACGGCGTCCTACGGCTCGTGGTTCAACTTCTACCTCTGTGACTTCGACGGCCGGATCGTGCTGCCGAAAACGAAGCAGGTGCTCACGCCGGAGATGCACGTGGCGAGGGCGAGGTGTGGCGGATGAGCCGCAAGAACCGTCCCCGCAAGCAGCGTCCGGAGCCCTTGGTGAAGGTCCGCATCGATCCGCCGAAGCTCCCGAGGTTTCTGCGGCCGAGGCTGCCGAGACTGCCGAGACCGCCGCGGATCCTGCCGGTGAGGCGGCCACGGATACGAATACGGCTCCGGCCCCGCCTGATCCCCTTCCGGGACCGCAACCCCGTCGTCATCGGCGCCGCCGGCCTCACCGCCCTCGCGCTGCTGACCTTCGCCGCGTTCAACGCCGACAGCCTCCCGCTGATCGGCGGCGGCCGGACGTACAGCGCGGCCTTCTCGGAAGCGGGCGGGCTCAAGCCGGGCGACGAGGTGCGGATCGCCGGGGTCAAGGTCGGCAAGGTCGAGGAGGTCGACCTGGACGGCGACCACGTCAAGGTCACCTTCAAGGTCAAGGGCGAGCCTGCCTTCGGCACGGCGACCGGTGCGTCGATCCGCGTGAAGACCATCCTCGGCGCGAAATATCTCGCGCTGCATCCGAAGGGGCCGGGTCAGCTGAAGGCCGGCGACGAGATCCCGCTCCGGCGCACGGTCGCCGCGTACGACGTCGTACAGGCCTTCAGCGATCTGACCACCACGACCGAGGAGGTCGACACGGAGCGGCTCGCGCAGGCGCTGGACACCATCTCCACCACCTTCGAGGACTCGCCCGCCGAGGTACGGGCGTCAATCAAGGGGCTGTCGCGGATCTCGAAGACGGTGGCCTCGCGCGACAAGGCGCTGCGCGAACTCCTCGATCACGCGAACGGTGTCACCGGGGTGCTGGCCGACCGTTCCGAGGACTTCTCCGCGCTGGTCAAGGACGGCGACAAGCTGTTCAAGGAGATCAACAAGCGGCGTACGGCGATCCACAACCTCCTCAAGAGCTCCGCCGCACTCGGCATCCAGCTCTCCGGCCTCGTCGAGGACAACCAGAAGGAGATCGGGCCCGCTCTCAAGGGCCTCAACACCTTCGTGAAGATGCTCGAACGCAACCAGTCGAGCCTCGACCGCAGCGTCAAACTGCTCGCGCCGTACGTGCGGGTCTTCACCAACACCCTCGGCAACGGCCGCTGGTTCGACAGCTACATCCAGAACATGGTCGCCGCTCCGGTGGTCCCTCGGACGGGGGGCTCGCGATGAAGTCGTCACTGGGGAGTTCACCCATAGCTCGCCGCCTGGCTCTGGTCACCGCACTGGCTGTGGTCGCCACACTCGCCGTCGTCCTGTGGCCGCGCTCCGAACCCGTACGCGTCACCGCGTACTTCCCGCGCACCGTCGGCATCTACCCCGGCTCGGACGTCCGCGTCCTCGGTGTCCGGATCGGCGAGGTCAAGAAGATCACGCCGGAGGGCAAGCGGGTGCGGGTCGAGTTCGAGTACGAGGAGGGGCGCAAGGTGCCGGCCGACGCGAAGGCGGCGATCATCAACTCCTCGGTGGTCAGCGACCGTTACGTACAACTGCTGCCGGTGTACCGGAAGGGCCCGGTGCTGCGGGACGGCGACGTGATCCCCGAGGCGCGTACGGCCGTACCGGTCGAACTGGACCGGATCTTCGACAGTCTGCACACCACGTCGGAGGCGCTCGGCCCGAAGGGCGCGAACAAGGACGGCGCGCTGTCACGGCTGCTGGGGGTGAGCGCGGACAACCTCGACGGGCAGGGCGAGAACCTGAACCAGACGGTCGAGGACCTGTCGCAGGCGGTCACGACCCTGTCCGACGGACGAGGGGACCTGTTCGGGACCGTACGCAACTTGCAGGTCTTCACGGCCGCGCTGGCGGCCGACGACAAGAGCGTACGGTCCTTCAACACCAGCCTCGCCAAGGTGGCCAAGCAGCTCGCCGGGGAGCGCAAGGACCTCGCCGCCGCACTGAAGCATCTCGGGACGGCCCTCGGTGACATCTCCGACTTCGTGAAGAAGAACAAGAAATCGCTGCGCTCGAACGTGGAGGGCCTCAGCAAGGTCACCAAGGTCCTCGTCACCCAACGGGCCGCGCTGGAGGAGCTGTTGGAGGTCACGCCGACCGGACTGTCCAACCTCCAGAACGCCTACAACCCGTCCGCCGGCACCCTCGACACCCGCAACAACCCGGACCACCCGCAGGACCCGGCCGCGTTGCTGTGCTCCCTGCTGAAGACGACCGGGGACGCGGGCGGCAAGAACCCGGACTGCCGGGATCTGGAGAAGCTCTTCAAATCCCTGCCCGAGGTGCCGAGCGCCCCGGCGGTGCCGAGCACGGGCACGGTCGACCGGACGCTCGGCGGAATTCTGGGGGCCGACGCATGAGCAAGCTGCGTAGGAGCGAGCTGCGGGTGCGCGGGCCGCGCATGAGCATGCGGCGCAAGGGCGGGGCGGTCGTCTGGGCGGCGGTCGGTTCGGTGCTGTTGTCGGGCTGCGAGATCAACGGCTGGTACGACGTCCAGCTGCCCGGCGGCGCCGCCGCGGACGGGCACGCCTATCACGTCACGGTCGAGTTCAGGGACGTACTGGATCTGGTGCCGCAGTCGGCGGTCAAGGTCAACAACGTCACCGTGGGCGCGGTCGAGAAGGTGGAGCTGGCCGGCTGGCACGCGCGGGTACGGCTGCGGGTCGCCGACTCGGTGAAGTTGCCCGGCAACGCGGTCGCCGAGCTGCGGCAGACCAGCATGCTCGGCGAGAAGTACGTGGCGCTGTCCGCCCCGCCGGACGCGGACCCTGTGGGCCGGCTCAGCGACGGCGACCGCATCCCGCTGTCCCGCAGCGGCCGCAACCCGGAGATCGAGGAGGTGCTGTCCGCCCTGTCCGCGCTCCTCAACGGCGGCGGAGTGGCCCAGCTCAAGACGATCACCGTGGAGCTGAACAAGGCCCTGGCGGGCCGGGAGAACCGGGTCAAGTCCCTGCTCAAGGAGCTCAACACGTTCATCGGCGGCCTGGACAAGCAGCGCAAGGACATCGTGCGCGCGCTCGAGGGCATCGACCGGCTGGCGAAACGGCTCGGGAAGGAGAAGAAGACCATCGCCCGGGCAGTCGACACCATGCCGCCCGCGCTGAAGGTCCTCGCCGACCAGCGACGCGACCTGACGAAGATGCTCACCGCGCTCTCGAAGCTCGGCAAGACCGGCACCAAGGTCATCAACGCCTCGCGGGACGACACGGTCGCCAACCTGAAGCAGCTCAGGCCCATCCTGCAACAGCTCAACAAGGCGGGCGACGATCTGCCCAACTCCCTTGAGCTGCTGACCACTTACCCGTTCCCGCGCAACGCGGTGGACGCCGTCAAGGGCGACTACGTCAACCTCAAGATCACCGCCGATCTCGATCTGACGGGCATCTACGGCAACCTCACCGACAAGCCTGGAGAGGGTGACGGGAAGGACGAGGGCCAGGACGGCGGACCCGATGTGCCGGATCTGCCTGAACTCCCGGACGTACCGGACGTGCCGGACCTACCGGATGTGCCGACGCCCACGGGGTTGCCGGGCACGCCGAACCTGCCGGACTCGCGCGACGAGCCCTCGGCACCCTCGGGCGGCGGCCCGCTCTGCCCTCCGGTGTGCACCAGCAGCTACGCCGCCCACGGGACCTCGGCTTCAGGCGGACTCCCGTCAGGGATCGACCTCGCGCTCGCAGAGCTCATGCTGAAGGGGATACAGCCGTGATCACACGTACGGTCAAGGCCCAGCTGCTCGCCTTCGCCACCGTCACCGCCGTCGGGGTGTCGTACGTCGGCGCCCAGTACACGGGCCTGGTGGACGAACTCCTCGACCGCGGCTACACCGTGCGGGCCGACTTCGCCGAGTCAGGGGGCATCTTCCCCGGTGCCGAGGTGACGTACCGCGGGGTGCCGGTGGGCCGGGTCGGCGCGCTGCGGCTCACCGGCTCCGAGGGCGTCTCGGTGTCGCTCGACATCGAGGGCGACGGGCCGCGCATCCCGGCGGACACCCTGGCTGTGGTGGCGAACCGTTCGGCGGTGGGCGAGCAGTACGTGGATCTGCAGCCGCGTACCTCCGGCGGCCCGTATCTGCTCGAGGGCAGCTCGATCCCGCGCGAGAGCACCCGGGTACCGCTGCCCACCACGGACATGGTCCTCAGTCTGGACCGGCTGGTCACCTCGGTCGGCAAGGGCGATCTGCGGGTCACCGTCGACGAGTTGGGCAAGGCCTTCGCCGGCACCGGACCGTCGCTGAGCCGCCTTGTGGACTCGGGCAACGCGCTCGTGGAGTCGGCGTCCGACTCGCTCCCGCAGACGATCTCCTTGATCGAGGACTCACGGAAGGTCCTCAAGACGCAGGCCGACCAGGGCTCGTCCATCAAGTCGTTCTCCCGCGATCTGGCGGCGCTCACCGCGGAGCTGAAGTCCAGCGACGGCGACCTGCGCAAGCTGATCGGCAACTCGGCACCGGCCGCGCAGGAGGTCAACTCGCTGCTCAGGTCCACCGGTCCGGATCTACGGGTCCTGCTGGCCAACCTGATCAGCGGCGGCCAGGTCACGGTGGCCCGGCTGCCCGGCGTGGAGCAGGCCCTGGTCACGTTCCCGGTGGTGGTCGAGGGCAGTTACACCGTCATCCCGGGCGACGGCACCACCCACTTCGGCCTGGTCCTCAACGCCGACGACCCGCCCGCGTGCACCGAGGGCTACGGGACGGGGCGGCGCGATCCCGCGGACACGAGCACGCGCCCGGCGAACACCGAGGCGCGCTGCACGGCTCCGCGGGGTGGGGACACGTCGGTGCGGGGGGCGCAGAACGCGCCCGGGGCGTCGTCCCGTGCCGGTGGCGGCGACCAGGTCGCGTACGTCGCGCCTTACGACCCGGAGACCGGGACGGCGACCGGGCCGGACGGAACGCCTGTCGAGATCGGCTCGACGGGCGGGCAACAGACCGTGTTTGGAAAGGAGTCGTGGCAATGGCTGCTAGTGGGACCGATGGCGTGACCGGAAGGCTCCAAGCGCTGAGGGTCTGGGCGTTGGCTGGTGTGCAAGCCGCGCCCAGTAAGGGGCGCGGGGCAGTGGCATATACGGCTCCGCCGCGTGCGCTCGACCAGCCACAGACGACCGGCAGTGGTCGTACCGCCCTTCCCCCGGAGCGCCCGCGCAGGGCCCTGTCGGTGGGACTCGCGGTGGCGACAGCCGTGACCACGGCGCTCACCATCTGGCTGTGCTTCCAACTGCTCGAACGGCACGAGGCGGACCAGCGGCGCCAGGACATCCTCGCGGCGGCCCGCCAGTCGGCACTGAACTTCACCTCGCTCGACTACCGGCACTACGACCGCGACAGCGGCAACGTGCTGAAGGGCGCCACGGGCGACTTCAAGGAGCAATTCGCCGCGCAGACCGAGGAGTTGACCGCGCTTGTCGCCGAGAACAAGTCGGTGTCCGAGGGCCGGGTCCTCGACGCGGGCATCGTCCGCTCCGACGAGCGCTCGGCCCGGGTCCTGGTGGTCGCCGACAGCAAGGTGACCAACACGGCCGTGCCCGACGGGGAGGCGCGAACGTACCGGCTGCAACTCGACCTCGTCCTGAAGGACGGCCGCTGGCTGACATCCGACGTGGAGTTCGTCGGCTGACCGGGCTCCCGCCCCGCCGAACAACCAGTGCCGTACGACCACTTCCGGCGCCGTACGCCCCGTCCAATGCCGTACGCCCAGTAAGGAGCAAGACCGTGGCGAACCCGACCTCCCGAACGCGCGGCACCGGCTCGCCCGCCCGCCGCACCCTGACAGCGGCGGCCCGCGCGGCGGCCAAGCGCACCGCGTCCAAGCGCGCGGAAGGCGTCACCGTCGCCGCCGGGGGCCCGACCCCGGAGGAAACCGCCGCCAAGAAGACACCACGGCGCCCGGAGGGACAGGAGTCCGGTCCCACCCTGGTCATCGAGGCCCCGGACGGCTGGGACGACCCACCGGAGCCGTCACTGGACTCCTTCGATGAGGAGGAGCCGGAGGGCAAGGACAAGAAGGACGGGAACGGAGACGGGAGGGAGACCGGCTCAGACGCCGGTGCTAGCTCCGGTTCCGGTGCGCAGCGATCCCGCGGAAGGCTGCTCACCGCGATCCTGACCGCCCTCCTCATCGCGGGTCTGATCGCAGTCGCCGTACTCGGATGGCAGTACCGTGAGGGGCAGCGGGCCGAGCAGGCACGGGGGCAGGCGCTCACGGCCGCCCGGAAGGCAGCGCCCGTCGTGCTGTCGTACGACTACCGGCACCTGGACCGTGACTTCACCGCGGCGCGCGCCCGCCTCACCGGGAAATTCCGCGACGAGTACGGGAAGACCACGAAGACGGTCGTCGGCCCGACGGCCAAGAAGTACGAGGGCGTGGTGAAGGCCACCGTCGTGGAACCGGCAGGCGGCGGCACTCCCGCGGCCTCGGTCGTCTCGGCCTCACCCGACAAGGCGGTCGTGCTGCTCTTCGTCAACCAGGTGACCCGAAGCACCCAGGTCTCGGGCCCGCGAGTGGACCTGAACCGGGTGCGAATGACACTGGACCGTACCTCCGACGGCTGGAAGGTAAGCGCAGTCGACGCCCTCTGAGCCGACTCACTGGACCCACTCACCGAGCCCACTCACTGCCCATGCCCTCCGCGCAGATCGCGCGGAGGGCGTTTCTCTGCTACGGCTCTTGACAGGTTTCCTCAGCCCCAGGCAGCCTTTTCGCTAAACAGAATCAATCTTCCACAATACGGAACGAACGACTCGCGAGAGAGGGCGCCGACCCCGATGGGATATGCGGAGCAGCGCTTCAACGTCAACCTGTCGATCCTCTTCACGGAACTCCCGCTCGTGGAGCGCCCCGCTGCCGCCGCCGGAGCCGGTTTCACCGCGGTCGAGCTGTGGTGGCCGTGGGTCGACTCCCCCACCCCCGAGCGGTCCGAACTCAACGCCCTGAAGCAGGCGATCGAGGACGCGGGCGTCCAGTTGACCGGGCTGAACTTCTACGCCGGGCAACTGCCGGGCCCGGACCGGGGCGCGCTGTCGATTCCGGGCGAGGAGTCGGAGAAGTTCCGCGCGAACGTCGATGTGGCGGCGGACTTCGCCCAGTCCCTAGGCTGCAAGGCGCTCAACGCCCTGTATGGCAACCGCGTCGAGAACGTGGACCCGGCCGAGCAGGACGCGCTCGCACTGCAGAACCTCTCGCTCGCGGCCCGCGCCGCCGACCGCATAGGCGCGACCCTGCTGATCGAGGCGTTGAACCGGCGCGAGTCACCGCTCTACCCGCTGCTGAGCGCCCCCGCAGCCATCGCCATCGTCGACAAGGTGAACGAGGCGACGGGCCTGGACAACGCCCGCTTCCTCATGGACCTCTACCACCTGTCGATGAACGGCGAGGACCTGCCATCGCTGATCAAGCAGTACGCCGCACAGACCGGCCACGTCCAGATCGCCGACAACCCCGGCCGCGGCGCCCCCGGCACGGGCACGCTGCCGCTCGAGGACCTGCTGGACCAACTGAACAAGGCGGGTTACGAGGGCTGGGTGGGCCTGGAGTACAAGCCGGGCGCCCGCCCCAGCGCCGAGGCCTTCGACTGGCTGCCACGCGAGGCCCGCGCCGCCCGCTGAACGCCAACCCACGGACGTAACACAGCAGTTGGAGAGGCACGAGAGGCCCCCTTATGACCAACAAACTTCCCAAAGTCGCCTGGATAGGCCTGGGCATCCTGGGCTCCCCCATGTCCGAGAACCTGATCAAGGCGGGTTACGACGTCACCGGCTACACCCGTAGGCAGCAGAAGCTCGACCGCCTGACCGCCGCCGGAGGCACGGCGGCCGCTTCCATCGCCGAAGCCGTACGGGCCGCCGACGTCGTGATCACGATGGTGCCCGCGTCGCCCGAGGTCGAGGCCATCGCATACGGCCCTGACGGCATCCTGGAGAACGCCCGGCCCGGCGCCCTCCTGATCGACATGTCATCCATCACCCCGCAGACCTCGGTCGACCTGGCCAAGTCCGCAGCGACAAAGGGCATCCGCGTCCTGGACGCCCCGGTCTCCGGCGGCGAGGCGGGCGCAGTCGAGGCCGTACTGTCCATCATGGTCGGCGGCGAGCAGCCGGACTTCGACGAGGCGAAGCCGCTCTTCGAGGCTCTGGGCAAGACGATCGTCCTCTGCGGCCCCCACGGCTCCGGCCAAACGGTAAAGGCCGCGAACCAGCTGATCGTCGCCATCAACATCCAGGCCTGCGCCGAAGCCGTGGTCTTCCTGGAAAAGTCGGGCGTAGACCTGACGGCAGCCCTCGAAGTCCTGAACGGCGGCCTAGCCGGCTCCACAGTCCTGACCCGCAAAAAGAACAACTTCCTGAACCGCGACTTCACCCCGGGCTTCCGCATAGACCTCCACCACAAAGACATGGGCATCGTCACCGACGCCGCCCGAAACGTCGGCGCACCCCTCCCCGTAGGCGCCGTAGTCGCCCAACTCATCGCCTCCCTACGCACACAGGGCGACGGCGGCCTGGACCACTCGGCCCTGCTGCGCGTGGTCGAGCGCCTCTCCGGCACGCAGGTCTGACGCCCCGATCGCGAGGAAGATCCCCGCCGGTAGAGTCGGCTTGAGACGGTGTCACCTGGGGGGGACAGATGACGGCAGCGGATGCAGTGCCCATAGTTTTCGTTCACGGGACGCGTTTCAGCGCGGGGCAGTGGAGCATGCAGCTTGCCGCACTTCGGGACGAATTCCCGGTAGCGGCCGTCGATTTGCCCGGTCATGGGGAGCGCTCGGCTCAGCCCTGGAGCCTGAGCACGGCGACGAAGATCATCGCTTCCGCGGTGGACTCGCTCGATCACGGCCCGGCTCTGGTCGTCGGGCACTCGCTCGGCGGATACGCCTCGCTGGAGTTCGCGCGGCGCTGTCCGGATCAACTGCGCGGGCTGATCCTCGCGGGCGCCAGTGCCTCCACCCGCGGCCTCTGGGCAACGCCCTATCAATGGGTCGCCAAGCTGGTCCCTCGTATGCCGGCGGATCGCCTGGCCCGATGGAACGACCGGTTGCTGCGGCGGCTCTACCCACCGGAAGTGGTCGAGGCGACCATCCGTTCCGGCTACGCCTTCCATACCCTGCCGGCAGCCTGGGACGAAGTACTCGGACGCTTCGACGCGGATGCGATGCGTGAAGTAAAGGCTCCGGTCCTCATCCTGAACGGCGAGAAGGACGCCGTCTTCCGGGCCGGCGAGGCGGACTTCGCCCGCGCCCATCCCCACGCTCGCGTCGAATTGATCCCGCGGGCACGACACCTCGCGAACTTCGACGCCCCAGATGTCTTCACCGATGCCGTCCGCCGCTTCGCCCGCGAGCTCCCTGCCGTCGGCTGAGCAGCTTCGCGCGGCCATGATCCGCCGCCGACGACTCGCCACCAGTGTCCGAGGCGGGGCACCATCGCGTCCCGCCCGTACTCCACGGGACGTACGCCCCCTACGGAATCCTCAAATGAACCTCTGAACCCCGTCCCGGGGGCTTCAACTCACCCCGCCTGCGGGCACATCCTCAGCACATGGGGCCCGCCGGCACGGGGGCGGCGGGCCTCATACAGGGCATGCGGTTATACCGGGCGCGCGGGGGCTCACGTCTTGAGCGTCCTGATCGACGTAGGCGCATGCCATGCCTCCGTAGCGACCTCCTCGAACTCCACCACCGCGCTGATGTCGTTCGTCGTGGACATCGCGATGTTGGTGACGCGTTCAAGGATCGCCTCGACCACGACCGGGACGCGGTGCTCCGCGGCGAGCTTCAGGGCGTGTTCGAAGGTGGCGGCCAGTTCGCCGGGGTCTGTGACGCGGAGGGCCTTGCAGCCGAGGCCTTCGGCGACCTTGATGTGGTCTACGCCGTAGGCGCCCAGCTCTGGGGAGTTGAGGTTCTCGAATTCGAGGTTGACCTGGAAGTCGATGTCGAACGCGCGCTGGGCCTGGCGGATCAGGCCGAGGTAGGCGTTGTTCACCAGGACGTGCACGTACGGGATGCGGTGCTGGGCGCCGACGGCCAGTTCCTCGATCAGGAACTGGAAGTCGTAGTCGCCGGAGAGTGCCACCACGGACGCCTCCGGATCGGCCTTCGCCACGCCCAGGGCGGCCGGGATCGTCCAGCCCAGCGGGCCCGCCTGGCCGCAGTTGATCCAGTGGCGCGGTCGGTGGACGTGCAGCAGCTGGGCGCCTGCGATCTGCGAGAGGCCGATCGTGGACACGTACCGGGTCTCGGGTCCGAAGACCTTGTTCATCTCCTCGTACACGCGCTGTGGCTTGATCGGGATGTCGTCGAAGTGCGTACGTCGCTGGAGTCGAGCCTTCTTCTCCTGCGCCGCCCGGACCCACGCGGACCGGTCCGGCAGGGCGCCCGCCGCCTTCAACTCCCGTGCCGCCTCTACGAAGAGCTCAAGCGCCGCCTTCGCGTCGGACGCGATCCCGAAGTCCGGCGCGAAGATCCGCCCGAGCTGCGTCGGCTCGATGTCGACGTGCACGAACGTCCGGCCGGCCGTGTAGACGTCCAGCCTGCCGGTGTGCCGGTTGGCCCAGCGGTTGCCAATGCCGAGGACGAAGTCGGATTCCAGGAAGGTCGCGTTGCCGTAGCGGTGCGAGGTCTGGAGGCCGACCATGCCGGCGTTCAGCTCGTGGTCGTCGGGGAGGGCGCCCCAGCCCATGAGCGTGGGGATGACAGGGATTCCCGTCAACTCGGCGAATTGCAGGAGGAGTTCGCAGGCGTCGGCGTTGATGACTCCGCCTCCCGCGACGATCAGCGGGCGCTCGGACGCGTTCAGCATCCCTAGTGCCTTCTCGATCTGCGGGCGGCTCGCGGACGGTTTGTAGATGGGCAGCGGCTCGTACGTGTCCGGGTCGAACTCGATCTCGGTGAGCTGGACGTCGACGGGCAGGTCGATGAGTACGGGCCCGGGGCGCCCTGAACGCATGAGGTGGAAGGCCTGCTGGAAGACGCCCGGCACCTGCGCCGCCTCCAGGACGGTGACCGCCATCTTCGTGACTGGCCCCGCGATGGAGGCGATGTCGACGGCCTGGAAGTCCTCCTTGTGGATCACGGCAGTTGGGGCCTGGCCGGTGATGCAGAGGATGGGGATCGAGTCGCCGGTCGCGGAGTACAGGCCGGTGATCATGTCGGTGCCGGCGGGGCCGGAAGTGCCGATACAGACGCCGATGTTGCCGGGGCGGGTACGGGTGTAGCCCTCGGCCATGTGCGAGGCGCCCTCGACATGGCGGGCGAGGGTGTGGCCGATGCCGCCGGAGGCCTTGAGGGCGGCGTAGAAGGGGTTGATCGCCGCACCCGGAACACCGAACGCGTCGGTGACGCCCTCCAGTTTGAGGATCTCAACTGCCGCGCGGGCAGCGGTCATTCGAGCCATGGAGTACCTCTGATTCGGCCGTGGGTCCGGGCTCCCGGCGCGCCCCGCGGAGAGCTTCTGTGCCATCCACCGGAATCTTCGATTGATTCCGCTATACGGAAAGTAATTTCTACTATCTGGAAGCAATGTAGGTGGGGTCCCAAGGGGCGTCAAGACACGGCGCCCATCCGGCAGGAACCACTGCGCCGTCTCCGACGCACCGAGTGCCCGTTGTTTTTCAACTGCCTGCCGTGGATCGACCGGTTGGAGGACGATGGAGGTCTGTCCGTGGGGTGTTTGTGGACGCGACGTTTTCTGGAGTGGGCCATGGCCGAGAGCGTGCCGGTGCGGTGTCCGGCCTGTCGGCGCGAGCATGTCTATGCGGCGCCGTCGTACCCCTGTGTGTGCGGTGCACCCGTCACGCCCGAGCTCGACCGGGACGCGGTCCCGGAGTCCCTTACGCATCACACCTGGGACGACGACTGGATCACGGTCCAGTGCGCGGCCTGCGGCCGGCAGGACCAGTGGCCGCGGCCCGAACTGGGGTGTCCCTGCGGGACGGTGCTTCGGGTGCCGTTGGCTGAGGAGCGCGGCTTGGGTGTGGGGGCGAGTACGCATACGGACGGCGAGCCGGAAGCCACAGACTCCGGCGCCGACGTCGACGGAGGCACCGCTGACGGCACCGACGAAGGAGCCGACCAGCCTGCGTCCGCTCCACCCGGCTCCCGTCGCCCCCGCATTCCTCTCCCCCGCGCGGCGCCTTCGCCCCGGCCGCCCTTCAACCCGGTGACGATACGTACGGCTCGGGATGCCGTGACCGCCGCTGCTCTGTACCTCCGGTGGCTCGGTTACCAGGAGATCCGGCGAGCGGACCAGCGGCCGCCTTCCGGGATCGGGTTGGCCGCGCGTGGCGTTCTGGCGCAGGTCGATCCGACCTTGCGGCCGGCCTCTCTGCGTGACGTGGAGTGTCTGTGGCTTACGGCGATGACGGAGTCGACGGGGTGCGTCTACTTTTCCCTGGCCGGGTACGCGGAGGATGCTCGCTCCGTCGCCGACTCCCTTGGCGTCCCGCTCTTCGTGCTGGACCTCACGGGGACGCCACAGCCGGTGAACAGCTTGGCTGACGAGCTGGTCGCCGCGGGGGCTTGAGCTCGGTTTCTTTCCCCACCCCGCCCCTTCCCGTAACCAGGGGCTCCGCCCCTGCACCCCGCTGGGGGCTTCGCCCCCAGACCCCCTCGGGGCTGGCCCCGGCCCGCATCCCGGGGCCAAGCCCGGACCCACTGGGGCTGCGCCCCTGGGCCTCTTCAGGGCTCCGCCCCAGACTCCCTCGGGGCTGCGCCCCGGCCCCATCCCGGAGCCAGCCCCAGACCCACCGGGGCTGCGCCCCTGGGCCTCTTCAGGGCTCCGCCCCAGACCCCGTTCGGCCTGAACGGCCTCGCCCTAAGCTCCCCCAGCTACCGCTGGAAGGTACGACAACGGCGGCCCCCAAGACCACAGCCGGTCTCGGGGGCCGCCGTCACGCATGCCCCGAATTGACCAACAGCGTCCCGGAGTTGGGCCGGTGCGCGGGGCGCTGTGTTGTGAAGGGTCAGGTCTGGGCGGCGTACGAGACGAAGTCGATCCAGGTGGCAGGAGAGAGGGCGAGTTGGGAGCCCTGCTTGTCCTTGGAGTCCCGGACGTGGACGGTGTCGGGGCAGGTGGCGACTTCTACGCAGTCGCCGGAAGCGGTGCTGCTGTAGCTGCTCTTGAACCAGGCCAGGTCGGACGTGCTCATAGGTCTCCTCGCATCCGCTGCAACAGGCTCACGGAGTCCTGGAAGGTGAGAGCCTGTGAACGCATCCTGGCATACCGCCTTTGGAGCACGCTGACCACTTTCGAGTCCGAGATCAACTGGCCGCTCTCCGGGGCCTCGGTATAGGCGAACCACTTGTTCTCGGGGGTTTCCAGCAACTGCACGGGGCCATGGAGTCCAGCGTGTGACTCCTGCACCATAGGCATGATCTGGATCTCGACGTTCCGCAGCCAGCCGATCTCCAGCACGTGATCGATGAGCTCCCGCGTGACGTCCGCCCCGCCTGTCCGCCGTACAAACAGCTGCTCTTCCAGGATGAAACCGAAGGTGGTGTTCGGCCGCTCCGTCAATAGCCGCTGTCGCTCCGTCCGGGCAGCCCACCGTTCTTCGATTTGCGCGTCGTCCAGCGGCGGCAACTCGTCGGCGGACATTGCCCGCGCGTAAGTCTCCGTCTGCAACAGCCCTGGAACCACGCGGCATTCGTACGTGTACAACGTGATCGCCGTCGCCTCCAGCCGGGCCCACTGCCGGAACCACGCCGCCAACCCCGGCTGCCGTGCGAGGTGCCGTACCGACTTCCGCAGCGCCCCGGTGTTGCCCGTAGCCTCCTCCGAGCGTTCCACCAGCGTCGGGTCCGGCATCCGGCGGCCCAACTCCACCGATGCCACCGTATGTTTGGAGAACCGGACCAGTTCGGCGAACTCCTGCCTGCTCAGCCCCGCATGTTCGCGCAGGGCCTGGAGGACTGCGCCGAAGGTTCGCAGGCTGTCGGAGGATTCCGGTTCGCCGCGGAAGGTGGCCGGGACTGCGGCCGCCGCCTCCGCCGGCGTACCGTCCGCCTCCGCCCCGCCGACATCCGTACCGACCGTGCTATCGACCACCCTTGGCCACCTCCCGCGCACCCGCCCCGCCGCACACACCCAACCCGCCCATGATTACGAAGCGTTATGAATACTGTCCAGCCCGTAACCGCGTACGCTCGCGCAGCGTACGCGGCCGCGGCCTCCTCCCCGAGCCGCGGAGGGGAGGGAGGCTGTTGCGCGAACTTGTGACACTTGGGTGGGCAAGTGTCACAATTCTGCGCAACAGCCTCCCCTCCCGGACCGATGGGTGGCGGCCCCGGGCTCCAAAAAATCAGCAGCTCAACCACCAACCGCCACCCCACACTTGACCCCATGCCCATAAGAGCCGCCACCCCAGCCGATCTCCCCCTCCTCCAAGACATCGAGCGTGCCGCCGGTGAACTCTTCCGCCCGCTCGGTATGCCGGAGATCGCAGACGACGCCCCGCCCTCGCTCAACGTGCTGGAGCGCTTCCGGCAGGCGGGCCATGCCTGGGTGGCCGAGGATGACGCCAGCGGGCGCGTTGTGGCTTATCTGGTCGGAGAGCCGGTGGACGGTGCGTTTCATATCGAGCAGGTCACCGTCCACCCGGACGCGGGGCGGCGGGGCGTGGGCCGCGCCCTCATCGCGTACGCCGCCGAGCGCGCGCGTGAGGAAGGGCTGACCGCTCTCACGCTGACCACGTTCGCGGAGGTCCCCTGGAACGCCCCGTACTACGAGCGCCTCGGCTTCCGCGTCCTGACCGGGCCCGAACTCACCCCGGGCCTGCGGAAGATCCGCGCCGCCGAAGCCGAACACGGCCTCGACCGCTGGCCGCGGGTCTGCATGCGCCGAACCTCCGACACGTAAGGACGCGTAAAAACACGTAGAGACGCAGGTCACATTCGTGCGTGTCACATCTCGTCGCGCCGCCCCGTCGTACACGTGAAGCCACCAAACAACGACGGAGGAGCTCATCGTGGAAGCTCGCTTGGACATCATGGCCCGCCCGAACGCAGCCAAGGCCTTCAAGCACATCGTCGCGGCGAACAAGGCGCTCGCGGACTCGACGCTGCCGCTCTCGACGCAGGAACTGGTGAAGCTTCGCGCCAGCCAGATCAACGGCTGCGGCTTCTGCACCGACATGCACAGCAAGGACGCCATACACGCCGGGGAAACCTGGACGCGCCTCAACATGGTCGCGGCCTGGCGGGAAGCCACCGTGTTCACCGAGGCCGAGCGCGCGGCCCTGGAACTGGCGGAGCAGGGCACCCGTATCGCGGACGCGGCCGGTGGTGTCACGGACGAGGCCTGGGCGAACGCCGCCAAGTACTACGACGAGGACCAACTCGCCGACCTGGTATGCGTCATCGCCATCATCAACGCCTTCAACCGCGGAAACGTGATGATCCAGACGCCCGCAGGCGACTACCAGCCCGGCATGTTCGGATAACGCGGATCACGGCAAGCAGTACGACTACGCCCCGGGCGCCTCTCGCAGAAGCGGGAGCAGGAGCCCGGGGCGCAGTACTCGCTAGTCCGCGAACCGTTCCCGCAGTTCTACCTTCCGCACCTTCCCCGACACCGTCATCGGAAAGGAGTCGAGAATCCGCAGCCGACTGGGCACCTTGTAGTGCGCCAACTGCCCCGCGCAGAAGGCCCGTAGCTCCTCCAGAGTCAGCGGGTCGGCCGGATCGCGCGGAATGACGCAGGCGAGTACCTCCTCGCCGTACCGCTCATCCGGTACGCCCACCACCTGGACGTCCGCGATCTTCGGGTGCGCGTACAGGAACTCCTCGATCTCGCGCGGGTAGATGTTCTCGCCGCCCCGGATGATCATGTCCTTGATCCGGCCGACGATCTGGACGTACCCGTCGTCGAGCATCACGGCCAGGTCCCCGGTGTGCATCCAGCGCCCGGAGTCGACGGCTTCGGCGGTTTTCTCGGGCTCGTTCCAGTAACCGAGCATCACGCTGTAGCCGCGGGTGCACAGTTCACCGGCGGAGCCGCACGGCAGTGTCACTCCGGTCGCCGGGTCTACGACCTTGACCTCGATGTGCGGCAGTACGCGGCCGACCGTGCCGGTGCGGTGTTCCAGGTCGTCGTCGCGGCGGGTCTGGAGGGAGACGGGCGAGGTCTCGGTCATGCCGTAGCAGATGGAGACCTCGGCCATGTGCATCTCGGACACGACCCGTTTCATGACCTCGACGGGACAGGGCGAGCCCGCCATGATGCCGGTGCGCAGGGAGGAGAGGTCGTACGTCGCGAAGTCCGGGAGGTTCAGTTCGGCGATGAACATCGTCGGGACGCCGTAGAGGGATGTACAGCGTTCTTGCTCGACGGCCTTCAGCGTCGCCGCGGGATCGAAGGACGGGGCCGGGATGACGACGCACGCGCCGTGGGACATGGCGGCCAGATTCCCCATCACCATGCCGAAGCAGTGGTAGAAGGGCACCGGCACACACACCCGATCCTGCTCGGTGTAGCCGCACGTCCGGCCCACCCAGTAACCGTTGTTGAGGATGTTGTGGTGCGAGAGCGTGGCGCCCTTCGGGAAGCCGGTGGTGCCCGAGGTGTACTGGATGTTGACCGGGTCGTCGCAGCTCAACTCAGCTTCCAGGCCCGCCAGTTGCTCGTACGGGATCGACGCCGCGCCCGCCACCAGCGCGTCCCAGCTCTCGTCGCCGATGTAGACCGTCTCGCGCAACTCCGGGCACTTTCCCCGCACTTGACCGACCAGCGCCCGGTAGTCGCTCCCCTTGTGCGCGAGTGAGGCGACCAGGAGCGAAATCCCTGCCTGCTTCAGCACGTACTCCAACTCATGGGCGCGGTAAGCGGGGTTGATGTTCACCATGATCGCGCCGAGGCGGGCGGTCGCGTACTGGATGAGCACCCATTCAGGACAGTTGATCGCCCAGATGCCGACCCGGTCGCCCTTCGCGACCCCCTTGGCGAGCAACCCACGCGCCACCTCGTCGACCGCGGCGCCGAACTCCTCGTACGTCCAACGCCGTCCGGAGGGCACATCCACGAGCGCGTCCCGCGAGGGATATGTGGCGATCGCCCGGTCGAGACGGGATCCGATGGTGTCGCCGAGCAAGGCCGTCTCGCTCGTCCCGTGCGCATACGAAATCTCGGTCACCGGAAGTCCTCCTCGCGGTACTCGGCGTCCGACCCCGCCGCCGTCGCCTCGCGCAGCTCGATCCGGCGGATCTTGCCCGACACCGTCTTGGGGAGATCGCCGAACTCCAGGCGTCGGATGCGCTTGTACGGGGCGAGGGTGGTGCGCGCGTGCTCGAAGAGGACCTTCGCCGTGTCGGGGCCCGGCTCCCAGCCCTCCGCGAGGACGACGTACGCCTTCGGGACGGCGAGCCGCAGTTCGTCGGGGGCGGGGACGACGGCCGCCTCGGCGACAGCCTCGTGCTCCAGGAGGGCGCTCTCCAGCTCGAAGGGGCTGATCTTGTAGTCGCTGGCCTTGAAGACGTCGTCGCTGCGTCCGACGTACGTGATGTAGCCGTCGGCGTCGCGCGAACCGATGTCGCCCGTCCGGTAGTAGCCGCCGGCCATCGCTTCCGCCGTGCGGTCGGGGTCGCCGTGGTAGCCGGTCATCAGCCCTACGGGCTTGTGGGACAGGTCGAGTGCGATCTCACCCTCGTCCACGCCTGGCACTCCGGACACCGGATCGAGCAGTTCGACCTTGAAACCCGGGCTGGGTCGCCCCATGGAGCCGGTCTTCAGCGGCTGGCCGGGGCTGTTGGACACCTGGACGGCCGTCTCGGTCTGCCCGAAACCGTCCCGGATCGTCACACCCCAGGCCCGCCGGACCTGCTCGATGACCTCGGGGTTCAGCGGCTCCCCGGCGGCGACGGCCTCGCGCGGCGGGGTACGCAGCTGGGTGAGGTCGGCCTGGATGAGCATGCGCCACACGGTGGGCGGGGCGCAGAAGGTCGTCACGCCTGCGCGGTCCATCTCCGCCATCAGGCGGGTCGCGTCGAAGCGCGTGTAGTTGTGGAGGAAGACGGTCGCCTCGGCGTTCCAGGGGGCGAAGAGGTTGGACCAGGCGTGCTTGGCCCAGCCGGGCGAGGAGATGTTCAGGTGGACGTCGCCGGGCTTGAGGCCGATCCAGTACATGGTCGCCAAGTGGCCGATGGGGTACGACACATGGGTGTGCTCGACGAGTTTGGGGCGGGCGGTCGTACCGGAGGTGAAGTACAGCATCAGGGGGTCGTCGGCGTGGGTGACGCCGTCGGGCTCGAAGTGAGCGGGGGCCGCGTAGGCGTCCTCGTACGACCGCCAGCCGTCGCACTCGCCGCCGACGGTGATGCGGGTGTAGCGGCCGGGTACGTCGTCGAACTTGGCGGTGTCCTCGGCCCGGACGATCACATGCCGTACGCGTCCGCGCTCGACGCGGTCGCGCAGGTCAGCGGGGCCGAGCAGCGGGGTCGCGGGGATGACGACGGCGCGCAGCTTCATCGCGGCGAGGGCGGTCTCCCACAGTTCGACCTGGTTGCCGAGCATGACGAGGATGCGGTCCTCGGCGCGTACGCCCTGCCGGCGCAGCCAGTTGGCGGTCCGGGCCGAGCGTTCGGACATCGCGGCGAAGGACAGCTCGACGCGTTCGCCGTCCTCTTCGACGATGTGCAGGGCCGTGCGGTCGTTGCCGCGGGCGATGACGTCGAACCAGTCGAGGGCCCAGTTGAAGTACTCCGGCCGTGGCCAGCTGAAGCACTTGTAGGCCGTGGCATAGTCCTCGCGGTGCTCCAGCAGAAAGTCCCGCGCGCTGCGGAAGCGCTCCGTCGGCGTCGTCATCCGTCTTCCTCCTCGAACCCGGCCACATTGCCGGGCGACTCAATGACATCGTGTAGTCGTGACGTGGATCTCACTACCCCCGAACGGGGGGTGCGCTGCGGCGGAGGGAACGGGCAGATGGTGGCGGATGTGACCGGAGCAGTGGAGATGCGGGGCGCCCTGATACGGCTGCGGCGCGCGACGGGGCTGCCGGTCGCCTTCGGCGGCCTGGTCGAGCCGGATCGCGGACAGATGCGGATCAGCGAGCTGAACGGCAACAGGACGACGGCGCTCAGCGGGCTCGCGGTGACCTCGGGCAACGGGCTCGGCGGCAAGACCGTGGCCCTGGCCCGGCCCTGCGCCGTCACCGACTACTCCTTGTCGCGGCAGATCAGCCATGAGTACGACGCCGCGGTCGCGGCCGAGGGGCTGCGGTCCGTCCTCGCGGTGCCGGTTGTCGTACGCCGCCGGGTGCGCGGAGTGTTGTACGGGGCGCTGCGTACGGCTCAGCCGCTGGGCGACCGGACGCTCACCGCGGCGGTGGAGGCGGCGCGGGACGTGGAGCAGTCGCTGGTCGTACGGGACGAGGCGCAGGGTCTGCTGGCGGCGGCGCGCGAGCCGGAGGCGGGCGCGGCGTGGGAGCAGGTCCGGGAGGCGCATGGGGCGTTGCGGGCGCTGGCTCCGCGGGTCGCGGACCCGGAGCTGCGGGCCGAGCTCCTCGCGGTCTGCGACACCTTGGCGGAGGCACCGGCTCCGGTCGCGGACGGTGGGGTGCGGATCACTCCGCGTGAGCTGGACGTCCTGGTCTGTGTGGCCGGCGGTGCGACCAACGCGGTGGCCGCGGAGCGGCTGGGGCTGCGGCCGGAGACGGTGAAGGCGTATCTGCGGTCCGCCATGCGGAAGTTGGAGGCGCATACGCGGCTGGAGGCGGTGGTGGCGGCTCGACGGGCGGGGCTGCTGCCCTGACGTGGAGGTCGACAGTGGGCGGCCATTCAAGATCGGGCGCCCTGAAATCCCGTATACCGAAACCGTGAACCACGTCTGAACTTGTTATTTCCCTCACCGTCCACCCCTCCGAAATTCAGGCGGTCTTTGCTTAATATTGAAACGGACACGACATGAGAGGGGCGGTGCGCGTGCGACGGGATGTCGAGGAGCCTGTCAGACCCCGTTCCGACCAGGTCATCGGCCGGGACGAGCTGCTGGGGCGGGCGCGTGACCAGCTCTCCGGCGGCGGCAGCGTCCTCTTGCACGGGCCGCCCGGAATCGGGAAATCGACCATGCTCCGCGCGCTGGACGCGGAATACTCCGAATCGGCTCGCACTGTGTTGCGCTGCTCGGCCACCGAGTCGGAATCCCACCTCCCCTTCCTCGCCCTCGTCGATCTGCTCGGCCTTGTCGCCGACGAGGTGGCGGACGCGCTGCCGCTCCCGCAGCGTGCCGCGCTCGAGGCGGCGCTCACCGGCCGCGGCGAATCGTCCCTCCACCGGGACGGACTGGCGCTGCGCCTCGCGGTGTTGTCGGTGCTGCGCGCGCTGGCGGCCAGAGGGCCCGTTCTCCTCGTCGCCGACGACCTTCAGTGGCTGGACGCGCCCAGCGCCGAGCTGCTCGGTTTCGCGGCCCGTCGCCTCGGCGGGATGCCGGTTCGGATGCTGGGCGCGGTGCGTACGCGGACCGAGCCGAAGGAGCAGGAACACACTCCGTATCTACGCGCGTATCCTCCGGAGTCGCTCGCCCTGCGCCTGGCCCCGCTCACCGGCTCCAAGGTCTCCGAACTCCTCACCGCCCGCGGCTACACCGGCCTGCGCCGCTCAACCGTCCGCGACATCCACCACACCAGCGGCGGCAACCCGCTGTTCGCGCTGGAACTCGGCCGCGCCCTGGCCGAGAGCCCGACACCGCCCCGCCCCGGCGAGCCGCTGCCGGTGCCGACCTCGCTGCGCGCCCTGGTCCTCAGCCGCCTCGACCTGCTGTCCGCCGAGGCCCGGCGCACGCTGCTCGTCGCGAGCGCCGGGGCACGCCCCACGCTCGCGCTGCTGCGCGCCGCGGGCCGGGACGACGCGGAGTCGGAGACGGCGCTCGCGGCCTCCCTCGGGCTGGTGGCGACGGGCGGCCCGGACGGCCAGGAGGGGACCGTACGGTTCGCGCATCCGCTCGTTTCGGCCGCGCTCTACGCGCAGGCCACGCCCCAGGAGCGGCGGGACGCCCATGCCGCGCTGTCCACCGCGGCCTCCGACCCGATCGAACGGGCCCGCCATCTGGCCCTGGCCACCACCGGCACGGACGAGACGGTCGCCGCACGGCTCGCCGAGGCCGCGACACTGGCCCGGGACCGCGGCGCACCCTCCGTCGCCGCCCAACTCGGCCTGCTCGCCGCCCGGCACACCCCGCCGGACGCCCAACCGGGCGCGGACGAACGCCGGTTGAGGTCCGCCGAGGACGCGCTGACCTCCGGAGACATCGACCTCGCGCGGGAGGTGGCCCGTGACGTACTGGACCGCGCGACCGACGCGGCGATCCGCGTACGCGCCTGGATGGTCGTCATCGACGCGGCCGGCCAGGCGATGGCCGAGGTCGAGTCCGTCTTCCCGCAGGCCCTCGCCGACGCGGGCGACGACCCGCGGCTGCTCGCGCTGGTCCGCTACCAACTCGCCTGGCGCGCCCTGCTCGTCGAGGGCGAGATGACGAAGGGCCGCGAGGAGGCCGCACACGCCGCGCGGCTCGCCGCCACGGCCGCCGACCGGCGCACCGAGCTGATGGCGCTGTCGTTCCAGGCCCAGATGGAGACCCTGATGGGGCATCCGGACGCCCCGGCCACCCTGGAACGGGCACTCACAGAACCGCAGGACCCGCAGGTGGCCTGCGATCACAACGGCGCGGGCGCCACCCGCTTCCGCTGGCAGATCATGAGCGACCAGCTCACCGAGGCCCGTACGACGATCACCGGGCTCCTCGGCGAGGTCCGCCGGCGCGGCATGGTCGAGGCCGAAGTGCACTTCCTGCGCGGCCTCGCCGAGACCGAACTGCGCGCCGGGCACTGCGGCCGCGCCCTCGACCTCGCCCACGAGAGCCTCGCGCTCGGGCGGGACACCGGCATCGGCGAGGCGGCGGGCCACATGTTCACCTCGCTCGCCGAGGCCGCGGGCGGCGACGTGGACCGGGCCCTCGCCCTGGCCGGCGACGCGGTCAGCCGCGCCGAGGAGGACGGCGACCTGATCTACCTCTCGCGCGCACTGGGCGCACGCGGCCACGCCCAGCTCGTGGCCGGGAACGCCGCGGGGACGGTCCAGTCACTGCGCAGGGCACGGGAGTTGGAGCAGGGGCTCGGCATCTTCGATCCCGCGCGCGGCCGTTGGCACGGTGACCTCGCCGAGGCGCTGATCCGGATCGGCGAGCTGGAGGAAGCCCAGGACGTCATCGACGCCACACGCGAACACGCGTCGCGGCTCGGGCGCGCGAGTGTCCTGGCCGTATTGGACCGGGCAGAGGCCCTGCTGAAGGCCGCACACGGCGAACACGAGGCGGCCGTACGGCAGTTGACGTCGGCGCAGGAACAGCTGGCGAAGCTGGGGTACGGGCTCGAAGAGGCGCGGGTGGCGCTGGAGTTGGGGCGACTGCGGGCGGAACGGGCGCGGGGATCGGGTGGATCCGGGGGACCCAGGGGATCGGTGGGAGCAGGGGGGTCGGGACGGTCGGTGCGGGAGGCGTACGACGAGGCGACGAGGCTGTTGCGGCGGTGCCGGGCTGTGCCGTGGCTACGGCAGGTGGAGGCGGCTGTCGCGGGCGGCACGGGGGCTGTGGGCCCGATGGGCGCGGTGGGCTCCGCGGGCGCCGTGGGTTCGGTGGGCCCGATGGGCTCCGTCGTCGGCGCCGGCTCGCCGACCGGCGCCCGGTCCGCTCCGGTGGAACTCGACCGACTCGCCCAGACGGAACGCCAGGTCGCCGCGCTCGTACTCGAGGGTGCCACCAACAGGGAGATCGCGGCACGCCTGTTCATCAGCGTGAAGACGGTCGAGGCAACACTGACGAGGGTCTACCGGAAGCTGGGGATCAGGTCGCGGGTCGACATCGTGCGGTTGGCGGCGGGGCAGCAGCGGACGGGGTGAGACACCCCCACCCACTCGCGGAGAGGGACCGAAGGGAACCGCGCGGCGGGTGACAAGGGCGGTCGCGCGGCCGGTGACCGAGAGGGGCTGCGCGGCGGGGTGGACGAGGGGGGCACTCGGCCGGCGCTCAGGGGCGGTCGCGCGACGGATGGCCGAGAGGCGTCGCGCGGCGGGTGCCCAAGGGCGGTCACGCGGCGGACCGCCGAGACGGTCACTCGGCCGGTGCCCAAGGGCGGTCACGCGGCGAACCGCCGAGAGGCGTCGCGCGGCGAGTGGCCGAGGGCGCCCAACCCGCCGGAGGCACGGGGACCGAGGGCGCACCATCCACCTCCACGCCCACCCACGCGCGGTGGCGCCCAATCCGCCGGAGGCATAGGGGCCCTGAGGGCGCACCACCCACCACACGCCCCATCCACCCGCAGAGGGCGCCCAACCCGCTGGAGGCATAGGGGCCCTGGGGACGCGCCACCCACCACACACCCCACCCACCCGCCGGAGGCACGGGCGAGGGGGCACCACCCGCCTCCACGCCCCACCCACCGCGGTGGGCAACCAACTGCCGGAGGCAGGGGGCCTGGGGGCGCAGCCCCCAGTTTCGGGAAGGGGCGGGGCTGGGGAAAAGAAGACCCTCCGCCGACGGAACCCGGTGCCCCGCAAGTCCGGTCGCGCGAAGGGTGATAGAGGGTAATCCCTCGTCAACTCCCGCAGGGAGTTCCCTAGTTGGGAAACCAAGGCCCCGCTTCTAGCGTGGGACCACGCCCGCAGGCCGTCGCACCGCGCCCCCCACACCGCTCAGCTCCCCCCACAGTGCAACCCCCACCGGCACTCCTGAGGAGACTCATGTTCGGGCTCACCCTTGCCAAGAAGGCCGTCGCCGTCACCGCGGCGGTCGCCGCCGCCGCGACGACCGGCCTGCTCGGCGCGACCACCGCAAGCGCCGCTCCCAACCCCATCGTCGGCGGCACGACGACCACGGCCTCCGCGTACCCGTACGTCATGCAGATCACCGACGCCTCCCAGAACCAGTTCTGCGGCGGCACCCTCGTACGGGGGAACAAGGTCATCACCGCCGCCCACTGCCTGGTCGGCGAGACCACGAGCAGCATCAGAGTGGTCGGCGGCCGCACCTACCGCAACGGCACGAACGGCACCGTGGCCAGAGTCAGCAAGATATGGATCCACCCCGACTACAGATCCGTCACACGGGGCGACGACGTAGCCGTGCTCACCCTGTCGACATCGATGCCGTACTCCCCCATCGGCTACGTCTCCTCCTCCGACACCGGCGTCTACGCGACCGGCGCCACCGCCCGCATCGTCGGCTGGGGCACCACCAGCTCGGGCGGCTCCTCCTCCAACCAGCTGCGCACCGCGACGGTCCCCACCGTCTCGAACTCCTCCTGCTCCTCCGCGTACGGTTCACGCTTCATCGCCAGCGACATGGTGTGCGCGGGCTACACGCAGGGCGGCGTCGACACCTGCCAGGGCGACAGCGGCGGCCCGTTCGTGATCGGCGGCAGGCTCGCCGGCATCACGTCGTGGGGCGACGGCTGCGCCGACGCGGGCGTCCCCGGCATCTACACCCGGCTGACCACCTTCTCCTCGCTGGTCACGACCCAGATCAACTCCTGACCAACAGGCTCCCGACCAACAGACTCCTGAGTAACCAACTCAGGTAAAGCCAGGGGGCGTTGCGAGCAGCCACGAGCGGCTCGCAACGCCCCCTATCCACGCGTCCGGACGCGTCCGGTTTCCGGACCGTACGACCGGCGCCCTCAGGCACGTACGACCGGCGGCGCCCTCAGGTGCGTACGACCGGCGCCTTCACGTGCGTACGAAGGTGTCGAACCGGATGTCGTACGACGCTGCCGTGCTCAGGACCGACAGCATCCGCTCCGCTTCCGCGACCACCTCGTCACGCTCGCGCCCGGTGAGGGGGTCGAACAGCTCGATCGTGACCACGGCGCGGTCGCGCGACTCCTCGAGCTGCCAGATGCCCCGGAGGAAGCCGTCGACGAGAAGCGTGCGGTAGGCCTGATTGCCTTGCCAGTGGCGCCCCTTGTTTTCGGCGGGGACCACTCGGGAGCGGTCGGCGTGCGAGAGGAGCAGGTTGTCGAACTCGGGCAGGAGGCGGGGTGGGGCCGGAGTGTCCGCGTCCGGGCGGGGGGCGTCCGGGAGGTCGAAGAGTTCGACGCCGTTCTCGTCGCGGAAGGTGATCAGTTCGGGTCGTAGACGTTCGAAGGTCTCGCGCAGCCGGGTGAGGCCGGCCCAGGTCTGCATGTCCTTGACGGAGGCGGGGCCGAAGGCGGCGAGATAGCGCAGCACGGTGTCGTCGGGTGCGGGGGCGGGTTCGGTGGGGCGGCCCAGCCAGTGTTCGGCGGTGGTGAGCGCGACCTGGCCGCTTCTGCCCCACATGCCGCGCGGAGTGACCTGGACGAGGGGCAGTCGGCAGCGGGCCGCGACGGAGAGGGCGAGCGGGTCGGCGTCGGGCCACTCGGCGAGCAGCGCCTCACGCAACTGCTTCATGGTGCGCGGCTCGGCCTCGACGAGTTCCCGGCTGATCGCGGTGAGCCGGTCCAGGTCGACGCCGACGAGGCCTTTGCGGAAGCCGTACAACTCCCTCTCGCGCGCGGCCTGCACCAGCGGCCGCAGTGTGAGGCAGTCGTCGGCGGTGTGCGTGTGGATGGTGGAGCGCATGGTCACGATGCGTACGACCTCGCGGGCGCCCATCGCCGCCGACAACTCCTCGGGATCGAAGCCCTCGAGGCGGGCGGCGAGCGCGTAGTACGGGGGCTTGACGTTCTGCGCCTGGAGACCGACGAGGTGCTCGACAGCGTCCGTCGCGGACAGGGCGGCCCGACGCAGGAGCAACTGCCGGTCGAGGGTCGCCCGGTTGAGGGCGCGGGCGCTCAGCACGGGGGCGGGCGAGGTCTTCGTCATGCTTCGCAGGCTAGCGAGGAACGCGGACAGATTCTGTCCTCGTGCGAGGTCGCATTCCCGGTAATTCCTGAGGCTTTCCCGGGGCTTTCCTGGGGACTTCCGGGATCAGTCAGACTCGGGGATGGGCCACACTCGGGGTCAGGCAAGACTCAGAGACAAGCAAGGACACCAGAGCCCGCAGGGACAGCCATTCGATCCGACCCGATCCGACCCGATCCAATCTGATTCGACTCAACACGGGAGGCAGCCGCGATGCCGGAGCGCCGTACCCGCCCCGCACCCGCCGCGAAGAGCAACCGCAAGTCGGTGTGGCGACGCGCCATGACCCCGTCGGGGCCACCGTCCTCGGAACCGCCGGCTCCCCGCACCGCTCCTTCGTCCACGACTGAGGCGGAACCGCGCAGCATCGTCCAGGCGGCGCTCTATCGCGACGGCGTACGCGTCTCCACGCCCGAGTCGCTCGCCGAGACCTACCGTGAGCTGCGCAAGCAGCAGGACGGTATGGCGTGGATAGGGCTGGCCCGTCCGACGGAGGCCGAAATCCTCTCGCTGGCCGACGAGTTCGACCTCCACCCGCTCGCGGTGGAGGACGCGATGGAGGCCCATCAGCGCCCCAAGCTGGAACGCTACGGCGAGACCCTGTTCGTCGTCCTGCGCGCCGCCCGCTACCTCGACGCACCCGAGGAGGTCGACTTCGGCGAGCTCCATGTCTTCGTGGGCCCCGACTTCCTGATCACGGTCCGGCACGGCGCGGCCCCCGACCTGTCGGCCGTACGCCGCCGGATGGAGGAGAGCCCGGAGCTGCTGAAGCTGGGCCCCGAAGCAGTCCTCTACGCGATCCTGGACGCGGTGGTCGACGGCTACGTCCCGGTCGTCACCGGCGTCCAGAACGACATCGACGAGATCGAGACCGAGGTCTTCCGCGGCGACCCCGAGGTCTCCCGCCGAATCTACGAACTCTCCCGCGAAATGGTCGAGTTCCAGCGCGCCACCCGCCCCCTGGTCGGCATGCTGCACGGCCTGATGGCGGGCTTCGCGAAGTACGGCACGGACGAGGAGCTGCAACGGTATTTGCGTGACGTGGCGGACCACGTCACCCACACCAGCGAACGCGTCGACGGCTTCCGCCAGGCCCTCACCGACATCCTCACGGTGAACGCCACGCTGGTCACACAGCAACAGAACGCGGAGATGCGGGCGTTGGCGGAAGCGGGCTTCGAACAGAACGAGGAGATCAAAAAAATCTCATCGTGGGCAGCGATTCTCTTCGCCCCGACGCTGGTCGGGACGATCTACGGCATGAACTTCGAGCACATGCCAGAGTTGAACTGGGTACTCGGATACCCCTTCGCGATCGTCCTGATGGCGGTCGTCTGCACCAGCTTGTACGTCATCTTCAAGCGACGTGATTGGCTCTGAGCCGTCACCCGGGGGATCGGTCGCTCCGTACTATCGAAGGCCCCCGATCCGCGGGCGTCTCGAGGGTCCCTAGCCGTTCCTAGCCGCCCCTAGCCGGTGACGCGCTCAAAGGTCCATTGCTGGTTGGTGCTGCCGGTGGCGCGGTATTGGATCAGTGCGGTGCCGTCGGCCGTGCTGCCTCCGTTGACGTCGAGTGCCTTGCCGCTGTTGCGGTTGACCACGAGGAAGACGCCGTCGGTCTGCGGGCGCAACTGCCACTGCTGGCTCGCGCGGCCGTCGGGGATCGACTGCACGATGCGCGCGCCGTCGGCCTTCGAGGAGCCTGCCACGTCGAGTAGCTTGCCGCTGCGCACGCACATGATGGTGTGGTAGCCGTCCCCGGTGGACTGGAAGGCCCACTGCTGGTTGGGTTTGCCGGTGTAGGGCCACTGGATCACGGCGGCGCCGTCCGCGTTCGAGGTGCCGGAGACATCGGCGACCTTGCCGCTGCGCACGCTGACGCATTTGTAGGGCCTGGTGGGGGCGAGGGTGTACTGCACCGAGTCGAAGTCGACGTGGCCGGTGCCGTTCGGGTTGTACGTGAAGAGGCCGACCCGGTCACCGCGGTAACCGCCCCAGGTGAGCTGGTAGGTGCCGCCGAATGTGGTGAACGCGTTGCCGTCGAGGCTGTAGGAGAACCGGCTGACTCCGTTGACGTCCCATGAGGTGCGCAGCCACACGGCGTTCTGGGTGATCACCGGACCGTTGGTCAGGGTGCCGCCGACGTTGTGCGCGATCGTGGTGGTGGTCCCGGAGCGCCGGACGCCCAGCCCGGCATAGGTCGACGCGTAGTGGCACAGCCCGGCGTGCTGGCCGTCGGCGAGGCCGGCCAGTTCGAGGCGGACGGTCACCGTCGCGCTGCCCGCCGTGCGCATCACCCGTTGGGTGAGGGTGTTGCCGACCTTGGTCAGGTTGTTGGGCGCCAGCGGTGCGAACGCCTTCAACCGCAGGTAGCCGGGGCGTTCGGTCAGCGACCAGTGGTCCGCGCGCGGCTTGTAGTGCCATTCCCACTGTGGCTTGAGGCGGGTGTCGGTGAACAAGTCGCTGGTCACCACGGGGGGCAGTGCGTCGACCGGCAGACCGGGGGTGCCGCCGGCGGGCACCTTGCCCGTCCACACCATGTTGCCTATGCCGTCCGCGCCCACCGAGCCAAGGATCGGCCAGCCGTCCACCCAGGTCACCGGCAGCAGGGACAGTACGCGTCCCTCCCAGGCGCCGGTGCCGTGGTGGGTCACAAAGTGCCATGCGCCGTTCGGAGCCTGCACCAGCCCGCCCTGGTTGGGCTCGCGGTCCACCGAGGGGTTGACGTGCTGCAACTGCCGGGTCTCGAACGGGCCGGTGAGGCTGGAGCCGCGGTTCATCATGAGTACCCGGCCCTCGGACTTCACCTCGCTGAACATGTGGTAGTAGGTACCGTCGATCTTGTAGAGCTTGTTGGCCTCGCTGCCCCGTGACTGGTGGATGACCGTGGGCGAACCGACCAGGGACTTGCCGTCCGCGGACAGCTTGAACAGGTTCACCTTGTAGGCGTCCGCGTAGTGCGTGGTGACCAGGTAGCCCTGGCCGTCGTCGTCCCAGAACGGGCACACGTCGTTCCAGCCGGTGGTCCGCCACAGCGAGTGCAACGGCTCCCACGGCCCGGTCGGCGAGGGGGCCGACGTCATGAAGAAGCCTTCGTCGGGCGTGTTGAAGTACACCCAGTACCGGCCCGCGTGGTGGCGGATGGACCCGGCCCACACGCCACGGCCGTAGCGGTTCATCCGGTCCCAGTTCAGCTCCGGTCCGATACGGGTGACATCGTCGACCGCGCTGCCGAGCGTCCGCCAGTTGACCAGGTCCTTCGAGTGCAGGACGGCCATGCCGGGCGAGTACCCGAACGTGCTGGTGATGCCGTAGTAGTCGGTACCGACCCGGATGCAGTCCCAGTCGCTGAGGTCGGCCGGGATGATCGGGTTGACGTACGTGCCGTCGCCCTGGTCGCCCCACGTACCGGCCGGAGGGACGGCTGCCGTCGCCGTGCTTGATGGCAGCACGCCCGGCAGCAGCAGGGCCCCGGTCCCGACCGCGGCGAGCCGGCCGAGCTGTCTTCTGGTGATGTCCACGATTCTGTCCTTGGTGAGGGGGGAGGTGACGCTGGGCCCGGCGGAGCGGCTGGCGAACGAGGGGTCTATCTGGGGTAGTTGGGCACGGGCCGCCGACAGTCGGATGGAGGCCGGCTGAACCCGCGTCCGTCGCGTCAGCGCGGCTTGAGGATGATCGTCTGGCCGCCCGCGGGAGCCATCGCCACGTCCAGCTTGGTGGCCGAGGTGACCGTCCGGGTGCTGACCACGACCGGCGTCTGGTAGGGGCTGGCGCCGGGGGTGCCGTCGGCGTAGACGGTCGCCGTGTAGGTGCCGCTGCCCAGGAACGTCAGCGGGAGCGACAGGGTCCGGGACGTCTCGTTGGTCATCGCGCCGACGTACCAGGTGTCGCCGTGGCGGCGGGCGACGGCGGCGTACTCGCCGATCGATCCGGCGAGGGTGCGGCTCTGGTCCCAGCTGGTGGGGATGGCGTCGAACCATGGCAGCCCCGGCCAGTTGGCCGTGTTGGCGTACTTGGCCGGCATGTCGTACCAGTACAGGAAGCTCAGCGGCTGGTAGAAGACCGCCGCCATGGCCATCTGGTGGACGTTGGTGGTCCGGTTCCGCGACTGGCCGTAGCAGATGGTGTAGTCGATGGGCCCGCCGATGTTGCGGGCGAACGGCAGGGTCACGTTGTGGCTCGCGGTCGGGAAGCGCTCGTTGCCGCGCACGCCCTCATTGGTGATCCAGTTCGGGTACGTCCGTTCGTAGCCGAACGGCCGCACGTTGTCGTGCATGTCCATCAGCAGGTTGTACTTGGCTGCCGTCCTGACCCAGTTCGTGATCTGGTTCGTCATCGCCTGGGTGCCGTCGTTGACGAACCCGAGCTTGACGCCCTTGACGCCCCAGCTCTTGTAGAGGCTGAACAGGCTGTCGGGGGTGTGGGCCGCTACGCGGTCGACGTAGAGGATGACGCCGATGCCCTTGCTCGTGGCGTAGGAGATCACCGAGGGCAGGTCGATCTCCGGTATCGGCTTTGTCGCGTCGCTGCCTCTGACGTCGCCGTACCAGCCGGCGTCGTACTCGATGTACTGCAGGCCGCGAGCCACGGCGAAGTCGACGCCCGCCTTCCCGGCGGCGGTGGTCAGCTGTACCCGGAAGACCTTGCCGGGCTTGATCCACGAGGTGTCGGCCAACGCGCTCGCGGGGGCCAGGTTGAGCACCAGCTCGGCGTTGTCGACCAGTTCGGCGTGAGTGGAGCCGGTCACCAGCGCCCGCCAGGGCGTGGCGAACGGTGTGGTGACCGTCGAAGTCCTCTGGACCTTGTCCGAACCGCGGGCGGTGTACTCCATCAGGTGGGCGGCGAGGGTGCCCGGCTGCCCGGACACGGAACTGAGCATCAGCCGCGGGAAGTTGACACGGGAGGATTCGCAGATGCTGGCGATCAGGCTGCCGCCGGCGTAGGTGGCGGTCAGCGGCAGGTCGGTCAGCGGGCCGGTGTCCGTGGTCGAGGAGCCCGTGGAGGGGATCGAGCCGGGCGCGACCGGGTTGTACGGGTCTTCGTCACGCGCGCTGTAGACCAGGGTGCCGTCGGGGAAGGCGAACGTGGTCAGCTCGTCGGCGATGGTGGCGGTGCCCCTGCCGAGCAGTACGTACCGGAGGGCGACGCCGGTCGGGTAGGCGCGGATCTGGACGCTGAAGTTGATCCGCGAGGCGGTGTCCTGGAGGTTCCAGCGCATCTCCTGGTACCGGTCGCGGACGGTCGCGTTGCGGCCGTACACCGGAGTCCAGGTCTCGTTGATGGTCCAGTGCTGGTACTTGGTGATCACCGTGCCGGCGGCGCCGAGCACCGTCCCGTCTCCCAGCTTGAGGCCGAGAGCCGAAGTGCCGACCACCGTCGCGCCTCTTCGCTTCGCCGACCAGCTGAGCTTGCCCGAAGTCAGCGACATGGTGATGGTGTTGCTGCCGTCGGGGGCCGTCGCGGTGACCGAGGCGTCGGCCGCCGCGGCCGTCCCGGCGGCGCCGGCACCGAGCGCCGTGGCTCCCACGGTGACGGCGGTGCCCTTGAGGAGTCCCCGCCGCGAGAGCCCTCCCGGGGCGCCGGTCGACGGCTGTTCAGGTAGTGCGGGGCTCGCTGAATCTGCCATGACTCGTACACCTCTCTGGTGCGTGCATTTCGATGTGAACATGAATAAATGAGGTCAAACTGTCCTGATTTCAGGCGCAGTTGGGTATGCCGTGAGGTTCCGTACTCAAGCTGGAGCCGCTCACAGCGGGAGGGTCAGGAGAGGAATCCCTCCAGGACGAGGGTCGCCGCGCCGAGGCTGACCGGGTTGCGGTCGATGGGGCAGAGACTGATCTCGGTGCCTTCCCAGGGTTCGGCGAGGGCGTAGCGGGCGGCGGTGTCGCGTACGTGCGGCAGGACGGCGCTTCCCAGGCTGTCGGCGACCCAGCCGGTGAGCACGATGGTCTGCGGGTTGAACAGGTTGATCAGGTTGGCGATGGCGATGCCGAGGTAACGGCCGGTCGTGGCGATCGCCTTCTGTGCGGCGGGGTCTCCGGCCGCGTGGGCGGTGGCCAGGGCGTTGATGGTCGCCATCTGGTCGTCGGGGTACAGGAGTTGACTGTCCGGGTCGGTTTCCGCGAGGTGCTGCATGATGCCGGGTGCGCCCACGTAGGTCTCCACGCATCCGACGCATCCGCGGCGGCACTTGCGGCCGTCGATGACGAGGTTGGTGTGGCCCCATTCGCCGGCCGTGTTCGTGGCCCCGCGGTAGAGCGATCCCTGGACGGCCAGGCCCGCGCCGACGCCGGTTCCCAGGGTGAGGACGGCGACGTTTTCGTGGCCGCGGGCGGCACCGAACCACAGCTCGGCGACGGTGCTCGCACGCAGCGGGTTGTCGAGGATGACCGGCAAGTCGGGGACCCGGTCGGTGAGCAGGGCCAGCAGCGGTACGTCGTTCCACTGCCAGTTCGGGGCGAAGACGGAGGCCGTGCCGTCCGGCCGTACCTGGCCGGGGATGCTGACGCCGACCCCGAGAACCCTGCCGCGCTCCACGTGGGCCTGCGCGATCGCGTCGTCGATGCCGCGGACGATGCGGTCCACGACGTAGTCCGGCGAGTTGGCGTGCGGGTGCAGCTCGTACTCGGCTCTGGCCAGGACCCGTAGAGCGGGATCGAAGACCTCGACGTGGACGTAGGTCTCGGCGATGTCGACGCCGATGAGCCGGGGGCCCTCGACGGCGGGCGCGAGCAGGTTCCTCGGTCGTCCGCCCCCGGAAGCCTGCTGTCCGATCTCGGCCAGAAGCCCCAGCTCGTGCAACTCGTTGACGATGTCGGAGGCGGTGGCCACCGACAGGCCCGTGGTTGCGGCGATGTCACGCCTGACGACGGGCGCCGAGGCGATGAGATACCGCATCACCGCGAATCGGTTGGTCCGGCGTATGTCCTGGTACGTCCGCTTCAACGACGTCGTCCTGTGCTCGATGGGACTGGGGCGACTGATCGTAACCACGGGGTGCGCGCCGTTGGAACTGCCGTGCACAGACTTTTTCTGACTTGTTGACGAAGGGGTGTAGCGCGCATAACCTGCGTCTCGATCCGCTCGCTGCACCACCGTCAGCGGCAGGAATTCCCCCCTCCGATTGCGCGCCCCCACCCCACGGGCTTCCCGTCCCGCTCTCACCGGCCGCACTTCCGCAGCCGTCCGTCCCGCTCTCACCGGCCGCACTTCCGCAGCCGTGCCCAGCGTCATCACCCGCCGTCGCGACCTGTCCCCAAGGCCCGGTCCCACGCCCGTACTTCACAGCAGAGGTGGCCATGTCCCCTGAGCAGAACCCCAGCAGACCGTTCGGCCGCAGATCCTTCCTGCGCGCTTCCGGCACCGTGGCGGCGGCGGGATTCCTCGCCGCGTGCGCCGGGAACACCGGTCGCGGCGGCGGCGCCGCCAGCGGTAAGGCGATCAGCCAGTGGTACCACCAGTACGGCGAGGCGGGCACCCAGCAGGCGGCGCTGCGGTACGCGAAGGCGTACACCAAGGCGAACGTCTCGGTGCAGTGGATCCCCGGTGACTACGCCTCAAAGCTCTCCAGCGGCCTGGTCTCCAGCAACGGCCCCGACGTCTTCGAGTTCCACCCCGACGTGCAGATGGCCAAGTCCGGGCAGATCGTGCCGCTGGACGACATCATCGCGGACGTGAAGTCCGACTTCACGGAGAAGGATCTGGCCGCCAACTCGGTTGACGGCAAGGTCTACGGCATCCGCATGATCGACGATCCGCAGTTCCTGTACTACCGCAAGAGCCTGCTGGAGAAGGCGGGCGTCGAGCCCCCGACCACCTTCGACGAGCTGATAGAAGCGTCCCGCAAGCTCGACAAGGGCGGGGTCAAGGGCCTGTACCTGGGCCTGAAGGGCGGCAGCGACATCCTGGCCAGCCCGCTGGTGTGGGCCACCGGCAGTGAACTGCTGACCCCCGACCACAAGGTCGCCTTCGACAACCCGGAGACGGTCGAGGGCCTGAAGAAGATGCGCGAGCTGTACAAGAGCAAGACGCTGCTGCTCGGCGCGCCCACCGACTGGTTCGACCCGTCGGCGTTCACCCAGGGCCTGACGGCGATGCAGTGGTGTGGCTTGTGGGCGATGCCCGGCATCCAGAAGGCGTTGGGTGACGACTTCGGCATCGTCCCCCTGCCCGCCATCGGCAGCGCCGGCCGCCAGGTGGTCTACAACGGCGGCTGGTCCACCTACGTAAGCGCCAAGGCCAAGGACGTCGACGCGGCCAAGGCGTTCGTGAAGTGGCTGTGGATCGAGCAGACGAAGTTCCAGGAGGACTGGTGCACCTCCTACGGCTTCCACATCCCCCCGCGCAAGAGCCTGGCGGCGAAGGCCACCAAGCTGCAGAGCGGCACCGCCGCCGAGGCGGTGAAGCTCTTCGAGACCAAGGGGCACTACGACGACCCGTACTGGACCCAGGGCATGATGACGATTTCCCAGGACATGGTGAACAACGCCGTGGTCAGCGGAAAGAACCCCGAGTCCGAGGTGGCCAAGGCCCGTACCCGGGTCGAGGCCGAACTCAAGAAGATCGCCTGAGGGGCCCTGACAGGCATGACAACCACCACCACCGGTGGCGCCCGTCCGGGCGCCACCGCGCCACCCGGCCCCACGGCAAAAGCGAAGGCGAAGGCGAAACGTGACAGGCACGGGGTGCGAGGCAGCACCGGCACCTTCTGGCTCTTCGCGGGTCCCTTCCTGGCCGGTCTCCTGCTGTTCGTCTACGTGCCGGTCGGCTGGAGCTTCTACCTGAGCTTCTTCCAGGCCCAGAACACGGTCACCCCGACGAAGTTCGTCGGCCTGGACAACTACAAGGACATCCTCACCGAAGGGCCGTTCACCGAGAGCCTGTGGACCTTCACGATCTTCGCGCTGATCGTCGTCCCTCTCACCTACGTCCTGGCTCTGGCGCTCGCGCTGCTCGTCCACCGCATCCGCGTCGCCCGTGCCTTCTTCCGCTCGGTGTTCTTCATACCCACCGCGTGCTCCTACGTCGTGGCCTCGATGGTGTGGAAGCTGTCGATCTTCAACGGGGTGCGCTTCGGTCTCGCCAACACCGTCCTGGGCTGGTTCGGGATCGAACCCATCGCCTGGATCGGCACCGTCTCCCCGCCCTGGTACTGGATGGTGCTGGTCACCCTGCGGCTCTGGCTCCAGCTGGGCTTCTACATGATCCTCTTCCTGGCCGCCCTCCAGCAGATCCCCAAAGAACTGTACGAAGCGGCCTGGACGGACGGCGCCCGGCCCGGCTGGCAGACCTTCCGGCACATCACCCTGCCGCAGCTGCGCACCACCTCGGTCGCCGTGGTGCTCCTCATGCTGATCGCGGCCTACCAGGCGTTCGACGAGTTCTACAACCTGCTGCCCAACACCCCTTACGCACGGCCGCCGTTGGTCTACCTCTACTACACGGCCCTCGGGCAGGGGCAGGACTTCGGCCACGGCAGCGCCGGGGCGCTGGTGCTGTCGGCACTCATCACGATGGTCACGCTGCTGCAGGGCAGGATCTTCGGCTTCGGAAAGGCGGACCGCTGATGGCCACCTCCTCCACCACCCTTGTCCGCCGCCGTCCACGCACGGTGCGCGAACGGGCCGGCAGCGTCGCCGTCTACACCGTCGCCGTCGCCGCAGCGCTGCTGTTCCTGATCCCCTTCTACCTGCTGATCCGCAACAGCCTGTCCACCGACGCCGACATCACCGGGGCGAACTGGAAGTTCTTCCCGACCACGCTGCACTGGGAGAACATCCCCGAGCTGTTCAACGACCCCGCGGTTCCCATGGCGCGCAGCATGTGGAACTCGCTCGTCGTCGGGGTGCTCGGCACCGCCGGGCAGTTGCTGCTCTGCTCCCTGGCCGGCTACGCGCTCGCCCGCGTCCCGTACCGCCACGCCAACAAGATCTTCTACGCGGTGCTGGCCACCCTCATGATCCCCAGCGCGGTCACCTTCGTGCCCAGCTTCGTCCTCGTGTCGTCACTGGGCTGGGTCTCCAGCCTGCAAGGTCTGATCGTGCCCGGCCTGTTCAGCGGCTTCACCGCCTTCCTCTTCCGGCAGTACTTCCTCGGCTTCCCCAAGGAACTGGAGGAGGCCGCCCGGATCGACGGTCTCGGCAGCTGGGGCACGTACTGGCGGATCGTCGTCCCCAACTCCCGTGGCTTCTTCTCGGCGATCGCGGTGATCACCTTCATCACCAACTGGAACGCCTTCCTGTGGCCGCTGGTCATCGGCCAGGACCAGTCCAGCTGGACGGTGCAGGTGGCCCTGTCGACCTTCACCACCGCGCAGACCATCAACATCCACGAGCTGTTCCTCGCCGCCACCGTGTCCATCCTGCCGCTGATGCTCGTCTTCCTCTTCCTGCAGCGATACCTGGTCGAAGGCGTCGCGCACACCGGCATCAAGGGCTGACCGCTGCCCAGCCCGGCGACCGTACAGAACGCCCCCTCCTCGCACCGATCCATCCCGGAGTGACCCATGCCCAACGCCGCCAGCCACCCGCCGCTCGCAGGGGCCATACATCTGGACCCCAACTTCACCGTCGGCGAGGTGAATCCGCGGCTGTTCGGATCCTTCGTCGAGCACCTCGGCCGCTGCGTCTACACCGGCGTCTTCGAACCGGACCACCCGAGCGCCGACGAGGACGGACTGCGCACCGACGTCCTGGCCCTGATCCGCGAACTGGGCGTCACCATGGTCCGCTACCCCGGGGGCAACTTCGTCTCCGGTTACCGCTGGGAAGACGGAGTCGGCCCGGTGGAGCAGCGGCCCCGCCGACTCGACGGCGCCTGGCGGACCGTCGAGACGAACCGGTTCGGGCTGAACGAGTTCATGCGCTTCGCGGCCAAGGCCGACGTCGAGCCGATGCAGGCCGTCAACCTCGGCACCCGCGGCCTCCAGGAGGCACTCGACCTGCTGGAGTACACCAACCATCCTGACGGCACGGCCTTCTCCGAGCTGCGCCGCTCGCACGGCGTGGACAAGCCGCACGGCATCCGGCTGTGGTGCCTGGGCAACGAGATGGACGGCCCCTGGCAGCTCGGCCACAAGAGCGCCGACGAATACGGCCGCCTCGCCGCCGTCACCGCCAAGGCCATGCGCGATGTCGACCCCGGTCTGGAACTGGTCGCCTGCGGAAGCTCCAACCGCTCCATGCCGACCTTCGGCGCCTGGGAGGCGACGGTCCTGGAGCACACGTACGACCTCGTCGACTTCATCTCCTGCCACGCCTACTACGAGGAGAGCGACGGCGACGTCGACAGCTTCCTCGCCTCGGCCGCCGACATGGAGGCCTTCATCGACGGGGTGGTCGCCACCGCCGACCACATCGGGGCCAAGCGCCACTCCGGCAAGCGGATCAACCTCTCCTTCGACGAGTGGAACGTCTGGTACCAGAGCCGGCCGGTCAACAACACCGACACCCCGGACTGGAGCGTGGCCCCGCGCCAGCTCGAGGACGTCTACACCGTCACCGACGCCGTCGTGGCCGGCAGCCTGCTGATCACCCTGCTGCGCCACTGCGACCGCGTCACCGCGGCCTGCCTCGCCCAGCTGGTGAACGTCATCGCCCCCATCATGACCGAGCCCGGCGGCCCGGCCTGGCGGCAGACCATCTTCTACCCCTTCGCCGACGCGGCCCACCACGGCCGCGGCCAGGTGCTCCGGCTCGCCCTGGACAGCCCCGTCCACGACACCGCCCGCCACGGCGAGGTGCCCCTGCTGCACGCGACCGCCGTCCAGCAGGAGGACGGGACGCTCACCGTCTTCGCCGTCAACCGGGACACCACGAGGCCGCTCGAACTCACCGTCGACCTGCGGGCGTTCAGCCCGGTGGCCGGGCAGGTGACGCACACCGCCCTGGCCGACCCCGACCGCCACGCGGCCAACACGCTCCAGCACCAGGACCGCGTGACGCCGAAGCCGGTGACCGGCACCGTCACGGACGGCGGACGGCTGAGCGCCCTGCTGCCGCCGATGTCCTGGAACACCATCACCATCCCGCTCGCCCCCTGAGCGGCCCCACGATCCCACCGCTCGACCCACAACCCGCACAATCCCCGGACCTCAACGGAGAGGTGAGACCATGCCCGACACCACATCGCACCGCACACCGATACCGCGCCCCCGATGGCGGACCACCCTCGTCGCGTTCCTGACCCTGCTCGGCGGCCTCGCAGCCCTGCTGGTACCCGCCACGCAGGCACAAGCGGACACGGTGACCTTCACGACGGGCGCCAAACGAACCGACCAGAACGGCAACACCCTGCAGTTGCACGGCCTCGGCATCGTCAAGGTCGGCGACACCTGGTACGGCTTCGGCGAGGACAAGACCGGCAGGAACTCGACGGACACGTCGTTCCAGAACGTCAGCTGCTACTCCTCGACCGACCTGGCGAACTGGAAATTCGAGCGTCAGGCCGTGAGTCGGCAGGCCAGCGGTGACCTGGGCCCCAGCCGCATCGTGGAGCGGCCGAAGGTCATCTACAACAAGTCGACCAGCACGTACGTGATGTACATGCACATCGACAGCCCCAACTACGCCGAGGCCAAGGTCGGTGTGGCCACGAGCAGCACGCCGTGCGGCCCGTACACCTACCGGGGCAGCTTCCGGCCGGAGGGCAACCTCAGCCGGGACATCGGCCTGTTCCAGGAAACCGACGGCACCGCCTACCTGATGAGCGAGGACCGCAACGCCGGCCTGCGCATCTACAAGCTCTCCGCCGACTACCTCTCCGTCGACAGCGCGGTGGCGGTCCTGGGCAGCACCGGCAGCGGCAACGTCGAGTCGCCCGCCATGATCAAGAAGGACGGCAGGTACTACGTCCTCGGGTCCCGCCTGACGGGCTGGAGGCTGAACGACAACGTCTACGCCACCGCCACGTCACTGAGCGGGCCATGGTCGGCGTTCCGGAACTTCGCGGCTCCCGGCACCAACACCTATGGCAGCCAGACGGCGAACATCATCACCGTCCAGGGCACCGCGGGCACCACGTACATCTACGCCGGTGACCGCTGGGACACCTCCAACCTGGGCGAGTCGAAACTGATCTGGCTGCCGCTGACCATCCGGGGCACCACGGTGAACCTCGGTCAGTACCCGACCTGGTCCCTCGACGTGGACGCGGGCACGTGGAAGGCCGACAGCGGGCTCCCGTCGGAAGGGGTCCACACGCTGAAGAACGTCAACAGCTCGATGATGATGGACGTCTCCAGCGGGTCCACGGCAAACGGCGCCAAGATCATCCAGTGGACGTCCAACGGCAGTACGAATCAGCAGTGGACCCTCAAGCGGGTGGCGGACAACATCTTCACGCTCAGGAGCGTCAAGAGCGGCCTGTGCCTGGACGTCCCGGACAAGTCGACCACCGCCGGCGTCCAGTTGCACCAGTGGCCCTGCAACGGCGGGACGAATCAGCAGTTCGCCCTCGACCTGACCGGCACCACCACAGGCAGCAACTACATGCTGGTCGGCATCGGCAGCGGCCTGCACATCGGCGTCGCGGGCTCGACCACCCGAGGAGCGGCGGTTGACCAGGAGCTCGGCGGCAGCGCGAGCCCCAGCAGCCAGACCTGGACCCTCTCCTGACCGCGTGCCCCGGCCGCCCTGCCATCGAGCGGGCCGCCGGGGCACGCCCCATGCGGGGGATCACCTCACGGGCCGGTGCGGACCAGGACGCTGTTCCGCCCCGCCTGCCCATGACTCCCCACACCATCCCAACTCCCGCACCCCCCACAGCTCTCAGCAGACAAAGGAGTTTGCGCAATGGACCGCTCCATCGACCGCAGACGCTTCCTGACCGCCGCCGCACTGACCGCCGGAGCGGCCGCCCTCCCCGGCGGTTTCCTCTCGGGAAAGGCCGCGGCCGTCCCGCCGCAGATCACCGTCCCCGACCGCGGCATCTACGACACCTCCCCCGCCTCCTCCTGGACCGACGGCTTCCTCACCGGCAACGGCGAGTACGGCGCCACCCTCCACGGAGCGGCCACGCTGGAGAAGGTGGTCTTCAACTACCACCGACTGGTGCTGCCGAACGGCACCCACACCACGAAGCCACCCGTGATCTCCGGCCGCTTGGAAGGCGTACGCGACAAGGCCCTTGCCGGGGACTACTCGGGCGCCAACAGGGACTTCGCCTCCGGGTGGTCGCTGCGCTGGACGCAGACCTACCACCCCGCGTACGAACTGCACATCGCCACCCCGGGCATGACCACGGTCAACAACTACGGCCGGGTCAACGACTTCCGCACTGGCGAGGTCAGCTCCAGCTGGACCGACCAGTACGGCACCTGGACCCGCAGGGCCTTCGTCTCCCGCGCCGACAACGTGATCGTCCAGGAGCTGGTCCCCGCGCCCGGCCGCACGGTCGACACCACCCTGAGCGTCAACACCGCGCTCGACGGGGTGCCGAGCAGCGTCGGTTTCACCACGCGTGCCACCACGAAGGACGGATCGGGCTACCTGAACCTGCGCGGCACCTACCCGTCCGGGCAGGGCGCCTTCGGCTACGAGGGAGTCACCCGGGTCGTCGCCACGGGATCGGGGGCCTCCGTCAGCGTCCGCGGCTCCACCATCGTGGTAGCGAAGGCGGCCAGGGTGATCCTGCTGACCAAGCTGGACCGCTACGACTCCGCCACGGACTGGAACTCGGAGCCGCTGCACGCCCGGTTGGCCGCGCTCGGCACCGACTACACGAGGCTGCGCTCCGCGCACACCGCCCTCCACACCGAGCTCTACGACCGCTCCCGCCTCGACCTGAACGTCTCCGCCGCCGACCGCAAGCTCTCCGTCAGCGAGCTGATAACCCGCCAGAACGCGAACCGCAGCGTCATCGACCTCGCCCTGCTGGAGCGCCTCTACGACTCCGGCCGCTACTTCTTCATCAGCTCCAGCGGCGTCCTGCCGCCCCGGCTCACCGGCATCTGGACAGGCTCCTGGAACGGCGCCTGGGCCGACGACTTCACCACCGACGCCAACGTCAACCTCCAGGTCGCGGGCGGCAACATCCTCGACACGACCGAGGCCATGGAGGGCTACTTCGACCTGATCCTCGGCCAGCTCGACGACTGGCGCACCAACGCCAAGAACCTCTACGGAGCCCGCGGCTTCCTCGCCCCGTCCCGCATGGACGGCGAGCACGGCCACATGCTCCACTTCAACAACGGCAACTTCCCGGGCCACACCTGGACCGGCGGCGCCGACTGGCTGCTCTACCCGCTCGTCGAGTACTACGAGGTCACCGGCGACCAGGCCTTCCTGCGCGACAAGCTCGGTCCCGCCCTGATGGAACTCGCCCTGTTCTACGAGGACTTCCTCACCCGCACCGACTCGGGCGGCAAGGCGGTCTTCGTGCCGTCCTTCTCCATGGAGAACTCCCCCGGCAACACCGGCGTGTGCCTGTCGATCAACGCCACCGGCGACATCATGGCCGGCAAGCACGCCCTGCAGGCCGCCATCGACGCGGCCAACACCCTCGGCGTCGAACAGGGCGGCGGCCAGGGAGTCGCCCGCTGGACCGCCCTGCTGAAGAAGATCCCCGACTACCGTGTCAACGGTGACGGCGCGCTCGCCGAGTGGTCCTGGCCGAGCCTGACGGACCGCTACAACCACCGCCACATCCAGCACCTGTACGGCGCCTGGCCGCTGCACGAGATCAACCCCGAGGACGAGCCTTCCCTCGTCCGCCCGGCGCTCAAGGCCCTCGACAAGCGCGGCGACCAGAACATCTCCGCCCACGGCAGCCTCCACCGCGCCCTGGCCGGCGCCCGGCTCAAGGACGGCGGCAAGGTCTACGACAACCTGAAGAAGATCATCGGCAACAACATGGTCTTCAAGTCGCTGATGACCTCCCACAACCCGAACCTCGACATCTACAACGCCGACGCCGCCAACGCCTTCCCCGGTGTACTCGCCGAGGCCCTGATCTACTCCCGCCCCGGCGTCCTGGAGATCCTCCCCGCCCTCCCCGACCAGCTGGCCAAGGGCTCCCTCACCGGCGTACGGGCACGCGGCCGCATCCGAGTCCACACCTTCAGCTGGGACTTGTCCGCCCGTACCGCCACCCTGTCCGTCACCTCGGCCGTCAACCAGGACGTCACCCTGATCAGCCGCCGCGGCATGACATCGGTGACCACGTCGGCGACCGTGGCTTCCTCGCCCCTGGGCACCCACGCACGCAAGGTCACGCTGGCCGCCGGGCAGCGCACGAACATCACCGTCTCGCTGCTGAGCGGCTGGTTCCGGCTGGTCAACCGGCGCAGCGGCAAGGCCCTGAACGTCTCCGGCGCCGACACGGCCAACGGCGCGAAGATCGTCCAGTCGACCTCGGCGGGTGCCACCAGCCAGCAGTGGCGGTTCCTGCCCAACGCCGACGGCTCCTTCCGCCTCGCCGCCCGCCACAGCGGCAAGGTCCTCGACAGCCCCGGCGGCTCCGCCCAAGGCGCCCAGCTCGTCCAGTGGCAGGACGCGGGCAGCGACAACCAGCGCTGGAGGCTCGTCGACGCGGGCGACGGCCACTACCGGCTCGTCAACGTCCGCAACGGCTGGTGCGCGGAGGTCGCGGACGGCTCCACGACCGACAACGCCCGCGTCATCCAGTGGCCCGCCGGTACCGGCACCAACCAGCAGTGGAGTCTCGACGCCCTGTGACGGAACGGTGCGGCAGCGGCTGGCCGAGGCGCAGCGATAGCCGGACATGATCCGGCTATAGCTGCGCCTCGCCATGTGTTGCGGACACCCTCGTCGGCGACGAAGCGCATCCTCCGTACGACCGTCCCCCACTGCCCATGCAGATCCCCTCGGGTGAGTGGACGGCCGGGCGGCTGCCGCTGCGTCAGTACGACGATCTCGGCGCCCTGAGTGCCTGCGCGTCCACGACGAAGTCACCGTCGTGGACGGCGAGTTGACCGACGCCGATCCATCGCCGCCTACCGTACCGGCGACAACCCAGGGGCGCGGGGAACTGCGCGAGCAACCACAACGAACCCGCAGCCGCGACACGCAGTGTTACCCACCACCCCCGGCGGGGCTGGGGGCGCAGCCCCCAGCCTGGCGGCAGGACGCGGACCTCACGCCCGCACCTCACAGCAGCGTCGGTGCGTGGAACTCCCCCAGACCCGACTCCAAGTCCCGGTCCAGCCAGTAGCGGCGCGGCTCCACGAGCATGACGTCGACGCTGACGGCGAGGATGCCGGGGATCTTGGCCAGCTCGTGGTCGATGAAGTGCGCCACGGCGGAGCGGTCGGTGACCAGGCCGGTGGCGAGTACGGACATGTCGCTGGCTACGTGTGCGGCGAGGCGGGTCTGCGGGAGCCGGTCGATACGGCGCATGACGTCGGGGGTCTCGCCAGGGGCGACCCGCAGGCGGAGCATGAACGGGGTCTGGAAGCCGAGCCATTCCGAGACGATCTCCAGGCGTGGCTTGACCCATCCCTCGTCGAGGACCCGGCGGACGACGCGGTGCGCGGTGGAGGTGGCCAGGCCCGCGGCTCGGGCGATGCTCGCGGCGGATGCGCGGCTGTCCTGCATCAGCTGGGTGACGACGGTGCGTTCGGCCTCGCTGAGCGGCTTGGCGGGGGGTGTCGCGGTCGCGGTGCCCTCGGGGCGGCCGCCGGCGAGTTCGAGCAGGTCGGCGCGTTCGGCGTCGGTGAGGAACTGGGGGTCCCAGGTGTGGCCCCGGCGATGGGTGCTGAGGGCGGGCAGCGCTTTGACGCGGCGTACGCCGGGGACGGAGAACATCCGGTCGATCGCCTCGCTGGTGGCCGCCTCCGAGGGGGCGTGGACGACGGCGTAGAGGGGGTGGTCGCCGGAGATCTGTGCCAGGAGCTGGAGGTGGGGCATGTCCTGGAGCCGGCGGAGGACGGCGAGCGGAGTCTCGCCGGAGATGTCCAGGAAGACGTGGACCGGCATCGCCGTGGAGTGCATGCCCCAGTCGGCCTGTCCGATCACGCGGATCATCCGGGCCTCGTACAGCCGGTCGTAACGGCGTTTGAGCGTGCTGGGGTCGGCGGAGAGGATTCCGCCGATGTCGTCCCAGGTGGCGCGGGGTGCCGGGTGCAGCGCTCCGATGAGGCGACGGTCGAGATCGTCGAGGAGAGGGCGGCTCATGGTGTCCCACCTTAGACCGCCGAACCTTGCCGGTTAATCCCACTGTTACATCCAGGTACTGGAGAATCTCTCACTCTGATGTCATTGTTCGCAGGAACATCCCTCGAATGTACGAAGGTGTACCGATGAGTGCCACCTCCGCTCAACCTCAGCCTCAGCCGACCGAGCCACAGTCGAGAGCCCTGCGAGCCGCGTTCCGCGGGTTCGCCGCGATCGAGAAGGTCGGCAACAAACTCCCCAATCCCTTCTGGCTGTTCTGGATCCTCGCGGGGGTCGTCGCCGTCCTCAGCGCCGTACTGGCGGCGGTCGACGTCAGCGCCGTGCACCCCGGCACGGACGAGACCATCAAGGTGGAGAACCTGCTCAGCAGGGACGGCCTGACCATGGCGGTCGAGGGGGCCGTCGACAACTTCGCGGCCTTCCCGCCGCTGGCCACCATCCTCACGGTGATGTTCGGCATCGCCGTCGCCGAGAAGAGCGGACTGTTCTCCGCCCTGCTGCGCCGCATGGTCGCGCGGGTGCCGGGCAAGTACCTCACCTTCGCGCTGTCGATGACGGCCATGGTCAGCCATGTCGCAGGCGACGCCGCCTACGTCACCCTCATCCCGCTCGGCGCGCTCATCTTCCGTGCGGCGGGCCGCAGTCCGGTGCTCGGCTGCATCGTCGCCTACGTCTCGATCTCCGCCGGCTACGACGCCTCCCCCTCGCTCACCACCACCGACGTACTGCTGTCGGGGATCTCCACCGCCGCCGCCCACACCATCGACGCCGACTACGTCGTCACCCCGGTGGCCAACTACTTCTTCGGGCTCGGCTCGTCGGTCCTCGTGGCCCTGGTGATCACACTCGTCGTCGACAAGGTCCTCGCCCGCCGTACGGACCTGGAGCCCGACGAGCCGGTCTCCGCGTTGAACGCCGACGAGCTGGAGGCGATCGAGGTCACCCCGCAGCAGCGCCGTGCGCTGCGGGTGACCGGGCTGGTCGCGCTCGGCTTCATCGTGTTCCTGGTGGTGGCCATGATCCCCGCATCCTCACCGCTGCGCGGCGAGCACGGCGGCATCGTCGACTCCGTGCTCATCGGCGGGATGGCACTCGTCCTGGGCCTGTTCTTCGCCGTGCTCGGCACCGTCTACGGCCGGATGACCGGTACCTTCTCCTCCTCCCGCGACATCATCGCCGCGATGGCCGAAGGCACCCGCTCGATGGCGCCGATCCTCGTCCTGTTCTTCGCGATCTCCCAGTTCCTCGCCTACTTCAAGTGGACGAACATCGGCAACATCCTCGCCGTCAAGGGCGCGGAAGTGCTGCGTGACCTGGACATGAGCGGATGGACCGTGCTCGTCGGCATCGCCGTGCTGATCACGTTCATGAACCTCGTCATCACCAGCGGCTCCGCGCTGTGGGCACTGGCCGCCCCCGTCCTCGTACCCATGCTGATGCTCATCGGCATCGACCCCGAGACCACCCAGGCCGTCTACCGCGTCGCCGACTCGGTCACCAACTGCGTCACCCCGATGAGCCCGTACTTCGTGATGGCGCTGGGCTTCATCCAGCAGTACCGCAAGTCCGCCGGCATCGGCACCCTGGCCTCCTTCACGATCCCGATCGCCGCCGTCGTCTGGGTCGTCTGGATCGCGTTCTTCGTGGCCTGGTACCTGCTGGGCATCCCCTTCGGCATCAGCTGACCTCGCCCTTCTGCCAGGAAACGCCACCCCCCACCTTCGTACTTCGTACGAGAAATACGAGAAAGCAGACAGAGCAGACCATGAGTGCATCACCCGCGTCACCCGCATCGCCCGCTGCCCTCGAACTCACCGCCCGCGCCCAGGAGTTCGCACCGGAGATCGTCACGGACATCCTGACCCTCGTCCGCCATGAGACCAGCAGTTACGACCTGTCCGGCCTCGCCGCGGGCCTCGACCTCCTGCGCGAGGTGGCCGTCCACCGGCTCGGCCGGCCCGACCACGAACAGCGCCACCCCGGCGGCGAGTTCGGGGACACGCTCACGCTGACCTACACCGGCACCGGTACCGGACACGTGGCGCTCGTCGGGCACTACGACACCGTGTGGCCGACCGGCACGCTCGCCGGATGGGAGCCGCCGGAGGTGTCCGAGGACGGTCGGGACAAGCTCAGCGGGCCCGGCATCTTCGACATGAAGACCGGTCTGGCCCAAGGGATTTGGGCCCTGAAGCTGGCCCGGGAGAGCGGCGTACGCGTGCCCACCGTCACCTTCCTCTTCAACGGCGACGAGGAGATCGGCTCGCTGTCCTCGCGGCCGGTGATCGAGGAGGTCGCGCAGAAGGCCGACGTCACGCTGGTGCTGGAGCCGACCGCCCATGGCGCGGTCAAGACCACCCGTAAGGGTTCCGGGATCTTCCGGGTCACGGCCACCGGCGTCGAGGCGCATGCCGGGCTCGCGCCTCAGGACGGGGCGAGCGCGATCACCGCGCTGTCCGAGTTCGTGGTCGCCGCCGCGGCCGTCGCCGACCCCGCGAGGGGGACAACGGTCAACACCGGCCTCGTCAAGGGCGGTTCCGGTACGAACGTCGTCGCCGGACAGGCCACCGCCGCGATCGACATCCGGGTCAGCAGCAAGGCCGAACAGGACCGTGTGGACGCCGAGTTCGACGCCATCAAGGTCAGCGACCCCCGCGTACGCATCGACATCGACCACGCCTGGAACCGGCCGCCGATGAACCTCAACGCCGCCTCCGCCCCTCTCCTCGACCTCGCCCGCGAAGTCGCCCGCGAGCAGGGCCGCGACGGCTTGCCCGACGCCGCGGTCGGCGGTGCGAGCGACGCCAACTTCGTTGCCGCGCTCGGGTTGCCGGTGCTGTGCGGGATGGGCGCGGTCGGGGACGGGGCCCATGCCCAGGGTGAGTTCGTCTACCTCGACACGGTGCCCACGCAGACGGCCCTGGTCGCGGGGCTGTTGGGGCGACTGGCGGAGCCGCCGAAGGGCTGAGGGGCTGAGCCGGGGTGCACGACGCCGCCGTCCGACCGGCGTTACGGTTCGGGACGTGACCACCTTGCTGATCGTGCATCACACGCCCTCGCCGAACTGCCAGTCGATGTTCGAAGCCGTCGTGTCCGGTGCGACGGACCCGGAGATCGAGGGCGTACGGGTCGTACGGCTCGCCGCGCTGGCCGCGACGGCGTCGGACGTACTGGCCGCGGACGGGTATCTGCTCGGCACTCCGGCCAACCTCGGCTATATGTCCGGCGCCCTCAAGCATTTCTTCGACCAGGTCTATTACCCATGCCTGGACACGACACGAGGGCGTCCCTTCGGCTTCTACGTGCATGGCGGAAGCGACGTGACCGGGGCCCTGCGCGGGATCGAGTCGATCACGACGGGCCTCGGCTGGCGCCGCGCGGCCGAGCCGGTCACCGTCACCGGTGAGCCGGGCAAGGCCGACATCGAGGCGTGCTGGGAGCTTGGCGCGACGGTCGCGGCAGGGTTGATGGACTGACTTGATGGAATGACCACAGGGCTGGTTGCTGCTGTTGCCCCTCACGGGTCCATGGTTCAAGCGACGGTGAGCGTCCAGAGCAGGTTGGTGCTGGTGCCCTCGCCGTCACCCTGCTTCCACTGCTTGGCGGCGGAGCCGGAGGGCACGTTGCCGCCGCTGTCGAGGACGAGGCCCGTGGTGCGGTTGGCGATGGAGTAGCGGCCGTCGCCGCGGTGGGTGAGCTGCCACTGCTGGTTGGTGTGGCCGTTCCAGTCCTGTTGGCGGACGGTGGCGCCGTTGGCGGTGGCGCCCCAGCCGTCGGCGACCATGCCGTTGGTGCGGTTCTCCAGCTTGTAGTAGCCGTTGCCGAGGTCGATCGCGTGCCACTGCAGGTCGGCGTCGCCGTCCCAGGTGCGCTGCTTGAGGTCGGAGCCGCCGGGGACGTCGCCGCCGCTGTCCAGGGCCAGGTTGTTGGTGACGTTGGTGATCCTGAACGAGGCCGACGGGTTGAGGATCACCTTCAGCGAGGTGATCTTCTTGCGGATGTCGGTGCTGTCCGCGGTGAAGGTCCACGAGGCGCCGGTGAAGTCGTCGCGGGAGTAGCCGATGACCCGGTAGCCGGGAGCGAGCCTCAGTGAGGAGAGGGTGCGCGGCGGCATTCCGGCGAGGGTCAGTTGTTCGGCGGTGTGGCTGCCGAGGGCGAGTACGGCGGTGGCGCCGCGGTAGCCGGCGTCCTTGAAGAGCAGGGCGCCCGTGAGGGGCTGAAGTACGGGGATCCGGCCGGAGAAGCGGAGCTTCAGGACGTACGCGGGGGCTTGGAAGGGTGCCGTCGGCGGAAGGGTCACCTTCAGGCCGGTCGCGTCCTGGGCCGGGGTGGGGAGGTCGATGTACTTGCCTGCCGTCGAGTCGAGCAGTTGCACCGAGGACAGCGAGTCCAGGTCGATCCGGTCGGAGCTGAGCGTGCTGATCGTCAGCGAACTGCCGGGCCAGCCAAGGACCGTGGCGTACAGGACGGTGCCCGCCTTGTCGCGGGTGAAGCGGATGTCCCGCGCGGTGCCGGCCGTGGGCTTGGTGAAGGAGCCGCCGCCCATCTTCGTCGGGCCCTCGCCGTACGCGGTCCAGGCCCGGGTGCCGTAGATCGACTCGCCGAAGCGCTTGAGGTAGTCGCCGATGCCGAGCAGGAGATCGCGCTGGCCCTGCGGGATGGTGCCGTCGGCCTGCGGCGCGATGTTGAGCAGCATGTTGCCGTTCTTGCTGACCCGGTCGATGAACGAGTGCAGCATCTGCGCCAGCGTGTAGTAGCCGATGCCCTCGGTGTAGCACCAGCTGGAGCTGGAGATGCTGTCGTCGGTCAGCCAGTACGGCGCGGTGAGGTCGGCCGGGCCGCCTCGCTCGAAGTCGAAGACCTGGCCGTGGTTGTTGAAGCCGTCCTTGTAGGTGGCGACGACTTCCTTGCCCCACTTGTCGGCCTGGTTGAAGTAGTACGCCAGGAAGTTCAGCCGCTGCCGCTCGTCGACCTCGGTCAGGTTGAAGTCCTGCCACAGGATGTCCGGTCTGGCCCGGTCGACGACCTCCTTGAGTTTGTCGTACCAGAGCTGGTTCTCCTGTTCGGGACTCAGCTGCCCGTAGAACTTCTTCAGGCTCGGGTCCGACTGGGCGGGCGCGTGCTCGTAGAAGCCGGTGAAGTTGTACGCGTGGTGCATCGCCACCAGCAGCTTCAGCTTCCTGGCGCGGATGGCGTCGGTGAACAGCTTCAGCAGGTCAAGGCGCGGGCCCTTGCGCACGGAGTTCCACTCGTTGACCTGGCTGTCCCACATCGAGTAGCCGTCGTGGTGCTCGGCGACAGGACCGGCGTACTTGGCGCCGGCTTCGACGAACAGCTGGGCCCACTCGTCGGGGTCGAAGTTGCCGCCCTCGGACTTGAGCTTGGGCGCGAACTCCTTGTGGTTGCCCGCCAGGTCGTCCGCCCCGTTGACGAAGTTGTGGTACGGCCACGCGGGCGGGCTGCCGTACGTGGCGATGTGATGCCGGTTCGCTTTCTGGCCGCTCTGGTACATGTTGCGCGGGTACCACTCGTTGTCGTACGCGGGCACGCTGAACACGCCCCAGTGGAAGTAGATGCCGAACTTGGCGTCCCGGAACCACTCGGGGGCGGCGGGGTGTCGGTTCACAGAGTCCCAGGTGGGTTCGTAGGTTCTCGGAGCGGCCGCGGCACCCCCGGCCGCTAACACGTTGGTGGCCACGGTGGCCGCCACGACGGCCGTGGTGCCGGCCAGTAGTCTGCGCCTGCTGATCGAATGCGACATACGAACGAACGTCAGGCATGTCACTGGTTACTGTCAACGGGTGTGAAGGGATGAATGTGCCTGCTGAGCAGGCAAATTGACCGTATTGTTCCTTAACTGCCCTACTTATCAAGGGGAGACATCACATGTCTCTGACCGACAAGGCCATCGATCAGCTCCGTGAGCTGATCCGCTCGGGCGCGCTGCCCCCGGGGTCCAAGCTGCCTCCGGAACAGGACTTGGCCGCCCAGTTGGGGCTGTCCCGGAACCTGGCGCGGGAGGCCGTCAAGGCGCTGGCCGTCGCCCGGGTGCTGGAGATCAGACGGGGCGACGGCACGTACGTGACCAGCCTGCAGCCGAGTCTGCTGCTGGAGGGTCTCGGCGGTGCGGTGGACCTGCTCCAGAGCGACTCGGGCGCCCTCCTTGACCTGATGGAGGTCAGGCGGCTGCTCGAACCCACCGCCACCGGGCTGGCCGCGACCCGGATCTCAGAGGAGGGCCTGGCCGAGGTGAAGCAGCACCTGGACGCCATGCGGGACGCCCGCGACGACGTCGAGCGACTCAACGCGCACGACGCGGCGTTCCACCGCGCCGTCGTCGCCGCCACGGGCAACGAACCGCTGGTCACGCTCCTGGAGGCCGTCTCGAGCCGCACCCTCCGGGCTCGTATCTGGCGCGGCCTGGTCGACGACCGGGCCGCGGGGCGGACCCTCGCGGAACACGAGGCGATCTTCACGGCCCTGTCCCGCCGCGACGCAGCGCTCAGCCAGGCCGCCGCGCTGCTGCACGTCAGCAACACCGAGCAGTGGCTTCGAGAACACGTCGACGACCCGGCGGAACCCACACCGGCCCAGGCGTGAACTCCGCACAGGCCCGGGCGTGAACGTCGTACGGCGCTCACGCCCGCGGCGGCACCAGCCCCTGCCGTACGGCGAACAGCGCGGCCTGCGTCCGTGACGTGAGCCGGAGTTTGCGCAGGACGTTGCTGACGTGGGTGCGGGCGGTGCGTTCGCTGATGACCAGCTCGTCGGCGATCTGCTGGTTCGAGCGGCCCTCCGCGACCAGGACGAGGACGTCGCGTTCCCGGACGGTGAGCGCGGCGAGCCCGGTCGGCGGGGAGACGATCTCCTGGGTGAGTCCCCTGGCCACCTCGGGGTCCAGGAAGACCTCACCCCGTGCGGCGGCGCGGATCGCGGCGACCACCTCGCCCGCCTCGGCGTCCTTGAGCAGGTAGCCGGCGGCGCCCTGCGCGAGGGCCGCGTGGACGCGTTCCATCTCGCCGAAGCTGGTGAGCACCACGACCCGTACGTCGGGATGGCGGTTCTTGATCACGCCGATCGCCGTCGCCCCGTCCATCCTCGGCATGAGCAGGTCGATCAGCACCACGTCCGGCAGTTCCCGGTGCGCGGCCATCGCGTCAAGGCGGGTCAGCGCCTCCTGCCCGTCGCCGGCCTCCGCGGCCACCTCCATATCGTCCAGGACCTCGAGATACGCGCGGATTCCGCGGCGTACGACGGCATGGTCGTCGACGATCAGGACCCGGATCGGGCGGGCTTCGCCGTCTCCCGGAGCGGAACCGCCTGCTGAGCGCTCCGGGAGCTCTCCGGGTCCGCGAGGGGCGACTCCGGCACCCGTACGGGAAGCGGAATGACGGCGCGCACGGTCGTACCGCTCTTCGCGCCGGACCTGATCCTCATGGTGCCGCCCCATCGTTCCGCCCTCTCCCGCATGGTCGTCAGTCCGTAGCCGTGATGGCGGGCCGTCCGGCCGGCCTTCCCCTCCGGGGCGGCGTCTCCTCGCCCGGCGGATTCCGCGATTCCGTGCCCGTCGTCGCGGACGCTCGCGGTCAGTGTGTGGTCGCGGACGCCGAGGCGGATGGTGACGGTGGTGGCCTCCGCGTGCTTGACCGCGTTGTGGATGGCCTCGGCGACGATCCGGTACATGTCCTCGGCCAACTCCGGCTCGATCACGTCCAGTTCCTGTTCGCACAGGAGCCGGATGGCAAGGCCCGTACGGTGCTCGGTGCTCTTCACGAGCGCGCTCACCGCGTCCTCGAGGCCGAGCCGGGCGGAGGAGGGCGGGCGCAGTTCGTGCACCATCGCGCGCAGGTCGGCCAGCACAGTCCGGGAGAGGGCTCCGACCTCGTCCGCGAACTTCTGGACGGACTCGGCCGGGACCGGCCCGCCGCGGGTGCCGAGCACGCCGACAGCGTTGGCCTGCATGCCGATGGAGAACACCTGCTGGACGATCGAATCGTGCAGGTCGCGGGCGAGACGCTGGCGCTCGTTGCGGCGGGCCCCTTCGCGTTCGCTCTGCAGCAGCGTGGCGTAGTCGACGGCGAGGGCGGCCTGTTCCGCCATGGCGGAAAGGAACTCCAGCGTGCGGCTGCCGATCTCCTGGCCCGGCGCGAAGTACGCGTTCAGTACGCCTTCGGGACGGCCGCGCGCCATCAGCGGAACGCTGACGAAAGAGTCCCAGTTCAGCTCGCCGAGGTAGGCGTGCAGGGGTTCCCAGGCCGGGTCCTCGCGGATCTGGGCCCAGCGGTGGGGGACGACGATGGGTTTACGTTCCTTGAGGGTGTCGAGCATGCAGAGCCGGGCGCCCCGGTCGCGGCACTCAAGCAGCCGGTCGAGGAAGGCATCCCAGTGCCGCAGCCCCGCGGAGCCCATCAGCCGCAGTTCACGGCCGGTGCTGTCCAGGGTGAGGATCTGCGCGCCGGCCAGTCCGTCGGCCTGCACGATCTGCTGGGCCACGGCGTCCAGGGTCGAGCCGAGCGAGCCCTCCGTGGCCAGTGCGATCGACGTCTGGGCGATCGCCACGAGCCTGCGCTGCCGGTGCGATTCGTCGGTCACATCGCGGAACGACACGACGGTGAACGTCGGGTCGGACGCCAGCGTACGGGCCCGGTAGGCGAACTCGCGCCGGGCTCCGGAGGGGGACTCCCAGTGGGCGACCTGCTCGTCGGACCGACCCTCCGGCGGCTCGTCCGAGTGGTCCTGAGCGTGGCCCTCCGACTGCTCGTTCAGCGGCCCCACCCAGCAGGCGCCCTCACCCTCCGCGAGCGCGAACGGGGCGGGCGCGCCGAGCAGTTCGGCCTCCTCCCGCGCGCCGCACAGCGCGACCGCCGCCGGGTTCAGTCGGACGAAGCGGCCCACGCAGTCCAGTACGGCGAGGCCGTCCGGCGCGACGGCCGCGATGTCGTCCCAGCCCACGAGCGGCGTACCGGGCATGAGCGATCTCCTCACCCTCGTCATCGTCGACGAGCGACGAAGCCCGCTCCGAGGGTAGCCCGGCGGATTCGGGCCGGGCCTACGTCATTCGACCTGTTCACCGCCGGGTCGAAGCGCCGAGCCGGTCGCGTCATTGCTCGCGTTCCCGCACGGACGACACCCGCATACGTTGAGGAGGGCACCCCCGAGGTCCGCCCGAGCCCCCGAGGACGAGGAGGTCTGAGGATGGACGTGTCCATCGGCACGATCTGGGAGGCGGTCTCCCGTGCCCTGCCCGACGCCGTCGCCATCGCGGAACCCGGTCGTGAGACCACCTACCGGGAGTTCGACGAGCGCGCGGCACGGCTGGCCGCCGCACTGGAGGTGGCCGGGGTGCGTGAGGGCGACACCGTGGCCTGCTACCTGTACAACGGCGCCGCCTACCTGGAGGCGGTCTTCGCCGCCTTCAAGCTCGGCGCCGTGCCGGTCAACGCCAACTACCGCTACACCGGCGAGGAACTCTCCGAACTCCTCACCGACGCCGACGCGGCGGCCCTCGTCTTCAGCGGCACCCTGGCCGACCGGGTCGTACACGCCGCGCAGCATGTGCCCACGCTGAAGTTGCTGGTCAGGGCAGGCGAGCCACCCGCCGACGGCCCCACCGGACCCGCCGTGCCCGAACTGGAGGACCTGCTGGCGGCCCACGCACCGCGCGAGCCGCAGCCGCGTCCCGGATCGGACCGGCTCTTCATGTACACCGGCGGCACCACGGGCAAGCCGAAGGGCGTCGTGTGGCGGCAGAGTGATCTGCTGCACTCCCTCGTGGTCCCGATCTTCCACCCGCTGGGCGTCACCGAGCTCCCGGCGACCGTCGACGAGGCCGTGGCCATCGCGGTCAAGGCACACGGCGAGGGCAGCGCCCCGACGACGATGCCCGTGGTGCCGCTGATGCACGCCACCGGGCTTTTCAACACCATGGGCGCCCTGATGGTCGGCGGCCGGGCGGTCACCGCACGGCAGGGCGGGCTCGACTCGGAGCACGTCTGGCACACGATCGCCGAGCAGCGGGCCGACACGGTCATCATCGCGGGCAACGCCGTATGCCGGCCGCTCGTCGACGAACTCGTCCGCGCGGAACAGGCGGGAGCAGCACACGACTTGAGCTCCGTACGCAGGATCATCAGCTCCGGCACCGCGCTCAGCGACCCGCTCAAGCAGGCGCTGCACGAACGCGCCGAGGTCACGGTCATCGACGCCATCGCGTCGAGCGAAGGGGGCCCGTTCGCCTTCGCGATCACCTCGTCCGTACGAGATCTGCCGGCGCGCTTCTTCCCCGTACCGGCGACGCGGGTGATCGGCCCCGACGACCGCTTCGTCGAACCCGGCAGCGAGGAGGCCGGGCTTCTCGCCTACTGCGGCCCGATGCCGCTCGGCTACTACAAGGACACGGAGAAGAGTGCGACGACGTTCCGCACGATCGACGGGGTCCGGTACGCGATCCCCGGCGATCTCGCGCAGATCGAGGCTGACGGTGCGATCCGCTTCCTCGGCCGCGGCTCGGGGGTGATCAACACCGGTGGCGAGAAGGTGCACCCCCAGGAGGTGGAGAACGTCCTGCTGGAGCACCCCGCGGTGACCGACTGCGTCGTCGTGGGCATCCCCGACGAGACCTGGGGAGAACGGGTGGCGGCCGTCGTGGCCGTCCCGCCGGGCGCGACGGTCACCGCCGATGAACTCCGCGACTGGGTACGGCGCAGCCTCGCCGGCTACAAGGTGCCGCGTTCCGTCGTCCTGACGGAGACCCTGCCGCGCACCCCGACCGGCAAGCTCGAGATCGCCTGGGCCAGGAAGACCGCCCAGGACGCCGGCGCGGGCGCGGGTGACGGGTCGTGACGGCCGCGTGCGAGACGTGCTGAACGGCGGCCGCGGTGACCTTGGTGACCTTGGCTTCCGTACGCGCCTGCCGCCTCGTCACGAGGATCGGACGCGGTCAGTCCTGATAGGTGACGCCCAACTCGGCGAGTTTGGCGCGCAGTCCGTAGTAGTCGACGCCCAGGGTTCCGGAGCGCAGGACCTCGCGGGTGGTGGCTTCCTTGGCGAGCCGTTTCTCCGCGAGGTCCGCAGCCTCCTCCGCCTCCGCGACGGGCACTACGACCACGCCGTCGTCGTCTGCGATCACGACGTCACCGGGGTTGACGGACACGCCGCCCAGCGTCACGGGGACGTTGACCGAACCCGGGGACGCCTTCACCGTGCCCTGGGCGGACACGGCCCGCGACCAGACATGGAAGCCCATCTCCCGCAGCTCGGCGGTGTCGCGCACACCGGCCCCCGTGACCAGGCCGATGACGCCCCGGGCGGCGAGGGAGGTCGCGAGCAGTTCGCCGAACATGCCGTCCGTGGACGGCGAGGTGGTGGTCACCACGAGGACGTCGCCGGGGCGGCAGACCTCGACGGCGGCGTGGATCATCAGGTTGTCCCCCGGGTGGGAGCTGACCGTCACCGCCGGGCCCGCGATACGCACATCCCGCTGGTTGGGCCGCAGACCAGTCCCCGCGAAGCCACGGCGGCCGATGGCCTCGTGGACCGTGGACACCCCCGCCGCGGCGAGCCGGGCGACGACCTCGGCGGCGGGCCGGTCGATGTTCCTGACGACGACATGACGTCGGGGCATGTCTCCTCCGCGGTGCTCAGGTCTGATGTCACGAGAATTCTCGAAGTCAACGCTATTGTCAACAAAAACGTCAGCGATAAGCTCGAAGCTGACGAGTCAACCTCCTTCCCACCGCTTGATTCCAAGGAGCCCCCATGCCACTCGACACCACCTCCACCCCGTCCGAAGGAGCGCTGCTGGTGATCAGCGCCCACGCGGGCGACTTCGTCTGGCGGGCCGGCGGCGCCATAGCCCTGGCCGCCGAACGCGGTCAGCGCGCCAAAGTGCTCTGCCTCAGCTTCGGCGAGCGCGGCGAGTCCGCCCGCGCCTGGCGCGACGGCCTCCAGCTCAACGAGATCAAGGAGCTGCGCCGCACGGAGGCCTCGAACGCCGCGGCCGCGTTGGGAGCGGAGATCGAGTTCCTGGACGCCGGGGACTACCCGCTCCTGGAAACCCCGGAGTTGGTGGACCGCATCGTCCGCGTGTACCGGGAGGTGAACCCCGCCGTGGTCCTCACCCACACCCTCGCCGACCCCTACAACGGCGACCACCCGGCCGCCGCCCGCATGGCACTCCAGGCCCGCGTACTCGCCCAGGCGATCGGCTACGACGCCCCCGGTGAACCCCTCGGCGCTCCCCCGGTGTTCTTCTTCGAGCCGCACCAGCCGGAACAGTGCGACTTCAAGCCGAACGTCCTGCTCGACATCACCCCGGTCTTCGACAAGAAGCGCAAGGCCATGGAGTGCCTGGCCGCACAGCAGCACATGTGGGACTACTACACGGACCTCGCCAAGCGCCGCGGCGTCCAGCTGAAGCGCAACGCCGGCCCGAACCTCGGCCTCCCCCACACGACCATGGGCGAGGCGTACGTACGGCTCTACCCGCAGACGACGGGCGTACTGGCATGACGACGCGCAGCGAGACGGACGCCCGTACGGCCACGCACATCTGGGTGCCCTTCCGCGACACGTCCCTCTACGTGGAGTTCGCGGACGAGGCCGGCGAAACGGCCCGTAGCTCCGATCGCCGGGCACTACTGGCCGACGCCGTCCCCCAGGACGGCATCACGCGCGACGACCGCTACGGCCCGCCGATGTGGCGCATCGACGCCCAGCGGCTGCATGCCGTGGTGGAAGCCCTCTGGAACGAGGACGACCGCCAGGTCCGGATCCACCTCGACCAGGCACCGCCGCGGCCCGACGGGGACAACGGGACGCCGCGCACGCACGACGGATGACGTAGTCCGAGCCACGACCTTGCGCCGCCCCGGTCCGGTCATTCGCGCGATGACCTGGGCGTTCCCCGGTCGCTAGCGTCGATCGTGTCGCCGCCGACCGCGGCCGAAGTGACGCCCGCCGACCGCAGTCGAGGAGATGACGTACGTGACGAGCCGTTCAGCCGCCGCCCCGGACACGCGCCCCCTCGGTACGGCCGAGGCCCCTGTCCCGACCCGTCGCGGCGCCGAGTACGAAGGCACCGTCACCGTACGGTCCCGGCGGACGGTGGCGGACGGTGTCGTATCGCTGGAACTGGCACCAAGCGCCGGTGACGGTGAAGCCGAAGCCGAACCCCTGCCGCCCTGGCAGCCCGGCGCGCACATTGACGTCGTCCTGCCCACAGGCGTCACCCGGCAGTACTCGCTGTGCGGCCCGGTCGACGCGGTGGGACACTCCGCCCGCTGGCGCATCGCCGTGCTGCGCGAGCCCGACGGACGCGGCGGCTCGCAGTGGATCCACGACCACATCCGGGAGGGCGACGAACTCCGGGTGCGCGGCCCGCGCAACAACTTCCCGCTGCGGCCCGCGGCCCGGTACCTGTTCGTCGGCGGAGGCATCGGCATCACCCCCCTGCTCCCGATGATCTCCGAGGCGGAGGCCGCGGGTGCCGAGTGGTCGCTGCTCTACGGCGGCCGGACCCACGCTTCCATGGCCTTCCTGCCCGAACTGGCGGGCTACGGCGAGCGGGTGGCCGTACGGCCGCAGGACCAGTACGGACTCCTCGACCTCGCCGGCTTCCTCGGCGAACCCGACCCGTCCGCCCTGGTGTACTGCTGCGGCCCGGCACCGCTCATCGACGCGGTCGAGGCGTACTGCGCCACCTGGCCGTCCGGGTCCCTGAACGTCGAGCGGTTCGCGGCGGCGGCCAGCGCGGGGCCCGCCGACGATGCGGCCGCCGAGCAGCCGATCGAGGTGGAGCTGCGGGCCTCCGGGATGACGCTGACCGTGCCGCCGGAGCTGTCGGTGCTCAAGGCGGTGGAGGAGGCGGGCGTCCCGGTGCTGTCTTCCTGCGAGGAGGGCATCTGCGGCTCGTGCGAGACGCCCGTCCTGGACGGCGAGGTCGATCACCGCGACTCACTGCTCACCGACGACGAACGGGCCGCCAACGACACGATGCTGATCTGCGTCTCGCGCGCCCGGGGCGGCCGCCTCGTACTGGATCTCTGACGAACTCTGACACGCCGTCAACTCGCATACGGAAGGACCGCCATGACACTGACACAGCATGTGCGCAACGGCTGGTACCTCGGAGCCTGGTCCGACGAGATCGGCCGGACACTCACGCAACGCTGGATCACGGACATCCCGGTCTGCTTTTACCGCCTGCCCGATCAGACCGTCACCGCCGTTGAGGACCGCTGCCCTCACCGCAAGTACCCTTTGTCCCTGGGGCACTTGGACGACAAGGGCACGCTCCAGTGTGACTACCACGGCTACCGTTTCGATGGTCAGGGCGTATGCGTCGGGGTCGCCGAGCAGGCCGACCGGCCCAAGGCGGCGCTGCGCCGCTTCCCGCTGGTCGAGCGGGACGGCGCGATCTGGATCTGGCCCGGTGACCCGGAACTGGCCGACGAAAGCCTGCTGCCCGCCACCTCGTGGCTCACCGACCCGGGCTGGACGCATGTACATGGCGTCGTCCCGCTCAAGGCGCGGCACATGCTGCTCCTGGAGAACTTGCTCGACCTCACCCACGAGACGTTCCTGCACCCGACGACCATCGGCAACGCCGCCGTCGCCGCGACCCCGATCGACGTCACCGTGGACGGCGACCGGGTCAGCTTCAGCCGCCACATGATCGGCATAGAAGCGCCTCCGTTCTACGAGAAGTCCTGCGGGCTGACCTCTCCGGTGGACCGTTGGCAGGACGGCGACTTCTACCCGCCGGGCATCTTCATCCTCAACATCCGCGTCGCCGCCACCGGCACCGAGGAGCCGGAGGGCTTCCACATGAAGGTGCTGTACGGGCTGACGCCGGGGCGCGGCAACGAAACGCACGACTTCTACGCCCTGGGCCGCGACTACCTCATCGACGACCAGGAGCTCACGAAGTTCCAGCACGAGCAGCAGCTCGCCGTGATGCAGGAGGACGTCGACGCCCTGGAAGCTCAGGAGGTCATGTACGCCACCGACCCTGGCGGCAAGGCAGAGTCCAGCATCAAGTCCGACCTGGCCGCCCTCCGCGGACGCCGCGCGGTGACGAAGATGCTCGCCCGCGAACAGCGCGAGCAGCAGGAACAGGGCGAGCAGCAACAGGGCGCCCGCATCCCGCGCAGCCGGACGGCGGCCGTATGAGCGGCCGCCGCGTCTTCGTACTGCTCCACGGAGCCTGGCACGGCGGGTGGGTATGGCAGCACGTCACACAGCAGCTGCGCGAGGCCGGGCACGAAGTGCATGCCCCCACACTGACCGGGGTGAGCGACCGTGCCCACCTCCTCAGCCCTCAAGTCGGGCTCGCTACGCACATCCAGGACGTGGTCGCGCTGATCGAGGCGTACGACGCCAGGGATGTCGTACTCGTCGGGCACAGTTACGCGGGCCAGGTCGTCACCGGAGTCGCAGACCGCATCCCCGACCGGCTGGCCAAGCGCGTCCACCTCGACGCCTTCGTAGGCGACGACGGTGACGCGGCCATCGACCTGCTTCCCGAACGCATCGCCGGGCACTACCGCGAGTCCGTGTCCGGCCCCGGCTTCGGCTGGCTCATCCCGGTGCGCTCACTGAGCGTGCTCGGCGTCGAGGAACAGTCCGACCTGGACTGGCTGAGCCCTCGGCTGACCCCGCACCCCTGGCTGACCTACACCGAGCCGCTCCGGCTGACCGGCAAAGCCGACCAAGTCCCCGGCGTCTTCATCGAATGCACCGACTGGATGCGGGTGTTCACCCCGCAGGCCGAGCGAGCCGCCGCCCGCAGCTGGCCGATCCACGAGATCGCGACCGGGCACGAGGCCATGGTCACCGCCCCCGACCAACTGGCCGAACTGCTGCTGGAGATCGCCGCAGCCTGACCATGACTGCACCGTGAAGGGACGCCCCATGGAATTCCTCGTACGCACCGAGAACCTCCTGCCCCCGGACACCCCCGACGACGTACGCGAGTCCCTGCGCAAGGGCGAGCGCGAGCGCGCCATGCAGCTCAGGGAGGCCGGCATCCTCAAGCGGCTGTGGCGGGTTCCGGGCCGCAACGCCACGATCGGCCTGTACGAGGCGGCCGATCCGGCGGAGTTGCATGACGCGCTCGCCTCCCTGCCGATGTGGAAGTGGATGGACATCACGGTCGAGGCGCTCGCCACCCACCCGCAGGAGAAGGCGCCTTGAGCGGCCGGGAGGCCCAAGACAGCAGGGACGGCGGGCGAGTCGCCGTGGTCACCGGCGCCGCAGGCGGCCTCGGGAAGGCCATCGCCCGCCGGCTGGCGAGGGACGGATTCACGGTCGCCGCCCTCGACATCGCCGAACCGGAAGCGGACCCGGACTCGGACTCGGACCCCGGCGGCAGCGGCGAAGCCTCCGGCGTACGGCCGTGGCACTGCGACATCAGCGACCCGGCCGCGACCCGCCAGACCGTCAGCGAGATCACCGAGGCATACGGCGGATTCGACGTCCTCGTCAACAACGCCGGCCTGCTCTCCGGCCGCGCACCCCTGCTGGAGACGACCCCCGAGGAACTGCACCGCTTCTTCGACGTCAACGCCGTCGGCCCCCTCCTGATGGTCCAGGCATGCGCGCCCTGGCTGACCAAGAGCCCGCACCGCGGACGGGTGATCAATGTGGCGTCCCGCACCTTCTTCACGGGGTCGCCCGGCCAGATCGCGTACGTCGCCAGCAAGGGCGCGCTCATCGGCATGACCCGGGTGATGGCGCGCGAATTGGGCGAGCACCGGATCACGGTCAACGCGGTGGCGCCCGCGCAGGTGGCCACTCCGGGTACCCGGGAGCACTCCGGCGACGAGGTGTTCGCCGCGACCATGCGTCAGCAGGCGATCAAGGAGTTCGTCACGCCGGAGCACTTCGCGGGGCTCGTCTCGTATCTCGCTTCCCCGGACGCGGAGTTGGTCACCGGCCAGACGTTCGTCTGTGACGGCGGCGGGCTCCTGCACTGATGGCGGGCCCTCACAGGAGACCCCATGGGAGAGGAGAGGAACGGCATGTCCAGCAGCACACCCCAGGTGCCCGGCACGTACGTCTTCGACGCCGCCGAGAGTCGCCGCGGCCGGGCGCTGAACCGGCTCTGCGGGTCCCTCAAGGACGCCGGGAGCCGGGAGAAGTTCAAGGCCGACGAGGCCGCGTACTGCGAGGCGTACGGGCTGACGGCCGAGCAACGGGACGCCGTCCTGCGGCGGGACTGGAACCGGATGATGGAGCTGGGCGGCTCCATCTTCTACGTCTTCAAGCTCGCCATGGTCGACGGGAAGTCCATGCAGTACCTCGGCGGGGTCTTCACCGGCATGACCACCGAGGAGTTCGCGGAGTCGCTGAAAGCGGGAGGGCGGAACTTTGGCTGAGGTGATCTGGGGTCTGGCCACCTCGCATGTGCCGTCGATCGGTGCGGCCATGGACCACGGGAAGACGGAAGACCCGTACTGGAAGCCGCTGTTCGACGGGTACGGCCCTGCGCGGGAGTGGATGGCCGAGCACACCCCCGATGTCGCGGTGGTCGTCTACAACGACCATGCCAACGCCCTCGACATGAGCGTCACCCCGACCTTCGCGCTGGGGACGGCCGAGTCGTACCGCGTGGCCGACGAGGGGTGGGGCAGCCGACCAGTGCCGGCGGTCATCGGCAACCCCGAGTTCTCCGACCACCTCGTGAAGAGCCTGATCGACGCCTCCTTCGACCTGACCGTCTACCAGGAACTGGACGTCGACCACGGTCTGACCGTCCCGCTGTCGGTCTACTGCCCCGACCCCGGCGAACGCTGGCCGTGCGCGGTGGTGCCCCTCCTGGTGAACGTCATCCAGTACCCGCAGCCGACCGCCGCACGCTGCCTGGCTCTCGGCCGCGCGCTCGGCGAGGCGATCCGTACCTTCCCCGAGGACCTCAAGGTCGCCGTCTTCGGCACCGGCGGCATGTCCCATCAACTCGCGGGCGCCCGCGCGGGGTTGATCAACCAGGACTTCGACCGGATGTACCTCGACGCGATCGAGCACGCCCCCGAGAAGCTGGCCGCGCTGACGCGCGAGGAGTACATCCGCGAGGCCGGCTCCGAGGGCATCGAGTTGATCATGTGGCTGATCATGCGCGGCGCGCTGGGGCCCCGTATCCGACGCGTGCACGAGACGTACCACGTGCCCGCGTCGAACACGGCGGCCGGGATGGTCCTGTTCGAGAACCTGAGCCCGGGGGCACCCTGAGGAGCCTCGCTCAGAGGGACTTTCGCAGCGGGAAGGCCGCCCGGACTTCCCAGCCGTAGCCGACCCGGGGTCCGGCCCACAGTGTGCCGCCCAGCGCCGTGACGCGTTCCGTCAGGCCGACGAGGCCGAAGCCGCCACCTCGTGCGGCGGCGGGGAGTTGGGTGCCGCCGCGGCCGTCGTCCGCCACCGCGACCATCAGGCGGTGGTCCTCGCACCACAGGCCGACGCTGATCTCCGTGGCGTCGGCCGCGTGACGTCGTACGTTCGTCAGGGCCTCCTGTACGACCCGGAAGGCAGCCGCCTGCACCTCGTGCGCGAGGTCGTCGGGGAGGGCGGGGTCCCGGTTGAGGGTGACCTTCTGGCCCGGGCTGGCGAAACCCTCGAGCAGGCCGGAGATGCCCGCGAGATCGCCCACCGGGCGGTGGTCGGCCGCATCCGGTTGCCCGGTGTCGCGCAGCACACCGACCGTGCGGCGCATGGACGCCAGAGCTTCGGTGGCGGCGCGTTCGATCCCGGCCAGGATCGGATCGAGGTCGTCGCTCCCGGAGGTCTTGGAGGTCCCGGAGTTCTCGGAGATCCCGGAGGTCCGGGCGTCGGCCATCATGCGCGCGACCTGCGTCTGCACGAGGATCCCGGTGACATGGTGGGCGACGAAGTCGTGCAGGTCGGCGGCGATGGCCACGCGCTCGTCGCGCCGGGTCTCGGCCACCGCGACCGTCCGCTTGAAGTCCAGCGAACGCAGATACCCGGCGAGCATGCCGACCAGGCCGATCAGGAGCAGGCCGACCACCATGAATCCCAGTGGTTGATCGTCGGTCAGTGACCGGGCATTGCCCACGGGCAGGGCGAGCCCTGCGACCCCGGCGAGCGTGCCGCACACCACGGCCCAGCGGGGCGGACAGTGCCGTACGGCGATGAACAGCAGGCACAGCATGATCGTGATCTCGCCGGGGCCGAACGAGCGTTGTCCGCCGGTCAGCACGATCCCGACCGTCAGGGCCAGGGAAACGACGGCGGGTACCGCGGCGCGGACCTGCGGCGTGAGCCACGCGGGACGCAGGCCCGCCGGCCACAGCAGTGCCGCGAGGCCGACGGCCAGCGCGGCCGCGCTCGGCCGGAGGTCGTTCCCCTCGGTACTCACCACGGCGAAGTCGAGGAAACTCACCCCGAGCAGGGCGCCGAAGCCGAAGCCGCGGGCGCAGCCCTGGGCAGAAACGGATTTCATGCGGTCACCGTAAGCGAGCCCGCCGACCCCGGGGATCGGCCGAACGGCCGAGGGGCCCGGCCGTGAGCCGTGGCATCGTGGCCGTTCGGCCGATGCGGGCGCCCGGGCCCGCGGGCGAGGGTGGAGCCGTTGCCTTTCCTCGGACAGCAGGACCTCAGGAGTACGTACGTGAAGCAGCGCAGCGGGTTCCTCGTCGGCGCCGTCGGCGGTGCCATCGCCGTGGTCGCCGTGGGCGGCGTCGGCACCTATCTGCTCTCCGGGACCGAGTCGAACACCATGCTGAACGACTACAGCACGGTGAGGGTGGACGGTCAGAAGGCGCTCTCGGCGAACATCGTCGAGGGCCGCACGGAGAACAAGTACAACCCGCTGCCCTGGGTCGGGCAGAAGGTCACCGGCGTGACCTGCCCGACCGGCCTGAAGGCGGTGGCCGGGACCACCCTCACCTGCACCGGCAAGGACGAGGACGGCAAGGCCATCGCCATCCGCGTGACCGTGGTCAGGGCCTCGGACCGCTCCGTCACCTGGAAGTTCGAGCGCTGAGACGCGTACCTCCAGAAGGACTTGCTGGGGGGACCTCTAGGAGGACCTGCTGGGGTCGCTCCTCCCGGCCGTCCCCCAGGCGAGCAGCGCGAAGCCCAGGGCGAAGCCGAGCATCGTCCATACGCCGCGCGGCCAGAAGATGTGGCTGTCGACGAAGAACCAGCCGGCCACCAGGAGCACCAGCGTGCCGGGAAGGATTCGGACGCCGTGCCTCGGGAACAGTGCGACCGCCGTGGCGACGATGGCTGCGATGAGGGCGTAGACACCGGCCTGCCCGAGCGCCTCGCCCGTGTCGTAGAGCGGGCGCTTGACCGGCCCGAGTGCCGCGGTCTCGGCGACGTGCTCGACCGCGGTTCCGGCCCCGATGCCGGCGACGGCGTCGAGGCCGGTGTAGAAGGCCGCGTAGCCGAAGGCACACACCCAGGCCACCACCGTGGCGACGCCCGCGAGATCGAGTCGGGGCCGGCGCCACAGCGGGACCAGGAGGCCGACCGTGAGCAGGGGAAAGACCGGGAGCAGTGCGATGTGCAGGTCGGTCCAGTCCGCGGCCGTCGACCTGGACAGCCCGTGCGGATGCGCGAGGCCCGCGGCGGCGAGTACGAGAGGGGCGGCGGTGACGAGGGCGATGGTTCGGATGGTTGCCATGCCTGCGAACGTAGGTGCGTCACGTCGCCGGATACGGCCGCGTAAGGGACTCGTAAGACACTACGCACTACGAGCCACCGGGCCCGCCCGCTCTTCGGCCGACTGCTCTTCGGCCGCCGACCGGACAGGCCCGGCGTCTGACGCGAGGCATCCGAGACCTCAGCGGATCTCGAGCAGGAGGTCGCCGCCCTCGACCTGCTGGATGGAGCCGATCGCCAGGCGGGCGACGGTACCGCCGCGTTGGGCGGTGATGGCGGCCTCCATCTTCATGGCCTCGATGGTGGCGACGGTCTGTCCGGCATCGACGGACGCCCCTTCCTCGACCTGCAGCGTGACGACACCGGCGAAGGGCGCGGCGACCTGGCGGTCGTCGCCGCGGTCGGCCTTCTCGGCGACCTTGACGTCGGTGACGATCGAGGTGTCGCGCACCGACACCGGCCGAAGCTGCCCGTTCAGGCTGGCCAGCACGCTGCGGTAGCCGCGCTCGTCGGCTTCGGAGATCGCCTCCAGTTCGATCAGCAGGGTCACGCCCGGTTCCAGGGTGACGGTGTGCTCGGTGTCGGGTTCGAGGCCGTAGAAGAAGTCCTTGGTCGAGAGCACGGAGGTGTCGCCGTAGGTCTCGCGGTGCGTGTCGTACGCCTTGGTCGGGCCGGGGAACAGCAGCCGGTTCAGCGTGGTCCGTGGTGTGTCGCGCAGTCCGCGGCGGTCGTCGTCGGACAGCTGCGGCGGCTGCGCCTGCGCGGGGCGGCCTTCGAGGGCGCGGGTTCGGAAGGGCTCCGGCCAGCCTCCGGGCGGATCGCCCAGTTCGCCGCGCAGGAATCCGATCACCGAGTCCGGCAGGTCGAACTTGGCGGGGTCGGACTCGAAGGCGCTCGCCTCGACTCCGGCGCCGACCAGGTGGAGCGCGAGATCGCCCACGACCTTGGAGGAAGGGGTGACCTTCACCAGCCGGCCCAGCATCCGGTCGGCGGCGGCGTAGCAGTCCTCGATCAGCTCGAAGCGGTCGCCGAGTCCGAGTGCGATGGCCTGCTGGCGCAGGTTGGACAGTTGCCCGCCGGGGATCTCGTGGTGGTAGACGCGTCCCGTGGGCGAGGCCGGCCCGGCCTCGAACGGCCGGTAGACCTTGCGTACGGCCTCCCAGTAGGGCTCGAGGTCGCCGACGGCCTGCAGCGACAGGCCGGTGGCCCGGTCGGTGTGGTCGGTGGCCGCGACCAGGGCGGACAGCGAGGGCTGGCTCGTCGTGCCCGCCATCGAGGCGACGGCCGCGTCGACGGCGTCGACTCCGGCGTCGATCGCCGCGATCAGGGTGGCCAGCTGTCCGCCCGCCGTGTCGTGGGTGTGCAGGTGTACGGGCAGGTCGAAGCGTTCCCGCAACGCGGTGACCAGCTTCCTGGCCGCCGGTGGGCGCAGCAGCCCGGCCATGTCCTTGATCGCCAGGATGTGTGCGCCGGCCTCGACGATCTGATCGGCCAGCCGCAGGTAGTAGTCGAGGGTGTAGAGCCGCTCGGCCGGATCGGAGAGGTCGCCGGTGTAGCACACGGCCACCTCGGCCAGCGCGGTCCCGGTCGCCCGTACGGCCTCGATGGCCGGGCGCATCTGCGCGACGTCGTTGAGCGCGTCGAAGATGCGGAAGACGTCCATGCCGGTCGCGGCGGCCTCGGCGACGAACGCGTCGGTGACCTCGGTCGGGTAGGGCGTGTAGCCGACGGTGTTGCGGCCGCGCAGCAGCATCTGCGTGCAGATGTTGGGCACCGCCTCGCGCAGCAGCGCGAGCCGTTCCCACGGGTCCTCTGCAAGGAACCTCAGGGCTACGTCGTACGTCGCCCCGCCCCAGCACTCCAGGCTGAGCAACTGCGGTGCCATGCGCGCGACATGCGGCGCTACGGCGAGCAGGTCCCGGGTCCGTACCCGGGTCGCCAGCAGCGACTGGTGGGCGTCGCGGAACGTGGTGTCGGTGACCGCGACCGCGCGCTGCCGGCGCAGGTCGGCGGCGAACGCTTCGGGGCCGAGCGCGGCGAGGCGCTGCCGGGAGCCCTCAGGCGGTGGAGCGGAGAGGTCGGTGTCGGGGAGCTTTTCGGCGGGTTCGACGACGGCGGGCCGCGGGCCGTGCGGCTTGTTGACGGTGGTCTCGGCGAGGTGGTGCAGGATGCGGCTGCCGCGGTCTGCCGGGGGGCGGGCCCGCAGCAGCTGGGGGCGTTCGTCGATGAAGCTGGTGGTGACGTGTCCGGCCTGGAAGTCCGGGTCGTCGAGGACGGCGGCCAGGAAGGGCAGGTTCGTGGAGACCCCGCGGATGCGGAACTCGGCGATGGCGCGGCGGGCCCGGCGGGCGGCGTTGGCGAAGTCGTGGCCGTAGCAGGTCAGTTTGACCAGCATGGAGTCGAAGTGGGCGCTGACCTGGGCACCTGTGTGGACGGTGCCGCCGTCGAGCCGTACGCCGGGGCCTCCCGGGGACCGGTAGGCGGAGATGGTGCCGGTGTCGGGCCGGAATCCGTTGGCTGGGTCCTCGGTGGTGATACGGCACTGCAGGGCGGCGCCGGACAGGACGATGTCGTCCTGGGTGAGGCGCAGTTCGGGCAGGGTGGCGCCGGACGCGATGCGCAGCTGCGCCATCACCAGGTCCCGGTCGGTGACCTGCTCCGTCACGGTGTGCTCCACCTGGATCCGGGGGTTCATCTCGATGAACACGTGGTTGCCGCGCTCGTCGACCAGGAACTCGACGGTGCCCGCGTTCACGTAGCCGATGTGGCGGGCGAAGGCGACGGCGTCGGCGCAGATCCGCTCCCGCAGCCGTGGGTCCAGGTTCGGAGCCGGGGCGATCTCGACGACTTTCTGGTGCCGACGCTGCACCGAGCAGTCCCGCTCGTAGAGGTGGACGACGTTGCCGACGCCGTCGGCGAGGATCTGCACCTCGATATGGCGCGGGTTCACCACCGCCTGCTCCAGGAACACGGTGTCGTCCCCGAAGGCGGACTTCGCCTCCCGCATGGCCGCCTCGATGGCGTCGCGCAGCTCGCCGGGCTCGGCGACCCGCCGCATGCCGCGTCCGCCGCCGCCGGCCACAGCCTTGACGAACAGCGGGAACCCGACGTCGTCGGCCGCGGCCAGCAGAGCCTCTACGTCCGTTGTCGGCGCCGACGACGCCAGTACCGGCACCCCCGCCTCGCGGGCCGCCGCGATCGCCCGGGACTTGTTGCCCGTCAGGTGCAGCACCTGCGCGGGCGGACCGATGAACGTGATGCCCGCCTCCGCGCAGGCGGCGGCCAGGCCGGGGTTCTCCGACAGAAAGCCGTAGCCGGGGTAGACCGCGTCCGCCCCGGCCTTGCGCGCGGCCTTGATCACCTCGTCGACCGAGAGATACGCCCGCACCGGGTGCCCGCGCTCCCCGATCAGGTACGACTCGTCGGCCTTCGCCCGGTGCAGCGAGTTGCGGTCCTCGTACGGGAACACCGCCACCGTGGAGATTCCCAGCTCGAACGCGGCCCGGAAGGCCCGGATCGCGATCTCGCCGCGGTTGGCCACGAGAACTTTGGCGAACATCATCCGTCTCCTCGACATCGGCGGAGAAACCACGATGGGCCAGTATGGGCCGCACGTGCGCGCTTGGGCGCCCTGTAGGAGTGAACGCTCCGCGACCAAGCGGTCAGCGGCTGGTGAAAACCGTGTCGTGCCAGGACTTGTGCGGGGTGCCGGTGTTCTCCGACATGACGTGCTTGACGTTGGTGTACTCGTCGAAGGAGTACGCCGACATGTCCTTGCCGAAGCCGGAGGCCTTGTAGCCGCCGTGCGGCATCTCGCTGATGATCGGGATGTGGTCGTTGATCCAGACGCAGCCCGCCTGGATCTCGCGGCTCGCGCGTCCGGCGCGGAAGACGTTGCTGGTCCAGGCGGAGGCGGCGAGGCCGTACGGGGTGTCGTTGGCCAGGCCGAGGGCGTCGTCGTCGCTGTCGTAGGGCAGACAGACGAGGACCGGACCGAAGATCTCCTGCTGGACGATGGCGGAGTCCTGCGCCGCGTCGGTGATGAGAGTGGGCTCGTAGTAGGCACCCTGGCCCAGCGGCCCGTCGGGGACCCGCCCGCCGCGCACGATCGTGGCTCCGGCCTCGCGGGCCGCCTCCACCATGGCGGCGACCTTGTCGCGCTGTCGTAGGGAGATCAGGGACCCCATGTCGGTGGCGGGGTCGTCGACCGGACCCAGTCGTACGCCGTCCATCAGCTCGGCGACGCGGGCCACGAAGGCCTCGTACAGGGGGCGTTGGACGTATGCGCGCGTGGCGGCTGTGCAGTCCTGGCCGGCGTTGATCAGGGCACCGGCCACGGCGCCACGGGCGGCGGCCTCCAGATCGGCGTCGTCGAAGACGACGAACGGGGCCTTGCCGCCGAGTTCGAGATGGACGCGCTTCGCCAAACCGGCTGCCTGCGCGGCGACTTGGCGCCCGACCCCGGTGGAGCCGGTGAAGGAGACCATGGCGATGTCGGGGTGGGTGACCAGGGCCTGACCGGCGACGGGACCGCTGCCGGTGACGATGTTGATGACGCCGTCGGGGATACCGGCCTCCTGCGCGGCCTCGGCGAACATCACCGACGTGAGCGGGGTGAGCTCGGACGGCTTGAGGACCACGGTGTTGCCGGCGGCGACGGCGGGCAGCACCTTCCAGGCGGCCATCTGCAACGGGTAGTTCCAGGGGGCGATGGAGCCGATGACGCCGATGGGTTCGCGGCGGATGCTGGAGGTGTGTTCGCCGGAGTACTCCGCAGAGGCGCGGCCTTCCAGGTTGCGGGCGGCGCCGGCGAAGAACCGTACGTTGTCGATGCTGCCGGGGATGTCGAAGCCGCTGCTCAGCCTGATCGGTTTGCCGCCGATACGGCTCTCGGTGCGGGCGAACTCCTCAGCGCGGGCCTGGAGTTGGTCCGCCCAGCGCAACATGGCCTCGGAGCGTTCGGCGGGGGTGGTGCGCGACCACTCGGCGAACGCGGCGCGCGCGGCGGCGACGGCCTCATCGACGTCTTCCGGCCCAGCGAGGATGTCGGTCGCCAGGACCTCACCGGTGGCCGGGTTGGTCACCTCGTACTGCTCGCCGGACGTGCCGGTGCGGCGCTTGCCCGCGATGAACTGCTGTCCGGTGGTCTCCATCAGTCACATCTCCGCTTGCGTCTCGGGCGTGGAGCTCTGCTCACCCCACAGGTCGCCCAACGTGTAACCCTGCGGGAAGGAGTCGGTCACGTCCAGGACGTACTGGCTGTACGCGGTGATCCAGCCGCGTTCGCTGGCTGTCGGCAGCACGGCTTCGTACGGGCCGATGCTTTCGTACGGGCCGATGCCGGTGCTGGGGCCGGGCGGCAGGTGACAACGCTCCCCCTCCCGCCCGGCCCCAGCCCTACGTTCAGTCGGCCTGCGGTGCGACGCGTTCGAACCCGACGCGATGCAGTTCCCCGGCCCGGTCAGTGATCGCGTACAGCTCACCGGACCGGTCCTCGGCGAGCGAGCTGACCTGGGTCGGGAACTGCCCGATCGTGGCGCTGCCGTAGGTGCCGTCGTCGTTCTTGCGCACCGCCCACGCCGTCCCGGAGCACCAGTCGGTCGCCACGTACGTACCGAAGGCAAGGCCGGCGTACTGGCGCCCCCGGTACACGTGGCCGCCGATGACCGAGCACCCCTCCGTGCCGGTCCGGTAGTGGAACACCGGGTCGGTGTACGTGGCGTCCGCCGCGCATCGTTCGGCGTTGAACACCGCGGGTCCCTCCTTGCAGGACCAGCCGAAGTTCAGCCCGCCGCGCCCTGCCTTGGCGTGGTTGACCTCTTCGTACGCGCTCTGGCCGACGTCGCCCACCCAGAGCGAGCCGTCCTGCCTGTCGAAGGAGAACCGCCACGGGTTGCGCAGGCCGTAGGCCCAGATCTCCGGCCGGGCCCCGGGCTTTCCGACGAACGGGTTGGTTTTCGGGATGCAGTACGGGAGTTCGCCGCAGGAACGGCTCACGTCCAGGCGCAGGATCTTACCGAGCGGCGTGCCGAGGTTCTGCCCGGTGGCCAGCGGGTCGCCGCCGCCTCCGCCGTCGCCGAGACCCCAGTACAGGTAGCCGTCGCGGCCGAACGCGAGCTGGCCGCCGTTGTGGTTGGCGAACTGGGCGTGCTCCTGGGTGAGCAGCACCTGCTCCCGCGCCGGTTCGCCGAGCGGGACGCGGGACAGCGTCAGTGCCCCGTCCGGTTTGCTGGTGTAGGCCACGTACACGTGCGAGGTCTGCTGGAAGTCGGGGGCCGGGACGATGCCGAGGAGGCCGCGTTCCAGGCCGGTGCTGTTCACGCGGTCCCTGATGTCCAGCACCGGGTCGGCGGCGAGCCCGTCCGTCGGGTGGAAGGCCCGTACCGTACCGGCTCGCTCGGCGATGAGCATCCGCCCGCTGCGGTCGTTGGCCGCGGCCATCGCGACGGGCTGCGCCAGACCGGTCGCCACCGGGCTGGTGACCACCTTCAACTGGTCCAGAGGCGCACGCTGACCGGCACCGTCCGGCTCCGCGGTCGCGGCGGGCGCGATCGTGGCGGACAGCAGAGCAGCCACCGTACATACGAGGCCTATCCGTCTGAGTCGAGACATTCGAGCTCCTTTGTGGGGGACTTCAGGAGGCGTTCGTTCTCGCCAACTCTCCCTGGTGGAAGGGAAGTTGACCAGGGAGCGTGTCAGCCGAACCCCACGAGTAGGATTCTGAGCCGACCATGACGGCCCCGCTTCACCCATGGGTTCGCGTGAGCCGGTGCGGCCATCGACAACGCCCGGCTGTACGAGGACACGCGCCGCAGGGAGCGCTGGCTGGCGGCGAGCAGCGAGCTGACCCGCAGCCTCCGGTCGGCCCTGTTCAGCCGCCCCACGACCAGTCGGCGACCTCCGGCAGGTCCGTGCCGTGCTCGCGGATCCAGTCGTGGTGGCGTTGACGGGCGTCCTGCATGCGCTGGCGTACGGCGGCGGTGCGCACCGCGAGGCCGGGGACGCGGTCGATGACGTCCATGACCAGGCGGTAGCGGTCCATGTCGTTACGGACCACCATGTCGAACGGTGTGGTCGTCGTGCCGATCTCCTTGTAGCCGCGTACGTGCAGGTGCCGGTGACCGGTACGGCGGTAGGCGAGGCGGTGGATCAGCCACGGGTAGCCGTGGTACGCGAAGATCACCGGCTTGTCGGGGGTGAAGAGGCCGTCGTACTCGAAGTCCGTCATGCCGTGCGGATGTTCCTCCTGCGGCATCAGCCGGGCGATGTCGACGACGTTGACCACCCGGACCGCGAGTTCCGGCAGATGGCGGCGGAGCAACTGCGCGGCGGCCAGCACCTCCTGGGTGGGTACGTCGCCCGCGCAGGCCAGTACCGCGTCCGGCTCGCGACCGCCGTTCTCGGTACCGGCCCAGTCCCAGACCCCGGCGCCCCGCGCACAGTGCGCGACGGCCTGGTCCATCGACAGCCAGTCGAAGCAGGGCTGCTTGCCCGCCACGATCACGTTGACGTAGTCGCGGCTGCGCAGCGCGTGATCCGCCACCGACAGCAACGTGTTGGCGTCCGGCGGCAGATAGACCCGTACCGCCTCAGGACTCTTGTTCATGATGTGGTCGACGAAACCGGGGTCCTGGTGCGAGAAGCCGTTGTGGTCCTGGCGCCACACGTGCGAGGTCAGCAGGTAGTTGAGGGAGGCAATGGGGGCGCGCCAGGGCAGGCGGCGGGTCACGCGCAGCCATTTGATGTGCTGGTTGACCATCGAGTCGACGATGTGCACGAACGCCTCGTAGCAGGAGAACAGCCCGTGCCGGCCGGTCAGCAGATATCCCTCCAGCCAGCCCTGGCAAGTGTGTTCGGAGAGGATCTCCATCACCCGGCCGTGCCGGTCGAGGTGTTCGTCGACGTCGAGGGTGCCGGCCTGCCAGGCCTTGCCGCTGGCGGCGTAGACGGCCTGGAGGCGGTTGGAGGCGGTCTCGTCGGGGCCGACCAGGCGGAAGTCGCGCCGGTCGGCGGTGTTCCGCATGACGTCTTCCAGCAAGTCGCCGAGGACGCGGGTGGGTTCGTGCAGGGTCACGCCGGGTTTGTCGACGGGGACGGCGTACTTCTCCAGTGAGGGCAGGGGGAGTTCGCGCAGCATCAGGCCACCGTTGGCGTGCGGGGTGGCGCCGAGGCGGCGGTCACCGTCCGGGACACAGGCGAGGACCTGCTCGCGGGGGCGGCCGTGCTCGTCGAAGAGTTCCTCCGGCTTGTACGAGCGAAGCCACGCCTCCAACTGCCGTAGGTGATCCGGGTTGTCGCGGACGGCGGACAGCGGGACCTGGTGGGAACGCCAGGTGCCTTCCACCGGGAGCCCGTCCACCTCGGCCGGGCCGGTCCAGCCCTTGGGGGTGCGCAGGACGATCACCGGCCAGCGGGGGCGCTCGGTCGCGCCGTCTTCGCGGGCGGCGCGCTGGAACGCGGCGATGCGGTCCAGCGCGGTGTCCATCGCCTGCGCCATGGCCTGGTGGACGGCGGCCGGGTCATCACCGGTGACGTGGATCGGGTCGTGGCCGTAGCCGCGCAGCAGCTCGTCGAGCTCCGACTCCGGGAGCCGGGCGAGCACTGTCGGGTTGGCGATCTTGTAGCCGTTCAGGTGCAGGATCGGCAGGACGGCGCCGTCGTGAACGGGGTCGAGGAACTTGTTCGAGTGCCAGGACGCGGCCAGCGGCCCGGTCTCCGCCTCGCCGTCGCCGATCACGCAGGCGACCAGCAGGTCCGGGTTGTCGAGGGCAGCTCCGTACGCGTGCGAGAGGGAGTAACCGAGCTCGCCGCCCTCGTGGATCGAGCCGGGTGTCTCGGGCGCCACATGGCTGGGCACCCCTCCGGGGAACGAGAACTGCTTGAAGAGGCGTGCCATCCCGGCGGCGTCCCGCGTGACGTCGGGGTACGTCTGGGTGTACGACCCCTCCAGCCAGGAGCCCGCGACCACCGCCGGGCCGCCGTGTCCGGGGCCCCAGATGCACAGGGCGTCCAGGTCGCGGGCCCGGATGACGCGGTTGAAGTGGGTGTAGACGAGGTTCAGCCCGGGCGAGGTACCCCAGTGGCCGAGCAGCCGCGGCTTGACGTGCTCGGGGCGGAGCGGCTCGGTCAGCAGGGGGTTCGCCATGAGGTAGATCTGGCCGACGGAGAGGTAGTTCGCGGCGCGCCAGTGGGCGTCCAGCGTGCTGAGCTCGTCGTCGGTGAGCGGCGTCGGCGCCTGCTGGGTGTCGACGGACATCATGGTTCCCTTCCGGATCGATCGGGGTTCGGTCGGAGGTGCCTGCGGGTCCGTGCGTACGTCCCCGCCCTCCCCCGTCCCGCCGAGTACCCGACAGGGCCGACCGGCCCCTCCCGGTCGGAGGAAAAGTGGGGGCAGAGGGGACGAGACGTTCAGGCGGTGAGGTCCACCCGTACAGGGTGCGTCCGCCGACGAGCTCGCGCCCGGTGACCAGCTCGGGCTCGATCTGGCGGGTGCAGACGATGCGGCCGACGGGCACCGTGGCCATCAGCCGCAGGCACTCCCGCCGCTCGAGTGGCGCGACCAGCCACAACGGACCCGCAGCTTTCGAACCGCCTCACCAGCGGAGCGCGTACGTTGAGGTCATCGACGTTGGCCATCGGGCGATGGAGGCGGCATGACCGGCAAGAAGGCAGACAAGGTGCCGCGCGCAGCGTACGAGCGGGAACTGCTGCGCCTGCAGACCGAGTTGGTGAAACTCCAGGAGTGGGTGCGTGCCCAGGGCGCCCGGCTGGTCATCGTCTTCGAGGGCCGGGACGCGGCGGGCAAGGGCGGCACCATCAAGCGGGTCGCCGAACACCTCAACCCACGCGTCGCCCGCATCGCCGCGCTGCCGACGCCGACCGAGCGGCAACGCACCCAGTGGTACTTCCAGCGGTACGTCGAGCATCTGCCGGCCGCCGGAGAGATCGTGCTGTTCGACCGGTCCTGGTACAACCGGGCCGGTGTCGAGCACGTCATGGGCTTCTGTACGAAGGAGGAGTACCAGCTCTTCCTGCGCCAGTGCCCGATCTTCGAGCGAATGCTGGTGGAGGACGGGATCCTGCTGCGCAAGTACTGGTTCTCGGTGAGCGACACCGAACAGCAGGAGCGTTTCCGGCGCCGGCTGGAGGATCCGCTGAAGCGCTGGAAACTGTCGCCGATGGACCTGGAGTCGATCACCCGCTGGGAGGCGTACTCCCGGGCCAAGGACGAGATGATGGTGCACACCGACATCACCGAGGCACCGTGGTACGTCGTCGAGAGCGACGACAAGCGCCGCGCTCGCCTGAACATGATCGCGCACCTACTGGACTCCGTGCCGTACCACGACGTGCCACCACCCGTACTGAAGCTGCCGGAGCGCCCCGAGTCGACCGGCTACGAGCGCCCACCACGCGACCTGCAGACCTACGTCCCCGACCACGCGGCAAGCCTGTGACACACGACCTCGGCGGACTCACTCCTGCCGCGGCACGATGAGCGCCTTCACCACGCGCTGAGCGGCGACGTCCTCCAGCGCGGCCTGTGCTTCGGCGAGCCCGTACTCCCGCGTGATGAGGTCGGTCCAGGGAAAGATCCGCCCGTAGCGGGCCATGACCTGGACCGCCCGGTACACGTGCCCCACGTCGCTGCCCCAGCAGCCGCGGACGTCCAAGTGCTTCTGGTTCAGGTCGAGATGGGGGTTGAAGGTCGCCTCACCGGCGTCGGTGTACTGGCCCACGATCACGTACCGCCCGGCGTCCCGGGTGAGCCGCATGCCTTCGGGCACGGCTGAGGGCACGCCGGTCGCCTCGATCGTGACGTCCGCTCCGCGCCCCGCGGTCGCGTCCCGCACCGCCGCGATCCGCTCGTCGGCCGTGGTCCCGCTGATGTCGATGACGGCATCGGCACCGAACCGGGTCGCCGCCGCCAGCCTGCCCTCCGGCCCACCGATGACGATCACCCGCCCGGCGCCACGCAGTTGGGCGAGCACGGCGGCACACAGCCCTACGGGCCCCGCGCCCTGAACCACGACCGTGTCACCGAACCCGATCTCGCCGAGCGTCACGGCATGCAGCGCGGTAGGCATCCCGCAGCCTCCGGAGAGGAACGCACGCCAGTCCAGCTCATCGGGCAACGGGATCACATGGACACCCGGCTTCAGGTGGATGTACTCGGCCCAGCCGCCCAACAGCCCGTCGTCGGCCGAGAGGGTCACCCCGTAGACCTTCCGCTCCGGGCAACGCGTGGTCGCGTGGGCGACGGTGCAGTACCAGCAGCGCCCACAGGTCCCGTACACATCAAGAAACGTCACGACCTGCCCGACCCGCAGCGGAACCCCGTCCACGTCCCTCGGCGCCTCCCCCGGCCCCAACGCACTGATCCGCCCCACACTGACGTGCCCAGGAATGATCGGATACGGCACCCCCGCAAGCTGCCCCTTCCACAAATGCCCATCCGTACCGCACACCTCACTGCCCAAGGTCCGCAACAGGACGGCACCCGGCTCCAGTTCGGGCCGGTCGAACGAACGGACTTCGAGAGGAGCACCGGGTTCGGTCATGACGACGGCGGAGATCACGAGGGGTTCCTGTTCGCGGAAGGAGGCCCGCTGCTTTCGTGCGGGCACACGGATGGGGTCCGGATCTTAAGCGGAGGCGAAGTCCCGCGACCCGTCAGGGGCGCGGTGCCTGTGTCAAGTTACGGCGCGACCAGCGCCCTATAGGGGCGCGGGGCTGTGTCAATTTGCGGCTCCGCCGCGTGGGCGCGACCAGCCACGACGGCCCCGCAGCGTCAAACCGTCCTTCCAGCGGAGCGCGAACGCACCAGCAGGTGCAAAAAGTACGGCGTACCGATCACAGCCGTCATCAGGCCGGCGCCAAGCTGAGCCGGCGCGACGACCGTACGGCCCAGCAAGTCCGCCGTACAAACAAGCGTCGCGCCAAGCAGCACCGCGACCGGCACCACCCTGGCGTGCTGCCGCCCCACCAGCGCCCTGGCCGCGTGCGGTGCCACCAATCCCACAAAGCCGATCGTCCCCGCGGCAGCCACAGCGGTGCCGCTGAGCAGCACAGCCACCGCCAGGAACCCAAGCCGCCCCCGGCTCAGCCCAAGCCCCAGCAGCCTCGGCGTGTCCTCATCGAGCGACACAAGGTCAAGCTCGGTCCGCCGCAGCCAGGCCACAAACAGCCCAACAACGAGTACGGCCGCGAGCGGCACCACATCGGGCAGAGTCCGCCCATAGGTGGACCCCGACAACCAGGTCAGCGCAAGGGTCGCGTTGAACGGATCGGTAAGGATGATCAACAGGCTGATCAGCGCAGACGCCCCGGTAGCGACACCGAACCCGACCAGAACGAGCCGGTTCTGCTGAAACCCACCCCGCGCGGCAAGCCCAAAAACAAGCACAGAACTGACCGCGGCCCCCGCAAAGGCCGCCCCGGCCACACCCCAAGACCCAACGGAAGACACCGTCGTCACAAGAAGGACGGCCCCAAGCGCGGCCCCGCCGGAAACGCCCAGGATGCCCGGGTCGGCGAGCGGATTACGCGTCACGGCCTGAACGAGCGTCCCGGCCAGGGCAAGCGCCGCCCCCGCAAGGAGCGCCGCGAGAACCCGGGGCACCCGAGTGTCGAGTACGAAACTGACGGTCTGCCCCGCGCGCCCCTGCGCCCAGTTCGCCACATCACCCAACAGCAACTTGCTGTCACCCAGCAGCACGGCGGCAATCGTCACGCCGACGAGCACAGCCACCAGTACGGCCGTCGTGCCGAGGAACACGCCCCGGCTCCTGATCCGCAGCCCGTCCTGCGCGGCAGCACCGGCGGTATCCCGAACCCGCGTGGCCAGCACGATCAGAAACACAGCCCCGACAAGGCTGGTGACGACGCCAGTCGGAACGGCGACGGCCACGTCCGCCGGGACAATCGCCCGCAGCAGCACATCCGAACCGAGGACCAGCGCCGCCCCTACCAGCCCCACGACCGGCAGGCTGGCACGCGTCCGCGAGAGCACGCGAATCCGGCGGGCGAGAGGCCGGACGAAGGCAGGCGCACACAGCCCCACGAACCCGATCGGCCCGGCAAGGGTCACGGCCGCCGCGGAGAGCAACGCCGCGAGAACCACCCCCGCAACCCGAGTCGCCCGCACCGGAACGCCAAGCCCACGGGCGGCATCGTCGCCGAGAGCGAGAGCATCGACCCGCCGAGCAAGCAGCAGAAGCCCGACAAGACCGACCAGCCCGATCGACACCATCTGCAGCACACCGTCGAACCCGTTCTGCGCAATGCTCCCCTGGTTCCACTGGTACAGCCCCTGCGTCTCCTGCGGAAACAGCAGAAGCAGCCCCTCGGTGACGGCAGTGAGCCCGAGGGCGAGCGCACTGCCCGCGAGTACGAGCCGTACCGTCCCCGCACCCAACCCCGAAAGCCCGAGCACCACAGCCGCCGCCCCGAGCCCGCCGACGAACGCGGCACCGGACGAGGCGAGCAGCGGCAGCGACACCCCGGTCACGGAGACGAGCCCGAGAGCCAGATAGGACCCCGCGTTCACCGCAAGCGTGTCGGGCGAGGCGAGCACATTGCGGCTGACCTTCTGCAGCGCGGTGCCCGCCATCCCGAGCGCGATCCCGACGAGCAGCCCGGCGGTCATACGAGGCAGCCGGGAGGCGACGACGACGGACGCGTCCGCCGAGTCGGCCCGGCCGGTGAGCGCCTTCCAGATTTCAGGCGCACCGACAGCGGCCGTGCCCTGCGTGATGTCCACGACCGCGAGGGCCGCGACCAGCAGGGTCAGCGCGGCCGTCACCGCGGCCGCGCCCGCCCGGGACGTGGCCGCCGGCGGACGGGTGGCGGGGGGTGCGGGAGCGGGTGCGGGTGCGGTCACGGCCATGGTGTTACTTCGTCAGCGCGGCGACGACGGCGTCGATGTACGCGCTCATCGACCCGGTTCCGCCGAACATCCAGATGCCGTCGGGCAGCCGGTGCGCATTGCCCTTCTCCACGAACGGCAGCGACGTCCACACCTTGTCCTTGGTCAGAGCACCGCTGAACGGGGTGCTGGTCTTGTCGCCGTCGTTGCCGATGTACGCGAACTGCACGTCGTCGCCGAGCTTGGTGAGGCCCTCGACGTCGGTGGAGCCGAGCCCGTAGTCCTTGTCGCCCTTGACGGTCCAGGCGTTCTTCAGACCGATCCGCTCGTTGACCGCGCCGATGAGCGAGCCGCTGGTGAACGGGCGGATCGTGGTCTGGTTGGAGACGAGGTAACCGTCCGCGAAGGCGTAGTCCGCGCCGGCGAGACCGGCGTCGGCGAGGGCCTTCTTGCCCTCGGCGATCTTCGACTCGAAGTCCTTCTTGAGCTTCTCGGCCTGCTCGGTGGTGCCGGTGGCCTGAGCGATGACGTCGAGGTTCTCGGTCATCTGCCCGATCGGGTCGGCGGCGTCGGCGGACTGGATCTGCAGGACCGGAGCGATGTCGCGCATCTGCTTCACGGCGGCGGGCGGCAGGTCGCTGCTGGCGACGATGAGGTCGGGCTTCAGGCCGGCGATGGTGTCCATGCTCGGCTCCCCGCGTACGCCGATGTCCTTGGGCTCGTTCTTGAGCGGGACTGCGCTGTCCCAGATCTTGTAGCCCTTGATGTCGGCGACGCCGACGGGGTCGACGCCCAGCGATATCAGGGACTCGACCTCGTTCCACTCGGTCGCCACGACCTTCTTGGCGGGTCCGTCGAGTTCGACCTTCGCGCCGGAGGAGTCGGTGAGGCTGATGCGCTCGGCGGACGGCTTCGCCTCGGCCTCGTGGGCGGCGGGCTCCGTGGTCCCGCAGGCGGTCATGGTGAGCGCCGCGGCGGTGGCGGCTGCCGCGGTCATCAGGAGGCGTCTCATGGGGTGGGGTTGAGCCTTTCGCTTCGCGAGTGGTGCCTGCCGATCGCGCGGGTGCGCAACAGGCCCGTCATGGGGTCGGTGCCGACTTCGATGCGGATGCCGTACGTGGCGGTCAGTCGCTCCGCCGTCAGTACGTCCTCAGGGCGGCCGTCCGCGATGATCCGCCCCTCGTCGAGGAGGACGATGCGGTCGGCGAGGGCCGCGGCCTGGTCCAGGTCGTGCAGGACGGCACCCACCGCGATCCCGTGGTCGTCGGCCAAGTCCCGTACGAGGTCGAGGAGTTCGACCTGGTAGCGGAGGTCGAGGTAGGTCGTCGGCTCGTCGAGGAGCAGTACGCCGGTCTCCTGGGCCAGGCAGCCGGCGAGCCATACGCGCTGGAGCTGCCCTCCGGAGAGGTGCTCGGCGCCGCGGTCGGCGAGTCCCGCGACGCCCGTCAGGGCCAGCGCGCGGTCCACCGCGGCCCGGCCGTCCGGGTCGGCGCGGCCCCAGCGGCCCCGGTACGGGTAGCGGCCGAACTCGACGACGTCCCGCACGGTCAGCCCGCTGGGCGTGGGCCGCCCCTGCGTCAGAAGGGCGAGGCGGCGCGAGAACTCACGTGGGGTCAGGGCGAGTCCGTCGGTGCCGTCGATGACGAGCGTGGCGGTCTTCGGTCGCTGCAGCCGCGCGAGGGTCCGCAGGAGGGTCGACTTCCCGCTGCCGTTCGGACCGACCAGCACGGTCACTTCGCCGGGCCGCAGGGTCAGCGACGCCTCGTGGACGACGTCGACACCGTCGTACGCCACGGTGACATCCGTGGCCGACAGTTCATGACCACGGGGACGCGCGGCCGCGGGGTTCTCTTCGCCTGCTTGCACGCGGCAAAGGTTAGCCTAACCTAAGGAAAGGCTGCGAGACCGGGAGCGGGCAGGCGCAAGGTGAAGGTCCGGCAAGGAGGGGAAACCCCGCGCGGGGGTGGGCAGTTGGCGCGCGTCCGGCGTGACGGCCGGCCGGTGACTGGACGACGACGAACAGCATCCCGCGTCGGTAGTGGCGGAGGACGGACAGCATCCCCCCGGCGGTGGCGGACGACGGACAGCATCCCGGGCGGTGGTGGGGGGACGGACAGCGTCCCGCGCGGGCGGTTGTCCGGGCGGTGCGCAGGACCGCCCGGACTGCTCGCGGGTGCTGCCAATGGCCCCCGCGGGGCTCAGCTCTAGGCCGGGGTCGCCGGAGTCTCCGGCTTGAGCACGACGAAGTCCGCGTTCGCCGGGTCGAGGCAGACGGCGAGGCGGCCCACGCCCTCCGCGTCCTGCGGCCCCATCTGCACGCTGCCGCCGTTCTCGGTGACCTTGGCGACCGCGGCGTCGCAGTCGGTGACGTTGAACACCGGGTGCCAGTACGGCACCCCGTTCGCCAGGGCGAGGTCCTCCTTGCTGAGCTCCATGACACCGCCGAACATCCGCTCCTCCGGAAGCCCGGCCGGGGTGATGAGGGAGTACGTGCCCCCGCCGCCCGGCAGTTCCATGTCACCGAACTGCCAGCCGAAGATCTCGCCGTAGAACTCCTTCGCGGAGGTGGCGTCGCTGGTGTACAGCTCGGTCCAGGACAGCGAGCCTGGCGCCTCCACCAGCTCAAAGCCTTTGTTCTTCCCCGGCTGCCAGACGGCGAACTGGCCGCCGAGCGGGTCGCTGTACTGCGCCATCCGCCCCCAGTCGTCGAGGTCCCGCGGCGCCACCCGCACCGTGCCGCCCGCTTCCTGAACGGCCCGGGTCGTGGCGTCCGCGTCGGTGACGCAGAAGTAGATCATCCAGGCGGACCGGGCACCCTCCTCGCTGAGCTTGCCCAGCCCGGCGACGGTCTTCCCGTCCTTCTGGAACATCCCGCCTTCCATCTCGCCGCCCTCGTCGCCCATGGACTGGTACTCCCAGCCGAGCACCGCGCCATAGAAGGCCGCGGCGGCCGGCACGTCAGGCGCACCGAGGTCGGTCCAACAGGGGGAGCCAGGGGTCGGTTCAGTGGTGATCACGGCGATTCCCTTCGCAGTTCCTGTCTGTCTCAACAGCGTGACACCAGCCACTGACAATCGCCCCTGGAGGCCGCAGGCCTCTTAGGGGCGCGGGGAACTGCGCGACAAGCCACGACGAACCCGCAGCTTCAATCCGAACCCCCAGGAGCGTCACCGCTGACAGTGGGACAGCACCCCACGCACAGCCGCCGACGTGAAAGTCACCGCATCCGGATGGCCAAGATCAATGGCCAAAGTAAGGTCCGCTTCGGTGGGCCAGTTCGCCGCCAGCACCTCGAGCTGCAACTGCCGATAGCAGTCGATCTCAGGGAAGGCATCCGAGAGCCGTTCCTCGCAGGTGAAGACCACGACGGCCTGCGTTCCGGGCGGGTACTCGAGCACGGGCAGCGTCATCGAGTCGGCGTCCTCGGCATCGCGCGCGGCGATGTCGGACGGCAGCGGCACGAGGACATCGCTGGCGATCAGTGTGTCCAGGGCCGAAGCGTCGTAACGGTGGCGCTTGAGATCGCGCAGAGCGTCCTGCGCCGCGGCCGTGAGCACTGCCTCGGGGATGGCGATCATGGCCTTCATCCTCATCAGTGCGTGGGGGGTTCCGATCTGGGGCGTTTTCCGCGTACCCCAAGGTGAGACCAGGTATGCGCACACCGGCGCGGTCATGTGTCCGCACCCCGCCCCGCCGGAGAAGCGGCAGCCACGTAGACGGGTGCCACATACATACGCACCTCACCGATCCGGTGCTGCGGCCATGTACGGGCGTACGAGGGCGGTCGACCCGCCGGCGTGACAAGCACGGCGACCGGCAGCCGCCGGGCGGTTCGCTGGACGTCCCCAACGGTGGTGTTGGCATTGTTGCCCTCGGTGTGGGCGGAGGAGCAGCCGGCGTAGAAGGCAATCGGGATGGCCTCGTGCCCGGTCAGCAGGCACGGCGGCCGTACGCCGAGCCGATGCAGCTCCGCCGCCGTACGGTCCCACTCGCGGCGCCCGGCATAGGTGCCGTCCACGACGTGGTTCAGCACCGCGTACTGGATCGCGAGGTGCCCGACGAGCCCGAGCGCCACCAGGGTCACGGCCGCTTTCCGCCGCCGTCGGCTCCGCGGCGCGGTGACCAGGTGGACGAGCGCGCCCGCGACCGGGAGCGCCAGCAGGGCGTAGGCGGGCAGCAGGAAGCGTGGGGCCGCGTACCCGATCAGGAACAGGTACGGGAACGCGGCCGTCGCGGCGCAGGCCAGAGGCACGAGGGCGACGGCGGTCCGGCCCGCCCGGACAGCGATCGCGAGGCCGAGGGCGGCGAGCAGGGGCAGGACGAACCACCAGATCAGCACCGCCGGGTGCGGCCACGGCGCGGTGCACGGGCGGCACAGCGTACGGCCGACCAGGGAGCGCAACTGGTCGTCGACGGCGAAGTTCCAGCCCAGGCCGCCCTGGACCACGGAGGCGTCGGCCAGCCGCTGCCTCAGGCCGCCATAAGCGACGTACGCCTCGACGACCCACTCGACCGCCCCGGCCGCCAGCCCTCCGGCGAGCGCGCCCAGTACCTGCCACCGACGCCACCGGCGCACGCACACCAGCAGCACGAGCAGCGGCAAGGTCACATAGACCGCGTCGGTGGGCCGCATCCACGCCATCAGCGCCGCGCTCAGGCCCACGCCCCACAGTGCCGCCCGGTCGAAACGGTTCACCTGGGCGCGCAGGAAGCAGCCGACGAGGGCGAGGGCACCGATGGCGACCCAGTAGTTGGGCATGACCTGCGGTCCGTAGAACAAAGTCACCCACAGCGTCGCGAACAGCGCGCCCGCCAGGGTGAGCACACGCAAGGGGACCAGCCCCCGCCAGGCACGCAGCGCGAGGAACAGACCGAGCCCGGACAGCAGCGCCAGATACACCCGCAGCAGCTCCGTGGACGTCGACCACGAGACGATGGGCGCGGCCAGCAACGAGACCCCGCGGGCACGCGGCGCACTGAAGAACGCCGCCGGGGCCTGCGGACTGACCTGACTGACGTACACCACCTCGTCCCACCCGAGCCCCATCCCCGGCCGTACGAGGGCCAGTTGAGCGACCGTGAAGCCGCCTGCCACGAGAGCGAGCGCGCGCTGCCCGCCGAAGCGCCGCGCGGCGCCTATTCGCCCCGCCGGACGGCGCCGCTCGGCATCGACGAGCGGGACATGCAAGGTCTTGGGCATCGTGCACCCTTCACCCAGATGAAAGAGACACAGCCAGAAACGCACAAGAAAACATGGACAAATTAGCTCGTGTCGGGCGTGGTCGCAGCCCGGCCGCTTCGCTGGATAAGCAGTCAGAAGCTGCGGGTACGTCGTGGCTGGTCGCGCCCGCGCGGCGGAGCCGCAAATTGATGCACCCCGCGCCCTGAAGGGGCGCGTTATGCCACCAGCCTTCGGCAAGGCCGCTCAGGGAGAGACGGTCGCCTGCCATGTCGCGCCCCGCTCGCCGCCCAAAGCTCCGTTTCCACGACGCTCGCCCTGTGCAGCGATCACCGACTGCGTGAGCTTGCCGAGGGCGGCGTGCCGTTGGCTACGAGGTCAGGCGGAAGTTCGCCGTGCACCCCCGGCCGAGGTGGTGTCGGGCTTCAACCGCGCGTTTCACGACGAGAGCAGGCAGACGCCGTACCCGGTGGAGGAGATCCACCGGGTCGGCGCGGAGTACGGCCTGGCCCTCTCCTGACGGACGCGCGCGCGTCGTCTCCTCAGTCCCGCCCGGACAGTCGTACGTCGATCGCCGTCAGCGCCAGCGCCAGCGGCCCCGGTGCCAGGAACGCCAGCGGCAGCAGCATCCACGCACACAGCGCTGCCGCCGCCACGGCCAGCAGTACGAGACCGCTGCCGCCCACATCCCGTACGGAGTCCCGTGCCGCCTCGCGCACCGCCGCGCGCCAGTCCGTGAGGGACTCGGGGCGGCCGCAGGCGCGCAGGCCGACGACAGTGGCGTACGTGCCGATGAGCGCGGCGACGGCGGCGAAGAGCGGGGCGCCCGGCAACCCCGCCCGGGCCAGCGCCAAGTCCGCCAACAGCAGCAGTACCCCCGCCGCGGACAGCGCGCCGGCCGCGAGGTCCCCGGCCCTCAGCCGTTGCCGCAGCAGCGCCAAGTACCGTCCCGCCGTGGCGGGTTGATCCTCGCGCGCCCCGCGCAGCACCGCGCAGGCCGTGGACAGCGCGGCGGGCAGCGTGACGACCGGCAGCGACACCAGCGCCGTACAGACCCCCACACTCAGCACATCCGCGAACAAGGTCATCCGCGGCCCGAAGATCTCGCCCGTCTCGCGGGCCTGCCCGGCGCTCATCCCTTGCCCCTTCATCCCGTCATCCCTTGATCCCGGAGTTCGCCATGCCCTCGACCAGGAAGCGCTGGAAGGCGAGGAAGAACAGCACGATCGGCAGCAGCGCGATCACCGACATCGCGAACATCGGGCCGAACGCCGACTGGCTGGAGGCGTCCACGAACTGCCTGAGCGCCAGCGTCAGCGTGAACTTCTCGGGCGAGAACAGATAGATCAGCTGGGTGAAGAAGTCGTTCCAGGTCCAGATGAAGGTGAAGATCGCCGTGGTGATCAGCGCGGGCCGGGTCAGCGGCAGGATGACGCTGAAGAAGCTGCGGAACGGCCCGGCGCCGTCGATCCGCGCCGCCTCCTCCAGTTCACGCGGCAGCCCCCGCATGAACTGCACGATGAGGAAGACGAAGAACGCCTCCGTGGCAAGGAACTTGGGCAGGATCAGCGGCCAGTACGTGTTCACCATGCCGAGCTGGTTGAAGATGATGTACTGCGGGATCAGCACGGCATGGTGCGGCAGCATGATCGTTGCGATCATGAACGCGAACAGCGGCCCGCGGAAGCGGAATCGCAACCGCGCGAAGGCATACGCGGCGAGGGAACACGAAAGCACGTTGCCGATGACGGCGCCGCCCGCGATGAACAGGGAGTTGCCGAGCAGCTGCCAGACGGAGACTTCGTTCACGCCCTCCAGGGCGGTCGTGTAGTTGGACCATTCCAGGCTGCTGGGCAGGAGGTTGAGGCTGGCGATCACCTCGTCGGCGGGCTTGACGGAGGTCGCGAGCAGCCAGGCCAGCGGATACAGCATCACCAGGAGCGCGGCCAGACAGCCGGCGTGCAGGGCGACGCGCCGCCAGGCAATGGGCTTGCGGACGGCGGGAGTTGCGGCGGTTGAGGTGGTCATCGGTCCCCCTCGGACGCGTAGAAGACCCAGGAGCGCGAGGTCCGGAACAGTACGGCGGTGACGGCGCCGATCACGATGAGCAGGACCCAGGCCATCGCGGAGGCGTAGCCCATGTGCGAGGCGACGAAGCCGCGGTCGTAGAGGTAGAGGGTGTAGAAGAGCGTGGAGTCGGCAGGGCCGCCCTTGCCCGCGCTGATCGCGAAGGCGGGGGTGAAGACCTGGAAGGCCTGGATGGTCTGGAGTACGAGGTTGAAGAAGATCACCGGGGACAGCATCGGCACGGTGATGGACAGGAACTGCCGCCAGCGGCTCGCCCCGTCCACGGCGGCAGCCTCGTACAACTCCCCCGGGATCTGCTGGAGTCCGGCCAGGAAGATGACCATCGGCGCACCGAACTGCCACACCGTCAGCAACGCGACGGCGAACAGCGCCCAGCCGGGTTGATTGACCCAACCGCCCGTGCCCAGCAGGTTGTCGACCGTGCCGCCGTCGTTGAAGACCGCCCGCCATACGAGGGCGATGGACATGGAGGCGCCGAGGAGGGAGGGCGCGTAGAAGGCGGAGCGGTAGAAGCCCCGTCCGCGCTTCATGGACTTCAGGGCGAGCGCGACGACCAGGGCGAGGCCAAGTTGGAGGGGCACGGCGATCACGACGTACGTGAGGGTCGCGACGACCGAGCGCCAGTAGCGCGGGTCCTCGGTGAACATCTGCGTGTAGTTGCGCAGGCCCACCCACTGCGGCGGGTTGAACAAGTCGTAGTCGGTGAAGGAGAGATAGAGCGAGACGGCCATCGGGAGCAGCGTCAGCACGGCCGCGCCGAGGACCCACGGGGAGAGGAACACCCAGGCGGCGCCCTCGCGTTGGCGCTTGGGCCGCTTTGTGGGGGTGGTCTTCGCGGTAGCGGCGGGGGCCGGTATCTCAGTGGTGGTCATGACCTCAGCTCCGCCTTCGCCTCGGTGACGTAGTCCTCGGCCGCCTCGCGGGGCGACAGCCGCTCGTACGACACCTGGTCGTAGTCGCGCATAAACGTGGTCTGCAGGGCGCTGTCGCCCGAAGGGGGCGCCTGGGGCGGGGCGTTGAGGTCGCCGTCCACGGAAGCCTGGTACTCGTCGATCGTCTTGTCGAAGTCCTTCAGACCGGGGCCGATCGCCTCGCGAATCGTCGCGTTGATCGGGATGCCACGGGTGGCGCCGAGGATCTTCGCCGCGTCCATGTCGTTCAGCATGAAGTCGATGAACTCGGCGGCCTCCTTGGGGTGTTCGGAGGCCTCGGCGACGCCCATGAACATCGACGGCTTGAAGTACTGGCCGGGCGTGCCGTCCTCGCCCGACGGCATGGGCGCGAGGGTGACTCCGCCGGGGACGAGGGCGAGGAAGCCGCTGGCGGGCGCGTCCCAGTTCATGTCGGAGATGACCTTGCCGCGGCCCAGCGGGGTGTTCTCGACCGCGCCGTCGATCTGGGTGGTGTCCTCGGCGGACGAGACGGCACCCTCGCGGCGCAGCTTGTCCGTGAAGGTCCACCACTTGGCCAAGTCATCGGCGGTGAAGCCGAGTCGGCGGTCCTTGGTGTAGAGCTCCTTGCCCTGGCCGCGCAGCCACACCTCGAAAGCGTCCTCGCTCTGACCGGGGTCGGTACCGCCGGGCTTCCCGGTCTCCTTCGCGAGCGCGCGCATCGCGTCGGCCCAGTCGCTCCAGGTCCAGCCCTCGCGGGGCAGTTCGACGCCCGAGGCCTTCCACTGCTTCGTGTCGTACGCCATCGTCTCGGTGCCGCGCGCCTGCGGAATCGCGTACTGCTTGCCGTCCACGACGCCTGTGGCCAGCAGCCCCTTGTCGATGTCCGCGGTGCTCAGCGCGGACTTCTGCTTCGCGAGGTCCAACAGGACGCCACCGGAGGCGTATTGGTCGATCATGCGGTAGTCGAGCTGCATCACGTCGGGGGCGTCGCCGCCGGCCGCCTGCGTGGCCAGCTTCTGCTTGTACGGCTCGTATCCCGAGAACGAGGTCTGGATGTCGATGCCGGGGTTCCGCTTCTCGAACAGCGCGACGGCCTCCTCGGTACGGGCCGCCCGGTCCGGGTTGCCCCACCAGGTGTAGCGGAGTACGACCTTGCCGCCGCCGACGGTGTCGCCGGATCCCGTACAGCCGGTGAGCGCCGCACAGAGTGCCAGCACCGCGGCCGTCGCCGTCGCCGTCACGCAGGACCTCGTTGTCCTGTTTCCGGGCATGTGTGGGGTCACCTCTCTCGGGCAGAAAGCGCTTGCGAGGAGAACGACCCTAGGGATCGTCCGGATGTCCGTACAAGCCCCCGTAGAGCACTTTCCTGGAACTGCTACGGATCTTCACGGGCGCTGCCGACACCCGCGAACCTGCGCTATCGATGCCCAGCGAACGGAGGCGTTTATGCCCCTGGAGAACGAACGCGTTGAGAACGAGCGGCTTGAGAACGAGCGTCTTGAGGCCGCACGTCGCCGCCGTCGGTGTGCCGTGGTGGGGCTGGGCGCGCGGGCCCGGCTCTTCACGGAGGCGCTGGCCGGTCCCTACGCGGACCGCATCGAGCTGGCGGGCTTCTGCGACGTCAACGCCCACCGCATGGCCGTCCACAACGAGTGGCTGGCCGCCGACCACCCCGGCCGGAAGCCCGTACCGGCGTACGCCGCCGAGGACTTCGACCTCATGCTGCGTCGCGAACGCGTCGATCTGGTCGTGGTGTGCAGCGTGGACCGCACACACGACGAGTACATCGTGCGGGCCCTGGAAGCGGGCTGCGACGTCGTCACGGAGAAGCCGATGACGACGGACGCCGACCGGGCCCGGCGCATCCTGAACGCGCAGCGGCGTACGGGCCGCGAGGTGCGGGTCGCCTTCAACTACCGCTACAACCCGGTGCATTCGGCCATACGTCAGTGCATCGCGGCCGGCGAGATCGGCGAGGTCGGGTCAGTGCACTTCGAGTGGCTGCTCGATCTACGACACGGCGCGGACTACTTCCGGCGGTGGCACCGCGACAAGGCCAACTCCGGTGGCCTGATGGTCCACAAGGCGACGCACCATTTCGACCTGGTGAACTGGTGGCTGGGGACGTCGCCCGAGACGGTCTTCGCGCAAGGCGGCCTCTTCTTCTACGGGGAGGATGCGGGTCGGCGCCGAGGGCTTGCTCGTCCCTACGCGCGGGCCCACGGCTCCCCGGCGGCCGACGGCGACCCCTTCGCCGTACGCCTCGCAGACTCGCCCGTGCTTCGCTCGCTGTACCTCGACGCCGAGGGCGAGGACGGCTACCACCGCGACCAGAACGTCTTCGGCCCCGGCGTCACGATCGAGGACGACATGGCGGTACTCGTCCGGTACGCGTCCGGCGCGACCCTGACGTACCACCTGACGGCGTACGCGCCCTGGGAGGGCTATCGGGTTTCGTTCAACGGGAGTTCGGGGCGCCTGGAGCTGCTGGTGGAGGAGACGACGTGGGTCCGTCCGGACGCCCGGTCGGCTGACTCGAGCCCTGTTCTGCACGGCTCGGCGGTCGGCGAGGAGGTGGGCCGTACGGAGCTGCTGCTGAGGCGTTTCTGGGAGCCGCCGCGTGAGGTGAAGGTCGCGACGGGCGAGGGCGGGCATGGGGGCGGGGACGTCCGCATGCTGGCGGACCTGTTCGGCTCGCGGACGGGCGACCCGGATGACCTGGGCCGCGCGGCGGACGCGGTGGACGGGGCGCGGTCGCTGGTGACGGGGCTGGCTGCGAATCGGTCGTTTGAGACGGGGGCGGTGGTTCGGGCTCGGGATTTGCTGGACGTGTGAGTGAGGGGTTGGTCTCCGGCGGGTGAGCGGGTGAGCGGGTGTGGTCGTGGGGGTGGGGCCGGGTTGCCTGTGGCTGGCCGCCGCTCTCGTCGGGGGGGTCGGTCGCGTCCACGGCCGTGGCGCACGGCGGTGGCTGTCCCACCGGCAGGCAGATCCAGGAATGTTACAGATCACCCATGCGCTGTCACATTTTGCAGCCCTACACCTCGCCGGTGGACGTGCCTGCCACTGGCCGGATCACCAAGTGCAGCCCACCGCAGCGGAGTTCAAGCCCGGCACGCTATGGGGCACCCGCGCCCGTACACCCCCTCCAACAGGAGACCAAATGCCCTACGCGTCCGACATCGAGGTCGTCGTCTTCGACATCCTCGGAACGATGGTCGACGAGCCAGGCGGACTACGAGCGGCCATCCGCGACGCGGTGCCCGCGACCGCCGATACGTCAGTCGACCATCTACTCACCGTGTGGCAGGAGCACGTCGAGCACGAGCAGCGACGCATCGAGGAACGAAGCCGGGCGTACGCCAACACCGAGACCATCGACCGCGAGGCAGCGCAACGCGTAGCCGACTGTGCCGGCCTCACCGACCCGGCGGCCATCGCCCGACTGGCGACCGCAAGCCAGCGCCTGAAACCCTGGGATGACTCCGTCACCGGCCTGACGCGCCTGGCCCGGCACTTCCCCGTCCTGGGCCTCTCCAACGCCAGCCGCACCACTCTGCTCCACCTCAACGCACACACCGGCCTACGCTGGCACCAAGCCCTGTCCGCCGAAGAAGCCCAAGCCAACAAACCCGCCCCGGAGGTCTACCAGCTCGCAATCGACGCAGCAGGATGCCCACCAGAACGCATACTGAAGATCGCCGCCCACGCCTGGGACCTACGAGGAGCACAGGCAACCGGAATGCGAACTGCCTACGTCCAGAGACCAGCCGGAGATCCTCCGAAGAGCACCGACACCTTCGATTGGCAGTCGAACAGCCTGGATGAACTGGTCACCGCACTGACGGCGACGTAGCAGCACCGGTCTCGGCTATCGGCCTGGCCAGTGGCAGCACACGGGCAGGGCCCCCGTATCGAAGCCGGACGCGGCGACTCAAGCAGCCTGCGAGTCAACGTCCCCGGCGCACGGTGCGGTACCGGACGACGAGGCGATCATCCGCATCCCGGCCCGGATGATCCCGATGATCAGAGAGGCGTGCGATGCCGTCGAGCGTGCCCACGTTCGCTGAACTTCTGGGTGCCTGCGATCACTTCGCCGATCATTGATGGCTGAGATCACGGCGGTTGGAGGTCGAGCCCGGCCTTGGCAGCGAGTCGCCCGTGCGGCTCGCCTGCCTACGATCGACCCGTGGCCCTCTTCCTCCTGGAACGCGTATCTCCGAGTCACGTCAACCAGGTCTGGCGGCAGATGACGACCTGGGAACGCCACGGCGACGTCGTACCGCTCACCCAGGTCACGGTCGTCACCCCACCACCGACCCGCGAGGGCACGGTCTTCGTGGCCCGATCGGGAATCGGCCCACTCACATTCGACGACCCGATGGAGGTCGTGGCCTGGCGACCACCGACGGACGGACGCTCCGGGACGTGCCGCCTGCTCAAGCGCGGGACGTTCGTGACGGGGTGGGCCGAGATCACCGTGCATCCATACGGGAACGGAGGTTCGCGGGTGGTGTGGCAGGAGGAACTGCACGTACGCCGACTGCCGACCGCCTTTGACCGACCACTGGCGTGGGTCGCCCGGCGGGTGTTCGGGCGCGCCGTGGACGGGTTGTTGAAGCCGCCTTGAGGTCGGCCGGGAGGAGTTGCTCGGTGAGCAGGCGGCGGACCCTTGCGCTGCGGTCGGGAGCGATGAGCCAGGAGTCCAGGAGTTGCCAGCCGTGAAAGTAGCTGAGCACGTACAGGGCCATACCCGGGCCCGTAGCGAGGCCAGTGCCGCGCCGGTCTCGGCGTCGGAGAGCAGGGTCCAGCGGGACAGGTAGGCGGCTAGTTCGGTGTCCGGGCGACCCTCGGCTGCCAGGAGCGCGGTGTTGGCCCAGACGCCGAACAGGAGGTTCTGCGCGCGGTGGATAGCGGCAAAGTCGCTGCCGTCGGGGGCCATGCCGTACTCGGCGAGGACGTTGTCGGTCAGCCACGCCTGAGCCTCGTCGCCGGGGAAGACGATGTCCTGGGCATGCAGGCAGAGCCCTTCTTCATCCAGGCGCACGTCGGCCATGCGGAAGACCGCACCGTTCCCGACGTCTCTCCCATCTACGGCGTTCTTCGCGGGCCTCCCCCAACACTGCTGATCGTCGGCAGCGCAGACGTGTTGCTGGAGGACAACCTGACGCTGGCAGGGCGGTTGTCAGCGGCCGGCGATGACGTCGAACTTCGGGTCTACCCCGACTCACCCCACGGCTTCACGAGCCACCCCACGGCCATGGCCGGTACGGCACTCAGCGGCGTCGACTCCTGGCTGCGCGACCGGATTACGCAGCCGTAGGGACTGACTGCGAGCCCACGAAGCTGACCGCAAAGAGCTCTTCGCAAAGAACTCTTTGCGGTTTACTCTGTGCGGTGTGACCGACGCGATGAAGAGGCCAGAGGGCCCGAACGTTGAAGAGAGCTCCGTTGTTCTGGATGCCAAGGGGCTGCGAGCCATGGCGCATCCGGTGCGTGTGCAGCTGGTTGGGCTGCTGCGGAAGTACGGCCCATCGACAGCGACGCGTCTCGCGGAGCGGCTGGGTGTGAACTCCGGAACGGCCAGCTATCACCTGCGCCAGCTCGACGCGGCTGGTTTCGTCGAGGAGGACGCTGAGCGCGGCAATGCGCGAGAGCGCTGGTGGCGTTCCGTACATCAGATGACGGAGCTCAACGACCGGGACCTGGCCGATCGAGAGCCCGAGGCCGCCTTGGCCTACCTGCAATCCGTCGCCACCACGTACACCATGCGCACTCAGCAGACGCTGAACGAGTTGCAGACGATGCCCCGCGCGTGGCGGGACACCTTCGACATGAGCGACATGGCCTTGCGGCTCATGCCCGAAGAGGCCGTCGCCCTGCGGCACGAGTTGAGGGCCGTCATCGCCCGGTACCGGAGAGATACGCCCGAGGCGGCGGCGAGCGCCCCGGAAGGAGCCGAGCGGGTCGGCGTTATCACGCAGCTCCTGCCAGAGCTGGATGCGCCCGCCCCGTCGGACGTGCACTCCAGCCCTGAGACAGCACCAGGAACGGAGATGTCGTGACAGGGGACGCTCCAGGCGCTGACGGCTTATCTAGAAGGCGGTCCTTTCGACCTCTGGGTGGGGTGCTGGCTGCCATGGCCGTGTCGCTGACGGGTACTCGGGTGTCGGCGGTCGCGCTTCCTTGGTTCGTACTGGTCACGACCGGCAGCGCCACGCAGACCGGGCTGGTCGCCTTCTTCGAGATGGCTCCCTACGTGGTGGTCAAGGCGCTCACCGGACCGCTGGTGGACCGGGTCGGCCCACGGAAGGTTTCCTGGACCACGGACCTTGCCAGCGCAGCCGCTGCCGCAGCCGTCCCCCTGTTCCACGCCTTGCACCTGCTGTCCTTTCCGCTTCTGCTGGCCCTGGTTGCGGTGATCGGCGCCGCCCGCGGACCCGGCGACCTGGCCAAGGAAGTCATGGTCCCGGAAGCGGCTGAGCGCGGTGGGGTGCCGTTGGAGCGGGCCACGGGTCTGTCCGGCGTGACCGAGCGGCTCGCCTCGACCGTCGGACCGGTGGTCGGCGGCTCCTTGGTGGCGTTGCTCGGCCCGTTGACAGGTCTTGTCGTCAACGCAGGCTGCTTCGCTCTCGGATCGGTGATCATCGCAGTGACGCTGCCTCGCCGCATGGGCGAGTCGGCCGAGGGCGCCTCCTCACAAGCCGAAGAGACGAAAGCGGGCTACTGGAAACGCTTCGGCGAAGGCTTCACCTTCCTGCGCAGCGAGCCACTGCTGCTCACCGTCATCGTCATGGTGGGCATCACCAACCTGCTCGATGCGGCGTTCATGACGGTTCTCTTGCCCGTCTGGGCCAAGGAGTCCGGCAACGGGCCGGCCGCGATCGGCCTCACAGGCAGCGCGATGGGGGCCGCCGCGGTCGCCGGGAGCCTGATCGCCGCAGTGGCCGCACACCGACTGCGCCGCAGGGTCGTCTTCTTCACCGGATTCCTGTTGGCCGGTGCGCCGAGATATCTGATCCTCGCCTTCGACGCCCCGCTGGGAGCGGTACTGGCTGTCTTCGCCGTCAGTGGATTCGGTGCGGGCTTCCTCAACCCGGTGATCGGGGCCATCCTCCTCGAACGCGTGCCGCGTCGGATACTCGGCCGGGTCAACGCACTCGGCGACTCGTTGGCCTGGGCAGGCATCCCTCTCGGCGGGCTGATCGCCGGGGCGGCGGTGGCCTCCGTCGGGCTTGTGCCGGTGCTGCTCGCCTGCGGAGCCACGTACTTCCTCACCACGAACCTGGCAGGACTGCGGCCGGAGTGGCGCGAGATGGACCGCCCGGGTGGGAGAGAGGTCCTGAAGCGGCCCCCTGAGAAAAACGCGCCACGAAGGGTCGGGCGGAGCTCACCGCCCCGACTCTGAGATGCCCTCCACGAGTTTGGGGGTGGGGGGGCATGGCTGTTGCGGGAACTTGTGACACTTGCACGTGCAAGTGTCACAAGTTCCCGCAACAGCCTCGGGGTGAGGGGCGCTGGCCACGGTCAGTTTCTCGTCGTTCCTGCTTCTGGCTTCCGTTCGGCGACGCAGTCGTACGACGATGATCACAGCGAGGAGTAACGCCACGTTGATCGTCAGCACCACCGGCCGGTCCTCCCGTCAGGCAAGAGCGTTCGGGTCTACTTGTTAGTTCGAACCAGGCGGCACTGTGGCCCAGTTGTCCACGGTTGGCGGCAAAGTACTCCGAGTCGGCCGAATTCCTCGTAAGCCTGAAGCCTGAGCAGCGGGCGCTCGGCGGCCAGGCAGGCCCGCTGCTCATCGAACTCCCCGGCCCTCAACCTCCGCCCAGAATCGGCGGATTGGCCAACCGCACCAGCTCCAGGGCCTGTTCGGGGAACCAGTCCCCCGCATCCGGATCGACCATCCCGCGCTCCGGATCCTCCGGACCCTCCGTGCCGCGCAGGCACAGCCCGTCTGATTCACCTGGGATCTTGATCCACAGGCGGGCGTCGTGGAGTGGGTCGCCGGTGCGGAGCGTGGGGCGGGTGCCGAGGCCGCGGTCGGGTGGGTTGCACCAGTCCTGGGGGTCCGTGTACTTGCCCGGGGGCGGGGTCCACGGGCCCTGACCGTTACGGCTGGAGTCGGTGACGAAGTGCTTCATACGGGAGGTTGGTACGCGTACGTTCTCCTCCAGCCAGGCCTGGGCGTCGGCGCGTGGCCAGCCCTGGTTGGGGCAGGCGGCTGCGTCGCCGCCTCCGTCCACGTACGCGAGGCAGGACGAAATCAGCTTGCCGTACCAGGAGTTGGCGTCGTCGGTCTGGTAGTTGGAGGTGTTGGTGTAGAAGCCGGTGGCGCGGGCGATGCCGCCCTTGAGTAGGCGGGGAACGATCGAGTTGACGGTGTGCCAGCCAGGGTGGCCCGTGTCCAGGTACACCCGAGTGCCGCGCAACGGTTCCAGCTTGTCCACCGCGTAGTTGACCTCGGTGTAACGGGCGGCGGTCAGCGTGCCCTGGGCGTCGTCCTGGCCGCAGTCGGCGGGGACGAGGGCGAGGGAGTCGGGCTCGAGTACGACGAGCGCGTCGCGGCTGCCGATGCCGCGTGCGATCGCGTCGATCCACGCCTTGTATTCGGCCGTGTTGGAGGCGCCACCACCGGAGTAGTTGGAGCAGTCGCGGCCGGGCACGTTGTAGAGGGCGAAGACAGGCAGCGCGTTGTGCCGGTCCGCGTCGCGCGCCACGTCGCGGATCTGTCGCTCGACCTGGACCGGCGTCTGATCGCCGTACCAGACCGCCTGCGGCGTGTGGGCCATGGCCAAGATGCCTGCTGCGTCCCGGAGTTGGCCCGTCCGGGCCAGCTCGAAGGCCTGGCGATACGCCGCCGGGTTGGCGTCGGGGACGTACAGGCCGGATCTGCGCCGTTCGGGCTCCGCCGCATCAGCCACAACATCCACCACATCAGCCGCGCCTGCCGTCGGCGCGCTCAGCAGAGAGGCGAGGCCAACCATTAAGGCAGCCAGGCCCGTTGAGATACGTCTCATGGGGTTCACTCCAGGTTCGCAACGGTCACCGGGGACTTGCGGACTTGCGGGAGCGCTCCCATGAGCCTCGTCGTGCACGGGGCAACCCGTCAAGGTGGCTGCACCGAACGGCTTGTGGCCGCACCGGGCGGCTCAGGAACCGACCCAAGTCTGTGCAGCCCGAGAGGCTGCAGAAGAAGCGTTGCGGTTCACCCACCGGACTGCCGTGCACATCGAGGTGCCAGGCGGTGGAATCTCAGGCATCCGTGCGCCGTATGTGCAGGTGACCATCGCGGGGGAAGGTGGGCGGCGCCGCGGGCAGGACGCTGTCGAACTCGTACCGGCTCTTCTGCGCAACCCGGCACGATGCCAGATTGTCCACCTGGTGCAGCAGTTCGAGACGCTCCAGCCCGTCGGCTTCGAAGGTGTCGAAGGCCCAGCCGGTGAGTGCCTCCAGAGCGCGGGGGGCCACTCCCCTCCCGCGAGCGTGCGCTGCGGTCCAGTAGCCCACCTCGGCCGCCGGTTTACCGGCGGTGACTTCCTTGAGGACCACGTTGCCCACCAACTGGTCGCGAACTGAACCGGGTTGAGCCTCAAGGACGGCGAAGCCGAACCTGTCCCCCGCTGCCCAGCCCTGCTGCTGGGCCTGCACCCACCGTGCCCCGTCAGCATCGTCGTCCACGACGGAGCTCCCCCACTGGCGCAATGCGGGATCCTGGCTCACCTCGACCAATGCGGCAACGTCCTCCATGCGCCAGGGGCGAAGAACGAGAGCGGGAGAGGCCGGCGTAGCGGCCACTTGAAGTACGACGGGGGCATTCATCAACTGATCATATGCGGCGGCGTTTTCACGCGACGCCAGCCGCATCCCGTCCATGCCGCCTTGCGACCGCCCCGTCACTGCTGTGTCCGGACGCGCAGAGCCTCGACGGACCAATCGAACACCGGCGCCAGACTCTCCGGAGCCGCCCAGCCGTTGACCACGGCGAGCAGCTGAAGGTATCGCTCCCTGCGGGGGTCGTTCACGCTCTCCAGCCGAGTCGCCCGCCAGCAGCCGACCACTCCTCTTCCACAAATTCGTGGTCGACTGCCAGCGGGCGCTGTTCGGTGAGATCCCCGAGAGACAACGCGAGTTCAGGCCACCGACCGATCCGCCCGCTCCGTCTGCTGTCCGGCGCCCTACCCGTCGGGCTCCGCGCGTCCCTTCACCACGCGCCACAGCTTCCGCGCCGTGGGACAGACGCCCTGCACGCAGTCGGGGCACGTCGAGGCATGCTCGACGTACGCGCGGTACGCCGTGTCGCTGACCATGGCCTGTAGGCGGCTCGCGCGACCGCTACCGTCGCGCCGCTGCCACTTCACCCCGCTCAGGGCAGCTCTCCCCGGCTCCGCGCGTTGGCCAGGGCCACGCCCGCCGATAGCCTCTCGGCCGCCGTGGCGGGCCTCAGCGGGCCACTTGCGTCCCATTCCCGGCCGCCACCAGGCGGCTTGAGCTGCCAGTGCGGGCCGACGCGGTCCATGACCCGGCCGACCTTGCGCGTCGCTTCGTCCCATACGAGGTCACCGATCTCCGGTGTGTAACCGCTCATGCGCACCCCCGCTGGATCACTTCGGCCAGCCGCAGCGCGACATCCGCGCGCACCCGGCCGAGGGTGATCAGGTTCAGCGAGGGCGATGCCACGTCCGCCCCCAGCGACGGCAACACAATCCCCGCCGCCGTCAGTGCTTTCCGCAGAGTTTCGACCGCCGCTGTGACGTCCGTGGTGTTCGGCTCTTGCCGCGCTGTGACCATGAACTCAGCGTTGCGGAGAGCCAGTTGAGAGGCTAGCGCATATTCTCAACTATTCTCTGTTTGGGCCGCGTTATTCAAAGGCATTCTCATGTAGTGGCATCGGGACTGTGGCCGAGGAGCAAGAGCGAACGCGAAGCTGATCGAGAACCCTGAGAGAGGGGAAGATCATGAGGCGATTGCGCTTCAACGGCACCGGCAGCGGCGAGGGCGGCTGCCCATCGATCCACGAGGACCTGCAAACCAACGAGATCATCGTTCACGGTCCGCCGCTCACGGACCCCGAGGACATCGCACAGCTCCAGCACCTGAGCGAGGGTGAGGTGCCGATCGTTGTACCGCGTGAACTTCTCGTGGACTGGGGGCCGAAAGACATGACGCGCCAAGCGAAAACCATCGACCTGGACGCCTTCAACGGGCTGTTCGAAGCCTTCAAGCACACCGCCTGGCGGCTGGAGACTCGGCGGCGGTACTCGTCCGACGAAGCCACCGACACCTGGGCCCAGTTCGAGCGCGGCGAGGCGCCCACGTGGGACATGGACACCCCTTACTGCCGCACGATCCGGCAGCAGACCGAGCAGGGCGCGAGGGTCGAACGGGTGCGCCTCGTGGACGATCCACCGACTCCGGGCCAGCGCTACCTTCTGGCGCACGCGGAGAAGAACGCCGCGCTGGGCGAGGACATCCGCAACCTGTCGCGCGATGACGCGCAGCGTCTCCAGCTCCCCGACGAAGATTTCTGGATCTTCGACTCGCGTCTGGTCGCTCTGCTCAACTTCGACGAGGCCGACAACCTGATCGACGTCGAGCTGATCACCCAGCCGGACGAAGTGATCCGGTACTCCATGGCGCAGGATGCCGCGTGGCATCACGCCGTCCCGTACGAACAGTTCGCGGCAGACCTGGCCGTGACGGAATGAGCGAGAACCGGTGAGCACCGACTTTCAGCAGGCGCGCGCAGCTCTCGGGGTACGGCTGAGGGAGCTGCGCGAGTCTGCGCCTGGAGGCCGGCTCACCGGTACCGGACTCGCCCAGCGGCTGGGTTGGACGCAGTCGAAGGTCAGCAAGCTGGAGACCGGGAGGCAGACCGCCACTGCCGAAGATCTACAGATGTGGGCCGAGGCGGTCGGCCAGCCGGAGTCGGCAGAGGAACTGCTGGCCCGCCTCCGGGGACTTGAGTCCCACATCCGCTCATGGCGTCGCCAACTCGCTGCGGGCCACAGGGCCGTGCAGGACGCCCACAACGTCGCGCAGGCCAACTCATCAGTCCTGCGCGCCTGGGAGTCCAGCTGGATCGTGGGCGTCCTTCAAACGCCCGATTACGCGCGCGCAGTTCTCACTCGCTCTGCCGAACTGCACCAGTCGCCACGCGACATCGAAGACGCCGTACGCTCCCGCATGAAGCGGCAGGAGGGTCTGTACGAGTCTCGCAGGCGTTATCACATCCTGCTATGGGAACCAGTCCTCCGCTCGCTGATCTGTCCCGCCTCAGTGCTCGCCGCGCAGCTCGACCGCCTCGCCGGAGTCGTCGGCATGGACACGGTCGAGCTGGGGATCGTTCCGCTCTCCGCATCACTCAAAGTTCCGCCTGGCATCGGCTTCTGGATCTACGACGACGCTCAAGTCATCGTGGAGAACTGGCACGCGGAGCTGTGGCTCGACGACGCCGACAGCGTCTCGACGCACCTGAAAGTATGGAGCGCGCTGCAGGAGTCCGCCGTCTACGGTGCCGACGCGCAACGCGTGATCAGCCAGGCACGCCAAGCCCTCGACATCGCCTGACACCGAGCTGACGACCTGGAGCCGGTTGGCCTGCGTTGCTTCGTGCTGCGGGACTGAGCGGGAGTACCCCTGGGCACGTGCCAAAGTGGATGCCATGACGTCAACCAGCATGCAGGACACGGGAATTGACGAGACCGAGGCGCTGGCGGTCGATGCCCTGCGTTGGATGCTCGCCGCCGCGCGGGACACCGGGGGTGGCGGGCTCGGCTGGCCCGAAAAACCCTCCGATGACGAGTCCGAGAGCATGTTCTACTGCGGTACCGCCGGGGTCGTACCGGCGCTTCTGGAGGGGTGGCGGCACTTCGGGGACGAGTCGTTCGCGGATGCCGCCGTGCGTGCGGCTCGCAGTCTCGCGGATGCCGTCGAGGGCTGCGAGGACAGTTCCCTGTACTTCGGGCTCACCGGAATGGCCCTCGCCCTGCGGACCGTTCACGAAGAACTCGGCGACACGGCCTCCGGCGCCGCCGCCGACCGGGCCATGGAAGTCGTGCGGTCGCGTTGCGACGGGACCCGCTGGGGCGAGCTGTTCGAGCTGATGGGCGGGAACGCCGGGATCGGGCTCGGTGCGCTGCGCCTCGGCGACAAGGAGTTGGCCGTACTCGCCCTTGAGCCCTATCTGCGGAACTCCGAGAAGGTCCCGTCGGGCGTGCACTGGGAGTTCCGTACCGGCAGGGAGGGACGTATGCACCACCTCTCGCACGGCACGCTCGGGATCGTGTACGCGCTGGCCACCGTCGGCACCGCGACGGGACGCACGGACCTCGTCGAGCTGGCCCGAGCCGGTGCCGCGGGCGTCGTGGCGCGGGACGAGGACGGCCCCGAGGGGTTCCTGGTCGCGCACTCCGACCCGGCGCATCGGCCCGACCGGGTCGAGCGCTACAGCTACGGCTGGTGTCATGGGCCCGCCGGTGACGCCCAGGTCTTCCGGCAGCTGAGAGACGTGCTCTCCGAAGAAGCGGCCGCCTGGTCGGCCCTGGCCGACCGCTGCTGGCACACCGTCACCCACTCCGGCCTGCCCGCCCGACTGCGCCCCGGCTTCTGGGACAACAACGCCCGCTGCTGCGGCACCGCAGGGGTCCTCGCCCTGGCCTGCGACCGCATCGCCGAACAGGACGACGGCCACGACTTCGCCCGGGTCCTGGTCGCGGACCTCACCAACCGCGCGATCCGAGACGCCGACGGCGCCCGCTGGTCCAACTTCGAGCACAAGACCACCCCGAGCGACCTCGAACCCCACACGGGTTGGGCGATGGGCAACGCGGGCATCGCCCGGGAACTGATGCGCTACGTCCGACTGGTCCGCGGAGGCAACCCGGACTACGCGTTCCACTGGCCCGACCAGCCGGCCGTACGCCGAAGTGCCCTCAGGCCAACGACCGGATCCGCCCCGCCGGCTCCGTCGCAAGCCGGCGCCGGTACCGGATGCCAGGGCGTCCATCGAGCGTGATGTCCCCCACCGGGGTGAACCCGTTCCGTGCGAGCACGGTCATAGACCCAGGGTTGTCGAGGGTGGTGCGCGCCCTGAGTGCGGAGAGCCGGTAGGTCGCGGCGGCGAGGCGGCACGCCTCTGCGACCGCGGCGGTCGCGACGCCCCGGCCCGTGGCGCGCTCGGCGATCCTGTAGCCGAGTTCGGCGCCTTCCTCGTCGATGTCGACGAGGTTGACGCGGCCGATCAGGTCCCCGTCCTCGTCGAGTACGACATGGAAGTGGCATTCCCCGGCGTCCTGCTCGGCGAGGCGGGCGAGGTGGCGGGAGGCGAACTCGGCGAAGAACGCGTCACCCCGATCCGGCACGGACCGCGCGAAGTACTCCCGGTTCTCCTGCTCGAAAGCCAGCAGAGCAGGCGCGTGGTCGGGGCGGAGCCGCTCGAGCCTCAACATGCGCGGCAGCATACGCAACGGTGATCGCGTCCGGGCGTCAGGCGTCAGGCCACCGACCCGATCCGCCCCGCCGGCTCCGGCTCCGGCTCCGGCTCCGGCACGGTAGACGGCACGTCGTGATGGATCGGCGTGTGCGCCCCGGTCAGTGAAACCCCGCTTCCTCCACGCCGATTCGCGACGATCTCCGACGCGATCGACAGCGCCGTCTCCTCGGGTGTACGGGCGCCGAGGTCGAGGCCGATCGGTGAGTGCAGCCTCGCCAACTCCAGCTCCGTCACGCCGACTTCACGTAGGCGTGCGTTGCGGTCGAGGTGGGTGCGGCGGGAGCCCATCGCGCCTACGTACGCGACCGGTAGTCGTAGCGCCAGCCGCAGCAGGGGTACGTCGAACTTGGCGTCGTGGGTCAGGACGCACAGGACCGTGCGGGCGTCCACCGGCGTTCGCTCCAGGTAGCGGTGCGGCCAGTCGACCACGACCTCGTCCGCGTCCGGGAAGCGGGCCGCCGTCGCGAAGACGGGACGGGCGTCGCACACCGTCACGTGGTAGCCGAGGAACTTGCCGATGCGCACCAGCGCCGACGCGAAGTCGATCGCGCCGAAGACGAGCATCCGGGGCGGCGGCACCGATGACTCGACCAGAATCGTGAGCGGTGCTCCGCAACGAGAGCCCTGCTCTCCGATCTCCAGGGTGCCGGTGCGTCCCGCGTCCAGGAAAGCACCCGCCTCCGCCGCCACCGTACGGTCCAGCTCGGGATGGGCGCCGAATCCGCCCTCGTACGAGCCCGACGTACTCGACGTGCCGGACGAGCCCTCGGATCGTACGAGCAGCGCGCGCCCCAGCAGCTCCCCCGGCCCGGAGACGACGCGCGCCACCGCCGCCGCCTCCCCGCCGGCCGCGGCGGACAGCGCCGACGCGTACACCTCGCGATCCGGCGCCGAGGCGCGTACAGGCGTCACCAGGATGTCGATGATGCCGCCGCACGTGAGCCCCACCGCGAAGGCGTCCTCGTCGCTGTACCCGAAGCGCTCCAGAGCCGGGGCCGACTCCCCGTCCGCCAGCGCCTGTTGGCACAGCTCGTACACCGCCCCCTCCACGCAGCCCCCGGAGACCGAACCGATCACCGCCCCCTCGGAGTCCACCGCGAGGGCGGCCCCGGGCCCCCGCGGAGCACTGCCGCTGACCGCCACCACCGTGGCCACGGCGAAGTCGCGGCCCTGCTCGACCCACCGGTGCAACTCTTCGGCGATGTCCAGCATGTCTCCGTCTCCTCTCGCCTCCCCACCCGGAGGGTCACATGCCGGTGAGGTGCTCCGGCCGTACCGGCGTCCTGTTCAGCTCCAGCCCCGTCGCATGCCGAATTGCCGCCAGTACGGCCGGAGTTGAGGAGAGCGTCGGAGCCTCTCCCACACCCCGCAGCCCGTACGGCGCATGCGCGTCAGCCAGTTCGAGCACGTCGACGGGCATCGTCGGAGTGTCGAGGATCGTCGGGATCAGGTAGTCCGTGAAGGACGGATTCCTGACCTTCGCCGTCTTCGGGTCGACGAGGATCTCCTCCATCACCGCCATGCCCAGGCCCTGCGTCGTACCGCCCTGGATCTGGCCGACGACCGACAGCGGGTTGAGGGCCTTGCCGACGTCCTGAGCGCAGGCCAGCTCGATCACCTTCACCAGCCCCAGCTCGGTGTCGACCTCGACCACGGCCCGGTGCGCGGCGAACGAATACTGCACGTGTCCGAAGCCCTGCCCGGTATGCCGGTCGAACGGCTCGGTCGGCCGGTGCCGCCATTCCTCCTCGACCTCGACCGCCTCGTCCTCGAGTACGTCAGCCAGGTCGGCCAGCACCTCACCGGCGTCGGTGACGACCTTGCCGCCCTCCAGCAGCAGTTCGGCGGTGGCCCAAGCGGGGTGGTACGTACCGAACTTACGGCGCCCGATCTCCAACACCCGCTCGCGGACCAGTTCGCAGGCGTTCTTGACGGCGCCGCCAGTGACGTACGTCTGACGTGACGCCGACGTCGAACCCGCGGAACCCACCTGTGTGTCGGCCGGCTGGATCGCCACCTGCGTGACCCCCAACTCCGTGCGGGCGATCTGCGCATGGACGGTGACGCCCCCCTGGCCGACCTCCGCCATCGCCGTATGGACGGTTACGACTGGCTCTCCACCCACAACTTCCATGCGAACACGAGCAGTTGAGTAGTCGTCGAAGCCCTCGGAGAAGCCGACGTTCTTGATGCCGACCGCGTACCCGACACCCCGTACGACGCCTTCGCCGTGCGTGGTGTTGGACAGGCCGCCCGGCAGCTGGCGTACGTCGGCGCCCTCGGAGCTCTCCCACTGGCGCTCCGGTGGCAGGGGCATCGCCTTGACGCGGCGCAGGAGTTCGGCGACCGGGGCGGGCGAGTCGACGGGCTGGCCGGTCGGCATGATCGTGCCCTGTTCCATGGCGTTGAGCCGGCGGAACTCGACCCGGTCCATGCCCATTTTGTCGGCGAGCTTGTCCATCTGCGCCTCGTACGCGAAGCAGGCCTGCACCGCGCCGAAGCCGCGCATGGCGCCGCAGGGCGGGTTGTTGGTGTAGAGGGCGAGGGCTTCGATGTCGACGCTGTCGATGACGTACGGGCCCGCGCCGAGGGAGGCCGCGTTGCCGACGACGGCGGGTGAGGCCGAGGCGTACGCGCCGCCGTCCAGGACGATGCGGGCCTTCAGGTGCGTCAACTTGCCGTCCTTCGTTGCCCCGTGCTCGTAGAAGAGCTTCGCAGGGTGGCGGTGGACGTGGCCGAAGAAGGACTCGAACCGGTTGTAGACGATCTTCACCGGCTTGCCCGTGCGCAGCGCCAGCAGGCAGGCGTGGATCTGCATCGACAGGTCCTCGCGCCCGCCGAACGCGCCGCCGACGCCGGACAGCGTCATCCGCACCTTCTCCTCGGGCAGGCCGAGGACCGGGGCGATCTGGCGGAGGTCGGAGTGCAGCCACTGGGTGGCGATGTAGAGGTCGACGCCGCCGTCCTCCGCGGGGACCGCGAGCCCCGACTCCGGGCCGAGGAAGGCCTGGTCCTGCATGCCGAAGGTGTACTCGCCTGTGACGACGAAGTCGGCGCGGCGGCGGGCCTCCTCGACGTCTCCGCGGATGATCGGCTGGCGGTGCAGGATGTTGGGGTGCGACACGTGCGGGAAGTAGTGATCGTCGCGGTTCTCGTGGATCAGTGGCGCGTCGGGGGCGGTTGCGGTCAACTCGTCGGTGACGACTGGTAGTTCGCGGTACTCGACCTTGATCTTCGCGGCGGCGCGGCGTGCGGTCTCGGGGTGGTCGGCGGCGACGATCGCGACGGGCTCGCCGTGGTGGCGTACGCGACCGTGGGCCAGTACGGGTGTGTCCGGGAACTCCAGTCCGTAGTGCCGTACGTCGGTCGGCAGGTCGTCGTACGTCATGACGGCGTACACGCCGGGCTGCGCGAGGGCCTCGCTCGTGTCGATCGACACGATCTCCGCGTGGGCCACCGGAGAGCGCAGGATCTGGCCCCACAGCATGTCCTCGTGCCACATGTCGGAGGAGTACGCGAACTCGCCGGTGACCTTCAGCGTGCCGTCCGGGCGGAGCGTGGACTCGCCGATCCCGCCCTTGGTCCGCGAGCCCTGGGTGACCTTGGTAGGAGTGCCGAGGGGAGCGTTGGTGCCTGCCATGCTCACACCGCCTCCGACTGCCGGGCGGCCGCGAGGCGAACCGCGTTCATGATCGTCTCGTAGCCGGTGCAGCGGCAGAGGTTGCCCGACAGGGCCTCGCGGATGTCCTCGTCGGTTGGAGTCGGGTTGCGCTCCAGCATCTCGTCGGCGGCGACCAGCAGTCCGGGGGTGCAGAAGCCGCACTGGACCGCGCCCGCATCGATGAACGCCTGCTGGACCGGGGAGAGTTGGGTGCCCTCGCCGGTCTGGGAGTCGGTGCCGTGCGCGGCCCACCGTTGGGCCTCGTCGAGGGACGTACCGCAGGAACCGGACGCGCATCCGGCGTCACGCTGCCGCGCGTGCTCCGCCAGCCCCTCCACCGTGACGACCTCGCGCCCCTCCACCTGCCCCGCCGCGACCAGACACGAGCACACCGGTACGCCGTCGAGCCGGACCGTGCACGAGCCGCACTCCCCCTGCTCACAGGCGTTCTTGGCACCCGGCAGCCCCAGCCGCTCCCTCAGCACATACAGCAGGGACTCGCCCTCCCATACGTCGTCGGCTTCCTGTGGGCGGCCGTTGACCGTGAAATTGACGCGCATTACGCGACTCCCTCCGTGTGGGCGGCGGCGCCGCGGTACGACTCCCAGGTCCAGGTCAGCGTCCGGCGGGCCATGATGCCCACCGCGTGGCGGCGGTAGCTCGCGGTGCCCCGGACGTCGTCGATCGGGTTGCAGGCGGCGGCGCACAGGTCCGCGAACTGCTTGGCGACCGATGGGGTGATGATCTTGCCGTTGTCCCAGAAGCCGCCCTCTTCGAGCGCCGCGTTCAGGAACTCCTCGGCCGTCCTGGCCCGGACGGGCGTGGGCGCGGCCGAGCCGATACCGGTGCGGACCGTGCGCGACGACGGATGCAGGGCCAGGCCGAAGGCGCAGACCGCGATCACCATCGCGTTCCGCGTGCCGACCTTCGAGAACTGCTGCGGCCCGTCGGCCTTCTTGATGTGTACGGCCCTGATCAGCTCGTCGGCGGCGAGCGCGTTGCGCTTCACGCCGGTGTAGAAGTCGTCGATCGGGATGCGACGGGAGCCTCGTACGGACTCGACCTCGACCTCGGCGCCCGCCGCGAGGAGCGCGGGATGGGCGTCCCCGGCCGGGGAGGCAGTGCCGAGGTTGCCGCCGACGCCGCCGCGGTTGCGGATCTGCGGGGAGGCCACGGTGTGCGAGGCGAGGGCGAGGCCGGGCAGTTCGGGCCGCAGGTGCTCCATGATCTTGGTGTACGGGACCGAGGCGCCGAGTCGCACGCTGTCCTCGCCGACCTCCCATTCGTAGAGATCGCCGATGCGGTTGAGGTCCAGGAGGTACTCGGGCCGGCGGTGATCGAAGTTGATCTCGACCATCACATCGGTGCCGCCCGCAATCGGCACGGCGGTGGGGTGCTCGGCCTTCGCGGCGAGCGCCTCCTCCCAGCTGCCGGGGCGAAGGAAGTCCATGAGGGGCTCTCTCTTCGTATCGTGGGGCGTTCCGTTTGAGCCAGACCGGGGACGGCGACGGTATCGGCTCGATCAGGAGCTGTTCACAGCGATCGAAGCCAGTACACCTCGGGGTCCCTCACCTGGGTCAGTCACGGAAACCATGAAGGAGTCGGCTGGCCAGGGCGACGCTCTTGTAGATTCGTCTGAACGGGGGACGCCGGCAACCTCATCGTTTTCCTCGGGAAACATCGAACGCGGTCCCCCGGGAACCAAAGATTTCCAGACAAGGAACGGCGGCGACGAGAATGCGGCTGCGCGCACTGCTGGACACCGACGCGCTGGGCCTCAGGCTGCTCGGCGGCGAGGACGAGCTGGACCGCACCGTGCGCGGGGTGATGACCACGGATCTGCGCGACCCCAGCCGCTATCTCTCGGGTGGTGAACTGGTCCTCACGGGTCTCGCGTGGCGGCGCAGCGCGGCGGACTCCGAGCCCTTCGTACGGATCCTCGTGGCCGCCGGGGTCGCGGCCCTGGCCGCCGGTGAGGCCGAGCTGGGCGACATCCCCGACGATCTGGTGCTGGCCTGCGCCCGGCACCGGCTGCCGCTGTTCGCCGTCGACGAGTCGGTGGCCTTCGCGACGATCACCGAGCATGTCGTACGGCAGGTCTCGGGCGAACGGGCCGGGGATCTGGCGGCCGTGGTGGACCGGCACCGGCGGATGATGACCTCCGGCCCGGCGGGCGGCGGCCCGGACGTGGTCCTGGATCTGCTCGGCTCGGATCTGGATCTACGGGCCTGGGTACTGTCTCCCGCCGGGCGCGCGATAGCGGGCGCGAACCTCGCGGGGGCCCGGCCTCCCGCCGACATCCGCGCCCAGCTTGCCGCCGAGCACCTGGCGGCGGTGCGCACGGGGCGGCGTGGGCCGTACCGCGTGTCGGTGCGCGGCACGACGTACTCCCTCTTCCCGATCCTCAGCAGCGGCAGAGGCGCGGCGGCCTCCCGCGACGTACGCGAGACGGTCCTGTCGGACTGGCTGCTCGCGGTGGAGGCGGACGCCGGGGACTGGCCGGAGGAGCGGCTCGACCTGCTCCACGGGGTGACGCAGCTGATCGCGGTGGAGCGGGACCGGCGAGACGCGGCGCGTACGGTGCGGCGCCGACTCGCCCAGGAAGTACTGGAGTTGGTGCAGAGCGGGGCGGCGCCCGCGGAGATCGCGGCGCGGCTGCGGGTCGCCGCGCCCGTGCTGCTGCCGGGGCTCGGTGCGGCCCCGCACTGGCAGGTCGTGGTGGCGCGTGTCGAGTGGGACGGCGGGGAGATCGAGGGCGGTCCGGTGGCACAGTCGCTGCTTGAGGAGATCCTCGTCGATCCGCTGTCGGCCGGGCCCGAGCCGTCCGACCGGATCGCGGTGGCCCATACGGGCGAGGAGGCGATCGCGCTCGTACCGCTGCCGGCGGTGGCCTCGGAGCACGACGGCTTGGAGTCGGGCCTGCTCGCCGACACGCTGCTGGCAGCCGTCCGCGGCCCGCTGTCGGCGGGCCTGAACGACGATGGCCGACTCACGCTCGGCGTCAGCGCGGCCGTGCACTCGGCGGAGGGCCTGCGGGGCGCGCTGGAGGAGGCCCGGCACGCTCGCCGGGTCGCCGCCGCCCGCCCCGGCCGGGTGTGCGCGGCGGGGCATCACGAGCTGGCCTCGCACGTGCTGCTCCTGCCGTTCGTGCCGGACGACGTACGCCGCGCCTTCACGGCTCGCCTCCTCGATCCCCTACGGGACTACGACCGCCGCCATCGCGCCGAACTGATCCCCACCCTCGAGGCGTTCCTCGACTGCGACGGCTCCTGGACGCGCTGCGCGAGCCGTCTGCATCTGCACGTCAACACATTGCGCTACCGGGTGGGCCGAATCGAGCAGTTGACGAGCCGCGACCTGTCACGACTCGAGGACAAGCTGGACTTCTTCCTGGCGTTGCGGATGAGCTGAGGTCACAGGGATGTGGATCTGGAGGCACGAAGTGCCACTCCTTCTCTAATGACTTTGTGAAATCCTTCACCCACCCCCTTGGCCAGGCAACCCGATTCATGCTGAGATGCGGCCACCACTCAACAGCTCAATGGTGTGCTCGGGGAGGGCAACGTGGCGTATCCCGCCATGTCTGGTTACGGAACGGCTGCAGGGGACGATCCACTCCAGACCGCGGTATGGCGGCTGCGTTCGCGCGCCTGCTGGGCCGACGCAGCCGCGCTCCTCGAACCCGTCACGGCGAGCGCCGCGCTCCAACGGGCGTCGCTCCTGGTCGAACGGTGCCTCTACACCGAGCAGGGCTGGGCGGAGGCCGAGGACGCGCTGCGTACGGCGGAGGCGCTGGCACGGAGTGACGAGGAGCGGGGGGCGGCGGCCTGCGAGCGCGGGCAGCTCGCGTACGCGGCCACGTTGCTCGCGGTGCGGGACCGTGCGGACGAGGCGCGGGCCGCGCTCGGCCGGGCCGCCGCGCTGATCGCGCCGAGCGCTCCGGGACGCGCCCTGCTCGACTTCCGCCGCGGGCTCCTCGCCGAGAACCTCGCCCACTCCCCGCAGGCGGCCCGCGCCGCATACCGCCGCGCCCACGCCGGCGCAACCGCCCAGGGCGACGCTCTGCTGCTCTCCTTCACCTGGCGCCACCTGGCCGGACTCGCCCTTCGCGAAGGCGAGTTGGCAGAGGCCCGCCACGGCTTCAGCGAATCGCTGCGGATCCGCGAGGAGTTGGGCTACTTGGTGGGCACAGCGCCCGCACTGGCCTCCCTCGCCGACGCCGAGACCGAGCCGGACGCGTCCCGGCTACGGGCGGAGGCGGCACGGCTGTTCCGGCTCCTGGGTGGCGTACCGACGTGGCTGGCACCAAGGTTGGCTCCGCCGGCGGGGGCGGCGTGAGGGTGTATTGGTTGGCTCTGCTGGCGGGCGCGGGGTGAGGGGGCCGCGATTGGCTCCGTCGGCGGGCGCGCGGCGTGACGTGCCGCGCTGGGCGGCCTGTGAAGTCCGCGCGGCACCGCGCCCCCGAAGGAGGCCGCAGGCCTCTTAAGGGGCGCGGGGAACTGCGCGACCAGCCACAACGAACCCGCAGCCGAATCACTGCACCTCCAGCGGAGCGCTCACGCCCCGGCGAAGTGATCCCGCACAAGGGCCTGCGTCGCCGCCAGGTCCTGGTTGCTCAACGCGTCCAGGAGCGCAGTGTGTTCGGCCGCGTGCGCGGCCAGCGCCGCGCGACGCCGGGAGGCGGGCCCGGTGACGGACGGCCACTGGGCGCGCCGGTGCAGGTCGTCGGCCATCCGTACGAGCTGCTCGTTGCCCGAGAGAGCCAGCACCGCGCGGTGGAAGGCGCGGTCGGACTCGACGTACGTCGCCCGGCAGCCGGAGGCCGCCGCCCGCACCGTCGCCTCGGCGAGCGGGCGCAACTCTGCCCAGCGCTCGGCGGGCACGTTACGGGCCAGCCGCAGCATCACGGGCGCCTCGAGCAGCACCCGGATCTCGACCAGCTCGGCCAGCTCCCGCGCCCCACGCTCGACGACCCGGAACCCCCGGTTCGGCACCACCTCAACAGCCCCCTCGACCGCGAGCTGCTGCATGGCTTCCCGCACGGGAGTCGCCGACACCCCGAAGCGCTCGCCGAGCACGGGCGCGGAGTAGACCTCGCCGGGCTCGAGTTCTCCGCCCGCAAGGGCGACCCGGAGGGCGTCCAGGATCTGCCCCCGGACGGAGGCCCGCTGGACGACGGGCCGGGGGACCGCCGACTGGCGGGCCCGCGCGGGCCCGCCTGGATCGGCGGGGGCAGCTCCGCCCGGGTCGGGGTCGGCCAGGGCTGCCCCGCCCGCCGCACCGGCCTGCGGGCGCCCGTGCGCCGCGCGCGGCCCCGGGATCGGAGTCTCGCTGTGCGTGTGCTCACCCCGGGCGGAGTCCGAGTGCTCGGCAACGGCCGGCGCCGTACCACTCCCGGCACCCGCCTCGGCGCGGCGGCCCGCGGCGCCGCCCGTACGCTCCCGGTCCGCAGCCCCCGTACCCCCCGCCCCCTGCTGCTGGGGCACCCTGGCCGCCCCCGCCTCCTGCCGCGAAGGCACCCGAGCCGCCCCCGTCGCCGAGCGAGCGTCCGGCTCAGAGCGAGACCCCGACCTCGCGCGGGCGTCCGACTCGGAGCGAACCCCCGACGTCGCGCGGGCGCCCGGCTCAGAGCGAGCTCCCGTCGGCGAGCCGTCGTCCGACTCGGAGCGAGCGTCCGGCCCGGAGCGAACCCCCGTCGCCGAGCCGGCGTCCGACCCGGACCGAGCCCCCGACGCCGAGCGAGCGTCCGGCTCAGACCGAGCCCGCGTCGACCTACCCCCCGTATCCCCCGTACTCCCGGCGGAGCCGTCACTCGGGCCGGCAAGGTTCACGGGGGCCTCCTCCGGGTTGGCGGTACTTGTGGCTATTGCGGGTGATGTGGTCGTAAGCCAGCACGATAGGCGGAACGGACGGCAGTTCAAACCTCGACCACATCGGATAAGGTAAGCCTTACCTGGCAGCCGAACGTGATGGGTGGTCCGTACATGGTCGTCACGGAGGCGTACGACCGCTTGACCGAGGCCTATCCCTACCTGGGCATTACGGAGCTCGGTCCCGAGGAGGAGGCCCCGCGGGGCGGCGGTTGGTTCGCCGTCGACCAGCTCGCGGCGGGCGGACCCGATCTCGACGCGTTCCTCGCATGGGACGGCGCACAGGTGCTCAAGGACTACGGACAGCAGGCCCGCCCCGACGTCATCGCCAGCTTCGGCCTGCACCGGTACGCCTGGCCGGCCTGCCTCCTCTTCACGGTGCCGTGGTTCCTGCTGCGCCGCGTGCCCCGTATCCCCACGGAGAACGTCTCCTACCAGCGCGAGCTCGGCCGTATGACGGTACGGGTCGCCGAATTCGCCTGCCTGCCGGACGACCCGGCGGCCACGCTGCCCGGCGCCCGTGTCGTACCGGACGAGGAGGCCCTGCGCGAGGAGGTACGGGCGGCCGTCGCCGAGCACCTGGAGCCGGTACTCGGCGGCTTCGGCCCCCGGATGCGCCGCCGCGGCCGCGCCCTGTGGGGCACGGTGACCGACGACCTGGTCGAGAGCCTCCACTACATCGGCCAGCAACTCGGCGAGGAGCAGCGGGTGATGGCCGAGCTGGAGCGACTGCTCCCGGGCACGACCCGCCCGTACGTCGGCACCCCCGCGTTCCGCCAACTGACCGGCCCCTGCGGCGAATCGCTGCCCACCCGCGACCGCGCCAGCTGCTGCTTCTTCTACACCATCGAGCCCGAGGACACCTGCGCCAACTGCCCGCGCAACAGCGACAAGCTCCGCATCGAGAAGCTGACCGCGCAAGCGGCCGGTTGAGCCCTGGGGCTGAAAACAGCCCCCGTCGGCCCCCCGTCACGCCCCCATCGGCCCCCGTCGGGCCCCCGGCTGGTTACAGGCGATTCACAACTTCCTCACTTGCCGCAGGAACTATCCGTCGAACCACCGTTACGGGTAGTCTTATTCGTACTCAACTCCTGTCCCTCGACTGGCAGTTCGAGCAGAACGTCGCCCTGCGCATCCCCTTGCACTCCCTTGGCGGCCTCTTGCGCCGAAACCCCCTGAGGGCCGACGGGATTGGGCCACTATGGCGGGCGTTACGCCCTATCCCAATGCAAGGGACCCCAGATGAGACTGACCGACATATCGCTTAACTGGCTGCTTCCGGGCGCCGTACTGCTCCTGGGCATGCTGGCGGCGGTTGCGGTGCTCGCGCGCGGCAAGCGCGCCGGGGAGAAAGCAGCGGAAGCCGACGACTCTTGGGAGCGCAGCGAAGAGCGACGCAGGCGCAAGGAGGCCATCTACGGCACCGCCTCCTATGTGCTGCTGTTCTGCTGCGCCGCGGTCGCCGCAGCGCTCTCCTTCCATGGACTGGTCGGCTTCGGTGAGCAGAACCTGAATCTCTCCGGCGGCTGGCAGTACCTCGTTCCGTTCGGCCTGGACGGCGCCGCGATGTTCTGCTCGGTGCTCGCGGTACGCGAGGCCAGCCACGGCGACGCGGCCCTCGGTTCTCGCATACTTGTGTGGACGTTCGCGGCCGCCGCCGCCTGGTTCAACTGGGTGCACGCACCCCGGGGCGCCGGGCACGCGGGCGCTCCGCACTTCTTCGCCGGCATGTCGCTGTCGGCGGCGGTGCTGTTCGACCGGGCTCTGAAGCAGACCCGCCGGGCGGCGCTGCGCGAGCAGGGCCTGGTGCCCCGCCCGTTGCCGCAGATCCGTATCGTCCGCTGGCTGCGGGCTCCCCGTGAGACGTACGGCGCCTGGTCGCTGATGCTTCTCGAGGGTGTGCGCAGCCTGGACGAGGCGGTCGAGGAAGTGCGCGAGGACAAGCGGCAGAAGGAGCAGAACCGGCAGCGCCGGCGCGACCAGGAGCGCCTGGACCGGGCCCGTATCAAGGCGCTCACCCGCGGCCACCGCGGACTGATCGGGCGCGGCGGCAGGCAGGTCGAGGTGCAGGCGGTGCAGGCCCCCGCGGCCCCGGCTCAGGTGGCCGCGGAGCCTGCCATATCGACGCCGGAACCGCTGCCCATGCGCGCCCCCCGTCCCTCCCTCGCGGCCGTTAAGAGCGGAAGCGGCGCCGAGCCGCTGACCGTCGACCTCACAGCCGAGGACGACACGATGGCTCTGCCGCGGCTCGACTCCTTGGAGCGCAAGCTCAAGGACCTGGAGCAGCAGTTCGGCTGAGGACAGATGCCGGTGCTGATCTGACGCTCCCTGAGGCTTCCCCCACCTTGTGGCCTTACTTTCTGCGGCGGCGTGGCCTGAACTAGGCCGCGCCGCCGTTCAGTTCGAACCACACCGACTTGCCCACGCCGTGCGCCCGTACGCCCCACTCGTCCGCGAGTGACTCTACGAGCACCAGTCCGCGTCCATGCGTGCCCTCGTCGGCGTTCGTCTGCCCGTTGGTCTGCCGCAGACTCGGCTTGCGGCCCAGGAAGTCCCTTACCTCCACCCGGAGTCCACGCGGGCCGACCGTGGCCGTGAGCACCGCGTCGGTGTCGGTGTGGACGAGGGCGTTGGTGACGAGTTCGCTGGTCAGAAGTTCCGCCGTCTCGGACCTGCCGGGCCTCCCCCAGTGCGAGAGCAACTCCCGTAGCGCTCTGCGCACTTCGGGCACCGCCCGCAGATCGGCCCGCCGCAGTCTGCGCCTCAGCTGCGGACCGCGCTGGCCCTTCACACCGTTTCCCGAATCCTTCGCTGCCTTCACCGTCTTCGCCGAGAAGGCCCCGACTACCACGGGACCGCCCCCTCGTACCTGCCTCTTCATGACCCCCGCCCGCACGCCGACGTCGCCCCCTGTTGCCCGAATGGTGTTCGAACACTTACACGGGATGCATGCCCAGCCGGGCACGAGCCAGTCATGTCGAATGGTCAACTACCTGCGATACGGCCACGGGTTCCCCGTACGAGAGAGGAAATTCCGGCAGAAGTCAGCCACAACCCGTCCACTCCGCGCGCAGGCGTCACGCCTCCCAGACCGCCGCCGCCGTGCGGTCGTCGGCGTACCCCTTGACCCTCACCTGGACGTCGGCGAGGAAGGCCGCCATGCCGGGTGGCGCCGTGTCGGCCCAGCGGTCCGTCAGGTGGTGGGCGAGTTCGGGTTCGCCGCGCAGTGGTTCGGCCAGGCCGCCCGTACACAGGAGCAGTGTGTCGCCGGGGCGGGCGACGGAGGCGCGGAAACGGAAGGGCGGGCGGGGCGGTTGAGGGGCGGGTTCGTACGGGCTCGGGGGTGTCGCAATGCCGAGGTCCATGGTCAGCCGGTCGCCCTCGGGCGTCTCGGAGGGCGGCGAGCCGAAGCCGACCACGGCCTCGCCGGTGGTCTCGGCGACCCGCGGCTCGATGTCCTGGAGTTCGCCGTCACGCAGCCGGAACAGACCGCCCTCGCCGACGCCGAAGAAGACGCGCGTACGGCACTCGGGGTCGGCCGGAAGCAGCAGACAGCGCAGGCTCGCCGTGTACTCCTCCGGGTCGACGCCCTGCTCGGCGGCGGTGGCCCGGAGTTTGCCGAGGCTGCGGTCGGTGAGCCGGTGCAGCCCGGACTTGAGGTCGCCCCGCCGGGCCGCCCTGATGTCCTCGACGAGCCGCGCATGACTGCGGCCCACGGCCCGCCCGATCCACTGGCAGGCCTCTGCGGCGGCCAGATGCGCGCCGGGCGTGGCCCGCGCTCCGGTCGCCATGGCCACCAGTACCAGCGCCTGCTCCCCCGTCCCGAACCGCGCGGTCAGCAACGAGTCCCGCCGCGGCTCACCCCGGTACCGCGCGGAGTCCCCGCGCACAGAAGCGGCCCGCAGCGTGCAGGCCCCGTAGTGCGCCCCGTCCAGCACGGTGTCGGCGACCAGGTCGTCGAGATCGTCGGGGTCCGCGGGCGGCAGGGCGGTGGGTTCGGAGTCGTAGGTGGGCGGGCCGGAGCCTACGTAGTCGATGGTGGGCGGGGTGGAGGGGCGAGGGGCGTACGGGGTGTCCGAGGAGGGTGCTGACGGGGCGTCGGGCGTGGGATCCGACGGGGTTTGCGGCGGGGTGTCAGCCGGGACGGCTGACGGAGCGCCTGAAGGTGCGCGCGACGGGGCGCCTGAAGGGGCGTCAATCAAGGTGGCGGGGCCGCCGGTCGGCGCCTCCGCCCGCTCATCCCCATATCCGTATGACGCATCGGCAGGCGGATCGGCTCGATCAGCCCCAGTCTCGTACGAGGCATCGGCGGGCGTATCGACCCGGTCGGCCGCATTCCCGTACGAGGCGCCCGCGGGCGCATCGGTCCGGTCGGCCCCATTGCCGTACGAGGCATCCGTGGGCGTATCAACCCGCTCGGCCCCAATCCCGTACGAGGCATCCGCGGGCGCATCGGCCCGCCCCGCCCCGGCGGAGGCGGAAGCGACCGGCGCCGCCCCCGGCGTCTCGGTGGACGTATCGCTGCTGGACGCCTCCGTGCGGAATCCCGGCGGCTTGGGACCCGGTGGAGTCCGCCTGGGGGCCGGCGGGAAGGAGGCCGGCCCCGGCGGTTCAGGGGGTGGCGCCTCCCAGGGCGCCCGCTGCCGCTGAAGCCCGCTGCGCCGCAAGGCGTCGGCGCCCGGCGGCATCGAGGGCTCCGCCGCCGAAGGCTGCGGCATCGAGGAGGGCGGCCCGGAGGCCGACGGTTTCGCGGGGGTGCCCCCGCCGGGCGGACCCTGTGGCGGAACAACTCCGACCGTTCCCGCCGCCGAGGCGAACCGGTCGTCGAGGGAGTCGGCCGCGGCCGCCGGCCCCGTGTCCTCGGTGGAGTCGTCGTACAACTGCCGCCACCAGTCGTCCTCATGACCGGTCGGCGTCTCCCCCTGCTGGCTCATGCCCCTAATTGTCCACCGGACGGGCCGGTTGAAAACGGTGCATCCGGAAAAACCGGCCAGTGCCTCCGATGCCGAACGGCAGCTGGTCCCCCGGTGACGCAACGGTGCCAGGGTGACGTAACCGTGGCAGAGAGGCGGGTGGTACGGGAATGATGTGCCGCGGCACGTTTGCGCCGTGGCACTTTCCCGCCACGGCCGGTCAACGAGGGAGGGGCGTCGCCGAATGCTGGGAGCGATCGGTCTGGACGAGACGCATGAGTCGGCGTACCGGGCGCTGGTGTCCGTGGGCGCCGCCGACGTACCGGACCTCGCGCGGCGGCTCACGCTCGGCGAGTACGACACGGAGCGGGCGCTGCGTCGGCTCGAACGGCACGGTCTGGCGGCCAAGTCCTCGGCCCGGCCGGGGCGTTGGGTGGCGGCGCCGCCTGGGGTCGCTCTCGGCGCGCTGCTCACCCAGCGGCGTCAGGAACTGGAGAAGGCGGAGCTGGCGGCGGCGCGGCTCGCCGAGGAGTACCGCGCGCAGGCCGCCGAGCCCGCCGGGCACGACCTGGTCGAGGTGGTGACGGGCGCGGCGGCCGTCTCGCAGCGGCTGCTGCAACTCCGGCTCGCTGCACGCGAGGAGGTGTGCGCGCTGGTCACCGCCGACGCGTACGCGGTCACCGGGTCCGAGGACGACGCGAAGGAGAAGCCCGCCGGCCGCCGGGTGGTCGTCGAACGGGCCGTGCTGCACCGCCCCACCGGCATAGCCGAACTGTCCGAGGCGCTCGGCCGCGACGAACAGATACGGGTCGTGGACAAGGTGCCCACCCACCTCGTGATCGCCGACCGCACGCTCGCCATGGTGCCGCTGACCCCGGGCGCCCTCGAACCCGCCGCGCTCGTGGTGCACGCGAGCGGACTGCTCGCCTCACTCTCGGCGCTGTTCGAGTCGGTATGGCGGGACGCGCTCCCACTACGCCTCGGCGCGACCGGCACGCCTGCTGAAGAGGAGCCGGACGGCCCGGACACCGCCGACCTGGAGATCCTCTCCCTACTCCTCGCCGGCCTGACCGACGCGAGCGTAGCCAAGCAACTCGACCTGGGCCTGCGGACCGTACAGCGCAGAGTGAAACGCCTCATGGAACTGACGGGCGTGACGACGCGGCTCCAATTGGGGTGGCAGGCGTACGAGCGGGGTTGGGTGGTTCGGGAGCGCTAGCGCTCCGCTGGGAGGGCCGTTCGACTCTGCGGGTCCGTTGTGGCTGGTCGCGCCCCGCGGCGGAGCCGCATGTGTCACAGCCCCGCGCCCCTTTGGGGCGCGGCCGAACCACGTCGGTCGGCACGCACACCCAACACATCGGATCTCTCCCGACTTATTGACGACGTCGCGCGTCAACTCTAACTTGCGTTCGGGGATAGCTCCGATGAATCCATCGGAGCCGTATCGCATCCCTGTGTCATGCGAGCCGCCAGGAGGCGTCATGCCCAGCCCGTCCAGCCCTCGGTCCAGCCGCCCCTCCAGACGTACCGTGCTCGCCACCGGCTCCGCGCTCGGCGGAACGCTGCTCGCGGGCGGCCTGCCCGCACCGGCCACGGCGGCGTCCGGCGCAACGACCTCCACAACGGCCTCCGGAGCCGCCCCGCACCCCGTCTCCGACCCCTGGCGTACCGTCCTCGACGACGCCGACCTGGTCTGGCAGCGGATGCCGAAGACCTGGTACGAGGGCCCGTTCCTGGGCAACGGCTTCCTCGGCTCCGGCATCTACGCCGAACCGGGCAGGGAGACCGAAGCCGTCCGCTTCAACGTGCAGCACTCCGAAGTCCAGGACCACCGCCCGGAGTTCGGCTCGCTCTTCGGGCTAGCCCGGCTACCGATCGGCCACTTCACCCTGGAACCGGTGGGCACGATCACCGGCCTGGACTGGCGCCTCGGCCTGCGCGACGCCGAACTGACCGGCACCCTCACCACCGACAAGGGCAAGCTCACGATCCGCGCCCTGGTGCACAACTCCCACTCCGTACTGGCCATCGAGGTGACACCGAGCGAGGGCGAGCGCGACTTCAAGTGGGTCTTCCATCCGGCGAAGGCGGTCAGCCCGCGCGCCGATTTCCGTCCGCTTCCGGAGGGATACGCGCCCAACCCGCCCGCCGAGACCGGGGAACACGACGGCATCTCCACCGCCGTACAACCCCTGCTGTCCGGCGGACAACACGTCACCGCGTGGCGGGAGCGCACCCGGGGCCGTACGCGAACGCTGTACGCCCATGTCGCGCACTCGTACCCCAAGTCGACGGCGCTCGGGCGAGCACTGGCCGCCGTCCGCAACGCGTTGCTCCTCTCGTACGACCTCCTGGCGGTGACGCATCGCGCCTGGTGGCGGGCCTTCTACCGCAAGAGTTTCCTCTCGCTGCCCGACGCGCGCATCCAGCGCTTCTACTGGATCCAGCTCTACAAGACGGCGTCGGCGGCCCGCCGAGACGCGCCCGTAATGGCGACATGCGGCCCCTGGGTCGAGTCCACGCCGTGGCCGGCGACCTGGTGGAACCTGAACGTGCAGTTGGAGTACTGGCTGATCCACGGTTCCAACCATCTCGAACTCGACGCGGTGACAAGGGCGTTGAGCGAGTTCCGCGACAACCTCACCGCCGAGATGGCACCCGCGTACCGTGCCGACTCCCTCGGCATCCCGCGCACCACCGACGCCTCGCTGGTCAACGGCGGCGCGACGGGCCCCGTACTCGGCTACGGCGTCGGCATCCCGGGCCAGGACCCGCCGACCCCCGAGGTAGGCAACCTCACCTGGGCCCTGCACAACGTCTGGCTCAGCTACCGCCACACCATGGACGAGTCGATCCTCCGAGACGTCCTCTACCCCCTCCTCCGCAAGGCGATCAACTACTACCTGCACTTCCTGGAGCCGGGCGCGGACGGCAAGTTGCACCTCCCGGCCACCTTCTCACCGGAGTACGGCGGCAACTCCAAGGACTGCAACTACGACCTGATGCTGCTCACATGGGGCTGTCGTACGCTCCTGGAGTCGGCCGAACTCCTCGGCATCGACGACGAGTTGGCGCCACGCTGGCGCGAGGTCCTGGCCCGGCGGGTGGCATACCCGACCGACGAGAACGGCTTCATGATCGGCGCGGACATCCCCTTCGCGAAGTCGCACCGCCACTACTCGCATCTGCTGGCGGTGTACCCGCTGTACGAACTGACGGGCAGTACTCCGACCGAAAAGGCCCTGATCGAGAGGTCGTTGGCCCACTGGGTCGGCTTCGAGGGAGCCCTCCAGGGCTACACCTTCACAGGCGCGGCCTCGATTTCGGCCCTCCTGGGCAAAGGCGAGGACGCACTCACCTACCTCGGCCAGCTGATGTCCCGCTTCATCCAGCCCAACACCATGTACAAGGAGAGCGGCCCGGTCATCGAAACCCCCCTGTCGGCCGCCCAGTCCCTGCACGACATGGTCTGCCAGTCCTGGGGCGGCATCATCCGCGTCTTCCCCGCCCTCCCCGCGGCCTGGTCGGACCTGACGGTCCACAACTTCCGCACCCAGGGCGCGTTTCTGCTCAGCGCGGTACGGGAGGACGGGGCGACGCGCTGGGTACGGCTGGTGAGCGAGGCGGGCGCGCCGTGCGTCGTACGGCACGGCATCGCGGGCCCCGTCGACGTACGGGACGCCCGCGGCCGCCCCCTGCGATACGACTCCGTCGACGACGGCACGATCCGCATCCCCCTACGCAAGGGCGACTCGGCACTGATCACCGCCAAGGGCGACCACCCGGACCTACGAATCGCTCCGGTCGAGCCGAACGAGGCGGCACCGCGATGGGGGCTACCGGCCTGATTGCCGACTGTGGGTTACCTCCGGCGGTGGGACAGGTGGGTTCGTTGTCGGCTGCGGCGCCGTTGTGGTTGCTCGCGCCCCGCGGCGGAGCCGCTAATGTCACAGCCCCGCGCCCCTTGGGTGCGTTGGGGGTCGGGGCCGCGTCGGGGGTGTCCGTCCTCGGACCGGCGCGCGTTGCTGTTGGCTGGTAGAGGGTGCCGGTGTTGGCGCGCCGGCCGCTGCGGGCGCACACCCCCGCCCCGTCCCCTTCCCGCCGTGGGCGGCCTCGGGGCTATGGGGGACCGGGCTTTCCCGGGCGCGGGCAGCCGCAGGTTTTTAGGGGCGCGGGGAACTGCGCGACCAGCCACAACGCACCCGCAGCCGCGACACGCAGTGTCACCCACCACCCCCTGCGGGGGTCTGGGGCGGAGTCCCAGTTTCGGGAAGGGGCGGGGCTGGGGGAAAGAAAACCTCCCCCACGCACCCACCCGCCAAGGCTCAGCGCCACCGCCCCCGCTTAACCTCCATCGCGGCCCGCCCCGCGGCCCCCCGCCGCTTCCACTCCTTCCGAAGCTCCGCCCGAGCCCGCGCATCCGTCTTCGCAACGATCCGCTGATTCTCACGCAACAGCCTCCGATAGCTGTCGAGACGACGCTCCGGCAGTACACCCGACTCCACGGCCTCCAACACCGCACACCCCGGCTCAGCCACATGCGCACAGTCCTGGAAACGACACTCCGCGGCAAGCTCCTCGATCTCCGAGAACACCTGCCCGACCCCACCCTCGGCATCGAAGAGCCCAACTCCCCGCAACCCAGGCGTATCGATGAGCACACCGCCACCTGGGAGCACGAGAAGGTTGCGGGTAGTGGTCGTATGCCGCCCCTTCCCGTCCACGTCACGCGTGGCGTGCACCGACATCACCTCTTCCCCGAGGAGGGCGTTGGCGAGGGTCGACTTACCGGCACCCGACTGCCCGAGCAGCACGGACGTACCCCCGGATACCACCGCGGCGAGGACATCGAGCCCGTCCCCCACGGTGGAACTGACCGGCAGCACAGCCACACCCGGCGCGGTGGTCTCCACGTCCCGCACCAAATGCGACAGCGTCGCACCGTCAGGCACGAGATCCGCCTTGGTCAGCACGACCAGCGGCTGCGCCCCCGACTCCCAGGCAAGCGCCAGAAACCGTTCGATCCGCCCGAGATCGAGCTCCACCGCCAACGACACCGCGACCACCGCGTAGTCGACGTTGGCGGCCAGGATCTGCCCTTCCGACCGCTTCGAGGAGGTCGAGCGCACGAAGGCGGTACGGCGCGGCAGATACGCCTGTACGTACCGGGGGTCGCCGCCGGCATCGACGACAGCCCAGTCCCCGGTGCAGATGACCCGCAGCGGATCGTTCGGCGTGACGAACTCGGTGTCGACCCGCACCAGCCCGTCGGCAGTGACCACATCGCACTGCCCACGATCAACCCGGACGACCCGTCCGGGCACCAGCCCCCGCTCGAAATACGGGGCGAATTCCGCAGCCCACGCGTCGTCCCAGCCATAGGACGCGAGCGGATGCGGAGAAAGAGAACCAGCAGACAAAGACAAGGGGTTGACCCTTCGAAGGGTGGCCCCGGGAGGATGTCAGCCGGTGGCCACAGAGGTGGACTTGATGAACTTCCGGATGCGGGCAGCGCCCATCACAGAGACAGCCATCGGTCACACCTCCCAACCAACCCAAGTCACCCGCGGCACCCTCAGGCCACCGCTCGAACAGCACCGACCATAGAGACACCTGAGCCACGCCGCCACCGAATTACGGCGGCCCATGAACGCCGGCCCATGGTGCGACGGAAGGGCGTCACGCCATGCCGTACAGCGCCTCCAGATCGACCAGTTGGATATCAGGGTCAGCCTGTGCGGCCGCGTAGGCCTTCTCGTTGAAGCCCGCGCCGCTGAGGCACATGAGTCGGGTGCCGGTGGTGTCGTAACGTCCGGCCTGGGCGATGAGGTCGCGGATGTGCTGGAGGCGCTCAATGTGGGCGATGCCCATGGTGTCATTCCACTTGGCCTCGCCGATCGCAAGGAGCGGTGGCCTGGAACCGTCGGCGATACCGATGACCGCCACATCCACTTCATGTCCGACACGGGCCTTGGGATCGTGCACCACGCCATGTCCCACCCGAGCCGGCAGACCGCCGAACAGCTCCGGGTCGGCGTGGTGCAGTGCCCAGTCGCGGCAGACCTGTTCGAAATGCGGCCCGAGGACGTTACTGGTGAAGCGGCGGCGGCTGGCCTGCCAGACCCGGGCCGCGCTGCCGGGGCGTTCCAGCTGGTCCCAGACCGGCCGCATGATGGCGTGATAGAAGCCGATCAGGGGTTCGGCGATGCGGTAGGTGGGGCGGTTCGCGCGGAAGGCGTCGGCATCCCGGTGCAACAGACCGGCGTCTTCAAGGACGTTGATGGGGTGAGCGATGTCGGTGGCCTTGCGCTCCAGGTACCCGGCCATACCCCCGCGGGTGGCGTTGCCGTCGGCGACCGCCGCCAGCACGGACAGGTACAGGGCGGTGTCCCGCAGGTCGGGCTCTTCCGCGAGCAGATAGCGGGCCTCGCGGAACAGGGGTGTCTCCGGGTTGAGGACGGTGCGTACGACCCAGTCGTCGAAGTCGTCGGCTCCGTCCGGGGTGTCGCCGCGGGCGAATTCCCGTCGATACGCAGGTGTGCCGCCCACGATGGCGTTGACCTGCAGAGCAAGTCGCGGGTCTGTGATGTTCCAGAATTCGGCGGCCAGGCGGTGGTCGAGAGGGCGGACGACCAACTCCAGCCCTGCCCGGCCTCGTAGGGGAGCATTGCCGGACAGCAGCCTGCCCATGAACGACAGCGCCGAGCCGCACAGCAGCAGCCGGGTACGGGAACCGCTGCGCTGGTCGCGCAGAGTCCGCAGCGCCTCCTGGATGATCGAAGGGAGCTCCGGATTCGCCTTGGCGAGGTACGGGAACTCGTCGATCACGACGGGCACGGGCCGCTCCACGCCCAGCGCGAGGAGCGCGTCGACGGCCTCGGCCCAGTCGGAGAAGTGGTACGGACTGGCAGGGCGCACATGCGCGGTGAGCGCGGCGCTGATTCGCCGCAAGGACTCGGCATCGGTGGCTTCGGTCGCCCCGAAGTAGAACCCGCCCGCGGCACGGCAGGCCGCGTCGAGCAGGAAGGTCTTGCCCTGTCGGCGCCGCCCGGAGACCACCCCGAGCGTCGCGCCCGGCTGGTCATCCTCGATGAAACGCGTCAGCGCCGACCATTCGTAGTCGCGGTCGAACATCTCGACGGGCTTATCCATGCCTCTCCGACCCACGCCTCTCCGACGGCAGCAGAATATAGAACTACACCTCTATAAACTGTACCCCTATGTCAGGCCCAACCGCGCAGCGTGACCCTGAAGCTCCGTCCGTATGCGTGGTGGGTGTCGAAGTCCAACCGGGTTCCAGCGTGGGTCGCGCGCACGCGTACCCCGTCGTCCGAGGTGACCTCTCGCAGGGGTCGGCCGGGGAGGAGGACAGTGACCGTGTCGCGGTGCATGGTCGGGTCGGACACGGCGACGGTGGTCAGGCCTCGGCGCTCACGCCGCACGATCACCGAGGCGGGGCCGTCGATGCGCATACGCATTCCTGGGGCCTCGTGGTGGCCGGGTGTGAAGCTGTTGGCGGCTGTCAGGCCGAGGCCGGTGTGGGTGATGGCCTGTAGACGTGAGGTGTTCGCCAGAATCTTCAGCCGCCCGTCGTGCAGGTACGAACGCAGGCCGGTCTCCGCCGCGTTCGGCACCAACACGTAGGCCAGGCGGGCCGGTTCAGCTCCGGGAGCCTGCTCGACCGTCACACCGAGCACCGTGCGGGTCACGGCGGTGTCCGGGTTCGCGGTGCGGACCACCCGGCGGCTGCGAGTGACCCTGTCCAGGGCGACCCGCACCGGCGGGGTGTCGAGGAAGACATAGCCGACGGCGGTCTGCTGCGTGGCGTTGGCGTAGCGCAGCCAGCGCAGGTCGCCGGTGCCCGGGCCGGTCCAGGGGCGGCCGTCGCGGCGCATTCCGGTGACGGAGAGCTGATCACCCGGTGCGGCGGTGCGGGCGTCGACCGTCGTGGTCACGGCCCGCCCGGCGCTGTCGCCGACTCCGGCCGCGAGCACCACGATCTCCTCGTCGAGCAGGAACCACGACTTGGTCGCCGTCGCGTTGCGGTAGACCACGAAGTCGTCCGGCAGCAGCCCCGCCTCCTTGTCGCGGAAGGCGACATCATCCGACTGCACCATCCCGGCCGCGCCGTACGCCCCGAGGACAGCGCCGCCGGAGTACCGGTTGGTGCCGCGCGGGAAGTACACGTACTTGTTCTGCGACTCGGACGACGAGGTGAAGTTGAGCGGGTGGCCGGGGTTGTCGTAGTACGGCTTTCCGTACAGCTCGGGGATGGTGTGCCGCCGCTCGACCGGCGCGGTGACACCCGCGAGGCCGTACGGCGAGACCGTGGTGAAGTAGTCGACGCCGTACGCCTGGGTCTGGTCCTGTCCGGAGAGGTAGAGGTAGTACGCGCCGTCGCCCTGGAACCAGGGCATGAGGTTCTCGCCGTTCATGTACTCGTACTTGGAGATCCGGTCGGAGCTGCGGGCGAGCGCGAAGGCGTACCCCGGTCTGCGGTGCACGGTCCTGTCCATGGCGTTGAAGGCGACGCTGCGCGAGGCGGGGCTGAGATCCGCGGGCTCGATGGTGGCGTCGCCGATGATGTCGGTGTAACGCACGATGCTGACCGGGGAGACGAAGGCGGCCGTGTCGAGGGGGGCGCGCGAGGTCGAGCGGATGTACTTGACGTAGCTCTTGAGAGCGGTGGCATCGGCGTCGGTCGCGAGCGAGGCGAGATCGACGACGGCCTCGACGACCACCGCGACATCGGTGTAGCCGGTGTCCGTCCGCGAGACCGCCCTCCCCTTGACGATCTCCATCATCCAGCCCTCGAAGATCAGCGGCGCGAAGCCGTTCTGCACCCAGCCGTGCACGGTCGGCACCAGCTCCTCGCCGTGCGCGAAACCCGTGCCGTCGAGGATCTTGAGGGCCTGGACGACACGGGTCAGCAGGGCCTTGCCGTACGAGCCGGTGTAGGCGACGGAGGAGTGCTGGATGAACGACCCGTCGGCGTAATGGCCGTCCGTGACACCGTGGTTGAGGTGGTACGGGTCGATGGTGACGAAGACCGTCAGCTGGTCGGTGAGTGCCTTGCGGATGCGCCCGTCGTCGCCGAGGAGCGCGCCCTGCAGGATCCGGTTGGTGGTGATGTCGGCGAGGTTGGCGCCGGTGTGGAAGCGCGAGTCGAGGTTCACGTCTCCGTCGACGCCGTTGCGGAGGTAGGCGTCCATCGAGGTGACGTAGGTGCGGATGAGGTCGGGGCGGTACGCCTGCACCTCGTCGGAGAGTAAGGCCAGGGTCTTGCTGATGTGCTGGGAGAGGCCGATCTCCCAGTGGTGCCAGTTGCCGTAGTAGCCCTTGGACTGGTCGCCGTAGTAGCGCTCGTGCAGCCAGCCGAGGCCGTCGATCACCCGGCGCTGGACGGCGGTGTTCCCGTACAGGTCGGAGGCTGGGGCGCCCGGTGTGCGGGTGGCGAGGGCGATCTCGTACAGCCGCCGGAACGCGGTGTTGAGGTTGGCCTCGTCGGTGCCGAGCACCAGACCGGCGAACAGCTCGCCCGCGCCCGCCGCATCCATCGACGCCAGATTCGTCCGCGCGGCGGTGTCGATGGCGGCGAGCTTGGCGGCCGTCTCCGGCCGGGCGTTGGACTCGGCGGTCCCGGCGAACACCGCCACGGTGTTGGCCAGGAGACGTGCACTGCCCACGTCCACCTCCGCCCCGCTCGCCGGCTCCGAGGGGATCACGGCCACCAGACCGGCGGCTGAGAGGGCGGACAACAGCCGTCTTCGGGTGATCTCCATCGTTGTCCTCCGCCACTGCGTTGGCGTCCTGACGTGGCGGAGTCAAGCGGACACGACAGCCGACGGCAAGTGGTCCCGCGTCCGGCGCGCCGTTCGTCCGTACAGGACGAGTGCCCGGGCCAGGCAGCCCAGCGCGATCGTCGACAGCACCGCTCGTACGATGTTCCAGGCCACCCACGGATCCTCGAACTCCTCCCGCACCGCGGCCGGATCGGCGATCCTCGCCGGATCACCGGCGTCGACGAGGTCGGTGTTGAGCGGGATGTTCACCATGACGGTGAACAGGAACGCGAGAGCGTACGCGACGAGGGCGGCCCACACCCACCCGCGCAGCCTCTCGAAAGAGCGCAGCTGCCAGGCGGAGATTCCCGCGAGGATCAGCGCGCCGATGAAGCTCAGGAAGAACACCGGGTTCTGGATGACATCGTCGATGTTCTGCATGACCTCGACATAGACGCGGTCGTCGCTGCGGGCCAGCGCCGGCATCACGGCGCAGGCGAAAATGTAGAACGTCCCAGCGATCAGACCCATGGCGACCGTAGCCGCGACCAGCACACTTCCGGCGGTCGTACGCCGCCCGTCGTTGTTCTGTGTCATGGCTACGAGTCAACCGACGCCCCGTCGCGGACAACATGGCCAGGACGCGCAGCCGCATAAGCGGCCGTCCAGGCCCGCCCAGGGGCCAGCGGGCCCGGCCTCAGTCGGGCGCGAGCCGTTAGTCGTTCAGCTCGCGTCCGTGCAGGCGTGCCCGTTCAGCGTGACGTCGAACGACGCCGAGTTCTCGCCCTCCCAGGACGCGAGGAAGCCGACCGAGCTTGATGATCCGCTGGCAGTCGCGGAACTTCCGGCCCGACGCGCCAGTCATCCCTGTCGGCCCTGGGACCGGCCCACGCCGGGGCGCCACTGGTTTTCGGACCGGCGCCAGGCCCATTCCCCACCGTCATCGGCAGGCTTTGACGACCTTGATGTTGGTGACTTCCACCAGCGGGACCACCACGGGCTCATGGCGTCCCGGGCTCTTCAACCGGAGCTTGCCGCCGTCGCCGTAACTCAGGGTTCCGCAACTGGGACCGCCCGGGTGGCTGATCTCGAGGTACGTCGGCTTCTCCTTGGACGGAGCGGCGGGTGCCCACCAGGTGGCGACGATGCCCGCGAGCAGGAGGGCCAGCGCGACAGCGACCAGGTACTGAGCGCGCCGGACCCGGGCGGCCGCCGCGTGCGCCAAGGCGACCCGGTACGCGGCGACCGAGCCATACCGATCGTGCACGGCACTCAGCGTGGTCGCCCGAGGACGTGTGCCCGCCTGTGCGGCGAGCGCCTGCCACAGCCCGACGATCGCGGCGAGCAGCCCGCCGCCGATGAGCACGGTGACGGCCACCCGCCATCCCACGGGCAGGGCGGCGGTGGTGTCCCGTCCCTTGATCACCACTCCGGTGGTGACGAGGGCGATGAAGGCGGACAGCCCGTTGCGCCACGCCTCGGCGCTGGCGCGTACGGCGTCCAGGGATGCCGCCGACAGGGCCGCGAAGGCGTCGCGTTCGGCGAGGTCGAAGGCCGAGGGCCCGCTGGCCGGCCGCCTCGGCCGGAACCCGCTCATGGCGTGCCACCCGCATCGGCCGTGGCGTCCTCGGCCACCAGCTCCACCCGGAAGCTGACCCCGCACCCGGTCGTACCCTCCGGCGCACCGGCGTGCGCGTGGCCGCAGCCGCAGGTGACGTCCACGACCACCACGGCCGGGTGCAGCGCCGCGGCTTCCCGGTCCGCACGGCCGCGGACCGGGCTGAAGTCACCGACGGCCATGGGGACCTGACGGTCGTCCAGCAGTCCCTCGCAGCGGGGGCAGTTGCCCCAGACCCGGGTGGTCAGGACGCCCTCGACGACGCTGACGTCGGCGCGCAGAAGGTTCTGCTCCAGCAGGTCGTAGGCGCGGTGGGTCCACCGGAAGTCCGAAGTCGCTTCCCATGGTTCGCTGGTCGTGTGCTCGGGTGCCGGCATACTGGGCGCTCGTTCCCTTCTGCCTCGCCGTCCTACGGGCGCGGCCGGTGCACCAATAAAGTGGTGTGGTGCTTGACCGCCTCATCACATCGCTTCTCGACCGCGTGGCGCAATTCCACGAACACGGCGACCCCGACGTCCTGTTCGAGGCGACGGCCGTGGCCGAGGCGCGCGAACTGCGGGCGCTGATGATCCGGGACGACGGGCCGGGCCGGAGGTCCGTTTCCCTGACGGCGCTCGACGCACTCGCCGAGTTCTTTCTGACCCGTGATCGGGCCGCCGGCTCCGACGACGACGATTACGCCGACCTCGGCGAGGGATGGAGGCTTCTCCTCCTGCGTTCCCAGGTGCGTCCCGAGGGCATACCGGCCGATTTCCCGGCTGCCTTCGCCTCCCTCCAGGAGCACGCCCGCAGGGCGAGCGCCGAGGCGCAGCGGTTGATGCACGAGTTCGAGCGGACCGAGAACGCCGGGACGTTGGACGAGGCCGTGCTCAACTACCGCCGGGCGCTGAATCTGTCCATCGCCGGTGACGACGTACCCGGGCTGCCCATGGCCCAGTTGTCCATGGCCCTGTTACGCCGCTTCCAGCTCAAGGGAGAGGCCGCCGACCTGGACGAGGCGATCACGTTACGCGAGGCCTCGATCGCGTCCACAGCCCCGGACCATCCCGAACTGGCCCGCCGCCTCGTCCTGTTGTCGATCATGCTGTCGGAGCGCCACGACAGCTCTGGGGAGCGCCCGGACCTGGAGCGGGCGGTGTCCTTGGGCAGGGAGGCGGTCGAGGCGACACCACCGGACAGCCATGCACGCGCGCGCCGTCTGGGGCATCTGGCGACGATTCTGCATCGCCGCTACGAGTACTCGAACGCCCTGGAGGATCTGGAGGAGGCCGTCGACCACGCACGTGAGGCCGTCGAAGCGGCCCGGCCGGACGACCCCGACCTCCTGAAGTACGTGGTGGGTCTGACGAAGCGGCAACGCGCCCGCTACGACCGGCTGCGTGATCCGGCCGATCTGGATGCGCCGGTCGAGCGGCTGGACTCCCTGCTCACCACGGCGCCGGCGGAGGCACGTACGCGGATACGGACCGAACTCGCGACAGCCCTGTTCTTCCGGCACGAACGGACGGGTGACCTCGCGGATCTGCGGCGTCTGATCGACCTGGAGCGTCAGGCTCTGGACGCGACCTCCGAGAACGATCCCGACAGAGGCCGCAGGCTGGTCAACCTCTCCGTCTCCCTCCGCGTTCGCCACGAACGGCTCGGCTCCTCGGACGACCTGGAGGAGGCCATTCGGCTCGGCACCCGGGCGGTGACCGTCCAGGAGGACAGCGGGTTCGCCCTGTCCAGTCTGGGGCTGGCCTTCCTGCTGCGGTACCGCCGCACCTTCGAGGCGGCGGACCTGGACCGTGCGATCCGCCTGGCGACCAGGGCGGTCGACTCGTTCCCCGCCGTATCCCCCCACGCCGACCGCGCCATGGCCATGGCACACCTGTCCGAGGCACTGCAGACGCGGCTGCGGCGGGACTTCGATCCGGCGGATCTCGACGAGGTGATCAGGTGGCGGCGGGAGGCGGCGACGACGGTCCCGCGGAGCCATCCGGACGTCGGGAACTACCTCTCCATGCTCAGTCAGGTTCTGCTCAGCCGTTTCCGGTATGCGGGATCCGCCGAGGATCTCGCGGAGGCGATCCGTACCGCGGAGGAGGCCGTGGACGTCACCTCCCGCACGCATCCCTCGTACGCCATGTTCGTCGGCTGTCTCGCGGAGGCGCTCACCACCGGGGACGAGGTCGGCCCCGGCGCCCTGGACCGCGCCGTGTCCCTGGCCCGGGACGCCGTGGCCGCCGTGCGCGGCAACGACAACTCCCTGCCCAGGGCCTGGAATCGGCTCGGCCAGATGCTCCGCCTGCGCCACGAACACCGAGGTGGCCACGCCGATCTGCGTGAGGCCGTACAGTGCTGGCGCCGGGCGGCCGATCTGCCGATCGCCACGGTCGCGGACCGTACGGTGTCCTGCGTCTCCTGGGGTTCGGCGGCCGTCGAGCTCCAGGACCACGCCCTGGCAGCGGAGGGATACGGCCGGGCAGTGCGGCTGCTGCCCGAGCTGGCCTGGCACGGGCTGCCCAGGCCGACCCGCGAGATCCACCTGGCCGAGTGGTCAGGGCTGGCGCCGGTGGCCGCGACCTGCCACATCCTCGCCGGTGCCCCGCAACGTGCGGTGGAGGTGCTCGAACAGGGCCGGACAGTCATCCAGAACCAGTTGCTGCACCTGCGCGGCGACGTGTCGGACCTCATGCGGCGGGAGCCCGAATTGGCGGCCGCGCTGCTGCGGGTGCGCGAGCGGCTGGATGCGGGGCGGCCCGCCACCGCCGATCCTGCGGAAATGCCCCGCGGCGAGAGCCTGCTGTCCCCGCTGGGCCGGGAGCGTCTGGCGCGGGAACGGGCCGATCTGTGCCGGGAGTGGGACGACCTGGTCGCCCGGGCGCGCTCACTGCAGGGCTTCGAGCACTTCCTCGCCCCTGTGCCGTACGCGGAGTTGAGCGAGGCGGCCGAGGAGGGGCCGGTCGTCGTGGTCAATGTGAGCGTGCTCGCCTGTCACGCCCTGGTGATCCGCCACGCCCGCGCACCGGTCGAGGTCGTCGACCTGCCGGACGTGTCCCACGACGACCTCGTACGGCAGGTACGGGCGTTCCTCGACGTGCACGCCGCGCGCCGGCAGCCGGACCGCTCCTTTCTGCGCCGGGAGGCCGACCGGCATGCGATGCACGACCTGCTGGGCCTGCTGTGGGAACGGATCGCCGAGCCGGTGCTGGACCGTCTCGGTCTGGACGGCCGCCCCGGCACACGGCTGCCGCGCCTGTGGTGGTGTCCGACCGGGCCGCTCACGCTCCTGCCCCTGCACGCGGCCGGCCGGTATCCGCGCCACCGCACCTCGCCGGGCGCGGCGGGTGCGGACGGCGCCGGCTCCGTGCCCGGACGAGTCGTCTCCTCCAGCGTTCCGACGCTCACGGCGTTGCGCCGCGCCCGGCAGCGCGAGGCGGACAGCGCCTCCTTCCGGGGCCTGCTGGTCGTCGGTATGCCTAAGACACCTGGTGAGCCGCCGCTGCCGGGGGTGGAACGCGAGTACCGGGAGTTGCGGGCCCGTTTCCCGGAGGGCACGCCCGTGGGCGGGCTTCTCGGGGCCGAAGCGACGCGGGAGGCCGTACGGCAGGCACTGCACGACACCTCCTGGGCGCACTTCGCCTGTCACGCCGAACAGGACGTCCAGGATCCCGGGCAGAGTGCGTTCGTCCTGCACGACGACAGGCTCACGGCCGCACAGCTTCTCGAACTCGATCTGCCGCGGGCCGAACTGGCGTACCTGTCCGCCTGTGAGACGGCCACCGGCGCGGTCGGCCTGCCCGACGAGGTCATGCATCTGGCCTCGACGATGCAGTTGGCCGGGTACCGGCACGTCATCGCCACGATGTGGGGCATCCATGACGGCTCGGCACCGGAGGTGGCCGCTCGGGTCTACGCCGCGCTGACCCGTACCGGCCTGCCGGACGCCACCGAGGCCGCACGGGCCCTGCACGCCGCGGTGTCCTCGCACCGCGCCGACGACCCGACGGACCCTCTGCGGTGGGCGGCCTACCTGCACGTCGGACCGTGACCGCCGGTCCGGCGGGCCACCCTCGTGATCAGCCCTGCGTGCAGGCGTGCCCGTTCAGCGTGACGTCGTACGGCGCCGAGTTCTCGCCCTCCCACGAGGCGAGGAAGCCGACCGTGAGCTTGCCGCCGGCGGGTACGTGCTTGTTGTAGTCGGCGGCGGTGGCGGTCACCCGGGAGCCGTCCTGGTCGGCCTTGCCGTCCCACATCTGGGTGATGCGCTGGCCGTCGCGGAACTTCCAGCCGACGCGCCAATCGTCGAGAGCCTTGGTGGTGGTGACGATGACGTTGGCCTGGAAGCCGTCCGGCCACTGGTTGACCAGGTCGTAACCGGCCTTGCAGTACGGGGACTTCGTGGGCTCGGGGTCGGATTCGTGGGAGTCCGTCGCCTCGCCCTGGGGCTTCTGGCCAGGCTGTTTGTCGCCACCCTCGTCGTTCTCGTCGTTCTGGTCATCCTTGTCGCCGTCGGAGCCCGCCCCCGAATCCGAGGGGTCGGAGTCCGAGGGCTCCGGCGCGGGGGACGCGGTGGCGGGCGGCAGGGCGTTCGGCGGGGGCACCTGGTCACCCACCGGCTCCCGGTCCGAGGCCGACTCGTCCTGTGCTACGGGGTCGCTGTCGGAGTCGGAGTTGAAGGCCCCGAGCGAGACCACGAGCGCGAGCAGGGACACGATGACGGCCGCGACGAGCAGCCCGGCGCGCCCGATCCGGGCCTTGCTCTCCTCGGCATCCGGCGGCGGCGCCACCTCGTCCGGGTCGGTGCTCGACCGGCTGAGCCCGGACTCCACGGCTCTGCGCCGCCGTTCCAGATACGCGAGTCCGCCCCAGCCGAGCACACCGCCCGCGAGCGCCGCGGGCACCCCGCCGCCGGTCGGCCGCAGACAGGCGGCGGCCTCCGCGCACCGCACGCATCGCGCGAGGTGACGGGAAAGGTCCTCGGGGGTGTCGGCACCGGGTGAGCGGGTGACCGCGTCGAGGAGCCGGGCGTACCTGCGGCACTCCGCGTCGAGCGGGGTGTCGAGGTGGTTGCGGTGGCAGCGGTCGCGGAACACGCGGCGCACCTGCTCGAGTTCCTCGGCGGCGCCCTCCGGATCGAGGCCGAGCCGGCCGGCCACGGCGGGCAGCGGTATCGCCTCGACCTCGGCCAGCCACAGCAGTGCCGCGTCCGCCTCCTGCATGTCCCTGAGCGCGCGCAACGCGAGCGGCCGTTGCAACGGCGGTCCCGAATAGCGCTCCGACTTCTCGGAGTTGAGCCACAGCCGCAGTTCCGGATCGAGGCGGTCGCCCTGGCCTCGCGACTCCCAGCGGGCAGCCGTTTTGCGTACGGAGGTCAGTAACAGCGGTATTCGCGGCAGCCGGGGCGTCCGCGACCGGCGCCCGAAGCTCTTGCCGCCGCTGTCCTCGGAGGCGCGCACCTCACGTATGCCATGGGAGAACGCCTCGGAGGCAAGCTGTCGGGCACCGGAGGAACCGGCGGTGCACAGGTCGGCGTACGACAGCACCGCGTCCCAGCACTCCGAGAACAGGGTGGCCTCGGCCGCGTCTTCAGGGGTCGGCAGGTCAGGCATGGGCGGGGACTTCACCTGCATCCGAAAAAGAGGGGAGTCAACTCACCAGGGCAATACGGCAGTTGAGCGGGGACAACTCAAGGGGGGTCAGAGTTTTTCACGCGACCCGCACAACTGACAAGCGTCACATGCATATGCAGCCGCCACTGCTCCCTCAACAGCTCACTCCAACCCCGTCCCCACCAGCGCAAACTCCCGTTCCTCGGCCCACACCGGGCCACTCACCCTCAGACCGCCGGCGCCTCCTCGTTGGCCGGCAGACTGTCCATGAACGAGCTCACCGAGAAGACCGCGTTACCCGGCCCGGGCGGCCCGTATCCGGGCGGCGAGGACAGCCCGAAGTCGTCCATGGTCGAGCGGTACGCCTCGAGCAGCCGGATGTGGTACTCCAGCGGCGCACCCTGCGGATTGGCCTTGCCCAGCGGTGTCGTCACCTCGGGGCACCAGGTGGTGAACCGGGGTGTGATGCCGTGCGACATGAAGAAGCGCAGGCCTTCGGTCGTCGAGGCAATCGCCTCGTCCACCGTCGTGAAGCCGAAGGGCTCGGCCATCTCCACGCCCGCCACGAAGTTGGGGATGACATTGCGCGCGCCGAAGACCTCGGCCGAGTCCAGGATGCGCTTGTGCCACTCGTCGCGGCCGACGTAGCGCTCCTTGCCGGGGCAGTACATCTTGAACAGGTACTCGTCCCACACCTCGTAGTTGGGGTGGTAGATCTGCACGCCGTAGTCCTTGAAGCGCTGTACGTCGTCGCGCGGCAGCGCCTGGGCCACCACCTTGCCGATCCACCGGCCGGGGAAACGTTCCTCGATGGCCTTGGCGTAGTGCCCGTAGAAGTCGGCCTCGTCCCGTCCGGCGACCGTCTTGGTGATCGCGCCTCCGGTGAGCGTGTAGGCGGTGGACGCCTTGGCGGTGTCGTACCGGTCGATGATCTCGAGGGCTTCGAGGACCTCCTCGACGTCCTTGACACCGGTGTACGGGCGCCCCGCGGCCTTGTGCTGGCGCCAGTTGTGGTTGATGTCGCAGTACTGGCACTCCTCCTTGGCGCCGAAGTACTGGCAGACCCGGAAGACGGTGAGGTAGATGAGGTAGCCCCACTGGATCGTCGGGGCCACCTCCATCACGGACTTCCCACTCGCGAGCGTGTGCCGGTAGTACTCGGGCATCGGCGGCACCCCGACATCCGAGATCCGCTTCCCGTCGAGATAGAGCCCGAGCACACCGTCCTCACCCGCGGCCACCCGGTAGGGCGAGGACGGATTGACGCGTACGGAGACGACGGTGCGCCGCAGGTCGTACGGGCCGCCGGTGAGGATGATCTCCTCGGGCGGCCGCCGGAGCGCGGCCTCGCCAAGCTCCGGCAAGGTGCCGTGGTCGAAGGAGAAGATGAAGTACGACTTCGGCTTGACCTCGCCGCCCTCGTTGTCGCTGAGGGCCGACGCGTCGAAAGCGACCCCACCCCTGAGCAGGTCCTCCTTGAAGACGGCCTCCCGCGGTACGTGCGGGAACCGTTCCATCAGATCCTCGACCAGCGCGGTGCGGCTGCCCATCCCGTAACTCCTCGCTCCCGGCGACGGTTGTGCTCCACTCCTCACGGTATGCCCCCGGCTGGACGGGATCGGTGCCGGGTCCCTCAGACGTCGCAGCCGGGGTCGGGCGCGTCGACGGACAGCGGTGCGCCTTCGGGCAGCAGGTAGGTCACGTACAGGACGACGGGCTCGGTGCCCAAGTTGCGGCCGATGTGGACATGGTGAGGTCCGGCGGGCTCGACGAAGGACTTCCCGGCCGTGGTGGTCTCCACCGAGCAGTCGTGCATCGTGCGGGTGAGCGTCCCGGACTGGACGACGGCGATCAGCTCGCCCTGGTGATAGTGCCAGCCGGTGGAACCGCCCGGCTCGACCGTGATCGTGCGGACCACCACGTCGGTGCGCCCACGCGTCTTGATCTTCAGACCGTCGTCGGACGTCCCCTTGGCGAGGATGGTTCCGCTGACCCCGCTGCCGGGTGTCGCGAGCGCCGTCGAGGGCACCAGCCCAACCGCCGCGACACACGCGCCGACGGCCACCGCCCTCCGGATCCGCCCTCTGAGCCCGCTACGTACACCGCTGACCGCCATCGCTGCTCCATCCCGCCCGGTAACTCCGGGCATGTGTGACAACACATCGAAGAGTGCGGAAAGAACCTCTCATGGCGGTGGATCAGCCGACCACCGAAATCCAACTCCCGTACGACAGAGGCGATATGGGACCGCAGTACTCCGGCATACGGACACGCCCGAGGGGACCGCGATGCCACGGTCAGGAAGGAGGCGGCAGCTCGCCGGAACCGCGCCGGACGAGAACGCTGGGCAGCGTCACGGTGCGTGGACTCGCCGTCGGGTTGGCGATCCGTTCGATGGCCAGGAGGGCGGCCTGCCTGCCGAGTTCCGCCGGGTCGCGGGTGATTGCCGAAATACCCAGTCCCGCAGACAAATCGTTCTCGTCGAGCGCGACGAAGGCGATGTCGTCGCGATGGTTGACGATGCGGTCCAGCAGGACTCCGCTGCTGATACCGAGGTTGAGCGCGAGCAGGGCGGTCGGCGGCTCAGGCATCTCCATCACCCTGGTGATCGCCGCGCTGACCTCTTGCGGACTGGTGAGGTCCGTGACGACGAGTTCCGGTTGCTCGGGGAGGCCGTGCCGGGCGAGCGCGGCACGGTAGCCCGCGAGCCGCTGGGCGGCGCGGAAGGAGTCGGCCCGGCCGGCCAGGGCTGCGATCCGCCGGTGCCCGAGGTTCAGGAGCTGGTCGGCAGCTTCCTCCACCGCCTGGTCGTCCCTGGTCATCACGACGTCCACGTCGAGGCCGTTGGCCGGGCGGCCGACCAGCACAACCGGTGTGCCATAGGTGTACTCGGGGCGCAGGAAATCGCGGTCGTCGCCGTCGGGCATCATGAGCAGGGCGCTGACCCTGCGGTCGATCATGATCCTGGCGAGCTCGGGCTCGCGAGCGGGGTCGTCATCCGTCGAGCCGATGAGCAACTGCAGGCCCGCTCGGCGCAGTTCGGCTTCCGCGCCTGCCGCGACCCACGCCTGGAAGACGTTGGTGAATCCGGCCGTGACGAGTCCGACGACGCCCGAGGGGCCGCGGTACCGCAGGTCCCGGGCCATGGGGTTGGGCGAGTAGCCGAGCCGGCGCACGGCTTCCATGACCCGCTCCCTCGTTGCGGGCTTCACCACGTCCGGCTCCTGGAGGGTGCGGCTGACCGTCGCTGTGCTCACCCCGGCGGCTCGCGCCACCTCGGTCACGGTGACCCGCTGACGACCACTACTACTCAACGTAACTCTCCGATGTCGTGACGTAACTCTCTCATTGCTGCCATCTCCTGGATTGTAATCGTTGACATTGCCTCATTCCGGGGAGCACACTCCCCTGCAACGCCGATGTAAACGATGACATTCGGAAGGGAGCCGGATATGCGTACTTCGTCGCGGGCCTGTGCGATGGCGGCGGCGATCGCCGTGGTGGCCGCCGTCGCGGGCTGTCAGGACAGCGAGAGCGCCAACTCCAACCCCAAGGTGCTGACCTACTGGGCTTCGCAGCAGTCTCCGAGCGTCGAGCGGGACAAGGAGATCCTCAAGCCGGAGCTGCGCAAGTTCACCGAGCGCACGGGTATTCGCGTAGACCTGGAAGTGATCCCTTTCACGGACCTGCTCAACCGCATTCTGACCGCCACGACCAGCGGGAAGGGCCCGGACGTGATCAATCTGGGCAACAGCTGGTCCCCGTCCCTGCAGGCCACCGGTGCGCTCGTCGAGTGGAACCCCGCCCAGATGGCCAAGATAGGCGGCGAGGACCGGTTCACCCCGGTGTCGCTGCAGACCGGCGGAGCCGAAGGGACGACGCCGGTCTCTGTTCCGCTCTACAGCAAGGTCTACCAGCTGTACTACAGCAAGAAGCTCTTCGAGCAGGCCGGCATCACGAAGCCGCCCACCACCTGGAAGGACTTCACCGCCACCGCGAAGAAGCTGACCAAGGACACCGACAACGACGGGCGCACCGACCAGTGGGGCCTCGGCGTGCGGGGCCAGGCCAGCACCATCGCCGTGCACTACGCCTACATCCTCGGCTCGGCCCGCGGCGCGGAGTACTTCAGCGGCAGCAAGCCCACGTTCGACTCGGACGCTGCCGTCGAAGGCATCGAGCAGTACCTCTCCTGGATGGGCAAGGACAAGATCGTCAACCCGTCCGACGCCGAGAACGCGGACTGGGCCGATGTCTACGAGGCCTTCGCCGAGGACCGTATCGGAATGATGCTGGTCCAGACCCTGGGACGGACCTTGCAGGACTACGACCTGACCGCGGAGGACTACGGAGTCGCTCCCATGCCCGTCAGCACCGAGCCGGGCAGCCAGGACGTGGCCTCCTTCCTCGGCGGCACCAACGCGGCCATCCTGAAGTCGACCGACAACATGGACGGGGCGACCGAACTGATCAAGTTCCTCACCAGCCCCCAGGAGCAGGTCACGCTCAACGCCGCGTACGGGACGATTCCCCCGGTGAAGGACGCCGAGGGCAAGGAGTTCGAGACGGCCGAGGCGAAAATCGCCCGGCAGACCATGGCGTCCCGTGCCATTCCCCTGCCCAGAGTGCCGCAGGAGACGCAGTTCGAAACGCTGATCGGCAACGACGTCGTCAACTGGCTCGCGGACACGGCCACCGGCAAGCAGCCCACCGCCCAGCAGATCAGCTCCGCCCTGAGCGACGCATCGGCCAAGGTCAGCACAGGTGGATGAGTCGGGAACCGTCAGCAAGGCGGCCACACGATGACCATCTCTCCCACTGCTCGCGGATCGGCGGGCAACGACACCGAAACCCGGCGGCAGCGCCGCAAGATCAGCAAGGGCCCGCACAGCGGCAGGGGCCCCGGGAACGGCAGATCCCTGAAAAGCGGTCGCCACCGCTGGACCCCGTACGTTTTCCTCCTGCCTGCCCTGGTCCTTGAACTCGTTGTGCACTTCGGGCCGATGCTTGCCGGTCTGGCGATGAGCGCCATGAAGTTGACGCAGTATCAGCTCGCGCAATGGTGGACGGCCCCGTTCACCGGCGCCGACAACTACAAGGCCGTACTGGACTTCGATCAGCCGGTAGGAACCTCGCTGCTGAGTTCGTTCCTCGTCACTCTCGGCTTCACCTTGGTCGTCCTTGCCGTCTCCTGGTCGATGGGCCTGGCGGCCGCGATATCCCTCCAGCGCACCCGCCGGGGTACCGGGATACTGCGCACGCTGTTCCTCATCCCGTACGCGCTGCCGGCCTTCGCCGCTGTGATCACCTGGCGGTTTCTGCTCCAGCGGGACAACGGCATGCTCAACCACATCCTCGTGGACCAGCTCGGAGTCCTGGACAGCAACGCGTTCTTCCTGATCGGATCCAATTCGTTCTGGTCGCAGTGCGTGGTGGCGATCTGGCGGCTGTGGCCCTTCGCCTTCCTCATGATCATGGCGGGGCTGCAGTCCATCCCTGACGAGGTCTACGAAGCGTCAAGCCTCGACGGCGCCGGCCCGTGGCGTCAGCTCCGCGAGATCACCCTGCCGATGCTGGCGCCCGTGAACCAGGTCCTCCTTCTCGTCATGTTCCTGTGGACGTTCAAGGAGTTCGAGACGCCGTACGTGCTGTTCGGCGGCAGCGCTCCGAAAGAGGCCCGCCTGCTCAGCGTGGAGATCTACCAGAACTCGTTCGTCACATGGAACTTCGGCCTCGGGTCGGCGATGAGCGTGCTGCTTCTGCTCTTCCTGCTACTCGTGACCGGCATCTACCTCGCTGCGACCCGAAGGAGGGCGAGTCTCTATGAGGCATGAGACCCGCGGCTACCGCATCTTCCGGCGGACAACCCTGACGCTGCTGACAGCGTTCGTCTGCGCGCCGCTCTTCGTCATGGTGAGCACCGCCATCAAGCCACTGAGCCAGGTGCAGGGTGAGTTCCGGTGGATACCGACCGAGCCGACTCTGGATCCCTTCGTCGACATGTGGTCCACCGTCCCGCTGGCCGAGTACTTCGCCAACTCCATCGTGGTCGCCGGCGTCGCCACCGTCCTGTCGGTCACCGTCGCCGTACTCGCCGCCTACGCCATCAGCCGGTGGCGGTTCCGCGGGCGCGAGACGTTCAAGGTGACCATCCTCTCCACGCAGATGTTCCCTGGAATCCTCTTCCTGCTGCCCCTCTTCCTCCTCTTCGTGATGGTGGACCGCTACACCGGCCTGTCCTTGGTCGGCAGCCGGACAGGCTTGATCATCACCTACCTCACCTTCTCGCTGCCCTTCTCCATCTGGATGCTCGTCGGCTACTTCGAAACCATCCCCCGCGAACTCGACGACGCCGCCAAGGTCGACGGCGTGGGCCCGGTACGGCTGCTCTACAGCATCCTCATCCCGGCCGCGCGGCCCGCCATCGTCGCGGTCTCGATCTTCTCCTTCATGGTGGCCTGGGGCGAAGTCCTCTTCGCCTCCGTGCTCACGACGGAGCAGACCCGTACGGTCGCCGTGGGGCTCCAGGCGTACGCGTCCGAAGCGAACGTGTACTGGAACCAGGTGATGGCCGCCTCTCTCGCCGTCTCGGCGCCCATCGTGATCGCGTTCCTCCTGCTGCAACGGCACATCGCCTCCGGCATGACCGCAGGAGCCGTCAAGTGAAGTCCACCCTCACCGACGGCCGGCTCGGCGCTCAGCCTTCGCCCACCCTGGTCGAACACGTCAACGCCGTCGAACTCTCCAACGAACTCGCCGGCGCCGAGCTGTTCGTACTGATCGACCTCGCTCACGCGCTCATGCTGACCCGCCAGCAGATCTTCGACCATGATCAGGGCCGGGCCGTCGTCGCCGCCTTGCTGGAACTCCTCGAAGGAGACCCGCGAGCGACCCTGGCGGGCGACCCGGCCATCGGCACCATCACGCTGCAGATCGAGCGGTACCTCGAGGAGAAGTGCGGCCCGGGCGGTCTCGACCTCCAGCGGGCTCGCAGCAGGATCGACCAGAACGCCACCGGGCTCCGGATGGCCGACCGCAAGGGGGCCCTTGAAGTGATGAGGGAGCTCGTCCGCCTGGGCGAGACGCTGCTCGAGGCCGCCGAGCGCCATGACGATGTTCTCGCACCCGGTTACACCCATCAGCAGCATGCACAACCCACCACGCTGGGCCACTACTTCAACGCCCACTACTGGCCCGTCTCCCGCAACCTCACGCGTCTGACCCAGTTGTTCGAGCGCCTCAACGAATGTCCACTGGGAGGAGCCGCGCACAGTGGCACGGCGTGGCCGATCGACCGCCATGCCACAGCGGCATACCTCGGCTTCGACCGGCCCATCCTCAACGCCCGGGACGCCGGGATGTCATCCGTCGACGTGGGAGCCGAACTCGCCGGCGCACTCGGACTGACCCTGTCGGGTATCAGCAGATGCGCATCGGACCTGTACTACTGGTCCTCCTCGGAAGTCGGCATGGTCCGCCTCGACCCTTCGTTGTGCGGAACGTCGAGCATGATGCCGCAGAAGCGCAACCCCATCGTGCTGGAACGGATACGAGGCTTGGCGGGCGATGCCGCCGGCTGGGGCGCAAGCCAGCTCGGGCTCCTCCACTTCGCCACGTCCACCGACTCCGACCAGGCCTACGTGCACAACCGCATCCCCGGCTACTGCCATGCCACCGCCGGAGCGGTCACTCTGCTCAGCGAGGCGGTCGCAACCCTTGAGATCGACCAGGAACGACTCGGCGCATCCGCCGGACGCCATTGGTCGACCTCCAGCGCCCTGGCCGACGACCTCGTGCTCACCCAGGGCCTGAGCTACCGCGGCGCCCATGAGGCCGTAGCGCGCCTCATCACCGCCCACGAGAACGCCGGCGAAACCAACGGCGCCGTGCGCCCGGACCTGATCGACCAACACTTCCGGAACTACTCCGCCGAGACGCTGTCCAGCGTCCTGAACACCCGAAACTTCGTCGAAAGCCGAACCAGCGCAGGCGGAACCTCCACGGACCGGCGCAGGGAACTGGCGGCCCAGGCGGCAGAAGACCTCCGAGCACATCGACGCTCAGTCCAGGAACGGATCGGGGGCATAGAGGAGGCCCAGGCCCGGCTCCTGAGCGATGCCAGAGCACTCACCGAAGACCACAGGTTCTGACGCAGAGAGTGTGAAAACACACCAGATTGCTGGGGCCGCAGGCCCAGCGCGACAAGCAGCCTGTGGGGGTGCGTTACCTGACCCCGCACCCCCACAGGCACCGGGCACCGGGCACCGGGCACCGGGCACCGGGCACCGGGCACCGGGCACCGGAACGCTTTACCTGCGACAACGGCCTAGCGGACGCGCCGAGTTGAGTCCCGCAGCACCACATGCGTCCCCAGCACCAGATGCTGACTGTCCGGAAGGTCATCCCGGTGCAGCGCCAGCCGGACCGCGGCCCGCCCCAACTCCTCCTGCGGGACATTGACGGTGGTGAGCGCCGGGTACACATCCCGGTCCACGGGAATGTCGTCGTACCCCGCGACGGCGACGTCGTCCGGAATACGCCGCCCACCCTCCCGCAGCGCCTGGATCACACCGGCCGCAACCATGTCCGTGGCCGCGAACACCGCCGTGAACTCCCGTCCGCCCGCGAGGAGTTCACGCGTCAGCTGATAGCCCACCGACCGAGTGAAGTGACCGTCCAGCATCAGCTCGGGGTCGGGAGCGAGACCGAGCAGTTCATGAGCGCAGCTGAAGCCGCTGATCCGCTGCCCGCTCGTGGACAGCCCCGGCATCCGGCCGACGTAGGCGATGCGCCGGTGCCCCGCCGACAACAGGTGGGTGGTCATGGCGAAGGCGCCGCCCTCGTTGTCGTACTCAACGACCGTGGCCGGAATGCCAGGCCCGAGCGGCGGCCTGCCGACCAGCACGAACCGCGAACCCACCCGGTCCAGGCCATGCGCGAAGTGCGCCATCCGCTCCTGGTACGCCTCCGGGCACGCGTGGCGGCGGCGACCGGGTAGGTACCGCCGAGGACCCGGGACACCGTCGAGGCGGAGACGCCCGCCCGCGCAGCGACATCCCGGACCGGCGCGTCCCGCATCGGCCGCCGCGTCGATCGTCCCGCGGCGCGCCTCATACCCGCCCGCGCCGAAGCCGCCGTCCCCCTCCGGAGACTTCGCAGCCCGCGCCGCTTACGCCGACACGGAGCGAAAGGCAGCTCTGTAGCCGACGGTACTCGACCAGTGGATGCCCGCGTTTCTCGCCCAACTCGCCGCCCCGGGAGCCCAGTTCGTGGAGACGGTCGGCGGCGGCCGAGAGACGGCATACCTGTTCGACACCAGTCGTGAATCCTTCGCCGCACTCACGCAGGACGGCCCGGAATGGACGGTACGCCAGGGTGGCCCGGTTGAAATCTGGGACGCGATCGAGGGCGCCGTGACGGCCTGGCAGGAGTCCGGAGAACCCGACATCAGGGCGGTTCGCCTGGAGGTGACCCCGAGGTCACATGCCTACGTGATCGGCAACCAATCGACTCTGCGATGGGAACGCCGGATCGACTGACCACCGAGAAACGCGTCGTGGCCCCGCAGACGACGAGGATGTCGTGGGCGACTCGTCCCAAGCGAGGGAGCTGTCGCGGCAAAATGTGACAGTGCGGCACCCGACTGTCACATTGCCGCGACAGCCTACCGGGGTCCGGCAGCGTCGGCCGATGTGCCCGCACTGCCGCGGGGATTCGCCTACGGCGGCCGAGCAGCGGTGTACGGATCGGACCGGCTGCATACGTCTTCCCTCCCCCTAACCCTCCCCTAATCAGCTTCTGGCGCGTCGTAGGAGAACTTGTACCCGGCGAAGTCGGCGATGTGGACGTATCCGATCCGCTGGTAGAGGGCGTTGCTGGTGGGGTTTTTCGGGTCCGCGAACAGGACCACGTCCGTCGCACCCGCGGCCAGCGCGGCACGGCTCACCTCGACCGTCACGGCGCCCGCGTAGCCGCGGCCCCGGAGGTGGGCCGGTGTGTAGACAGGGTCCACCCGGACCATGCCGCCGACGATCGAGGTCGTGGCCGCCATGGAGGCCGGAGCGCCCTCTGGGGTCTTCCAGAACGTGAAGTGCCTGTCGCCGAAGCGCGAGTCGGCCCAGGAGCCGGAGTCGATCAAGTCGATGGAAGACTGCTCGCCGACGTCGACGCAGAACTCACGGCACCAGCGCACGACTTGCTCATGGTCCTTCCCGCCCGCGATATGACCCTGGCCTTCTGGACGCGGCTGGGGTGGAGTGAGCGTGCCGAGGCGGTAAAGATGAGTCCGCCAGAAGAGTTCCGGCGCTGCGCCCGCGTGCTGTTGCCATGTCCCGGCGAAAGCGGTGGCGGTGTCGTGGTCTGCGATGACGTTGGCGGGGAAGAGTCCAAGTTCGGCCAGATGAGCGGCGAGGTGGCCGGCCTGCTTGGCCGAGAGGGGTGTGAGGCCCAGACGGCCGCGCGGAGTGCGATAGAAGATGGCGCGGACTTCGCCTCCTGACTCCAGCCTGCCGAAGACGGCGGCTTCGGCACCGTGTGCGTCCGCCCCGCGGGTACGCAGTTTCTCGATGTCCGTCAGCGGCGTGTTGTGGAGGGCGGGCCGAGAGCGCAGGAAATCTCCGGCCTGGGCGAGGAAGTCGTCGACATCTTCGGTGAGTTGCCAGTCATCCGAGAGCATGCTTCATGATCCCTTACGTACTCGACTCGGGGGGAGCACTTGCTCAGAGAGGCCCTATCGGCTGGGAGACGCAGGGAAGTTGTCGTCGTCCACGCAGCGCGTCGGCCGAGGCCTTCTCGCGCACTGGCACTCACAGAGCGGCGAGCGACGTCCGCCGTCGCCCCAGGCACTCACCCCGCAGAGGAAGCCCACCCGCCTGTCAAGGTAGCTTCCATCTACAACAGAGGGCTTCCTGGGGAGGGACGACACCGATGGCAGGGATGACTGAGCCCGTGACCAACTGGGCGGGCAACATCACCTACTCCGCCAAGGAGCTGCACCGGCCGCACTCGCTCGACGCGTTGCGCGCGCTCGTCGCGCAGAGCCCGAGGGTGCGAGTGCTCGGCAGCGGGCACTCGTTCAACGAGGTCGCCGACCCGGGCAGTGAGGGCGCGCTGGTCTCGTTGACCGCGCTGCCGCCGTCTGTGGAGGTGGACACGGCGGCTCATACGGTGCGGGTGGCCGGTGGGGTGCGGTACGCGGAGTTGGCCCGGCGCGTGCATGAGTGCGGGCTCGCGTTGCACAACATGGCCTCGTTGCCGCACATCTCGGTGGCGGGCTCCGTGGCGACCGGCACGCACGGCTCGGGGAACTCCAACGGCTCGCTGGCCTCGGCCGTACGCGAGGTCGAACTGGTCACCGCCGACGGCTCGTTGCTGACGATCGGCCGCGGCGACGCCCGCTTCGACGGCGCCGTAACCTCCCTGGGCGCGCTCGGCGTGGTCACCGCGCTCACCCTCGACCTGGAGCCGGACTTCGAGGTTGCCCAACAGGTGTACCGCCAACTCCCCCTCGCGGAGCTGGACTTCGAGACGGTGTCGGCAGCGGCGTACAGCGTGAGTCTGTTCACCGACTGGCGGCAGTCCGGCTTCGTACAGGCCTGGGTGAAGCGGCGCACCGACCAGCCGCACCACGACTTCCCGTGGGCCGCGCCCGCCACCGAGGCCATGCACCCGGTGCCGGGCATGCCCGCCCAGAACTGCACGCAGCAGTTCGGCGTGCCGGGCCCCTGGCATGAGCGACTGCCGCATTTCCGCGCCGAGTTCACCCCGAGTAGCGGCGCCGAGCTGCAGTCGGAATACCTGCTTCCACGCCCGTACGCGCTCGACGCCCTGCACGCTCTCGATGCGATCCGTGCGACGATCGCGCCGGTGCTGCAGATCTGCGAGGTCCGCACGGTCGCCGCCGACAGCCAGTGGCTGAGCCCCGCGTACGGGCGGGACACGGTGGCGTTCCACTTCACCTGGATCCCGGATACGGCGGCCGTGCTGCCCGTGGTGCGGCGCATCGAGGAGGCGCTCGCGCCTTTCGATGCGCGCCCGCACTGGGGCAAGGTGTTCACCACGGCACCGGCTACGCTGCGCGAACGTTATCCGCGGATCGACGCGTTCACGGCGCTGGCGGAGGAGCTGGACCCGGCGGGCACGTTCCGGAACACCTTCGTCCGAGAGGTCCTCGGCGACTGACGTCCAGCCATGCCCGTACCCGAGCCCGTCTTTTTACAACCCCTTTCCTAACCCCTTGTCGAAAGTCCGTTGCAGGCCATAGCCTTGCGCCGCGCCGGGGCCGACGTGGCTCGGCATGGTTCTGAAGGGATCAAGGGGGCCACCCGGTGCTGTGCTTTCCCGGGGGACAACCCCCGGACCCCCGGCCGAAAGACAGGTCCGGATCGCAAGCCCGGTGCTGGTCAGCGAGGGGAGTCCAATGAAGCGCGGCACATCCCGCGACATACGCACTGCGAACCGCTATGAGGTGCTGCGCCAGATCATCGCCGAGTCGCCCACCTCCCGGCAGGAGCTGGCGGCCGCCACAGGGCTGAGTCTGGCCACCGTGGCCACGCTGGTCGGCGAGCTGCTCGACCTCGGGATGCTCACCGAGGTCGGGTTCGAGGACTCGGCGGGTGGCCGCCCGCGGGGCCTCGTGGCCGTCAACGCGTCGGGGGGCGCGTTGATCGGCGTGGACATAGCGGAGACGTACGTACGCGTCGAGCTGTTCGACCTCGCGCTGAATGTGCTGGCCCGTGCGGACGAGGACATGCGCCCAGGTGAGAGCCGTCCGGCGCAGGTCGTCGGGCATGTCGCCGCGGCCGTCGACTCGGTCGTCGCGCAGGCCGGGGTCGAGTGTGCGCGCGTGCTCGGGGTCGGGGTCAGCGTGCCGGGGCAGGTGGACCGCGCGACCGGCATCGCGGAGTACGCGCCGAACTGGGACTGGCACGACGTGCCCCTGCTCGATCTGCTCTCCGAGCAGATCTCGCACCCCCTCTATCTCGACAATCCGCTGCGCGCCTGCGCGGTCGCCGAGTTGTGGTTCGGCGCGGCCCGCGGGCGCGGGGACGCCGTGGTGGTGAATCTCGGTACGGGGGTGGGCGCCGGGCTCGCTCTCGGTGGCGGGCTCCATCGCGGGGTCAGCAACAGCGCGGGCGAATGGGGCCACACCACGCTCGTACTGGACGGGCGGCTCTGTCACTGCGGCAACCACGGTTGTGTGGAGACGTATGTGGGAGCCCCCGGAATCATGCTGAACATACGGGAGTTGAGCCCGCGCAGCCCGCTGCTGCACCCCGAGGACCAGACGGCGACCATCGACGCCCTGGCCCGTGGGGTCGCCGCCCAGGATCCGGTGGCGGTCAAGGTGGTCCGGGACACGGCCCGTTACCTCGGCGCCGGCATCGCGGATCTGGTGAACCTGCTCAACCCCGAGGTGGTCGTGCTCAGCAGCTGGGTCGCGGCCACCCTCGGTGAACCCCTGCTCGAGGAGGTGCGCGAGGCGGTGGCCAGGCATGCGCTGAATCGGCCACTGGCCGCCACCGAGATCGTCCTGTCCCCGATTCCCACCGATCCGGTGTGCCTCGGCGCGGCGACGTTCGCGCTCGAGGGCGCCCTGTCCTCGATCACCCAGAAGGCCAGCCAGAGGCCCAACCGACGCACCTGGTCCAAGCAGTAACCGGCCCTGAGTCAACCCCTCGTCGACCCATTCGTTCGGAATTCCGAACCCTGTACAACGCTTCGCACAGACTTCGTCCAACCCCTTGCCGAAGCCTTAGCCGAAGGTTAACGTCCCGCACCGCACCTGAGTTTTGAGCCACCGGCTCACTGAGTGATTGCGCCGCAGCCGCACTTGAGAGACAAGGACGTCAGCATGTCGGCACTGAACAGCAACAACTGGGACCGTCGCACCGTATTGCGGGCCGCCATGGGCCTGGCCGCCGCCGGCGGGCTGACCGCATGCGGCGGCAACACCGGCCGCGCCGAGGGAGGCGCCTCGGGCAAGTCCCTGACGCAGTACTTCCACGCGTACGGTGAGGCCGGTACGCAGGAGGCCATCAAGCGGTACGCGAAGGACTTCGACGGGGCCAACGTGGCCACCCAGTGGATCACCGGCTCCAACTTCGAGAGCAAGCTGTTCTCGGCCCTGCTCACCAAGAACGCGCCCGACGTCTTCGAGTTCCACCCGCAGCTCCAGCTCATCGAGAGCGGCCAGGTCGCCGACCTGAGCGACCTCATCAACCCGGTCAAGGACGACTTCAACCCCGCCGACATCAAGTCGCACACCATCGACGGGAAGATATGGGGCGTCCGCATGATCGACGACCCCCAGTTCTTCTACTACCGCAAGTCGATGCTGGAGAAGGCGGGCGTCGAGGTGCCGCAGACCCTCGACGAGCTCGTCGAGGCCGCCGCCAAGCTCACCACCGACAAGGTCAAGGGCCTGTTCATCGGCAACGACATGGTCTCGACGAACTACACCCTGATGTGGTCCTCGGGTGCGGACACCCTCACCGCCGACAACAAGATCGCGTACCACACGGACGCGGTGGCCGAGAACCTGGCGAAGTACCGCACGATGTTCAAGGCCGGCCATCTGCTGACCGGCGCGCCCGCCGACTCCTGGGACCCCTCCGCCCTGATCCAGGGCCTGTGCGCGATCCAGTGGAGTGGCATGTGGGCCATGCCCGCACTGCAGAAGGCGCTCGGCGACGACCTCGGCATCTTCCCCTACCCCGCCGCCGCGCCCGGGGCCAAGCCGTCCGTCTACAACGGCGGTTGGTCGATGTTCGTGAACGCCAAGGGCAAGAACGTCGACCTGGCCAAGGAGTACGTGAAGTGGCTGTGGATCGACCAGAAGGAGCACCAGGAGGACTGGGCACTCAGCTACGGCTTCCACGTCCCGCCGCGCCAGTCGATCGCCGAGACCGCCGACAAGCTCAAGACGGGTCTGCCGGCTGAGGGCGTCAAGTTCTTCAACGAGTACGGCCGGTTCGACAACCCGCACTGGACGCAGGCGATGATCACCGCGTTCGAAGAGGTGGTCGCCGACGTCGTCCGCAAGGGTGTGGAGCCGGAGAAGGCCCTCGACACCGCGGATGCGAAGGTCAACCGCGAACTCAAGAAGCTCTTCGGATAGGCCGCCGGACAGGTAACGACATGTCGACCACGACTACGCGTGACGCCACGCGCCCCGCCCCGGCCAAGGTCCCCAAGACCAAGCCGCGGCGGGGCGTGGGGGGCACCACGTTCAACTTCTGGCTCTTCACCGGACCGTTCCTCATCGGTCTGCTGATCTTCGTCTACATCCCCATTCTCTGGAGCGCCTGGCTCAGCTTCTACGAAGCGCGCTACACGGTCACGCCGGACAAGTTCGTCGGCTTCGACAACTACGAGTACATGCTGACGAACCCCGACTTCGTCGGCTCGCTGGGGACCTTCACCGTCTTCGCCGCGATCGTCGTGCCGATCACCTGGGCGCTGTCGCTCAGCCTGGCGCTGATGGTGCACCGACTGCGCTTCATGAAGGCGTTCTTCCGGTCGGTCTTCTTCCTGCCGACGGCGGTCAGCTTCGTCGCCGCCTCGCTGATCTGGAAGATGTCCATCTTCAGCGGCGTGCGGTTCGGGCTGATGAACACCATGCTCGGCTGGTTCGGCATCGACAACGTCGCCTGGCTGGCCGACCCCAGTCCCCCCTGGTACTGGCTGGTCATCCTCACTCTGCGACTGTGGCTCCAGGCCGGCTTCTTTATGATCCTTTTCCTGGCGGCACTGCAGAACATCCCGCCGGAGCTGTACGAGGCCGCCGCCATCGACGGCGCCAAGCCGGGCTGGCAGACCTTCTGGAACATCACGCTGCCCCAGCTTCGGGCGACGTCAACGGCCGTGATCCTGCTGCTGCTCGTGGCCGCGTATCAAGCCTTCGACGAGTTCTTCAACCTGCTCACCAAGACGACTTGGGGCCGACCACCACTCGTCGAGCTGTACTACACCGCCCTGGGCGAAAGCCAGGACTACGGCGCCGGCAGCGCGGGCGCGATGATCCTCACCGTCCTGATCTGCACGGTGACGCTGCTGCAGGGCCGGATCATGGGCTTCGGAAGGGGTGACGAGGGCAAGTGACCATCACCACGCCTGAGATCAAGAAAACCGCGCCCCGGGCGGACAAGCCGCAACGCATCAAGCGCGGCAACGTCATCGGCAACACCGGCCTCTATATCGCCACCGGCGTCGCGGCCTTCCTCTTCCTGGTCCCCTTCTATCTGATCGTCCGCAACGCGCTCTCCACGGACGCCGAGATCACCGGCGAGAACTGGAAGTTCTTCCCCACCGACATCCAGTGGGGCAACATCAGCGAGCTGTTCAGCGACGACACCGTGCCGTTCGCGGCGTCCCTGTGGAACTCCACGATCGTCGGCGTCGCGCACACCGTGGGCGTCCTGCTGGTGTGTTCGCTGGCGGGGTACGGCCTGGCGCGCATCCCGTACAAGCACGCCAACAAGATCTTCTACCTGGTCCTCGTGACCCTGATGGTGCCGGCCGCCGTCACCTTCGTACCGAGCTTCGTGCTGGTCTCGTCGCTCGGCTGGGTGTCGAGTTTCCGGGGTCTCATCATTCCGGGGCTTTTCAGTGGTTTCACCTGCTTCCTGTTCCGGCAGTACTTCTTGGGGTTCCCCAAGGAGCTGGAGGAGGCGGCGCGCGTGGACGGGCTCGGGTACTGGGGCGCGTACTGGCGCGTCGTCGTGCCCAACTCGCTGAACTTCTTCGCGGCCATCGCCACCATCACCTTCATCCAGGGCTGGAACGCCTTCCTGTGGCCGCTGGTCATCGGCCAGGACCAGGAGGCGTGGACGGTCCAGGTGGCGCTCTCCTCGTACATGACCAACCAGACCGTCAACTTCCACCTGATCTTCATGGCCACCGCCATCTCGATCCTGCCGCTGGTGCTCGTGTTCCTCTTCCTCCAGCGCTGGCTGGTACAGGGGGTCGCGCAGACAGGCATCAAGGGCTGACGTGCCGCTCCGCGGGGTGCGGTGTGGATGGCTGCGGGCCGGTGGGGGCTTATCGAGCCCCTGCGGCGGGGCCGCGTATGTCACGCACCCGCGCCCCTAAGGGGCGTGGGTGTGCACCGGAGTCGATTCTGCTTAGGAGACCGATGTCTTTCCGCACCACCACGGCCATCGACTACGTCGAGGACGTCTCGCCCGGGAGCGGGGCCCTGCCGCCGCGCGCCTGGTACGCGTCCTCCGATGCCGCCTCCCTTTCGCTGAACGGGAGTTGGCGCTTCCGGCTGTCGGCCACCGCCGACGCCGAGGACGACTCCTTCGCGGCGGACGGCTACGACGCCGGCAACTGGGCCGAGGTGCGGGTCCCCGGTCACTGGGTCCTGCAAGGCCACGGCTCGCCCATCTACACCAACCACCTCTACCCCTTCCCGGTCGACCCGCCGCGCGTGCCGACCGAGAACCCGACCGGTGACCACCTGCGCATCTTCGACCTGCCCGACGACTGGCCCGCCCTGACAGAGGGCGGCTCGGTACTGCGCTTCGACGGGGTGGAGTCCTGCGCCCGCCTCTGGCTGAACGGCACCGACATCGGCGAGTTCAAGGGCTCCCGCCTGCCGCACGAGTTCGCGGTCGGCCACCTGCTCAAGCCGGCCGGCAACGTGCTTGCCGTCCGCGTCCATCAGTGGTCGGCGGGCTCGTACCTGGAGGACCAGGACCAGTGGTGGCTGCCGGGCATCTTCCGGGACGTCACCCTGCTGCACCGCCCGGCGGGCAGCGCGCTGGACTTCTTCGTGCACGCCTCCTACGACCACGTGGGCGGTCTGGGGACCCTGCGGGTCGACTCGGATGTCGAGGGCCGGGTCACCGTGCCCGCGCTGGACATCGATGTCGCCACGGGTGAGACGGTGACGGTTCCGGTCGAGGCGTGGACCGCGGAGACGCCGAAGCTGTACGAGGGCGTGCTGGCCACCGAGGGCGAGAAGATCCCGCTGCGGATCGGCTTCCGCACGGTCGTCCTCGAGGACGGCCTGATCAAGGTCAACGGCACGCCGATCCTGTTCAAGGGCGTCAACCGGCACGAGTGGCACCCCGAGCGCGGCCGGGCCCTGGACCTGGAGACGATGCGCGAGGACGTGCTGCTGATGAAGCGGCACAACATCAACGCCGTCCGCACCTCCCACTACCCGCCACACCCGGCCTTTCTGGACCTGTGCGACGAGTACGGGCTGTGGGTCATCGACGAGTGCGACCTGGAGACCCACGGCTTCGTCGAGCAGGCCTGGCGCGACAACCCGGTCGACGACGACCGCTGGACCCCGGCGCTGATCGACCGGGCGTCCCGGATGGTCGAGCGGGACAAGAACCACCCCTCCATCGTCATCTGGTCCCTGGGCAACGAGGCCGGCACCGGGCGCGGCCTGACCGCGATGGCCCAGTGGATCCGCGGCCGGGACACCTCGCGCCTGATCCACTACGAGGGCGACATCAACTGCCGTGACACGGACATGTATTCACGCATGTACGCCTCCCATGCCGAGGTCGAGCAGATCGGCCGCGACCTCGACGGCGGCACCCATAAACGGCGCGGGCTCCCCTTCATCCTGTGCGAGTACGGGCACGCCATGGGCAACGGCCCCGGTGGCATCGCCGACTACCAGCAGATCTTCGAAACGTACGACCGGCTCCAGGGCGGCTTCATCTGGGAGTGGATCGACCACGGCATCAAGGACGCCCGATACGGCTTCGCCTACGGCGGCGACTTCGGGGAGGAACTGCACGACGGCAACTTCGTCTGCGACGGGCTGGTCTTCCCGGACCGCAAGCCCTCACCGGGGCTCATCGAGTTCAAGAAGGTGATCGAGCCGGTCCGTATCGAAGGCGACGGCGCGGACGGCACCGTACGGATCACCAACGGCTACGACTTCGCCGACCTGTCGGCCCTGGCCTTCGAGTGGTCGTACCAGGTCGACGGCAAGACGATCGAGCACGGCTCCCTGAACGTGCCCGCGCTGGCGCCGGGCGAGTCGGCCGAGGCGAAGCTGCCGACACCGCCGTCGGGCGACGGGCGCGGGGCCGAGACGCAGTGGACGGTACGGGCGCTGCTGGCGGAGGACACCGCGTGGGGCAGGAACGACCATGAGGTCGCGTGGACCCAACTGCCGGTCAGCCCAAGGGCGTTGCCGTCTGTCGTGGCAAGTGACAGGCCCAGCGCGAGCGAGCGGCAGATCTACGTCGGCCCGGCGTCCTTCGACGTACGCACCGGTGCGCTGAAGACGATCGGCAGGCTGAACGTCAAGGACCTCCGTCTCGACGTGTGGCGCGCGCCGACCGACAACGACGAAGGCGCCTCCTGGCAGGACGACATCCGCTGGGCCCAGATGTGGCGCAAGTACGGCCTGCACCGCATGCAACACCGCCTGGACGGCGTCGAGTTGGACGACGAGGCGTTGACCGTACGGACCCGGGTGGCGCCTGCCGCCTGGGAGGTGGGCCTGCGCACGGTGTACCGGTGGACGTCCGACGGCAAGCGGCTGAAGCTGACCGTGTCCGTGGCGCCCGAGGGCGACTGGACGGTGCCGCTGCCGAGGCTGGGCATTCGCTTCGGGCTTGCGCAGGCGAGCCAGGTGAAGTGGTTCGGCGGCGGTCCCGGTGAGGCGTACCCGGACACCAAGTCGGCCTCGGCGCTGGGGCTTTGGCACTCCTCGGTGGACGAGCTGCAGACTCCGTACGTGCGTCCGCAGGAGAACGGCGCACGGGCCGACGTCCGTTGGGCGGAACTCGGTGGCCTGCGGATCGAGGGCGACCCGGAGTTCTGGTTCTCGGCCAGGCGCTGGACCAACGAGCAGTTGGACGCGGCCCAGCACCTGACGGACCTGACACCTGGCGACACCGTGTGGGTCAACCTCGACCACGGCCAGCAGGGCATCGGCTCGCAGTCCTGCGGTCCGGGCGCGCTGCCGCAGTACCAACTGCGGGCGGCACCCGCCGAGTTCTCGTTCGTGTTCTCGGACCTTCGTGAGTGACGAGGTCACCTCGACCGCGGCCGGACGGCGGCTCTTCAGCCGTCCGGCCGCGGTCGCGTCGTGCCCGGATCAGCAACAGGGCGCTGCTCTCGGTCCTTGTGCCTGTTGCTGTCGCTCGTAAAAGGAGTGGCGCCGGTGGCGTACGCGGGTGTTGGCTTGTTCATTGCGCCCGTCTTCCCCACCGGCCTCCCCTGGCTGAACCGGGCTCTCCCCCAGGCCAAGCGTGCCGGTGCCTGGGTCATCGCCGCGTCGATGCTCGGCGGAGTGGCAGCGCCGCCACTGCTGGGCATGGGCATCGAGGCCTCCGGCATCCGCGCGGTGCCATGGCTGCTGACAGCGTTGTCGGGGGCCGGTCTCGTCGCAACCGTATGGCTGATCAGGCTGACCAGGAGGTCCGCTGCATGAGCGGCAGCATCGAGGTCCGGGGTCTTTCCCGGACCTTCCACACGACCGTGCGCCGCCCCGGTTTCCTGGGGGCTGTCAGATCGCTCATCAACCCGGAGCGGGTCGCCAAGCACGCCGTCACCGACATCAGCTTCGAGGTGGAGCCCGGCGAACTGCTCGCCCTGCTCGGGCCGAACGGCGCGGGCAAGTCCACCACCATCAAGATGCTCACCGGCATCCTCACGCCGACGTCCGGTGAGGCGCGGGTCGCGGGCGTCGTCCCGTACGAGGAGCGCGAGCGCAACGCCCGTAACATCGGGGCGGTGTTCGGGCAGCGCACCCAGCTGTGGTGGGACCTGCCCGTGCGCGAATCCTTCGCGATCCTGCGCGACATCTATGACGTACCGGCGGACGAACACGCCACGCGATTGCGGGAGTTCGACGAACTGCTCGACCTGTCCTCGTTCTGGGACACCCGTGTACGACACCTCTCGCTCGGCCAGCGCGTGCGCTCCGACCTGGCCGCCGCGCTGCTGCACGACCCGCCGGTGGTGTTCCTCGACGAGCCGACCATCGGCATGGACGTGGTCGTGAAGGAGCAGGTGCGGGAGTTCCTCCGGTACCAGGTGGAGGAGCGTGGGCGGACGGTGCTGCTCACCACGCACGACATGACGGAGGTCGAGCGGCTGGCGGAGCGCGTGGTGCTGATCAACCATGGGCGGCTTGTCCTGGACGGCACGTTGGACGAGATCCGCCGGAAGTTCGGCTGGACCTGGCAGGTGCGGGCCACGCTCGCCGATGCGCACGCCGTCGTCGAGCCGTGGCCTGGGATCGTACTCGTACGGCGGGAGGGTCCTCAGGTGGTGTTCGGCCCGGACGGGCCGGCCGCGCCGACGGTGCACCAGGCGTTGAAGCAGGTCATCGAGCGGTACGAGGTGACCGATATCGCCCTGGACGAGGCCGAGTTGGAGGATGTGATGCGGGCGGCGTACGCCCAGGCGGGCGACGACCTGGCCGCGGACATGGCGGCCGAGGTGGCTGGTGACATGGCTGGTGACGTGGCAGCCCAGACACCGGCTCAGACGCAGGGAGGCTGACCCCGTGGCGACGCCCTCCGTGCTCTCCATGCCCTCCGCCCTGCGCGCCTGGCGGGCCGCCCGGGTCACCCCGCTCGGCGAGCTGCACACCCCGCCCCGTATGACCGCCGCCCTGGTGCGTCTGGCCGTCCAGGTGGTGCTGGTCGCCTCGCTGTGGCGCGGCCTGTACGCGGCGACCGGCACGACGGCGGGACTCGATCGCGAGCAGGCCGTCACGTATGCCGTACTCGCCGTACTGGCCACGCGCGTACGGGAGTTGGACCAGTACTCGGGCCGCGACACGGTGCTGCAGCACATGCACTTCGGCACCATCGTGTACTGGTATCTGCGCCCGCTGCCGCCTCAGCGCTACTACGCACTGCGGGCCCTCGGCGAGCAGATCTACGGCTTCGCGTGGGCCATCGTCGGTTACGCGGTGTGCGTGGCCGCCGGAGTCGTCCAGCCGCCCAAGTCGGCTGCCGTGGCTGGGGTGTTCATGGTGAGCCTGCTGCTGGGCCAGTGGGTTCTGTACTACATCATGCTCGCCATCGACCAACTGTGCTTCTTCACGCTCCGCAACGGCGCCGCGATGCTGATCCTGATCTTCGCGCAGAACCTGCTGGCCGGGGTGTACGCGCCGCTGTGGTTCTTCCCCGATTGGTTCATCACGCTCAGCGGCTTCCTGCCGTTCCAGGCGACGTTGAGCGTGCCGCTGTCGCTGTACGTGGGTCGGATCGAACTGTCGGACGCCGGGGCGCAGTTGGCGATCCAGGCCGCTTGGGTGGTGGTCCTCGCGCTGCTCACCCGGCTGGTGTGGCGGCGGGCCGCCCGACGCGTGATCTCCCAGGGAGGCTGACCGTGTCCTCGCAGAAGACCATGCCGTCGACGGAGTCCGTGTCCTCGCCGAAGCCCTGGTTCTCGCTGAAGCCCTGGCGGACCGTCTGGCGGATCACGAAGCTCAACTTCCGTTCGCAGCTGGAGTATCGCTCCGAGTTCCTGATGATGATCGCGATCGGTGCGATCTGGCAGGTGTCGGTGATCGTCTTCGCGACGGTGCTGCTGACCCGGTTCGCCGGGATGGGCGGCTGGGAGAGCGCGGACGTACTGCTGATCGCGGCGATCCGGATGCTGGCCCACGGCCTGTTCGTGCTCTTCCTCGGCCGGGTGCACGGTCTGAGCCGCCACATCCAGGAGGGGGTGATCGACACGTACCTAGTCCGCCCGATGCCGGTCTACCGCCAGCTCCAGCTCCAGTACTTCCCCACGAACGCGATCGGCGACCTGACGGTGGCGGGCGGCCTGATGGTGGGCGCGCTGACCCGCAGCGAACTGGACTGGACGGCCGGCCGGATCACGTACCTCATCATCTGCGTACTAGGCGGAATGCTCCTGGAGGCTGCCCTCTTCACGGTGGTGGCCTGCGCCGCCCTCCGCTTCCCGGCCGCCGACTACTGGAGCCGCTGGCTGGAGGAACTGCTCGGCACCTTCGGCAGCTATCCGCTGAACGTGCTGCCGAAGGCGGTGGGCGGCTTCCTGACGTTCGCGCTCCCGCTGGCGTTCGTGGCGTACTTCCCGGCGGCCGTACTGACCGGGCACGGCCACGACACCGGTGTGCCGTACTGGCTGGCGGCGGCTTCGCCGCTGCTGGGGGCGATGGCGTACCTGGGCACGAGGTTGCTGTGGAGGTGGAGTCTGCGGCACTACACGGGGGTGAACGGATGAGGACGGCCACGACGTCATCGCCCTCGTCCCCGTCCCCGTCCTCCTCCGACGTACGGGCCCGGCTCTCGGTCTGCCTGGTCTTCGTGATCCTGGGTGCCACCCAGGGCGGCTGGATGGCGCGCATCCCGGCGATCCGGGGTGCGGTCGGCGTGGATGTGTCCGAGTGGGGGCTGTTGAGCAGTACGTCCGCCGCCGGGGACCTCGTCGCGATCGTACTGATCACCGCGCTGATCGGGCGGGTGAGCACCCGCCTGCTGGGCCTCTCGGCAGCCGCTCTCATCCTGCTCAACGCGCCGCTGCTGGCGGGGGCGTCGACCGTCCCCGCCCTGGTGACCGGGCTGACTCTCTGGGGTGTCGCGGCAATGTTCCTGGCCACGCCCGTGAACGCGCTGGCGGTCGCAGTGGAACGCCGCTACGGCAGGCCCCTGCTGTCGAGCTTCCACGCCACCTACAGCTGCGGGGTACTGGCCGGCGGCGCCCTCGGCACGCTCGCCGCGGCCACCGGGGTGTCGCCGGGCGTACAGATGGCGGTGAGCAGCGGTCTCCTCGGGACGCTGCTGGTCGTGTCCGCCGGCTGGCTGCCGGACGAGGAGATCCGCAAGGAACGCCGCCGGTCCGTACGACAGCGCTTCACTCCCCAGCTGATCCTGCTCGCCTCCGTCGCGTTCCTGGCGTCCTTCGTCGAGGGCGCGGCGTCCCAGTGGAGCTCGGTCTACACAGCCGACTACCTGGGCGAGGGTTCGGCGCTCGGTGCGGCGACGTACACGTGCTTCTCCGTGGCGATCCTGGTGCAACGCCTGCTGGGTGACCGCTTCGTGGCCCGCCTCGGCCAACGCGCGTTCGTACGGCTCTCGTTGCTGACGGTCGCCGTGGGTACGGCCCTCATCGTCGCCCACCCCAGCCTGCCGCTCGCTCTGGCCGGCTTCACCGTCGTAGGACTGGGCATCGCCTGCGTCCTCCCGGCGGCGATCGCCCTGGCCGGCCGCCAGCCCGGAGTCCCGCCCGGCGAGGGCGTCTCAGTCATCACCATCGGCCAGTGGCCCGGCTTCCTCCTCGCCGGCCCAGCCGTGGGCCTCCTCGCGGGCGCGGCCGATCTCCGACTGGCACTGGTGACGCTGATCGTGTCGGCGCTGGGGGCGGCGGTGCTGGCGGGGTGGGTACGGGAAGCGAAGCAGGCCTAGGGTCTGCCTCTCAGAGCGGCAGATTCCGCCAGTCCTCCAGGGCGCCCCTCGCGAGCGCCTCGACCTGCTTCTCGCCCTCGGCCCTGGCCACATCCCGGAGACAGGCGCAATCGGCCAGGTCGGCACCCCCGAGCAGGCACACACAGATACCCGCGATCTGTAGTCCGCGTGCCGCGATGGCCACCTGCTCCGGCGCGTCAAGCCTCTTCGGCGTCGAGCTCGCCGTTGGCCGGGGCACCACGGGCGGCAGTGGCGCGGACACCGGCAAGTACGAGCGAGGTGACCTGGTGTGCGTCGGCTCGGGTAAACACGCGAGCTCCGCGACTGACGAACAGCTGGACGGGTCCGGCGAGCATCGCACCGAGCAGGGAGAGGTCGATCGCGGGCAGCTCGCCGCGCTCGACCGCAACCTGCAGGCGATCTCGCAAGGTCGCCAGCCGCCGGTCGAACACCTCATCGACGACGGCCCTCAGCTCGGGACTCTCCCGAGCTGAGGCCACCACGTTCAGCATCGCCCGGCCCTGCGGGCTTGCCGTGGCGGCGGCGAGAGCTTCGAGGAAGTCGACCAGGTCGGCGTGGAGATCGCCCGAGTCGTGCAGGGGTGCGACGTCGGCGCCGAAGGTGGCAATCGCGTCGGCGACCAACGTGGTGCGGTCGGGCCAATTGCGGTAGACGCTGGTCCTGTTGACCTCGGCGAGCTCGGCGACCTGCTCGTAGCGCAAGCCACCGACGCCGTCACGAGCGATCAGCTCGGCGGCGGCCTCAAGAATCCGGCGCCGCACCCGGGCGGTGCGCCCACCCGGGCGGCGTGCCGGTTCTCGTACCGGTCCGTTCTCAAGCACGGTCGGCAGCCTACAGCGGCTGCGCCGAGCGCAGCCGGGCGTTGCGCGCCTCGATGGCCTCCCACGTGGCGGGGAGCACGATGTCGGCCCCGACGGACGCGAACTCCTGGGCTGCCGAAGCGTGCGGGCGCTGGCGCTCCTCGTAGGCGCGGAAGGCCGCCTCGAGGTCACCGCCGTGACGTTCGAGCTCCTCGGTGAGCGTCCACGCCCCGAGCAGGGCCAGCGAGGTGCCACGCCCGGCCATCGACGTCGCGCAGTGCGCGGCGTCCCCGATCAGCACGACCCGCCCCTGGTGCCAGGTCGGCATGTGGATCTGGGCGATCGCATCGAAGTAGAGCTCGGGGTCGCCCTGGGCGGTCCTGACCAGCTCGGGGACCTTCCAGTCCTCGACGCCGGCGAAAGCCTCAGCCAGGATGCGCTTCTGCGCGTTCAGATCGTGGTAGTCGTAGTCGATCGGCTCCGACCGGAACTCGAAGAGCGCCAGAGCCTTGTCGCGGTAGCGGGCCACACCGGCCATTCGCCCCGGCACGTTGAGGACCTCCGTCGTGCGGTTGCCGGGCGTCGCCTGCTCGGGCGCATCCCCGATCGCGACATACATCCCGAGGTGCTCGGTGAACTCCTCCTCCGGGCCGAACACCAGCCGACGCACTCCCGAGTGCACCCCGTCCGCGCCGACGACCATGTCGTAGGTGGCCTCGCGGCCGGAGGCGAAGGTGACCGTGACCCGGTCCCCGTCGTCGACCAGCGACACGATGAAGTCCTCGAAGCGCAGGTCGACCTGCTCGGGCAGGGCCCGGCCCAGGATGTTCATCAGGTCTTCCCGGGGGATCTCGATGTCCTCGGGGGACTCGTCGACCTCCTCCCGGATCAACGGGGCGACGGCCGCGCCGGATTGGTCAACGAACTTCGTCTCCTCAGTCATCGTGATCCGGTGGTCATGCACCGCGTTGAGAATGCCCATGCTGCGCGCGGTCTCGATCGCCACGCCGCGCACGTCGATGGGCGAGCCGTTGACGCGCAGGTGGTTCGCCCGCTCGACGATCTCAACCTCGTGCCCGACACGCGCCAGGTCGATACCCACACTCAATCCGGCCACTCCTGCCCCACTGGCCAGGATCCGCATAGCCGCTCCTTCGTTCGCTCCGAGGGCCCAGAAAGCCACTATAGCAACATACTGTTGCTTTTAAGTTCCCCCGGTATGTCAGTTCTGCGGTGCTAGGGTCCGTCTTCAAAGATCACCGGATGGTGGATCATGGTGGGGTGATACGCCACCATGAACTCACCGGTCAGGACTGGGAGTTACTCGCTCCACTCATACCGCAGGCCGCGACGGGTCGGCCGCGTGTGGAGGATCGGCAGGTCGTCAACGGGATGGTCTACAAGATTCGGACCGGGATCTCCTGGCGTGACCTGCCGGCTCGCTACGGACCGTGGAAGACGGTCTATACCCGCTTCGCCGCTATGCGCTGGACGGTGTGTTCACCCGGGCCCTCCAGCAGATCCAGGCCCACGCGGACGCGGCCGGCGACATCGGCTGGCTCGTCCAGATCGACTCCACCATCGTCCGCGCCCACCAGCATGCTGCCGCCACCGGCCGAAAAGGGGGATCCATCGGCCGGACGAACCAGACGATCACGCCCTCAGCCGATCCCGAGGAGGCCTGACCACCAAAATCCATCTCGCCTGCGACGGCAAGGGACGCCCGCTCGCGATCCTGCTGACACCCGGCCAACGCCACGACAGCATCTGCGCGCGTCCTCTCCTGGAACGCATCCGGGTCCCACGGACCGGCCCTGGGCGGCCCCGTTCCAAACCCGCCCAGGTCATCGCCGACAAGGCCTACAGCTCCCGAGGATTCCGCGCCTACCTGCGCAAACGCGGCATCGCCTGCACCATCCCGGAGAAAGCCGACCATCAGCGGCACCGGCACAACCGCGGCCGTCCCGGCGGGCGGCCACCGGCATTCGACCGTCACATCTATCGGCGTCGCAACGTAGTTGAGCGGTGCTTCAACCGCCTCAAGGGCTTCCGCGGCATCGCCACCAGATACGACAAGACCGCCACCTCCTACGAGGCAGCGGTCAGTCTCGCGTCATTCCTACTCTGGGCAAGATCAGTTTGAAGACGGACCCTAGTAGAGACCCGTGACCTCCGTTTGTCGCGCTGGGACGACCGCAAGTGAACTTCTGCCTATGGCCGCCATGCCGGAGGGGAGGTCAGTCCGGCTGGCAAGGGCACTCCGCAAGGGGGATGCGGTCAATCGGTGCGGGGCCAGTCGCGCCGCTGAAGTCGAGTGTGCCGCCGGAAATCTTCGCCTGGGAGAAGACGACCTCGCCACCGGAGAACTTCGCCCTGGTGAAATTGACGTAGCCGCCGCAGAACTTCGCCCCGTGGAAGTTGACCCTGCCGCCGGAAAACAGGGCGCCGGCTCCAGCGATGGCCGCCTCCCAGGCGTAGTTGACCACTCGCCCAGGCGCACGGCATCGACCGATTCGTCAGACCGCTCCCCTGTGGTGCTCCACCTCAGCGCCAGTCACGGCCCACGTCGCACTGTAGTGGAGGTGAACGGCCCGGAAATGACGAAGCTCCCGCTCGACCACCATGACTACCGGGAGCTCGTCACCGCCCTCGAGCCAACTCGACCTCCCCGCCGGACGTGGCAGTTCACCTGAACCCCCTTTAGATGAGGCGGCAACTGAAGCTAGCTGTTGTAGGACAGGACGTTATTGACGATCCCTCCGGGGCGTCGGGCCACCGTTGCCATGAGGACCATAGGCGGCAGTTATCGGTCCGGATGCCGGGACGGCTCGGAGAGGGCGACCTCAGGTTCCTGCTCAGCGGCGGCTTGGCTATGCAACAGTCGCAGCGCGTCCGCCGAGGCGCTGTCGTTAGGTGTATAGACCTCGAGCCGGTGGTCCGGGCTGTCGGGCTGGAGCCACACCTGGTAGTCGACGTCGACCCCTCCGACGGTGGGGTGTTGCAGGCGCATGGTGCCCACGGTGCAGTCCGCGACGTCGCCTTTGGCCCACAGCTTGGCGAAGTCGCCGCTGCGCATGGCGAGTTCGCCGATCAGTTCGGCCAACCGGGCGTCGGCGGAATACCTGCCCGCGGTCAGCCGCAGGTAAGCGACATGGATTCGGGCGAGTTCATCCCAGTTCCGGTGCAGGTTGCGGGTGAGGGAGTTGAGAAAGAACATCCGAGGGATGGACGGGCGTCGCGCGAGATCGTGAGGTGCGTCGAAGTCGACGTGTTCTGCGACGAGGGCATGTCCGGTGCGATTCCAGGCCAGCACGTCACCGCGGCGGCCGAGCACGACGGCCGGCATCGTCTCACCCAGGGACGCCAGGAGCGCCAGTACTCGTGGGTGCGGCCTTTCAGGTCGGGGACGGACCAGGCGTGATGTGGTGGGCTGACGGGCGAGGTTGTGCAGATGGGCGCTCTCGGCCGAATCGAGCTGGAGCACGCCTGCGAGCGCATCGAGGACCTGTTGGGAGGCCGTACCGGCCTGGCCCTGCTCCAGCCGTGTGTAGTAGCCGACGCTCACCCCGGCGAGCTGGGCGAGCTCCTCGCGGCGCAGGCCCGGCACGCGGCGGGCGGTGCCGTACGTGCGCAGTCCGACGTCGGCAGGCGTGACCCGGTCGCGGCGGGTCTTGAGATAGGCCCCGAGGCTCTCCAGCTCCATGACTGCGAGCGTAGGCACCACAGCTCCTGCCTGGGTGCCCCTGTGAGGTGTACCCACGACGCGGGGATGGTTGCCGAGCGGACGACACCGCACCGTCAAAAGCATGAATGAACGGCGTGTTTCTCACTCACCCGGTCCGCGGGAGTGGCTCGGTCTGCTGGTTGTGCTGGGACCGGTACTGCTTGTGGCGATGGACGGTTCGGTCCTGTTCCTGGCCATGCCCAAGGTCTCCGAGGCGCTGTCGCCGACCGCTGATCAGGCGCTGTGGGTCCTGGACGTCTACGGATTCGCCGTCGGGTCCCTGCTCATCGCGTTCGGCAACATCGGCGACCGGTACGGCCGACTGAAGCTGTTGATGACCGGCGCGGCGGTGTTCGGCGCGGCCTCGGCGGGAGCGGCGTTCGCCCCCGGGCCGGAGCTGCTGATCGCCTTCCGGGCTCTGATGGGCGTGGCCGGTGCCACACTGCTGCCGTCGGCGCTGGCGGTACTCAGCGAACTGTTCACCGACCCACGCCTGCGGGCGAAAGCGATCGGCATCTTCGCAGCCACCTTTGCCGCCGGTTTCGCGATCGGCCCGGTCGTCGGCGGACAACTGCTGAACAGCTTCTGGTGGGGATCGGTCTTCCTGATCAATCTCCCCGTCGTCGTGCTGTTCCTCGTCCTGGCCCCCATCGTGCTCCGCGAGGTACGTGCCACCCGGACCGGCCGCGTCGACGCTCTAAGCGTTCTGCTCTCCGCTGCGGGCATCCTGCTGACCGTCTACGCGATCAAGCACGCTGCCGCGGAGGGGCTGACCGCGACCCCGATGGCCACAGGGATCGTCGGCGTCGTCACCCTGTGGTGGTTCGTCCGGCGGCAACTCCACCTTGAACACCCGCTGATCGACTTCCGCCTCTTCCGCGACCCGGTGTTCACGATCGCGGTCATCACCGGACTACTGCCTCTCGCCGCTTGGTCGGCAGTGGCCTACCTGGGCGGCATCTACCTGCAGTCCGTCCTCGGACTGGCCGTCCTGGATGCGGCTCTCGTCGCGCTCCCCGGAGCCGCCGCACTCACCGTCACCTGCATCGTCACACCGGCACTCGTCGCACGTATCGGCACCCGGGCAGCGCTCATCACCTGCCATTTCTTCATCGCCGCAGGGCTGCTCCTGCTGCTGGCCACCGGCATCTCCAGCGGCATCGGCTGGTACGTGGCATCCGCCGTCATCGCCGGTATCGGCTACGGCATCTCCTTCAGCGTCGTCGCCGACACCGCCATCGCCGCGGTTCCCGCAGAGCGCGCCGGGTCCGCGGCAGCAATCGCCGAGACCAGCAACGAGATCGGCAACGCCCTCGGCATCGCACTCCTCGGCTCGCTGGCCACCCTGATCTTCCGGCTCCAGGGCCCGAACCTCGCCGGCACCCTCAACGAGACATTGCAGATCCCTGGCGTCAGGGCCGCGGTGACCGGCGACGCGAAGACCGCCTTCGTCACAGGTCTGCACTCCGCTGCCGTCATCGCAGGCATCCTTCACGCCGCACTCGGCGTCTTCGCACTGCGCCACCTGCCAAGGGCCTTCACGAGCACCGACGATGCCTATCGGGAGCACCTGGCCCAGGACACCGTCGAAGAAAGCAGCGCTCGATGACCGTGCCAACTCCCCGCTCAACATCGAGGGCCGACGACAACTCGTCGAGCGATGCCGGAGTGGCCTCGTACAGCTAACCCTCGCTGTCCAAGGGGCCTGTGTGATACCAGCCACGGGATGGGCCGGAGAGGAAGTCAGTGCTGTCCGCCCACTGATCCACGCTGCCGATCAGGGGGCGGGAACGCAGCTCCGGGTCGGTGACCGTGTCGCTCAGGGTCTGTGCGAAGCGTTCGGCGTGGAGGACCAGGAAGGGGCGGCTGTGGTAGCGGCGGCGGGTGGGGTCGATCGGGGCGGTGAGGTCGGAGGCGTTGTGGAGGGTGGCTACCTTCTCGTACGCGTCGCAGAGGTGCCGTTCTCGGTCCGTGTACTGCGTCGCCGCAAGCGCACCGCGCAGGGACGGGGTGAGGTCGGCGGCCATCGGCAGGCGGGCGAAGGTGCTGCCTAGCCATTTGCTGTACGGGGCGTACGTCCGCGACAGAAGCAGGCACAGCCGCATCAGGTCGCGGACCAGGCGCCCGGCGACCACCGCCGAGCCGAGGTCGTCCCCGACCTCCGCGCAGCGGCCGACGAACGCCTCCTCCTGCGAGAGCCGTTGCCACTGGCAGGCCAGCAGGTGGCGCCACACCTGGTCGGGATACCAGGCGAGGCGCCGCCGTACGGCGTCCAGCGTGCCGAGTCCGTCGTGGAAGACGGCGCCCGCAGTCACCTCGAGGAGCCGCTGCTGGGGTATGGAAAGCCAGTCCTGCGCGGTCAGTTCGGGCGTGGCGAGCGCGTCCACGCCGAGCTGCGCCACAAGCCACGGCCCGAGCCCGTCCACGGACACCCGGTGGTCGACGGGCCCGTCGACCAGCTCCATGTGGCCCGACACCGGGTCCAGCGCATCGTCGTCCCAACGGCGGAAGTGCGTAGGCCAGCCGCGCACCTTCTTGGGCAGACGCTCGGCCAGCAGCCGGTGGATGCGCTGGCCATGCTCGGCCACGTCCTCGTCCAACAGAAACAGGTTCAGCCGCGGCCCCCACTCATGGTCCGCCGATCTCGCCGTGTCGAAGCCCAGCACCTCGGAACCCGAGCCGATCCGCGCGGCCGTGTACCGCAGCCCCGGGTACGCCTCGGCGAGGATCGGCCGCACGGCCTCCTCGTACAAGCTCCGGGAGAGTTCAAGGCCGGGCAGGAACGCGGCGCCGGGTGGAGTGGGAGCTGGTGTCGGCATGCGGTCACTCTGCCGGGGCCGGGCTTCCGCCCACCACCGGATTACGTGCGGCCTGGTCACCTGCGAAGAGGCTCGGAGGCCGTCGAGGCCGCGACGTAGGCCAATCCGTCGTACTCGTCGGCCAGGGAGACGGGGCTCAGGTTTAAGCGATAGGTCCAGCGCGGTACCACGGCGCCGAAGCTCCGCATGACGTGACAGCCGTTGAGCCATTCCCGTACGGCAGTCGGTGCGTCAGCTGCGCTGCGGAGGTCGACGAGATGGTTGCCGGGGTTGGCTGTGGCGAGCCGGACTTCTACGGCGTCGGGGCGGGCCCCGCGACCGATCCGGTTGGTGACGACGGCACCGGCGCGGGGACAAGACCTGCGACCACCGGGCCAGGGGCCGGGCCACATCCGGCGGGCGCGAAAGGAGCCGCTTCCAAACAGCAGGCCGAGCGCGTAGTAGGCGTCGCCGTGCCGTGTGTGAAGGTGTTGTCCCAGTGCCGGTACCCCTCCGCCGTAACGACTTTTGGTGATGTGTCCGTTGTGTGCCCAGAGGGCGACTTTGGCGGACGGATCATCTAGGAGTTCCCCGACAGCCTCGGCCATGTACAAGTCGCGTGCGGCGAAGACGGTCTGTTCCGGGTCCGTGTGCTGCCTGGTGCGTGTCACCAGGTCGGCGGCCTGCGCCAGGATCCGTGCGTGCCGGAGCACGTCGGCTGCTTCGGGGGCGCGTTCGCGGAGAAGCTCCAGCAGTTCCTCGGCGTCATGCACCAGGCGCCGCTGAGGATCGGGGTGCGATCCCGGATTCGCCTTGTCGAGCACACGGAGCGTGGAGAGCAGTCCGGCCACGCGGTCCGGTGCCTCGTTGAGCGGGAAGTTGTGCAGGAAGGAGTCGATTACCGCCAGGGAGCTGCCGCACTTCTGCGGGTCGATGCCTACGAAACGTACCTTCTGGCCTTCTGTCCGCCCCCGGTTGTAGTCGCGCATCCACTCGATCATCTCGAGCACCTCATGGGTCCGCCAGGTCCAGAACCCCAGCCCGGCAAGCACACTCGCCGCATCGCCGACGCCTTGGCGGACATAGGCGTCGACAGCTGGGCCGGCCGACGCGCTGGCCTCCATGGCCAGGACCGAGAATCCCAGCTCGGTCACCAGGTACTCCAGAAGGCGGTGCTTGAGCTGGAAGAACTCGCGGGTCCCGTGGGTGGCCTCCCCCAAGCCCACGATCCGCACGCCGTCGAGGACGTCCTTCAGCGGCTGGAGATCACTGGTGGGCCCGCCTGCGGTCAGGCCGCTCAGCGGTAGAGCGGTGCGGGCCAGCCAGCCCGTGACCTCATCGGACACGACTTTGGCCGGCCGCTTCGCGTATCTCGCGTGCCGTCTGGCCGTAGCGTGCCTTGAGGGCGCGTCCGAGATGTTGTGGATCGTGGATGCCCCAGCGGGCGGCCACCGCGGCCGCCGTACGCCCTGCGTGTGCCGGGTCGAGGAGATCACGGCGGATGCGGTCGAGGCGTTCGTTACGCAGCCATGCGGCGAAGGAGGCACCTGTGCGCCGGAAGAGACGGTGCAGGTGGCGGGCCGAGATGCCGTGCGCGGCGGCGACGGAGTCGACGCAGAGGGACGGGTCCGCGATGTTCGCCAGTGCGTAGACGCGGATGCGGTCGACCAGGTCGGTGGCCGTGTCCACCTGCCCGGGCGCGCGGTCCGCGAACGCGGCGATCAGCAGGGAGACGAGCGCGTCGCCGAGGTGGCCGTCGGCCGGTCCTGCCAGCTCGTCCAGATGACGGCCCAGGCCGGAGAGGAAGGCGGCGAGAACCGACTGGTTACCGCCGTCGGCCGGCAGACGCTGCGCGGTACGACGGGTGATGGCGTCGGCATGGCTTCCGAGCGCGGTGCGCGGAACGCCGACAGCGAGGACGTCGCATCGTTCGGAGACGGCGAGCCGGTACGGCCGCGTCATGTCGAAGACGGTCAAGTCGCCGATGTGGACCGGCGAGTGGTTACGTCCCTGGGTGGCGACCGCGGCCCCCGACCGGTGCCACGTCACCTTCAGCAGCTCGGGGTCCGAGGACGTGATCGCGCGGAGCGGACGCGACACGACATGCGCGGAGCCGCGAATCCGGGCAACGGCTCCGATGTCCGCTCGGAACGCGTCGGTGCCCGGCGCCGCCACCGTGAGCGGCGCGAGGATCGCGGAGGCGGCGGTCTGTAACTCGTCGACGGTGGCGTGATGTACGTGGAGAGCACCGCTGTGCATGCGTCGTTCCCTCGTCGTCGTGAGGCCCGGTTGGAATGGGGAGGCCAAGTTCCTGACATTCAAGGGGAATTGTGCGGTTCCGTGGCACGAATCGGCGACAGTCGGGGCGCGATGTGGAGGGTCGCAGTGAAGCATTCTGCGTAGCGTGCTTCGCGGGGGAGCACTGTCGGCCGGGACCCCTCGGCCCCGGCCGACCGTACCCCGGCCGGCCCATGCCCCGACCGCCCCCGTAACGATGACCACGCCTCAGTGATCCGCGCAGCACGGCGTAGGGTCCGGTACCTCGAACGGGACCAGGACCCCGCCCGCGGCCGGCATCGCGGTCAGGACCAGCTCTCCGTCCCGCCATTCCGGACGTATGTGGTCCCTCGTCACGATCCGCTGCTCCGGCGCGGGTTCGCCAGATCCACCCAGTACCGCGACCCGGTCGATCGCCGAGCCCGCCACCAGCTCCGCGACCGTCACCGTCCCGGTCAGCCCCGCGACCCCGGGGTACACCACGGCACGGCCCGCCGCATCAGGGACGCCGACCGTCACCTCGTACCCCTTGTCCATCAACAGCCGTGAAACCTCCGCCGGCGCCCCCGTGAACGACAGCACAACCCGCGGCCGTTCCCCCCGCACCAGATGCGTGCAGCCGAACACGCCCTCGGGGAGGGCGAGTTCGGCGACCAGCGACTGGAGCAGGTGGTCCGCCTCGCGTAGCGTCGTCGCCTCGGTGTCGATCCAGAAGGCCTCGCCAGGCTGCCGCTGCCCCTGCGTCGTCACGACGGCAGGACCCACACGGGGTTCGAGTAGAACCACAGGTCCATCCACGGGTCCGCGTCGCCGACGACGTCGATCGCCGGGCCCGCCGGGTCAACCGCCTTGCCCATGAGGCCCGTTGCCGAACGGTTGCCGTCAGTCCCGCGCAGACGGACGTACAGCGGCCGGTCCACGCGGCCGAGTTCGTACGTCAGCTTTACCCTGCCGGAGGACTTTCCGACCTCGTACGACTTGACGACCTTGGCGGTCGGGGCGGTGAAGGTGTCCTTGTCCTTCGCCGCTCCCGTGACGTCGCCCTGGATGACGTCGACTCGGGCCAACTCGGGGACGTAGCCTGCCCAGTTGGGGCCGCCCGCGAGAGCGACCTCGACCGTCAGCGTGACGCGCGTGCCCTTCCTGACCTGCAGCGCGCCGCCGAGCGTGGCCCAACGGCTGCCGCCCGCCAGCCGTACGTCCAGGCCGCTGATGAGCTGGCCGTGGTCGACCCAGACGCGGCCGGCGCGGATGCCGTCCATGACGGCGGCGTAGGTGAAACCGTCGGCGCCGACGTGGGTGCGGCTGTACTGGCCGGGCCAGTAGTCGCCTTCGGTGAGGTCGATCTTGCCGCTGTAGACGGGGTCGGTGTGCTTGCCGTTGGCGGTGTAGTCGCTGTCGGGGCCGCCGCGCTTGGCGGTGTCCGTGTAGACGTTGTGGGAGTCGGAGTTGGCGGTGATCCACCAGGGCTTGCCCTCGGCGAGGAGGCTGTCCCACAGGCCGCCGACGGTGGAGGTCATCCAGTCGAAGCCGCCCCAGGTGCGGTAGCTCTCCAGCGGGTAACCGGCGAAGGAGTTGGCGCCGGGGCTGCCGTCGTACAGTCCGCGGGCGCGGCCCATGCCGACGGACTTCTCGATGCCGGCGGCCTGGTGGCCGGGCGCGCCTTCCATGCCGACCGCGATCTGGTGGCGCCGGGACGTGGCGTCGCGCCAGGCGCGTATCTCGTGCGGGGAGTCGATGCCCTTGCGCGCCGGGTGGTTGGCGAGCATCAGGATGTCCTTGACCTTGCGGCGCTGGACCTGCTCCGCAAGGAAGTTGAGGCCGGCGATGGCGAGGGCCTCGTTGGCGGGCGTGGAGTCCGTCGCCTTCTTCACGCCGCCGTCGTAGTCGGTCTCGAACTGCTTGAGTACGGAGACCTCGTTCTTGCCGGGGTGGACGAAGACGGTGCCGTGTTCGGCGGCGGGGATGTTCCACTCCAGGCCCTGGAAGACGAGGGTGTCCTCGTACGCGTCGCGGGCCTCGCGGATGTCCGGATTGACCTTCTCGACACCGATCTTGGCGTGCGTCTCGTTGCCGTGGTCGGTGATGACCATCCAGTCCAGGCCGTGCTTGGCGCCCTGGCGGACCTGGTCCACGACGCGGTACTTGCCGTCGTTGCTGTATTGGGTGTGGATGTGGTGGTCGCCGGCCAGCCAGAGGAAGCCCTTGCGCTTCCGGCCGCTGGAGGCGGCCGGAGCGGAATCGGTCACCTGCGCGGCGGCCGTCCCGCCGAGCACTCCGGCCGCCGTGAGGCCCGCGCCGAGCAAGCCCGCGCGCCGCAGCATGGAGCGGCGCGAGTGCTGCTCGGGGGTCAGGGCCTCGTCGGGTACGGAGGTGTCGAAGGCGGCCGGGAGTTCGGACCCTTGGTGGTCGTGCTCGTGGTGGTGATGCCCATGTCCATGCGCGTGACCGTGCCCGTGCCCGTGACCCATGTCGGCCTGCCTTCTGTGCCTTCTTCGCCTTCGCGCTGTCGGTATGACCGCGCGGGTGCGAGACTCTGCGCGAAACATGAACAATGCTCAACCACACCGTGATTCGCAGGTGACTTGGTCGCATCAACTCGTTCCACGTTTCACAATTTTCACAGCGTTCTCCCAACGGCCCCTGTACAGCAGCCGAGTTGACCTCGAACCTGAGCACCGTTCAGCTCCCACTTCCGTTCCTCCGTCCCCAGGAGACACCCCCCATGAAGAGGCTCATCGGAACGTTTGTGGCGGGCGCGCTGACCCTGACCGGTCTCGCCACCACCGCCACGGCAAGCGCTCCCGCCGCGTCCACGGGATCCGCGGCGGCGGCCGCCGCCCCCTCGTCGGGCACCTTCAACGTCCTCGCGTACAACGTCGCGGGCCTCCCGGAGGGCCTGAGTTCCGGCAAGCCGGCGAAGAACACCCCGCTGATCTCCCCGCGACTCGGGGCGTACGACATCGTCAACGTGCAGGAGGACTTCAACTACCACGCGGCGCTGTACGCAGGCGACAACCACCCGCACCGCACCGCGACCAGCGGCGGCGTCCCGTTCGGCGACGGCCTCAACACCCTCTCGGACTACTGGTTCGACGACTTCCAGCGGGTGAAGTGGAACAAGTGCACCGGCACCAACTGCCTGACCCCGAAGGGCTTTTCACTGGCCCGGGTCCGGCTCGCTGAGGGCGTCTTCGTCGACCTGTACAACGTGCACACGAACGCAGACTCCGACGACGCCGCCCTCGCGGCCCGCCGCGCTAACATCAGCCAGCTCTCCGACTTCATCAAGGCGAACTCGGCGGGCAACGCGGTGATCGTCATGGGCGACACCAACACCCGCTACACGCGCGCGGGCGACAACATCCGCACGCTCGTGAACGAGAACGGCCTCAGCGACCCCTGGGTCGACCTGATCCGCGGCGGCAACGCCCCCGCGCAGGGCAGCGAAGCGCTCGTGTGCCCGGAGAAGGAGCCGACGAACGACTGCGAGGTGGTTGACAAGATCCTCTACCGCGGCAGCGACCTGGTGGACCTCGACGCCACCCGCTACAACAACGACTGGTCCAAGTTCCTGGACGAGGCCGGCGGCAACCTCTCCGACCACTTCCCGCACACGGTCGACTTCTCCTGGAAACTGCCTTCGAACCTCCGCGCCAGCGACACCTTCGGCGGCCCGCACGGCACCGCCTTCAACGACGCGGACGACCTCCCGGCCACGCCCGCACCGCGCACACTCACCCTGCGCGGCGCCTCCCGCCTGGACGGCGTATCCCTGACCCACGACGGCGCTACGGCGTCCCTCACCCACGGCGGTACGGGCGGCACGGCCACGTCCCTCAACCTGGCCGCCGACGAGCACCTCACCTCGGTGAAGCTCACCAGCGGCCAGAGGAACGGCCACACGCGCATCTTCTCGGCGGCCTTCACCACGGACAATTCCCGTACGGTGTCGGCCGGTTCACCCACCTCGAACACCGTGACGTACACGGCCCCGGCAGGCTGGCAGATCGTCGGCTTCACGGGCCGCGCGGGCACGGAGATCGACAAGCTGGGGGTGCTGTACGCGCCGATCCGCTGAGGTGAAACGCCGTCAGGTCAATGGCGGGACGGCCGACCGCGAGGTCGTCCCGCTCAACGGAGGATGTCACCGGCGAACGGCGTTGTCTGCCAGTGGTCGACGGAGGGCTTCAAGTACTCGATCAGCACAGGCAGTTGGGGCACCAGCGTGAGGGAGGCGATGACCCGCAGCATTCCCACGGCGTTCACGAAGCTCAGGACTTCCTCGTTCAACGGCCTCATGCCGTTGCGCCGCGCACCGCGGTTGTAGGCGGATTCGAGGTCGGGCCCGAGGGCGGCCAGGTCCCACTCGACGGGGCCCAGTGTGACCAGCTCGAAGTCGGCGTAGAGGTCCCCGTCCGTCCCGAAGAAGATGTTCGCGGGTGGGGAGTCGCCGTGGATGGGCTGGAGGTCGATTCCCGGGAACCGTGTCTCGAAGGCCGTGCGTGAGCGCACGAGAGGTTCCAGGATCTGCCACTCGCGGCGTGCGCGGTCCAGATCGGCCGGACCGATGAGGTCGGGGCGCTCTTCGAGCAGAGCGAGGCTTTCGGCGATGAACTGCGGTTCGGCCGAGGACAGATACGACAGCCTGCCCGGGTATGGGCGCATCGCGGCGTGCAGGTCGGCGGTGCTTTCCGAGTTCGCCACGTAGTCGGGCTCTTTGTCCCGGTCCTCCTCGACGAACTGCCAGAACGTCATCGAGAACCCGTCGCGCTGAACGGGTTCCCTCGGCACGAGAGGACTGGGAGGGATCACGGGGGTTCCCTGGTCGGCGAGCCACCGCGTCACGTCCAGTTCCGTCCGCTGGCGGTGCGTCAGGGAATCGAGGCTCGAGGAGCGCGGCAGGACCGTGGGAATCCTGGCCACGACCGGTGAGGGCGCGAGGTGGACGACGACGGAGAAAACGTCGTGGAGTACCGAGGCATCAGTCACGGTGAGTCCGAGATCGCGCCCCGCTCCGACTGCCGCGTCGACTGCCGCGGAGGTGCGGCGGGCGGCCTCCTGTGGTGTCACGAAATCGGTCATGGCTCAGTCGTTCCAATCGTTCCAGGTGAATCTCTGACGGATGGACAGGTTGAGGCGTTAAGCCCCCGCCGCAGCGCTTGCCGCAGGTCCTGCCGGGCCAGGGTCGCGGCCCGGCAGGGTCGACAGTCAGCGTCTGCGGCCGCCGCACAGCTCCAGTCGCTGTCCTGGGAACCGCTCGCGGAAGCCGCGGTCGTGCGAGACCGCGACCACCGCGCCCGGGTAGGCCGCGAGTGCCCCCTCCAGGTCCTCGACCAGGTCGAGCGCGACGTGGTTCGTGGGCTCGTCGAGTACGAGAAGGTCCGCGGGCCGGGTCACCAGGCTCGCGATCTGCAACCGCCGCTGCTGCCCCGCTGACAGCGCCGCGACCGGGACGTGCAGGTCCTCCTCGCGGAACAGGCCCAGTGCCAGCAGCTGTTCGGTGTACTCCTCCGGCAGCCCCGGCCGTCCGGCCGCGAAGGCGGCGAGAAGCGGGAGCCGGGTGGAGCGCGCGGGCAGCTCCTGTGCCAGGTACCCGATCCGGGCGGAGCGGCGTACCGTGCCCGCGTCCGGCTCCAGATCGCCCGCCAGGACGCGCAGTAGCGTCGTCTTGCCCGCCCCGTTCTCGCCCGTGACCAACAGCCGCTGCCCGGGCGCGATCGTCAGCGGCCTGTCCAGACGCAGCCGCTCGCCGACCGCCACGCCGTCGAGCTCGACGAGCGGGCGGTCGGCAGGATGCTCTCCGTCCGCCGAGGACAGGGCCGCCGTGAACCTCAGCGGTTCCGGCGGTGCCGCCACCGGGTTGCGCCGCAGGTGGGCCAGCCGCTCCCGGACCGCCCGCACCTGCCCGCCGAGCTTCGCCTCGTGCGAGCGGCGGTGCTTGCCGAAGCCCTGCCGCGGGTCCTTGCCGGTGGTGGCCAGCTGCCTCCCGGCGGCCTCGAGCAACTCCTCGGTACGGGTCACCTCCTCGAGCCAGTCCGCGTACTCCTGCTCCGCGCGGCGGCGGGCGGCGGCCTTCGCAGCGCGGTAGCCGGCCCAGCCGTCGCCGTACCGGTACACCGTGCGCGCGTCCCGGTCGACCTCGAGGATCGTGGTGGCGATGCGCTCCAGGAAGCCGCGGTCGTGGGTGACCGCGACAACGGTGCCGCGGTGCGCGCGCAGATGCTCCTCGAGCCAGTGGACGGCCGATGCGTCGAGGTGGTTCGTCGGCTCGTCGAGGAGCAGCAGCTCGGGAACGGCGGCCAGCACGCAGGCGAGCGCGAGACGCGACTGCTCGCCGCCGGAGAGCGAGCCGAGCACGCGGTCGCGGGTGATCCCGGCGAGCCCGAGCCCGTGCATGGCGGCGTCGACGCGGGCATCCGCCTCGTAACCGCCGCGTTCCTCGTACGCGATCAACAGCTCGCCGTACGCGGCGAGTTCGTCCTCCGACGCCTCGCCGAGGCGTTCCTCCGCCGCGCGCAGCCGGCGCTCCATGTCGCGCAGTTCGGTGAGGGCGAGATCGACGGCGTCCTGCACGGTGGAGCCCGGGTCGAGGTCGAGGGTCTGGGCGAGGTGGCCGGTGCCGCCAGGAAAGTGGACGGTGATCTCCCCGGCGTCCAGCACCTCTGCCGCGGCCAGCAGCCGTAGCAGAGTGGACTTGCCGGAGCCGTTCTCGCCGATGACGGCGGCCTTCTCGCCCGGGCGGACGGTGAAGGTGACCTGGTCGAGGACGGTCCGGGTGCCGTACGACTTGGTGACGTTCTTGACGGACAGCTGTGCCACGGCAGCGGGCACGGCAGTATGGGCGCGTTCGCGCATAGGACTTTCCCTGAGGATGCGAGATGTCTACGGGCAGCAGAAACGGCGGTATGGGCCGTGCCCGGACTCAGAGAAAGCAGAAGAAAGCCATGCGCTCATGGTAGCAAGACGATGCGTATCGTCTCAACTCATGTAGCTCACGAAGTCTGTGATCCATACCTCAGGAGGTAACCGCCCATGGCCCGTGCCGGGCTCACAACCGCCCGCGTGGTCGAGGCCGCCGCCGTGCTCGCGGACGCGGTCGGGTTCGAGAACGTCACCGTCACCGCGCTGGCGCGGCGGTTCGGCGTGAAGGACGCCAGTCTGTACTCGCACGTCAAGAACGTACGGGAGCTGCACACGCGGCTCGCGTTGCTGGCCGGCGGCGAGATGATCGGCCGGATCGAGCTCGCCGTGGCCGGGCGGGCCGGCAAGGACGCGCTGGTCGCGTTCGCCGACGCCTACCGGGAGTACGCGCTGGAGCACCCCGGACGGTACGCGGCCACGCAGATCCGGGTCGACCCGGCCGTGGCCGCCGAGTCCGAGGTACTGCGCCGGACCGCCGAGGTGACGTACGGAATGCTGCGCGGCTACGGGCTGTCGGAGCCCGATCTCACGGACGCCGTACGGCTGTTGCGCAGCACCTTCCACGGTTACTGCAGCCTCGAGGCCGGCGGCGGCTTCAGCGCCCCACGCGACGTACAGGCGTCCTGGGAGCGGGCCCTGGACGCCCTGCACGTACTCCTGGAGCACTGGCCCAAGGAGGACCAAAGGGAGAACCAGGTGGAGAGGAAGTCTTCCTGAGGCCACCGGGTATCACCCGGGTATCACCGATGCGTACCGATGCGTCACCGATGGAGAGGCTGCCTCCGGTCCCAACACCAGGCGTCCCTCTGACCACTTAGACTGGAAGCTTCGCCATGACCCACATGTGCCGCCCCTGGGGAGGGAGCGCGCCTTGACGCAACAGCAGCTGGGACGGGGGCCGTTGAGAACGGATCCCGAGCCGCCCGTGCCGCACGGTCCCCGGCCACCCCGTTTCGTACGGTGGCTGGGCGGCTTCGGCTGCGCGGCCGCCGGTTACGCCGTGTTCCAGGCGCTGTTCGGCCTGTTGCCGGACAGCATCGAGGGGCAGGCCGCGCGGTATGCGATCGCGGGGGTCGCCGGACTCGGTACGGCGCTGTCGGCCTGGCTGGCGGCGGAGCTGCTGCGGGCGCGGTCGGAGCGCAACGCGCCTGCGGGGAACGGACAGTTCACCGCGGGATCAGCGTCGCTGTCCGGGCCGGGGCCCCTCCCCCAGCTGTTCTCGTCGGCGTACGACACGCTCACCGGGCAGCTCTGCGTCGTCGACGATCCGGAGTGCGGGCGGCTCACCGGCTGGCCCCACTCGCTCGGCGAGAGCGCGGGCCGGCCGACGCCGGTCGGTACGGCGTACGGGCTGCACATCGCGCTCGATCTCGGCGTCCCGGACGGGCGGCTGAGCACGGGCGACCTGGTCGAGACGCTGTGGCGGCTGCGCCTGCCGGACGGCGGCTGGTCGGCGCGCTCGCAGGGGACGGTGGCCCGGCCCGAGGTGACCGCGCTGGTACTCGGCGCCATGGCACGGGCCGGTGTGGACCCGGACCGGGTGGCCGCCGAGGTGGCGCGCTGCGAGTCCGGCTTCACTCTCGAACTCGACCGTGCAGGGCGCGAGTTGACGCATGTCGTGACGACCGTGCTGCGCGGCCTGCTGCGCGCCGCACCCCGCTCGGACATACTGCCGCTGCTCCGGGAGGCCCTCGTCGACGGCGCCATCACGGACCCGCGCCGCCGGCACCGCCGCTGCTGGAGCTACCGCCTGGCGCCCCGGCACGGCCCGCCCTCCGCCCTGCACACCTCGCAGGCCGTGGTCGCCCTGGACCGCGCGGCCCGTGTCCTGGGCGAGAGCGCCAACGCCCGCGCCGCCCGCGAGGACGGCATCCGCTGGCTGCTGGCCTGCCCGGACGCCCCGCACCACGAGTGCCTCGACCTGACCAGCCTCCGCGAGGAGGTGCGACGCCCGCGCCCCGACGACCCGTCCCGCCACGAGGTCCTGAACGTACGACACTTCACCGCCTCCTGGGTCGTCCGCGCCCTGCTCACCTCGGGCGCCCGCGACATCGCGCGCGAGGACGGCATGGAGGCGGAGTGGCGTGAGCGGCTGGACGGCGCGGCCACCGCCGTGTGGGCGGCGCAGACGGACGGCATCTGGACCTGGCCCCGCGAGGACACCACCAGTGAGCTGCGCCGTCCCATGTGGATGACCTATCAGGGGCTTTCGGCGCTGCGCGCTCATGCCGTATGGATGTACCAGCCGCATGACTGAGTCGGAGGGAGCGTGCATGGGTGGTCGGCAGGTCCAGGCGGCGCGACGGCTGCTGGCCGAGGCACTGGACGGCGAACTGCCTGAGCACGAACGGGTGTTGGCGGCCCGCACCGTCATCGCCGAACTCGGCTCCCCCGACCGGCTGCTGGAGCTGACCGCCGAACTCGCCTCCGGCGAGGGCGATCCGGAGGGCTGCGCCCGGCTCTCGTACCGCCATGTCCTCGGCTTCGACAAGCTCCTCCTCATCGACGGCGGCCCGCACCACATGCTGCGCGCCCACCTGTGGCACGCAGGCCGCGGCGCGGTCGGCAAGGAGGACATCCACAACCACCGTTCCCCGCTTGCCTCGTATGTCGTACGCGGGCGCCTGACGATGGAGTTGTACGCCCCCGTGCCCGACGGCGGAGTCGAGGCGGACCGCTACCAGGAGTCCCTGTCCCCCGACGAGTCCGCCGACTGGCTCCTGGAACCCGCGGGCCCGTCCCGGCTGCACCTGACGCACGTGGCGGAATACGCGGCGGGCAGCACGTACGCCCTCCCCGCCAACACCCTGCACCGCGCCTGGACGGAGACAGCGGAGCCGACGGTGACGCTCTTCCTGGAGACGGGCAGCGGACGGCGCCGCCACACCGATGTGTTCACGGCGGCGGGACCGCATCCGGGCGCGGTGCCGAAGGTGCCGCTGAGGGTGGAGGAGTATCTGAGCGAACTCGCCGCGCTGGCGGAGCTGCTCAGGAGCTGAGCCCTTGGGCCCTGCTCATGGGCGCTGGAGCGCCTGGCGCACGATCTCGAGGTTGTACTCGTCGATGTCGACGCTGCTCAGCTCAGCCGGACTCAGCCAGGCGTACGCCTGGTCCGGCTCGGGCAGCGTGATATGCCGGGAGAGGGGCCTGACCAGGAAGTTGTCCTGCCAGTTCTTGACCTCGTGCCCGCGATACTCGCTCACGAACGACGATTCGCCGACCTTCCGGACGACCTCGCCGAGCAGCCCGGTCTCTTCCTTCAACTCCCGCAGAACGCCGTCCTCCGGGCTCTCCCCCGGATCGAGCTTCCCGCAGGGCACTCCCCACACCCGGGGCAGAAACCGCTCGGTCTCACTACGCCGCACCAGCAGCACACGCCCTTTGTGCATCACAACGGCGGCGGCCAGTCGCTTGTCGCCGGGGATCTCCATATCCATGGTTTCCTCGGTCCCTTGCCGGTCGGAGTCCACAGGGCTACGTACCCACGAAAGCTATAACCGTACCAGGATCAGCCCCCTCGACGCGGGCTCAGCGCCTCCACCTGGGCGTACGCGGGAACGCTCCCACTGGGCGTGCGCCCGGCCCGGATGTCGGCGGCCGCAGACCAGCGACTACCGCGTGCGCGCCGTGAACTGGGCCCACAGGTCGACCGCCGCCTCCAAGTCCAGCGCGGCTACCCGCTCACGAGGGATGCCGGCAGTGTGGATCAGACGGTTGGCCAGCCAGTCGGGCACGGGCTCCCGGACCGCCTCCACGCGTACGGTGGTGTCCCCGGCCAGGCGGCCGAGCCGCTCCACAACCTCGGAGAGCTGCCCGAACTCAGGCAGCGCCACTCCGGCCTCCCGCACTCGTGCGGTTGCCTCCTCGTACACCTCCGCGTCGGCTCTGGCGCCGACAGCCCGCATCTCGCAGACCTCCACCGACTTGTCCTCGGTGATCCGATAGACGACTCGCCAGGTGTTCCGACCAACGATCAGCTTGCGATAGCCGGTCAGCTCGCCTCCCAGCGGATATCCGGCGGCTGGGTCGTCCAAGGGAAGAAGAACCTTTTTGAGCACCTTGGGCACGGCGTCGGGGCCGATACGCCGAAGATCGTCAATGGCGGCGTCCGTGAAAGTGATCTCAGGCATGGCTCAGTCGTCGTCCGGCAGAGCGTCGAGGGACTCGCGTGTGTGCCCGAAGGCGGCGAGTACGTCGTCGAGCGAGGTTCGCTGCCCAGTGTCAGAGGCGCTCCGGGCCAGTACGAGCGCAAGATCGTGCAGGTCGGAGGCGGCAGCCTCCAGAGCGGCGAGCCGGTCCATTCCGACGACGGCTGCCACGGGCCGATGGCGCCGTGTGACGACCAGATCCGAGCCCTGCTCGGCTTCTGCGACAAGCTTGGCCACACCACGCTGGGATGCCTCGGTCACCGTCAGTTCGTGGGCGTCGCGCAGTATCGTCATGGAACTAAACTATACAGAAAACTATGTAAGTCGCGAGCCGTCCTACTCGACGGCGCTCACAGGGGCGTCACCGACCACGAAAACCCTGCGGATCGCCCGTCTGGAGCGCTGAACCGGAACCGCGTCTCGGGGCCGTCGGCCCAGCGGACGTACATCTCATACGCCCCCTCCACCTCCACGGACACCAGGGCCTGGAGCGGGAGGGGGCTCTGTTCGGCGGTGAGGCGGGCGAGGGCTACGAACAAGGTGGCCTCCTCGCCCGTCACGCCGGTCAGGGCGGACGTGCCCAACAGGCCGAAGGCCGGGAGGAGTTCAGCCCGCAGTCCCTCTTGACTGCCTTGGCCCTCCCCCGTCGACCAGCCCGTGACGCGCACGGCGGTTCCGGGAGGCGCGCCCGTCACCAGGTGCGCACGCACCTCCACTGCACCGGACGCCACAACCAGGCTCGTGACCCGCGCACCGCCACCCGCCTCGTGCCGCGAAGCCACCCAGCCATCACCAACTCCCAACGGCTCAATGCCGCTTCGGCTCGCGTCCCCGTCAACGATCACACTGTTGTCGTACGTCTCTGAAGGCGCCGTCACCGTCGAGTACGCGAGCCGTGTGTAGTACGGGTCGTAGCGGACGTCCTCGCTGCCGTGGTTATGGAGGCGGACCAAGCCGTCCGAACTGGTCGACTGCAGCAGCCAGTTGGGCGACCCGACCGGCCGCACCTCGTCCTGCCGCTCCACCGGGCCGGGCTCCTCGGTCGCCGTCCACACCTCGTGGTCCGCGGGGAGGAGCAGTCCGAGGAAGCCCTTGCTCGCCCAGTACGGGGAGGCAGGGCCCGAATAGCCTTGCAGGACACCGGAGTTGGGGCCGTGCCAGCCGAGGGTGAGGAGGCCGCGGTCGTCGACTGCTCCCCGGTCGAGGAAGTAGCGCAGGGCCCCGGAGGCCAGCCGTCGCGTCTGGCCCGGCGGCAGTGGCGTACGCCCGGTGAGGGCGCCCAGCCACAGCGGCGCGGTCGTCGCGAAACGGTACGTGAGGGAGCGGCCCTGGTGCATAGGGGCGCCGTTACCGCCGAACAGGCAGGCGTAGTCGGCGAGATGGGTGGACAGCCGGCCGCCATACAGGTCGAGCAGACGCGTGTCGTCGGCGAGCCAGGCGTGCAGCACCGGGTACAGGTGCATCGCCCAGCCGTTGTAGTAGTCAAACTTGCGGCCGTCGCCATCGGTGTACCAGCCATCACCGACGTACCACTGCTCGATCCGGTCAAGACCGCGGTCGATCGCCGCCCGCGATGACTCGACCTCGTACCCGATCTCCTCCAGAAAGCCGCCCACAGTGACCGGGAACAACTCCCAGTTGCAGGGCCAGGCTTCAGCGGTCAGCGCGTCGCCGAGCCAGGCCGCCGCCCGCTGCCGCACACCGTCGTCAAGACGGTCCCACAGGAGGGGCCGGGTCAGCCGCAGGGCAAGGGCGATCGATGCGGCCTCAACGAGCGGCTGGCTACGGTCCTCGATCCGCGGCCACACACCCGCGGTCCCGGCGGCAAGCCCGTCGGCGTACCGCGCAAGTGCCTTCTCGTCCCGCCGAAAGGCCGCCAGCAGGAGCGTACGGGCATACCCCTCCAGCCCATCGGACAGCCGCCCCGACCAGCTCTCGCGCTCGCCGGGCAGGTGATACAGCGCGCGATCCTCGGAGGCGTAGGGCTCCACGGCGGCAAGCAGGGAGTCGGCCGCGGCCTCCCAATGGGCGCGCGTATAGCCGGTGTACGGGCTGAGGGTGCGATCGTCCTCGGGAACGCCAGCGATCATTGGGTCGTGCTTCCTGTCTAGGGGGCCTTGGTCAAGTGTGGTGCAGCATCAGCGCCCCATCAGGGGCGCGGGGAACTGCGCGACCAGCCCCCACCGGCCCGCAGCCGCGACACAACCCAACACCCACCCCGTGGCGGGGGGTCTGGGGCACAGCCCCAGTTTCGGGAAGGGGCGAGCCTGGGGAACTGAACACCGAGGTATACCTGAGGCGCCCCGGTTCCGGTCGGGACGCCCCAGGGTCTGTGTCACCTCACAAGGCCCCTAGGGACCAGCCGCTGAGCAACCAGCTCATCACGGACAAGGTCCGCATAAACGGTCGCGCCATGCGCGGAGGTGTGCGTGTTATCCCGCTTCTCGTTGTACAGATACAGCGCCTTGGAGCCCTCAACACCAAACGACTCCACCAACGCCTTGGTCTTGGCGGTCATATCGACGAGCGGCACGCCGTGCGCGGCGGCCACGGCGCGAGTGACGGCAGGGTGGTCAACGCCAAGCCCGTTGACCAACAGCGCCGTGCCGTTGTTGAGAGTGCCATCGGCACTGAACCACCGCCGAACGATGGGCGTGAGCAACACAGGCCGCCCACCCCGTTCGCGCACACCCGCAACAAGCGCCTCGAGGTTGGCCCGATACGTCGCCTCATCGGTCTGCTTGTCGTTATGCGCAAGCTGGATGAGAACCAGATCCCCCTTGCGAATCAGCGGCTGAACGGTCGCGAAGAGCGCGGGATTCTCAAGGTAACTGACCGTACTCTCCCCGGAATCTGCATAGTTGGCGACCGACAGGCCCCTGCGGAGGTACTGCGGCAACTGCTGCCCCCAGCCGGAGTACGGCGCGCCCGGCTGATCGCAGGACGTGGAGTCGCCGACGACGAAGATCTGCCGACCATGCCGGGCCGGCGTAACGCGGATACCGGCCAGCGCAGGAGCCGAGCCACCGAGCACGAGGTCGAGGCCGAGGGTGCCCTCCGGGCCCGTGGGTTCGCCCTCAGGGGTACGGACGTTCACGGTGAAGCTACGAGCCACGCGCTCGCCCGCCGCCGTGGCCGTCTCGGGAAGGAGCGTGCGGCGAGTCTCGCCACTGATGCCGGTACTAGCGGCCGTGTCGCCGCCGAGCAGGACACGCACGTCATACGTGCCGGGCAGGACATCGAAGTGACAGGCAGTCGAGGTGCAGTTCTCCAGACCCGTGCCGTGACCGCCCGCCCGCGCCGAGGCGGCGAACGAAGCCGAGGCGGCAGACGAGGCCGGGGCGGCGGCAGAAGCCGGGCTCGCGGCAGAAGCCGACGTAGCGGACAGCCCCGTAGCGACAGTCAGCGCGGCCAACACGGCCATCAGCGTGCGTCTGAGTCGTTTCAACGCGGCTCCTCCAACAGGGCGGCTTCTCCTGGTCGCTGGACCGTACCCCGCGACGGCAAGCGCTTTCTAGATGCGTGCGCCACCTCGCTTCCGCACCACCGGAATGAAGCCAGCCGTGGCTGGAAGGCGCCCTGGTTGACACGTGTATCGGAGTGATCGAATCGACCGAACCGAGAGACGAGCGGCACAACAAAGAGGGACTCACCATGAATTCCACCTCATATCTGGACCTGTACCACCAGTTCTCCACGGATATCGACGCGGAACTGAATTCCGGCATCGAACAACTCGGCCCCTCCTCAACCACAGTCCAGAACGCCGTCACCGATCTCCTCCGACACCAAACGTTCAGGTACCCCCTACAAGTACTGCCGCTCCTGGTACACGGCGCCGAAACGGGAGACCCCGGACCGGCCGTTCCCCTCTCCGCGATCCATGTCCTGTGGTGGACTTCCGCCTGCTATCTCGACGACTTGGCCGACGGCCAGGCAGCGACCGTTTCCCGCGAACTCGGCGGAAACGAGGCCCTGCTCGCATCGATCATCAGCGGAAACAGCCTCCCCCTGCGCATCATCCACTCGCAGCAGGTCCCCGATTCAGTGCGAGGCGCCCTGGTCACCGAACTCGCGACCTGCTGGATCACCGGCACCGAAGGCCAGTTGAACGACCTGCGCCGAGACGCCGCCGACGCCACCCGCGACTCGGTGATCAAAACCTACCGAGGCAAATCCGGAGCACCCTTTGGCATGATCACCGCGATGGGCGCGATATTGGCCGGCGCGGAACACGAACGAATACAGAAGTGGCGCGACTTCGGCGACGTCTTCGGCATCCTGTGGCAACTGTTCAACGACCAGGAAGACATCCTCTCCGGCCGCAATGAGGACCTGCGGAACGGAACGGTCACCTACCTCTTCGCCTGCGCCCTCGAAAACGCGTCACCCGCATCCAAGAACCATCTCCTGAACCTGCACGCCGCCGCGAGAATTTCCGAAGAAGCGAGGTCGGAACTCACGAAATCCCTGCTCGCCCCCTCCGCCCTTCACCACTACCGAGTCGACCTGGCCCGCTTCCGCGACAAAGCCCAACGCCTCCTCATCGAACTCGGCGGCGACGAAACCCACGTACCGGTCCTGCACCGTCTGGTGGAGGAGTCAGCCGAACTGCTCCTCCACCAGACGGAGTGAACCAATCAGTGAACCATTCCCGGAGTCGGGCTCAACTGGCCCGAGCCCACTGCTGGTTGGTCCCCCCATTGCAGGCGTACGTGATGATCGCGGCCCCATCGGCGGTCGACGCGCCGTTCACGTCCAAGCACTCACCGCTGGCGCGGGACTTCAGCGTGACGTAGCCGCCGGAGGTGGTGACCGACCACTGCTGGGTGGTGGCGGAGGTGGAGCAGGCTTCCTGGGTGACGTTGGAGGCGTTCTCCCGCAGGCACAGCGAGCTGTGACGGGCCATCAGCTGGGCGTGTCCGTTGCCGAGATCCTTGAACCAGAACCGCTGGTTGCCGCCTCCGTTGCAGGTCCACTGCTTGATCTGGGCGCCCCCGAGGATCGACTGGTCGGAGACGTCGGCGCACTTGCCGCTGTGCCGGGCGGTCAGCGTCTCGTACGGGCCGCCCCGTCCGGTGATCGTCCCGGCGGCCGTGTCGATGGTGACCTCCGGATACCAGGACATGGACATCGTGGTGTTGTTCGAGAAAGTCAGCGGCAGCCAGACGTACCGCGAGTCGTTGACCGTCCCGCCGAAGGAGTTGCCCCAGCGGTCGCCCATGTAGAGGTAGGAGGTGCCCGAACTGCCCTGCACGGGAAGGACGTACGCGGTCTGCGAGCCGTACGTCGTCGAGTCGCCGATGTTGCGCATCGCCGTCCAGGGACCGGCGAGCGAGGTGGCTGTCGCGTACTGCTGCTGGTTCGGGTTCCAGCCCGTGGCGCCCGAAGTCAGCATGAAGTACACGCCGTTGCGCTTGAAGAGGGCCGGGGCCTCGCGGTGGCCGCCGTGCCAGGGGTCGGCGACCAGGGCGGCGATGCCGGTGTAGTCGCTAGTCAGCCGGTAGATGTGCAGGTCGTAGTTCTCGCGGGCGGCGGACACCATGTAGCCGGTGCCGTCGGTGTCGGTGAAGACGGTGATGTCACGGGACATGTGCTGGCCCAGCGGGCGGAAGCTGCCCTGCCACTCGTAGTCGCCGTCGACGGTGTCCGAGACGGCGACGGCTGCGCGGGCCTCGCTGTAGTCGACGCCGTTCTCCTTGTGCATCCACATCACGTACTTGCCGGTGGCGGCGTTGTACATGACCTTCGGCCGCTCGATGTTGGCGGTCGCCAGCTCCGGGTCGGTGGCCTCGGTCAGGACGTGGTTGCGGAACTCCCAGTTCTTCAGGTCGGTGGAGCGGTAGGCCGACACGAAGCGGAAGGTGTTGTCGGAGTTCCGGTTCTCGCCGAACCAGTAGTAGTACGAGCCGACCTTGATGACGCCGCCGCCGTGCGCGTGCAGGGCGTTGCCCGAAGTGTCGGTGAACTGCGTGCCGTTTGTGATGGTCTGGGGCGCCGCCTGGGCGGGGCCCGCGGTCGCGAGTGCTCCGGCGACCGCGAGACAGAGGGCGACGAGGACGGCGTACAGACGTCTCACCCCAGCGCGTCCGGCTCCACCACGTCGTGCTACGGAACGTCTTATCCCAGCATGTGGCATCTGGACACTCTCCTTCAGAACGGTGAAGTGACGTGCGAAGCCGGTCAGTTGGGGGTGGTCGCCCTCAACCCCGGGCGGGGGTGTCGGCGACAGGGGTGCCGAAGTCCGGTGTGCCGTCCGGCTTCCAGCGGAGCTTCTGGATACGGGTGTGGCGGTTGGGGTCGTTCAGCGGGTCGCCGACGATCTCCTTGTACTGGCGGGCGTGGTAGACGAGGACGTCGGTGCGGCCGTCCTCGGCGACGGTGAAGCAGTTGTGGCCGGGGCCGTACTGCTTGGTGGTGTCGTTGCTGGTGAACACCGGGGTCGGTGACTTCGACCAGTTCGCCGGGTTCATGAGGTCGGCGTCGGCGTCCACCGTGAGCAGGCCCATGCAGTAGTTGTGGTCGGTCGCGCTGGCCGAGTACGACATGAAGATGCGGCCGTTGCGCTTGATGAACGACGCGCCCTCGTTGACCTTGAAGCCGATGGTCTCCCAGTCGTACTCCGGTGTGGTGAGCCGCACTTGAGGACCCGTCAGGGTCAGCGGGTCGGCCATCTTCGACAGCCAGACGGCGGTGTTGTTGTCCATGCCGGGCTCGTGCTGCGCCCAGGAGAGGTAGCGGGTGCCGCGGTGCGTGAAGGTGGTGGCGTCGAGCGAGAACGTCTCCCAGGCCGTCTTGAGCTGGCCGCGTTCCACCCAGGTGCCCTTGAACGGGTCGCGGTGGGAGTTCTCCAGGACCCAGATGCGGATCGCCCAGATGTCCTCGGCGGGCGCGGAGGCGAAGTAGATGTACCACTTGCCGTCGATGTGATGGATCTCCGGCGCCCAGATGTGCGCGCCCATGACGCCGGTGGCGTGCTTGCGCCAGATGACGGCCTCGTCGGCGGTCGCGATGCCGCGCAGGGTGCGGGAGCGGCGCAGGATGATGCGGTCGTACTCCGGGGAGGTGGCCGTGAAGTAGTAGCGGTGGTCGGTGTGACGGTGGATGTGCGGGTCGGCGCGGTTGCGGACGAGCGGGTTGACGTACGAGCGGCTCCCGCCGGCGGCGTCCGGGGTGGCGGCCTGGGCGATTCCGGGCACGGCGGTGAGCGCGCCCGCGGCGAGGGCGCCCTTCAGGACGAGTCTGCGGCTGGGGATGTCGGGGGTCTCGTCAAGGCGGCTCATACGGTTCCCTCACACTCGACCATTCGCAATATCGAACGGTATCTGTCATTCCGAACGCCGAAACGGTAAGGGTGTGTTACAGGGAGGTCAACGGGTCAGGAGCTTAGAAAAAGTCCGATACTTTCGGATCTGAAGTTCGGACCCAAGTTTTTGTTATCGCCCCCGCCCTGCTCCCGTCTCCACAGGCGTGAACAAGAACATCCGTGTACGGGCAGCAGGAGCGGGCGCGGCGCTGGCGGTCGTCGCGACAGTGATCAGTACGCCGAGCGCGATGGCGGCACCGGCCGCGGCCGACGACGTCACCGCGGCGGTACTCGCGGGCCGCGACGTGACGCTCGACGGCGACACGGTGGTGACGGTGCCGGCCGGGAAGACCACGTACAACGGGGTGTTCCGGGGCGAGGGCACGCTCACCGTGCGCGGCTCCGGCACCCTGATCCTGACCAAGGACAGCGACTTCACGCTGCCGAAGTCCCGGCAACGGCAAGCGGTCCGGACGCAGGGCGGCAACCACCCGTACGTCACCACGACCAACCCGGACCCGCCCGCGATCACGGTCGAGCGCGGCGCGACCCTGCAGTACGGCAACGGCGGCACCACCGGGCTGATCGGCCACTTCCCGTACAACACCCCGGCGTTCCGGCTCAACCAGAACAACGTACGGGTCGACGGCACCCTGCGGCTCTCCATGACGAGCGCCTACAACCTGGGCACCATCAGCGGCTCCGGGCTGATCACCCAGCCGAGGTTCCTCTGGGGCACCTGGGACATCTCGGGCACCCACCCCTTCTCAGGGGTGATCGACAACGGCACACAGGCGAACTCCGGACGACCGGAGTACGCGACGTCACTGCCCAACATGCGCAAGGTCCTCAACCAGGGCACCTGGACCGTCGACACCCCGCTGGGCCAGACCGTCACCCAGCGCATGGACTTCTACCAGCGCGAGTACGGCAGCGACATCAACGTCCAGTCCCGGCCCGGTAGCAAGGTCGTCCTGACCGGCCAGTACAGCTGGTCGAACCAGGGCGGCGACACCAACCCCTCACTCAGCGACCCCGCCCTGAACTGGACGCCCGCGCACAAGAACATCAACAAGCGCGGCACCAACATCAAGGGCGCCAACGTCCAGTGGGGCGATGGCACCACGAACAAGATCTTCATGCCGGGCACCGCCGAGACCGTATACATCAACTTGCTGTCGGCCAGGTCCCGTTCACTGCTCACCTTCAACTACAACGGACCCGTGACGCTCGGCGCCCCGATCGGCGGCGGCGTCTTCCACGACACGCTCTCCGCCCCCGGCGCCGGCGACATCGTAATCAAGGGGACGCCGGGCAACGACGTCACCTTCGCCGCCGTCCAGTACTACAACGGCTCGACGACGGTCGAGAAGGGCGCGGTGCTGCGCTTGGGCAGCGGCAAGTCTGGCGGCGACGGCGGGCTGTATACGAAGGGGGATCTCTACAAGCTCGTCAACGATGGCTCGCTGGTGCTGCGCAATGCAGCCAAGCCGATCACCTTGTCCAAGATCAGCGGCAGCGGCTCGCTTACGCAGTCGGGGGCGGCGACGACGACGCTGTCGAGTGGCGTGACGTACTCGGGGACGACGACCGTCACGAAGGGCACGCTGGCGCTGGATGGGGCGAGCCTGGAGCGCAGCAAGGGGATCCGGCTTACGTCGTCGGGTGCGCGGCTGGATGTGCGCAATGCGCCGGGTGGGGTACTGAACTTGAGCTCGTCGTTGGCCGGCAAGGGCAAGGTCGTCGGGGTGGTGACCAATACGGGTAGGGGGAAGGTCTCCGGCGGGGTGACGGTGACCGGGGACTACACGCAGGGCGGGGGCGGTCAACTGACCGTGAAGGACAAGGCGTTGAAGGTCGGGGGCGCGCTGCGGCTGGGCGGGAAGCTGGTGGTCGAGCCGACCTCCGCGGCTGCTGGGACTCCGTCAAAGACGGTCACCGTGATCGACCACACCGGCAAGGCGAAGACGAAGGGCACGTTCAAGGGCCTGAAGGAAGGCGCCAAGGTCAAGCTGGGCAAGACCGAGTACCAGATCACCTACCGAGGCGGCGACGGCAACGACGTAGTCCTGACCTCGGGCAAGAGCACCGCGAGCCCCTCAGCAACCTCCCGCACCACTCCCCTCCCCTCCGGCAACGCCCCAAAGTCCGCCACCACCGCGAACGCGAGCGACGAGAGCTCCATACCGCTCGCGTGGTGGGTGGCCGCGGCGACCCTGGGAGGCCTGGCTGCACTGCTGATACCGGTGAGCAGGCGCAGGCGTACGCGTACGGGACGAAGGGGAGGGCGACATGCTGCGTGACCCGTCGTGGACCTGACGTCAGCGATCCCGGGCAGGTTCAAGGAATTCGAGCCGGTTGCCCAGCTTGTCGAACGCGTAGAAGCGATCGTGCCCGGGGAAGTTGTCATCCCAGGGGATGGCTTTGACGCACAGCCGGCTTTGTTGGGAGCTGCGGGGCGGTGGATAGCGTGCGGGTATGACGATGACGATGAAGCGGCGGGTCCTTTACCGGCAGGGCACCGGATTCTGGCGGATGACGGCGAAGTGGGTTCTGGTCTTCGGGGTCCTGTCTCTGTTGGACGGCGGGCTGCTCCGATCGTGGGGCGACGCTCTGGTCTGGCCGTTGATCGGGATCCTGCTGTGGGTGCCGTTCGGGATCGGCGTCGTCTGGTATTCGAAGAAGGATCAGCTGGTCACGCTGACGACGCGTGAACTGCGTGTACGGCGCAAGCGGCTGCCGATGGAGAAGGTGAACCTGCTGCACGTTGCGCGGCTGTGGCTGGAAGGGCGGTCGACTGCGGACGACCAGCCGGTGCTGGAATGGACACGGGTCGAACGGGTGGTGTGGGTACCGCTGCAGGACGGCCGGGCGTTCGGCGTGGAGTTTCGCGACCCGGCCGCGTTCGCCAAGGTTTTCGGCGCCTTCGCGGTCGCGGCGTGCGGCGGGCCGGAAATCGTCCGCGCGAGGGCCGCAGCGGCAACCTACCCAGAGCCGCGCCCGATACGGGCCCGCCCCGCCAACAACGACGGCGGCTCCTGGCCGGACCTCCTGGACATCTTCAGCTGAGAGCCTGAAATGCACGGTACGGGGCAGCGGTCCGCCACGGGGCGCGAAGAACCGCACACTCGCCCGTCCTGACAGCGGAGGAGTCCTGGCTGGGTCAGGCCGCTGCGACAACGCCGTGCGGCCGCGCCCGGTGTGCGACCTGCGCGGCTCCACCGTACTGCGGTCCGCTCAGCTCCCGGCCCAGGGCGGTGAGGCGGCGAAGGTCTTGCTGCCCGCCCTACGACGTGACGTCCGCCGCCCCGGACTGGCTGTGGGCTACCGCAGGGCCGCCGCCACCAGTCCGCGGATCTCCTCGGCCGACACGGTTCCGCCGCCTACCAGGCGGTCGAAGACCAGCCCGTCCACGCAGGTCAGCAGCGTGACGGTGCGGTCCTCGGCGTCATCGGCTGCGACGCCTTGCGCGGTCAGGAAGTCGCGTACGACTTGGCGTCCGGCGTTCTGGCGTGGCAGGAGGATCTCCCGCAGCTCGGGATGGTGCACGCTCTCGAGGGCACACGCGTAGCGCGCGAGGGAGCGTCGGCGTCCGTCTCCCGTGAGCCGGTGATCGATGAAGGCGGCGATTCCGGCTGCCAGTTCCTCGGCGTCCCGCGGCACGGGTGTCTGCTCTCCGATCGCCTGGAGTTCTGCCTGGTCGAGGGCGACCAGGCGCCGGACCAGTGCGGTGAGCAGTGCTTGGCGGGTGCGGAAGTAGGCGGATGTGGTGCCGGAGGGCAGATTCGCCGCCCGGTCCACGGCGCGATGGGTCAGCCCTCGGATTCCAGTATCGGCGAGCACGTCGATGGCCGCGTCGGCGAGGACGGTACGTCGGTCTGTGGGCATCCCCCTTTTCTACACCTGTAGAGGGGCGGGGTACTCTCCTTCTACATCTGTAGAAAGAGTACGGCGGGCGGACGAGGGGAGGGCGGCGGCATGGGTGGCAGCGCCGTGGTGGTGGGCGGAGGCATCGGCGGGCTGGCCGCCGCAATCGGTCTGCGGCTGGTCGGCTGGAAGGTGACGGTTGTCGAACGATCCCCCGTCCTGGCCGATGTGGGCGCGGGCATCTCCCTGCACGCCAACGGCATCCGCGCCCTGGACACCCTCGGCGTCGGCGAGGCGGTACGCGCAGCCGCCCGGCCGCAGTACACCGGGGGCACCCGTGTCCCAAGTGGCGGCTGGCTGGCCCGGATGGACGGGACCGCTCTTGAGCGCGAGCTGGGCACGCCGATCGTCGGCATCCCTCGGGCCACGCTGCACCACCTGCTGCGTACGGCACTGCCGTCCGAGTGCTTGGTGGTCGGGGCCGAGGTGACGTCCATCGACCGCACCGACCCGAGCCGGATGCGGATACCGCTCGGGGACACCGCCCTGGAAGCGGACCTGGTCGTGGCCGCCGACGGAGTGGGCAGCCGGCTGCGCGCCCAACTGTTCCCCCAGCACCCCGGCCCGGCCTACAGCGGATCGACCGTATTACGCGCCATCACCGAGCGCCCGGTCGAGCTGGACACCGACTTCGAACTGACCTGGGGCAAGGGCGCCGAGTTCGGCCACATCGCGTTCGCCGACGGCCGGGCCGAGTGGCACGCGGTGCTCAACTCGCCGCCCGGCGTGCGGCATACGGACGCCCTTGCCACGATGCGCCGCCGCTTCGGCACCTGGCACGACCCGATCCCCGCGCTGCTGGACGCGACCCGGCCGGAAGCGGTCCTGCACCACGACATCCACGAACTGGCAACGCCCTTGCCCGCCTTCACCGCGGACCGGACCGTCCTGCTCGGTGACGCCGCCCACGCCATGACCCCCAACCTCGGCCAGGGCGCTTGCCAGGCACTGGAGGACGCCGTCGTGCTGGCCGCCACACTCGCCACCGAGCCCACCGTCGAATCAGCGCTGTCCCGTTACGACACCGAACGCCGCCCGCGCACTCAGTCCGTCGCCCGCGCCGCCCGCCAGGCCGGCCGGATAGGTCAACAACTGACGCACCCCCTGGCCGTCACCGCACGCAACACCGCTCTCCGTCTGACCCCCTCCCGCGCGACCGTCCACACCATCCTGCGGCATGCCAACTGGACACCTCCGGGCCTGAGTTGACGGCCCCGGACCCGCTCAAGGCCCAGCACACCGGCACCCCTGAATCCCGCTCGGCTCCCCAGTCCGCATCCTCCGGCGCCGCCCCGAAGTCCGCGATCACGGAGAACGCGAGTGACGAGAGTTCCATTCCGCTCGCGTGGTGGTGGCCGCGGCGGCACTCGGAATGCTGGCGGCGCCGATCGTGCCGGTGAGCAGGCGCAGGCGTTCGGGACGGAAGGGTGGGCGGCATGCGGCGTGAGCCTTCTTGGACGGTCAAGCGTCTCGACGGTCAGGTGACGAGGTTCGACACCCTCTGGGCCGCCCGCAGATAGTCGAGTACCAGCGGGCGGTGGTCGTCGGTGCGGGCGGCGAGGGCGAGCCTGCTGGGTGACAGGCCGTGGACCGGGCGGGTGACGACTCCGCCCAGGCTGATCAGGGGCGCGTTCCCGGCCGCGACCAGGCAGACGCCGCGGCCGTCCACCAGCGCCTCGTATGTCTCGTCCGTACTCGCGATCTCAGCTCCGATACGCGGCGGGCCGCCGGGCCGTTCGTCGAGGGCGAGCCAGTACTCGCGCAGCACGCCGGCGCTCTGCGGCAGGGCGAGGAACGGTTCGTCCAGCAGATCGGCGAAGTCGACGGACTCGCGTGCCGCGAGGGGGTGCGTCTGAGGCAGGGCCACCAGGCGCGGCTCCTCGGCGACCACGACGTACGTGTAACGGTCGAGGTCGGGGATCGGCAGCCATACGTAAGCCACGTCGACCGAGCCGCCCGCGAGCCCGGCGGTCGGGTCCTCCCAGCCGATCTGCCGCAGCCGCACGGTGGCTTCCGGGCGCGCTTCGGTGAACCGGGAGCGGATGGCCGGGAGCAGGCCGCCCCGCGCGGGGCTCGTGCTCATGCCCACAACGAGGACGGCGGCCTGCTCGGCCTTGGCCCGCTCGATCGCCTCCCGGGCCTCCTCCCACTCGGCGAGAACCCGACGGGCGTACGGCAGCAGCGCCGCACCCACCGGTGTCAGCCGTACTCCTTGCCTGTCCCGCTCGAACAGCGGCGCTCCCAACTGCCGCTCCAGCGCCCTGACTTGCTTACTCAGGGCGGGCTGCGAGACGTACAGCAGCTCGGCGGCCCGGGTGAAGTGCAGCTCCTCGGCGACCGCGACGAAGTACCTCAGATCCCTGCCGTGCACGTCCATAACCAACGGTTATCACGACAGGTCTTGGACGGGCGACCGGGTGTCCGGACAGGCTTGTGAGTACAGGGAGTTGACGAGCGAGGAGCCTGAGATGACCAAGGTATGGCTGGTGACCGGGGCGAACAGCGGCTTCGGGCGGGCGATCACCGAGGCGGCGGTCGCAGCAGGGGATGTCGTGGTGGCGACGGCGCGCCGTCCGGCGCCGCTGGACGACCTGGTCGCGGCGCATCCCGACCAGGTGGAGGCGGTGGCCCTGGACGTGACCGACGCGGCGCGGATCGAGACGACCGTACGGGATGTGGTGGAGCGGCACGGGCGGATCGACGTGCTGGTCAACAACGCGGGCCGCAGCCACGTGGGCGCCTTCGAAGAGACCACGGACACCGAGCTGCGGGACCTCTTCGACGTGCATGTCTTCGGGCCGGCCGCCCTGGTCCGCGCCGTGCTACCGCACATGCGCGACCGCCGCTCCGGGGCGATCGTGCAGCTGAGCAGCATGGGTGGGCAGATGTCGTTCGCCGGCTTCTCCGCGTACAGCGGGACGAAGTTCGCGCTTGAGGGCATGTCGGAGGCACTGGCGGACGAGGTGCGGCCGTACGGCATCAAGGTGCTGATCGTCGAGCCGGGTGCCTTCCGTACCGGTCTGTTCGGCAACATCAGCACGAGTGCCGAACTCGACGCGTACGCCGAGACGGTGGGGCCGACACGGCGAATGGTCGCCTCCGGTGACGGCAGCCAGCCCGGTGATCCGGCGAAGGCAGCGGCTGCGATCCTGGCCGCGCTGAACGCCGAGAAGACTCCGCTGAGGCTTCCCCTGGGCGACGACGCCGTGGATGCCGTGGTCGGGCATCTCGATGGGGTACGGGGGGAGATCGCGGCCTGGGAGAAGGTGACTCGGGCTACGGCGTTCAGCGAGTGAGGGGTTGACTGGCTCAGTCGATTACCGCCGTGGCCTCCACCTCGACCAGATGCTCCGGTACGTCCAGTGCCGCAACCCCGATCAGCGTGGCCGGCGCCACCGGAGTGACGCCGAGCTTTGTCGAGGCCCGGTCGACCCCCTCCAGGAGTTGGGGCATCTTGTCGGGGGCCCAGTCGACGACGTACACGGTCAGTTTCGCCACGTCGGCGAAGGTCGCGCCGGCCTCGGTCAGGGCGGTGCCGACGTTGAGGTAGGCGCGCTCGACCTGAGCGGTGAGGTCGCCTTCGCCGACCGTGACTCCGTCGGCATCCCAGGCGACCTGCCCGGCGAGGTAGACCAGCTTCGTACCGGTCGCGATCGCCACCTGCCGGTAGACCGGGATCTCCGGAAGTCCGCTGGGGTTGAGCAGTTTGATGGCCATGGTGTCAGCCTCCTTGTCGTGAGAGTCCGAGAGCTCGTGCTCTCTTGTGGTTACTCAGGAACCGTAGGAGAGTGAGCGCTGACATGGAAGAACGCACTTTTCGGTGACTGGGGAACCAAATGGAGACCAAGCAGTACACGGGCTCACCCGAGGACGCGGATCTGGCGCGCGCGGACTCTCTGGCGCGCGAGATCTTCTCGGACGTCGCCAACAAGTGGGCGTTTCTGATCATCGAGTTCCTCGGTGACCGCACCCTGCGCTTCAGCGAGCTGCGGAACGAGGTCGAAGGCATCAGCCACAAGATGCTCACCCAGAACCTGCGCATGCTGGAGCGCAACGGCCTGGTCGAGCGGTGCGTGCACCCCACCGTGCCGCCACGGGTCGAGTACACGCTCACCGAGGCAGGCCAGGGCCTACGAGCGACGATCGACGGAATGTGCGCCTGGACCCGCCACCACCTCGCCCACATCGAGGCCTCCCGCCGCCGCTTCGACGCCTGAAGGCTCAGCGACCGTCCGCAAGTTCCGGCATGCCGACCAGTTCCGCGCTGCTGCGCCACAACTCGGCGGCCTTCTCGAGGTCGTACGACTCCTCGGACGAACGGACCTGACGACGGCCCTGGAAGTACTTGCCGCTGACACTCTCGAGTTCCGGGTCGGCGATGAGGCGGGCGAGTGCCGCGCCGGATGTGCGTGTGGTGTGGAAGTTGCGCGGCAGGACGGTCAGGGCGGGTAGCAGGTACTTCCAGGCGAAGCGGAAGAATAGGTTGTAGTCGCGGGCGAGGCCCGTTCCGGGCATCAGTCCGGGGTCGAATGCGTTCACGCTGATCTGCCCAGCATCAGCACCCTCTGCACCGAACACCCGGTCCATCTCGTACGCGGTGAGTACGTTGCACAGCTTCGACGTCGTGTAGCGGCGGCGGCCTGCCTTCATCGGGTCGCTGTCGCCGCCCCCGTCCACCGGGCGCGCAAGGTCGTGGCCCCCCGTGTAGCGCGGCTCGGGGAAGTTGTGGGGGCGCGCCGGGTCGTGTGTGTCGCTGGATACGAAGATGATGCGGGCCGGTGCGGTCAGGTGGGGTCGCAGCAGGTGGGCCAGCAGGAAGTGGGCCAGGTGGTTGACCGCGAAGGTCACCTCGTAGCCGTCCGGGGTGTGGCGCAGGCCGGAGACCACCATGAGGCCGGCGTTGCACACCAGCGCGTGCAGCGGGGGCAGTTCACGCGCGGGCCAGTCCCGTACGACCTCCCGTACCGCGTCGAGTGATTCCAGGTCGAGCCCCAACGGCGTGACGGGTGCGCCGAGTTCGCCCGCGAGCGCTGCGGCGCGCTCCTTCGTACGGGCGAGGTCGCGGCCGGTGATGACGGTGTGCCAGCCGGGGTAGTCGCGGGCGAGCGCGCGTACGGTGGCCGAGCCGAGGCTGCCGGTGCCGCCGGTGATCAGAACGGTTCGCATGGCGTCCCCCTGGGGGCGAACGGGCGTACCCAGACTAGGGGTTCAGGCCCGGGGCGGCGCCCTGAGAGCGGCCGGTCCGGAGCGTGTACGAGCGATCGTTCCCCGGGCGTCAGCCAGAAGCCAACCAGCCCGTAACGTCAACTCGCCCCGAGCGCCCCCGCGATCGACGAGATCGCCTCCGGCCCCACCCGGCAGCACCCGCCGATCAGCCGCGCGCCGGCCGCCTCCCAGCCGCGTACCTCCTCGGTCGCGAAGGTGGAGCGGCCCGCCCAGGTGCGGGCTTGGGCATCCCAGGTCTCGCCGCTGTTGGGGTAGACGACGACCGGCTTGCCGGTGACACGGGTGGCGGTCTCGATCGCGCCGTCCACGTCCTCGGGGGCGCAGCAGTTGACGCCGACGGCGATCACCTCGTCCACGTCGGCGGCCAGGGCGAACGCCTCCTCCAGGGGCTGCCCGGCGCGGGTGCGGTCGCCGGCCACGCTGTACGTCAGCCAGGCCGGCACCCCGAGCCCGCGCACCGCCCGCAGCATCGCCTCGGCCTCGACGGCGTCCGGCACCGTCTCCAGCGCCAGGACGTCCGGCCCGACGTATGCCAGTACCTCCATGCGGGGCCGGTGGAAGGCCTCCAGTTCGGCCACGCTCAGGCCGTACCGGCCGCGGTACTCGGAGCCGTCCGCGAGCATCGCGCCGTACGGTCCGACCGAGGCCGCCACGTACAGCGGCCGCGTGATGCCCTTGGCGCGCGCCTCCTGGGTCGCGTCCAGGGCCAAGTCGACGCTCAGGCCCATGAGTTCGGCCGCCCGCTCCCGCTTGATCCCGCGCTTCGCGAAGCCCTCGAAGGTGGCCTGGTAGCTGGCGGTGATCGCGACGTTCGCGCCCGCTTGGAAGTACGCCAGGTGCGCCTCGGTGATCGCCTCGGGCCGCTCCGCGAGCAGCCGCGCCGACCAGAGTTCGTCGCTCAGATCGTGCCCGGCGGACTCCAACTGGTTGGACATGCCGCCGTCGAGCACGAGCGTCCCCGCGGCGAGGGCGTCGACGAGGAGAGAAGAGGAGGAGAGGGCGTCGCTGGTCATGCAACGACGCTAACCGAAGAGGGCACAAACCCCCCTGTGTGTCCAGTACATGAACAGATCGACCACCATGTGGGATCGGGGGTTACGATCACGGCCTTCCCTCCCCCTCTCCCCATGGACGCCCCATGCCTGCCGCAGACACCACCGACGCCGCCGAGCCCGTACCGCCGTCGCCCACCGACAAGACCCCGGCGTCCATACGCCCCAAGGGCTTCGGCCTCGCCGCCGCCACCGCCCTCGTCATGGGGAACATCATCGGCGGCGGCATCTTCGCCCTGCCCGCCACCGTCGCCCCGTACGGCACGGTCAGTCTGCTCGCCTTCCTCGTCCTGTCCGTGGGCGCGGTGCTGCTCGCGCTGCTCTTCGGGAAGCTCGCGCGCCGCAGCCCCGTCACCGGCGGGCTGTACGTGTACCCGCGCGACGCGTTCGGCGAGTTCGCCGGCTTCCTGTCGGCCTGGTCGTACTGGACGATGACCTGGGTCAGCATCGCCGCGCTCGCCGTCGCGACCGTCGGATACGCCGACGTGCTGCTGCCGCTGGGCGACAACAAGGTTCTGCAGGCGGCCGTGGCCCTGGCCGCACTGTGGCTGCCCGCCGCCGCGAACTTCGCGGGCACCCGCTGGGTCGGCGGCGTGCAGATCGTCTCGACGATCCTGAAGTTCGTACCGCTGCTCCTCGTCGCCACCGTCGGCCTCTTCTTCATCGACACCGACAACTTCGGCCCCTTCAACGCCTCCGGCGACAGCGTGCCCGGCGCCCTCGCCGCCTCCGCCGCGCTGCTCCTCTACAGCTTCCTCGGCGTCGAGTCCGCCGCGATGAGCGCGGGTGAAGTCCGCGACCCGGAGCGCACGGTGGGCCGCGCGAGCGTCCTGGGCACGCTCGGTTCCGCGCTCGTCTATCTGCTCGGCATGGTCGCGGTCTTCGGGCTCGTACCGCACGGTGAACTCGCCGAGTCCGGGGCTCCGTTCGCCGACGCCGTCGACGCGATGGCCGGCGGCCACTGGGGCAGCACGCTCATCGCCGCCGTCGCCGTCGCCTCGATGGTCGGCTGCCTCAACGGCTGGATCCTGATGAGCGCCCAGATGCCGTACGCGGCCGCGCGCGACGGGCTCTTCCCCTCGCCGTTCGCCCGCGTCAGCAAGGGCGGTGTCCCCGGCTTCGGGGTGCTGGCCTGCGCGGTCCTCGGCACGCTGCTGATCGGCCTCAACTACACGGCGGGGCCGGACACGACGTTCCGCGTCCTTGTCCTCATCACGACGTTCACCGGGTGCGTGCCGTATCTGCTGTCGGCGGCTGCGCAGTTGTACTGGCTCGCGCAGGGCACCCGCGAGCGGGTACGTCCCGCGGGGCTGGCCCGCGATCTGATCGTGGCGGTGCTGTCCTTCGCCTTCTCGTTCTGGCTGATCGCGGGGGCGGGGTATGCGGCGGTGTACCAGGGAGTGTTGTTCTTGTTCGCGGGGATTCCGGTGTACGTGTGGATGCGGGGGCGCTCCGCTGGGGGTGCGGTTTGAAGGTGCGGGTGCGTTGTGGGTGGTCGCGTAGTTTTTCCCCAGTCCCGCCCCTTCCCGAAACGGGGGGCTGCGCCCCCAGGCCCCGCTGCCTCCGGCGGGGTGGGTGGGTGCCTACTGGGGTGGGGGGTGACACTGCGTGTCGCGGCTGCGGGTGCGTTGTGGCTGGTCGCGCAGTTCCCCGCGCCCCTAAAAGCAAAAGCCTGCGACTGCCCGCACCCGACGAGCAAGCGAACCGGAAAGCCCCGCCCCGGAAGGCGCCCGCGCCCCGAGCAAGCTCGCGGCCCGGAATGCCCGCCCGGAGGGAGCCCGCACCCCCACGGCCCCGCAGCCGCCCACGGCGGCAAGGGGACGGGGCGGGGGTGTGCGCCCGCAGCGGCCGGCGCGCCCACACCGGCACCCTCTACCAGCCAACAGCAACGCGCGCCGGTCCGAGGACGGACACCCCCGACGCGGCCCCGACCCCCAACGCACCTCAGGGGCGCGGGGAACTGCGCGAGCAACCACACTCAGCCCGCAGCCGCCCAACCGCCGGAGGCACCCTCCCAGTAGGCGCCGTAATCTGCACAGGTGACCACCGACCTGACCCTTCTGCCGCGCGTCGCCTATCGCGGGCAGGAGGTCACCGCGCCCCGGCTCCGTGGTCTCCTCGCGCTGCTCGCGGGCGACCTACGCACGGGCTGCAGCACCGAGCGGCTGGTGGACGGGCTCTGGCCGCCGGACGACTTGCCAGAGCGGCCAGCGAAGGCGCTGCAGGTCCTCGTGTCCAGGGCGCGGGCGCTGCTCGGCGCCGACGCCGTCGTCAGCACGCCGACCGGATACCGGCTCACCCTCACCGAGGACCAGGTCGACAGTTCCGCCCTGCTGCTGCACGCCGCCGCAAGCGCCGAACGGGCCAGGGCCGGGGACCACGCGGGAGCGCTGGCCGCCGCCGAGGCCGGGCTCGCCCTATGGGAGGGCACGCCCGACGCGGGCGGGGACGCCGCCGACGACCCCGTCGCAGCGTTACGTGCCGAGCGCGCCCCCGTCCACGGCACCCTCGTACGCGCACGGGCACTCGCGCTCGCCCGCCTCGGACGGCACGCGGAGGCCGCAGGGCCGCTGGCCGAGGCCGCTGCGGAGTACCCGCGCGACGAGGAAGTGCTCGCCGAGCTGCTGCGCGTCGAGGCAGCAACAGCGGGCCCGTCCGCCGCACTGACGCGCTACGAGGCGTACCGGCGTGAACTGCGCGAGACGCTCGGCACGGATCCGGGCGCTCAACTCAGGGTCGTACAAAAGGAGTTGTTGCGAGGCGAGCCGCCCACGGCCCGGCACGGCGTGCCGCACGAGCCGAACCCGCTCCTCGGCCGCGACGAGGACATCGCGGCGGTGCAGCGGCTGCTGCACACCTCCCGCGCCGTCACCGTCGTCGGCCCCGGAGGCCTCGGCAAGACCCGGCTCGCGCACGCCGTCAGCCGCCGGGCCGAGCAGCGCGTGGTGTACTTCGTGCCGCTCGCCGGCGTCACCGCCGACGAGGACGTGGCCGCGGAGGTGGCCTCCGCGCTCGGCGCGGGCGAAGGGCGGCACGGCGCCATGAGCGGCTACGCCGGTTCGGCCGACCCGGTGTCCGGCATCCTCGGCGTACTCGGCTCCGGGCCCGCGCTGCTGGTCCTCGACAACTGCGAGCAGGTCGTCCGGGGCGCCGCCGACCTCGTACGGGCCCTGGTCTCGTCCTCGAAGGATCTACGGGTACTCGCCACCAGCCGGGCCCCGCTGGGCCTGACGTCGGAGGCGGTGTACGCGCTGCCGGAGCTCGAACTCGGCACCTCCATCGAGCTGTTCACGCAACGGGCCCGGGCCGCCCGACCCGGCGTGGAGCTGCCGCCGGATCCGGTGGCCGAGCTGTGCCGCCACCTCGACGGGCTGCCGCTCGCCGTGGAGTTGGCCGCGGCGCGGGTGCGAGTGCTGTCGGTGCCGGAGATCGCGCGCCGCCTCGGCGACCGTTTCGCGCTGCTGCGCGGTGGCGCGCGGGACGTGCCGGAGCGCCACCGCACCCTCCAAGCCGTCGTGGAGTGGAGCTGGAATCTGCTGGAGGAGGACGCCAGGGCGGCCATGCGCACGCTGTCGGTCTTCCCCGGCGGCTTCACCGGTGAGGCGGCGGAGCACGTGCTGGGCGAGGACGCGCTGTTTTGGCTTGAGCAGTTGGCCGATCAGTCGCTGCTCACGGTCGCCGACACTCCGACCGGGGCGCGGTTCCGGATGCTGGAGACCGTACGGGAGTTCAGCGCGGCCCGGCGTACGAAGGCGGGCGAGGACGAGGCGGCCGTCAGCCGGTTCCTCGCCTGGGCGCGGGACTTCGGCGTCGCGTACCACGACTGGTTCTTCGGCCCGCATCCGCTGGCCACCTCGGAGCGGGTCAGGGCCGAGCAGGACAACCTCGTACTGGCCCTGCGGCACGCCCTGGCCCGTACGGACGGCCCCACCATCGCCGCCCTCGCAGCCGTCCTCACCGGCCTGTGGTCCATCGGCTCGGACTACGCCCGCCTCGCCAACCTCGCCGCGGACACCGGTCCGCCGCTGTCGCACTACTACCCGGAGCCCGAATACGTCGAAGTCGCCCGCGCCGCCGCGGTGATGTGCGCGGCGAGCCTGTTCATGGGCTACGGCCCGGTCGCCGTACGCCAGCTCGTCACCCTCCGGCGGCTGCCCCCGGCCCCGCCGGACACGCTGTTGCGCGCGACGGCGGTGGTGCTGAGCGCGATTCCCGAGATGCGGCCTCCCGACTACGAAGTGCTGCGGAAGCTCTGCGACAGCGAACAGCCGCTGCTCGCCGGCATCGCCGAGTGCGTCGCCACGTACGTCTGGGAGTACGAGCACGACATCGACCGCGCGCTCGCCTCGGCCCGCCGGATCGTCGTCTCACTGGCGCCGATCGACAACCCGTTCCTGCATGTCATGGGCCACGCCCGGCTGGGCGAGCTGTGCTTGAAGACGGCGCAGGGCGAGGCCGCGTACGGACACCTCAAGACCGTACTCGAGGCGCTGCCGCGGCTCGGTGGGGGTCAGGACTTCATCGGCGTCCGCTGGGGCCTCGCCCTCGCCTGCCTGCAGCGCGGCGAACCCGACGAGGCCGAGTACTGGCTGCGTCAGGCGGAGGACGCCAACTCCCTGCAGAACGAGGACTTCTCCGACCTCGGCGGCCGGGCCGAGATCGCGCTCGCGCGCGGGCTGACGGAGGTCGGGCTCGGCTTGTGGCGCACTGCCGCGGAGCAGATGGCCGAGTTCGGCTCGACGCACAGCGGCGACCCCTTCCTCGACCGGTGGGCGCTGCAGATCCAGTCGGTGGCGGTGACGGCGCACGCGCACGTCGGCCGCGTCGAGCTGGTCGCAGGGCCGGTCGACCGGCTGCGGCAGGGGTTGCGGACCCTGCTCTCGGGTCCGTCCGGCTCGCCCATGGATCTCCATCTGTTCGGGACGGTGCTCCACGCGCTCGGCATGGCGGGGCTCGCCTCCGGCGACACCGGTGCCGTACGGATGATCGCGCTGGCCGAACGGCTGCGGGTGCTGCGCGAGTTCCAGCCGACGATGTCGGCGGACCGCGCCCGGAAGGCGGCCCAGGACGCCGACGGGGCGGCGTACGCCGACGCGGTGTCGGAGTACGCCGCCCTGGGGCGGGACGAGTTGCGGGAGGCGGCGCGAGCTGTGGTGGCGGTGAGTTCGGGTCGGAGCTGAACAACGCCGTTGTCATGGCGGTTACTTCGGTTCGGTGGTTGACCAACGCCGTTGCCATGGTGGCTACTTCGGATCGCGGTTGAACAGTGCCATCGACCAGCGGTAGCCGAGCGCGGTCAGGCCCAGGCACCACGCGATCGTGATCCACCCGTTGTTGCCGATCTCGGTGCCGAGCAGCAGGCCGCGCAGGGTCTCGATGGCCGGTGTGAAGGGCTGGTACTCGGCGATCGGCTGGAACCAGCCCGGGATCGCGTCGATGGGGACGAAGGCGCTCGAGATGAGCGGCAGCAGGATCAGCGGGTATGTCATGTTGCTGGCTGCCTCGGGGTTCGGGCTGGCCATGCCCATCCCGACCGCGATCCAGGTGAGCGCCAAGGTGAACAGCGCGATCAGTCCGAACGCCGCCAGCCACTCCAGGGCCGTGGCATCCGTGGACCGAAAGCCGATGGCCACGGCGATGGCACCGACCAGGACCAGGCTGGCGAGCACCTGCAGCACACTGCCGACGACGTGCCCGACGAGCAGCGAGCCGCGGTAGAGCGCCATCGTGCGGAAGCGGGCGATGAGGCCCTCGGTCATGTCCATGGAGACGGAGATCGCGGCCCCGATCACGGTGGAGCCGACGGTCATCAGCAGCAGGCCCGGCACGAGATAGGCGATGTAGTCGGAGCGGTCGGCGCCGCCGCCACCGATGCCCGCGCTCATCACGCCTCCGAAGACGTAGACGAAGAGGAGCAGCAGCATGATCGGAGTAAGCAACAGGTTCAGGGTGAGGGACGGGTAGCGCCGTACGTGCAGCAGGTTGCGGCGCAGCATTGTGTTCGAGTCGCGGACGGCGAGGGAGAGGGCGCTCATCGGACAGACTCCTTGGGCTGGTTGGGGACGGTACCGGTGCCGGTCAGGGCGAAGAACACGTCGTCGAGGTCAGGGGTGTGCACGGTCAGCTCGTCCGCCTCGATGCCGGCCGAGTCCAGCCAGTCGAGGATGGAGCGCAGCTCGCGCTGGCTGCCGTCGCTGGCGATCTGCAGTGACAGCGCCTCGTCGTCCCGGGTGACCTCACGCAGGGCGACGGCGGCGGACTGGTACGCGGCCGGGTCGGAGAAGCGGAGCCGGACGTGGCCGCCGGGGATGAGCCGCTTCAGCTCGCCGGCACTGCCTTCGGCGGCGATCTTGCCGTCGTTCAGCACTGCGATGCGGTCGGCGAGCTCGTCGGCCTCCTCCAGGTACTGGGTGGTGAGGAAGACGGTCACACCGTCGGAGACGAGTTCGCGGATGATGCCCCACATGTTGTGCCGGGAGCGGGGGTCGAGTCCGGTGGTGGGCTCGTCGAGGAAGATGATCCGCGGGCTGCCGACCAGCGTCATGGCGAGGTCGAGGCGGCGCTTCATGCCGCCGGAGTAGGTGGAGGCCGGCTTCTTCGCCGCCTCCACCAGGTCGAAGCGCTCCAGGAGTTCGGCGGCGCTGCGGCGGCCCTCGCTGCGGGAGAGGTGGTGCAGGTCCGCCATGAGGAGCATGTTCTCCTCGCCGGTGATCAGCCCGTCGACGGCGGAGAACTGGCCGGTGACGCCGATCGCGGCGCGCACGGCCTGCGGGTCGGTGGCCAGGTCGTGGCCGCCGACGTGCAGTTCGCCGGCGTCGGCGGTGATGAGGGTGGAGAGGATCTTGACGGCGGTGGTCTTGCCGGCACCGTTCGGGCCGAGCAGGGAGAAGACCGTGCCGGCCGGCACCGCAAGGTCGATACCGTCGAGGACCGTCTTGTCGCCGTAGGCCTTGCGCAGCCCCTTGGCCGCGATGGCGGGAGAGTGCGATGTCGTTGTCGTCATGACGGAGAGGTTGCGGCAGGGCGCATTCAGCGCGGTTTCAGGATGCTTTCAGCACCCTGAAACCGCTGTTGGGCCCGGCAGCCGGCCGCCCTGGTTCGTCGAACTGAGAACTGGCCCGCCGGACACGGCCTCAGCGGGGCGCGCCGTCCCACAAGTCGGTGCGGTGGGCGCTCACCAGCGCGCCGATCCGGCCGAGGACGTCCTCGACCGGCAGCGGATCGAGCCGACGACCGTCCCGCAGGCGCACGGCGACCAGATCATCGGCCGCCTCCTTGGCGCCGATCACCGCCTGGTACGGCACAAGGCGAGCCTCCCGGATACGGGCACCCAGGCTGCCGCGTTCGGGTTCGGTGATCTCGGCCCGCAGTCCGCGTTGGGCACAACTCCGCGCGAATGCAACGGCGTTCGGCAACTCGGCGGCGGAGACGGGCAGAACCACCACCTGAGTCGGTGCGAGCCAGGCCGGAAAGGCGCCACCGTGCTCCTCGATGAGATGCGCGACCGCCCGCTCGACACTGCCGATGATGCTGCGGTGAACCATGACGGGCCGGTGTTTCGCGCCGTCCGCGCCGATGTAGTGCAAGTCGAACCGCTCCGGCTGATGGAAGTCGACCTGGACGGTGGACAGGGTGGACTCCCGGCCCGCACCGTCGACGACCTGGACGTCGATCTTCGGCCCGTAGAACGCGGCCTCGCCCTCGGCAGCCTCGTACGGCAGACCTGACCGCTCCAGCACCTCGGTGAGGAGGGCGGTGGACCGTTGCCACAACTCCGGGGCGGCGACGTACTTTCCGCCGGGTCCGGGGAGGGACAGCCGGTAGCGCGCCGGGCGGATACCGAGCGCCTCGTAGGCCCGGCGGATCATCTCCAGGGCGGCCTGCGCCTCCGCCGCCACCTGATCCAGGGTGCAGAAGATGTGCGCGTCGTTGAGCTGGATGGCCCGTACACGGGTCAGCCCACCCAGCACGCCGGACAGCTCGGCGCGATACATGCCACCCAACTCCGCCATTCGCAACGGCAGTTCACGATAGCTGTGCGAGCGCGAGCGATAGATGACCGCGTGATGGGGACACAGGCTGGGCCGCAGCACGACCTGCTCCCCGCCCAGTTCCATCGGCGGGAACATGTCCTCGCTGTAGTGCGACCAGTGCCCCGAGATCTCGTACAACTCCCGCTTGCCGAGCACCGGCGAGTACACGTGCCGGTAGCCCGCCTCTCGCTCGGCGCTACGGATGTACTCCTCCAGGGTGTGCCGTACGACCGCGCCGTCGGGCAACCAGTACGGCAGCCCCGCTCCGATCAGCGGGTCGGTGTCGAACAGGCCGAGCTCACGGCCGAGTTTGCGGTGGTCATTCATGGCGGTCTCCTCGCGGACGGCTCCGAGCGAGTGACCGCACAAGCCGAAGCCCCGGGGCACTCGCCCCGGGGCTTCGGACTCAGACATCGGTCAGCGCGCCGGGACACTTTCCGGCGTCGTCGTCATGTGGGCGCGCTTCATATCGGGGACGGTAGCAGGGGTACGGCGCGGTCCGCTCGGGAGTTTCCTCCGCGCTCTGTCTCGTTGCCACCAGGGTGAGTTGGGCTGTCGCAGCCCTAGTCTGACGCCATGAGCGACGGTGACTTCGAGGAACGGGGCTGACCTCATGGAGCTCGTATTCTCCAGCCGGGTGATCGAATGGCGCGGGCCGGCGCCGTACTACTTCGTCCGCGTGCCGGGCGACGAGTCCGACGACATCCGCCAAGTGGCCGCGCTGGCCACGTACGGCTGGGGCGTGATCCCGGTCGAGGCGCGGATCGGCGAGGTCGCATTCAAAACGTCGCTCTTCCCCAAGGACGGCGGATACCTCCTGCCACTCAAGGACGCCGTACGCAAGCCGCAAGGCCTCTCGACAGGCGACGACGTGACCGTGAAGCTGACGGTCCGTCTCCAGTCCTGACGTGAGCCCCCCCGGCTTTAGGGGGACCCCTTAACATCCCGGCATGCCTGAAGCCGCCTCACCGACCTCTCCCCAAGCCACCGACGAAATCCGGGAGCTCTTTCAAGTCCCCCCGGAGCGCGCCGAGTTCCACCCCCTCACGCACAACCCCAAGAACGGCGTCACCGCAGGCGTATGGCGCGTAAGCGTCGGCGAGCGGTCGGCCGTGCTGAAGGTGCTGACCCGGGGCAAGGACACCACCGAGACCTGGGCGTCCTCGGAGGACCCGCGGCACTGGAACTTCTGGCGGCGAGAGGCGTACGTGTACGAGGAGGGCGTCGCCCGGGCCTGGGAACCGTGGGGCATCACCGCGCCCGAACTGCTCGCCTCCGTCGAACGCCCCGACGGCGACGTGGCGTTGTGGCTGGAGGATGTGCGGGGCGAACCTGCCACGGGCTGGTCCGTAGCGGCCCACGCCGAGCACGCCCGCCGCCTGGGCGCGGCCCACGGCCGGGCACTCTCGGAACAGGCCGAATCGCTCGACCACTCTTGGCTGAGCCGCCGCTTCCTCCGCGACTACAGCGCCGCCCAGACGACCGGCCGGGACCTGCTCGACGACGACACCGCCTGGCAACAGCCGCTCGTACGCGACCACTTCCCCGCAGGCCTCCGCGAGGAGATGGTGCGGCTGCACCAGGAACGCGAGTGGTTCCTGCGGATCATGGAGACCCTGCCGCGCGTCTTCAGCCACCTCGACCAGTGGCCGGCCAACCTCACCTCGCCGCACCGCGGCCAAAGTGTGCTGTTCGACTGGGCGTTCGCGGGCGACGGCGCCCTCGGCGAGGACATCGGCAACTACATCCCCGACACGATCTTGGATGGGTTCCTGCCCGCCGCCCGGCTGCCCGAGCTGGCGACCGCCGTGTACGAGGGCTACGTACGCGGCCTGCGCGACAGCGGCTGGCAGGGGGACGAACGGCTCGTCCGGCTCGGCGTGTGCGCCTCCGCCGTGAAGTACGACTGGCTCACCGCCCTGATGCTGTCCCGCGCGAGCGACGCCGAGCAGCTCGACTACGGCGGCAGCCGCACCGTGGAGGCCGAGCACCGCTACCGCGAACGGGGCCTGGTACTGGCCTTCCTGGCGGACTGGGCCCGGGAGGCCCGGGGTCTCGCGACGGACCTCGGCTTCAGCGACTGAAACCGGCCACCGAGTCCAGAAGCCCACCCCACCTGTTCGACATTTCGAAAGTTTCGGCTTCCGGGAATTCCCAGGAACACCACCCCTTCCCCGTACACTTCCGGCGGCCGTAATGTAGGAAGCGCTTTCTAGCCGGTCGACGCCCTCCCGCGTGCCAGACCGTGGTGATACGAAACTTTCGCCGGCCCTCGGGACGGGGCGGAGAGGTGGGGCTTCCATGGTGCGTACCGGGACCGAGGCCGGCCCGACGCTGGCGGTCGTGGCCCGCGAGGCCGGGGTGTCCGTGCCGACGGCGTCGAAGGTGGTCAACGGCCGGGAGGACGTGGCGCCTGAGACCCGCCGCCGGGTCACCGAGGCGCTCGACCGGCTGGGCTACGTACGCCGACCGCGGTTCGACGCCACGAAGTCACCGGGCCTGGTCGATCTGGTCGTGCACTCGCTGGACTCCTCCTGGTCGGGTGCCGTGCTGCACGGCGTGGAGGAGGCGGCGCACGACGCGGGCCTGGAGGTGGTCGTCTCGGCCGGCCTGACCCGGACGCGCGGTGGCCGTCCCGAACGCGGCTGGCTGGACAAGCTGTCCGCACGCGGCTCCGCCGGGGTGCTGTTCAACCTGGCGGAGCTCACCCCGTCCCAGTACGCCTGGCTGGAACAGCACCGCATCCCGTTCGTCCTGATCGACCCGGTGAACGATCCGCCGCCCGGCGTCGCCTCGGTGGGCGCCGCCAACTGGCAGGGCGGTGTGACCGCCACCGAGCATCTGCTCGCGCTCGGCCACGAGCGGATCGCGGTCATCGCCGGTTCCCGGCGCAAGATGTGCAGCAGCGCCCGCGTGGCCGGTTACCGCTCGGCGCTCGCGGCGGCCGGCATCCGGCACCGGCCCGAGTACCTCCGTTACGGCAGCTTCAACGAGGCCGGCGCCCACCGCCGCATGCTGGAACTCCTCGATCTGCCCGAACCGCCCACGGCCGTCTTCGTCTGCTCGGACAAGATGGCCCTCGGCTGCTACCAGGCCCTGTACGAACGGAAGTTGACCGTCCCCGACGACATGAGCATCGTCGGCTTCGACGACCTGCCCGAGGCCCATTGGGCCACTCCCCCGCTCACCACGATCCGCCAGCCCCTGTCGGAGATGGCCGCCACAGCGCTGCGCTTGCTGGTACGGATGATGGCGGGCGAACGGCCGGAGGGGACGCGGACGGAGCTGTCGACGCGGTTGGTGGTGCGGGAGAGTACGGGGCCGGTGCCGGGGGGCGCGTAAGACCCGTAAAGCCCATGCGGTCTACGCGGTTGGAGTCGCGCCGCCCATGCGATGCCGCCGAGCAGGTGCGCCCGGAAGCCCGGATTCTTGTACGTCCCCGCTGCGGGCCCGAGCGCACTGGGAAACCGGTCGTGGTTGGCCGCTCAGGTCAGGGTTCGGTGTGCGCTCCGCCCGGAATTCGCGCGACATGGCGCGACGGCTCTGGAACGCTACGGGCCTGCGGACTGGATGCGAACGAGCTGAGCCGGCATGGGAATTGGATGGGCGATCGATGAGCTTCACGCTGGAGGGACCGGTTCTGGAGGGCACGCTCGTACGTCTGGAGCCGCTGGACCACCGACATGCCGCGGACTTGGCTGTGGCGGCGGAAGAGGACCGGACCTCCTACCGGTTCACGTGGGTGCCCACGGCAGCGGAGGTCGAGGACTACATCGACGCCCAACTCGCCCGTGCCGCTGCCGGGAAACTCGCCCCGTACGCGCAGGTGGAACAGGCGTCGGGGCGGGCAGTCGGCGTCACGGCCTACTGGGAGCCGCGGCTGTGGCCGGACGGAGACCGTCTGTGCGCGATCGAGGTCGGCTTCACGTGGCTCGCGGCTTCGGCCCAGGGCACAGGATTGAACACCGAGGCCAAGTACTTGTTGTTCCGGTACGCGTTCGAGAACTGGGGAGTCGCACGCCTCGACTTGAAGACGGACGCACGTAACAGCCGTTCGCGCGCCGCCATCGAACGGACGGGCGCACACTTCGAAGGCGTACTACGGAACTGGTCCCCATCTTGGGCGCCGGGCGAGGACGGCGGACTTCGCGACTCCGCGATGTTCTCGATCATCGCGGCGGAGTGGCCGGAGTGCCGGGCGAGACTCGAGCAGCGAATGGCTCGTGGCCTCGAGCGGGGCGGGCAGCCGCCGGCAGATGTCTCCGCCCCAAGCTGAGCCCGGTCACCATCGCTGACATCGATAGCCTGCGTCACCATGATGCGCGCCTGGATTCTGCCGATGCTGCTTGTGCTCTGCGGCTCACTCGCCGCGACTGGGCTGATCCTCGGGGGAAGTCCCGGCCCAGCCGCCGCACTCCTGCTGGTGTTCGTACTGCTCGCAGGCGTGAACTCGCCCCTGATCTTCCCGAAAACGATCGGTGCGCTGGAGGCCCAACACCGCAGTACGGTCGACGGCCGGCCCGTCGTCTACTGGCGGCCGGGCTGTACGTACTGTCTGCGCCTGCGCATCCGATTGGGCCGCAACGCCCGCCAGGCGCACTGGGTCAACATCTGGCGTGACCCCGCTGGAGCGGCAGCGGTCAGCGAAGCCAACAACGGCAACGAGACCGTGCCAACCGTCGTCGTGAACGGCCGACCGCACACCAACCCCGATCCAGCATGGGTCCGCAAACAACTCTCCCCGGCCAGGTAGTCATTCGCGGAAATGTGACAGTCGAGGGCCGCACTGTCACATTCCCGCGATCGCATACCCCGAGGGTTCGGCAGCGTCGACCTGAGCGTCCGCACTTCCGTCGAGCATCTGCCAGCGCGGGCGGGGACATGGGAATTGCCCAGGACCCGTCCGTCGGATCACGCCTCAGGCGCGGTGGTCCGGCACGCCCATCTACGGGGTCGTCGTCCGTTGAGGGAGGAAGAATGATCGGCATGGCCATGGTGAAAGGCGTCGACGTCCGCGGTATGCAGCACTGTGAGACGACGGCGCTGGGCGTGCTGCTGCGGCATGAGGGGCTCGACTTGTCCGAACCCATGCTGTTCGGGTTCGGCTCCGGGCTGTCCTTCGTCTACTGGGACAGCAAGGCCATGGGCTTCCCCTTCCTGGGTGGCCGGGTCAAGCCGTTCGAGCTCACCAGGAACCTGGCCGCCGTACTCGGACTTGAGCTGCTGGTCAGGGAGACCACCTCTCCGCGCAAGGCATGGCAGAACGTGGCGGCACCCATCGACGCCGGTCGGCCGGTCGGCCTTCAGCTCGACAGCTACCACCTGGACTACTTCAGCACCAAGGTGCACTTCGGCGGGCACGTGGTGGCCATGTACGGCTACGACGAACAGGACGCCTACCTGGTGGACACCGACCCGCAGGGCGGAGCCGTCTCGACCAGCCTCGCCAGCCTGGCCAAGGCCAGAGCCGAGCGCGGCCCCATGACCGCCAAGCACCGCTCCTTCACCATCACGGCGCCCAGCAGGCTGACGTCACCGCAGGACCGGATCACCCCCGCGATCAAGACCTGCGCCGACGCCTTCCTGAACCCTCCCATCGCGAACCTGGGCCACCGGGGCATCGAGAAGACGGCCAGGCAAGTGCCGAAGTGGCTGCAGCGCAGCGACAATCCGCGGGAGGACCTCCCACGAACCGCCGTCCTCATGGAGAAGGCCGGCACCGGCGGCGCCCTGTTCCGCAATCTCTACCGGGACTTCCTCGCCGAATGCGCCCAGCTGATCGACAGCAGCCATCTGCGCACCGGCCACAGCCTGTACGCCGAGGCCGCCACCCTCTGGCCACAAGTGGCCGCACTCATCGCTACAGCAGGCGAATCCGGCGACGCGAAGAACCTCATGCAGGCCGGCTCCCTCCTCCACGAGCTCTCGCGTATCGAACGCGAGGCGATGCGGGCACTCAGCATGCTCTAGGGCTGCTCCAGGGCGAGTTGGGGCGACCACCATCCTGCGCAGTTCGATGCCTTTCTGCCACGTAGGCCCGCGAGTACGGCGAAACCCAAGAGGTGCCACTCACGAATGCGCCGTCACAGCGCCCAGTTGGCCAAACCGGCGCTCGCTTTCGTGCTCTGGTCGCGCAGCGCCGACGCCGTCGGCCCGCCCGTGACATGGGCCAATTCGCCTTTCGAACAGGCATGTTGGTTCCCTCCCCATGCCCGCTCCAGTACCCTCCGTCATCCATCCACCGCACAGCGCACACACGCCACAGGGGTCAGCCGGATGAACCGGGAACTGGGCTTCGAGGGGCTCCTCGAGGACCGAGGATTCTTCCCCAGGCTGCTGGGCCGGAACGCCCGGGGCCGCGACGAGAAGTTTCTGTACGGTCCTGACCTGCCGGTTGTGCTGCTCACCGGCGGGCCGGGGACGGGCAAGCAGCGCCTCCTTGAGCTGTTGCGGGACCGGTTCGGGAGGAGGGTGCCGGTGGCCTACGTGGACTGTGCGGATACGCGGTCCGCGGAGGAGGCCGCGCGCCGCCCTTCCTGCCGGTCGGAAGCGACGGAGACGCTGTACGACGTCGCCCTTCGTATGAGCGAGTGGGAGGGGCCGGGCGGAGCTCTGCCCACGCCCCGATTCTTCGCCGGTATGGCCGCGGTGGCGGCGGGCGCAGGGCTGCGGCGGCGCGAGCTGGAAGAGGAGCTGGAGCGCTACCGAGTGGTGCTGCATCCGGGCGGGGCGCTCAACCGATTCACCCACAACCTGCTGACCGGCTATCTGACCGCCCTCGCCGGGGTGGTCGCTCCCGCGGCGGCACCGTTGGTGGGCGCCGCGTTGACGGAGTTCCTGGAGGTGCTGGCGCGCACCGGTGCCGAGCCGGTGCGCACCACCTACGGCGACTATCCCGGCGCCGCCGGAAGCGCCGGCACCGGGCTGCGGCTGCTCACCCACGACTTCCAAAGAGGCGACGAGGACCGACGGTTCGCGGAGAGCTTCCTCTTCCGCGCCCTGCGCGAGGACTTGGACGCCGCCTACACCGGACTCGGTGGCAGACTCAACCGGGTCGGCCGCCCCGCCCTGCTGCTGCAGCACGCCAACTGGCCGACGGGCCGCGGACTCCTGGCGGCGGTGCTCGCCGACCGAGCCGACGGCCGGCGCGACCGCACGGTGCTCGTCGCGAGCGAACGAATGGCGGAGCCGCTGTTCCTGGCCGACGAGCCGCGCAGCAAGCAGCTCGCCGACTACCAGCCGGACCACGAGGAGCCACCAGACTGGCAACGGCGGCCCGCACGCGGCCGCTTGGGACAGGGGGTGCTTCTGCTGCGAATGCCGCTGCTCACCACCGAGCACATCCACAAGGAGCTGCAACAACACACCGGTGGGGTGCCGGAGGCGGCGCGGCTGCGGCGGGCGCAGAGCGCTGTGCACCGGCTTTCGGGCCACCGCCCCCGGATGGTGCAGCGGCTGGTCCAGGCGGCCGGGAATCTGCCGGAGCTGGACAACGACCGGGAGCTGCTCGACCAGCCGCCCGTACGGAACGGGGAGTCCAGCGCCGTACGGGATGTGCTGCTGAGCGAGCTGGTGCTGCGGCAGCTGCCCGAACGGCTCCCCGTCGAGTACACCGACGACCGCTGGCTCGACCTGCTCACCCAGCTCTCGGTCGCGCACACCGGCGACTGCGCTCGTGCCCTGCTGCGCAGCCCGCAGCTGGAGCAGCCGGGCGGCGGGCTCAGCGCGGACGAGGTCGAGCAGCATCTGCGGGAGAGCGGCTGGCCCGCCTGCGAGCGGCACTTCATCGGTGACTTCGGCCTCCGGCAGCTGCTGATGAGCAGACTCCACGGGCCGCCCGACGCGGGCGCCGAATGGCGCCGCAATCACGGCCTGCTGCATGCGCACTACCGCAGGCGGGCCGCGGCCCCCGACCGTGCCTTCGGCACCACCGCGGCGCATGGCCTCAACCACGACCTGGTCGCCAACGGGCCGGAGCGCGCCGTGCGCCACCTCGCCACCACGTTCCCGGCGGACGGCATGGGTGCCGAGGAGTGGTGCGACCAGCTGCTCGCCCTCGCCCAGGCCCCCTCGCCCGGCGGCCGCGACGAGCGGCACGACCGGATGATGGTGGCCCGGGTCGAGGGCAGCAAGCTGGAGCGTCGGCTGGACGAGCTGCTGCACGCCGTGTGGCTCTGCGAAGAGCGCACCCGTCCGCCCGACACCGCCGCGGCCGACCGGATGGCACGCCTGCTGCAGGAGCTGGCCCGGGAGTACGCCGAGGCCGCGCCCGTGCTCACCGCCCGGGCCGAACGGTGGGAGCGCCGTGCCCGCAACCGGCAGCCACTGCAGTCCTGTTCCTGCACGGCCCACATCGGAGAGGGGAGCTGAGCGGATGTTCGGGAGCGCAGCCGACTGGCTGTACGCACACCTGTGGGCCACGCTGCTGAAAAAGATCGTCACTTGTACCCTGGCCGCCCTGCTCGGCATCGGCGCGTACTTCGTCATCCCGCCGATCGTCGAGGAGGCTCGTACCTGCGCCGACGGCGTCACCGAGTCCGGCGGTGAGTGCATAGGCATCAACGGCTCGGGTTACGACTTCGAGGTTCCGGAGATAGCCCCGGTCGCCGCCCGGATCGCCGAGGAGAACCGCCGCATCGACAAGCAGCCGCACGTCACCGTGGCGATGATGCTCCCGCTGCAGCCGGAGTCGAAGGCCGAGAGGCGGCAGCTGCGCAGCGAACTGCAGGGCGCCTTCCTGGCGCAGTACCGGGCCAACCGGGAGCCTGGGAAACCAGTCGTGCGGCTGGTGCTCGCCAACCCCGGCAAAGACTACGCCCGGCAGGACGAAGTGGTGCCGGACCTTGTGGGGTTGGCCCACTCCGAACGCCACAAACTGCGTGCGGTAACCGGATTCAACCTCTCCCTCGACGCCACCGAGGAGGCGGTGCGGGGCCTCACCGAGCAGCAGGTGCCGGTGCTTGTGGCGCGGGCTTCGGCGGGTGACCTCGCCAACCAGGAGAGCAAGGACGGAACGTACGACTTCAAGGGGCTGGCCCGGATCATCCCCACCAACGAGGAACAGGCCCGGGCGCTGGCCGACTTCAACGGCAGCCGCACGGACGAGCAGACTGTCCTGGTCCGCGACACCCGGCCCGACCCCTACGTCCGCACGCTCGCTCGCGCCTTCCAGGGGCTGCCGGAGGAAGGTCCGGCCGGCCCGGACGACATGACCTTCACCTCCTCTGGAGTCACCGAAGTGGGCGACGTGGACAACCAGTTCAGGCCGACGGTCAACACGATCTGCAACTCCGGCGCGGACACCGTCTACTTTGCGGGCCGCTCCACACATCTGCGGCTGTTCCTGAAGCGGCTCGCCAAGGAGGCGTGCGCGGAGCGGAAGTACACCGTGGTGTCCGGCTCGGACGCGGCCTCGCTGAACAACCGGATGAATGACGAGGACTGGGCCGAACTCCGGGACAGCTCCGGCAAGCCGCGGTTGACCGTGCAGTACGCCGCACCGGCCCACCCCGCTTCCTGGCGCACCGAGGTGCAGCGTTGGCAGGACCGAGAGGAGAAGCGGACCGGGTCGAAGCCGCCCGAGTCGGAGGCCCCAGGCTCGCTGCGCGATCCACTGGGCGAGTTGACGCGGCTACAGGACACCTTCGCCGCGCTGGAGTCGGCGGGCCGCGACATCGGCGAAGTGGAACTGGGCGACTCGCGCACGATGATGGTGCACGACGGGGTACGCACAGCGATCGAGGCGATCCGCGGCGCCAAGCCCACTGGAGAGGCGGCGCCCTCCGCCGAGCAGGTGGGCAACCGCTGGGCCACGATGCAGTCGATGAATCGGGTGAACGGCACCAGCGGCCGCATCTGCCTCACCAAAGCCGGCAATCCGTACGACAAGCCGCTCGCCGTCGTTGAACTGAAACCCGGCACGAAGGAAGGCCCAGGCACGCTCGGCTTCGTCGGGCTGGCCTGGCCGACCGGCGAGCCACAGCCGGAGGACTGCGTCGTACGCGGCGGCTAGAAGGAAGGAAAAGATCGGGGCTGAGCGGGCGCCACCCCAGCACCGTGCGCCTTGCGCCTTGCATCGTGTGACCCGCACAACTTACGTGCCGGTAGGGATATTTGACTCTTACTGCGGCCCCGGCCCCCAGCCGACACTCAGGTCTCCGCGAAGCCGCCGTTCGATTCTCGGGGAGGTCTGTACGGGCGGGCAGACTGCGCGACCTTCTCTCCCCATCGAGCCAACGGAACTGCCATGTCGGAAATCACGGTTGGTGGGAGCGGTACGGGTCTTCCGCCGTCCCGCTCCTCAGGGTCGGCATCCACTCCCCGGCACAGCACCCACGGCGGCGCGTCTGCCGGCGGGCGTCATCGCAAGCGAAAACCCATGAGTCCGGCGGCCCGGCGTGTGCTCGGTCTCACCGCGACCGGACCCATCATCGGGTCCATCCTGGCGGGCACTCGGCCTTCGCGGCCGACGGCACCCCTCTGAGTCCGACGGACCAGAAGATCGCCGACGATCTGGAGTCCCGGATCAACGAGGCCGGCCTCAGCGACAATCTCAGCGGCTTCGTGATGGACGCCGAGTCCGATCGTGAGATCTTCGGCAACAACGCGTCCACCGCGCTGATGCCCGCGTCCAACACCAAGCTCGCCACCGCGACCGCCGCCCTGACCGTGCTGGGTCCGGACCACCGCTTCACCACCCGCGTCGTCTACGGCGACGGCACGCTCACCCTGACCGGCGGCGGCGACCGGGTCCTGACCACCGACGATCTCTCCGCCCTCGCGAAGACGGCCGCCGACGGCCTGTCCGCCGCCGGCCTGACCTCGGTCAAGGTGCGCGTCGACGACAGCCTCTTCCCCGAGCCCGCACTCGCCACCGGCTGGACCGACGGCTACTTCCCGGACGTGGTCTCCCCCGTCCGGCCCCTGGTGGTCGACGGCCAGTAGCTGCGCCACGGGTGAGGCCCAGGCCAAGACCGGCACTCTGACCGGTGCCCTGGCCCTGAGCGGTCTCACCGTCGGCCAGGACGGGCGCTGGAAGGTCTTCTCCTTCGTCGAGAACGGGGCCTCTGCCGACCCGGCCGACACCAAGAAAGTCTTCGACGGCCTCGCCGCCACCGTCAACGGCTGCTTCTGAGCCGGGGCCGGGGTCCGGTGAACCGCCCCGGTTCGAATACAGACTCCGGGCTGTCCCAGTTGGGTGGAGTCGAGTTGCTTGGTTTCGCGCTACCGGTGGGGTGCGGAGTTCGTACTCCACCGGGCTGAGCATGCCCAGCGCAGAGTGCCTGCGCTGTCGGTTATGGAAGATTTCCAGGTACTCGTAGACCATCGACTCCGGCGGCCCCGGCGATTCCGGCGATCGGAATCGAGTGCTACTCGGCGGTCAGGCCCAGCTGTTTCCGCCATTCGTGAGTGAGCCCCCACAGTTCGGTGACCGGTACCACGTTCTTCGAACGCCGCGCCCGCTCGCCCCCCTCGGCCGCCCACAGCGGCGGGTAGACCAGGATCCCCTGGTCCCCGGACAGGGGAGCGACCTGCTCCCGCCAGTCCGGCCAGCGGTTGTCGGCGTAGTAGGAGGCCAGGTCACCGGTGAGCGCCCAGGACAGGAAGTCCGAGTACGGCAGCTCCAGGTCGTCCCACTCCAGCGTGTCCGGAGCCAGGTAGTGCACGTTGCCCGGGTCGCCGTCGAACGCGCCGCCGTTGAGCGCGAAGAAGCCGCCGACCGCGTCGTGGGCGATCAGCAGCGCCTTGCCGGACAGGCCGAAGGTGTCGACGGTGCCGTCGTTCCACGACCTGAGGCTCCCGGACATCCGCTCCGAGCCGGACCCCAGCACCCGCAACCAGCCGGAGTCGATCAGCAGCCCCCCGGTTTCGTAGGCGATCGCCCCGAGCGGCGAGCGGACGGTGACCTGCAACTGCTGAAGGGTCTGCTCGGCCTGCCGTTCGTCTCGCGGGAGGACCTCGACGCGGTCGCCCGCCGACGCGAGCCATTCCTGGATCATCGGCCAGGCAGGTTCGTCGGTGTCCAGCAGTTCCGCAACTGACTTGCGCGTCACGACTTCCCCTTCGTGCCCTTCGTGCGGTGTAACGACAGTCAACCACGCCCCTCCGGCATCACCCGGACTGCATCACGAGGTGGACGTCGGAGAAGTCCGCTTCCCGGAACGACTGCTCACGGACGAAGAAGTACAGCATGCCGCCGTCCCCCCACACCATGTCCTTCGACTCGGCGAGCTGCAGCAGCAGTCGCCAGTCATCGGGCGCGGAGCCCCGCCCGGTGTCGGCCAGGCACTCCTGCTGCAGGTCGCCCTGCAACTGCCAGGGGTGTCCGAGGAGTTGGTGCGCCCCCTCCGCCGCGTACAGCTCGTCGACGCTCTCCAGCAGGTCGCTGTACGCGTCGGACTCGTCCTCGTCGAGGGCGAGTGCCTCCACGGCGGCGGACTCCAGCGGCGGGAGGGTGAGCCGGTGGGCGAAGCGCAGGTTCCGGGGAGCGGGGCTCCCGGCCGCCGGTATCTCGCCGTCGGAGCCTCGAGGGCCGTCGGGACAGTGGATCACCCGCCAACTGCCGGGTTCGGGCGGGTAGTCCTCGAGCGCGGATGCCTGGAAGAAGAACAGCAGCCGACCGTCGCGGGGCAACTCACCCGCCCCGTCGAAGGGCTGGAGTTCCGCCGGCCGCAGGTCGGCGAGGAGCGGCAGCGGTTCACCGCGCCAGGTCGGCCAGTCGAGCCCGGTGGGAAGCCCGGCGGCGGGCCCGAAGGCGGAGCGGTCCGCCGTGACGCTCTCCTGCTCGTCCTCGGCGACGGCGACGGCCGGCCTCAGCAGACCGGCCAGTTCCTCCGCGGCCCGGGCGACTCCGCTGTCCCGGATCAGGGAGTTGATCTGATCCCTCATGAAACCTCCTGTGAAGGGCCCGGACAGCTCGGCTGTCCGGGCCCGGTCCGTGAGCCGTGGGTTGGTGGGCCGGTGGGCTCGCCGGTTACGGCACGATATTTATCTCGAACTGTGTGCCGTCGGGTTGGTTGCGCAAAGCATTGCCGATCGTGGAGCCGGAACCCCGGTTGTCACCGGGCGCGATGGCGCGGACGCTGGCCCCGGTGCCGCCCTCGGCGCTCATGGCGAACGGATACTCGTCGAGATCCTTGCCCTTCACCTTCTTGTGCCCCTTCAGGGAGAGCTTCCGCCGCTTGTTGCACTTCTTGTCCTTGTTGGCGGTGCCGTCAGGGTCCCTCCGGTCCAGCGTCAGCACCGCCGGCGCGCCCGCGGCGATGGCGTCCTTGATGTGCTGCGTGGACTCGGGGTACTTGGACTCGCTCACGTCGACCTTGACGACGTTCCCGGCAAGGGGCACCACGTTGTTGTTGCCGTCGCCTGAACCGCTGCCCGCCGCCGGTGCGGCGTGCACCGAGGCATCGTCCAGGCACGGGTCGTAGCCGTCCGAATCCGAAGTGATCACATCGCTGATCAGCTCTTCGTTGTCGTCCTTGGTGAGCGCCTGGTTGATCTGGACGAGCTCGCCGTCGATGTTTACCAGCCCGGCGGTAATATCGAGTTCGGTGTCGCAGTCCAGCGTCTCCTGGTCGCCCACCAGGATGGCTTCCTGCTGCTCCCACTCTGGAATCGCGCTCGTCGGGAGAGCGTCCAGCCGGAACGCGGCGGTCGTGGCGTTTTCAGTCGGACCCTCGTCGCGCAAGAGCTGCAAGTCGGCGTCGATGCGTTCGCCCTCGTCCAGGAGCTGCGCTTCGAAGGTCAGGACCGTGTTTTGGAGCTCGATGCAGTTCCCCGGGTCGACGATGGCCGCGTTCGCCGAGTTCGAGTCGTCGAGGTTGACGTAGCCGAAGACGAGCGCTCCGATGACCGCGGGTACTCCGAGCAGGATCATCAGAGGGCGTTTTCGTCGGTGCCCAGCCCGGCGGGGTGACCCTTCCGCCGTTTTTGACTCATGCATGACAAACCCCTTGTTCCGCGGAACCGGCTCCGCACTGGGCGAGGAGGGAAGCCGGGAGTTCCCGGCGACGGCGACGCTATGGGCTGGCTATGAGGCAGAGCCAGGGGCAAACATCCCAACCCGCGGGTAAGTTGACGGGCCTCACCGCACCCGGAACCCCCGCCTCCTCCGGCCCGCGAACAGCTCCGCCTGCCGTACCCCTGGCAGGTTCCCCTCTCAGGGCTTGCGCTGTGCGCCTGCGACGAGCGCCTCGAACATTCTGCGGACCCCGGAACGGCCAGGACGTGTCCGATTCCTACAAGACCACGCCCCAACTGCCTGCCTACCGTGGCCCCATGACTCCACGATTCGATGCGATCGGCCTGGTGGCCTCCGACATGGCCGCCTCAATCGCCTTCTACCGCCGCCTCGGACTCGAATTCCCCGAGGGCTCCGGGAAGCAGCCACACGCCGAGGCTCAACTGCCGGGCGGGCTGCGGCTGATGCTCGACAGCGAGGACGGCATCCGCGAGTTCGCGCCGGAGTGGCAGCCGCCGAGTGGGGGCGGGCGTATGTCGCTGGCCCTGCTGTGTGAGAGTCCGGCCGAGGTCGACTCCGTGTACGAGGAGATGGTGGGCGCCGGGTACGACAGCGGGCTCAAGCCGTGGGATGCCGACTGGGGGCAGCGGTATGCGAGCCTGCTCGACCCGGACGGCAACGACGTCGGGCTGTTCGCGCCGCTACCCGGTGCGGGCCAGTAGCTCGCCCAACGGCATGCCCGCCAACTCCCGTACGTCCCGGGCCAGATGAGCCTGGTCGGCGAAGCCGGTCCGCGCCGCCGTGTCCGCGAAGGGCACCCCGGCGCGGGCCAGGGCGAGGGCGCGCTGCAGGCGTAGGACGCGGGCGAGGGTTTTGGGGCCGTAGCCGAAGGCGGCCAGGGAACGGCGGTGCAACTGGCGGGCGCCTACGCCGAGTTCGTCGGCGGTGGCTGCGACGGGGCGGCCCGCGTGGAGGGCGGCGACGACCTGGCCGAGCAGCGGGTCGGGAGGTGCGGCGGCGGATGCCCAGCGCAGCGCCACCTTTTCGAGGCCGCTCGCCGGGTCGTCGGCCGCGTTCACGTGCGCCGTGAGGCGCCGTACCTCGGACGGCGGCCGGAGGTCGGTCAACTCCACGCGCCGGTCGCGTAGTTCATGGGCGGGCACGCCCAGGAGCGTGGGCGCGGTGCCGGGGTAGAAGCGGACGCCCGCCCAAGAACGCGGCGCGCCTTCGGTGACGTACGCCCGTGTGTCGGGTCCGGCGACCAGCAGTCGTCCCTCGTTCCACAGGAGGTCCATGCAGCCGTCGGGCAGGACGGGCCCGGCGCCGGTACCGGACGGGGTGTTCGTCCAGACGACGGCGCCCGGGAGGCGGGAGGGCCGCTCCGTGTACACGTACACCACGCTACGCGGTTCGGGTCCGGTGCTCCTGCGGGCTGACCCCGTACACCCGCTTGAAGGCGGTGGACAGGGCGAACGCGCTGCCGTAGCCGACCTGGCGGGCGATCGCGCCGATGGTGTCCTCGGTGTCGCGCAGCCGGTCCGCGGCGAGCGCGAGGCGCCAGCCGGTGAGGTACGTCATCGGGGGCTCGCCGACGAGTTCGCTGAACCGGCGGGCGAGCGCGGCCCGGGAGACGCCCGCCTTCGCGGCGAGGGAGGCGACCGTCCAGGGGTGGGACGGGTCGTCCTGGAGGAGCCTGAGCACGCGGCCTACGACGGGGTCCGCGAGAGCCCGGTACCAGGCGGGCGCCTCGGCTTCCGGGCGGGAGAACCAGACCCGTAGCGCGGCGATGACCAGCAGGTCGAGCAGCCGGTCGAGGACGACCTCCTGGCCGGGCTCGTCGCGCACGATCTCCTCGGTGAGCAGCGGGGTGAGGGGGCAGGCCCATTCGTCGGAGGTCAGGCTGAGCAGCGGCGGCAGGGCGTCGAGCAGCCGGCCGTTGATCTCGCCCTGCATCGTGTACGTCCCGATGAGCATCACCATGGAGCCGTCGAGTCTGGCTCCCCAGGTACGTACCCCCAGGTCCATCGTGCCCTTCATGGACCGTCCGTCGGGATAGAAGCACTCGGCGCCCGGCAGGATCACCGCCTGGGGCGCGGTCGAGGGGTCGTCGGCGCAGGTGTACGGGTCGGGACCGCGCGCGATGGCGAGGTCGCCGGCCCGCAGATGCAGGCGCTCCCCCTTGTCCGAGGTGATCCAGGCGTCGCCGCGGAGCAGGAGCATCACGGTGAGCGGTGCGCGGTCCTCGACGCGGATGCACCACGGGGGATCGAAACACGCTCGGATCATGAAGGCGCCACGCGCGCGTGGACCCTCGAGAAGGCCTGCAAGGGCGTCCATGAGGCCAGCGTAGACGGGCTCTTATGGGAATGAGAGGTTCAGCGATGTTCCCTTTCCGAGCAGGGCAGTTCACTGGTTTTCATGACGGAGAACACGCGGAACGAGACGGTGTTGGTGACGGGGGCCTCGGGCAAGACGGGGCGTCAGGTGGCGGATGCGGCGAATGCCGCCGGGTTCGGTGTCCGGGCCGCTTCGCGCGGGGGTGAGGTGCGCTTCGACTGGTACGACTCCTCGACGTGGGACGAGGCGCTGCGGGGCGCGGACGCGGCGTATCTGGCGTACTCGCCGGACGTGGGCGCGCCGGGCGCGGACGAGAACATCGCGGCGTTCGCGCGCCGGGCGCAGGAGCTCGGCGTACGGCGCCTGGTGCTGCTGTCGGCGATCGGTGAACGGCAGGCGGAGCCGACCGAGCGGGCGCTGCGTGAGTCGGGTGCCGAGTGGACGATCGTGCGGGCGAACTGGTTCATGCAGAACTTCAGCGAGGGGCTGCTGCTGGAGGGCGTACGGAGCGGTGAGTTCGCGTTCCCAGGGGGCGAGGGGCGGCAGCCGTTCATCGATACGCGGGACATCGCGGATGTGGTCGTGACGACGCTGACGGACTCCTCGTATGTGGGGCGGACCCTGGAGATCACGGGGGCGCGGCTGCTGTCCTTCCGCGAGGTCATGGCGGAGATCTCCGCCGCGGCGGGCCGGGAGATCCGGTATGCGCCGGTGTCGGTGAAGGAGCACGGCGCCATCCTGGCCGGGTTCGGTCTGTCGCCGGAGGAGGTCGCGTTCACGGAGGAGCTCTTCGAGGGGCTACTCGACGGCACCGACGGCGAGGCCACCGGCGACGTCCAGCAGGTCCTGGGCCGCACCCCACGCGACTTCACGGGGTTCGCGCGGGAGCATGCGGCGCAGGGGGTGTGGAAGGTCTGACCGCGCCCCTAAGGAGGCCGTAGGCCTCCTTAGGGGCGCGGGGAACTGCGCGACCAGCCACAACGAACCCGCAGCTTCGAAACCGCCTACCCAGCGGAGTCCTGCGCAGGCGGCTCCTCCCCGTTCTTAGGCGAGCTCTTCACATGCGTCCGCAGCCGCGACGTCACGTCCTCCGGAGGAAGGAAGCGCGACCAGCGTTCCGGGAACTCGGAGGGCATGTCCGGGTCGTCGGGGTCGGCGGCGGCCCGGGCGGCCGCCGCGCGGGCGACCAGGTCGGCGGCCTGGGCGGCGCGCAGCTGCTCGTTGACGGCGCGGGCGGCGGCCGTGGCGGCGGCCGGCCAGACGCGGTCGATGGCCGCGTTGACGGCCGCTCCGACGAGCACGGCGAAGGCCGAGACGCCGATCCACAGCAGTACGGCGACGGGGGCGGCCAAGGATCCGTAGATCGTGGGGCCTTCGACGGTGTTGGCCAGGTAGATCCGCAGCAGGAAGCTGCCCAGCACCCACATGCCGAGCGCGACCAGGGCACCGGGAACGTCCTCGATCCAGGGGGAGCGCACGGGGACGGACACGTGGTAGAGCGTCGTCAGGAAGATGATCGACAGGACGATGACGGTAGGCCAGTACAGGATCTGCACGACCGTCGTCGACCACGACACGAGATTCACCACGGCGTCCGGGCCGGCGACCATCAGCGGCAGCGCCACGGAGCCGATCAGCAGCGCCACGAGGAACAGAAGGAACGCCATCAGCCGGGTCTTGACGATGCCGCGCACCCCGTCGAGGCCGTACATGACGGTGATGGTGTCGATGAAGACGTTCACGGCGCGCGAGCCCGACCACAGGGCGAACAGGAAGCCGAGCGAGATGACGTCGGGTCTGCCGCCCTTCATCACGTCGTGGAGGATCGGCTGGGCGATCTCCGTGACGCCCTTGTCGGTGAGGATCGTGCGGGAGGCCTCCAGCAGGTTGGTCTCGAGGCTGACGATGGTGTCGGCGCCGGTCCAGGAGTCCACATAGCCGAGCAGTCCGAGCATGCTCAGCAGCAGCGGCGGCACGGACAACAGCGTGAAGAAGGCGGCCTCCGCGGCGAGGCCCAGGATCCGGTATTCGATGCAGGAGTTGACGGTGTCCTTGACCAGCAGCCAGGCGGTCCTCCGTTTGGAGACATTCCGGTAGAGAGCACGTGCCCGGTGAAGCCGGCCGGGCGGGCTCTCTGGTGTTTCACTTGCTGGCTGCACGCTCCTAACCGTATCGGTCGCGACGTGCGTTCCTCACCCTCCGCACTCGCGGGTGACGGCCGCCCTACTCGGGGGTAGTTTTTCTGCATGGCTACCGGCACCCACGCAGTGACCAACCAGGTTCCTCCCCTTGTCGGCTACGACGTCTACGGCGCCGACCGGGTCCTGACGGAAGCGGTCGAGCGGCATCTCGACCCGGGGCTGCTGGACGTGGTGCGTGAGGAGCTGTCGGGGCTGGGGCGCACCGCCGGTTCCGCGCAGGCCCAGGAGTGGGGGGTGCTGGCGAACGAGAATCCGCCCGGGCTGCGTACGCACGATCGTTACGGTCACCGCGTCGACGAGGTCGACTTCCATCCGTCCTGGCACCGGCTGCTGGGCAAGGGCGTCGCGGCGGGCCTGACGGCGGCGTGGGCGCGGCCGGGCGGGCATCTGCGGCGGGCGGCCGCGTTCGTGGTCTGGACGCAGGTGGAGGCGGGTCACGGCTGTCCGCTGTCGATGACGCACGCGGCCGTGCCCGCGCTGCGTACGGACCCGGAGCTCGCGGCCGAGTGGGAGCCACGGCTGACGTCCACCGTGTACGACCAGGGGCTGCGGCCCGCCTCCGAGAAGGCCGGCGTCCTCTTCGGCATGGGTATGACGGAGAAGCAGGGCGGCAGCGACGTACGGGCGAACACGACGGTGGCGCGTCCGCTCGCCGAGGACGGGACGTACGAGCTGACCGGCCACAAATGGTTCTGCTCGGCACCGATGTCGGACGGCTTTCTGGTGCTGGCGCAGGCGCCCGGCGGACTGACGTGCTTCCTCGTGCCGCGGGTGCTGGAGGACGGCACGCGCAATGTGTTCCTGATCCAGCGGCTGAAGGACAAGCTGGGCAACCGGTCGAACGCGTCGAGCGAGGTCGAGTTCGACGGGACCTGGGCGCGCCGGGTCGGGGACGAGGGGCGCGGGGTGCGCACGATCCTCGAGATGGTCGCGGTGACCCGGCTGGACTGCGCGCTTGGTGCCGCCGCCCTGATGCGGCAGGCGGTCGCGCAGGCCGTGCACCACTGCACCTACCGCGAGGCCTTCGGCGGCAAGCTGATCGACAAGCCGCTGATGCGCAACGTCCTGGCCGATCTGGCGCTGGAGTCCGAGGCGGCGACGACGCTGTCGCTGCGGCTGGCCGCCGCCTACGACGACGGGAGTGAGCAGGAGCGGGCGTTCCTGCGGCTCGCGTTGCCGGCCACGAAGTACTGGGTGACCAAGCGCTGCCCACCGCTCGTCGTGGAGGCCTCGGAGTGCCTGGGCGGCAATGGGTACGTGGAGGAGTCCGGCATGCCGCGCCTGCTGCGCGAGTCGCCGCTCAACTCCATCTGGGAGGGCGCGGGCAACGTCCAGGCGCTGGACATCCTGCGCGCCATGCAGCGCGAGCCACAGGCCCTGAACGCCTACCTGGAGGAGATCGGCCGGGCCCGCGGCGCCGACCACCGACTGGACGGGGCGATCAAGAACCTGCTGGCCGAACTCGCCGACCTGGACGGCATCGAGGGCCGCGCCCGCCGCCTGGCCGAACGGATCGCGCTGGTGCTCCAGGGCGCGCTCCTCGTCCAGTACGCGCCTCCGGAGGTCGCCGACGCGTTCTGCGCCTCGCGACTCGGCGGGGACTGGGGGGCGGCCTTCGGGACCCTGCCGCACAGCCTGGACCTGGCCTCGGTGGTGGAACGGGCGCGGCCCGTCGCGTAGCCAGGACAGTCAGGACCGTCGGCGGGCGTACGGCACGAGCCGTAGGCAGATGTACGACAGGGGAGGCGCCGTGTCGAACCGGCGCCTCCCTCTCGTACCACCTATTCCGGCGTATTCGCCCAGGCCCGGCGACACCTGACGTACCATCCCTCCCACGGCTCTCCATACCGTCCGCCCGGTACAACGCACTGATCGGGAAGGGCAGTTGGCCGCCAACGCGGGAGGAACGATGGCGTATCGAGGCAGGCACCGCCGCCGGAAGAAGGGCCGCGCGCTGCGCGCGAGCCTGGCCGGAACCGCTCTCGCCCTCACCGTCGCCGCGGGCCTCATCAGCACGTCACAGGCCGCGAGCAGCGACAATCCGGGCGCCCTCACCGCGCTCGGCTCCTCCTCCGACACCGACAAGCTCCAGCTCCACGAGAACCTCGTCGACGAGGGCACCCTCGACACCCTCGAGAGCGGGATGGGCGGGAACGTCGGCGTGGACGCGGTCTTGAAGAACGCCAACCACGAGATGCGGGGCAGAGCCGACTGCAGTGCCACGGAGAAGGCCGCGCTGCCCGTCGAGCCGGACGCTACGCGCGTGTACTGCTGGGCGGACAACGACTCCCGGACCCAGAAGTGGCAGCCCCAGTCGGTCACCACCTCCGGGGACTCGGACGAGGACGGCAGGTGGGGTTCCAACCGTGTGATCCTCTCCGGCTGGACGCACGACGGTCAGACAGGGGGCGCCCAGGAGGAGGACAAGGGCCTTGCCCGGGTCGCCTTCATCGACGCGAACGACCCGGCGAATCTGAAGTACCGCTGGGTTCTGCTGGTCGTCCCGCTGGACGGCGGCAAGAACTTCGAGGCGGTCCGCTCCCGGATCGGCGGCATGGTCTGGTACCAGGACAAGCTGATCGTCACCGCCAGGAACGGCACCGCCGGCGACGACGCCCTGTTCGTCTTCGACATGAACCGCATCCTGCGCGCCGACGTCACCAGCGGCGCGGTCGGCAAGGTGAAGGACGGCTGGTCGGCGCACGGCTACCGCTATGTGATGCCGGCCATGGGCTCGTACAGCCTCACCGGCGGAGCCTGCGACGCCACCACGAACGACCGCGTCCCCTGCTTCGCGTCGGTCTCCCTGGACCGCACCTCCACACCGCACAGCCTGGTCGCCAACGAGTGGTTCCGCCCGGACAGCGGTAAGCCGGGCCGCGTGTGGCGTTACGACTACAGCACCGCGAGCGCCCGTACGGGCCTGCTCGCCACCGACCGCCTTGGACGCGTCCACGCCGACGAGGCGTACAAGACCGAGGCCGTCGGTCTGCAAGGGGTCCTCTCGCACCGGCCGAGCGGCGCGAGCGAGCCGAACTGGTACGCCGGGCACGCACCCGGCGAGCGCGGGGAGCACGGCACCCTGTGGCGGCAGAACAAGAGCGCCGCCAAGGCCGCGAAGTGCGGCGCCGAGGAGTCGTACGCCTGCTGGGGACGGGACACGGAGTCGCTGTCGTACTGGCAGGAGACCGGCGAGCTGTGGACGCTGACCGGGCGGGCGGCGACCGCTTCGGGCCGGGCGCACGAGCTTCCCGGGCGGGCGGCGGACCGGGCCACCGCGTGGCAGCCGGGCATGGTTTCCGAACGGGTGTTGTACGCGGTTCCGTTGTCCGCGGTGGACCACTCGTTGGAGTGACCCGGTTGTTTTGAAGCGGGGCTCGCCCGCGTGGTATCGCTGACCCGCATGAGCATCGCTGTCACCACTTGGTCGCTGGAGCAGACCTCTCCGGCCGACCTGTTGCCCGCCGCCGAGCCGGCCGGCGACGTCCGGATCGTCCGCTCCGAGGTGCCCTCGCCCGAGTTCAGCCGCTTCCTGTACACCTCGGTCGGCGGCGACATCCGCTGGACCGACCGGCTGGGCTGGACGTACGCCCAGTGGCAGGAGGACCTGGAGCGGCCGGGGGTCGAGACGTGGGTCGCGTACGAGCGCGGGACGCCCGCGGGATACGTACAGCTGGAAGGCCAGCCGGAAGGCGTCGTGGAAATCGTCTACTTCGGGCTGATCCCGGCCTTCCGCGGCCGGCGGATCGGCGGGCATCTCCTGTCGCACGGGGTCGCGCGCGCCTGGGATCTGGCCGAGCGGTGGCCGGGCAGGCCGCCGACGAAGCGGGTCTGGCTGCATACCTGCAGCAAGGACGGGGAGCACGCGATGGACAACTACCTGCGGCGCGGCTTCAAGCTCTACGACACCAAGGTCGCCGAGGAGCCGGACATCGCCACCGCCGGTCCCTGGCCCGGCGCCTAGGATGCTTCTGACCTGGTGAGACCGGGAAACACAAGCCCCACGTCAGAGCTTGTGACCAACAACACCCTTGTCTCGCGATACGGGACAAGGGTGTCCGCATCGCGGACGAAGCTGGACTCTGTCCAGATCGCCATGACACGCTTCCGTCATGTCTGGAACTGGAATTGCCTTGGTGAGTCGGCGCCACGTCGACCTCGGCCGCATGTCCAGCGCCATCTGTCCGGCGAGCTGAGCAGCTGCATCCGACAGGGCCTTCCGGTCCCGGGCAGCACCGCCGCCGCACTTCTCCCTCTTGCCTCGCCTGCGCAATGACGCGCGCGTATGACCCCATGCGCACCCATGCGCAGAGCGCGAGTCGCTTTCCCCGTCTGTCCCGAAGGACGTACACCATGGCCGCCACCCCACAGAACCCTGCTGCCGCCGCGCCCCGCCGCAAGGTGAGCCGTCACCGCGGCGAGGGCCAGTGGGCCGTGGGTCACTACACCCCGCTCAACGGCAACGAACAGTTCAAGAAGGACGACGACGGTCTCAACGTACGGACACGTATTGAGACGATCTACTCCAAGCGGGGCTTCGACTCGATCGACCCCAACGACCTGCGTGGCCGGATGCGCTGGTGGGGCCTCTACACCCAGCGCAAGCCCGGGATCGACGGCGGCAAGACCGCGATCCTGGAGCCGGAGGAGCTGGACGACAAGTACTTCATGCTGCGGGTGCGGATCGACGGCGGTCGGCTCACCACCGAGCAGCTGCGGGTGATCGGCGAGATCTCGCAGGAGTTCGCGCGCGGCACCGCCGACCTCACGGACCGGCAGAACGTCCAGTACCACTGGATCCGTATCGAAGACGTCCCGGAGATCTGGGACCGCCTGGAAGCCGTCGGACTGTCCACGACCGAGGCCTGCGGTGACACGCCCCGCGTGATCCTCGGCTCGCCGGTCGCCGGGATCGCCGAGGACGAGATCATCGACGGCACGTCGGCCATCGACGAGATCCACAGCCGGTTCATCGGCACCAAGGAATTCTCCAACCTGCCCCGCAAGTTCAAGACGGCGATCTCCGGTTCCCCGCTTCTCGACGTGGCACACGAGATCAACGACGTCGCCTTCGTCGGCGTGAACCACCCCGAGCACGGCCCCGGTTTCGACCTGTGGGTCGGCGGCGGGCTGTCCACGAATCCGAAGATCGGCGTGCGCCTCGGCGCCTGGGTCCCGCTCGACGAGGTCCCCGACGTCTGGGCCGGCGTGATCGGTATCTTCCGCGACTACGGCTACCGGCGGCTCCGTACGAGGGCCCGTCTCAAGTTCCTGGTCGCCGACTGGGGCCCGGAGAAGTTCCGCCAGGTCCTCGAGGACGAGTATCTCAAGCGGGGGCTCGTCGACGGCCCGGCGCCTGCCCAGCCCGTGCAGCGCTGGCGCGACCACGTCGGTGTGCACCGGCAGCAAGACGGCCGCTTCTACGTCGGGTTCGCCCCGCGCGTGGGCCGCGTGGACGGTGCCACCCTCACCAAGATCGCCGAACTCGCCGAGGCACACGGCTCGGGCCGGGTCCGCACCACCGTCGAGCAGAAGATGATCGTGCTCGACGTCGAGGAGCCCCAGGTCGAGTCGCTCGTCGAGGCGCTGGAGGCGCTGGACCTGACCGCCAAGCCCTCCCCGTTCCGGCGCGGCACGATGGCCTGTACCGGCATCGAGTACTGCAAGCTCGCGATCGTCGAGACCAAGGCGCGCGGGGCCTCGCTGATCGATGAACTCGAGCGCCGTATCCCGGAGTTCGACGAGCCGATCACCATCAACATCAACGGCTGCCCGAACGCCTGCGCCCGTATCCAGGTCGCGGACATCGGTCTCAAGGGCCAGTTGGTCCTGGACGACGAGGGCAACCAGGTCGAGGGCTTCCAGGTGCATCTCGGCGGCGCGCTCGGCCTGGAGGCCGGTTTCGGCCGCAAGGTCCGTGGCCTGAAGGTCACTTCGGAGGAGCTGCCGGACTACGTCGAGCGGGTCCTCAAGCGCTTCGAGGCGGAGCGCGAGGAGGGCGAGAGGTTCGCCACATGGGCGGCTCGGGCCAGCGAGGAGTCGCTGTCATGAGCGCCCTCGTGGTCGCGGCGATGAGCGCCCTCCTGCTCGCCGGTGCGGGTGCCGTATTCGGCGCCCTCGCAGGTCACGTACGCATGGATGCGGACGGAGGGCGGCAGCGGTGAGCGAGCGAGCCGCGCCGTTCTACTGCCCGTACTGCGGCGACGAGGACCTGCGTCCGAGCGAGCAGGGGCACGGGGCTTGGGAATGCGGAGCGTGCAATCGGGCCTTCCAGTTGAAGTTCCTCGGGCTGTTGTCCCGGGGTCTTCAGCGCACTGACGGTGGAGGGGAACAGATATGACCACGGTTCAGGCAGAGCCGGATATTGAGACGGATCCCGACGCGGAACTGAAGGCGCTCGCCGAGCAGGCGGGTCGTGACCTCGAGGACGCGTCCGCGCTCGAGATCCTTCAGTGGGCCGCGAAGACCTTCGGCAAGAAGTTCTGTGTGACCTCCTCCATGGAGGACGCAGTTGTCGCTCACCTCGCCGCCCGTGCCATGCCCGGCGTGGACGTCGTGTTCCTGGACACCGGCTACCACTTCCCCGAGACCATCGGCACCCGGGACGCGGTCGAGGCCGTGATGGACGTCAACGTCATCACGCTCACCCCGCGGCAGACCGTGGCCGAGCAGGACGCCGAGTTCGGGCCGAAGCTGCACGACCGCAACCCCGACCTGTGCTGCGCGATGCGGAAGATCAAGCCCCTGGAAGAGGGCCTGACGAAGTACACCGCATGGGCCACGGGCCTGCGCCGCGACGAGTCCCCGACCCGGACGAACACGCCGGTCGTCGGCTGGGACGAGAAGCGCCGCAAGATCAAGATCTCGCCGATCGCCCGCTGGACGCAGGACGACGTGGACGCGTACGTCACCGAGCACGGCGTCCTCACCAACCCGCTCCTCATGGACGGTTACCCCTCCGTGGGCTGCGCCCCCTGCACCCGCCGGGTGCTCGAGGGCGAGGACGCGCGCGCCGGCCGCTGGGCGGGCCGTGCCAAGACCGAGTGCGGGCTGCACGAGTGAGCACGACTGTGCCTTCGACGATGCCGAGGAACCAGGAGAACCAAGTGACCGGAGCCACGATCTGGCTCACGGGTCTGCCGAGTGCCGGCAAGACCACGATCGCGTACGAGCTGGCCGACCGGCTGCGTGCGGAGGGCCACCGCGTCGAGGTGCTCGACGGCGACGAGATCCGTACGTTCCTGACGGCGGGCCTCGGCTTCAGCCGCGAGGACCGGCACACCAACGTGCAGCGCATCGGCTACCTCGCCGACCTGCTGTCCCGTAACGGCGTCAAGACGCTCGTCCCGGTGATCGCGCCGTACGCGGACAGCCGGGAGGCGGTGCGCAAGCGCCACATGGCCAGCGGCACCGCGTACCTCGAGGTGCATGTCGCCACTCCGGTCGAGGTGTGCTCCGAGCGCGATGTGAAGGGGCTGTACGCCAAGCAGGCGGCGGGCGAGATTTCCGGGCTCACCGGGGTCGACGACCCGTACGAGGCGCCCGAGTCGCCCGATCTGCGCATCGAGTCGCACAACCAGACCGTGCAGGAGTCGGCAGCCACGGTCCACGCGCTGCTCACCGAAAGGGGTCTCGCATGACGACCGTCGCCACTGTCCCCGAGGAGACGGACAGCCCGTACGCGCTCTCGCACCTGGACGCGCTGGAGTCGGAGGGTGTGCACATCTTCCGTGAGGTGGCGGGCGAGTTCGAGCGGCCGGTGATTCTGTTCTCCGGCGGCAAGGACTCGATTGTCATGCTGCATCTGGCGCTGAAGGCGTTCGCCCCGGCGGCGATCCCGTTCTCGCTGTTGCATGTGGACACGGGGCACAACTTCCCCGAGGTCATTGAGTACCGGGACCGGGTGGTGGCCGAGCACGGGCTGCGGCTGCATGTGGCCTCGGTGCAGGAGTACATCGACGCGGGCAAGCTGCGGGAGCGGCCGGACGGGACGCGCAATCCGCTGCAGACGGTGCCGTTGACGGAGAAGATCCAGTCCGAGCGGTTCGACGCGGTGTTCGGCGGGGGGCGCCGGGACGAGGAGAAGGCGCGGGCCAAGGAGCGGGTGTTCTCGCTGCGGGACGAATTCTCGCAGTGGGACCCGCGACGGCAGCGGCCCGAGCTGTGGAACCTGTACAACGGCCGTCATGCGCCCGGCGAGCACGTACGTGTCTTCCCGCTCAGCAACTGGACCGAGCTGGACGTCTGGCAGTACATCGCCCGCGAGAAGATCGAGCTCCCGCAGATCTACTTCGCCCACGAGCGTGAGGTCTTCCAGCGCAGCGGCATGTGGCTGACCGCCGGCGACTGGGGCGGCCCGAAGGACGACGAGACCGTCGAGAAGCGCCTCGTCCGCTACCGCACGGTGGGCGACATGTCCTGCACCGGTGCCGTCGACTCCGACGCCACCACGCTGGACGCGGTGATCGCCGAGATCGCCGCCTCCCGGCTCACCGAGCGGGGTGCGACGCGAGCGGACGACAAGTTGTCCGAGGCCGCGATGGAAGACCGTAAGCGCGAGGGGTACTTCTAGCCATGACGAGCACCACCGATTCCACCGAGCCACTGTCGGTCGAGCAGTTGTCGGCGACGACCCTGCTGCGTTTCGCGACCGCGGGGTCCGTCGACGACGGCAAGTCCACGCTCGTCGGCCGGCTGCTGCACGACTCCAAGTCGGTCCTCACCGACCAGTTGGAGGCCGTCGCGCACGCCTCGCGGAACCGCGGTCAGGACGCACCTGACCTCGCGCTGCTCACGGACGGGCTGCGGGCCGAGCGCGAGCAGGGCATCACCATCGACGTGGCGTACCGCTACTTCGCCACCGCCCGGCGCCGGTTCATCCTCGCCGACACCCCCGGCCATGTGCAGTACACCCGCAACATGGTGACGGGTGCCTCCACGGCCGAGCTGACGGTCATCCTGGTCGACGCCCGCAACGGCGTCGTAGAGCAGACCCGCCGCCACGCCGCGATCGCGGCCCTGCTGCGCGTCCCGCACGTGGTGCTGGCCGTCAACAAGATGGACCTCGTCGACTACCAGGAGACCGTCTTCGCCGCGATCGCCGAGGAGTTCACGGCGTACGCCTCCGAGCTGGGCGTCCCCGAGATCACCGCGATCCCGATCTCGGCGCTCGCCGGTGACAACGTGGTGGACCCCTCCGCCAACATGGACTGGTACGGCGGCCCGACCTTCCTTGAGCACCTGGAGACGGTCCCGGTCACCCACGACCTGGCCACCTGCCACGCGCGCCTGCCCGTGCAGTACGTCATCCGCCCGCAGACCGCCGAGCACCCCGACTACCGGGGTTACGCGGGCCAGATCGCGGCCGGTGCCTTCCGCGTCGGCGAGGACGTCACCGTGCTGCCCTCGGGTCGTACGTCGAAGATCTCCGCGATCGATCTGCTGGGCCAGCCGGTGGACGTGGCCTGGACGACGCAGTCGGTCACGGTCCTGCTCGAGGACGACATCGACATCTCGCGCGGCGACTTGATCGTGCCCAGCAAGGACGCGCCCGCGACCACGCAGGACATCGAGGCGACCGTGTGCCATGTCGCGGACGCGGCGCTGACCATCGGTCACCGTGTGCTGCTCAAGCACGGCACCCGCACGGTCAAGGCGATCGTCAAGGACATCCCCTCCCGGCTGACCCTCGACGACCTGTCCCTGCACCCGCACCCGGGGCACCTGGTCGCCAACGACATCGGCCGGGTGAAGATCCGTACCGCCGAGCCGCTGCCGGTCGACGCGTACGCCGACTCCCGGCGCACCGGCTCGTTCATCCTGATCGACCCGGCGGACGGGACGACGCTGACCGCGGGCATGGTCGGCGAGTCCTTCGCCTCGCCGGAACCGGTGAAGACCGAGGCCGACGACGACGGCTGGGACTTCTGACATGACGACTGACGGGTTCTTCTCGACGTTCGCGAAGGAGGGCGGCCGCGTAGGAAGCGGCGCTCTCGGCAGCGGACAGGGCGGGGTGGCGCGATGTGCGGTGTGACGCCCTCAGCGGTGAAGGCGTACGTGCCTTGCCGCCGCACCTCGTACCGACGAAAACCCCCTGCCGATCTCCCGGCCACGCCCTGAGAGCGTGACCCCCGGGCCGACGAGAGGAACCCCTCCCGTGCCTGCTCTCCCCTCCGCCCTCCGCCGCGGTCTCGCCGTGGTGGTGGCCGTGCCCCTGCTGGCGCTCGCCGCGCCGGCCTGCGGGTACGGCTCCCAGGCCAAGGACAACGGCACGGAGAACGTCGCCGCCCACGGCAAGAAGCTCTCCGCCGACACCGTACGGATCGGCTACTTCCCGAACCTGACCCACGCCACGGCGCTCGTCGGTGACGAGAAGGGGCTGCTCCAGAAGGAGCTGGGGGGCACGCAGGCCACGTACTCGCAGTTCAACGCGGGCCCCGCCGAGATCGAGGCGCTCAACTCCGGCTCGATCGACATCGGCTGGATCGGCCCGTCGCCCGCGATCAACGGCTACGCGACGACCGAGGGCAAGGGCCTGCGCATCATCGGCGGTTCGGCGTCCGGCGGTGTGAAGCTCGTGGTGAACCCGGAGAAGATCAAGTCCCTGAAGGACGTCAAGGGCAAGAAGATCGCGACTCCGCAGCTCGGCAACACCCAGGACGTGGCGTTCCTGAACTGGGTGTCGGAGCAGGGCTGGAAGGTCGACGCGGAGAGCGGCAAGGGCGATGTGTCCGTGGTGCGTACGGACAACAAGATCACCCCTGACGCCTACAAGTCGGGCTCCGTGGACGGTGCGTGGGTGCCGGAGCCGACCGCGTCCAAGCTGGTCGCCGAGGGCGGCAAGGTGCTGCTCGACGAGGCCGATCTGTGGCCGGACAAGAAGTTCGTGATCACGAACATCATCGTGTCGCAGAAGTTCCTCAAGGAGCACCCGGACGTCGTCGAGGCCGTGCTGCGCGGCTCGGTGAAGACCAACGCGTGGATGAACGCCCACCCGGAGGAGGCGAAGGCCGCGGCCAACGCCAAGCTCCAGGAGCTGACCTCGAAGCCGCTGCCCGCCGATGTGCTCGATCCGGCCTGGAAGTCGATCCGGTTCACCGACGATCCGCTGGCCGCCACCCTCGGTGCCGAGGCGCGGCACGCGGTCGACGCGGGTCTGCTCGAGAAGCCCGACCTCAAGGGCATCTACGACCTCGCACCACTGAACAAGGTCCTCAAGGCCGAGGGCGAGCCCGAAGTCGACGACGCCGATCTCGGCGTCAAGTAAGCCCGAATCCATCCCGTTGAGTTCCCAGGAGGTGACGACCATGGCAACCGCCCTCGCCAAGGCCGCCGACGCCGGTACGTCGGTGGCGCACGCCGCGCGCATCGAGCATGTCTCGAAGTCCTTCGCCGGCCCGGCCGGACAGCAGCTCGTCCTTGACGACATCACGCTCGATGTCGCACCCGGCGAGTTCGTCACCCTCCTGGGAGCCTCCGGGTGCGGTAAGTCGACGCTGCTGAACCTGGTGGCGGGCCTGGACAAGCCGACCGCCGGCGGCATCACCACGGACGGGCGTCCGGCGCTGATGTTCCAGGAGCACGCCCTCTTCCCGTGGCTGACCGCGGGCAAGAACATCGAACTCGCCCTGAAGCTGAGGGGCATCGCGAAGTCCGAGCGGCGCGACAAGGCCGAGGAACTGCTGGAGCTGGTGCGTCTGAAGGGCGCGTACGGCAAGCGGGTGCACGAGCTGTCGGGCGGTATGCGGCAGCGGGTCGCGCTGGCCCGCGCGCTGGCACAGGACAGCAAGCTGCTGCTGATGGACGAGCCGTTCGCGGCGCTCGACGCGATCACGCGGGACGTGCTGCACGACGAGCTGACCCGCATCTGGCGCGAGACGAACCTGTCGGTGCTGTTCGTGACGCACAACGTGCGCGAGGCGGTGCGGCTCGCCGAGCGCGTGGTGCTGCTGTCCTCGCGCCCCGGCCGTATCGCACGGGAGTGGACGGTCGACATTCCGCAGCCGCGCCGTATCGAGGACGCCGCGGTGGCAGAGCTGTCCCTCGAGATCACCGATCAACTGCGTGGGGAGATCCGCCGTCATGGCCAGCACTGAGGCGACGGACGCCAAGACCGGCACCGGTGCCGGCACCGGGAGCAAGGCCGCCGCGGACGGCAACGATCTCGCTGGACTCGAAGCGGGCCTGGACGCCCTGGAGACGGTCCAGACCGGACGTACGCCCTTCCGGAAGACCCTCGTCGACAAGATCCTGCCGCCGGTTGTCGCCGTACTCCTGGTCCTGGTGGTCTGGCAGATCCTGGTGTGGGCGGCGGTCGTCCCCGCTTACAAGCTGCCCGCGCCGTCCGAGGTCTGGAGCGAGGTCCGGGACGCCTGGCTGCAGGGCACGCTCCACGAGTACATCTGGACGAGCGTCTCGCGCGGACTGCTGGGCTTCCTGATGGCGCTGGCGATCGGTACGCCGCTGGGTCTGCTGGTGGCGCGCGTGAAATTCGTCCGGGCGGCGATCGGCCCGATCCTGTCCGGCCTCCAGTCGCTGCCGTCGGTGGCCTGGGTGCCGCCCGCCGTGCTGTGGCTGGGCCTGAACGACCAGATGATGTACGCGGTGATCCTGCTGGGCGCGGTGCCCTCCATCGCCAACGGCCTGGTGTCGGGCATCGACCAGGTGCCACCGCTGTTCCTGCGGGCGGGCCGTACGCTCGGGGCGACGGGCCTGCGCGGCACCTGGCACATCGTGATGCCCGCCGCGCTGCCCGGTTATCTGGCCGGTCTGAAGCAGGGCTGGGCGTTCTCGTGGCGCTCGCTGATGGCCGCGGAGATCATCGCGTCCTCGCCGGAACTGGGCGTCGGTCTCGGCCAGTTGCTGGAGAACGGCCGTACCGCGAACAGCATGTCCATGGTGTTCTTCGCCATCCTCCTGATCCTGATCGTCGGTATCGCCATCGACCTGCTGATCTTCAGTCCGCTGGAGCGGTCGGTGCTGCGCAGCCGCGGTCTCCTCCCGAACCGCTGACCCGGAGAGTGTCACGTCCCATGCGCCGACCGGTCCTTCTCGTCATCGCCCACGGCAGCCGCGACCCGCGCCATGCCGCGACGGTGCACGCCCTGGTGCGCCGGGTGCGCGCCATGCGTCCGGGCCTGCGCGTGGAGACCGGCTTCCTGGACTTCAACGTCCCCTCCGTCCCGGCGGTCTTGGAGTCGCTGGCGGCAGAGGGAGTACGGGACGTGGTGGCACTCCCCCTGCTCCTGAACCGGGCCTTCCACGCGAAGGCCGACATCCCGGCGGTGCTGCGGGAGGCACCGTCGCGGCTACGGATCCGGCAGGCCGAGGTGCTCGGCCCGTCGCCGCTGCTGACGGCCGCGCTCGAACGGCGGCTGTACGAGGCCGGTTTGAGCCCGGCCGACAAGTCCTCGACCGGGGTCGTGCTGGCCTCGGCGGGGTCCACCGACCCGGAGGCGATCGCAGTGATCGCAGAAATCGCGCGGGAGTGGCGGCACACCGGTTGGTGCGCCGTGCGACCTGCGTTCGCCTCCGCATCCCTCCCCCGCACGGAGGACGCGGTACGCGAGCTGCGAGCGCTGGGCTGTGCCCGCGTGGCGGTCGCCCCGTACGTCCTCGCTCCCGGCTTCCTGCCGGACCGGATCGCGCGGGGTGCGGTCGAGGCGGACGTACTGGCGGATGTGCTGGGGCCGGCGCCGGAGGTGGCTCGGGTGCTGCTGGAGAGGTACGACGGGGCGCGGGTGCCGGTGATGGCGGCGCTGGGGGCTTGAGCAGCCGCAGACGCCTGCACCTTCTTCCCTGGACGACTCGCGGCTGCTTGCCTGCCCGAGCAAACGCGGGCGCTCAGTCCTCTTTCGCCGACGCGACCGCCTCGTCGGCCAGCCGCACCAGCTCGGACACCGGCATCGACCCCGCCGCCTGACGCTCGCGCGCGAAGTCGTTCGCGAGCCGTTGCAGCAGGTCGTTGAGCGGGGTCGGTACGCCGTGCAGGCGGCCCAGAAGGGTGATCTCGCCGTTGAGGTAGTCGGCCTCGATCGTGCCGGTGCCACGGTGGAGCGACTGCCAGGAGGAGCCGGCACCACGCTCGGAGCCGTCGAAGGGCTCGAACCGCATCTTGTCGGCGCGGGCCTGCTTCTGCTCCTCGTCACCGGCGTACGCGATGCCCGCCGCGGCGAGCACGGCCTCACCCTCGGCGCGAACGCGGTCGTAGAGCGCGATGCCCTCCTCGCTGGTGAGCACGCCGCTGACCGCCTCGATCGCGTTCGCGAGGTTGCCGAGGAGCTTGGCGTACTGCCAGCGCGTCACATCGGGTACGACCGGTGCCTCGAACCGGGACTTCTCGAGATCGGCCGCTATCCGACGGGCCGTCTCGTCCATGCCGGACGGGTAGCGGCCGAGGTGCAGAATGCCGGTCAGCGGCGTACCGGCGGCGGACACAACGCCCGGCTCGACAAAGGCCGCGGGCAGCCAGGCACACATGCCGTACACGCGCCGGAAGCGGCGCAGCGCGAGCCGCTGGCTCTCCACGCCGTTCTGCGCGCAGACCAGGGGCAGCCGCTCCCCCGCCGTCCCCCCGCCCGCCACCGTGACCGGAGCCCAACTCTCCAGGGCCGCCGCGCTGTCCTGCGTCTTGACGGCGAGTACGAGCACGTCATCCGCCCGCAACTCCCCCAGGGCGTACGGCCCGTCGACCGTGGTCAACCGCTGCACGTGCGGCCCATCGGGCACCACCAGCCGCAACCCACGCTCACGCAACGCCTCGTACTGAGCACCCCGCGCAACCAACACGACCTCGCACCCGGCCCCGGCAAGGCGCCCACCGATCGCCCCGCCCACCGCCCCCGCTCCGATGATGATGTATCGCATGGGTGAGAGCCTGCCACAGCCGTGTGTAGCCGCCATCAAGATTCCGCACACAGCAACGTGGCCTGAATGCACACACCCCGGCCACGTACCGAACAGGACGGGGCCGTCCAGGCCGACGTGGACGTTGCGCGGCAGCGCGTCGCCGTGGATCGGGCCCGGCGCGAGCAGCTCCGCGCCGCCCTGCCCGAGTCCCGCCCCCGCGAGGACGTCCCGCGCCCGTGCCTCGTCCATCACTCGCCTTCCTCGGCTGCTCAGTCCGGCATCAGACACGTACGCGGCGTGTGCTCGCGTACGACGTCGAGATCGCGCCATACGCCGCCCACTGTCACATTCGCCCAGGTGGGAGCCCTGGCCAGGGCCTGCGCACTGCCTTGACGGCACGTCAGTCCGCCAGCACGATGACCAGGGCCGCCGGGGCGGCCGGACCCCCACGAGCCGCCCGAAGGAGCCGATTCCGTGACATTGGGGAGCGCGACGAAGCGGGCAGCGAAACCCCGCCTGCCGCAACAGGGCCGGCCCGTCGACCACGGCGCCTGGTTCCTGGTGCTGCCCGCGCTGATTCCGATCCTGATCCTCAGCGTCGGACCGTTGCTGTACGGGATCGCGCTGGCCTTCACCGACTCGCAGTCCGGCCGGACCGAGCCCACGCAGTGGATCGGGATGCTCAACTTCCAGGATCTGCTGCACGACACGCTGTTCTGGGACTCGTTCCGGATCGGTCTGCTGTGGGCGGTCGGGGTCACCGTCCCGCAGTTCCTGCTCGCGCTCGGCCTCGCGCTTCTGCTCAACCAGGACCTGAGACTGCGCTGGCTGGCGCGCGCCCTCGCGATCATCCCGTGGGCGATGCCCGAGGTGGTCGTGGGCATCATGTGGCGGCTCGTCTACAACGCGGACGCGGGCATCCTCAACGAGACCATCCGCAACCTGGGTCTGGGCGATGGGCGTGACTGGCTGTCGGGTCTCGCCACCGCCCTGCCCGCCGTGATCGTCGTCGGCGTCTGGGCGGGCATGCCCCAGACGACGGTCGCTCTGCTCGCCGGCCTGCAGAACACCCCGCGCGAACTCCACGAGGCGGCCGCGATGGACGGCGCGGGCGCCTGGCGCCGCTTCCGCACGGTCACCTGGCCCGCCCTCAGACCGGTCGCCCTCGCCATCACCGCGCTCAACTTCATCTGGAACTTCAATTCATTCGCCCTGGTGTACGTCCTGACCAGCGGCGGCCCGGGCGGACGCACCCGGCTGCCGATGCTGTTCGCGTACGAAGAGGCCTTCCGCTACGGCCAGTTCGGCTACGCAGCGGCGATGGGCTGCGTGCTGGTCGCGGTGATCTCGGTGATCCTCGCCGTCTTTCTCGTCGGCCGCCTGAAAGGAGGTGCGGACGCGTGAAGACCGGCAAAGGCGCCCGTGCGGGCCAGTACCTCGCCCTCCTCGCGTATCTCGTCTTCCTAGCCTTCCCCTTCCTCTGGCTGATCTCCACCGCTTTCAAGCCGGCGCGCGAACTGGGGAGCCTGCACCCCACCTGGATCCCGAAGGACCCCACACTCGCCAACTTCCGGCAGGCCTTCGAGGAGCAGCCGCTGCTGGACGCCGCGCTCAACTCCCTGGTCGCGGCCGTAGGCGCGGCGCTGATCGCCGTACTGATCGCGACCCCGATGGCGTACGTCATGGCCCGGCACCGCACACGGCTGGCGAAGGCCGCGACCGGCTGGGTCGTGGTCAGCCAGGCGTTCCCGTTCGTCCTGCTGATCATCCCGCTGTTCCTGGTCCTGAAGAACCTGCGGCTGATCAACTCCGTACCGGGTCTGATCATGGTGTACGTGGTCTGGGCGCTGCCGTTCGCGCTGTGGATGCTCGTCGGATACGTACGGGCCGTGCCGGCCGAGCTGGAGGAGGCCGCGGCGGTGGACGGCGCGGGGAAGGCACGCACCCTGGTCTCGATCACCGCGCCGCTGCTCGCGCCGGGCATCGTGGCCACGGCGCTGTTCGCGTTCATCAGCGCATGGAACGAGTTCTTCTTCGCGCTGGTCCTTCTCAAGACCCCGGAGAAACAGACCCTGCCGGTCGTCCTCACGCACTTCCTCGGCGCGGAGGGCGTGGCGGACCTCGGACCACTGGCGGCAGCCGCGTTCCTCGCGACCCTGCCGTCACTGGTCGTCTTCGCGATCATCCAGAAGCGGATCACGGGCGGCATGCTCGCAGGGGCGGTGAAGAGCTGATGCGCAGGAGACTGCTCGTGGTACTGGCGGTGGTGCTGGGCCTGGTGATCAGCGGCTGCACCAGCGACGACAGCGGCTCGGAGGACGGCCGCATCACCCTCCGCTTCCAGTCCCTCGCCTGGCAGCAGGAATCCGTCGACGCCAACAAGGAGCTCGTGAAGGAGTGGAACGCCACCCATCCGGGCGTCAAGGTCGAGTATGTACAGGGGACTTGGGAGAGCGTCCACGACCAGCTGCTCACCTCTTTCGAGGGCGGCGAGGCGCCGGACATCATCCATGACGCCTCGGACGACCTCGCGGACTTCGCGTACGGCGGGTATCTCGCCGATCTGACCGACCTCCTCCCCGAGCGACTCAAGTCCGATATTCCGGAGCGCAGTTGGGAGACGGCGACGTTCGGGGAGGGGATCTATGGGGTGCCGTTCCTCCAGGAGCCGCGAGTCCTGATCGCCAACGCCAAATGGCTCAAGGAGTCCGGCGTACGCATCCCCACGCCCGAAAAGCCTTGGAGCTGGGGCGAGTTCAGGGAGATCACCGACGAACTGAGCAACGGGGACGGCAAGTACGGCGTGGCCTGGCCGCTCAAGGAGCCCGTCTCGGCCACGCTCAACCTGTCACTGTCGACCGGTGGGCAGCTGTTCCACCGAGGCACGGACGGCAAGGTGAAGATTCGCTTCGACGAGGCCGACGAGGTGGTGCCAGAAACCATCCACGACCAGGTCAACACCGATGGCAGCGCGCCCAGTTCGACACTCGGCAGCAGCGGCTCCGACACACTCCCCGGCTTCTTCGGCGGCAGATACGCGATGGTGCCGCTCGGCTTCTCGTACCGGCAGCAGATCGTGCAGCAGGCACCCAAGGGCTTCGACTGGCAGGTGCTGCCCGCACCGGCCGGCGCCGACGGGCTCGCCCAGGGAGTGAGTCCGCAGACGCTGTCCATCGCGGAGGACAGCCCGCACAAGGAGCAGGCCGCAGAGTTCATCGACTTCCTGCTGCGGCCCGAGAACATGGTCCGGCTCGCGCTCGGCGACTGGATGCTGCCCACGGGCACCGAGGCACTCAAGGACCCGGCGCTGCACACGACCGAGCACGACTGGGCCACCGGAACGGCCCTCGCCGACCACCTCCGCTCGGCCCCGGCGCAGTCCGTACGCGGCTATCCCGAGTGGAAGGACAAGATCGCGACACCTGCGTTCCAGGAGTACTACAGCGGGGCGATCGACCTGGACGAGTTGCGCGGGCGCCTGGTGGAGGACGGGAACCTGGTACTCAAGCGCTATCAGAGGTGACGGAAGGCGACGGTCATCGATCCGATCGGCGGTCACGGTGTCTCTGGTGTGCGTCGTGATTTTCGGACTGGCCGGAATTGGAGGAGCAGACAGGGCGTCAGGACGCGCCTCGACAGCCGCACGAACCGGGGAGACACCGGATTCGTACTACGGTTTGGGGGGGGCAAGCTCGTGTGCGTCAAGCCGCTGGACGAGGAGGTCGCCGTCTTCAACGCCACCCTCGACAGCAAGGAGCCTCTGCTCACGTTCGGCCCTTCTGGGGACCGGGTGTGGTTCTGAGATCCGCGGCGGACTGAATCTCTCTCGGCACGGCTCGAGGACGTGGTCGCGACCGAGACCAGGAAGGGCCGTTGCGGCTGACGTCTGCCCGGCGGAGGGCGATGTGCGTCCTGCACTTGGAGATGTCACTGTCACCCAGCCGGAGCGCCCGGCGTGCGCCCGGCGGGCCTCTACACCACCTTGACCGGGCTTATGGCCTGCCGCATGCTCATAACATCCGTAGCACGGTGCGCTGTTGAAGGCGGGGGCCATGGAGAGCAGCGATGTCCGGCACGCACTTCTGGTCGCACCTTCCTATGATCACAACGAATACCGCGGGGCGGAGAGCCTGGGAATCCGCTCCGTGGCGGCGGCCCTCCTCCGAGAGGGGGCGCAGGTTTCGGTGGTCGACGAATGTCCGGCCAAGCCCTCCACGGAGATCCTTGATCTGGCCCGTCAGGCCTCGTTGATCGGGATCGGGGTGCTGTTCACCAGGCAAATTCCGGACGCCCTGGCCCTGGCCCGAAAGTTCCGGTCGGCGGCACCTCAGGCCCATATCACGATCGGCGGGCAAGGCACGTTCTCGCTCTGGGCCCGCATGCTCGAAGAATGTGACGCTCTGGATTCCGCCTGCCTCAATGAGGCCGAGGAGTCCGTCGCCGAGTTATGGCGCCATGTCACCAGGGGCAAAGGCCTGAAGGGCGTCCGAGGGACTTACGTCAGGCTGGACGAGGGGCTGGTGTTCACCGGCCCCAGGCCCCCGACGGAGGATCTCGATGGGCTGCCTCTTCCGTTCCGGGGAGGCCGCGAGGCAGCGTACGCCGACAGCCACGTGACGATGTGCACCAGCCGGGGTTGTGCGGCCCACTGCTCGTTCTGCCAGTCGGGAAACTACGCGAACCGCCACCCCGGGGCACCACGCTGGCGGTACCGGTCGGCGGAGCATGTGGTAGCCGAGATCAAGCATCTTCAGCAGACTTACGGCGCCCGCATGTTCAGCTTCGTCGACGACGACTTCCTGGGCGGCGACAGCCGCGGGGTCCAGCGGGCCCATGAGATCGCCGGCCTGATCAGGAAGCATGAGCTGGACATCAAGTTCGCCATCGAGTGCCGCATCAGCGAGCTGGAAGAAACAGTGCTGATGACGCTGCGGGAGGTCGGGCTGCGCCATGTTCTGATCGGTGTCGAGTCGGCGAACGACAAGGACATACGGCTGTACGCGAAGCGCACCACCCCTCAGCAGGCGGCCGACGCCATCGCCCTGCTCAGGAAGGCCGACATCGAATTCTCGGTAGGCTTCATCATGTTCCAGCCGTTGTCCGGCCTTGACGGCATCCGCACGAATATCGACTTCCTCCTCGAAAACAACGTGGGCAGCTACCGGAGGGTCGTGAACCGGCTGGAGGTCTACCCCGGTTCACCCCTTCTCGGCTACTTCAGGCGAAAGCAGGTCGACTTCCGTGAAGACGCCTACCGCATGTACTACGATTTCGCGGATCCTCAGGTAGCCGCCCTCTACGACGCGTTCGTCAGGGTACTCAGGCCGTTCGAGGAGCTGGAGACTCTCGCAGCCAAGGCTCTGTTCCGACTGCGCGCTCAGGAAGGACCGGCCGAGATGCGTGCCCCCCGTCACGCCACGGAGGTGGCTGACGACGTCACGCGCGCCCTGCTGGAGACCGCCCTTCACTGCCTCGAGGCTGTCGAGGACGGACGGATTCAGGCCTGCGAAACCGAGATAGCAGCCCACACCAATAGTCGTCTGACCGAATTGCGAAAAGCCGTTGCGTCACTGTGAAAACCAGGTGAACAACCACGGGAGGTGGATTCCATGTGGGTACACGGCAACGGCGGCGGTGACGACCCGGGCGGAAAATCGCCAGAGAATCCCGATGACTGATTTCCGGTGGCCACGAAAACCATAAACATCCCGGAGGGAAGGGAGGTGGGTCACATGTGGGTGAACGGCAATGGCGGCGGCGGCTGACGGCCGAATTGAGCGACGGTCTGACGGAGCTCCGATAAGCTACGATAGGAGCCCCGTCAGACCGGGGCGGTTACGGATGCCGAAACAAGGCGAGGGGGCCTTTCAGTCATGGAATTTTCCGAATATTTGTTCGGGGGAATTTATCTCAGTGCCTGTCGTTTCGCAAACATTGAACGCTTTGCTTCCTATGTGACTGACTTTATGGGCTCCGACGCTCGCGCCGACTCCGCGTCGGAGGCCGCGCGCATCCTCCAGGAAGCCGCCGGGCGTCTCGACTCGGCAGCCGAATCAGTCCTTTCCACCGAGGAGGACGCCGAGCGCAGACTCATCGCCCGCGACCTCCGGCTCGTGGCCGAGTCGGAACTCGAACGAGTCGACGACTTCGCCTCGGTGGAAGAGCGGCTGGATCACTTCGGGCCGCAGGTCCAGTCCGTCCTGGTGGACCTCGGGCTGGACGTGAGGGACGCGCCCCTGCGCATCGTTGACGTGTTTCCCGAGCCGTTCCACCGCTTCGGCTGGTCGGCCTTCGCGCCGGACCTCGAAGACGAAGAGAATTTCGACATCCCTCGCGGAGTGTACTTCCGCCGGGACAAACTGCGTCCCTTCTACAGTGAGGCGCTCTTCGCGCACGAAGTGGTCCACACGGTCACCGGCCGTATCGACCCCGATATCTTCGCCATGGGACTGGAGGAGGGAATCGCCGAGATTCTCGGCACCTGCTACGCGGGCTCCTCCATTCTTTCTGAAGAAGTGCTCGGAAACATTCTCGTCCACGGCCGGCACGGCGTGGAAAGGCCGAAATTGTGGTCGGTGTATCTGAACCACACGCGGCAGGCCAGTCTGCTCTACGACCGCTTCGGGCTCGAAGGTCTCGCCGAACTGATCAGGCGTGGCCGAAAAGCCATTCACGACGCGGAGCATGCCGTGCTGACCGGGCAGGTGGAACAGCTTGACCTCCCCAGGGGAAAAACCGATCCCAAGACGTCCAGAGTTCTTGATTTCGCGTGCCGGGGATATCTGTCCACGCATGTCTTCTCACCACTCGAATGTCTGTTGCTGCTCAGCGTCCGCAAGGGGCTGACAGTGGAGCGGATCTGCGCGGACGCCGGAGTGGACCTGACGGTGGGGGCGCCCCTGCTGGAACGGCTCGGCGCGGAATCGGCCCTGTTCGTCCAGGACGGAGACCGGATCGCGTACTCCAACATGGAGCGCTATCTGCACGCGGAGGAAGAATCTGTCGCGGCGATCATCCGCTACCTGCCGCGCTGACGTCCCGCACGTCGACGAAGGACGAAGGGGGAGATCGTGGGGTCACCTACCGGGCCGCCGGGTTCCCGTCGCACTCTCGGTGGTGCGCTGACGGATCTGTACCGCAGCCGTGGGCTGCTCCTCGGTCTCCTCGCGGTGGCCGTGGGCATCATTCTCATGATCACCGTGCCGCAGGAAACTGTCTACATAGTCCGTGACGCGGATGGCCAGTACGTCATCAACAAAGGCGCCGAGAACCTTCAGAGTCGCCTACATCTGTTCGACATCGGTAACGCCATCTTCCAGACCGGCCTGGTCATCGTGCTCTTCCAGGTACTGCTCAACCAGATCGCGGACGACCGCTTCGTCGAGCAGGTCAAGAGCGTCATGGACGCTGAGCGGGAAATGGTCCGCGAAGCGGTGGTCCGGTCCATGGCGGTCGGCAGGCACATAAACTCGCTGGAGCTGTCGCCTGCCGAACTGGATCGGGTCATCGAGAGCGCTGTGCGACTCCGCTCGGGCAGCTCGGAACTCGGCTCCGTGGTGGCCCGCAAATTACGCCTGGGAGTCTTCGACTCGGAGGAGATCTGGCACAACCTCGTGGTCCGCGCCGAAATCCTGGAGATCGAGCGCGCGGCACCAGGGGGCAGGGACCACGACTACTACGTCGTCTATTTCCAATTCGGCTACCACACCAACAACACACGCCGCACACGGTTCGCCTTCAAAGTGGCGACCTGGGGGGAGGAGTACGACAGAACGCTCCGTGCCCAGGATCTGGGCGGGGTCTGGCGGCTCCCCTCCTCGGGCGAGTTCGACGCGGACTGGACCGACGGTTTCTCGCTCACTTCCGTGTCGTTCGCGGGCCGTTCAGTGCCGGTCGGGGTGAACGAGGCCGAGCGTGAGTTCTTCGTCCATGTCCCGGTCGACGAGTTCGAGGACGCTGAGAGCATCAGGGTCCAGTACTCCTTCGTGGCCAAGGTGCGGGCGGACGGCAATCTGCTCAGCTTCGAGGTACCGAGACCGACCTTCGGCGCGAACTACTCGGTGAGCGTGGGGGTGAACGACATCGACAGCATCAGAGCCCTCGACTACTTCGGAGCCACCCGGCCGGCCTCCGTCGACTACAGCCCGGGGCTCACGGTGACGCGTGTCGTCAGCGTCAGCATCGACGACTGGATCCTGCCCAAGGCAGGCATGGTGCTGGTGTGGAAACGAGGTGCTGCCTCCTGATCTACCTGATCAGGAGAAAGTCTTCCGCGATGCCCCAGGTGCCCCAGGTGCCCCAGGTGCCCCAGGAGTTGGCGTTCTCTGCCTACCGCAGCAAATCATCAGGGCAGTCGGAAACCCGATGCAGACGACGCCCGGCGGCCACCATCCGGCCGAGCAGTTCATGGCCGGCCACGGCAGTCACCAGCCCCTCTACGACAGCTTCGTTCATGAGGTCGAAGGTCTCCTTCGTGGTGATGCCCCGCCGTCGCGTGAAGGCGGCCGCCGACCGGTCGTCCGTGATCCACACCGAATCGCGGAACTCAGGGCGCTTGATGATCAGTGCGCAGGTCTCGGCCTCGCCGAGGTGTTTGGTCGGCACCGACGCCACACCGCCGAAGACCGCTCGGCGTAGACGGTCGACCTCGGCGATCTCGTCGAGGTCCGTGATGGTGATCGGCTCGCCGAGCATGCCGACCGCCACGATGTCCCGTAACCGGGGAAGGTAGGCGGCTGACTGCTGTGCTTCGTGAGCCACGGCCTCGGTCCAGCGGCCGCGGCCGTCGAGCAGTTTCTCCAGCAGGGGCAGGCGGTCGACGGCCGCGAAATTGCACAGCACCGTGTTGTCCGGGAACCAGCAGACTTTCATGGCTGGAAGACCAGGTCCCCTTCTTCCGCTTCGCCGGGGACCGGTTCAGGTGTGTCGGGCTCGGCCGGGTCGAGAAGGTCGTGGAGTTGGTCCACGTCCATCCCCAGGAGCGCGGCGAGGGGGCGGAGAGTGGTCTCGCCGTCGGCGTAGGCCTGGTAGAGGGATGCCACGAGGCGTACGGGGTATCGCTCGGCCGCCGCCCAGGCGAGCTGCCTCTGGAAGGCGTCCGTCGCACCCGCCAGCAGGTGGCAGGTCTCCGTCGTCAGACCACGGAAGTGCGGGGCCGACTGTGCGTCGATCAGGCGGAGTTGGCTCAACCGTGCGGCCAGCGCGCTGGGCGAGACCTTGAACGCCACGACCAGCTTGGCGAAGGCCTCGTCGGTGAGCTTGCTGTGCCGGTCGGCCACCTGCCGGAACCGGTGTCGGACTTCTGGCTCGGGCATCAGCAGGTTCGAGGCGAAGACATTGGCTCGTACCTCCGTCAGGTCCTTCTGCCGGCCGGGTGCCACATGTGACTCGACGACGAGGTCCTGGGCGTCGCGGGCCAGGATGTGGCCGAGTTCGTGAGCCAGCGTGAACCTCTGCCGGGTCCAGGACTCCGTGGGTCCGACAAGGATGAGCCGGAAGGCATCCGTCTGCCAGGTGAGCCCGTCCACTCCGTCGGGCAGTCGTGTCACCGCGACGTCCACGCCGAACAGTTGGGCGCATTCCGTGATCAGCGCGTCGGTCTCGAGTTCGGCCACGGTACGGGACTTGCCCGCCGCCGTCAGAACACCGACGGCATCCTGAGCGAGCTGTGTTCCCTGGTCCACAAAGCGTTTGAGATCGGAGCGCGGGGAGGGCAGTTGCGGCAGCTTCGGCGGTCTCCCCAACAGCTCCAGTACCTCGTACGCCGCGGTGAAGCGGTCTGCGGCATCACTCACCCTGTCCCGCCGGGGAGCCGACCCGGCGGTGGTACGCGCCGCGAACGACGGGCGCAGCGGCTCGCGCCCCGTGAGCAGCCAGTCCACCGTCCTGCCGCCGGCCTCGGCGATCAGCGCCAGATCGAGCGAGCTGAATCGACGCACCCCAGCAAGGGACTTCGACAACTTGTCGGGCGTGAGCCCCACCTTCTCGGCGAACGCGGCCTGGCTGATGGAGGCTGCTTCCATGACCCTGCGCACACGGTCGATCACAGTCTCGTTCATGCATCCACCGTAAACCATGTCTTGCGAAAATCGCAACGCGCCGACCAGGGCGGCTTCCGTACACAGCAACGTGGCCGGGATGCGCGATGCGCACCCCGGCCACGTACCGAACTACCGCGACTACCGCGAGAAGGTCAGACCCTCACCTTCTCCCCCTCCACCGCCGGCGGAGACGGAGGCGGTGAGGCCACCGCGTCGCCGGGGGACTCGTCGTGGGTGAGGTCCGGGAGGCGGTTGAGCCACTTCGGGAAGTACCAGTTGCGTTCGCCGAGGAGGGCCATCGCCGCGGGGAGCAGGACGCCGCGGATGATCGTCGCGTCGATGAGGACCGCTGCCGCGAGGCCGACGCCCATCTGCTTCATGGACTGCATGGACAGGGTGCCGAAGATCGCGAAGACGGCGACCATGATGACGGCGGCGCTGGTGACGACGCCGGCCGTGGTGACGACGCCGTGCTGGATGGCGTCCTTCGTGCTGCGGCCCCGCAGTCGCGCCTCGCGGATCCGGGAGACCACGAACACGTGGTAATCCATGGACAGGCCGAAGAGGATCACGAAGAGGAACAGCGGCAGCCAGGTGATGATGGCGCCCACGCCCTCCGCGCCGACCAGCGAGGCACCCCAGCCGTGCTGGAAGACGCCGACGAGGATGCCGTAAGCCGCCCCCACCGAAAGGAGGTTGAGGACGATCGCGGTGATCGCGATCGTCACCGAGCGGAACGACAGCAGCATCAGCAGGAAGGCGAAGACCACGACGAAGGCGAAGACCGGGGCCACCGCGCCGCCGAGCTGGTCGTTGAAGTCCTTCGAGCCCGCGACCTGACCGGTGACCGGCGCCTCGAGACCGTCGACCTTGCCGAGCGTCGCCGGGCGTACCTCGTCGCGGAGGGTCGTCAGGCTCTTCTCGGCCTTGTCCAGGTCCGAACCGCCCACCAGAGGTACATACACGAAGGCGACGTTCTTCTCGTCGTGCACCTTGACGTCGACCGGGCCGCGCGAGGCACCCGATTCCACCGCCTGCGTACGGAAGTCGGCGATCGCGGACTTCACCTCGGGCGAGTTGATGTCGTCGGCCTTGATGACCACCTCGGCCGGGTCGGACCCGCCGGGGAAGGCCTCGTTGACCCGGTCGTACGTCGCCACGATGGGCAGCGAGTCGCCGAACTCCTGGTCCAGGGTGAGGTTCTGGGTCTTCATGCCGAGTGCGGGAGCCGCGATGGCGAGCAGGGCACCGGCCGCGACGATGACGGAGATGGCGGGCCGCGCCAGTACACCCTTGAGCACGGCCGTCCAGAAGCGGCTCTCACGGTTGCCACGCCCTCGGTTGCGCCGCAGCTTGCTCTCCGGGTGCAGATACGGGATCCGCCCCTTCTCCACGCGCTCACCGAGCAGCGAGAGCAGCGCGGGCAGCACCGTCACCGAACCGACCATGGCGACCGCCACGACCATCAGCGAGGCCAGGCCCATGCCCTCGAACTCGGCGATCCCGGTGAACAGCATGCCCGCCATCGCCACGCACACCGTGACACCGGAGACGACGATGGCGCGGCCACTGGTCGCCGCGGCGATCTGGAGCGCGGTCTGCGCGTCGCGTCCGGCCGCCCGCTCCTCGCGCTCGCGCCGCAGGTAGAACAGGCAGTAGTCGACGCCGACCGCGAGGCCCACCAGCAGCATCACGGAGCTGGCGGTGTCGCTCATCGGCATCACATGGCTGACGATGCCCATCAGACCCATCGTCGCGATGATCGCGGTGATCGCGAGCGCGACCGGCACCAGCGCCGCCACCACCGCGCCGAACGCGACCAGCAGAATGCCGAGCGCCACAGGCACGGCGGAGTACTCGGCCTGCTGGAAGTCCTCGCCGAACGCGTCGTCGAACGTCTTCATCATGCTGGCGCCGCCGATCTGCTCGATCGTCAGCGACTCATGGTCCTTCTGCACCTCTTCGACGGCCTTGAGTACGGGCTCCACGCGCTCGCCCGCGGTCTCCGCCTCGCCGCGCATGTCGAACTGCACGAGCGCGCTGCGGCCGTCCTTGGAGATGGTCTTCGTGTCGTACGGCGAGGTCACGGCGGTCACCTCGCCGGTCTTCTCGACCGCCTGCATCACGGCCGTGACGGCGGCGCGGAAGTCCGCGTCCGTCGCCTTCGTGCCGGAGTCCTTGGCCTGGACGAGCACGGTCTCCCCCGCCGGCTCGTCGATGCCGGCCTCTTCGGCGATGGTCGCCGCCCGGCTGGTCTCGCCGCTGATCTGCTCGCTGTCCTTGACCTCGACCGTGCCCGCCGCGGAGCCGAGCCCCATCGTCAGGACGACGAACAGCATCCAGATCCCGACGGCCGCCCAGCGGTGCCGGGCGCTCCAGCCGCCGGCCCGGGCGGCTATGCCCCGCACCCGTGTGTCTCCGTTCCCCATGACGGGCTTGCCCCCTTGTCTGTGGTGACGACCCCCTGCCGTCCCCATGGCTTTGTTTGAAGGTATGGGCGGGATAAGCGCATCTCGTCGTGCTGCCCGGTGAACTGACGGAGGGTCGACTCCTCCCCCTGGCCCCCGCGGCATCAGCACCAAGGAGGAGGTGGCCCCTTACACGTAAATTGACTTCTCGGGGTTCGCGATCATGATGTCCGGTCCGTCGGACGTCGCGTCCGTTCTGTCAGGCCTGAACCCCTTTGTTATTGCGAACACTTGTTGAATGTGTCACAGGTGTATGTAGGTGTTGATCTGCGCGCGTCAATCAGACAGGGTTTCGTGCCAACCACCGGGTAACTTTCCGTGCCCGGCGGCGAGTTTCCCCACACAAGCAAGTCCCCCCACAAATCCCCCCACAGAACCCAGAGGAGAACCCTCTCCATGGCAACAACCCAGCGTGCCCGCAGAATCAGGCTGATCGCGGCCATAGCCACCACCGCCACCGCGGTGGGCGTGACCGTCGTCGCCGGCACCACCGCCGGTGCGGCCCCTGTGGCCGAGGGCAAGGTCTACGGCCTCGACGCCAAGGGCGCCGTTTCCGGCAGCTACATCGTGCTGCTCGACGAGAAGGCCACCAAGGGCGCCAAGAAGGACCTCGCCCAGGAGTACGGCGGTTCCCTGAAGCGCACGTACGCCTCGGCAGTCAACGGCTTCTCCGCGTCCGGTCTTTCGGAGACCGAGGCCAAGCGGCTGGCCGGCGATCCGTCGGTCGCCAAGGTGGTCCAGAACAAGAAGTTCCACATCGACGCCACCCAGGCCAACCCGCCCTCCTGGGGCCTGGACCGCATCGACCAGACCGAGACCGCGGGCGACGGCGCCTACAACTACCCCGACAGCGCCGGTGAGGGCGTCACCGCGTACGTCATCGACACCGGAGTCCGCGTCAGCCACAGCGACTTCGGCGGCCGTGCCACGGACGGCTTCGACGCGATCGACAACGACAACGTCGCGCAGGACGGCAACGGCCACGGCACCCACGTCGCGGGCACCATCGCGGGCGAGGCGCACGGCGTCGCCAAGAAGGCGAAGATCGTCGGCGTCCGCGTCCTCGACGACCAGGGCTCCGGCACCACCGAGCAGGTCGTCGCGGGCATCGACTGGGTCACCGCCAACGCCGAGGGCCCGTCCGTCGCCAACATGAGCCTCGGCGGCACCGTCGACGAAGCCCTCGACGCGGCCGTGAAGAAGGCCATCGCGTCCGGCGTCACCTTCGCCGTCGCGGCGGGCAACGAGTCCGCCGACGCGAGCCAGGGCTCACCGGCCCGCGTCCCCGAGGCCATCACGGTCGCCTCCTCCACCGAGGACGACCAGCAGTCGGACTTCTCCAACTTCGGCTCCGTCGTGGACATCTACGCCCCCGGCTCGGAGATCACCTCCGCCTGGAACACCGGCGACGACGCCACCAACACCATCTCCGGTACGTCCATGGCGACCCCGCACGTAGCGGGCGCCGCCGCCGTCTACCTGGCCGGCAACCCCGACGCCGACCCGGCGGCGGTCACCAAGGCGCTCTCCGACGGCGCGATCCCGGACACGATCTCCAACGCGTCCCCGGGCACGCCGAACAAGCTCCTGAAGATCGTCGAATAAGCGAGTAACGTCTCCGACCGCGGCCGTCGTGCTCGCCCCCACGGGGCACGGCGGCCGCTTCGTCGTATGCGGATCTGTCGTGTTTGTCGTACGCGGATCTGTCGTGTGCGGCGGTTCTATGGTGTGCGTATGACGACATATGCGGCGCTGTTGCGCGGGATCAACGTGGGCGGCAGCAAGAAGGTGCCGATGGCCGAACTGCGCACGCTGCTGCAGGGAGTCGGTTTCGGCGGGGTGAGCACGTACCTCCAGAGCGGCAACGCGATCTTCACCGCGGACGGCGGCGACGAGGACTCCCTCGCCGCCGACATCACCGCAGCCATCGAGAAGCACTTCGGCTTCACCGTCGACGTCCTGGTCCGCGACCACGCGTACCTTCAGGCGGTGCTGGAGGCCTGCCCGTTCCCGGCGGCCGAACTCCAGCCCAAGCAGCTGCACATCACGTACTTCTCCGCGCCGGTCGCACCCGAACGGTTCGCGCCGATCGACCAACAGGCCTTCCTCCCCGAGGAGTTCCGCCTCGGTGACCGCTGCCTCTACCTGTACGTCCCTGATGGCCTCGGCCGCTCCAAGCTGGCCGAGGCCCTGTCGAAGCCGCGGCTGGTGAAGGGCCTGATTGCCACCAGCCGCAACTGGAACACTGTGGTCAAGCTTGCGGAGCTGACCCGGGCTTAGGGGTGGCTTAGGGGTTCCCCCTGGGCCGCAGCGAGTTCCGCCTCGATCAGGTCTGCCGCGCGCTGCGTGCCGCCTTCGGCTGCCATCTGCTCCTGGATTTCCTTGAGGCGACGTGCCACCTCCGGGTCGCCGGTCAGGGCGAGGACGGCCTCGCGGAGGGTCTCGGCCGTCGCCTCGTCGGTGGGCACGTGGCGGGCGACGCCGAGGGACTGGAGCACGTCGGCGTTGCCGAACTGGTCGGCGGCCTGGGGCACGCAGACCATCGGCGTCCCGGTGGCCAACCCCTCCTGACTGCCGCCCGCACCCGCGTGGGTGATGAAGGCGTCGGCCTGCTTCAGGATCGCCAACTGCGGGACCCAGTCCCGTACTTCCACGTTGGCAGGGATCGTGCCGAGCTCGGCCGGGTCTACGTGCTTGCCGATCTGGAGCACCATGTGCCAGCCGGGCAGGTCGCCGAAGGCTTTGAGGCACTCGCGGTAGAAGCCGGGCTGCTTGGTGAAAGTCGATCCCAGGGATACGAGCAGTACGCGCTCGGCGTCGGCCGGGCGCTGCCAGTCGCCCTGCCCCGAGCGGTCGCCCTGGCAGGCGCCGACGAAGGTGTAGCGACTCCGGTCGACGCGGTCGGCGTTGGGCTGGAGTGCCTCGGGGATGAGGACGAGGCAGCGGTCGGGGCGGCCCATGAAGTCCTCGACGCTGAGGCCCATGCCGCTGTCGGCGATCCAGCGCGCGAAGGTCTCGTAGAAGACCTTGCCGCGCGGTGTCTGCTTGAGCGGCTCGAACGTCGGCTTGCCGATCTCCTCCTCGTACCCCTCCCAGGCCACGAGGTTCGGTGAGAACTGCACGATCGGTACGCCCCAGCGGTGAGCCAGGGTACGAGCCGGGTACGCCGTGATGTCGTACAGGACCAAGTCCGGCTCGTCCCCCTCGTACGCCGCCGCGAGCTGCGGCTCCGCCTGGAGAGCGTCACTGAGGAACGGCTCGATATTGTCGATCAACTCGGTGCCCCACGCTTCCGGGTCGTCGTCGGTTGGCAGTGTGGAGTTCCAGAGCTTGGGCTCGGCACCCGTCTCGGCGACCTTCTCGGCGAAGGCCGGCGGAATCGCGTACGTCACGCGGTACCCGCGGGCCACGAGCTCACGGATCACCTCGAGGCTCGGGTTCACGTGCCCGTGGGCGGCGATGGAGAACATGGCGATGTGGGCGGGGCGGGGTGTGGTCATGCCGGAGACCGTACGCGAGACGGAACGTCTCGTGCAATCTGTTTTCGGGCGCCCTTCCTAGGGGCTGTCGGGATCCGGGCGCGGGCTCCCACCTGGGCGAATGCGACACTGGGCGGCGGATGGCGCGATCTCGACGTCGGACGCGGGCACGAGGCGCGTACGTGTCTGATGCCGGACTAGGCGGACTTCCCGAAGTCCGCTTCGGTACCGCGCCCCTGAAAGGAGGCCGCAGGCCTTCCTTTCAGGGGCGCGGGGCTGTGACATTTGCGGCTCCGCCGCGGGGCGCGACCAGCCACGACGGACCCGCAGATTCGAACCGCCCACCCAGCGGAGCGCACAGGCGGCCACAGGAGGCAATTGATGGACGAGGCACAGGCGCGGGACGTGCTCGCCGCGGCGGGACTCGGCCGAGACGGCGCCGAACTCCTCGCCCTGGGCGAGAACGCCGTGTTCGCCGTCGGCAACCTGGTCGTCAAAGTAGGGCGCGACGCCGAACTCCTCGACCGGGCGCGGCGGGAGCTGGCCGTAGCGCACTGGCTCGCGGAGGCGGACGTCCCCGCGGTCCGGGCCGCCGAACCCGAGGCGCGGCTCGTGGCCGGCCACCCAGTGACGGTGTGGCACCGGCTGCCCAAGCCCATACGCCCCGCCGAGCCCCGCGATCTCGCCGAACTGCTCCGGAGGGTGCACGCCCTGCCCACCCCCGCCTTCAACCTGCCGCGACGCGAACTGCTGAGCGGCGTCGAGCGCTGGCTCCGGCTCGCGGGCGACGCAATCGACCCGGCGGACGCCGCGTACCTGCGCGAACGCCGCGACGGCTTCACGACCTCCGCCGCCGCGCTCACCCCGCATCTGCCCCCAGGTCCGATCCACGGCGACGCCCTCCCGCGCAACGTCCACGTCGGCCCCGACGGCCCCGTCCTGGTCGACCTGGAAACCTTCTCCGCAGACCTGCGCGAACACGACCTGGTGGTCATGGCCCTGTCCCGCGACCGCTACGGGCTCCCGGCCGAGGCCTACGACTCCTTCACCGACGCATACGGCTGGGACGTACGCGAGTGGGAGGGCTGCGCCGTACTGCGCGGGGCGCGCGAGACGGCCAGCTGCGCCTGGGTGGCCCAGCACGCACCGAGCAACCCGAAGGCACGGAAGGAGTTCGAACGGCGGGTGGCTTCGCTGCGGGAGGGGGACGCGACCGTGCGGTGGTATTCGTTCTGAGGCCCGGCTGAGGTTCAGCGGTCCCGGCGGCGGATCACGTCGGCTGCGCGGTGCAGCTCGGTCAGGACCGTGCGGACGGCTTTGCGTGCGGTGCGTTCGGGGCGGTAGAGGGCGTCGATGTGGCGTCGGGCCCGTACGCCGGTGAGGGGCTTGAGGACCAGGTCGGGATGTGGGCGGGTGGTCCAGCGGGGCATCAGGGCGAGGCCTCCGCCTGCGGCGACTGCCTCGGCGGCCACGGCGAACTCATTGATGCGGTGGGCGAGTTGGAGCCGTTGACCCGCGGCGGTGGCGATCGCCTCGATGGTGGCCATGAGAGGGAAGCCGTCATGCACGGTGATCCACGGCTGGTCGGCCACGTCGCGTGGTACGAGCCGGCGCTTCACGGCCAGCGGGTGATCGGCGGGCATGGCGACGTCGAGCGGTTCGCGCAGCAGCGTGGTCGCGGTCACGGTGCGCGGCCACGGGGGCGCGTGCTCGAGGCGGTGGGCGAGTACGAGGTCGTACTGCCTGGTCAGCGGCGGGAAGTCGGCCTGCGGGACGTCCTCGTCGGCGAGGGCGAGTTGGGGTCCGCCGGGTGCGGCGACGGCCCGTAGCAGCAAGGGGAAGAACGCCGAGCCCGCGCTGTGGAAGGCCGCCAGCGACACCTCGCCGTCCGGCCGGTCGACGAACTCGGCGACGGTGTGCCGCGCCCGCTCCAGCGCCGTCTGCACCTCGATCGCCGCGTCGGCCAGTGCCTGCCCGGCGTCGGTGAGGACCAGTCTTCGCCCTTGGCGTTCGGTGAGCGGGACGGGCATCGCGCGTTGCAGCAGCCGCAGTTGCTGCGAGATCGCCGAGGGCGTCACCAGCAGCGCCTCGGCTACGGCGGTGACGCTGCCCAGTTCGCCGAGCTCCCGCAGGATCCTCAGCTGCCGTTCGTCCATTGGCTCAGTGTAGGGATGCTAAAGGGTTGCTTAAGAAGGTGGCCCTGGGCTTCATCGAGCGGGAAAGGCAAGGTGGGCGCGTGCCTGATGCCCGCCGTACCGATGCGGTACTTCTCCTTGTCGCCCTCGTCTGGGGCTCGAGTTATCTCTCCGCCCAGACGGCGGCCGCCGCGCTCCCGGTTCTGGGGGTGCTGTTCGCGCGGTACGCGCTGTCCGCGCTCGCCTGCCTCGGCCTGGTCGCCGCCGCCCGTCGGGGACCCCATGGGCGGACCCGTGGGTGGACCCGCGAGGAGATCCGGGCCGGTGTGCCGCTGGGAGTCACCCAGGCGGCCGTCCTGCTGATCGAGACCTACGGCGTCGCCCACACGAGCGCCGCCAACGCGGGGTTGATCATCAGCCTGACCATCGTGCTCACCCCTCTCCTGGACCGCTCGGGCCACCGTGGTGGTCTGCCTCCGGTCTTCTTCGTCGCCGCCGGGGTGTGCGTGCTGGCCGTCGGGCTCCTCATGGCCGGCAACGGGTTCCACGCACTCCGCCTCGGTGACCTGCTGATGCTCGGCGCCGCGGTGGTGCGGGCGGCGCACGTGGTCCTCGTCGGACGGCTCACCGCGGGCCGGACGATACGTCCGCTGCAGCTGACGGCGGTTCAGACTCTCGTCGGCTCGGCTCTGTTCCTGGCGCCCGCTGCCCGCGACGTACCGGACCTGGCGCACGTCGGCCTCGCGGCCTGGGCGCAGCTGCTCTACCTCGCCCTGTTCTGCAGCGTGTTCGCGTTCCTCGCGCAGACGTGGGCCGTCCAGCGCACCTCGGCCAGCCGGGCCAGCCTCCTGCTCGGCACCGAACCGATCTGGGCCGCGGCGGTCGGCATCGGCCTCGCGGGCGAGCACTTCACCGTACTCACCGGTCTCGGCGCGGCCCTGATGGTCGCCGGAACGTACTGGGGCCAGGCCATCGAACGCGCCCACCGCACCACGGACTTCACAACCGCCACGCACCCGGACGCCAGGCGCCCGGACGCCAAGCCCCCGAACCCCACGCACCCGAACGTCACCGAAGAGGACCCCGCATGCCCGACAGCCCCGCCGCCACCCACACCCACACCCACACCCACGAAACCTACGACCGTCTGATCACCCTGCTCGACACCTCCTCCATCGCATACGAACTCATCGACCACGAGCCCGAAGGTTCCACCGAAGCCGTCAGCGCACTCCGCGGTCACCCCACCTCCGAGGCCGCGAAGTGCATCGTCCTGAGGGTCAAGCTGGACAGGAAGACCACGCGTCACGTCCTCGCGGTCGTCCCCGGAGACCGCCGCGTGGACCTCGACGCCGTCCGGACGCTCTACGCCGCCCGCTACGCCGGCTTCAGCGACGCGGCGACCGCCGAGCGCCTGGCCCACGCCGTACCCGGCACCGTCCTCCCCTTCAGCTTCGACCCCGACCTCGAACTCGTCGCCGACCCGGACGTCGTGGCGCAGCCGAGGCTCTACTTCAACGCCGCCCGTCTCGACCGCTCCCTGGTCATCTCCGGCGAGGACTACGCGCGCGTCGCCGAGCCACGGGTGGAGCGGATCGCGAGTCCTGCACCAGATCAAGCCATCCCTGGCGGCTCGCGTGACAGAAGTGGTTGAAGGGCTGACCGCAGGTCCGGCCGGAGGTTAGCCTCGTGATTCCAGTGGGGGCGAACTGACGTACGCATGAAAGCACTTCGGGGGGTACGTGTCACAACAGCGGCCGGCGCCACCGGAGTCACCGGACTCAGCGACGAACGAGGCTGCCGCACTGCGGGAAACCGGTGCCGCACCCCTGCGGCCCGGCGACCCGGGCCGTGTCGGCCCCTATGTGCCGCTGGGGACGCTCGGCAGCGGTGGCATGGGACGGGTCTATCTGGCTCGTCCCGCGGACGACTGCCCGGGCCTGGTCGCGGTGAAGGTGATCAGGCCGGAGTACGCGGAGGACGCCCAGTTCCGGCGCCGGTTCAAGCATGAGGCGTCGGTGCACGCGCGGGTCCGTACACCGCGCACGCCGCGCTTATGCGGCACGGGCTTTGAGGACGAACTGCTGTGGATAGCCACCGAGTACGTCCCGGGACTCGATCTGGCCGATGCCATACGCGAGGACGGCGCCCTGGAGACCGCCACGATCTGGCGTTTGGTGAAGGAACTCGGGCAGGCGCTTTCCGACCTCGCCGCCACGGGGATCGTGCACCGGGACCTGAAGCCGTCCAACGTTCTGCTGTCCGTCCAGGGCGCGCATGTGATCGACTTCGGTCTTTCGAAGGCCGCGGACGCCAGCGCGATCACCGGTACGGGCAACCGGGTGGGAACTCCGGCCTATATGTCGCCGGAGCACCTGCGGACGGGCCTGTGCGACACGGCGTCGGATGTCTTCTCGCTGGCCGGAACGCTGGTCTACGCGGCGACGGGGCGTGGCCCGTTCGGTGACGGCACGGGTGTGGATGTGATGCACCGGGTGGCGTTCGAGGAGCCGAACCCGGAGGTGATGGGCAAGGTCTCGGCGGCGGACGCGGCGCTCGGTTCGCTGCTGTCCGACTGTCTGTCGAAGGAACCTGCGATGCGGCCCGCCCCTCAGGACCTGATCGACGCGGCGGCCGGAGCGCACTCCGGGACGTCGACCTGGCCCGAGCCGCTGCGCGGCAAGGTGCTCGCACGGCAGCAGGCGTACGAGGCGCTGCACCGCCTCCCCGTCGAACAGACGACTCGTCTACGGTCCTCGGACAACCGGCGGTCCTCGGACAACCGATGGTCCTCGGACAACCGGCCGATGGCGGAGCCACGGACCCCTTCCGGGTCGGCGCCTCAGCCCTCTCCGCCCGGTTCCGGGCCGGTGTCCCAGCCCTCTCCGCCCGGTTCCGGAGCACCAGCGCAGGCGGCAGCTCCTTCCGACGTCACACCGCCAGGGCAGTCCACGGGGCGGTCAGGCCCGGTGGGAACCCGTCCTTGGGCACGGAGGAAGCCGGTGCTGGCTGTCACCGCGGCCGTCACCCTCTGCGCGGTGGCCGCCGGGATCTTCATGCTCATTCCTCAGGACACCGACACGAACGCTTCGACTCCGGGAGCCGGTGCGACGACCGCCGACAGCACCGTGCCAGGCGGTGCCGACGCCTCGCCGACGCCGGGCGCCTCGGACGGGACGGCTACCCCGGGTGCGACTGGTAAGGGAGCCTCCGGCAACGGCGCGTCCGGCAACGGCGCCAACGGCCGCGACGTAGACGCCTCGCGCCCTGAGGCCTCCAACCCCGCCGACGACGACCGGCGAAACGATCCCTCCGCTCCCGGCACCAAGACCAGCGCCCCCACTGACGCCACTCCGTCCCCGAGCAGTCCGCCCCCCGAGCCCGCAACCCCGCCCTGGATCTCCGACTGCACGCACTACTCCGGCAACGGACGTACACGCCCGGGAGACAGCGGCAAACGCGTGCTGCAGCTGCAGTGCATGCTGACGAAGCGCGGATACAGCGTGGGAAACACCGGCGTGGACGGCGAGTTCGGCCCCGGCACGGAGTCCGCGGTACGCAGCTTCCAAAGCGGCAAGGGACTGGCCGCCGACGGCGTCGTGGCCCGCGAGACCTGGGTCGCACTGCGCAGTACGGAGTGACGTCCCCGCCGCCGCGCCCCGTCGCGCCGTCGCAGTGTCGTCGAGGACGGACGCGGGCCCGCCGCTCAGCGGTACGCCGCAACCGTCGGCCACTTCGCCGTCTGCCAACGGCCGTCCGCCGGGCGCCGACAGCGGCGCCGGCAGCCGAGACATCCGACGCCGAGCAAGGCGGCCACGCCGCAGCCGCGGCGTCACCGCGTCCCGTGCGCGGCCTGCGCTCGGCGCTCGGTGTCACCGCATCCCGCCAGCGCCCTGCGCCCGACGCGCCCTCAGACCCGCTCGCTCGCCGAATCCCGCAGCGGCCACGTCCCGTCCACCACCGCCGTCGCGTCGCCCTTGCGGCGCAGGAAGTTCTGGAAGTCTGCCGCCCACTCGGCGTACCACTCGATCTGGCGGCGGTGCAGTTCCGCCGGGCCGAGGGCCGCGATCTTCGGGTGGCGGACGGCTATCGCGTGGGCGAGGCGGGCCGCGGCCAGGGCGTCCGCCGAGGCGTCGTGGGCGGAGTCGAGGGCTACTCCGTACTCCGCGCAGACCGCCTCGAGGTTGCGCTTGCCGCGGCGGTAGCGGTCCACGGAGCGGTCGATGGTGTACGGGTCGATGACCGGTGCCGGAGCGAGGCCGTCGAGGCGTTCGCGCAGTGAGGGCAGGTCGTAGCGGCGCAGTTCGGCGGAGAGCAGGGTCAGGTCGAAGGCCGCGTTGTACGCCACGACCGGGACGCCCGTCTTCCAGTACGAGACGAGTACCGAGGCGATGGCGTCGGCCACTTCATCGGCGGGGCGGCCCTCCGCGGCCGCCCGTTCGTTGCTGATGCCGTGTACCGCCACCGCGTCCGCGGGAATCTCGACTCCCGGATCGGCCAGCCACTCGCGGTGCCCTATCGGTTCCCCGCCCCTGACCTCGATCACGGCTCCCGTGACGATGCGCGCCTCGCGCGGATCCGTCCCGGTCGTCTCCAGGTCGAAGCCGATCAGCAGCTCGCCGTGCCAGCCCATACCGGGCCCCCTTCTTCGTGGTGCGTTCCCCCAGTGATCTCTACGATCCCATGAGCCACTGACAATCAGAGGACCGCGTTCCGCTTATCGCCACCCCATCCGCCTCCCATTGCGCCGCCCACGCCGCTCGTTCCCTTCACCGGTCACGGGAGTTGTCAGGACACAGGCCGCGAATCCGCCCAAGCCAGCTCGAACTCCTCGCGATACGTACCGAAAAGCCCCTCTTCGCCGGTGTCCTCCGCTTTGACCACACGTCCGCCACCGCGCAGTACGAGCACCGGCGCCTCCATCCCCCGCGTCCGGCGCAGATATGACTGGACGACCGCTATGCCGTCCGAGCCGTCCCCGTCGACGAGGTACGCGGTGAAGCGGGGGGTCTCGTCGTAGACCTGGATCTGGAAGGCGCCGGGATCGCGCAGCCGGGCCCTCACGCGCCGCATATGGAGGATGTTCATCTCGACGGAGCGGCTCAACTCGCCGCGCTTGATGCCGAGTTCGCGCTCGCGTCGCTTCACGGCGCTCGAGGCGGGGTTCAGGAACAGCAGCCGCACCCGGCAGCCGGACTCGGCGAGGCGTACGAGCCGGCGTCCGGAGAAGTTCTGCACCAGGAGGTTCAGGCCGATGCCGATGGCGTCGAGGCGGCGGGCGCTGCCGAAGAGGTCCTCGGCGGGGAACTGCCGCATCAGCCGGACCCGGTCGGGGTGTACGCCCACCACGTCCGCGTAACGGTCACCGACCAGGTTCTCGACGGCGTCGACGGGCAGCCGCCGCGCGGACGGCACATCGCTGCCCGCCCCGAGTATCTCCAGGAGTCTCGCCGAGGCGCGCTCGGCCTGGGCCAGCACGGCCTCGGACAGGGCGCGGTTGCGGGATACGACGTTCCGGGTGACTTCCAGTTCGTCCAGGGCGAGTTCGACGTCCCGGCGCTCGTCGAAGTACGGCTCGAAGCAGGGCCAGTGCTGCACCATCAGCTCACGCAGCTGCGGCAGGGTGAGGAAGCTGAGGACGTTGTCGTCGGCCGGGTCGAGCAAGTAGCCCTTGCGGCGGCTGACTTCGCGTACCGCGACCGCGCGCTGCACCCACTCCTGACCGGCGGGCCCGGCGGCGGCGACCACCCAGTCGTCCTCGCCGTGCACGGGTTCGTAGATGGGGCGCAGAACAGCGGCCACGACCGCGCGCAGCCGCTGTTCGACCAGGTTCAGCCATATGTACGCGCGCCCGGCCCGCTGCGCGCGCGTGCGCACCTCGCCCCAGGCGTCGGCGCCCCAGTCCAGCTCCGCACCGATTTCCATCGGTCTCGCCAGAGACACCGCCCCGGGCGGGACGTCCGTGGAGTTCCCCTCGTGACCTACGTCACCAGGAGGCAACTCCCGCCCTCCCGAGCCCACCCGCGCACCGCCTTCCGCTCCCCCGAGCACTCCCCCAGCCAATGATCAAGGAAGGGTACTCCGTGCGCGGTCAACGGTGCAGCCGGATGGACAGGTCGTTTCTCAACGTCCTTATTCCACTTGACCGTTCTGATCGGCAAGGGCGGGCGGAGTGAGCGGATTCATAGCGGTGACGTCACGCGGGGTGAGCGAGAAGCCCTGCCAGTGGACCGGCATCGGCTGCTGGTCCTCGTCCCGGGCGACGTGGTGGAAGCCGATGTTCACCCAGGCCACCGGGTGAGTGAGGTTCTGTCCGTTGACCCACTTGTCAACGGACTTGCCCGCTCCGGCCCCGCAGTTGCGCAGGTTGTGGCTGGCGAACTGCTCGCACTTCTTGTACTGGGTGAAGTACACGTCGTGCTTGGTGTAGCTGCGGCCCGGGTACTTGGACGTGGCGCCGGGGACGAGCTCGTACGAACGAGCGTGGTCGTCCTTGTTCTTGCCGGTCGTGCTGACGACCCGCCACCAGCGCATGTTCTTGGCGTCGCCCGCGAGTTCCTTGGTGATCGGCGTGCGCGTGGTCTTGTTGCGCGGGGCCTCGCCGCCCTGGGCGGGCGGGCTGACCTTGGAGTCGTACTGCTCGACCTTGTTCTTGGAGTTGCCGTCGAGGCCGAAGTTGAGCCGCCAGAAGACGTTGTGGCTGTGGCTGGTGGCGTAGTCCTTGGCGCCCTTGCCGATGGGCCAGCCGCGGCCGTCACCGGCGTCGTAGTCGCCGGGTGAGAGGCTGCCGGTGGCGCCGACGTTCATGTTGATCTGGCCGTCGTCCTGGAAGCGCCACTCGGTGATGTACTCGTACCAGCCGACCTGGTTGACGGTGTAGACGAGCAGGTCCTTGCCCTGCTGCTGGTAGACCTTGTTCGCAGTGTCGCCCTGCATGCGGTAGGCGTGGCCCCGGGAGCGGGTCGTGGTGCACAGGCCCTTGACGTTCGGCTGCTCCGGGTCGATGGCGTCCGGGACCTTGACGGTCTTGATGGTGCCGCCGGGGCACTCTCCGGGGGCCATGTTCATCAGGCCCTGTCCGAAGCCGGCGCCGGTGAGGTCGTCGTACTCGACGGATCCGTCGTCGTAGGGGACGTGGATCTGGGCGAGCTTCCCACTGGTGAGGACGCGTATCGGGCGGGGCTCGCCCTTGGGCTGGTACGAGATGTTCTCCAGGACGAGCCCGGCCTCGCTCTCGTAGTGCCAGCACATCGTCCACGTGGTGCCGCCGGCGAGTTTCTGCTCGATCTTGTACGCCGCGCTGCAGTCGGCGGCCGCCGCGGGGGCGGCCTTCGGCTTGGCCGCGGGCTTGGCGGCGGCCGGTCCCGCGGCGGAGGTCGCGCCGACGGTCAGGGCGGCCACCGACAGGCCCACCATCGTCCGGCTGCGGGCACGGCTGATTCTGTTCACGCGCATGGAGTGATGACTTCCTTAAAGAAGAGCGTGAGTTGGAAAAGCGAACTGATGCGGCTCGGGTCAGCCGACCTTGGCGATCTTGCGGGCGCTGAGGTCGATCACCAGGTCACGGGTGTCGATCCAGGGCCCGTTCTTGACCTTCACGAACAGACGCAGGCAGCGGTGCTCTCCGCAGTCGGCGAGAGCGGCGGGCGTACCCGGGTTCGCCCGGTAGACCATGCTGTTGAGCAGCAGTTGGTCGGGCTTGGTCAGTTCGTTGCCGGTGGCGTCCTTGTAGTCCGCCTTCAGGCCCGCGCCGAGCGGGTCGGCGATCAGAAGCTCCGCGGCCTCGACGTTCTCGTCACGGCTGAGCGGCGGCTGGACACCCTCCTGGGTGTCCGTCGCCTCGACCTTGCCGGTGTCGAGGTTGACGGTCTTCGTGACGAGCGCGTCGTCCTTGTAGTCGTAGAACGACACCTCGGCACGGCGCGGCGCGTCCGCGTCGTCCAGTTCGCTCGCCTCGGGATCCGCGAGGTCGACGGTGAGCGGCTGCGGCCCGCCCGCCTCGCCCTCGACGTTCTCGCTCGAGCGCCGCAGCTGCCGGTCCAGGGCAAGCTGCTCGACCCGCTCGGTCTCGTCCTCGGTGAGCGGATCACGCCCCTCACCGGTGTCGCCCTCCGCCGGGGCCCGCTCGACGACCCCCGGCCGCACACCGGCCTGGCCCGCCGCTCCCTGACCCTCCTGGCCCGCCTGCTGGCCGCTCTGACCGGCCCCCGCGCCGGTGCCGGAGTCGTCGGCCCCCGCCGAGCCCGGCAGCGTGACGGCGACCATCACGGCGGTCGTGGCCACCGCGATACCCGCCCCCGCGACCACCTTGCCCAGATGACGGTGCACTATCTTGCGCACATTCCCCCCTGCTCCCCTGTATCCCTAAGAGTCACTTGCGCCCCACTGGCATACCGCGTATGCACTGGTCGGTCGGTAAGAGGGACGTAAGTCATAGGTGGTTCCATCACTTTCGGGGAGACTCGGGCCGGAGTCGCCCCACGCGACGTCGCACAACTGGAAGAGTCGTATCCATGCAGGTCTGGCCTGGACAGGCGTACCCACTCGGTGCCACATATGACGGCGCCGGCACCAACTTCGCGGTCTTCTCGGAGGCCGCCGACCGAATCGAGCTGTGTCTGCTCCATGACGACGGTTCGGAGACGGCGATAGAGCTGCGGGAGGCCGACGCGTTCGTGCGGCACGCGTACCTGCCCGGCATCATGCCGGGACAGCGCTACGGCTTCCGTGTGCACGGTCCGTACGCACCCGAACGCGGACAGCGCTGCAACTCCGCGAAGCTGCTGCTCGATCCGTACGCGAAAGCCATCAGCGGCAGCATCGACTGGGGCGAGGAGGTGTACGGCTACCATTTCGGCTCGCCGAACAAGCGCAACGATCTCGACTCGGCACCCCACACGATGTCCTCGGTGGTGGTCAACCCGTACTTCGACTGGGGCGACGACCGGCTCCCCCGCACCGAGTACCACGAAACGGTGCTCTACGAGGCCCATGTGAAGGGCCTGACCATGCGCCATCCGGCACTGCCGGACGAGCTGCGCGGCACGTACGCGGCGCTGGCGCATCCCGCGATCATCGAGCACCTCACGGAGCTCGGGGTCACGGCGCTGGAGCTGATGCCGGTCCACCAGTTCGTGAACGACCACCGTCTGGTCGACATGGGCTTGAACAACTACTGGGGCTACAACACGATCGGTTTCTTCGCCCCCCATAACGCGTACGCCTCCTGGGGCGACCGCGGGCAGCAGGTCCTGGAGTTCAAGTCGGCCGTACGCGCGCTACATGAAGCGGGCATCGAGGTCATTCTGGACGTCGTCTACAACCACACGGCCGAGGGCAACCACCTGGGGCCGACGCTGTCCTTCAGGGGCCTCGACAACGCCTCGTACTACCGGCTCACCGACGATCCCCGCTACTACATGGACACCACGGGCACCGGCAACTCCCTGCTGATGCGCTCCCCGCACGTACTCCAGCTGATCATGGACTCGCTGCGCTACTGGGTCACCGAGATGCACGTCGACGGTTTCCGCTTCGACCTCGCGGCAACGCTCGCCCGGCAGTTCCATGAGGTGGACCGGCTGTCGTCGTTCTTCGACCTGGTGCAGCAGGACCCGGTGGTCTCCCAGGTGAAGCTGATCGCCGAGCCCTGGGACGTCGGCGAGGGCGGCTACCAGGTGGGCAATTTCCCGCCGCTGTGGACCGAGTGGAACGGCAAGTACCGCGACACCGTACGGGACCTGTGGCGCGGCGAGCCGCGCACGCTCGCGGAGTTCGCGTCCCGGCTGACGGGATCCTCGGACCTCTACCAGGACGACGGCCGGCGGCCGCTCGCCTCGATCAACTTCGTGACCTGCCACGACGGCTTCACGCTGCACGACATGGTGTCGTACAACGAGAAGCACAACGCGGCGAACGGCGAGGACAACCGCGACGGCGAGAGCCACAACCGGTCCTGGAACTGCGGAGTCGAGGGCGAGACCGACGACCCGGAGATCCTGGAACTCCGGGCACGGCAGATGCGGAACTTCATCGCGACGCTGATGCTCTCCCAGGGCGTACCGATGCTCAGCCACGGCGACGAGTTCGCCCGCACGCAGGGCGGCAACAACAACGCGTACTGCCAGGACAACGAGCTGGCCTGGGTGCCGTGGCCGGAGAACCTCGAAGACCCCGCGGACGGCGGCGGCCTGCTCGCGTTCACCCGCGCGATGGTGTGGCTGCGCCGCGAGCACCCCGTCTTCCGGCGGCGCCGCTTCTTCCACGGGCGCCCCGTGCAGGGCACCCACGACGAGTTGTCCGACATCGCCTGGTTCACCCCGGCAGGCGAGGAGATGACCCAACGCGACTGGAACTCCACACAGGCCCGCGCCCTGTCCGTCTTCCTCAACGGCAACGCGATCTCCGAGCCTGGGCCGCGCGGGGAGCGCATCACCGACGACTCGTTCCTGCTGATGTTCAACGCGTCTCCGAAGACGATGGAGTTCGTGGTGCCGGTCGATCACGGCAGGCAGTGGCAGGTGGTGGTCGATACGTCGCGGGCAGAGGGGGTACCGCCGGGGACGGGGCCGAAGGTGCAGGCGGGGGATCGTCTGACGCTGGTGGACCGCAGCGTGGTGGTGCTGCAGCGGCCGGCGTGATGCCGCAGTCCCGCGCCCCGTAAGGGGCGCGGGACTGCGGCTCCGCCGCGGGGCGCGCCGCTGGGATGCGGTCGAAAGTTGCGGGTCCGTCGTGGCTGGTCGCGCCCACGCGGCGGAGCCGCAAATCGATACAGCACCGCGCCCCTGGAGGGGCGCGATACTGCACCGGGCTTCGGAAAGTCACCCGTGCGCGCGTCTATGACACGAAAGGCTCACTTGCGGGTACGTACGTTGCCATGACACCTGAGCGCAACGAACCGGCGCCGACCGCCACCTACCGGCTCCAGCTTCAGCCGGAGTTCCCGTTCGGCGCCGCCGAGACAGCCGTCCCGTACCTGGCCGCGCTCGGCGTTTCGCACCTGCACCTGTCGCCGGTGCTGGAGGCCGTGCCCGGCTCCCTGCACGGCTACGACGTGGTGGACCACGCGCGCGTGCGGGACGAACTCGGCGGCGAGGACGGCCTGCGCTCCCTGGCGCGCACAGCCCGGGAGCACGGCCTGGGCCTCGTGGTGGACATCGTGCCGAACCACATGGCGATGGTCCCGCGGCACAACCGCGCCCTGTGGGAGCTGCTGCGCGAGGGCCCGGACTCGCCGTACGCGCGCTGGTTCGACATCGACTGGGAGGCCCAGGACGGCCGGATGCTGCTGCCGGTGCTCGGGGGCAGGCTTGGCACGCAGCTCGACCACCTGGAGGTCGACGGCGACGTGCTGCGTTACCACGAACACGCATTCCCCTTGCGCCCCGGCACCGAGAAGCTGCCGCTGCCGCAGCTTCTGGACGCCCAGTGGTACCGCCTGGGGTGGTGGCGGCTGGCCCGCACCGAGCTCAACTACCGCCGTTTCTTCAGCATTTCGGAGCTCATCGGGGTATGGGTCGAGGACCCTGAGGTGTTCGACGCCACCCACGCGAAGATCCTTCAGCTGCTGGACGAAGGCGTGGTCGACGGCCTGCGGATCGACCACCCCGACGGCCTCGCGGACCCCGACACGTACCTCCAGCGGCTCCACGAGGCGACGGGCGGGCGCTGGACGGTGGTCGAGAAGATCCTCGCGGACGGCGAACCGCTGCCCGCCGCCTGGCCGGTCGCCGGCACCACCGGGTACGACGCGCTGCGGCACATCGACGGCCTGTTCACGGACCCGGCGGGCGCGGGCGAACTCCTCGGCCAGTACCGGCGATTCGCGGCGCCTCAAGCCGACCGTGGCGGCGTCTGGGAGGCGACGGTGCGGCGGGCCGCGTACAAGGTGGTCCATCACGAGCTGGCGACCGAGATCGACCGCCTGACCCGCGAGGCCGACCGCCTGTGCCGTACGTCCCCGGACCCCGCGCTGCGCGACCACGCCCCCTGGGCCCTCCGCACCGCGCTGCGCGAACTCCTCGTACGTCTCCAGGTCTACCGCCCGTACGCCTCCGGGGACGCCGCCGCGGTCGTCACCGAGGAGGCCGCACACGAGGCGCGCGGGGCCTTCACGGTGCCCGAGGAGGCTCACGCGGTCGACGCCGTACGGGACTTGGTGCTCGGCCGGACCGGGGAGGGGCCCGCGCTCGAGGGCTTCCGGGCGCGGTTCGCGCAGACCGCGTCGGCGCTGCGGGCCAAGTCCGTCGAGGACACGGCCTTCTACCGGTACGTGCCCGTCCTCTCGGCCAACGAGGTGGGCGGCGAGCCGGAGTACCCGGCCGTGCCCCCGGAGGACTTCCACGCGTACTGCGCGCGCGTGCAGCGCGACTGGCCCGCCACCGGCACCGCGCTGTCCACCCACGACACCAAGCGCAGCGCCGACGTCCGGGCGGCGATCTCCGTCCTCACCCAGTGCCCTCTGCGCTGGGCCGACCTGCTGGCCGAGGTGACCGGGCAGACGGCGGTCGACGGGGTGGGCGCGCCGGATCCGCAGGTGGCGTGGGCGGCGTGGCAGACGGCGGTCGGTCTCGGGCCCGCGGCCGAGGAACGGCTCCAGGGCGCCCTGTTGAAGCACGTCAGGGAGGCCGGCCTGTTCACCTCGTGGACGGAGCAGGATCCCGCGTACGAGGCCTCCGTCGCCGCCTTCCTCAGGGCGGGGCCCTGCGGGGCGCCAGGGCGGCGTGCGGCCGAGTTCAGGGCCTCCCTGGAGCCGCATGTACGGGCGAACGTCCTCGGGTCCGCCCTCGTCCACCTGACGATGCCGGGCGTGCCGGACGTCTACCAGGGCACGGAGGTCGAGTACCGGGCCCTCGTGGACCCCGACAACCGCCGCTCGGCCCACTTCCCGCCCCAGGAGCCGGACGACCTGTCCGCCGAGAAGGCCGCACTCACCGCGACCGCACTACGACTTCGGAGGCAACGCCCCGCAGTCTTCGGCGAATCGGCGACGTACACCCCGCTCGAGGCGGACGGCCCGGCCGCCGCGCACTGTGTGGCCTTCGTACGGTCCGGGGAGGCGATCACCGCCGTCACCCGCCTGTCTCTGCGTCTGGAGGAGGCGGGCGGTTGGCGCGACACAGTGCTGCCGCTGCCCGCCGGTCGGTGGGCCGATCTACTCACTCCGGGACGGGAGTTCACGGGGCACGCGCGCGTGGAGGCGCTTTTCGAGCGGTTGCCCGTGGTGCTCTTGGAGAGGGTGGGTGAAGCCGAGGGCTCGCGTGGCTGAGGTCAGCGCCACTCATACCTCCGTACGCCCGCGGACACCTCCTTGACAGTTCATCCAGACCGTGGAGTACTGCGGAAGGCGAGCCGGGCGGTCCGAGACGGGGGTGAGTGTCCTGCCGGAGCTGCGCTACCCCAGTGTGACCGAAATCGTCGAGTCGGCCCGGACGTTGGCGGCTCAGCGGCCATGGCTGTGTTCCCTTGAGCAGGTCGGGGTCTCGCGGGCGGGACGACCGCTGCATCTTCTGTCACTGGGGCATGCCGAGCGGGCCGTGCTGGTGGTCGCGGGAGCTCATGCCAATGAGCCCACCGGGGGTTCCACTCTGCTGGCGCTGGCGGAACGGGTGTTGCACGAGCGGCAGTTGAGGGCCGACACGTCGTGGCACTTCCTGCTCTGTGCGGATCCGGACGGGGCGAGCCTTCATGAGACTCCGGCGCCGCGGACCCTGCTCGACTATCACCTCGGGTTCTTCCGCCCCGCCGGAGCCGAACAGCCGGAGTGGTCGCCGTCCGTGCTGCCGCCCGACCGGCTGCCGCCGGAGACGCGTGCCCTCACGAAGGTCATCGACGAGCTGCGTCCCTACCTCCAGGCGACGCTCCACGGGACCGATCTGGGCGGCAGCTGGGTGCAGTTGACGAAGGATGTGCCAGGGCTCGCGGAGCCGTTCGCCAAGTCCGCGGCCGAGCTGCACATCCCGGTCGAGAGGGGCGCCTCGGACGCCGCGGGCTGGCCCGCCTCCGGGCCCGGGGTACATGTGATGCCGGAGCCGGGCACGAACGCGCCGTACCCGAGCATCCCGGACGACGTCCGGCACAGCACCTGGTACCACGCCCACCGGTACGGCGGTCTCACCGCGGTCGTCGAGGTGCCGATGTGGGCCAGCGACCTGGTGGACGACCCGGCGCCGCATCCCGCGCCGGACGCGGCGATGCGCCATCTGGCGCGCCGGCTGCTGCGGGACTCGCTCCAGGTGGAGGGCGTCCTCACCGAGGCCCTGCCCCGCCTGCCGGGCCCCGACGGGCCGCTGCTGCGGGCCGCGAAGTGGGCCCTGGAGCTGGTGCCGGGACTGGCCGACGACTGGGCCGGTCACCCTCCGGCGGACACGACGATGGCGTACGTAGGCAGCGTGGACGCCTTCGGCCGCCGCCTCCCCCTCCGGGCCGCCGCGATGCTCCTACGCGTCCTCCAGCAGACGGACGACCGCGCGGCCCCTCACCTACAGCACCTGGTCGCCTCCTGGAGCGAAGCCTTCGCCGAACGCTTCCGCGCCCGCTGGGTCCCCCTGGAACACCAGGTGGAACATCAGAGCCGTACGGTCGTGGCGGCGGCACACCATGCACGGGAGCGCGCGGAGTAGGCCCGCGATCTGCGCTCCTACGCGGGACCCGAGGCGGCGCTCGCGCTGGTCGGCGCGGCCCGTAGTCTGCGCGATTCGCGGCCCTAGCCGCGCCCCTGAAAGGAGGCCGCAGGCCTTCCTTTCAGGGGCGCGGCTGTGACATTTGCGGCTCCGCCGCGGGGCGCGACCAGCCACGACGCACCCGCAGCTGCGAACTGCAATTCCAGCCGAGCGCTCAGCTCATTCAAAGGGCACTTCGGCCTTCGCCGGCGTCGTGCCGAGCGCGCTGGCGCCGGGGCGCGAAACCGGCGCAGCGCGGCCCGCGAGCTGAAAGGCGTGGAGGACCACCCGCGCCTGATACTCAACCTGCCGCGCGACCGGAATCCACCGCGCCTGATACCCATCGTGGTAATCAGCGCACCACGCGTCGATCAGCCGCTCGAGGTCCGGCAGCGCCCCGGACGGATCACGGCCGGCGCGCGTCACGAGCTGGTGCAGCAGCCCCGCCGTCCGCAGCGCTATCCGCCGCGCGGAGATACGCAGCGCGGTCAGCCGCGCCGTATCGAGCGGCGGCAGCGGATGCGTACCGTCGTCGACCGCCGTGTCGGGGTCCCAGGAGTCCGCGAGGCCGGGGCAGACCAGTAAATAGTCGTCGACCGGTGCGAGCAGGGACGCCGTGTCCGCGGCCGAGCCGAGGCCGGGGCGGATCCGGGTCAGCAGCGCCTGAAGAAGCCGGGTGTCGCGGCGCAGCGTGCGGCTGACGGCCCGTAGAGCCGCATCGGGGTCGGCGGACGGCGAGGCGTCCCCCACGGCCCGTACGCCCCACATGGGGGCCTCGACGACGGCGGTCACCGTGCCGTACCGGTGCGGGTGGAACCAGGTGGACTCGACCGCCGCCTCCGTGATGGCGGCGGCCAGGTCCGCGCGCCGCGGGGGCGGGATGCGGTAGACGGCGGGGCCCAGGGTGGGCCAGTACAGCGTGTCGTACGGCCCGAGTTCGAGGGGGATGCCCAGGCGGGCCGCGGTGTGGGCGAGGCGCGGGGCGAGACCGGGGAGTTCGCGGGTCAGCTCGACGAAGCCGCCGCCCACGTCGACGCCGTGCAGGGAGCACTGGAGGAAGGGCCGCAGTTCGTCCTGGAGGTCGAGCAGGGCGCGGGTCTCCGGCAGGGCGGCGCCGTCCGCGCCGTCGGGCAGCCACTCGGGCTGCTCGCGGAAGCCGGGTCTGAAGAAGTGCCGGAAGTAGTGGCCGAGGGTGTACGGCCCGGACAGCCAGCCCTCGTTGCGGCGGGCGCCGTCCGGGTCGAGGCACAGCAGCAGGTTCCAGGTGGCGTCGGCGCCCTCGCACAGCCGGGGGTCGGCCAGCGCGCGTTCGGCGAGGCGCAGGGCGGTGGCGCCGCCCACGGGTTCGTTGGCGTGCGGGCCGGCGACGACGAGGGCCTGACGGCTGCCGTGTCCGACGGACAGCAGCCACATCGGGAGCCCGGCGCGTGAGGTGCCCACCCGGCGCAGCCGGGCGTCCTTCGGGTGACGCTGGACGAGCGCCGCCGCCTGGCCGCGCAGCTCGTCCACGGACGGGTAGCGGAGGAGTTGCGGCAGGGTCTTACCTCCGCTGCGAGTAGCCGTTGCTTCACTTGCTGTGGATGGTGTACGCACAGTGAGTCACGATCGCGCGGGTACGTCAACACCGCCGTCCGAGCAGGTAGTTCACCCTTTGCGGGCCGTTTACCCGGAGGCAGAGGTTCCGCCCGTCGGGGCAGGAGTCGTCAGTCGACGGCGAGCCGGAAGGTCATGCGCCCGAAGCTGACCTGATCGCCGGCCTGGACCACGGCGGCGCCGATCACGCGCCGCCCGTTCACGGCGGTGCCGTTCGTCGAGCCGAGGTCGCGCAGCACCCACAGGCCGCCCTGGCGGGTCAGTTCGGCGTGCACACGGGAGACCGTCTCGTGGCTGAGTCTGAGTCCGCTGGCCGGGTCGCGGCCGATCCGCAGCGGGTACGGGTTGTCGGGGCGCGGCAGCAGCAACTTGGGGAGTTTCTCGGACTGCCAAGCCCTGCGCAGCCGTACGGTGAAGCCGGAGACCGCCTCCACCGTGCCGAACACCAGCCGCGAGAACCGGTTCTCCTTGCGCAGATCGGCGGTGAGCGCGGCGAGTTCGTCGGAGGTGCGGGCGGCGAGTGCGAGTTCCATCCGGTGGACGAACGTGTTGTGCGAGATCCGCCCCAGCGCGGCGCCCTCTCGGAGCACACTCAACGCCCTGTCACGCTCGGCGTCCGACAGCCGCGCGGCGGGATAAGTGTGGAACTCGAAAGACGACGTCACGCTGGTGATTGTCGGTCAGCGGCGCCGAGGTGTCCAGAAAACCAGGAACTAGCCGGGAACTTGGTACACCTCTGGTTCGGCTCTGGTTCGGTATTGCGACCCACAGAGGTTCAATCCTTCGTTCGAGCCGTTTCAGCCGCGCGACTGATCTCCTGTGGCGCACCATGGGACCGGCGAGATCGCGGTGAGCAGACGAGGGAGAACCGTTCGTGCAGTTCGAGGTGTGGGCACCACAGGCCGGCCGTATGACGCTCCACTGCGCGGGCGGCACACAGGAGATGGAGCGCGATCCGGAGCGCGCGGGATGGTGGACGGCAGAGGCGGAGGCCGAACACGGCACGCGCTACGGCTTCGCGGTCGACGACGGCCCCGTACGGCCTGATCCGCGCTCGCGGCGGCAGCCCGACGGGCCCGACGGGCTGAGCGCGGTGGTCGACCAGGAGCGGTACGAGTGGCGCACCGAGTGGGTCGGCCGCGGGCTGCCGGGCGCGGTGCTGTATGAGCTGCATGTGGGCACGTACACCCGCGAGGGCACCCTGGAGGCGGCTGCCGAGCGGCTCGGGCATCTCGCGGAACTGGGCGTCACGCACGTCGAGTTGATGCCGCTGTGCCCGTTCCCGGGGCGGCACGGCTGGGGGTACGAGGGGGTCTCGCTGTGGGCGGTGCACGAGCCGTACGGCGGCCCCGAGGCGCTGAAACGGTTCGTCGACCGGGCGCACGAGCTGGGTCTCGGTGTCGTCCTGGACGTCGTACACAACCATTTCGGCCCTTCCGGCAACTATCTGCCCGAGTTCGGCCCGTACTTGACGGACACGCACCACACGCCCTGGGGTGCGGCCGTCAACCTGGACGCGCCCGGTTCGGACGAGGTGCGCGCGTATCTGCTGGGCAGCGCCCTTGCCTGGCTGCGCGATTACCGCATCGACGGCCTGCGGCTGGACGCCGTGCACGCGCTGCGGGACACCCGCGCGTACCACTTCCTGGAGGAGCTGTCGGCCTCCGTGGACGCGCTCTCCGGGGACCTGGACCGGCCGCTGTTCCTCATCGCCGAGTCCGATCTGGCCGACCCGCGGCTCATCACGGCCCGCAAGGAGAACGGGCTCGGTCTGCACGCGCAGTGGAACGACGACTTCCACCACGCCCTGCACACCGCGCTGACCGGTGAGTCGCAGGGCTACTACGAGGACTTCGCCCGGGCCCCGCTCGCGGCCGTGGCGAAAACGCTGACGGGCGGCTTCTTCCACGACGGGACGTACTCCAGCTTCCGCGGCCGGCGTCATGGCCGCCCCCTGGACCGTACGCGCGTCTCCTCACACCGCCTGCTCGGCTACTCCCAGACCCATGACCAGGTCGGCAACCGCGCCCAGGGCGACCGGCTCTCGGCCGCCCTCTCCCCCGGTCTGCTGGCCTGCGCGGCGGCGCTGACGCTCACCGGGCCGTTCACGCCGATGCTGTTCATGGGCGAGGAGTGGGCGGCGGGCACGCCCTGGCAGTTCTTCACGGACCATACGGATCCCGAGCTGGCCGAGGCCGTACGCCGGGGCAGGCGCCGGGAGTTCGCCGCGCACGGCTGGGCCGAGGAGGACGTCCCCGACCCGCAGGACCCGGCGACCCGGGACCGCTCCTGCCTGGACTGGTCCGAGCCGGAAAACGAGCCCCACGCGCGCGTGCTCGCCTGGTACCGCGAACTCATCGCCCTCAGGCACGACCAGCCGGACCTCACGGACCCCGACCTCTCGGACGTCAAGGTCGCCTACGACGAGGAGGGCCGCTGGCTGGCATTCCGCCGGGGCGACGTCCGGGTGGCGGTGAACCTCGGCAAGGAGCCCGCGTCGATCCCTCTCGGTACGGCTCGCGTGCGCATGCTGGCGGCCTGGGAGCCGGTGGAAGTACCGGGCGCGGATGGGCTGTTGAGCTTGCCGGGCGAGTCGTGCGTGGTGCTCACGCAGGAGTGATGCGGTGCTGCTGACGCCGGGGGGTGATCAGTCCTCGTCCCGCAGCTCCGTGACGCGTTCCAGGAGGATCGCCTCCCAGGCGCGGTCCAGCTGGGTGCGCAGTGGGGGCAGCGGGTCGCTGCCGTGGCCCCGGAGGCGGTCGGCGAGGCGGATCAGGGCGTCGCAGCGGGCCAGCCACAGGCCGCGCAGGCACGGGCGGGCGCCGTATCCGGCGAGGGTGGCCGCGCGGACGGCGGCGGGGGCGCCGACGGCGCGGGCGAGACCGGCGATGTCCTCGGCGGGGTCGCCGACCAGGGCGTCGTCCCAGCCGAGGACGCCGCGTACGCGCCCGTCGGCGCTCACCACGAGACGATCACCCGTGAGGCCGTGGTGGACGAGAACGGCGGCCCCCGGCTGCGCCCCGAGCTGGACGGCGGCGGGCGCGGTGAGCTGGTGGAGCCGCGCGGCGTCGAACTCGTCGGCGGCGCCGAGCCGTTCGCCGGCCCGCGCGGCGGCGGCCCGCAGCGCCTCCAGGGACCGTGGCGCGGTACGGGGCACACCGAGCGCCTCGGCCTGGCGTACGGGCACCTCGCGCAGCCCCGTGAGCAGCCCCGCCAGATCGGCCTCCCCCACGGCGGAGACGTCGTGCCGCTCGCCGGAGCCGCCCGGGATCAGGGTGTCGAGCGTGTACGTCAGCCCGCTCGCCCACTCGCCGTGCGCGATGCTCACCGGGACGGCGACCGGCAGGTGCGTCCGCACCACGTCCCGCAGCCGCAGCTCGCGCCGCTGACGCACAGAAGCCTCGCGGTCCGGGGCGAGCCGCAGCACATGGCGCGTCCCGACGTACCAGGTGGCGGCCTCCGCGCCCGCGCCGACGGGCCGGATGTCGGATCTCCCGCCGTCCGGAAGCAGGGAGCGGACAAGGCGTCGTACGGTGTCCGCCGTGGGTGTCGTTGCCTGGGTCATGGTCGCGCCGTCGCCGTTCGGTGTCCCGGTCTCCGTAGGTCAAAAGGACTACGGTCAGCATCCTGCCCGGACAGCGGGGGCGACGCGAGCCGGTGAACAGCACTTTCCGGGGTCCGACAGCCGGGCGCTGGGGGACGGAATCAGCTCTCCCGTGCCGGCCGCGCCCCCAGGATCAGCAGTACGACTCCGGAATCCCGCCCCAGCCGGCGCCGCACCCGGCGCACGACAGCACCACGTTCCCGCACCACACGTACGTGCCCCCACGAGGCCTCTTCATTGACGGCCACCCAGGAGCTCGGCGATCCGCAGGAACCCGTCAGCCCCGTACCCCTGTCCGATGGCCCGGCGGGCCAGGCCTTCCGCCGCGCGCATCACACCCGCGTCGATGCCGTGGGCCTCGGAGGTGTGGACGATATGGGCCATGGATGACGCGGCCGAGGTGAGGGGGTTGTCCTCGCCGGAGAAGGTTCCGTTGTCCACTTCCTCCGCGAGCTCTTCGAAGAGGGGCGGGAGTATGTCGCCGATGCCCTTGGCGAACGGCGCCAGCTGTCGCGCGGAGATCCCTTCTGCGCGGGCCACCGCCAAGGCGTGGGCGTATCCCGCCATGGCGGTCCAGAAGATGTCGAGCAGCGCGATGTCGTATGCCGCCGCCCGGCCGATGTCGTCGCCGAGGTGAGTATGGGTGCCGCCCAACGCCTGCAGGACGGGCTGATGCTCGCGGTAGAGGTCCTCCGGGCCGCTGTGGAGGAAGACGGCGGCCGGAGTGCCGATGGTCGTGACCGGCGTCATGATCGCACCGTCCAGGTAGCGCACGCCGTGCTCCGTCGCCCATGCCGCGGCGTCCCGGGCCCGGTCAGGCGTGTCCGCGGTCAGGTTGACCACCGTGCTCCCCTTGAGCGCGTCGGTGACCGCCTCGCGGCGCAGAATGGCGTCCACCGCGTCGTAGTTCACGACGCAGACCACGGTCAGCCCGCTCGCGACAACGGCTTCCTCGGCCGACCGGGCACTGACCGCGCCCCGCGCGACCAGCTCCCGGTCCCGGCCCGGCGTCCGGTTCCAGACCGTGACGCGCAGTCCGGCATCCAGGAAGGCGCCCGCCAGGGATCGACCCATCGGCCCCAGCCCGAGGACGGTGACGGCAGACTGGTCGTGGTGTTCGGTGTGCTCGGTTACGTTTCGGGACATGGCTCAACTCCGTGTAAATATCGACAACTTGCTACGAATGGGGTCAAGATGACGCGCAGTCGTGCCCAGGACCCGACTGTCTGCGGGGTAACTGCCGCGATCGCGGTGATCGACGGAAAGTGGAAGACGGCCCTGCTCTGGCTACTGGAATCCGGCTCGCGCCGCCCGGGTGAGCTGCGCCGGGAGCTGCCGGGCCTCAGCGAGAAAGTGCTGACTCAGGCGCTCCGCGAGATGGAGACCGACGGACTGGTGCACCGGGAGGTACACGATGTGCTTCCACTGAAGACCGTGTACTCCTTGACCGCGTTCGGCCTGGAGCTCTCCGAAGCGCTGGCTCCCCTCTCGGACTGGGGTTACCGCCGCTTGGAGAAGCTCGCCGAGAGCCAGTCAGCCTATTGACTCATCACGCTTGCACCCACCTCTCACCAGGTTCCCGCAGCCCACGGCCGCCCTTCACCAGGTTCGCCCGGCTGACGCCCGCCGCCAAGTACCCACAAAAAGGTGGCTACTTCGGGTCCCGAGACATCTTTTCGTCGGCTGCGTACGGGGGCGGGGCCAGCTCTTCTCCCGAGGCCTAGTTCGACGGCCGTACACCGTGGTGTCGGCGAACCGACAGACCCGCTTCACCGGCAACGCGCGAGAAACCCCAACCCCCTTGTGGCAGCGGCGTCTACGCGCAGAGACTACGTGCGTTCACGTCTTCCCCACTCCTCCTCCGGAGCCCCGATGAACCACCCCAGACCGCACCGTCCACCGTTCTCGCGCCGTGCCGCAATCGCAGGTCTTGCCGGCGCCGCGCTGGCCGGTACGACGGCGTTCAGTGCGAACGCGTCTGCCGCGTCCGCGAGTTCGTACCGGCGGGCCGTCCGTTTCGCCACCTTCAACGCCTCGCTGAACCGTGGCACCGAGGGCGCCCTCGTCAAGGACCTGTCCACGCCGGACAATCAGCAGGCGCGGAACGCCGCCGAGACGATTCAGCGCGTCGACCCGGATGTCCTCGTGATCAACGAGTTCGACTACGACGAGGGCGGCACGGCGGCCCGGCTGTTCCTGCGCAACTACCTGGCCGTCGGTCAGAACGGGGCGAAGCCGGTCCGCTATCCGTTCCGCTTCACCGCGCCCGTGAACACGGGTGTGGCCTCCGGGGTGGACCTCGACGGCAAGAACGGTGCCGTCACCACGCCGGGGTCCGATGCGTACGGGCAGGACGCGTTCGGGTACGGCTGGTTTCCCGGGCAATACGGGATGCTCGTCCTCTCCAAGTACCCGATAGATGTCCGGGCGGCCCGTACGTTCCAGCACTTCCTGTGGAAGGACATGCCGGGAAACGTCATGCCGCCGGGGTACTACAGCGAGGAGGCCCGGGCGATCTTCCGGCTCTCCTCCAAGAGCCACTGGGATCTGCCCATCCGGCTCGGCCCCGGCCGGTCCTCCACCGTCCACTTCCTCGTCTCGCACCCGACTCCGCCCAGCTTCGACGGCCCGGAGGACCGTAACGGCCGCCGCAATCACGATGAGATCCGCCTCTGGGCGGACTACATCGGCGGTCGCCGCCGCAGCGCGTATCTCTACGACGACAAGGGCGTACGGGGCGGTCTGCGGCCCGGCACGCGGTTTGTGATCGCGGGTGATCTGAACGCCGACCCGCACGACGGCGACAGCTACGACAAGGCCATCCTTCAGCTCCTCGACCACGGGGCGGTGAACCTGCCCGCCACGCCTCCGGCCGCTCGCGGCGGTGTCGAGGCCGCCCGCATCCAGGGCGGCGCCAACGCCACCCACACTGGCAACCCGGCATACGACACCGCCGACTTCAACGACAACGCCCCCGGCAACCTCCGCGTCGACCACGTCATCCCGTCCTGCGGCCTCGTCCCGGCCGGGAACGGGATCTTCTGGCCGACGCCGGACGATCCGCTGTACCGGTTGGTCGGCGGCGGGGCCGACGTCCCGACGTCGGACCACCGGCTGGTGTGGCAGGACGTACGACTGGGCTGAGGGCACCGGGCCCCAGCGGGGCACTCCCTCCACATCCCCAGGTCGTGTCAGACCCGTGCCGTACCTTGGCTGAATGGGGACGGGGAATGGGGGGAGTGCCGTGTCGGAGTCGGATACCGAGGCGTCCAGCGAGGCGCCCGTGTCGAGTGACGTGCCGCCTTGGCGGCTGTTGCTCGGCTATGTGCGGCCGCATCGTTGGGCGTTGCTGGGCGGGGCCGTTCTGTCGTTGATGACCGGGGCGACCGGGCTCGCGTTGCCGTTGGTGGCCCGGGGGTTGATCGAGGATCTGCAGCACGACCGGGCCATCACCGGGGCGTTGCTGGCCATGTCCGCACTCGTGGTCGCCAACGCCGCGATCGGCGCGCTGGGCGGCTTCGTACTGCGGTACACCGCCGAGTCGGTGGTTCTCGGCGCGCGGCGCGCGCTGGTGTCGCATCTGCTGCGGCTGCGTATCGCCGCCGTCGACCGCAGCGAACCCGGCGATCTGATGGCCCGGATCACCTCCGACACCACGCTCCTGCGCGAGGTCACCACGGATTCACTGGTCGGCATAGGTACGGGCGGACTGACCCTCGTCGCCACGCTCGTGATGATGGGGGTGGTCGACCCGGTGCTGTTCGCCGTCACCCTGGGCGTGGTGGTCGGCGCGGGTGTGGTGATCGGGGTGATCGTCCCCCGTATCAACCGGGCCAGCAGACAGGCGCAGAACGCGGTCGGCGCGATGGGTGCCGCTCTGGAGCGGACCCTGGGCGCGCTGCGTACGGTCAAGGCGTCCGGGGCCGAGCACCGCGAGGAGCAGGCCGTGCACGCCGCCGCGCAGGAGTCGTGGCGGCAGAGCGTGAAGGCGGCCAAGTGGTCGGCGCTGGCCGGGAACACGGCCGGTCTGTCGATGCAGGTCGCGTTCATCACCGTGCTCGCGGTGGGCGGGGCCCGGGTCGCGACGGGTTCCATCGACATCGGCACGCTGGTCGCGTTCCTCCTGTTCGTCTTCTACCTGATGTCGCCGATCCAGCAGGTCGTGGGCGCCGTCGCCCAGTACCAGACGGGCTCAGCGGCCCTGGCCCGGATAGAGGAGGCCCGCCGCCTGCCCGCCGAACCGGCAAGCGCCCCCGCGCCACTGCCCCTCCCCGGCGCCGAACCCGCCACGGTCACCTTCGAAAACGTCCGCTTCCGCTACGCCGACGACCTCCCGTACATCCACCACGGCGTGACCTTCACCGTCCCACCGCGCGGCATGACCGCCTTCGTCGGCCCGTCCGGCGCGGGCAAGACCACGGTCTTCTCCCTCATCGAGCGCTTCTACGACCCTTCCGAGGGCCGGATCACCCTGGACGGCCGGGACCTCGCCGACTGGGACGTGTCCGAACTCCGTTCAGCCATCGGTTACGTGGAGCAAGACGCCCCTGTCCTCTCCGGCAGCCTCCGCGACAACCTCGCACTCGGCAACCCCGAAGCCGACGAGGCCGATCTCCTCCGCGCCCTGAAGACCACCCGCCTCGACGGCCTGGTCGACCGCCTACCGAACGGCCTGAACACCCTGGTCGGCCACCGAGGCACCAAGCTCTCCGGCGGCGAACGCCAGCGAGTCGCCATAGCCCGCGCCCTACTGCGCCGCCCCCGCCTGCTCCTCCTTGACGAGGCCACCAGCCAACTCGACGCGGTCAACGAATCGGCACTACGCGACACGGTCGCCGACGTAGCCCGCACGACCACAGTCCTGGTAGTCGCCCACCGCCTCTCCACGGTCACCGTGGCCGACCGCATAGTCGTCATGGACGCAGGAGAGGTACGAGCCGTAGGCACCCACCGCGAACTAGTGACAGCGGACCCTCTATATGCCGAACTGGCGGCGACTCAGTTCCTGGCGTCAACGGACGCCTGACGGTCCATCTGACGCAACGGCTCCCTCCAGGAGCGGCGCCCCGTAAGGGGCGCGGGGAACTGCGCGAGCAACCACATTCAACCCGCAGCCGCGACACGCAGTGTCACCCACCACCCCCTGGCGGGGGTCTGGGGCGCAGCCCCAGTTTCGGGAAGGGGCGGGATTGGGGAACTGACCAGCCACAACGGGCTCGCAGTCCGATACGGAACGAGGGACGAGCCCGGACCGAGCGGCGGAAAGCGGTGTCTTCCGCTCCTCAACTGGGCGCCCCGTAGGGGGATCTAGGGCAGGGATCGAGGGTTTTCCCCGTATCCGGAGGAGCGAGACCCCGCCTACTATTCGAACACAGCTGACCCACAGGTCACCCCCGTAAGGGTCGCTCGCATCTGGCTGGCCGCCGCGTGTTCTCGATCGCACTGTCTCTTCGATCGCACCCCCCGCCGCTTCGACGTCGAAGCGATTCGAACGCTGCTCCGTGTTGCATCGCGCTGGGCGCCTCGCCCCGGAGCCGGCCCCGAAAGGCACACACTCTTGCGTACTCCACGCTCCGCGAGACGGACCCTGATATCCGTCACCGCGATATCCGCGACGCTGCTGGCAGGCACCGCCACCTCGGTCGCCGCCGTCCCCGCCGAGAAGACCAAGGCTGCCGCCGCCGAGCAGGCCACGGCCGCCGCCTCCGCCGTGGCCGCCCCGGCCGAGCGGCTGATCGTCGGCTACAAGTCCGGCGCCAGCGAGGCCAGGTCGAACAAGGCTGCCGGCGAAGACGCCGAGGCCAAGGGCAAGGACGCGGGCGAGAACCTCGACTTCCAGCGCCGCCTCGGCACCGGTGCCGCGCTCGTCGACCTGGGCAAGAAGCTGAGCAAGGCCGCGGTCGCCGACGTCGTCGCCGAGTACCAGGCCGACCCGCAGGTCGCGTACGTCGTGCCGGACCGCATCAACAAGCCTTTCGCGGACCCGAACGACACCGAGTACAGCAAGCAGTGGGACCTGTTCGAGTCCACCGCGGGCATGCGGGTGCCGGGTGCCTGGGACACCACCACGGGCAGTGGCGTCACCGTCGCCGTGATCGACACCGGCTACGTCGCCCACTCCGACCTCGCCGCGAACATCGTCGGCGGCTACGACTTCATCGCCGATCCCGCGGTCGCGGTCGACGGCAACGGCCGTGACAGCAACCCGGCGGACCCGGGCGACTGGTACGCGGACGGCGAGTGCGGGCAGCCCGAGGGCAGCACCTCCTCCTGGCACGGCACCCACGTCGCGGGCACCGTCGCCGCCGCCACCAACAACGGCAAGGGCATCGCCGGCATCGCGTACAACGCGAAGATCTCCCCGGTGCGCGTCCTCGGCAAGTGCGGCGGTTACGACTCCGACATCATCGACGCCATCACCTGGGCGTCCGGCGGCACCGTCTCCGGCGTGCCCGCCAACACCAACGTCGCCAAGGTCATCAACATGAGCCTCGGCGGGGGCGGCGCCTGCACCAGCGCCACCCAGACCGCGATCAACAACGCCGTCAACCGCGGCACCACGGTCGTCGTCGCGGCGGGCAACAGCAACGCCAACGCCGCCAACTTCTCCCCGGCGAGCTGCAACAACGTCATCTCCGTGGCCGCGCTCAACCGGGCCGGCTCCAGGACGTACTACTCCAACTTCGGTTCGACCGTGGACATCGCGGCCCCCGGCGGCGAGACCCGGACGACCACCGCCAACGGCATCCTGTCCACGCTGAACTCCGGCGGGCAGGGCCCGGCTTCGGAGTCGTACGACTACTACCAGGGCACCAGCATGGCCGCCCCGCACATCGCGGGCCTCGCGGCGCTGACCAAGTCGGCGAAGTCCTCGCTCACCCCGGCCCAGATCGAGTCCGCGATCAAGACCAACTCGCGTGCTCTGCCCGGTACTTGCTCGGGCGGCTGTGGAGCGGGTCTGGCCGACGCGGCCAAGACGGTGCAGGCGGTGAGCGGGTCCGACGGCTCCACGGGGGGCACCACCTTCACCAGCACCTCGGCCGTCTCCATCCCGGACAACGCCGCGGCCGTCGAGTCCCCGATCGCCGTCACCGGCCGTACGGGCAACGCCCCCTCGGCTCTCCAGGTCGGCGTGGACATCACCCACACCTACCGCGGTGACCTGGTGATCGACCTGATCGCCCCGGACGGGACGGCGTACCGCCTCAAGTCCAGCGGCTCGGACTCGGCCGACGACGTCAAGACCACCTACACGGTCAACGCCTCCAGCGAGACGGCCAACGGCACCTGGAAGCTCCGCGTCCAGGACGTCGCCTCCGCCGACACCGGCCGGATCAACAGCTGGAAGCTGACCTTCTGAAGCTGAAGGACCTGATGAAGGGCCTTCAGGCGAACTGCTGCTGACCTTCTGGCAGCTTCAGACCGCCACCCCCCACAGGGGCGGCCGACGCGAGCGGGCGTCGGCCGCCCCGCCCTTCGTTCCGCAGCCGGATACTTTCGGCGGTGCTTTTCATACCGACGCCGGTTGGCGGAACGTGCACGTCCGGGACACGATGCCCCCATGAAGGGTGATCTCTTTTCCAGCGAGTACATGGTGCAGCCCGCCACCACCGTGGGCATGAGCGTCCAGAACGCCAAGTCGATCCGGTACATGGTCAACGGCGAGATGCTGGCGCGGCAGGGGGCGATGATCGCGTATCGCGGCAACCTGCAGTTCGAGCGCAAGGGCCAGGGAGTCGGCGGCATGCTCAAGCGCGCCGTCACCGGGGAGGGCCTGGCGCTCATGGCGGTCCGCGGGCAGGGAGAGGCCTGGTTCGCGCAGGAGGCACAGAACTGCTTCATCGTGGACATCGACCCCGGCGACGTCTTCACCGTCAACGGCCGTAACGTCCTGTGCTTCGACGCCTCCCTGCAGTACGAGATCAAGACCGTGAAGGGCGCGGGCATGACCGGCGGCGGCCTCTTCAACAGCGTCTTCACCGGCCAGGGCAGGCTCGGCCTCGTCTGCGAGGGCAATCCGCTGGTCATCCCGGTCTCGCCGCAGTACCCCGTGTACGTCGACACGGACGCGATCGTCGGCTGGACCGCCAACCTCCAGACCTCGTTGCACCGTTCACAGTCCATCGGGTCGATGCTGCGGGGTGGCTCGGGAGAGGCGGTGCAGTTGGTTCTGCAGGGGGAGGGGTACGTGGTCGTACGGCCGAGCGAGGCGACTCCGCAGAAGCCGCAACAGCACTGATACGTGGCCCTCACTACCAGGGGCTCGGCCCCTCGGACCGCCGCTGGGGGCGCCGCCCCCAGACCCCCGTCGGCCTGACGGCCTCGTCCTCAAGCGCCGGACGGGCTGAGATCAGCCCGTCCGGCCGCTGAAGGTCGCGCGCGCCACCTGCCCCCTCTTGGCGGTCTTCGAGGTCGGCTACTACGGCCTGTACGTGTGGTTCGTGGGCCGGATGAAGGCGGTGCTGTCCCGGGCCGGGGTGCGGCGTCGGCTGGAGCAGGTCTCCGGAGGTGTACTGCTGCTTCTGGGGGCACGGCTGGCGCTGGAGAGCTGATACGCGCGCTGGAGGCCGGAGTCACCACTGCGTGCTCGGTCGCGGAACTGCCGCCGGACGTAAGGGAGTTCAGGTCCAGGACGGATCGGCCGCATGGGCGTCGGCCGATCCGTCCCGGGGCTCTGGTACCGCCGGTGACATGGGCGCCTCAGGCGCGCCCGTCGCCTCCGTCATGTCCGCGGCGTCCGTCCCGTCCGTCGAGTCCGTCGGAAGTTCGGCCCATACGATCCTGCCGGCCCCCTGCGGCGCGTCCCGCACACCCCAGTCGCTGCTCAGCATGCCCACGAGCAGAAGCCCGCGACCACCTTGGTCGTCGGGCTTCGGCTGTCTGCGTGCGGGGAGCGTACAGCTGCGGTTCTGGTCCTCGACCTCGAGATGGAGCAGGTCGGCGGCGGTACGGAGTCTGCACACGATCAGGTCGCTCTCCGTGTGCGTGAGCGCGTTGGTGACGAGCTCGGAGGTCACCAGTTCGGCGTTGTCGCAGGTCTCGCGGCTGATGCCCCATTCGCTCAGCAGCTCCCGCACGTTCCTGCGGGCCGCGGCCACCGAGACGGGGACGGCAGGCAGGCCGAACACGCCTGCCTTGTGGAGGAGTTCGTCACCGGAAAGTCGGCCCAAGGACTGAGGGAAGGAGGGCGAGACCATCGCCGTACGCCTTTCGTCTGCAGAGCACAACACTCCGAGTCGCGGCCTTGATCCCCCAACTGGACCGCATAGCCCCTTCGTTCACCGTCCGGGACGTACCACCACTCTGACACCTGCCGACTACGTCTCGCAACCAGCAAGTTGAAAATTGCATTTTGTAGGGCACAGACCGCCCCGGTCGCCGATGATCGTGACAGACTGCGATGCATTGGCCCGGACTGCGGGTGAGGAGGTAAGGCGTGACCTCGGAAACCGACTGGGGCGGCGCGCCTTCCGTCCTGCGCATGATCCTCGGCAAACAGCTCGAGGAACTGCGCAACCGGGCCGGGCTGACGTACGAGCAGGCGGCCATGGCGATCGGGGTCAGCCACTCCACGATCCGCCGCATGGAGTCCGCCAAGGTGGCCCGGCTCAGGCTCCCGGACGCCGAGAAGCTGCTCCAGATCTACGGCGTCAAGGACCAGCAGGAGATCGACACCTTCCTGAAGTCGGTCCGCGAGGCCAACAAGCGCGGCTGGTGGCACACCTACCGTGACGTACTGCCCGACTGGTTCGCCGCGTATCTGAGCCTGGAACAGGCGGCGTTGCAGATCCGGGCGTACGAGGCGCAGTTCGTGCACGGACTTCTGCAGACCGAGGCGTACGCACGTGCCCTGCTCGGCGCGGGCAATCCGCACGCTTCGGAGGAGGCCACCGAGCGCCGGGTGGCACTCCGTATGCAGCGCCAGGAACTGCTGTCCCGTCCGAACCCGCCCCGCGTGTGGATCGTGATGGACGAGACGGTGCTGCGGTGGCCGGTCGGCGGACCCGAGGTGATGCGCGCCCAGGTCGACCACCTGATCACGCTGAACGCGCTGCCCCATGTGACCGTTCAGATCATGCCGTTCAGCAACGGTCCGCATCCGGCGATGCGGGCCGGCGCCTTCCATCTCTTCCGGTTCAGGGCCAGGGAGTTGCCCGACATCGTGTATCTCAGCGGCCTGGTCGGCGCTGTGTATCTCGACAAGGCCGACGACGTCCTGGTCTATCGCGAGGCCCTGGACCGGCTGGGCGCCCAGTCGACGCCCGCCAGCAGGACCGAGGCTCTCCTCGGTGCGATACGCAAGGAGCTCTGACGTGCACCACCACCACATACGCAACGGCATGCCGGCCCGTGATCTCGGCGCGCAGGACTGGCACAAGCCGTGGAGCGACGACGCGGGCGGCGCCTGCCTCGAAGTGAAGAAGCTGGGCGACGGGAGGGTGGCGGTACGTCAGTCCACCGACCCGGCCGGTCCGGCGCTGGTCTTCACCGACCGAGAGATCACCAGCTTCCTGACGGGCGTGAAGGCGGGCGACGCGGACTTTCTGCTCTGATCAACCGCTGCCTGATCTGATCGACACCTGTCTGATCTGATCGACCGCTGTCTGAAACACCCTTGTTGACCGAACTACCCTTGTTCTCCGACGACTTGATGGGAGGGCCGCGTTGTCCGACAACGGATGGCCTGCCGACCGAATCGACACCGAGAGCGCGCACTCCGCGCGTATCTACGACTACATCCTCGGCGGAAAGGACTACTACCCCGCCGACAAGGAAGCCGGCGACGCCATGTCGCACGAGTGGCCCGCCCTGCCAGTCCACATGCGGGCCAACCGCGACTTCATGAACCGCGCGGTGCGCTGGCTGGCCGAGGAAGCGGGGATGCGCCAGTTCCTCGACATCGGCACGGGCATCCCCACCTCCCCCAACCTCCACGAGATCGCCCAGTCGGTGGCCCCCGAGTCCCGCGTCGTCTACGTGGACAACGACCCCATCGTCCTCACCCTCTCCCAGGGCCTGCTGGCCAGCGCACCCGAGGGCAGGACGTCGTACATCGAGGCGGACTTCCAGCACCCGGAGGCCATCCTCGACTCCGCCGAGTTCCGCGACACGCTCGACTTGTCCAAGCCGGTCGCGCTGACGGTCATCGCGATCGTCCACTTCGTCCTGGACGAGGACGACGCGGTAGGCATCGTCCGCCGCCTCCTCGACCCCCTCCCCTCCGGCAGCTACCTCGCGATGTCCATCGGCACCGCGGAGTTCGCCCCCGAGGAGGTGGGCCGAGTCGCCCGCGAGTACGCGGCACGCAACATGCCCATGCGCCTGCGTACGTTCCCCGAGGCCGAGGAGTTCTTCGAGGGCCTGGAACTCGTCGAGCCCGGGATCACGCAGGTCCACAAGTGGCGCCCGGACGGCACGGATTCGGATCCGATCCGGGATGAGGACATCGCGATGTACGGGGCGGTTGCTCGTAAGCCGTAGTGGGGCGGTGTGTTCGCTTCGGCCCTTCCACCGGGCAGTGGTCCGGTGGAAGGGCCGAGGTGTTGACGCGGGATCAGCGGCTTTTCAGACGGCTCCCCACCCCGCCATCTGGCCATCTCGCAGGATGCTCAGTCGAGGCAGAACTCGTTGCCCTCGATGTCCTGCATCACGATGCACGACTCGTTGTCCTCATCGGCAAGCATCGTTCGCTCGTGTACCGCACCGAGCGCGACCAGTCGGGCGCATTCGGCCTCCAGTGTGGCGAGGCGCTCTTCACCCACGAGCCCGATGCCGGCCCGCACGTCGAGATGCACCCGATTCTTGACGATCTTCCCTTCGGGAACGCGCTGGAAGAGCAGGCGCGGACCCACACCCGAGGGATCACTGCACGCGAAGTAGGTGACCTGCTCCTCAGGCGGCAGCGAGCGATGGTAGTCCTCCCAAGTGGCAAAGCCCTCCGGGACCGGCGGTAGGACGTACCCCAATACCTCGCACCAAAAGCTGGCAAGGCGCGCAGGCTCTGCGCAGTCGAAGGTGACTTGGAACTGCTTGATCGACGACATCGGCGCACCATAACAGGGGGACTCTGTTGCTCATTTTCCCGGTGGGGATCAGCACGTTGTCGCGATTGCCGAAGGCGCGCCAGCGGCGCGGACACGACTGCGTCGAAGTCGCCGACAACATCTCCGCCCTCGTCCCGGTCCGCGACAGCAAGCGTCTCACCGGCCCAGTGATCGCCTTCACCGCCGACGCCTGGCGCACCTTCATCGCTCACCTGGACTGAACCTCGACGATATTCGTTTCCTGATGTGTGGGAAGCGGCTTACCGTGGCGCGGTGGCGACTCAGGTGATCGTTCTCAACGGTGGTTCCAGTTCGGGGAAGTCCGGGATCGTGCGGTGTCTACAGGCCGTACTGCCGGATCCGTGGCTGGCGTTCGGGTGCGACTCCTTCGTCGATGCGATGCCCGCGAGGATGCAGGCGTCGGACGAAGGGATCGTGTTCGCCGCGGACGGCGGGGTGAGCGTCGGGGCGGAATTCCGGGCGTTGGAGGCGGCCTGGATGGAGGGCGTCGTGGCCATGGCCCGTGCGGGGGCCAGAGTCATCATCGATGACGTCTTCCTCGGCGGGGCGGCGTCCCAGGAGCGGTGGCAGAAGGCTCTGGGTGGGATGGCCGTGTTGTGGGTCGGGGTCAGGTGTGAGAGCGCGGTCGCCGCAGGGCGTGAGGTCGCACGAGGAGATCGCATCCAGGGGATGGCCGCGTTGCAGGCGGATGTGGTTCACGAGGGCGTGGTCTATGACCTGGAGGTGGACACGACGCATACCGAGTCTCTGGTGTGTGCGCGAACCATCGCCGATCAGCTCCCGCTGGCCCGCGTCGAGAACACAAGGAGCACAGGTTGACGACCCGCCTGGGTTCGTTGAACGAGTTCTGCTGGATGGACCTCAAGACCCGCGACTTGGCCGGCACCGTCGCCTTCTTCGCGGGGACGCTGGGCTGGCGGTTCGCGGTGGATGAGGAGGACTGGCGCAGGGCCACCAAGATTGCCGTCGGTGGCCATCTGATCGGTGGCGTGAGTGATTTGGCGAACCCGGTCTATCCGCCGGATACGCCTGCCCACATCGCCTACTACATGGCAGTCGACAACGTCGATCGCCGTGCCGAAGCGGCGGAGGGGAACGGCGCTCGTCTTGTCGTGGCTCCCTTCGACGCGGGCGATCAGGGCCGTATGGCGACACTGATCGATCCGGTGGGTGCCGCCTTCTCGTTGTGGCAGCCGCACCATTTCACCGGATGGACGTTCCCGCCCCGCTTGGCCGGTGCTCCGCACCGTATGGTCCTGGCCTGCGATCAGCCTGACAAGGCCCGGGACTTCTACGAGGAGACGACTGGCGCCCCTCTGATCTGCGCAGATTTCATCGCCACAGGAGGATCGAGCGCATCCGCCCCGCAATGGGAACTTGCGGTCGGGGTCGGGGATTTGGACTGCATCGTCGCCCGCGCACACGGCCCTGGCCCGGCTCCTGGCCATGGCCAGGACTCGGTCGTCTGGTCCGACGAGGCCGGGCGTCGTGTTGTGCGGTTGAGCAGCCCGGAGGGGCTGACCTTCCAGGTTCGCCGCCTGGAGTAGTGATTCGGTCGTCGAGATGAAGCGGCTTGCGCGGGGAGCGAGTCGCCGCCCTCAGCTGGCCGTACGCCGGATGCGTCCCGCGTAGTGCTTCTCCAGTTTCAGGTTGCTTTCGAAGCCGCCGGGGACGTTGGCCGAGACGTAGACCGGGGGGCGGTGGCCGGAGGTGAGGAGGAGGGAGGTTGCCTCGGCTACTGCCATTTGGGTCAGTAGGACGCCGGTGAGGGTGGACAGGGCGCATACGGCGCCGCCGTCGGGGAGTTCGAGGAGGGCGTCGCCTCGGGGGGCCGCGTTGTCGAGGACTACGTCGGCGAGGTCGGCGAGTTTGGCGCCGCTGGGGTGGGCGGCGGGGACCGCGCGGGTGTGGGCTACCGAGGTGATGGCTAGGAGGCGGTGGCCTTGTTCCTTGGCGTGTAGGGCCATTTCCACGATCACGTTGTTCACGCCGGAGTTGGAGATGATGACGAAGAGGTCCTGGGGGCGAGGGGCGGCAAGGTCGTAGATCCGGCGGGCGACACCGGACTTGCGCTCCAGGAGCGGGTCGTCGAGGACGGCGGGGGCTTCGCCGCCGTACAGGACGAGGTCGGCGATGCTCAGCCGGTTGGTGGAGACAAGGCCGCCGGCGCGGCCCGCGAGCTCCAGGACGATGGCCTGGGAGTGGCCGGTACCGAAAGCCTGGATGACGCCGTCCGCGCGTACGCAGTCGGCGATCAGCTCGGCGGCACGCCGTACCTCGGTGCGCGCGGACTCGGTGATGCGGTCCAGGACCGCCAGGCTCTCGCGCGCGAAGCCGACGGCACTCACGGAGTCAGCGTTCACGGAGTCGCCGTTCACGGACTCGACAGACACGGGGTGCTCCCCACCGGTGGATTGAACCACCATCGCGTACAACTATGCGTGAATGAATAAAACACATGGGGCGATGGGCGGGCAACATCCACCCCTGCGCCCACCCGCCCGCCTATCCCACGCTTACAGCAGCCCGTACCCGCCGAGTTCCCTCCGGTCCTGAATTTCAACTACGGAGTTATACGGTGGCTGTCACATTCTCAGCAGCTCGTCAGTAGCAACCAGTACCAAGGAGATCGGATGCCCCCGACGGACGTCACCTCTCTCATCCGCACCGAGCTGCCGCGACTGGCCGGCTCCCTGCGGAAGGTGGGCGAGCTGATCCTCGAGGATCCGGCGGGCGTCACGCATTGCTCGGCCGCCGAGCTGGGCCGCAGGACCGGGACCTCGCAGGCTACGGTGACCCGTTTCTGCCGGGCCATCGGGCTCGACTCGTACCAGCATCTGCTGATCGAACTGGCCCAGGAACGCGGTCGCGGCGAGGTCTCCGACTGGGGCAGCGCCGAGATCGGGCCGGACATCTCCCCGGACGACGACCTCGAACGCGTCGTCCAGGTCGTGGGCAGCGCCGACCTGCGCGCGGTGCAGCAGACCATCGACCGGATCGACCTCGACGCGATGGAGCGCGCGGCCCAGACTGTCGCCCGCGCCCGGCGGATCGACATCTACGGCGTCGGCGGCAGCGGTGCGGTGGCGCAGGAGACCGAGACGCGGCTGTTCCGCATCGGGTGCTCGGTTCGCGGCTGGACCGAGGTGCACGCCGCGGCGACCTCCGCGGCGCTGCTCACGCCGGCCGATGTCGCCATCGGTATCTCGCACTCGGGGGCTACCCGCGAGACCATCGAGCCGTTCGAGCTTGCCAAGGAGCGGGGTGCCACGACGGTGGCGATTACCTCTGATCCTCGGTCGCCGCTTGCCAAGGCCGGCGGCATCCGGCTCATCTCCACGTCCACGGAGACCATCTTTCCCGGGCGTACCGGCAGCATCGGGGGCCGCCACTCCGTGCTCGTCCTCATTGACTGCCTGTACGTGCGGGTCGCCCAGCTCTCGTATCAGCGGGCGAGTGCGTCGCTGGCGCTGACAGATCACATCACGCCGCAGCATGCGGTGAAGTCTCGCCGCAGCCGGTAGCTCCGCTGGAGGGGCAGTTATTCGGCTGCGGGTGGGTGGGGGCTGGTCGCGCCCACGCGGCGGAGCCGCAAATGTCACAGCCCCGCGCCCCTATCGGGGCCTGCGGCCCCTCAAGCGGGCGCGTACCGCACCGGGAATCGCCAAGGCCGCGTAGGCGCCCTGCATGGATGAACCACCAACAACACCTACGCATGGTTGTTTGAACCAACCCCCCGCTGCCAGGATATGGCTCCCCCGAGCCCCCTCGTAGGAGCCCCATGCGCGTCACCTCTGTCGAGTCGACCGAGCTCTTCGTCGGAACCGCCGAGCAGCCGCGCCAGGTGGTTGCCGTCGAGCTGAGCCACCTCCCCGGCCGAACTGTCCGCCTCACCGTCGAGGGCCCCGGCGTGACCGGCGAGAGCCAGGCCACCGTCACCGAGGACGGCACCGTAAGCGCCGAGATCCCCGTGGTCACCGATCTCCCCGTCGGCGACCGTCGCGAGATCACCATCACAGCCGCCGACGGAGACCAACTCGCCTACCACACCAGCGAGTTCACCGTCGTCGAACCCGGCTGGACCATGTTCATGGTCAGCCACTTCCACTACGACCCCGTCTGGTGGAACACCCAGGCCGCGTACACCGAGACCTGGGACGTCGCCGACGACCCCGCCTCCACCGGCCTCCCGGCCCGTACCTTCGACTCGCGAGGCCAGTCCGGCATGAGCCTCGTCCGCGCCCACTGCGATCTGGCGCGGCGCGATCCGGCGTACACCTTCGTGCTCGCGGAGGTCGACTACCTCAAGCCGTACTGGGACGCCTTCCCGGAAGAGCGCGCCTTTCTGCGCGAACTGATCCGCACCGGTCGCGTGGAGATCATGGGCGGTACGTACAACGAGCCCAACACCAACCTCACCGGCGCCGAAGCGACCATACGCAACGCCGTGTACGGCGACGGCTTCCAGCGAGCCATCATGGGCGCGTCGCCGGAAACCGCCTGGCAGTTGGACGCCTTCGGGCACGATCCCCAGTTCCCGGGACTCATGGCGGACGCGGGGCTGAGCTCCAGCTCATGGGCGCGCGGGCCCTTCCACCAGTGGGGGCCGACGCTGTCCGTCTTCGGGGAGGAGCCGAGGGATCCGAACCGGATGCAGTTCCCGGCGGAGTTCTCGTGGATCGCCCCCTCGGGGCGCGGGCTGCTGACCGCCTACATGGTCAACCACTACGGGGCGGGCTGGGCGATCGACAACGCGCCCACGCTCCCCAAGGCCGAGCAGGCCGCGTACAAACTGTTCAAGGGGCTCAAGCAAGTCGCGCTCACGCGCAACGTGCTGCTCCCGGTCGGCGGGGACTACGCCCCGCCGTGCCGTTGGGTGATGGACATCCACCGGAACTGGAACGCCCGTTACGTCTGGCCCCGCTTCATCAGCGCCATCCCGAGGGACTTCTTCGCCGCCGTACGCACGCAGCTCGACGAAGAAGGCCGCAAGGCCTCGCCGCAGACGCGGGACATGAACCCCGTCTACACCGGCAAGGACGTCTCGTACATCGACACCAAGCAGGCCCAGCGGTACGGGGAGACGCTCCTCGCCGACGCGGAGGCGTGGGCGACGCTCGCCTCGCTGGTCACCGGGCATCCGTATCCGGACGCGGCGCTCGACAAGGCGTGGCGGCAGCTGATCTACGGCGCGCATCACGACGCCATCACCGGCTCCGAGTCCGACCAGGTTTATGTCGATCTGCTGACGGGCTGGCGGGAGTTGTACGACCTGGCCGGGACGGTGCATGCCGATGCGACCGACGCCCTGGCGCGGCGGGTCGCCCAACTCCCCGGCGGCACACCGGACTTGGTCGTCTTCAACGCCGCCACCCGCGAGCGCAACGACGTGCTCACCGTGGCCGACCCGGGTCTCGTACCGCTCGACGACACGGGTCTGCCGCTGCCCGCCGTACGCGACGACGACGGCCAACTCCGCGTGGTCGTACCGCAGGTGCCGGGCATGGGCCTGCGCGCCCTGCCGCTCGCCGAGGGCTCCGTGGCCGGTTGGACGCCGGGCGAAGGGACGACCATCCGCAACGAGTTCTACGAGGTGACCGTCGACCCGGCGCGCGGTGGGGGCGTGAGCGGCTTGCGCGCGATGGCGGAGGGCGGCCGAGACTTGCTGCGCGCCGGGGACATCGGCAACGAGCTGGTCGTGCAGGAGGAGTACCCGAGGCACCCGCGTTTCGGCGAGGGCCCCTGGCATCTCACGCCGACCGGCACGACCGTCGCCCGCAGCGGCGAGGTGACCGCGGACGTACGGGTCGAGCACTCCCCCGCCGGATCGCGTGTCACCGTCACCGCGGACCTCGGGCTCTTCCGCTACACGCAGCGGCTGTGCCTCTGGAAGGGGGTCGCGCGGCTGGACGTGTCCACCACCATCGACGGGTACGACGGCGCCGACCGGCTCATCCGGGTGCGGTGGCCGTCGGACGTACGGGGCGGGCTGCCGGTGCATGAGGTGGCGGACGCGGTGATCGGGCGCGGGTTCGGCTTCGTGGACGTGGACAGCGAGCAGTTCCCGTGGACGTTGGACAACCCGGCCAACACGTGGTTCGGGCTCGGCTCCACCGCGCGGACCGAACTGCGGGACGACGCGGGCGCGTTGCTCGGGCAACGGTCGATCGGGGTCGCCGAGTTGATCTACGGCTCCTGGGACGAGGCCGGTGAGCTCGGGGCTCCACTCGCGGCGGCCCTCGTCCGCGCGGGCGTCACGGCGACCTCGACGATCGCGGACGGTCCTCGTTACGGCGACCTGGAGGTCGACTCCAACCTCCCCGACATCCGTATCGCCGTCGGCGCCCCCGACCACAACGCTGTGGTCGCCGAGGCGCTCGGCTGGGACCCCGCCGCCGGGCGCGAACTGCGGCGCCAACTGGCCGAGCGGGGCGTGGCGATCGTGTGGGTCGCGCCGCGTGCGGGGCTGCGCGAGGAGTGGGTGCCGGGGGCGGACCTGCGTGACCTGGAGCGGCTGCCGCTGCTCGTGGTCGCGGGCGCCCGCCCCGAGGACGACGCGAAGGCGGTCGCCGAGCTGGTGGCCGACCTGGAGGACGCGACGATACGGGCCACCGCGGCCGGCGGTGGAGAGGCCCTGCCACCGGGTGACGCCTGGGACGGCCGCAGCTTCGCCGTCCTCAACCGCGGCACGCCGGGCTGCGTGGTCACCTCCTCCGGCGATCTCTACATGTCCCTGATGCGCTCCTGCACCGGCTGGCCCTCGGGCATCTGGATCGACCCGCCGCGCCGTACCGCCCCCGACGGCTCGTCCTTCCAGCTCCAGCGCTGGTCCCACACGTTCGAGTACGCGGTGCTGGGCGGCGACGGCGACTGGCGCGAGCTCCAACTCCCGCAGGCGGGGCATGAGTTCAACCATCCGCTGACGGCGCGGTTGCGCACGGCCCCAGGCCAGGCAGCGGACGACCCCGTACTGCCGAGGCGGACGGCTCTGCTGGCGCTCGAGCCGGAGGGCCGGGTACTCCTCGACGCCCTCAAGCCGATCGGCTCACCGCTCGCTCGGGGCAGTGTGGCACCGGCCGACCCGGCGCGGGGTGTCGCGGTGCGCATGCACGAGGTGTCGGGCCGGCCGGTGCGGGCGCGGGTGCGCGGGCCGGTGCCTTGGACGGGGGGCTCGCGGGCAGATGTCCTGGAGACGCCGGGGGAGCCGCTGGTCCCGGAGGACGGTGCCCTCGGCGTGGGGCTGACCGGGTTCGAGGTCGCGACAGTGCTGGCGACGCCCGGCGACCCGGCAGGCGCGGGCTCCCCCGGTACGACGCAGGGGCCCGGGATCGCCGCGTACGAACCCGCCCAGCCCGTCCCCACCCGGTACTGGCTGCACAACTCCGGCCCCGCACCCCGCGGGAACATGCCCGTGACCGTGTACGTCTCGCCGAGCGCACTCACCGTCGACAGGCGGCGGCCCGTCACCGCGACCGTACGGATCGCCTCGGAACTCACCGACGCACCGGTGTCGGGCGACGTGACCCTGCACGTACCGCCCGGCTGGCTCGCCGAGCCCGCCCGACTGCCGTACGCGCTGGGCCCCGGCGGATTCACCCTCGCCGAGTGCACGGTGACGCCCGCCCCCGATGCCGTACCCGGCCGTCACTGGCTCGCGGCGCGGCTGTCGTACGGCAGGCAGGTGTACGAGGATGTCGTGGCCCTCGATGTACCGGGCGAGGTCCGGGAGGGCGAGCCGGACGGGCGTACCGGCCCAACTCTCGTGTCGCGGCTGGGAGTTGAGCGGGTACGGGTGCGCAGGGGTGAGCGGGCGCGGGTTCCGGTGAGCGTGCGCAACACGACGCGTGGTCCGATCACTGGCACCGTGTGGGCCGTTTCCTCGTGGGGCACGTGGCCCGGAGTGGGACCTGGCTGCCAGGGGTTCACGGTCGCCCCCGGGGAGAGGGCGGAGTGCGCCATCGAGGTGGACGGCCGGGCGGTGCCGCCGGGCTCGTACTGGCTGCTGGCGAAGGTGGCGTGGCACGGGCAGGTCGCTTATACCGAGGCGGTTCCGCTGGAGGTGACGCTGTGACGCATGGGCACTTGCCGGAGGGGGTCGCGGCGTTGGCGGGGGGCGAGGCGATCGCTACGGCGCGGGTGGATACGCTGCTGAGAGCAATACCTCCGCGCGACGGGGTGCCCGGTCCGGATGCAGCGAACGGCGCAGACAAAGTCCGGTGCGACACAGAGCCCCATCAGGGGCGCGGGGAACTGCGCGACCAGCCACAGACGGCCCGCAGGTCTCAAACCGCCATCGCCGAGCGGCAGCGCCGCCGCTGGGCCACCCAAATCGTCGTAGCCGACGAACTAGCCCACCGCGCCTGCGCCGAGCGCGGACTCACTCCCCCTGCCCGGGCGGAGCCCCACGCGCTCACCGTGGACGAAACCGACGTCGCCGACCTCGGAAGCATCGTCGCAGTCGTACTCGCCTACTCCCCCGCCGCCCGCGCCCTCCTGGACCGCCTCACGGACGAGCAGGACGTCTCCCAAGCAGCCGTACGTGACTACTACGACCGCAACCGGGACCGCTTCCTCACCCGTGACGCCCTGCGCCGAGGAGTCGACCCCTACGGCGGCGCCGCACCGGCGGACTTCCTCCCGTACGCGGACGTACGGGAGCGCATCACCCACAGGCTACGGCAGGCGGCGGGCCGGCGCGCGTTCTTCGCCTGGCTGGACCGAGCCCGCGCCGACGTCGTGTACGCCGCCGGCCACGAACACCCGGGCGACCCCTCACACCCGGACCACGAGCACCGCCACTGACCGAGGCAACTGACGGACACCGACCGGCACCCGCCCGACACCCGACGCCCGGCATCCGACCGTCAGCGACCACGAGCCGGAACCCAAAAGCAACACGGCACCCCATTGACCTCCGATGAATTTTGGTCCACCTTTTCATCAATCGGAGTCCAAGTTGGTTAATTGAACCAGCGACTGAACCAGCAGAAGCCTGGTCGCAGGAGGGCAAAAATGCGCGCAAGAAGACTCACCGGATCCCTGGCCGGCCTCATCGTCCTGTCGCTGGCCACGGCCGGCTGCGGTCTCTCCGGAGGCTCCGGGGACGGCGAGGCCACCGCCGGCGGCTGCAAGGTCGACAAGGGCAACGTCGGTTCCGGCAAGCTCACCGGGGACGTCAAGGGCAAGATCACCTTCCAGACGACCAACTTGAAGAAAGACTTCGGGACGTTCTTCAACGGAGTGATCAAGGCGTTCGAGAAGGAACACCCCGGCACCTCCGTCAAGTGGGTCGACGACCCGGGCGACGCCAAGTTCACCGAGCGGAACGTCGCGGACGCGCAGGCCTGCACGCTGCCCGACGTGATCAACCTGAACAAGGTCACCGCGACGGCCCTCACCAAGTCCGGCTACCTGCTCAACCTCGACGAGAAGGACCCCGATGCGTCGAAGCCCTTCGTGAAGGCGTTCTGGGACTCCAGCGCCCTGAAGGACGCCTCCGGCAAGGACATCCACACCGTGCTGCCCTGGTACACCGGCGGAATCAACCTGACGTACAACACCGAGATGCTGGAGAAGGCCGGTATCGACCCCGAGAAGCCGCCGACGACCCTCTTCGGGCTGTTCGAGGACTACGAGAAGATCGCCAAATCGGCCAAGGGCAAGTACTACGCGACGATGGCCAACCCGATCTGGCGCCTCCCGGCCGACTGGCAGCAGATGGACATCAAGGTGTACTCCGACGACGGCAAGTCCTTCGTCTTCGCCGACGACCCCAGGACCACCGAGTGGGTCGCCTGGATGAAGAGGCTGTATCAGGGAGGCGCGATGCCGAAGGACTCGCTGTCGTCCAGCGACGACCCCTCCACGCCCTACAGCAACGGCCAGGTGGCCTACGGATCGACGAACCCCAGCTTCGTGCGCTTCGTGAAGCAGAACAGCCCCTCGGTCTACGCCAAGACCGGCGTCGGCCAGTACCCGTTCGACAAGCTCGGCCACACCACCGGCGCCCCGCAGTACATCTCCGTCCCCGCGACCAGCAAGAACGCACCCACCGCGCTGGCGTTCGCGAAGTTCCTCACCAACGCGGAGAACCAGACGGCCTGGTGCAAGGACCCGAACGTCGTGATCTTCCCGACGACCACCGAGTCGCTGGAGGACCCGTTCTTCACCACGGTGACCGGAGACGACCCCTTCGCCGAGGCCCGCAAGGTGGTCGCCGAGCAGCTCAAGACCGCCACCGCTGACGAGATCGTCCTCTCCGACCCGCAGCGGAACGCGATCGTGTCCCAGGTGCAGCTGGCCATGCAGGGCAAGAAGAGCCCCGAACAGGCGGTCAAGGACGCCCAGGACAAGGCCAACGAGCTGCTGACGCAGGGCAGTTGATGGCAGCGACACAGACCGCGAAGCCGACGGCCGGGCCAGGTGGGGCGAGCAGCGCCGCACCGGGCCCGGCCCCGGGCCGGCTGCGGCGTCTGGGCCGGGCGCTGCGGCCCGGGCCCGCGCCGGGCGCCAACGGCGCCGCCCTGTACCGCCGCTGGTGGCTGCCCTGGGTGTGGGCCCTCCCCGCCATCGTGTGCGCGGCGGGCTTCGGCGTGTTCCCCTTCCTCAACACCCTCCTGCTGTCGTTCACCGACGCCAAGCCGCTGGGCGGCGCGGCGAACTTCGTCGGGCTGTCCAACTACACCCGAATGCTCGGCGACGACGACTTCTGGCTGGCGACCCGCAACAGCGTGCTGTACGCGGTGATCGTGGTGCCGCTGATGGTGCTGCTGCCGCTGCTACTCGCGGTGCTGGTGGAGAAGAAGCTGCCCGGCATCGGGTTCTTCCGGTCCGCCTTCTACACGCCGGTGATCGCCTCCAGCGTAGTCGTCGGACTGAGCTGGCAGTGGCTGCTCAAGGACGAGGGACTGGTCAACACCTGGCTGCAGAAGGGGCATCTGATCAGGGAGGCCATACCCTTCCTGTCCGATCCGTGGCTGATCCTGCTGTCCGCCATGGGCCTCACGCTGTGGAAGGGGCTCGGCTGGTACATGATCTTCTACCTCGCAGCCCTGGGGAACGTCTCGCAGGACCTGCACGAGGCGGCGGCCATGGACGGCGCGGGCGCTGTCCGGCGCTTCTGGCACATCACCGTGCCGGGCGTGCGGCAGACGATGCTGCTGGTCGGCGTGCTGACGGGCATCGGCTCGCTGCGGGTGTTCACCGAGATCTACATGCTCGGCAGCCCCACCGGCGGCCCCGGCGGCCAGGCCCGCACGCTGCCCTTCTACATCCGCGACGTCGGGCTCGATCCGCTGAGCGGCAACGCCGGGTACGGCGCCGCGGTCAGCGTCGCTCTGTTCGTACTGACCTTGGGCCTCACACTGCTGGCGCAGCGCCTCACCAGGGGGGATGAGGAATGACCACGAGCACCCCGACCGCCTCGAGCACGCCGAGCACCCCGGCCGCCCCGCGGTCCGCGCGGGGGCGCTTCCGCTGGCGGGACTACGGACGCCCCCGCGAACTCGTGGTCCGCTATCTCCTGCTGCTCTTCGTGCTGGCGATCACCGTCGGCCCACTGCTGTGGCAATTCCTGACCTCATTGAAGGGGACGACGGAGGACGTCTTCGGCGCGAACGCCTCCCTCCTGCCACAGCACCCGACGCTGCGGGCGTACGAGCAGGTCTTCGCCCAGGTGCCGGTGGCGACGTACATCAGGAACAGCATGATCGTGGTGGTGCTGTCCCTCGTCAGCCAGCTGCTGTTCTCCACCATGGCGGGCTACATGCTCTCCAAGCCGGCGTGGCGGGGCCGAAAGTCGGTCTGGATCCTGCTGGTCGCATCGATGATGTTCCCCTTCGAGGCGATCATGGTGTCCCTCTTCCTGAGTGTGAGGGACCTGGGGCTGGTGGACAGCCTGGCGGGCGTATGGCTCCCGGGCTTCGTCGGCGCCATCAATGTCCTCATCATGCGGGCCGCATTCCTCGCCGTCCCCCGGGAGCTCGAGGATTCGGCCATGCTCGACGGGGCGGGAGAGTGGCAGCGTTTCCGGCTTCTGTACCTGCCGAGCGCCTTCGGTGCGATGTCGGTCGTCGCCATCAACACCTTCATCGCCGCCTGGGACGACTTCCTGTGGCCGCTGATCGTGCTGCGCTCCGAGGAGAACTTCACCCTCACGCTGGGACTGGCCCGGCTGCAGACCTCGTCGTTCGGCTACGACCAGCGGGTGGTGATGGCCGGGTCGGTGATCTCCCTGATTCCGGTGCTTGTGCTGTTCGCCATCACACAACGGTGGTTCTACAAGGGCGTCGCGTCGGGAGCGGTGAAGTTCTGATCCACGCGGAACAGGACGGGTACCGCGGTCAGCGCGGCCCGGGCCGACTCGGCGATCCGGACCTCCAGCGTGCCGGGCAGCACGGCGGTCTCCAGATCGGCGCCGACCTGGGCCAGTTGGTCGGCGCCGAGGGGGAACGTGACGGTACGGCACTCCCCGGGAGCGAGGTCGAGAGAGCGGAAAGCGCGCAGTTCGAGGGTGCGCGGCCAGACGGGGGTCAGCAGCCGCCGGACGTAGACCTGGACGACCGTACGCCCATGCCGCTCCCCCGTGTTGGTGACGTCGACCTCGACGGTGTGCCCCTCCCGTCCCGATAGGCGTGGCGGGCCGTACGCGAAGCTCGTGTACGAGAGTCCGTGCCCGAAGGAGTACAGCGGGTCGGCGCTTTCGTCCACGTAGGTGCCGTACTCGGTGTCCTTGTGGTTGTAGTAGACGGGGAGTTGGGCCGCCGAGTGGGGGACGGAGACGGGGAGGCGGCCGGTCGGTTCCGCGTGGCCGAGCAGGACCTCGGCGATCGCGGCTCCTCCCCAGGGGCCCGGGTACCAGGCGGTGAGCAGGGCCGCTGCGAGGTCCGCCGCCTCCGGGACGGCGTGTGGGCGTCCCTGTACCAGGACGACCACGGCGGGGGTGCCGGTCGCCGAGACGGCGCGCAACAGCTCGTACTGCGCCTCGCCGAGCCGGAGCCCGGCGAGGTCGACGCCCTCGCCACAGGTCATCTGCGAACTGGCCTGCTGGGCGGCCCCGTTGGCCGCGAAGTCGGTCTCGGGGGTACGGGCGCTGCTGCCGCCGAGCGCCAGCACGGCCAGGTCCGCGGCGTCGGCGAGGGCGACGGCTTCGGGTATCCCGGAGGTGTCGCCGCCGGTGAGGGCGCAGCCGCGGGCGTGGGTGATCTCCACCGCGGGCGGGGCGAGGCGCCGCAGTCCGTCGAGCACGCTGGCGCCGGTGCCGGGGCGTTGCGGGGCCGTGTAGTCGCCGAGTTGGTGCGCGGTGGTGGCGGCGTGCGGGCCCAGGACGGCGATACGGGTCGCGGTCGGGGGGATCGGGAGGACGTCGCCGTTGTTGTGGAGGAGGGTGACCGCGGCTCGGGCGAGGGCGGTGCTTAGATCCCGGCCCAGGGCTGTGGGAGGGGAGGTCAACTGGTCTGCCGCATAGGGGCGTTCGAAGAGGCCGAGGCGGAATTTCAGGTGGAGGACGCGGGTGACGGCCGCGTCCAGGGTTTCCTCGCGTAGGAGGCCACGCTCGACCGCCTCTTCCAGGTGCGTGAAGCCCTCGTCCCACAGGCTCAGGTCTACACCGGAGTTAAGGGCGAGAGCGCCGGCGGAGACCTTGTCGCCGGTGATGCGTGCCAGCCGGTCCACCGCCAACCCGTCCGCCATGACCAGGCCCTCGAATCCCCAGCGTTCCCTGAGGAGTTCGGTGAGCAGGGCACGGTTGCCGGAGCAGGGCATGCCGTCGACCTCGTTGTACGCGGCCATGACGGCGGCGGCTCCGGCCCGGACACCGGCGCGAGCGGCCGGGAGGTGGATCTCGTGGAGTTCGCGGGGGCCGAGTTCGGACTCGGCGGAGTTGCGGCCGCCGATGGTGGCGCCCTGGCCGGCGAAGTGCTTCAGCACGACGGGGGCCTTATCTGGGGCGAAGAGTTCGCCGGGGTTCCTCCCCTGCATGCCGCGTACGAGTGCCTCGGTGAGCCGAGAGGCGAGGTACGGGTCCTCGCCGAAGCACTCCTCCGTGCGGCCCCAGCGGGGGTCGCGGGCGATGTCCAGTGCGGAGACGAGCGCCAAGTGGGCGCCGCGTGAACGGAGTTCGGCTGCGGCGTGGGCCGCGGCCTGCTCGTACAACTCGGGATCCCAAGTGGCGCCGACGGCCAGGTTCACCGGGAAGACGGTGCCGTCCAGAGCCATGTGACCGTGGGGGACCTCCTCGACGAACAGGGCGGGTATGCCGAGCCTGCTAGCGCTGACGACATGGCGCTGCACCAGATCGGCGAGCGCCGCGCTGTCCGCGGCCCCCGCTCCGGTGGCGTGGTCGACACCCGACCAGGCGTCGGCTCGGAACAGTCCGTAGAGGGCACCGAGTCCGGCGAAGCGCTCGGTTTCGGCGTACAGCGCCTCGGTGAGTTCAAAGCCGGAGGGGGTGCGGCGGTAGGCGTTCCAGCCGTACATCCGCTGGTTGAGCTGCCCGACCTTCTCTCGCAGGGTCATCCGGCCCAGCAGGTCGCGGACGCGGGCTTCTATGGGGGCGGCGGGGTCGCGATAGAGGACGATCTGGGCGGGCCTCAGCATGAGGCTGGCCGCTTCGTTGTCGGGTCGAGCTCCCACTCCAAGCGGGCCAGCGCCACAGCACCGCCACAGCCGTCCGTCACCCGGTCGACCTCCAACCCGAACTCCTCCAGGCGACGATGCACGGCCTCCGTAAGAGGCCCGCCCGTGCCCAGCAACCCGCCGGTGGCAACCAGCCGTTCCCCTGGTCGGCAGCCCAACGCACGTACCGTCTCGGTCAGTTGACCGGCCGCCTCGCGGAGAATGGCCATGGCGACGGCATCCGTGCCGCGAGCCGCCTCGCTCACCAGCGGCGCGAGCCCGGCGAGCCGGATCGGGGGCTCGGCCATGACGGCGGGCAGCAGCCGCATGCGGTACGCCTCGCGCTGTTCCCGTGACGCGAAGGCGGGCCCCTTCGCGCCGCCGCCCGGCACCACCTCGTCCGGAAGCCCGAACTCCCGGCCGACCAGCGCCGCCAGCACCGTAGAACCACCCCGCCCATCCGCCATACGCAGCGCCGAACGCACCGCCTCGCGCCCGATCCAGAAGCCGCTGCCGTCGTCGCCGAGGAGCCAGCCGTCGCCGCCCACGGTGGCCGTGCAGCGGTGGTCGGTGATGCGGGCCGCGACCGCGCCCGTGCCGGCGACCAGGGCGAGGCCGTTCGCGGGGGTGCCGGGTGCGGAGGCGAAGGCGGCCTCGATGTCGCTGTAGATCTCGACCGATGCGGCGGTGATGCCCAGCCGGCGGAGCGCCGAGGTGAGGGCGGAGTGGGCGTTGAGGCGGCCGGGCTCGTCCGCGGCGGTCCGTGAAGCGCCCGCGAAACCGCCCGCCACCGCCACCACTCGGCCGCGCAGCGCTTCCGGCACGGCCTCCGCGATCGCCTCGGCGAGGTGGTCGGTGAGCTGAGGAACCGGGACGGTCAGGGCGTTGCCCGGCCCGGCGGCGCCCTCACCCCGTGGGCGGCCGTCGCGCACGGACGCCAGGACGGCGCGCGTACGGGTGCCGCCGGCGTCCAGGCCGACCACGAAATCCTGGTTCAAATCATTGTTCATTGGCGACCATGGTGGTTGATACATTCGCCACAGACAAGGTCCGACGAGGGCCGACGGGTCCCTGCGGGGCCTGACGCGCCCCGGCGGGCCCGACCAGGAGGAGGTCCTCATCAACACTCCCACCGCGCCCGCGAACCTGCGCTTCGGCGTCAACTACACCCCCCGACGCGGCTGGTTTCACTCCTGGCACGACTTCGACCCGGCGCACGCACGCGAGGACCTGGCGCAGATTGCCGACCTGGGCCTCGACCACGTACGGATCTTCCACCTCTGGCCGCTCCTCCAGCCCAACCGCACGCTCATCCGCACCGCCGCCGTCGACCAGCTGGTGCGCCTGGTCGACCTGGCTGCCGAGGCCGGTCTCGACGTTCTCGTGGACGGTATCCAGGGCCACCTGTCCAGTTTCGACTTCTACCCGGAGTGGACCCGTAGCTGGCATTACCGCAATGTGTTCACCGACCCCGAGGCCATCGAGGCCCAGGCCGAATTGCTACGGGTCCTGGGCCGCGCCCTCGCCGACCGCCCCAACCTCCTCGGCCTCCAGCTCGGCAACGAACTCAACAACCTCGTCGAACACAACCCCGTCACACCCGACCAGGTCGACCACTACCTCGACACTCTGCTGACCGCCGCCCGCTCCGGACTCGGCGCAAGCGGCCTGGTCACCCACTCCGCCTACGACGCCGCCTGGTACGGCGACGACCACCCCTTCACCCCCGAGGCTTCCGCCCGCAAGGGCGACCTGACCACCGTCCACCCCTGGGTGTTCTCCGCGGACTGCGCACGCCGCTACGGACCCCGCTCCCCGCAGGTCCAGCACCTCGCCGAGTACGGAGTCGAACTCGCCAAGGCGTACGCCACCGAACCGGCCCGCCCGGTCTGGGTCCAGGAGACCGGAGCGTCCGAGCCGCACATCCCCGCGTCCGACGCCCCGGACTTCGCCCGCGCGACCGTCCTCAACGCGGCCGACTGCACCGACCTGTGGGGGGTGACCTGGTGGTGCTCCCACGACGTGGACCGCTCCCTGACCGACTTCCCGGAACTGGAGTACACCCTGGGCCTCTTCGACTCCACGGGCCGCGCGAAGCCGATCGCCTCGGCTTTCGCGGACGCGGCGGCGAAGCTGCGCACCGGCTCGCACCGGGCGCAGCCCCGCGACACCGCCCTGGTCCTGGACTGCACTCCCGCGACCCGTTCCGTGTCCGGTCCGGGCGGCGCGTACTTCGAGGAGTGGATGCGACTGCGGGTCGAGGGGGTACGCCCGGCGGTGGTGAGGGCGGAATGGGCGGATGATGCGGAGTACTTGAGCGCACGAGGCATCAGGGAACTCATTCGGATGCTGTGACTTCACCTGGCGTACTGGCACCGCGGTCCCATGACCCCTGGCGCACACATCGTGAACACATGGCGGGAGAATGTCCTTCAGGAGCTCAAACGAGCACTGCGTGAACACGAGCAGGCGAAGCGCTCACGCTCTGCGACTCACCCTGGGTCCGCCCGGCAGCCGGGGAAGAGCCAGCGGGGTGCCGGTAGACGGTGGGGCGGAGGAGGCCACCAAGGGCTACCAGCGAGTTACTTGTTTCCTGGTGTCTGAGCTGGGACTCCGAGGCCTACCTGAGCTGCTCGGCGGCGAACTGTCGGACAGCACTACAGCCACCCGCGCTTTGTCGCGTTAACGCCGGCTTGGAACCTGCTGGCGGCATCCAGCCGCTCCATCAGATGAGCCATCATGCGGCGGACGGTTCGTAGAGATACCCCGAGTCTCCGGGCTGCGGCCTCGTCGGTGTCGCCGCCAGCGGCCATCCGCAGCAGTTCTCTTTCTGTTGGGGTGCAACCGTCCTGGTCCCGCGGGATTTGCTGACCGAAGGGCAGTCCGACTTCCCAGACCTGCTCGAAGAGTGCGTGCAGCGCCGCCACGATGCCGGGACTGCGCACTTCCAGGGCAGCAGCGCGGGGGTTGTCGGCTTGGGCCGGCACCACTGCGATCTTGCGGTCAACGATGACCATCTGGATCGGGACGGTCGGCACGGTGCGCATCTCGCTGCCGAGCTCTACGAGCCGGCGGGCGTAGGTGAGCGTTTCGGTGTCGTTGCGGAAGCTGTCACGGCAGACCGCGCGGATCGTGACACCCCGCGCGAGGGCCTCCTCGTTGAGTGACGCGGCAGCCTCGCGGGCTTCGGGCCGATGGGCGCCGCCGGGGTTGAGAGAGAGGCACTCGAACTCCGTGGTGCGCTGCAGCTCCTCAAGACGGGTCCGGATGGCATCCAGCCCGTCGTGCCGAATCGCTCCGTCAATAGGCCAGGCGCTGTGATGCTCGGCGGTTATGGAGGCTATCTCCGCGCGGGCTTCTTCAACTTCCACTTGTCGTGATGCCAGGCATGCCTCGGCCGAGGCGAGCAGCTTTGCCAGTCCCACGTCGGGACTTACCGGCCGAAGCTTTCCGTCGAACTGAGCGGAGGGCTTGAGCAATGCCAGTTCGGCCAGTTCGTCCAGCGCAGCCCGCACTTCGGGGTCTGACAGCCCGGTGTCCGTGGCTAGCGCGGCCACTCCGTGGTCTCGGTGTTGAAGCGCGGCTCGGTAGACAGCTTCCGCATTCGAGGACAACCCGAGTAACTGCAGCATGACACCCCCGTGAGTCAGTTCTGCGGACTGAAGAAGATTGACATACGGGGCCGGGGAAGTCTCCCTTCCGCTTTACAGGGTCTTGGCCAGTGCGTCTACGAACCTCGTGGCTCCAAGGTGCCAAGCACCTTGCGGACAGTGACCAACCAGTGACACGGCTGGTGCCCATGGGTGAGTCTTACGTCATCGGCCGCAACACCTGATTCTCGGGCGGAGCGGAAATTCTTCGTAATCCAACTGTCACTGAAGGGTGGAGTTTGCCATGTCCCGAGTCGCCGCCGTGGTGATCGCATCTGTCGTTCTCCTGACCGCAGCTGGGACCGCCCCGGTCGCTGCCCTCGAAGTAGCGGACACCCAGCGTGTGGTGGCCGGCGACGGGTATGGCTGGAGTGCCCCGCAGGACACCGACGGAGCGGAGAGGGCCGCCTGACATGCCGTGCCCGGATCCAGCCGGCGGGCACACTCCGGGAGACTGTGATGCACATGATCACGATGCGGCTGGTCCATCCGCCCGTGGCGCCCAAGACCCCGGACAAGCCCTCCGAAGTCCTCATGGCGCAATGCACACCCGCCGACGGCGTCGAACACGTCTGGGCGCGGACTCACCAGGGCCACATTGACCTCGTCTTCTTCGTCCTTGCGGAGTGCGAAGCCAACGCCCTGCTCTCCGCCCGCGCCGTCTGCGAACGAGCCCTTTCGCACGAGCCAGCACTCGCCTCCTGGCAGCTGTCCATCTGACAGGCCCTCAAGACCTCCTCCATGCCGCTGCGCATCACAGCCCGACCGATCCGAGAAAGGAATTCGACCCATGCTCGAAACAGCCGGCGCACCACCCGCACTCGACCACTCCGTCGAGCGACGTCACATCGGAACCTTCCAGGTCCCCGACGAGGTAAATGACCTGGACTTCCCCCTCCCGGGTGTCCGGCTGGAGAGCACGAATGTCACCGAAGGGGACGGCACCAATGGGGTAACCCGGATTACCCGCATCACCACAGGACCGGGCATCACCGACTACGTCACCCACGAGCAGGAGTTCACCTACTCCACCTACGGCATCCACGTCGGCCAGGACGACCGGCTCACGTTCTTCGGCGAAGGCCAGCAGATCAGCGTCCACCTCATCGACTGCCGCGAGGACGTGGACCAGCCCGGTGCTGAGATCACCATCGAGCTGGCGGTGTCGCCCTATCGCGTGCTCATCATCCCCAAGGGCGTGGCACACACCCTCGACGGCCTCGGCGGTGTCGTCACCCGCGATGAGCCCGTGTGGTACGCGGATGCCAACCCCCACTGGGAGCCGGACAACGACCTGATCTCCTTCTCCCGCTCCTCGGACTCCGCCCCGATCGTGCAGACCAATCGCCACCAACTGCCGGTGGCCGCCCACCTGCTGATGTCCCGCATGGCGCAGCGGACCAACGCCTTGTCGCACAACGCCTACGCCGCCCGTTACCGCGTCTCCATCGGCGGCAAGACCACCTATGCCATGGTTCGCCCGGACTGGCGCGTCGCTGAGATGAAGCAGGACACACACGGCCTGGCCAGCGAGAACAACTTCGTCCTGACCGGCCCCGAATCCTTCACCGTGGTGCCCTCGACCGACACCTGCACCTCGGACGCCTGGGAAGTGCAGCTGAACGGCACGCCCGATCAGTTCGTACGCCACGATCACTCCCGCCGCCGCCTTACCTGGCTTGCCGGCAGCACTGACGCCCAGATCGAGATCGTGCACGCCGACGGCGAGCACTTCGTCATCGACCTCGGTGACCCCACGATCGGCGTCGCGATTCCCCCCGGCACCTGGTACCGGCTGATCGGACACGGCCGCATATGGCTCCGCGCCGAGATGGAGCTCCTCGACCGCCCCTGGGGGCCCGAGCACCGCCTCGGCAATGACGTCACCACCGCGGCCGTATCCGAGATCGGCCCCAGCAGACCTGCGCAGGACAGCGACCGCTACCTGCCTGGGCCCGCCTTCCACGCGCTCGCGCGAATGGAAGCGCAGGCAATCGCCCTCACCAACCGAAGGGAAGACTGACATGACCATCACCGCCACCGAGGCCACCGCCTGGAAGACCGAGCTCGAGACCATCACCGCCGACGTCGCGGACCCGGCCAGCCGCGCGGCACTCGAGAGCCTCCACTCCGCGCTGGAGGGCTACTTCGAGAACCCGGTGCTCTTCCGCAGCGTCCTCGGCAAGATCGCCAAGTCGATGATCGACCCGGAGACCGAGGAACAGATCACCGGCCAGGCCTTCCAGAACCTGGACGAGTTCAAAGCGGCCCTGCCGGCGGGCGTCACCGTCACGACCGTCCAGTAAGCCCGCTCCGTGCGCGGGTGGGTGCACCAACACGGCGCACCCACCCGCGCGCACGTCCAGGAGGAACCGGCATGCCCGCACTCCCGAAGCCCCAGCTGATGCTGACCAAGACCCGCACCACCGGCCCGGACGCCGGCTTCCCGGGTGCGCGGCACATCCGCTCGTCACGCAACGACCGGCCTTACCACTACATGGTCCACAGCCCGCACTTCGCGTACGAGGAGTACGCCATCCACCTCGGGCAATACGACCGGCTCTCCTTCTACGGCGAGACCGGAGCCATGCCCGTAAGGGTTCACATGTACGACTGCCGCGCAAATTCTCCGGAGTACGACCGGAAGCTGGAAGTCGATGTGCCGACGGACGGCTCTTGTGTGCTGGCCATTCCTCCTGGTTACGCCCACTGGTTCGAAAACCTCGGCTGCGTCACCACGCGCAACGACTACTCGGTCCTGGCCCCGGAGGACTCCTCCTCCCCCTGGAACCCGCTTGAGGACAACGCCACTTACTCGGTCACGGAGATGCGCTCCTCGCGGCCCGAGGTCATTGCCAACACGACCGAGCTTCCCTCCCCCGCGCAGTTCCTGATCTCCAAGGCCGTGTCCCGCAGCTGGCAGGGTGGTGCCACCGAGCAGGGAGTGCTGGGTACGGCCACCATCGGTGACCAGGAGATGCGGTACTTCGTCGACCGGGCTCTCGCCCAGCCGGACCTGCCCACCTCAAAGCTCGCCACCGTGTCCGCCGAGGTCGGCTCCTACCAGGCCATCCGTGACGACTCGTTCGGCATCGGCGCCAACGTCTCCAGCGGCCTGGCTGACACCATGGTCTTCCCCTGCACAGCCGAGTGGCCGGGGTACTACAGCGTGCACCCCAACCTCACCCTGCGGCTCTCGCCGCTGCTGTATGACAGCCCTGAGGTGGAACTGCACCTCGTCGACCGGCGTACCGACTCGCCGACGTTCGGCGCCGAAGAAGTCCTGCCCTTCCCCTCCGACCCCCGCACCGTGGTGCGGATCGAACCAGGGGTCATGATGCGGGCCCGCGGTGGCGGATTTCTGCACTACCGGGTCGAGTTCGATGTGCATAATGCGCGGTCGGGGCTGCCGCAGCTCTTCGTACCCGTTCCCGAAGGCGGGCCCTTGCCGAGCTTCGATCCGCCCGGCGACGTGCTGAGCGACGATGTCGTACGAGAGTTGGCCTATCGGTGACCGATACATCGCAGCAGCCCACACAGACGAAGAAGCAGGCGCCGGCCTGGCCCCGATGGCTGGGCGCAATGCTGGCGCTCTATGTGGCCCTCACCCTCGCCGCGGCGATGAGTGAGGGTGTCTACGACATCGCCTTCGCGAACCTGGCGCTGGACCTGTCCGGCCTGGTCAGCACGATCGGCATCGTGTACTGCGTGGGATACGGCGTCGAAGTCGTCGCCTCCCTTGCCATCGGCCCGCTGCTGGATCGACGGGACGCGGGGCAAGTCCTTGTCGTCTCCTACCTCGCCAAGATCGGCATCTTCGTTCTGATCGGCTTGAGCTCGTCGTTCCTGTCGTCGCACCTATGGACGATCGTGATCGCGGCCGCAGCAGTGGACTTCATCCACCAGGTCGGTGAGATGGCGCTGTTCGTGCTGCTGCCGCGGCTCGTGGACGCCCACACCCTGGTCAAGGTCCAAGGCATCGGGGCGACCGCCCGCTCCGCCAGCGAGATCCTCTCTCCCGTCGTCGCAGGCTTGGTCATCTCCCTGCTGCCCGGCGCCCGCGGACTGATCGCTGCGGCGGGATTTCAGATCCTCGCCTTGGCGTTGTTCGCCTGCGTCCTGGCCGTCGCGCGGCACACCGGACTGCGAACGAAGCCCGATGCCACCGCGGAGCGAGAGTCCGAGGACGACTCTGCCGACCCTCGCGCCCTGCCGTCACGCCGTGCGGTGGCCGGCACGATCCTGTCCAGCCGGCCCTGGCACCGCTACCTCGTCTTCCACGCTCTGACCGTGCTGGCTCTCTCCACGGTGATCCTCTCGTGGATCCCTCTCATGCGAGAGACGCTGGACATGTCCGCCGCCGCGGCCGGCACCTTCCTCGCCTTCTCCACCGCCGGAGCCCTCCTCGGCGGACTGGTCGTGGCCAAGTCCGGACCGGAGCGCATCTTCGCGAGCATGCGCTGGGCTCCAGCCCTTGCCGGTGTGGGCACGCTGACCGCAGTGCTCCTCGGCTCCGCCCGATGGCCGCTGGCCCTCGGCCTGATCTTGTTCGGCCTGGGCTTCACCGTCTATCTCCGATCCGCCGGCCTCGTCGTCCAGCTGCACGCTCCGATCGCCGTGCTCGGCACCTGGAACGGTCAACTGGACGCCGTCATCCGCGTAGTGAGCGCAGCCGGGATCCTGTCCGCCGGCTTCCTCTTCGATCTGGTCGGCGGGCACGCAGTTTTCGTCAGCCTCGGCTTCGCCCTGCTCGTATCGGCTGCGCTGTGGACTCGTTTCGGCCAGAACGACCAGAGGGACCTCTCCGCCACCCCCCTGCACGACAGCAAGGCTGTGCCACCAGCGCGGGACGAGTAGCCGCGCGCAGCATCGACGCCGTCCCTGACGGCGGCAGCGATCGCCCCGGGCCCGCCGGCCAGATCATGAGGCTTGACGTTGCGGGTGAGTTTCATGGTGTAAGCGTCCTGCGGGCGCGCGGACGGGCACATGAGCTCGACTACTCAGCGGGTACTCAAGCTGCCGACAGGCTGTGGCCGCAGGCTCGTCGTTGGAAGTCCGCGAGGCTGCCGATCAACTGACCGAGACTGTCCGGGCGTTGGGCTGCAGCCCTGGCGAGCGCTTGGTTGCCACCAGAGGCCTGCTTGGTGCGCACGGGCCTCTCACGGAGGCCGTGCACCGCCTGCGGGAACTCGGGCTGAAGGCTGAAGGTCGACCGGGTGACGGACGGCTGCGGCGGTGAGGTAGCGCTGGCCCGGCTGGAGCGCGGGCTCGCTCCACGGGTTGCGCGGTAGGCGGAGGCCCGGGTCCGTCAGTCCGCGCTCAAGGGGATCCGCAACCGCACCCGGTAGCCGCCCTCCGGGGTTGGGCCCGAGTCCAGGGTGCCGTGGAGGATGTCGGCTCGTTCTCGTAGGCCGACCAGGCCGTGTTGGGAGCCTGGGAGGGACAGGGAGGGGCGGGTGGGTGGGGTGTTGGTGATGGTTACGCCTACGTCGTCGCCGTCCTGCCAGAGTTCGACGTGGGCCGTGGCGCCGGGGGCGTGTTTGCGGGCGTTGGTCAGGGCCTCCTGGACCGTGCGGTAGAGGGCGCGTTGGGCGGGTGTGCCCACCGTGGGCGGGAGTTCGCCCTTCAGCTCGGTGTGCGTGCCGCTGGACTCCAGGAGCTTGTGCAGGTCGGCCAGGGTGGGTTGAGGGGTCAGCTCGGTGGCGTTGCCGCCGGAGGCGCGCAGCAGGGTGACCATGGTGCGGAGTTCGTCGAGCGTGGTGACGCTCAGCGAACGGATCGTGCGGGCGGCCTCTTTGGCGTCCGCGTCCCCGGCTGCGACCTGGAGGGCTCCGGCCTGTACGGCGATCAGGCTGACCTGGTGGGCGACCACGTCGTGCATCTCGCGGGCCAGTTGGGCGCGTTCGCGGGCGAGCACGGCCTGGGCGTGCAGGGACCGCTCGTACTCCCTGGCCTCCTCGATCTCGACCAGCCGCCGCGCCAAGTCCCGGTGTGCCTGGAGAAGTTGACCGAAGAGGACCGGGGCGACAGCGGTCGCCAGGCTGTACACGAAGTCGATCAGCGTCATGGTCCGGCCGACGTCGGTGAAAGCCGCGGGCCACGGAACGCTGCTCGCCACGGCGGCCAGGGCGACGCACCCCGCGAGGAGACGGCGGTTGCGGCAGCGTTCGGCCAGAGTGAACAGCGCCACGAGCGGAGCGACAGCGACCGGCTGCGTGACCGCGACGGGCAGGGTGAGCAGGAAGACGCCGAGCGGGAACCTGCGCCGGAAGGCCAGCGCGGCGCAGCCGAGCGCGGCCAGCGCGACATCGGTTCGCGTGGCGTCCCACAGACTCAGCCATACGTCCACGGCTGCCAACGCCACCACGATGATGTCGACGACCGGCGCGGGCACACGCTGCCACAGGACACGTGCGCGATTCATCGGGTGGCCTCCGGCTGCGGGCGCTCGTCGAGCAGTCCGGCCCGCTGCGCCAGCAGCGCGGCCTGCACCCGGCTCGTCACCCGCAGCTTCGTGAGGATCGCGCTGACGTGGTCCTTCACCGTGCCGGCACCCAGGTGGATACGTGCCCCGATGTCGGCGTTCGACAGCCCCTCGGCCACCAGGACGAGAACGTCGCGCTCGCGGGCGGTGAGCTGCCGGACGCGGGCCGCCTCCTCGTCGACGGCCGCCTCGGTGCCGGGGTGGCCGCGCAGCAGGGTGCGCGACGCCTTGGGGGACAGTACGACACCGCCCGCGGCCAAGGTGCGTACCAGCTGGGCGAGTTGCTCCGGTTCGGTGTCCTTCAGCAGGAAACCGGCCGCGCCGCAGTTCAGCGCGGTCAGGATGTACTCGTCGGCGTCGAACGTCGTCAGCATCGCCACCACCGGCGCCTCCGGCATCGTACGCAGCTCGCGCAGGACGGTGAGCCCGTCGACGTCCGGCATCCGGATGTCCAGCAGCACCACGTCGGGCCGCTCCCGGCGGACGGTCTCGACGGCCTCGCCCCCGCTCGACGTCGCGACGACCTCGATGTCCTCGGCCGCGCCCAGAATGAGACCGAACCCCGACCGGACCAGTGCCTCGTCGTCCACCACCACTACCCGGATCACGCGCGATCCGCCTCACCTTCGGTCATGCCATCCGGCGTTCATGCCGTCCGGACCATACCGACACGACCCTCTCGACCCTAAAGCCACGCGGAGTCCCGACGGCACGGCGAACGGCAGCTCCAGCCACACGGCGGGGTATCACCCGCCGGTCGGCAGGGACACCGCAGCCTTCTGCCGGATACTCCGTGAACGGCGCGGTCTCGAGGCTGAGTTGCATGACACAGCATTCAGAATCCCCGTTACTCCCGGCCGACGCACCGTCCCCTGAACAACGCGAGCGCAATGAGCCCTCGCCCCCTGAACGCACGCGCAGTGAGCCCTCGGCCGGCCCGCCGACCAACGCACCGACCAGCGCGCAGACCAGTGCACCCGCCGTGGGCCGGCTGATCGGGCTGGACCTGGCCCGCGGCCTGGCCGTCTTCGGCATGTACGCGGTCCATGTGGGCCCCGCCCCGGGCCAGGACGGTGTCATCGGCTTCCTGATGGAGCTGGCGCAGGGCCGCTCCTCCGCCCTGTTCGCCGTCCTGGCCGGCTTCGCGGTCGCCCTCATCACCGGGCGCCGCACGCCGAAGACCGGGCTGGCCGGACGCCAGGCCGTCGCCAAGGTCGTCATCCGGGCCGTGATCCTGATAGCTCTGGGCACCGCCTTGACCATGACCGGCACTCCGGTCGTGCCGATCCTCGCCTTCTACGGACTGTTCTTCCTGCTCGTGCTGCCGCTGTACCGGCTGGGCGCCAAGCCGCTGGCGTTGATCGCCGTGGGCTGGGCGCTGGTGGGTCCGCAGTTGCTGTACCTGCTGAAGCCGCTGGTCGGCGGCCGCTCATTCACCACCGTCGGCCAGGCCGACGGCCCCGTCTCGCTGTTCTTCACCGGCGGCTATCCGGCCCTGACCTGGGTCCCGTTCGTCCTCGCCGGTATGGCCGTCGCCCGCCTCGACCTGGCCTCAACCGCCGTACGCATACGCCTCGCCCTCTCCGGCGCAGCCCTCGCCGTCACCGGCTACGGCGGCTCCTGGCTGGCGCTGCGCCTCGTACCCGGTGCCGCCGAAGCCATCCGAAAGGCAGAGGAGGGAGCGGGCATGGCGTCCATGCCGTCGATGTCATCCATGCCGTCCATGCCGTCCGCATCGCTCGGCAGCGTCGAAATCTTCGGCGACACCCCCGCCGCGATGCTGGTCGCCTCACCGCACAGCGAGGCGACCCTGTCCATCGTGGGCAACACCGGTGTGGCGATCCTGGTGATCACCGCGTGCCTGGCAGCCATGGACGCCTTCCCCCGCCTGCGCCGCCTGGCCAAGCCCGTCATCGCGGTCGGCTCGATGTCACTGACGGCGTACGTCTACCACATCGTCGCCATCTGGCTCCTGGACACCGACGAACCGCCCGTCCAGCCCCTGTACGTACTGCTCTGCTTCATCGCCTCCGTCACCGTCCTCGCCACCCTCTGGTCCCGCTTCTTCCAACGAGGGCCGCTCGAATGGCTGATGGGCAGGGCGACCGGGCTCGCCCGGCGCATCCGATGAGTCACGCGACAGGGAACGACCCAACGTCGCGGTCGCCGCTGACGCGCTCAAGCAGCACACACCAACACCTCCGCCAGCGCCCGCAAGTTCACCCGCCCCCGCCCGTACGAGCACACGTCACCGCCGTCCGGCAGACCCGTCGACACCCGGATCGCATCCGCCCGTCCGGCCAGCAGCGCATCCCGGAGTTCGCCCTGCCAGGGATGCAAGCCCGCGTCGTGCGTGGCGACCACCAGCGGCGCGCCCTCCGCCCGGCGCAGGATCTCGGCCGCGAGGTCCGCGAGGTCCGCCACATCCGCCGGAACCCGAGTGACCGCCGTCCCCGTGGCCGTGGGGTCGAGGGCGCGTACCTCCGTCAGCAAGTCCTCGCCGCCCCAGTTGAGCGCGGGGTGCGGCGGCGGAAAGAGGTCGACGACATGGGCGCCCCGTACATGCGGCGCAGTCCCCCGTACCGCCCGCCGCGCCGCCTCCAAGCCGGCCCCGACATCCCACCTGGCGACCGCACCCGCAGCCACCGGCGCCGCGTACCGATCGGCCAGCCGCCGGACCCGGTCCGCGGCCTCCCGCACCCGTTCCGCCGGCAACACCCCGCTGCCCACCGCGTCCAGCACCGCGTCCCGGCAGCCGAGCGTGACCCCCAAGTCCGGTACGGCGACGATGACTTGGTCGGCGCCGGCCGCGAGGGCGAGCCGAGCGCCCGCCGACTCCCCGTACCTGTCCGCGATCGCCTTCATCTCCAGGGCGTCGCTGACCAGTACGCCGTCGAAGCCCAACTCGTCACGCAGCAGTCCGCTCAGGATGCGGGGACTCAGCGTGGCCGGGCGGTCGGGGTCCAGTGCGGGGAACACGACATGCGCGCTCATCAGCATCGGCACGCCTACGGCGATCGCGGCCCGGAAGGGGTCGAGGTCGAGTTCGTCGTACGGGCGTGGGTCGACCGCCACATCGTGGTGGCTGTCGGTGACGGTGCCCCCGTGGCCGGGGAAGTGCTTGGCGCAGGAGGCGACGCCGCGTGCCTGGGTGGCGGTGATCCAGGCACGCAGATGCCGGGAGACGAGCTGGGGGTCGGCGCCGAAGGAGCGGGTGCGCACGATCGGGTTCAGCGGGTGGTGCTGGAGGTCGGCGACGGGGGCGTACGAGGCTGTGATGCCGAGGGAGGCCAGGTGTCCGGCCAGTGCGTCGGCGCAGCGGGCGGTGAGCCGGGTGTCGTCCACGACACCCAGGGCGAAGGAGCCGGGGACTTCGGGTGCGTCCGCGTTCACCAGGTGACCGATGCCGCCGCCCTCGTTGTCGATGGCCACGAGCAGATCGGGGCGGAAGTCCCGCAGGGTTTCGGTCAGTTCACGGACTTGTTCCGCGTCGCGCACATTGCGGGTGAACAGGATGACGCCGCCGAGGCCGCGGTCGATGAGCCGCTTCAGGGTGTCGGGGACGGTCGTGGTTCCGTCGAATCCGGCGACGAGACAGCGGTGGACGGCCTCGTCCAGGTCAGGAGGGAGGGGGGCCGGACCGCCGGCGTACGGGTGCTCGGTGTGGGTCACCCCGGGAATCCTCTGGTTCACTGAGCCGGAAGTCAATAAGGTGGATGGATGGTCGATTCAGCTATAGGGGCGCCCTTAGAGGCATCCAGCGCGCAAATGGAAGCATCCACCGCTAGCCACATTCATCACAGAATTCCCACAAAGCTCAAGAATGAATGTTCAATCAGCGCGTGTAGCGTGATTTCATGAACGACCGGAAAGCGAACCTCCGCTTCGGATCCCGGCCCGTACAACTCGCTGACCTGGCAAGTCTCGTACGCGCCCCGGCCGCACTGAGCGTGCCGGGCGACATCCTCGCGGGGGCCGCCGCCGCAGGACGCCCACTGGGACCGCGCACGGTCGGCACCATGGCCTCCTCCGTCTGCCTCTACTGGGCCGGGATGGCCCTCAACGACTACGCCGACGCCACCATCGACGCCGTCGAACGCCCCCAGCGCCCCGTCCCTTCCGGCCGCGTCCCCCGTCGTACGGCCCTCTCCCTGGCCGGCGGACTGACCGCCGCCGGGCTCGGACTCGCGGCCCTCTCCGGCGGTCGCCGCGGCCTCGGCGTCGCACTGCCGCTTACGGGGCTGATCTGGGCGTACGACCTGAAGCTGAAGTCGACGAAGGCGGGGCCCGCCGCGATGGCCGGGGCGCGGGCGCTGGACGTGCTCGCGGGCGCGGTCGCGGCCGGCGGGACGAAGTCCGGGCGGCGTGGACTCGTACCCGCGGCCCTGGTCGGGCTGCATACGTACACGCTCACCGCCCTCAGCCGGCACGAGATCTCCGGCGCCCCGGCGCGGCTGCCCGCGACCACGCTCGGAGTGTCGGCCGCGACAGCGCTGGCGGCGGCGGGCACCGCACCCTCCGGTCCGGGGCGGCACCCTGATGCGCGTACCGCCGCGGTCGCCGCCGCCGGGGCGCTCGGCTACCTCGGTACGTACGGACTGGCGCAGGTCAAGGCCGTACGGGAGCCGTCGGGAGAGAACGTACGGCGGGCGGTGGGGGCCGGGATTCTGGGCCTTGTGCCCTTGCAGACGGCGTTGACCGCTCGGGGCGGGTCGCCGGTGGTGGCGGCGGCGTTGGGGGCCGTGCATCCGCTGGCGCGACGGCTGGCCCGGCGCGTGTCACCGACCTGACCCGAAGAGCAACCTGGAAACGACCCGAGGACAGCCACTCATGGATCTGCGATTCGGCTACGGCACCAACGGCTTCACCAACCACCGCCTGAGCGATGCGATCGCCGTACTCTCCGACCTCGGCTACGACGGGGTGGCGCTGACGCTCGATCACGGCCACCTCGATCCGTACGCCGAAGACCTGCCGCGCCAAGTCAACGCGCTCGCCGGGGAGTTGGCATGGTACGGGCTCAGCGTCACGGTCGAGACGGGGGCGCCCTATTTACTCGACCCGTGGGGCATGCACGAGCCGACGCTGATGTCGGAGGGGGTGCAGCGGCGCGTCGATCTGCTGCGGCGGGCGATCTGGATCGCGGCCGACCTGGGTTCGCCCACCGTCCATCTGTGCAGCGGTGCCGCGCCGAAGGGGCTGCCGGAGGAGGACGCGTGGAAGCGGCTCACGGCGGGCATGGAGACGGTGTTGCGGACGGCGGAGGCCAATGGCGTGGCCCTCGCCTTCGAACCGGAGCCGTTCATGTTCATCGACACCGTGGAGCGGTGCCTGGAACTCGGGCAACGGCTCGGCGGACATGAGCTGTTCGGGATCACGCTGGACATCGGACACGCCCACTGCGTCGAGGAGATTCCCCTGCTGGAGTGCGTACGGCTGGCCGCGCCCCAGCTGCTGAACGTGCAGATCGAGGACATGCGGCGCGGCGTCCACGAGCATCTCGAATTCGGCGACGGTGAGATCGAGTTCGGGCCGGTGCTGGGCGCGCTCGGCGAACTCGGGCATCAGGGGCTGGTCTCCGTGGAGATCCAGGGCGGTTCGCTCGACGCACCCGAAGTCGCCCGGCGCTCCATCGAGTTCCTCCGACGGGCGGCACCGAAGACACCGAAGACACCGAAGGTTCAGACGGAGCAGAGCGAGCAGAAAGCACAAGAGGCAGTTCAAGAAGCAGCACAGTGAGCACAGAGAGCGCGCCCATGATCTCCGGCATACCTGAACTCCGTACGGTCCTCGAGCCCGAGGCCCGCGCCTGGCTCGACGCGGCCGTCGACCGCGTCCTCGCCGATCCCACCGCCATCGGCGCCCTCTTCCCCGCCGTCCGCCGCCGCTGCGGCAGGGCCAGGCTCGACGACCACTGGACCATCGACGAGGCCGCCCGTGCCGTACTGCTCACCGCCCTGCCGCTGCACGACCCCGCGCTGGTCGAGACCGTGGGAGCGCTCCATCGGCACGGCGATCCGGCCGAACAGCGGGCCGTACTGCGGGCGCTGCCGCTGATCGACGACGAGGGCCGCTTCCTCTTCCTGGTGCGGGAGACGTTGCGCGGCAACGACACGACGCTGATCGAGGCCGCGCTCGGGCCGTACGCGGCGCGGCATCTGCCGGACGACGAGTACCGGCAGGCCGTCCTGAAGTGCGTCTTCTACGAGATACCGCTCGAGCGTGTCGCCGGGCTCGACGAGCGGGCCGACGCCGAACTCGGCCGGATGCTGGCCGACTTCGCGCGCGAACGGATCGCGGCCGGACGTGCCGTGCCCGAGGACATCACGCCCGTCATCAGAGCCTTCGCGCCCGCCGATGACCGCCCCGCCGCCCTCGATGGAGTCTCCTGAATATGCGCATCTTCGACCCCCACATCCACATGACGTCGCGTACGACGGACGACTACGAGGCGATGCACGCCGCCGGGGTACGCGCCCTCGTCGAACCGGCCTTCTGGCTGGGCCAGCCCCGTACTTCACCCGAGAGCTTCTACGACTACTTCGACTCGCTGCTGGGCTGGGAGCCGTACCGCGCCGCGCAGTTCGGGATCCAGCACTTCTGCACGATCGCCCTCAACCCGAAGGAAGCCAACGATCCGCGCTGCATACCGGTGCTGGACGAGCTGCCGCGCTATCTCGCCAAGGACCGGGTCGTCGCGGTCGGTGAGATCGGCTACGACTCGATGACCAAGGAGGAGGACGAGGCCCTGGCCCGGCAGCTCCAGCTCGCCATCGAGCACGAGCTCCCGGCCCTCGTCCACACCCCGCACCGCGACAAGGAGGCGGGCACGCGGCGGACGCTGGATGTCGTACGGGAGTCGGGGATCGCGCCCGAGCTGGTCGTGCTCGACCATCTCAATGAACTCACGGTGGGCATGGTGCGCGACAGCGGCTGCTGGGCCGGGTTCTCGGTCTACCCGAAGACGAAGATGAGCGAGGACCGGATGGTGGCGATCCTCAAGGAGCACGGGACCGAGCGGATGCTGGTCAACTCGGCGGCGGACTGGGGGCGCAGCGATCCGCTGAAGACCCGTAAGACCGGTCTGGCGATGCTGGCGGCCGGGTTCGCGGTGGACCAGGTCGACCGGGTGCTGTGGGGCAACCCGGTCGCCTTCTACGGGCAGAGCGGCCGACTGGACCTCGACCCGGTGCTGGACGAGCCGAAGCCCGACGAGTCGGCGACCTACGAGGGCAACTCCATCAAGCGCGGCGGAGAGTGAGCGGGGCATGCGCCTGCGCCACCCCGACGGGACGCCCGTTCATCTCGCGTACTGCAGCAACGTCCACCAGGCGGAGGACCTGGACGGGGTGCTCACGCAGCTCGCCGCCTACGCCGAACCCGTACGGGAACGGCTCGGCGTCGACCGGCTCGGGATCGGCCTGTGGCTGGCCCGCGACATCGTCACCGAACTCGTCGGTGACGAGCGGGCGTTGGGGCGGCTGAAAAGTGAGCTGGGCGCGCGGGGTCTGGAGACGGTCACGCTGAACGCGTTCCCGTACTCCGGTTTTCACCGCGAGGTCGTCAAGAAGGACGTCTACCTGCCTGATTGGACGCACCAGGCCCGCCTCGACTACACCCTCGACTGCGCCCGCGTCCTCACCGCGCTCCTCCCGGACGACGCCCGCCGCGGCAGCGTCTCCACGCTTCCGCTCGCCTGGCGCACGCCCTGGCCGGCCGAGCGTGCCAACACCGCCCGCCGCGCCCTGGACCGGCTGGCCGCTGGCCTCGCCGCGCTCGAGCGCGAGACCGGCCGTCCGGTCCGCGTCGGCTTCGAGCCGGAGCCGGGGTGCGTGGTCGAGACGACCGCGCAGGCGGTACGGGAACTGGGCGGCCTTGACCCGGAACGGCTCGGCATCTGCCTGGACGCCTGCCATCTCGCGGTCCAGTTCGAGGACCCGGGTGCCGCTCTGGCGCGCCTTGCCGCCGCCGGGTTGCCGGTGGTCAAGGTGCAGGCGTCGTGCGCGGTGGAGGCGGTCGATCCGGCGGATCCGGCTGCGCGGGCCGCGCTGGGGCGGCTTGCGGAGCCGCGGTTTCTGCATCAGACGCGTACGAGGCTTGCTGCGCAGGGTAGTTGGGACGCGTCAGGCGTACGGGGCGAGGGGGCGGCACGCGGCGTGGGGCCGCGGATCCCGCGCCAGCGGGGGGTGGCGGCGGGCGAGGAGGCGGACGGGACCGGGTTCGCGTACGGGACCTGGCACCCGAACGGTCCCGGCGGCTCCGGGGGCGCCCGTCAGTCGGACAGGCAGCCCGGCGGATCTCCCGATGGGCCGAGGTCCGTCAAGACGCCCATCGGATACGGCGCCCTACCCGACGGCACGATCCTCGGCGTCGACGACCTCCCCGACGCCCTGGCCGGTGGCCTCCCCGCCGACCGAGGCCCCTGGCGGGTCCACTTCCACGCCCCGCTGCATGCCGAACCCGAACCCCCGCTCCGCACCACCGCATCCCAACTCACCGCGGTACTCGCCGAGTTGCTCGGCGGGCCGGTCGCCGGATGTGACCACATCGAGGTGGAGACCTACACCTGGTCCGTACTGCCCCGGCCGCCCGCCGACCTGGCCGGGGGTATCGCCGCCGAACTCGCCTGGGCCCGGGACCGGTTGACCGGGCTCGGCCTGAAGGAGGAAACGTCATGACCGACCGGCTCGTCGTGCTCGACATCGTTGGGCTCACCCCGACGTTACTGCGCCACATGCCCGCCGTCGCCGCCCTCGGTGAACGCGGGTTCCAGGCCCGGCTCGGGACGACCCTGCCCGCGGTGACCTGCACGGCCCAGTCGACCTTCCTCACCGGGGAGCCGCCGAGCACGCACGGCGCGGTGGCCAACGGCTGGTACTTCCGCGACCTCGGCGAAGTGCTGCTGTGGCGGCAGCACAACGCGCTCGTCGGCGGCGAGAAGATCTGGGAGACGGCCAGGAAGAGCGACCCCAACTACAAGGTGGCCAACGTCTGTTGGTGGTACGCGATGGGGGCGGACGTCGACTTCACCGTCACCCCGCGGCCCGTCTACTACTCGGACGGCCGCAAGGAACCCGACTGCTACACCTGGCCGCCCTCCCTGCACGACGAACTCACCGACCGGCTCGGCCCGTTCCCCCTCTTCACCTACTGGGGGCCGAACGCGGGCATGCCCTCCACCCAGTGGATCCTCGGCGCCGCCCGCCAGATCTTCGACGAGCATCGCCCGGACCTGACCCTCGTCTACATCCCGCAGATGGACTACGAGCCCCAGCGCTCCGGCCCGGACTCTCCCGCCACCGCCCGCGCCGCCCGCCAACTCGACGACGCACTGCGCCCGTTGATCGACCACTTCCTCGCCGAAGGCGCCACCGTCGTGGCGCTCAGCGAGTACGGCATCACTCCGGTCTCCCGCCCCGTCGACATCAACCGCGCCCTGCGCCGCGCCGGACTGCTGGACGTGTACACGCAGGACGGTATGGAGTACCTGGACCCGTGGACCTCCCGCGCGTTCGCCGTCGCCGATCACCAGGTGGCGCATGTGTACCTACGGGACCCGGCCGACACCGCGGCCGTCGCGAAGATCGTCGCCGAACTCGACGGTGTGGAGCGGGTGTTGGACGCCGATGGCAAGGCGGCGTACGGCCTCGATCACGAGCGGTCCGGCGAGCTGGTCGCCGTCGCCGACTCCGATTCCTGGTTCACGTACTACTACTGGCTGGACGACGAGCGCGCCCCGGACTTCGCCCGCCAGGTGGAGATCCACCGCAAGCCCGGCTACGACCCCGCCGAGCTGCTGTACGACGAGACGGTCCCGGCGGTGAAGCTGAAGGCCGTGGGCCAGATCGCCCGCAAGAAGCTCGGGTTCCGCTACCGGATCCAGACCGTCCCGCTGGACCCGTCCGGGGTTCGTGGCAGCCACGGCCGGCTGCCGGAGGATCCAGACCACGGGCCCGTACTGCTGTGTTCGGAGCCCGGGGCGGCGCGTCCGGAGTTCGCGGCCACGGACGTCAAGCCGCTGCTGCTGCGGCTCGCGGGACTTGAAGACGATGCAGGCACCAAGGAAGAAGAGCCCGGGGAATGACCTCCCCACGCACCCGGCCCGGCAAGCTCGGTGCACGGCGTTCGTGCCCTCCCGGTCACGTGGTGAAAGGTCTCCCTTCAGGTACCACGCCTGGTGAGTAAGGTCCAGACTTAATGGCCAGCACATCGGATCTATCCTCGACGCGTTCGACATATTGACGGGCTTCTCTCGCTCCTTCTACGTTGCGTCGAGGATAGATCCGATGAATCACTAGGGAGTGGCATGCACCCAACAAGACGTACGGTTCTTGCCGCCGGAGGCTTAGTCGCGGGAGGTGCCGCCTGGGCGATGACCCCGTCGGTGTCCTCCGCAGTGGCCGCGTCTCCCACGGACGGCTGGGAGAAGACCTCGTTCACGTACGGCATGCAGAAGCCGTGGAATCTCAGTCTGAGCGAGCGTTACAGCAACAGCGGTGGTGTGCACCGGATGTGGGTGTACGACACCGACGAGCCCATGTCGCAGGGCAGTTCCACGGACCCGCGCACCGAGATGCGCTGGCGGCAGGAGTACAAAACCGGGCAGCACATGTGGGACGCCGACGTGTACATCCCGTCGGGCACGAACGGCGCGACCTTTGTGCAGATCCTCCGGGTGATCCATCCCGAGGGCACTCCTGCCACGGACTTCATGCTCAACGCGTACAGCGCGAGCGGCGGCTCGGTGCGGGCGTACGACCGTACGGTCCTGAAGACCAACGCGTACAACAAGTGGTTCAACGTCAAGCTCGAGCACAACGCCTCCAGCCGGGACATCAAGGTCTACTTCGACGACGAGCTGGTGCTGACGGCCGAGGACCGCGGCCCGGCCACACGCCACTTCAAGAACGGCGTCTACCACCACGGCAGTGGTCGCGCCGAGGCACGCTTCCGCAACATCACGTACTGGACGCGGTGAGCCATGACTTCACGTAGAGCAGTACTCGGTTCGGCGATCGTCGGCACAACTGCCGCCGCTCTGCCGGGAGTTGCCCACGCCGCTCCGGCCGACCCCTCCTCCCCCGTGCAGGGCAGCGGTCGTCGCTGGAAGCTGCGGAACCGTATGAAGTCGGACGGCGCGTGGGCCGACTTCCTGCGGAAGCAGGATCTGGTGTGGCGCAGGATGCCCACGCTGTGGCACGAAGGTCCGTTCCTGGGGGACGGGCGGCTGGGCAGCATGGTGTACCGGGAGCCGGAGGCGAACAGCATCCGCTTCACGGTGCAGCACGGTGAAGTGCAGGACCACCGGCCGCAGTTCGGCAGCGGCTGGGGGACGTGCCGGCTGCCCGTGGGGCATCTGACGCTCGACCCGGTCGGCACCATCAGTGCGGTCGACTGGCGGCTGAGCCTGTGGAACGCCGAGCTCACCGGCACGATCTCCACCGACAAGGGCACCCTGACGCTCTCCACGCTCATCCATGACGGGATCTTCGCGGCGCGTGTGACGGCCGACGGGGACGAGGAGGTGCGCTGGACCTTCCATCCCGAGGAGGCCATCAGCCCACGGAAGATCAGCGAGGCGCCGCCGGCCGGGTATGTCGCCAACCCGCCCTGGACCACCCGGACTTCGGGCGATATCGAGCAGGTCCTCCAGCCGCTCCTCGGCGGCGGCCAGACCGCGACGGCCTACCGCCGCTCGGGCGACACCCTCGTGCTCAGCGTCGCCCACAGCCACCCGTCCGACACCCGCGCCGGGGAGGTCTCGCTGCGGAAGATCCAGCGCGCCCCTTCGTACGGTGTGCTGCGCAGGCTGCACACCCGCTGGTGGCACGCCTTCTACCGCAAGAGTTTCGTCTCGTTCCCCGACGAGCGGCTGCAGAGCTTCCACTGGATCCAGCTCTACAAGGTCGCGTCCGCCAGCCGCGCCGACGGCCCGGTGATGGCCACCTGCGGTCCCTGGCTGGAGCCCACGCCCTGGCCCGCCGTGTGGTGGAACCTCAACGTCCAGCTGGAGTACTGGCTCATCCACGGCTCCAACCATCTGGAACTCGACTCGCTCGCCACCACCCTGAGGCAGAACCAGGAACAGCTGATCGCGAACGTGCCCGCCGCATACCGCTCGGACAGCGCCGGAGTCGGCCGCAGCTCCGACATGTTCATGAACCGCAGCGCCCCCACCCCGGGCAGCGGCGGCGAGTCGGGCAATCTGACCTGGGCGCTGCACAACGTATGGCTGAGCTACCGCCACACCATGGACGAGGCCTTGCTGCGCGACACGGTGTACCCGCTGCTGCGCCGCACGATCAACTACTACCTGCACTTCCTCCAGCCCGACAGCGACGGCAAGCTGCACCTGCCGTCAACGCTGTCCCCGGAGTATCCGGTGGTCCCCCCGAAGGACACCAACTACGACCTGGCGCTGATCCGTTGGGGCTGCACCACGCTCCTGGAAGCGGCCGAGCGGCTGGGCGTCGACGACCCGCTGAAGCCACGCTGGCAGGAGGTGCTGGCGAAGCTGACGCCGTATCCGGTGGACGGGAACGGCTTCATGATCGGCGCGGACACCCCGTACGCGCAGTCCCACCGCCACTACTCACACCTGCTGATGGTGTACCCGCTGTATCTCGTGAACTGGGAGCAGCCGGAGCAGCGCGAACTGATCGAGAAGTCCATCGTCCACTGGCACGCGGTGACCGGCTCCCACCGCGGCTACAGCTATACGGGCGCCGCGTCCATGTACGCGATGATGGGCCGCGGCTCCAAGGCACTGGAATACCTGAAGAAGTTCTTCGACCCCAGCACCCGGTACCCCTGCCGGGCCAACACCCACTACACGGAGGCCGGCCCGGTCATCGAGACTCCGCTGTCGGCATCACAGTCACTGCACGACATGCTCTGCCAGAGCTGGGGCGGTGTCATACGGATCTTCCCCGCCGTTCCCGACTCCTGGGCCGATGTCACGCTGCACGACTTCCGCACGCAGGGGGCCTTCCTGGTCAGCGCGGTCCGCAAGGGCGGGGTCACCCGTTTCGTCCGCGTACGGAGCCTGGCGGGCGAACGACTCGAGATCCGACACGATCTGACGGGCGGGCCGGTGACGGCGCTGCTCGACGACGGCAGCAAGGCGCGTACGCACGCGACGGACGACGGCACGCTGGTGATCGAGCTGGCCAAGGGCAGGGAGGTGCTGTTGTACGCGGGTAAACGCCCCGAACTCGACATCACTCCGGTGGAGTTGAGCGAGCCGGGCGAACCGTGGGGGCTGCCGTAGTAGGTCTGGATTGCGCGGGGTCACCGGCCGGACGCGCTCGGCTGGTGACTCGCGCCCCGTAAGGGGCGCGGGGAACTGCGCGACCAGCCACGACGGCGCCGCGGCTTTTAATACTGCCCCTCGCGCGGAGCGCCTGGCGCGGAGCGCTACCGCGGGTCACCGATCGGACGCGCCCGCCCGGTGACCCGCACCCGCGGATCCGTCGGGTCGACGTCCACGAGCAGTTCGCTGGGGCGCCCCATGTCCTCGCCCTGGCGGACCGTGAGCGTCATCGGCTCCCGGACCAGGCCAAGGGTGCGCAAGTAACCGCCGAAGGCGGCGGCCGCCGCTCCCGTCGCGGGGTCCTCCACCACGCCCCCGACCGGGAACGGGTCGCGGGCGTGGAAGAGGTCGGGCGCCTCGCGCCAGACCAGTTGGAGCGTGGTCCAGCCATGCTGCCGCATCACGTCGGCGAGGCCGTCGAAGTCGTACGCGAGATCCGCCAGCCGGGCGCGGGAGGCGACGGCGAGGACGAGGTGCTCGGCTCCGCCGAAGGCGACGTGTGGCGGCAGTTCGGGGTCCAGGTCGGCCTCGGCCCAGCGCAGTGCGGCGAGCGCCGGGGCCGTCTCGTCCGGGGTGGCCGGGCGGGAGCGGGTGGGGACGCTGGTGAGGGTGGCGCGCACCGTCCCGTCGGGGTCGGCGGTCGTGGACACCGGGATCTCTCCGGCCGGGGTGTCGAAGACGAACTCCCCGGGCCCCTCCCGCTCGGCGAGCGCCACGGCCGTCGCCACGGTGGCGTGCCCGCAGAACGGAACCTCGACGAGAGGGCTGAAGTACCGCACCCGGAAGCGGCGACCGGCCTCGTCCCGCGCCGTGACGAACGCCGTCTCCGAGTAACCGACCTCAGCGGCAAGGGCCAGCATCCGGTCGGGGTCAAGCCCGGCGGCGTCCAGAACGATCCCGGCGGGATTGCCACCGTCAGCGCCGGACCCCTCCGGGGTGAAAGCGGCGTAGCGCAGGACATCGGTACTGGTATCAGGTCTCATGACGGCACATTCCCACGAGGCGACGCGGTGGAGGAACAAGATTTCCGGAGATCGCGGTGGTCCTCAACGAGCGGCTGCGGACGGGGAGTTAGCGTACGGTCACAGATCGCTCTCTTACCGGTCCATCACCAAGGTTTTAGGTCTCTCACGGTGCGTACGGACGCTGGTACGGATAGCATCCTGCGCACCCCTTGTGTGATGTCGGACACGCGGCCACCCACCGCCTTCGCATCGCCGCCCGTCTCCCCTTTGCCCCATACCGCCCGCTCACCGCTCATAGCTCACAGTTCATCGCTCCTCGCACTACTAGGACGACGATGTCTCCACGGACAGGTCCCCGCCGTCTCGGTTCCATACGTCTCTCCCTGATCCTTCTGGCCTTGGTCCCCAGCGTCACCCTCGCCGCGATGTGGGGGGTGACGACCACGCAGATGTTCTCCGAGGGGCTACGGCTGCGGGCCCAGACGGAGCTGAGCAGGTCGACCGGCGCCATGGGCACCGACGCGACGCTCGCGTTGCAACGGGAACGGAGCCTGTCGGCCGCCTGGCTGGCCGATCCCGGCGGCTCCAGGGCCGCCCTCGACAAGCAGCGGGAACGTACGGACGCGCAGGTCGCCAAACTGATCGGCCGGTCGGAAGCGATCGACAGGGCTCCCGAACGTATAGGAGACCGGCTGTATTCGGTCATCGCCGCCGCGGGAAGCCTGGAGTTCTACCGGAACCAGATCGACCAGGGTCACGTCGGCGACAGCAAAGGCATCAGCGGTGCGCAGGCACTGGACCAGTACACCGCGATCATCGACGACCAGATCCACGCCTTCCAGGAGCTCTCCAAGGTCGACGACGGCGACCTCACCTCACAGGCCGAACCGCTCGTCGCGCTGGAACACGCCGCGGAACTGGTCTCCCAGGAGAACACCCTGCTCACCCTGGCCTGGCCGTCCGACGAGCTGGACGAGGAGTCGCACGCCGCCTTCGTCCAGTTGGTGAACGCCCGGCGCTGGCTGGTGGAGGACCAGATCATCCACTCTCTGACCGGCTCGGTGAAGTCGCAGACCGAGCGCATCCTCCAGGGGTCGGCTTGGAAGAACCTGGAGGCCATCGAGGCCCAGGTGCTCGAGGCACCGGTCACCGGCAGAGGCGACGCCCGGAAGGTCAACCTGCCGGACGCACGGCAGCAGTGGAACGACGCGATGGGGCAACTGACCGTCCAGTACCCGGAGTTGATCCAACGGCAGACCACGGAGCTGCTCGACCGCAGTAGTGATGAGGCCCATGACCTGCTGGTCAAGGCCGCCCTCCTGAGCGTCGGCGGATTCGTAGCGCTGCTGCTGAGCGTCGTACTGTCCTGGCGCATCACCCGCTCGCTGTTCCGGCGGATGCGCGGGCTGCGGATGGCCACGCTGAGCCTGGCGCAGGAGCGGTTGCCCGATGTGGTCGCACGGCTCGACCGGGGCGAGAAGGTCGACGTGGACTCCGCCGCGCCCCCGCTGGACTACGGCCGGGACGAACTCGGCCAGGTGGCGCAGGCGTTCAACACCGCCCAGCGCACGGCGGTCCATACGGCGGTGGAACTCGCCGACACCCGGCGCGGCTTCCAAAAGGTGATCCTGGGGATCGCCCGGCAGAGCCAGAACCTGGTCAACCTCCAGCTCAGCAAGCTCGATTCGCTGGAACGCGAACACCAGGACCCGCAGATCCTCAAGGGCCTGTACGAACTCGACTCCAACGCCAGCCAGTTGCGCCGTTACGAGGAGAACCTCGTCATCATCAGCGGCGAGCGGCCGGGACGCAGCTGGACCGAACCGGTCGCGCTGATCGACATCCTGCGCAGTGCCGTCGGCGAGGTCGCCGAGTACCAGCGGGTGGAGGTGCACACCGACGAGGAGGTATATCTCGCCCCGCCCGCGGTGGCGGACGTCATCCATCTGCTGGCCGAACTCATCGACAACGCGACCGCCTACTCGCCCGCTCCCAGCCCGGTCGGGGTACGGGCCGCGATGGTGGCCAAGGGCCTGGCCATCGAGATCGAGGACCGCGGTCTGGGGATGTCCGAGGACGACTACGAGGCGTTCAACGCCCAGTTGGCGGTGGAGCCGCAGTTCGACGTGGTGGCGCTGGCCGACGATCTCCGGCTCGGCATGTTCGTGATCGCCCGCCTCGCGACCCGGCACGGTATCGCCGTAACGCTGCGATCGTCTCCGTACGGCGGCACGACGGCGATCGTGCTGGTGCCGCACGACATCGTGGTGCGAGAGGGGCCGACGGCGGATACGGACGCCTCCGGCCCGGTCGCGGCGGACGCTTCGGCGGGCGAAGCGGCTGTCCCTGCCCTGACGGGCACGGAAACCCGGTCGGCTAGGGAGCCCGAGGAAGACGCCGAGCCAGCCGCGGCACTCGCGGAGAGCTCGACGGGTACGCCCGGCCCGGGCTCGGCAGGCCCGGGCGAGCCCGGATCGGGCTCGGCAGGACCGGGCGAGCCCGGATCGGGCTCGGCAGGCCCGGGCGAGCCCGGATCGGGCTCGGCAGGACCGGGCTCGGCAGGTCCGGGCTCGACCGGTACACCCGGACTGGGCTCGGCCGAACCTGGCTCGACCGGACCCGGCTCGGCCGACAGGCAGGGCCCCGATCGGCACAGCCACGCGCGCAGCCGCGCGGCCCGGCCCGAAACCCGGCCGCGGACGGCCGATACCGCCGAGCCCGGCGCGGGCTCCGTGGCCGGGCCCGGGTCCAGCCAGGGTTCCGGAGCCGGGTCCGGGTCCGCCGCGGGCCCCGTGGCCGGGTCCGGGTCCGGGTCCGGGTCCGGCCGAGGTTCCGTGGCCGGGTCCAGCGCGGGCTCCGTGGACGGGTCCGGCCGGGGCTCCGTGGCCGGGTCCGGGTCCAGCCCGGGTTCCGGAACCACGCCAAGCTCCGGCTCAGACCCCGGCTCAAGCCAGCGCAGCGACCCCCCTCCCCTACCCCGCCGCGTACCGCAAACCAGCCTCGCCGACGAGCTGCGCGAAGACTCCGCGCCCGCCCGCACCGACGACCCGCTCGACGACTTCGACGCGGAGCGCGCGGCCTCCTCGTTGTCCGGATTCCAGCGCGGGACGCTTCGGGCCCGTGACGACGGTGAGGAGTGGACGTACAACGAAGGAAGAAACGAACCGGAAGAACCAGGAAACGCAGGAGAGGAAGCCCCACCAGCGAGCCCAGGTACGCAGGTCCCCGTCCCCGGAAGAACCGTCACCTCGACTCCGCCGGCAGACCGCTCATGAAGGACACAGAAATGACACGCCCCATCCCCGCCACGCACAGCCAGCTCGACCAGCTGCTCACCGGACTGGTGGACCGGGTCGCAGAGGTGAACCACGCCGTCGTACTCTCCGACGACGGACTGGTCGTCAGCCGGTCCACGGCGTTCCTGCGCGACGACGCCGAGCGGCTGGCGGCGACCGCCTCCGGCCTGGTGAGCCTCAGCAAGGGCGTCAGCATGGACTTCCGCGGCGGCCCCGTACGCCAGGCGCTCATCGAGATGCGCAACGGCTACCTGATCATCACCGCCGCCGGAACCGGCGCCCATCTCGCCGTGCTCACCCACCAGGGCGCTGACGTCGGCGTGGTGGCCTACCAGATGAACCTGCTCGTCAAGAAGATCGGCGAGCACCTGAGCGCGGCGCCGCGCGGCCCGGTCGCCGCCGACCGCGGCGAGTGAGGTGAGCGGAGGCGAGGCGGCCGGCCGTCTCGTACGGCCGTTCGCGCTGACCGGCGGCCGGACCAGCCCCGACCGCAGTGACTTCTCCCTCATCACGACGGTGTCCGCGGTGGACCCGCCGCCCGCCTGGGCCGCCCGGACGCAGCCGGAGCATGCCCGGATCCTGCGGCTGTGCGCCGAGCCGATCGCCGTCGCCGAGTTGGCGGCCCATCTCGACCTGCCGGTGAGCGTGGTCTCCATCATGCTCTGCGATCTGCTGGCGGCGGGCCGGATCACCGTCCATCCGCCCTGTCCCGCCTCCGGGACCCTGGACCGGGACCTGCTGCAGAAAGTGAGGGACGGCCTTGGCCGGCTCTGACGCACCCGTCAACGGGACTCCAGCACCTAGGACTTCAAGGGCCGCGGTCCAGGGGACCTCGGCACCGGACACGGTCAAGATCCTGATCGCCGGCGGCTTCGGGGTCGGGAAGACCACCATGGTCGGCTCGGTCAGCGAGATCGTCCCTCTGCGCACGGAGGAGCGATTGACCTCGGCGAGCCTGGGCGTCGACGACCTTCAGGGCCTCGCCGGGAAGACGGCCACCACCGTGGCGCTGGACTTCGGCCGGATCACCATGGGCCGGGACCTGGTGCTGTATCTCTTCGGTACGCCCGGACAGCAGCGGTTCTGGTTCATGTGGAACGACCTCGCCATCGGCGCACTGGGGGCCGTGGTCCTCCTCGACGTCCGCAGACCCGAGTCCAGCTTCGCCGCGATCGACTTCTTCGAGCGGCGGGGCATCCCCTTCGTCGTCGGCGTCAACGGCTTCTACGGGAAGCATCCGTACACGCCCGAGGAGATCCGGGACTCCCTTGCGCTGCCGGAGGGCACCCAGGTGCTGCTCTGCGACGCCCGCGAGCGCGAGTCCTCCCGGGATGTACTGATCGCTCTGCTGGACCAGTTGATAGCGGCTTCGGCGAAGGCTTCGGCGTCGTAAGGACTTTCGTAAGAAAACTGTCGTAAGGAAACTCGAGCATCGGCGTCGTGAGTAAACAAGAGCCCCTGCGCCGTAAGAAGAGTCGTAAGAAGACAAGACCAGACGGGGCGTAAAGAGACAAAGGACACAGAGAGCCATTCTTGCCACGGAAACAGGGCATCATCACCGGCACCGTCGCCCGCCCGCTGGCGCCCCTTCGGCTCCAGGACACCGTGCCGTCACACCGGGAGGGAACGGTTCCCGCTGTCCCCGTTTTGCCTTGCCTTGAATCCGCCACGGCCGCCCCCACGGTCGTGACGCGAAAGGACGACGTGCCCTGTGTCCTTGCTCCCGCTCGACAAACTCCCCGGGCCGCTCCCCGGGCCACTCCCCGTCACCACCCCCGGCCCCGACCTCACCCCCACCCGCTCCCCCTCCTACAGCCGCCACTCCCTACGGGCGCTGAGCCTGCTCCCCCTGCTGCTGGTCGCGGTCTGGGCGGCGTTCGACTGGCGAACCGTGTCCGACGGCGCCGTCCAGCTGGCCTCCGCCGACCCCTTGTGGCTGTTGTCCGCGTTCTTCTTCATGTGCATGGGCTGGGTGGCGGCCGCCTGCGTCCGGCAGGGCGCCGTGCCCGAACGGCTCCCACCGGGGCTGCTGCTCGCCTCCCAGGTCGCCGCCGGCACCGCGAACCATGTACTCCCGGCGAGCATCGGCGCCCACGCCGTCACCCTCCGCTTCCTCCAGCGGCAGGGCATCTCCCTCACCAGGGGCACCGCCTCGCTCGCGCTGTACTCGCTGGTCAAACCGCTGGCGAAGACGGTGGTCCTCCTCGTCTTCCTCGTGGCTTTCCCGGGCATGCTGGGGCTCGCTGAACTCGTCCCGGACGAGCGGACGTTGCACTTGATCGCCGGGGGCGCGGGCCTCACAGTGGCCGTGGCCGCGCTGCTCCTGAAGTTCGTACACCCGCTGCGTCGGCCGATCTTGAATTTCGTACGCACCGCCCTGACCGACGCACGGATCCTGCACACCCGGCCCTGCCGCGTCCTCGCGCTCTGGGGCGGAGCCGCCGCCACCCCGCTGCTCCAGGCCAGTGTGATCGCCTCGGTCGGCTTCGCGCTGGGGCTGCCGCTGAGCTGGGCACAGGTGACGTTCGCGCTCCTCGTCGCCAGTACGGCGGCCGGGGCCGTACCCGCACCGGGCGGCATCGGCCCCATCGACGCGGCCCTGATCTTCACCATGGTCCTCTTCGGCGCCCCCATGAGCCTGGCCACAGCAACGATCATCGGCTACCGGGTCCTGACGATCTGGGTGCCGCTGCTGCCGGGGATGCTGGTGCTCTCGTGGCTGGTGCAGCGCAAGGTTCTGTAAGCCTGCTGTAAGCCGACGCGCGGTACGCCCCGGGCTCGGGAGACCCCGGGGCGTCACAGGGGCTCACTCGCGCACTTCTGCTCAACTCCCTTCTCTCGTAACGTCGTTGCTGTTTGTTGTGGGCATGACGTTGGGAAGGGTCTTATGGGCAGAGCTCTGCTTTCGCTGGTTCTCGCCGCGGCCACCAGTGCCGCGTTACTCGTCGCACCGGCCGCCGCGGCACCGCCGACGGCCACGGCACCGGTGTCAGGCGCGTCGGGAGCCGCGGCGCCTCCCCCGCCGGGCGATGTCTACCGGCCCGTGCGTGGGCCGTCCGCCCCGGCGGAGTACCGCTATATGCAGAAGACCGTGCCGGGAGAGTCGATTCCGCGCCACGCGCACGAGCTGGCCGCCGCGCAGGCGCGCGAACTGCCCACCGTGGGCGGGCGCTGGAAGGGCGTCGGGCCCACCAACATCGGCGGCCGGATCGTGTCCCTCGCGCTCGACCCGAAGCGCGCGGACACCCTGTACGCGGCGGCCGCGAGCGGTGGGTTGTGGCGCAGCACCGACGCCGGGGCGACGTTCCACTCGGTGTGGCCCGACAGTTGGACGCAGGCCATGGGCGCGGTCGCCACCGCCCCGGACGGCACGCTGTACGTGGGCACCGGTGAGCCGAATCCGGGCGGCGGCAGCATCACGTACGAAGGGACGGGGCTGTACCGGAGCAAGGACGGGGGCCGGACCTGGAAGCCGATCGGCCTGCGTGACTCCGGTGCGATCAGCGCCATCACCATCGACCCGGCCGATCCCCGCCGCATCTATGTGGCCGCCGCGGGGTCTCTCTACAACGGCGGCGGCGACCGGGGCGTGTACCGCTCGGAGGACGGCGGCGCCACCTGGGAGCGGATCCTCGCTGGCGCCAACGAGTTCACCGGCGCCACCGAGATCGTGCTGGACGGCGACCGCATGTACGCCGTGCTGTGGGACAAACGCCGCCGCCCCGATCTGCGGACGTACGGCGGTGTCGGCTCCGGCGTCTTCCGCTCCACGGACGGCGGCGAGAGCTGGGATCGGCTCGGCGGCGGACTGCCCGCCCAGGGCCCCGACGTGGGACGTATCGGCCTGGGCGTCGCGGGCGACCGGCTCTACGCCATCGTCAACAAGGCCAACGGCTCCTTTGAGGGCTTCTACGCCTCCACCGACGGCGGCGACACCTGGACCCGCACCCCGGCCAACGAGGACCTCACCAACTCCCAGTCCTCCTTCGGCTGGTGGTTCGGCAAGGTGTGGATCGACCCCAAGGACACCGAGCACGTCCATGTGGCCGGGGTCGCCCTGCTGACCACGAAGGACGGCGGCGACACCTGGACGGCCGACGACACGAGCATGCACGTCGACCATCACGCCATGGTGTGGGACCCGCGCCGCCCCAGCCGCGTCTACCTCGGCAACGACGGCGGCGTCTACCGCTCCGACGCGAACGGCGACGGCGGCTGGGTCAAGTCCCGCCACCAGCCGTACACCCAGCTCTACAGCGCGGCGATCACCCCGCAGGACGTCACCAGGATCTCGGGCGGGACGCAGGACAACGGCTCGCTGCGCTCCTGGGGCGGAGATGGTTTCAACGAATACCTCGGCGGCGACGGCGAGGAGAACCTGATCAACCCCACCGACGTGAACAACGTCTTCGCCTGCTACCAGTACGGCAACTGCTTCTCCTCCACCGACGGCGGCGACACCCTCACGTACTTCGCGGACAAAACGACGTTCCAGCGCCGCAACTGGTTCACGCCGATGGAATTCGACCCGCGCGACCCGCAGACCCTCTACTACGGCTCCGAGGTGCTCAACCGCTCCACCGACGGCGGCCAGACCTGGCAGCCCATCAGCCCCGATCTGTCGGGCGGCCCGGGCACCGACCCGATCTACCCCAACTACGGCACCATCACCTCGATCGCCCCGGCATCCGACGGACGCACCGTGTACGCCGGCACGGACGACGGCCGCGTCTGGGTCACCAGGAACCTCGGGGCGACCTGGACGAAACTGGCCGAGGGACGCCCCTGGGTGACCCGCGTGGTCGTCGACCCGAAGAACCCCCACCGCGTCTGGACCACGCACTCCGGCTACCGCTCCGGCTCCCCACTCCCCCACGTGTACGGCAGCACCGACGGCGGCAAGCGGTGGCGGAACCTGTCGGGCAACCTCCCGGCGGCGCCCGTCAACGACCTGGTCGTGGCACGGGGCGGCAGCCTCTACGCGGCAACCGACCAGGGCGTGTTCACCAGCATCGCGGGCGGCAACCGCTGGCTGCGCCTCGGCCGCGGCATGCCTCAGGTACCGGTCGACGACATCGAGTACGACGCGGAACACCGCCGCCTGCTGGCCGCGACGTTCGGCAGGGGCTTCTACGAACTGACCACGCCCTGAGCCACACAGGCGCCGGGTGTCTCGTCACCGCCGACGAGACACCCGGGGGCAGCTCAGCGGCCGGTCCCCGAACCGGTCGCGAGCAGTCCGTTGACCACCAGATTCGCCAACGCCCCTGCCGTGGCCGTGAGTTGCTGCGGTGATTCGGGGTCGGGCCTGCCCATGCGCCGGGCCAGAGGCGTCTCCACCATTCCCGAGACGGGTGGGATGACGGCGAAGAACAGCACGTCGATCGGTACGGGTGTCATACGTCCGGCAGCCACGAGCTTGTCGATGACGGAGACCAACGTCTGCAGGATCGGGCCGAGGTAGTTCTCGTACAGGTAGTCCAGCCGCTCGGTGTCGAGGGTGAACTCGTTGACGAAGAGCCGTCCGACCCGTGGATCGTTCGCCGCCGTCAGGTAGAAGCCGGTGACCATCTGCCGCAGCTGCTCGGCCTCGTCGAGCGAGGGGTCCGGCTGCGGCAGCTTCGCCATCTGCGCCCCCAGGGCGGCGTCCACCACCGCGCGCCAGAACGCGGCCTTGGATCCGTACCGGTCGTTGATGAAGTTGTGGCTGACGCCCAGGCGGCGGGCCAGTTCGCGCGCGGAGGCATGGTCGTAGCCCAGCTCGGCGAAGGCTTCCAGCCCTCGCTGCAGGATGCTCTGCTCCTCGGGCACCGCGGGGGTGTGCGCGCCGGGGCGGCCCGGCCGTCGAGCGGATTCGGCTGTTGCTCCCACCGGTTCCTCCATTGCTGCGTGTACGTGCCTGTGCGCCGCGTACTGCTTGTACGGGCCTGTGCGCCGCGTACTGCGCCGGCCATCTTAGGGGGCCTCGGCCAGTTTACTTGACACGCGTCAGATTCAGGCTAATCTGACATCCGTCAGACGATGTGGAGACCCAGCCGACTCAGCGGCTCCCGCGTCGGCCGGACCAGATGACGAGCTCCATCGACGCAGCCGTCCCGCCACCCGGCACCGCCCTATCCCCTTGCCTCGCTTCTTCTGGAGTTTCGTCATGCCCAAAACCTCCGAGGACACGGCCGGTACGGCCACCGTGTCCGCGCTCCCGACCGCCGACACACCACCCCGTCACCGCTGGTGGATCCTCGCCGTCATCGGCATAGCCCAGCTGATGGTGGTCCTGGACGCGACGATCGTGAACATCGCCCTGCCCTCGGCCCAGAAGGACCTGGGCTTCTCCGACGGGGACCGCCAGTGGGTGGTCACCGCATACGCGCTCGCCTTCGGCAGCCTGCTCCTGCTCGGCGGACGTATAGCCGACCTCTTCGGCCGCAAGATGACCTTCCTGGTCGGCCTGGTCGGCTTCGCCGGCGCCTCCGCCCTGGGCGGCGCGGCGGGCAGCTTCGAGGTGCTCATCGCCGCGCGTGCCGGACAGGGCGTGTTCGGCGCCCTGCTCGCTCCGGCGGCCCTGTCCCTGCTGACGACGACCTTCACCGACGCCAAGGAACGCGCCAGGGCCTTCGGTGTCTACGGTGCGATCGCCGGGGCCGGCGGCGCGATCGGGCTGTTGCTCGGCGGCCTGCTCACGGAGTACTTCGACTGGCGCTGGACGATGTACGTCAACCTCGTCTTCGCCGCGGTCGCCTTCGTCGGCGGCGCCCTTCTGCTGCAGCGCACCACCCGCGACAAGACCGCCACCATCGACATCCCCGGCGCGATCCTCGTCGGCAGCGGACTGTTCTGCATCGTCTACGGCTTCGCCAACGCCGAAAGCCACGACTGGAGCTCCGTGCAGACCTGGGGCTACCTGCTCGCCGGCGCCGTACTGCTCGCCGCGTTCACCTGGTGGCAGACCCGCTCCAGCCACCCCCTGCTGCCCCTGCGCGTCCTGCTCGACCGCAACCGCGGCGCCTCCTTCATCGCCATCCTGATCACCGGCGCCGGCATGTTCGGGGTCTTCCTCTTCCTCACCTACTACCTGCAGCAGAGCCTGGGCTACACGCCCGTCAAGACCGGCCTGGCCTTCCTGCCGATGACCGCCGCGCTCATGCTCGCTGCCACCCTCGCCTCCACGGTGCTCATCCCCCGTATCGGCCCCAAGACGATCGTGCCACTCGGCATGGGCACCGCGGCCGCCGGCATGATCTGGCTGACCGGCCTCGACATGAGCAGCTCGTACGCCACCGGCATCCTGCCCCCGCTGATCGTGGCGGGACTCGGTCTCGGCATGGTGATGGCACCCGCCATGAGCCTGGCCGTCGAGGGCGTGGCCGCCGAGGACTCCGGCGTCGCCTCCGCGGCCGTCAACACCATGCAGCAGGTCGGCGGCTCGCTGGGCACGGCTCTGCTCAACACCCTCTTCTCCGGCGCCGTAACCGACTACCTGGACGGCAAGAACCCCAAGGACCCCGCCGTCCTCGCCCAGGCCGGACTCGAGGGCTACTCCACCGCGTACTGGTGGTCGGCCGTCTTCTTCCTCGCCGGCCTGGTCATCAGCGTGATCCTCTACCGGCGCGGCGTACCGTCCACCGACCCGGACGCGGCGCCCGTGGTGCACATGTGAGACTCGGCCGGCCGGCGAACCCACCCGACGAAGGTGACGCGGCCGGCCGGCTCGAAGGCATCAGGGACACAGTCGCCCGCCTCACCAGCCCTCTAACCGACGTCGACGTCGTACGGGCCGTCTGGGGGCCGGCAGGTGATCAGTACTCCAGCTCGGGGCGCAGGCGCAGCGGGCCGGCGACCGTGTGAAGGTGCCGTAGCACCTGGGCGTAGGAGTCGAAGAGCCCGGTCTCGTGGTAGGCGATGCCGTGCCGGGCGCAGAACGAGCGCACGAGTTCTTGGGCATGGCGCAGGCTGGGCCGCGGCATGGAGGGGAACAGGTGGTGTTCGATCTGGTAGTTCAGCCCGCCGAGCATGAAGTCGGTGAGCCGTCGGCCGCGGATGTTGCGTGAGGTCAGTACCTGTCGACGAAGGAAATCGATCTTGTCGTCCTTGGCGAACAGCGGCATGCCCTTGTGGTTGGGGGCGAACGAGCACCCCATGTACAGCCCGAACAGCCCTTGGTGCACGGCGACGAAGCACACGGCCTGCAGGGGAGGCAGTACCCAGAAGACGGCGCCGAGGTAGCCGCCGAGATGCGCCGTCAGCAGGCCGGCCTCGGCCAGCTTCGTCCTTCGCGTCGTACGGGCACCTGTGCGCTCGAGCAGCGCCCGCACGCCGGCGACGTGCAGGGCGAGTCCCTCCAGGAGCAGCATCGGGAAGAACAGCCAGGCCTGGTGGCGGGCCAGCCAGGCGTACGCCCCGCTGCGTACACGGGCCTGGTCCTCGGTGAAGGCGATCGCGCCGTCCTCGATGTCCGGGTCGCGGTCGACGTGGTTGGGGTGGGAGTGGTGCCGGTTGTGCTTGGAGATCCACCAGCCGTAGCTGAGGCCGATCAGCAGGTCGGCGTGCACGCGGCCGAGCAGGTTGTTGACGCGCTTGGAGCCGGAGATCTGGTGATGTCCGGCGTCGTGCCCGATGAACCCGGTCTGGGTGAACATCACCGCGAGGAAGGCAGCGGTCAGCATCTGCCACCACGACTCTCCGATCAGGGCGAACGCGGTCCATCCGGCGGCCAGCAGAAGCAGGTTCGCCCCGATCTTGACGGAGTAGTAGCCGGGTCGCCTCTTCAGCAGCCCGCGCTGCTTCACCTCGCGGGACAGCACGGCGTAGTCGCTGCCCCGGCTGCCGGGCGCCGACTCGGTCGTCGCGGGGTAGTCCGCCGGATCAGTGCTCCGGGCGCTGATGTCAGTGGCCACAGGTTTCCTTTCGGGGTGCACGGGCGCTGCCTGCCCGGCATGGGGAGGGGGTGCCGGATCCGGCACCGTACGGAGGCAGCACGAAGCAGGCCCGCGGCGCGGGCCTGCCTCGGAACGTGGTTCGACTGCGTGACCTCAGAGCGCGCGGACCTGGTCGGCCTGCATGCCCTTGGGGCCCTGGCTGGCGGTGAACTCCACCCGCTGGTTCTCCTCCAGGGAGCGGAAGCCGCCCGTGTCGATCGCCGAGTGGTGGACGAAGATGTCGGCGCCGCCCTCATCGGGGGCGATGAAGCCGAATCCCTTGTCCGGGTTGAACCACTTCACGGTTCCTTGAGCCATGTGATGTCTCCTTCGAGATGGCGAGTAGTGCGGGAACGCGCGCTCGCACGCTCCCGGGCTGCTGGTCGCCAGCCGTCGAAGAAAACCCCCGAAAACGACAAAGCGCCCGCTGTCAGAACTCCGCGGGCGCTTACACGTTCGCAAACTTCAACTACAACCACTGCCTACAACGCCCCGAGGGCCGGGAACGTTCCCGACCCTCCGGCCACGGGCCTCGAACCTGCCGCCGCGCGCCAACCACCTGCGCGCATGTCTCGCCCATCCGTCCGATGACGCCCGCTTCACAATGACCATCCGTGAGAGTTCTGCGAGAGCCTGGGGAGTGATCACGTTTCCGCAGGTCGCAGGTAAACCCGTGGCCCCGCCGGACAGCGTTCGGCGGGGCCACGGGTTTGCGGTTCGGTGGTGTCAGAATTCCCGGTTGTCCGGAGTGTCGGTGATGCGAACGCTGCCGGGCTCGTCGGCCAGGGTTTCGCCGGTGATACGGACACTGCCGGGCTCGTCGGCCGAGGAGGCGGCGGCAGGTCCCGCTGAGGCGAAGAAGCCCGCGGCCAGCGCGGCGGAGGCCAGGGCGACAGAGAGTTTCCTATGGGCGGCCATCTATTTCTCCTTGCACGGTGAAGAGTGTGGTCTGCGCGTTCCGCGGAAGTGGGCCAGGCACGTGTGCGGCCGTCCGTGCCCGACGTCGGCTGGACCATGGCACTTCGCCCGGTCCATCCCGGACATCGCCGCTCCGGCTGAACGGCCGAGGTTTTCTCCCCGGTTCGCCTACCGTGACGGCGCTCCCCCGTCTGCGCAGAACGCGTGGTTGCGTCTCAGCGTGCAGGAACCCTGGCCGGCTGACACCACCTTTCGGACTCACCCGAAAACCGCTGGTGAGAAGCCATCCGACAAGACCGCGTCCCTCAGATCGCCGGAGGGTGAGGCGGGAGTTCGCCGCGGAGGAGCGCGGTGCCCAACGGGGTGAGGGTGTGTATGACCTGGGCGCCGGCGCGTTGGCTGTGCGCGAGGTTGACTTCCCTCAGGGCAGCGATGTGTTCGCTCGCCGAGGAGGCGGAGATATTCAGGCGTTGGGCGAGTTCTCCTGTGGACGCGGTGGCGTCCAGGGCGGCCAGCACGCGTGCGCGGGTCCGGCCGAGCAGGGTGACCAGAGCCTCGGGGCGGCGGTCGCGGGTGACCGCCGGTGCCCAGGCCGGAGGGTGGGCGACGGGGTAGGCCAGGACTTGGGGCAAGGAGGGCTCGGCCAGGGCGATGGGGGTCTTCCAGCAGAAGTGGGAGGGGATCAGCCGCACTCCGCGTCCGCCGAGGTGGAGGTCCCGGTCCTGCGGATAGCGCACGTGCAGCACGGGCGGCCGCCAGTCCATCAGAGGGCGGAAGGAGTCCAGCAGCCCGTGGACGCCGCGATCGAGCAGGACGCGTGTCCGCAGGGCCCGGTCGGCCTCGGTCGTACCGGCCATCCCGGTCCAGTCAGGCGCGATGATCGTGCGATGCACCAGCCGGAACGCCGTCGCGACCTCCTCCATCACATGCCGTTCCCCCCGGGCAAGACTGTGTGCCCAACGCGGCAGCGGGTGGGTGTCGGCAAGCCGGTTCATCTCCTGGCGCAGCTGCACCCGTGGAGTGGCATGCAGTGCCTCCAGCGCGGCTTCCAGACCGTCGGCCGAGGCGCCGGGCGTCAGGAAGTCGGGCCAGTAGCCCGCCGAAGCGGGTGCCAGGGCGGAGAGCATCCGGACCGGGCCCGTCAGGTGATCCTCGGCCAACCTGCGGGCGTTGCGCCGCCAGGGGGCGAAGACCGGCAGTCCGCGACGTGGCGCGGTCAGCTGGTGCAGGCCCAGCAGGGTCTCCCAGACCGGATCCGGCTCCAGAGCCAGATGGACGCGGGCCAGGTCCCCATCCGTGAAATGAATGCGCAGCACCTTGTCTTCCCCGTGTGTCGGTCGCTGTCGGGACACGCTTTCCGGCCGGTGCGGTCTGAGTGACGCGGGCTGCCCGTCCCCGTAAGGAGTGGCCCGTAAGGAATGGCCCGTAAGGAACGGATGGCGCGGACGGGAGTGTTCGCCGCCTGTGTGGTGGGCATGGCGATGGACCGCCAGTACGGACTCACGACAGCGGAGGCCATGGGCCGTGCGGTCCGCAGCGGTCGACCGCGCGCGGCCGTCACTCCGCCGGTACGTCGTCTCCGGTCCGGCCGCCGTCCAGGGGCCCTTGCTGGTGGAGAGCCGGGTGTGCGCGAGTGCTGGGCGGCGTTCCTGCCGGCTTCGCCGCCGGGCCGCCCTTGGCGCCGCCGGGCAGCACACGGTTCACACCGGAAAGCAGAGGTGTCCTCATTCTGTGTCCCCCTCGATCCACAGCCGCGACCACCCTGCCCGTCCCGGTGGTCAGCCCGGTCGGCGGAGCCGCCCCCACATTTCATACGGGGACACCGCGTTTGTCAGCGAGGCGGTGATGAGAAAATTCGCATGATCGATGCAGTGGGCGCTATGGCCGCAGGTAGAGGATGTCTACTGTGCCTGATTCGGTGGGACCAGCGGAGCCGAGCATCCATCAACTGCGGTTGTTCCTGGTGCTGTGCGAGGAGCTGCACTTCGGCAGGGCGGCGGCGCGGCTGCACATGACCCAGTCGGCGTTGAGCCGTCAGATACAGGACCTGGAGAGGCGGTTGGGCGTCGTCCTGTTCTCGCGGGACAGTCGCACGGTGTTCCTCACGGACGCGGGCCGTGCCCTGACGGTGGAGGCGCGTGCCACGGTGGAGGCGATGGGCCGGCTGCGCGTCCACGCCGACCAGTGGGCCCGTACCCTCGCCGGGCATGTGGTGGTCGGGACGATCGGCGCGGAGGCGGCGATGCCCTACACCCACGCGATCCTTGAGCACCTCCGCGCCCGCCACCCCCGCATCACCGTCGAGATCCGCAGCCTCAACTTCACCGAACACCTGGCGCAGTTGCTCTCCGGCGACATCGATATCGCTTTCCTCCGGCCGCCGGTGCCGCCGACCATCGAGCTGCTGGAACTGGCCACCGAACCCCGCGTCGCCTGCCTGGCGGCCACCGACCCCCTGGCGGACCGGGCCGAGATCTCCCTCGCCGACCTCGCCGACCACGCCTTCCTGGACGTTCCGCCGGAGGTGCCCCGGGTGTGGTGGGATTTCTGGGCGGTGGACCCGCGCCCGGACGGTACGCGCGTGCGCTACGGCCCTGTCGTCGCCGACATGGAGGGACTGCTGCTCGCGGTGGCCCGAGGAGAAGGGATGTGCTTCCTGCCTGCGGCAGCCCGGGACTTCTTCCCTCGCCCGGGTGTGCGCTACGTGGACGTGGTGGATCTGTCCCCGTCGGTGTCGGCGCTCGGCTGGCTGACCCAGCACCGCCACCGCCCCGGCGTACAAGCCATGCGGGAGGCCGCGGCCGCCGCCATGGCCGCCCCCGGCTGGGGACACATCCCGTCCCGCTGAGCATGGCCGCCCCGTTCCCCGGCCACGACGGCTTCTCAGCCTGGAACGGGGTCAGTCCTCGTCAGGCGTCAGCTTCAGCGAGATCGAGTTGATGCAGTACCGCTGGTCCGTGGGCGTCGGATAGCCCTCGCCCTCGAAGACGTGGCCCAGGTGCGAGCCGCACCGGGCGCAGCGCACGTCGTGCGGACCATGCCGTGCGAGCGGTCCTCGATCAGTTCGACGTTGTCCGCGGGCTGAGGGTCGTAAGAAGAGGGCCAGCCGTCGTGACTCGCGGATTCACGCTACTCACGGCGCTCAACTCGTTCCCTCGAACCGGCGCCCGCCCTGAACGTCAACCATCTGCGCACACCTCTCGCCGATCCGGGTGAAATGTAATCAGGATCGCCGCAAATGTAACTCCGACGTCGTTACATTTGCGGTGTGACGACCGACCTGCATGCACTGATCACACGCCTACGCGCCGCAGGGGGCGATTGCGACGACATCGAGGTGAAGTCCGCCGCCGGTGGGCTGCCCCAGTCGCTCGCCTCGACGCTCAGCGCGCTGGCCAACCTCCCTGGGGGCGGCACGGTCATCCTGGGCCTCGACGAACGGACGGGGTTCCGCCCCTCCCCCTTGACCGACCCGCATGCCCTGAAGCAGGGGCTCGCGCTCAAAGCCCGCTCCTTCACACCTCCGGTGCGTCTCACCATCAGCGATGCAGAGGCCGACGGCCATCCCGTGGTCGTTGCGCAGGTGCACGAATGCGATCCATCGGCCAAGCCATGCCGAATCACCGCATCCGGCGCCTCGTACCTCCGCGGGTACGACGGTGACTTCCAGCTCTCCCCTCTCGAGGAACAGGCCTTCCTGGCCGCACGCAGCGCACCCCGCTTCGACCGAAGCCCAGTCGCAGACGCAACCATCGACGACCTTGACAAGGAGCTCACCACCGAGTTCCTCAGCTCGGTACGGGAACACGACCCCCATGGCCTCGGCCGCTTCACCGATGACAGCGAACTACTCCGCCGCGCAGGAGCCGTCTCCCCAGGCAGCACCCCCACCGTGGCAGGGCTGCTCACCCTCGGAGTACACCCCCAGCAGTTCTTCCCACGCTTCGTCATCCAAGCCTCTGCCGAACCCGAAGACGGCTACCCCACCTCCAGCCGGGCACGCAACCAAACCACCATCACCGGACCGATCCCCCGCATGCTCGACGCCGCCCTGGACTGGGCCCGACGCTCCTTCGACACGACCATCGTCGCGGCCCCGGACGGCACCGTCCGCGATCAACCCGGCTACCCCTACATCGCCTTCCGCGAACTGATCGCCAACGCACTCGTCCACCGCGACCTCGACCACTGGTCCACAGGTATGGCCGTCGAAGTACGCCTGCGCCGCGACCGGCTGGTGATCTCCAACCCCGGCGGCCTGTACGGAATCACCGTCGACCGCCTCGGCCACGACGCCGTCACCTCCGCCCGCAACGCCCGCCTCGTCGCCCTCTGCCAGCACGCCCGCACTCCTGAATCCGGCGCCCGCGTCATCGAAGCCCTCGCCACGGGAATCCCCACCGTCACCGAGGCGCTGGCCCACGCCGGACTGCCCCCGGCCCGCTACATGGACGCAGGAATCCGCTTCACCGTCCTCCTGCACCGCACCGTGGAAACTCCCACAGCTCCTCAGCTCCACACCAACGCGTTGCGGGTTTACGACGCCCTTGCCGCAGCACCCCGCAGCGTCGCAGAGCTCCAACTACAGCTCGACCTCACAGCACCCAACATCAGGAAGATCCTCCGCGACTTGCGCGAGCGGGGTCTCGTCGAGCAGCTCGGGGGGAAGGGGCGCTCCACGACGTACCGGCAACGCGCCTCGTAGGTCGCGGAGGCGGCACCGGGCTCACCATCGGCGTGCCACCCCTCGCTCTCGCCGTCCCTCCTCACCTGTCTGAGGGGAACCCGGCGTGAGGTAGGCCAACAGCTGTCCCGGTGCGTCTTCCTGGAGGAGGTGGCCCGCACCCTCGATCCAGTGCAGCTCTGCGTGCGGGATGCGCTCGTGCAGCCATTCGGCGTACTCCGGGGGGAGGATGCGGTCCTCGCGGCCCCAGATGAGGCGTACCGGAAGGGACATCCCGCCAAGCAAGTGCTCGTACGCGGCGGTGTCCGCCTGTCTGATCTGGCTGTACTGGCGGTAGAACGCGGCCTGCCCTGCGGCTGCCCGCCACGGTGCGAGGAACGTGTCGAGGACTTCCGGCCGGAAGCCGACGTGCGTGGCGTGCCGCAGGTGGCTGGCGACCAGCGCTTCGTGCGCGTAGTCCGGAAGCTGCTGGAAGACCTCCGCGTGCTCCAGGATGAGCTGGAAGAGTCCTCGCTCCCACTCACCGCCGCTCACCGCATCGAAGAGGGTGAGGTCCCGGTAGCTCCTCTCCTCCAGCAGCAGCGTCCGCAGTGCCACGGCCCCGCCGATGTCGTGGGCGACGACGCTGGGGCAGGACAACTCCCAGTGGTCGAGGAGCCGGGCGAAGTTCCTCGCGTGAGCCGCCAGGCTGAGGTCCTGGCCCTCGCGCTGATCCGACTGGCCGAAGCCGAGATGGTCGAAGACGAAGACCGTGCGGGTACGGGCGAGCGCTGGAGCGATGTCCCGCCAGAGAAAGGAGGAATACGGGGTGCCGTGCACCAGCACGACCGGGTCTCCGCTGCCAAGGCGCCTCCACCGCACCGTCCCGTCGGGCGTCTCGAACTCCTCGCCCAGTGTCCATTTCACCCTTGGCCTCCTCTTCTGCGGTCTGCCCAGCACCCTTCACCAGGAGCATCCCGACGCTGCCCTGCCAAGAGGTCCAATGCCTCCCGAACTCATCAACACCACCCTTCCGCCAACAGCCAGTTGCGCTCAGTCCTCGTCAGCCGCAGCTCGACACAGCCGGCGTCATCGCAGTGGCGTCGGCTCCGCCCGACCGCTTCACCCCACCGTTCTCGGGCACCGGGTTTCCGGGACGGAGGGGCTGATGCGCGGACCGCGCGAAAGATGCCGTCGGCTGCCGGCCTCACCCAGGCCCTCGGTCCTCCGGTGTCGCCGGCGGCTCGGTGGACGTCGGCAGCGGCGGGCTGAAGAGGACGGCCCGGGCCACGGGTGGGGCGAACAGGGCGGTGACGGGCGCGGAGAGGGTGATTACGGAGCGGAAGGCGTTGCCTACGACGGGGTCGCCGGGGTAGCGCTCCTGGACCCGGCGCAGGTAAGTCGGCGGCGCGGTCCGCGGGCGTGGTGGTGACCGCGTTGCCGATCGCGCCCGGCATCTTGCGGTCCGCGCCGGCGGAGATGTCCCAGGCCTGCCGGGACGCCGCGAGGATGGCCCGCTGCACGCGGCGCGTCGTGGGCGTCCGGCGCGGGTCGGTCAGTGCGTCGCGCAGGGCGACCGCGCTCATCGCGGCGACGGCCATGCCCTGGCCGTAGATCGGGTTGAAGGTGCACAGAGCGTCGCCGGTGGCGAGGAAACCGGCGGGGTGGCGGCCGGGCAAGTCGTAGCGGCGGCGGATGTTCGCGGTGCGCCGGTAGCCGAACGGCGGGGAGAGCGGTTCGGCCTCGTCCAGCCACTGGTGCAGGAGCGGGTGCGGCAGCCTCTTGGCGTACGTCTCGAACTCGTCGTCATCCGTGGGCGGTTCGTCGCCGCGCAGCCCCGAGACGATGACCAGATGGCTGCCGTCCTCCAGCGGCAGCGCGCCTCCGGCGTGGACCTGCTCGGGGTCGGGGTAGACGTAGTAGCCGCGGGTGTCGCCGTCGAGGACGCCGCTCTTGCCGCGGTAGACGCGGGAGGCGTACGCGAGCCCCGTGTCGATGGTCTCCTCGTGCGGGGCCCCGGACCCGATCGCCGTCAGCCACTGCGGGGCCTTCGTGCCACTGCCGGAGGCATCGACGACCAGGTCGGCCTCGAGGGCCCGCTGCTCCCCGCGGGCGTCGCGGTCCCGCAGCAGCACACCCCGCACGCGCGCGGCGTCACCGAGGAGCCCGACGACATCCGTCCCCTCCACCGCGCTGATCACCGGATTGGCGAGAACCCACCGCCGCACCAACTCCTCGAGCTGCGCGCGGGAACCGGTGTAGATGTGCGTCGACGCGGGCAGCCGCCGGAGCCAGCGCCCATCCTGCCGCTGCACCATGTCCGAGGGCATGCCCACGCGCGGCGCCCCCCGCCGCCCGCAGCTCCGCCAGGAAGCCCGGCAGCAGCGACTCCAGGGCCATCTGCCCGCCCTCCAGCAGGACATGCGGATGCCGGCCCTGCGGTACGCCGGGCCGCGGCTTGGTGCCGTCCGGGAACCGATCGCGCTCGACGACGGTCACCCGCTCGGCGTGCCCGGCAAGGACATGCGCCGCGAGCAGTCCCGCGAGGCTCCCCCCACGACGACTGCATGCCGCCCGTCCCGGCCGCCTCCCACACCCCGACGGCCCGTTTCTCCGGCAGAGTTCACCGATCCGTTCCCCTGATCGCCACGTCGTGAGAAGGCACCACTATCCCGCTCCGTCAAGGGGGGTTGACCGTGTTCCGGCCGTTCTGCGCGTCCCGACTACGCCCGCCCCGGATCGCTCCCCCGGCCCCGCCGTCAGGACCGCAGCGCGCAACCAGTGCACACCAGCACGGGAACTGCCGGGAAAGCCCAGGTCAGCGGAGGCAAACCGATGCCCCGCGGCTCCACTCCGACGCTGGGGTGAAAACCTCCCGCGATTGATCATCAGGCTGCGGGAGGTTTCACCTCAGCGTCGACTCTTTGTGCGGGACATCCTCCAGTCCATCGACAGCCGGTCGCGCGTCAGGCCTCGTCAGCCGTCAGCCGCAGCGAGATCGAGTTGATGCAGTACCGCTGGTCCGTGGGCGTCGGATAGCCCTCGCCCGCGAAGACATGGCCCAGGTGCGAGCCGCACCTGGCGCAGCGCACCTCTGTGCGGAGCATGCCGTGCGAGCGGTCCTCGATCAGTTCGACGTTGTCCGCCGACTTGGGGTCGTAGAACGAAGGCCAGCCGCAGTGGGACTCGAACTTCGTGTCTGAGGTGAAGAGTTCGGCGCCGCAGGCGCGGCAGGAGTAGACGCCCTTCGTCTTGGTGTCGGTGTACTCGCCGGTGAAGGCGGGCTCCGTGCCGGCCTGGCGCAGGACCGCGTACTCGGCCGGGGTCAGCTCGGCCCGCCACTGCTCGTCCGGCTTTTCGATGTCGTACGACATGAAGCTCAGCCCCTCACTTCGACTGGAGGCGGTCCAGAATCCGCGGGCCCAGGTCGGTCACGTCACCCGCGCCCATGGTGAGAACGAGATCACCCGGCCCTGCCATTCCCGCGACCACGGCCGGGGCGTCCGCCTTGTCGTGCACCGGCGTCACCTCCGCGCCCGCCGCCCGTGCCGCGTCGACGATCAGCTCGCTCGTCACGCCAGGGATCGGGTCCTCACGCGCCGGATAGATGTCGAGGACGATCGACGCGTCGGCCAGGGCCAGGGCCTGGCCCATCTCCCGGCCCAGTTCCTGGGTGCGGGAGAAGAGGTGCGGCTGGAAGACGACGAGGATGCGGCCGGCGGCGCCCGCCCGCATCGCCTCCAGGTCGGCGGTCATCTCCGTCGGGTGGTGCGCGTACGAGTCGATGACCTGCACGCCCGCCGCCTCGCCCTTGAGCTGGAGGCGGCGCTTGACTCCGGTGTACGCACCCAGCGCCACCGCCAGCTCGGCCGCGGGGACGCCGAGCGCCACGCCCGCCGCCAGCGCGGCCACCGCGTTGCCCGCATAGTGCCGGCCGGGCACCGAGACCGTGAACGTCAGCTCCTCGCCGTCCAGCAGGACCGTGACCTCGCTCTTCAGGCCGTGCGGCACGATCGAGACGATGCGTACGTCCGCGTCCTCGGCCTCGCCGTACGTCACAACCCTGGGCCCACCGGACACCCGCGACGTCAGCTCCCGCGCGCCCTCGTGGTCCGCCGAGATCACCAGGGTGCCGCCGGGCACGATGCGGCCCGCGAACGTCTCGAAGGACTCGTAAATCTCGTCCATGGAGGCGTAGTTGGCGTGGTGGTCCAGCTCCACGTTCAGCACGATGGCCACCTCGGGCGCGTACTTGTGGAAGCTGCGGTCGCTTTCGTCGGCCTCGGCGACGAAGATCTCGCCCTCGCCGTGCAGCGCGTTCGAGCCGGGGGCGTCGAGGTCCCCGCCGATCGCGTACGAGGGAGCCAGACCGAGCTCCGACAGCGACACCGCCAGCATGGACGTGGTCGTCGTCTTGCCATGCGTACCCGCCACCGCGAGCGGCCGCAGTCCCTCCATCAGCGAGGCGAGGGCGTCCGACCGGTGGACCACCGGGATCCCGAGCTCGGCGGCCCGGGCCAGCTCCGGGTTGTCGTCACGGATGGCGGACGAGACGACCACGCATGTGGCGTCATCTGCAAGGTGCTCGGCAGCGTGCCCGATGTGCACGGTCGCCCCCAGCGCCCGCAACGCTTCCGCGGTCGCGGACTCCTTGGCGTCACTCCCCGCCACCTTGGCCCCACGCTGAGCAAGAATCTTCGCGATCCCCGACATCCCGGCCCCACCGATCCCGATGAAGTGCGGTCGGTCCATGGCGGTAGGAAGGCCGGCTGCCATGCGAGTTTCTCCCAGGGTGCGGTACGACAACGGTTCGCGCCCCGTACGGACGCGGCCCCAGCCTATTCCGTACCCGCACTTACCCACCGGCGGGAGGGGACGTGGGGGCCGGTGCGCCAAATGCCCGTCGCGCAGGTCCTGTCTTGCCGCCAGCCACGACGTGCCCGCGCCCTCCCTCCGGCGGGAGGGGTCGTGGGCCGGTGCGTCGTATGCCCGTCGCTTAGGTTCGGTCTCGGAGAACCAGGACCCTGTACCAGCTAAGGGCCGTATGCCCGCCCTGCGACGGGCTGACGCACCGGCCCACGGCCCCGACCCACCACGCACCCAAGGGGCGCGGGGAACTGCGCGACCAGCCACGACGGGCCCGCAGTCAAAACACGAGCCCAGCCCCCACGGCGCTCCTGCCCAACTACACCTTGCTGTGCGAGAACAGCTTCAAAACCGGCACCCCCACCTTGTGCCGAGCCCGCGAGGCCCAGTCGCGGTGGAAGAACTCCTCCACGTAGTGGGGATCGGTGAGCACGATCACCTCATCGGCGCCGGCCTCGTCGACAAGGGACTTGAGTGAGTCCAAGGGGTGGTGCTCGATCAACCGCCCCACCGCCTGCGCCCCCGCAGCCCGCAGGGCAACCAGCGAGACATCGAGGGCCCGCTGCCCCTCACTGACCGCCTGCTCCCCGGCGGGAGCCTCCAGCTCGCGCGCCGCCTCGTCCAGCGAGCCGAGCGCCACGTCGTCGATGGCCCGCAACAGCCGCGCCGCCTGCTCGCCACGTGGCTGGAGCAGCACGTGGAAGGCGACCTCCTCGTCCCCGTGCAAGCCGGTGACGAACTCCACGTCGGCGGACGTGAGGGCCTTCTCGATCATCAAAACGCTTGTGAACACGACAGGCGCCCCTTCTCCAGTGAGGGCCGTCGTCGGCCCTGCTCCTCCGTGGACCCGTTTCCAGGCCCGCGAAAATCATCCTGCCCCGTACCCGCACGGATACCGCGGGAACAAGTGTGCCCGCGACGGTCAACCGGAACGATCAGCTCCGCCACGTCGCATCCCCCATCCAGCCACGTCACGTTCGACGGTAACGACTGAACAAGAACCCGGCCTCCTCCAGCAAAGACGTCAGCTCGAACCGCTTCGGCACCGCCACCCGCGGCCCGCCCGCGATCCGCTGCGCGTCTCCCGCCGTCAGCATCGGCGAAACGGTCAGACACAGCTCGTCGAGTACCCCCGCCGCCACCAGCTGACCGAGCAGCCGCGGCCCGCCCTCGGTCAGCAGCCGGTGCAGACCGCGCTCACCCAGGGCGCGTACGGCACGGGCGGGGTCCACCCCCATGCCGTCCCCGGCGATCACCACCTGCACACCGGCCTTCTCGGCGGCCGCGATCCGGTCGGGAGCCGCCGCGGCTCCCGTGAGCAGCAGCGTGGGCACCAGGGGCGAGGTGAACAGGGGCAGCGTGAAGTCCAGCTCGAGGCTGGCGCTCACCACCGCGATCGCGGGCGCCGGGCCTTGTCCGGCGGCCTCCCGGAGCGCGGCGAAGCCCTCGCGCGCGCGTGCGGGCCGGTACCCCTCCTGCCGTACGGTCTCCGCGCCGACCAGCACCACATCCGCGAGCCCCCGCAGCGTGCCGAAGATCCGCATGTCGGTGGCGCCGGAGATGGGCTGTGAGCGGCCGTCGTGCTGGGCGGCGCCGTCGAGCGTGGCGACCATGTTGGCCCGTAGCCAGGGCTCCCGGCCGCCCGGTCCGTGCTCGGGATACGCGTAGGCCGCGGCCAGCTCGGCCAGGCTCCACTCGCGGTCCGCGTCGCCCCCCGAGGGCGCTGTCTCATCGGTCACAGGGAACAGGCGTCGCATATCGGCAGTGTGGCACGGCCCGTACAGTAAATAAGCGTGTCCACTTCCACCGCAGCCTCCGGGACCGGCCCCACCGCCGAAGCGACCCCGCTGTCCCTGTGCGCCCGCGAGCCGCACGTCCCCGCGGACCGGCTGGTCGCCGAGATGGTGCCGCCGCCGCGTTTCGACTCGGTCCGCTTCAGTACGTACATCCCGGACCCGAACCAGCCCAGCCAGAGCGAGGCCGTCCGGGTCCTCGACGGCTTCGCGACCGGGCTCGGCGGAGCGCACGCCGGCAATACAGGCCGGCGCCGCTGGTTCTCGCGGAAGCCCGAGGCCCGGCCTGCCGGCCCCCGCGGTGTTTACCTGGACGGCGGCTACGGCGTCGGCAAGACCCACCTGCTCGCCTCCCTGTGGCACGCGACCCCGGCGGAGCCCGCGCTCAAGGCCTTCGGCACCTTCGTGGAGCTGACGAACCTGGTCGGCGCGCTCGGTTTCCAGCAGACCGTGAAGACGCTGTCCGGTCACCGTCTACTGTGCATCGACGAGTTCGAGCTGGACGACCCCGGCGACACCGTCCTCGTGTCCACGCTGCTGGGCAAGCTGGTCGAGGCGGGCGTGGCGCTCGCGGCCACCTCGAACACGCTGCCCGGCAAGCTCGGCGAGGGCCGGTTCGCGTCGGCCGACTTCCTGCGCGAGATCCAGGGCCTGTCCGCGCACTTCCGCGCACTGCGCATCGACGGCGAGGACTACCGCCACCGCGGGCTGCCCAAGGCCCCGGCGCCGTTCTCCGACGAGCAGGTCACCAAGGCGGCGTACGCCACTGAAGGCGCCGCGCTCGACGACTTCCCGCATCTGCTGGCGCACCTCGCCCGGGTGCACCCCAGCCGGTACGGCGCACTGACCGACGGCCTGAAGGCGGTGTGCCTCACGGATGTGGGGCCGGTCCCGGACCAGTCGACCGCGCTGCGGCTCGTGGTCCTCGCCGACCGGCTGTACGACCGCGAAGTGCCGGTCCTGGCCTCCGGGTTGCCCTTCGACCAGTTGTTCAGCGAGGAGATGCTGAAGGGCGGCTACAGGAAGAAGTACTTCCGGGCCATTTCGCGGCTGACCGCGCTGGCCCGCGACGCCAAGGGTCTCGTGGAGAACGTGGAGAACTGATCGCCGGGAACTCTCACGGGTACCTTTCAGGTTCTCTTCAGGGTGAAACGCTAAGTTAACCCTGCAAACAACTTCCCGCGTTAGCTTGGCTGTTGACGTGAGAAGTCTTGACAGGAGAGCGGCTGAGAGGAGGCGCATGTTACAAGGCACGACGGCCCGGACGCTGTATGGCGTACTCGCCGCCGTCCTACTGACCCTGCAGCTCTTTGCTCCCACCGCCTCCGTCGCGTCCGCACACCCGACGACCGAATCCGCGGCCGGCGCCGAACCGGCAGGCTGCGGCGAGGGCAAGCATCTCAACGCCGAGACAGCACCCCTGAGGGTCCGCGACCGGCAGCGCTCCGCGGACTCCGCCCAGGAGAATCCGGCGCGCGCCCTGTGCGCCCGGAACCCCGAGGCCGAGCACGGGGACCCGGCACACGCCGTGGCCGCCGCATCGCTCCGTACACCCAGATGGTCAAGAGCCCACTCCCCAGCGGTACTTCAGGTCTTCCGTTGCTGATCTGACCGCCGGAAACGGACCGTTCACGACCCACCCTCACCACGCCACGTCTGCCGAGCGCGCGACGTGGGGGTCGCCGACGTGCCCGTATGCGCTCTGACTTGTCAACCGACGTGCCGTCACGGCACGCCAGGTACACACCGACGCGCCCCCTCATGGCGCGCCAGGAGGAACTGACACATGCAGCCCCTCATCGATCACGCACGCTCCTTCCGCAAGCAGTCCGCCGAACGCCCGGAGGAGTTCGCCCGCCTCGCCGAAGGCCAGTCCCCGCAGGTGCTGTTCATCACCTGCTCCGACTCGCGGGTCGTCCCGGCCCTGATCACCGGAGCCCGGCCCGGTGAACTCTTCGAACTGCGCACCGCGGGCAACATCGTGCCCCCCTACGCCTCCGAGCAGCCCACCAGCGAGGCGGCCACCATCGAGTACGCGGTGGAAGTTCTCGGAGTCGACGACATTGTCGTCTGCGGCCACTCCCACTGCGGTGCCGTCGGTGCCCTGGTGCGCGACGAGGACCTGACCGCCGTACCCGCCGTACGCGACTGGCTCGCGCACGCAACACCCAAGCCCACAGGGACAGTTGAGGACCCGACCGTCACCGACGCCGTTCAGGGCCACATACTCACCCAGCTGCTGCGGCTCCGCTCGTACCCGTGCGTGGAGCGGCGTCTGACGGCCGGTCAACTACGGCTGCACGGCTGGTTCTACGAGATCCACACCGGCTCCGTACTGGCCCATGACGCCCAGTCCGACGTCTTCGCGGAGCTCTGAGGCCAGGATGCTCACCAAGTACCCCTATCTGCGGCAGGACTTCGCCGCCTCGCTCGTCGTCTTCCTCGTCGCCCTGCCGCTGTGCGTGGGTGTCGCCGTCGCCTCCGGAGTACCGGCCGAACTCGGCCTGGTCACCGGCATCGTGGGCGGGCTCGTCACCGGGTTCCTGCCCGGCAGCAGCCTTCAGGTCTCGGGTCCGGCCGCCGGTCTGACCGTGCTGGTCTTCGAGGCCGTACGCGATTTCGGGCTGCCCGCACTCGGTGTCATCGTGCTGGCCACCGGACTGATCCAACTCCTCATGGGCGCCCTGAAGTTGGGGCGTTACTTCCGGGCCATCTCGGTGGCCGTCGTCGAGGGCATGCTGGCCGGCATCGGGCTCGTTCTGATCGCCGGGCAGCTCTACTCGGCGGCGGGTGTGGAGGCCCCCGCCTCCGGTCTGGCCAAGCTGGCCGGGCTGCCGGGGCTGCTCGCCGACTCCGCCATGTCCACCGAGGCGCTGGCCTCGCTCGGTCTCGGGGCCGGCACGATCGCCGTCCTCGTGCTGTGGAAGCACCTGCCGCGACAGGTACGTACGGTGCCCGGGGCGCTCGGCGCGGTCGCGCTGGCCACGATCGTGGCGCTGGTGTTCTCGCTGCCCGTGGCGACCGTCGAGGTCCAGGGCCTGCTCGACTCGATCCAGCCGCCCGGCCTCGGCGCCTTCGGCGAGCTGGCCAGCGTGGGCCTGCTCGGCACGATCGTGGCCTTCGTACTGATCGCCTCCGCGGAGTCGCTGTTCAGCGCCGCCGCCGTGGACCGGCTGCACGACGGGCCGCGCACCGAGTACGACAAGGAGCTGATGGCGCAGGGCGCGGGCAACACCGTCTGCGGTGTGCTGGGCGCGCTGCCCATGACCGCGGTGATCGTGCGCAGCTCGGCGAACGTCGCGGCGGGCGCGAAGACCAAGGCCTCCCGGGTGCTGCACGGCGTATGGCTGCTGCTGTTCGCGGCGCTGCTGCCCGCGGTACTCGCCTACATTCCGCTGCCGGCGCTCGCGGGCATCCTGGTGCACGCGGGCTGGAAGCTCATCCCGCTGCGGGGGATCGCGTCGATGTGGCGTGAGCACCGGGGCGAGGCACTGATCCTGATCGTCACGGCCGTGTCGATCGTCGCGGTGAACATGTTCGAGGGAGTCCTGATCGGGCTCGGCCTGGCCGTCGCCAAGACGGCCTGGGAGGCCTCGCACATCAAGCTGGAGATCATCGACAAGGGAGCGGGTCCGGTCCAGGCGTACCTGTCCGGCAACGCCACCTTCCTGCGCCTGCCGAAGATCCTCGACAACCTCGAGGCGCTACCCCAGGACCGCCCGGTGGAGCTGGACCTCTCCGGCCTGCACCACCTGGACCACGCCTGCCGCACGGCCCTGGAGAACTGGGCCGAGCGCCACAGCGCGACGGGGACGGAGCCGGTGAAGGTCAACACGCCGTAGTCGGCCCTCCCGCGTGATCAAGATCCTGGTCCGAGGCTCGACCGAGCCTCGGACCAGGCATATCGTGAAAGGAGTGACTTAAGCGGCGACTCGGACGACTCAAACGACAGGGGGTCGTCACCATGCTTGAGGAGTTGCTGGCCGCAGGCATCGCGGCCGGAAGCGCGGGACTGGTCTACTTCGCGGCAGCGGCCCGCATCGTCAGGCAGTACGAGCGGGGCGTGGTCCTGCGGCTCGGGCGACTGCTCGGCGAGCCGCGCCCACCGGGATTCACCATGATCATCCCCGGCATCGACAAGCTGCAGAAGGTGAACATGCAGATCGTGACGATGCCCGTGCCGGCCCAGGAGGGCATCACACGGGACAACGTCACGGTGCGGGTCGACGCGGTCGTCTACTTCAAGGTGATCGACGCGGCCAACGCGGTCATCCGCGTCGAGGACTACCGCTTCGCCGTCTCACAGATGGCCCAGACCTCGCTGCGCTCGATCATCGGCAAGAGCGACCTCGACGACCTCCTGTCGAACCGCGAGAAGCTCAACCAGGGCCTGGAGCTGATGATCGACAGCCCCGCGGTCGGCTGGGGCGTGCAGGTCGACCGGGTCGAGATCAAGGACGTATCGCTGCCGGAGACGATGAAGCGGTCGATGGCCCGCCAGGCCGAGGCCGACCGCGAGCGCCGCGCCCGGATCATCAACGCCGACGCGGAACTCCAGGCCTCGAAGAAGCTGTCACAGGCCGCCGGAGTGATGGCCGAACAGCCCGCCGCGCTCCAACTCCGGCTGCTGCAAACGGTGGTGGCGGTCGCTGCCGAGAAGAACTCCACGCTGGTGCTGCCGTTCCCGGTGGAGTTGCTGCGGTTCCTGGAGCGGGCGCAGCAGGGCGCTCCGGCGCTTGGCGAAAGGGGGCCGGGTGAGCCTGCGACTCCCCCGCAGTCCGCGACCGCCCCGCCGTCTGCAACTCCCCCGCCGCCCGGGTCGTCTGGCGATCCGTCATCGCCCGAGTCGGCCGAGTCGCCCGAGCCATTCGGCTCCCCCGGGTCGCCCGAGTCGCACGCGCCGCGTGACGATCAGTGAGACGCCACGCTACGCGCGTGGTTCACGCCGCCCCCACCGCGTGATACACACATGCGGGTCATAGTCCTGTCCGCCAACAGGAAGGCCCCCATGTCCACCACACGACGCCAAGTACTCGCCCGCTCCGGTGCCCTGGGAGCGGGCATCGCGTTCTCCGGCGCCCTGTCCGAACTCTTCGCCGGTACTACGGCCACCGCGCTCGGCCACTCCGGATACGGCCCCCTCGTCCCCGACCCCAAAGGCCTGCTCGACCTGCCGAAGGGTTTCCGCTACCGCGTGCTGTCCCGCGAGGGCGACGATCTCCGCTCCGGCGAGGGCAAGGTGCCCAGCAACCATGACGGCATGGCCGCCTTCGCCGGGCGTTCCGGGGACAGGCACTCGGGCCGCGTCCACCTGGTCCGCAACCACGAAAACCGCAACAACGCAAAGCTCGCCGTCCCGACCGTCGAGGGGCTGACGTACGACCCTGAGGGCAAGGGCGGTTGTACGACGCTGACGCTCGACGCGCGCGGGAAGGTGCTCGAGGAGTGCGTCGCGATCGCCGGTACCGCCGTCAACTGCGCGGGCGGGCCCACCCCTTGGGGCACCTGGCTGACCTGCGAGGAGACCGAGGACAAGGCCGGCACGAACGGCTACACCAAGGACCACGGCTTCATCTTCGAGGTCGACCCGGCCGACCCGTACCGCACGGGCGCCGTGCCCCTCACCGCGATGGGCCGCTTCCAGCACGAGGCGATCGCCGTCGACCCGAAGCGCGGCATCGTCTACGAGACCGAGGACGCCTTCGAGAAGCCCTTCGGCCTCTTCTACCGCTTCCTGCCCAACAAGCCTGAGGGCGGCCGCGGTTCGCTCCGCGCGGGCGGCCGGCTCCAGGCGATGCGCGTGCCGGGCGTACCGGACCTGTCCAAGATCCAGGAGACGGGCGCCACGTTCGACGGCATCGAGTGGGCGGACGTACCGGACCCGCTCGCCGCCGAAACCCCCATCCGCCTCCAGGACTTCGGCCCCAAGGGCATCACCCACGCCCAGAAGCTGGAGGGCTGCTACTGGGGCGGCCGGAGCGTGTACTTCGTCTCGTCCTTCGCCCGCAGCGACGAGGGTTCCGCCGCCGATCACTACGGCCAGATCTGGCGTTACGACCCTGCCACCCGCCAACTCACCCTGGTGATCGTCTTCGGCCCCGATACCGACGTACAACTCCCCGGCGAGTCCCCCGACAACATCTGCCTCGCCCCCTCCGGCGGCCTGATGGTCTGCGAGGACGGCGAAGGCGCCCAGCACGTGTACGGCGTGACGCGGCGCGGCGAGGTCTACGCGATGGCCCGCAACCGCCAGAACATCGGCACGCCCGAGGACCCGGAGTGGGGCGAGTTCGCGGGCGTCACCTTCTCGCCGGACGGCAAGACGATGTACGTGAACTGCTACGCGCCGGGGACGACGTTCGCGGTGACGGGTCCCTGGCGTAGGTAGCCCCGCCCCGCCACGCGCTGCCGAGCGCGGGCAGTCGGCGGCTTGAACTCGTCGATTCATCACCCCTGCTGCTGAAAGCGATCGGCTTCTCGTGTTGGACGGCGAAAACGCCGGGGTGGAGGCTGGGCCGTACGGAATGAACCCCTCAGGAGCCCCAGGAGGAACCTCCATGCAGACACGCACCCTTGGCGAGGTCCAGGTCGGCGCCATCGGTCTGGGCGCCATGCCGATGTCCATCGAGGGGCGCCCCGACGAGCGGCGTTCCGTCGCGACGATCCACGCCGCGCTGGAGGCGGGCGTGACGTTGATCGACACGGCGGACGCCTATCACCGGGACGCGAACGAGGTCGGCCACAACGAGTCCTTGATCGCCCGGGCGGTCGCCGAGTACGGCGGCGACACGTCTGACGTACTGATCGCGACGAAGGGCGGCCACCTGCGTCCGGGCGACGGCTCGTGGACGCTGAACGGCTCGCCGGAGTACCTGAAGAAGGCCTGCGACGCGTCGCTGGAGCGGCTCGGCGTCGAGGCCATCGGCCTCTACCAGTTCCACCGGCCGGACCCGAGGGTCCCGTACGCGGAGTCGGTCGGGGCGATCCGCGATCTGCTGGACGCGGGCAAGATCCGCTTCGCGGGCATCTCGAACGCCGACCCCGACCAGATCCGGTTGGCCAACGAGATCCTCGGCGGCCGGCTGGTGAGCGTACAGAACCAGTTCTCGCCCGCTTTCCGCTCCAGCGAGCGGGAGTTGGAGCTGTGCGCGGAACTCGGCATCGCGTTCCTGCCGTGGAGCCCGCTGGGCGGCATTGCGCAGGCCGGCGAACTGGGCTCGCGGTTCGCCGCGTTCGCGGAGGTGGCGGGGGCGCACGGGGTGAGCCCGCAGCAGGTGTGCCTGGCGTGGATGCTCGCGAAGGCGCCGGTGGTGATCCCGATTCCGGGCTCCTCCCGGCCCGAGACGATCCGCGACTCGGTCACCGCGCCGGAGCTGACGCTGTCGGCCGAGGAGTTGTCCCGCCTGGACGCGGTTGCCTCCGGCGGTTGAGCGGTTGGGTTCGTTGTCGGCTGCGGGTGCGTTGTGGTTGCTCGCGCAGTTCCTCGCGCCCCTTGGGTTCGTGGTGGGTGCGGGGCCGCGTCGGGGGTGTCCGTCCTCGGACCGGCGCGCGTTGCTGTCGGCTGGTAGAGGGTGCCGGTGTTGGCGCGCCGGCCGCTGCGGGCGCACACCCCCGCCCCGTCCCCTTGCCGCCGTGGGCGGCCGCGGGGCCGTGGGGGTGCGGGCTCCCTCCGGGCGGCCTTTCCGGACCGCGGGCTTTGCTCGGGGCGCGGGTTCTTTCCGGGGCGCGGACTATTTCGGGTCGCGGGCTATTTCGGTTCGCTTGCTCGTCGGGGTGCGGGCAGTCGCAGGCTTTTAGGGGCGCGGGGAACTGCGCGACAAGCCACAACGCACCCGCAGCCGCGACACGACTGTCCCCCCATTACCTTCTTTGTGGCCCCGCAATGGGGCTCCCGGCCTCTGGAGCTGGCATGACTGGTCCCCCCTGTCGAACGCATGGCCCGGGGGGGTGTCACCAGCTCTGGAGGCATCGACAGACCACTGATTAGGGGCATGACCACCGGCTTCTCCGGAGGCAGGGAGGCTCTTCGTAATGTGGATGTGGCGATCGGTGCCGTGGGACGGCCGGGCGAGTACGACCGGAGACTGCACGTGATCGACACCAGTGACATCGGCGTCTTCCTCGGCCTGGACGTCGGCAAGGGCGAACACCACGCCACCGCCGTCACACCGGCCGGGAAGAAGTCCTTCGACAGGCGGCTGCCCAACAGCGAGCCCAAACTCCGCGAGGTCTTCGCGAAGTTGCAGGCCAAGCACGGCACCGTGCTCGTGGTCGTCGACCAGCCGGCCTCCATCGGGCGCCCTGCCCATCGCGGTGGCCCGGGACATGGGCTGCCGGGTCGCCTATCTGCCAGGTCTGACGATGCGGCGGATCGCCGACCTCTATCCCGGCGAGGCCAAGACCGGCGCCCGCGACGCCTTCGTCATCGCCGACGCCGCCCGGTCGATGCCGCACACACTCCGCTCCATCGAGCTGGACGACGAGACCGTCGCCGAGCTGGAGATGATCGTCGGCTTCGACGACGGCCTGGCCGGCGAGGCCACCCGCATCAGCAACCGGCTGCGCGGCCTGCTCACCCAGATCCACCCGCACCTCGAACGGGTCCTGGGCCCGCGCATCCAGCACCCGGCCGTGCTCCAACTGCTGGATCAGTTCGGCTCGCCGGCCCTGATCCGCAAGGCCGGACAGCGCCGGCTGATCAGCCTGATACGCCCGAAGGCCCCGCGGATGGCCGAGCGGCTGGTCGAGGACATCTTCACCGCGCTCGACGAACAGACCGTCGTCGTCCCCGGCACGGACGCCGCCGCCCTGATCGTCCCCAGCCTCGCCAGCTCGCTCCAAGCCGTCCTCGACCAGCGCAAACTCCTCGCCACGAGAATCGAGGAACTGCTGGAGGCCCACCCTCTTTCCAAGGTCCTGACGTCCATGCCAGGCATCGGCGTCAGGACCGGAGCCAGGATCCTCATCGACGTCGGCGACGGCAGCCGTTTCCCGTCCGCCGCCCACCTCGCCGCTTACGCCGGACTCGCTCCCGCGACCCGCAACTCGGGCTCGTCGATCCGCGGCGAACAACCCTCCCGCCGGGGAAACAAACAGCTCAAGCGGGCCTTCTTCCTGTCCGCGTTCGCGGCCTTGGCCGACCCGGTCTCGCGGGCCTACTACGACAAGAAGATCGCTCAGGGAAAGCACCACACCCAAGCCCTCCTCTGCCTCGCGAGACGACGAGCCGACGTGCTCTCGCGATGGTCCGCGACGGCACCTTCTACGAACCCCAGCCCGCCCCCACGGGTTGACGAAACCCATAGGGCCCCCAGGCCGTGGCCTCGCCGGTGGCACGGCTGGAGGGCCGGGGTCAACTGGATGTGGCGTCCGACATCGTGCGGACCCTCAGTGCCGCCTGCCCCTCGACCGGCTGGGTCGCCGCGTTCTACATCGGCGCGCCCTGGCGCCTGAACGTCTTCCCCGAACAGGCCCAGCGGGAGGTGTTCGCCGACAAGCCCTATGCCCTCGTGTGCGGGACCGCGGCACCGATACCGCAGGTGGCCAAAGTGGACGGTGGGTATCGCATCTCCGGCCGGACCGCCTGGAACTCCGGTTCCGTGCACGCGGATGGTTCACCATTGGCGGTGTCGTACCCGGCGAGGACGGTGCGCCCACAGCAGTGTGGTTCCTGGTGCCCCGCGCGGACGTCAAGGTGCTCGACACCTGGTACATCTCCGGGATGGCCGGCACCGGAAGCAACGACATCGTGGTCGAGGACGTCTTCGTCCCGGATCATCGCACTGGGCCGTTCTCACTCGCTCTGGCCGGTGCCGCGCCCGGGCAGCTGATCCATTCCAATCCGATGTATCACCTGCCGTTCGTACCGTTCGCCATGGCTGAGGTGACCCCGGTCGTCGTGGGCGCGATGCGGGGCCTCGCGGATGCCTTCGTGGAGCGCACGCGCCCCCGCCAGGGCACTCTCAGCCATGAGAAGGCCTCGGGCAGGCAGGCCGCGCAGATACGCCTCGGCCGCGCCTTGGCCGCGGCCGAGGCGGCCGAGACCCTCTGGGCGGCCCACCTCGACCGGCTCACGGCCCAAGGACCCGACCTGTCGGATCCGCGTGATCGCGCCGAGATGAAGCTGAAGGCGTCCTACATCACCGATCTGTGCCGCACCGCCGTCAACGACATCGTGCGCGGAATCGGCGCAGACGGGTACCGGACCGCGTCTCCTCTCCAGCGCTTCCACCGTGATCTCAGCGTCCTGTCCGTGCACGCGTTCCTCGACATCGACACCGCGTCGGAGACGATGGGCCGCTTCACCCTGGACCTGCCGGTCACCGATCGGCTGCTGTGACTTCCCCTTTCCCGCATATGGACGCCTCGACCAACGTAGGGAGATTGTTGTGACCACTACACCGATGGCGCTGTTCGACGCCGCGCGAGCAGAGATGGAGGGCTACGTCTTCACGGCGGAGTCGACGCTTCAGCCGACCTGGGATGTGCCAGAGAAGATCGCCATCAACGTCGCGGTCGCCGGACGTTCCGGAATCACGCCCGGCAGCGACCCTGATTACCCGATGGACATCCAGGAGTACGTCGATTCCGCCTCGCAGGTGATCGAGGCCGGGGCGTGCGGCGTGCACATCGATTTCACCTGGGTCACCGACTCCAGCGGCCGCCGCCTCGACCGGGACCTGCCGTCCACCGAGGCATACGGGCTGGTGCTGGAGCCGCTCCGGAAACGGTTCGGCGACGCGTTCGTCTCCAACCTCAACGTGCTCAACGGGAAGACCTTCGAAGAGTGCCTGGCTCCGGCCGTCGTCGGCCAGGCCGAGGTTGCCCCGTGCGCCGCCGGTCACCCCGAAGCCTTTGTGATTCCGGCGGTCAAGACCTTGCTCGAGCACGGCGTCAGCCCCGAGATCGTGATTCACAGCTCGGGTGAGGTCGAGTTCGCCAAGAGGCGGCTGTTCGACACCGGGATAGTCGGCGACGGCCCCACGAACTGGATCATCCTGTACGGCCTTCCGGTCGACGTGGGGCGCACGCTCGTCTCCGGGGCGTGGGCCAATGACACCCGTTCCATGGCCACCCACCTGTTCCTCATGGTCGACCAGATCCGTCAACTCGACCCGCGGGCAGCTATCACCGTCTGCGCCGCCGGCCGCGCCGGCCTCTACATCACGACGCTGGCGACGATGATGGGGCTCAACATTCGCGTAGGCCTCGAAGACGGCTGCTGGAGGTGTCCCAACAGCAACGAATTGACGGCAAGCAATCTGGAGCTGTTGACCCGCGCTCGCACGATCGCCGCAGAACTGGGACGTACCCCGGCCACGGCGAACGAGTACCGCAAACCCCACGACCAGGGCGTTCTGCACCCCGAGCAGCCCATCCGGCGGTGCAGAGTCGGTCAGCTCCCGGAGGGCAGACCTCCCCCGGGCACCGCAACGAGCCGCCCCACCGCAGCCCGGACGACTGGTCGACTCAGCCGGAATGGGGCCGAGCAAGCCCCAGATCGTAGGCGAAGATCACAGCCTGGATGCGGTCACGCGCGCCGATCTTGGCCAGGACCCGGCCGACGTGGGTCTTGACGGTGGACTCGGAAACCACGAAGCGGTCGGCGATCTCCCCATTGGTCCAGCCCTTGCCAATGGCGACGAGGATCTCTCGCTCGCGGTCGGTCAGCGAGGCAAACCGCGGATCATCGGCGGCATCGGCCGTGCGCTGCTGCAGTTGGTGGGCAAATTCGTCCAGCAGGCGGCGGGTGAGGACCGGGGCGATGACGGCATCGCCCTGGGCGACCGCGCGGATACCCGCGAGGAGTTCGTCGGGGCGGGCGTCCTTGAGGAGGAAGCCGCTCGCACCGGCGCGCAGGGCATCGTGGACGTACTCGTCCAAGTCGAAGGTGGTCAGGACGAGGACGCGGGAGCGACCGCCGGAGGCGATGATGCGGCGGGTGGCCTCGATGCCGTCCATGCCCGGCATGCGTACGTCCATGAGGACGACGTCGGGGCGTAGTTCGGCCGCCATGCGCACTGCCTCGGCTCCGTGGGCGGCTTCGCCGACCACGTCGGTTTCGGGGATGGATTCCAGCAACAGGCGGAAGCCGTAGCGCTGGAGCTGCTGGTCGTCCACGATGAGCACGGTGGTCATCTGGCGCCCCCTCCAGGAGTGAGGTCGAGCGCGGCCTCCACGCCCCATCCTCCGCCCGGCACTGGCCCCGCGCTGACTGTCCCGCCGTAGAGAGCCGCTCGCTCTCGCATGCCCACCAGACCGTGTCCTTCCTCGTTCCGCGGCCCGGACCGGCCGCCCTCGCCGCTGTCCTGAACTCGTATGGCCACCTGTGTGTCCTGCACGGCGACCGCAAGGTCGACCCGCGTGGCGGCACCAGCATGTTTGAGGGTGTTGGTGAGGGCTTCCTGCACGATGCGGTAGACCGTCAGCTGTACTCCGCTGTCCAGCACGTCCATGTCCCCACTGGTGCGGTAGACGACCTCCAGCCCGGCAGCACGTACGCCGGCGCACAGGGCGTCGATGTCCGCGACGCCGGGTTGGGGACTGAGTTCGGGCGCGTTCTTGAGGCCGTCGGTCTCCTCGCGCAGGACGCCCAGCACCCGCCGCAGCTCGCTCAGTGCCTGGCGGCCGGTGTCGCCGATCATCAGCAGGGTCTCCTTGCCTCGTTCAGGTGCGATGTCGGTGGCGTACGCGCCGGCGTCGGCGAGGGTGATCATGACGGCCAGGTTGTGGCCGACGATGTCGTGCATCTCCCGAGCCACCCTCGTGCGCTCGGTGGCGGTCGCCAGCCTGCTGCGCTGGTCGCGCTCGATCTCCAGGCGGGCCGCCCGCTCCCGCAGCCCGGCGAGCTGGGCCCGGCGGATCCGCACCATCAAGCCGAGCGCGACGGCGGCGGTCGTGGTGGCGAGGAGGAAGAACAGCGCGTCCGAGACAGGCATCGCCGCCGATATACGCACCGCGACCAGCACCATCGCGCCCGACGTGACCCCGCAGGCCCACGGCAGGTGCCGTAGCCGCCCGTGCAGAGCCAGGCTGTACAGGGCGATGAACAGGGCGACATCCGCGCGCAGCGCGACCTGGAGCGACCACTGGAGGACGAACACCGCCGTGACGGCGCCGAACGCCACCAGCGGCCTTCGACGCCGCCACAGCAGCGGCAGCACCAGCCCGGCCTGCAGGGCGAGGATCGCCGCCACGGACACCTCGGTGAACAGGACGCGGATCTCGCGTGGGGCGTCGCCTTCCACGGCACCGCCGTCCAGCACGTCCGGCAGGCAGAACATCAGGAAGACGAGCCCCACGACCGCGGCGTCAAGCGCCCACGGGTGCGCCCGGTCAGCCTGCCGCAGCCGCCGGCCGATGCGGCCCAGGCGGGCGAGCGGCAGGCCCGTCCCACTCAGGTCGTCGGCGGTCATGGAAGTCACCTGTCCATAGTGCGGGTCGTCAGACGTCCCGGCGCACGAGCCGGTACGCCGCTCCCGCCAGCGCGAGCGCCGTCCAGCCGATGAAGACGAGCAGCCCGGCCGTCGGCGACAGGGTGCCGGCTTCGTGGGTCAGGGCGAAGATCGACTCCCCCGCCGCGTCGGGCAGGTACTTGCCGATGTTGTCCTGCCAGGAGCTGGGCAGCAGCGAGAGCAGCAGCGAGACCATCATCAACGCGCCGACCAGGACCGAGATCCCGCCCGCGACCGACCGCAGCAAGGCGCCCAGGGCGGCGCCGAGCACTCCGACCAGGCCGAGGTAGAGACCCGCACCCAGCAGGCTGCGTACGACACCCGCGCCTGAGATGCCCATCGCCGCGGGCGTGCCGGACACGATCGCGCCGGTGAAGAGGAAGGCGACGAACACGCCGACCGTGCCCACCACCAGGGAGACCAGCCCGAACATCGCCGCCTTGGACCAGAGCACGGGCAGCCGGCGCGGCACCGCCGCCAGCGTCGAGCGGATCATGCCGGTCGAGTACTCACCGGCCGTGACCAGTACGCCGAGCACGCCGAGGGCGAGTTTGGCGAAGTTCACGCCGAACATGGCCAGACTCACGGCCGTCTCGTTCGCCAACTCCCCGCTTGGCGGCTTGCCGCCGCTGGACTGGGACTCGTACTGCACGGCGGCGATCACCCCGACCGCCACCAGGAACAGCAGGGCCAGACCCAGCGTGATCCACGTCGAACGCAGGGACCACAGCTTGGCCCACTCGGCATGCAGTACGCGCGATGCCGTCACCCGGTAGGCGGGGCGAACGGGGGCCTTCTCGGGGGTCTCCGGTATCGCGGTCAGCGTGCTCATGCCGCCCTCCCGGGGGTCTCGATGCCGGTCGTGGAACCGTGGTACTCCACGGCATCCCTGGTCAGGTCCATGAACGCCTCCTCCAGCGACACCGTCCGCGCGCTCAGTTCAAACAGTGCGATCCCGTGCTCCGCCGCCTTCAGCCCGATCTCGCGGGCCGTCAGGCCGGTCACGTGCAGTTCCTCGGAGCCGGCCCGCCCGGTGATCTCGATGCCCGGCCCAGCCAGGACCTCCCGCAACCGCGCCGGATCCTGTGCGGCCACCGTCACCGTGTTGCCGCCCGCTTCACGGACCAGGTCCTGCACGGTGGTGTCCGCCAGCAACTGACCACGTCCCACGATGATCAGGTGGTCCGCCACCAGCGCCATCTCACTCATCAGATGCGACGACACGAACACCGTCCGGCCCTCGGCCGCGAGCCCCGTCAGAAGGTTCCGGATCCACAACACGCCCTCGGGATCGAGCCCGTTGACGGGCTCATCCAGCATCACCGTCTGCGGATCACCCAACAGCGCTGCCGCGATGCCGAGCCGCTGGCCCATGCCGAGCGAGAAGGCTCCGGCCCGCTTCTTCGCCACGCTGGTCAGACCGGCGAGGTCGATGACCTCGTCCACCCGGTGGCGCGGAATCCCGTGCGTCAGCGCGAGCGCGTTCAGATGCTGGTACGCCGAACGGCCCGGGTGGATCGACTTCGCCTCCAGCAGCGCGCCCACCTCCTGCAGTGGCGCCCGATGCCGGGCGTAGTGGCGCCCATTGACCTTCACGGAGCCGCTCGTCGGCGCGTCCAGGCCGACGATCATGCGCATGGTCGTGGACTTCCCCGCGCCGTTGGGACCGAGAAAGCCGGTCACGGTGCCCGGCTGTACGACGAAGTCCAGCCGGTCGACGGCCGTCTTCTCCCCGTACCTCTTCGTCAGCTGATGTGCCTCGATCATTCGCGTTCCCTCTCCCGGCTTGCGACCACAGACGGTCCTGGTGGCCTCGCCGAGAACGCTAGGTGCGGGCCAACGCCGATCCGGTGGTACCGGGGACCGAACCCGGGCGAAGGGCGTCGTACCGCGGTACGACGCGCGCTTTCCATGGCGGTTACACGGGACGAAGTGGCGTCCCGGCTCGAGGAGGGCGCCTTCGGGCTCCAACGGGAAGCCCCCCGCCCTGCCTGACCCGCCGTCATCAGTGTCCGGCCGGGGGTGTCGCCCGGGCGGGCGGACGACCGCGAACGCGGCTGCTATGACCGCTATGGACATGGGACGGCACTACCCCGTTCAGAGCGGCCGCACTGAAGGAAGCGAAGATCTCAGACGCCGAAAGTACGCGACGTGGTCCCCAGTTCGTGATCTTGCACCCGATTGTGGTGAGGGGATGGTTGGCGGCCACCATCGCCACGGGGCGGTGAGGGGTTGTCAAATGCTGTGGACTGAGCGGGGCTTCAGGACGGTGTTTGCGTTGGGTGTGTGGCGTCGTAGCGGTGTCGGTTGTTGTTGATCTCGTGGCGGTGTGTGGTGGCCCATTCTCCGAGAGCGACGACGGAGTCCAGTAGTGTCGCGCCGAGTTCGGTGAGCGTGTAGTCCACGCGTGGGGGAACGCTGGGGTGGACGGTGCGGGTCAACAGGCCGTCGCGTTCGAGTTGCCGCAGTGTCAGGGTGAGCATGCGCTGGGAGATGCCGTTGACGGTGCGGTGCAGTTCGCCGAAGCGCAGGGTGCGGTCGCGGAGTTGCCCGATGATCAGGATGCTCCACTTGTTGCCGATCAACCCGAGGATCTGGAGCACCTGCCGGCACGCTTCTTCGTCCGGCTCGCGGACGACGTCTGCTGTCGGATGCTGCGCGCCGCGATGAGGCGAAGCCGGTGAGGTGTTGCTGTGAGGCGCCAACGGTTACCTCCGTGTGTGTCACTGACATAAATGTGCCGTCTTGCTGCGGCCCTGGCAGTAACAAATCATGGGGCCACTCACAAACAGTAAGTGGCCGGCGCCGGGCGAGGTGGCACCGGTCCGATCGCGGTGATCGGAGAGGATTCTTCGTGGTGAAGACGCTCGTTGTTGTCGGTGCCGGCCCGGGGTTGGGGATGGGGGTGGCTCGCGCGTTCGGCCTCCAGGGGTTCCAGGTCGGGTTGATCGCCCGTACCAAGGAGAAGCTGGACACCCTGGTCAGTGAGCTGGCCGAGCTGGGCATCACCGCTGCCGCGTTTGCCGCCGATATCCGCGATCGTGACGCGCTCACCACCGCCCTCGCTGCGATCAGGGACATGCTGGGCCCGATCGACGTGCTCGAATACAGTCCCAGCCCGACCGGGCCGATCACCCACGCCGCACAGACCACGGCCGACTCCGTCACCGCGCAGTTCGAGCTGCATGTGCTGGGCGCGGTGACGGCCGTGAGACAGGTATTGCCGGAGATGCTGGCCCGAGGCGACGGCACGCTGCTGCTGACCACCGGCGTCTCCTCGACGGTCCCCGCACCCTTTCTGGCCAACGTGGGAATGGCCATGGCAAGCCTGCGGAACTGGGCACACACCCTGCACGCCGAACTCAAGCCGCAGGGCATCTACGCGGGCACGGTCACGATCGCTTCCGGGGTCATCCCCGGCGGCGGCGAGGCCGACCCTGACGCCATCGGCGCCCGCTACTACAGCATGTACCAGCAGCGGAACCGCGTCGAAGAGGTCATCGGCGACCTGGACGCTTTCCGATCCCTCGTCGCCCAGACAAGTGGGCGCGGCAGTCCGGCCATACCGATCAGTCCCGCAAGCTAGGCCGCCTCCTCTCCGGGGCGTTCGACGAGACGACCGCGTTCGCAGCGGGCTCCAGCTCGGACGAGGCCGACGAGATGAGGTGCGTTCACAGCCCGTCGGCGGACCTGGGCGGACTCGACGAGTCTGACGACCATGGCGAGGGCGGCGGCCGCGCTGCCGGCGCCCTTGGTGACCTTGGTCCGCAGCCGGACGGTCGCGAACGTCGACTCGATCGGGTTGGTCGTGCGCAGGTGGATCCAGCGCTCGGCGGGGAAATCGTAGAACGCCAGCAGCTCCTCGATATCATCAGTGATCTTCTTTGCGGCCTTGGGCCACTTCGCGCCGTAGGCGTTCTCGAACGAGGTGACAGCCGTCAGCGCGTACTCGCGGTCCTCGGCGTTGTAGATGTCCTGAAGCGCCTTGCGGGCGCCGGGCTGGGCCGACTTCGGCAGGGCGTTGAGCACGTTGGCCGTTTGTGAACCCAGCACCTCTGATGCAGGGAGGCAGGGAAGACCTCGGCCAGGGCCTTCCAGAAACCGAGCGCGCCGTCGCCGACCGCGAGGACCGGTGCCCGCATCCCGCGCCGGGCGCAATCGCACAGCAGATCGGTCCAGGACTCGGCCGATTCGCGGTAGCCGTCGGTCATCGCAATCAGCTCCTTGGTGCCGTCCGCGCGCACGCGCATCAGGACCAGCACGCAGGACTTCGCTTCGGCCAGGCGGATGCGCAGATGGATGCCGTCGGCGCACACGTGGTCATAGTCGGTGGCCGACAGATCGCACCCGGAGAACGCCTGGTGGTCGGCCTGCCACTGCGTCGTCAACCTGGTGACGGTGGCCGGCGAGAGGCCGGCCGAACCGTCGAGCAACGCCAGCAGCCCAGCGGCGACATCCGCGCGCGGGATGGGGCGGTTCCGGTCCGGTCTGCGAGCTCGACCACCCCGGTGCCCGGCTCGTCGTTGAGAAGCCGGGGCGGACGATCGTGGCCTTGAGTGCCGTCCGGACGCGGATGCGTCCTCAGCGGCGGCCTTGGCCCTCAGATAGATGCCGAACTCCTCGTCGAAGTCCGAGGGCTCCGCCCGCAGGTGGTCGCCATGCCGGACACGAGCAGGTACCGACCCACGCCCGCCGCCTCGGCGGCATCCGCGAGCAGCACCGCGGCGTCGCGGTCGACGGTCTCGCAGACTCGCTGCCCGCCCCGGCTCCCGCGGCAAACACGACAGCGTCGGCACCGGCCAGGTACCCGGTGATGTCCTCCAGGGAGGTCTTCTCCAGATCGACGACCAGGGCCTCGGCCCCGGCCTCTGCGAGGTCGGCGGCGTGGGCAGGGTTGCGGACGAGAGCAGCTACACAGTGGCCGCGCTCCGTCAGGAGCTTCTCCAGGATGAGGGCGATTTCGCCGTGCCCTCCTGCGATGACGACACGCATGATCAGGCCGGCAGGCGGGTGTCCAGGATGAAGTTGACCTCGATGAGCTGGCCGGGGAAGAACAGCGACGCGACGCCGATGGTGGAACTGGTGGGTCGGTGGTCGCCGAAGTAGGCCAGGTTCGCGGCGGCCATCGCCATGTTGTACTTCGGCAGGTCCACGATGAACTGGGTCTCAGAGACGACCTGGTTGCGGGTGGCGCCGTAGTGCGCGAGCACCTTCTCGAAGTTCGCGTAGGACTTCCGGAGCTGGGCGTCGAAGTCGCCCGGGTGGAGGAAGTTGCCCTCGTCGTCGTGCGAGAGCTGCCCGGAGACGTAGATGGTGTCGCCGACCTTGATGGCCTGGGCGAAGCCGAACTCCTTCTCACCGGAGACGTTGTGGCTGTAGGAATCGATGGTGCTCATGGTGTTACGCCTTGCTGCTGGTGCCGTTACTGGATGGGGTGGGTGGTCAGGCGGCCGCGAGGCGGGCGACCGCGTCGGCGATGGGGGTGTCGCCCGAGGTGAGCTCGACGATCACGCGGCTCAGGCGCGGCTCGTGCAGGGCGGCGTCGATGAACGCGGCGACGTCGTCGCGGTGCACATCGCCGTACGGGACGGCCGGGCCAGCCGTGACGCGGCCGGTGCCGGGGGTGTCCAGGAGGGTGCCGGGGCGGACAATCAGCCAGTCGAGATCCGTCCGGGTCAGGTACACGTCGGCACTCTTCTTGACCTTGGCGTAGTGCTCGAAGCCCTCCCCGGCCTCGCCGCCGCGCAGCGCGTCGGGGAACACCGAGACGAGCACGAACCGCGGCACCCCGGCGAGCGCAGCCGCGTCTGCGGCCTTTTGCAGGCCCTTGCCATCGATGAGCGTCGTCTTGTCCATGCCGGTGCCGTGCGCGCAGGCCGAGAAGACCACGGCGTCATGGCCGCGCATCTTCCGGGCCAGGTCGTCGACCGAGTCGGCGATGAGATCACCGATCACGGGAATCCCGCCGGCCTCCCGCACGGTCTCGCCCTGAGCGGGCCCCCGGTGCATACCGGTCACCGCATCGCCGCGGGTGGTGAGGAGTTGAGTGAGGCGGCGGCCGACTCCTCCGGCGGCGCCGACCTGGAACACCTTCATGAGCTCGTCCCGACTTTCGTGTGATTCGTGTGAGGGGAAGGCGGAGGGTCCGCCGGGTCAGGTGGCAAACACCTGGGAGTCGTCGGCGAACGCCTTGAACTCCAGCGCGTTGCCGGCCGGGTCGAGGAGGAACATCGTCCACTGCTCGCCCTGTTGGCCTTCGAAGCGCACGTAGGGCTCGATGACGAATGCGGTGCCCGCAGCGCGCAGCCGCTCAGCGAGCCGGTGGAACTCCGGGACCGTCAGGATCAGCCCGAAGTGCGGCACCGGGACGTCGTGACCATCGACCGGGTTGTGCACGCGCTGCGCGCGCTCCGGCGCGAGGTGTGTGACGAACTGGTGGCCGTGCAGATTCCAGTCCACCCAGGTCTCCGCGCTCCGGCCCTGCTCCAGGCCCAGCACCTCGCCGTAGAAGCGGCGTGCGGCGTCCAGGTCGTCGACCGGCATGGCCAGGTGGAACCGCGGGATCGCAGAGTCGAGAACGGTCACGACAGTGCCTTCCTGATAGTGGGAACGGAGAGGCCAGGCAGACCCATCCACCTACATTGCCCTAATGTTGACATTGCGACAACATCTGAATGTTAACATTCGGGCATTGCTTGAGGAGGTGCAATCCGGACATGAGTGATCAGGGCAAGGTGGCCCCGGCGCGGCGTCGGGGGCTGGCCGACGAGGTCGCCGACCGCATCCGCGAGGCCATCTTCAACGGGGCCTACGCTCCCGGTGCGCAGCTGCGTGAGGTGGAGCTGTCCGGCGAGATGGACGTCAGCCGCGGTCCGGTGCGCGAAGCGCTGCGTCTCCTGGAGCGCGAGGGCCTAGTGCACTGCGCCTGGCACCGAGGGACGACGGTGACGACCCTGTCCGCCGAGGACGTGGCAGAACTCGACAGCCTGCGCGGCGCCCTGGAAGACCTCGCCGTCCGCCAGGTGATCGTTCATGCTTCGGACGAGGACCTCGCCTCCATCGCCAAGACGGCCGACCTGATGGAGCGCGCTGTGGATGCGCACGAGATGGTGCGCTGCGATATCGCCTTCCACGACGCGGTCTTCGCCGCCGCCGGCCATCGGCGCCTCGCCGACGCGTGGGACGGCATACGGTGCCAGGTCCACCTGTTCCTGCTGACCCGGATCGGCCTCACCACCGAGGGCTACCTCGACTGCATCCCGCGCGAGCACCGTGAGCTCGTCGCCGCGCTGCGCCACCGCGACACCGAGGCCGCCCTCGAACTGTTCGCCGCGCACCGCCGCCACGCCGTCGACGTGGTGGCCGGCACCACCGCCCCGAGCTGACCACTGCGCCGCCGCCCCTCGAGACGTCCAGCTTCGTGGTTTCCCGGCGGTCCGGGGCGGCCCAGTGGGTGTGGAAGGTGCCGGGGCGGTCGGTGCGGGCGTAGGTGTGGGCGCCGAAGTAGCAACGCCGGCCTTGGAGCAGAGCGGCCCGGAGACGGCTGGCGCGCAGGGTTGTCGTAGTGGGCGAGGGCGGCGCAGCAGGCCGGGACCGGTATGCCACGGCGGCGAGCGCCGGCGACGATCACGCGCCAGACCACCTTGGCGTCGGTGATCTCCTCGGCGAGCGTCTTCTCGGACAACAGGCCGGCCAGGTGCGGGTCCTTTGCCTCACCGCCGGAGACGCCGACGCCACGGCGAAGTGGGCGTTGCCGCCGCCAATGGTCATGTCACCGTGCTCCAGCAGCGGGCCGAACTCGTCGATGACGGCGGGTGTGTAGCCGTGGCGGGCGAAGTTGCGCGCCAGGTGGGGGCCCTCACGCCCAGTCCGGTGATGTCGATGGGTGCGGATGCGTTCACCGGTGGTACCCCCCCACCCCGGTAGGCACCCCACCCACCCCGTGAACCCACCTACCCGCCATAGGCGCCTATCCCGCCGGAGGCAGGGGGTCTGGGGCGCAGCCCCAGTTTCGGGAAGGGGCGGGATTGGGGAACTGACCAGCCACGACGGCCCCGCAGTCGCGACACGAAGTGTCACTCAGCCGCGGCGGGTGGTGAGTGCGCAAGCCACCGCAACGGCCGCCGCCGCCATCGCCCCGGCACCGATCAGCGGCAGCAACGGCGCCGGCACCGCCCCCACCTGCGACCCCGCCACCAGGTCACTGATCGCCGCCCGGGCCGGTGACCCCGTCACCACCAGCGCCAGCACCGCCCCGAGCAACATCGCCGGAACCGCCCGGCCGGGCGACCGCAGCAGCGGCCACGTCGTGAGCGCCCCCACGGCCGTGCCCAGCAGGGCACACACCAGCGCGGCGACGAGCCCGGCCCCACCCGCCGGGAGGACGGGCAGACGCGTCTGGTGATTCGTGCTCGTCGGAGAGCTGAGCACCGTCACGACGACCGTCGCCACCACCCCGACCAGCGCCGCCGCCCCGAACGCCGTGAGCAGGCAGGCCAGATGCGCCCGCGCGGACCCGGCCGCCGCGCCCACACAACTCCGGGCCGCGGGCGGTTCGTTGGTGGCGCAGATCCGTACGAACCAGGCGGCGACCGGGAGTACGGCGGCGGCCGCGTAACCGAGCGAGTCCAGTATCGGCTGGCCCGTCTGGACCCCGATGGCCAGGAACGCGGCGTACATGATGACCGGCGGCAGCCAGCGCTGTGAGCGCACCAGGAGGGCCACCTGGTAGCGGAGGAGGGGGCGGAGGGCGGTCATGAGCGGACCTCGACGTCGGTATCGCTGTCGGCAGGGCGGGGCGTCAGTACGCCGTTCACAGCGGACTCCTCCCTCAGGCTGATCACATGCCACGGCGAGCGGGCCGTCAGCAGGATCCTCAGAACGGTGTCCGAATGGGAGTCGGGGACGGTGAGGCGGAGCCTTCCGGGCCCCGACTCCTCGACGGACACCGTCAGCCGTGCCGCCTCGGCGGGCGGCTCGGCACCCGACGGCCCCTCGACCTCGACGATCACGTACGACTCCTGCGGCGCCGAACTCCCCGTAACCGCACGCAAGTTGCCGTCGACCACCGCATACGTCGCGTCCGGCGCCCCCGCCAGCCGGCGCGGGTCGTGGTCGACGAACACCACGGTGCCGCCGGCGGCAGTGCGTTGCAGCACCGCCTCCTCCAGCACCGCGCGGGCGGCCGTGTCGAGACCGGACCAGGCCTCGTCGAGGACGAGGAGTTCCGGTTCGGCGAGCAGGGCCTGGGCGACCGCGACCTTCTGGCTGGTGCCTTTGGAGAGTTCCGACATCGCCGTACGGGCGTACTCGTCGGCGCCCAGGCGCTCGAGCCATTCGACCGCGGCGCCGGCGGCCTCTGCACGGGAGAGGCCGTGGATGCTGCCGAGGTGGATCAGATAGCCGGCCGCGGTGAAGGGCAGGGCAGCAGGGAAGCGCTCGGGGACGTACGCCGTCCGAGGACGGCCGGTGATGCGGCCCTCGGTGGGGGCGTCGATCCCGGCCAGCAGCCGCAGCAGGGTCGACTTGCCAGTGCCGTTGGCACCCTCGACGCGCGTCAGGGTGCCCGGGGCCAGCGTGAGGTCGACTCCTCGCAGGACCCATGGGGCGGCGCGGCCGAGGCCATAGCGGCGACCGACCCCTTCAAGCAGCAACTCGCGGTTCATGCGGGCCATCTTCGCCCATGCGTTCGGCCGCGTGCAGAGGAACCGATCTTGCGCCTGGCAGACTTGAGGCGTGAGCAACGAGCAGACGGCCACCCCGGGTGGCGGGGCCGGTGGTGAGGACAGTCCCTTCCGTCACGAGTTGACCCACCGCGACAAAGCGCCGCAGTACGTGCTGCCGTTGGTCGTGCGTATCGAGCGGGGCAAGCCTCCGGCACGTACGGATGCGCTCGAGACTGCTGCCCGCGCCGTCCTGGTGATGCTCAGCGACGAGCGATCGCAAGGGGACGGTGAGTGGGCGCAGGCCATGCGGGACTGGCAGGACGCCCGGATCCGCAAGGTGGTGCGGCGGGCGCGGGGCGCCGAGTGGCGGCGGGCCGAGGCGTTGCCCGGGATCACGGTCATGGGCGGGTCGGCCGAGGTGCGGGTGTTTCCGCCGGTCCCTCTGGACGACTGGCCCAAGGACCTGGCCCGACTTCAGGTCTCCGGCACGGAACTCGACGACCCGGAAGTACCGGGGGAACCCGACGCGACGGCCCCCGTGCTCTGGATGAGCCCCGAAGTCGACATGTCGGCTGGCAAAGCCATGGCCCAGGCCGGTCACGGCGCCCAACTCGCCTGGTGGGAACTCCCCGACGAGGCCCGTAAGACCTGGCACGACGCGGGCTTCCCCCCTCTCGGTCCGCACCGCGCCTGCCGTCCGGTGGGCCCAACTCACCACGAGCGGGCTCCCGTTGGTACGCGACGCGGGCTTCACGGAGATCGCGCCCGGGCTGACGGTCGCCGTCGAGGGATACGACCGGGCCGACGCCCTGCCGGAACGCGTGCGCCGCCCCGCCACCTGGCGCTGAGCGAGCGTCAGGGGATGGACAAAGAGCGGGCCGGTACCGCGCCCCAAGGGAGGCCGCAGGCCTTCCTAGGGGCGCGGGGCTGTGACATATGCGGCTCCGCCGCGCGGGCGCGACCAGCCACAACGCACCCGCAGCTTCGAACCGGCATCTCCAGCGGAACACCTAGCCCAGGGTGAGCCGGAGGACACGGTCCGCCCCATCCGCCTCACCGCCGGAGGCATCCGCGTTGGTGGTCGTCAGCCACAGTTGTTCGCTGCCGGGCACCTTCACGACCGTACGGAGCCGGCCGTACGTACCGACGTAGTACGCCGTCGCCGTGCCCACGTTCTCCGTGTCGCCCTCGATCGGGATGCGCCACAGGCGCTCGCCGCGCTGGGCGGCCATGTAGACGACGTTGTCGGCGATGGTGATGGCGCTGGGTGAGGCCTCGCCGGTGGTCCAGGTTTTCTTCGGGTTGGTCATTCCGGCGACCGAGCAGGTGCCCTCGCAGGTGGGCCAGCCGTAGTTGGCGCCGGGCTTGATCAGGTTCAGTTCGTCGAAGCGGGTGTTGCCGAACTCGGCGGACCACAGCCGCCCGTTGCGGTCGAAGGCGAGGCCCTGCGGATTGCGGTGGCCGAGGCTGTAGACGTGGTTGCCGAAGGGGTTGCCGGGGGCCGGGTCCCCGGAGGTGGTCAAGCGCAGGATCTTGCCGTTCAGGGAGTTGCGGTCCTGGGCCAGTGCGGTGTTCTGGGCGTCGCCGGTAGTGGCGTACAGGAAGCCGTCGGGGCCGAAGGCGAGCCGTCCGCCGTTGTGGAAGCGGGCTTTGGCGATGCCCTGGAGGATCACGGTATAGCCGCTGAGCGAGGTGCCGTCGTAGGTCATACGGGCGATGCGGTTGCCCTCGGCGGCGGTGTGCATGAAGTACACGTGGTGGTTGGTGGCCCAGTCGGGGTCGACGGCGACGCCCATGAGGCCGCCCTCGCCGTTGGTGGTCTGGCTGTTGGGGACGGTCCCGACCTGCGTCTTGGCGCCGTCGGGGCCGACCTTCCAGACACGGAAGTCGTCGCGCTCGGTGACCAGGGCGCCGGCGCCGTCGGGCAGCCAGTCGACGCCCCAGGGGACGGTCAGCCCGGTGGTGAGGGTGGTCACGGAGGTCGGTACGCCGTCGACTGCCGTGGGCGCGGCGGCAGTTGCCGTGTCGGCCGCGGCAGTTGCCGTGTCGGCCTGGGCGGATCCGAGCCCGGTGAGGCCCGCGAGTAACAGCCCGGTCAGGGACAGAGCCGTGCCCATCGCCAGCCCTCTGCGGGTTCCGCGCTTGCTGATCGGTCGCATCAGTTCTCCAAGAGTGGGGGGACGTCTCAGAATCGCGACCTGACGGGACACGGTCAATTACCTGAACGAATCGAACAGCATCACTTGAACCGGATCCCTTCGCCCGGATCGCTCGACCGACTCAGGTGTCCTGCTGGTGATGGCACCGCGCCGCGTGCGGCCACTGCGTGAACGACCCGTTCTCGCGCTCCACCAACAGCCGCCGCCCCTGCGGCAGCACTCCGCGTGGCCGCAGCCCGGTCAGGCTCGCGGTCGTGTAGGCGGCGCTCAGGCTGGCGAGGTCGCGGACGATGCCGATGCTGAACAGGGACTGGGTCTCGGCGATGGCCTCATGGTCCCCCGCCCGTATGACGACCCGCAGATCGGGTGCGACGGCCCGCGCGGCCACGGCGACCGCGATGTTGTCCAGGTCGTCGGAGGCGACGGCGGCCATGGCCTGGGCCGTGTCGAGGCCGAGCTTCCGCAGTACGAACCTGTCCCGCGCGTCGGCGACCACGACGGGGATGCCGAGTGCCTTCGCCAGCCGGAGGTTGGGGGCCGCCGGGTTGCGTTCCACCGCGATCACTCCGAGGCCGAGCGCCTGCAACCGGGTGCACAGCCGGAGCCCGACCTGCCCGAATCCGACGACCACCACATGGCCCGCCCGGGGAAGCGCCCTGGGACCCACCATGCCGATCGAGCGCGGGGCCAGCAGACGATCGACCATTCCCGCGGTGAAAACGGCGGTGAACACGATGGTGATCAGCATGGCGAAGCTGCTGAACACCAGGTAGGCGGTCCCGCCGTGCGCGGCCGCTGGGCCGACGGTCGCGAGGGTTCGCGCCGCTTCGAAGAGGGCTTCCACCGGCGACCGGTGGTTGAGGGTCACCGACCAGATCCAGTCCGCCAGCAGCACCGCGAAGAGACCGGCAAGACCGGTCAGCATGATCCGCGAGCTGCCGTCGTGCGGCCGCAGCTGGCCCCTGATCTTGCCGAGCCGGGCCCGGTATCGCAGGGAGCGCGGCGGCCGGTACGGCTCGAGACGTACGGCGTCCTCTCCCCAGCGGGCGCCGACATGCCCGGCGGGCGTCCCGTGGAGCGCCAGCAACTCGGGCTGGAGGCAGGCGGCCAGCAGGACGGGGGCGGCGACATCGGCCGGTGAGGTCACCCGGCAGTTGGGCACCGTGCTCTCGAGCTGGCCCGCGACCGTCCGGTCGAAGACCGTCACCACCAGGGCGACGCCCGGACGGATGTGCTCGACGGCGAGCGCGTAGCGCAGGGACTCGGCGTCGTCGTCGAAGAGAACCGCGACGCCCGCCACATTCCGGTCCAGGGCCTTGCGCAGTTCGTCGTCCGTGGGCTGGGTCAGGTGGCACACGTCGTTCTCCGCCGACTGCAGAGAACCGCAGACCCTGCGCGCCGCATCGCCGCCGATCACGACGTAGTACTGCTGCTCCACCTCGCCCTCAGAGAGCGAAGACGCAGTCATCTGAACGGTACGGGTCGCAGTCGAGGCATCGGGGGGTCTGGCAGCCGGCGCATCGGGTGAGCGACCGCCCGCAGTGGCATGTGAGGTCACTCGGATCCTCGGACTCCTCGTCCGCAACCGGTCGGAGGCGGGTCCCAGCGGTTTCCGGCACGGGACGACTGCTGGCGGAACTCATCGACTACTCCCATGGAGTCGGGTGCGACACCGAACGTAGGGCGCCCCACTCCCTCGCACCATGAGCAGATGTCACGCCCCCGACCCTCTGGAATCCGACAGATGCACAAAGGCCGTGGCGAACACCGGGGGTACGCGCCGCCAGTCTCCCCGCGGCGTTCAGCGGTTGACCGCGAAGACCGTGCCGCTGTCGTTGCCGACGTACACCGTGCCTCCGGACGCCGCGGGTGAGGAGCGGATGTCCGCGCCGGTGCGGTGCCTCCACCGCTGTTTGCCCGTGGTCTTGTGTACGGCGTAGAGGTTGCCGCTCTTGCTGCCCACGTACACGGTGTCGCCCAGGACCGTCGGCGAGGAGTAGACGATGCTGCCGATGGTGAACTTCCACCTCTGCTTCCCGGTGAGGGCGTCGACCGCGTACAGATTGCCGTCGTCGCTCCCCACGTAGACGACTCCGTCGGACACCGCGGGCGAGGAGCCCACGCCGCCCCGTGTGGCGAAGGTCCAAACGCGTTCGCCGGTATCGCAGTTGACGGCGTAGAGGTTGCCGTCGTAGCTGCCCGCATAGACGACGCGATCGGCGACCGCCGGTGAGGACTTGACGTCGCCGTCCGTCTCGAAGGCCCAGGCGCGTTCTCCGGTCGCCGCGTCGATGCCGTACAGCCGGGAGTCCTCACTCCCGACGACGACCTTGCCCCACGCGACCACCGGGGAGGAACGGATCCGGCCCTCGGCGGCGAACGCCCACTTCCGGTCGCCGGAATCGGCGTCCACGGCGTACAGCCGGCCGTCGTCACTGCCCGCGTAGACCACTCCCCCGGCGACCACGGGCGAGGAGTTGACCTCTCCACGAGCGCTGAACTGCCAGCGCTGGTCGCCGGTCTTCACGTCGACGGCATAGAGGTGATAGTCCGCGCTGCCGAAGTAGGCGAGGCCCCCGGCCACGGCGGGACAGGTGTAGACGCCGTTGCCGGTGCTGAACGCCCAGCGTCGTTTGCCGGTTTCGGCGTCCAGGGCGTACATGCTCCCGTCCTTGCTGCCGGCGAACACCAGCCCGCCCGCGGCGAGAAGGGCGGGCGCGACCGGGCCTCCGGTGCTGTACGTCCATCTCTGGCTGCCCGGTTTCGGATCCGTCTCCGAGTCGTTCAGGGGGTCATTGCCCGTGCTCTTGTCGGAGTCGTCCTGATCGCCGAGCCCCAGCAGGTAGGAGCCCACGCCGAGGGCGGCGACGGCGCCCGCTCCGGTGAGTGCGATCAGCACGCGGCGACGGGTGGGCGTACCGGGGTCGCGGTCTCCTCCGCCACCCGGAAGCGGTTCGCCGGCCGGATGCGGTCCGCCAGCCGAGAGCTGCCCGCTCCCCGACGGCCACGGTGACGGATTGCCCGACGTCTCGAGTGATGACGGCTGCGGTCTCAGCCCCGCGTCCGTCCAGGTGGGTGGACCGCTCGGGGTTACGGGGCCGGGGGCGCCCGGACCGGAGTACCGCGGGCCCTCGGGCGAGGCGACGGTCGGTGTCCGGAACGCCTCGGATGCCCCCGCCGTGTGCCCGGACGGCTCCTGCGGCAGGCGGGGATCCACCGCGACGCCGGCTCCGGCAGCCCCGGCGGTCGCGGCCCGCGGGCCCGTCGGGGACACCTGGCGGCCCATGCCGGCCTCCTCGGCCCGCCGCACCGAGGCGGCCACCGGCGCGGGCAGCCAGGCCCCGCCGTGCAGCGCGACGGTGACCGTGTCCTTTCCGTACGGGCCGTACTGGCCGGACGCCGCCGCGGGCGACGAAAGCATCCGGCGGGCGAACTCCGTGAGCAGTTCCGCGACCGTGGGCCGGCGTGCCGGATCCTTCTCGAGGCAGTGGGCGAGGAGCGGGCGCAGCCCTTCCGGTACCGCGGACAGGTCGGGCTCGTCATGGACGACGCCGAAACCGATCCCGGCCCCAGGACTGGAGCTGAAGGGCCCCTCGCCGCAGGCCGCGTACACAAGCACGCTCGCGAGGGCGAACACATCGGCGGGCGTACCGGCGCGCCCACCCGTCAGCTGCTCGGGCGACATGAACGCGGGCGTGCCGACGACGACTCCGCTGCGGGTCAACGAACTCGAACCGGCACTGATCGCAATCCCGAAGTCGATCACCTTGGGCCCGTCGGGAGCCAGCAGCACATTGGAAGGCTTCAGATCCCGGTGCACGAGGCCCGCGGCATGGATGGCCTGGAGCGCCTCGCTCAGCCCGGCACCCAGCGCGAGCACCGAGGATTCGGGCAGCGGTCCGTGGCGCGCGATGGTGGCGTCCAGCGAGATACCCGCGACATGGACGGTGGCGAGCCACGGCGGGTCTCCGTACGGATCCGCGTCGACGACCGCGGCCGTGAACGCCCCGCTGACAGCACGGGCGGCAGCCGCCTCCCGGGCGAACCGCTGCCGGAACTCGGGGTCGTCGGTGAATTCGGGCCGGATGGTCTTGACGGCGACCGCACGCCCGCCCGGTGACCGCCCCAGATAGACGCGCCCCATCCCGCCGGCTCCGAGGCGGCCCATGATGCGGTACGGCCCCACCTGCCGAGGATCGCTGTTTTCCAACGGCTGTGCCATGGGTCCCCCTGTACCAGCCGGAGGGCGTGTTGCTCCCCGGATGTCTGTGCCGTCCATGATGTCCGGCAGGCGCGGAATACGCACCTCACTGTGCGCACGGACGCGGACGGAGTACGCGTGGGTTCCACGGGGCTACGCCCCTGGGATCCCGTCGGGGCTCCGCCCCGAGCCCCGTTTCGGGGGCCGGCCCCCGGGCCCCCGGTCCTCAAACGCCGGACGGGCTGAAATCAGCCCGTCCCGAGGCGCCTGCCAGCGGGTTAGCACCACCCCTGCTGCTGAGGAGATGAAGGGATCGGGAGTTGCCATAAGTCGCCACGAGTTGACTTCAGTTGCTCCAGATATCCATGAAAAGACCTTGTAGCCCGATCTATAGCATTTCATTGCAACAGACACCCTTGACAGCTTGCAGGCTGTTTCGCCACGTTTGAGCTCTGCCACTGTGCAGAACAAGTGGGGCGCGATCAACGCGCGTTGGGGGAACGGGGGGCGGTCGCCCATGCGATCGATCAGCAATGCCATGCACATCACCATCCACAGAGCCGAGCAGCTCGACGCCTCGCTCAGCCGGGCCTGGCACAAGGCGATGGACGAGTCGCCCGACTTCGCCAACCCCTTCCTGGCACCGGAGTTCGCGGCCGGGATCGGCGGATGCCGCGGTGGGGCGCGGGTGGCGGTCCTGCACGAGAACGGCGAACCCGTCGGCTTCCTCCCGTACGAACGCAACTCCTTCGGCGTCGGCCGGGCCATAGGCCTCGGCCTCTCCGACTGCCAGGCCCTCGTGCACCGCCCCGGGATCACCTGGGACACCGGGCAACTGCTGCGCGCCTGCGGCCTGTCCGTCTTCGAGTTCGACCATCTCGTCGCGGAGCAGCAGCCATTCGGCCCGTACGTCACGGGGACGTTCCCCTCACCGGTGCTCGACCTGAAGCCCGGCGACGGCGACTACGCCCAGTGGCTGCGGGCCACGTACCCGGGGCTGGCCAAGACGACGCTGAAGAAGGAACGCCGCTTGGGGCGCGACCTGGGCGAGATGCGGTTCGTCTTCGACGAGCGCGACCCGCGAGCGCTGCGCACGCTGATGCGGTGGAAGTCAGCGCAGTACCGCAGGACGGGACGCATGGACCGATTCGCGCGGCCGTGGATCGTGGACTTGGTGGACCATCTGTTCCAGGTGCGCGAAGAGCACTTCACCGGTGTGCTGTCCGTCGTGTACGCGGGCGACCGCCCGGTGGCCGCCCACTTCGGCCCGAGATCGCGCACGGTCTTCGCGGCCTGGTTCACCGCGTACGACCCCGAGTTCCGCTACTACTCCCCCGGCCTGATCATGCACCTGCGGATGGCCGAGGCGGCGGCCCGGGACGGCGTACGGCTCATGGATATGGGCCGCGGCGACAAGGAGTACAAGGACTGGCTCAAGACCCGCGAACTGCGCGTCGCCGAAGGCTTCGCGACCCGCCCCCACCCGGTGGCGACCGCACACCGCCTGTGGCGCAGACCGGTACGCGGCCTACGCAACACGGTCCTGGCCCACCCCACCCTGCGCGAACCAGCCGACCGGCTCCTGAAGACGGTCGGCACCCTGCGTACGTCTACCCGGACGAGCTCCGCCGGAGCCGCGCCCCGCACCCGCTGAACAGGCCACCCCCGTACGCCCCATGCTCATCCCCTCCCCCTTGTGCACCCCCGCGAACGACCCTTCAACGGCCCTTCGACGGAAGAGGTGACCATGCCGTACGGATCGCAGCTCGCCGCGACGATGACACGGCGGCTCGGACGCGAATGCGTCTACACCCCCTCGGCCCGGCTGGCGCTGTATCTGGCGCTACGACGCTGGTGCCGGCCAGGCGCACGCGTGCTGATGTCGCCGGTGAACGACGACGTGATCCTCTTCGTCGTCCTCGCGGCCGGACTGCGCCCGGTGCAGGCCCCGGTGTCCATGTGGGACGGCAACATCGACCCCGCCGCCGTACCCGAGTCGACCTGGCGAAAAGTGGACGCAGTACTCACCACGAACCTGTACGGGATGCCGGACCGCGTCATCGAACTACGGCGCCGCTGCGAGGAGTTGGGCATCCCCCTGCTCGAGGACGCGGCACACGCGATCGGCACGCATGTGGACGGGCAGCCGATCGGGACGTTCGGGAAGGCGGCGGCGTTCAGCCTGTCCAAGCATGTGGCGGCGATGGCGGGCGGTTTCCTCGCCGTCGAGGACGCGCGCACCCGACGCGAGCTGGAGCTGCTGCGCGACGACCTCCTCGAACCGGCCCGCCTGCGCACCGACCTGGCCGCGGCCCTGCGTCCACTCGCACGTTCCGCCGTACGCACCCTCCACCTGGTGCGTCCCGCATGGCGCACGATGCAGCGACTAGGCCTACTGGAACGCGACGACTTCCGCATGCCCCTCCACGCACCACGACTGACCCGCAGCGCCCGCGAGGCGCCCAGCCTCAAGGCGTACGAGCCATGGGTACGGGTCGACCTGCACGACTTCCGCTCCCGCCACGGAGCCCTGGTCCGCGGCCAGTTGAGGCTCCGCCTGGCGGCCCTCGACGCGAACCTCGCCCACCGCAGGGCCGGCACCGCCCTCCTCTCGGGCACCGCCTGGGCCTCCCCGGCACTGCGCGACCAGGCCACCCACGACGGCCCCCTTCCCGTCTTCCGGGTCCCGCTCCTGGTCCACGACCGCGACGCACTAGTCGAACGCCTGGTGAACCACGGCGTGATCGCCGGCTACATCTACGACCCCCCGCTAGACGACTACGCGGGCCCGGACTTCGTCGACCCCTCCCCCACCCCCTCGGCCGCCCGCTGGTTCGCCTCACACGTCCTCCCGGCCGACCCGCTCCTGGCCCGCAGAATCACCGCAGCCCTGACCAGGGAACAGGCGAGGACCGCACACCCGTCCCTGCCCGCCCCGCAGCCGGAACCCACGCCACGAACAGCCATGGGCTGACTGCGGCCCGCAACGGTGCGCGCAAACTGGGGCTGCGCCCCAGACCCACGCCACGGGGTGGTGGGTGACACGACGTGTCGCGGCTGCAGGTGCGTCGTGGCTGGTCGCGCAGTTCCCCGCGCCCCCAAAAAGCCTGCGACTGCCCGCACCCCGACGAGCAAGCGAACTGAAATAGTCCGCGCCCCGGAAGGAGCCCGCGCCCCGGAAAGCCCGCCCGTGGGGAGCCCGGACCCCTATGGCCCCGCGGCCGCCCACGGCGGCAAGGGGACGGGGCGGGGGTGTGCGCCCGCAGCGGCCGGCGCGCCACCCCGAGCACCCTCTACCAGCCAACAGCAACGCGCGCCGGTCCGAGGACGGACACCCCCGACGCGGCCCCGCACCCACCACAAACCCAAGGCGCGCGGGGCTGTGACATATGCGGCTCCGCCGCGTGGGCGCGACCAGCCACACACAGCCCGCGGCCGCCCCACCGCCGGAGGCACCCCGCGTGGGCGCGACCAGCCACGACGGCACCGCAGCCGAAAACGAACCTCAAATGTTGCTCTGAACGTCCCCGCCAAGGGGTTCGACCCCACGCTTCGGGGTCATCACCCCGTCATGCAGCCACTGGGTACGGGAATCGGATGGCGGCCAGAAATCGCCGAGGCCGTCGAGCGTATGCCCGGCATCGACTGGGTCGAGGCCGTCGCGGAGAACGTGTGCCCGGGACACATCCCGGACTCACTCCAGCGCCTACGCGCCCGCGGCGTCACCGTCATACCGCACGGCGTCTCCCTGGGCCTCGGCGGCGCGGAGCGCCCCGACGAGGCCCGCCTCACCGCCCTCGCCGAACGCGCGGCAGCGCTCACCGCCCCGCTCGTCACCGAGCACATCGCCTTCGTCCGCGCGGGCGGCCCCCTCACCGCCACCGACCGCCTGGAGGCCGGGCACCTGCTCCCAGTGCCCCGCACCCGAGACGCCCTCAACGTCCTGTGCGAGAACATCCGCATCGCCCAGGCCGCCCTCCCCGTCCCCCTCGCCGTCGAGAACATCGCGGCGCTGATCTCGTGGCCGGGCGAGGAGATGACCGAGGGACAGTTCCTGTACGACCTGGTCGACCGTACCGGCGTACGTCTCCTCATCGACGTGGCCAACCTCCACACCAACCACGTCAACCGAGGCGAAGACCCCGCCAAGGCCCTCGACGAACTGCCCGTCGAGGCCATCGCGTACGTCCACGTAGCCGGCGGCTTCGAGCGCGACGGCGTCTGGCACGACAGCCACGCCCACCCCGTACCCCCGCCGGTCCTCGACATCCTCGCGGACCTGGCGTCCCGAGTCCGCCCCCCGGGCGTACTCCTGGAGCGAGACGAGAACTTCCCCGAACCAGCCGAACTGGAGCGGGAGTTGGCAGCGATCAGGGAAACCGTGGACCAGGCCCCGAAGGCAAACGCCAAGCCTTCAGGCGTACGGGCCGAGACCTCCGGCGTACGGGACGGCGGCGCCCCGCAGGGCAACGCAGAAGGCACCGAAGCCCCCCGTCAGCGCCTCGCCCTGGCCCAGACGGCCCTGCTCTCCGCCCTCGTCGCCGGAACCCCCACCCCCGAAGGCTTCAACCGCTCACGGCTGGCCGTACAGGCACGAGCACTCGCCGCGAAACGGGCCGACGTCATCGCCAAGGTCGCCCCGGAACTGCCGGAGATCCTGACCGGGACGTACCGCACCCACTTCCTGGCGTACGCGGCCGACCACCCGATGACCGACGGCTACCGCCACGACGCCCTGGCCTTCGCCGAACACCTGCTCCTGCACGGCCGCCTCGAAAACGCCGACGCAGAACGGCAGTTGAGCGACTGGTGGCTGGAGCGCTCAGGCCCCGCCCCGCTGTCCCGCCGCCCCGCGGCCCGCCTGGCACGGGCCACCCGCCGAGTCCTGCTGAGGCGCTGACGCGCTAACGCGCTGCGGCAGCCGCTCAGGCCAGCCCCGCGACCAGCTCAGCCACGGACTTGCGGCGCCCGGTGTAGAACGGGACCTCTTCCCGGACATGCATCCGGGCCTCGGAGGCGCGCAGATGGCGCATGAGGTCGACGATGCGGTACAGCTCGTCGGCCTCGAAGGCGAGGATCCACTCGTAGTCGCCCAGCGAGAACGAGGCGACCGTGTTGGCGCGCACGTCCGGGTAGCCGCGGGCCATCTTGCCGTGGTCGGCGAGCATGCGGCGGCGGTCCTCGTCGGGCAGCAGGTACCAGTCGTAGGAGCGCACGAACGGGTAGACGCTGACGTAATTGCGCGGCGTCTCGTCGGCGAGAAACGCCGGGATGTGCGAGCGGTTGAACTCGGCAGGGCGGTGCAGCGCCATGTTCGACCAGACCGGCTCCAGGGCGCGCCCCAGCTTCGTACGGCGGAAGAGGTTGTACGCCTCCTGGAGCTGGTCGGAGGTCTCCGCGTGCCACCAGATCATGAGGTCGGCGTCGGCGCGCAGGCCGGACACGTCGTACGTGCCGCGGATCGTGACGTCCTTGGCGGCGAGCTGGTCGAAGAGCTCCTGGACCTCGTCCGCGTAGCCGGCGCGGTCCTCGGGGAGGACGTCTCGCAGCTTGAAGACGGACCACAGGGTGTAGCGGATGACCTCGTTCAGGTCCTTGGCCAGCTTGCCCTTGTTCGGGATCCTGCCGGACTCGGTGGTGGGGGCGTCGTCACTCATGTCCTCATTCTCCCGCTCCGCCGTGCAGACTCTGCACCGGGTGGGCGGTGAGCTCCTGCACACCGCTCGCATCGCCCTCGAGCTGATCGACCGCGGCGTACGCACTCGCGATGCACGCCGGGATGCCCACTCCGTCGTACGCGGCTCCGCACACGGCGAGGCCCGGCAGCTCGCCGACGTGTTCCCGGATGCGGGCCACGCGCGCGTGGTGCCCGACGGGGTACTGGGGCAGGCCGTCGGTCCAGCGCGTGACGCTTGCCGCGACGGGCGCGGCGTCGAGCCCGGTGGCTTCCCGCAGGTCGTGCCGCGAGACGTCGACGAGTTCGCCGTCCTCGCGCCCGAGGATCTCGGTCTCGCCGTACCGCCCCACAGACGTCCGCAGGACCAGCACGTCCGGGTTCTCCTCGTCGATCCACCCCCATTTCTGGGAGGCGAACGTCGACGCCTTGATGGTCCGCCCGTCAACAGGCGGCACCAGAAAACCGCTCCCTTCAGGGAGCCGGATTTCATCGCGCCGGTAGGCGAGCGTGACGAGCGCCATGGAGGCGTACTCGACACCGGCCAGCTCAGCCGCGGCAGCAGGCGCTTCGTCCCGCAGCAATGCGGCAGCCACACCGGCGGGAACGGCGACGACAACGCCGTCGGCGTGCAACACCCGCCCTCCGGCGACGACGCGCCAAACCAGTTCACCACCTCGCCCAGCCACCTCCCCCGAGACCCTGCGCAGCTCCGTCACCCGCGCCCCCGTGACGATCTCGCCGCCCCGCACCCGCACCGACTCCGCGACAACGAGCGGCAGTTGGCCGACGCCGCCCTCGATGCCCATGAAGACGGGGCCGGTCTGCTGTGCGGCAGCCGCGCGGGCCTGGATGCCCCGGACCGCCTCCGTCAACGACACATGCGTACGCGCCGCCTCGAAGAGCTGGGGAACGGCCGAGCGCATGGAGATGCGGTACGCGTCGCCCGCGTAGACGCCGCCCAGAAGCGGCTCGATCAGGCGGTCCACCACTTCCCGGCCGAGGCGGGCCGCCACGTACTCCCCCACCGCCACGTCGTCGCCGACCTCCGTACGCGGCAAGTCGGCGTCGCGCTCGATGCGCTGCACGCCCTCCTCGGAGAGCAGCCCGGCGAGGGCGGAGGCCGTGCCGGGCACACCCATGACGTGCCCCTTGGGCATGGGCCGCAGCGCCCCCCGCGTCCAGATCGACGCACTCGCCGTCGCAGGCGTACGAAGCCGGTCGTCGAGGCCCACCTCGCGGGCGAGCGCCACCGCCTCGGGACGCCGGGCCAGCATCGACTCGGCGCCGAAATCGACCCGCGCACCCGCGATCTCACCGGGGAGCAGCTTCCCGCCGAGCCGGTCCGAGGCCTCCAGGACGGTCACGCGCGCGCCACTGTCCAGCAACCGGTGGGCGGCGGCCAGACCGGCTATGCCGCCCCCGATGACGACGACGTGACCCAGGCCCGTACGAGTGTCTGCGTGCTGCATGTCTCCACTGTCGCACCCGGCACTGACAGTCCCTCCGGCACCCGGTGTCCATGACGAGTCCTGACCGTGACCAGTTCGGGACCCGATACCTCCAACGTCCCGCCCCGCTCCGGCGTCGAAGGAGCGTCAATCATTACGACACCATCGGGGGTACGCCGACATGCAGACACGCAGCACCACGCCCAGGCAGCGAACGTCCGGGCTCCGATCCGTACGATCCCCACGGCCTCTCCACGCCCTCGCGGCACTGCTGCTGGCCGCCGCCGTAGCGCTCGCGGGATGCACCGGAGCGGACGAAGCCGGCACCACCTCGGATAGCGGCGCTAAAGCCGCGGCCGGGTCCGAGCAGGGCGCGGGCGACAGTCAGCAGGACAGCGGTGGCAAGGGCCGGCAGGCCACCGCGCCGCCCAAGCTGAGCGCCGCCCACATCATCCGTACCGCGTCGCTGACCGTGCAGGTCAAGGACGTACCCAAGGCGCTCGCCGAGGCCCGTACCGCCGTGGAGAACGCGGGCGGTGTCGTCGGCCAGGAGACAACCGACCGCGACTCCAAGGGCCGCGAGCGCTCGCGCGTCGTCCTCCGCGTGCCCACGGACCGCTACGAGGAGGTGCTCGACGACCTGGAGGGCTCCGGAAAACTGATCGACCGGACGGCGAAAGCGGAGGACGTCACGGACCAAGTCGTCGACGTGGAGAGCCGCATCAAGACGCAGCGCGCCAGCGTGATCCGGATCCGTGAGCTGATGGACCAGGCGACCAAGCTCAGCGATGTGGTCACGCTGGAAGGCGAGTTGAGCACCCGTCAGGCCGACCTGGAGTCCCTGCTGGCCCAGCAGGCATCCCTGAAGGACCGTACGAGCCTGGCCACGATCACCCTGTCACTGTCCGAGACCCCGGTGAAGGCGGCGGAGGACGAGGACCCGGGGCTCGCGGACGCGCTCGCGGGTGGCTGGAACGCGTTCATCGAGACGTTCCGCTGGATCGCGATGGCCCTGGCCGCCGTACTCCCCTTCCTCGTGGGCGCGGCGCTGCTCCTGCTGCTGTGGACGCGTGTCCTGCGCCCCCGGCTGCCGCGCCGCCCGGCCACGGCGGGTGCGGGTGCGGGTACGGCGACCGCCGGCATGTCCCTGCCGGTCGCCCGGCCGGCGCCGGGAGCGGACGACAAGGACGACTGACGGTACTGGCAGGACTGAAATGCCAGTCCCCCGTAGCGTGTTCATATGGACATGAGCCGTACGAGAGAACGCCTGGTGGTCGTCGGAGGGGACGCGGCGGGCATGGCCGCCGCGTCCCAGGCACGCCGTATGAAGGGCCCCGACGAACTGGAGATCATCGCGTTCGAACGCGGCCACTTCAGCTCGTACTCCGCGTGCGGCATCCCGTACTGGGTGGGCGGCGACGTCACGGACCGGGACGAGCTGATCGCGCGCACCCCCGAGGAGCACCGGGAGCGCGGGATCGACCTCCGGATGCGTACGGAGGTGACGGCGCTGGATGTCGCGGGCGGCCGGGTCCGCGCCCGTGACCTGGAGTCCGGGGCCGAGGCGTGGACGTCGTACGACAAGCTCGTGATCGCGACGGGCGCCCGGCCGATCCGGCCGCCGCTGCCCGGGATCGATGCCCCGGGAGTGCACGGTGTGCAGACCCTGGACGACGGCCAGGTCCTGATCGACACGCTGGCCCGTACGTCCGGTCGGCGCGCGGTCGTGGTCGGCGCCGGCTACATCGGCGTGGAGATGGCCGAGGCGCTGGTGAACCGCGGCTACGAGGTGACGGTGGTCAACCGCGGCAAGGAGCCGATGTCCACGCTCGACCCCGACATGGGCCGGCTGGTGCACGAGGCCATGGAGGGCCTGGGCATCACGATGGTGAACGACGCCGAGGTCACCAAGATCCTCACCGGCGAGGACGGCCGGGTCCGCGCGGTGGCCACGGAGGACGCCGAGTACCCGGCGGACGTGGTGGTCCTCGGCATCGGCGTACGTCCGGAGACGACGCTGGCGCAGGCGGCGGGGCTGCCGCTGGGCGACCACGGAGGGCTGCTGACGGACCAGGCCATGCGCGTACGCGGCTACGAGAACATCTGGGCCGGCGGCGACTGCGTGGAGGTCCTGGACCTGGTCTCCGGCCGCGAACGGCACATCGCACTGGGCACGCACGCCAACAAACACGGCCAGGTCATCGGCGCGAACGCCGGCGGCGGCTACGCCACGTTCCCCGGCGTGGTCGGCACGGCGGTCAGCAAGGTCTGCGACCTGGAGATAGCCCGCACCGGCCTCCGCGAAAAGGACGCACGCAGAGCAGGCCTCCAGTACGAGAAGGTCACCATCGAGTCCACCAGCCGCTCCGGCTACTACCCCGGCGCAGCCCCGATGACGGTGAAGATGCTCGCCGAACGCCGCACCGGCCGCCTACTAGGCGTCCAGATAGTGGGCCGCGAGGGCGCAGGCAAACGAGTGGATATCGCAGCGGTAGCCCTGACAGCAGGCATGACGGTAGAGCAAGTGACGTCCCTGGACCTGGGCTACGCGCCTCCGTTCTCCCCGGTGTGGGACCCGGTACAGGTGGCGGCCCGCAAGGCGGTAGGAGCAGTATTCGGCCGAGGGTAACCGTCTATCCGGGGGCCCACTGGAGGCGCCCCTTCAGGGGCGCGGGGAACTGCGCGACCAGCCACATCGCACCCGCAGCCTGGATGCAACCAAAACCACAACGAACCCCCTGCTCAACCCGCGGAGCGACACGCGCGCATGGCCCTCCGCGCCGGCCACGCGCGCGCGTGCTCACGGCCCAGGGCGCCGGAGACGCCTGGGGACGTCAGGGCCCGGAGCCCTGGAGCCTCAAAGGACCCCGGAGCCCTGACGACGTCTCAGGCACCCTGAGCCGCTCCAGGAGTGGTTCCGTTGATCTTCTCTATGGCCTGCCGAGCCTGCTCGCCGGGCGACCGCGGCAACGACGAGACCGGCGACACCTGCGGCGGCTGCGGCGCCGCCTGGGGCCGGGCGTGCGTGCCGGGCTGACGGCTGCGCAGCCGGTGGCTGGCCGCCTCGTCGAGGGTCACGGGACGCTGCATGCTCGCGGCAAGCCGACCGGCTTCCTGCCCGAGCGCGGCCACGTCCTCCCACGACAGTCTGAGGACGAGGGCTACTTCCGCCTCGCCGTCCGGCGTGGCGGTCATAGTCGGAGTGACTCGGTCGTTCATTGACCTTTTCCTCACGTGTTGCTGGGATCACGGCGGTTGCCGAAACATACGCAGACACCCGCGCTCCCGTTCACACCCGTTCAGAAGGGCCCGCTCGCGGGCAGGAGTTCCTTGTGGTCATCCCCGTCCATGATGTGAACCCGGCCCGCCGCACACCGGTCGTGACGTACGCGCTGATCGGCGCCAACATCCTTGTCTTCCTGGCCACGCCGGGTGTGGCCGCCTCGCTCGTCGGCGAGAGCAGCCTCGCGCAGCTCTGCCAACTGCAGGCGTTCCTGGACCAGTGGGCGGCGGTGCCGCGCGAGATGATCCACGACCGGACGCCGACCGTCGTACCCACCGGCGACGTGGGCGTGGGCCCGCAGGGGCCGGGCTGTGTGGTGGGCCCGCCCGACTACGACAAGTCGCCCCCGCTGTCGGTGCTCACCGCGATGTTCCTGCACGGCAGTTGGCTGCACCTGCTCGGCAACATGCTCTTCCTGCTGATCTTCGGCAACAACATCGAAGACCGCCTCGGCCACATCCGCTACCTGCTGTTCTACGTGGCATGCGGCTACGCGGCGGCGTACGCCTTCGCCTACGTCAACGCCACCTCCGGCGACCCGCTGATCGGCGCGTCCGGCGCGATCGCCGGCGTCCTGGGCGCGTACCTGGTCCTCTATCCGAAGGCCCGCGTCTGGGTCCTCGTACCGTTCCTGATCTTCCTGCCGCTACGACTGCCCGCCTGGCTGGTACTGGGCTTCTGGTTCGTCCTCCAGGCGGTGTACTCGTCCGGTGCCGGCGTCACCGAGGCCGGCACCGTCGCATACGTCGCCCATGTCGTCGGCTTCGTGGCAGGCATGCTCCTCGCCTGGCCCCTGCGCCCAGGCACCCCACCGCCACCGGAGCCGCGCGGCCTGCTGTGGGGCAGGCAGGCGCGGCCGCGGCAGACCTGGAGACCTCGTTAGCGGGCGGTGTGCGTGTGGACGTACTCCGTGAGTCGGGTCAGCGCGTCCGGGTCCGTGCTGGGCAGGACGCCGTGGCCGAGGTTGAAGATGTGGCCCTCCAGGCCCGCGGCGGCGTCGAGGATCTCCTGCGTCTTCGTCTCGACGGCCTCGGTGGTGGAGAAGAGGACCGCAGGGTCGAGGTTGCCCTGGAGCGCCTTGCCAGGGCCAACGCGGCGCGCGGCCTCGTCGAGCGGTACGCGCCAGTCGACGCCGACGACATCCGCGCCCGCCTCACCCAAGAGACCCAGCAACTCGCCGGTGCCGACGCCGAAGTGGATGCGCGGAACCCCGTACGACTTCACTGCCTCGAAGACCTTCGTGGAGGCGGGCATGACGGAGCGCCGGTAGTCGGCCGGTGCCAGGGCGCCTACCCATGAGTCGAAGAGCTGCACGGCCGAGGCGCCCGCCTCGATCTGCACCTTCAGGAAGGCGGCCGTGATCTCCGCGAGCCGGTCGAGCAGTTCGGCCCACAGCTGCGGGTCGCCGTACATGAGCGCCTTGGTGTGCTCGTGGTTGCGGGACGGGCCGCCCTCCACGAGGTAACTGGCGAGCGTGAAGGGCGCGCCGGCAAAACCGATGAGCGGGGTCTCGCCGAGCTCGGCGGTGAGCAGCCCGATGGCCTCGGTGACGTACGCGACATCCTCGGGCGTCAGATCCCGCAACTGCGCGAGATCGGCGCGGGACCGGATCGGCTTCTCGACGACCGGCCCGACCCCCGGCTTGATGTCGAGATCGACACCGATGGCCTTGAGCGGTACGACGATGTCGCTGAAGTAGATGGCCGCGTCCACGTTGTGCCGCCGCACCGGCTGCAACGTGATCTCCGCAACCAGCTCGGGCCGCATACACGACTCGAGCATGGGAATCCCCGCACGCACCTTCCGATACTCGGGCAACGACCGCCCGGCCTGCCGCATGAACCACACCGGCGTATGCGGCACGCTCTCGCGCCGGCACGCCTTCATGAAGGCGGATTCGTACGTGGCTGTCGGCTGGCCCACAGGGCGCTCATTGGAACTCACGCCGAAAGTCTCGCACGCCGCACGGAGAAGGAACCTCGGGGGCAGCGGGCCCCGTCAGGGACGCGGGGTTATGTCAATGTGCGGCTCTCTGCGCGGGGCGCGCAAGCGCCCCTTTAGGGGCGCGGGGAACTGCGCGACAAGCCACAACCAACCCGCAGCCGCCAAAGAACGGAACAACCCCCGACGATCCGCCCACGGCGACACTCAGTCACAGCACAAACACAACGAAACGGCACCGTTCCTGCCCAACCGCCGGAGGCAAACGGCACCGTTCCCGCCCAACCGCCGGAGGCAAGGGTGTCTCTCCCTGCACAAAGGCGCCGTTCCCCTTAATCTTCCCCGCATGGCTGCGGCTCAAGGACGACTCTCGGACGACGCTGGCGGGGAAGCCAGAAACGACGAGGCACTGCGAACGGGAGCGGACGCGACTCCGCTGGCCTTCCGCACAGCCGTCGACGCACTCGGCACGGCCCGCCTGCGGCCGGAGATCGAGATCGACCCGACCAAGCCGCCGCAGCGCCTCGCCCCGTTCGCATACGCACTGGAGGCCGCGGTCGTCGACGGCGACGAGGACCTGGCGGACGGCCGCCTCATCCTCCTCCACGACCCCGCCGGACACGAGGCCTGGCAGGGATCGTTCCGCCTGGTCACGCTCGTACGCGCGGAACTGGAACCGGAGATCGCCGCCGACCCGCTCTTCCCCGACGTCTGCTGGTCCTGGCTGACCGGCGCTCTCCAGGCCCGCGGCCTGTCGTACGGCGAACCCGGCGGCACCGTCACCCGCGCGAGCTCTCACTACTTCGGCGGCCTCTCGGAACGCCGGCCCGCCTCCCAGATCGAGATCCGCGCTTCCTGGACTCCGCGCGAGGGCCTCGGCGGCGTCCCGGACACGGCTTCCCACCTCGCCGCCTGGTGCGACCTGTTGTCGCAGATCGCGGGCCTGCCCCCGGCCACCCCGGGCGACCCCTCGGTCGTAACCCTCCCTCAGCGCCGCGGCCCCCAGCCCCGCTGAGCCCAGCCCCGCACTCCCCTTCCCCCCTTGCTCGCCTCCCCATGCTCACCCCCCTCACCCCCTCCTGATCAACCACTTCTGATCAGCCCCTTCACGTTTGCCACCCACCCCTCACCCACCCGCACCAATCGCTTTGTCGATACGACCACTTTCAGCCGCGTAACGAAGCGGAGTGGACTCGTTCGGTCTTCGAGTGATCGACCATCCGTCCGAATTGCACGGATTGTTACTCACCAAATCGTGATCTTTCTCTAAAGGCTGACGGGTTTAGTGCCGAAGACCTCTGTGACCTTGAAAGCACGGTTCCCCCCGGTTCCCTCCCCCCGAGCCGGCCCCGTCCCACACCCCCCACCCCCAGGAGGCCTGGTGTCCGTTCTCCTCGAGCAGCCCGCAAGCCTGGTCGCCTACCGCCCGAACAAGCCCACCGCGATGGTGGTCGTGGCCGATCAGCGCGTGCGCTCCACCGTCACCCGCCATCTGTGGGCCCTCGGAGTGCGCGATGTGATCGAGGCTTCGTCCGTCGCGGAGGCTCGTCCCCGCATCGGCAACCCCCGGGACATCTGCGTCGCCGAAGTCCATCTGCCGGATGGTTCCGGCCTCACCCTCCTCTCCGAAACCCGAGCCGCGGGCTGGCCCAACGGCCTCGCCCTCTCCGCCGCCGACGACATCAGCGCCGTACGCAACGCCCTGGCCGGTGGCGTGAAGGGATACGTCGTCACCGGCACGCGTACGAACATCGGCCTCCCCACCCGCCCCGGCGTCGCCCCCATCGGTTCGGCCGCCGCCGCCCGTATGCACCGCCGCCCCCCGGGCGCCCCGGGCCACCCGGGCGGCTACCGCGAACTGTCCGGCCGCGAGGTCGAGGTGCTCCGGCTGGTGGCGGAGGGCCAGTCGAACAAGGCCATCGGCGTCTCGATGGGCCTGTCCGCCCTGACCGTCAAGAGCCACCTCGCCCGCATCGCCCGCAAGCTCGGCACGGGCGACCGCGCCGGCATGGTGGCGGTGGCCCTGCGCACCGGCATCATCCACTGACCTGATTGCTTTACACATCCCAGGCGCCCGTCGACGGAACGTTCCGTCGACGGGCGTTCCGCATGCCCCCGACGACGCCCCCTGGAGCCTCGGTCAGCGGCGTCGCAATGACGGGTCGAGCAGCGCGGGCGGAGTGTCGTACTTCTCGTGCGGAGCCAGGTCGGTGCCGGGGGCGACGACGGCGTCGATCGCGTCGAGTACGTCGGCGGAGAGCACGGTGTCCGCGGCGGCGAGCTGTGAGTGCAGGTGGTCGAGTGTGCGGGGGCCGATGAGTGCGCTGGTCACGGCCGGGTGCGCGGTCACGAAACCGAGGGCGAGCTGGATCATGGTCAGGCCGGCCTCGTCGGCGACCTTGGCCAGCTGCTCGACGGCGTCGAGCCTGGCCCGGTTGGCGGGGATGGCGGTGTCGAAGCGCTGCGGCATGAACGTCGAGCGGCTGGTGGTGATGTCGCGGCCCTCGCGGATCGCGCCCGACAGCCAGCCCGAGGCCAGCGGGCTCCATACCAGTACACCGAGCCCGTACTCCTCGGTCACGGGCAGTACGTGGGTCTCGATGCCGCGCTGCAGGATCGAGTAGCTGGGCTGTTCGGTGACGTAACGGCTCAGGTGGTGTTCGCGGGCGGCCCACTGCGCCTGCACGATGCTATGGGCGGGGAAGGTCGAGGAGCCGAAGTAGCGGATCTTTCCCGCGCGTTGCAGGTCGGTCAGGGCCGACAGGGTCTCCTCGTCGCTGGTGCTCGGGTCCCAGCGGTGGATCTGATAGAGGTCGACGTGGTCGACGCCGAGACGGCGCAGGCTGTCGTCCAGCGCGGTGACCAGCCAGCGGCGCGAGCTGCCCCGGTGGTTGCGCTCGTCGCCCATCGGCATGCTCGCCTTCGTGGCGAGCACGATGTCGTCGCGGCGGCCGGCGATGGCCTTGCCGACCATCTCCTCCGACTCGCCGTCGCTGTACATGTCGGCGGTGTCGATGAGGTTGATCCCGCCCTCGAGGGCGGCGTCGACGAGGGCGGTGGCCTCGTCCTGGGTGGTGCGCCCTATCTTGCCGAAGTTCATCGCGCCGAGCGCGAGGGAGCTGACCTGCACACCGGTGCGGCCCAAGGTGCGGTACTGCATGACCTGTTCCTCCGTTGCTAACATCACGACCAAACGGAACCTCGTTCCGGAACGACGATACGGAACATTGTTCCGCTTAGCAAGCACGGCAGGCTCAGCAAGCACGGCAGTAGAAGGAGCGGCGCGGTGAACGACAGCGACGAGGGCTCGGAGCACGCGGCCCAGTCCGAAGCCCAGCCCAGGCGGAAAGACGCCCGGCGCAACAAGGAGGCCCTGCTCGACGCGGCCGCCTCCGTCTTCGTCAGGTCAGGCGTGGAGGCGCCCGTACGCGACATCGCGGCCAAGGCCGGCGTCGGCCTCGGCACGATCTACCGCCACTTCCCGACGCGGGCGGATCTGATCATCGCCGTCTACCGGCACCAGGTCGACGCCTGCGCCGAGGCCGGTCCGGCCCTGCTGGCGACCAGCGCGTCTCCGCATGCCGCATTGGCCCAGTGGATCAACCAGTTCGTCGACTTCCTGGTCACCAAGCACGGACTCGCCGCCGTGCTGCAGTCGGACAACACCGGATTCGAGGCGCTGCACGCCTACTTCCTCGACCGCCTCGTGCCCGTCTGCACCGCGCTGCTCGAAGCAGCGGCCGAAGCCGGCGAGATCCGGTCCGACCTGGAGGCTTACGAGCTGATGCGCGGCGTCGGGAACCTCTGCATCGGCGCGGACAGCGACCCCGACTACGACGCACGCCGGCTGGTCGAGCTGCTCATCGCGGGCCTGCGCCACGCGGAGACCGATTCTGGCCGGTCAGACCCCGCGTCGAGCGGCAGTACGGGTCAGACGGTGGGGCGTACAGATACCCTTGACATGTGACCGACGCCCAAGAGACCGCAGCAGACACATCACTGCGAACCACCGGAGGCGCCCCTCCGGACGACGGCGGATCCTCTGAAGCAGAGGTGCCCATTCCGTTGTTGGAGCCCCGGGACGGGATTCCGCCCGTGATCGCCGACGAGGCGTCGCTCGCCGAGGTGATCGCCGCGTTCGCCGCGGGCAGCGGGCCCGTCGCCGTGGACGCCGAGCGTGCTTCCGGTTACCGGTACGGCCAGCGGGCGTACCTCGTGCAGTTGCGCCGCGAGGGTGCGGGCAGCGCGCTCATCGACCCCGTCGCGTGTCCCGATCTGTCGGGGCTCGGCGAGGCGCTGGGCGGTGTGGAGTGGGTGCTGCACGCTGCCACGCAGGATCTGCCGTGTCTGCGCGAAATAGGTATGGTCCCCAGCCGCCTGTTCGACACCGAGCTGGCCGGTCGGCTTGCCGGGTTCCCGCGCGTCGGGCTGGGCGCGATGGTCGAGGGCGTCCTGGGCTTCGTACTCGAAAAGGGGCACTCCGCGGTCGACTGGTCGACACGGCCGCTGCCCGAGCCGTGGCTGCGTTATGCCGCGCTCGATGTGGAGTTGCTCGTGGACCTCAGGGACGCGCTGGAGAAGGAGCTCGACCGGCAGGGCAAGCTGGAGTGGGCCCGGCAGGAGTTCGACGCGATCGCCTCGGCGCCCGCGCCCGAGCCGCGCAAAGATCCCTGGCGGCGTACGTCCGGAATGCACAAGGTGCGCCGGCGGCGGCAGATGGCGGTCGTACGGGAGTTGTGGCAGGCCAGGGACAAGGTCGCGCGGCGCCGCGACATCTCGCCGGGCAAGGTGCTCGGCGACGCGGCGATCATCGAGGCCGCCCTCTCCCTGCCGGCCAACGTGCAGGCGCTCGCCGCGCTGAACGGCTTCGGGCACCGTATGGGCAGGCGTCAGCTGGAGCAGTGGCAGTCCGCCGTGGACCGTGCGAAGGCGCTGCCGGACCACGAACTGCCGCAGCCGGGGCAGCCGGTGACCGGTCCTCCGCCGCCGCGCGCCTGGGCCGAGAAGGACCCGGTGGCGGCGGCCCGGCTGGTCGCCGCGCGGGCGGCGGTGTCGGCGCTGGCGGAGACCCTGACCATGCCTCAGGAAAACCTGATCACCCCGGACACCGTGCGCCGGGTGTGCTGGGAGCCGCCTGCCGAAGTGAACGCCGAGTCCGTCGCGGCCGCGCTCGCCGGGTACGGGGCGCGGCCGTGGCAGGTCGAGCAGGTGACGCCGGTGCTGCTGCCGGCGCTCGCTTCGTCGCCCCCCGGGGAATGACGAGGACCGCACCGGCCGAGTTGTTCCCCCGATGCGCTCCGAACGGTCCCTTGAAGCGGAACAGCGACGTCGAGATCACGCCAAGCTCTTCGGACGGCAAGTACACCGCGGGGGTCCACAGCGCCGCCGGGTCGCTCCTGACGGGGCGCCCCGCGGCGGAGCCGCAAATCGACACAGCCCCGCGTCCCTGAAGGGGCGCACGCGCCCCAAAACGGGCGCCAGTCACCCCCACGCGGCAAAGTGACCATGTGACCTTCGCCGCTCCCGTGCCTTGGACTGGGCAGCGCGGTTACCCGTAAGTAGCATGGGTGCTGAGCGCGCGCTCAGCCGTGCGTGCCGGCAGCGCCTATCCCGCATCTGGAGGAGAGCCATCGTGCCTCGTACCGTCAGGGACGTCGTCTTCGTCGACGGCGTCCGTACCCCGTTCGGCAAGGCGGGCCCGAAGGGCATCTACCACGAGACCCGCGCCGACGACCTCGTCGTGAAGGCGATCCGGGAGCTGCTGCGCCGCAACCCGGGTCTCGACCCGAAGAAGGTCGACGAGGTCGCCATCGCCGCCACCACGCAGATCGGCGACCAGGGCCTGACCATCGGCCGCACGGCCGGCATCCTGGCCGGGCTGCCGCAGTCGGTGCCCGGTTACTCGATCGACCGCATGTGTGCCGGTGCGCTGACCGCCGTCACCACGACCGCGGGCTCCATCGCCTTCGGCGCCTACGACGCCGTCATCGCCGGTGGTGTCGAGCACATGGGCCGCCACCCGATGGGCGAGGGCGTGGACCCGAACCCGCGGTTCGTGAGCGAGAAGCTGGTCGACGAGTCCGCCCTGTTCATGGGCATGACCGCGGAGAACCTGCACGACCGCTACCCGCACATCACCAAGCAGCGCGCCGACGAGTACGCGGTCCGCTCGCAGGAGAAGGCGGCGAAGGCCTACGCGAACGGCAAGATCCAGGCCGACCTGGTGCCGATCTCCGTACGCCGTACCAATGAGGAGGCGGGTGAGACGGGCTGGGGTCTGGTCACCGCCGACGAGCCGATGCGGCCGGGGACCACGCTGGAGAACCTGGCGGGCCTCAAGACGCCGTTCCGTGTGCACGGTCGGGTCACCGCCGGTAACGCGGCCGGTCTGAACGACGGCGCCACCGCCTCGATCATCGCCTCCGAGGACTTCGCCCGCGAGAACAACCTCCCGGTCAAGATGCGCCTCGTCTCGTACGCCTTCGCGGGCGTCGAGCCCGAGGTGATGGGCTACGGCCCGATCCCGGCGACCGAGAAGGCCCTCGCCAAGGCGGGCCTGTCGATCGAGGACATCAACCTCTTCGAGATCAACGAGGCGTTCGCCGTCCAGGTCCTGGCCTTCCTGGACCACTACGGCATCGCGGACGACGACGCGCGCGTCAACCAGTACGGCGGCGCCATCGCGTACGGCCACCCGCTGGCCTCCTCCGGCGTCCGCCTGATGACGCAGCTGGCCCGCCAGTTCGAGGAGCAGCCGGAGGTCCGTTACGGCCTCACCACCATGTGCGTCGGCTTCGGCATGGGCGCCACGGTCATCTGGGAGAACCCGCACCACAAGGACGCCGGAGGCGACAAGTGAGCACCGCTGAACTCCTCAAGGGCGCGGCCGAGCTGTTCCCCGACGAGGTCGTGACCCAGGCGCACGTACGCCACTTCGACCTGCCCTTCGGCGCGGGGCGCTTCGCGCTCATCACCCTTGACAACGGCCTGGACCACACCAAGCCGACCACCTTCGGACCGCAGTCGCTGGCGAACCTCGACGCTGCCATCGACCAGGTCGAGCGGGAGGCCGCGGCCGGCGAGATCGTCGGTGTCGGCATCACCGGCAAGCCGTTCATCTTCGCGGTCGGCGCGGACCTCAAGGGCGTAGAGCTGCTCAAGAAGCACGAGGACGCGCTGGCCATCGGCAAGGGCGGCCACGAGGTCTTCAAGCGCCTGGCCGCGCTGGCGGTGCCGACCTTCGCGTACTACAACGGTGCGGCGATGGGCGGCGGCGTCGAGGTCGGCCTGCACTGCAAGTACCGCACGGTGTCGAACGCGATTCCGGCGTTCTCGCTGCCCGAGGTCTTTCTCGGCCTGGTCCCCGGCTGGGGCGGCTGCACCCTGCTGCCGAACCTCATCGGCGCGGACAAGGCCGTCTCGGTGATCATCGAGAACTCGCTCAACCAGAACAAGCAGCTCAAGGGCCAGCAGGTCTACGACCTCGGCATCGCGGACGCGATCTTCGAGGGAGCGGACTTCCTGGAGCAGTCGCTGCTGTGGACGGCCTCCGTCCTCAAGGGCGAGATCGTCGTGGACCGCCCGGTGATCGACCGCGGTGAGGCCTGGGACCAGGCCGTCGCCAAGGGCCGCTTCATCGCGGACAGCAAGGTGCACGGTGCGGCTCCGGCCGCGTACCGCGCGCTGGACATCATCGCCGCGGCCAAGAACGGCGACCTCCAGCAGGGTTACGACGCCGAGGACGTGGCCCTCGCCGACCTGATCATGGGTGGCGAACTGCGCGCCGGTATCTACGCGTTCAACCTGGTCCAGAAGCGCGGCAAGCGTCCCGCCGGCGCCCCGGACAAGAACCTGGCGCGTCCGGTCACCAAGGTGGGCGTGGTCGGCGCAGGCCTCATGGCCTCGCAGCTCGCGCTGCTGTTCCTGCGCCGCCTGGAGGTGCCGGTCGTGCTGACCGACATCGACCAGGAGCGCATCGACAAGGGCGTGAAGTACGTCCACGACGAGATCGACAAGCTGCTCCTCAAGGGCCGTATCAACCAGGACAAGGCCAACCGGCTGAAGGCCCTGGTCACCGGTGTGCTGGACAAGGCCGAGGGCTTCGCGGACGCGGACTTCGTCATCGAGGCCGTCTTCGAGGAGATCGGCGTCAAGCAGCAGGTGTTCGCGGAGGTCGAGGCGGTCGCCCCGGCGCACGCGATCTTCGCCACGAACACCTCGTCGCTGTCGGTGTCCGAGATGGCGTCGAAGCTCAAGAACCCCGAGCGGGTCGTGGGCTTCCACTTCTTCAACCCGGTCGCCGTCCTTCCGCTCCTGGAGATCGTGCGCGGCGAGCAGACGGACGACGCCTCGCTGGCCACGGCGTTCTCCGTCGCCAAGAAGCTGAAGAAGACGGCGGTTCTGGTGAAGGACGCCCCGGCGTTCGTCGTGAACCGCATCCTCACCCGCTTCATGGGCGAGATCCAGAACGTCATCGACGAGGGCACCCCGGTCGAGGTCGCCGAGAAGGCCGTCGAGCCGCTCGGTCTGCCGATGTCGCCGCTGGTCCTCCTTGAGCTGGTCGGCCCGGCGATCGGCCTGCATGTCTCCGAGACGCTCAACAAGGCGTTCCCGGACCGCTTCACGGTCTCCCCGAACCTCAAGTCGGTCGTCGAGGCGGGCAAGCGCGGCTTCTACGTGTACGACTCCGGGAAGCCGGAGCTGGACCCGGAGGTCGCCGCGCTGCTGAAGCAGGGCGACACCGTCCTGACGGAGGACCAGGTGCGCGCACGCGTCCTGGACGCGGTGGCCCAGGAGATCGGCATCATGCTCGACGAGGGCGTCGTCGCCGAGGCCCAGGACATCGACCTGTGCCTGATCACGGGCGCCGGCTGGCCCTTCCACCTGGGCGGGATCACTCCGTACCTGGACCGCGAGGGTGTCTCGGAGCGCGTTAACGGGAAGAAGTTCCTGGAGCCTGGTGTGGCCAGCGTTCCCGCGTAAGGCCCGGACAAAGCCCCGTACGGGCTCGTACGACACTGATGCCCGGCCCACCAACTGGTGGGCCGGGCATCGGCGTTACTGCGCGCACTTACTGGGGAACGATGGGCCGCCACGCCTCCAGCGCCAGCCCCGGCTCTGCCTTCCGGCGGGTCATCAGGAGCTCTCCGCCGACCCCCTTGGCAGGCTGGAGCGTCGCTGCCACGAGGTGGCCGTCGCGGTCCTTGCTCAGCGATACCTGGGTGTCCGGGGGCAGTTGAGGGCCCGACTCCGTCCACCAGGCGCCCGCGGACTCCTGCTCGGTGGGGTAGGCGGCGAAGGCGACTCGGCCGCTTCTGGAGCGCTGGGCGAGGAGGGTGCAGTCGACGTCGTCGAGGGTGAAGCGTATGGCGGAGACCGGGCCGGGGCCTGCGCAAGGGAGGAGCGGGACGGGCTCGGTGCCGGGGCGCCAGGCGCACAGGGTGTCCGACTCGTCCGTGAAGAAGACGGTCACGTGTTCCTCGGAGGTGGCTAGGGCCCGCAGTGTGCCGGGGCGGGCCGCCGCCTTCAGGGGCTCTCCGTCGAGCGCGGGTATGTGGCCGGAGCCTGCCTGCGTCCAGCGCAGGATCCCTTCCGGCGAGGTGGCGTACAGCTCGACACGGCCCGACAGCCTTGTCACGGCGGCCAGTTCGCCCTCGACCTCACGGCCCTTCAGGTCGCGCCACGGTCCCCAGCCGCCGCGCTCCTTCTGGCCTCGCATGCTCACGCCGCCCCCGGCGTTGGGCACGAAGACATGGGCGCGGCCCTCCGCGTCGACCGCGACGGCCGGAACGCCGGTCTGCGCCCCCGCCTTGTTGGGGTGCCCGAGCCGGTTCCAGTCGAGCGCGGCGAGATGCGGGCGGAAGTGCGTAGTGTGGACGAGCCCCGCCTCCTGCGGGCCCGTGGGACGCCAGGCCACCAAGTGGGCGTAACCGTCGGTTCCCTGACCCACGGCGAGCACGGGATGCAGACGCTGGTCGCCGCCCACCGTACGGGGCGCGATCCACGAACCGCCCGGGGTTCGCTGGGCCCAGCACCACACCGCCTCGTCCCGCGGAGCGTAAGCGCTGAGCCGGCCGTCCCGGCCGCGTATGAGCCAGGAACCGTTCACTGTACGGACCATCGACACTCCCCCACTCTAGTCGGGCCGACCAGGGCAGCTCCGTGCGACCCTGGCCTCATGAGCGCCCCTCTCCTCATGATCGTCGACGCCGCGAATGTGGTGGGCTCGGTTCCGGACGGCTGGTGGCGGGATCGCCGCGGGGCGGCCGAGCGGCTACGGGACTCGCTGGTGCCGTACGCCGATGAAGGGCTGCCCGCCTTCCCGGGTCCCCTGGAGGTGGTGCTTGTGGTCGAGGGTGCCGCCCGCGGGGTGTCGTCCGTTGCGGGCGTACGGGTCGACTCGGCGCCCGGCAGCGGCGACGACCGCATCGTGGAGCTGGCCGCCGAGACCGCGGGGCGCCGCTGTCTGGTGGTCACGGCCGACCGCGAACTGCGGGACAGGGTGGGCGCGTTGGGGGCGGAGGTCACCGGGCCGCGAACCGTCCGCCCCTGACCCGCACCTACGGAGTCTCGCCGTTCGTCGGCGGCGGCTTGAGGACGTCGTCGACCGTGGTCTCCCTGTGCTTGCCGAGGAGGCTGTGCGTGCGGCCGTACGCGAAGTAGACGAGGAAACCGGCCGCCATCCAGATGCCGAACCGCACCCACGTCTCGGCGGGCAGGTTCAGCATCAGCCACAGCGAGGCGCACACCGACAGGATCGGGATGACCGGCACCCATGGGGTGCGGAAGGCCCGGTGCAGGTCGGGGCGCGTCTTACGGAGGATGAGCACGCCGATCGCGACGACCACGAACGCGAAGAGCGTGCCGATGTTGACCAGCGCGGCGAGTTCGTTCAGCGGGGTGAAGCCCGCGAGGACCGCGATGACCACGCCAAGCAGGATCGTCGGCCGGTGCGGGGTCTTGAAGCGGGGGTGGACGCGCGAGAAGAAGCGCGGCAGCAGTCCGTCCCGGCTCATCGCGAAGAAGACTCGGGTCTGGCCCAGGAGAAGGATCATGCAGACCGTCGTCAGGCCGACCGCGGCGCCGAAGCTGATGAAGCCCGCGTACCAGGGGTGCCCGGTGGCCTTGAAGGCGTCGGCGAGCGGGGCGTCGACGGACAGTTCGCTGTAGTGCTGCATGCCGGTCACGACGATCGACACGGCGACATACAGGGCCGTACAGATGAAGAGGGAGCCGAGGATGCCGCGTGGCATGTCGCGCTGCGGGTTCTTGGTCTCCTCGGCGGCCGTGGCGACGACGTCGAAGCCGATGAAGGCGAAGAAGACGACGGAGGCGGCGGTGAAGATGCCCATCACACCGAAGTTGGAGGGGGCCCAGCCGAAGATCAGCTGGATCAGTGGGGCTTCGAGGCTCTCACCCGGCGGCACGTCCTGCGCCTTCGGGATGAACGGGTCGTAGTTGTCGCCCTTGATGAAGAAGGCACCCGCGATGATCACGACGAGGACGACCGTCACCTTGATGGCGACGACGAGCGAGGTGATCCGCGCGGACAGCTTCATGCCGAGGACGAGAATGGCCGTGAGCACCAGGACGAGGGCGGCCGCGAGGATGTCGAAGCCGAAGCCGTCGGCGCCCTCTCTGCTGCCCAGCGCCGCGGGCATCTCCCAGCCCGCGTTGCCCATGAGCGACTGGACGTAGCCGGACCAGCCGACGGCGACCACCGCCGTGCCCAGCGCGAACTCCAGGACCAGGTCCCAGCCGATGATCCAGGCGGGCAGTTCGCCCAGGGAGGCGTACGAGAAGGTGTAGGCGGAGCCCGCCACCGGGACGGTGGAGGCGAACTCGGCGTAACAGAGCGCGGCGAGCGCGCAGACGACGCCGGCCGCGGCGAAGGCGAGGGCGACGGAGGGGCCGGCGTTGTTCTTGGCCACCGTGCCGGTGAGGACGAAGATGCCGGTGCCGATGATGACGCCGACGCCGAAGACGGTCAGGTCCAGGGCTGACAGGGATTTCTTGAGCGCGTGCTCCGGCTCCTCGGTATCGAGGATGGATTGCTCGACCTTCTTGGTCCTGAAGAGGGGGCTGCTCACGGGTTTACCTCCCACGCTTGTCGATCTCGACATGATCGAGAGGGGGCGTGGAGCGTATGCCCGGGCGCAGGCGGTTTCACGCGAATGGGCCGGTTTCCCCACCGTAAAGGATGGGTGAAACCGGCCCATTCGCGTAGCCGCAGGGGCGCGCCGGTGTCGAGAGGCCGAGCGCGCGGAGGCCCGAAGGGGTGAGCACGGTCGGGCTCTCGACACCGGCTGGAGCGCCCCGGAGGCGAAGCAAAAAGTAACAGCGCCGTCGTCCGGCCTCTTCAAAGCCGACCTGTGACCGTCAGTCGCGGGCCGGTTCCGCCGAGTCGATGCGGGTCGTCGGGCGCTCGCTGGGACCGTCGAGCTTGGCGACCAGCCCTGTGACCTGGCGGGCGATGTCCGGGGCGGTCAGGCCGATCTCCGTCAGGACCTCCTTGCGGGAGGCGTGGTCGAGGAAGCGCGGCGGGATGCCGAAGTCGCGCAGCGGGAGGTCGACGCCCGCGTCGCGCAGGGCCTGCGCGATCGTCGAACCGACGCCGCCGACGCGGGAGTTGTCCTCGACGGTGACGACCACCCGGTGCTGCTCGGCGAGCGGGGCCATGGCCTCGTCGACGGGCTTGACCCAGCGCGGGTCGACGACGGTCGTGGAGATGCCCTGCTTGTCGAGCAGGTCGGCGATCTCCAGGCACATGGGCGCGAGCGCGCCGACGGAGACGAGCAGGACGTCGGGGGCGTCGGTGCCGGGCGTGCGCAGTACGTCCATGCCGCCGATACGGCCCACGGCGGGTACGGCGGGACCCACCGCGCCCTTGGAGAAGCGGACCACGGTCGGCGCGTCGTCGACGTCGACGGCCTCGCGGAGCTGGGCGCGGACCTGGTCGGCGTCGCGGGGCGCGGCGAGCCGGAGGCCGGGGACGACCTGGAGGATCGACATGTCCCACATGCCGTTGTGGGAGGCGCCGTCGGTGCCGGTGATGCCGGCCCGGTCCAGGACGAAGGTGACACCGCACTTGTGCAGGGCCACGTCCATCAGGACCTGGTCGAAGGCGCGGTTGAGGAAGGTCGCGTACACGGCGAAGACAGGGTGCAGGCCGCCGGTCGCCAGGCCCGCGGCGGAGACAGCGCCGTGCTGCTCGGCGATGCCGACGTCGTAGATGCGGTCCGGGAAGGTGTCCGCGAAGTTCTTCAGGCCGACCGGCTGCAGCATCGCCGCGGTGATCGCGACGATGTCCTCACGCTCCTTGCCGAGCTTGACCATCTCCTCGCCGAAGACCGAGGTCCAGTCGGCGCCCGAGGCCTTGATCGGCAGGCCCGTGTCGGGGTGGATGGGGCCGATGCCGTGGAAGCGGTCGGCCTCATCCTGGAGGGCGGGCTGGTAGCCGCGGCCCTTCTCGGTGAGGCAGTGCACGATGACCGGGCCGCCGAAGCGCTTGGCGCGGGCCAGCGCGGACTCCAGGGCCTCGATGTCATGGCCGTCGATGGGGCCGACGTACTTCAGGCCGAGGTCCTCGAACATGCCCTGCGGGGCGATGAAGTCCTTGAGGCCCTTCTTGGCGCCGTGCAGCGTGTCGAAGAGGGGCTTGCCGACGACCGGGGTGCGCTCCAGCAGATCCTTCCCCCGGGCCAGGAAGCGCTCGTAACCGTCCGTCGTGCGCAGGGTGGCGAGATGGTTCGCGAGGCCGCCGATGGTGGGGGCGTACGAGCGCTCGTTGTCGTTGACGACGATGACCAGCGGGCGGTCCTTGGCGTCGGCGATGTTGTTGAGCGCCTCCCAGGCCATGCCGCCGGTGAGGGCTCCGTCGCCGATGACCGCGACGACGTGATCGTCCTTATCCAGGACCTGGTTCGCCTTCGCGAGGCCGTCGGCCCAGCCGAGGACCGTGGAGGCGTGCGAGTTCTCGATGATGTCGTGCTCGGACTCGGCCTGCGAGGGGTAGCCGGACAGGCCGCCCTTCATCTTCAGCTTGGAGAAGTCCTGACGGCCCGTGAGCAGCTTGTGGACGTAGGACTGGTGGCCCGTGTCCCACAGCACCTTGTCCTTCGGGGAGTCGAAGACACGGTGCAGGGCGATGGTGAGCTCGACGACGCCGAGGTTGGGGCCGAGGTGGCCGCCGGTCTTGGAGACCGCGTCGACGAGGAAGGTCCGGATCTCCTCGGCCAGCTGGTCCAGCTGCTCCAGGCTGAGCCGGTCCAGATCGCGCGGTCCCGTGATACGGGTCAGCAGCGGCACCCGTGCCTCCTTGCTGTAGAGCTGTACTGGCTTTTGCCGGGCTCGTCGAGTGTAAATGTCGCCCATGCACAGGGAAGAGCCCGGCACCGCCGTTGGTGCCGGGCTCTTGCTTGGAGAGGACTACGCGCGACCCGCCGTCCGCTGCGTTTTGCGGGTGATCGAGTCGATCACGACCGTGGCCAGCAGGACGCTGCCCGTGATCATGTACTGGATCGGTGTGGCGATGCCCTCGAGGGCGAGCCCGTACTGGATCGAGGTGATCACCATGACACCGAGCAGCGCGTTCCACGTGCGGCCGCGACCGCCGAAGAGGCTGGTGCCGCCGATGACGGCCGCCGCGATGACGTTCATCAGCAGGTCACCGGCACCGGCGCTCTGGTTGGCCGCGGCGATCTTCGACGCCCAGAACAGACCGCCCACCGCCGCGAAGAAGCCCGCGATGGCGAACACGGAGATCCGTACCGCCGTGACGTTGATACCCGCACGCCGGGACGCCTCGACGCTGCCGCCGAGCGCGAAGATCTTGCGCCCGTAGCCCGTGCGGCGCAGCACGAAGTCGGTCGTCACCAGGACCACGAGGAACAGCAGCAGCGCCAGCGGCAGGCCCTTGTACTGGTTGAACATGACGGCCGCGGCGAACGCGACGACCGCCAGCAGGCCCGTACGCAGCAGGATGTCGACGAGCGGCCGGGACGGGACGCCCGCGGCTTCGCGACGGCGGCTGTCGAGGAACGACGAGACGAAGAAGACGGCGACCGCGATCGTGGCGAGCCCGTAGGCGGCCGCGATGTCGGAGAAGTAGTACGTCGTCAGCTTGCCGATCACACCGTCGCCGTCGAGGTTGATCGTGCCGTTCTCGCCCAGGAGCTGGAGCATGAAGCCGAGCCAGAACAGCAGGCCGGCCAGGGTGACCGCGAACGCCGGCGCTCCGATCCTCGCGAAGAAGAAGCCGTGAAGCGCGCCCGCGATCGCGCCGCCGCCGAGGGCCATGAGCACGGCCAGCCACTCGTTCATGCCGTGCGTGACGCTCAGCACGGCCGCGATGGCGCCCGCGACACCGCTGACGGAACCGACCGAGAGGTCGATCTCGCCGAGCAGCAGCACGAAGATGATGCCGACGGACATCATGCCGGTGGCGACCATCGCCACGGCGATGTTGTTGAGGTTCTCGGCGGACAGGAAGTTCGAGTTCAGGCTCTGGAAGATGATCGCGATGGCGATCAGGCCGATGACCACCGGGAGCGAGCCCAGGTCACCACCGCGGATCTTGCGCTTGAACTCGACGACGTAGCCGGCGAAGCCGCGCTCACGCACCAGCAGCCGCGGGTCGACGGCGACATCCGCGCCGGCGGCCGCCTCCGGGTTCTCGACCACTACGCCGGTGGTCTTCGGGGCGGTGTCCTGTGTCTTGTCGATACTCACTTCTGCACCCCTCCGTTGCCGCGCGCCGCGCGACGGGTCACGGCGTTGTCCGTGGCGCCCGTGATGGCGGAGATGATCTCCTCCTGCGAGGTCGACTTGACCTCGAACACGCCGTTGTTGCGGCCGAGGCGCAGTACGGCGACCTTGTCGGCGACGGCCTTCACATCGGCCATGTTGTGGCTGATGAGCAGCACCGCGTGGCCGCGCTCACGCAGCCGCTCCACCAGGTCGAGGACCTGCGCGGTCTGCTCGACACCGAGGGCGGCGGTGGGCTCGTCGAGGATGACCAGCTTGGGCTCGCCGAGCATGGAGCGGGCGATGGCCACGGTCTGCCGCTGGCCACCGGAGAGCGAGGCGATCGGGATGCGGACACTGGGGATGCGGATCGACAGCGTCTGCAGCAGTTCGCGGGAGCGGCGCTCCATCTCGACCTCGTCGAGCACGCCGCGCCTCTTGAGTTCGCGACCCAGATAGAGGTTGCCTACGACGTCGATGTTGTCGCACAGCGAGAGGTCTTGGTAGACGGTCGCGATGCCCAGGTTCTGGGCGTCGTGCGGCTTGTTGATCTGGACGGACCTGCCGTCCCACTCGATGACGCCCTCATCGATGGGGTGCACGCCGGCGATCGTCTTGACCAGCGTGGATTTTCCGGCGCCGTTGTCGCCGACCAGGGCGACCACCTCACCGGCGTGGACCTCGAGCTCTACGTCGGTGAGCGCCTGGACGGCACCGAACCGCTTGGAGACCCCGCGCAACGCCAGCACAGGCGTAGCGGACACGTAAACCATCTCCTTAGCCGCCTGACCCGGCGGAGAGGCAGTACTGAAGTTTTGGGAGCTGTTCCGTCCGGCGCCCCGCGCGAGCTTGCGGGGCTGTTGGTGGCGGGGCGCCGGAGGAGCTGTGCGGACCTACCTGCTACTTGACGCCGGCCTTGTCGCAGGCGGCCTTGAACTTGGCCGTGCAGATCTCGTCGACCGTGTAGATGCCGTCCTTGATGACCGTGTCGTTGATGTTGTCCTTGGTCAGCGAGATGACCGGGACGAGGACCGACGGGACGCCCTTGGTGGTCGGGCTGTCGACCTCGGTCTTGGCGATGGAGTCGAGCTTCTCGCCCTTGGCGAGGGCGACGGCCATCTCCGCGGCGACGTCCGCCTCCTGCGGGTAGGGCTTGTACACGCTCATGTACTGCTCGCCCGCGACGATGCGCTGCACACCGGCGAGCTCGGCGTCCTGGCCGGTGACCGGCGGCAGCGGGTTGACACCGGCGGCCTTCAGGGCGGTGATGATGCCGCCCGCCATGCCGTCGTTGGCGGAGTAGACGCCGGCGATGTTGTTCTTGCCGATCGAGGAGAGCGCGCCCTCCATGTTGGCGTTGGCGTTCTCCGCCTTCCACTCCTTGGTGTCGTACGACTTGGCGATGTCGACCTTGCCCTCGAGCTGGGAGAGCGCGCCCTTCTTGAAGAAGGCGGCGTTCGGGTCGGTGATCGCGCCGTTCATCATGACGATCTTGGCGGAGGGTGTGGCCTTGTCGCCCAGGGCCTCCAGGAGCGCCTTGCCCTGGACACGGCCGACCTCTTCGTTGTCGAACGAGACGTAGCCGTCGATCGGGCCCTCGGCGAGACGGTCGTACGCGACGACCGGGATACCGGCTTCCTTGGCCTTCTTCACCGAGTTGGCGATGGCCTTGGAGTCCACGGCGTCCACGATCAGCACGTCCACCTTGTTGGTGACCATCGTGTCGGCCTGCTGGTTCTGGGTCGTGGCGTCCTGCTTGGCGTTGGCGTAGACGACCTCGCCCTTGTTGTTCGTGAGCTCCTTGACCTTCTTCTCGATCAGGGGCTTGTCGAACTTCTCGTAACGCGCGGTCTGGTTCTCCGGAAGGAGCAGACCGACCTTGATCGCGTCGCCCTTGGCGGCGCCGGTCTCTTCCTTGTCACCGCCGGCTTCCTCGGCGCTGCCACAGGCAGCCAGCGAGATGGCCATCGCACCTGCGGCAACGGCAACAGCGGCGCGACGCATACGCGTATTCACTTTCAGATACCTCCCTGACGAGGCCGCGACGATGCGGCCGAGGTGGCTGGCAGTCAACTCGGCCATTAGTGCGACGTCAAGAAGTAAATCCTTAACGAGATGGCAACGGTGCCATCCGTTCTCTAAGTGAAGGCAGGAGTGGCCGCGGGGAGGGTTCCGTCCAAAAGGGTTGAATCCCCCATCTCGCTGAGTGCGAGAGCGAGAGCCCCGAGGACCTCCGCCCGGCCGCCAAGTGCCCCTGGAAGAACGGATAGTTGACGCGCCGCGCTGGGGATCGCGTAACGGCCGACCGACTCCCTTATGGGCCCGAGCACCAGCTCACCGGCTTCGGCGAGATCACCGCCGAGGACGACCCGGCTCGGGTTGAGCAAGTTGCAGAGATTGGCGACTCCACTGCCGATGTGTCGGCCGACGTCGGCGATCACGCGACGGCAGCCAGGGTCGCCGTCCCGCGCCAGCCGTACGACACCTTCCATCGTCAGATCCGTGCCGTGGCTGGACTGGAGCAGCGGCAGTACGTAGCGCGCGGCCGCGAAGGTCTCCAGGCAGCCCCGGTTTCCGCAGCGGCAGACGGGGCCGGACTCATCAAGAGTAATATGACCGATTTCTCCCGCCGTGCCACCCGGTCCGCGGTAAATACGTCCGCTGATCACCAACCCGGCGCCGACACCGCTGGCGACCTTGATGTACGCGAGGTCCCGCACTCCCCGGCCGCTGCCCCAGACGAGCTCGCCGAGGGCGCCGAGGTTGGCGTCGTTGTCCACGTGCACCGGTACGCCGAGGCGCCCCCGCAGCTCCTCGGCCGGCTTGGTGCCGGTCCAGCCCGGCAGGATCGCGGTCGAGCCGAGGGTGCCGGACTCCACGTCGATCGGTCCCGGCACACCGAGACCCACGCCCGCGATCTTGCTGCGGTCGACGTCGGTGGCCTCGATCAGCCTGCTGATCAGCTGTTCGGCCCGGTCGAGGCCCTGCGCGGCGGAGGCGTCCACGTCGAGAGGTTCGGATTCCTCGGCGAGCACCTGGTGGGCGAGGTTCCCGATTGCGACGCGCAAATGCGTGTGGCCGAAGTCGACCCCTATGACGATGCCGGCGTCGCCGCTCAGGCTGACGCTGCGGGCCCGCCGTCCGCCCGCCGATGTGGGCGTGACCTCGACCGTTCCGCCTTCTTTGAGCTCGCGGACGATGTTGGAGACGGTCGCCGCGGACAGGCCGGTCGTCCTCGCGATCTCCGCCTGCGTGAGTGATCCGGCCAGACGCACCGCGCGTACGACCCGCTCGAGATTGGCTCGGTGCAGCGACGACTGCGACCCCGGAGTCTCCACGACGACCTCCTGCGTACGGGGCAGCCTCGGTGAGACCCCGTCTATGTGCAACTAGTGAACTCTAAGCTGAGCTGTTGGGGCTGCCTCCCGTCAAGAGGTTGAGCAGAGGGGCACATGCCCGCGCCCACATAAAAGGGTGGCCCCGGCATCAATCCGGGACCACCCTCGCAAACCGCTCCGACGGCCGGGGCGCTACTTCAGTGCGCCCGCCGTCAGCCCCGCGACCACCTGGCGCTGGAAGATGATGTACGCGGCGAGGACCGGCAGCATCGCCATGACCAGACCCGCGAAGAGACCGGACCAGTCGCCCTTGTAGCCCTGGCTCACCGCGAGCTGGACGAGGCCCTGGGTGAGGACCTTCCTGTCGGGTTCGGTGTTGAGAACCGTCGGCAGCATGTACTGGTTCCACTGCCCCAGGAAGTTGAAGATGCTGATGCTGATCAGTCCGGGCTTCGCCATCGGCAGCATCACCTGGAAGAACGTCCGGGTGTGCGAAGCGCCGTCCACGAAGGCCGCCTCGGCCACCGACGTCGGCAGCGTACGGAAGAACGACGTCATGAAGAACACCGTGAACGGCAGCGAGTACGCGATGTAGACAAGGATCAGCCCGGGCAGCGTGTTCAGCAGCGAAAGGTTCTGCATGACGTAGAACAGCGGAACCAGCGCCAGGATGATCGGGAAGCTCATTCCTCCGATGAAGAGGAAGTAGATGAAGCGGTTCCCGGGGAATTCGAAACGCGCGAGGACGTACGCCGCCATCGAACCCAGCAGCATCGTGCCGAAGAGCGAGAACCCCACCACGATCAACGTGTTGAGGAAGTAGTCGCTCATGTGCGCCTCGGTCCAGGCCCGCGACCAGTTCTCGAAGTGCAGCGAATCAGGCAGCGCCCACGGCGAACTGAAGATGTCCCGGTCCGTCTTGAACGAGGTCATCACCGCCCACAGCAGCGGCATCACCACCATGAACGCCCAGAGGATGAGCATGCCGTGCGAGAAGAAATTGAGGGTCTGGCCCTCGGACGGCTTCTCCAGCGGACCGGGCGCGGCCTTCGTCTTGGTGACGGGCGGCGGTTCGTCCGAAGTGGCGTCGGCGGGAGGGGTGTCGGTCGTCTTCATGGTCAGTACTCCAACCGCTCGCGCCGGCCCAGCCTCATCACGACCGCCACGAACAGCAGCGTCACGATGAGCAGGGCAACACCGATCGTCGTCGCATAGGCGGCCTGCCCGTCACGGAACGCCTTTTGATAGACGTACAGCGGCAGAACCGTCGTCGAATAGTCGGGGCCACCGCCGTTCGGCCCCACCGTCATGATCTGCACCACCGCGAAGGACTCGGCGCCCAGCGCCAGAATCCCCATATACGCCCAGCCGGACTGCACGGTGTCCCAGAGCAACGGCAGGGTGATCCGGAAGAACGTGGTGATGCGGTTCGCGCCGTCCAGCAGGGCCGCCTCGTAATAGTCCCTGGGAATGGACGCCATTCCTGCGGAGAAGAGCACCACGAAGAATCCGACGGTGCACCAGACGAGAACCGCGAAGACGCACCACAGCGCGAGATCCGGATCGCCCAGCCAGTTGGGCTGGACATTGTCGAGACCGACCGCCTTGAGCGCGGAGTTGATCGCACCGCTGTTGGGGTTGTACGCGAACTGGAACAACAGCGCCACGATCGCGATCGACAGCACCTGCGGGAAGAAGTAAACGACCTTGTAGAAGGCCGAGCCGCGTACGCCCGCGATCGCGGCGTTCTTCCTGCGCCGTCCGCCCACATTCAGCATGAAGGCGAAGAACAACGCCAGTGTCAGCGTCACCAACGGCAGCAGCACCACGAACATCACGCTGTGCTGGAACGACTTCCAGAAGACGTCGTCCTCCAGCATCCTCGTGAAGTTGTCGAAGCCCACCATCTTGAACTCGGGGCTCAGTCCACTCCAGTCCGTGAACGAATAGTAAATGGACTGGATGAAGGGCCAGATGACGAAAAGGACGTAAATCGCCAGAGGGGCCGACAAGAACCCCACGATGAAACGGTATTTACCGTGCTGCATTCCTACCGACCCGATCTTCCCGCGGGCGCTGCCGCCGACGCCACGACCATCGAGAGCGGGGGACCCCGGTGACGCCCGGAGTCCCCCGCCGCGCTCACTGGTGCTTGTAGTGCTGGATGGAGTCGTCCTTGGCCGCCTCGTCGGCGTACGCCTGGATCTTCTTGATCGCCTCGGCCGGGGTGAGCCGCCCGGCCATCATCTCGCCGAGGCCTCCGACGCCGATCTTCTCCTTCTGCAAGGCGACATACCAGTCCTGGAGGCGCGGGTTGACCACGTTCTCGCCGGCCTTCTCCAGGGCCGCGACACCGGACTTCAGACCCGGGGTCAGCTCGATACCGTCGGTGCCGCCGTTGAACGCGGACAGCGACTTGACGGACGTGGTGAAGTTCTTCGACGACTCCTCGCTGAGCATGATGCGCAGCTGCTCCATGCCGCCATCGGGGTTCTTGGCCTTCGCGGGCACGATGAAGGGCTCACCGCCCGATGCCCAGATGGTGCCGAAGGGCATCTTGTCCGAGCTGTCGATGCCGCTGGGCGCGGACACCGCGAGGTTGAAGTCCTTCGGCATGGTCTTCGCCGCTTCGTTCTCCACCCACGAGCCGTTCGGGATGAACAGCGCCTTGCCCTCGGTCCAGGCCGTCTGCGACTGGATGTGGTCCAGACCCGGAGTGCCCTCGAGGATGTAGCCCTTCTTGAAGAGCTCGTAGTACGCCTCGAAACAGGTCTTGACCGCGGGGTGCTTCCAGGCGTTCGGCTCGAGGTTGTCGATGGCGTCGAGCGTCTCCGGGCCGCCGACTTTGGCGATCATCGGGTAGAGCGAGAAGGGGATGTAGTACGGGTGCTTGCCCGCGTACGTCCAGCCCGCGATGCCCTTCTTCTTTGCCTTCTCGCAGACCGCGAGCATCTCGTCCCAGGTCTCCGGGTACGTGGCGTCGAGCGAGTCCAGGGCCTTCTGCGAGTACCACACGCCGTACACCGTGTACGCGTAGTACATGATCCACACCGGATCGCCGTCGAATTGGCCCATCTCGACGATGCCGGGGCGCAGGGTGTCCCGGACCTTCTTGTTCGGGTCGTCAATGGACGGCGCGTCCAGCAGCGGCGTCAGGTCGGCGAGCTGCTTCTTGCCGACGAGGACGCCCATGTCCATCTGCTCGGCACCGGAGTTGTCGATCAAGTCCGGCGGGGTGCCCTGGTTGAAGCGCGGCTGGAGAACCGACTGGATCTTCTGCGTGGCGGAGAACTTCACCTTCGCTTTGGGGAACTTCTCCTCGTAGACCGCCTTGGCGTCCTCGGCGTACTTCGTGCCGAAACCGCCGTCGAAGATGACAATCTCCAGCGGCGCGCTCTCGTTGACGGCGAGCGGGTTCTCCGCCGTCTTCTTGCCCTTGTCGACCTTGTCCTCGCCGCCGCCGTCACCGCTGGCGCACGCGGACAGGAAGCTCATCGTGGGCACGGCGATGAGGCCGAGCGCTGCGGACCGCTTGATCAGATCGCGACGGCCGACACCTTCACGGCCGCTGTGGGCGGAAGTGGATCCCATGCTCAAGTCCTCGCCTTCTCCAGGACTCAGGCGGTGAACCGGATCCTCCCGGGCACCGCGATGATGTGCTCTGTTTTCCCGGCGACGCATGGCCGAAAGCGGCTGCGTCACGGGCCGGACCCCCGGCCCTGAGGCCGGGTAGAACGACGTACTCGGTGCGCCCCTGCGAGGGGTGTCGGTGAAACTCGGGTCATGCTGGGCCGCCCACGGACGGACGAGCGCTCCTGCGGACGCTGACAGGTATAGTCCACTTCCCGACGCGGGGGCAAGATCGAATGCAGCTTAGGTCGGCACTCTTTCCCTAGTTGAGATCTCGCGGATATGTGACACACCATTGAATTTCCCGCGCGTCCGCCGAACCTCTCCTGACCTCGGCCAATTGAGTGATACCGGCACCTTGCGGCTCTTCACATCGCATACGCCCCTTCCAACACCCTTGACACCACTGGCCACTTGGCGCCCTACTGGACCCCGCACAGCGGATTGACAACGTTGTCCACTTCGCGAGGGATTCTGGTAGATGCGGCACAGATCTCGGCACGGCAGATCTCGGCACAGATGGGGTTCCACGGCACTTCTCGGAGCGACGGCATTAGCACTGGTGGTGGCCTCGCAGGGCGCCGCCGTCGCCCGGCCGGGCCAAGCGGCGGCAGCGGACCGGGAGTTCGCCTCCTCCTTCGAGGCGGACGATCCGGCCCCCGACTGGCTCAATACGGTCGATACGACACCTGACGGGACGAAACGCTCCTCGGGCGTGGACGGCGGCTTCAGCACCGGCATCCCCGGCAATGTCACCGAGCACGTCACCGACGTCCGCGCGAGCGGCGAGAACACCGGCGGCGGCGAGGTGAAGGAGAACCTCGTCGACGTCGAACCGAGCACCAAGTGGCTGACCTTCGCGCCCACCGGCTGGGCCGAGTTCGACCTGGACGCCCCGGTCAAGCTGGCCACCTACGCGCTGACCTCGGCCAACGACCACGACGAGCGCGACCCCGTGGACTGGACCCTGAAGGGCTCCACGGACGGCAAGGACTGGAAGACCCTCGACAGCCGAACCGGCGAATCCTTCGGCGAGCGGTTCCAGACAAAGTCGTACGACCTCACCGAGCCGGCCGAGTACCAGCACTTCCGGCTCGACTTCACCAAGAACAACGGCGCCTCCGACGCCCTGCAACTCGCCGACGTGCAGTTCTCGACCGGCGGCGACGAGGAGCCCGCACCCAAGGACATGCTCTCCCTCGTGGACCGCGGCCCGAGCGGCTCCCCGACCGCCAAGGCGGGCGCCGGCTTCACCGGCAAGCGGGCCCTGCGCTACGCGGGCAACCACAAGGCGGACAGCCGCGCCTACTCGTACAACAAGGTCTTCGACGTCAACGTCCGCGTCGGGCGGAACACCGAGCTGGCGTACCGGATCTTCCCGTCGATGGCGGACGGCGACCGCGACTACGCCGCCACGAACGCGTCCGTGGACCTGGCCTTCACCGACGGCACCTACCTGAGCGACCTGCGCGCCACCGACCAGCATGGATTCGCGCTGACCCCGCAGGGGCAGGGCGCCGCCAAGGTCCTGTACGTCAACCAGTGGAACAACGTCGTCTCACGGATCGGCTCCGTCGCGGCCGGGAAGACGGTGGACCGGATCCTGGTCGCGTACGACTCCCCCAAGGGCCCCGCGAAGTTCCGCGGCTGGCTCGACGACGTGGCGCTGCGGTCCGTAGCGCCCGAGAAGCCCAAGGCGCATGTGTCCGACTACGCACTGACGACCCGCGGCACCAACTCCAGCAGCGCCTTCTCGCGCGGCAACAACTTCCCCGCCACGGCCGTGCCGCATGGCTTCAACTTCTGGACGCCGGTCACCAACGCGGGCTCGCTGAGTTGGCTGTACGACTACGCACGTGCGAACAACGCGGACAACCTGCCGACCATCCAGGCGTTCAGCGCCAGCCACGAACCCAGTCCCTGGATGGGCGACCGGCAGACCTTCCAGGTGATGCCGTCGGCCGCCTCCGGCACCCCGGACACGGGACGTGAGGCCCGGGAGCTCGCCTTCAAGCACGAGAACGAGACGGCCCGCCCGTACTACTACGGAGTGCGCTTCGAGAACGGCCTCAAGGCAGAGATGGCGCCGACGGATCACGCAGCCGCCCTCCGCTTCACCTATCCCGGTGACGACGCGAGCGTGCTCTTCGACAACGTCACCGACCAGGCGGGCCTGACCCTGGACAAGGAGAACGGGACCTTCACCGGCTACTCAGACGTAAAGTCCGGACTGTCGACGGGCGCGACACGGCTCTTCGTGTACGGGACCTTCGACGCACCCGTGACCGACGGCGGCTCCTCCGGAGTCAAGGGCCATCTGCGCTTCGACGCGGGCCCCGACCGCACCGTGACTCTCCGCCTGGCGACCTCCCTCATCAGCGTCGACCAGGCCAAGGACAACCTCCGCCAGGAGATTCCCGACGGCACGTCCTTCGACACGGTCAAGTCCCGCGCCCAGAAGCAGTGGGACCGGATCCTCGGCAAGGTGGAGGTGGAAGGCGCGACGCCGGACCAGCTGACGACGCTGTACTCCAGCCTCTACCGGCTGTACCTGTATCCCAACTCCGGCTTCGAGAAGGTGGGTTCGAAGCACCAGTACGCCTCCCCCTTCTCGCCGATGCCCGGCCCGGACACCCCGACGCACACCGGCGCGAAGATCGTCGACGGCAAGGTGTACGTCAACAACGGCTTCTGGGACACGTACCGGACGACCTGGCCGGCGTACTCGCTGCTGACGCCCGATCAGGCGGGCGACATGGTCGACGGTTTCGTGCAGCACTACAAGGACGGCGGCTGGACCTCACGCTGGTCCTCGCCCGGGTACGCGGACCTGATGACCGGCACCTCCTCGGATGTGGCCTTCGCGGACGCGTACGTCAAGGGCGTCGACTTCGACGCCAAGTCGGCGTACGAGGCGGCGCTGAAGAACGCGACGGTCGTCCCGCCGTCCTCCGGGGTCGGCCGCAAGGGGATGGGCACCTCCCCCTTCCTCGGCTATACGAGCACCGACACCAAAGAGGGCCTGTCGTGGGCGCTGGAGGGCTACCTCAACGACTACGGCATCGCGAAGATGGGCCAGGCCCTCTACAAGAAGACGGGCGAGAAGCGCTACAAGGAGGAGTCCGAGTACTTCCTCGACCGGGCCCAGGACTACGTCAACCTCTTCGATGACAAAGCCGGTTTCTTCCAAGGCCGTAACGAGAAGGGTGACTGGCGAGTCGAGTCCGCCAAGTACGACCCGCGCGTGTGGGGTTACGACTACACCGAGACGAACGGCTGGGGTTACGCCTTCACCGCGCCGCAGGATTCGCGCGGCCTCGCGAACCTGTACGGGGGACGGTCAGGGCTCGCGGAGAAGCTCGACGAGTACTTCGCCACACCCGAGACGGCTTCGCCGGAGTTCGTCGGCTCGTACGGCGGCGTCATCCATGAGATGACCGAGGCACGAGACGTACGAATGGGCATGTACGGCCACTCCAACCAGGTCGCCCACCACGTCAACTACATGTACGACGCGGCCGGCCAGCCCTGGAAGACCCAGAAGAACGTCCGCGAGGTGCTGTCCCGCCTCTACACCGGCAGCGAGATCGGCCAGGGCTACCACGGCGACGAGGACAACGGCGAGCAGTCGGCCTGGTTCCTGTTCTCCGCGCTGGGCTTCTATCCGCTGGTGATGGGCAGTGGTGAGTACGCCGTCGGCTCCCCGCTGTTCACCAAGGCGACGGTCCACCTGGACAACGGCAGGGACCTCGTCGTCAAGGCCCCCAAGAACAACGCGAAGAACGTGTACGTACAGGGGTTGAAGGTCAACGGCCGTACATGGACGTCGACTTCACTCCCCCACTCGTTGATCTCGCGCGGCGGGGTTCTGGAGTTCGACATGGGCTCGAAGCCGTCGTCGTGGGGGACGGGGAAGAACGCGGCGCCGCCTTCGATCACGGATGACGACAAGGTGCCGTCGCCGCGGGCCGATGTCATCGAGGGGGAAGGGCCGTTGTTCGACAACACATCGGCGACGGGCGGTTCTGCGGCCTCCGTCGATCTCCCAATCGCCAAGGGGGCGAAGGCAGTTCAGTACACGCTGACGTCTTCGGATCGGGCAAAGGCTCCGAAGGGCTGGGTCCTCCAGGGCTCGTCCTACGACGGCAGCACATGGAAGGACCTCGACAAACGCGCCGGCGAGTCGTTCGCCTGGGACAAGCAGACGCGCGCGTTCTCGGTCGCCAAGCCGGGGACGTACGAGCGCTATCGGCTGGTCCTCGATGGCGAGGCGTCCCTGGCGGAAGTGGAGCTGCTGGCCTGACGAGCGCCGGGACAATCCCCCCACGGGAAGGGCGGGCGCGGAGGAGGTCTCCGCGCCCGCCCCCTGAGCCCGGTCAATTGCGAGGGCCGTCGTGGACGTTGTGCTGGCTCAGTTCCACAGCGAACCGGGAGGCTGTGACGAAGTCGGCGTCATCATGGAGAACGACGAGTCCGTGGTGGGCCGCCGTTGCGCAGATCTGGAGGTCGACGGCCGAGAGGGCCGTGTGCGCACCTTGGTCGGCTGCCCGCTCCTGGAATGCGCTGATCCATTGGCCTGCACTCTTGGCTACGGAAACATCGTCGTAGAGGTCTGCGAACATGTCGCTGAACGCTCTGTACTCCTTGGAGTCACGTGCGGACCGGAGGAACTCCGCTCGCTGCGGATAGCACGAGAAAACGTCTCCGTCCATGACCACCGGCCGCCATCGCTCATGAAGCTCGCGGTCCCGGAGCAGGCGCCACAGCGCCGAGGAATCGAGCAGGTAGCGCATCACGGACGTACGGCCTTCTTGTCCGCTCGGTGAGCCTGCTCGGCCCCCTCGATGTCCCAGTCCTGGGCCATCTCGAAGTACCTGTCGTACGCCGCTGCGCGAGCCAGTCGCTTGTTGTACGCCTCCAGTGCCGCTGCCACCGCGGCCGTCTTGGTCCGGTGGCCGCCCAGGCGTTTGGCTGTTTCCAGGGATTCATCGTCGATATCGATGTGGGTCAGCGCCACCGAGACCTCCCGAATGTACATAACAACGCTACGACGGTACTGATTATTGTACATCGACACAGAGCGTCAATGCCTGAAGGTCATCGCGAGGGGCGGACCCGGTGGCCAATGGATGTCACCGACACCGGGCCCGCCCGAGCGCCGGTTCAGCCGACCCGGCAAGGCAGGGTCGCCGTTGCGTCACCCCCCGAGCCCTCGACCGTGTACCCGAACGTCGTGCTCTCCCCCGGATCCAGCGAGCCGTTCCAGTCGACGTTGTGGACCATCACGTTCTGCCCGCTGTACGTCGCGTTGCCGCTCCACAGGCTCTCGACCTTCTGACCGCTGGGCAGCGTCCAGTCGACCATCCAGCCGAGCATCGAGACGTCGCCGGAGTTGGTGACGGTCACCTCGGACTGGTAGCCGCGGTTCCAGGTGCCCGTCGTCTTGCGGGTGGCCGTGCAGGTGCCCTGCACCGGCTCGGTGGGATTGCCGGGCTCGCGGATGCCTGTGACCTCGCCGTTTCCGCCGTCGAAGACGACGTCGGAGCAGGAGTAGAAGGTCTCCTGGCTGTCGGAGCGCTGCCAGACCATGTAGATGATGTGGCGTCCGTCCTTGCCCTCCGGAAGCTTGCCGGACCACGAGTAGTTGGCCTCGACCGTGCCCGGGCTGCCGTTGAGCGGCGGGTGGTCGACACTCAGGAACGGCCGCTCCTCCATGTCGTTCCACGTGAGCGGCTTGGTCGGGTCGAAGCCGTCCTTGGTGATGTACACGTAGAACCAACCCGGGTGCGCAGCCCATGCGTTGTACGAGAAGTCGACGGTCGCGCCCGAGGTCAGGTGGGTCAACGGCCACTTGTCGCTCGGGGTGTTGAAGCCGGTGAAGTTGGTGTTGCCGCCGCTGCACAGCTCGCCGTCGGGCACGAAGCCGCGGGTGCGGCCGGCGCCGTCCGAGCGCAGTACGGAGAACCAGTTGTAGAACGGCGTCGTACCGCTGACCTGCTGCGCCGCCTTGCAAGCTGGGTTCACGGGCTTGATCTCACCGGTGTCGGTCAGGCCGTCCTGCCAGCACAGGAAGGTGCGGCTGCCGGGTTTCATGGGGGTGCCGTGGGCCTCCGCCTCGCCGCCGGACGCGACCACGAGGCCGAGCGCGGGGGCGGTGACGACGAGGGCGAGCAGCACAAGTAGCCATGCTCTGAAGCGAGTTGACGCCGCTAAGGGCAGTAATCGAGGATTTCGAGGACTCATGACGACGTACGTCCCTTCGCGCTGCGGATGTGGGGTCGCTGCGGTTCTCTGAGGACGTGCGGGTGAGGTGGGAGGGCCCCGGTGGTTCGGGCAGGTTCCGGTCTGCTCTTTCCACGAGTCTGGTGGGAGCGCTCCCACCTCACTTGGGGTGAAGATAGCGCCGCGCGTGCGGCTTGTAAACGCCTGGCGCACAAGCTGCCGTACGGCAAAGGGCCGCACCCCCGTCACCAGGGATGCGGCCCTCAACTGCCGTACCGAATCCGCCTACTTACGGATCAGGTTCCGCAGCACGTACTGAGACATGCTTCGATTGCCACTCTTAGACCTCGGCACGGCAGGCACTTGAACTGCAGCGGCGTCGGGACAGAACATGTACGCCACAAGAAGGCGTCGGAACATCGGGCACGAGGTGGATCACCGGAGATGAACAGCACTGGATCGGTGACCGACCTGGCGCCCGGGGCGTTCGCCGTGGATTCCAGGGTCGCGGGTGCGGCACCGCGAGGATTCGATGCCTTCCGTCGTGGATGGCAGACGCAGATCGGCGATGTCTTCCCCCTGCCGGCCTTCAGCCCGGCCACGATCGCCGACTTCCGGCTCAAGGGATCCGTCGCCCGGGTGCGCGATGTGGTGATCGCTGATCTCCACATGGCGTCGGCCACCCGGGTCGCGGACCCCGCGGGCGGCGATCGGGACCTGGTGGTGATCCACGTATTACGGCGCGGCGCATGGACGTTGGGCGGCCTGCCCGACCGCGACGAGCACACCGTACCGACCGGGCAGTTCCTCCTCCGGCACTTCGGGCGGCGGATGCCCTTCGAGACGGCGCCGCACACCAGGGCGCAGTTCCTTTTCCTGCCCTCCGCGACGCTCCGACGCCTGCTCGGGAACCGGACTGTCATCGGGCCGGCGGACTCGGCCGAGATGCGCCTGCTGACGGCCCACACGACCATGATCCAGAAGACGGCCACCGACCTCGGCCCGGCCGGTGTGCACGCCGCCCACAGCACCCTGATCGAACTGGCCAAGGCCGTGGCGGTGCGCCGCTTCGACGACGTGGAACCACAGCTGGCTCCCGCACTCACCCGGGCCGCGAAGGACCTCGCCAACAGCCATCTCGCCCATCCCGAGCTGTCCCCGACGATGCTGGCACGCGAGCTCAACGTCTCCGTACGCACCCTGCAGCGGGCATTCGCCACGGTAGGAGAGTCGGCGACCGCCTACATCCGCCACCGGCGGCTGGAAGAAGCCCGGCTCGCCCTCACATCGCCATCCGGCCGGTGGAGCGTCTCGGAACTGGCCGCCCACTGGCACTTCGTCGACAGCAGCCACTTCATCCGCGCCTTCAAGAAACACTACGGCCAAACGCCCACCGAATATGCCCGCTCGACCGGATCGGCCGCACGCTGAACGGACCTGAAGCAGGGCCTGACGCATGAACTGACCGATGACGCCGGGAAGCTGACCGTCCTGTATTTACCAAATGTCACCACCCCGCAGAACACCACGATTAAAGACTTGCCCAGCAACCTCAACCGCCGCAGCGTCAGGACAAGCTCGGCGGCGTCGGCCTGGACTGTCAACCAGGATGATGGCGTTCCACTCCCAGACCGGCTCGCTGCACTATCTGGAGGCCCGGAGGTGTGTGCCGCGCCGTAGGCGAATCTGCGTCCCGTCGGCCTCGGGGCCGTGACCCGAATCGTCGAGGAGGCTTGGGCGGGGTCGGCGCCGACCGCTGAGACCCTGGACGGCGTGGTGGGTCGCCCGCGTTGGGCGGGAGGTGGACCGCGTTCAGGGCAGCGGGGTGAGTGCGTCCTCCAGCGCCGCCCGCGCGCCGCGCAGGGCGAGACGGAGCTGGTCCGGGGTACGGCGGATCTGGGCCAGCAGGAGGCCGCCCTGGATTGCGGCCATGGTGAGGTCGGCCAGCTCCGTCACATCCGCGTCCGGGCGTAGCTCGCCCGACTCCTGCATCCGGCGCAGGCCCGCGATGAGGGGTGCTTCCCAGCGTGCGAAAGCATCCACGAACGCTTGTCGGGTGAGGTCGTCCCGGCCGCTGAGCTGGCTGGCCAACGAGCCGATCGCGCAGCCGCCCACCGCGTCCTGCCGCGTCCCGTTGGCCACGATCGCGTCGAACCAGCGGTCGATACCGGCCAGTGAGTCGACTTCCAGGAGCAGCGGCTCCTGTGCGGCCAGCACCGTGTCCACGGTGGAATGAACCACGGAGCGGATGAGATCGTCCCGGTCGTCGAAGTAGTGGTAGAGCTGGCTGCGGCCGACCCCTGCGGCACGTTCGACATCGTCCAGCGTGACTGCCGCGACGCCGCGCTGCTGGATGAGGTCTGCTGCCGAATCGAGGATGCGCTCTCGGGTCGCGCGACCCCGCGCGGTGGTCGGTGTGTGTCCCATGCCCCCTCCTCCGTGTTCTGTGCCTCACGGCACAGAGGCTTTGTACTTGCCGATACAGTCTGACGCAAGCCGCTCTGTACTGAGCGATACAGTCTGCGAGGAGGAGCTGTGAGTCGGTTCGCGGTTACGAACACACGAGTTTTCACCGGGACGCACATAGCCGATGCCTCGGTGGTCGTCGTCGAGGACGGGACGATCGCCGCTGTCGGCCACGAGGTCCCCGAGGGTGTGGAGGAGCTCGACGGCGGGGGCGGGACCCTGCTGCCGGGTCTGATCGACGCCCACACCCATACAGACGAGGACGGTCTGCGCACGGCCCTGCGCTTCGGCGTGACAACCGAGCTGGACATGATGTCGGTACCGGACGTGATGAACCCGGTACGGAAGAAGGTGCAGACCGAGTTCGATCTGGCCGACGTCCGCACCGCCTCGTGGGGCCTCGCCCACCCCGACGGACATCCTCACCAACTGCGGCACGACCTGGACGACCCGGTGTGGCCCACCGCCACCGTCCCGAGCCAGGCGCCTGCCTTCGTTGAGGGACGCCTGTCCGAGGGCGCGGACTACATCAAGATCATGGTCGAGGACGGCACCGCGTTCGGCACATCGCTGCCCGTGGTCCCGCCCGAGGTCGTCGCCGCGGCTGTCGAGGCGGCTCACGAGCGCGGGGCGATGGCTCTGGTCCACGCCCTCAGCGCCACGGCTACACGGGTGGCTGTCGAGGCGGGCGCGGACGGCTTGACCCACCTGCACTATGACGAGGTCATCAGCGACGACCTGATCCTCCGGATGCGCGAACAGGGCATGTTCGTCATCACCACCTTGGCCGTCACCGCCTCCGGCGCCTCCGACGGCGCCGGCCCACGCCTGGCCGCCGACCTGCGTGTGGCATCCCGCCTGAACGCGGCATGGCGCGACAACCTGGGCCGCGAGTTCGCCTGGAACGCCCACTTGCCCAACGCCCTGCGCTCGGTCGGGCTGCTCCACGCCGCCGGCGTCGAGGTCCTGGCCGGTACCGATGCGGCCCACCTCGGTGCCCCGGGCCTCGCTCACGGCGCCAGCCTGCACGACGAGCTACGCCTGCTCGAGGCCGGCGGGCTGAGTCCGGTCGAGGCGCTCACTGCGGCGACACGGCGTACCGCTGACCGGTTCGGCCTTACCGACCGCGGGCGAATCGAGCCCGGCGCCGCGGCGGACCTGGTGCTCGTGGACGGTGACCCGACCTCGCAGCTCTCCGCGACGCTCAACACCCGGGCGGTGTGGCGTCGGGGCCACCGCCTGACACCGGCCGGCGTGACGGGAGAGCAAGATGCCTGAGCGCTCGCTGGTTGACGTCCACGCCCACTTCACCACCTCGCACTACATCTATTGATCAGAAGCGGTTCAGGTTCTGGGTCGTTGAGCGCCCGGACAGACGCGCTGTCGAGCCGGACCCCGAGGCCGTCCGTGTCTGGCACGAGGAGTCCTGGCCGGAGATCCGCGTGAAGGCGAAGACGGACGGGGGCGAGATCCTCTTCGCGGACCAGGTCGGGATCCGTTCCGACCAGGCACCGGGGCGGTTCCTGCCCCCGTACTCGCCCGAGCTGAACCCCGACGAGTTCGTCAACGCCGACCTCAAGCACAGCCTGCCCAAGCAACACCGAGCCCGGAACCAGGCCGAACTCGCCGCCGAGACCCGTCGCTTCTTCCGCAGACGCCAACGCCAGCCGCACATCGTCCGCGGCTACTTCGGCAGCCCGCACGTGCTGCTGGCCGTGCTGCTGACGCTGTAGCTGTGTCAGCGTATGGGGTACTTCCCGACGCTGGAGGACGTGTCGGAGCAGGTGGTGGCCAAGCGGGGTGGATCCGTCGGGAAGCTCACCGTCGCGGACTCAACTGACGCCGCTCGTCGTCCAGCGCCCGCCCCATCCCGGGGCGGGCGTCTGCGTGTTCAGTCGACACTCCCATGACCAGCTCACCTGGGACAGTCCGATTGTCGGCTCGGTGCATAAGGCATGGGGTGGGGAGACTTGACAGACGCCCGAGTGGGAACGGCTGCGGCCATTCCTGTCGGTCGGCATTGGACGTTGCTGCTGGTGCGGGAGCCGTACTCGCGCGGGTCGACCGCATCAGGTCGGCCAGGACAGCGCTCGGCTGCGATTTCGTCAAGTCGCCGGCGTCGTCGCGAGGGCCAACCACTGGCCTGTTCCGGGCAAACGTACGCAGGTACCTGATCACCTCGGACACGTCGGCGCGGAGCGAAGCATCTACCGGCTGACTACGCCGAGTGGCTTGGGGCGGCGAATCTCGGCGGAAGGGCTTCGGTCCGTCACGGTGCCCCGTGCCGGATCACGCCCGGCACGGGGTCGCGGCCGTGAATGTCGCCACGCACCGCAGCCGTCGCAGCGAGGACGTATGCGTCGGGGAGGTCCTGTCTGTGCTGTCGGCCGCCGCGCAACGGATCGAGAGCGACATCGCCACCTTGCATGCTGCACGGAATCGCCCAGAATCTCATCTGCGGTGCCCCGGAGCAGTGAGGTACCGGCGTGCCATGCGAACGCTACTCGGAGACGTGCCTGGCTGCCGCAACGGTCCTTGGCCGCCACGACGCGTGGCGAACCGGACCGTTCCGGCCCTCCGCCAGGTGTGTCGGTGGTGGGGTGTCAGGGTGTGCCGAGGTACGTGGTGGCCTGGATGTCGTGCAGGTGTATGAGGATGTCGTGGGCCTTGCCGAATGCGGCCGTGTATTCCACGGGGTCGGGCCATCCGGCGCCGATGTTCCAGGTGCCACGCTCCTTGTCCAGCCACTCGCGCACCGGCTCGGGGGCCTTGCGCATGTCGAGGATGTAGTCGTCCCGGCGGGCCTTGTCCAGGGTCTGTTCGTTGGAGCCCGGCTTCGCGCCGTCCACGTGGTAGCTGCGCATCACGTTGTCGTCGGTGCCGAACGCGATGAAGGAACCCTTGTAGAACGAGAAGCCGATACTGGCGTAGCGGCTGCCCAGTGCGTCGCGGAGAAAGGAGCCCTGAGTCTTGGGGTACCGCGTGTCGAACGAGTCGTAGGACACGTGGGTGTTGTGGGCCGACAGCAGAATCTTGTTCCCGGTGTACTGGTGCCACCACTCCACGTTCTCGGCCATCACCTGGTCGCGGAGCTTCATCATCTTGGCGATTTGATCCTCGTCGCCGATGTCGAAGGACAGGCCCCTGGCCATCTGGTGGATGGCCAGGGCGTGCTGTGTCATCCACAGATGGTTCTGCTTGTCACCGGGGCCGGGGCGCTGGGCGCGCAGGAGGTCGTAGACCTTCCGGGTCCGCTCCGCCCGCTCCTGGCGCTCGGCGAGCGGCAGCTTGTAGTACTCCTCGGCGAAGGTGCCGGCATCGGTTGTCGGGGCCAGACCGCGGTACAACTCGGTCGCCTGCGCCAGCAGTTGCGGGTACTCGTGGGATACGTAGTCGATGACCCGTGCGTACAGTTCCGGGCCGGCATAGCCCATGTCGTTGCCCATGAAACGCACCGGGTCGCCGGGGTGGTGGAGGTTGTAGTCCCGCATCCATCTGATGAGGTCGATGTAGTCCTGGTTGTTCCAGATCCGGTAGGAACCCTGGAACTCCTCACGGGCGATGTCCTTGAGGTTGCCCTTGCCCTGCACCACGTACTCGTCGATCCGCACACCGCTGCTCCAGGGAAGTTCCAGGCTGAAGGTCCGGAAGCCTTTCTCCTCGACCAGATAGCGGAAGACCCGGTGCTTCATGCGGAAGAAGTCCCGCGAACCGTGGGTGGCCTCGCCCAGTCCCACCACCTCGGCGCCCTTGAGCATGCGGCCCAGCGCGTCGAGGTCCCGCAGACTGCCCGTGGGGTTCGTGGTCCGCAGGGGGTGGGAGCTGCGGTCGATGCCGGCCACCACACTCTCGCCGCTCTGCCAGGAGGCAGATGCCTTCGACGCCGGGGCCGGTGAACCGTGCGCCGTGGCGCCCACGGCAGGCGTGGCGACCGTCAGCGCGCTGAGGGAGAGGAGGACCGAGGGGATGATTACTGCCTTGCGTCGCGTCATGCGTACAGATTTCCGTGCGCACAGGGTCCGTCACCAACCCGTGTGCTGCTCATCTCCAAGTACCGCAGGCACTACCCCGGGACTCGGGCCACCGCCCGTACGTCGTGGCTTTGCCGCCTGGTGGAGCCGGTCGCGGGCGAAGAGCAGATACAGGGGACGACGAGATGCACCACGTTGCGGCCGGCGAGTTCCGCCTGCCGGGCGGCATGGTGCAGCAACGTGGACTTGCCGATACCTCCCGGGCCGTACAGGTACGCAACAAGGGGAGCGCTGCCGCTGCCGACACCATCCGGTCGAACATGGCTCGCTCCGGTTACCGGGCCACCGGCGCATCGGCTCGTGCTGCCGCCAGCCTGTCCGCCAGTCCCCTCACACCCAACGCCGCTTTCCTCTTTCAGGCTCATCGCGCCGCGATGTGCAGCCGATCAGTAGTTCAACAGGTCGGGGTTTCCAGTCCAGTCAGATGTGCCCGGCGGGCCGGGGCGGGGCAGACAGGAAGGGGAGCAGCTCGCGGGCAAAGGCATCGGGACGTTCCTCGGGTACGAAGTGGCCACTGCCCTCAATCACCGCACCGGTCAGGTGCGGCGCGGCCGTGTTCAGAGTGTCGGCGAGTCGGGCGCCTGTGCTGTGCTCGCCGCCGACGGCGAGTACGGGCATGGGAAGGGTTCCTCCGGTTTCGTGCCAGGTCCGGTTGACGCGGCCGTCGTCAAGGAGGGTGCGGTAGTGCGCGAAGCCGGCGCGCAGTGCTTCGTATCCGCGGTAGGAGGAGGCGATGGTGTCGACCTCTTCCGGCGGGAAGGTTCCGGGTACCGCGGACACCCAGTTGAACCACCAGGTGAGGAAGTCGCTTTCCCGGCCTTCGAGGAGCAGCTCGGGCAGTTCTTCGGTCATGAAGAGGCCGAAGTGGAACAGACCGCCGGAGGCCACGTCCATCGCCTGCTCCAGGCCGAAGCCGGGGAGGGCGAGTTCGACGAGGACGAGGTGTTCGACTTCCTCGGGGTGGCGGCGGGCGTAGGCGAAGGCCACCATGCCACCGATGTCGTGCCCGACGACGCTTACGCCGCCGTGGATGCCGAGCTGTGCGAGGAGTTCGCGCATGTCCTCTGCTTGTGTGTCCTTGTCGTATCCGCTCGGGGGGCGGTCGGAGGCACCCATGCCGCGCAGGTCGGGTGCGACGACGCGGTAACCGTGCGCGGCGAGGGCCGGCATGAGGTGTCGCCAGGCTCGCCATGTCTGGGGCCAGCCGTGCAGAAGGAGTACGGGTGCACCGGACCCGCCGACCACGGCATGCAGCCGGGTGCCGTTCGCTGTGACGGTGATGCTTTCGAATCCGTCGGGGAGGGGTGTTTCGTCGTTCATGGGATCACCTGGGGCTGGGTCGAAGAGGAAGACCAGGAGTTTCTGTCCGTGAGGGTCGGCGGAGCCGGCGGCGAGCTTGGTCAGTACCTGGTCGGTGGAGGTGTCGCGGGCTCCGGTGCGCTCGACGGCGCAGCGGATGCGGGCATCGTTGGGTGGTCGGCGTCGCTGAGGGCGGGGTGGACAGGGGCAGTTCACCGTGCCGCCCTTGTGGCCGGTGAGAAGCAAGACGCTGCTCTGGGGAGGGAAGGACTGTGACGGGTACAGCCGGTGCCGTTGTGCCAGGAGTGCTGCCCGGCCCGAGCGCACGGAGTGGTCAGGTCTTGCGTGCGAGGGCTTCGCGGACTGCGGGTACGACTTCGGCGGCGAACGCGCTGATCTGTCGGGTGTGGTCTCGTTCGGGCCAGATGACGAAACCGTTCATGCCGACGGTGCGCACGAGTGTGACTAGGTGCTCGGTCCACTGGGCGGCGGGCCCCTGGAACGGGCCGGCCGACTCCGGTTGGATGACACCGGCGATGTTGTAGACCCGGCGGATCGTGTCCGGATCGCGGCCCGCCAGCAGGGCTGCGTCGTCGATGCGGCGGACAGCCGTGGGCAGTGCGTCGAGTCCGAGGTAGGCGTGCGAGGGAAGCCAGCCGTCCGCTTTTGCACCGGTCAGGGCCAGCATGCGGGGCCCGTACGAGCCCAGCCACAGCCCCAGACCGGGGGCCGGCGCCGGACCGGGGTGGACGCCGGCGAGCGAGTAGTGCGCGCCGTGCGTCCGCACACTGCGCTCGCCACTCCACATGGCCCGGATGACGGTGATCGCCTCTTCAAGTGCGTCGACGGCCTCTCTGGGCGTGCGTCGGGAGCCGCCCATGGCCTCGATGGCTTCCCAGAAGGCGCCGGCGCCCAGGCCGAGCTGGACCCGGGAGCCGGTCAGTCTGTCCAAGGTCGCCGCAGCCTTGGCCAGCACCGCCGGCGGACGCAACGGCAGGGAGCTGACCGTCGGGACGAGCGTGACATGTCGCGTCCGCGCGGCCAGAAAGGTGAGCAGTGTCCAGGTGTCGTCGAACGCCGCTTGATACGGGTGGTCCTGGATGGTGAGAAGGTCGAGGCCGAGACTGTCGATGAGTAGTGCCTGCTCACTGGAGCGGCCGACGGGGAGGGCATTTGGCTCTACGTTCGCGCCGAACAGGACAGGGAGGGGCATGAAAGTCTCCTGAGCGACCGGCGCTTGCTCGACATCGGCCGCGGTGGTCGGGAGCGGGAAAGGGAACGGGCTCGCCGTCGGCTCGGAGGCAGTGCCTTCGAGACCGGGCGGCAGCCAGGCGTGGCGGCTGTTCCGGCACGGGCACTCGGGTCCGTGAGCGGTTCAGCGCGGCGGGCCGAGGATGACGCCGCCGTAGAGTTCGGATGCTTCCGCCAGGAGGGATGTGGGGATGTCCGTTCTTGGAGGTCGGCGGGGAAACTGGTTCCTGAAGGCCGGGGGGGCAGGCCGGAGCCCGCCCCCAGGGGTTCAGACGGCCGTGGCAGCGCGCTTGCCCAGTTCGAGGGCGTGGAAGAAGGTCCGGGCACTCATGCCCATGGACGGCACGTTCTCCTGCATCAGCCGCATTCGGTGCGGGGCGTCGTGGAACTTGGGGTCGAGCTGGAACTCGGCGGCCAGGGAGAACCAGGTGACCGGTACCGCGCCGGCTTGGACCATACGCTGCACCGCCGCGTTGTGTGCCTCGAGCGAGGGGCTGGCGGATGCGTCGACGGCCACGTGCACGCGGTAGCCCTCGCGCAGACCGCCCAGCACCGTCTGCAGCACGCATCCGTCCGTGGCGATGCCGCCGACCACCAGGTTCTCCCGGCCTTCCTCCCGGACCGCCTGGGCGAACGACTCGTCCAAAAAGGAGTTGAAGTCGACGGCACGCTCGATGACCGGCTGGTCACCGATGGCCTCCAACAGCTCCGGGTACAGCGGGCCGGACGGCTTGCTCGACTGGCCGTTGGTCACGACCAGACCGCTTTCGTACCACTTCGCCGTCTTCGCCAGGCCCACGACGTTGTTGATGTGTTCAGCGAGGTTGTGGGAGCGCAGAAGGTTCGCGAAACCGACTGCGTAGTCGACGAGAACGATGGTGGTGTTGGCGGGGGTGAGGGGCTCAGGAGTCATGACATGACTTCTTTCTGATCAAAGAGGAGGACAGCGACGCGTTGATCGCGCAGCGGTGGGCAGGTGCCTTGGCGCACGGGTGACCGCTTGGTCACAGCAGTTGTTCCTTGCCGCGGTGCCCAGTCCCGCACGCTGATGGCACAGGTGGCCGGCGATCCCAAGTCATTGCCGACGCGCAGCGCCCGGTCATACGTCCGACGCATGACCCTCAGCGGCGGCAACGACTCCTTGTGGCTTGTGGGCCGTTCAGCTACGGGGCATTCAGCGGCCGATGTCGTCCAGCTCGGTCAAGTCCTCATGCGAGAGGGAGAGTCCCGCGCCGGCGATGTTCTCGCGCAGGTGCGCTGTCGATGACGTGCCGGGGATGAGCAGGATGTTCGGTGATCGCTGCAGCAGCCAGGCCAGTGCGACGGACATCGGTGTCGACTTCAATCGAGCGGCGACCGCCGAGAGCGCCGAGGACTGGAGCGGGGTAAAGCCTCCGAGGGGGAAGAAGGGCACGTACGCGACGCCTTCGGTGGCGAGCCGGTCGATGAGCTTGTCGTCGTGGCGGTGGGCGAGGTTGTACATGTTCTGCACGCACACGATCGGCGCGATGCTCTGTGCCTCGGTGACCTGCTCCTCGGTGGCGTTGCTGACCCCGAGGTGGCGGATCAAGCCCTGCTGCTGGAGTTCCACGAGCGTCTCGAACGCCTCGGCGAGCGAACCGGGCTGGGGACCTTCGGCGTTGCCGAGTCGGAGGTTGACCAGGTCGAGTACGTCGAGCCGGAGGGACTTGAGGTTGTCGTGGACCTGGCGGCGCAGATCTTCGGGTCGCCGGGCCGTGGGCCAGCCACCCTGTTCGTCGCGGGTCGCGCCCACCTTGGTCACGATGTGCAGCGACTCGGGATAGGGGTGCAGCGCCTCGCGGATCAACTCGTTGGTGACGCGCGGCCCGTAGGCGTCGCTGGTGTCGATGTGGGTGATACCGAGGTCGACCGCCGCTTCGCGCAGAACGGCCAGGGCGCCCTCGCGATCGGTGGGCGGCCCCATGACCCACGGGCCGGCCAGTTGCATGGCGCCGTAGCCGAACCGGGTGACGATCAGGTCACCCAGAGTCCAGGTGCCGCCGGGAAGAGAGAGGGAGGGTGCGCTCATGCTGTTGCCTTTCGTCGAGAAGGCCCGCTTCAGCTGTTTGTTGCCGCGGCGGGAGGGCTGTTCACCGCGGATCGAAGAGCCCGAACTCCTGGTCGCAGGGCCAGACCTGCGTAGGAGGCCAGGTGGGCGGCGGTCGGGAAGGTGCTGCCGTCGCCGGCGTCGATGAGGATGCGGGCTACGGTCCTGACCCCGATTCCGGGCATCGAGATCAGGACCTTCGAAAGAGGGGGGTCTCCAGTAGTTCCTGGATCCTCGTGGCGAAGAGTTTGCGCTCGTCAAGTATGGAAAGCGGCGGCTTCAGGCCACGACTACACCCTGGAGTGTGAGGGGCTCGATAACTACGCCTGCGAGCGGTTTTCTTCCGATTCGATCACTTGCAGGCACCTCGCGAGGGCGGCCACCATGTATCGGCGCCAGAGGGGGGCGAATGGACCGGCGAGAATCCAGCGACGACCCGGAAGAGGCTTGAATTCGTAGGTCCACCGAATGAGGGTGCCATCGCCGTCGGGATTGAAGTTCCATTCACCTCGAACGCCTGCCGCGAGCCGGGAGAGGATGTTCGTGAATCCCGTCAGCTGATACGCGAAACTCGAGCCTTCCGTGTACTCGACCAACTGTTCGTCGGCCTGTGACCCGTCGTCGAACTGCGGATTCCTGGTGGGACCGACGTGATCCCATGCTTCGGTCTGGTTTGTCACACCTTTGACACCGGGAAAGGGCGCCACCCGGTGGAAAACGCTCGACAGGTCGATGGGAACGATCAATCGGAACGCGTTGGCGGGCGCCACCGAAGTTCGCCGCTGGACTGTGATCGGAACAGTGTTGTCGGTTGAGCCGATAAGGAGGGGTATCGCCGGGACCACTGCGGCCCCTTGAGGCTCGGTCGATTTCTTCCCCGCGATCGGTTTCCTGTCGGACATCGATGTTCTCCTGTCTTGGTGATGTGAATCCACTGTGAAGCATTAACGAACATGAAATGCTTCGAATGGAAGCAAGCAGATTCGTGATGTGAGTGACCCGACCACCGGCCTGAACATCGAGTGCCTGCTTCACCTCCTGACGGCGATCAGCAGCCTGGCGCAGTACGGGGTGGACGAGCACCTGCGTGCCGGCGCCAAGGCGCTTCAGGGGCGACGTCGAGGTAGGGACCGCCCGGCATTCCGGCGGGCCCTTTCCTCGCTGACCCAGGGACCGCAGCGATATGTGGCTGGCGACGTGGGTTGCTAAGTGACAGCAAGCCGCTCGTCACGGCTCAGATCGACTTGAGCACCCGGACCCGATCGGCGATGGCACGTCGCGCGACGTCGGTGTCGAAGGCGATGGAGTCGAATTCGTGGGGGGCGCCGGGGTGAAGGTGGAACTCCACCGGCACGCCGGCGCGGCTGAGCTTGGTCGCGTAGGCGGTGTCCTCGTCGCGGAACACGTCGAGCTGGCCGACCTCGATGTAGGCCGGCGGCAGGCCGGTCGCATCCTCGAGACGGGCGGGAGCTGCCGTGGGCGGGACGCCGGGGCCGCCGGCGGCCTCGCCGAGCAGTGCCGGCCATGCGGTGAGGCTGTCGTCGTAGGACCACAGAGCGTAGGGATCGATGTGCGGGTCGGGTGTGGTGGTGCGGTCGTCGAGCATCGGCATGAGCAGGATCTGCCGGGCTATCCGCGGGCCGCCGCGCTCGCGGGCGAGGATCGTCAGGGCCGCTGCCATGCCGCCTCCGGCGCTGTCGCCCATCACGCCGATGCGGTTGGCGTCGACGTCCAGCTCGGCGGCGTGTTCGTGCAGCCAGCGCAGTGCGGCGTAGGCGTCTTCGAGCGGTGTCGGGAAGGGGTACTCGGGGGCGCGGCGGTACTCGACCGACAGCATCGGCACGCCGCTGGAGGACACGTAGCGGGAGACCGGGCCGTCGAACAGGTCGATGTGGCCGAGGATGTATCCGCCGCCGTGGAAGAACAGCACGGCCGGGCCGGGCTCGGCGCCGTCCTTGACGTACCAGCGCATTTTGATCTGTGTGCCGTCGTCTGCGGTCGCGTAGTGCTCGTGGGTCTTCACGTCGGCCGGGATCGGCTGCGCGGCTCCCGCTGCGCCGATGATCGGTTCCCACATGGCGCGGCGGCCCGCGATGTCGCCCACAGCCGGCGGCTTGGCCTCGGCCATCGCGTCGGCCATCGGGGCCAGCGCCTCGGCGATCTCGGGATCCAGGGACAGTGTCATGGTGTTTTCCTTTCGAGGCTGGTCGGTCGGTGTCAGGCGGCGGGCGCGACGATGACGGCCTTGCCGTGCAGCTCGCCCGTGGCGGCCTGGGCGTGGACTGCCGGCAGCTCCGCCAGCGGCACTCGCTGCGCGACGTCGACGCGCAGCTCGCCGGAGTCGATCAGTGCCACCAGCCGCGACAGCTGGTCGGCGTCGCTGCGGACGAACAGGTCGATGCCGCGTACGCCGCGCTGTTCGTCGCTGGGTGCGGGCATCCACACCGTGGTGTTCACCAGCACTCCACCGGGAGCGATCAGGGCGGGCAGCGCGGCCAGCTGCGACGGGTCGATCGGCGCGAGGTTGAGCACGACGTCGACCGGCCCGGTCACCGCCGCGGTCACCTCGGTGGTGGTGTGATCGATGATCTCGTCGGCGCCCGCCGTCTTGACCTGCTGGCTGCTGCGCGGGCCGGCGGTGGCTATCACGTACGCGCCGGCGTTCTTGGCCAGCTGCACGGCGTAGCCGCCGACCGCTCCGCCCGCGCCGTTGACCAGCACGCGCTGACCCGCCGTCAGCTTGGCGTGGTCGAACAGCGCCTGGTACGCGGTCAGGCCCACTATCGGCAGCGCTGCGGCGTCGGCCAGCGGGACGCTCTTCGGCGCCGCCGCGAGGATCTCGGCCGGGGCGATGACGTACTGCGCTGCGGCGCCGGGCTTGTCCATCGGCAGGAAGCCGACAACCTGGTCGCCGACCGCGATGCCGTCGACGCCCTCGCCCAGCGCGTCGATGGTGCCGGCGACGTCGAGGCCGGGAGTGTGCGGCAGCACCACCGGGATGGGGCCTTGCATGAAGCCGCCGCGGATGTTGCCGTCGACGCCGTTGAACGACGTCGCGGCGACGCGGATGCGGACCTCACCGGCCCCGGGGACGGGCTGCTCCACGTCCTCGTAACGCAGGACGTCGGGGTCGCCGTACTCGTGGAAACGCACTGCCTTCATGGGAAACCCTTGTCTCTCGATATGCGTGAGGTGCTGCGCTTTCGAAGCACCAACTTCGATGTGTGAGCCGACCGGCAGCCGGCGAGGCCAGGCGCCTGCGGGTGCCAGGGACCGGAATTTTTCGTGGTTCGGTGAGCCGGGCACGGTGGAGAAGATCAACAGTTTCTGGCCCTGCTCCGGATCCACCAGCCGCTGGCAGTACGACGTGAACTCGAGGAGGTGGCCGAGCTGGCTGGTACGTCGGTCGATTACTGCAGCCGGATCGCGCAGCAGTGTGGTCCGGCCGCAGGGAAGTCCGACGTCCTCCGGCTGCAGCACCTCCCGGCGTACCCGAAGTTAGTCGGCCGGCGGTACCCGATTCATCTCGTCCTCCCGTGCTCGACTGTTCAAGCATCGCGTGAACCAGGAACCGGATGAAGGCCGTACTTATCCACGGACAAGTTGTCCGTGGCAAACCATGCGATGCAGGAGAGATGACCCGCCTGTCGTCACAGAGCACCAGATGTTCATTCCACGTCATCGGCAAGTGGCGGACGTCGTGCCGGTGCAGTCGGCTTTGGACCGGTGCGGTACACCCGAGGACGTGGAGGTTGTCGGACTCGGCGTCGGTGAGCTGCAGTGTGCTCGCGGTCCCGGCGCGAACGTCGCTTTACCTCGCGCGATCACCCGATCAGGAACCCTGTTCGACCAAGTCATCCCCGTGATCGATTAACGGATGGCGTCTCAGCCCTTGAGGGCTTCTTGGAGGATGTGACTGTCGGCGACCTGCCGCATGCTGACGGCCTTGCCGTCACGGACGGTCCACAGGTGGATGAATCGGACGTCGGCCTTGTCCCCGCTCTTGGTCTCGGCGTGATAGTGCCCGAACACGAAGACGTGGCCTTCGTCGTCCGCGTAGAACTCCTCGGGCCCCGCGCCGAAGGACGCGATGTTCGGCATCGGCGTGCCGAAGAAGTCCTTCGCCACGCTGTCCCAGCCGTGGTAGACGCCGCTGTTCGGAAAGCCCGGGGTGATGTCCCAGACGAAGTCCGGGGGAATGACCTCCTTGATGACCTCGGGTGCCATTCGGGATTCGTAGACCCGGCGGATGAGGGCGAGGTCGGGGGAGTCGGACATGGTGCGCTCCTTGCGGGGATGGGGGAATCGGATACGGAAAGGAAGGCCTTGTGATCAGGCGGGGCCAGGCGGTAGCGGCCGCCCCGGACCCGCCGGGGATCGGGTATCGGCCCCAGCACTTCGGCCAGGGCGGTGAACTGCTGCGATTCCGGATCCGGGGAGGCGGAGTCGATGTCCTCGTGGTGGCGCTGCAGGACACCGATCAGGGAAGATGACACGCGAACGCGTCCCCTGTTCGTGATCAAAGGATTCGACAACCTTGATCATCAGGGGTCGCGTCCCTCGTTGCCGAACCGGGCGAACCCATCAGCCCCGGGCTAGAGCAGGAGCTCGGGGGTGATGGGCAACTGGCGGATGCGCCGGCCCGTGGCGTTGAAGACGGCGTTGGAGATGGCCGGCGTGACACCGACGCAGACGATCTCGGCGAGTCCCTTCACGCCGATCGGGTCGGCTATGCGGTCCTCGCCGCCCGCCAGGTAGATCGCCCTGATATCGGGTATGTCGGCATGCGTCGGAACGAGGTAGTCGGCGAGGTTGGCGTTGACGATTCGGCCGTCGCGATGGTCGGTGATCGTGTGTTCGAGCAGGGCCGCGCCCAATCCGCCGATCATTGCGCCGAGTGCCTGGCTGTCGGCGAGCGCGGGACTGATGATACGACCGGCATCGTAGACGCCCAGCATGCGCCGGACCCGCACCAGGCCGAGCCGGGAGTGCACGGCGACCTCCGCGAACGTCGCCGCGTAGGCGTACAGGGAGTACCTTGCGGGTCCTTCCGGCGGAGCCCATGAGCCGAGTACTTCGAGGTAGGCGGAGTTGTTGCGGGCCAGCAGGCGCTGGTACGTCTCCCCCCGCCCCGGGGCGTCCTTTACGTACAGCCGGCCGCCGCGCACCTCGACATTGGCGGGGTCGGCCCCGTGCAGCGGAGAGCCCTCGTCTTTGACGGCGAGGGCGATGGCCTTTTTCCGCAGCTTGTCGCAACCGTCCTGCACGGCGGATCCGACGCTCGCCATGGTCTGCGATCCGAAGTGTCCCGGGGCCGGAGGCAGGGTCGAGTCGCCGAGCTGAAAGATCACCCGGCGCATGGTCAGGCCCAGGGCGTCAGCGGCGACCTGTGTCATGGAGGTGGCGGTGCCGGGCCCCATGTCGCTGGTCCCGGACTGGACCAGGGCGGTGCCGTCGGCATTCAGCCGCACGGAAGCCTGGGCCGCGGCACGCTGGGTGTCATATACGCCGGCGGCCATGCCCATGCCGAGGTGCCAGTCGCCGTCGCGCTTGGAGCCAGGTTTCAAGCTCCGCCGTTTCCAGTCGAATGCGCGGGCGCCGGTGGTGTAGCACTCGCGCAGGCGGCGGGTGGAGAACTGAAGACCGTTGGACTGGTCGTCCACGGGTTCGTTGCGCTGACGCAGTTCGATCGGGTCCATGCCCAGTTCATGGGCGAGTTCGTCCATCGCCGACTCCAGGGGGTAGGCACCGCTGGAGTATCCCGGGCCACGCATCCACGTCGGTGTGTTGACGTCCAGGGGGACGGACCGGTGGATCTGCTTGACGTTCGGCGTGCTGTAGAGGATCCGCCCGGGGACGAGAGTGTCCTCCAGGTGCGTTTCATAGCTGGATGTCTCGGAGTCGACGTCGTGCACCGCAGCGGTCAGACGGCCCCGCCGGTCGCTGCCCATCCGAAGCCCATATGAGTACGCGGGCCGGTAGCCGATCCCGAAGTACAACTGCTTGCGGGTGAGTACGAGTTTGACGGGACGGTCCACCTGGCGGGCGGCCATGACCGCGATGACGGAGTGCACCCAGGTACGGAAGGCGTTGCCGAAGGCACCGCCGAGCACGGGCGAGATGACATGAATGTTCTCCGGCGGTATCCCGAATTCGCCTGCCATGTTGAACATGGCGAACTGGACCGCCTGGGTCTTCTCCCAGAGGGTGAGCTTGTCCCCGTCCCAGCGGGCGACGATGCCGGCTGGTTCCATCGCGTTGTGGTGCTGACGGGCCATCCGGTACGCCAGGTCGAGCTGGACGTCGGCGGACTTCAGTGCCTGGTCCGCGTCGCCCCGCGCATAGGTCTCAGGGTCGTCGGCGGGAGGCGCCGCGCTCATGTCGGTCGAGGGGCGCTCGGCGTGGTAGGTGACCTGCATCAGGCTCGCGGCGTGCTGGGCGACCTCGAGCGTCGTGGCCACCACGACGGCGACGGGCTGTCCGAAGAAGCGCACTTGGTCGTCCTGGAAGGCCCTCAGCGGCTCGCCCGGTGGGTAGCCGTTACTTTCGACGGGCGGAAGCCTGGGCGCGTTGAGGTGGCTGATGACGGTAAGGACACCCGGCTGGGCGAGGGCGGGACCTGCCTCGACGGCGGTGATGCGGCCGCGGCCGACGCTGCTGTCGACGATAACTGCGTGAACGACGCCGTCGGGGTTGTTGTCGCCGGCGTATTTGGCTTTCCCGGTGACCCGCAGCCGTGCGTCCACCCGGGCCACGGACGCGCCGACGGCAGCTTGTGGCTGGCTCATGAGGTGCCTCCGACGGTGCGCAGTTGCTGCTCGACGGTACGTTTGAGCAGCTCGACCTTGAAGCCGTTGTGCCTGAGGCGGTGCGTGCCTTCGGCCGCATGGCCGGCGGCCTTGTGCCACAGCCGGGCGGAGGGACGCTCGCCGATGAGGGCTTGTTCGACGGCCGGCAGCTTCCAGGGCACCGTGCCCACACCGCCGGCGGCGACCTTCGCATCGAGGATCGTTCCGCCGCGGATGTGGAGGGCCACCGCGGCCGAGGTCAGCGCGAACTCGTAGGACTGGCGGTCGCGGACCTTCAGATACCCGGACTTCAGCGGGCGGGGCAGGGCAGGAATCTCCACCGACGTGATCAACTCACCTGGCTGAAGCGCCTGCTCACGGTCAGGCGTGCTGCCGGGCTGAAGCAGGAAGTCCGTGATGGGGATGGTGCGCCTGCCCTTGTCCGGAGCCGTCAGGTGGACGCTCGCCTCCAACGCGGCGAGCGCGACAGCCAGATCGGACGGATGTGTGGCCACGCATTGGTCGGAGGTGCCGAGGATCGCATGGCTGCGGTTGAAGCCGTTCAGTGCGGCGCAGCCGGAACCCGGCTCGCGTTTATTGCAGTCGGCGGTCACGTCCCGGAAGTACGTGCAGCGGGTGCGCTGCATCATGTTCCCGCCGATGGTGGCCATGTTGCGCAGCTGGGCGGAGGCGCTCAGCTCCAGCGCCTGGGAGATGACCGGGTAGCTGTCACGTATGGCGGGGTGAGCTGCGGCTTCCGCCATGCGGACCAGGGCGCCGATGCGTAAGCCGCCGTCCTCGGTACGGTCCACATCGTGCAGCGGCAGAGCGGTGATGTCGACCAGGACATCAGGGCGCTCCACGGTTTCGCGCATCAAGTCGACGAGGGTGGTGCCGCCGGCTATGTACCGGCCGCCGCGCCCACCGGCCTCGAGGGCTTCCGTGGTGTCGGATGCCTTGGTGATGGTGAAGGGGTGCATCGTCCACCTCAGTTCTGGCCCGCGGCCTGCTCGACCGCGCGAACGATCTTGATGTAACAGCCACAGCGGCAGAGGTTCCCGCTCATCCACTCCCGGATCTCGTCGGACGTTCCGGTGTGGCCTTCCTTGATACAGGCGACACCGGACACGATCTGGCCCGAGGTGCAGAAGCCGCACTGATAGGCGTCCTGATCTATGAACGCTTGCTGCAAGGGATGCAGTTGGTCGCCGTCAGCCAGTCCCTCGATGGTGGTGACCTCGACGCCGTCCAGCCGGACGGCCAGGGTCAGACATGAGTTGACGCGGTGGCCATCGACCAGGACGGTGCAGGCGCCGCAGGCTCCGGCATTGCAGCCTTTCTTTGAACCGGTCAGGTCGAGGTGTTCGCGCAGCAGGTCGAGCAGAGAGGTGCGGTTGTCGACGGTGACACTGTGCCGGACGCCGTTGATCGACAGGTGAACGGTGCCGCCAGGAGGCCCTTCGGCGGCCACCGCCTCCCGGCCGCCCAGGACAGCCGGCGCCGTGACCAGTCCGCCGGCGACGACGGCCCCTGAGACGGCCGTGGCCGTAGTGATGAACGTGCGCCGAGACGGTGCCGAAGCGGCCTCGGCAGTGACAGATCTATCAGGCTCGGGATTTTCGACGGACACGCTCACTCTCCTTCGCGTCAGGGTCAGAGCTGCGGGTCTTTTTCGGTGTGAGTTCGGGGGGCGGCGTGCCTGTTCCTCAGTTCGAGGGCTGCAGGATGGTCATGGCTGGTCCATCGGGGCCGGTGGGCGGCGATGCCATCGACCTGCTTCCCACCCTGCCTTGCACCGCTGCCCGGTCTTTGCGTCTGGCAGTGTTCACTCGTGCTCAGCACTGCTCACACCGATAGCGCCGGCGTTCTCGGCTGACTGGACACGCGCGGCGGGTGGATGGCTGTTTCCACATACGCCCTCCTGTGCTCGACTGATCAAGCATCGCGTGATCCAGAATCCGGATGAAGGCCGTACTTATCCACGGACAAGTTGTCCGTGGCAACCGTGCGATGCAGGAGAGATGACCTGCGCGCGGCCGCACGACGATTTCGGCGAAGAGCGGTGGCCGGTGAGAAGCAAGACGCTGCTCTGGGGGAGGGAAGGACTGTGACGGGTACAGCCGGTGGCGTTGTGCCAGGGGTGCTGCCCGGCCCGAGGACACGGAGTGGTCAGGTCTTGCGTGCGAGGGCTTCGCGGACTGCGGGTACGACTTCGGCGGCGAACGCGCTGATCTGTCGGGTGTGGTCTCGTTCGGGCCAGATGACGAAACCGTTCATGCCGACGGTGCGCACGAGCGCGACTAGGTGCTCGGTCCACTGGGCGGCGGGCCCCTGGAACGGGCCGGCCGACTCCGGTTGGATGACACCGGCGATGTTGTAGACCCGGCGGCGAAGCGTTCACCGTCCCAGAGGAAGATCTGCGAAGGCCGGTTGTCGGCCTCCTGTTCCGGAAGGACGACCCCTTGGGCGAGGGCCAGGAAGTGCCGGTCCTCGATCGTGAAGTGGCTCCACTGCTTGGCGGCGAAACTGTCGAAGGACTGGAACTCGGCGAAGGAGGTGCCGTCCCATTCGAGGACATGGGATGAGGTGGCATACCGGTACGGGCCGTTGCCCGTACGGATGCTGGCCACGGCCAGGAAGGCACGGTCGCCGATACGGAAGAACTCCGCGTCCTCGCCGCCAGGCGCCGGTACGCGCTGGAACGGCTCGTATCCTCGCTCCCCTCGCTTGAGCAACAGCAGATCCGTGTCGCTGTCTCCTCCGTTCATGTCCGCCGGGGTGTCCGGCATGTCATAGGCGAGCTGCGGTATGGCGAGCAGATGCATGCCGTCCAGGTCGAAGGGCTCGACGCCTCGTGCACCGGAGGTGGGGACGGACTGGATTTCGGTCAGGTGTGTGCTGGACATCGAGTGGTCATCTCCTCGGTTTCAGTGCGGGAACGGCACCGACGGCAGGGCGAAGTTGTTGTCGAAGACGTGGTCGGGGTCGTACTGCGCCTTGAGTGAGACCAGCCGGTCCAGTACCTGGCCGGGAAAGGCGTCCTGCAGTTGCCTCCGCCCGGTACGTGTTTCAAAGCTCAGGTAGAGCCCGTTCACATGCGGCTGGAGCCGTTCCCAGTGCTCGTCGAGGCCGTCGCGCAGTGCGGGCACGGTGGCGGCCATCAGGGAGAAGTTCTGGGTGCGATGCGAGTAGGCCATGGCGGTGGGCGGTGTGTCGTTGACCGCTGCGCCGACCGAGCGCAGCTGCACCATGCCGGCCGCCTTCATGAGCGCTGCCATGCTCTCGGCGGCGGGCGGGGTGATGTGGTCCAGGAGTCCGGAGCGCGACACGGTGAGCGGTTGCTGCGCGTGCTGCGGCTCGTGTCCGGCGGGCAGCAGCCGGTGGTAGGGAGTGACGGTTGCTTGGTTGCGCAGGACCGGCCCGGCCGACAACAGGGGGGCGAGGGCCGCGCGGGCCTGCGTCGCGTCGGTGCCGGCGTACACGGTCATCGCCTGGGCCACAGCTGCTCTCCCGCCGGGACCTGCGACGAGCGTCAGGAAACTGGTGAGCGAGCGGGGGGCCGCCTCCACTGCTGCCGCCCACCGGGTGAGGAACCCGGCGGTGTCGGCGGCGTCGTAGACGGTCATGGCGACGATCACATCGCGCACCGGCTGAGCCTGGAACTCGAAGGCCGTCGCCACCCCGAAGTTGGTTCCCGCCCCGCGCACGGCCCAGAACAGGTCCGGGCTGTGTTCGGTGTCGGTGCGGATGAGAGACCCATCGGCCAGGACGAGTTCGGCGGCACGCATGTGATCGATGGTCAGACCGTGCAGACGGGACATGAGGCCGATACCGCCGGCGGTGGCCAGTCCGCCGACCCCGACATCTCCTGTGTCTCCGGAGGACAGCCCCAGGCCGTGGGGTGCGAGTGCTGCGGCGACGTCTCCCCAACGGGCTCCCGCTTCCACGCGTACCAGGCCGGACCGGCTGTCGAGGATTTCCACGGTGTTGAGCCGGGAGAGGTCGATGACCATGCCTTGGTCGTTGGTGGAACGGCCGCTGATGCCGTGGCCGCCGCTACGGGCGGTCACGGGAACCCCGGTGGTGCGGGCATGAGCCAGCGTGTCCGCTATGTCTTGGTGGTCGCGGACGCGGATCACGGCAGCTGGGGATCCGAGGCGGGTGTAGGTGTGCCGTACGGCGTCGTATTCACGGTCGCCGGGCCGAATGGTGACCGTGGCAAGGCTCTCGGGAAATGTGTGCTTGGGTGCAGGCGGTGGGCTGGCGGGGGTCTGCATCGATGCTCCGCGTTGTCCGTGTGGATGGAGGGGCTTGCGTGCATCCGTCACTTCGGCGGTGTGGTCCGTACACCGTGGGCGCGGGTCACCAGGTACTGGAGCGGGTCTTTGGTGTGTGAGCCGTCGCCGGCGATGAGGCGGCCCGCGTGCCGGCCGAGGTCCTCGGCACTGAACCAACCGGGGCTGTCCGCTCCGATCGCGGCACGCGGGCGGGTGCGGATGGGCCCGATGATCAGCTCGTGGACACGGGGACCGGCGCCGCCCAGTTCCGCCGTGAGGGAGCTCACCAGCGACTTCTTCGCCGCGTTGGTCGCGCCCACGAGTGCAGCGAACGGGTAGGGGATCTCCGCGCTGAACCCGCTCAGATGCACCAGGGCACCGTCCCGGGACAGCAGCGGGGTGAGCGCTCGCAACGCGTGAAAATGACTCGTCAGGTTCGACGCGATCATCGACTGCCACTCGGCATCGGATGTCTCGAGGATGCCGGTACGCTCCGGGCTGCCCCAGTCGCCGATAGTGATGACGGCGCCGTCCAGCGCACCGTACGCGGACAGTTGGGCGCGCACCGACTCGCTGTCCGCGTCACCGACATCGACCGTGTGGGTGATCAAGGTGCCCTCACCGGCGTCCTTGGCGTAAGCCACGAGGCCCGCCAGTCGTTCCTCGCTGCGGCCGGTAGCTACGACGGTGGCTCCCTGGCGCAGCAGCGCGAGAGTCATCCCCTCTCCGATGCCGCCGGTCGCGCCCGCCACCACGACGGTCCGTCCGGACAGCGGCAAGTTCCCCTGTATGTCGTTCACGGGCGAGATCCCTTTCCTGAAGGCGGGGGCGGCCCCCGCAGGGTGGGGGTGGGGGCGGGCCGGAGCCCGCCCGCCAGGGGTTCAGACGGCCGTGGCGGCGCGCTTGCCCAGTTCGAGGGCGTGGAAGAAGGTCCGGGCACTCATGCCCATGGACGGCACGTTCTCCTGCATCAGCCGCATGCGGTGCGGGGGCGTCGTGGAACTTGGGATCGAGCTGGAAGCAGAAGGTTCGCGAAACCGACTGCGTAGTCGACGAGAACGACGGTGGTCGTGGCGGGGACGAGGGGCTCAGGAGTCATGACATGGCTTCTTTCTGATCAAAGAGGAGGACGGCGGCGCGTTGATCGCGCAGCGGTGGGCAGGTGCCTTGACGCACGGGTGACCGCTTGGTCACTGACGAAGGTGCCGTCGCGCGCCGTGCTGGGGGCCTGGAGGCGGGGCGGTCATCGCTTCTCTTCAGGCGTCGTGGCGGGCGGGGTAGTCGGTGTACCCGATTGCGCCGCCGCTGTAGAAGTGGCCGGGTCGGGCCTGTTCAGCGGGGATGTGTGCGCCGCCCGACAGCCGACGAGGCTTAAGCGCCTACGGCTGCCAGGAGTTGGAGCTTTTCGTAGTCCGGTGAGCCGGGTACGGCGGAGAAGACCAGCAGTTCCTGAACCTGGTCGGGGTCCACCAGCCGCTGGCAGTACAGCTCCATCTCGCCCAGCTCCGGATGCCGGTAGCGCTTGAGGTCGTTGTGGTGGGTGACGTCGACCTCGTGTAACCGCCAGAGTTCGGCGAACTCGGGGCTGACCTCCAGCAGTGCCGCGACGATGTCGCCGGCCCTGCCCTGAGGGTCCGCCGTATACGCCACCCGGATGTCCACGGTGCAGACCCTGCCCCGCAGGGCGTGGTCCTCGACGGGATAGAGATCGCGTTGCGCCGGGTCGGTGAACCAGCGATAGACCAGGTAGCGGGACAGTCCGTTGAAGCGGGTGTAGTCGCCCAGCAGAGCGACTGCCGGGCGGGTCTGCAGCAGCGTCTCACCGAAGCGGGACATCACCAACGCGGGTGTGTCCGAGAGCCGTTCCACGATGCGCATCATGGTCGGGCTGACGTGATCTTCGCGCAGGACCCGCCGCGGGGCAGAGTGCCCGGCGAGGTCGAAGAGGTAGTCCCGCTCACTCAGGCTGAGATGCAGCCCCCGGGCGAGTGCGGCGAGTACCTGCTCGGACGGCATCGGGCCACGCTGCTGCTCGATCCGGCTGTAGTAGTCGACCGACATGCCGGCCAGCGCGGCCACCTCTTCACGCCTGAGCCCACCGGTACGACGCCGAGAGCCGCGGGGAAGTCCGACATCCTCCGGTTGCAGCACCTCCCGGCGTGCCCGGAGGAAATCGGCCAACAATGCCCGGTCCATCTCAACCTCCCGTATTCGACTGATCAAGCATCGCGTGAACCACAACCCGGATGAAGGCCGTACTTATCCACGGACAAGTTGTCCGTGGCAAACCACACGATGGGGAGGGATGAGTCGCTTGTCCTCACACAACGTCTTCTGGCGCAGAACGGCGTTCTCCGTCTCCAATGGTGTGGGCGGCTCGGTCGGCACCTCCGCCCGGTGTCCCCGCGGCCGGCTCGCGCCAGCTGCCCCGACCCAGTCACGCAAGGTCTCGGGGTTGATTCCCAGACCGGCAGTGACCTGCCGGATCGTCGCCTCGGGCCGCGACCTGTACAGCGCGACAGCGTCCGCCGGTACGGTGGATTGCGCCGACCTGCCAGTTCTTCGGCAGAGTTCGAGCAGGGCGTTGTGGGACGCGTGCGCGCCCGCCGGGCTGAGGTCGCGCACGGTCCGCTGGACCATGCGCGTGTGTGCCATGAGGATCTGCGCCGCGGGCGAGTTGGCCTGCCCAGCGCGTGGTTTCCCGGCGACCAGGGAGCGCAGGGCATCGCCGGGAAAGTTGAAGATGCGGGTGCCGATCTCGGGCGTGGTGTGGAGTGATTCTCCGTCACGACGTGGTGCATGAACTAGGTGCCGGCCGAGACGTACGCGTCACCGCCCTGATCGCGTGGGTCCTGCAGAGCCACTGCGCCGCGGAGCCCGACGTACAACCTGATCTCATCGTGCTCATGCCTCCCGACTGCGCGGGTGCTCACGGAGGAAGAGCCCCAGAGTTCGTTGACGGCGGTGTCCTGCAGGGTCACCGAGCGCATCGTTCCCTGGAAGCCGTCGGCCGTGGAAGCGCTGAATTCCGGCAGGGGTACAGGTCTCCCTGAAGATGTCGCCGGAATCCCATCTGATGTCGCACAAGTACACGCTTTCCTCGCACGGCTGCGCCTATCCTTGGCTGCACTTCAACCGTCAACGATCAACAGCCTGCGGATGCACCCGGCGCCACAGTGACCATGCCTTGCTTCGCGTGCGAAGCGACGCCACCGCGACCTCTCGGGCGACAGCAGAAAAGACACATGAAGGCAGTGCGTTTCCATCAGTACGGCGACCCGGATACGTCTCCTTCGCGGAGGTTGAGATGGACCGGGCATTGTTGGCCGATTTCCTCCGGGCACGCCGGGAGGTGCTGCAACCGGAGGATGTCGGACTTCCCCGCGGCTCTCGGCGTCGTACCGGTGGGCTCAGGCGTGAAGAGGTGGCCGCGCTGGCCGGCATGTCGGTCGACTACTACAGCCGGATCGAGCAGCAGCGTGGTCCGATGCCGTCCGAGAATGTGCTCGCCGCGCTCGCCCGGGGGCTGCATCTCAGCCTGAGTGAGCGGGATTATCTCTTCGACCTCGCCGGGCACTCTGCCCCGCGGCGGGTCCTGCGTGAGGATCACGTGAGCCCGACCATGATGCGCATCGTGGAACGGCTCTCGGACACACCCGCGTTGGTGATGTCCCGCTTCGGTGAGACGCTGCTGCAGAACCGCCCGGCAGTCGCTCTGCTGGGCGACTACACCCGCTTCAACGGACTGTCCCGCTACCTGGTCTATCGCTGGTTCACCGACCCGGCGCAACGCGATCTCTATCCCGTCGAGGACCACGCCCTGCGGGGCAGGGTCTTCACCGTGGAAATCCGGGTGGCGTATACGGCGGACCCTCAGGGCAGGGCCGGCGACATCGTCGCGGCACTGCTGGAGGTCAGCCCCGAGTTCGCCGAACTCTGGCGGTTGCACGAGGTGGACGTCACCCACCACAACGACCTCAAGCGCTACCGGCATCCGGAGCTGGGCGAGATGGAGCTGTACTGCCAGCGGCTGGTGGACCCCGACCAGGTTCAGGAACTGCTGGTCTTCTCCGCCGTACCCGGCTCACCGGACTACGAAAAGCTCCAACTCCTGGCAGCCGTGGGCGCTTAAGGCTTGCCGGGAATCAACACGCTGGTTTGATCTTGGTGTTGTCTGAGTCCATGAATCTGGCGCTGTCGACTGGTGTGCGAAAACGAGCAGTTGAGGAAGGAATGCACATGCCGTGTGCTTCGACGAGCGGGCGGACGTCGTTGACCCCACGGCTGATGGTCATGGCGGTGGTGTTGAAGAGCTGCCAAAAAAGCCGCTCGAGCACCGCCGAGGACATCGGCAGGCTGACGAGCAAGGAGCGGTACTCCTTCGGCGCGCAGTTCGCCGAGGTCGCCGTCGACGTCACCACCGGCGAGGTCCGGGTGCGGCGGATGCTCGGGTTGTTCGCCGCGGGCCGGATCGTCAACCCGCTGACCGCGCGCAGCCAGTTCGTCGGCGGCATGGTCTGGGGCCTGTCCATGGCGCTCCACGAGGAGGCGGCCAGGGACCGGGCCACGGGCGGGCACGTCGGCGCGGACCTCGCGGGCTACCACTTCGCCGCGAACGCGGACGTCCCCGTCATCGAGGCGGACTGGGTGGACGACCCGGACCCGGACGACCCGGTCGGGATCAAGGGCATCGGCGAGATCGGCATCGTGGGAGCCGCGGCGGCGATCGCCAACGCGGTCTGGCACGCGACCGGCGTACGCCACCGGCACCTGCCCATCCGGCCCGACCGTGTACTGATGGCCGGCCGAGATGCTTGACATCGCCGTCGAGCTGCTCCGGTGGGTGGCGGAGGGCCGTGACTTCGCCGTGGCCACGGTTGTGACCGTCGGCGGCAGCGCTCCCCGCCCGCCGGGCGCGGCGCTCGCCGTCAACGCCGACGGCACGGCTGTCGGCTCGGTCTCCGGCGGCTGTGTGGAGGGCACGGTGTACGACCTGTGCGTCCAGGCGCTCCAGGAGGGCCGCGTGGTACGGGAGCGGTTCGGCTACAGCGACGAGGACGCCTTCGCGGTGGGTCTGACCTGCGGCGGGGTGATCGATGTCCTGGTCACCCCGGTCCGCAGGGACGCGCCGGACCGACAGGTGCTCGAGGCGGCGCTCTCGGCCGCCGCCGGTGGGGAGACCGCCGCTGTCGCCCGTGTGGTCCGGGGCCCGGCCGAACTGCTCGGCCGCGCACTGCTGGTCCGTGCCGACGGGGCGTACGAGGGCGGTCTCGGCGGCGATCCGCGGCTGGACGGCACGGCGGTGGCCGAGACCCGCGCGCTGCTGGACGCCGGCCGTACCGGCACGGTCGACGTCTCGGAGGACGGCTCGCACTGCCCGGGCGGCGTGACGCTCTTCGTCGAGTCCAGTGTGGAACCGCCCCGCATGATCGTCTTCGGGGCGATCGACTTCGCGGCGGCGCTCGTACGGACGGGCAAGTTCCTCGGCTACCACGTGACCGTCTGCGACGCCCGCCCCGTCTTCGCCACCCGGGCCCGCTTTCCCGAGGCCGACGAGATCGTGGTCGACTGGCCGGACCGCTATCTGCGCGGCACCGGGACCGACGCCCGCACGGTCCTGTGCGTGCTCACCCATGACGCCAAGTTCGACATCCCGCTGCTGGAGGAAGCGCTGCGGCTGCCGGTCGCGTTCGTCGGCGCGATGGGCTCGCGCCGCACCCACGAGGACCGCAACCGGCGGCTGCGCGAAGCGGGTGTCACCGAGGAGGAGCTGGCCCGGCTGCACTCCCCGATCGGCCTCGACCTGGGTGCCCGTACGCCGGAGGAGACCGCCCTGTCGATCGCGGCCGAGATCGTCGCGGCGCGCCGGGGCGGGTCCGGCACACCGCTGACCGGCGCACCCACCCCGATCCACCACGACCGCCCCGAAGGCCCAAGTCGGGTGACCGCACTGACGTCGGCAGCCGGATGACCTCCTTCTCGTAGCTCCTGCACCGCGGCCGAGCCGCGTCAGACGTACGCGGGACCGGAGGAGGGGCATCGGGGGAAGTCTCAAGTGCGGGTGCTGAGCTGGGCGTTCGTTAGCCTCCCTGTCGCCGGATTCACCGGCATCGTCCGGAACCCCGGTGGCTGAAGATCCGCTCGAGACGTTGGTCCGAAGGCACGCCCGCCGCCGGCAGCGGGCACCACCTCGCAGTCCTGGTCCGAGACAACAGCCAGCACGCCGCTAGAGATCTTTAACGGCTGGGGTTACGGCAGTTCGAGGTCGAGCCCGGTCGTGGCCATGAGGCCCTCGACGAGACCGGGGCGGTACTGCATCCGTTTGAGCCGGGTCTTCACCAACGCGGTGAGCTGGTCGAGGCTGTGTTTGGTGAGGTTGGCCAGCGACCTCTTCAGGTGCGACCACACGCCCTCGATCGGGTTGAGCTCGGGAGCGTACGGTGGCAGTTGGTAGACGGTCAGCCATGATCGGGCGGCGATCAGCTCGTGCATGGTGCGGCTGACGTGCGTGTTCAAGTTGTCCCACACCAGGACGACGGGGCCGCCGAGCTGCTGGTGCGCGGCATCGAGCAGGCGGGCGTAGTCGGCTTCGGTGAAGCCTTTGCGCCTGCCCTTGGCGGGGGGTCCGAAAACCGCGCCGACCAGGCCCGGGTGCCGGTCTCGATCAGCGTCATTCAACTCCAGCGTCGGATAGCCATGGCACGAAGTCCTGCCCAGCCAGGCCTGGTTCCGCTCGGAATCGGGGACTCTCAGCGAACTGCAGCCGTCGAACGACACCATCCGGTAGGGGCCGAACCGCTCCCCTGGCGTCGTCGGCCGGGCCAGCAACCCGGCCAGCACCTCGCACAACGCCCGCACCGGCGCGCTGCCGATCCGCCGGCGCAGGTCACGCAACGCCTTCGCCGACGGGCAGACCACCGGCATCCCGGACAGACCCGCGGTCAGCTTGTCCCAGACCAGCCGGTAGCCGACCTCGGGGAACAGACACATCGCCAGCAGGAAGTAGACCCCGACCCGGGACGGAAGATCACGCAGCCGCTGCTGCACCGTCCTCGTCTCCGCAAGGACCGCGTCCACCAGCTCAAACGGCACGACCGCCGTCAACTCGGGACAGAATGACGGGGCAACGGAGCTCCTTCGGGACAAGCTGTCTTGGCCGACTGCCTGTACCAACGAGCTCCGTTGCTCTGCGTCAGAAATTTTTCAGTTGGCTTGCGTGACTTGCGAAACGCTAACTACCCGGCCTTGGGGCAAGGCCCCGGACCGAGCTGACCCAACTCCGCAAGGAAATAGAAACGCCAACAGCCACCTCGGCCTCTGCCCTTGTCACTCCCGACGCGATCCGCCGCCAAAGTGGCGCTGCACTGCACGAGACGGCTCCGGCCGAGCCGGTGAACGCATTGGCGGTCGCATAGCCCGATCCGCTGCCCACTGCCGTCGCGCTCCCGCAGGCGCCTCCGGCATCTTCTGCTTCTGGTCTCGTCCCATCGCATACCTTCGTGATCAAGGTGTTGCGACGACCAGTTGATTCCGCCATGACCACCAGCATCACTGTGGCGGTGTTACTTCTTCAGGCCGAGGTTCACGAAGTCGTACGTACCGCCGTAGTTGTCGGTCGTGTAGACGTTCGCGAGCCGGTTGGAGCGCCAGGTGATGAACTTCTCGAAGACGAAGGGCATGTAGTAACCGCCCTCCATGACCTTGTGGTTGATCTCCGTGGAGATCTCGGTCTTCTTCGCGTCGTCGAGTTCCTTGACGTAGTCGTCGAAGAGGCCGTCGATCTTCTTGTCGTTGATCAGGGCGAAGTTGTTGTTGCCGCTCTCAAGGATGTACTTGCCGCTCCACAGCGGCAGACCGTAGCCCTGGACGGACGGGAAGTCCGGGCCCCAGCCCATGATGATGATGCCGTAGCCCTTCTTCTTCACGTTCGAGGGGCTGCCGATGATGCCCGTGCTCTGCGCACCGTCGAACTGGTCGATGTCGACGGTGATGCCGACCTTCTTCAGCGAGGCCTGGAGGGACTCGGCGGTGGCAACCTCGACCGGCTTGTTGTTACGGACCGCGATGGTGGTCTTGAAGCCGTTCGGCTTACCGCAGGCCTTCAGCTCTTCCTTGGCCTTGGCGACGTTGCCGTTCTTGTTCGCACCGGCCATCTCGTATGGGTCGTACTTCTGGCCCTCGGCGCCCGGGACCGACGGCGGCAGCATGTTGGTACCGATGTCACCACCGGCGACCGGGCCACCACGAGCGGTCTGCAACGACTCGTGGTCGGCACCGTAGATCACGGCCTTGCGGCAGTGCACGTTGTCGAACGGCTTGACGCTCTGCGGGAAGACCGCGTAGCGGATGTAGCCGGAGACCGGGTTGTCCAGGTTGGCCTTGTGCTGCTTCAGGGCGGTGGTGCGGCCCTGCGGCGACAGCCCGCCGGTCTGATTGGCGTCCAGGTCGTAGTCGCCGTTGATCAGACGCTGGTCCATGTCATTGGCGTTGGTGAAGAAGGTCAGCGTGATCTTGTCCGGGTACGCCTTGCGGATCTTGTCCGAGGACGCCTTCCACTCCGGGTTGCGGACCAGGGTCAGCGACTTGTTCGGCGTGTACGACTGGAACTTGTACGGGCCGGACGAGAACGGCTTCAGACCGTACTTCGACTTGGTGTCCTTGTCCTGGCGGACCGGGGCCGCCGAGGTCATGGCGAGCATGTCCTCGAAGTCCGAGTTGGCCTGGGGGAGCTTGAAGATGATGGTCTTGTCGTCCGGCGTCTCGATCGCCTTCAGACCCAGCTTGTCCGCGGACTTGTCCTTGTACGGGCCCTTGTACTCGCCCTTGGGGTCGAGGACGTCCTTCAGGTAGACCGGACCGCCGGACAGCACGTCCTGCGCCCACTGGCGCTCTATGCCGTACTTGACGTCCTTGGAGGTGATGGGCTTGCCATCCTCCCAGGTGATCCCGTCACGCAGCGTGTACGTGTACGTCTTGCCGTCGTCGGTGATCTTCGCCGTGCTGGTGGCGAGGTCAGCAGTGGCCTCGGCGCCCGCGGCACCGGGCTCCGCCTTGCCGGTCACCAGGGTGCGGCTGTAGTAGCGGGAGAAGTTCCACATGAAGCCGTAGTAGCCGCGCGTGGTGTCCCACGAGTCGGCGTCCTGGGTCGCGGCGAACTTCAGCGTGCCGCCCTTCTTGGCGAGGGAGGCCTGAGCGACCTTGTTGTTCGCGGCGTTGAAGCCGGCCGCGTCGTTCTTCGAGCCGTCGTCGTTGTTGCTGCTGCCGCACGCCGCCGTGGACAGCAGTGCAGCGGCCAAGGCTGCGGCGGCCACGGCCTTTTTACGCCGCCCTGTGGTGCGTTGGGTAATCACTCGGATCCTCCGTGTGTGTAGCGGCCCGTCGACAGATGACGGGCCCTGGGGGTACGGCAGTTCAGCGGGGAAAGCCGGCGCTGCACGCACCGGGCCCCGAAAACCCATACTTGACGTGGGCCGCGCATCTACGGCTACCGAATCGTCCGGGTCGGGCTGGGCGTCGAGCTTTGAATGTTCAGGTATCTGGAACGAGCAGCCGTGCTTCCCGACTCCCTCCACGTCCTCCTCCTGCGGGGCCGGAGTTCTCGCCATTCGAAACCGCTCCACCGCCAGAAGCGACCGTGCCGACGCCTCGGACCTCATCGGTCCGAGGCGTCGGGTGTTGCAGGCGGCAATTCAGCGCCCTTGGGACCAGATGCCCGTCGTGGAGCCGGAATGCGACGCGCCAGTCTCCGGCCCCACGTCTGACCTGGCACTTCGATAGCCCGGTACGTCAACACACTCACAGGCAGTAGCACGGCATAGAACGCGATCTCTAGGGCGAGATTGTCCCGCTCCCAGCGGCCGATCGTTCCATCTGTCACCGCCAGCAACACCGGGTGTACCAGGTAGACCGAGTAGCTGATCGTTCCCAGCCCGACCAACCACCGCGGTATCCGCCGGCGGCGAAACACCAGTCCGACACCAAGAGTGGCCATGGCCAGCAGGAATGCCACGATCCAACCCCGCCGCATGGTTCAGCCGGGTGCACCCGCGGGCGGTTGGTTGTTGACGGTTGAAGTGCAGCCAAGAGTAGGAACGGCTATGCGTAGTAAGCGTGTACGTCTGCGACACCGGATGGGATTGCGGCGACATCTTCGTCGGCGCGGAGGACACATGAGCAACTGGCCGCGTTTCCTCGGCCCGGGCGACAGGATGGGCACGTTCACCTTCGACGCCGACTCCACGGCCAGGGACGTGGGAGCCGTTCACCGCTTGGGGGCCCTGTACTTTCGGAATTCAGCGCTGCCACGATCGACGGCTTCCAGGGATCGATGCGCTGGGTGACCCCGCAGCACACAGCTGTCAACCAGCTCTCAGGGATGTCCGACCCAGGCCTGATGATGGGACGCGACGTGCAGTCCCTCGCGCAGGCGGCCGCGCAGGACACCGCCGCGTGTTCTGCCCTCCAAGACCTGCAGCCCGCTATCTGACGGGTCCAGGAGGCGTCGGTCGATCAGGATCGGCGGGCGCAGCCACGTCCCGTGCTCTTCCCAGTGCCGGCCGACCTCTGGGGGACGAACCCTGACCCAGTGCACCGGGTTCTCGGCGTAGCTCTCAATACAGCCGGCATCGGATGCTCCGGTCGGCATCCCGCTGAAGTCCACGGCCGGGATCGTCTCGAGCCGCAGCGATGCCAGTGCAGGGTCGGCACGGAAGCGGTCATGGCTGAGGACACCGTCCTCACGGCGAGCCAACAGCGGGCTGAGATCGCTCAAGTTCATGCCGCCAGGTGTACAGCCGCGGCGCTGGGTGGTCCGCCGTCTCGCCGCCCCCTGTCCATCTCTGCCGCATCGCAGGCTTAACCACGGACAACTTGTCCGGGGTTAAGCAGGACCTTCATCCGTATTCCGGTCGACGACATGCTTGATCAGTCGAACGCGGCGACGCCGAACAGCTGTCGCGGTTGGTGGCGCTGATCGACTCCGGTGAGCTGCGCGTTGATGTGGCGCAGCGAGTGCCGCTGGCGGTGGCCCGCGACTGCTCGGCCAGCCATCAGACCGTTCTGCCACTCACCCCACGCAGCGAAAGACCGAGATCATGACACTCAAATTTGACCCGGAAGTAGCCGACGTCCTGGCCCAGATGGGCGGAACCGACGCATTCCAGCCCCCACGTGACGACGTCGAGGGGCGGCGAGCCTTCTGGGAGCCGATCCTCGCAGCCTCCAGCACCGCCCAACCCTTCCCCGAAGACGTCCGGATGAGCGACAGCTACGCCACCACAGACGACGCCGCCCGGATCCAGATGCGCTGGTACACCAAGGAGGGCGCGACCCCGGGTCCGGCGGTGGTGTACTTCCACGGTGGCGGATACTTCTTCGGCCACATCGACCACTTCGACGGCACTCTCGCCCGCTACGTCTCCGCCAGCGGCGTGCCGATGCTGTCGGTCGAGTACCGCCGCGCCCCCGAACACCCCTTCCCGACCCCGATCGAAGACGGCTACGCGGCGCTGCGCTGGCTGCACGAGCACGCCGCAGAGCTCGGCGTCGACCCCGGCCGGATCGGCGTGATGGGCGACAGCGCCGGCGGCGGCCTGGCCGCAGCCGTGGCAATCCTGACGCGAGAGCGCGGCGGCCCGAAGATCGCCCGCCAGATCCTCATCATGCCGATGCTCGACGACCGCACCGGCGCCCCCGACGACCACGTTGCGCCCTTCATCTACAACTACGGCGACCTTGTCACCGGATGGCGGGCTTTCCTCGGCGACGCCGTCGGAGGCTCCGACGTCCCGGCCACGGCGGCCCCGGCCCGGCTCGAAGACGCCACCGGCCTGCCGCCGGCCTACATCGAGGTCGGCCAGCTCGACCTGTTCCGCGACGAGGACACCGCCTACGCCACCAAGCTCAGCCACGCCGGCGTACCGGTCGAATTCCACCTGCACCCCGGCGTCCCGCACGAGTTCGACTCCCTCGCCTTCACTTCCGACGTCGCGCGGCGTGCCATCGCCGACCGCGTCCGGGTGCTGAAGTCGATCTGAGCCGCAACCACCAAGCCATCCACAGCACGGAAGGAATGCCATGACTCTCTGGACCCCCATCACTGTCGGCGCCATCGAGCTGCCGCACCGCCTCGCCATGGCTCCGATGACGCGTGACCGCTCCCGGCCGGACGGCGTCCCCACCGACCTCAACCGCGCGTACTACCGTCAGCGCGCGTCGATGGCCCTCATCATCACCGAAGGCACCCAGCCCTCCGCCGACGGCCAGGGCTACCTGCTGACCCCCGGGATCTACACCGAGGCACACATCGCCGGCTGGCAGGAGATCACCGGCGCCGTGCACGCCGCAGGCGGGCGCATCGTCGCCCAGCTCATGCACACCGGCCGTATCTCCCACCCCGACAACACCCCCCACCACCGCCGGCCCGTCGCCCCCTCGGCCATCCAGCCCAAGGGCGCGATGTTCACCACCTCCGGTCTGCAGGACATGCCCACCCCCCGGGCCCTGGACATCAACGAAGTCGCCGACGTGGTCGACGAATTCCGCCACGCGGCCTCGGCCGCCATCGCAGCCGGCTTCGACGGCGTCGAGATCCACGGAGCCAACGGCTACCTCGTCCACCAGTTCCTCGCCGGCAACACCAACCAGCGCACCGACCGCTACGGGGGCCCGCTCGAAAACCGCATCCGCTTCGCGGTCGAGGTCGCCTCCGCGGTGGCCGACGAGATCGGCGCCGAACGCACCGGTGTGCGTCTCTCCCCGGGCAACCCCTACAACGACATCGCCGAACACGACACCCGCGACCTGTACCCGGCGCTCGTCACGGCCCTGGCACCACTGAACCTCGCCTACCTCCACCTGATCCACGGCGGCGACGAGGAACTCCTGCGCGAGCTGCGCCAGCTGTGGCCGACGGCCCTGCTCCTCAACCGCGCGGGAACCGACATCGACGCGCGCGTCGCCGACCTCGACGCCGGCCTGGCCGACGTCATCACGGTCGGCACCATGGCACTGGCCAACCCCGACCTCCCGGCCCGCATCCGCTCCGGCGCACCGCTCAACCAGGCCGACCCGGCCACCTTCTACGGCGGGGACCACCACGGCTACACCGACTACCCCACCCTCGCCGCGACGTTGGTCTGACAAGCACTTCCGACAGGAGAATTCCGATGTCCCACCACAACGTGGTCACGGTCCTCGGTGCGACCGGCACCCAGGGAGGTGCGGTCGCGCGTGCGCTGCTGGCCGACGGCGCCTTCACCGTACGGGCGGTGACGCGCGACGCCGCGTCGCCGAAGGCACAGATTCTGGCGGGGCTCGGCGCCCATGTGGTGGAGGCGAGCCTCACCGACGAGGGCGGCCTGCGCCGGGCGTTCGACGGGGCGTACGGCGCGTTCCTCGTCACGCCGTACTGGGAGCACCGTTCGCCCGCGCGGGAACTGACCGAGGTCGAGAACCTCATCAGCGCGGCCCAGGCGGCCGGTCTGCGGCATGTCATCTGGTCGACGCTGGAGGACACGCGGGATGCGATCGCGGCAGCCGACGACCGGATGCCGTTCATCGGCGACGGTTACCGGGTGCCGCACTTCGACGTGAAGGGCGGGGCCGCCGACGCTCTGTTCGCCAAGTCGGGTCTGCCCACGACGTACCTGTTGCTGTCCTTCTTCTGGGACAACCTGCTCACCCTCGCCAGACCGCAACGCGACCCCGATGGAACGCTCGCCTTGCACCTCCCCCTCGGTGACACGGCCGTCGCGGGCATCGCCTCCGACGACATCGGCCAGGCGGTGCTGCGCGTGCTGCGGCGGCCGTCGGTAACGATCGGCGCCACCGTCCCCGTGGCCGGCGAGCACCTGACCGGCGAGCAGATGGCGGCAGCGCTGAGCACGGTGCTCGGTGAGCCGGTGGCCTACCGTCCGCCCAGCCACGACCAGTTCCGCGGCCTCGGCTTCCCCGGCGCCGACGAGCTGGGAAACATGTTCCAGTACTACGCCGAGTTCTCCGGGTTCTACCGCGGCCTGCGTGAGCGCGAAGCGACGCGCGCGTTCAACCCGGATCCGTTGAGCCTGACCGACTTCCTGGCCGCACATCGTGCCGAACTCGAAGCCTGACCGGCTGCTCGGCGACTCAGCGGAGGATTCATGACCAGCGACGACAGCAGCCTGTTCAGCCCACCCGGAGCCCCCGGCTACGCGGAAGCGGACTCCTCCTTCCCGCTCGCGGCACCGGTCAATCCGGCCAGGGCGTTCACCGCCCGCTCGATCGACGACGTCGTCCGCGCCGCCGCACGCCGGGCGGGCCGGCCGCTGCTGCTGAACACACCGGCCACTGTTCCGTGGCCTGGGCTCACCACTGGGCCGTCGGCATGCTCGTGGACGCCGGTGCCTTCATTTGCCCTCAAGAAGGCGGTCCAGATCCAAACCACGCGAGGAAAGGGCGGAGTGGTGGCGTGCGCCGACCATGCCGGCCGGGACGCGCAATGAAGTCACTGCCGTCCCGGCGGGCATGGCGTTTCGCGGCTCCTGCTCTGGATCCGCGCTCGACCTCACCGGGCGGACGCCCCGGGCAGGTTCAGCGGCCGATCTTGTCCAGCTCGGCGAATTCCTCCTCGGAGAGCGAGAGTCCCGCGCCGGTGACGTTCTCGCGCAGGTGAGCCATCGACGAAGTGCCGGGAATGAGCAGAATGTTCGGTGACCGCTGCAGCAGCCAGGCCAGGGCGACCGACATTGGCGTCGCATCCAGCCGGGCGGAGACCGCGGTCAGCGCCGCGGACTGCAGCGGGGTGAAGCCGCCGAGCGGGAAGAACGGAACATAGGCGATGCCCTTGGCGGCAAGGTCGTCGATCAGTTCGTCATCCTGACGGTAGGCGAGGTTGTACATGTTCTGCACGCACACGATCGGCGCGATCGCCTGCGCCTCGGCGACCTGCTCCGCCGTCGTGTTGCTCACTCCCAGGTGCCGGATCAGGCCCTCCTGCTGGAGTTCGACGAGGGTCTCGAAGGGCTCGGCGAGCGAGCCGGGCCGGGGGCCCTGGGCGTCGCCGAGCCGGAGATTGACCACGTCGAGAGCGTCGACTCCAAGGTCCTCAAGGTTCTCCTGCACGGCGCGGCGCAGATCCTCGGGCCGACGGGCAGGGGGCCAGCCGCCCTGCTCATCGCGGACCGCGCCGACCTTCGTCACGATGTGAAGTGATGCGGCATAGGGGTGCAGCGCTTCACGGATCAGCTGGTTGGTGACGCGTGGTCCGTAGGCGCCGGAGGTGTCGATGTGGTTGATGCCCAGGGCGGCGGCCTCACGCAGGACCGCGAGCGCGCCGTCGTGATCGGCGGGCATGCCCATGACGCCGGGGCCGGCGAGCTGCATAGCGCCGTACCCGAAGCGGTTGACGGTCAGGTCGCCCAGGGTCCAGGTCCCGCCGGGCAGTGACGGGGAGGGTGTGTTCGTGGTCTCGCTCATGCCGTCGATGGTCACTCCCGGACAGGCATCGCATCCAATACCGATACGGTGCGCTGTCATACCCAGTGGGTATCACCGAGGTATGCTGGGGTCATGGACACCTTGGAGACCCGCGAGCTGAGGTACTTTCTGGCCGTCGCCGAGGAACTGCACTTCGGCCGTGCCGCCAAGCGCCTTGGCATCGCGCAGCCACCGCTGTCCCGGGCGATTCAGCAACTCGAGCGGCGCCTCGGCGTCGCCCTACTGCAGCGCAACCGCCGCGGCGTCGCCTTGACCGACGCCGGAGAGATGCTGCTGCACGAGGGCCGCGCGGCCCTCGACGCGACCACCGCCGCCGCCCGCCGCACCCGCCGCGCCGGCGGCGCCGACCGTCCGGGCAGCTCCCGCAACCGCCTGGTACTTGCGGTGAAGGCCGGCTCATCCCACGAACTGTTGCACAAGCTCCTCGACGCCTACGCGGTCGAGCCCGACGCCGCCGAGATCGAGGTACTGCCGAGCGGCACGTGCGAGCAGGGCGAGATGCTGCGTGACGGCCGCGCCGATGTGGCGCTCATGCACGCGCCGTTCAACTCCCTCACCGGGTTCGACAGCGAGGAACTGATGACCGAAGGGCAGATCGCCATCTTGCCCACCGGCCACCCCCTCGCCACGCACAGGACACTGTCCCTCGCCGACATTGACAACATCCCCGATCTTCCGCTCGCCCGCTGGGCCCACGACGGTGCCTACCCACCCGGCCCGGGCCCCGAGATCCGCGACCAGACGCAACTGGCCCAGTTGATCGCCCTCGGTCGCACCGTGGCCGTCTTCCCCGACTCCGCCCGCTCCTGGCTGTGGGCCGAGCACACTGCCGTCCCCTTGACAGACGCGCCCCCCGTCGTCACTCACATCGCCTGGCCCGCGCACAGCCGCTCCCTCGCCCTCGCGGGGCTGATCCGCACGGCCACCCGGCTATGACCGGCCTCGGAGAACGTCGGATGACTCATCACAGTGTCCCCCTTTTGCCTTCATGGGACTGTGAAGATTCAATTGGCCCTGTTCGGCAGTCGGCAGCGCACCAGGCAGTGGACGCCTTGCCGAACCGTGCGAAACGGTGTTCACGGCATGAAGACCTCGGCACGGCAGGCACTTGAACTGCAGCGGCGTCGGGACAGAACATGTACGCCAGAAGGCGTCGGAACATCGGGCACGAGGTGGATCACCGGAGATGAACAGCACTGGATCGGTGACCGACCTGGCGCCCGGGGCGTTCGCCGTGGATTCCAGGGTCGCGGGTGCGGCACCTCGAGGATTCGATGCCTTCCGTCGTGGATGGCAGACGCAGATCGGCGATGTCTTCCCCCTGCCGGCCTTCAGCCCGGCCACGATCGCCGACTTCCGGCTCAAGGGATCCGTCACCCGGGTGCGCGATGTGGTGATCGCTGATCTCCACATGGCGTCGGCCACCCGGATCGCGGACCCCGCCGGCGGCGATCGGGACCGGGTGGAGATCCACGTATTGCGGCGCGGCGCATGGACGTTGGGCGGCCTGCCCGATCGCGCCGAGCACACCATATCGACCGGGCAGTTCCTTTTCCGACACTTCGGGCGGCAGATGCCCTTCGAGACGGCGCCGCACACCACGGGGCAGTTCCTTTTCCTGCCCTCCGCGACGCTCAGATCCCTGCTCGGGAACCGGACTGTCATCGGGCCGGCGGACTCGGCCGAGATGCGCCTGCTGACGGCCCACACGAACATGATCCAGCAGACGGCCACCGACCTCGGCCCGGCCGGTGTGCACGCCGCCCACAGCACCCTGATCGAACTGGCCAAGGCCGTGGCGGTGCGCCGCTTCGACGACGTGGAACCACAGCTGGCTCCCGCACTCACCCGGGCCGCGAAGGACCTCGCCAACAGCCACCTCGCCCATCCCGAGCTGTCCCCGACGATGCTGGCACGCGAGCTCAACGTCTCCGTACGCACCCTGCAGCGGGCATTCGCCACGGTAGGAGAGTCGGCGACCGCCTACATCCGCCACCGGCGGCTGGAAGAAGCCCGGCTCGCCCTCACATCGCCATCCGGCCGGTGGAGCGTCTCGGAACTGGCCGCCCACTGGCACTTCGTCGACAGCAGCCACTTCATCCGCGCCTTCAAGAAACACTACGGCCAAACGCCCACCGAATATGCCCGCTCGACCGGATCGGCCGCACGCTGAACGGACCTGAAGCAGGGCCTGACGCATGAACTGACCGATGACGCCGGGAAGTTGACCGTACTGTATTTACCAAATGTCACCACCCCGCAGAACACCACGAGTTAAAGACCAGCACACTCGAAGACGATCATGGACGAAAACCTCGCCGCTTCTTCGGACAGTCAAAGTACTGCGGAGCGGCTTTGCCATCATGGTCACCATGAGTCAACGAGACCGCTCCCGTCCCCTGGCTGTGCAACACAACTTCAGCGACGATGAAATCGAGCACGGACTCAAAGCTGTTCGCCTCTACGCCAGTTTGAGACTTGGCGTTCGCGACGCGTCCCAGCCCAATGAGCACTGTGCATCGTGAAGTTGCAGGTCTTGTGTCCTGAACATAAAAGGGAGTTGGTTGTAGGACAGCCTTCGGAAATGATGCTGTGCGGGAGATGAAGGATTTGTGGCCCTTTGAACGGCCAAGCGGTACGCCGTTCCACGAGGACCAGGGTGGATCAGGAATTCTGACGCACGTGCTTCACAGCGACTCTCCACGGCTCCCGTGGACGGTCCCCAGCACCACGCTGACCTGCGAGCTCACCGGCATCACAGAGGCATCGGTTTCGGTCGGAACGAACCCCACCAGCGTCCCGGACCGACATCAGCCCCCGTCAGGGCACACAAGAAGCACCTCGGCGCACGCCACGGCATTTACCACGCCCCCGGCGCGCACCGAAGGTGCGCTGTATCGCTGACCCGAGAAGTCAGAGCTTCCGGCGGCGATAGTGCTCACCTGCTGACAGCTACGGAATCGAGCATTCCCCGGCTCCGTATCTCCCATTAGGCGGTGGGCGGAACGACGATGGCCTTGCCGTGCACCGCGTTTTCGGCGGCCCGGGCATGGAGTGCCGGCAGCTCGGCCAGCGGCACCCGCTCGGCGACATCGACGCGCAGCTCGCCGCGGTCGATCAGCGTTACCAGCTGCGCCAGCTGGTCGGCGTCGCTGCGGACGAACAGGTCGATGCCGCGTACGCCGCGCTGTTCGTCGCTGGGTGCGGGCATCCACACCGTGGTGTTCACCAGCACTCCACCGGGAGCGATCAGGGCGGGCAGCGCGGCCAGCTGCGACGGGTCGATCGGCGCGAGGTTGAGCACGACGTCGACCGGCCCGGTCACCGCCGCGGTCACCTCGGTGGTGGTGTGATCGATGATCTCGTCGGCGCCCGCCGTCTTGACCTGCTGGCTGCTGCGCGGGCCGGCGGTGGCTATCACGTACGCGCCGGCGTTCTTGGCCAGCTGCACGGCGTAGCCGCCGACCGCTCCGCCCGCGCCGTTGATCAGCACGCGCTGACCCGCCGTCAGCTTGGCGTGGTCGAAAAGCGCCTGGTACGCGGTCAGGCCCACTATCGGCAGCGCTGCGGCGTCGGCCAGCGGGACGCTCTTCGGCGCCGCCGCGAGGATCTCGGCCGGGGCGATGACGTACTGCGCTGCGGCGCCGGGCTTGTCCATCGGCAGGAAGCCGACAACCTGGTCGCCGACCGCGATGCCGTCGACGCCCTCGCCCAGCGCGTCGATGGTGCCGGCGACGTCGAGGCCGGGAGTGTGCGGCAGCACCACCGGGATGGGGCCTTGCATGAAGCCGCCGCGGATGTTGCCGTCGACGCCGTTGAACGACGTCGCGGCGACGCGGATGCGGACCTCACCTGTCCCGGGGACGGGCTGCTCCACGTCCTCGTAGCTCAGGACGCTCGGGTCGCCGTACTCGTGGAAACGTACTGCCTTCATTTCGGTTCTCGCCTTCACTGCGATCGATGTTACTTCGAATTCGAAGCAACTGTGATGACGATACCTCTACTTCGAATTCGAAGCAAGTGTTGTCGGTCACTGCCGGTGCGAGCGCATCGCCACGGCGAGTTCGGCGGCGGCCTGGTCGATGCACGCGCGCAGCCGCGCCGCGTCGCTGCGCGCCGTGGCCTGCCAGTCGGCGGGGTCGGCGACGACGATCGTGGGCACGGGTTCGACGTGCACGTCGGTCAGGCGCCTGCGCATCACCTGCGTGAGGTCGGGCGGCTGCCAGCGGGAGCCGCTGTTGAGCGCCAGCAGCACCGGCATGCCGGAGAGGACACCGTCCCCGAGGACGGCGAAGAACGAGTCGAATACCTCGCTCGGGGAGGCGGCGAGCACCGGGGTCGCCACCACGAGCCCGTCGGCCGCCACGACCGCCGCGATCGCCTCCCGCAGGTCGAGGCTGACGCGGCGCTGGGCAAAGTGCTGAGCGAGGTCGGGCGCCAGCCGGTGCAGCTCCAGCACCTCCACCTCGGCGCGCGCACCACCGACCGCCAGTGACCGGCACACAGCCTCCGCCACCCAGTCCGCGAGCCGGCGAGTCGGACGCGGATAGCCGGCACCGGCGCTCACCACAGCCAAGGACACCGGACTCCACGCGGCGGTGCTCATCTCGGCATCGTGTTCTCGGCTTCTTCCCCGCGGCCGGACTGTGGTGCCGTCACCGGGGAGGGCCAAGGGCGACGTTGCCGGACAGTTCCGCGGCTTCGGCAAGCAGCTGAGCGGGGATCTCGAAGCCCTCCGGGCGCGGCTCACGAAGGTCACGGCCCGCGTGGCGGAACATCTTCTCCAGCCCTCCGGGGGTCGAGATGAACAGCAGGTCCGCCTTCTCTGAAGTGATGCGGTAGCCGTGCGGAATGCGCCGGGACAGGAAGACGATGCCGCCCTCCCGCAACTCGTGCTCCTCCTCGCCGGCCCACACCAGCGCCGAACCGGACAGCAGCAGGAAGACCTCGTCCTCGTTGTTGTGCATGTGGAACGGCGGCGCCTCGCCCTTGTTGACGTCGAAGCCGCCGAAGGTCAGCTGCCCACCGGTCGCCTCGGCGTCGAGTAGGACGCTGAAGACACTCCCGCCGATCCACTCGAGCTGCTGCTGGTCCTCACGTTGCGCGGGGTAGGGGATGCTCATGGCCGGTCCTCGGGATCCGTGGGCGACGGCGCCGTCCTCGTGCTCGTAACCCTGCGCCGCACCACTGCCCGATCTCCACCTTCTGCGGTGCTCACTCGGGCCCAACACTGCCCACACCGTGCGCTCACGAGGCCACCACATCGGACCGGTGAGACCCTCGCCTCCGCCCGGTCCCCCCGCCCGGTATGGCACCGGAACTCACGGAAAAGTGCAGTTCCAACTCCGCCGAGGTGGCTGGAACGGCGGCACTCCACACTCTTCGAATTCGAAGCAGTAGACTCCGGACATGCCTGATTCACCGCCGTCGCTCGACCGTGTGCAACTCGGCGCCTACTTCGACCTCATCGAGGTGACCAGCCTGCTCCGGCATGCCGTCGAGCAGCAGCTGCGCGAGGCTGGCGATCTCAGCTATGTGCAGTTCCAGCTGCTGGCCCGCCTCGGGGACTCGCCGACGGGCAGTCACCGCATGACCGACCTGGCCGACGGCGTCGTCTACAGCCGCAGCGGCCTGACGTACCAGGTAGGTCTACTCGAAAAGGAGGGCCTGGTCGTCCGCGCTCCCTCGCTGGACGACGAGCGGAGCATCACCGTCACCATCACCGATGCCGGGCGTGAGCTGCTTGCGAAGGTGCTGCCGGGGCATGTCGAGGTGGTCAGCGGCCTGTTGTTCGAGCCGCTTTCGCGCGACGACGTCAAGGCTCTCGCGAGCCTGCTGGCGCCGGTACGCGACCATATGCGCTCGACGCCGCCCCGCTCGGCCACGCCTCGCCGCCGCAAAGGCGGAGCATAAGGACTCGACAGGCGTCGGAGCCCCGCAGGCCGCAGCGGAACAGGACGCGGCAAGACGCCGGGCTGGCCGCGGCAGTCGCCGGTCAACCGGGACGGGGGAAGCCGAGGCGTCAGGTTGGTCGGTGGGCGAACTGGGCGGGTGTTTCTTGAATACGCGGATGAAGTGGCTGCTGTCGGTGAAGTGCCGGCGCGCGGCGGCTTCGGAGACAGCCAAGGGCGAAGAGCCCAGCGCTCGTTGGCAGCGGTGTGCTGCGGGGTCACCCAGCGCATCGTTCCCTGGAAGCCGTCGATCATGGAAGCGCTGAATTCCGGCAGGGGGCGCAGATCCCCCAAGCGGTGTTCCATGTGTCGATGAACGGCTCCCCCGTCCCCCGGCCGGTGCCGGTGGAGTCGGCGTCGACGGTGAACGTGCCCGTCCTGTCGCCCGGGCCGAGGAAACGCGCCCTGCTGCTCATGTGTCCTCCGCGCCGACGAAGATGTCGCCGCAATCCCATCCGGTGTCGCCGACGTACACGCTTACTACGCATAGCCGTTCCTACTCTTGGCTGCACTTCAACCGTCAACAACCAACCGCCCGCGGGTGCACCCAACTGAACCATGGGCCTTGCACGCCGACACCGCGGGCGCTCTGCCCAGCGGCAAGGTCGTCGTCGCGCCAGGCGACCGACTCCCCCTTGACCGACATCTGAGGAGACGACCGCGATGATCCCCGACGACGACCCGTCCCGCTCGCTGACCGTCGCGAACCCCGACAACCCCGGCACGACGTACATCTCTCTGGTGGGCAACACGTACGCCATGCTGGTCACCGGCGAGCAGACCAACGGCCAATACTGCCTGATCGACATGCGCATCCCCGACGGCGGCGGCCCACCGCCGCACCGGCACGACTTCGAGGAGATGTTCACCATCCTCGAAGGCGAGATCGAGTTCACCTTCCGCGGCGAGAAGCACACCGTAAGGGCCGGGTCCACGGTCAACATCCCGGCCAACGCCCCGCACAACTTCCGCAACGCTTCGGGGGCGCCGGCCCGCATGCTGTGCATGTGCACCCCCGCAGGCCAGGACGAGTACTTCACGCGCATCGGCGATGTCGTCGCGGGTAAGGACGCGCCGCCGCCACAACTGTCGGAGGACGAGCTCGCGGAACGCCGCCGCCGCGCGGCCGAGTTGGCCTCGACCTACCGGAGCGAGTTCCTGTAGTCCGCAGGGGCCGACAAGCCCTGCCGTCGGCCGAAGCTCACCGAGCCTGGGCGCCCTTCGACAGCTCGACGTCATTCAGGACTCGGCCAGGCCCGGTCCCGCTCCGGTCACGGATGTAGCCGGGCTGAGCGGTGTGACCATGATGAGCAGCCCTGCGGCGCAACTGCGAACACGCCGACAGCCTTGGCGAGGTGTGATCGCGCCAGTGACGCCGTGCCGCGCCGAGTTCTGTGGTCGCCATGCCCCTTAGCGTGCCAAGAGAGGCGATCGCCTCTCCTGCGTACTGGACTGGCCATCTCCACGAAAATGCTTCTCCCTGACCATCCGTCTCCTGCCGACCGTGGAGGCGGGACAAAACCAGAAAAGAGCGCGGATTGGAAGCGGTGGGCCTGGCGGGCCGGTTGGCGGAAGCTCGAGCCGGTGCGCTGGTGGGCAGGGAGCCGGAGCGGGCGGTGCTCGACCGGATGCTGTCGGGCGCGGCGCAAGCGCCGTTTGTGGCGTACCTGCACGGTCCCGGTGGCATCGGCAAGTCCTCGCTGGTGCGCTACGCCGCCCGGCAGGCGGAACTCGTCGGCCGCCGCGTGGTGCACGTGGACGGACGGTTCCTCGACGCCGATCCGCGCCGGCTCGAGGAGACCGCCGCCCCGGCGTGCACCGAACCCGGTGCGGTGCTGCTCATCGACACCTTCGAGCAGTGCCAGCCCCTCGAGACGTGGCTGCGCGAGACCTTTCTGCTGCAGCTCGCCGACCACGCGATCGTGGTGGTGGCCAGCAGGGTCGCCCCCGACGCCGAATGGTCGCTGGACCCTGGATGGGCGCAACTGTTCACCGCACTGGTCGTGCGGCCGCTCGACGCCGCTCAGTCCCACGCCCTGCTCGCTGCCCGGGGCGTCCCCGCCGAGCAGCGCGGCGCCTTCGTCGCCTTCGCCGGAGGCAGCCCGCTCGCCCTCTCGCTGGCCGCCTCCGTCCCGGCCGCACCCGGCGCACCGTGGGAGCCGACCGGCGACGTCCTGAGGACCCTCGTCGAGCGGCTGGTGGGCGACCTGCCCGGCGCCGTCCACCGGCGCGCCCTCGAGGTGGTCGCGCAGGCCTACGTCACCCGCGAGCCCCTGCTCCGCAAAGTGCTGGGTGACGAGGAAACCGACAAGGTGTTCTCCTGGCTGCGCCAGCTGCCCTACATCGAGGCCACACCCGAAGGGCTGCACCCGCACGACGCGGTGCGGGCGACCCTCGAGGCCGACCTGCGCTGGCGGGACCCCGAGCGCTACGACGACGTCCGCGCCCGCATATCGCTCGCCGGCCTGCACGCCGTGCGCTCCGCCACCGCCGACGACGCGCTCTTACGAGTCGCGGAATGGATGTTCCTCTTCCGCGACCAGGGCGGACCGGACGATCTGTACAACTACCGAACGCACCCCCACATCGAGGACACTCCGCTCCGGGCCGAAGACGTCCCCGGCGTGCTGCGCATGGCCGAGGAAGCAGAGGGTCCTGCATCGGCGGCAGCGGTCGCGCACTGGGTGCGCCGCCAACCGGAGGCCTTCCGCGTCCACCGCTACGCGGGCTCTTCCGCACCCGTGTCGTTCATGGCCATCCTGCGGCTGGACGCACCGCTGCCCGAGGACCGCGCCGAAGACCCGGTGATCGCAGCAGTCTGGGACCTCGTGGAGGCGGCCGCTCCCCTGGGACCGGGCGAGCACCTGGGCATCCGCCGCTTCGCGGTACAACCCGGCGGGCACCAGCGGCCCTCGCCCCTGATGGACCTCATCAGCCGGCGCACCATCGGCGAGGAGATGCGGACCCACAAACGCGCGGTGACCTTCACCGTCTTCGAAGACGCCGACCGGTGGGGGCACTACCTCGCCGAGGCCGGGATGCCGAAGCTCGCGGCCGTGGACGTCGATGGGAGGCGACAGCACGTCTTCGGCCGGGACTGGCGACGGCAAACAGTGGAACAGTGGGTGCAACACCGGGCTCGCACCGCGGTCACGCCCGTAGCAACATGGCCCGCGACTGCCGCCGCGAGTGACCCGGGCGACCAGCCGGCGCGCGCCGCGTTCGAGGAAGGCGTGCTCGAGGCACTGCGCACCTGGCACACCCCACGCGAATTCGCCACCAGCGTCCTGCTGCACTCCCATCTCGTGCCGCCGGGCTCACCCGACCCGGTCGCGGACCTGCGCGGCGCCATCACCACCGCCCTCGACGCGATACAGATCGACCCCGCGGGCGTCAAAGCCCACGAGGCTCTCACCGCCACCTACATCACGGCCTCCCGCACTCACAAGGCCGCCGCCCGACGACTCGGGGTGCCCTACGGCACCTACCGGCGCCACCTCGCCCTGGCCAAGGAACGCCTCATCGAACAACTGCTGCGACAACCAACCACAACAATCACCCCGACCCCGCACCCTCGCGAAAGCTCCACCACACCAGCCTGTGTGGGGTCTGTCCAATGAACTTTGCACACTTCAACGTGACTAGCGTGATCAGATGACAGCTTTCAAGCTCCTGGATGACAAGACGGAATGGCAGAAGGACTTCGAGCGGCGGCTACACGCCTCGTACACGGCGGCCGGGCCAGGTGCGGCCGCGGCGGAGCGCATGCTCGAGGACGTACGCGCCAGCATCAGCGACTGGACTGTCGCCGAGATCACGGACGCCGGGACCCGAGTGGGATACGTCGCCGTGGTCGTGGTTGACGACAACGGCACGCTCGCGGGCCGTATCGGCGACCTCCGCGTCGACGCGCTCCACGCCGGCCGGGGGCACGAGCAGGCCGCCCGAGACTGGGCAGAGGCATGGTGCGCGGAGCGCGGCGCACACCGGCTGGACATACGGCTCACCGAGCCCGCCGGCGAACTGTTCGACGGTTACCGCGTCCGCGGCCAGCTCAGGACGCGGCTGATCAGTTCCCCGCCGGAACCACTCGATGGCGTCACCGCACGGCCGATGACACAAGCCGAATATCCCGAGTGGCTCGCCTCCGAGAAGGCCGCCTACGTCGGCGACATCGTCCTGGCGGGAGCCCTGAGCCCCAAGGAGGCCGTACGTAAGTCCGACCGCGACTTTGCGAAGCTGATTCCTGAGGGCCTGGCGACGCCCGACAACACGTTCCTGGTGCTCGAGGCGTCCGGCGAGCAGATCGGCACTGGCTGGTTGAAGCACGGGTACCTCCCGGGAGTCACCTACGGCTACTCGCTGTACATCCAGGAGCAGCACCGCCGCAAAGGGTACGGTCGAGCCGCCATGGCGGCCGGCGAACAGGCAACGCTCGCAGCCGGCGACTCGGCGCTGATGTTCACCGTGTGGGGCGGCAACGAGGCGGCAATGAACCTGTACACGAGCGCCGGCTACCAGGTCATGGAGGAAAACCGCTTCATCGACCTTCCCGCTCCGGGGCCTCACACGAATCACCACAGCACGATGCAACCGCCGACCCACTACCTGACTTGACAGACCAACTGCATCGGATGTCTGTCGACCGGGGCACGTACGGGTCGAAGATCCACTTCATCACCGAGCGGACCGGTCTGCCCCGGCCGCCTTCGCCCGGTTCAACGGTAAAGCCCCGATCCCCGTCTGGTCAGGCAACAAAGTCCGTCAAGCAAAGGGACGTTATGGACGACCGTATTGATCTCGCCGAGCTGCTGAGCCGATATGCCGATATTGCGGATATGAAGGAGTTCACCCACCTGCCCAGTCGCATTTGCACCGATCCGCTGACGGTGGATTTCGAAGCAGTTACCGGCATGCCGGCGGTAACTGCTTCGCTGCGTGACTGCGTCGAGCTCCTCCGCACAACCTTGGCGCCCTTCGCTGCGACCCACCACGCGATCACCGGTCACGTCGTCACCATCGACGGCGACAGTGCGACGATTCATGCGCACGTGCGTGCCGAGCACTGGCTTCCGGTGGAACTCGTCGGTGACGGACCCGACCGCTGGCTGGTGGTGGGTTTCTACGATACCGAGGCGGTCCGTACGCCGAAGGGATGGCGCATCAGCCGATTCAAACTCACCGTGACCCACCAGGAAAATCCACAGCTGGCGAGCCTCGCTCAAGCCGCTGAGCAGGCGCGCCGGCCCCAGGCCTGAGGGGGAGCGCAATCCCCGGCGCGGAAGGCCGCAGCAACTACTCGGGTTTAAAGAAGCCGTATCTCAACGCCCGAGCCCGCCCGCTTCAACTCGCCCGCCGTGTCGAGCATGAACCAGCAAGCGCCCCGCCAGGCCGAAGCCTGACGGGGCGCTTGTGCGAGATTCTGGTGCGACGGCCGTTGTGGCAGCGGGTCAGCGACCAGATCCTCCGACATCCGAGCCGATCAGCTCATCAACCGACAAGTTGGCGAAGCACGTACTGCATGATCCCGCCGTTGCGGTAGTAGTCCGCCTCGCCGGGGGTGTCGATGCGGACGACCGCGTCGAACTCGACGCCCGTGTCCGTGGTGACCTTGACCGTGCGGGGCGTGCGGCCCTCGTTCAGTTCGGTCACGCCGGTGAAGGAGAAGGTCTCCTCGCCGGTCAGGCCCAGGGACTCGGCCGTGGCGCCCTCCGGGAACTGGAGCGGGAGTACGCCCATGCCGATGAGGTTCGAGCGGTGGATGCGCTCGTACGACTCGGCGATGACGGCCTTGACGCCCAGCAGCGCCGTGCCCTTGGCCGCCCAGTCACGCGACGAACCCGAGCCGTACTCCTTGCCGGCCAGGACGACCAGCGGGATGCCCTGCTCGATGTAGTTGCGCGAGGCGTCGTAGATGAAGGAGACCGGCGCGTCCGGCTGCGTGAAGTCGCGGGTGTATCCGCCCTCGGTGCCCGGCGCGATCTGGTTGCGCAGACGGATGTTGGCGAACGTACCGCGGATCATGACCTCGTGGTTGCCGCGGCGGGAACCGTACGAGTTGAAGTCGCGGCGCTCGACCCCGTGCTCGGTGAGGTACTTGCCCGCCGGGGTGTCGGCCTTGATGGCGCCGGCCGGGGAGATGTGGTCGGTGGTGACCGAGTCGCCCAGCTTGGCCAGCACGCGCGCGCCGGTGAAGTCGGTGACCGGCGTGGTCTCCATCGTCATGCCCTCGAAGTACGGGGGCTTGCGGACGTACGTGGACTGCGGGTCCCACTCGAAGGTGTTGCCGGTCGGGATCGGCAGCGCCTGCCACTGAGCGTCGCCCGCGAAGACGTCGGCGTAGGACTTGTTGAACATGTCCTCGCCGATGGCGTTCGCGACGACGTCGTTGACTTCGGCCTCGGTCGGCCAGATGTCCTCGAGGTATACGGGCTTGCCGTCCTGGTCGGTGCCCAGCGCGTCCTTGGTGATGTTCACCTTCATGGAGCCCGCGATGGCGTACGCGACGACCAGCGGCGGGGACGCCAGGTAGTTCATCTTGACGTCGGGGTTGATCCGGCCCTCGAAGTTGCGGTTGCCGGAGAGGACCGAAGTGACCGCCAGGTCATGCTCGTTGACGGCCTTGGAGACCTCCTCCGGCAGCGGGCCGGAGTTGCCGATGCAGGTGGTGCAGCCGTAGCCGACGAGGTTGAAGCCGACCTTGTCGAGGTACGGGGTCAGGCCCGCCTTGTCGAAGTAGTCGGTGACGACCTTGGAGCCGGGGGCGAGGGTGGTCTTGACCCAGGGCTTGCGCGTCAGGCCCTTCTCGACCGCCTTCTTGGCCACAAGCGCGGCGGCGACCATGACGTACGGGTTCGAGGTGTTGGTGCAGGAGGTGATGGCCGCGACCGTCACGGCACCGTGGTCGATCTCGTACGTCGAGCCGTCGGGGGCGGTGACGGTGGTCGGGCGGCTCGGGGCGCCGTTGGGGGCGACGGCCGGGGCGTCGGAGGCCGGGAAGGACTCCTGGCCAGCCTCGTCCACGTCGTCGACGTAGTTGCGTACGTCGCTCTTGAACTGCTCGGCGGCGTTCGCGAGGACGATGCGGTCCTGCGGGCGCTTCGGGCCGGCGATCGACGGGACGACCGTGGAAAGGTCGAGCTCCAGCTTCTCGGAGAAGTCGGGCTCGGCGGCCGGGTCGAGCCAGAGGCCCTGCTCCTTGGCGTACGACTCGACGAGCGCGAGCTGCTGCTGCGAACGGCCGGTCAGCTTCAGGTACTTGATGGTCTCGTCGTCGATCGGGAAGATCGCGGCGGTGGAGCCGAACTCCGGCGACATGTTGCCGATGGTGGCGCGGTTCGCGAGGGAGGTGGCGGCGACGCCCTCTCCGTAGAACTCGACGAACTTGCCGACGACGCCGTGCTTGCGGAGCATCTCGGTGATGGTCAGCACGAGGTCGGTGGCGGTCGTGCCGGGCTTGAGCTCACCGGTGAGCTTGAAGCCGACGACACGCGGGATGAGCATCGAGACGGGCTGGCCGAGCATCGCGGCCTCGGCCTCGATACCGCCGACGCCCCAGCCCAGCACACCAAGGCCGTTGACCATGGTGGTGTGCGAGTCGGTGCCGACGAGGGTGTCGGGGTACGCCTGGCCGTTGCGGACCATGACCGTACGGGCCAGGTGCTCGATGTTGACCTGGTGGACGATGCCGGTGCCGGGCGGGACGACCTTGAAGTCGTCGAAGGCGGTCTGGCCCCAGCGCAGGAACTGGTAGCGCTCGCGGTTGCGGCCGTACTCCAGCTCGACGTTCTGCGCGAAGGCCTCGTTGGTGCCGAACTTGTCGGCGATGACGGAGTGGTCGATGACCAGCTCGGCCGGGGAGAGCGGATTGACCTTCGCCGGGTCGCCGCCGAGCTCCTTGACGGCCTCACGCATGGTGGCGAGGTCGACGACACAGGGCACGCCGGTGAAGTCCTGCATGATCACACGGGCGGGGGTGAACTGGATCTCCTGGCTGGGCTGGGCCTGCGAGTCCCAGCCGCCCAAGGCCCGGATGTGGTCGGCGGTGATGTTCGCGCCGTCCTCGGTCCGGAGCAGGTTCTCCAGCAGCACCTTCAGGCTGTACGGAAGGCGAGCCGAGCCTTCCACCTTGTCCAGCCGGAAGATCTCGTACGACTCGTCGCCCACGTTCAGTGTGGCGCGGGCGTCGAAGCTGTTCGCCGACACGACAGTCTCCTTCATTCATGTGCGCGTACCACCGCATCCTGCCGCCACGCCGGTTGGCCGATCAGCTAAGGTAAGGCTAAGTTAGGTGACCCTTACCGGTCCGTGCGGCTGAGGTACGCCTCGGCAGATATCTCGATGTCGAGATAACTCTAGTACATGACCGCTGTTCGGTCATGCCCGGTGTCCTTTGTCTCGTCTCAACGGGACGTTCGCGACCCTCGTGCGGGCGGCAACCCCTAGGTCCCCTCTTGGGGTCCCTAGGTGGGGTCCCCGATCCCGTTCCGGGACATTCCCGATGGTGTGGGGATGGGGCGCCTGGTGAGCTGTTCTCATGAGCCGTCAACGGTCCTCTCGTGGACTCCCCATCGCCCTTGCCGTCGCAGCCGTCACCCTGGGAACGATCGCCGCCGCCACCGGCGCACCGGCTGTGCCACCCCACGATGCTCCGCCCCGATTACCCTCGAGCGACCAGGCCGCGCACGCGAAGACCCAGGCCGTACTGGACGAGATCGTCGCGCAAGGCACTCCAGGCGTCATCGCCCGGGTACGTGACGCGCGCGGTGTGTGGGATGGCCGGGCCGGTGTCGGTGACCTGGTCGCCGAGCGGCCGAGGAGCACCAGCGAGAAGTTCCGTATCGCCAGCGTGACCAAGACCTTCACCGCCACGGTGCTGCTCCGGCTCGAAGCCGAGGGCAGGCTTTCGCTGGACGACAGCGTGGAGGAATGGCTGCCCGGGGTGGTGCGCGGCAAGGGCTACCGGCCCGGGAGCATCACCGTGCGGCACCTGCTCAACCACACGAGCGGCATCTTCGACTACAACATGGACGAAGGCTTCCGCGCCCTGTACGCGGGGGACGAGTTCGACCGGAACCGCCACAACAGGTGGTCCCCGGAAGAGCTGGTGGACATCGCGCTCGCCCACCCGCCCAACTTCCAGCCGGAGCAGGGCAGCAAGCCCGGCAGGCCAGGCAGGTGGGACTACTCCGACACCAACTACATCCTCGCCGGCATGGTCATCGAGAAGGCCACCGGCGGCACCTACGCGCAGGCGGTCGAGCGTCTCGTCATCCGGCCGCTCGGCCTGCGCGACACGAGTGTGCCGGGCACCTCGCCCCGACTGCCCGCACCGCACGCGAGGCACTACTCCACGCTGTTCGAGGACGGGCCGGAGGCGAAAGTGCGCGACGTCACCGAGTTCAGCCCCACCGTCGCCTTCTCCGCCGGACAGATGATCTCGACCGTCGGAGACGTGAACACGTTCCTGTCCAAGCTGCTGGCCGGTGAGCTGCTGCCGCCCGCCCAGCAACGGCAGCTGCTCGACGCGGTCCACGTCGACGGGGACAAGGGACACGGTGGCCCACAGGACCGCTACGGCCTCGGCATACGGCACTTCAAGCTCAAGGAGGACTGCTGGGCATGGGGCCACGGCGGCATGATCCCCGGCTCCGCGACCCGGACGCTCGCTTCGGCGGACGGCCGACGCGTCATGACCATGAACCGCAACGGCGACTGGGGCGAGCAGCGACTGGAGGACGCGGCCGTCGAGACCGAGTTCTGCGAGCCCTGACAGCGCCTGTCCAACAGGGCAGGTGAACTGGCCCGGGCCGAGAGTCCCGCATGCGCCCATGGTCGGGGGCCGAGCCGGGCCGGGTCGGGTCGCGATGCGCCCGGCCCCGCACGCACCCACTTGCGCGACGAGACGTATCGTCTTGCCAAACCCTCCGCCATGCCGTACGGTCCTCCGCATGGGTTCCCTGTGAGAAAGCCGGCGCCGATGGCGTAGAGCACCGCTCCGCCGTCGCCGCGCCCCGTCGTGCCCTCTCATCCACCCGATCCGGCCCGGGCCGAAGCCCGCGGCCAGGAGGGAACCGCACATGCGCGGCTCACAACTCACCCTTCACCACGTCACCAAGCGCTATCCCGGCCGCACCGTCCTCGACCAGGTCTCCTTCACGCTGAAGCCGGGCGAGAAGGCCGGGCTGATCGGCGACAACGGCTCCGGCAAGTCCACCCTCCTCAAGCTCATCGCGGGCCAAGAGCGCCCGGACAGCGGCGAGTTGACCGTGACCGCCGCCGGCGGCATCGGTTACCTGCCGCAGACCATCCCCCTGCCTCCGACCGACACCGTCCAGGACGCCGTCGACCTGGCCCTCGCGGACCTGCGCGCACTGGAGGCGGAGCTGCGCCGGGCCGAGCAGGCGCTCGGCGACGGTGCGGACCCGGCAGCACTCGCCGCGTACGCCGCCCTCCTCGAACGCTACGAGGCACGCGGCGGCTACGACGCCGACCACCGCGTCGACCTCGCCCTGCACCATCTCGGCCTGCCCGCCCTCCCCCGCGACCGACGACTCGGCACCCTCTCCGGCGGCGAACGCTCCCGGCTGGCCCTGGCCGCCGTCCTCGCCGGCCGTCCTGAGCTGCTGCTCCTGGACGAGCCGACGAACGACCTGGACGACCAGGCCGTTCAGTGGCTGGAGGAGCAACTGCGGGCCCACCGCGGCACGGTGCTCGCGGTCACCCACGACCGCGTCTTCCTGGAACGCCTGACCTCCACGATCCTGGAGGCCGAGGCGGGAAAGGTCACCCGGTACGGAGACGGCTACGCCGGCTACCGCACCGCCAAGGCCGCGGAACGCCGCAGCCGGCTCCAGGAGTACGAGGACTGGCGGGCCGAGTTGGCCCGCAACGAGCGGCTGGCCGTCGGCCATGCGGTCCGCCTCGACGGCATCCCGCGCAAGGCGCCGCTGGCCAACTTCGGCCACGGCGGTTTCCGGGCCCGCGGCCGGGCGCACGGCGTGATGGCCCGGATCCGCAACGCCCGCGAGCGCGTCGACCGGCTGACGTCGAACCCGGTGGCGCCGCCCCCGGAGCCGCTGACGTTCACCGCGCAGGTCGGTACGGCCGGGAACGGCGCGGATGCGTCGGCGGCGGAACTCCCCTCCGTCCAGCTGTCGGACGTACGCGTGGGAGACCGCCTCCGCCTGGACTCCCTCGTCCTCGGCCGCTCCGGCCGGCTGCTGGTCACCGGCCCCAACGGCGCGGGCAAGACCACGCTGCTGAAGCTCCTCGCCGGTGAACTGCGGCCCGACGAGGGCTCGGTGGAGGTACCGGGCCGGGTGGGCCATCTGCGCCAGGACGAGACGCCGTGGCCGCCGGACCTGACGGTGGCGGAGGCGTTCGCGCTGGGCCGCGTGGGCTCCACCGACGAGCACGCGGACGCGCTGCTGGCCCTCGGCCTGTTCCGCCCGGCGGAACTTCGGCTGCGCATCGGCGAGTTGTCGTACGGTCAGCTCCGCCGCGTGGACCTGGCACGGCTGGTTTCGGAACCCGCGGACCTCCTGCTGCTCGACGAGCCGACGAACCACCTGTCCCCGGCGCTGGTCGAGGAACTGGAGGCGGCGCTGGCCGGCTACCCGGGCGCGATCGTCCTGGTCACGCATGATCGCGCACTGCGGACACGGTTCCGGGGCGAGCGCCTGGAATTGCCGGAGAAGGCCGGGGTCCGTTTGGGATAACGGCCGGGCAGTGAGACTCCCGCAGCCACAACCCCGCGCCCCTTCGACGAAGGGGCGCGGGGCCGCACCGTACCTCCACAAGCAGCCGGTGGCCGTGCGGTGCGGCGTGTCGTCCCCGATCCCGGGTACCCATCCCGGGATGAGAATCCCGGGTACCCATCCGGGGAGGAAAGGAGGCAGTCATGCCCCTCACATTCCGTAAGAGTTTCCGGATCCTGCCGGGAGTGCGGTTGAACATCAACCGGCGTTCCTGGTCCATCACCACGGGCGGGCGGCACGGGCCTCGGCACACGCGCAGCAGCACCGGGCGGCGTACCACATCGTTCGATCTGCCCGGGCCCTTCGGGTGGCGCAGGACAAGCACAGAAACCCGGCGTCGTCGCGGTGCCGCCCTCACCAGGCGTCTTCGCGGCCGGGCCTGAGGACCCGTCACCCGAATGGACCCCCCGGGAAGGCGACATCTCATATCCGAGATAGCCTTCCGGCATGGCAGACGACTACCTCGTACGCATCGGCAAGCTCATCCGTGACGCCCGTCAGCACCGTGGCTGGACACAGACACAGCTGGCCGTAGCGCTCAGCACCAGTCAGAGCGCCGTGAACCGCATCGAACGCGGGAACCAGAACATCAGTCTTGAGATGATCGCCCGCATCGGTGAAGCCCTGGACAGCGAGATCGTCTCGCTCGGATACGCGGGTCCGATGCATCTGCGAGTGGTCGGCGGCCGTCGGCTCTCCGGCTCCATCGACGTGAAGACGAGCAAGAACGCGTGCGTGGCGCTGCTGTGCGCGACCCTCCTGAACAAGGGGCGCACGGTGCTGCGCCGGGTGGCCCGCATCGAGGAGGTGTACCGCCTTCTCGAGGTGCTCGGCTCCATCGGCGTACGCACCCGCTGGATCAACGACGGGGTGGACCTGGAGATCGTGCCGCCGGCGGACCTGGACCTGGGCACCATCGACGCGGAGGCGGCCCGCCGTACGCGCTCGATCATCATGTTCCTCGGCCCGTTGCTGCACCGTATGGACCAGTTCAAGCTGCCGTACGCGGGCGGTTGCGACCTCGGTACCCGCACGATCGAACCGCACATGATCGCGCTGCGCCGCTTCGGTCTGGAGATCACCGCCACCGAGGGGCTCTACCACGCACAGGTGGACCGGTCCGTCACTCCCGGCCGACCGATCGTGCTGACCGAGCGCGGCGACACGGTGACCGAGAACGCGCTGCTCGCCGCCGCACGCCACGACGGCGTGACCGTCATCCGCAACGCCTCGTCCAACTACATGGTCCAGGACCTGTGCTTCTTCCTGGAAGCCCTGGGCGTACGGGTGGAAGGCATCGGTACGACGACGCTGACCGTGCACGGCGTGCCGAACATCGACGTGGACGTGGACTACTCGCCCTCGGAGGACCCGGTCGAGGCGATGAGCCTGCTGGCCGCCGCCGTCGTCACCGAGTCCGAGCTGACGGTGCGTCGTGTACCGATCGAGTTCCTGGAGATCGAGCTGGCGGTCCTGGAGGAGATGGGCCTCGATCACGACCGTACGCCGGAATATTTCGCGGACAACGGCCGTACGCGACTGGTCGACCTGCTGGTCCGCCCCTCCAAACTGGAGGCGCCGATCGACAAAATCCACCCGATGCCGTTCCCGGGCCTGAACATCGACAACGTCCCCTTCTTCGCCGCCATCGCGGCCTCCGCGCAAGGCAAGACCCTTATCCACGACTGGGTCTACGACAACCGCGCGATCTACCTGACGGATCTGAACCGCCTGGGCGGCCGCCTCCAACTCCTCGACCCCCACCGGGTGTTGGTAGAGGGCCCGACCCGCTGGCGCGCCGCCGAGATGATGTGCCCACCCGCGCTGCGCCCGGCCGTGGTCGTGCTGCTGGCGATGATGGCGGCCGAGGGCACGTCGGTGCTGCGGAACGTGTACGTCATCAACCGGGGGTACGAGGACCTGGCGGAGCGGCTCAACACGGTGGGGGCTCAGATCGAGATCTTCCGCGACATCTGAGAGGAAAACTGAGGGGACATCTGAGTACGGCTCAGTCGTCAGTCATCCTGGTGAGCCGCCCGGCCGGTGAGCGGCAGCCTCAGTTCGAACAAGGCGCCTCCGCCTGGGGCGTCGGTGACGGTCAGGGTGCCTCCGTGGCGGGTGGCGATGTCCTTGGCGATGGCGAGGCCCAGGCCTGCGCCGCCGTCGTCTCGAGCTCGGGATTCGTCGAGGCGGACGAAGCGTTCGAAGATGCGGTCGCGGTCGGCGAGGGGGACGCCCGAGCCGTCGTCGGCGACCTGGAGGACCGCCTGGCCGGCGTCGGTGCGCAGGGTGACGGCGACGCGGTCGCGGGCGTGGCGGTGGGCGTTGTCCAGGAGGTTGCCGAGGACACGGCAGATCTGGTTGCGGGAGCCGCGTACCTCCGCGGACTTGACGCTGTCGAGGGTCACTCCGTCCCGGGAGTCCCGGGAGGACACCTCCTCCGCCACGGCCTTCGCCAGGTCGAAGCGCGCGTCCGGCGGTGGCCGCTCTCCCGCGTCCAGCCGGGCGAGCAGCAACAGGTCGGCGGCGAGGCTCTGCAGTCGTACGGTGTCCTCGACGGCGCCGTCCAGGTCCAGCAACTCCGGGTGTGCGGCGCCCACTTCGAGCTGGGTGCGCAGGGACGCGATGGGGCTGCGCAACTCGTGCGAGGCGTCGGCGACGAACGCGCGCTGCCGCTCGACCGAGGTCTCCAGGGCGGCGAGGGTCTCGTTCGTCGTGCGGGCCAGGCGGGCGATCTCGTCGTGGGTGTCCGGCTCGGGGACGCGCCGTGACAGGTCCTCGGAGGCCGTGATGGCGGCCATCTCGGCGCGGATGCCCTCGACCGGGCGCAGCGCCCGCCTGGTGACGACGTAGGTCACGCTGCCGACCGTCAGCAGCAGCAGAGGCAGCCCTATGAGCATCGTCGTCAACGCGGTGTCGACGGCCTCTTCCTCGGTGGAGAGCGGGGCGCCCGCGTAGACGGTGAGCAGGACGCCTCCCGGCGTGATCAGGTCGACGGCGGCGAACCGGTAGTCCGCGGTCGTGCCCTCGACGGTGGCGGTGCCCTCTCCGTACCAGGTCTCGTCGGTGATCTCCCCGGCGGAGAGAGTGCCGCCGTCCTCCGCCTCGCGATCGCCCTCCGCCTTGTCGTCGGCGTCGTCGTTGGTCTCGGAGTTCAGCCGCTTCGAGGCGACGGCGGTGACATTCATGGCCTCGACGTCCTCGCCGGCCGCGACGGGCTTCTCGTTCCGGTCCAGGACCTCTACGGGGTTCTCGTCGCCGTCCGGCAGATTCAGCTCGTCGTACGCGAAGCCGTTCGCCAGCGCCGAAGCGGCGTTGCGGGCCACGGAGTCAGCCTCGGCATCCGCCTTGTCGGTGAGGCTGAACCGCAGCGACATCAGTACGGCGGTGCCCGCGGCGACCAAGGCTATGGCGACGACGAGCGTCGCGGCGAGGGTGGCGCGGGCCCTCACGGAGGCGAGTCGGCGCTTCACGGGCGGGCCTCCACTCTGGATCGCGTTGAGCGCGGGGAGACGGATGGGTGCATACGTGCAGCTTGGCAAACCGAACCTGAAGCGGCCTTCAGGACGCTTCAGGTTCGCTTCAGCGTCGGTCGGCCAGATTGGTTCCCGTCGAAAGCAGACGACCAGCAGATGACCAGCCGTATCCCGGAGGAATCCCATGAAGCGCAACGTCGTGATCGCCACCATCTCGGCCGTCGCCCTGATCGGCGGCGGCACCGCGACCGCCATCGCGGTCACGGCCGACGACGAGGCGCCGGCGAAGAAGACCGTGTCGGTGTCGAACGACGACAACGACCGCGGCGACGCCAACGACACCGGCGACAAGGCCCAGGACAGGGCCGAGGACCAGGCCGCCCGCGACAAGGACCAGGACGCCGAGGACAAGGCCGAGAACGCCGCCGACGCGAAGGCCGGGCAGATCACCGCCGCCGACGCGATCAAGGCGGCGCTGAAGCACACGAAGGGTACGGCGGTCTCGGCCGACCTGGACGACGAGGGCACGGCCCACGTGTGGGACGTCGACGTGCTGACCAAGGGCGGCGCCTGGCACAGCATCCAGATCGACCCCGCCAAGGGCAAGGTCCTCGGCTCGCACACCGAGAAGGACGAAGACGGCGACGACGCCGCCGAGACCGCGCAGATCCGCGCCGCCCTGAAGGGCAGCTCCGTAACCGCCGCCGAGGCCGCCGAGGCCGCCGCCGCCAAGGGCACGGTGACCTCCGTCGGCCTCGACGAGGAGAGCAAGGACCAGGCCTGGGAGATCGACACCACGGCCGCCGACGGCACGGGCAGCGACTGGCGCGTGAACCCCAGCTCCGGCAAGGTCACCGCGGACCGCACGAACGACTGACCAAGGCGCACGGACCACTGAGGGAGTGACCCCCGCCGGCCCCGTAGGCCGGCGGGGGTCACTCCCTCAAGAGGACGGCGTCTCCCGCTCCTCCGCCGGTCGTCGAAGTCCGCGACCGGCTATCGGCGTTGCCATTCCTCTGCGAGGAGTTGGTAGGACCGCACCCGGTCGGCGTGTCCGTGGGTGATGGTGGTGATGATCAACTCGTCGGCTCCGGTGGCCTCCTGCAGTTGTTCGAGCTGGTCGGCGACGCGCCCCGGGGAGCCGACGAACTGGGTGTCGACGCGGTCGGCCACCAGTGCCCGGTCCGCCTCCGTCCAGACGTGGGCGCGGGCCTCCTCCGGTGTCGGGAAAGGGATGGCGCCCTCGGCGGAGCGGATGCTGCGGACCCACGGGCCGTAGCCGGTGGCCAGTTCACGGGCGGTCGCATCGTCCTCGGCGACGACTACGTCGGCGGAGACGCTGACGTAGGGCTTGTCGAGGTGGTCGGACGGCTGGAACGCGGCCCGGTAACCCTCGGCCGCCTCCAGTACGGTGGCCGGGCTGACGTGGTAATTCGCGGCGAACCGCAGGCCGTTGCGCCCCGCGACATCGGCACTCTGCCCGCCGCTGCTGCCGAGGATCCACACCTGCACCTCGGCGCCCTCACCGGGTACGGCATGCGCTTCGATCCCGTCCGCCGAGCGGTAGTCGCCGCGCAGCAGCGCGAGGATGTCGTCGACCTGCTCGCCGTAGTCCTCGGGGCGGGCGCCAGGCTGGTGCAACAGCCGCTGCTGGAGCAGGAATCGGGGCGAATCGAGCAGGTGCTTCGGCGAGAACCGCGGCGGGATCTTCAGGCCGTTGGGTGCGTGCCCGTCGACGACGGGCGTCGTGGTCGGCCGCGGCTCCGCCGTCTGTCCGGGAGGACGTCCGCCGGAGCGGCCGAGGCCCAGGTCGAGTCGCCCGGGGTGGAGGGCGTCGATCAGTCCGAACTCCTCGACGGTGGAGAGGGCGGTGCGGTGACCGAGTTGTACGGCTCCGGAGCCGATCCTGATCGTGGAGGTGGCGGAGGCGGTCAGCGCCAGGACGACTGCAGGGGACGTACCGGCCACACCCGGATTCAGGTGATGTTCGGCGAACCAGTAGCGGGCGTATCCGAAGCGCTCGGCCTGCTGCGCGAGGTCGATCGAGTTGCGCAGGGCGTCGGCCGCCGACGAGCCGGACGAGATGGGGACCAGGTCGAGTACGCCGAGGCGGATGTCAGACATGGGCGGGCTCCTCAGGGATCGGTGGTACGGGGAGCACGGGGCCCCAAGTGAACGGCGGGTCGGGGATCGCGCGGCGCAGCACCGGGGCGACCTCGGACTGGAACAGTTCCAGCGAGATGCGGTGCTGCCTGTCCGTCAATCCGCTGGCGTCCGCGTGCAGATGCAGCACGCGACTCACCCCGTACTGAGCAGCCGTTCGGCGTGGCGCAGGACGTATCGGGCCACCTCTGTGCCGAGCCTGACTCCGGCCTCGTCGGCGGAGCGGGTGTGGATGCCCGAGTAGACCCGGGCGTCCACGTTCTCTGCCGTCAGCCGGTGCCAGCTCGTGTAGGTGCGGGTCACGCCCGGCGCGGTGGGGCTGGTCAGGTCGAACGGTGCGGTACGCGGCCCGACGAGCGCGGTGAGCACCGCCTCCGCCGCTCCCGAGTAGGTGTTGTGACCGCTGGGGTAGTCGGGATGGGCCGGTGTGTCGTGCAGCGGGGTCCATGCCGAGTCGGGGTCGATTTCCCCGGTGCGGAGCGCGGTGACCGGACGCCAGCGCAGGTAGGCGTACTTGGTGTCGGAGGTGGCGATCTGGGTGTCGACCAGGGCGGTGTGGAACAGGGCCACCAGCTCCGCCCGCTGTGCGGTGGAGGCGGAGGACCGGGCCAGCGCGACGCGCAGCGGTTCGGTGTAGAGAGTCAGTGAGGAACCCAGCCAGAAGGTGGCCGTCTCCGTCTGCTGTGCAGTGCGTCGCGTGCTGTCCTTCGCTCCGTACGCGCGCACCTCGGCCAGTTCGGACCGGTAGCGGCCCGAGTTCAGCGCAGGCGGCGGGCCCAGGCGGAACTGGTCGGCGCGCTCCAGCACGAAGGGTCGCGCGAGTCGGTTGCCGTACTGCGCGGCCGGGGCGTTCGAGGGCGGCGTCGGCTGCCACACGCCCGGCGCGGGCTGCGGCACCGGGAAGGGCGCGTTCACCGATGCCGGGTCGAGGCCGTCGCCCTCCCGGGACGTCAGCGCGAGCCGGGCCTGCCGTTCGCCGGCCGCCACGCCCTGGTCCTCGGCGGGGCCGTCGGGGATTGTCTCCAGGGTCTGACGCAGCGCGGTGTCCAGCTGCTCGGTACGGCCGGGCGCCAGCGCGGTCAGGGAGTGGTGCACCGCCGAGGCGAGCGCGGCGTCCTGGAAGTCGCCGCGGTCACCGCGGTCGACCCCCGCGGGCACCTGCCGGGCGGCCCGCGCCGCCGCGAGCCAACTGATAGCCCAGGTACGGCTGTTGGTGACCTGGGTCGGTGCACCGGCTGCCGTAATGGTCTCCGCCGTGGTGTCGTACCAGTCGAGAGCCACCGAGGTGCGCGCCGGGGCGGGCGAGGCGGCAGCGGGAGGGGCCGCCGTCGCGGTGGCCAACAGGGCCGCCGAGGAGAGCGTGATCAGGGCGGGGCGGAGGCGGAGCGGTCTCACGTGAGTTCCTTTGCGGGTGGGTTGGTTGTTGATGGGCCGGCGGGTCATCGCACGGTCTCGTCCGGCTCGGGCTGATCGGGCTGATCGATCTGGTCCAGCTGGTCGACGCCGAGCAGGCCGAGCAGGCGGTCACGGAGGGCGGTGTATTCGGGGCCGCCGTGGTGGCGCGGTGGCGGGAGGTCCACGGGGAGGTCGGCCGCGATCCGGCCCTCGTCCAGTACGGCGACCCGGTCGGCGAGCACGATCGCCTCGTCCACGTCATGGGTCACCAGCAGCACCGCCGGCCGGTGCCGCTCGCACAGCCGCCGCAGCAGTGTGTGCATCCGGATCCGGGTCAGCGCGTCGAGTGCGCCGAACGGCTCGTCGGCGAGGAGGAGTTGGGGTTCGCGTACCAGGGAACGCGCCAGGGAGACCCGTTGCTGCTCGCCGCCGGACAGTTCGACGGGCCAGGCCCCCTCCCGGCCGGCGAGACCGACCTCCGCGAGTGCCGCCGTTCCGCGCTCGACGGCGTCCGGCCCGTCAAGTCCCAGTACGACATTGCCCAGGACGCGTTTCCACGGCAGCAGCCGGGCGTCCTGGAACACCACCGAGGCGTGGTCGGGCACGCTCAGCTCGCCGGCCCCGGTGAGCGCGTGATCAAGTCCGGCCAGCGCCCGCAGCAAGGTGCTCTTGCCGGAGCCGCTGCGGCCGAGCAGGGCCACGAACTCCCCCGGACGGATGGTCAGATCGAGCCCGTCGAGCACCCTCCGGTCCCCGAAGGCGCGTACCAGCCCTTCGATACGGACCGCCGGCCGCTCCTCCGCGACGGTTGCCGCGTTCGTCCCGGTCAGCCGGCCAGTGTGCGTCGCCATGACAGCGCCCTCCTCTCGGCCAGCCGCACCGCTCCGTCCGATACGAGGCCGAGGAGCCCGTACACGACCAGGCCGACGATGATGATCTCGGTCTGGCCGTACGTTCGCGCCAGCTCCATCATGTAGCCGATGCCGCTCGTGGCGTTGACCTGCTCGACGACGACCAGGGCCAGCCAGGCGTTGGTGACGGCGAAGCGCATGCCGAGCAGGAAGCCGGGCAGCGCCCCGGGGAGCACCACATGGCGCAGGAACTGATGCCGCCGCAGCCGTACGGTCTCGGCAAGCTCGACGTACCGGCTGTCGATGGTGCGCAGCCCGTTGTGGGTGTGGATGTAGACGGGGACGAGGACCGCCAGCGCGATCGTGATGATCTTCATGGACTCCCCGATGCCGAACCACAGGATCAACAACGGGATCAGTGCCAGCGAGGGAATGGCTCGCTTGATCTGAACAGGGCCGTCGATCACCGCTTCACCGAGCCTGCTGAGTCCGGAGACCAAGGCCAGGACGAGCCCGGCCGCCACGCCGGACAGCAGCCCGATCAGGACGCGTTGGGCCGATGTCCACAGGCTGGACTGCAGCCTGCCCTGGGCGATGAGGTCGTTCGCCGTGGTGACCACCGTCCACGGTTCGGATATGTTCCGCGGATCGATGAGACCGGCGGCCGAGCCGGCCGACCAGACGGCGAGCAGCAGCAAGGGGCCGAGAGCCCAGCCGTACGGGATGGGGCGGCCGGGACCGAGCCGCCGACGGGGGCGCAACCGGGCCACGGGCACCGGAGTCTCCCTCTCCGGCGACGGCTCGGCGGCCGGATCAGTCGGACCCGCGGGCTTGGCCGGTGCCAGCCTCTCTTTGGAAAGTCCGGTACTCATGGGCGCTCCCGCTCTGTCGGCGCCTCAGCCGCAATCGCACGGGCCGCGACCGACTCGTACCGCCGGTCGAAGAGAATCGAGGCGTCGAACTTCTCCTGGCCCGTCTCCTCGGCCAACAGGTCGACCGTCTTCTGCTGGCGGCCGATGGCCGGCGTCCAGTCCGCCGGGATGTCCGGATGACCGCTCTGCTCGACCAGATACGCGCCGTCCTCGTGGGTCAGGCCCTGGTCCTTCACGTAGTAGCCCTCGATCCATTCCTTCGGGTGCTTGTCGATCCAGATCTGCGCCCGTGCCCAGACCTTGACCAGCTCTCTGATGGCGGCCGCCTTCTGCGGGTCCTTCACGGACTCGGCCGGCGTCCACAGATGTTCGGGGTCGTCGCGCAGCCCGTGCTGGATGGTTCGGGCCCCGTCCTTGCCGTACTTCGCCGGATAGCGCCTGATGTTGACGTCGCCGATCGGCGCCGCGTCCACCTGACGGCTGCTCAGCGCGGTCGGATAGACGTCCCCGGTGCTGGGCAGTTCGACCAGCTGTACGTCCTCCTTGGTGAGTCCGGCCTTGGCCAGGATGCGCAGGACGAGGGCGCCCTGCGCCTGTCCCGGGCTGTACGCGATCTTCTTGCCGCGCAGGTCCTTGAGGGTGTCGATGTTCGCGCCGGGCGCGATGCCGAGCTCGTAGGTGGGGTGGTTGAGCGGGTCCTTGCGGAACCTGGCCGCCACCAGCCTGGTGTCCAGTCCGGTCCAGTGGGCGTGGATGGAGGGGATCTCCGCGGCCGAGCACAGATCGAGAGAGCCGGCGCGAAACGCCTCGGAGCACTGCGGGCCGCCCGAGAGATTGGCCCATTTGACCGTGAAGGGCAGCTTGTCGAGCTGTCCGGACAGCTTCAGTGCCACCTTGAGATCGGGTGCTCCCACGGTGATGGACGTATCGGCTGACACGGTCTTCGGAATCCTGGTCTTGATGGGGGCGGTGTCCGTGCCTCCGGCGGTGGCGCCGGAGTTCGAGCAGCCGGCCAGCAGCAGAGACACGGTCGCGGCCGCTGTGGCCGCCTGGAGTGGTGCGGTACGCATGGCTGTGACGGTGAACATCAGGCGCTGACCACAACCCGGTGGTCCGCCGTGAACGGCCTGCCCGATATCAGCTCGGACTCGCGGCCGTGGCTCGCGACAGGGCGGACGGTGAGCGTGTTTTCGACGGGGACGGGCATGCGGTGATCTCCCGTGGGTCATGGCCGTATGTACGGCCGTGGATGCGAGGCCATGGGTGAGCCGGGCCGTGGGTGAGCCTGGCCGTGGAGAGCGAGAAAACGACGACGAATTCAAGAGGAATTCAGAACGCGCCAAGGCACGCGAAAAAGCGTGGAGAAGCGCGAAGAGGGGCGCGGAAACATGGCGTTGACCGCACGCGGTGTGCGGGCGGCCGGAGCGGTCAGGCGTGACAGATGGCGCTGCTGACGCGGCGCAGATCCACGTGAAGACGCACGATCCAGCGCGGGGCGCGGAGCGGAACGAGGGCCGGGTCGTAGGCGTACACCGGCCGACGGCGCTGCATCGCGACTCCCCTCAGTTCTCCGCGGATGGCTCCGCCGACTCGTTGCATTGCATTCCTTGTATTCCTTACAACCGATGCTCGGTGCATCGGCCACCGTTCGTCAACAGCCGCTGTATTGCTGGTCTGTTGCAGCCTTGTGCAGCCCGATTCGATCGGCGGGGATCAACCCGGCCCAGTCCAGGATCTGCACCGCCGCCCCGGCGGCCTCCAGCCCGTGGCAGTGCGCATGATGCCTGCGGGCGATGCCGTCCAGGTCGAGGTGGGAGCCGAAGGCGGGGTGGGCGGCCAGTCGCCGGGCGTAGGCCCACAGGTGCGGATGGTCGGCGATGCGGTGGACCGCGGCGGCGTCCAGGTGCAGACGGTGAACGGTGTCGAGTTGCACCAGGGTCACCCACAACTGCACGTCGGCGGCGGTCATTTCGTCGCCCAGGATGAAGTCCTGGTGGGCGAGCCGCCACTCCAGTGAGCCCAGCACACGGAGCAGGGAACCGAGGGCGGTCCGGCGCACCGTGACGTCGGCGTCGGCCTGCCCGGCGTGCTGTGCGGCTTCGTTGATGCGGTACTCGCAGAGGTGTCCGACGGCCTCGATCTCCTCCTCCTCTCCGTGCGGGTAGAGGGCGGGCCGGTCGGAGCCGTCACCACCGAAGTGCCGGGCCAGGTCCCGGAGGATGTCCGGCGTGTGCGTGCTGACGATCCGTCCTGTCCAGTCGTCGCTCAGCACGGGCGCGGTGGCCGGTCCGGGATGCCGGTGCGAGCTGGCCTCGTACAACGGGCGCAGAGCGGAGTGCCCGCCGTCGGGGCTTTCGGGCACGGCCGGCAACAGTGCCACCGGGAGGGTCTCTTCCAGACCGAGCAGGCTGTGGGTGATGGCGATCCGCAGACAGTGGGGGCAGGACAGCGAGAGGTGGAGGCGGTAGCGGCGCGACACGGCGTAGTAGCCACTGCTCGCGTCACAGCCGATCCTGCCCCGGAACGACGGCGGAGAGGGGAGGGACGGGACGGTGGTCGAGGGTGCGGCGGACATGTGTCTCCCTGGGTCCGGATCCGGCTTCTGGTTCTCAGAGGTGCGTCGGGAGAGGGCTTGCCGCGCTGCAGACACGCAGGAGATCGATGTGACGGCGGGAGGTCAGAAGGAGAGACGGCCGAGCCGCGCGTACGGCACGGTCGGCGGGCGGCCCCGGACACTCCATCATTTCCTACCAATCCACTAGGGATACCTGATTGGAGTTTCAGGCGGCCTGCGTGCCACGTCAAGAGGGCCTTGCCGTCTTTCCCGGCGCCGGTTGGACCGGGTGGGTCCACAGGCCCTGCTCGGCCAGCCGGGGCAGCACGCCCTCGCCGAACCAGTACGCCTCTTCCAGGTGCGGGTAGCCGGAGAGCACGAACTCGTCGATGCCGAGCCGGTGGTACTCGACGATCCGCTCGGCGACCTCGTCATGGCTGCCGACCAGTGCCGTGCCGGCGCCGCCCCGCACAAGGCCGATCCCGGCCCACAGGTTGGGATAGACCTCCAGGTCGTCCCGGCTGCCGCCATGCAGGGCCAGCATGCGCCGCTGTCCCTCGGACGCGCTGCGGGCCAGACCCGCCTGCACGGCCCGTACGGTCTCCGCGTCGAAGCCGTCCAGCAGCCGCCGGGCCTCGGCCCACGCCTGCTCGGCGGTGTCGCGGGTGATGACGTGCAGGCGGATGCCGAAGCGGATACTGCGGCCCTCCTTCTCGGCCAGTGCCCGGATCCAGGCGATCTTCTCGGCGACGGCGGCAGGGGGCTCGCCCCAGGTGAGGTAGACGTCCGCATGCCGCGCGGCGACCTCGCCGGCGATGGGCGAGGAGCCACCGAAGTACACCTCGGGGACCGGGTCGGGCAACCGGGCCAGCGTGGCGTCCTCGACCTGGAGGTGCTCGCCCGACAGGTCGACGGTCTTGCCCTGCCACAACTCCCGGACGATCTGCAGGAATTCGCCGGTACGACGGTAGCGGGCATCCTTGTCGAGGAAGTCGCCGTAGGCGCGCTGCTCGTGGCTCTCGCCGCCGGTGACGACGTTGAGCAGGAGCCGTCCGCCGCTCTGCCGCTGGAAGGTGGACGCCATCTGGGCGGCGAGCGTGGGCGAGACGAAGCCGGGCCGGAAGGCGACCAGGAACTTCAGGCGTTCGCTCGCCTGGGAGACCATCGCCGTCGTCAGCCAGGCGTCCTCGCACCAGGCGCCGGTCGGGGTGAGCGCCCCGACGAAGCCGAGGTCCTCGGCGGCGCGGGCGATCTGGCTCAGGTAGGCGACGGTCGGCGGCCGGTTCCGTCCGAAGGCGGTGGCCGGGGTGCCGTGGCCGCCGCCGACGACGTGGCGGCTGTCGCCGTTGGTGGGCAGGAACCAGTGGAAGGTGAGGGACACGTGGGGTCTCCGATCAGGAGCGTCGGGATCGTTTGTCAGAGCGGGCCGTGCCGGAAGTCCACGGCCGGTTCGGCGACGCCTGCGACGACCTCGGCGGCGCCGCCGAACACGGCCGCGGAACTCATCCGGTGGCCGCCAGCAGCGTCGTACGACCGCCCAGCGCGGCGGAGAACTGATCCGTGACCTGGGCCAGGGCCTCGGCCGAGTCCGGCGCGACGGTCAGCGTGCCGTCGTCGCCCACCGCGATGTCCTTGTCGAGCGTGAACCAGCCCGGGACGATGTGCGCGGCCCCCATGGAACTCAGCACGGGGCGCAGGGCGTAGTCGATGGCCAGGACATGGGCGGTGGTACCGCCGGTGGCCAGGGGAAGAACGGTCTTGCCCACCAGCGCGTACTGCGGGAGCAGGTCGAGCAGCGACTTCAGCAGCCCGGAGTAGGCGGCCTTGTAGACGGGGGTGCCGATCACCACCCCGTCCGCCCGCTCGAACAAAGCCGTGGCCTCGACGATCGCCGGATGCCGGAAGTCGGCCCCGAGCAGCGCCTCGGCGGGGAGGGTACGGACGTCCAGGGGGATCACCTCGTGCCCCTGCGCGACGAGCCGGTCGTCCAGATGACGCAGCAGTCGTGCGGTGCGGGAGGTGGCGGAGGGGCTTCCTGAGACGGAGAGGACGGTGGACATGGGGAGACCTTTCAGGAGTACGAGTGGGCCGTGCGCGTCATCGGGCTGTGTCCGGCCGGAGCGCGACACGGTCAGCAGGGTGGGGCAGGCCGAGGTGGTCGCGGAGGGTGCGGCCGGTGTAGCCGGTGCGGAAGATTCCGCGCTCGCGCAGCGGCGGCAGGAGTTCGTGGACCACGGCGGGGAGATCGGCCGGGGCCGAGGCCGGAAGGAGGTGGAAGCCGTCGGCGCCGCCGGCCGCGTGCCAGTCGGCGAGCAGTCCGGCGAGGTCCGCGGCGGCGCCGGTGAAGCGCACCGTGTCGGCGGGTGGGAGTGAGTGTGGTCGCGGCCCGGCTCCACCGCCGAGATCGACCGCGACGCGTACCAGCACCCGCAGCGCGTCCGGATCACGCCCGGCCTCCGCCGTCCGGTGCAGGAGCGCCGAGCGGGCAAGCCTGGCGGTGACCGGCTCGTCGGCGTCCAGCAGTACGACGTCGGCGTGACCTGCGGCCAACTCCCACTGCCCGTCCGAGTCGTGCACGTCGAGGGCGACGGCGAGGGGCGGCCGTCCCTGCGGCGGGCGGGGAACCATGGACGGCCCGCGGGCCGCGAAGTGCGGGCCGTCGCCGTCCACTTGGTGGAGCCGGTCGGGGTCGGTGAAACGGCCGGTGGTGGCGTCCCGTACCTCCGCGTCGTCCGCCCAGCTGTCCCACAGCCGGGCGGCGAACTCGGCGATGTCGGCCGCCTCGGCCCACAGTTCGGCGGCGGATGCCCGGGAGACGCGGCCCACAGCGCGGGCGCCGGTGGTGGAGACGTCGGCCTGCCAGCCGGCCCGGCCCGCGCTGACGATGTCCAGGCCGGCGAGGGCGGTGGAGGTGCGGAAGGGCTCGGTGTGGGTGGTGTTCACGGTCGGGACAAGGCCGATCCGGCTGGTCACGAGGGCGACTTGGGCCAGTACGGCCACCGCGTCGAGCCGGCCGCCGCTGCCGTCGAGGGGCGGCGCAATGCGGTCGCCCCCGCCGTCAGGTGGCGGCGCAAGGCGGTCGCCGACGGTGACGAAGTCCAGGGCGCCCTGCTCGGCGAGACGAACCAGGTCCGTCCAGTGGGCGGCTGTCAGGGCTGCGCTGGGATCGGCGTCGGCGGGGTGGTGGCCGGTCCCGTTGAGTTCGCCGGTCCCGTTGAGTTCGATGGCGAGGTGGAGTTCGCGGGGCATGACCTCGTGTCCTGTCACTTGGTGGTGTCGGGCAGGCCGGGCGGGTTGATCTCGGACTTGGTCACGGCCTCGTCGGACAGGCCCCAGCGCTTCAGCACCTTGGCGTACGTGCCGTTGTCGATGATTTCGTCGAGCGCGGCGGCGAGCGGCTCGACCAGGCCGCTGTCCTTCTTCGTGGTGGCCGCGATGAGGCCCTGGAGGGTCGAGCCGGCACCGGAGTAGGTGCCGACGACCTCCGTCTTCCCGGTGGTGGCCGCGTGGTAGGCGGCGGTCGGGTTGGGGCCGAGGTAGAGCTCGATACGGCCGGACTGGAGGGCGAGGTAGGTGTCGCTGTCGTTCTGGTAGTACTTGATGTCCACCGGCTTCCGGCCGGCCCGCTCGTTCTCCTTGCTCCACTCGACGAGCAGCTTCTCCTGGTTGGTGCCGCTCTGGACGGCGACGGTCTTTCCGGCCACGTCCTTGGGCCCGGTGACCTTCAGGCCGCTGCCCGTCTTCGCCTCGAAGCCCAGGTTGTCCTCGCGGTAGGTGGCGAAGTCGTACTTCTCCTTGCGCTCCTCGGTGACGGTGATGTTGCTGAAGCCGGCGTCGTACTTGGCGCTGTCGAGGCCGACGAAGATGTTCTCCCAGGAGACGGCGTTGAACTTCGGCTTGAGGCCGAGCACATCGGCGACGAGGTGGGCGATGTCGGGCTCGACGCCGATGAGGGTCTTGTTGTCGGTGGCGTGGAAGTTCAGCGGCGCCGCGCTCCCGGACGACTGAACGAGCTCCAGCGTTCCTCTCTTACGGATCTTCTCCGGGAGCTCGGCGGCGATGGAGTCGACCTTGCCGGTGGTGACGCGGTTCTGGTCCGGGCTCAGGTTGATCTTCGTCTTCGAGCCGGTCTTGTCCGCGACCTCGGTGGTTCCGCCGTCCGAGGGGTTGCCGCAGGCGGCGAGGACCAGGGCGGAGACGAGTCCGAGCGCGACTGCGGTGGATCGGCGGGTGAGGTTGAGGGACACGGTCGTACTCCTTGCACAGAAAGGGGATTGAGGTGCCGAAAGGGATTGAGGGGTGGTCAGAGGACCTTGGAGAGGAAGGCGCGGGTGCGCTCGTGCCGCGGGGCGTCCAGTACGGCGGCGGGCGGGCCCTGCTCCACGACGACACCGCCGTCCATGAACACCACGGTGTCGGCGACCTCGCGGGCGAAGCCGATCTCGTGGCTCACGACGATCATGGTGGTTCCGGTGCGGGCCAAGTCCTTGATGACATCGAGGACTTCACCGACCAGCTCCGGGTCGAGCGCCGAAGTGGGCTCGTCGAAGAGCAGCACCTTGGGTTCGAGGGCGAGGGCCCGGGCGATGGCGACGCGCTGCTGCTGGCCCCCGGACAACTGCCGTGGATAGGCGTCGGTCTTGTCGGCGAGTCCCACCCGGTCGAGCAGCCGACGGGCGGTTTCCTCCGCCTCCTTGCGCGGGCGGCACAGCGCGGAGACCGGTGCCTCGACGAGGTTCTCCAGCACGGTCAGGTGCGGGAAGAGGTTGAAGTTCTGGAAGACGAACCCGATATGGGTGCGCTGCTTCAGAACGTCCTTCTCCTTCAGCTCGTGCAGCTTCCCGCCCGAGCGGCGGTAGCCGATGAGCTCGCCGTCGATGCTGATCCAGCCGCGGTTGACCTTCTCCAGGTGGTTGATGGTCCGCAGCAGGGTGGACTTTCCGGAGCCGGACGGACCGAGGATCACGGTGACCTCGCCGGCCCGGACCCGAAGGTCGACGCCGCGCAGCACTGCCAGCGGGCCGAAGCTCTTGTGGACGCCTTGGACGTCGACCATGACGTCATTCATGTCTTCTCCGTCAATTGCCGGGCGGCCAGGAGTCGTTGGGTGGTCACGAAGCGACGGGCGCGCTGGAACGGGGTGGGCGGCAGCGCACGCTTGGCCCCTCGTGCGTAACGCCGCTCCACGTAGTACTGCGCGACCGACAGCAGCGAGGTGAGGACCACGTACCAGGCGGTGGCGACCAGCAGCAGCGGGATCACCCGGCCGTTACGGCCGTAGATGACCGTCACCTGGTAGAACAGCTCGCCGATCGCCATGACGTAGACCACCGAGGTGCCCTTGAGCAGGCCGATGATCTCGTTGCCGGCCGTGGGCAGGATGGCGCGCATGGCCTGCGGCAGCACGATCCGGCGGATCTGCCGCAGCCGGGGGATGCCCAGCGCCGCGGCGGCCTCCAGCTGTCCTTGGTCGACGGCGATGACGCCACCGCGGACGATCTCGGCGGCGTACGCGGCCTGGTGCAGCGTCAGCCCGATGATGGCGGCGCCGATGGTGCCGATGAGGCTGTTGCTGTCGACGGACCAGAACACCGGGCCGAAGGGGATGCCGACGCCCAACGACTCGTACAGCGCGCTCAGGTTGAACCAGAACACCAGCTGGACGATCATCGGGATGGACCGGAAGATCCAGATGTAGGTCCAGGCGACGGTCTGCAGCACGGGACTGCGTGACAGCCGCATGAAGGCGAGGACCGTCCCCAGGAGGAAGCCCAGCACGGTGGCGTAGGCGGTGAGCTGGAGGGTCACCCACACCGCCTGGACGATCGTCTCGGACAGGACGTAGTCGCGGAATACGTGCCACTCCCATACGGGGTTGGTGGCCAGCCCGTGCACGAACTGGGCGACCAGCACGATCACGGCGACGGCCGCCACCCACCGGGCGTAGTGGCGGGCGGGGACGACCTTGAGCGAAGCCGGATCGTCGGGGGCGGGCAGGGCTTCGATGCCGGTGCCCGGGGAGTCCGCGCCGGGTGGCGCGGAGGTGGAATCGGTGGTGAGTCCCATCGCGGTGTTCCTGCTCAACTCTCGGTGTACTCGGGCGGGTTGATCTGCGACGTGCGTGCTTCGGCCGGCAGGTGCTTCTCGAAGGGCAGCGGGCCGATGGCCTCCGGGTCGGCCTCTGTGTCGAACAGCGGGGTGTAGCCGCCGGCCAGATACAGACCGCGGGCCTCGGGCTGGCGCGGACCGGTCGTCAGGTAGATGCGCCGGTAGCCGCGGGCGGTCGCCTCCCGCTCCAGTTCGGCTACGACGCGTCGGGCCAGGCCGCGCCGACGGTGGGCGGAGTGCGTCCAGATCCTCTTCAGTTCGGCAGTGGTCGCGTCGTACCGGCGGAAGGCGCCGCCCGCGACCGGCTCACCGTGCTCCAGGAGCAGGAGGAGTACGCCGCCGTGCGGTGGGGTGAACTCCTCGTCGGGATAGCGGGCGAGTTCGGCGTGTGCGTCCCTTCCGTATCGGGAGGAGTACTCGTCGCCGAGTTCGCGGAGCAGTGGTTCGACGCGTCGGTCGGCCACGGTCACGTGCACGAACGTCAACTCGGTGGCTGGCGACGGCGGTTGTGCGACCGAGGTCATCCGTTCACCGCCGTGAGGGTCTGTGTGCCACGGGCCGCCCGCTCGGCGTCGCGCCTGGCGACCTCCTCGCGCACGATCGGGATCACGTACCGGCCGAAGTCGATCGCGTCGTCCAGCAGGTCGTAGCCGCGGGCGGAGAGGATGTCGGCACCGAGGTCGTAGTAATCGAGCAGCGCCTGGGCGACGGTCTCCGGGGTTCCGACGAGGGCGTTGGAGTTGCCCGCTCCCCCGGTGGCGGCAGCGGTCGGGGTCCACAGGGCGCGGTCGTAGCGCTCCCCCGCCTCGGCGATGGCGATCAGCCGCTGTGAGCCGGTGTTTTGAGGCTGTGCCGACCCGTTGTGGCGCTTGGTGATCGCCTCGCCCTTCTCCTTGCGGGCTTTGATCGCGCCGACCGTGCGGTGGGCCTTCTCCCAGGCCAGCTCTTCGGTCGGGGCGATGATCGGGCGGAACGCCACCTGGATACGCGGAACGTCGGTACGGCCCGCGGCCTTCGCGGCGGCCTTAACCTGCTCGATCTGCTCGGCGGTCTTCGCGAGGGGCTCGCCCCACAGGCAGTAGATGTCGGCCTCGGCGCCTCCCGCGGCGTACGCGGCGGCCGACGAACCGCCGAACGACACGTTCGGGCGGGGCTGTTGGACGGGGAAGACATCGCTGACGAAGTCGTGGAAGCGGTAGTGCTCGCCCTCGTGGTCGAAGGGCTCGTGGGTGGTCCAGATCTTCTTGACGATCCGGATGTACTCGCGGGTGCGGGTGTAACGCTCGTCCTTGGTGAGGGTGTCGCCCTCGCGGCCCTGTTCGTGATCGTTCCCGCCGGTGATGAAGTGCACGGTCAGGCGGCCCTCGCTGATCTGGTCGAGGGTGGCGAAGGTCTTCGCGGCGTAGGTCGGATACGAGACGTTGGGCCGGTGGGCGAGCAGGATCTGGAGGCGGTCCAGCCTGCTCGCGATGTACGCGGCGGCCGGCGCGGGGTCCGGCGATCCGGAGCCGTACGCGAACAGCACCCGGTCCCAGCCGTGGTCCTCGTGCGCCCGGGCGAGCCGGAGCGTGTACTCCTTGTCGAAGGCGGCGCCGGAGCGCGGGGTGGTTTCGGAGCCGTTGTTGGTCGCGGCGATGCCGAGGAACTCCACGGGCATGGGTATGCCTTTCATACGGGCTGGGGCGGGGCCAGGGCAGGGCTATGGGCCTGTGGCCGCACGCGGGCAGAACGGAACAGCCCTCTGGCAGGGCTGTATGTGACGGGAAGTCAGGGGACTTTCGGGTGCGAGACGACGCCGGGGCGTCGGGACATCGAGGCGGCGGCAGCGCGCGCCAGGGCTCGCAGGACCGTGTCCGTACGCGGGATCAGCACCCGCGTGCGTCGGTGATGCGAAGGGAGAACTCGGCCCGCGAGGGGGTCGCCGAGGGAGGGAAAGGGCCGGTCAGACGGCCCGCTGCCGCGTCAGGCGCAACACGCCGCAGACCACACCCGACCGAAGTCGATGTGGTCGCGCGAGACCAAGCGCTGATGGGCATCCATGCGACTAATTGAGCAGTACATCTCGCACTTCGTCAACCAGCGCTCGTATGCCGGACCGGCCTTGATGACGCCGGATCCCGGCGGTTGGAGTGACCGGTGAGCCCACCCGCGGTGTTACGTACCCTACATTTCCTATCGATTTACTAGGGAAGTATTGACGCCCCGTCCGGTGGGCGCGCAGGATGATGCACATGTCCCACACGCAGCAACGACTCGTCAGTCGTCGGCATGTCGACTTTGGTCACGTCGTCAGCGCCGCCTGCTGTCGCGTGTAAGGCACGCGGCGCGCACCTCGCGCGTGTGCCGCATCCGCTCCTTCTCTCTCATCCCAGGTGATCAGGCGCCACCACCCACCGCGCCGACGTACTTCTGAAGGACGACCGCCATGACCACGGCAGCTCCGGCCCAGGCCGCTCCCCCGGATTCGCTACTCCCCGACATGCGCCATCTCCGCCTCGTGGACGACACCGCACAGGACGGCGACGAGGGAAACGGCTCCGCTCCCCTCGTCGGCTATCTCATCCTCGTCCCCGAGGGCACCGATCCCACCCGGCTCTTCGCCAAGGACGTGACGCGGCCGGAGATCCGACGGGTCGCCTACACGGACTCACCTCCCGTGCAGCAGACAGGAGGCGGTGTCATCAGTATCGATTCGGCGCGACATGTCGCAGAAGTAGACGGACGCGAACTCGACCTGACCTACCTGGAGTTCGGGCTGCTGGCCCATCTCGTACAGCATCCCCACCAGGTGCATTCGCGAGAGCAGTTGATGGCCGGCATCTGGGGCTACGGCCACATCGGTGACGGCCGCACCGTGGATGTCCACATCGCGCGGCTGCGCCGCAAGCTGGGCAAGGCTCACCGGCACCGGATCATCACCGTACGGCGCATGGGCTACAAGTACGTGCCCGACCAGCAGAGCCCCAACTCCGCACCTTGCCACCGACCTTGAGGGACCACCGCCATGGGCGTTGCCACTGCTCCGTCCGGCCCCGCCTCGGAATCCGACCGGACCGGGCCCGGCCGTGCGCACTGGCTGCGCGTGGCACGCGAGGCGGCGGACGACCTGGCCACGGACGCGGTGGCCAGGGAGCAGGCGGGCAAGGTCCCGTTCGACGAGGTGTCCCGGCTGCGTGAGTCGGGACTGCTGACGCTCCTCGTACCGGCCGAGTTCGGGGGAGGCGGTGCGGACTGGCCCACGGCCTACGCCGTCGTCCGGGAGGTCGCCGCGGCCGACGGAGCGATCGGTCAACTGCTCGGCTGTCACTACTTCCTGTCGTGGAGCGCCCGGTTCTTCGCCGAGCCCTCCCTCGCCACTCAGGTCGCGCAGCGGTCCGCGGCGGAGCAGTGGTGCTGGGGCGGCGGCTTCGCCCATCAGGAACCGCCTCTGACGCTGGCCAAGACTGCCGGTGGCTTTGTGCTGAATGGCCGGCAGACCTACGCAACCGGGGTCCTGGTCGCCGACCGCCTCGCCGTGCGGGCCGTACGGGCCGACACCGGCGAACCACTCGCCATCGCTGTCGATCCCGCCCGTCACGGCGTCGTGATCGACGGCGACACCGACACTTTCGGCCAACGGCTCGCGGCCGGCGGCAGCGTGGAGTTCGACGCCGTCCGGGTCCGTGCCGACGACGTACTCGGTTCCCTGTCCGCGGACGAGGACGTCCTGTCGCCCCTGGCAGCTCTGGTATCGCCGGTCGGGCGTCTTCTCTCCGTCCAGCTCTGTCTCGGCATGGCCGAGGGAGTGCTCGCCGAAGCCCGGGAGTACAGCAGGGCCGGCCACTCACCCTGGCACCCCGCCTGGCCCGTCGGCTCTCCCCAGGACCCCCATGTGCTGAGCGTCTACGGAGAACTCACACTTCTCACCCGCTCAGCGTCCGCGCTCGCCGATCAAGCACTGGCAGCCGTGCAGGGCGGGCTGGCACGCGGTGAAGACCTCACCTACGACGAGTACGCGGAGATCTCCGTCCTCGTGGCCATGGCCGAAGCCGCCGCATCCAGGGCCGTACAGGAGTCGACCTCCCGCGCCCTCGACATCATCGGCACCCGCTCCGCGTCCTCGCGGCTGGGCTTCGACCGCTTCTGGCGCAATGCCCGGACTCACACCCTGTACGAGCCCGCCACTCACCGGCTCCGCGATATCGGAGACTATTTCCTCAACGGCGCGCACCCTCCGTTCGTCCTGCCTGTCTGACCTTCTTGCTTGCGCTGCCACGCGGCTTTTCTCCGGCGAACTCGACATGATCGTCATTCATCACGCGCCCCGGCATCCAGACAATTGTGAACGCCGTACTTCACTCATATGTCGGGCGGTTCAGAATACGAGACGACCACGCAGGCAGCATTGACTTGGCCGGATTTCGCTGCAACTGTCTTGGGTGTGAGCAAGTCCGAGAATCTCGCCGCGCGCCTGCACGTCGATCTGCGACGTCAGGCCAGCGCCATCTGTGCCGTCGGCCGCTGAACGCCCTGACAGGCGCCGCTCTCCCGCTCCAATTTCACAGTCGGCCACCACGACCGTTGTCGGCGTAGACGACTGATTTTCAGCAGGCATTCCTGATGGGCCTCTTGAGGCATTCCTGATGGGTCTCACGCCCCTTTCGGAATCCGCCTTGCTTGTGCCCAATTACCGAGCACCCCTCTCGGCTATGGCTTCTTCATGCCATCAATTCCGCCTCAGTCCCCATTCCCGTGAACAGGACCTTTCCATGGCCACTACGGCATCGACCCGACGCCAGTTCCTCTCCCTGCTCGGTCTTTCTGCGGTGGCTGTGAGCTGCGGCACGACCGCCGGGGCCACTTCCGGCAAGGGCCAGACCAAGACGCTCCGGTACCAGGGCTCGGCGGGCCAAGTGACCTTGCCGGAGCTGGCCGAGGATCTCGGCTATCTGGAGGACGTGAAGCTGAAGTGGGTCGGCAACACGATCAGCGGGCCGCAGGACATCCAGTCCGCGGCCACGGGCCAGGTCGACTTCGGCGGCGCGTTCAACGGCGCGGTCGTCAAACTGGCCGCGAACAACGCCCCCATCAAGGCCGTCATCAGCTACTACGGCGCCGACAAGTACGCCTACAACGGCTTCTACGTCCTCAAGGACAGCCCCATCCGCTCGGCCCGGGACCTGCTCGGCAAGAAGGTCGGGATGAATACCCTCGGAGCCCACTCCGAGGCCATGCTCGACATCTACCTGCAGCGAGGCGGTGTGTCCCGGGCGGACATCGACAAGGTCGAGCCCCTCGTGGTGCCTCCGGTCAACACCGAACAGACGCTGCGGCAGAAGCAAATCGACGTGGCCGTACTCGGCGGCATCCTGCGCGACAAAGCTCTGGCAGCCGGCGGCATCCGCCCACTGTTCACGGACTACCAACTGCTCGGCGCGTTCAGCGCCGGCACGTATGTGATGACGGACCGCTTCCTGAAGCAGAACTCCGACACGGCCCGGATCTTCGTCACCGCCGTGGGGCGGGCCATCGAGTGGTCCCGTTCCACTCCACACGAAGAGGTCATCGCCCGGATGACGGACATCGTGAAGAAGCGCCGCCGCAACGAGGACACCGCACCCCTGAAGTACTGGCGCTCCTACGGCGTCGCCGAGAAGGCGGGCCTGATCACCGGCAAGGAACTCCAGCTGTGGATCGACTGGCTGGCCGACCGCGGTGACATCAAGAAGGGCCAGGTCACGCTGTCGGACCTCTACACCAATGAGTTCAACCGCAACCAGAAGTCGTCCTCCGCCTCGAAGAGCGGGAGCTGATCCCATGCCGGAATCCACCACGGAACCCACCACCCCCAAGATCGTGTTCGAGGACGTACGGAAGGACTTCACCGTCAAGGACCGGACGAGGGCCCGGCGGGCAACCCGGTTCACCGCCCTCGACGGCATCGATCTGGAGATAGCCGCCGGCGAGTTCGTCGTCCTGGTCGGTCCCAGCGGCTGCGGGAAGTCCACGCTGCTGGATCTGCTCGGCGGCCTCACCCAACCCACCGGCGGACGGATCCTGCTGGACGGCACACCCGTCACCGGCCCGGGCCTGGACCGGGGCGTCGTGTTTCAGCAGTACGCGCTGCTGCCGTGGCGGACGGCCCAGGGCAATGTCGAGTTCGGCCTGGAGGCCACCGGCGTCCCACGACGTCAACGTGCCGCTCGAGCCAGGGAGTTCCTGGATCTGGTCGGCCTGACCGGGTTCGAGGACCGCCATCCGCACGAGTTGTCGGGCGGGATGCGGCAGCGGGTGGCGATCGCTCGCAGCCTCGCCTACGACCCCGATGTGCTCCTGATGGACGAGCCGTTCGCCGCGCTGGACGCCCAGACCCGGGAGTCGCTGCAGGACGAACTGCTGCGCATCTGGCAGCGCACCGGCAAGACCGTCGTCTTCATCACGCACGGCATCGACGAGGCCGTCTACCTGGGACAGCGCGTCGCCGTCATGACGTCCCGGCCGGGCCGCATCAAGCAGATCGTGCCGGTCGCCTTCGACTCCCGTACGGCGACGGACGACCTCCGCTCCAGTCCCGAGTTCGCGCGCCACCGGCACGAGATCTGGTCGCTGCTGCACGACGAGGTGGCCAGGGCCCAGCAGTTGGAGAAGGAGGAGGCTTCCGTATGAGCCCCACAACCGGCACGGCCACCGAGAAGAAGACCACGGCGCCGGGCGTGGTGAGCGCCGCCGAGCCCGTCCCGGCCGTTTCCCCCGCTACGTCCACTACATCCACGGTGTCCGCTGTGCCGACGCCACATGACGCATCGCCGGCCGGCGTGCGCCAGGTCCGCTCCACGGCGGCCCGGTTCCGCCATGCGGTCCGCCGTCTGCCGTACCTGCTGGTCAAGGGGGCGACCAAGTCCGTTGCGATCGTGGCTCTGCTCCTGCTGTGGGAGACCGCACCGCGACTCGGCCTGGTCGACCGAACCTTCCTGCCGCCGTTCAGCGAGGTCGCCGACGCCTGGTGGGGGCTGGCCGCCGACGGTCAGCTCGCCGACAACGCGCGTGCCAGCCTGACGCGTTCGTTCAGTGGATTCGGTCTCGCCGTGGCCGTCGCCGTGCCGCTCGGCCTGCTGATCGGCTGGTACCGGCCGGTCGCCGACCTCCTGGGACCGCTGCTCGAGGTGTTCCGCAACACCGCGGCGCTGGCCCTGCTGCCGGTGTTCGTACTGCTGCTGGGCATCGGCGAGACCTCGAAGATCTCCATCGTGGTGTACGCGTGCACCTGGCCGATCCTGCTCAACACCATCAGCGCGGTCCGCAACGTCGACCCGACCCTGCTGAAGCTGGCGAAGTCGATGAACCTCTCCGCGCCCCGGCTGTTCCAGAAGGTCATCCTGCCGGCCTCGGTACCGGTGATGTTCACCGGCATCCGGCTGGCAGGAGCGGTGTCCATCCTGGTGCTGGTCGCCGCCGAGATGATCGGCGCCAAGGCGGGACTCGGCTATCTGATCAACGCCTCGCAGTACAACTTCGCGATCCCGCAGATGTACGCGGGCATCATCACGATCTCCGCGATCGGCGTGGCCTTCAACCAGCTCCTGGTCACCGTGGAGCGGCGGCTCAGCTCCTGGCGCGCACCGGCCGACGGCTGATGCGTACCGGCTGACGGCTGACTCGGCCGCCCTCTCGTCCCGCTGCCACCCGGTCACGTCGCACCGCGCCGCTCGTCTCCTGCCCCCGCTCGTCTCCTGCCCCGCTCGTCTCCTTGCTCTTCGCGTCTCACCGCCCCCGATCCGAGGAACCCCATGACCGCGACCAGCCCCCGTCGACTGCATCTCAATGCCTTCCTGATGAACGCCGGCCATCACGACGCCGCCTGGCGCCATCCGCGTACCCAGCCCGAACGGGTCACCGACCTGCGCTACTTCCAGCAGCTCGTACAGACCGCCGAACGCGGCCTGCTCGACTCGGTCTTCCTCGCCGACGGGCTCGCCCTGTGGGGCAAGGTCCGGCACAACGCGCTCGGCGGCTTCGAGCCGCTCACCCTGCTGTCCGCCCTGGCGGCGGTCACCGAGCACGTCGGCCTGATCGCCACCGTCTCCACCACCTTCAACGAGCCCTTCCACACCGCCCGCAAGTTCGCCTCCCTGGACCACATCAGCGGCGGCCGGGCCGGCTGGAACATCGTCACCTCCGGCACCGTGAACGAGGCCCGCAACTTCGGGCAGGACGACCACCTGGAGCACGGGCTGCGCTACGAGCGGGCGCGGGAGTTCGTCGAGGTCGCGACCAAGCTGTGGGACAGCTGGGAGGACGACGCGATCCTGCTCGACCGGGAGCGTGGCGTCTACGCGGACACCGACAAGGTGCGGGAGATCAACCATCGAGGAACGTACTTCGGGGTGCAGGGCCCGCTGAACGTGCCGCGCACCCCGCAGGGATACCCGCTGCTGGTGCAGGCCGGTTCGTCGGAGGACGGCAAGGAGTTCGCCGCCCAGTACGCCGAGGCCGTCTTCACCGCCCAGCAGACCCTCGCCGACGGCCAGGCCTTCTACAAGGACCTCAAGTCACGGCTCGTCCGCTACGGCCGCACCGAGGACCAGTTGCTGGTTCTGCCCGGCATCGCCCCCGTGATCGGCTCGACCGAGGCAGAAGCCCTCGCGCTCGAACAGGAACTGACGGACCTCCAGGTCCCCGAGTACGGGCTCACCCAGTTGTCCGGCATGCTCGGCACCGACCTGACCGGGCTGCCGCTGGACGGGCCGCTGCCCGAACTCCCCGAGGAGCGGGACATCAACGGCAACAAGAGCCGCTTCACGCTCGTCGCCGAACTCGCCCGCCGCGACGGCCTCACCCTGCGCGAACTCATCGCCCGCCTCGGTGCCGGACGCGGCCACCGCGTCTTCGCCGGCACCCCCGAGCAGATAGCCGACCAGCTCGAGGAGTGGTTCACCCAGGGTGCCGCCGACGGTTTCAACATCATGCCGCCCCATCTGCCGGGCGGCCTGGAGGACTTCGTCGACCACGTCGTCCCGATCCTGCAGCGGCGCGGCCTCTTCCGCACCGAGTACACCGGCCGCACCCTGCGCGAGCACTACGGCCTGACCCGCCCCGCCAACCGCCTGGCCGCGGCAGCCACAGCCGCAGCCGCAGCAGAAGGGCGGCCCGCATGACCGGGCTGGACCTCACCACGAACGTCCTGGTGGCCGGCGGCGGCCCCGCAGCCGAGCACCTCCCTGCCCATCACCTCCTGACGACCTCCCGGCTGATCAACTCCCCGTTGATCACCCGCTGATCACCTCCTGAAAGGAACACCTGCAATGACCATCAGCACCGGCTTCGACATCCGCCGGATCGGCGGCCGTATCGGCGCCGAGATCCTCGGCGTGGACCTGTCCACCGACCTCGACCCCGCCGTCGTCACCGAGATCAACTCCGCTCTCCTGGAACACAAGGCGCTGGTCTTCCGCAACCAGCACCTCGACGACGCGGGCCAGCTCCGCTTCGCCGCCCTCTTCGGCGAACTCACCACCGCGCACCCGACCGTCCCCTCCGTCGACGGCCAGCCCCACATCCTGCCCGTCGACGGCGACGAGGGCATCCGCGCCAACCAATGGCACACGGACGTCACCTTCGTCCGTACGCCCCCGAAGGCGTCCACGCTGCGCAGCATCGTGATCCCGCCCTACGGCGGCAACACCCTGATCGCCAACTCGGCCGCCGCGTACCGGGATCTGCCGGAGCCGCTGCGCGAGCTGGCGGACAAGCTGTGGGCGGTGCACACCAACGATTACGACTACGCCGCCCCGAAGAGCGAGAAGGCGGCCGAACACCGCAGGCGGTTCGTCTCCCGGAAGTACCGCACCGCGCACCCGGTCGTCCGGGTCCACCCCGAGACCGGGGAGCGCGGGCTGTTCATCGGCGGCTTCGCCCAGAGCATCGTCGGCCTCGGCTCCTCCGAATCCCGCGACCTGCTGCGCATCTTCCAGTCGTACGTCACCCGCCCGGAGAACATCGTGCGGGTGGCCTGGGCGCCGGGCGACCTCGTCCTGTTCGACAACCGCATCACCCAGCACTACGCCCCCGACGATTACGGCGACCTGCCGCGCCTGCTGCACAGGGTGACCGTCGCGGGAGACGTCCCGGCCGGTGTCGACGGCACCCTCAGTCACGTCGTCGAGGGCGACGAAGCCGCCCACTACACGCCCGCCGCGGCCTGAGCCCTGCACAGCGGCCGCCGGGCAGCGGCACGCGCCCTGCCCGGCGGCTCGGTGACGTCGCATCGGCCCAACTCCTCGCCGAGGTAGCTGTGTTGACCAGCCCCGGGCTCCTGGGCGAAACCCCGGACACGCTGGGCCACTCACGGTCGATCCCATAATCCGAGATGACATTGTCCACCATACGAACACCCCCTTGGGGTAGGCGCCTCCTTCTGCCACGATCCCTAGCAACCGGGTAGGAAAACTAGGGAAATACGGGGGTGGCCATGCGAACGCTCGACCGCACAGGCGAGTTGTTGCCCCTCCTGACCTCGCGCCGTCATATCGACCTCGGTCGTACGTCCAGCGCCATCTGTCGGCCCGTCTGACTCGCAGAACCTGACTCCGCCCGAACCAGGACTGCCTCCCCGCCCGCTCCCGTTCCCGCTCCGCCTCCGCCTCCGCCTCCGCCTTCGGATCGGACAGCCTCCGCGGACCACTCCCCCCACGTTCCGCTCTCAGCCCGCGACGGCATGCGTGCCGCCGAGGCCGAGGAGTGGAGTGCTGGTGCGTACCGACAACACATCAGTACGCCTCGTTTTCGTACCCCCTGATCGCCCATCCCTGAGAGGACACCTCCGTGTCTGCCGCAAGACCGCTCACCGCCCTGCGCACCATCGCCGTCATCGCCGCGCTGCCTCTTCTGCTCACCGCCTGCGGCTACGGCGCCGATTCCGCTGACGACGACAAGCAGACGGAGGTCGCGGCGAACGCCAAGAAGATCGACGGCCTCGACGAGGTGAAGATCGGCTACTTCCCCAACCTCACCCACGCCACCGCCCTGGTCGGCGTCCAGGAGGGCCTGCTCCAGAAGGAGCTCGGCGGCACCAAGATCAAGCCGTCGACCTTCAACGCCGGCCCCTCCGAAATCGAGGCGCTGAACGCCGGGTCCATCGACATCGGCTGGATCGGCCCCTCCCCCGCCATCAACGGCTACACCAAGTCGAACGGCAAGAGCCTGCGCATCATCAGCGGTTCCGCCTCCGGTGGCGTGAAGCTCGTCGTCAACCCGGACAAGATCAAGTCCCTGGACGACGTCAAGGGCAAGAAGATCGCCACGCCGCAGCTCGGCAACACGCAGGACGTCGCGTTCCTCAACTGGATCGCGGAGAAGGGCTGGAAGGTCGACCCGCAGAGCGGCGGGGGCGATGTGTCCGTGGTCCGCACGGACAACAAGATCACCCCCGACGCCTACAAGTCCGGTTCCATCGACGGCGCCTGGGTGCCGGAGCCGACCGCGTCCAAGCTGGTCGCCGAGGGCGGCAAGGTGCTGCTGGACGAGGCCGATCTGTGGCCGGACAAGAAGTTCGTGATCACGAACATCATCGTGTCGCAGAAGTTCCTCAAGGAGCACCCGGACGTCGTCGAGGCCGTGCTGCGTGGCTCGGTGAAGACCAACGCCTGGATCAACGCCAACCCGGAGAAGGCGAAGGCCGCCGCCAACGAGGCGCTGAAGGAGGAGTCCGGCAAGGCGCTGCCCGCCGAAGTCATCGACCCGGCCTGGAAGTCCATCGCCTTCCTCGACGACCCGCTGGCCGCCACCCTCAACACCGAGGCGGAGCACGCGGTGAAGGCCGGTCTGCTGGAGAAGCCCGATCTGAAGGGCATCTACGACCTCGCACCGCTCAACAAGGTCCTCAAGGCCGAGGGCCAGGACGAGGTCGACGACGCCGGTCTCGGCGCCGAGTAACGAGTAACCGACAAACAGGCCCGATGAGTTCCCAGGAGGTGACGACCATGGCCACCACGTTCGCCAAGGCTGCCGAGGACGCCACGGCGGTGACGTACGCCGCCCGTATCGAGCATGTCTCGAAGTCCTTCCCCGCGCCGGGCACGCCCGGCGGACAGCAGCTCGTACTGGACGACATCACGCTCGATGTCGCGCCCGGCGAGTTCGTCACCCTCCTGGGGGCCTCCGGCTGCGGCAAGTCGACGCTGCTGAACCTGGTCGCGGGGCTTGACCTGCCGTCCGCCGGCTCGATCGGCACGGAAGGCCGACCCGCCCTGTTGTTCCAGGAGCACGCACTGTTCCCGTGGCTGACCGCGGGCAAGAACATCGAGCTCGCCCTGAAGCTGCGCGGGGTCGCGAAGCCGGAGCGCCGTCAGGAGACGGAACGGCTGCTGGAACTCGTACGGCTGAAGGGCTCGTACGGCAAGCGGGTACACGAGCTGTCGGGCGGTATGCGCCAGCGGGTGGCCCTGGCCCGTGCGCTGGCGCAGGACAGCCGACTGCTGCTGATGGATGAGCCGTTCGCGGCGCTGGACGCGATCACCCGTGACGTGCTGCACGACGAGCTGACCCGCATCTGGCGCGAGACGGGACTCTCGGTGCTGTTCGTGACGCACAACGTGCGGGAGGCGGTGCGGCTGGCGCAGCGGGTGGTGCTGCTGTCCTCGCGGCCGGGGCGGATCGCCCGGGAGTGGAAGGTCGGCATCCCGCAGCCGCGCCGCATCGAGGACAGCGCGGTGGCCGAGCTGGCCGCCGACATCACCGAAGAACTACGCAGGGAGATCCGCCGCCATGGCCAGCACTGACACCGGCGCCGAGAGCAAGAAAGAGGGCTCTCCGGCAGCCGGGGAGCCCCAGGACAACTCGCACGATCTGGCGGGACTTGAGGCCGGGCTCGACGCGCTGGACACGGTGCAGGTCAGCCGTACGCCACTGCGCGAGACCCTGGTACGCAAGGTGCTGCCGCCGGTCACCGCGGTCGCGCTGGTGCTCGTGGTCTGGCAGCTGCTGGTGTGGGCGGCGGTCGTCCCCGCCTACAAGCTGCCCTCACCGTCCGCGGTGTGGGACGAGGTGTCCGCGGCCTGGCTGCAGGGCACGCTTCTCGACTACATCTGGACCAGCGTCTCGCGCGGTCTGCTCGGCTTCCTGATGGCGCTCGCCATCGGTACGCCGCTCGGCCTGTTGGTCGCCCGGGTGAGGTTCGTCCGGGCGGCCATCGGCCCCATCCTGTCCGGTCTGCAGTCGCTGCCGTCGGTGGCCTGGGTGCCGCCCGCCGTACTCTGGCTGGGCCTGAACGACTCGATGATGTACGCCGTGATCCTGCTCGGCGCGGTCCCGTCCATCGCCAACGGCCTCGTCGCCGGCATCGACCAGATCCCGCCGCTGTTCCTGCGGGCCGGGCGGACACTAGGCGCGACGGGGCTGCTCGAGGCCCGGCACATCGTGATGCCCGGGGCCCTCCCCGGCTATCTGGCGGGGCTGAAGCAGGGCTGGGCGTTCTCCTGGCGTTCGCTGATGGCCGCCGAGATCATCGCCTCCTCGCCTGATCTGGGCGTCGGCCTCGGCCAGTTGCTGGAGAACGGGCGGACCAACTCCAGCATGTCGCAGGTGTTCCTGGCCATCTTCCTGATCCTCCTGGTCGGTATCGCCATCGATCTGCTGATCTTCAGCCCGCTCGAGCGGCGGGTGCTGCGCAGCCGCGGCCTGCTGGTCACCAACCGCTGAACGGCTGTCAACGACCCTTGAGCAACTGGCCGTAGCCTTCGCCCCGGACGGCCGCACCCTCGCCACCGCGGCCGACGACCACACGGCCTGCCTCTGGACCACCGCCCCACGCCGAGTGACGACGCAACTCTGCGCCACCCTCGACCAGAACCTCACCCGAGAGGAGTGGCAGCGCTTCCTTCCCGGACTGCCTTACCGCCGGACCTGCTGAGATCGGGCGCACGCCCCGTCCTTCGGCGAAGTAGTGCGGTCAGCCCCACCAGCACCACCACCGCTCCCGCGCTCGCCGCCGACGCCACGCGCAGGCCGGGTGGGCGGAAGAAGCAACGGAGTTGGTGCTCGGAGGCAGCGTTCTTCGGCAGTGGGACCGCGATCAGGCCCAGTCGGCTCTGCGGGGCACGCATCGGGCCGTCGTCGACCGCGCAGCGCCAGCCCGGCACGCGCGCGGTGGCGATGACGGCCATGCCCGCAGAGCCTGCCGGGAGTGTGGCCCGCACGCTGTGACCGCCCGCCGCGACGTGCGTGGCGCCCCGGGCGCGCAGGTCCGTGATCGCCTGCCGGAGTGCGGCCGGATCCAGGCAGGCTAGAGGCGAGCGCGGCAGTTCGGTGTCCCGGAACACCGTGGAGATCGTGACCGTGACGCGGCCGTCCGCCGGGACAGTGCCGAGCGGCTTGGTGGCCACCGCCTTCTCTGGGCGCTCACCCCACAGGCGTACGGATCTGCCGCCGGGCCCCGCGAGCATCGCGTCGGTCCAGGAGCCGTCGACGTACAGGCGGCTGCCGGGGCGGCAGCGGGCGGTGATCCGGTACGGGGCTCCCGCGGCGGTCAGCCTGTACGGGCCTGTCGCGCGCCGCGATGCCGGGCCGTGCGCACCGGCGAAGGAGATCCGCGGCTGCTCGTACACCTGATGTCCCAGCGCCGCTTGCTGGTAAGCGAACGCCGAGGAACCGGGCGGGAGTTGGGGTGCCCGGCGTGGGTGGACGGTCACCAGCGGAGGCGCGGGAACGCGTTCGACGCGTACCGGTCCCGGACCGTCCGTGTGCCGGATGCGGGCGCCGACGGAGAAGACCGCGTCGGCGACCGGGTTGTCCTGGGGGATCAGATGGCGGCCGTACATGGTCCAGGAGTAGCCGAGGCGCCGCAGCAGGCGGGCGGTCTGCTTCGGCACGTAGCTGCTGTAGTAGGCGGGGCCCTCGCTGCCCAGGAGCTGGGGGTCGTTGTTGACGATCTCGGGCGGGCCGGTGTCGGTGCGGTGAGCGGGCCAGTCGGCGACCCTCGTGACGGCCTCGCGTACCGCGTCGTGCCGGGCGCCCCAGGTGGGCTTGGGGGTATAGAAGGCCAGCTTGTGGCGCTGTTGGTCGACGGCGACACCGCTGGCCGCGGACTCGGCGAGTACGAGCACAGCGAGCGCGGCGGCGACCAGCCGACCACCTCGCCTCCGAACGAGCAGCAACAGGAGCCCGAGCGTGAGCCCGCCCGAGCCGAGAACCACGAACCAGGTCAGATGACTCACACCGTTCTCGTTGCGCACGGACGCGGCGGCGAGAACGCAGACGGCCGCACCCGCGGCGAGCAGCGGCCCGAACCGTGGCCGGTGGGCGAGGCACAGCCACGCGACCGAGACCAGCAGGCCGGAGAGCACGAACGTCGCACGGTACGGACTGCCGTTGGGCAGCGAGAGCCCGTACCAGAGCCTGACCGTGGGCAGCGAGCAGAAGGAGGCGACGACGGCGAGCAGCGCCACGCACCACGCCACCCGCGTACGCACGGGGATGTGCCGGCAGAGCGGGAAGGCGAGCACCAGCAGCAGTGCGAGCATGCCCACGAAGAACCGGGGCAGGCTGCCGAACCCCCGCTGGGTGGGCAGCAGTTGGAGCAGATACTCCAACGCGGGCGGACGGCTGTAAGGCAGCGCGGGAATCGGCTGGGCCCCCGCGGCGGCCAGATACGCGGGCCAGATCACGGGCGCGGCGAGCAACGTACCGAGCGCGAAGGTGAGGGCCGTACGGCCGAGGAACCGCAGAAGCCCCGTCCGGCTCCACTCGCGCGTGGCCAGCAGCACGGCACCGACCACGACGGTCCCCACGGCGGCCATCAACCCTGTGTAGAAGTTCCCCGCCCAGGCCACACCCACCATCGGCGCGGCCCACAGCCAGCCGCGCTCGCGCGTGCAGCGGTCGAGTGCGAGCAGCATCAGCGGGAACGCCGTCAGGCCCCACAGCCACATCGGGTCGAACGCGCCGTCGTTGAGCGTCCAGCCCGAGAGTCCGTACGCGACGCCGAGCAGGCCCGACTGCCACCAGGGGCCGGGCTGCAGCCGCCGCAGCCACAGCGTCATGACGGCCGCGCCGAGCCCGATGCTCAGGCACTCACCCACGTACACGCCCAGGTCGACCTGGCGGCGCGGGAAGGCCGCGACCAGCAGCGAGAAGGGGTTGCCGAGGAAGCTGACGAAGTCCGCCCAGTACGGCACTCCGAAGGCGCTGTTCCAGTTGAAGAAGAGGTCGCCGGACGCGGTGCCGTGCAGCAGGTCCCACAGGTGGGCGTGGAAGGGCACGAACTGGTTGCCGAGGTCGTTGACGGCGCGAGAGCGGTCCCCGAAGGGATACGTTCCGCGCACCGCGCCCGAGAGGACGAAGGCGGCCATGGCGATCGCCGCGGCAAGGCCGGGTCCGGCGAGGCGGGTCTTCATGCCGGCACCAGGATGCGGCGGGCGATCAGGAAGGTGACGGGGATCGCGCCGACGGCGGCGATCAGCGGGGCGATCCGCGCGTCCATGCCGAGGCCGGAGACCAGCGCGTACACCCCGACCGTGGTCAGCAGGAGGTTCGCGGCGTTCGTGAGCGGGAACAGCACGAACTTCTGCCAGCTCGGGTTGGTGCGGTAGGTGAAGCGGACGTTCATGAAGAAGGAGCCGATCATGCTCAGCAGGGTCGCCAGGACATGCCCGGCCAGATACGGCGTCCACAGGCACAGCAGCCGGTAAAGGGCGTAGTACGTCCCGGTGTTGACGGCCCCGACCAGCGCGAACCGCAGGAGCTGCCCCTTCACGAGGAGCGGGTCCGCAGAGCGGGCGAACGGCCGACGTCCGCGGGCTGGCGCTCGCTCACCAGGTAGTGCGGGCGCTGCTTGCACTCGTAGTAGACCCGGCCGATGTACTCGCCGATCAGACCGAGCAGCACCATCTGCATACCGCCGAAGCCGGTGATCGCGACGAGCAGGGTGACATACCCGGGTGCCGTGACACCGCCGATGAGCACGGCGCCGACCGTCCATGCGGCGTAGGTCAGGGCCAGTCCGGAGAGCAGGAGCCCGAGGTGGAGGGCCAGTCGCAGGGGGCGGCTGTTGAAAGAGACCAGGCCGTCCACCGCGTAGTTGAGGAGCTTGGGGTAGCTCCACTTGCTGTCGCCTCCGGCGCGCGGAGTGTCCTGGTAGTCGAAGAAGACGGTGCTGAAGCCGATCCAGGAGAACAGGCCCTTGGAGAAGCGGTTGCGCTCGCCCAGTTCCACGAGCGCGTCCACGGCGCGGCGCGAGAGGAGGCGGAAGTCACCGGCGCCGTCGACGAGTTCGACGTCCGCCCAGTGGTTGAGGAGCCGGTAGTAGCCACGGCTCAGCAGGGTCCGCAGCCGGCCGTCGTGGTTGCGCGAGCGGCGGGCTACGACCTGGTCGAAGCCTTCGCGCCGCAGGTCGAGCATCTTGCCGAGCAGGGCGGGCGGGTGCTGGAGGTCGGCGTCCATGAGGGCGATGTGGTCCCCGGTGGCCTCGCGCAGGCCGGCGAGCAGTCCGGCCTCCTTGCCGAAGTTCCGTGACAGGGACAGGTAGCGGACGCGAGGGTCACGGAAGGCGAAGGCGCGCAGCAGGGAGAGCGTGCCGTCGGTGGACCCGTCGTCGACGAACACCACCTCGTACGGCTCCCCGAGTTCGTCGAGCCGCGCGTGGAGTTCGTCGTTGAACGCCTCAAGTACCTGCTCCTCGTTGAAGCAGGGCACCACGACTGACAACATCCCGCGCTCCTTGCTTCTGGCCCGGAGACATAGGGCGTCTCCGGGCCGGATGTTCCGTGGACGAGGTCTGTGCGGGGTGTCAGGTCCGGACGAGCGTGATCTCCTGCTCTTCGGTCGCGTGGAGCCGCGGCTGGGGCAGGTTGAGGATGCCGCCGCTGCCACGCAATTCCATCAACGTGGCCTCGACATAGGCCGGTCCGGGCTGGAGACGGTCCAGGGGCGTCCGCCCGGTGTTCGTCCAGGCGTGCAGCTCTCCGTCGCAGACCGCGCGGGTGCCGCCGATGCCGTACCGCACATAGCTGGTCTCCCGCGGCGCCAGCGACGAGCCCACGTACACCGGGCCGGAGGCGTCGGTGCAGCGGTAGGTGCCGGAGAGGGTGACGGTGCCGTCCGCCGCGATCCGGCCGGTCTCGTCGACGGTCACCACCTCGGCGGTGGCCGTGGTGGTGCTGCTGGCGGTGGGGGGCTCGGTGGGCTCGGGGCCGGCCGGCTCACCGAGAGCGGTGGCGACCGGGGCGGCGAGCATCAGCAGCGCCGCACCGGCGGCCACGCCGACCATCTTGCGTAGGAACATCGGAATACCTCCTAGGCTGGGATTCCCAGAGGTACCCGGCACTCGTCGCGATGGCCGTGACCGTCACTCCTTCGGTGGCGAGTCCATGTCGCCCGTTCCGGCGACGGTCCGCTCCGCTGGGTTGCGCGGTTTCAGGCTGCGGGTCCGTTGTGGCTGGTCGCGCAGTTCCCCGCGCCCCTTAAAGGAAGGCCTGCGGCCTCCTTTAAGGGGCGCAGTGCCAGATCCGACCTCGGCGCGTAGCCCCGGGCATCTACGGCAGGACCGCGACCCCGTCCAGTTCCACCAGCGCCTGGGTGTCCCAGAGGCGTACGACTCCGAGGACCGCCATCGCCGGATAGTCGGAGCCTGCCAACTTGCGCCAGATGCGGCCCAGTTCGGGGGCGTGCTTGCGGTACTCGGCCACGTCCGTGGTGTAGACGGTGACGCGGGCCAGGTCGGTGGGGGTGCCTCCGGCTGCGCGCAGGGCCGTGAGGAGGTTCGTCAGGGCGTGCTCGAACTGGTCGGGGAGTGTGGTGCCGACGACCTTGCCCTCGGTGTCCAGGGCGGTCTGGCCGGCGAGGTAGACGACGCGGGAGCCGGTGGCGGTGACGGCGTGGGAGAAGCCGGTGGGTGGGGAGAGTTCGGGTGGGTTGATGCGCTCGGTGGTCATGCGCTGTCCTCCTCCGCCTGCGGGTCCCTGGTGGCCAGCTCCCTGTACAACTCCTTTGCGATGACCGTCCGTTGGACCTCGCTCGCCCCCTCGTAGATCCGTGGGGCGCGTACCTCGCGGTAGAGGTGTTCCAGGAGGTGGCCGCGGCGCAGGGCGCGGGCGCCGTGCAGTTGGACGGCCGCGTCGACCACGTACTGGGCGGTCTCGGTGGCGAGGAGCTTCGCCATCGCGGCGCGTTTCGGGACATCGGGGGCGCCTGCGTCGTACGCCGCTGCCGCCGCGTAGACCATCAGGCGAGCCGCCTCCGTCCGCTGGGCCATCTCGGCCACTTGATGAGCGATCGCCTGGAGATCGCTCAGCTTGCCGCCGAACGCTTCGCGTCCCGCGGTGTGGGTGAGGGTGGCGTCCAGCGCGGCCTGGGCCATGCCGACCGCGAAGGCGCCGACGCTCGGGCGGAACAGGTTGAGGGTGTTCATCGCGACGCGGAAGCCGCGGTCGGGTTCGCCGAGGATGTCGCCCGCGTTCACCGGTACGGCGTCGAAGGCGAGGCTGCCGATGGGATGCGGGGAGAGCATGTCGAGGGGGGTGCCGGTGAGGCCGGGGCGGTCGGCGGGGACGAGGAAGGCGGTCACTCCGCGGGCGCCGGCGTCGGGTGTGGTGCGGGCGAAGACGGTGTAGAAGTCGGCTTCGGGTGCGTTGGAGATCCAGCACTTCTCGCCGGTGAGGCGCCACTGGTGCGCGCCGTCGGGTTCGGCCTGCGGCGACGTGTCCGGTTCCGCCCGCAGCGCCAGCGCCGCGGCGTCCGAGCCCGCGCCCGGCTCGCTCAGGGCGAAGGCCGCCACCGCCGTGCCCTCGGCGACGCGGGGCAGCCAGCGGTCGCGCTGGGCCGGGGTTCCGTACGCGTGGACCGGGTGGGCGCCCAGGCCCTGGAGAGCCAGGGCCGTCTCCGCTTCCGTGCAGGCGTAGGCGAGGGACTCGCGCATCAGGCACAGGTCGAGCGCGCCGGAGGTGAACAGGCGCTTCAGGAGGCCGAGTTGGGCCAGTTCCGCGAGGAGGGGGCGATTGACGTGGCCCGGCTCGCCCTTCTCGGCCAGAGGACGCAGACAGTCGGCGGCGACGGCCCATAGCTTCGCGCACCAGGCGGATTGTTCCGGATCGAGCGAGAATGCGGTCATTACGCGGGTCCCTTCTCCCCCAGGGCCTGCCCGGTGGGTCATCCCGGACGGGCCCCAGTCGGGCCATACCGCAAGGCTATCGCGGGCCGTTGACTGTCGTCACCAACACGATACGCTCGATGCGCGAGCCCACCACGACACAGGGGGCGAACCGCCATGGAACACACGGACTCCAGGGACGCCATCGACACCGGGCGGCCGACGACCTCGGCCCACGTCGACACCTTCGCCCGCGACCATCTCCCACCCCCCGGCCAGTGGCCCGAGCTCCGCTTCGACCTCCCAGGGCTTCATTACCCCGAACGGCTGAACTGTGCCGCCGAGCTCCTCGACCAGGCCGCGCCGGACCGCACGATCTTCCGTACGCCGTCCGGCGACTCATGGACGTACGGCGATCTGCGCACCCGAGTCGACCGGATCGCGCACGTACTGACCTCCGAGCTCGGCGTGGTGCCCGGCAACCGCGTCCTGCTGCGCGGGCCCACCACGCCCTGGCTGGCCGCGTGCTGGCTGGCCGTCCTGAAGGCGGGCGCGGTCGCCGTCACCGTGCTCGCCCAGCAGCGCCCCCACGAGCTGGCCACCATGTGCGAGATCGCGCGGGTCGGGCACGCGCTGTGCGACATCCGGTCCGTGGACGACCTCGCGAAGGCGGAGATCCCCGGGCTGCGGATCACGACGTACGGCGGGGACGCCCCCGACGACCTCCTGCACCGAATACGGCGCCGGGTGAGCCCCGGAACCCCCGACGAGCCGTACCCCGCCGTGGACACCGCCGCCGACGACGTCGCCCTCATCGCGTTCACGTCCGGCACCACGGGCCGCCCCAAGGGCTGTATGCACTTCCACCGTGACGTCCTGGCGATAGCGGACACCTTCTCCGAGCACGTGCTGCGGCCGCACGCCGACGACGTCTTCGCCGGCAGTCCCCCGCTCGGCTTCACCTTCGGGCTCGGCGGACTGGTCGTCTTCCCGATGCGCGCGGGCGCCAGCGCGCTGCTGCTCGAACAGGCGGGCCCCAAGCAGCTGTTGCCCGCGATCGCCGAGCACCGCGTGTCCGTGCTGTTCACCGCGCCGACCGCGTACCGCGCGATGCTGCAGGAGCTGGACTCGTACGACATCTCCTCGCTCAGGCGCTGTGTGTCCGCGGGCGAGAACCTGCCCGCCGCAACCTGGCAGTCCTGGCACGAGCGCACCGGACTGCGCCTCATCAACGGCATAGGCGCCACCGAGCTGCTTCACATCTTCATCTCCGCGGCCGACGACGACATCCGTCCGGGGACCACGGGCGTTCCCGTACCGGGGTGGCACGCGCGCGTGCAGGACGAGAACGGCGAGCCCGTGCCCGACGGGGAGCCCGGACTGCTGGCCGTGCGCGGTCCGGTCGGCTGCCGCTATCTCGCCGACCCACGGCAGTCGGAGTACGTACGCGACGGCTGGAACATCACCGGCGACACATATGTCCGGGAGACCGACGGCTACTTCCGCTATGTCGCGCGCGCGGACGACATGATCATTTCCGCCGGGTACAACATCGCGGGCCCGGAGGTCGAGGACGCGCTGCTGCGTCACCCGGACGTGGTGGAGACAGCGGTCGTCGGGCTGCCCGACGAGAGCCGCGGCCAGGCCGTGGTGGCGTACGCGGTGCTGCGGGCCGGAGCGCGCCGGGACCCCGAGGCGCTGCGTGCCTTCGTCAAGGCCGAGTTGGCGCCGTACAAATGCCCGCGCCGGATCGTCTTCATGGACGCGCTGCCGCGGACGGCGACGGGGAAGCTGCAGCGCTACCGATTGCGTACGGGCGTCAACCCGGGCCACACGGAACACAGTTCCGGGGGCACGGAAAGCGATCTCCAGTCCACGCATGGTGACCAGGCATGATGCCGACCACCTAGAATGATCAACGTGTCCGAGCAGCACACTCCCCGGTCCCTCATCGTCACCTTCTATGGCGCGTACGGGCGCTTCGTGCCCGGTCCCGTACCGGTCGCCGAGCTGATCCGGCTGCTGGCCGCGGCCGGCGTGGACGCGCCCTCCGTACGGTCGTCCGTGTCCCGGCTCAAACGCCGCGGGCTGCTTCTGTCGGCGCGTACGGCGACGGGTGCGGCCGGGTACGAACTGTCGCCGGACGCACGGCAGTTGCTCGACGACGGCGATCGGCGGGTCTACGCGGCGGCGCCCCCCGAGGACGACGACTGGGTGCTAGCGGTGTTCTCCGTGCCGGAGTCCGAGCGGCAGAAGCGGCATGTGCTGCGCTCCCGCCTCGCGGGCCTCGGCTTCGGAACGGCCGCTCCCGGGGTGTGGCTCGCGCCGGCCCGCCTCTACGAAGAGACCCGTCATACGTTGGAACGGCTACGTCTCGACGCGTATGTGGAGCTGTTCCGCGGCCGGCACCTGGGCTTCGCGGCGACGGCCGAAGCGGTCGCGCGCTGGTGGGACCTGGCGTCGATCGCCAAGCAGCACGAGGAGTTTCTGGACCGCCACGCGCGCGTGCTGCACGACTGGGAGGCACGGCCGGACACTCCGCCCCAGGAGGCATACCGGGACTATCTGCTCGCCCTCGACTCCTGGCGCCATCTCCCGTACGCCGATCCCGGGCTGCCGCCCGCGCTGCTGCCGGCGGACTGGCCGGGGGCCCGCTCGGCGGCCGTCTTCCGGGCGCTGCACGAGCGGTTGCGGGACGCCGGCGCCGCCTTTGCGGGAGTACCGGCTGGGCTGTCCGAAATCTGAACCAAACGTGCAGCAACATGAGTTGCGTCACATTAACCTCAGCTCGGGCAACGCTCAGCGCTCTCCTAGCCTCTTCTCATATTTCTTACCTAGGTTTGCGACGCATGAGTCTGATGCGCAATCTCAACCGGGCGCTCACCGCCACCACCGGCCTCCAGGTGCACAGGGCGCCCACCGCCCCCGCCGCACCGAAGCAGCCGAAGGCCGCACCGGCGAAATCCGCCAAGCGGCCCACGCCGGTGTACCGACGCCCCACGGCCGAGGACCTGGAGACGGACCGACTGCTGCGGAAGCCGGTCTTCATCATGTCGCCCGTGCGCTCCGGCTCGACTCTCCTACGCATGCTCCTGAACGCGCACTCACGACTGCACTCCCCGCACGAGACGCACATCCGCCGGCTCGAGGTCGACTACGGCAGCAAGCTGTCGCAGCGCGCCATGAGCGCCCTCGACCTGGAGCTCGGTGACCTGGAGCATCTGCTGTGGGACCGGGTGCTGCACCGTGAACTGGTCAAATCGGGCAAGGACTTCCTGGTCGAGAAGACGCCGAGCAACGCCTTCGTCTACCAGCGCATCCAGGACTGCTGGCCCGACGCTCGCTTCGTCTTCCTGCTCCGCCACCCGGTGTCCATCGCCAAGTCCTGGCACGAGGGCGACCCCGAGAAGCGCACCTACGACGAGGCGGCGGCCGACGCGCTGCGCTATATGAAGGCCGTGGAGAAGGCCCGTAAGGGCATCACCGGCGGCCACACCGTGCGCTACGAGGACATCACCGCCGATCCCGAGAAGGAGATGCGGAGCCTGTGCGGGTTCCTCGATGTGGACTTCGAGCCGTCGATGCTCGAGTACGGCAAGAAGGACGACTCGCAGGTGGTCAAGGGGCTCGGCGACTGGCGCGACAAGATCAAGTCCGGTCAGGTGCAGGCCGGACGTGCGCTGCCGAAGGACGACGAGATCCCGGAGCTGCTGCGCCCCATGTGTACGTCCTGGGGTTATCTGTCATGAGGCCGCACGCCGAGGTGGACGAGGTCTGGCCGCGTGACGGCCGGATACGCCTCGTGGGCCGCATTCACGGCCGGGCCGTCGACAGCGCCGACGGCTGGCGGCTGCTGCTCGTGCTGCGCGGGACCGACCATCGGCTGCGCTACGACGCACGTGTGAAGGGCGACCGCTTCGAGAGCGAGCTGCCCATAGCCGACCTCGCCGACCGCTCCGAACTCGCCGACCGTGACGCGGAAGCCGGCGGGGACGTTGAGGAGTGGGACCTCCATCTCACCGATGGCGAGGCGGAGTTGCGGGTCGGGCGGCAGCTCGACGACATCCGCGGCAAGAAGAAGATCATGGTGTTCCCCGAGCAGCGGGTGAGCGGCCTGAGTGTCCGTCCGTACTACACGGTCAAGGACAACCTGTCGCTGGAATGCCGTCCGGAATCCCTTGCGGGAGAGGCGATATGAACGTCCGGAATCAGGCGCCCCGACTTACGGCGCACGAGGCCCCAAAGCGTCCGAAGGTCCGCTATCTGCTCTTGCACGCATACGGCCGCGGCGGCACCATCCGCACGGTGATGAACCAGGCCAACTCCCTTGTGCGAGCGGGCTGGGACGTCGAGCTGGTGAGTGCGCTGCGCCGCCGCGAGGACATCCAGTTCCCGCTCGACCCCCGGGTGACGGTCTCCACGGTCGTCGACCTGCGGGAGGGCGCGTACACCCCGCCGCCCGGGGTCGCGGGCCGCTGGCAGGACTGGCGCCGGAGCAGGCTGCTCGAGCGGCCCGGGAAGCACATCCCCACGGGCGAGTTCGGCTACCGGTACTTCAACCGGTACGTCGAGGAGCAGCTCATCGCCTACCTGTCCACGCTGCACGACGGCGTCCTGGTGACCACCCGGCCCGCGCTCAACTTCCTGGCCGCGCGGCACGCGACGGGCGGCGTGGTCCGTATCGCCCAGGAGCACATGAACCACGGCACGCACAAGCGTGATGTGCAACAGCGCATCCGGGAGACCTATCCGAGCTTCGACGCGGTCGCCGTCCTGACGGAGCGGGACCGCCAGGAGTACGAGCAACTGCTGCCCGGCACCAGGGTCGTACGCATCCCCAATGCCGTGCACTCGCTCGACCAGGTCCCCTCCGACCATCACGCGAAGATCGCCGTGGCGGCCGGGCGGCTCTTCCCGCAGAAGGGCTTCGACATGCTCATCGAGGCCTGGTCGAAGCTCGTCGAGACGTACCCCGACTGGCAGTTGAGGATCTACGGCAGCGGTGAGAAGAAGGCCGAGCTGAGGGCCCTCATCGAGGAGCACCACCTCTACAACCATGTGTTCCTGATGGGCCACACGGACCGGCTGGACGACGAACTCGCCAAGGCCTCGTTCTACGTGCTCAGTTCACGCTTCGAGGGTCTGCCCATGGTGATGATCGAGGCGATGAGCCACGCACTGCCCGTGGTGAGCTTCGACTGCCCGACCGGGCCCTCCGATGTGCTCACGCACGGAGTGGACGGGCTGCTGGTTCCGCCGGAGGACCCGGACGCGCTCGCCCAGGCCATGGCCAAGTTGATGGCCGACGAGTCGCTGCGTTCGGAGATGGGCGTCGCGGCCGTGATGACGGCCGCCTCGTACGGCCCGGACGCCGTACACCCGCGCTGGGAAGCCCTGTTCACCGAACTACACGAACAACGGCTCGGCACCGCCGACGCCCCGAAAGGACTGCGCGTATGACCCACACGGCAAAGGCTCAGGGAGCCACGATCTGGCTCACCGGGCTGCCGAGCGCGGGCAAGACCACGATCGCCCGCATTCTCGCCGGCCGGCTGCGCTCCGAGAACCACCGCGTGGAGGTGCTCGACGGCGACGAGATCCGCCGCTTCCTCTCCGCGGGCCTCGGCTTCTCCCGCGAGGACCGCAACACGAACGTGCAGCGCATCGGCCTGGTCGCCGAAGTCCTCGCCCGCAACGGCGTGCTGGCGGTGGTGCCGGTCATCGCGCCGTACGCCGACAGCCGCGAGGCGGTGCGCAAACGGCACGAGGCGAGCGGGACGCCGTATATCGAGGTGCATGTCGCCACTCCGGTCGAGGTGTGCGCCGAGCGCGACGTCAAGGGCCTGTACGCCCGTCAGGCCGCGGGTCAGCTGACCGGCCTCACCGGCGTCGACGACCCGTACGAGCCGCCGCTGGACCCGGCCATCGCGCTGAAGACCCAGGGGGAAACGCCCGAGGAGTCCGCGAACGCCGTATACGCGGTGCTGGCCGAGAGGGGGCTCGTGTGACGTCCGTGAGCCCCGAGCGGGCGTACACGCTGTCCCATCTGGACGCCCTGGAGTCGGAGGGTGTGCACATCTTCCGTGAGGTGGCGGGCGAGTTCGAGCGGCCGGTGATCCTGTTCTCCGGCGGCAAGGACTCGATTGTCATGCTGCATCTGGCGCTGAAGGCGTTCGCTCCGGCGGCGATTCCCTTCTCGCTGCTGCATGTGGACACCGGGCACAACTTCCCCGAGGTCATCGAGTACCGGGACCGGGTGGTGGCCGAGCACGGGCTGCGGCTGCATGTGGCCTCCGTGCAGGAGTACATCGACGCGGGCAAGCTGCGGGAGCGGCCGGACGGGACGCGCAATCCGCTGCAGACAGTGCCGCTGACGGAGAAGATCCAGAGCGAGCGGTTCGACGCGGTGTTCGGCGGAGGGCGCCGGGACGAGGAGAAGGCCCGGGCCAAGGAGCGGGTGTTCTCGCTGCGGGACGAATTCTCGCAGTGGGACCCGCGACGGCAGCGGCCCGAGCTGTGGAACCTGTACAACGGCCGTCACGCGCCCGGCGAGCACGTACGGGTCTTCCCGCTCAGCAACTGGACCGAACTGGACGTCTGGCAGTACATCGCGCGAGAAGCGATCGCCCTGCCGTCCATCTACTTCGCGCACCACCGTGAGGTCTTCCAGCGGAACGGCATGTGGCTAACCGCCGGTGACTGGGGCGGGCCCCGCGAGGACGAGAAGGTCGAGAAGCGGCAGGTCCGTTACCGCACGGTGGGCGACATGTCCTGTACGGGTGCGGTGGATTCGGACGCGGTGACCCTGAAGGACGTCATCGCGGAGATCGCCGCCTCCCGACTCACCGAGCGAGGCGCGACGCGCGCGGACGACAAGCTGTCCGAGGCCGCGATGGAAGACCGTAAGCGCGAGGGGTACTTCTAGCCGTGACCAGCACCATCGATCCTTTGGCCGGCCTCACCGATCCGGTGGCCGCGGCCGCCATCGACACGCTGCGGTTCGCGACCGCGGGGTCCGTCGACGACGGCAAGTCCACGCTCGTCGGCCGGCTGCTGCACGACTCCAAGTCCGTTCTCGCGGACCAGTTGGAGGCGGTGGAGCGCTTCTCCCAGAGCCGGGGGCAGCAGGCGCCCGACCTCGCCCTCCTCACGGACGGCCTGCGCGCCGAGCGCGAACAGGGCATCACCATCGACGTGGCGTACCGCTACTTCGCCACGCCCCGCCGACGGTTCATCCTCGCCGACACGCCCGGCCATGTGCAGTACACCCGCAACATGGTGACGGGTGCCTCCACCGCCGAGCTGACGGTCATCCTGGTCGACGCCCGCAACGGCGTCGTCGAGCAGACCCGCCGGCACGCCGCGATCGCGGCTCTTCTCCGGGTGCCGCACGTGGTGCTGGCGGTCAACAAGATGGATCTCGTCGGCTACGAGGAGAAGGAGTTCGACCGGATCGTCGCTGACTTCGCTGGTCACGCCGACGAGTTGGTCCTGCCTGGCTTCACTCCGATCCCGGTGTCGGCCCTGGTCGGCGACAACGTGGTGGACCGTTCGAGGCAGATGGGCTGGTACGCGGGCCCGGCACTCCTGGAGCACCTGGAAACGGTCCCGGTCGGCGGCGACGTGACGCGCGAACCGGCCCGGTTCCCCGTCCAGTACGTGATCCGCCACGACGAAGTCCGCTACTACGCAGGCCAGTTGGCGTCCGGCGCGCTGCGTGTCGGCGACCGCGTGACGGTACATCCCTCCGGCGAGACGTCCACGATCACGGGCCTGGACGTACTCGGCGAGGACGCGCCCGTCGCGTACGCCCCGCAGTCACTGACGGTGCGCCTGGCCGACCAACTCGACGTGTCACGCGGCGACATGCTCACCGCCGGGTCGGACGCACCCGCGCTGAGGCAGGATGTCTCGGCGAACGTCTGCCATCTCGCCGACCGGCCGTTGCGGGTGGGCGACCGTGTGCTGGTCCGGCATACGACACGGACGGTGAAGGCGATCGTCAAGGACCTGGGCGGGGCGGCTGAGTTGGCCGCGAACGACTTGGGTCAGGTCAAGTTGCGCACGGCGGAGCCACTGGCGTTGGACGACTATGCGGTTTCGCGTAGGACGGGGGCGTTTCTGCTGATGGACCCGGAGGATGGGGCGACGCTGACGGCGGGGATGGTGGAGCTCCAGTAGGACACCGTCCTGGCCCACGTGCCGGGGGCGCCCCTTTAGACGCGACGCTGACGGCAGGTGTGGTCGAGCTCAACAGCAGATAGGGCGCCCTGCTAACCCACGTGCGGTGGAGCGCCCCTTTCAGGGGCGCGGGGAACTGCGCGACAAGCCACAACGAACCCGCACTCGCCAACGAAGAGAAACCCCCCACCCCGTGGGGCGCATTTTGGGGGCGCGGGGCTGTATCAATTTGCGGCTCCGCCGCGTGGGCGCGACCAGCCCCACTCAACCTGCACTCGCCAACGAAGTCGAACCCTCCGCCCGGAGGGCTCACGTTGGGGAGTTACCCTCAACTCCCCAACGTGAGCCGCTGCTTAGGCGCATCCGTACGCCCCGTCTGCGGGCGTCGGCTGCCCGCCCTGTACGGGGCAGGCCAGCTGACGCCGGGCCCCGTATAGCCCTGCTCCGCCGCCGCGTGCAACGTCCAGTGCGGGTCGTACAAGTGAGGGCGGGCCAGCGCGCAAAGGTCCGTACGCCCCGCCAGAATCAGAGAGTTGACGTCATCCCATGACGAGATGGCACCCACCGCGATCACGGGAATCCCCGTCTCGTTACGGATCCGGTCGGCGTACGGCGTCTGATAGGAGCGCCCGTACTCCGGCTGCTCCTCCGCCACCACCTGGCCGGTAGAGACGTCGATCGCATCGGCGCCATGCGCGGCGAAGGCCCGCGCGATGGCGACGGCATCATCCGCCGTGGTGCCGCCGTCAGCCCAGTCGGTGGCCGAGATACGCACGGTCATCGGGCGCTCCGCGGGCCACACGGCGCGCACCGCATCGAAGACCTCCAGCGGGAAGCGCAAACGGTTCTCCAGAGTCCCGCCGTAGGCATCCGTACGCCGATTGGTCAGCGGCGAGAGGAAACCGGACAACAAGTAGCCGTGCGCGCAGTGGAGTTCGAGCAGATCGAACCCGCAGCGAGCGGCCCGCCGCACGGCGGACGCGAACTGCTCGCGTACATCGGCCAATTGAGCGCGAGTCAGCTCGCGCGGGACCTGGTTCTCCGGCTTATAGCGGAGCGGAGACGCCGCCACAAGCGGCCAGTTGCCCTCGTCCAGCGGCTCGTCGATGCCCTCCCACATCACCTTGGTGGAGCCCTTACGGCCCGAGTGGCCGAGCTGTACGCCGATCGCCGCCCCCGGCGCCTGCGCGTGCACGAAGTCGACGACCCGCCGCCAGGATTCGGCCTGCTGCCCGGTGTAGAGACCGGCGCACCCCGGCGTGATCCGCCCCTCCGGGCTCACGCACACCATCTCCGTCATCACCAGCCCGGCGCCGCCGAGCGCCCGCGCGCCCAGGTGGACGAGGTGGAAGTCGCCGGGTACGCCGTCCACGGCCGAGTACATGTCCATCGGCGAGACCACGACCCGGTTGCGCAGGGTCAGTCCGCGCAGCTGGAACGGCGTGAACATCGGCGGCGTACCGGCCGGGCAGCCGAACTCGCGCTCCACGCTCTCGGTGAAGCGAGCGTCGCGCAGCCGAAGATTGTCGTGCGTGACCCGGCGGCTACGGGTGAGCAAATTGAACGCGAACTGCCGCGCAGGCTGGTCGAGATAGAGCCCCAGGTTCTCGAACCACTCCAGACTGGCCCGCGCCGCCCGCTGCGTGGAGGCGACGACGGGCCGCCGTTCCTCCTCGTAGGCACTCAACGCGGCGCCCAGCGAAGGCTGTTCCTCCAGGCAGGCGGCCAGGGCCAGCGCATCCTCGACGGCGAGCTTCGTACCGGAGCCGATGGAGAAATGCGCGGTGTGCGCGGCGTCGCCGAGCAGGACCACGTTGCCGTGAGACCAGCGCTCGTTGACGACGGTACGGAACGCCGTCCACGCCGACTTGTTGGACCGCAGCGCCCGCCCGCCGAGCGCGTCCGCGAAGATCTTGGCGCACCGTTCGACGGACTCCTGCACCTCCGACTCCGCGAACCCGGCCGCCTCCCACACCTCCTCGCGCATCTCGACGATGACGGTCGAGGCGTCAGCCGCATACGGGTATCCGTGCAGCTGCATAACCCCGTGCTCGGTCTCCGCGATCTCGAAGCGGAACGCCTCGAACGGGAGGTCGGCCGCGAGCCAGATATAGCGGCAGCGGTGCGTGGTCACCCGCGGCCGGAAGACCTCCGCGTACGCCTCACGCGTGGCGCTGTGCACTCCGTCCGCCGCGACGACGAGGTCGTACGACTCCGAAAGCCGCGCCACGTCCGGCGCCGGCGTACGAAAGCGCAGCTCGACGCCGAGCGAACGGCACCGCTCATGCAGGATCTCCAGCAGCCTCCGCCGCCCGAGCGCCGCGAAACCGTGTCCTCCGGAGGTGTGGCGGATGTTCCGGTGGACGATATCGATGTCGTCCCAGCGCACGAACTCGTCCCGCAGCGCCTCGTACACAACGGGGTCGGCGTGCTCGATACCGCCGAGGGTCTCGTCGGAGAGGACGACACCGAAGCCGAAGGTGTCATTGGGAGCGTTCCGCTCCCAGACCACGATCTCGCGGGACGGGTCGAGGCGCTTCAGCAGAGCCGCCGCGTAGAGGCCGCCGGGGCCTCCGCCGACGACGGCGACCCGGAGGGGCCCTCTGGGTGGCGGAGCCACCGTCACCGCCCCCGCCACTTCGGGGGCCGCTTCTCGGTGAACGCCGCATGGAACTCGGCGTAGTCCTCGCCGTTCATCAGCAGGGCCTGGGTCGAGGCGTCCAGCTCCACCGACGCGGACAGGGGCATGTCCAGCTCGGCGGTCAGGAGGGCCTTCGTCTGGGCGTACGCGAGGGCCGGGCCCTCGGCGAGGCGGTGGGCCAGGGCCTGGGCGGCCTCGTTGGCGTGGCCCTCCTCCGTCAGCTCGCTGATGAGGCCGATCCGCTCGGCTTCCGGTGCGCGCACCGGCTCGCCCAGCATCAGCAGGCGGGTGGCGTGGCCGAGACCGACGACGCGCGGCAGCAGATAGGCGGCGCCCATGTCTCCGCCCGACAGGCCGACGCGGGTGAAGAGAAAGGCGAAGCGCGCGCTCGGGTCGGCCACCCGGAAGTCGGCGGCCAGGGCGAGGACCGCGCCCGCGCCGGCCGCGACACCGTGCACGGCCGCGATCACGGGGAACGGGCATTCGCGTACGGCCCTGACGACCTGCCCGGTCATGCGGTTGAAGTCGAGCAGCTGGGACGTGTTCATCGAGAGCGTGGCCCCGATAATCTCGTCGACGTCACCGCCGGAGCAGAAGCCGCGGCCCTCGCCGGCCAGCACCAGGGCCCGTACGGACTTCTCGCGGGACAGCTCGGCGAGCAGGTCGCGCAGATCGGCGTAGGCGCCGAAGGTGAGGGCGTTCAGCTTCTCGGGGCGGGCCAGGGTGACGGTGGCGACCCCGTCGACGTACTCGCAGCGCAGGTGCTGCCAGTCGGGCGTGCGGGTCGCGGAGCCGGTGAAGGGACTCATGAGGTGCGGCCTCCTCGGACGGGGGCGGCGATCAGCGCTGCTAGCACTACCCATGAATCTATCACTCATCTTTGACTGTCGTCAGGACTGCGCAATAAGCGCGGGCGGCCGGGGCAACCCAGGATGTCGGTATGCGCGCTTCCGCACGTGAACCGACATGAAGTTCGATACGTGAGTTTTGGTACGCCACAAGACGCAGCCTCGACACAACAGTCACGGAGTCACGGGTGCGCGACAGCGCAGTAACAGCGGGACTTCCCGCGCGAGCCGGGCCGTTGATCTGGGTACAGCCCGTACAGCCCGAAAGCAGACCGAACGTCCAGAAAGACACCCGCCGGGCGTTACCGCCGGCACCGCAGTACTATTCAGATAGTTGAAAGCAGGAATTCCTGCTCCATGAACGGACCCGCCTTGCACGAGCCCTCAGCCCCAGCCTCCTGGCGCGTCGCGCTGCCGCACTCCGCCGCGGCCGTGCCCGTCGCCCGCGCACTGGTCCGTACCGCACTGGCCGAGATCGAGCAGGCCGCCGACTGCGACACGGCCGAGCTGCTCACCGCCGAACTCGTGGCCAACGCCGTGGAGCACACCAAAGGCGACGCCCCCATAGAGCTGGTCGTACAGCTGTTGCCGACCGGCTGCCAGGTCGAGGTGCACGATCCCGACCCGGCCCCGCCCGGCAGTCTCACCCGCCCCGGCCCGGACCACCCGGACCCGTGGCAGGAGCACGGCCGCGGCCTGCTGCTGATCCGCGCCCTCAGCTCGTCTTGCGGGCACCGGCCCACGGAGTCCGGCAAGGCGGTCTGGTTCCGGCTGCCGGCGGTGCCGCAGCAGCGCGGACCCAGCGAGTAACGACGCAGAGCTCAGGCGAGCGTCGCCACCAGGACCGCCTTGATCGTGTGCAGCCGGTTCTCCGCCTCGTCGAAGACGACCGAGTGCGCCGACTCGAAGACCTCGTCGGTGACCTCGAGCGAGTCCAGGCCGTGCCGCTCGTGGATCTCGCGCCCGACCTTCGTACCCAGGTCGTGGAAGGCGGGCAGGCAGTGCAGGAACTTGACGTCCGCGTTGCCGGTGGCGCGCAGCACGTCCATCGTCACGGCGTACGGAACGAGGGCGGCGATCCGCTCGTCCCAGACCTCCTTGGGCTCACCCATGGACACCCAGACGTCGGTGGCGACGAAGTCGACGCCCGCAACGCCCTCGGCGACGGTCTCGGTGAAGGCGATACGGGCGCCGCTGGTCTCGGCGATCCTGTGGGCCTCGGCGATGACGTCCTTGGCGGGCCAGTAGGCCTGCGGGGCCACGATGCGGACGTCCATACCGAGGATCGCGCCGGTGATCAGGTAGGAGTTGCCCATGTTGAAGCGGGCGTCACCGAGATACGCGAAGGCGATCTCCGACAGGGGCTTGTCCGTGTGCTCGGTCATGGTCAGCACGTCGGCGAGCATCTGCGTCGGGTGCCAGGCGTCGGTGAGTCCGTTGTAGACGGGCACACCGGCGTACGCGGCCAGCTCCTCGACGTTCGCCTGACTGTCCCCGCGGTACTGGATCCCGTCGTACATCCGCCCGAGCACCCGCGCGGTGTCCTTCACGGACTCCTTGTGCCCTATCTGGGAGCCGGACGGATCGAGATATGTGGTCGACGCCCCCTGATCCGCGGCCGCCACCTCGAACGCGCACCGGGTGCGCGTCGAGGTCTTCTCGAAGATCAGCGCGATGTTCTTCCCCCGCAGGTACTGGCTCTCGGCCCCGGCCTTCTTGGCAGCCTTCAGCTCGGCGGCCAGCTCGATCAGACCGCGGAGCTCCTCCGCCGTGAAGTCCAGCTCCTTGAGGAAGTGGCGGCCGGCGAGGGCGGTCGGGGCTGTCGCCATGGGGGCGCTCCAGACATGCGGTTACAAGGACATCTGGAAGTCTATACGAGACTTCGCATTTCTATGCGAGTCTTGTTACTGCGCATTGGAGACTGCGGTCCGTCGCGGCTTGGCGCTCCCCCACTCTCGGCTGCTCCCCCAGTGCCTTAAGGGCCTGGGGGCCCCAGAGCGGGGGGACCCCCATCGCGGCGGAGCCGCAGATAGGACACAGCCCCGCGTCCCTGAAGGGCGCGACCCAGCCCCGTACGCCTACACCGCATCGCGCACCACCGGACAGCTCATACACCGCGGCCCGCCCCGCCCCCTCCCCAGCTCGCTCCCCGGGATCTCGATCACCTCAATACCTTGCTTGCGCAGGTGGGTATTGGTGGTCGAGTTCCGCTCATAAGCGACCACCACCCCCGGCTCGACCGCAAGGACGTTGCACCCGTCATCCCACTGCTCCCGCTCAGCCGCGTGCACATCCTGCGTCGCGGTCAGTACGCGAATCTCACTCAGCCCGAGCGCAGCGGCGATCGCGCGGTGCATGTGCTCCGGCGGATGGTCGGTGACCTTGAGTTCCTTGTCGCCCACACCCGGTTCGATGGTGTACGAGCGGAGCATGCCGAGTCCCGCGTACTGCGTGAAGATGTCGCCGTCGACCATCGTCATCACCGTGTCGAGGTGCATCAGGGCCCGTCTCTTGGGCATGTCGAGCGCCACGATCGTGGTCGCCGAACCGGCGGCGAACAGCTTGTGCGCGAGCATCTCCACGGCCTGCGGTGTCGTCCGCTCGCTCATGCCGATGAGCACGGCGCCGTTGCCGATCACCAGCACGTCGCCGCCCTCGATGGTGGAGGGGTAGTCCGCCTGGCCTTCCGACCAGATGTTGAAGGTCTCCTTCTCGAACAGCGGGTGATGCCGGTAGATCGCCTCGAAGTGCACGGTCTCGCGCTGGCGGGCGGGCCAGCGCATGGCGTTGATGGAGACCCCGTCGTATATCCAGGCGGAGGTGTCGCGGGTGAAGAGATGGTTGGGCAGCGGGCGGAGCAGGAAGTCGTCGAGTTCCATGACGTGGAAGCGCACGGACGTCGGCTCCGCGTGCGCGTCCAGGAACTCCCGCTTGGTCATGCCGCCGACCAGGGCCTCGGCCAGCTCGCCCGCCGGCATGGCGTCGAAGGCCTCCCGGATGTGGTCCGTGGCGAGCGGCCCGTACTCCTTCTCGTCGAAGACGCGGTCCAGTACGAGCTCCCGGGCGGCCGGGATCCCCAGCACATCGGTGAGCAGGTCGCCGAAGAGGTGGACGGTGACCCCGCGGTCACGCAGCACGTCCGCGAACCCGTCGTGCTCCGCTCGCGCCCGGCGCACCCACAGCACGTCGTCGAAGAGCAGGGCGTCCTTGTTACTGGGGGTGAGCCTTTTGAGCTCAAGATCAGGCCGGTGCAGGATGACGCGGCGGAGCCGCCCGGCCTCGGAGTCGACTTGGAATCCCATGCCTCCATCTTGACCACCGGGGGCCGCGTTCACCCCACCGCCCACCTTCTTCCTTTTTCGTCACCTTGACGACAAGCGTGATCCCTGGTTACCGTCTCCATGACGAAAAGAGGGGGCTTCATGGCCGACATCACCCGGCGCCTCGGCTGGCGCCATCTGCGCGGCGCGCCCACGGCGCACATCCGCCATCACCGCGGCGGAAAACTGCTGCACGACGGCCCCGGGCTCAGCTTCTGGTTCCGGGCGCTGACCGCCGCGCTCTCCGAAGTCCCGGTCGACGACCGGGAGTTGGCGATGACCTTCCATGCCCGTACGTCCGACTTCCAGGACGTGGCCGTCCAGGCGACCGTCACCTACCGGATCAGCGACCCGGCGATGGCCGCCGCGCGCCTGGACTTCTCCATCGACCCGGACACCGGCGCGTGGCGGGGCACACCGCTGGAGCAGCTGGGGACGCTCCTTACGGAGACGGCACAGCAGCACGCGCTGGACGTGCTGGCCCGCACGCCGCTGTCGGCGGCGCTGGTCGACGGAGTGACGGCGGTGAGGGAGCGGATCGCGGCGGGACTGGGCGGGGAGCCCCGGCTACCGGCGACCGGCATCGAGGTGGTCGCCGTACGCGTCATCGCGCTGCGCCCGGAACCGGAGGTGGAGCGGGCGCTGCGCACGCCGGCCCGCGAGCAGATCCAGCAGGAGGCGGACCGGGCGACCTACGAGCGGCGGGCGGTGGCCGTCGAGCGGGAGCGCGCGATCGCCGAGAACGAACTGGACAGCCAGATCGAACTCGCCCGCCGCGAGGAGCAGTTGGTGGACCAGCGAGGGACGAACGCACGGCGCGAAGCCGAGGAGCATGCGGCGGCCGACGCGGTCAGGGCCGAAGCGGAGGCGGCACGGACGGTGCGGCTCGCGGAGGCGGAGGCCACCCGGTCCGTACGGCTGGCCCGGGCCGAGGCCGAGGGAGCGCGCGAGGTCGGTGAGGCGCGGGCGCAGGCACAGGCGGCCTGGCTGCGGGTGCACGCGGAGGTGGACGTGACGACGCTGCACGCCCTCACCGGGACACGACTGGCGGAGAACCTGCCGCGGATCGACAGCGTGACGGTGTCGCCGGACGTGCTGACGGGCTTGCTCGCCAGGCTCGGTACGCAGGAGCAGGCGTGAGCCTCGCTCCCCGGGTCGTCCTCGTCCACCGCATCACGGAGTACGAGGAGTTGGTGGCCCGGCACGGCACGCACGGCCAGGCCGCGTTCTTCCTCTCCTCCCGTGGCCGGGACATCCAGGAGATCGCCGAACGCCACCGCCGGACGCGACAGGCGCTGACGGAGGTGACCTCGGCCATCCCCCTGACCTGGCGTCAGACCCGCGTGGAACGAGCCGACCTGGACCGCTTCCTGTTCGCCCCCGAGGACGTCGTGGTCGTGGTCGGACAGGACGGGCTGGTTGCGAACGTCGCCAAGTACCTCGCCGGGCAGCCGGTGGTCGGCATCGACACCGACCCCGGCCGCAATCCGGGCGTCCTGGTGCGCCATCGCCCCGAGGCCGCGGGCAAGTTGTTCGCGTCCACGCAATCCGGAAGGAGCGACTTCGACGAACTCACCATGGTCGAGGCCGTCGCCGACGACACACAGCGGCTCGTGGCGCTGAACGAGATCTACCTGGGTGCCGCCGGCCACCAGACGGCCCGATACCGCCTGGGCCTCGAGGACGACGGGGGTGTCGTCGAGGCCCAGGCCTCCTCCGGGGTGATCGTCGGCACCGGGACCGGGGCGACCGGATGGATCCGGTCCGTGTGGCAGGAGCGGGGCACGCGGCTGCGGTTGCCCGGCCCTACCGAGGAACGGCTGCTGTGGTTCGTGCGGGAGGCCTGGCCGTCCCCGGCCACCGGTACGTCACTGGTGGCCGGGGAACTCGCCGCCGCGACCCGTCTCCGCCTCACCGTCGAGTCCGAACGGCTGGTCGCCTTCGGGGACGGGATGGAGACGGACGCGGTCGAGCTGACCTGGGGGCAGACGGTCCGGCTGGGCGTGTGCCGGGAGCGGCTGCGACTGGTCTGCTGACCTGACCGTCACAGCCGCTGACCGTCACAGCCGCGGGTCCACCGGCTCCGACTCCAGCGCCAGCACCCCGAACACCGCCTCGTGAACGCGCCACAGCGGCTCGCCCTCCGCCAGCCGGTCCAGGGCCTCCAGGCCCAGGGCGTACTCCCGGATCGCCAGCGAGCGCTTGTGGTTGAGGAAGCGGCCCCGGAGGCGGTCGAGGTTCTCCGGGCGCGTGTACTCCGGGCCGTAGATGATCCGGAGGTACTCGCGGCCCCGGCACTTGATGCCGGGCTGCACCAGCCGCCCCTCCGTTCCCCCACTCTCGGCTTCGCTCGAGCGGGGGGACCCCCACCGCACCACGGCCCCGACCGGCTTGACGACCATGCCCTCGCCGCCGCGCCCGGTCATCTCCAGCCACCAGTCGACACCGGCCCGCACCGAGTCCGGATCGCCCGTGTCGACGAACAGCCGTCGCGTGGTCTGCAGCAGCCCCGACGCGTCGCTCGACACGAAGCGGTCGATCAGCGCGAGCTGTTCGTCGTGCGGCAGAGCGGCCAGGCTCCGCCCCTGCACGGCGAGGATCTGGAAGGGCGCGAGCCGCACGCCGTCCAGGCCGGACGTGGTCCAGCAGTAGCGGCGGTACGCGTCGGTGAACGCGGCGGCATCGGCAGCCCGTTCCCGCTGCTTCACCAGCAGATCCTGTACGTCGACACCGCGCGCCGCCGCCCCTTCGAGCGCGGCGACCGCACCCGGGAACACGGCCCCGGAAGCGGCTCCGACAGCGGCGTACTGACTGCGCAGCAGCCCCGACGCCTTGAGCGACCACGGCATCAACTCGGCGTCCAGCAGCACCCAGTCGGTGGCCAGCTCCTCCCACAGCCCGGCCTCGGTGACGGCGCTGCGCACCCGCCCGAGGATCTCCTCGGTGACGGCGGGGTCGTCGAAGAAGGGGCGCCCGGTACGGGTGTACAGCGAGCCGGTCGGCCCGTCGACCCCGAAGCGCTCGCGAGCCACCTCCGCGTCCCGGCACACCAGCGCCACCGCCCGCGAGCCCATGTGCTTCTCCTCGCACACGACCCGCGTGACACCGTCCGCCGCGTACTGGGCGAAGGCCTCGGCGGGATGCTCCAAGTAGCCGTCCACACGCGAGGTCGCCGTCGGGGCCATCGTCGGCGGCAGGTACGGCAGCAGCCGAGGGTCCACGGCGAAACGGCTCATGACCTCGAGGGCCGCCGCCGCGTTCTCCTCGCGGACCGACACCCGCCCCGCGTACCGGGTCTCGACGATCCGGCGCCCGTGCACGTCCGCGAGGTCAAGCGGCCGCCCGTCCTGCCCGCCCGGCGCCTCGGTCCGCAGCGGCTTCGTCGGCTCGTACCAGACCCGCTCGGCCGGTACGTCGACGAGCTCGCGCTCCGGCCAGCGCAGTGCGGTCAGCTTGCCGCCGAAGACGGCACCGGTGTCCAGGCAGATGGTGTTGTTGAGCCAGGTCGCGGTGGGGACGGGAGTGTGGCCGTACACGACCGCCGCGCGGCCCCGGTACTCCTCCGCCCACGGGTAGCGCACCGGCAGCCCGAACTCGTCCGTCTCGCCGGTGGTGTCGCCGTACAGCGCGTGCGAGCGCACCCGGCCCGACGTACGGCCGTGGTACTTCTCGGGCAGACCGGCGTGGCAGACGACGAGCCGGCCGCCGTCGAGCACGTAGTGGCTGACGAGCCCGTCGATGAACTCCCGCACCTGCTTCTTGAACTCCTCGCTCTCCCCCTCCATCTGCTCGATCGTCTCGGCGAGCCCGTGCGTGTGCTGGACCTTGCGGCCCTTGAGGTGACGCCCGTACTTGTTCTCGTGGTTGCCGGGCACGCACAGTGCGTCGCCCGACGCGACCATCGCCATGACGCGGCGCAGCACGCCCGGGGAGTCGGGGCCGCGGTCGACGAGGTCGCCGACGAAGACGGCGGTGCGGCCTTCGGGGTGGGCTCCGTCCGCATAGCCCAACTTGCCGAGCAGCGACTCCAGTTCGGAGGCGCAGCCGTGGATGTCGCCGATGATGTCGAAGGGCCCGGTGAGGTGGGTCAGGTCGTTGAACCGCTTCTCGGTACGGATCGACGCGCTCTCGACCTCCTCCACACCGCGCAGGATGTGCACCTTGCGGAAGCCCTCGCGCTCCAAGTGCCGTATGGAGCGGCGCAGTTCGCGGATGTGGCGCTGGATGACGCGGCGCGGCATGCCGGCCCGGTCCGCGCGCGCGGCGTTGCGCTCGGCGCACACCTCCTCCGGTACGTCGAGCACGATGGCGATGGGCAACACGTCGTGCTTCTTGGCCAGTTCGACCAGCGACTTACGGCTCTCCTGCTGCACGCTGGTCGCGTCGACCACGGTGCGTCGGCCCGCCGCGAGCCGCTTGCCCGCGATGTAGTGAAGTACGTCGAAGGCGTCCCCGCTGGCGCTCTGGTCGTTCTCGTCGTCGGCGACGAGGCCGCGGCAGAAGTCGGACGAGATCACCTCGGTCGGCTTGAAGTGCCTGCGGGCGAAGGTGGACTTGCCGGAACCGGAGGCGCCGATGAGCACGACGAGGGAGAGGTCGGTGACGGGCAGAGTACGACCCTTGGTGTCATTGCTGGTCACGTCATTGCTGGTCATGCGGCCTTCTCCTCCTTCGCTGCTGTCGTCGTGGATGTCGTAATCGTGAAGACGGCCATCTGAGTCGGCGGACCCACCTCGGGGTCCTCGTCTCCGACGGGCGCGAACTCGACGTCGTATCCGTGCCGTTCGGCCACCGCCCTCGCCCAGGTACGGAACTCCTCGCGTGTCCACTCGAAGCGGTGGTCGCCGTGCCGGGTGTGCCCGGCGGGGAGGGTCTCCCAGCGGACGTTGTACTCGACGTTCGGCGTCGTCACGAGCACGGTCTTCGGGCGGGCGGAGCCGAACACGGCGTACTCCAGGGCGGACAGCCGCGGCAGGTCGACGTGCTCGATGACCTCGCTGAGCACGGCGGCGTCGTACCCCTTGAGCCGGTTGTCGGTGTACGCGAGCGAGCCCTGCAGCAGCTTCACGCGCTCGGCCCGCCGGTCCCCCATCCGCTCCAGCTTGAGCCGCCGCGAGGCGATGGTGAGCGCGCGCATCGACACATCGACACCGACGATCTCGGTGAACCGGATGTCCTTCAGCAGCTCCTGCACCAACTGGCCCTGCCCGCAGCCGAGATCGAGCACCCGCCCGGCCCCGGCGGCCCGCAGCGCCTCGACGATCGCGTCCCGCCGCCGCACGGCGAGCGGTACCGGCTTCTCATCCGTGTCCTGCGTCTCGTCGACGGCGTTGTCGATCTCCTCGACGTCGCTGTCGTCCGCCTCGGCCAGCCGTACGAGCTCCAGGCGCTCCATGGCCTGCCGCGTCAACGACCAACGGCGGGACAGATAGCGGCTGGTGATCAGCTTGTGCTCCGGGTGCTCGGGCAGCCAGCCCTCGCCGGCCCGCAGCAGCTTGTCGACCTCGTCGGTCGCGACCCAGTAGTGCTTGGCGTCGTCGAGGACCGGGAGGAGGACGTACAGGTGCCGCAGGGCTTCGGCCAGCCGCAGTTCGCCTTCGAGTACGAGGCTTACGTAGCGGGACTCGCCCCACTCCGGGAACTCGGCGTCCAGCGCGACAGGTTCCGCTGTCACCGTCCAGCCGAGCGGTTCGAAGAGTTTGCGGACGAGCTCGGCGCCGCCTCGGGCGGGCAGTGCGGGCACCTCGATACGCAACGGCCGTGCCTGCTCCGGGAGTTCGGGCTTCGCGCGACACATGCCCTTCATCGCGCTGGAGAACACGCTGCTCAGCGCCACGGCGAGAAGCGACGAGGCGGCGTACGGCCGGTCGTTGACGTACTGAGCGAGCGCGGCGTCCGGCGCACCCCCACGCCCCTTGCCCTTGCCGCGCCGCACCAGCGCCACCGCGTCGACCTCCAGCAGCAGCGCGGCCGTGCAGCGCTCGGGGCTCGCCTCTGGGTAGAGGACGTGCGCCGTGCCGTAGGAGGTGGAGAACGCCTGCGATTTCTCGGGGTGCTTGTGCAGCAGGAAGCCGAGGTCGGTCGCGGGGCGCCCTGGGGTGCCGGTGGTGGAGATCGTCAGGAACACAGGTCGAGTATCTGTGCTGGTGGGGTCGTGGCGGTACTGGATTACTGAGGCAAAGAACGGACGGAAAGCAGGAAAGCAGGCCCCCCGCCGACGGGCGGGGGTGCTTTCCTTCTTTCCTTACGACAGCTGGGACTGGACCTTCGACGAGATCAGTTCCAGGTGGTCCAGGTCGTCGAGGTCGAGGATCTGCAGGTAGATCCGCTGGGTGCCGATCTCCGCGTACCGGCCGATCTTGTCGACGATCTCGGCCGGGGAGCCGGCTAGGCCGTTGGTCTTCAGCTCGTCCACCTCACGGCCGATCGCGGCGGCACGGCGGGCGACCTCCGCGTCGTCCTTGCCGGCGCAGACGACGAGGGCGTTGGAGTAGACCAGGTCGTCGCCCTTACGCCCTGCCTCCTCCGCCGCCGCGCGTACGCGGCCGAACTGGCGCTCGCTGTCCTCAGTCGACGACCAAGGGATGTTGTACTCGTCGGCGTACTGGCCGGCGAGGCGCGGCGTACGGCTCGCGCCCGTGCCACCGATGATCACCGGGAGCTTCGTCTGTGCGGGCTTGGGCAGCGCGGGCGAGTCGGTCAGGTCGTAGTACGTGCCGTGGTGGCTGAAGGTCTGGCCGGCCTCCGTCGCCCACAGGCCCGTGACGATCGCCAGCTGTTCTTCCAGGCGGGCGAACTTCTCCTTCGGGAACGGTATGCCGTACGCCTTGTGCTCCTCCTCGAACCAGCCCGTACCCAGGCCCAGTTCGACTCGGCCGCCGGACATCTGGTCGACCCCCGCGACCTGGATCGCCAGGACGCCGGGCAGCCGGAAGGTGGCGGCCGTCATAAGTGTGCCGAGCCGTATGCGCTTGGTTTCGCGGGCGAGTCCGGCGAGGGTGATCCAGGCGTCGGTGGGGCCGGGGAGGCCGTCCACGTCGCCCATGTGGAGATAGTGGTCGGAGCGGAAGAAGGCATCGAAGCCGAGGTCCTCTGTGGCCTTGGCCACGGCGAGAAGAGTGTCGTAGCTGGCGCCTTGCTGGGGTTCGGTGAAGATTCGAAGATCCATGCCTCCATCCTGCACGGCCGGATACCGGTCGACGCCAGGGGTTCCAGTTGCTCGCGTCGCGAAAGTGACGGCCCATCCCTCAAGCCCCAGTAACCCATGTGCCATACTCGGGCGCTGATCATGGCAAGTAACGACCGGGGGGCCGTGTGTACGCCGTTTCCCTGGGCGCCCCCTATCTGGACACGGATGCGGATCAACTCTGCTTCTCGCTGGACCTGACGGAGCGTCCGGCGCTGGCAGAACGTGTGGTGTCGCTTGGCGGGCTGGATGTGCGGCTGCGGCTGCTCGGGGCCTCGCACCAGGTGTTCGCCGGTCCTGTGAGGGAGACGGTGGCCTGTCTGCAGGGCGCGGTGAGGGGTTTGCCCGAGACCTGCGCCCGTCAACTGCCGGGCTGGGATTATGAGTTCAGCGCCAGCACCCGCCGGCTGACTCCCGAGGAGTTCAGTGCCGAGGTGGCGCAGGTCCTCGGTCAGGCCGCCGACGCCGAGCACAGCCTGTGCGGAGTCTTTCCCGGTTCGCCGGAGGCGGTCACCGCGGTGGTCGTCGAGACCGTCGAGGGACCGTGCGGCGCCGGGCTCGTCTGGCGCACCTGGCACACGTATCCGCAGAACGGCCAGATCGTATCGACGTACAGCCGGCTGGAGGCCCGATGAACAGCGCCCGACTCGTCCGCGCAGCGGTGGCGGCCGCGCTGGCCGCGACCCTGCTCACCGCCTGCTCCGGCGACGGGGACGACGACGCGGCCCCGCGCGAGTGGATCAGTAAGACGTACACGGAGACCGGGGCGGACTGGCGCGACTCGAACAGCACGCCGAGCGAGGTCGCCCAGGCGATCCACACCGAGCGGGCGGCAGAGGACCGTACCTCCGGCGACAGCATGGAGTTCCTGCGCTACGGCGACGACATGGTCACTGTCTCGCCGCACCGGAGCGGCAGCCTGATCGAGATCGATGACTACCGCGACGGCTACCGCCGCCACAAGCGGCACCTCACCTTCTGGCCGGACCCGGACAGCGCGAGCTTCCGCGGCGGCGGCCCCGGCGAGGGCAAGTAGGGGAAGTAACGCCCGGTGACCCGCCGGATCACCACCCCCCTGACGCATCCCCCGTTCCTCCCGCACAGCACCTGATCACGCCTCGACCCCGCCCCAAGAAAGGCAACGCAGTGACCGAGATCTTCGAGTCGACCGGCCAGTCCCTGCTCTACGGAGTCGTGGGCCTCGTCGTGATGGCCGTCGGCTTCATCGCCCTCGACCTCGTCACGCCGGGCAAGCTGTACCACGTGGTGTGGACCGACCGGAACCGCGGCGCGGCCGTCCTGCTGGGCAGCCAGTCCGTCGCCGTGGGCCTGGTCATCATGAAGGCCATCGAGTCGAGCGAGTCCGAGCAGGGCCTCGGCTACGGCCTGATCAGCACGCTGCTGTACGGCCTGGCCGGGGTGCTGGTGATGACCGTCGTCGGCATCGTGATCGGCGTGGTCACGCCGGGCCAGATGGGCGCGGTCGTCCTCGACGACCAGGACGACCGTCCGCACCCCGCCGCCTGGGTCCAGGCCGGCATGTACCTGGGCACCGGGTTCATGGTCGGCGCGGCGATCTCGTAACGAAGCCCCTCGATGAGCGCCACCGCCGCGCAAGGCCGCGAAACCACCACGGCGCCCTCCCGCCCCCCGGCCGTCCGGCACACCCGCGGGGCTCGCTTCCTGCTGCTGTTCGCCGTCTTCCTCTGCGCGGCCTGCGGCCTCGTCTACGAGCTGGCTCTGACCGCGCTGGGCAGCTACCTCATCGGCAACTCGGTGCTCCAGACCTCCGTGGTGATCTCCGTGATGGTGTGCGCCATGGGGCTGGGCTCGCTCGCCGCCAAACCCCTGCGCCGCCGCCCGGTGGGCGCGTTCGCGCTCGTGGAGGGTGTACTGGCGCTGGTCGGCGGGCTGTCGGTGCTGGTGCTGTACGCGGCGTTCGCCTGGCTCCAGCTGTACACCCCGGCGATGATCGTGGTCGCGGTGGCCGTCGGCATGCTGATCGGTGCCGAGATCCCGCTGCTGATGACCCTTCTCCAGCGGATCCGGAAGCAGGAGGCGGGCAGCGCGGTCGCCGACATGTTCGCCGTCGACTACATCGGGGCGCTGGTCGGCGGCCTGGGCTTCCCGCTGTGGCTCCTGCCCACCTTCGGCCAGTTGAAGGGCACGCTGGTGGTCGGTGCGGTGAACGCGGTGGCCGGGGTCATCGTGGTGGTGTTCATCTTCCGCCGGCAGATGCGGCGCTGGGTGCAGGGCGCCCTGCTGGCCGGTGTCACGGCGGTCCTGACCGTGCTCGGTACGACGTACGCGTTCGCGGACGACCTGGAGGTGACCGCGCGCCAGCAGATGTACCGGGACCCGATCGTCCACACGGAGACGACGCCGTACCAGGAGATCGTCGTCACCCGCTCCACCGCCTTCACCGGTGAACCGGACATGCGCCTTTTCCTCAACGGCGACCTCCAGTTCAGCTCCGTCGACGAGTACCGCTACCACGAGTCCCTCGTCCACCCTGCTCTCGCCGGCTCCCGCGCCAATGTGCTGATCATGGGCGGCGGCGATGGGCTCGCCCTGCGCGAGGTGCTGCGCTACGACGACGTCCAGCACGTCACGCTCGTGGAACTGGACCCGGCGATGACCCGGCTCGGCCGCGACTTCAAGCCTCTGCGCGACCTCAACGACAAGGCGTTGGACGACCCGAGGGTCAAGGTCGTCAACGCCGACGCCTTCAACTGGCTGCGCGGCAACCGGCAGCACTACGACGCGGTCGTCATCGACTTCCCCGACCCGGACACGGCGGCGCTGGCCAAGCTGTATTCGGTGGAGTTCTACCACCTGCTCGGCCAGGTCCTGACGCCGCAGAGCAGGGTGATGGTGCAGAGCGGGTCGCCGTTCTTCGCGCCGAAGACGTACTGGTCGATCGCGAAGACGATCGAGACGGCGGGCTACGCGACCAACCAGTTCCAGGTCGACGTACCGAGCTTCGGCAACTGGGGCTACGTCCTGGCCACCCCCGGCGGCGGCACGTCCCCACCGCTGCGGCTGGCATCGGACGCCCCGCAACTGCGCTACCTGGACGAGGCGGTCCTGAAGGCCGCCGCGGTGTTCCCCGTGGACCGTCGCCGCCAGGACGTACGGCCGAGCACGCTGATGGACCCGGCCGTGCTGGAGTACGTGCTGGACGAGTGGGAGAACTACTGACCGCTGGGAGAACTACTGACCGCCCGCGGTCGAGATCAACTGCGTCTACGCCGCAGACCCCCGCTCCTGCTCAGCCTCGTCCCGCACCGCCAGCCGCCGCAGCATCTCCAACACCCTGTCGCGGGACTCGTCCGCCGCGTCGATCGCTTCCATGCACTGCCAGTACATCGCCTCGTCCGCCGCCGACGCGATGCTCACGAGGGCGATGCCCACCTCCCCCAGGAGGCCGCCGAGGTCGACGAGCGCTTGGCGGGCGTCGCCCAGTTCCGTGAGTTGTGCGGCGCGCAGGGTGCCCGCTCTCGCCGAGGGCACGTCCAGGACGCTGCAGCCTCTGCTCGCCAGCTCGGTCAACCCCACCGCCTCGCCCCGTAATTCGGGAGGGCCGGACATGGCGAGGCGGCTGCCTATCGCCTGGGCGAGGGCCTGTGCCTGGCAGGCCTCCGCCATGATGCCCCGCGCGTCCTCACTTCCCATCAGGGCACATCTGCTCGCACCGATGAGCCGCACCGCGTCCATGCGCTGTCCTCGTCTGTCCCGACGCGCTCTTCACACGCCTGCCCGAACTCCACCTGCCACTACCCAGAGTGAAGCCCCTTGGGGCAAAAGGCCAGAGGAAGCCGGAAATCTGCGGACAATAATTCGACTGTGGACAACTCGATGACTCCGGAGAGTGACGAAGAGGGCGTCAGGACTCCCCTGCCGGAAACCTCTCCTCGTTCCGGTCGATCTTCGCGGAGAGCGCCGCGAGGGGATCGATGTCGAGCACCTCGCACAGCTGGAGCAAGTACGCCAGGACATCCGCGACTTCGTCCGTCACGCGGAACGCCTTCTTCGGGTCGGACATCACCCGGGCCGACTGCTCCGGAGTCAACCACTGGAAGATCTCCACGAGTTCGGAAGCCTCGACGCTGAGCGCGGCGACCAGGTTCTTCGGGGTGTGGTACTGCTGCCAGTTCCGCGCCGCCGCGAACTCGGCCAGTCTGCGCTGGAGCCGGGCCACATCAAGTTCTGTCACGGCTCAAGGTGTACCACCGTGACCCCGTCCACTCCCGAGGCCCATGACGCGTCGCTCACGGCCCCCACCAGCCGGATGTGCCCGCGCTCGCACATCCGCGCCGCCAGCCGTACGAGCTGGTGCCGCTGGCGCCCGTCCAGATCGCGGTCGAAGCCGTCGGCCAGAACCGTGAGCGTCTGGAGCGCCTCGGGCACCTCCCCCGCCGTGTCGACGTCCAGCACACCCGGCCCGGTGAGCAGCACCAGGGCAAGGGCCAGGTACCTCAACTCCCCGTCCCCCAGCAGTCCCAGAGGCGTCCGCAGTCCGTCGCCGCGGTCCAGCACCGCCCGGACCGCCCCGACCGCCGGTGACGCCCGGCCAGCCTTGACCACCTGGGCCGCCCGGGCCGCCCGAGCCGTCGGCACCGTGACCGATCCCTGTCCGGCGCCGGACGACACCTCCTCGGCCAGTACGTCCACAACCCGCCCCGCACACCCCTCCCGTACCGCCGCCACCAGCAGCCCATGCCGCCGTCCGCACTCCGACCGCGTACGCCACAGCACCTCGGCCAGGTTGTCGCAGCCGGGCAGCAGGCGTCCCGCGCCGAGCGGTACAGGTGCGCGCATGCTCCGCGGCACCGGGTCGCAGGCGAAGACCGAGCGCAGGGCGACCACCATCTGCTCGGCGGCGGCGAGGACTTGGCGCTGGCCGTCGGTCCGCCCGGACACGCGCAGGGGGAGCAGCGCGGTGCCGAGCCGGTCGTCGGGGAACGGAGCACGGGTCACGGTGGACGAGCCCGCGGTGTGCCAGGCCGCCTGCACGGTGGGGCGGTTCGGGTCGCGGAGGGCCGTCGCCAGCAGGGTGACCCCGCCGGTCGTCAACCGCTCGCCGACGATGCGGAGTTCGGGCTCGGCCTGCACCGCAAGGTCGAGTCGTACGACTCCCGCCGGACCGTCGACCGTGCAGCCGATGCGGAAACCCCGCCGCCGCCCGGCATCGGGCCGGGCCCGCTCCGGAACGCAGGCGGCAGGATCCGGGAACACCTCGCCCAACGCGGCCCCGCCGCCCAGTCGCGCCAGCGCCTCGTAAGCCCGCAGCGCACTGCTCTTGCCGCTGCCGCTGGGCCCCGCGAAGAGGGTCAGCGGTCCGAGCGGGAACTCCGCGCGCCGGTGTGCGGCGAAGGCCGAAAGGCGGAGCGCGGTGACGCTCGGCCGCCGCTCCAGGCAGGTCGGCCCGCCACAAGCGGCGTCTTCGGCGGGCACGACATCGGCATCGGCATCCGCGGCGGCGGCGCTCGGGAAGGGCACGGTCATATCCGGACCGTAGGCTTCCGCCGGCCTGCCGAACCGTTCCGCCCGCCAGACCTTCCTACGATCGAGGGATCAGCAGGTCAAGCGCGTGATCGTCAGGCGCCGGGGACCCCCGCGCCCTCCATCAGTCCGCCCACCTCGGTGCCCGGCGGCGTCAGCAGGAACACGTTCCGCTCGACACGGTGCATGCCGCTCGCAAGGCCGAAGACCACGCCCGTACTGAAGTCCAGTACGCGCTTGGCGACTTCCCGTTCGGCGCCGGTGAGGTCGAGGAGGACCGGGATACCGGCCATCAGCGTCTCGGCGACCTCGCGCGCGTCACCGAAGACATTGACCCGGAGCACGACGAAGCGGCGGCGCGGTTCGGTGTCCGCGTCGGGGATCGACCTGTGGTCGACCGCCGAGGGCCAGGCGTCGCGGCCGCGCAGCGGGACGACCTGGGCGAGCCCTTCCCACTGTTCATCGGTGACGTCGTGGCCGTTCACCGGCTCCCCCCGACCTGACTCGCACTGATTGCCTGCACCGGGCAATTCTTGCGCATGCTCACCCGTTCGGCCCAACAGCGACACGGGCCGCGACCCGGTCGTGCCGCACATCACGTTTCCAGCGCCGGACGGCGGCCAGTCATTAAACGCTCAAGCATCGGGCTGCGTATCAACAGGCAACCGCGGGACAGCCCGCCGGACACCGACCAGACGACCAGCAGCGACCAGACGACCAGAAAGGGCCCGCCGTGGCCGCACAGGGCCCTGAGAGCAGCAACGCACAGGTGCGGACCGTGTGTTCGTACTGCGGCGTCGGCTGCGGAATGGTCCTCGACATCGGGATGGGCCCCGACGGACGGCGTACGGTCCTGAAGGCGTCCGGCGACAAGACGCACCCCGCGAACTTCGGACGGCTCTGTACCAAGGGCGCGACCACGGCCGACATGCTCGCCGCGCCCGGGCGGCTCGGCACCGCCCTCGTACGGGACGAGCGCGGTGCGGAGCCGGTGCCCGCGCCCGTGGACGCGGCGATCGCCGAGACCGCGCGGCGGCTGCGCGCGATCATCGACGAGCACGGTCCGGACGCCTTCGCCCTCTATGTCTCCGGGCAGCTGAGCCTGGAGGCCCAGTACCTGGCGAACAAGCTGGCCAAGGGTTTCGTAGGGACGAACCAGATCGAGTCGAATTCCCGGCTGTGCATGGCGAGTGCGGGCGCCGGCTACCAGCTCTCCCTGGGCGCCGACGGTCCGCCCGGCTCGTATCAGGACTTCGAGAAGGCCGACGTCTTCTTCGTCATCGGCTCGAACACGGCCGACTGCCATCCGATTCTCTTTCTGCGGATGAGGGACCGGGTCAAGGCGGGCGCGAAGCTCATCGTCGTCGATCCGCGCCGTACCGCCACCGCCGAGAAGGCCGACCTGTACCTGCAGATCAAGCCCGGTACGGATCTCGCCCTGCTGAACGGGCTGTTGCACCTCCTGTACGAGAACGGCCACACCGACCCCGCCTTCATCGGCGCGCACACCGAGGGCTGGGAGGCGATGCCCGGCTTCCTCGCCGGCTATCCGCCCGCCACCGTCGCCGAGATCACCGGCATCCCGGAGGCCGACATCCGCGAAGCCGCCTCGCTGATCGGCCGGGCGGGCGAGTGGATGAGCCTGTGGACCATGGGCCTCAACCAGTCCACGCACGGCACGTGGAATACGAATGCCCTGGTCAACCTGCATCTGGCGACCGGTGCGATCTGCCGCCCGGGTTCCGGCCCCTTCTCGCTCACCGGGCAGCCGAACGCCATGGGCGGCCGCGAGATGGGATACATGGGGCCGGGTCTGCCGGGGCAACGGTCCGTTCTCGTCGACGAGGACCGCGCCTTCGTCGAGGAGCTGTGGGGGCTGCCCCCGGACTCGCTCCGGAAGGACGGTGTCGGGCGGGGCACCGTCGAGATGTTCCGGAGGATGGCGGACGGCGCGATCAAGGCCTGCTGGATCATCTGCACCAACCCCGTCGCCTCGGTCGCCCACCGCAGGACCGTCATCGAGGGGCTGGAGGCCGCCGAGTTCGTCGTCACGCAGGACGTCTTCGCGGAGACCGAGACCAACGCGTACGCCGATGTCGTACTCCCCGGCGCGATGTGGACGGAGACCGAGGGCGTCCTCATCAACAGCGAACGCAATCTCACCCTCGCCTCACCCGCCGCCGACCCACCCGGCGAGGCGCTCGCGGACTGGCGGATCATCGCGCGGGTGGCCTGCGAAATGGGGTACGAGAAGGGGTTCTGGTACGAGAGCGCGGAGGATGTCTTCGAGGAGATCAAGCGCGCCTGGAATCCGCGGACCGGGTGGGATCTGCGCGGTGTGACGTACGAGCGGTTGCGGGCGGGGTCCGTGCAGTGGCCGGCCGCGCGGGAGTTGGGACCGGACCGGAATCCCATCCGGTACGTGGACGGGGACGGGAAGCTGTCCTTTCCCACGGCAAGCGGGCGGGCGGTGTTCCACGCGCGGCCGCACATCCCGGCCGCCGAGATGCCCGACGACGACTTCCCCTTCGTACTGAACACCGGGCGGCTGCAGCACCAGTGGCACACACTGACCAAGACGGGCAAGGTCGCCAAGCTCAACAGGCTCAACCCCGGGCCGTTCGTGGAGCTGCATCCGCAGGACGCGCGGGAGTTGGGCATCACCGATGGTGACGTGGTCGAAGTGGCCTCACGGCGTGGGCGGGCCGTGCTGCCCGCCGTGGTGACGGACCGGGTCCGGCCGGGGTGCTGCTTCGCGCCGTTCCACTGGAACGATCTCTTCGGGGACCACCTGAGCATCAACGCGGTGACCAGTGACGCGGTCGATCCGGTGTCGTTCCAGCCGGAGTTGAAGGTGTGCGCGGTCAGGTTGACGAGGGTTTCCTCGGCTCCGCTGCCCCTGCCGTGATCCCTTGGCCGGGGTCACAGGGCGACGACCGTCGTCTCCGTCGCCTTGATGCTCGTCCATACCGACACTCCGTCCGCGAGGCCGAGTTCGGTGGCCGCCTGGGGGGTGATCTCCGCGATCACGTCCGGTGCCCGGTCCGAGGTGATGAGGACGCGGAGTCTGCTGCCGGTGGCGGTGATTTCGCGGACGGTGCCGGGCCAGACATTGCGGGGGCTGCCGCTGGGCCGCTCCCGGTGGACGCCGACCGCTTCGGGGGCGATGATCGCGAGGGCTTCGGTGCCCGTCGGCAGTGGGTCCGCGATCACCAACCGGCCGCCGCCGTCGGCGAGTTGGAGGCCGTCGGCGGTCGCCGTGCCGGGCCAGGCGTTGCGGCCGAGCATGCGGGCCACCCACGGTGAGCGCGGATGCCGGGTGACTTCGGCGGGCGGGGCGTCCTGGACGGCGCGGCCCTCGTCGAGTACGAGCACGCGGTCCGCTAGCGACACCGCCTCGACGGGATCGTGGGTGACGATCAGGCAGACCCCGCCGAAGCCTTCGAGGTGGCGGCGCAGGGTGTGCCGTACCTGGGCGCGGGTGGTCTGGTCGAGCGCGGCGAGCGGTTCGTCGAGGAGGAGGAGCCGGGGACGTACGGCCAAGGCCCTTGCCAGAGCGACGCGTTGGGCCTGGCCGCCGGACAGCTGGGCGGGTTTACGGTGCGCGAGGTGGCCCACCGCGAGCCGGTCGAGCCAGTCCTGCGCGACGCGACGGGCCTCGGCGCGCGGGACGCCGTGGGCGCGGGGGCCGTACGCCGTGTTGGCGAGTGCGGTCAGGTGCGGGAAGAGCGCGCCGTCCTGCGGAACCCAGGCGACTGCCCTGCGGTGCGGGGGCAGCGGGGTGACGTCGGTGTCGCCGAGGCGCAGAGCGGCGTGGGCCCGGGGGGTCAGGCCGAGCAGGGCTCGCAGCAGGGTGGTCTTGCCCGCGCCGTTGGGGCCGACGACGGCGATGGTGGTGCCGGGGTCCGCGTCCAGGACGAGCTGGGTGAAGCCGGTGACTTCAGCGTGCAGGGACCAGCGTTCCTGGTCCACTTCTTTGTACGAAGCCGGGGGTTCGGCGGTGTCGGTGGGTGAACTCCCTTCCTCCGCCGGCGGCTTGGGCGGGTGCGGGCGAGCGCTGCCCGGCGTGCCCGTGAAGCGGCCGCGCAGGGCGACGAGGACCGCCATCGCGATGGCGAGCAGCAGCAGCGAGACGGAGGTCGCGGCCTCAGGGTTGTCCTGGAGCAGCAGGTACACCTGGAGGGGCAAGGTCTGCGTCGAGCCCGGAAGGTTGCCCGCGAAGGTGATGGTGGCGCCGAACTCGCCGAGGGCACGCGCCCAGGTCAGTGCGGCTCCGGCGACCAGGCCGGGGGCCACCATGGGCAGCGTCACCGTGCCGAACACCCGTAGCGGCGAGGCGCCCAGGGACGCGGCGGTCTCCTCGTAACCGCGTCGAAGTCCGGCGATCGCCCCTTCGAGGCTGATCACCAGGAAGGGCATCGAGACGAACGTGGCGGCCACGACCGCGCCCGAGGTGTGGAACGGCAGCGTGATGCCGAAGGTGTCCTCCAGCCAGGGCCCGAGCAGCCCACGCCGCCCGAAGGCGAGCAGCAGCGCGACGCCGCCGACGGTGGGCGGCAGCACCATCGGCAGCAGGACGAGCGAGCGGACGAGGGCCTTGCCGGGGAACGGTACGCGCGCCAGCAGCCAGGCCAGCGGAACACCGAGCACGAGCGACAGGCCCAGCGACCAGAACGAGACGACGATGGAGAGCTTCAGCGCCTCGCTGGTGCCCGGGCTGGTCAGATGCCCGCCCAGCTCACCCCATTCGGTACGGGCGAGGACGCCGGCCAGCGGGAGGAGCAGGAAGGCGATGGCCAGCAGGGCGGGGAGGGCGAGGGTGAGGGGCGTACGGGAAGTACGGGAGGAGCGGGCGCGGCCGGTCCCGGGGCCCGGCTCGGCGCGGCGTACGACTTTCATGACTGGCTACGGCTCATCGAATCGTCAGGGCTTCTCGAAGCCCGCGGTGCGGAGGATCTTCTGGGCCTGCGGCGAGGACAGCCACTTCACGAAGGCCGTGGCCGCCGCGGAGTGCTGAGACTCCTTGAGGGTGGCGGCGGGGTAGGAGGCGATGGCGTTCTGGTCGTCGGGGATGGTGATCGCGTCGGTCTTGTCGGGGGCCGTGGCCGCGTCGGTCTTGTAGACCATGCCCGCGTCCGCCTCGCCGAGTTCGACCTTGCTGAGCACGGCGCGGACGTTGGGCTCCTCGGAGACCGGTTTCACCGTGATGTTCCGGTCGGCCAGGACCTGCCTGCTGTAGCGGCCGACCGGCACCTCGGGTGCCGCGAGGACGACCTTTGTCTTGCTGTCCGCGAGGTCCTCTAGGCCCGCGATCTTGTTCGGGTTTCCCGCGCCTACGGCGATGACCAGGCGGTTCTTGGCGATGACGGTCGGCGTGCCGATGTCGGCCTTCAGCCCGTTCATCGTCTGGGTGTCGGCCGTGACGAGTACGTCGGCGGGGGCACCCTGCCTCACCTGCGCGGCCAGTTCCTGGGATCCGGCGAAGGAGAAGGTCAGCTTCGTACCCGGGTGCTCCTTCTCGTACGCCGCGCCCGCGCTCTTGAAGACGTCGGTCAGGGAGGAGGCGGCCAGCACGGTGAGGTTGGCCGTGTCCGAACTGCCGCCTGTCTGCTCGGTGTTGGCGTCGTCGCCGCAGGCGGCGAGCGAGCCGAACAGCGCGGCGGCGGTGAATACGGCGGCGACGCGGCGCCCTGGGCGGAGGAGGGACATGCCGTGGTGCTCCTTGCGAGGGCGGCGGGAGGTGCCGGGGGCCGAGCCCAGCGCTTGATCAGGCACGGTCGATGTGCACATTGGTCGACTTCACGCGGGCGGTGGCCTGCATACCGACCTCCAGGCCCAGCTCCTCGACGGCCTCTCGGGTCAGCAGGGAGACCAGGCGGTGCGGGCCCGCCTGTATCTCGACCTGGGCCGCGACATCACCCAGCTTCACGGCGGTGACGATGCCGGGGAACGCGTTGCGCGCCGAGGTGTACGGGTGCTCTTCCTCACCGGTGCCGCTCTGCGCGAGCTCGACGGAGAACGCGGCCAGATCACGCCCGTCGACGAGGCGACGGCCGCCTTCGTCGCGGTGCGTCGCGATACGGCCGGCGTCCGCCCAGCGGCGCGCGGTGTCGGCACTGACACCGAGCATCCGGGCCGCCTGCCCGATGGTGTAGGACTGCATGTGCGCCAGATTAGGCGGTGCTGCCTCGCATCTGCAATGGCGGACTGGGCCTACGCCCAGCAAGTGCCGGTTCCGTACGTCTAGTCGATCATTTCCAGGTCCGGCGGGACGAGGGTGGTCGATTCGACCAGCCCCCTGAGGAGGTTGTGCAGGAGGTTGTTGTCGGTGGGTGCCCCGGAGTCCTTGTCGTGGATCAGCGGGTAGGGGAAGCCGCCGTCGTGGAGACGCTTGCGGACCTCCGTGATCTTGTGCTCGATGCGGCGTTCGGTCCAGTGGTCGTCCGGGCGCAGGCACTCCAGCAGGCGGGCGGCCCGACGGTAGGACAAGGGGCGCGGGCCGTCCTCGTACAGCAGGTAGTGCTGGCCGATCACGACCAGCAGCAGCCGCTCCTCCGGGGAGAGCGGCCAGATGTGCGGCTTCACGGTGCTCGCCTGGCGGCGCGGTACGAGGCCGGGGGCGTCGTGGCCCGTCACATACAGCTCCACCAAGTGTTCCCGGTATCCCGAGCCCCGCACGAACAGCGGGGTGTAGCCGGGGGTGAGCGGGATGGGTTCGGTGCTGGTGTGCATCAGGCGCCCCTGCGGCAGGCGGACGAGCTGCTGTCCGGTGTTGCGCAGCCACCATTGGCTCGCGCGGTACGTGAGTTCGCCGTGCCGGCGGCTGACCCGCAGGTCGTCCTCGCCCACCGCGAGGTCCACGTCCGTTTCCTCACCGCGGCCGAAGCGGATCGTCAGGCCCGGTCGGGGCGGGACCCTGATACCGCCGGTCAGTGAGCGTGCGTGCAGGGTGCCTGGACTGGCTTCGGCGACACCGCGCGCCAGACTCGCGAGCTGGTCCATGGTGGCCTCCATCTGTGTTCTCGGTGTCGGGGAGTAGGTCGGGTGGGGTGCGCGTCCCCCTCCGCCGCGCACCCCGGCGCCAGTGTGCCCGCGGGCATACGGGACCGGTCCCCGGCGATGTCGTTCCACGGCATCCACGGCTACTATCGCCCCCACCCGTCAATCGCCAGGAAACCTGATGATTGACCTCGACAAGAACTCGACGAGAAACAGTCCTGGAACGGAGCCGTATGTCCCTCTTGGCCAGGCCGGCGGTGGCCTCCTTCGCCGCGAAGCTCATGCAGCGTCTGCTCGGCCTCGCGATCGGGCGGTCCAGCGGGCGGGGTTCCGCGGCCTCGTGGCGTGCGCGGCTTCCCGAGTTTCCGCGCGACGTCCGCGAGTTGACGGTACCGACGTCCATAGCTCCGGCCCCGGTCGTGGTGTACATGCCCAAGGTCGAGGGTGGCGTACTCCCGCCGGTCCACGTCAACTTCCACGGCGGCGGATATGTGCTGCCGGGGGCGGAGATGGACGACGCGCTGTGTCGTTACCTCGCCGCGGAGGCGGGCGTGGTCGTGATCAACGTGGATTACGTCGTCGCGCCGCAGCATCCGTTCCCCGCCGCGCCGAAGCAGGCGTACGAGGTCGTCCGCTGGGTGGCCGCGCACGGCGCCGAACACGGCTGGGACGGCAGCCGTCTCACCGTGGGCGGGCAGAGCGCCGGCGGCGGTCTCGCGGCGGCGGTGGCACGTCAGGCCCTCGGGGCGGGCGGGCCCGCGATCGCGCTCCAGGTCCTCCACTATCCGCCGCTGGACCTCGCGACGAGCGCCAAGGACAAGAAGGCCCACATCCCCAAGCCGGCCTTGCGCCCGTGGATGGCCGAGATCTTCGACAACGCGTACGTGCCGGACCCGGCCCAGCGCACCGACCGCCTGGTCTCTCCGGCCAACCCGGCGGACACCGCCGACCTCACGGGCATCGCCCCGGCGCTCGTCATCACCGCGGAGTACGACCTCCTGCGAGCCGAGAGCGAGCTGTACGCCGGGCGGCTGTACAAGGCAGGGGCGCTGGCCGAGCACCACGTCGTACTCAAGGCCGACCACGGCTACGACCTCAGGGACGCCGAGGCCGCCCGGCCGGTCTACGCGCTGATGGCGGACCATGTGCGGCGGGCCGTCAACGCGTAGGAGAGCGTGGGGAGTTACTCGACCGGTGGGGTGCCGTGCGTGTGGAAGGACTCGATGGTCTTCAGGCCCCAGGCCTGGCCCTTCTTGCGCTCTTCCTCGGTCCAGGTGATCAGGGGCCAGTCGGGGGCCAGGACGAGGCGGGTGAGCGGGTTGCACAGTTCGACGCGGTTGCCGCCCGGCTCGTATACGTACAGGAAGAACGTCTGCTGGATGGCGTGCTTGTGCGGGCCCGTCTCGATGAACACGCCCGTGTCCAGGGCGAGATCGGCGGCGCGGAGGATGTCCTCGCGGGTGTCGGTGGCGAACGCGATGTGGTGCAGCCGGCCGCGGGAGCCGGTCCAGTCCTCGGTGTAGACGACGTCGTACGACTTGTTGGTGAACGTCAGCCACTGCGCGGCGATCCTGCCGCTGTCGAGCCGGATCTGCTCGGTCGGGCGGGCGCCGAGGACGTGTTGCTGGAAGTCGGCGTTCGCGGCGACGTCGGCGGCGAGGTAGTTGACGTGGTCGAGGCGGCGAACGGCCACGCCGTGGCCCGGCTTGGCCTGGGGCTGGTTCTTCAGGCCCGGCTTGAGCGCCTCCGGGGCCTGGTACCACTCGGACTCCCAGTACAGGGCGATCTCGTGGCCGTCCGGGTCGGTGGTGATGTAGAGCGGGCCGAGGCCGGGTTCGTCCTCGGTCCAGTTGCCCTCGTGGCTGGCGGACGCCAGCTCCTTGACCCTGCGTTGCAGGGCCTCCTCGCTGGAGGTGCGCAGTGCGGTGCGGCGGATTCCGGAGGTCTCGTGGGCGGTGAGGACCAGACTGTGGTGCTCGTAGTCGTCCCAGGTGCGGAGGTAGACGGAGTCGCCGCGTTCGCCGTTGATCGTCAGGCCGAGGTAGTCGGTGAAGAAGGCCAGGCTGCGGTCCAGGTCGGGGGTCAGGAGTTCGACGTGGCCTAGGTGGGCGATGTCTCCGAGGGGCGGTGTCATCGGGGCTCCTTGGAAAGGGAGTTGTTCAGGAAGGGGACGCGGTGCCTGCCGGGCGAGCGAAGACGGTGCCGTCGAAGATCTTCCGTGCGGTACGTACGACAGCGGTCCGGCGGGCCACCGGGCGAGGGCCGTCGACGTCGACGCCGGCCTCGATGTCGAGGAACCCGGTGGGGTGCTCGATGCGCAACCGCTCCCCCGCCACCGGGAGTTCGGCCACGTCCTGGCCTACGCCGCCCTCGATCCGCAGCCCGGCGGCGACACTCGCGGCGGCCAGGACGCCGATGGACGCGTGGCAGCGGACCGGGAGGAAGGTGCGGGTCATCACCGCGCCGCCGTGTATGGGCCGGGCCAGCAGGCTGAGCTTGGGCACGGTGCTGCCCTCGACCTCGCCGAGGCCCATCAACTGGCCTGCCGCCAGGCGGATTTCACGGAGCCGGTCGGCGAGGGCCTGGTCCTTCTCCAGGTCCTCCGGGTCCTCGTAGCCGGTGATCTTCAGGGAGGAGGCGGCGATCAGTACGGTCGGCATGCCGTTGTCCACGCAGGTCACCGGGATGTCGGTGAGGGTGTCGCGCACCTTGCCGGTGGGCAGCAACGGGCTTCCGTCCGGCGGGAATTCGAGGACCACGGGAGCGGCGGTGCCCGGCACGCCGGAGATCTCGGCGGAGCCGGTGTAGTCGACACGTCCACGAAGGGTGGGGAAGGTCGCGGTGGCCAGTCCCCCGGTGTTGAGCATGCGGATCCGTACGGACGTCTCGTCGTCCGCGGGGGCGACGAGCCCGCGCTCGACGGCGAAGGGGCCGACACCGGCAAGGAGGTTGCCGCAGTTCTGACGGTCGGACACCTCGCCGGTCTCGACGCCGACCTGGAGAAACAGGTAGTCGACGTCCGCGGCGGGGTCGGCAGAGGCCGACACCACGGCCACCTTGCTGGTCAGGGGGTGCGCACCGCCGAGCCCGTCGATCTGGCGTGGATCGGGGCTGCCCATGACGCGCAGCAACAGGTCGTCGCGTACGGCGGGTTGGGAGGGAAGGTCCCCGGCGAGGAAGTACGCGCCCTTGGAGGTGCCGCCGCGCATCAGCATGCAGCGCACCTCCTCGGGCCCGCCGGTCGTCATCGCCGTCAATCTCCCTCACGTAGCGCGTCGATCACGCTCGCGAGGTGGGCGCGGGCGGCCGCGTCGGCGGCCTGGGCGTCTCGGGACCTGATGGCCTCGATCATGGCCAGGTGTTCGTTCACGGACTGCTGGGGGCGTCCGGGGCGCAGCGCCAACTGGAAGCGGTGGCGCACGAGTTGGGCGTTGAGCCGGTCCAGGAGTTCCCCGGCGACCTGCTGGCCGGAGAACTGGCGGATCTTGGCGTGCAGTTCCTGGTTGAGCCCGGAGTAGGTCATCGGTTCGCCGTCGGCGACGGCCTTGCTCATCGCCGTGCCGAGGTCGGCCAGTTCGGTCAGCTGGTCGTCGGTGGCCACGGCGGCGGCCTTGGCCGCGCACAGCCCTTCGAGGACCATGCGGCACTCGGTGATGGCGACCGCTTCCTCGACCGTGACCAGGCGGACCCGTGAGCCGCGGTTGGGGATCCGCTCGACCAGACCTTCGGCCGCCAGATCGATCAGTGCCGCGCGCACACTGGCCCGTGTCACACCGAACTGCTCGGCGAGTTCGTTCTCCACCAGCCGCTGGGCCGGTGACATCTCGCCGCGCAGGATCGCCTGCCGCAGCCGCGCCAGCGCGTGCTGTTTGGCCTGCTCTCCGCTGCTCGGCCTGGCCTCGTTCGCCACGGTCTCTCCCTGAGTGAGTGCCTGTCGACCGTAAATCTAGGCGAACAAGATTGTCAACGATTTCGTTTACTCTCCGGTCGTCCGCCCGAGCGGCAGCCTGATCGTGAACGTCGTCGAGCCCGGGCAGCTGGTCAGATCGAGGGTGCCGCCGTGGGCGCGGGCCAGTGAGCGCGCGACCGCGAGGCCGAGGCCGCTGCCGCCCCGGTCGCGGCTGCGGGCCTTGTCGACGCGGTAGAAGCGGTCGAAGACCCGGTGCTGGTCGGCGGCCGGGATGCCCGGTCCGGCGTCGGTGACCCGTACGACCGCCATGCCGGACTCGACGCACACCTCGGCCGACACCTTCGTACCGGCCGGGGTGTGCACGGCGGCGTTGGACAGCAGGTTGTCCAGCACCTGCCGGATGCGCAGCGGGTCGAGCCGCAGCCTGACCGGGTCGGGACCGGCCGTGACGGTCATCGGGTGGTCCGTCCGGCCCGCGCGGAAGGCGTCCGCCGCCTGCTGCACCAGCTCCACCAGGTCCACCTCTTCCAGCCGCAGCGGCGCCTCCACATCGGCGGCGTCCAGGCGGGCGAGCAGCAGCAGGTCGTCCAGCAGTACGCCCATCCGCGCGGCCTCGGTCCGCAGCCGGGCCAGGTGCTTGTCGCGCTCCTCGGGATCGTTGGCCGCCGCGTACTGAAACAGGTCGGCGTAGCCGCGGACCGACATCAGGGGCGTACGCAGCTCGTGCGAGGCGTCCGCGACGAAACGGCGCAGCCGCTTTTCGGCCTCCGTGCGGACGGCGAGCGAGTCGTCGATGTGCTCCAGCATCGTGTTGAACGCGGTGCGCAGCTCCTCGACCTCGGGGCCGCCGCTGCGCCCGTCGTGGCGTACCGGGAGCCGTGCCGAGTCCGTCAGGTCGTGCGAGGTGATGCCGCGGGCCGTGTGCGCTATGTCGCTCAGCGGCTTCAGACCGCGCCGCAGCATCCCCCGGCCCGACACCACGAGCGCGAGAAGCGCGAGCCCGAAGGCGACGGCCTGGATCAGGACCAGCCGGCCCACCGTGTCGTCGATGCCGTGCATGGGCGCGGCGCTGACCAGGATGGTGCCGGGCTCGAACTCGCAGGCGCGCAGCCGGTAGCTGCCCTTGCCCTCGAGATCGTCGGTGCGCAGGACCTCCTTCTCCGAGGACATCTGCGCGCGGGCCACCGCGGTGAAGCTGCCGACGTCCTTCGGCAGGTCACCGGGGTCCTCGGGCTTGCGGAGCACGGGTTTGCCGCCCGACACGTCGTACACGGCGTAGAACCAGCTGTAGTACTTCTTTCCCGTGAGCGTGCCGTGTTCCTCGATGTTCTTGGACTGGGCGATCTGTCCCTGCGCCAGCTGTTCGTCGAGCTGCGTCGACAGGTAGTCCCGCATGTACGTCGTCAGCGCCGTACCGACGACCGCGAACACCATCAGGGACAGCACACCCAGACCCAGCGCGAGCCGGGTACCCAGGCGCATCCTGCGATAGCCACACTTCAGCCGGCCGATCACTCGGCGACCTGCCGCACCACATACCCGACGCCCCGCACGGTGTGGATCAGCGGAGTCCGGCCGTCGACGCCCTCGTCAGGCCCGTCGAGCTTGCGGCGCAACCGGCTGACGACCAGCTCCACCACGTTGGAGCGGCCTCCGAAGCCGTACTCCCAGACGTGGTCGAGTATCTGCGCCTTGGTCAGCACGGTCGGCGACTTGCGCATCAGATAGCGGAGCACCTCGTACTCGGTCGGGGTGAGCGTCAGCAGCTTCTCGCCGCGCCGCACCTCGCGGGTGTCCTCGTCCATCGTCAGGTCGGCGACCTGGAGCACGGAGCGCTGGAAGCCGGGTCCCGCGCTGCGGCGCAGTACGGTGCGCAGCCGGGCCATGAGCTCCTCCACCGCGAACGGTTTGACCAGGTAGTCGTCACCGCCCCGGGTGAGGCCCGCGATCCGGTCGGCGACGCCGTCGCGGGCCGTGAGGAACACGACCGGCACCATCGTCCCGGACAGCCGGAGCCGGTCCAGGACACCGAATCCGTCCAGGTCGGGGAGCATCAGGTCGAGCACCACGATGTCGGGGTGGAACTCCGTGGCCTGACGCAGCGCCTCCTCACCGGAGTACGCGGTGACCGCGTCCCAGCCCTCATAGCGGGCGACGGTGGCGACCAGGTCGGCGATGGGCGGATCGTCGTCCACCACGAGAAGACGTACTTTTTCCACTCGCTCATAGTGCTTCACATGGCTCCTGACGCCATAGCCGTCCGCTCTCTAAGACTCACATCGATAAAAACTTGAAAGTTGTCAGACAGCTAAACGACAGCTCCCACCAGGCAGGCTCGGTATCCCCGGATCACTGATCGAGGAGTTGCCGTCCCGTGACGACTGTCCAACACGTCAGACCCCCCACACCGGCGATACGCCCCAAGGTGGTGGCCCGCACCGGCCTGTACGCCCTGCTGGCCGCGAACCTCGCCGTGGTGACCGCGTTCTTCATCCAGGCCGGCTTCAACTCGAACGCCCTCATCGTCCTGGGGCGGCTGACCGGCCTGTACGCCGCCCTCCTGATGGCCTTCCAGCTGCTGCTCGTGGCCCGGCTGCCGTGGCTCGACCACCGGATCGGCATGGACCGGCTGACCTCCTGGCACCGCTGGGTCGGTTTCGGCCTCCTGTGGTCGCTGCTGGGGCATGGCGTGTTCATCACCTTCGGCTATGCGCAGTCCTCGTCGATGGACCCGGTGAGTCAGCTCGTGGACCTCGCCGAGACCGTCGAGGGCGTGCTGCGCGCGATCGTCGCCCTGGGGCTGATCATCGTCATCGGCGCGGTCTCGGCACGCTGGGCCCGGCGTCGGCTGGCGTACGAGACCTGGCACTTCATCCACCTCTACACATACGTCGCGGTGGTGCTGGCGTTCACGCACCAGGTCGCGGCCGGCACGACCTTTGCGACGAACTCGACGGCCACGGCGTACTGGTACGCGCTGTGGGGTGTCGCGCTCGGCTCGGTCTTCGTGGGCCGGCTCGTACTGCCGCTGTGGCGCAACTGGCGGCACCAGCTGCGCGTCTCGGCCGTCGTCCCCGAGTCCGACAACGTCGTGTCGGTCTACATCACCGGCCGCGATCTGGACCGGCTGCCCGCGCGGGCCGGCCAGTTCTTCCTGTGGCGGTTCATGACCAAGGGCCGCTGGTGGCAGGCCAACCCCTTCTCGCTGTCCGCCGCCCCCGACGGCCGGAGCCTCAGGCTGACCGCGAAGGCGGCCGGCGACGGCACGAAGGCGCTTCGGCATATGAAGGTCGGCACGCGGGTGTTCGCCGAGGGCCCTTACGGCGCCTTCACCACGATGCACCGCACCCGGCCCGACGCCCTGCTCATCGCGGGCGGCGTCGGCGTCACCCCGATCCGGGCCCTGCTGGAGGACCTGCACGGCCACGCCGCCGTCATCTACCGGGTGGCCACGGACCAGGACGCGGTGCTCTACGACGAGCTGCGCGAACTGGCCCACGCCAAGGGCGCCCACCTGTTCCTGGTCAGCGGCCCGGCCACGCCGGACAAGCTGTCGGCGACCGAACTGACCCGGCTCGTCCCCGACATCACCGACCGGGACGTCTACGTCTGCGGCCCGCCCGGCATGACCGGCGCCGTCCTGCGCACCCTGCGCGACCTGGACGTGCCCAAGCAGCAGATCCACTTCGAACGCTTCAGCCTGGCCGGATAAGAGGGACCACACCATGAAACGAGCACTACCTGTCCTGGTCCTGAGCGCCGCGGCCCTGATCCCGGTCTGGCGTTACGCACCGTCGACCGACACCGCGTCGTCGAGCACCGAGGTCGCGGCACCGGCGCCTTCCGCGTCTGCTTCGTCGGGCTCGGGCTCTTCGGGGTCCTCCGGCTCGGGCACGTCGAACCAGGTCATCGCGGGGTCGACGCTCAACACCGAGAAGGGCCCTGTGCAGGTCGAGGTGACCTTCGAGGGCGACACGATCAGCTCCGTACGGATGCTGCAGCAGCCGAACCATCCGCAGACCGAGGCCGCCGTGCCGAAGCTGATCGAGGAGACGCTCGAGGCGCAGAGCGCCGACATCGACACGGTGTCCGGCGCCACGATCACCAGCGAGGGCTACGTCACGTCCCTCCAGGCCGCGATCGACGCGAAGGGCTGAGGGGCTGCGCGTGCGCCGGGTCGAGCACATCATGGGGTTCCCGATCTCCGTACGGATGGACGAGGGAGAAGGGAACGCCGCCGAGGCCGCGGACCGGGCCTTCGCCTGGCTGCGCGAGGTCGACGAAAGGTTCAGCCCCTTCAAGCCCGACAGCGAGGTGTCGCGGCTCGACCGGGGTGAGCTCGAACTGAGCGAGGTGAGCCCGGAGTTGGCGGAGATCCTCGACCTGTGCGAGCGGTACCGGGTCGCGACCGGGGGCGCCTTCGACGTACGGCTGCCCGGTCGCGGCCTCGATCCCTGCGCCATGGTCAAGGGCTGGGCGGTACAGCGGGCGGCGGACCTGGTGACGGCGACCGGCGCGTCCCGCTTCTGCCTGAACGCCGGCGGCGACGTGGTCGCGGCCGGCGGCCCATGGCGAGTGGGCGTACGACACCCCGAACAGCCCGACAAGCTGTGCACGATCCTGGACGTAACGGACCACGCCGTGGCCACCTCCGCCCGCTACGAACGAGGCGACCACATCCTCGACGGCCGCACCGGCCTCCCGGCCACGGGCCTCCTGAGTGTGACGGTCGTGGCCCCCTCCCTCACAGAAGCGGACGCCACGGCAACGGCGGCCTTCGCGATGGGCCCAGAGGGCATCGACTGGGCCGCCGCGCGGGAGGGTTGCGAGGTGTTCGCGGTGGACGCGGAACGGAAGGTGTTCCGGACGAAGGGGGTTCCGGTGGCGGGGTGACGGGGGGCGTGATGGGGATTGGGTACGGCTCCGGGGCCTGAGTACGCGGTTGTACGCGGACTCAGGTGGATGGGTCCTCGCCGGGTGCGGGGTCGGGTTCGAGAGCGGGTTCGGAGTCGGCGCCGCACGCGGCAATTCGCGGCCTCAGGTGGACGCGTCCTCGTCGGGATCGGGGGTTCGGAGCCGGCGCCGCACGCGGCGGTACGCGGCCTCAAGTGGACCGTCCTCGCCGGACGCGGCATCGCGTGCGAAACCGGGTCGGACCCGGCGCCGCACGCGACGGTACGCGCCCTCAGGCAGACGAGCCCTCGCCGGGTGCGACAGACGGTTCGGAGTCGGCGTCGAAGCTGGCGAAGTACGCGGCCGCCATGTCCTCGTCGGCGTGGCCCTGGGCGGCGGCGCGTTGCATGCGGGCGGCGCTTGCGGCGGCGACGTCGAGGCGTACGCCGTGCTGCTCGCCCGCCTCGACGATCAGCCGGGCATCCTTGGCGGCGGTCGCCACCGCGAACGCGGCCGGGGAGAGCTGACCGCCCAGGATGAGCCCGGCCTTGGCCCGCAGATATCCCATGTCGAGCGGGCCGCCGTCGATGACGTCGAAGAAACTCTGCGGGTCCACACCCAGCGCCTGGGACAGCGCGAGTACCTCCCCGGTCGCCGCCGTCGCCGCGAGAACCCAGCTGTTCGCCACCAGCTTCAGCCGGGTCGCGCTGCCGGCCGCGCCGTCCTCACCGGTCCACACCGTACGGGCGCCCACCGCGTCGAAAACGGGAGTCACCGCGTCCCGGCCCTCGACCGGCCCCGCGGCCAGAACCTGCAACTGGCCGGCCTCGGCGGGCTGCCGGGTGCCCAGCACGGGCGCATCGTAGAAGACCAGCTCGTGGGCGCGGGCGAAACCGGCCAGCTCACCGACGCCCTCGATCCCGGCGGTGGTGGACTGCACCCACGCCATGCCCGGACGCAGCGCGGGCGCGGCCTCGCGCATGACCTCCAGGGCGGCCGGCCCGTCGTACAGCATGGTCAGGACGACATCGGCACCGGTCACCGCCTCGGCGGGAGTACCGGCGATCTGCGCCCCGTCGCCCGCGAGGGGCTCGGCCTTGGCGCGGGTACGATTCCAGACACGTACGGTGTGCCCGGCTTTGACGAGGTTACGGGCCATCGCGGCACCCATGATCCCGGTGCCCAGGACGCCCACGGTGAGCTGGTCGGTCATGACGTCAACTTCCCTGTATGTACGGTGCGTTGGTCGTGGTCGGCCTTGGCCGGCCCTGTTCGGCTCAGCCGAGCCTCTTGAGCAGCTCGGCCGCGAGCGTGCCGGAGGAGGCGGGGTTCTGCCCGGTGACGACGTTCCGGTCGGCCTCGATGTGCGGCGCCCAAGGCTCACCGACCTCGACCTTCAGCCCGGCCTCGATGAGCCGGTCCTGGAGCAGCCACTTGGCCTTCTCCGCGGTGCCGGCCAGCCGCTCCTCGGCGTTGGTGAAGGCGGTGACCCGGTAACCGGCGTACGCGTTGGCACCGTCATCCTTCGTCGCGGCCAGCAACGCGGCAGGCCCGTGGCACACCACGCCCACCAGCATGCCGCTCTCCACCGCCCGGGCGAGCAGACGCCCGGAGTCGGCGTCGACCGCCAGATCCTCCATCGGCCCGTGCCCGCCGGGAACGTACACCGCGTCGAAGTCATCGAGACGCACATCGGCCACCGCGACCGGACTACGGAACTCGGCGGCGCCCTCCACGACACCCCGAACCGCCGCCGCGTTCTCCGCACCCCCGTTGACCTCGGGGCTCAGGCTGGCGCGATCGACGGGCGGCACGACACCACCGGGCGTGGCCACGGTCACCTCGTGCCCGGAAGCCTTGAACGCCTCGTAGGGGACGGTGGCCTCCTCGGCCCAGAACCCGGTGGGATGCGTGCTCCCGTCGGCCAGCGTCCACTGATCGGCGCCGGTCATCACGAAAAGGATCTTCGCCATTTTTTGTACTCCCTGGGAATTGCTGCTGGGTGATCCTGACCATCGGTCGCCACTCTCACAGGGCGCCACCACCGGGTACGCCCTGACGACACCCACGACGCTAGTCCCCACCCGGCGTCCGCGTGACCTCGCCCTGGACTCCAGCCGCCTTACCCTCCTCCACGACTCGACGGAACCCCTGCTGAGAATGCTGTTTCTCGTGCGCCGCTGAGCGTCCAGGCGAACGCGCCGACTCCTCCACAGGAACCGCCTAACATCACCTGTGATGGAGAGCCGGAGACAGCACACGGCCCGCGGAACGCGGTGGACTACGCGGGTCGCGGCGTTCTGCCCTGCCGTGTCCGTGCTGCTCGCAGCGCTGGCGATCTGTCTGGGGGTCACGGCCCACGGCCAGAGCGCCCCGGCCATCGCCTCCATGACCACCGTGTCCGCCGCTGCGATCCCGGCGGGCGCACCGGCAGGACATCACGGGACCACAGCCGCGCACTCGTCCGACTGCCTGCCCGGCGATGCGTGCTGCCGCCGGGCCACCGAGAGTCTGCGAGCCGTCCTCGCCACTCCCGCCCAGCCCCTCCCAGCGGTCCTGTCCCGAATGCCGGACCTTCCCCGGCTGCCGGACACCGCCTCACGCTCCCCGGGACCCGCGCCGACCTGTCACGCTCCCGACCTCCACGTCCTCCAGGTGCAACGGACCTAGACGGATGCCCGGCGCCGTGCGCGCTCGCGCACGGGCAGCCGGCTTCCGCCCATCGACTCCCACACCTGCACCCACCGCCGCGCGACGACACCGCGCGGCGGGGACGAGGAACACACAGCCATGAGCAAGACGAGCAAGAAGGCGGCCGCCGAGGCGCGGCGGGCCAAGATAGAGGAGATGCGCCGCGCCGAGAAGGCCCGCGAGCGCCGTAACCGCATCATCACCATCACCCTCAGCACGGTCATCGTCGCCGGGCTGGTCGGGTGGGGCGGGTACGCCCTCAACAGCGCCAACGAGAAGGACGAGCAGCAGGCCGCCGCGAAGAAGAAGCCCGTGCGCGGCGAGAAGACCTGGGACAAGAAGAAGCTCGGCCAGAACCACGTCCAGGGCGCCGTCGACTACCCGATGAACCCGCCCGTCGGAGGCGACCACAATCAGGCGTGGATGACCTGCGACGGCACCGTCTACACCAAGCCCATCACCAAGGAGAACGCCGTCCACTCGCTCGAGCACGGCGCGGTCTGGATCACGTACAACGACAAGGCCGCCGACGCCGACGTCAAGGCACTGAGCGACAAGGTCTCCAGCACCCCGTACACGCTGATGAGCCCGAGCGAGGACCAGTCCGGCACCATCATGCTGTCGGCCTGGGGCACGCAGCTCAGCGTGGACAAGGCTTCCGACCCCAGGGTCGAGCAGTTCTTGTCCAAGTACGTCCAGGGCTCACAGACCCCCGAACCCGGCGCCGCCTGCGCAGGAGGCCTCACCGTCTGATGAGCGATACGACTGTGACGGAACCGGACGTGACCGCTTCCGACGACGCACCCGTCCGCCAGCCCTCCCCCGTCCCATGGGCCGTCGCCGCGGTGGCGGTTCTCGTCGCCCTGGGGCTGGTGTTCTGGCTGGTGGCCGCTCCCGGTGGCGAGGACACGTCCGACGTGCCCACCACCGCCTCCTCCGACGCGGGCTTCGCCCGCGACATGGCCGTCCACCACCAGCAGGCCGTCGAGATGTCCTTCATCATCCGCGACCGCACCGACGACGAGGACGTGCGCCGCCTCGCGTACGACATCGCGCAGACCCAGGCCAACCAGCGCGGCATGCTGATCGGCTGGCTCGACCTGTGGGGCCTGCCGAAGACGTCCGCCGACGGCTACATGGCCTGGATGAAGGGTGATGGCCACATGGGCCACGAGTCGAAGGGCGGCTCCCTCATGCCCGGCATGGCCACGGATGCCGAACTCGACCAGCTCGGCAAGGCTCAGGGCAAGGACGCCGAGGTCCTCTACCTCCAGTTGCTGACCGACCACCACAGGGGCGGCGTCACCATGGCCCGCGCCTGCGCCGAGCAGTGCGAGGTCTCCCAGGAGCGGCAACTGGCGCAGGGGATGGTCGAGGGCCAGCAGTCGGAGATGAGGCTCATGGCCGACATGCTCAAGGAGCGCGGTTCGGCGCCGCGTTGATACGGCCGTCCGTCGAGCCCTGGTGGCCGGGGGTTCCCGATCCCCCGGCTACCAGGGCGGTGCCGGCCCGCCCGCGGCTGCGGGGCTGAGGAAAGGAGGGCGACCGAGGGTCTGCGCGCCTTGCCTTGGGGACCATCACGCGCACTGGCGCGTACGGCTGCTCGCCCGGCCCTGACGTACTGCTGCGGCTACGGGGCGTCCTTCGTGGCCTCGGCCCGCAGCCGTCCGATGCCGGGGAGGAAGCGGCCCGCGGTTGCCGCGTAGTCGAGGTAGGCAGGGCCGTGTACCGCCCTGAGGTAGGGCTCCTCCACCACGCGTACCTGCAGTTCGACGGCGATCACCAGGGCGGTGAGGGAGGCGAGCGCCGGGGCATTCGGCACCATCAGGGTGAGTCCGAGACCGGTGACGGCCATGGCGGTGAAGATCGGGTTGCGGACGTGAGCGAAGGGGCCGCCGCGGACGAGGGTGGTGTGCTCGGCCTGGTCCACGCCCACGCGCCACGACGCTCCCATGGCCCTCTGGGCGACCAACGTGCCCGCGACGCCGAGCAGGGCGATCACCGCGCCGGGCCCGTGCACGGCGGGGGCCTCGTTGACGAGGACCGGCAGGCCCGCCAGGGTCGCGGCCGGTGCGGCGGCGGCGCCGAGGAGAGCGACGACGAACAGGACTCCGGCCCACCAGGAGGCCGAACCGGGAGTGCCCGACAGGCCGCGGAAGCCCGAGTCGCCGGTGCGACGGCGCTGGATGAGTGTGCGTACGCCGAAGGCGGAGAGCAGCCAGATCCCGTACAGCGCCAGGGCTGCCCAGGCCCAGCCGGTCACCGGGGACCCGCCTCCTTCGCCGGGGCGCAGCACGAGCAGCCCGGGCCGCAGCCGCAACTGTCCTGTTCCTCGGACTCGTTGATACCTCGGATGGGCACCGCGCAGCAGTTTTCGCCGCGCCAGGCCCCTCGGCCTTCCTTGACCGCAATGGCTGCGATGACGAGGGCGGCGATGGGATCGGCCCAGGTCCAGCCGAGGAGAGAGTTGGCGAGCAGGCCTACGAGGAGGACGGCCGACAGGTAGGTGCACAGCAGGGTCTGCCGGGAGTCGGCCACGGCGGAGGCGGAGCCCAGTTCGCGTCCCGCGCGGCGCTGGGCGGCGGACAGGAACGGCATGACCGCCAGGGAGAGGGCGGCCAGCACAATGCCCGGGGTGGAGTGCTGGGCTTCGCCGGTGCCGGTCAGGGCGCGGACGGAGTCGACGGTGACGTACGCGGCGAGGGCGAAGAAGGACAGCGCGATGATGCGCAGCGCGGTCTTCTCGCGGGCCTCGCGAATGGCGTGGTCCGCAGCGGAGAACTGCCAGGCCACGGCCGCCGCCGAGGAGACCTCGATGACCGAGTCCAGGCCGAAGCCGATCAGGGCGGTGGAGGAGGCGAGGGTGCCGGCGGTGATGGCGACGATCGCCTCGATGACGTTGTACGTGATGGTGGCCGCGACCAGCAGGCGTATGCGCCGGGCCAGTTGGGCCCGTCGGGTCGGCGCGGGCCCGAGGGTGATGGACGTGGTCATCAGCAGCAGCCCTCCTCTTCGGCGTCCGGGCAGGTACGGTCGGCCTCGACGGCGAGGACCGCGCCGCGCAGGTCGTCCAGCGCGTGGCCAAGGCGGACGTCGGCCAGCTCGTAGCGCACGCGTCGCCCTTCTGGGACGGCGACGACGATGCCGCAGTCGCGCAGACAGGCGAGGTGGTTCGAGAGCCGGGTGCGCGAGATCTCCAGCCGGTCGGCCAGGTCCGCCGGGTGCGCGGAGGCCTCCCGGAGTGCGAGCAGGATGCGGCAGCGGATCGGGTCGGCGAGCGCGCGGCCGAAGCGGGCCAGGGCGTCGATGTCGGAGGCGATGGTCAGCACTCTTCGACGGTACACGGATTCCTGAATTCAGGAAACCCTGTATTCCCGGCCGCGCCCGGAGCCGCCCTCGCCCGCCGCCCGGCACCCGGCACCCGGCACCCGGCACCCGGCACCCGGCACCCGACCACAAGCCCTCCGCGGGGCCCTACCAGCCGAGCTTGTCGCAACCGACGTGCCCGACCGGTTCGACCTGCAAGGTCGCGTGAGCGACACCGTGGCGCTCGCGCAGCAGATCGCCGGCCCGGTCCAGCACGTCGTGGCCATCGGTGTGGTCGTCGGTGACCAGGTGGGCGGTGGCCACGTGCATGCCGGAGGTCAGTGTCCACAGGTGCAGGTCGTGCACGTCCCGTACGCCGTCGACGGCTGCCAGATCGTCGGCCACGGCAGCCGGTTCCATGCCTGCCGGTGCCTGCTGCCCGAGAACCGCCAGGACCTCACGCCCCAGAGCGATGGCACGCACGGCCACGAAGACGCCGATGGCGAGAGCCACCACGGTGTCCCAGACGGGCTGCCCGGTCGCGGCCACCAGCCAGCCGGCCACGATCACCCCCACCGAGCCCGCGGTGTCGGCCACCACCTCCATGTAGGCGCCCTTGACGTTCAGGCTCTCGGCCGCCCCCGAACGCAGCAGGAACAGCGCCACCAGATTGACCACCAGGCCGATCGCCCCGACGACGAGCATCGGACCGGACGACACCTCCGCGTCAGCGCCGATCCGGCCGATCGCCTCGACGACCACGTACACCGCCACGCCGAGCATCAGCAGCACCGACAGCAAAGAGGCGAACACCTCCGCCCGGTAGGAGCCGTAGGTGCGACGGCCGGTGGGGTCGGAACGGGTGGCGATGCGGGTCGCCACGAGGGCCGCACCCAGTGCCACCACATCGGCGGCCATGTGCCCGGCGTCCGACAGCAGGGCCAGCGAGCCCGACAGCAGCCCATAGGCCAGCTCCACCAGGAAGTAGGAGCCGATCAAGCCGAAGGACACCGCCAGCCGCCACCGGTGCCGGCCTCCCGCGTGACCGCCTGCGCCGTGGCTGTGACTGTGACCGCTCATGATCGTGTCCTCCCCGATTCCGGTGGCTTCCTGGGTCAGAGAAGCACGCCGTGAACCGGGTGGGCAAAGGCTGCATCGGTGACCGTTGTCATGTCCGTTAGCAAGCCTCTGACCTGCGGAAACTCATCAAGCAGTGATCGTTGCCAAGTGACGGCGTCGCGAGCCCCACCCTGTCGTGAACCAGTGGGCGAGTCGGTGGGTACGCTTCAAGGGCGTACGGGTTCTGACGTCCCGTAGGCCGCCATCCGCTCCCCGTCCGAACCAGCGACGCACTCCCGAAAGCCCCGACCTGATGCGACCGCCCCACCCGACAGAAGCCGCCTCGCCGGCTTCCGGTGCGCTGCGCGGACTTCGGGCCGGGGTGCTGGCGGTCCTGTGTGTGCTGCTGCCGCTGGCCGGACATGTCCTGTCGCAGGGGCATGCGCCTCGGTGGGTCATCGTGGCCGGGATGGCGGCGGTGGCCGGGCCGGGCGCGGCGGTTCTGACGCGGCATCGGCTGACGGACACGCAGCTGCTGGGCGTGCTCGCGCTCGCTCAACTCGCCTACCACGTCGCGTACTCGTTGCCGGGTGCCTGCGTGGCGGTGACGGGACAGGACGGCACCTTCGGCGGCTCGTCCTGGCTGGTCGAGCACGCCGCGGTGTCCGGGCAGCCGCCCGGTGTGCTGCTCGCCGGGCACCTGGTCACCCTGCTGCTCGCCGCCCGTCTGATGGGCGTCACGGAGCGGCTGCTGTGGCAGAGCAGGCCGCTGCTGGCGGCCGTACGACGTCTGCTGGTGTTCGTCTGGCCGCTGCTGAACGGCCGTCACGGCACCGGTCCGCAGATCGCGCTCCCCGACAGCACCTCGCCGCCGATGTCGGCGCTGCTGGTGCGGTTGAACGAGGGCAGGGCTCCGCCGCCCACCGGGCACGGTCCCTTCGCCCTTCTCCGGCCGACGCCGATCGGCGCCCCCTGCATGCCCTGACGGGTCTGACGCGAGGGCCGCCCGGCGGGCCGGTCCCTCCCACCCGGCGACCACGTCGCCGGGGCCACAGAGAGTCCCGCGTCATGAACGTCACCGACCGGCGTGCCGTCCGCACGGCGGCACGTACCCTCGTCGCACCCGCCGCTCTGGCGGTCCTGGCCATCACCGTCCCGCAGGCCGCAGCCCACACCGAACTCGACACCGCCAGTCCGGGCGCGGGCGCCACACTCGCCGGACTGCCCCCGCGCGTCACGCTGTCCTTCAGCGACGCGATGGCCCAGAAGTACTCCAAGCTCGCCGTCACCGGCCCGGACGGCGCCCCGGCCGCCGAGGGCGGTCCGCAGGTCGAGGGCAGGACCGTCAGCATTCCCCTCGACACCAGCTCTCCAGCCGGCCGCTACACCGTGGGCTATCGGGTCGTCTCCGCCGACGGCCATCCGGTCTCGGGCTCGTACACCTTCACCGTCAAGGAGGCGGACAGTCCCAGCCCGTCTCCCCGTGCGGCGGAATCGGCCGATGTGCCGGCTCGGCAGCCCGAGTCGGAACAGGCCGGCGGGGAGTCTTCGGACGCGGGCGGCACGATGCTGCTCGCTGCCGGTGTGCTGGCCGTCGCGGTGGCGGCTGCGGGCAGGTTCGTGTCGCGGCGGAGGCGAGCCGGCCGTGGCCACTGACACCACCAAGCCCCTGCGGCTGCCGCCTCTGTCCCTCGTGCTGGTCGCATCGGTCTGCCTCGCCGTCGCCGTGACGGTGGCCGCCGTGCGGGCCGGTGGCGGCGCGACGGTCGAGATCCCCGGGATCCCGGACGCGGGCGCCGTGACCGCCTGGGGGCTGCCGGTGGCCCGTACCGTCACGGACGCCGCCGCGGTGGCCACCATCGGCTCGCTGCTCCTGGTCGTCGTCCTGCTGCCGGGCGGCAAGAGACTCGGCCCCACGCAGCTGCGTTACCTCAACTGGGCTGCGGCGGCAGGGGCGTTGTGGGCCGCCGCCTCGGCCGCCACCCTGGTGTTCACGCTCTCCGACCTTTTCGCCCAGCCGGTCGGCGACGTCCTGTCCCCCGCCGTACTGGCCGACTTCGTATCCACGGACCCCCAAGGGCGGTCGTACGCCCTGATGGCGGCTGCCGGAGGCGTCATCGCGACGCTCTGCGTGGGCATCGGTACGGCGCGCTGGGCCCGCCTGGCGCTCCTGGTCGCCCTCGCCGGACTGCTGCCGCCCGCGTTCACCGGCCACTCCTCGGCTTCCGGCAACCATGACGCGGCGGTCACCAGCCTCGCGCTGCACCTGGTCGGTGTGGCCCTGTGGGTCGGCGGGCTGGTCTTCGTGCTGGTCCTCGCGGCCCGGCGGGAGCCGGACGCGGCGGCAGCGGCCCGCCGTTTCAGTCCCCTCGCCGGCTGGGCACTGCTCGCGGTCGCGGCCAGCGGCATCGTCAATGCCGCTGTCCGGCTCCCGTCCCTGGGCGACGTGTTCACCAGCCGGTACGGGCTGATGGTCATCGGCAAGGCAGTCGCGCTCACCCTGCTCGGTGCCGTCGGCTGGTGGCACCGCCGCCGCACGCTGCCCGCTCTCGCGGACGGCAGCCGACGGGAGTTCGTCCGGCTCGCGGCCGGTGAACTGCTGCTCATGGCCGCCGCGATGGGACTCGCGGTGGGCCTGTCGCGTACCCCGGCGCCCGGCGCCGAGGACGCGTCGCTCTCCTCCGCCGAGGAACTGCTGGGCTTCCCCATGCCTCCGCCGCTCGGCGACTTCCCGTGGACGCCGCTGTTCACCCAGTGGCACTTCGACCCGCTGTTCGCGTTCGGCACCGCGGCGGCCGCACTGCTGTACCTGGCAGGCGTACGCAAGCTGCGCGCCCGAGGCGACAAGTGGCCCGTCGGGCGCACGATTTCGTGGCTGCTGGGCCTGGTGGTGACCGTGCTGGCGACCATGAGCGGGCTGGCGGTCTACGGCAAGGTGCTGTTCAGCGTGCACATGGGCCAGCACATGATCCTCGCGATGACGGTGCCGATCCTGCTCGTGCTGGGCGCGCCCGCCACGCTCGCCCTGCGCGCCCTGCCCCGCGCCCCCAAGGGGGAGCCGGACGGGCCACGGGAGATGCTCCTCAAGCTGCTGCACAGCCGCTACGTGAAGGTCATCTCGCATCCGGTGGTGGCGAGCGTGCTGTTCATCGGCAGCGCCTTCGTCGTCTACTACAGCTCTCTCTTCGAGACCCTGATGCGCAGTCATCTGGGCCATATGTTCATGCTGGTGCATTTCCTGGCCGTCGGACTGCTGTTCTTCTGGGTCGTCATCGGCATCGACCCCGGACCGCACCGACCGCCCCATCTGGGCCGTCTGTTCGTGCTGATCCTGACGATGCCGTTCCACTCCTGGTTCAGCATCTCGCTGATGAGCTCGACCGCGCTGATCGGCGAGGGCTGGTGGTCGGCGCTCGACCGGCCCTGGGTCGAGTATCCGCTGGACGACCAGTACGACGCCGGGGCCATCGCCTGGGCCACCGGCGACATCCCCGTCCTGATCACCACGATCATCCTGGCCATCCAGTGGGTCCGCTCCGACCAGCGCGAGGCCCGCCGCGTCGACCGGAAGATCGACCGCGGCGACGCGAACGACCCGCTGGCCGCCTACAACGCCTATCTGGCGAGCCTGCACGCCCGCGACCGGCAGCCGGCCCGCACCACCAACTCCGCCCCCACCGAGGAATCATGAAGAACGTCAAGAAGCACCTCATCGCCGGCGCGGCGCTCGTGGCCCTGTTCGTCGTCGTCCTCGGCGCCTTCGTGCTGTTCTCTCCCGACGACCGCGACGCAGGCGGCGTGAATGTGCAGCCGGCCGCCGAGGCGCTGCCCGTCCGCGACAGCAGCCATCGCCTCACCGACCCGAAGAAGAGCGAGCTCACGGTCGTGGAGTTCCTGGACTTCGAGTGCGAGGCATGCGGGGCGATGTACCCGGTCGTGGAGAAGCTGCGCGAGGAGTACGGCGACCGGGTCACCTTCGTCGCCCGCTACTTCCCCATGCCCGGCCACCGCAACGCCGAGCCCGCCGCACGCGCCGCCGAAGCCGCCGCCCGCCAGGGCAAGTTCGAGGAGATGTACACCAAGCTCTTCACCACCCAGAAGGAGTGGGGCGAGTCAAAGGAGTGGAAAGAGTCCGTCTTCCGCGGCTACGCCGAGCAACTCGGCCTGGACATGAAGAAGTTCGACGCCGACCTCGCTGATCCGGAGACCGCCGGACGCGTCCAGGACGACCAGCGCGACGGCCTCGGGCTGGGCGTGCAGGGCACCCCGACCTTCTTCCTCGACGGAACCATGATCCAAACCCCCGGTTCATACAAGGCGTTCAAGGCGCTCATCGACAACCGGCTGTCCGACTGACGCAAACGGGGAGGCAGCACCATGCAGTACCTGATCGACCAGGCACGTGTCTTCCGCGCCCGCGCGGCAGCCCACACCGTGAACCTGGCCGCCGTCGCCCGGCGCCATCGGCCGCGGGCGATGTTCATCTCCTGCTCCGACGCCCGCGTCGTACCCGCCCTGATCACCGCCGCCCAGCCAGGAGACCTCTTCGAACTGCGCACATACGGAGGGGTGATACCTCCCTACGACGCGAAGACGCCGACCGGCGAGGGACGGACGATGGAGTACGCGGTCAACGAACTGCACGTCTCGGACATCATCGTCTGCGGCCACTCGCACTGCGACGTCGTCACTCAGGCGATGCGCGACAACCTGGCCACGTCCGGCATACCGGAGCCCGACGAAGGTCCGGCCCTGCTCGCCGGAGACCTGACCGCCACCGGGCACTGGCACGTGCTCACGCAGCTCGACGCGCTCAGCAACTACCCGTGCGTCGCGCCCCGGCTGGCCGACGGGTCGCTGCACCTGCACGCCTGGTTCCACGACATCGACACCGGCACGACCGTGGCCCACCACGCCCGCGCCAGTGCCTTCCTGCCCCTGTGAACAGCCCCACCCGACCCGACGTATACGACAAGGTGAACGCCCGTGACCTCCCCCAGCCGACTCGTCTACGACGAACGCCTGACCGCCCCGAGAATCTGGTGGGCCATCGCCGTCCTCTTCGGCCTCTCCCTGGCCTTGGTCTTCCTCCCCTACGGGCTGATCGCCGCGCTCATCGCCCTGGCCATCGGCACCTGTCTGGCCGGGATGTACGTCAGCGCACAGGGATCGACACGCATCCGGGTCACCGGCGACACGTTGTTCGTCATGGACGCCCGCATCCCGCTGACCGCGTTGGGGCAGCCGGAGGTCCTCGACGGCGAGGAAGCGCGGGCCTGGCGGACGTACAAGGCCGATCTGCGGGCGTTCATGGCGATGCGCAGCTTCATCCCCACCGCGGTACGCGTCGAGATCCTCGACCCCGACGACCCCACCCCGTACCTCTACCTCTCCACCCGGACGCCGGACCGGCTTGCCGAGGCGATCAGTGCGCGGGCCTGATCGTGCGGCTGTTTCCGGGACGGGCGCCGACCGGTAGGGGATGACGGGCGGTCGTGCAGCGCGATGACGTGAACGGGCGCGCGGGGCGTGCCGGGGCAGGCCGGGCCAGCCGCGCGGGAACGTGCGCGCGGGCCGGTCTGTTCGCCGTGCTCGTCACCGTGCTCGCGGCCTTCGGACACCACGCGATCGCCGAAGGGACGGTGCCCTGGCGGCTGGTGGGCGGAGCGGTCGTGGCCCAGTTCGCGGCGGTCTGGCCGCTGGCACGTCGCCGCTACGGACCGGCCGCGACCGTCGCGTTCACCCTGGCGGCGCAGGGTGTGCTGCATCTCGCGCTGTCCTTCGCGGACGGCGACACGTCGGCGGCGATGCCGGGACACGCGATGCACGCCGGGCACGTCACTGCCGAGGCGGGGGACGGTCACGCGTGGCATCACGCCGGGGCGGCGATGACGACCGTGCACGTGGTCGCCGCGCTGGTCGTGGCCTGGCTGCTGCACCGGGCGGACGCGCGGATGACGGCCGCCCTCGGCACGCTTGCGACGCTGGCCAGGGCGGCCGTTGCGGCCCTGGCCCAGATGCGGCCGCGACTGGTCCACGACACCGGCCGCATGGTGTTCGCGCTGCCCGACCGGCGGCCGGGGGCCCTCTTCGAGGTGGCGGCGCACGCATGGGATGACGTACTCGAGCACGCGGTGGTGCGCAGGGGACCACCGCGGCGGGAGCGCCTCCAGTCCCTCACCGGTCCCTGACGTCTGCGGGGCCGGCTCTTCCCGTACCAGCAAGGAGTTCCCCTGTGTCCATCTACCACCACCGGGTGGCCCGTGCGGGCCGCCGTGTCGCACTCGCCGGTGCCGCCGCGTTGACGGCCACGCTCGCCCTGGCCGCACCGGCCGCCGCGCACGCGGAGGTCGAGGCCGACACCCCGCAGGCCCTGGCCGAGAACGTCACCTTCAGCTTCGTCTCCGAGGCCGAGTCCGACTCAGCGGGCTTCACCGAACTGCGCGTCGTACTGCCCGAAGGCATCGCTCCCGGTGACGTGGCGCTCGACGAGGCGCCCAAGGGCTGGAAGCTGAAGGCCACCAGCGACGGATACACCGTCGGCGGCCCCGCCCTGAAGACCGGCGTCGACGCCGAGCACAAGATCAAGGTCCGGCAGCTCCCGGATGCGAAGGAGGTCGCGTTCAAGACCGTCGAGACATACAGCGACGGCGAGGTCTCCCGCTGGATCGAGCTGCCCAGCGGCGGCGAGGAGCCCGAACAGCCCGCGCCGGTCCTGACGTTGAAGGCCGCGGCCCCGGGCGCCAAGCCGGCCAGTCCCAGCCCCAGTGAGAGCGCGACGACCAGCCCGACCCCGTCGGCCACCGAGCCGCCCGCTGAGGCTGCGGGCTCCGAGACCGACCCCACGGCCGCCGAGGAGGACGAGAGTAGCTCGGCGGGCTTGGTCATCGGCGGGGTCGTCGTGGCGCTGCTCGCCGTGGGCGGCGGCGCGTGGTGGCTGGTGAAGCGGCGCACCGCGGCGTCGCAGAGCTGACCTCGCACCACTGTGTCCGGGGGCGGAGCCGCATCCGCCCCCGGACGCGCGGACGCAGGAGCCGCATGCCCCGGCGAACGTCCGCGGGCCGACCGGCGTCATAGCAGTAGCCGTCTTCGAAGGGGCCGCCATGACTGCCGTACGCTCCCGTGCCCGCTCTGTCTCCGCTGCCGCGCTGATCGGTGGACTGATGTGTGCGGCTGTAGCCTGCGGCACCGAGACGCCCACGTCCTCGGGCGCCACCGAGGGGACCGAGCCGAAGAGCGAGACCACCTGGGAGGAGCCCTCCTCGTACATGTACACGCTGAAGTCCAGCGAAGGGGAAAGGTCGCTGATCGGGACCTTCCGGGTGACGGTCCGGGACGGCAAGGTGGCGGAGGCGGTCGGTCTCGACGAGAGCGGCCGGCGTGTGGTGAAGCAGTTGCCTGGCGAAGTGCCCACCATCGGCGAGCTGTTGGAGGAGCTGGAGCAGGCCAGGCGCGACAAGGCGGACACGGCGGAAGCCGAGTACGCGGCCGACGGGCACCCGGTACGGATCTCACTGGACTGGGAGAAGGACGCGATCGACGACGAGGCCCTGTACGTCATCAGCGCCTACGAACCCGCCGATGGCTGATTGCGCACCCTCGGCGTGGTGATGCGAACCTCAGGCCCAAGGAATCGCGGCCCGCGCCCGTTCCTGACCCGTGCTCACCACCAACAGCGGGTCAGGTCGGAGGCAACGGCCTGATGTTCACGTTCTCGGAGACGGTGACCTGGTCGATGTCGGTGGTGCGCACCGTGACCCGCAGGGTCCAGGTGCCGGGCAGCGGAAGCCGCAGGCGGTCGGTGGCCCAATAGCCTCCCCGGTCAGTGAGTTTCGCATCCAGCGGGCCGATCCGCTGGGCGCGTTGGGTGAGGGTGAGACGGAGTTCGGGGACCGAGGAGGGGCCCCCGTCGGGCCCGTACACCAGGGCCTCCACGGTGTTGTCGCCGACGCGTCCCGGTGCGAAGGTGATCTGCGCTGTGCCCTGTCCGTTCGGGGTGCCGACGTCGAACGGGATGGTCACCACCCGCGCCGTGGGCTCCTGGGCTGCGGCGGTCGCGGCGGCGCTCTGGACGGCGGCACGGCTGGGCTGGGTGCCGGTGAGCACCGTGGTGATCGCCAGGACCACCACGCCGAGGACGGCCTCGACGGCGACCGATCGGCGCAGGCCACGCAGGTGGCGGTCGGACCCGGACGAGGAGTCAGAGGCGGCGGGACTGTCGGCGGGGTCTCGTGGAGCGGGCGGTCCGGCGTTGTCGGTGCCCGCGGACGCGTCGCCGTCGGAGGAGGCACCCGCGCCGACGGTCTGCGCGACGCGGACGCGCTCAGGTACCCCCGCCGGAAGGGCTTCCGACGGTTGCGTCTGGTGGCCGAGCTGCGCGGTCCACTGGCGGGAGAACGCCGCCGCGGTCAACACGAGGATCACGGCGGCGATTTTGTAGGTGAGGAGCCTGCCGTACTCCGTGGTGGCCAGGGCCTCCATGGAGCCGATCTGACGCCAGGACTGATAGACGCCGGTGGCGACCAGGACGACGACCGCGGTGAACGCCAGCCGGGAGAAGCGCGCGACCGCCGCTGCCGGGATCACCGTGCCCGCGGGTGCCCGGAACAGGGCGACGGCCAGCGCGAGCAGACCACCCAGCCACACCGCCATGGCAAGCAGGTGCAGCACGGAAACGGGGATCGCCAGCGGGACCTGGAGACCGGTGGCGGCGTGCTCGGCCACGGCCCAGGTGAGGGTCAGACCCACGGCGAACAGCACCCCCGCTCCGTACACCCCGGACCCGAACTGCCGTTCCCCGGCGGGCCGATCAGCTGCGTCGGCACGGGGAGCTGACGGGGCGTACGTCGGTGCAGCGGCGTCAGCGGCCGCGCTCTCACCCGACCCGTCGGAACCGCCGCGGAGCCGGGTCGCCCACCGCGCGGCAAGGATGGCCGCCACGGCGAGCAGCAACAGCCGTGCCCCCAGGGCCAGCCCACTCCTGCCGGTGATGGTCTGACCCAGGAGCGACAGGTCGAACACGGCGGTGAGCCCCCGGCCGGTCTCGTACGGACCGCGGAGGAGCAGCAGGACGACGGTGGAGACGAACAGCGCCCTCCACCCGACAAGCAGCAGCCTGCGCAGCGGGCGCAGACCCGCGCCGGCCGGCCAGCACCCGAGGATGAACAGGGCGACGCCGATGAGCAGGGCGAGGCCGCCGTACGCGACGTAGCGGACGGTGTCGTAGAGGCGGGAGGCGGCGGTGTCGTCCGGGGGCTCGGCCGACGGCGCGATGGCGGAGCCGGCGGATGGTTCGCCGATGGAGAAGGTGAACGCGCCGGAGATCGGGTGACCGTCCGCGGAGACGACCCGCCAGGACACCGTGTAGGTGCCCTCGGGCAGCTTGCCACTCAGCGTCACTCGTGCGGTGTCGGCCTTCCCGCCCGCCCGCGTGACCGTACCCCGGTCGACCCGCAGGTTCTTCGGGGACAGGACGCGCAGCGAGCCGCCGGAGAGGCTGACGCCTTCGCTGAAGGTGAGCGTGACCTGCTTCGGGGCCGTCTTGAGGACCGAGACGTCGGCCGGTTCGTTCCCGGTCAAGGTGGCGTGGGCGGAAGCGGTTCCGGCACCGCCGAGCAGGAAGGCCAGCACGGCTCCGGCCAGGAGCAGGACGCTCAGCGGTTTCCTGGCCCGGCATGACGCGATGGGCATGAAGCAGCCTCCAGGGCAGGGGCTCGTACGTCGCGGTCGAGGACCGCGGTGTGGGGGCGTAGGAGTGTGGGGTGCAGGGGTGTGGGGGGTGCGAGGGCGGGCCGGGACGCGGCCGCCGCTACGACGCGCTCGGGGCCGGATTCGGGCCGATGCCGCTCAGTTGTTTGATCGTCCCGCCGAGCTTGGTACGGAACTGCTCCAGCATCTCCGGCTCTTTCGCGCTGAGGATCCAGCGGGAGCCGACCAGGTACTTGCCCCCGTAGATGGCGGCGGAGTCCAGCCAGGTCTGCTTGTACTTCTCCTCGGGGAAGGTGGTGATGAGGTAGTCCACCTTCTTCGTGTGGCAGAGGCCCTGACGCAGTTGGTCCGCCTCGATGCGGATCTTGGGCTTGCAGCCGGTCAGGTTGGCGATCACCTCGACCTTCGCCGGGGCCACGACGTCAGCAACGGGGCTGGTCGAGGGCCTGCGGTCCACCGCAGCGCCGTCCTCACCCCCGCTGCAGGCCGTGGCCAGAGGAAGAAGGGCCAGGCCTACGGCCAGCGCGGCGCGGCGTACAAAGCGGGCGGTGGGCAGGCTGCGGCCGGCGCGTCCTCGCTCCGGTTGCTCTGACTGCCCTGACTGCCCTGACTGCCCTGACTGCTCGGGATGCTCGGGATGCTGTGGCACCCGCTGGTCGGCGATTTTCTCGGGGAACGTACGGGCGTGCTCAATGAGCGTGTGCATGAATATCGGCCTCGTGACTCTTCGTGGGGCTCTCGGGGAGGGAAGGGCGCGAAGAGTGCGTGCTGCGCGCGTCCGGTACGCGTCAACGAGCCGTGGTGAGCGGTCGGTTGACTGCTCGGTCGGCCACGGTGGTGCGTACCGACGGTGGGGACGGTGCGCGGAGCACGCTGCCGATCAGCAGCGGAAGGTCTGCAGGGTGGCGGGCTCGGGCGCGAGTCCGCCGCCGGGGTTCCAGACGTCTCTCGCGGCACGGGGATGCGGCATGCCGGACACGATGACGAGGGACGCAAGCGTCTCGTTCGCGGTCGCGTCCTCGGCGAGCGACGGCGGCTCGACGAGGTGAACTGCCCGGGGCGGCATGGCGAGAGCGTCGTCGGCGGCCTCGTGGTGCTGCGATTCGGTACCGGCGTGAGCCGCGGCCAACTCCGGACCCTGCGCCTTCCTGTACTCCGATTCGATGGCGGGTGCCCCGGCGGACACCGCGCTCGGAGTGGCCGAGGAGTGGTGGGGCAGTCCGAAGTGCAGCATGACGGCAGCAGCCAGCAGCACGGCTGCTGCCGTCATGCGCCGCATCACCACCGGACCCCCGGACGTCTTGCTCGTACCGACGCCGAAACGTTACCGGCCCGCATCCCCCGAACATGCCGAACTCCCAGGAAGGAAAGGTGACATGGGCAACACGGGCATCTTCGTCGCAAGAGCAATCACCTGGTTCGGTGGACCTTGCCGGATGTAGGGAGCGAGTGAGGTCAGGAGCCCTTCCCGGCTGGCTCCAGAATCGCCACGCACTCCACGTGATGCGTCATCGGAAACAAATCAAACGCCCGAAGCGTCCGCACCCGATACCCCCCGTCCCGGAAGTACCCCAAGTCCCGTGCCAGCGCCGCCGGATCGCACGCCACATACGCGATGCGCCGCGCCCCGAGCCCCGTCAGAAGCCCGACCGTCTTCTTGCCGGCGCCAGCACGCGGTGGGTCTAGGACGATCAGGTCGGCCTCGGTGATGCCGGTGCGTGGCAGCACCGTCTCGACCTTGCCCTGTTCGATGCGGACGCGGTCGAAGGCGGCGAGGTTGTGGCGGGCGTCCTCCACCGCGCGCTTACCGGACTCGATGCCGAGCACGGCGCCCTTGTCGCCGAGGCGGTCGGCGAGGGCGCCCGCGAAGAGGCCGACGCCGCAGTACAGGTCGAGGGCCGTCTCGCCCTTGCGCGGTAGCAGGCCCTGCATGACCGCCTTGACCAGCGTGTCCGCGGACTTCGGGTGGACCTGCCAGAAGCCGCCGCTGCCGACCCGGTACGTGCGGTCGTCCGCGCGCTCGCGGACGAAGGGGCGGCCGTGGACGCGGTGCACGCCCCCGTCCTTCTCCTCCACGCGCATCACCGACACCGGCCGGTCCAGCTCCACGATCGGCAGGCGGGCGCCGGGCCGTGGCGTGAGGATCACCTGCCGGTCCTGGGAGCCCGTCGCGGCGATCGCCTCGATCGACTCCATCCCGGGCCACTCTCGCCGCTCGATGCCCAGCTCGCTGACGCCCGGCGCGGCGATCATGCAGTGCTCGATCGGCTCGACCTCGTGCGAACGGTGCCGCCGCAGACCGGCGTGCCCGGCATCGTCCACCGCGTACTGCACGCGCGTACGCCAGGCGGGCACCTCACCGGCGGGCACCTTGTCACCCTCGGCCGGCATCACCGTGCCGTCCCAGCCGGCCTCCTCGGGCGTCAGGCCCGCGAGCCGCTGCAGCTGCTCGGCGATCACCTCGCCCTTCAGGCGCCGCTGAGCGCCCGGCTTGGCGTGCTGCCAGTCGCAGCCGCCGCAGCGGCCGGGGCCCGCGTACGGGCAGGGCGCCTCGACTCGGTCCTTGGACGCGTCCAGGATCGTGACCGCGTCCGCGCGCAGGAAGCGCGAGTCCTCCTCGCCCTCCGTCACCCGCGCGACGACCCGCTCACCGGGCAGCGCGTGCCGTACGAAGAGCACCTGCCCCTCCGACGTACGGGCGATGCAGTGCCCGCCATGGGCGACGGGCCCGATCTCGACCTCGTACTCCTGCCCCACGAGCGACCCCGCCGGCGTTTTCTTCGGTTCTGCCTGCATGGCGGGGTGACTCCAGATGCGAAAAGGGGGAACGGCCGGACAACAGCCCACCAGTCTACGTGGGCCCCGCCCGGCCGTTCGACACTGAGTCCGTACGACTCCGTACGACCCTGTCAGCCCTTGGGGGTGCTGGGCTCCTTGGGCCGTTGTTCCGCGGGACCGCGCCGCACGGCACCCGGCGCGTTCCACTCCTGCTGCTTCCGGGCCCGCCTCTTGGCCACCTCGGAGGACTCCAGCTGGTACGGCACGGAGGTCACCATCACGCCCGGTGTGAACAGCAGCCGTCCCTTGAGCCTGAGGGCGCTCTGGTTGTGCAGCAGTTGCTCGTACCAGTGGCCCACCACGTACTCGGGGATGATCACGCTGACCGCGTCACGCGGGGACTCCTTGCGCAGGTTCTTCACGTACTCGATGACCGGCCGTGTGATCTCGCGGTACGGGGAGTCGAGGACCTTCAGCGGTACGTCGATGCCGCGCCGTTCCCACTCCTCCCGCAGTGCCTTGGTCTCGGCCGGGTCGACGTTGACGCTGAGCGCCTCCAGGGTGTGCGAGCGCATCAGCTTGGCGTAGGCGAGGGCGCGCAGCGTCGGGCGGTGGATCTTGGAGATCAGGACGACGGAGTGGACGCGCGAGGGGCGTACGACATCGTCGCTCGGCCCTTCCGGCGCGGCGATCTCCTCGGCGACGCGGTCATAGTGCTTACGGATCGCGGACATGATCGCGTAGAAGATCACCATGCCGAGCAGCGCGACCCAGGCGCCGTGCGTGAACTTGGTGACGAGTACGACGACCAGAACGAGCCCGGTGAAGAAGGCGCCGAAGGTGTTGATCGCCCGGGATCGGTACATGCGGCGGCGGACGGCCTGGTCCCGCTCGGTGGCCAGGTGGCGGTTCCAGTGCCGGACCATGCCGGTCTGGCTGAGCGTGAACGAGACGAAGACGCCGACGATGTAAAGCTGGATCAACCGGGTCGAGTCGGCGCCGTAGACCCACACCAGCAGACCGGCGGCGCCCGCCAGCAGCACGATGCCGTTGGAGAAGGCGAGGCGGTCGCCGCGGGTGTGCAGCTGGCGGGGCAGGTAGCGGTCCTGCGCGAGGATCGAGCCCAGCAGCGGGAAGCCGTTGTACGCGGTGTTGGCCGCGAGGAAGAGCACCAGCGCGGTGGCCGCGGCGAGCAGCACGAACATGAAGCTGCCGCCACCGAAGACGGCCTCGGCGACCTGCGAGATCACCGGGTTCTGGACGTAGTCGGCGCCGACCGCGACGCCGTTCTCCAGCAGGTCGGTCGCCGGGTGCTCGGCCATGCGTACGTTGGACGCCATGGCCAGGCCGATGATGCCGCAGAACATGGTGACCGCGAACAGACCCATCAACGCCAGCGTGGTCCCGGCGTTCTTGGACTTGGGCTTGCGGAACGCCGGGACGCCGTTGCTGATCGCCTCGACGCCGGTGAGCGCAGCACAGCCGGAGGAGAAGGCCCGCAGCAGCAGGAACACGAGCGCGAAGCCCGCGAGGCCTTCCTCCTCCGCCTTGATCTCGAAGCCGGCGGTGGGTGCCTTCATGGTGTCGTCGAGGACCAGACCGCGGTACGCGCCCCAGGCGATCATCGAGAAGACGCCCACGACGAAGACGTACGTCGGAATCGCGAAGAGCTTCCCGGACTCCCTGACCCCGCGCAGGTTCATCAGCGTGAGCAGCACGATGACGGCGATCGCGCACGGCACCTTGTTCTCGACCACGAAGGGGATCGCGGAACCGAGGTTCTCGATGCCGGAGGAGATCGACACGGCGACGGTGAGCACATAGTCGACGAGCAGCGCGCTGGCCACGGTGAGTCCGGCCTTGGGACCGAGGTTGGTGTTGGCCACCTCGTAGTCGCCGCCGCCGCTCGGGTACGCGTGCACGTTCTGCCGGTACGAAGCGACCACCGTGAACATCAGCACCACGACCGCGGCCGCGATCCAGGGGCTGAAGTGGTAGGCCGACACGCCCGCGATGGACAGGACCAGCAGCACCTCGCCCGGCGCGTACGCCACGGAGGACAGCGGGTCGGAGGCGAACACGGGGAGGGCGATGCGCTTCGGCAGGAGTGTTTCCCCCAGCCGGTCACTGCGCAGTGCGCGCCCGATGAGGATGCGTTTGGGCACGTCGGTCAGTTTGGACACGCTGAGGATCGTAAGCGGTCGGGGTACGGGGTGCCCACCCGCCACCCGACGTCTGCCCTACGAGTGAATTGAGATACGAGTGATGCAGCGGGTTCCGGCACCGACGGCATCCCCATGTCTATATGACAAAACCTCGCCTACCAGCCCTCCTGGAGACCTCATGACGCCTGCCACCGCGGAACTCATCGGTGCCGCCGCCGCGCTCCTCGGCCTCGGTGTCCTGACCGTCGTCAGCATCCGAAGCATCAGCCGCCGCTGATCACGACGGGCCATGGGCGAGCGTGCACAGGGGTGCCCTCCGCGGACCGCGCGTGTGTAGCTTGGGCATCGGTCTGAGACCCTGTTGGAGACCTTGTTCAGCTTGAGCAGTAACTCCATGAGCAGTAACAATTGACATCGGAAGGACGGTCGTGCACATCGTCATCATGGGCTGCGGGAGAGTCGGTTCCGCTCTCGCCCAGACCCTGGAGCAACAGGGGCACACGGTCGCCGTGGTCGACCAGGACCCCACCGCCTTCCGACGACTGGGCTCCGGGTTCGGCGGCCGTCGTGTCACCGGAGTCGGCTTCGACCAGGACACCCTGCGCGAGGCGGGCATCGAGGAGGCGGGCGCCTTCGCCGCCGTCTCCAGCGGCGACAACTCGAACATCATCGCCGCCCGGGTGGCCCGCGAGATGTTCGGCATCGAGAACGTCGCGGCGCGCATCTACGACCCTCGCCGCGCCGAGGTCTACCAGCGCCTGGGCATCCCGACCGTCGCCACCGTCCGCTGGACCGCCGACCAGATGCTGCGCCGGCTGCTCCCGGCGGGCTCCGAGCCGCTGTGGCGCGACCCCACCGGCGGGGTGCAGCTTGCCGAGGTACACGCCTCGACGGCATGGGTGGGCCAGCGGATCAGCAAGCTCCAGGACGAGACCGGCGTACGCGTCGCCTTCCTCACCCGCCTCGGCGAGGCGATCCTGCCGAGCTCCCAAACGGTGCTCCAGGAGGGCGATCTGGTGCACGTGATGATGCGTACGGACGACGTGGACAAGGTCGAGGCGGCGTTCGCCAAGGGCCCTGACGAGGAGGGCGGTCACTGATGAGGGTCGCCATTGCCGGTGCCGGTGCGGTGGGCCGCTCGATCGCGGGCGAACTGCTGGAGAACGGGCACGAGATCCTGCTGATCGACAAGGCGCCGACCGCGATCTCGGTCGAGCGCGTGCCGCAGGCGGAGTGGCTGCTGGCCGACGCCTGCGAGATCACTTCGCTGGACGAGGCAGCACTTCAGCGCTGCAACGTCGTCATCGCCGCCACGGGCGACGACAAGGTGAACCTCGTCGTCTCCCTGCTCGCAAAGACGGAGTACGGCGTTCCACGCGTCGTCGCCCGCGTCAACAACCCCAAGAACGAGTGGCTGTTCAACGAGTCCTGGGGCGTCGACGTAGCCGTCTCGACCCCCCGCCTGATGTCGGCCCTGGTAGAGGAGGCGGTCAGCGTAGGCGACCTGGTCCGCCTCCTCCGCTTCAGCCACGGCGACGCCAACCTGGTAGAGCTGACGCTCCCCCCGGAGTCGGCCCTGGCAGGCACCCGGGTAGGCGACGTGGAATGGCCCGAGGACACGTCCTTGGTCACGATCATCCGCGGCACCCGAGTCCTGACCCCGACAAGGGAAGACTCCCTGGAGGCAGGCGACGAGCTGCTGTTCGTTGCGGCCCAGGCCAGGGAGGAACAGCTGGAGGATCTGCTGTCGGTCCGGCGGGAGGATGCGGTCGGCTGATTGCCGGCGGTACGTGGATGGGGGCGCCCTGAGTTCTCCGGGCGCCCCCATTCAGTGTTCTCCCGGGGGCCCGATTCGGCCCGTCTGGCGTTCTTTTCAGCCCGTCCGGCGTTTGAGGACGAGGCCGTTCAGGCCGATGGGGGTCTGGGGCGCAGCCCCAGCGGAGTCCAGGGGCGGAGCCCCGAGTGGGGTTCGGGCGCTGCCCCGAGTGGTTTCCGGGCAGAGCCCGAGCGGGTCCGGGGCGGAGCCCCGAGCCGGGTCCACGGGCGGAGCCCCCAGTGTGGTCCGGGCAGAGCCCGAGTGGGGTCCGGGGCGCAGCCCCGAGGGGGCCTGGGGGCGCAGCCCCGAGGGGGCCTGGGGGCGCAGCCCCGAGGGGGCCTGGGGGCGCAGCCCCAGTGGGGTCCAGGGGCGGAGCCCCGGGGATGGGACGGGTAGGGGCGGCGGGGGCGATCTACTTCTCGACGCCAGCCCGCTGCGCAGCCTGGCGTTCCTTCTCCGCCCGCTCCTCCGCCTCCATCTCGGCGAACACATCAATAGGCGCGGGCGCCTTCGCCAGGAAGACCCAGGTCAGCCAAACCGCCAACAGGAACGGCGGAATCTTCAACGCAACGAGCACCCAGCCCAGTTGCGTGGTATCCGCCCACCAGTACAGCGGAAACAGAATCGCGCACTTGGCAAGCAGAATCGCCCCCCACGCGTAACTGGCCTTCGCGTACGCCTTCTTACGCCCAGGATTACGCGTCCGCCAGGACAGATTCTCCTTGAACACCGGCCCAAGGATCAGCCCGATCAGCGGCACACCGGCAAGCGTCGTGATGATGTACGCGAGCCCCAGCCCCAACGTGTAGAGCATGCCCGGCAGATAGAAGTCCTTGGCGTTGCCGGTCATCATCGCGAAGACGACACCGAAGGCCACCCCGAAGACGCCACTGAAGGCGTGCTTGACGGTGTCCTTCATGACCAGCCGCACCACGACGAGCAGCACGGAGACCCCGAGCGCCGCGATGGCCGCGGAGTGCAGATCCTTGTTGACCGTGTAGATCGTGACGAAGAGCAGGCCGGGCAAGACCGTCTCGATCATGCCCCGCAGACCGCCGAACGCCTCGAAGAGCGCGGCCTCCGTCACCGCCCGCGAGTCATGGGCGTCGTCTTCGGTCGGCTTGTCGAGCGACGTCACCGGCTACTCCCGTCCGAGGGGTCTGAGTTCGTACTTCGGATTGAACAGCACCCGGCGGCCCCGGCTCATCGAGATCCGGCCCGATGCGATCAGCTTGCGCCCCGGTTCGATTCCCACGATGGAGCGCCTGCCGAGCCACACCACGTCCAGGGCGGCCGAACCGTCGAACAGTTCGGCCTCCAGAGCCGGGACACCGGCCCTCGGGCGCAGCGTGACCGTGCGCAAGGTACCAGTAACGGTCACTATCTGTCGGTCATGTGCGTCACCGATACGCGTACAGCCGGCGGTCTCGGTGTCTTCGCGCAGCTCCTCCGACTCGAGGTCCTCCTGCGACGAGGAGAGCCGGTCGAGCATCCGCCGGAACCGGCCCGGCGGCCTTTCGGAACGGGGAACAGCACTCATGTCTGAAGCGTACCGGGGGCCGCTGACAGCTTCGTACCCCCTGGACTTACCCATAGAACTAACGCTCGAATCGATTCACCTCTCAAACCGGTACCCCATCCCCGGCTCAGTAATGAAGTGCCGCGGATGCGAAGGATCCCCCTCCAGCTTCCTCCGCAACTGGGCCATGTAGACCCGCAGGTAGTTCGTCTCCGTCCCGTACGAGGGCCCCCAGACCTCCTGCAGAAGCTGCTTCTGGCTGACCAGCCGGCCCGTGTTGCGCACCAGCACCTCCAAGAGGTGCCACTCGGTCGGGGTCAAGCGCACGTCCCGCCCTGCCCGGTTGACCTTCTTGGCGGACAGGTCGACGGTGAAGTCCTCGGTCTCGACGATCACTTCGTCCTCGCCGGCCCCGTTCGGCTCCGCGCGGCGGACGGCGGCCCGCAGCCGGGCCAGCAGCTCGTCCATGCCGAAGGGCTTGGTGACGTAGTCGTCGGCGCCGGCGTCGAGGGCCTCGACCTTCTCGTCCGAGGAGTGCCGGGCGGACAGCACCAGGATCGGTACGCGCGTCCAGCCCCGCAGTCCCTTGATCACCTCGACGCCGTCCATGTCGGGCAGGCCCAGGTCGAGCACGATCACGTCGGGGTGGCGGGCGGCCGCGAGCTGGAGCGCGGTGGCGCCGTCGGCGGCCGCGTCGACCTCGTACTTGCGTGCCTTGAGGTTGATCACGAGGGCTCGGGTGATCTGCGGCTCGTCGTCGACCACGAGGACGCGGGTCATGAAGCCTGCCTTTCCGGTTCTGCGGGTTGTGCGAGTTCTGCGGGTCGTCCGGAACGGGACGGCCCCGCCCGGACGGTGAGCACCATGGTGAGTCCGCCACCGGGAGTGTCCTCGGCGTCGAGCGTGCCGCCCATCGCCTCGGCGAAGCCACGGGCGACCGCGAGCCCGAGGCCCACTCCGGCACCCCGCGGAGCGTCCCCGTAGCGCTGGAAGGGCGCGAAGATCCGCTCCTTGGCCTCGTCCGGAACACCGGGCCCGCGGTCCACCACCCGTACCTCGACGCGCTCTCCGAGCGTGCTGGCGGCCACCAGCACCGGCTCCCCGTCCGGGCTGTACTTCACGGCGTTCTCAACGATGTTGGCGACCGACCGCTCCAACAGCCCCGGATCGACGGCCACCATGGGCAGCGTCTCGGAGATCTCCAGTTGGACGCTGTCCTCGGGTACGCCGCCCAGCGCCATCGGGACCACCTCGTCCAGGTCGATCTCCCGGATCAGCGGGGTGACGGTGCCGGTCTGCAGCCGGGACATGTCCAGGAGATTGCCCACCAGGTGGTCAAGCCGGTCGGCACCCGCCTCGATCCCCTCCAGGAGCTCGGCCTCGTCCTCCTCGGACCAGGCCACGTCATCGGACCGCAGCGACGACACGGCGGCCTTGATAGCGGCCAGCGGAGTCCGCAGATCATGGCTTACGGCGGCCAGCAGCGCCGTACGAATCCGGTTGCCCTCCGCCAGCGTGTGGGCCTGCTCGGCCTCCTGCTGAAGACGCTGGCGGTCCAGTACGACGACGGCCTGCGCGGCGAACGCGGCCAGCACCCGGCGGTCCTCGGCGGGCAGCACCCGCCCGGACAGGGCCAGCGCCATGTGATCGCCGACCGGCATGTCCACGTCCGCGTCCTCCGGCAGCACCGGCGGCTGCGGCCCGACACTGGCCGCACAGGTCCACGGATCGACGTCACTCTCGCGCTCCAGCAGGGCGACCGACTCCATGCCGAAGGTCTCGCGGACCCGTTCCAGCAGGGCGTCCACGCTGGTCTCCCCGCGCAGCACGCTGCCCGCCAGGAAGGAGAGGATCTCCGACTCGGCGCGCAGCCGGGCAGCCTGATGCGTACGCCGGGCCGCCAGGTCCACCACCGACGCCACCGACACGGCCACCGCCACAAAGATCACCAAGGCGAGCATGTTCTTGGGGTCGGCGATCGTGATGTGGTGCACGGGCGGCGTGAAGAACCAGTTCAGCAGGAGCGAGCCGAACGCCGCCGAGGCCAGCGCCGGCAGCAGCCCGCCGAGCAGGGCCGCGGCGATCGTCAGCGTCAGGAACAGCAGCATGTTGTTCGTGAGGCCCAGATCCGCATCGGTGTGCGTGAGCAGCAGCGTCAGCAACGCCGGGCCGCCGATCCCGGTCAGCCAGCCCCCGATGATCCGGGACCGCCCGAGCCGCGCACCCCGGGCAACTGGCAGACCGCGCCCCTTGCCGACCTCGTCATGCGTGATCAGGTGGACATCCAGGTCGGGCCCCGACTCGCGCGCGACCGTGGCGCCGACGCCCGGCCCGAACACGTACTGCCAGCCCTTCCTGCGGGACACCCCCAGCACGATCTGCGTGGCGTTGACCCCACGCGCGAACTCCAACAGCGCGGACGGGATGTCGTCCCCGATGACGTGATGGAAGGTGCCGCCGAGATCCTCGACGAGGGTGCGCTGCACGGCCAGTTCCTTCGGCGAGGCGGACGTCAAGCCGTCGCTGCGCGCGATGTAGACCGCGAGCACCTCACCGCCCGCGCCCTTCTCCGCGAGCCGGGCGGCCCGGCGGATCAGCGTCCGTCCCTCCGGGCCACCGGTCAGCCCGACGACGATGCGTTCGCGGGCCTGCCAGGTGGTGCGGATGCCGTGCTCGCCCCGGTACTGCTGGAGATACTCATCGACCCGGTCCGCGACCCACAGCAGCGCCAACTCGCGCAGCGCGGTCAGGTTGCCGGGCCGGAAGTAGTTGGACAGGGCCGCGTCGACCTTGTCCGGCTTGTAGATGTTGCCGTGCGCCATCCGCCGCCGCAGCGCCTGAGGCGACATATCGACCAACTCGATCTGATCCGCCCGCCGGACGACTTCATCCGGCACGGTCTCCTTCTGCCGTACGCCCGTTATCGACTCGACCACATCACCCAGCGACTCCAGGTGCTGGATATTGACCGTCGACACGACATCTATGCCCGCGGCCAGCAGCTCCTCGACGTCCTGCCACCGCTTGCCGTTGCGGGACCCCGGGACGTTCGTATGGGCCAGCTCGTCGACGAGCGCCACCTGGGGGCCGCGCGCCAGCACCGCGTCCACGTCCATCTCCGTGAAGAACGAACCCCGGTACTCCAGCTCCCGGCGCGGAACCACCTCCAGGCCGTGCAGCATCACCTCGGTGCGCGGCCGGGCGTGATGCTCGACGAAGGCGACCACACAGTCCGTGCCCCGCTCGACGCGGCGATGCGCCTCGGACAGCATCGCGTACGTCTTGCCGACGCCCGGCGCCGCACCGAGATAGATCCGAAGCCTGCCGCGTCCCATGGTCCCATTGTCTTCCCGTAACAGCCGCACACGCTGCGTCGACCTTACGGCCAATCATCGGCGCCCACGCCTCGGAAAGCGGGCCCGGGGACGTCTTTGACGCAACCCTGATGCCCGCCCGATCGCCTCAGCGGACAAAGGGTTCAGTGCTCGACGATCTCGCCGTCGCTCAGCTCCAGCACGCGGTCCGCCAGGTCGAGCAGCGCGGCGTCATGCGTGGCGACGAGCGCTGTGACCTGCTCGCTGCGCACGACCGCGCGCAGCAGCTCCATCACGGCGAGGCCGGTCTCCGCGTCGAGCTGGCCGGTGGGTTCGTCGGCGATGAGGAGCGAGGGCTGGTTGGCGAGAGCGCGCGCGATGGCCACCCGCTGCTGCTGACCCCCGGAGAGCTCGCCGGGGCGCTGCGCCGCATGATCGGCCAGACCGACCAGGGCGAGCAGCAGCTCGACACGCTCCTCGCGCTCGCGCGGATGGGCCCGGCGCAGCCGCAGCGGGACGCCGACGTTCTCGGCGGCCGTAAGGATCGGGATGAGCCCGAAGGACTGGAAGACGAAGCCGATACGGTCCCGGCGCAGCCGGAGCAGCCCCTCCTCCCCGAGCCCGGACAGGTCGAGCCCGTCCACGGTGATCCGTCCCTCGTCCGGCTCGTCGAGCCCGCCGACGAGGTTCAGCAAGGTCGTCTTGCCGGATCCCGAACGGCCCTTGAGGGCGACGAGTTCGCCGCGCGGCACATCGAAGGAGACCCCGCGCAGGGCGTGTACGGCGGTGGCTCCCGTTCCGTACGACCGGTGGACGTTCTCGACGCGCACCATGGTCTCGGTGGCGATCACACCGCTGCCGCTCATCCGTTCCTCCCCCGTCGGCCGGGCGCCAGTATGGTCACCGGGCGCCCGGTCGGGCAATGGTGCGGCCGGGCTTGCCCGTAAGCGCGCCATTGCCCTCATGTCCGCGCACGACGACGGGCCGCACCCCGGCGAAGGTGCGACCCCTGGTCGTAAATCCGTGAATCCGTGTCTATCGGTCTGGTCGTGCGTCCGCGTCTACCGGACCTCGGTGATCTCCGGCCCGCGCTGCAACTGCCCCATGCCCCCGGAGAAGCGGGAACCCGCCTGCTCCTCCTGCTGGACACCCTCGGCGACCATCTGCGCGTCTTCCGGCAGCTTCAGCACGATCGGGTCGCGCGGGGCCATCGGACCGTCACCGCGGACCACCACCGTGTCCCGGAAGATCTGCTCGAGCAGCCCGGCGGCCTGCGGCTGCACCGCGCCCTGCCCGGAGATCACTCCGCGCAGGAACCAGCGGGGACCGTCCACGCCGACGAACCGTACGACCTGGAAACCGCCGGTCCCGTCCGGCAGCTGCACCGGTACCTGGGCGCGCAGCTCCCAGCCCAGCGGGCCCTCGACCTCGTCGATGACACCGCCCTGCTGGGTGATGCCGGTGGCGATCTCCTCGCGTACCTCGCCCCAGATGCCTTCGCGCTTGGGGGCGGCGAAGGCCTGCAGCTGGACGGCGCTGTCCTTCAGCACCACGGTGGCCGCGACGATGGCGTCGCCCGCGACCTCCACGCGCAGCTCCATACCGTCGACCCCGGGCACGAAGAGGCCGCCCAGATCGACCCGGCCCTCGGCCGGATCGCGGACCTCGGAACTGTCCCAGGGACCGTCGGGGCGCGGCTTGGGCTCGAGCCGTACGCGCCCCTGCTCTGCGTCGTCCGCCTCAGTGTCGACTTCCTCAACAACGCCGTCGACCTGCTCGGCCTCGCTCGCCGCGTCCTCGGCGGCACTGCCCTTCTTGCGACGTCCGAACACGTCACTGTCCTTCCCGGTCGGATACGACCGAAGCGTATCGATTCCCACCCGTTGTGCCGTCCACGGCGGCATGCCCGCCGGTGGACCCGAAGCCCCCTGCGGCCCGTGTCGAGTCGGGAAGGTCCGCAACCTCCTGGAAGCGCACCTTCTCGACCTGCTGGACGACGAGTTGGGCAATCCGGTCGAAGCGCTCGAACCGCACGGACTCGCGCGGGTCGAGATTCACCACGATCACCTTGATCTCTCCACGGTACCCGGCATCCACGGTCCCTGGGGCATTCACGAGGGCGACGCCGCAGCGGGCGGCAAGCCCGGAACGCGGGTGCACGAAGGCCGCGTACCCCTCGGGCAGCGCGATGGACACTCCGGTCGGCAGCACGGCCCGCTCGCCGGGCGCGAGTTCACGGCTTTCGGTCGTCCGCAGATCCGCGCCGGCGTCGCCGGGGTGCGCGTATTCCGGAAGCGGTACGTCCGGATCGACGCGCTTGATCAGTACGTCGACGGGGCTCGGGGGCACGGGTCGGGTCACGGGTTCACCTCGAAGGCGCGGGCTCGCCGGACCTGGTCCGGGTCGTTCATGGCGGCCTGGATCTCCTCCTGGCGGCCGTTGTCGACGAAGTGGTCGACCTTGACCTCGATGAACAGGGCGTCCGCGCGGACCGCGACCGGGCCATCGGGGCCGCCTATCCGGCCGGTGGCCGTGGAGAAGATCTTCCGTCCGGCCACCGCCGTGACCTCGGCCTCCAGATGCAGCACCGTGTCCACGGGAACGGGCCGTACGAAGTCGGTCTCCAGGCGGCCGGTCACCGCGATCGTCCGCAGCAGCCAGTTCAGCGAGCCGAGCGTCTCGTCGAGCGCGCTCGCGAGGACGCCACCGTGGGCGAGGCCGGGCGCACCCTGGTGGGCGGTCTGCACGGTGAACTCGGCGGTGATCTTTACGCCTTCGCCCGCACGGGCCGCGAGGTGCAGCCCGTGCGCCTGTCCGCCGCCGCAGCCGAAGCAGTGCTCGTAGTGCGCGCCGAGCAGTTCGCCGGGGGCGGGCGCGTCCGGGTGCCGCACCGGTGCCACGGCGTCGGCCGGGGGTCGCAGGATCGAAGAGGTACCACTCACAGGCGCAGACCTTACCTCCGCGTCAGCGGCCGGTAAGCACCGTGGCAGGCTTGACTTCATGCAGCTCTCCGCCTCGCCCTACGAAGAACGCCTGACCGCGCCCCGCACCTGGTGGCTCGTCTGCTTTTTGGTCGGCGTCTCGATGGCCCTGATCCTGCTGCCGTTCGGCGTGCTGCCCCTGCTGGGCGGCCTGGCCGGCGGCACGGCGGTCGCGGCGGTGGTGGCGAGTTCGTACGGCTCGGTCCGTATCCGTGTGGTGGGCGACTCGCTGATCGCGGGCGACGCGAAGATCCCGGTGTCGGCCCTGGGCGAGGCCCATGTGCTCGACGCCGAGGAGGCGCGCGCCTGGCGCACGTACAAGGCGGATCCGCGCGCCTTCCTGTTGCTGCGTGCCTACATCCCCACGGCCCTGCGGGTGGAGGTCACGGACCCGTCGGACCCGACGCCCTACCTGTACCTGTCCACGCGGGAGCCGGAGCGCCTGGCGGCGGCACTGGACGCGGCGCGGGCGGCGTAGGCCTTTCGGCGACGGAGAGCCTTTCGGCGAGCTGCTTGCCCGGCTCGGCTTTCCCGGCTTTCGGCAGGCCGCCGTGCGAGCTCAGTGCCCCAGTTCCTTGGGGCTGTCGCCCATCTCCAAGGGGTCGGCGGGCTTCTCCAGGGGCGGCAGTGCGGGCAGGGCGTCCCAGGGGACCTGCGTCTTGCGGAGGTCCGTGCGGACGCGGTCTGCGAGTCTTCTGGTCTCGCGGCGGTTCATCACCGCCCCGACGGCGGCGCCCACCAGGAACGGCATCAGGTTCGGCAGATTCCTGATCGTCCGCTTCATGATCCGCTGGCGCAGCTCGCGCCTCATCTGGATCCCGAGAGCAGCGTTGACCGTCGACGGCTTGGCCACGTCGATGCCGCGCTCCTCCGACCACGAGTTCAGATACGTGGTCGTACGTTCCTTCAGATTGCCCGGCGGCCGCTGACCGTAGACCTCGTACAGCTCGGCGATCAGCTTGAGCTCGATGGCGGCCACGCCGGTGATCTCGGCGGCCAGCTCCGTGGGCATCGCCGGGGGTACGGGCATCATCGCGGCGGCCCCGACTCCCGCGCCCACCGTCGCCGTCGCGTTGCACGCGCCCGCGACCAGCTTGTCCGCGAGCTGCTCGGCATCCAGTCCGGGGAACTGCCGCTGGAGCGTCGCGAGGTCCCGTACGGGGATCCGCGGGGCGTTCTCGATGATCCGGTCCGTGAGGTACGCCAGGCCTGCCCTGGCCCGGCTGCGGCCCCTGCGGACGCCTTCCCTCACCCCGTACCCGATGGCGACCGCCCGCCGCTTGGCGACAGGCGCCTTCTTGTCCGCCACCTCAAGGGCACCGGAGGCGCCTGTCACGTCCGCTGCTTCGAGCGAGGCCGGGAGGCCCCGCTCGTCGTCACGTGCACCGTCCGCAGACGGACCGGCCGCTCCCTGGTCGTGAGAACGGCGCTTCCAGGGCGGGGTCGAGCCATGCACGGCCGACCCTGCCTCAGTCGCAGTCGCGGCAGATCGGCTGGCCGTTCTTCTCGCGGGCCAGCTGGCTGCGGTGGTGGACCAGGAAGCAGCTCATGCAGGTGAACTCGTCCTGCTGCTTCGGCAGCACGCGCACGGCCAGCTCTTCGTTCGAGAGGTCCGCGCCGGGCAGTTCCAGGCCCTCTGCGGCCTCGAACTCATCCACGTCGACCGCCGAAGTCGACTTGTCGTTCCGACGGGCCTTCAGTTCTTCAAGGCTGTCGGAGTCGACGTCGTCGTCGGTCTTGCGTGGGGTGTCGTAATCCGTTGCCATGTCGCTCTCCCCCTCTGGGTGTCTGTGGTGTCTCAGCGCACGTAACGCGTGAGAGGCCGGACTTGTGCCCGACCTGAGGCGGAGATTTTGCCTCACATCAAGGTCTGTTACTCAATCGACACCCAACCGAACTCAGCAGTAGTGATCGGCTTGGATGGCGAACGGGACCGTACACGGTCCTCACGCCGCACTACAAAGGCGTCTCACCAGTACTTCCCGTCATGAAGACCATCGAAAACCCGGACTTTCCCGGCTTTCCGCCAGCCTTCTTGATCACAGAGAGTGGACGGAGAGTGGATGGCCAGAAATTCGCCAGTGTGATCGATCACACATGAATCTCCTGGGCCAAGGCCCCGAAAATTCCGCGCAAAGCGAACATCGTCGTGTGTCGGCGACATGTTCTCAGATGGGCAGGGTGACTCGCATCACCAGCCCGCCTCCTTCCCGCGGCTCAGCGCTGATGTGGCCGCCGTGCGCACGGGCCACGGACCTGGCGATCGACAGCCCGAGCCCGACGCCCTTGTCGCTGCCCGTGCGTTCGGTCCTGAGCCGCCGGAACGGCTCGAAGAGGTTGTCGATCTCGTACGCCGGCACCACGGGCCCGGTATTGGACACCACGAAGACCGCCTGGCCGTGCTGGGCCTCTGTCGTCACCTCGACCCACCCGTCCTTCGGCACGTTGTACCGGACGGCGTTCTGGACGAGGTTCAGCGCGATCCGCTCCAGGAGTACGCCATTGCCCTGGACGACCACGGGAGCCCGCTCCCCGCGGATCTCCACACCGTTCGCATCCGCCTCGGCACGCACCTGGTCGATGGCCTGGGAGGCGACCTCGGCGAGATCGACGGCCTTGCGCTCGATGATCTGGTTGTCGCTGCGGGCGAGCAGCAACAGCCCTTCGACGAGCTGCTCGCTGCGCTCATTGGTGGCGAGCAGCGTCTTGCCGAGCTGTTGAAGCTCCACGGGTGCCCCCGGATCGGAAAGGTGAACCTCCAGGAGCGTGCGGTTGATCGCCAGGGGCGTACGCAGCTCATGCGAGGCGTTGCCGACGAAGCGCTGCTGGGCCGTGAACGCCCGCTGCAAGCGCTCCAGCATGTCGTCGAAGGTGTCCGCCAGCTCCTTCAGCTCGTCGTCCGGACCGTCCAGCTCGATACGGCGCGAGAGATCCGAGCCGGCCACCGCGCGCGCGGTGCGGGTGATCCGGCCGAGCGGCGCCAGAACGCGGCCCGCCATCGCGTAGCCGAAGGCGAAGGCGATCACGGCGAGGCCGAGGAGGGCGAGGAGGGAGCGGCTGAGCAGATCGTCCAGTGCGTGCCGACGCTGGAGGTTGACGCACTCGTTCATGGCGCTGTTGAACTCGCTGGGCGAGGCGCTTTCGGGCAGGTTGCAGGTTTCGCTGGTGACCTTGCCCTCGACGATCTTGAAGGGTAGATCGCTGCCAACGTCCAGAGCCTGTGCGGCGAGCAGGTAGATGATCGACAGCAGGAGGATGCCTGCTATCAGGAACATCCCGCCGTACAGCAGCGTGAGCCTTATCCGGATGGTCGGACGCAGCCAGGGGAACGGCAGCTCCGGCACCCGGGGGTCCCAGGTGGGCTTCGGGGGCGTCTTCGGGGGTGCGGGTGTCGTGGCCACCACAGATCAGATCCGGTAACCGGAGCCGGGAACGGTCACGATGACCGGCGGCTCGCCGAGCTTGCGGCGCAAGGTCATCACTGTGACGCGTACGACATTGGTGAACGGGTCGGTGTTCTCGTCCCAGGCCTTCTCCAGGAGCTGCTCGGCAGAGACCACGGCACCCTCGCTGCGCAGCAGCACCTCCAGGACGGCGAACTCCTTGGGGGCGAGCTGAACCTCCTTGCCGTCGCGGAACACCTCGCGGCGGTTGGGGTCCAGCTTGATCCCGGCGCGCTCCAGGACGGGCGGCAGCGGCACGCTCGTACGCCGGCCGAGGGCACGCACGCGTGCCGTCAGTTCGCTGAACGCGAAGGGCTTGGGGAGATAGTCGTCGGCGCCGATCTCCAGGCCCTCGACACGGTCGCTGACGTCTCCGGAGGCCGTGAGCATCAGCACGCGCGTGGGCATGCCGAGCTCGACGATCTTGCGGCAGACGTCGTCGCCGTGCACCAGTGGGAGGTCACGGTCGAGGACGACCACGTCGTAGTCGTTCACGCCGATGCGTTCCAGGGCGGCCGCACCGTCGTACACGACGTCGACGGCCATGGCCTCCCGGCGCAGTCCGGTGGCCACCGCATCGGCGAGCAGCTGCTCGTCCTCGACGACGAGTACGCGCACGTCGCTTGTCCTTCCTCTGTCCACCCGCGTAGCGCGCTTTCGGCGCACACGGGCAGGTCTGTCGGGGGGTGAGACCTCCATCCTGCCCTTTTCGGCCATAAGTCGGCTGTAAGGCGGGTGAGAGGGGGGTGAGAGGCCCGGGAATGCGAGATTTTCTCTTCCGGTTGAGGTTTCCACGGAAGGGAGTGCGGGGAGGACGGCTTTACACCCCGCGATCACGCTCTGCATGTGGCACACCACCATGTGGTACGCCACCGGCCGCTTCCGCAGAGTGGACGTGGGTGTCCGGCACCGTCGCCGCCCAGCACGGGCAGCGCTGGGCATCCACAGGAGACGTGATCGCCCCTTCCGAACGGCACACCCCCGTGCCACCGACCCACGACCCAGGACGAGGGGGCGCAGCATGGACGCATTCACCGCAGGACTTCTTCAGCGCATAAAGGCGACCGAGTCCGACCTGACGCGGGCTCGCGAGACCGGCGACGACTTCCTCGCGGAGGTCGAGGAGGCCGAGCTCGACGACCTCCGCCGCCTCGCCGCCGAACACGGCGTGGAGGTCGCGTCACGCGTCTGATCAGCTCGTACGAAGCGGGGCCCCGGCAGATCCAGACCGGGGCCCCGCTTCGTTGTTGTACGCGGTGTCAGTGAGCGGGAGCTCGCCGGTGGCCCGCACCGTCAGCCAGAGGTCCGTACCGTCAGTCGTGCCAGGCGCCCAGTTCCTCCAGGCGCCTCTGGAGCGGCTCGAAGAGGCCGGGTGGGGCCGCGATGGTCAAGTCGGGTGAGAGGGGCTCTCCGGGGCGGCCACCGGTGAGGGCGCCCGCCTCTCGGGCTATCAGGTCACCGGCCGCGTAGTCCCAGGGGTTCAGCCCGCGCTCGTAGTACGCGTCCAGGCGGCCCGTCGCCACATCGCACAGGTCGATCGCGGCCGAGCCGCCGCGGCGGATGTCCCGCACCTGCGGGATGAGCTGGCGGACCACCTCGGCCTGCCGGGCCCGGCGCTCGGCGAGATAGCCGAAGCCGGTGCCGACGAGGGCAAGACCGAAGGCGGGGGCGGGCCGCACGCGCGCGGGGCGGTCGTTGACGTAGGCGCCCTCGCCCAGGACGGCCCGGCAGGTCTCGCCGCGCATCGGGGCGTGCACCACGCCGACGACCGTCTCTCCGTCCTTGCGGGCCGCGATGGAGACCGCCCAACTGGGCAGTCCGTACAGGTAGTTGACCGTGCCGTCGATGGGGTCGATGACCCACTGGATCCCGCTGCTGCCCTCGACGCTGGCACCCTCCTCGCCGACGACCCCGTCGTCGGGCCTGAGGTCGGCGATCAGGCCGGTGATCAGCTTCTCGGAGGCGATGTCCATCTCGGTGACGACATCGGCGGCGCTGGACTTGGTCGCCGCCACGCCGAGATCGTCGGGGCGGCCGTCGCGCAGGAAGGCGCCCGCGTGGTGCGCCGCGTCGAGCGCGATCTGCAGGAGTTCGGCCTTGAGCGGGTCGCTCGCGGTGTCGGTCACGGTGCTCCTCAGGCGTACGGGCTGTCGGCGCCCGCGGCGGCGGGCTTCGGGGCGCGGGCGGGGCAGCAGCCCACGGGGCATACGTCATGGCTCGGCCCCAGGTCACCGAGGGCACAGAGCCGCACATCGCGGCCGCTCTCGGTGGCGGCCCGCTCCACGACGAGCTCGCGGATCGCGGCGGCGAACCGCGGGTCGGCGCCCACGGTGGCCGAGCGGCGCACCGGAAGGCCCAGCTCCTCTGCCTTGGCCTTCGCTTCCGTGTCGAGGTCGTACATGACCTCCATGTGGTCCGAGACGAACCCGATGGGCGCCATGACGACGGCCGGCACACCGGCGCCGTGCAGCTCCCCCAGGTGATCGCAGATGTCCGGCTCCAGCCAGGGGATGTGCGGGGCACCGGAGCGGGACTGATAGACGAGCTGCCAGGGGTGCTCGGTCCCGGTCTCCTCGCGCACCGCGTCGGCGATCAGCCGCGCGGCGTCCAGGTGCTGCTTCACGTACGCGCCGCCGTCGCCGTGGTCCTCGACGGGTCCGGAGGTGTCCGCTGAGGCGTTGGGGATCGAGTGGGTCGTGAAGGCCAGGTGCGCGCCCGCGCGGACGTCCTCGGGGAGGTCGGCGAGGGACTTCAGGACGCCGTCGATCATGGGCTGGAGGAAGCCTGGGTGGTTGAAGTAGTGCCGCAGCTTGTCGACCCTCGGCAGCTCCAGTCCCTCGGCCTGAAGGGTGGCGAGCGATTCGGCGAGGTTCTCGCGGTACTGGCGGCAGCCCGAGTACGAGGCGTACGCGCTGGTGGCGAGGACCAGGATGCGCCGGCGGCCGTCGGTGACCATCTCGCGCAGGGTGTCCGTCAGATACGGCGCCCAGTTGCGATTGCCCCAGTAGACCGGCAGGTCCAGGCCGTGCTCGGCGAAGTCCTTGCGCAGCGCGTCCAGTAGGGCGCGGTTCTGGTCGTTGATGGGACTGACCCCGCCGAACAGGAAGTAGTGCTGCCCCACCTCCTTGAGGCGTTCCTTGGGGATGCCGCGTCCCCTCGTCACGTTCTCCAGGAACGGGACCACGTCGTCGGGGCCTTCGGGGCCGCCGAAGGAGAGCAGGAGGAGGGCGTCGTAGGGATGGGCATCGAGCGCGACTGGCATGTCTTTGATCCTGCCACTCGCCACTGACAGCCGGAAACGGCGGTATGAATGGCGGGCAGTATGATCCCCTTCCTACTGGTCGGAAACTTGCCGTTCCTGTCCGTGTCCAGCCGGGCGGCTCGGCAGGCCGGTTCCGCAGCGGGGAGGGACCCATGAGCAGCACAGCGAGCGGGAAGAGCGGCACGTGGCGCAACTGGGCGGGCAATGTCTCGGCCCGTCCCGTACGGGACGTCACGCCCGCCTCCGTCGACGAGCTCGCCGCCGCCGTGCGCCAGGCCGCCGAGGACGGGCTGAGGGTGAAGGCCGTCGGCGCCGGGCACTCCTTCACGGCCGTCGCCGCGACCGACGGTCTGCTGATACGGCCCGATCTGCTCACCGGTATCCGCAGGATCGACCGCGCGGCGGGCACCGTCACCGTGGAGGCGGGCACCCCGCTGAAGCGGCTGAACGTGGCCCTGGCCCGCGAGGGACTGTCGCTCACGAACATGGGCGACATCATGGAGCAGACGGTTTCCGGCGCGACCAGCACCGGCACCCACGGCACCGGCCGTGACTCAGCGTCGATCGCCGCCCAGATCACGGCACTTGAACTGGTCACCGCCGACGGCTCGGTCCTCAACTGCTCCGAGAAGGAGAACCCAGAGGTTTTCGCGGCCGCCCGGATCGGACTCGGCGCGCTGGGTGTCGTCACCGCGATCACCTTCTCCGTAGAGCCCCTTTTTCTGCTCACGGCCCGTGAGGAGCCGATGACCTTCGATGAGGTCACCAGCACCTTCGACGAACTCCACGCGGAGAACGAGCACTTCGAGTTCTACTGGTTCCCGCACACCGGGAACTGCAACACCAAGCGCAACAACCGAAGTGCGGGCCCGGAGAAGCCGGTCGGCAAAATCAGTGCCCTCTTCGAGGACGAGTTCCTTTCCAACGGCGTCTTCCAGGTGGCCAATTTGGTGGGCCGGGCCGTGCCCGCGACCATCCCGGCGCTCGCGAAGATCTCCAGCCGGGCCCTTTCGGCGCGCACATACACGGACATTCCCTACAAGGTCTTCACCTCCCCGCGCCGGGTGCGCTTCACAGAGATGGAGTACGCCGTCCCGCGCGCGGCCCTCGTCGAGACCCTGCGCGAACTGAAGGCCATGATCGACCGCTCTCACCTGCGGATCAGCTTCCCCGTAGAGGTGCGCACCTCGCCCGCGGACGACATCACACTCTCCACGGCGTCCGGCCGGGACAGCGCGTACATCGCGATCCACATGTACAAAGGCACCCCGCACCGGGCGTACTTCACAGCCGCGGAGCGGATCTTCATCGCCCACGAGGGGCGCCCGCACTGGGGCAAGCTGCACACGCGCACGGCAGAGCACTTCATCGGGATCTATCCGCGCTTCGACGAGTTCACCGCCCTCAGGGACCGGCTCGACCCGGACCGGCGGTTCGGGAACGACTACTTGCGGCGGGTGTTGGGGCCGTAGTCGGACCCCTGTAGTCGCAACATCGCCAACTTCGCGAGAACGAGCGGGCCTTGGCGGGGGCTCAGGAGCAACTCGGCGCCGGAACGATCAACTTCAGTCGTGAAGATCGCGCGAAGATCGCCACGCACCGTGGTCGCCGGAACGGCGTCCCCCGTGGCCAACTCCCGACCCCCGCGAGAAGTTGGGCGGCGTGCCGATCCACGCAGGTGGCCCGAATGGAGTACTGTTGCGAGCCCTGGGTCCGGACACCCGCCAGGGCGTCCGGGGCCTTCCAGGACCGCCGTGAGGGGGCTCGTTGCACAGGGTGACGGAGTTTGTCACTTAGCGTTGCGAATAGGTAACCGTGCCATAACGGCGATCCAGGGCCAGCACCCGACACGCCGGGCAAACAGGCAAGGTTGTGGCAGGCTGCACCCGGGCAGGCCACACTCGACTAGCGGAAGCAGCGACGCACGTGACGTCGGCAGGCACCACCCGGGAGGTCCCCATGCCCGAACTGCGTGTCGTGGCCGTCTCAAATGACGGCACACGGCTGGTGCTGAAGGCTGCCGACGCGACGGAGTACACGCTTCCGATCGACGAGCGCCTGCGCGCCGCCGTTCGCGGCGACCGTCCCCGCCTCGGCCAGATCGAGATCGAGGTGGAGAGCCATCTCCGCCCCCGAGACATCCAGGCGCGTATACGCGCAGGCGCCTCCGCCGAAGAGGTCGCCCAACTCGCAGGCATCCCCGTCGATCGCGTACGCCGCTTCGAGGGCCCCGTGCTCGCTGAGCGCGCCTTCATGGCGGAGCGGGCCCGCAAGACCCCGGTCCGCCGGCCCGGCGAGACGACCGGTCCCCAGCTCGGCGAGGCGGTGCAGGAGCGGCTGCTGCTGCGCGGCGCCGACAAGGAGACCGTGCAGTGGGACTCGTGGCGCCGTGACGACGGCACCTGGGAGGTGCTGCTCGTCTACCGGGTCGCGGGTGAGCCGCACTCGGCGAGCTGGACGTACGACCCGCCACGGCGGCTCGTACAGGCCGTGGACGAGGAGGCGCGCTCGCTGATCGGCGAGTCCGACGACGACCTCGCCTCGCCCGAGCCCAGCTTCCCGTTCGTGCCGCGGATCGCCCGGCTGCCGCGCGACCGCGAACACCCCATGGACCGCGCCCTGGAGCGCCAGACGGAACGTCCCGTCCTGCCGGCCCAGTCGCCGGAGCCCGAGGAGGAGAGCATCAACGGTGAGCGGGACTCGCTCACCAGCCTCCTGGAGGCGGTGCCCAGCTTCCGCGGCGACATGGTGGTGCCCGAACGCCCCGCCACGCCCACGGAGATGCCGGCGGCGGAGGAAGAGCCCGCTCCGGAGCCCGAGGAGGAGGAGCCTCCGGCTCCTGCGGCCTCGGCCGGTTCGGCGTACGCCGATGTCCTCATGCCGCGCTCGGTGGCCAGCCACCGCGAACGGCTCGTCGGTTCCACCGACCGTCAGGCTGAGGCGGACGGCGTCCGCCCGGGCCGAAGAGCGGCGGTGCCGAGCTGGGACGAGATCGTCTTCGGAACGCGTCGCAAGAAGCAGGAGTAGGGGTAGAGAGCAGACGATGTACGCGGCTGGGGCTCGCACCGGTTTGGGGCGAGCCCTTTTCGCTGCCGTGCGCCTCCTGCCAGTCGAAGTCCGTCTACTGCGGGTCGGGCCCCGTCGCGACCGGGCGGTTCGGGTCCGACGACCAGTGCGACCAGGAGCCCGCGTACAGCGCTGCCGGAATGCCCGCGATCTCCAGGGCGAGGATCTCGTGGGCGGCGGAGACGCCCGAACCGCAGTAGACGCCGACTTCACAAGTGCCGGTCGCGCCCAGGGACTTGAAGCGCTCGGCGAGTTCGGTGGCCGGGCGGAAGTGGCCGGATTCCGTCACGTTCTCCGTGGTCGGTGCCGAGACGGCGCCGGGGATATGGCCGGCGACCGGATCGATCGGCTCGACCTCTCCCCGGTAGCGTTCGGCGGCGCGTGCGTCGAGGAGCAGGCCGGTACGGGCCAGGGCGGCGGCTCCGTCCGCGTCGAGCAGCGGAAGCGCGCCGGGCGAGGGCAGGAACGTACCGGCGACCGGAGACGGGGTACCGGCCTCGATGGGGCCGTCCCAGGCCGCGAGTCCGCCGTCAAGGACACGCACCGACGGGTGACCCGTCCAGCGCAGCAGCCACCAGGCGCGCGCGGCGGCCCAACCGAGCCCGCCGTCGTACACGACGACGTCGCGGTCCGCGCTGACACCGGCCGCCCGCATGGCTGCCCCGAAGACCTCCATGTCCGGGAGCGGATGGCGGCCGCCCTTCCCTGCCGGAGCTGCGAGTTCCGAGTCCAGGTCGACGAAGACGGCACCCGGAATGTGTCCCTCCTCGTAGGCGGAACGCAGGTTCGGGCCGCCCAGTTGGTAGCGGATGTCGAGCACCACCGGCGGCTTCGGTCCGGCCAGGGCGCTCGCGAGTTCGGCTGCGGAGATGATGGCGTTCATGGCCACCATCCTTGCGTACGGGGTGGCCGCATCGTCCAGGTCCGGTTACTCTGCCCGCCGGACCGGCCCGAGCACACGGCGTACGGGCCTGGACACAGGCTGTACAGCCGATCGACACCACCAGGCAACCGCGGGGATACGGATGGGACACAGCACATCAGGCATCCTCCAGCCATGCGCCGCAGGCTCGGGGCGCGGCGGGGGTTCGCGCGTTCGGAAGCGGAAGTGAAGCTGCCGGCGCCCTCAGGCGCCGAGGAAAGAGTGACGATGACCGAGTCACGGGGGCCGTCCGGCCTGAACGCCACCGCACACGCACCCGGCACACCGTGCTGGGTGAGTCTGATGGTGCACGGGATGGCCGCGACCCAGGAGTTCTACGGAGCACTGTTCGGCTGGAAGTTCCAGCCCGGGCCCCAGCAACTCGGCCCGTACGTACGTGCCGTGCTCGACGGCCATGAGGTGGCCGGGATCGGGCAGTTGCCGCCCGACCGTCATCCGCCGCTCGCCTGGACGCCCTACTTCGCCTCGGCCGATGTGGATCTGACGGCGGAATCGGTTCGGCACTGCGGCGGCACGGTCGGCGTCGGCCCCCTGGACCTCGGGGACGCCGGCCGTATGGCCATCGCCTCCGATCCCACGGGCGCCGTGTTCGGCATCTGGCAGACCGCGGGCCACCTCGGTACGGGCATCACCGAGGTGCCCGGCACGCCCGCCTGGAACGAGCTGGTCACGCGCGACTCCGGGAGCGTCGCCAAGTTCTACGACACGGTCTTCGGCTACGAGGAAGAGCCGGTCGTCTCCCCGGACTTCGACTACATCACGCTGCACGTCGGGGGCCGCCCGGTGGCCGGCATCCACGGCGTGGGCCACGCCCTGCCGCGCGACCGGGGCCCGCACTGGATGACGTACTTCGAAGTCGCCGACGTGGACGCCTCCTTGACCGACGTCATCGACCTGGGCGGCCACGTTCTGAAGACACCCCGCGACACTCCGCACGGGCGCATCGCCACGGTCGCGGACCCGGAGGGGGCGATCTTCTCCCTCGTACGCACGAACTACTGAGACACCGTGATGCCGAGTCGCTCCGCTAGTTCGGGGGCGCTGATGCCGTATGTCTCCCGGATGCGTACGCCGTCGGGGCCGACGTCGAAGACGCCGTGGTCGGTGTAGATGCGGCTGACGCAGCCGACGCCGGTGAGCGGGTAGGTGCACTTCGGTACGAGCTTGGGCTCTCCGGAGCGGGTGAAGAGCGTCATCATCACGTAGACGTCCTTGGCGCCGATCGCGAGGTCCATGGCGCCGCCGACGGCGGGGATGTCGTCGGGCTTGCCGGTGGTCCAGTTGGCGAGGTCGCCGTTGAAGGCGACCTGGTAGGCGCCGAGGACGCAGACGTCGAGGTGACCGCCGCGCATCATGGCGAAGGAGTCGGCGTGATGGAAGTACGCCGTGCCCGGCAGCTCGGTCACCGGGACCTTGCCGGCGTTCGTGAGGTCGGGGTCGACGGCGTCGCCCTCGGCCTTCGGGCCCATGTTGAGCATGCCGTTCTCGGTGTGCAGGACCACACCGGAGTCGGCCGGGAGATGGTCGGCGATCTTGGTGGGCTGTCCGATGCCGAGGTTGACGAAGGAGCCGGCCGGGATGTCGCGGGCGATGACGGCGGCCAGTTCGTCCATGGAGAGCCGGTGGCCGGCGCGCGCCTGATCGCTTGATGTGGTGGTCATCGTGCCCCCTGAACGGTGTAGTGACGGGCCGTCACCTGGACGATGCGGTCGACGTAGATGGACGGGGTGACGATGGCCTCGGGGTCGAGTTTCCCGGGTTCGACGACCTGGTCGACCTGGACGATCGTCGTGGTCGCGGCCGTGGCCATGACCGGTCCGAAGTTGCGGGCGGTCTTGCGGTAGACGAGGTTGCCCATCGTGTCCGCGGTGTGCGCGCCGATCAGCGCGTAGTCGCCCTTGATGGGGTACTCCAGCAGGTACGTACGGCCGTCGATCTCGCGAACCTCCTTGCTCTCGGCCAGCGGTGTGCCGACCGCGGTCGGGCAGTAGAAGGCGCCGATGCCGGCACCGGCCGCGCGCATCCGCTCGGCGAGGTTGCCCTGCGGCACCACCTCGAGCTCGATCTTGCCCTCGCGGTAGAGGCCGTCGAAGACCCAGGAGTCGGCCTGGCGGGGGAAGGAGCAGAGCACTTTGCGCACGCGGCCGGCGGCCAGCAGCGCGGCCAGTCCGACGTCGCCGTTGCCGGCGTTGTTGGACACGATGGTGAGGTCCTTCGCGCCCTGCCGGATGAGGGCGTCGATCAAGTCGAACGGCATTCCGGCCAGGCCGAAGCCCCCGACGAGAATGGTGGATCCGTCCTCGATGCCGGCGACCGCGGCATCGGCGCTTTCGACTATCTCCGCCCGGCTCACTTCGCCGCCTCCGTCGTGTCGCAGTTTTCGAGTACGACGGCCAGGCCCTGGCCGACGCCGATGCAGATCGCGGCGACGCCGTAGCGCTGCCTCGTCTCGCGCAGGACCTTGGCGAGCGTGGCGAGGATGCGGCCGCCCGAGGCGCCCAGCGGGTGGCCGATCGCGATGGCGCCGCCCTTCGGGTTGATGAGGGCGGGGTCGATCTTCCAGGCGTCGAGGCAGGCGAGCGACTGTACGGCGAAGGCTTCGTTGAGTTCGACCGCGCCGACCTGGTCCCAGCCGATTCCGGCCCGGGCCAGCGCGCGGTTGGCGGCTTCGACCGGGGCGTAGCCGAAGGCCTGCGGTTCCAGCGCCATCACGCCGCGGCCTGCGATACGGGCGATCGGGTCGGCGCCGATCGTGGCCGCTGCCTGCTCGCTGCCCAGCAGCACCGCGGAGGCGCCATCGTTGAGGGGGCTGGCGTTGCCCGCGGTGATGGTGCCGCCTTGTTCCGGTGTGCGGAAGACCGGCTTGAGCCCGGCCAGCACGTCGGGGGTGGACCCGGCTCGGATGCCCTCGTCGCGGGTCAGATCGACGCCTTCGACCGGTACCACCAGGTCTTCGTAGAAGCCCGACTCCCATGCCTGGTGGGCGAGTTGGTGGGAGCGGGCGGCGAACTCGTCCTGCTGTTCGCGGGAGATGCCGAAGCGCTCCCGGAGCTGCTCGTTGGCCTCGCCGAGGCTGACCGTCCACTCCTTCGGCATCCGCGGGTTGACCAGGCGCCAGCCGAGCGTGGTGGAGACCGCGGTGACGTCGCCGGCCGGGAACGGTTTCGCCGGCTTGGGCAGCACCCATGGCGCGCGCGTCATCGACTCCACGCCGCCGGTCAGCATCACGTCGGCATCGCCGGACTCGATGGTCCGGCTGGCCGTCATGGCCGCGTCGAGGCTCGAGCCGCAGAGGCGGTTGATGGTGGTGCCGGGCACGCTCACCGGGAGGCCGGCGAGCAGCGCCGCCATGCGGCCGACGTTGCGGTTCTCCTCGCCGGCGCCGTTGGCGTTGCCCCACACCACGTCGCCGATCGCGGCGGGGTCGAGGCCCGGCACCTTGGCGAGCGTCGAGGTGATCGCGGCGGCGGCGAGGTCGTCGGGGCGGACGCCGGCCAGCGCGCCGTTGAAGCGGCCGAAGGGGGTCCGCGTCGCGGCGTAGATGAATGCGCTCATGGCAGCGACGTTAGTCCTGGGTGGCGATATTCTGAAGTACGCATATCCGGGCCGATTGATATGGATGAGATATGGATCTGCGCCACCTGCGGTACTTCGTGGCGGTGGCCGAGGAGCGCCACTTCGGTCGCGCCGCCGAGCGGCTGCACATGGCCCAGCCGCCGCTGTCCCAGCAGATCCGCCAGCTCGAGGCCGAGCTCGGCGTCGAGTTGCTCCACCGGACCACACGCCGCGTGGACCTCACCGAGGCCGGGCGGGCCTACCTCGAGCGGGCGCGCGCGGTCCTCGCCGATGTCGACGAGGCCGCCCATCACGCGCGGCTCGTCGCCGCCGGCTCGGTGGGGCACCTCGCGATCGGGTGCGTGGGCTCGGCGACGTACAGCGTCCTGCCTGCGCTCTCGCGTCAGCTCACGGAGGAGCTGCCCGGTGTCGACTTCTCGTTCCGCGGCGAGATGCTTGCGCCCGACCAGGTCGAGGCGCTGCGCACTGGCGCGATCGATGTCGCGCTGTTGCGGCCTGTGGCGGCGGACCTCTCGCTCACCGTGCATACGCTGCGACGGGACCGGCTTGTCGTCGCCGTGCCGGTGGACCATCCCCTCGCTCGCGCTCGCCGGAAACGGTTGCGGGTCGTGGACCTCGCGGGTGCCGATCTGATCGTGCACTCCGCTGACCGGCGGTCGGTGATGTACGACGTTGTCCTGGGCCTTCTGCGGGATGCGGGCGTCGAGCCGCATATCCGCCATGAGGTCGGGGAGACCTCGACGTTGGTCACGCTTGTGGCTGGGGGGCTCGGCGTTGCCGTGGTGCCTGAGCCGGTGACCGCGCTGACGCTTGACGGGGTTGCCTATCTGCCGCTGGCGGGGGCCGACGCGCGTGTGGAGCTGGCCGTTGCGCATCGGGCCGATCGCTCCGAGCCGCATCTGGAGCGCACTGTGGGGATCATTCGGGCGATGTTCTGAGGCGGTGCGTCGTGCCTCCGGCGGTTGGGTTCGCTTTCGGGTGCGGGTGCGTGGGTGGTTGCTCGCGCCCACGCGGCGGAGCCGCATATGTCACAGCCTCGCGCCCCTTGGGTTCGTGGTGGGTGCGGGGCCGCGTCGGGGGTGTCCGTCCTCGGACCGGCGCGCGTTGCTGTCGGCTGGTAGAGGGTGCCGGTGTTGGCGCGCCGGCCGCTGCGGGCGCACACCCCCGCCCCGTCCCCTCGCCGCCGCGGGCGGCTGCGGGGCCATGGGGGTGCGGGCTCCCTCCGGGCGGCCTTTCCGGGCCGCGGGCTTTGCTCGGGGCGCAGGCGCCTTCCGGGCACGGGCTGCTCGGGTGCGGGCGCCTTCCGGGGCCGGGCTTTTCCGGGGCGCGGACTATTTCGGTTCGCTTGCTCTTCGGGGTGCGGGCAGTCGCAGGCTGTTTAGGGGCGCGGGGAACTGCGCGACAAGCCACAACGCACCCGCAGCCGCGACACGCAGTGTCACCCACCCCCCCCGGCGGGGGGCCCGGGGCGCAGCCCCAGGGGTCTCCTTGCCGAGCTGGGAAAAGGCCTACGCAACGATCTTCGCGACGGACTCGCGCGCCTGGTGCGCGATGCGGTCGTCCGTGACGTCGTCCGCCCCGCCCACGCCGATCGCGCCGATGACCTCCCCGTCGGCCGTCACGATCGGGACGCCGCCGGCGACCGGCAGAAGGTTGGCATCGACCAGATGAGGAGGCGCCACCTGCATCTGAGGGGATGCGGCGAAGGTCGCGAACTTGGCCGTCGGGACACCGCTCACGGCCGAGGTGTAGGCCTTGCGTCGTGCGGTCTCCACGCCAAGAAGGCCAACGCCGTCGTCGCTGAGCAGAACCTTCGTGACGCCACTTCGGTTGACCACGGCAGCGCACACCTTGTGTCCCTCGGCCCTGCCTGCTTCCAGAGCGGCGAGTGCGGCGCCGTACGCGATCTCGTAGCTGAGCGGCTCTCGCATTGAGCGGTTCCTTCCCTGGACGACCGAAGGGGCAACTGGCCGTCTTGCGTGGGTTCTTGGGCGTCCTCAGGTCGGGCGTTCGCCGATTCCTGAGGTGCTGGGGCACGCTGCACCCCAGAAGCTCGCTCAGTATGTCGCTGCCGGGCGATAATGTGAAGCAGTCCTCGCATTCACATCGAGGGTTCAGAACTCACCGTGACGACGTGCCGAGCAGGTAAAGGCAGGCCACTTCCGCGAGTTCATCGGTGAGTTGACGCCACGTCAGCGGTCGCCCGGACTCGAATCGCTCGCCGTGCAGGACTCGGTTCATGCAGGCCCCGTATACGAGGCGAAAGGCGAAATCCAGGCGCAGTTCCGGATCCGGCGCGTCGACCAGCGGCGCGATCGGCTCCAGGAATCGCCGGAAGACACCGCCCGCGTCGATGCTGGCCGCGGACCCGACTCGGGCCACCGCGGGATCGGTGGTGCCTGCGGTGATGAAGACGCGCATCAAGCGCGCGTGCGCCTCAAAGGTCCCGGTGAGCCCGGCGACCGCCGCGGCGACCAGTGCGGCCGGATCCGCGCGCAGCGGAGCGAAGCGGCGGATGATGTCGGCGCGAAACTGATCGATCATGCCCTGCTGCAGAGCCGCGATCAGGCGGTCCTTGTCGCCGAACCGTCGATAGACGCTGCCCACCGAGACGCCCGCCCGGGAAGCGACGGCCGCGATGGTGAGCGCCTCGGTGCCGCCCTCTTCGAGGAGGGCCGTGCCTGCCTCCATGATCCGCTGCTGGGTCAGCCTGCTGCGCGCCTGCTGCGCCTGCGGCAGATCGAGGGAAGGTTCGGTGCTCACCGGCCCAGCGTAAGGGCAGTCAGGGACCGTACTCGCGGGTGGGCAGTGAACAGGGACGCGATCTGGCCGGTGTGCGAGCGGGACGCGGGGGCGGCGCCGCGCTCGGCCAACTCGCGGGCCGGGGACGTGCGTAGAGCTGTCGCTCCCCCAGGGGGCACTTGAACTCTCCAGCAAGGACCTTGACGTGCCACTCGTAGAAATGCGAATGTAAATCACTCTTCGCATTTGAGGGTCGCGCATGACGGCGCCGCCCTCCCCGGTGATCGCTGCACGGCACCCGCACGCGCCACCGGCTGTGCGCCCAACCTGCACAGGAGGCAGGACGATGACCACCACTTCAGAGGTCGACACCGGCACGGCATACGGCCGCCCGAAGCCCTCGTACAACGCCCGCCTGCGTGAAGTCGGGCCCGGTACGCCCATGGGTGAGGCCCTGCGTCGCTACTGGCACCCGATCGCCAGCTCGGAAACCCTCATCGCCGGCGAACTGCCGCAGAAGACCCGCGTGCTGGGCGAGGACCTGGTCGTGTTCCGGGACGGACAGGGCAGGCCCGGTGTCGTGATCGAGCGCTGCACCCACCGTGGCGCCAGCCTCTTCTACGGCCGTGTCGAGGACGACGGGATCCGCTGCTGTTACCACGGCTGGAAGTTCGACGTGCAGGGCCGCTGCGTCGAGCAGGCCTGCGAGCCGGGCCTGGGGCGCAGGCGCGACGCCGCCCGTCAGCCGTGGTACCCGGTGGAGGAGCGTTACGGCCTGGTCTTCGTCTACATGGGGCCGCCCGAGCTCAAGCCCGAACTCCCCCGCTACGACGCGCTGGAGAACCCCGCGGAGGACGAGAAGTACTTCGCCAGCTGGCCGGTCCCGCACGCCGCGGTCACCGGCATGCCGACGGACTTCAGCTGGCTCAACATCTACGAGAACTCCGCCGACCCGACGCACGTCACCTGGCTCCACTCCACGCACAGCGGCTACCAGATGCTGGGCACCGGCACCTTCGGCTACCCCGAGAACTTCTTCGACCCGGCCCTCATCGCGGACCGTGTGACGTACGAGCGCACCGACCACGGGCTGAAGTACACCCAGCGGTTCGAGATGGAGGGCGAGGACGGCGAGGTCACTGAGTACGGCTTCGCGGTCGATCAACATCTGCCCAACGTCTTCGGTCTGCCGGACTTCGTGAAGCCCACGCCCGACGGGCGGTCGGACCAGTTGCTGTGGGTCGTGCCCTCCGACGACACCAGCCACCGGCTCTTCTTCTCGATCCGCACGAACGATCCCGAGCGCATGGTCCGCTTCGTCATCGGCATCACGCAGAACGGCAAGCAGAACCACGAGTTGACCGACGAGGAGCGGCAGAGGTTCCCCGGTGACGCGGAGGCCCAGGGCTCGCAGGGAGCGATCACCCTGGACTCCGAGGAGACCCTGGCCACCGGAGACCGCGGTGTCGTCATGCTGCGTCGCATGCTTCTCGCGATGGCCGACGACGTCGAGGCCGGGCGCGACCCGATCAACATCGTCCGCGACGCGTCGGAGGTCCACCACGTCGAGACCGGCCTCTTCACGCTCGGCAAGCGCTCGGCGGGCGACGACACCGGCGCTCCCGCCGCCGCTGGAGTCTGAGCAAGCACCATGAGCAATGAGTGGCTGGACACCATCGTGGTCGCCCGGCGCGACGCTACTGCCCGGATCGTGGTGCTCGACCTCGTCAGTCCCGCCGGCGCCGAGCTCCCGGAGTTCGCCGCCGGCGCCCATGTCGACGTACTGGTGGACGGTGCCGCGGGGCTGGTGCGCCAGTACTCCCTGTGCGGGCCGCCGCACGACCGTGCCCGGTACCGGCTGGCGGTGCTGGCCGAGACTGCGTCGCGCGGCGGCTCGCTGGGGATGCATCGGCTCCGCGAGGGCGACAGGCTGCGGATCTCGCGTCCGAGGAACAGGTTCGGAGTCTCGGACGAGGCGCGTCGCCATCTGCTGGTGGCCGGCGGTATCGGCGTCACTCCGCTGCTGGCCATGGTGCACGCGCTCGAAGCGGGCGGCGCGGAGTACGAGTTGCACTACTGCGCTCGGAGCCGGGCGGATTCGGCGTTCCTCGACGAGCTGGAGCACAACCCCCGGGTGCGACTCCACTTCGACGACGGCCCGGCCGACCAGCGATTCAGCATCGCCACCGACATCGGCCGGCCCGACCCCGAGACGGCGATCTACGTCTGTGGTCCCGGCGGCTTCATGGACTACGTGATCTCCTCCGCGCTCGCGGCGGGATGGCCCGCCGAGGCGATCCGCAAGGAGCGCTTCGCACCCGTGGAGGACGCCGAAGCGCACAAGGCCGGCGGGACCTTCACGGTGCGGCTCGCCAAGACCGGTGGCGAGTACGAGATCAAGGAAGGCGAGAGCGTCCTCGACGTCCTGCTCGCGGGCGGCGTCGACGCCCCGTACTCGTGTCAGCAGGGGATCTGCGGTGAGTGCATCGTGCGCGTACTCGCCGGTGAACCCGACCACCGCGACGACATCCTGACCGATCGTGAGCGCGCCGACGGCATGTTCACCACGTGCTCATCGCGAGCACTCTCACCGATTCTGGAGCTCGATCTATGACATCCACATCCACCGCAAAAAGCACGGCTGTCCAGGAGATCGAGCAGGCAGAGGCCGCTTGGCTCGCCGCTCTCGTCGAGGGTGAGAAGGCGTTGATTCCCCTCATGCTGGAGGACAGCCGCGTCGTCCATGGCCCGGTCGGGATGGTCGACGACCGGGAGACCTGGGCCCGTTTCCATGTGACCCGCCGCCGCTCCGTCGCCGCGAAGGCGACGCAGCTCGAGATCACGGTGCGGGGCAACACCGCGATCACCACGTGCTTCCACGAGATGTCCACCGTCCTCGACGAGAGCCTCCCGCCGTTCCCGATGCAGGAGACGGTGACGAAGGTCTGGGAGGAGACCCCGGAGGGCTGGCGCCTGGCGCACATGGTGATGGGCAGGCGGTTTCCGCCGGTCTGAGGTCCCGCTGGGCCGACCGCATGCCCCGTACGCCACTGTTCGATGAACGGACAAGAGGGTTCAGGGGGTGCCGTCGGCCGAGGAAAGTTCGACGTACATGGTTGGTGCGGCGATCGCCACGCATGGTTCATGTGGCGATCGCCGCTGTCATGAAGGTAGGGCAACACATGTCAGCTACTGAGATCGAGGCACCCGTGTCCGGCACGGTCCGGACCAGCGACCTTTTCATCGCGGGCGAGCACCTCGCGGCCAAGGACGGCCGCTGCTTCGAGACGACCGAGGCCCTGACCGGCGAACCCATCGCACGAGTCGCGGCAGCCTCCGTCGATGATGTCAACCGCGCGGTGGACGCGGCGGCCGCCGCCCTTGACGAGTGGTCGGCCCTTCCGCCGGCCGCACGGCGGTCGGTCCTGGAACGTGCGGCCGTCCTGCTCGGCGAGCGCAGCGACGACATCGTGGCCACGATGAGCCGCGAGATGGGTGCCACGCTCCCCTGGTGTGGCTTCAACGTGCACGTCGCGAAGGGCATGCTCGTCGAGGCGGCGGCCCAGGCCTACGCGGCCGTCGGCGAGGTCATCCCGTCGGACGTCCCCGGCCTCACCGCCCTCGCCGTGCGTCAGCCGGTCGGTGTCGTCGTCGGCATCGCCCCGTGGAACGCACCGCTCATCCTCGGCGTACGTGCCATCGTGTGGCCGCTGGTGTGGGGCAACACCGTGGTGTTGAAGTCCTCCGAACAGACGCCGCTCACCCAGGCCGCCATCGTCCAGGTGCTGCACGACGCAGGTGTGCCCGCCGGAGCGGTCAACCTCATCAGCAACGCGCCCGAGGACGGTCCGAGCGTCGTCGAGGCCCTGATCGCCCACTCTGCCGTGACCCGCGTGAACTTCACCGGATCCAGCCGGGTCGGCCGCATCATCGGTGAGCTCGGCGGTCGCCACCTGACCCGCGTGGTCCTCGAACTCGGCGGCAAAGCACCCTTCTTGGTGCTTCCCGACGCGGATCTGGAGGAGGCCGCGGCGGCGGCCAGTTTTGGTGCCTTCATGAACCAGGGCGAGATCTGTATGTCGACCGAGCGGGTCATCGTCGACCGGGCTGTCGCCGACGAGCTCTCCGCCCGTCTCGCCGAGCGTGCCGCCAAGCTCGTTGTCGGTCCCCCGAGCGACCCCGCCTCACAGATCGGTCCGCTGGTCCACGCCAACGCCCGCGACCACGTGATCGCGCTGATCGACGACGCCCGTGACAAGGGTGCGCAGGTCCTGACCGGCGGCACGGCCGACGGCCTCTTCGTGCGGCCGACCGTGCTGCGCGGGGTCACGCCGGACATGCGCGTCTACCGCGAGGAGACCTTCGGACCTGTGGTCTCGATCATCGAGGTGGATTCGACCGACGAAGCCGTCGCGGTCGCCAACGACACCGAGTACGGGCTCTCCGCCTCGGTCTTCGGCAGGGACGCGGCCGCGGCGCTCGACGTGGCCCGCCGGATCAAGTCCGGCATCTGCCACATCAATGGCGCCACCGTGCACGACGAGCCTCAGATGCCCTTCGGCGGTGTCGGCGCCAGCGGCTGGGGGCGATTCGGCTCCCGTGCCGCGCTGGAGGAGTTCACCGAGTTGCGCTGGATCACGATCCAGTCCGGGTCCCGCCACTACCCCATCTGACGAGGCAACGAGGCGACGAGGTCGTACGGCGCACGTGACACGGCGTGCGCCGGACCCCGGCCCTTGCTTGCATGGCTGTGCACACCGCAGAAGCTCTGCAACCCGCAGAAGCTGGGCAACCCGCAGAACAAGATCCGATCGGAGATCGAACAGTGTCGCAGGCCGACAACGACCGCCACGAGATCCGGCAGCTCATCGAGAACTGGGTGCTGTGGCGCGATGCCGGGGAGTGGAGCCGTTTCGCCACGGTCTGGCATCCGCGCGACGGCCGGATGAGCGCCACCTGGTTCCAGGGAAGCGCCACCGACTTCATCAAGGCCAGCCGTGAAGGCTTCGAGAACGGAGTCAGCATCCTCCACTTCCTCGGTGGCCACACCGCGGACATCGACGGCGACCGGGCCATCGCCCAGACGAAGATGACGATCAATCAGCGCGGGAGCATCGACGGCGTCGAGGTCGATGTCGTCTGCACCGGCCGCTTCTACGACTTCCTGTCCCGTCACGAGGGTCGCTGGACCCTTGTGCGCCGGCAGCCGATCTACGAGAAGGACCGGCTCGACGTCGTCGACCCCGCTGCCTCACTGACCTTGGATCCCGAGCTGCTGAACCGCTTCCCGACCGGCTACCGGCACCTGGCCTATCTGCAGACCAAGGCGGGCTTCACTGTGCGGGCAGGGCTACCCGGCCTCACCGGCCCAGCGGTCGAGCAGCTCTACTCCGAAGGCGCGCAATGGCTGGCCGGAGACTGATGCAGTCCGTCAGATGCAGTCCGTCATCCGCATGCAGTTGACCCGGCCGAAGAGCCACCGAAGGAGCAGGCGATGAGGTTCACACACGAGACGCTTCCCCAGCGGGTGGTGTTCGCGGCCGGGGAGTCGCCCGTCGCCGTGGCCGCGGAGGTCGAGGCGCTCGGCGGTTCCAGGGTCATGCTGGTCGCGTCGGAACGCGAGAAGGAGCTGGCCGACCCGATCGCCAAGGAGATCCCGGTCGTGCTGCGTCACGAGGAGGTCGTGATGCACGTACCGGTCGAGGTCGCCCGGCGAGCCCGTCAGGCGGCCGCCGACGCGGGCGCGGACATCCTGGTCAGCGTCGGCGGCGGCTCGACCACGGGTCTGGCCAAGGCCGTTGCGTTGAGCACCGGGCTGCCGATCGTCGCGGTCCCCACCACGTACGCCGGCTCCGAGGCGACCAACGTCTGGGGCCTGACCGAGGGCGAGACCAAGACCACCGGGGTGGACGACAAGGTACTGCCCGCGTCGGTCGTGTACGACGCCGGTCTGCTGACCACGCTGCCCGGCGAGATGACCGTGGCCAGCGGCCTGAACGCGTTGGCGCACTGCGTGGACTCGATGTGGGGGCCGCGTACCGACCCGATCGACCGGGCGCTGGCGCAGGAAGGCATCCGCGGGCTGGCGACCGGCCTGCCGACGGTGGCCGACGACTCGACGAGCGTCGAGGGCATCGAGCAGACGCTGTACGGCGCCTACCTCGCCGCTGTCGCGTTCGCCTCGGCCGGCTCCGGGATGCATCACAAGATCTGCCACGTCCTCGGCGGCATGTTCAACCTCCCGCACGCCCAGACCCACGCGGCCGTCCTGCCCTACGTACTGGCCTTCAACGCCCCGCACGCCCCCGAGGCGGAGGCGCGCATCGCCGAGGCCTTCGGCGCGGTCTTCCGCACCCGGACGGCGAACGCCGGCCTGGCCGCCCTGCGCCAGGTACTGGACGCGCCGAGGGCGCTGCGCGACTACGGCATGCCCGAGGACGGCATCGCGAAGGCACTGGCGCCGATCATGAAGGCGATCCCGGCCAACAACCCGGCCCCCGTCACCGACGAGAACCTGACCGCGCTGCTGAAGGCGGCCTGGGCCGGCGAACCGGTCAACTGAAACCACTGCCACGCGCCTCCACGCGTTGGAGGGGCGGTCCTGCAGGACCGCCCCTGAGGGCTTGAGGAAGCGCTGCGATCAGGGGGCGGGGCCTGGTCGGCGGGCGTAGTGGCTCATGCGTCGATCTCGACGCCGCCGAACGGAGCTCCGCCGTTCAGGACGCGCTCCTCCGGAGGAATGGGCCCGAGGCTCACTCGTACGTCGATGCAGGTCGGCCGGCGGGCCGCGAGGGCGGCCTCGATCGCCGGGCGAAGCTGGTCGAGTTCGCGGACCTCGACGCCGTCCGCTCCCAGCGCTCGTGCCACGCCGCTGTAAGAGCCGTTCTCCAGGCGGTTGTTGGTGACGCGGTCCTGGCCGAAGAAGAACTGCTGGGTGTGCAGAGTGGCGCCCCACGCCTGGTTGTTGAGGACGATCACGATCACCGGGAGCCCCGCCCGGACGAGGGAGTCGAACTCGGCGAGGCTGTAGCCGACCGCGCCGTCGCCGGTGACGAGGATCGTCGCCTTGTCGGGGGCCGCGTACTGCGCTCCCAGTGCCACGCCGAAGTTGCTGCCCATCGCGCTGAGGTAGCCGTGCCCGAGGTAGTGGGCGAGAGGCGCGAGCGCGATCGACTCGGTGAGCCACAGCTCGGTCAGAGCGCCGTCGACGACCACGGTGGCGTTCTCGGGGACGCTCTCGGCGATCGTACGGACCGCGAGGTACGGGTGGATCGCGTCGTCCTCGTGCTCCTCGGTTTCGGCGGCGAGTGCGGAGCGCCGGGTGGCCGAGATGTCCCGCAGGGTTCCCAGCCAGTCGTTGCGGCCGGGGGGTACGGGGCTGTCGTCCAAGCGCTCGTTCAGCAGGCCGATCGTGCCGATCGGGTCGGCCTGGATGCCGAGTTCGACATCCTGCAGACGGCCGAGCTCACGGCCGTCGGGGTCGATCTGGAAGAGCCGCGAGCTCTTCGGAATCAGTCGCCCGGTGCCGAACTGGGTGGCCAGTCCGAAGCGCAGTCCGAGCAGCAGGACCAGGTCCGGCCGCTCGTCCTCAGGGACGGTGGCCAGGGTCTGGAGAAGACCGACGTGCTGCTCGGAGCCGACGATCGCCCCCAGGCCCTCCCAGTCCGAGAGGAGAGGCACTCCCGTACGGGCGGCGAACTCGTGCAGTTGTGCCCGTGCCTCGGCGGTGACGAAGGACTTGCCCACCAGCGCGATCGGCCGCCGGGCGGTGCTGAGCGCCTCGATGATCCGGTCGACGGCACCGGCGGGGGCGATGCCGGTGCCGTCGATCTCGAGGCGGTAGTCCTCGACCTCGTCCACGTCGACCGTCTGGCGCAGGACGTCCCAGGGGATGTCGAGGAGCACCGGGCCCTTGGGCTCCGACTGTGCGGTGCGTATCGCCTGGGCGACCAGGCGGGGGATCAGCTCGGCACGGGTGACACGGTGCGCGAACTTGGTCACCGGGGCCGCCATGGCGACCTGATCGAACCCGGCCTGCTGGTCGTTGACCTCGTCCGTCTCGAGAGGACCGGAGCCCGCGATATAGAGGACGGGGGTCCAGTCCAGATAGGCGTTGGCGACGGAGGTCAGGACGTTGGTGAAGCCGCCGCCCGCCGTGACGACGGCGACACCCAGGTCCCCGGTGACCCGTGCATAGCCCTCGGCCGCGTGGCCGGCGTTCATCTCGTGGCGCACATCGACGATCCGAAGCTTGGCATCCAGGGCCTCCTGGAGGATGCCGTCGATATGCGCTCCGGGCAGACCGAAGGCCACGTTGACTCCGGCTCGCTGCAGTGTTCGCACGACGAGCCCACTACCGGTTGCGGCTGCCATTCGATGGTCCGCCTCTCTGGACGTACTCAGGGTTTCGACAGGAGTCGTTGGGGACAGGGCCGCGTCTCGGGCCGCCCGTACCGCAGTCTCGGGTGGGGTCTGGGGGACGGCAATGGCCGTGTTCGTTGGACGGCCAACGCCTTGTTCGACAGAGAGAGTCCGAGACCCCGCCGACCGGATCTTCGGGAAAGCGGAGGCGATGTCAGGGATCCGGCACGCCGCGGCCGTGATCTTCAGGAGACAGCGGCCTCGGGGTCGTACGAGTAGATCCAGCCGTTCTCCCTGAGCGGGTCGGCCTGCGAGTACGCCAGGTCGCGTGCCTGCTGCTCGGGGCCGTCCGGAAGGTGGTTGACGTGAGACCTTCCGTGCGACACCTCCTGCAGGCGTGCCGTGCGGCGTCGGCGCAGTTCTTCGTAGCGCCTCAGTGCCGCGAGCGGTTCGGCCGGGTTCGCTGCGAGGCAGAGGGCCAGGGCAGCGCCGTCCTCGATCGCCTGGGCGGCGCCTTGGGCGAAGAACGGGAACATGGGGTGGGCCGCGTCACCGAGCAAGGTCGCGTTTCCGCGGTTCCAGTGGTCGAGGGGCTCGCGGTCGAGCAACGCCCAGCGGCCCGGCGTATCGGCTGCTCTGATCAGCTCCACGAGACGCGGGTCCCAGCCGGCGAACTCGTCGAGCAGTTCCCGAAGCGTCGCGGTGGCCGTCCATGACTCGACGCTGCCGGCCCCGGCGGGTGCGAAGGCGACGAGGTTGACGTACTCCTCGCCGGAGACCGGGTAGTGCACGAGGTGGTGGTCGGGGCCGATCCAGAGGGTCTGGGCGCGCCGCCTGGCGAAGTCGGGTGCCTTCTCCGCCGGTACGAGAGCGCGGAAGGCGCAGATGCCCGACGCCCTGGCGTGCGTCGGCCCGACGATGGCGCCGCGCACCCGTGAGTGAACGCCGTCGGCGCCGATGAGGATGTCCGGGCGTACCGTCTCGCCGTCCTCGAACCGAAGAACCGCCTGGTCGCCTTCGAACTCGACCGCGACGCAGCGTTTGCCGAGGTGGATCGACTGCTCGGGGACGGCCGACCTCAAGGCGTCCAGCAGGTCGGCGCGGTGGGCGGCGTAGGTGTGCTCGCCGTACAGGCGCATGCACTCCTCCTGGAGGTTCTCCGCGGAGAGGACGGCGCCGTTCTCCCAGCGCCGGAACTCCCAGCCGGTCTCCATCTGGACCGCGCGCTTGATGAACCGGTCCAGCACGCCGAGACGTCGCAGCAGGCGGGCCGCGTTGGGTGCGATCACCAGGCCGGCGCCCACCTCCGTCAGGGCGGCCGCCTGCTCGTAGACGTCACTGTCGAAGCCCTTGTCGCGGAGGAAGGCCGCGGCGGCGAGGCCCCCGATGCCGCCACCGAGGATCGCGATCTTGGGGCCGTCTTCAGTACTCATGCTGTTTCTCTCCCGTGGACCTCGAGCGAGGTGGTCATTGGCTGCCATCAAGAGTTCGGCAAGATGCGCGTTGTTAGAACTCCTTCATCCATCCAACGAACATTGAAGGTACGGTGACGGGGCCACGAACGATGGAGGAGAGGCCCATGCCTCGCGCGAACGAGCCAGGACGCACCGTCAGCTCCCGGCTGTGGGATCTGCTGTTCGCCTTCGACCCCAACAACACCGAGCTGAGCCTCGCCGACCTGGTCCGACGTACCGGCATGCCGCACGCCACCGCCAGACGCCTCACGCTCGAACTCGTGGAAGCCGGCGCGCTGGAGCGCACCAGCGACAACAGGTTCGCGATCGGCCTGCGGCTCTGGCGCCTCGGGACCCTCGCACCGCGCGCCGAGACTCTCCGCAGTGCCGCGCAGCCGTTCGTGGAGGACCTGCACACGGCGCTTCGCCAGCATGTGCAACTGGCCGTGCTCCAGGGCGACCAGGCCGTGATCATCGAGCGCCTCTCGGCGGTCAACGCCGTCGGTCTGACGTCGCAGGTCGGCGGCCATCTGCCCTTGCACTGCTCGGGTGTCGGCAAGGTGCTGCTGAGCCACAGCAGTCCGGCCTTCATCGACGAGGTGCTGGCGGGAAGGCTGCAGCGCTTCACTCCCAAGACGATCGTGGACCCGGCCGCACTCCGTCGCGAACTGGCCTCCTGTCGCTCGACCGGAACGGTCGTCGTCAAGGAGGAGTTGAGCGAAGGGGCCGAGTCGGTGGCGACGCGCATCGTCGACGGCCGCGGCAAGGTCGTCGCGGCGCTGTCCGTTGTGGTGGCCACGGGCTCGATCAAGCTGCAGGCTGCCGTTCCCTCGCTGGTCGCGAGCGGACTGGGGTTGTCGAGGAGTCTCGGCTGGCGGCCGGGCATTCCCATTCGCGCCTCGTGATCGTTTGCGCCTGATACGCCGTGGCCCGCCGCAACTTCTGTTCCCCGGGGAGGGGCTCGCGGCGGGCGTTCCGGTTGTACGGGCCGACCGGCCACCCATGTCGCCGCGCCGGCGCCTTCGTCCAGGCGGTCAGCTGACGAGGGTGTGCGGGTCGTCGTCGAGATGCGCCTCGTCCACACGGCCGCGCCCGCCGGCGAGAGTGAGTGCCGCCGCTACGAGGGCGGCCACGCCACCGAGCACGTATGCGAGGGAGTAACTGCTGCTGAGGGCGTCGAAGGCGACGTCCTTGAGCGGGTTGAAGGGCACGACCTGACCGTCCGGCGTGGTGATGGTGGCCGGCACCGAGTTGGCGCCGAGCGGGCCCGATTCCACGGCGTGAACTGCCGCCTCGAGCTGAGGTCTTTGCTCCGCGGGAGCCTGAGCCGCGGAGGCCTGGAACGCCTCGTAGGCGTTCCTCAGTTCAGGATCACCGGCCAGCTTGCCGGCGATCTCGTCGGCGGCACGGCTCAGCGCGACAGCGCCGGCGATCGCGGGGCCGAGGGCGAACCCCAGGTCCCGGAACGTACTCGTGACGCCGCTCGCCATACCGGCAAGGTGGTTGGGCAACGAGTTGACCGCGGCCGCACTGATGGCGGCGAAGGCGAGTCCCGAGCCGACTCCGGCAAGGATCAGCGGCCCGACGATGGCGGCGAGGGCCCGCTCGCTCGTCGGAACACCGGCGAACCACAGCCCGCTGCCGCCGATGAGGATCAGACTGCCGCAGAGAACCCACCGGGGGTTGTAGCGCTCGAGCAGCTTGGCGGTGAGGGGCAGCAGCACGAAGCCGATGCCTCCGAAAAAGAGGTAGGCGACGGAGCTCTGCAGCGGGCTGAAGCCCTGGATGATGGTGAGGCGGATGCTGGTGGCGTACATGATCATGAGGAACGCGAACATGCCGATCAGGGTGACCACCGAGTTCAGGGCGAACGCCCGGTTCCTGAACGCGCTCAGGAGAAGGAGCGGTGCGGCGACGCGGCTCTCCGCGAGGACGAACAGCACGAGAAGGACGGCCGCGACGAGGAACGCGATGACGATCTGTGGGCTCCCCCAACCATCCTCGGGGCCCTGGATCACGGCGTACAGCAGCGCGAACAGGCCGAGTGCGGCGGTGATTTGACCCCGCCAGTCGATGGACCGTCCCTGGGGCGAGGCGGAGTTCTGGGCGAGGGCCAGTGACAGGACCACGCTCAGCGCGGCGATGACGAGGACACCGACGAAGGCCCAGCGCCAGTTCGCGTTCCCGGCCCAGCCGAGTTCGATCTTTCCGGCGACGCCTGCCAGCAGCGGTCCGAGGAAGCCGCCGACCGAGAGTGCGGCGGCCCAGACCGCCACGCCACGCGCGCGGGTTGCCGTGGTGTGCGTGCCGGCCGCCACCATGGCGAGGCTCGTCGGGAAGACGGCCGCGGCCCCTATGCCGTTGAGGAGTTGGGCGAGGATCAACCACGTCACCCGGGTGTCGCTCGAGGTGCCCGCGCCCGGCACCAGGACCGCGAGAGCCGAGCCCACGACGATCAGCGCGGCGCCCCCGACGAGCAGACGCTTGCGGCCGAACAGGTCACCGAACACGCCGAAGCCCAGTCCCAGCGCGGCGACGGGAAGCATGAACGCGTCGGTGATCCACGTGAGTTGGGCCGAGGTCGGGGCGAGGTCCTGCTGGATCAGCCCGTTGATGAGCGCGGGGACGGAAAGGGCCATCTGCGCGAGGCACACGGCGAGCACCACCGCGGCCAGCGTGCCTGAGCTCAGGGTGTATCTTCCACCCTCGCCCTTTGTCGCACTGGGTGAATCGATCTGAACCATGGGTGACTCCTTGCGCGCAGCGCGCAGCTGTGGCACCGGCGTTCGCCGCCGGACCTTGGTACGGATGCTTCTGTCTCGGCCACCCCGGCAACACCGCTGCCGAACCGCCCCAGGAGCCCTCACGGAGCGCCTCCGCGTAGCTCTTCGACCACATCTGATTCCGGGACCTGATTCAGGACCCGATTCCGGACGCTCGGCCTCGTGACCCCCGGCCTGCCGAGCAGCGACAAGCTAGGGAGTGAGCTCCGTCACGCTCAATGGGCATGTTCATTAGACGAACAGCCACCAGTCAGCGGCGGCCTCGATGCGCACCATCCATGAGTGACGGCCCTACCGGCGCCGGTCGCCGCACCGGCCGCGCACCACTCCGGTTCCGTTCGAGCGCTGACCAAGGGGAGATGAGCCATGGCTGGGAGACTCACGGGCAGGACTGCTGTCGTGCCGGGGGCAGTGCCGGTATCAGGCAGGAGATCGCTCGCAGCCGGTGGCTCACAGGGCCCCTGACCTGCACTGACGGGTCGGGCAGGGGTGTCGTATCCAAGCGCGTACAGGGAAGCGACGGCAGATAGGACACCGAATGCGACAGGGCAAGCGTCAACGGCTGTGACGGGGCGCCCGAGTTGAAGTTGGCCCCTCCGAGCGTCGCGGTCGGCGACAAGCACGGCGGTGATCAACGTGCGTTTCCCTGCCCTACGCTGGCGTGGTGGGCGTGGGGATAGAGGTGCTGATCGTGGACTGGTCGCGAGTGGAGGCGGCCGCGCCCGGCGACCGGGAAGAGTTGCTGATCGATGCCGCCTTCGGAGAGGCGTACAGCGACGACCTCTTCGAGCATGGCTGGTCGTGGCCCGCACAGCCGGGTGAGGACTGGTATGGCAGGTATGCCTTGCGGAACACGTTCGGCTCGTACAAGCCGCACTTCTGGGCCGGCCACCGCTGGGACCACATACGCGACTTCGTCGAGCCGAAAGTGCGCGAGGCGCTGGACCGGTTCAACGACGCGCTGTTCTGGCACCGTCTGGAGGACACCACCGGGGTCGGTTCGGGGCTCCCGGAGCGGCCGTGCACCTGGGACGCGGACCTGTTGCTGTGGTGTCCGCCCGATCACGTGCCACTGATCGCCGGATGGTGGCGGCAGGCGGCACCCCAACTGGAAGTCGTGCGTGAACCGTTCACTCAGCACGCTGCGGAGCCAGGCGGATGGATCACGACGTTCGAGTCGTTTGCCGACCTCCTCACCGACTGGGGAGAGGTGGTCACGGAGGCAGAGCGCCGCGGCTGGGGCGTCGTTGGCCTGCGCTGCTGACCACCAACCGCGGTTTGACCGTCCGCGTCCCAGCGGCGGGATGCGCATCTTCGGGTGATGTTTTTGATTCTGCTGACGTGGCGTTCAACGGCGCCGGAATTGCAGGCTCAGCCCGTGAAGAGAGGATCGTAGGGCTCGCCCTCCGGCGTGAATATGAGGACGAAGTCCTTTCCGATGCCGAGCGCCACCTCCCGCAAGCGGGCCAAGACGTCCCCTTCAGTAGCCAGAGCAAGGCCAAGGGCCGCGGCGGCACGGTCGCGTCGGGCCACAAGGTCTGGCATGTCCTCCAGGTACTCGGCCGCGAGCCGATGGCGTTCCTCCGCAGTGAACGTTTGGCAGTCGCGCCACCATGGGGCGACGAGCAGGAGCCGCAGAAGTTCGGGCAGGCCGATCGCAACCAGCGCCGCGCCTCCTTCGGAGTCCGCATACAAAACAGGACGTTCCTCGCCGCCTTCACCGCAGAAGAAGAACGTGCCCCCGGCGCCATCACCGGCGAACCCCTCCAGCGCGACGCCCGAGGCGAGGTGGACATCCTCGACATGGTCGCCTCGGTCCAGGTCGAAATCGCCCGGCCAAGCGAGGAAGTGTGCAGCTTCGTCATGCTCGCGGACGGCGGTGATCAACGATTTCATCGGTAGTCAGGGCGGTGGCCATGCGGGCCCGTTTCCCCATTCCCCTTTCAGTGAGTGTCCCCGTACGGCCAATTTGGCGACCGCAGGTCCCGGCTGGGAGAACTCAGGCGCGCGGCAAGCCGGTCCGCGCAGCCGCAGGCTGGCGGTATCGTCCCCGTCGCCGCCCCCTTCAACCTGACTGTCGTCCAGGGTGGCCCCCGCGCCGGGCTCGCCCCGCTCAGGCCAGCAGGACGTCCTCGCCCGCCGTCACGGGGACGACCAGCCTGGCCGGCGGCGCCTCGGCCTTCACCGGTGTCCCGAAGTCCGACAGCGTCATCGTCGTCATGGCCTTCACACCGCCGAAGAAGGACAGCCGGACCTGGACGGCGCGCCCCTTCCCGTCGACCCACACGTCCGCGTAGACGGGCATGTCGTCGCCCAGCTTCTCGCGCAGTTTGTCCATCCCCTTCTTCGTCTGCGTCGTCATCCGGTACGTCGCGGTGGCGTGGTCGATCGTGCCCCGGTAGTGCACCGCAGGGGCGCCGTTCACCTGCTCCTCGCCCTCGTTCGACACCTGCCGCATCACCTTCATCTGGCGGAGCAGATGCTCGGGGTCGTTCAGCGGCGCCCGCAGGAAATAGTGGCTCAGGGCCTCGCTCCGGTCGGCCGAGGCCCACTCGTCCTCGTCCACCGCCTGCGAGCCCCGCACATAGACGGTGTCGCCGACGAAGACCTCCTCGACGGGGTCCATGCCGCTGTCCTCGATCTCGACCATGAGCCGGCCCCGGTCACCCGCCAGATCGAAGGCACCGGCGATCGCGAGCACGTACGTCGTGGAGCTGTCGGTGGACCGCAGCTCGATCTTCTCCTCCACGCGAGCGCTGTCCGCGCTCGTCCTCTCGATCGCAGCGCGCACGGCCACCCCGTGATCCACGGCCTTCTTCGCCCCCTCCCCCGAGTCACGGTCCGCAGCGCTGGAACAAGCGGTGCATAACAGGAGCACAGCGGCGGAGACGAGATGGGCGCGGCGCATGGGTTCTCCGAGGAATCGGTACAGCGGCAGGGTGGTGCCCGAGAGAGCCTGGAGATCTTCGCACGAAACCGGTGACGGGGCCCCGGGGATTTCGGCCTCGCCGCCCTGTTCCTAACCGGCTCCTGACGTGACATCGGGTGCGACGGGCGCTCTCCCGAACCCGAGGCGGACCATCAGCCATCAGTCGCCAGCCGGGATCGAGTTCGGGCAGCTGCCCCAGCACATGGACGCCTTCAGGTTCCGTGCCCGCCAGGCCGGGCGTCTGAACTACGCCCAGATCAGACCGATGAGATCGGCAACAGTCACCACTGAGCTCAATGACACCAAGCTAGATGGACATCGTTTTCATTTACGCTTACGCTCTTCGTTACCTGACGGCCCGGCTTGCAGGGGGGTGATCCGGAGTGAACGGTCGGGCAACCCGCCGTCGATCAGCAGGTCTCGAAGCCCGACGCTGACTTGGCGGGCGGCCACACGGTTCTCGCGGGCGCCCGCCTCGATGACGCCACCGCCTCCTCCATCGCCGCCACCCCGCAGGCGCTGACCCCGCCCTCCCGCCTGCTGACCCTCACCACCCTGCGGCCCTCCCCGTACCCGGTCGGAGAACTGGCCGCCACCGTCGGCATGGAGCAGTCCGGGGTCTCCCACCAACTGCGGGCGCTGCGCATGCTCGGTCTGGTCACCGGGCGCCGCGGCGGCCGCCGCACCGTCTACAGCCTGTACGACGTCCACGTCGCCCAACCCCCTGACCAGACCGTGCACCACGTCGAGCACCTGTGCCCGGGCCTGGGCCTGCGCGACTCCCACCGACCGGCAAGGAGCAGACGCCCACGATGGTGAAGATGAGCACGGAAACAGCCGACCGATGGATCCACAGCTGGGACGCCCAGCAGGAGCACTACGCCATCGGGCGCGAGGAACGCTTCACAGTGATCGCCGACGTAGTGGCCCATGCCACCCAGGGCGCGGCATACCCCCTTGTCGCCGATCTAGGCTGCGGCCCGGGCAGCCTGGCCGCACGGCTCGCCGTCACGCACCCGCACTGGGAGGTCGTCGGGGTGGATGCCGATCCGCTGCTGCTCGCCCTCGGCCGTGCCTCCTATGGCAGCACCATCCGACTGGTCGAGACGGTGATCGGGACTGACGGCTGGATCGAGGCGCTGGAGCTGAGCCGCCCCCTGGACGCCGTGGTGTCCAGCACCGCGCTGCACTACCTCCCGGAGAAGAGCCTCCTGGAGGTCTACGGACAGTTGCACCACCTGCTGCGCCCCGGCGGCGTACTCGTCAATGCGGACCACTTCCTGCCCGAAAACGCCGCCCTGTCCGCACTCACCGGAGAGGTGGGCCGGCGTGCGGCCGAGCGGCGCGGTGTGCCGGGCCGCCCCGACTGGGCGTCTTGGTGGCGAGAGGCCGAACAAGCCCCGGAACTGGCACAGTTGATGGCCGAAAGACAAGCGCGCATGCCGACCGGAGGCGCGGACAACGGACTCTCCGCCGACCGCCACATCGAGCTGCTCCACAAGGCGGGCTTCGCCGCGGCGGGCCCGGTGTGGCAGTACGGACACAGCGGCGTCCTGGCAGCGCTCCGGCGCTGAGCGCCGCTGCCCGAGTTGCGCGGGGACGGCTTTCCCAAGTGGTCTCAGTACGTGCCGACCGTGATCTCGGTCCAGTGGTCCCGGCGCCGCACCGTGAGACCCGACATCGAGAAGCGCAGCGTCACGTCGGGGCCCCCTCCGGCGTGGGCCAACGCGATTTGCGCGGCCATCGGCGGCACGCGTCCCCCGACTTCCTTCTGCCCACCGAAGAGCCACCCCCGGCCTCCGAGTGAGCGATGCCCGACTCTGGTTCCTGCCATGGCCTCGAGCCTGCGACCGAGTGCTGACGGTTTACCGGTTCACGTGTCCACTGACGTCCCCCGACAGGAAATCAGCCGGAGCTGACCGGCAACACATCCGGCGACAACGCCCCCGCACGGGCAGCCGCGCTCGTCATCCGCCTGCGGTGATGACGCCGGCACAGCACCTCATACCCCACCTCCGCCGCCGAGCCGACCACATCCCCCACCACCACCTGCTCGCCCTCGACCACCATCTCCCCAGCCAGCGTCCGCGCGTTGTGGGTGGCTCGTGCGCCGCACCAGCACATCGCCTCGACCTGCAACGTCTCCACGCGGTCTGCGAGTTCGATCAAACGCTGCGAGCCAGGGAAGAGCTTGGTGCGGAAATCCGTGGTGATGCCGAACGCGAAGACGTCCAGGACGAGATCGTCCACGATCCGGGCCAACTGGTCGATCTGCTCCGGCGCGAGGAACTGCGCCTCGTCCACGATCACGTAGTCAACCTTGGCACCGTGCGACATCTGCTCCACCAGGTACCCGTACAGGTCCATGCCCGGAGCCGCCTCAACCGCGTCCGTGACCAAGCCCAAACGCGACGACAACTTCCCCTCGCCGGCGCGATCGTCCCGCGTGAAGATCACACCCTGGAGCCCTCTGGCCGAACGGTTGTGCCCAATCTGAAGCGCCAAAGTCGACTTCCCGCAGTCCATCGTCCCGGAGAAGAACACCAGCTCGGGCATGGCGAGTTGAGCACCTTTCAGCGGGGGCGGTTCAGTGGCGAGGCGGCCGACGATCAGGAGCGTACTTCGAGCAGCGGGACCAGCTGCTCGGCGGGGGTCAGCGAACCGTGGTTGCCGAGCATCGACGACTCCTTGGGCTCCCGCTGCGAGGCGATGAGCAGGACGTCGTCGCGGGCCGCCGCGACCACGTCGCCGATGCGGGCGTACACCCGCTCCTCGATCCGGTCGGGCTGCCCGAACCAGCCCGCGGCGATCGCCTCGTCCCGGGACGCCACCCAGAACTGCTCGCCGAGCACCTCGCGCCAGCAGGTCAGTACGTCCGACTCGGCGCCCGGGACGGCGTAAACATGCCGGGCGCGGCCCTCGCCGCCGAGCAGGGCGACTCCGGCACGTAGCTCCCAGTCCTCGTCGAAGTCGATGCGGTGCGGCTCGCCGAAGGGGATGTCGATCATGCCGTGGTCGGCGGTGATGTACAGGGCCGTGCGCGGCGGCAGTTGCTCGGCCAGTCGCTGGACCAGGCGGTCCACGTACATGAGTTGTCCGCGCCAGGGGTCCGAGTCGACGCCGAAGCGGTGGCCCTTGCCGTCCACCTCGGCGTAGTACGTGTAGACCAACGAGCGGTCCCCGGCAGCCAGTTGCTCGGCGGCGAAGTCCATGCGCTCCTCGCCGGACAGGCGCCCGTGAAACGTTCCGCCGCTCAGCGCGACCCTCGTCAGGGGCGTGTTCTCGAAGGTCGGCGAGGAGACCTGCGCGGCGTGTACGCCTGCCCGGTCGGCCAGCTCGAAGACCGTGGGGTACGGCTGCCAGACGTTCGGCGGTGTCCAGGGATTCCAGCGGAGCTGGTTCATCAGCTCGCCGGTGTCCGGATTGCGCACCGTGTAGCCGGGCAGGCCGTGGACGCCCGGCGCCAGCCCCGTACCGACCGTGGCGAGCGAGGTCGCGGTGGTCGCGGGGTAGGCGGCGGTGATCGGACGGCCGGTGCCACCGCGGGAGCTGCCCAGGAGGGAGCTCATGAACGGGGCCTCTTCGGGATGCGCCCTCAGCTGCTCCCAGCCGAGGCCGTCGATCAGAAAGACGCAGTTCCGGTCGGCCGGGGTCAGATCCGTGAGCGTGGCGGCCAGATTCGGTACGCCCATGCCCGCGGCGAGCGTGGGCAGCAGATCGGCGAGCGAACCGGAGCCGTACTCGGGCACGGGTGCGGACTCGATGGTCAGGGGTTCCGGGTGATCCCAGAGCGGCTGCGCCATTACGGAGTGACGTCCGCGGTCGCCTCGGAGAGCGACTGGGCGAAGGCGAGCGTCTGACGCACGGCGTCCGGTCCGTCCCCGGCCTCGCTGACGCGCAGGCTGAGGTCGTCGGCCGTCGAGCTGCCCGTATAGCCGTGGTCCGCTTCGCAGTTGGGGTCGCCGCAGGCTGCCGGCTCCAGGTCGAGGCGGGAGACCGCGCCCCAGCCGATGGTGAGGACGACCTCGCGGGGCAGTGTCCCGGGCACGTACTTCTCCGGGTTGGCAACGACCCGGCTGAGGACGACCGACGAGATCCGGCCAAGCTTCACGGACTCGGTGGACGTCGTCGCGTACGGCGTCGGGGACGTGCTGTCCGCGGCCTGCTCGTCGGTGTGGCTCACGATGAAGCGGTTGTCGGTGAGGACGAGCACCGTCACATGCCGACGCACCTCGTTGGCGTCGAACGTCGTCTCCTGGTGGACCAGAAACGACCGGATGGCCTCGCCGCCGACAGCGGCTTCCACCGCCTCGGCCACGAGGGCCGGGTAGTAGCCGCTGCGCTCGATCGCCGCTCGCAGCCCCTGGGTCGATGTACTGGTCTTGGCCATGGCGCCCATCCTACGGGGGCGCACTGACTGCGAGGCACCGCTCAGTACACAGGAAGCGTGCGCGGACCGAGGTCGCCGCGGGCGGGCGGGGGCGCGAGCCGCACGGAGGCACCGAGCGCGGTCAGCCCGCGCGGGGCGACGACCACGGGTTCCAGGGTGACGGAGACGACCTCCGGGTGGTCGTCCACAAGGCGCGACAGGCGCAACAACAGTTCCTCCAGTGCCGCCGTGTCCGCTGGCGCCGAACCCCGCCAGCCGAAGAGGAGCGGCGCCGTCCGGATCGACCGGACCAGCGAGGCCGCCTCGCGGTCGGTGACCGGAATCAGCCGGTGCGCGGTGTCTCCGAGCAGCTCCGAGGCGGCTCCGGCGAGGCTGAACGAGAGCACCGGCCCCGCCGCCGGGTCGATCACCGCGCGGACGACGGTGTCGACGCCGCGGGGCGCCATGCTCTGCACCACCGGGCGCAGTTCGGCGGGCGTCCCGAAGAGCTCGGTCAATTCCGTGTACGCCCGCCGCAGTTGCTCCTCGTCCGCCAGATCCAGTCGTACGCCACCCAGGTCGGCCCGGTGCCGCAGGTGCGCGGCGGTGGCCTTCAGCGCCACGGGATAACCGGAGCGCTCGGCCGCCGCCACGGCCTCGTCGGGCGTCGGCGCGGGCAGAGCACGGCGTACGTCGATGCCGTACCGGCCGAGCAGCGCACAGGTGTCCTCGGGGCCGAGCGTGAGCCCGGCCGGGTCGCCCTCGGCCAGCAGCGCGTCGATCTGCTCGGCGGCCCCCTTCTCGTCGATGTCCTCGAACTCGGGCACCCGGCCGGGCTCTGCGGCGTCCCGGCGCCAGTGCCCGTATCTGACGGCCTCGGCGAGGGCGCGGACGGCGCGTTCAGCCGCGGGGTAAGCGGGGATGAGAGTGGAATCGTCCGCGGGGGTCCGCGCCGCCGGGCGTTCGGCGGGCGGCGGCACCTGAGGTTCGACGGCGTGGGGCGCGGTGCTGGTGGCGGCGGAGAGGGCTTCGGCGAGCCCGCCGAGTTCCACGTGGACCACGAGGACCGGCTTCGCCGGGGACGCCGCGGCGGCCGAGCGGAGCGCCTCGGCGAGGGCGGCGTCGGAAGGCGAGGTCTCACCGACCGCCGGTATGGCGGTGACCACGACGGCGTCACAGGCGTCATCGGCCAGTGCGTGCGCGAGCGCCGCATGGAAGTCCTCCGCCGATGCCGCCGTGGTCAGGTCCATCGGCGGCAACGGCTGAAGCCCTTCGGCAAGACAGGCGTCGTACGTGAGCAGCCCCAGCGACTCGGAGTTCCCGAGGATCGCCACACGCGGTCCGGCGGGGAGCGGCTGGCGGGCCAGCAGCAGCCCGGCGTCGACGAGCTCGGTGATCGTGTCCACCCTGATCACCCCGGCCTGCCGCAGCAGCTCGGACACGGTCGCGTGCGGCAGCCGTGTGGCTCGTACGGCATGGCCGGGAGGCGCGGACCCGCTGTGCCGTGCCCCCTGCACCACTACGAGCGGCTTGGCCGCGGCGGTCCGGCGCGCGAGGCGCGTGAACTTCCTTGGGTTGCCGATGGATTCGAGGTACATCAGCGCGACATCGGTGTCGGGGTCGTCGTACCAGTACTGCAGTACGTCGTTGCCGGACACGTCCGCGCGGTTGCCCGACGAGATGAACGTCGACACCCCGGTCACGCCTGTGACGCCGCCGCCGCGCCGCTGCAGCCGGGACAGCAGCGCGATCCCGATGGCACCGGACTGCGCGAACAGACCGATGCGTCCGGCCCGCGGCATCTTGGGCGCGAGCGAGGCGTTGAGCCGTACATCCGGTGCGGTGTTGATGACCCCGAAGGCGTTGGGTCCGATGATGCGCATGCCGTACGCGCGCGCGTGGCGCACGAGTTCACGCTGGCGCTCCCGTCCTTCGGGGCCGCTCTCGGCGTACCCCGCGGTGAGTACGACGAGCCCCTGCACGCCGTGTTCACCGCAGTCGGCGACGGTCTGAGGGACGTGCTCGGCCGGGACGGCGACCACGGCGAGATCGACGGGGTCGGGGATGTCGCGGATCGAGCGGTACGCCGTGACCCCGCCGAGTTCCTTCTCCTGGAGGGCCCTGTTCACCGCGTACAGCCGTCCGCCGAACCCGGCGTCGCGGAGGTTGTCCAGGACGCTGCGCCCCACTCCCCCGGGCGCGCGGCCCGCCCCGATGACGGCGACCGAACCGGGCGCGAGGAGCCGCGCCACGGACCGCGCCTCGGCCCGCTGCTCCCGGGCCCACTGCACCGCGCGTGAGCGGTCGGTGGGTTCCAGGTCGAACTCCAGGCGTACGACGCCGTCTTCGAAGCTGCGCTGCTGCTGGTAGCCGGCGTCCGTGAACACCTTGATCATCTTGCTGTTGGCGGGCAGCACCTCGGCGGCGAACCGGCGGATGCCGCGCTCCCTGGCCACCGCGGCGATGTGCTCCAGCAGCGCTGAGGCCACACCGCGGCCCTGGTGGGCGTCCTGCACGAGGAAGGCGACCTCGGCCTCGTCGGCGGGAGACGAGGCGGGCAGCCCCTCGGCGTCGATGCGGTCGTAGCGTACGGTGGCGATGAACTCGCCGCCGACCGTGGCCGCGAGTCCCACCCGGTCCACAAAGTCGTGGTGCGTGAAGCGGTGGACATCCTTGGCGGACAGGCGCGGGTACGGCGCGAAGAAGCGGTAGTACTTCGACTCGTCGGACACCTGCTCGTAGAAGCTGACCAGGCGGTCGGCGTCGTCGGCCGTGATCGGCCGGATGCGCGCGGTGCCGCCGTCGCGCAGCACGACGTCGGCCTCCCAGTGGGCGGGATACTCGTGCCGATCCGACGAGGTCTGCATGGGCCCCAGAGTACGGCTCGTGTCCGACAATGGCGCGAGGCAGTCCGGGGCCCGACTCGGGCCCCCGCATGGGCTCGTGGCCTCTGCCGGGCCGGCGCCCGCCGGGGGGCGCTTCACGTATGGAATAGTGGTCTAGACAACCTGAGCACACCTGAGCACACCTGAAGGGCAGCATCACATGGCTGAGCGCCGCGTCAACGTCGGCTGGGCCGAGGGCCTCCACGCCCGCCCCGCCTCCATCTTCGTCCGCGCGGCCACGGCCGCCGGCGTCCCTGTGACGATCTCCAAGGCGGACGGCAACCCCGTCAACGCCGCGTCCATGCTCGCGGTGCTCGGCCTGGGCGCCAAGGGCGGCGAGGAGATCGTCCTGGCCTCCGACGCCGAGGGCGCGGACGCCGCGCTCGACCGCTTGGCCAAGCTGGTTTCGGAAGGGCTCGAAGAGCTGCCCGAAACTGTGTGACTCAAGGGTCGCGTTCAAAAGACGCCGTCCCGCACGCGCACCAAAAGGGCTCGCCCGAAATACCGGGCGGGCCCTTTGCAATTCCAGGTTGCGGGCAGCAGAAATAATCCCCCGCGAATTACTCCCCCTTTGTATACGGCGCCACTGTTAATGCCGCAGGCTCGCCGTGTTTACGGGGTGTTGCGAAGTCCTCACACGCTCCACGCGATCACCGTGCCCGGGAAAGCGCAGCCGGTGCGCGGCCGTCGCCCGCTCGGTGTGCAAGGCCGTGATCGCCCGGGCCCGCTCGCTGTCGCCGCGCGCGACGGCGTCCACGATGCCGCCGTGCTCCGACCAGGACTCGGCGGGATGGGCCGGCGCCTCGACCGCGTACATCCAGGCGATCTTGTGCCGCAGCTGGGTGAGCATCGAGGTCAGCGCGGGGCTGCCGGAGGCCTGTGCGAGCGTCTCGTGGAACCAGCCGCCCAGCGAGCGCAGATCCTCGCCCTGGCCCTTCCTGGCCCGCTCCTGGCCCAGCCTGACGAGGCCTCGCAGCACCTTGAGGTGCGCCTCCGTACGCCGCTGTGCGGCGCGCGCGGCGCCCAGCGGCTCCAGGAGCATGCGCATCTCCAGCAGGTCCGCGGCCTCCTGCTCGGTGGGTTCCGCGACGCACGCGCCCGCATGCCTGCGGGTGACGACGAAGCCCTCTGCCTCCAGCGTGCGCAGCGCCTCCCGCACGGGGACCCGCGAGACGCCGTAGCGACGCGCGAGGAGTTCCTCGGTGAGCCGGCTGCCGCGTTCGTAGACACCCGCCACGATGTCGTCACGGATCGCCGTGCATACCGAGTGCGCGGGAATACGCATGACCGGACCTCCGCCTTAATCCCCGCGAAACGCGGTCGATTGACGCTCGTTCGGTGACTCTATTGCAGAGTGCGGGAAATTCCGATGGCGGGCCGGAATCCATGGCGTTTTTTTGGACACATAGTCGCGCAGAACAGGCAGACGTCCGGTCAAGACGCACGAAAGCCCCGGCTCGGCGAGCCGGGGCCCTCGGGAAGGGTGCGGTGAGTCGTCAGAGGTTCACGCCGTGCGAGCGGAGGTAGGCGACGGGGTCCATGTCCGAGCCGTACTCCTGGGACGTACGCGCCTCGAAGTGCAGGTGCGCTCCGGTGACGTTGCCGGTCGCCCCGGAGAGGCCTATCTGCTGGCCCGGGGTGACGCTCTGGCCGACGGAGACGGAGAGGGACGACATGTGGGCGTACTGCGTGTACGTCCCGTCGTTCATCTTGATGACGACCTGGTTGCCGTACGAGCCCTCGAAGCCGGCCTCGACGACGGTGCCGGCGCCCACGGAGCGGACGGTCGTGCCGCTGGCGGCGTGGAAGTCGACGCCGGTGTGGCTGCCCGACGACCAGACGGAGCCGCCGGCCTTGTAGCCGGTCGAGACGTACGAGTCGCTGATCGGCGAGACGAAGGAGTTGAGCAGGCGCTTGCGCTCGGCCTCACGGGCGGCGCGCTCCTCGGCCGCACGCTCCGCCTTGGCCTTCGCCTCGGCGCGGGCCTTCTGCTCGGCGGCCCGCTTCTTGGCGGCCTCTTCCGCTGCCTGACGGGCGGCGGCCTCCTCGGCGGCCTGCCGTTGGGCGTGGGCCTGGGCGTCGATCTGGTCGGCGACCGAGTCGCCCATGGTGACGGCCTGGGTCAGCCCTGTCTGCTTGGCAGTGGACGGGCCGGCGAACGCCGGGGCGGCCAGAGTGCCGATGACACCGGTGGTGGCGAGTGTCGCTACGCCAACGGTCCTCGAGGACGTGCGCTTCGTACGGCTCGGGCGACGGTGCTTCCCGGTGGCGCGGGTGAACGCCATGAAGTGGCTTGTCCTTTCCTTCCTTCTCGCCTACCGGGTTAGCTGACGGGTTCGGAGCAGGAAGGTCTCCTACGGGCCCCCTCCTGGAGGGCGCCCGATTCACCCCAGGGACTGCGATGGGTCCCCGGCTCCCCTGGCTCGCGCCGTACGGGGACTCGGCGATGACTGTCCGGTGCCGCGGGTGCGGCGCAGTGCCTGACGGACAGCCGGACTGACGCTAAGCGGGTCATCTCTCAAATAACAAACGGATGACGGCTTTTGTAGCGCACGCCACAGGCCAGACACACAACCTCCATACCAACTCGCAACCAATCCAATCAATTTGGACAAAGAGGGACCCTGGAGGCTCATCAGCCTCCAGGGTCCCTGGGATGTGCGGCGGCTCTACTCGGCCGGGACCACGCTCACTTCACCGATTCCGAGGGCCTTGACGGGCTCCTCGATCTGGGCGGCGTCCCCGACGAGGACGGTCACCAGACGGTCCACCGGGAAGGCGCTCACGGCGGCCGCGGTGGCCTCCACGGTGCCCGTCGCGGCGAGTTGGCGGTACAGGGTCGCCTGGAAGTCGTCCGGCAGGTGCTGCTCGACCTGGTCGGCGAGCGTGCCGGCGACGGCGGCCGCGGTCTCGTACTTGAGCGGCGCCACACCCACCAGGTTCTGTACGGCGATATCGCGCTCGGCGTCCGTCAGACCCTCGGCCGCGAGCGTACGCAGCACCTTCCAGAGGTCGTCCAGCGCCGGGCCGGTGTTCGGGGTGTCCACCGAGCCGCTGATGGCGAGCATCGCGACGCCCGTACCGTCCGGGGCGGAGCGCAGCACCTGGCCGAACGCCCGCACACCGTAGGTGTAGCCCTTTTCCTCGCGCAGGACGCGGTCGAGACGCGAGGTGAGGGTGCCGCCGAGGCAGTACGTGCCGAGCACCTGGGCGGGCCACACACGGTCGTGCCGGTCGGCGCCGACGCGGCCGATGAGCAGCTGCGTCTGCACGGCTCCTGGGCGGTCGACGATGACCACGCGGCCGGTGTCGTCGGCGGTCACCGGAGGCACGGGACGCGCTTCGGCCGGCGAGCCGGTCCAGGCGCCGAGCGTGTCACCGAGCAGTCCGTCGAGGTCGACACCGGTGAGGTCGCCCACGACGACCGCGGTGGCCGTGGCGGGGCGTACATGCTTCTCGTAGAAGGCGCGTACCGCCGCCGAGTCGATGGCCGCGACCGTCTCCTCGGTGCCCTGGCGCGGGCGCGACATGCGCGAGGTCGCCGGGAAGAGCTGCTTGGAGAGCTCCTTGGCGGCGCGGCGGGCCGGGTTGGCGGTCTCGTGCGGGATCTCGTCGAGCCGGTTGCGGACGAGCCGTTCGACCTCGCTGTCCTCGAAAGCGGGCGCCCTGAGGGCGTCGGCGAGCAGACCGAGCGCCTTCGGGAGCCGCGATACCGGGACCTCGAGGCTCAGCCGTACGCCCGGGTGGTCGGCGTGCGAGTCCAACGTGGCGCCGCAGCGCTCCAGTTCGGCGGCGAACTCCTCGGCTGAGTGCTTGTCGGTGCCTTCGGAGAACGCACGCGCCATGATCGTGGCGACACCGTCCAGGCCCTGCGGCTCGGCCTCCAGCGGTGCGTTCAGGAGGATTTCCACGGCGACGACCTGCTGGCCGGGGCGGTGGCAGCGCAGCACCGTCAGGCCGTTGTCGAGCGCACCGCGCTCGGGCGCCGGGAAGGCCCAGGGCTTGGCCTCGCCGGCCTGGGGCTGGGGATGGAAGTCGATGGTCACGGTGGCCTCGGTCACTGGGCGCTCTCCTCGTCGGTGGCGGTCTCCTCGTCGGTGGCGATCGGCTCGTACACGAGCACCGCGCGGTTGTCGGGGCGCAGTCGGGCCTTGGCGGCCTCCTGGACCTCCTCGGCCGTGACGTCGAGCACGCGCTGTACGGCGGTCAGGGCGAGCTGCGGGTCGCCGAACAGCACGGCGTACCGGCAGAGTTCATCGGCGCGGCCTGCGACCGTACCGAGCCGGTCCAGCCACTCGCGCTCCAACTGGGCCTGGGCGCGCTCCATTTCCTCGGCCGTGGGACCCTCCTCGGCGAACCGGGCGAGCTCCTCGTCGACGGCCGCCTCGATGACGGGGACCTCCACGTCACCGGAGGTCTTCACGTCGAGCCAGCCCAGGGAGGGCGCTCCGGCCAGGCGCAGCAGACCGAAACCGGCCGCCACAGCCGTACGGTCGCGGCGTACGAGCCGGTTGTAGAGGCGGGACGACTCGCCGCCGCCGAGGACGGTCAGGGCGAGGTCGGCCGCGTCGCACGCGCGCGTGCCGTCCTCCGGGAGCCGGTAGGCGGCCATCAGCGCGCGAGCCGGGACCTCCTCCTCGACGACCTCGCGCAGCTGCTCGCCGATGATGTCCGGCAGGGAGCCGTCACGCGGGGCGGGCTTGCCGTCGTGCCCCGGGATGGAGCCGAAGTACTTCTCGACCCAGGCGAGCGTCGCCTCCGGGTCGATGTCGCCGACGATCGACAGAACGGCGTTGTTGGGCGCGTAGTAGGTGCGGAAGAACGCGCGGGCGTCCTCCAGGGTGGCCGCGTCCAGGTCGGCCATCGACCCGATGGGGGTGTGGTGATACGGGTGGCCCTCCGGGTACGCGAGGGCGGTCAGCTTCTCGAAAGCGGTGCCATAGGGGACGTTGTCGTAGCGCTGGCGGCGCTCGTTCTTGACGACGTCGCGCTGGTTCTCCATCGACTCGTCGTCGAGCGCGGTGAGCAGCGAGCCCATGCGGTCGGCCTCCAGCCAGAGGGCGAGCTCCAGCTGGTGCGTGGGCATGGTCTCGAAATAGTTGGTGCGCTCGAAACTGGTGGTGCCGTTGAGCGAACCGCCCGCGCCCTGCACGAGCTCGAAGTGGCCGTTGCCCTTCACCTGGGCCGAGCCCTGGAACATCAGGTGCTCGAAGAGGTGAGCAAGTCCGGTCAGGCCCTTGACCTCGTGGCGCGAGCCGACGTCGTACCAGAGGCACACCGCCGCGACCGGGGTCAGATGATCTTCGGAGAGCACCACGCGCAGGCCGTTGGCCAGGCGGTGCTCGGTCGCTGTCAGCCCGCCGGAGCCGGCCTCGACGGTGGCCGTGTGACCCATGGGCATGTACGTCCCTTCGATCGCGGAAAACTGCTGAATTCCTGCTAGTCATGCCACTGTATGCAAGCGCGCTGACAGCTGGCGAAGTTCCCGGAACGGCTACGCCGAGAGCGAGCGGGCGCGTGTCCTCCCGGACCTCTGTGCATGGGGCGTGGTCCGGGTTGTCAGTGGGGCGGTCCACAATGGAGCTCGTCAGATCCCGTTCATGCCCCGGCAGACACTGTGAAGGAGTCGCAGCAGCGATGGCCCGCCGCAGCACGAAGACCCCGCCGCCAGACGACTTCGAGGAGCGCATCCTCGACATCGACGTCGTCGACGAGATGCAGGGCTCCTTCCTCGAGTACGCGTACTCGGTGATCTACTCCAGGGCCCTGCCGGACGCCCGCGACGGCCTCAAGCCCGTACACCGCCGCATCGTCTACCAGATGAACGAGATGGGGCTGCGCCCCGACCGCGGCTATGTGAAGTGCGCCCGCGTCGTCGGCGAAGTCATGGGTAAGTTGCACCCCCACGGCGACGCATCGATCTACGACGCCTTGGTGCGCCTGGCCCAGCCCTTCTCGATGCGCCTGCCCCTGGTGGACGGCCACGGCAACTTCGGCTCGCTGGGCAACGACGACCCGCCGGCCGCCATGCGGTACACCGAGTGCCGGATGGCCGACGCGACCTCCCTGATGACGGAGTCGATCGACGAGAACACGGTCGACTTCTCACCGAACTACGACGGCCAGGAGCAGGAGCCGGGCGTCCTCCCGGCCGCGTATCCGAACCTGCTGGTGAACGGCGCCTCGGGCATCGCGGTCGGTATGGCCACGAACATGCCGCCGCACAACCTCGGCGAGGTGATCGCCGCCGCCCGGCATCTGATCCGGCACCCCGGCGCCGATCTCGAGACCCTCATGAAGCACATCCCGGGGCCCGACCTGCCCACGGGCGGGCGGATCGTCGGCCTCTCCGGGATCAGGGACGCATACGAATCGGGCCGCGGCAGCTTCAAGATCCGCGCGACGGTCTCCGTGGAGCACGTGACGGCGCGCAGGAAGGGCCTCGTCGTCACGGAGCTGCCCTTCACCGTGGGCCCGGAGAAGGTGATCGCCAAGATCAAGGACCTGGTCGGCGCCAAGAAGCTGCAGGGCATCGCCGACGTCAAGGACCTCACCGACCGCTCGCACGGCCTGCGCCTGGTCATCGAGATCAAGAACGGCTTCGTGCCGGAGGCCGTCCTGGAGCAGCTCTACAAGCTGACGCCCATGGAGGAGTCCTTCGGCATCAACAACGTCGCGCTGGTGGACGGCCAGCCCCTCACGCTGGGCCTCAAGGAGCTCCTGGAGGTCTACCTCGACCATCGCTTCGAGGTGGTGCGGCGGAGGTCGGAGTTCCGCCGCGGCAAGAAGCGGGACCGGCTGCATCTGGTCGAGGGTCTGCTGGTCGCCCTCCTGGACATCGACGAGGTCATCCGCCTCATCCGCTCCAGCGACAACTCCGCACAGGCCAAGGAGCGCCTGATCGAGCACTTCTCGCTGAGCGACGTCCAGACGCAGTACATCCTGGACACCCCGCTGCGCCGGCTCACCCGGTTCGACCGCATCGAGCTGGAGTCGGAGCGCGACCGGCTCAACCTGGAGATCGAGGAGCTGACCCGCATCCTGGAGTCGGACGCCGAGCTGCGCAAGCTGGTGTCGGGCGAACTGGCCGCGGTGGCCAAGAAGTTCGGCACCCCGCGACGTACGGTGCTGCTCGAGTCCTCGGGAGCCACCGCCACGGCCGTACCTCTGCAGGTGGCCGACGATCCGTGCCGGGTACTGCTGTCGTCGACGGGACTTCTCGCCCGTACGGCGAACGGTGACCCCTTCGGGGAGAGTGACGGCAAGCGCGCCAAGCACGATCTGATCGTCTCGGCCGTCCCGGCGACGGCCCTGGGCGAGGTCGGCGCGGTCACCTCGGCCGGACGCCTGCTGCGGATGAACGTGATCGACCTGCCGCAGCTGCCCGAGACGACCGCGGCGCCCAACCTGGCCGGAGGAGCGCCGATTTCGGAGTTCCTCACCCTGGAGGCCGACGAGGACGTCGTCTGCCTGACCACGCTCGACGAGTCCTCGCCGGGTCTGGCGCTCGGCACACAGCAGGGTGTGGTCAAGCGTGTGGTGCCCGACTACCCGTCCAACAAGGAGGAGTTGGAGGTCATCACGCTCAAGGAGGGCGACCGGATCGTCGGCGCGGCCGAGCTGCGCACGGGCGAGGAGGACCTCGTCTTCATCACCGATGACGCCCAACTGCTGCGCTACCAGGCCTCCCAGGTCCGCCCGCAGGGCAGGCCCGCGGGCGGCGTGGCGGGCATCAAGCTCATCGAAGGGGCCAAGGTGATCTCCTTCACCGCCGTCGACCCGGCTGCGGACGCGGTGGTCTTCACGGTGGCCGGCTCGCGCGGCACGCTCGACGACTCGGTCCAGACGACCGCAAAGCTGACGCCCTTCGACCAGTACCCCCGCAAGGGCCGCGCCACGGGCGGTGTGCGCTGCCAGCGCTTCCTGAAGGGCGAGGACTGCCTCAGCCTGGCCTGGGCCGGCCCCGCTCCTGCCCAGGCCGCGCAGAAGAACGGCACACCGGCCGACCTGCCGGAGATGGACCCGCGCCGCGACGGCTCGGGCGTCTCGCTGCCGAAGACGGTGTCGGTGGTGGCGGGACCGGTCTGATCAGGCCTCGGGGCCCGATTGCACGGGCTCCAGGCTCTGCTCCCGCGCGTCTGGATCTTGTACGTAACGGAGGACGCCCCACATGCTGTGCTCGTCGGCGTGTGGGGCGTCCTCCTTGCACGCCTCCAACTCCTTGCCGAGCGCGGGGGCGTCGATGCCGGAGCCAATGAGGACGAGCTGGGTGCGGCGCTCCTCGCCGGGCGCCCAGGCCTCCGGGTAGAACCGCAGGAACCGGCCCACGGCATGCACGGCGTACCGGTTGCGCATGTCGGCCGCACCGAAATCGACGTACCCCTTGATGCGATAGAGGCCCTCCGGCCTACTGTCGAGGAAGTCCATCAACCGGCGCGGCCCGAGCGGCACTTCAGAGGTGAAGGCGAGGGATTCGTAGGCGGAGTGCAGGTGTCCGGAGTGCTCGCGGCCATCCTCATGGGCGTGCTCATGAAGGTCGTCGAAGGACAGCTGCCCGATCCGCTCCGTTGACGGTTTGCAGTCGAAGAGGAGCTCCGGGTCGATCCGCCCGTACGTGGCGGGGACGACGGCGGCACGGTCCGTCAGCGTCCGGACGAGTCGGAGTACACGCTCAGGCTCCTCGGACCGGTCCGCCTTGTTGACGACGACGAGATCGGCGATGCCGAGATGCCGGTCGATCTCGGGATGCTTCTGCCTCGTGTCGTCGAACTCGGCGGCGTCGACGACCTCCACGAGCCCGCCGTAGACGACGCGCGGGTTCTCACTGGCGAGCAGCATCCGCACGAGCTCCTGCGGCTCGGCGAGACCGCTCGCCTCGATGACGATGACGTCGATACCGGCGGAGGGCTGGGCCAGCCGCTCCAGGAAGACGTCGAGTTCGCTCGCGTCGACCGCGCAGCACAGGCACCCGTTCCCGAGGGAGACGGTCGAGTCCCCGAGCGCCCCGGCGACCGCCATCGCGTCGATCTCGATCGCCCCGAAGTCATTGACGACGGCCCCGATACGGCTGCCCCCGCTGCTGTGCAGGACGTGGTTGAGCAGCGTGGTCTTGCCGGACCCGAGGAAGCCCGCGAGGACGACGACCGGGATCTGCTGGGGGCTGGCAGGACTCAACGCGCGACCTCTCTCACACCGATGCGTGCACCGGCTCGTGGACCGGCTCTCGTTACGAGGATTGAATGCCGACTCAGGATACGAGCCGGTGGAAACCCCGCGAAGTGAACGATTGTTAGCGGCGTTCAGGGGGCACACGTTGGACATGGCGCCAGGAAACGCGACCCGCGCTTCCCCCTGTGCGCCCTCTTAGCCGCCTCCCAGCCGATCAGAGCCGCTCGGCACCCTGGAAGACGGCAAGCGCGCCGCCCACCCGCTCGCCGGTCCGTTCCCTGTCGACCCGCACCCGACGACCGGCGGACGGTCGCCTGATTCGGGGGTTGACATGGCCACACAGAGTACGTTGAAGGGGTGGCTTTCTGCCGCCCGGGGAAGGCTCGTGTCCGCGGCCGGGGTCGTCGCAGAGGCGGGGACACGGCACCGAAGGCGTGCCGCACTGACCGAGCAGCACCGGCTCCATTTCGACCTGCTCTGCAAGGCCATGGTCGACCCTGCCCTCGCCGCGGTCCTCAACACGTACGAAGTCGACATCGCTCCTGAGAAGCAGCGGCAGTACCTCTTCGCCAACGCCCTCTACACCAACGCTCTGTACTTCCACCGGATCGGTGCCCTGACCCGGCGAGAGCTCCACGGACACCTCCGCATCATGTGCCAGAACAGGATCTTCCAGGAGTACTGGGCGGCGACCCAGCACCACCGGGAGAGCCTGCCGGACTCGTCGGAAGAGGCCGAACTCGGTCAGATGATGGACGACTTGATGCAGGAACAGGCTGATTCCGACACCGACGAATGGTGGGTCGTGGGGGCACCGCCCGAAGAAACCCCTTGATCCCACACGCTGCCGTTCTCCCCCGACGCTCACGGCTTCCGCGCATGCCCGTCAGCCATCGTTGCGTCACTCGGGTCCCGGAAGCCGCTTATCACCCAAACGCCCCATGTCTGTCAAGTGGCCAGGCAGAAATCACTCGTCTCGTGCACTGTTTCAAGTCCCACCAGCAACAGAAAACGAATATTGTGGCGCCTGCCCGCGGGCACACTCCGGCGCACACCCGCGCGCCCGAGACTCCCCCTCCAGCGAACACCCCCGCTTGGAGATCACCACCCTTCCGACGAACACCCATGCTCGAAGATCGCCACGCTCCGACGAACACCTCACTCGGAGATCCACTTCCACTTCCCTCTCCCTCCGAGGACTACTCGGAGAGCCCTCACCACTCCGAGTAAGGCTGGTACCTATCCGTGAAGATCGTGCGACGCGTCGGGGCTTCACCACGCGAGCGAGGCAGCGCCACTGGTCAGTCATGCCCCGATATCTTCGAGCTCAGTGATGGCCGCTTCGCCGTCATTGGGACCGAGGCTACGGATGCGCTCGACGGCGAGCTTCCGCCCGACGCCGCACGGGCTGACTATGAACGGATCGTGGTCATCACGCGCGAGACTCTGGTACGCGCAAAGGCAGACATTCCAGACGCCTGAGAACGGGCGATCCGCGGCGCGATCGCTCCAGTCGACGCAGAAGCTACAGAGACCTCGAGAACGAGCTCCGATCGGGCATCCCGCCTACACGGTTGAGACGCCTTCAGCCCGGCATCAACGCGATGCCGGGCTTTCCCTGTGCCCGTCCGGGCCGGCCCGGGTTTTCCGCGCCGCGTGCCGGGAAGTATTCGGCGGACTCCGGGGAGGGATCGGTGGCGAGTAGTCCTTTATGGCGTTCGGCAGCGCGGATCTCCGCCTGGTTGGCCACGGCCGTTGCCGGACTCCTCCTCGTGGGAGCCGCTTCCATCGTTGTCAGCGGCTGGCTGATCGACGGCGTCGAGCGGGTGAACGGCAGTCAGCGGGCCGCCGCCGAACGAAGCGATCTGGGCGACTACTTCGGCGCCGCCAGTGCGGTCTTCTCAGGCCTGGCCCTGCTCCTGCTCGTCACGACGCTTCTCTTCCAGCAGCGGGAACTCCAGTTGCAGCGTAAGGAGCTGTCCCTCCAACGCGATGAGTTGGCGGCATCTCGTGCCGAACTCCGCAGGAGTGCCGCGGCGGATATGCGCAGCCTTCACGTTCAGCTGACGCACATGTCGATGGACGACCCCTCTCTCGCTGAAGTCTGGAACGACTACCCGGGCCAATCCCACTCCGTAATACGCCAACATCTCTTCGCCAACCTCACCTTCAGCCACTACGTGCTCGTCTACGGGTGGGGAGGTATCACAGAGGCCGAACTGCTCATTCATGCGCGGTCACTGGTCCAAAGCCCCGCGTTCCGCCGCTATTGGAGCGCGTCTCGTGCTGCGAAGGCCTCCCTACCGCCAGACAGCGACGAGGCGCGGCTCTTTCGGATCTTCGAGCGAGCGATCAACGAAGCAACGACGGGCGGAACACCTCCGCCGTAGGCCCTGCAACTCTGGCCCGGTAGCCCCGAAAGTCCCACAGGCAACTCAGGTTAGGCTTACCTCCGTGAGTACCTGCACGAAGGTCTCCCGGGACCTGGACGAGCCCCTTGCGGGGACTGCCGCCACCGCGCGGACGTGGCTGCTGCTGGAACAGCCCGGGCCCTGGGGTGCCAGAGCGCTGACCTCGAGCCATCTGGATCCGGACCTCGGCCGCGCTCTGGAGAGGGCAGCGGAGGGCACCGGCGTACGCATCGCGCTGATCCGACGCCCGGGACGGCATGCCGACTGCCACACAGCTGCCGAGCGCAAGGTGTACGCGGCCCACACCGCTCCAGGAAACGTATGGCTGCACAGCGCCACAACGTCAGACCCCGAGCAGCTGCTCGAACTTGACTTCGCCGCACTGGGCGGAGGCGCATCCGGCACCTTCGACACCGTTCTCGACGGCCGCCCCCACACTGGCGACCCCCTCGCCCTCGTCTGCACCAACGGCAAGCGCGACCGCTGCTGCGCCCTCCTCGGCCGCCCCCTCGCCGCCGAACTCGCCGCCTCCGGAGTGGACGGCGCATGGGAGGTCACCCACTTGGGAGGCCACCGATTTTCGCCGACCTTGCTCGTGCTGCCGTTCGGCTACGCGTACGGGCGCGCGGAGGCACACGCCGTCAAGGAGGTACTCCAGGGCGTACGGGAAGGGCGTGTGGTCACCGAAGGGTGCCGCGGGAGCTCCGCCTGGGAGCGCCCCGGCCAGGCGGCCGAGCTGGCGGTCCGCACGGCGGCCGGCGAGGAGGCCGCGGACACGCTGACGGTCGTCCGCACGGACGGCACCGCGCCGCGCTGGGAGGTGACCGTCGCCCACACCGACGGCCGCATCTGGCGCGTGACCGTCGCCCAGGGCGCCTCGCTGCCGCCCCGCCAGGAAAGCTGCGGCTCGGCCCTCGGCTCCCCGGCCCGGATGGACGTACTGGCGATACGCGAGCTCTCCCGTCCGGCCGCGGCGAGCCTCGTAGCTCCCTGATCACGCCTCGCTCAAGAGATCCACGCCACACCCCTACGGCACGGCATGCTCGCCCCCGTACCGTCATAGGCATGAGTCCCACTCCCCCTGCCCGACGACTCCGCCTCGGCATGCCGAAACGGATGTTTTCGCAGGTGCTGCTGATGCAGGTGGCGATCGCCGCCGGAGTCGCCGTGCTCGCGACCGGGCTGTTCCTCGCTCCGCTCAGCGACCAGCTCGATGACCAGGCGATGCGCCGCGCCCTCGCGATCGCGCAGACCACGGCCGCGCAGCCGCAGTTCGCCGAGGACCTGGCGTCGACGCGGCCCACGGCCGACGGACCCGTACAGGCCGAGGCGGAGCGGATCCGGAAGGCCAGCGGGGCCGAGTACGTCGTGGTGATGAACACGGACGGCGTCCGCTGGTCGCACACCGACCCCGAACGGATCGGCGGCAAGGTCTCGACCGACCCCGGCAAGGCCCTGGCCGGCCAGGAGGTCATGGAGATCGACAGCGGGACGCTGGGCCGCTCGGCCCGCGGCAAGGTGCCGTTGCGCAACGCCGCGGGCGACATCATCGGCGCGGTCTCCGTCGGCATCGAGTACGACAGTGTGCGCGCCCGGCTCCTCAACGCGATCCCGGGCCTCTTCGCGTACGCGGGCGGGGCCATGGCCGTCGGTGCGCTGGCCGCGTATCTGATCTCCAGGCGAGTCCAGCGGCAGACCCGCGACCTGGCCTTCTCGGACATCGCCGCGCTCCTCGCGGAACGCGAGGCGATGCTGCACGGCATCAGGGAGGGCGTCGTCGCCCTGGACCGCGGTGGCAGGATCCGGCTCCTCAACGACGAGGCTCAGCGCCTACTGGGCATCGGCGACGAGGTGGTCGGGCAGCCGCTCGACGAGGCCCTCGGCGAGGGACGTACGACCGATGTACTGGCCGGACGCGTCACCGGCACCGATCTGCTCACCGTCCGCGGTCAGCGCGTCCTGGTCGCCAACCGGATGCCCACCGACGACGGCGGCGCCGTCGCCACGTTGCGCGACCGCACCGAACTGGAGCAGCTCGGCCGCGAACTCGACTCCACCCGCGGCCTGATCGACGCCCTGCGCGCCCAGGACCACGAGCACGCCAACCGTATGCACACGCTCCTCGGTCTGCTGGAGCTGGAGATGTACGACGACGCCGTGGAGTTCGTCGGTGAGGTGGTCGGCGACCACAGGGTCACCGCGGAACAGGTCACCGAGAAGATCCACGACCCGTTGCTCGCCGCCCTGTTGGTCGGCAAGGCCACCGTCGCGGCGGAGCGCGGAGTGGCACTGTCGATCTCGGACAGCACGCTGTTCCCCGACCAGTTGATCGATCCACGTGGACTCGTCACGATCGTGGGCAACCTGGTCGACAACGCGCTCGACGCCGTCGCAGGCGAGCAGCACGCGCGCGTGGAGGTCGAATTGCGCGCGGAGGGGCGTACGGCAGTGCTCAGGGTGCGGGATACCGGGCCCGGAATCCCCGCCGAACAACGCGAGTTGGTCTTCACCGACGGATGGTCCACCAAGAAGCCTCCAGCGCACGGAAAGCGCGGAATCGGCCTCTCCTTGGTGCGTCGGCTCGCCGAGCGGCAGGGCGGCAGCGCGCGGGTCGCCGAGGCGGATGGCGGGGGCGCCGAGTTCACCATCGTGCTGCCGGATGCGCTGGCGGAGCCGGGACTCACGCCGGAGCCCGGACGGGCCGACGCCAGGTACGAGACGCGGCAAGCCGCCGTGGCAGGCACCACGGCCACCAAGGAGGAGTCGCGATGATCGAGGTGCTGGTCGTGGACGACGACACCCGGGTCGCCCGAGTCAACGCCGCCTACGTCGAGAAGGTCGCGGGCTTCCATGTCGCCGGCCAGGCGCACTCCGCGGCCGACGCGCTGCGGCAGGTGGAGGCGCTGCCGCAGCTGGATCTGGTGCTCCTGGACCACTATCTGCCCGACGAGACGGGACTCACCGTCGTACAGGAGATGCGGCGGCGCGGCCACCAGACCGACGTGATCATGGTGACCGCGGCCCGTGACGTCTCCACGGTCCAGGCGGCCATGCGGCAGGGCGCGCTCCAATACCTGGTCAAACCGTTCGCCTTCGCCGGACTGCGCGCCAAGCTGGAGGCGTACGCGACCTTGCGCCGGACCCTCGACGGCGGAGGCGAAGCCGAACAGGCCGAGGTCGACCGGATCTTCGGCGCCCTCTCCGCGGGTTCGGAGCCGAATCTGCCCAAGGGCCACTCCCCCACCACCGCACAGGCCGTACGCCAGGCGCTGCTGAGCGCCGAAGGCCCTCTGTCGGCCCAGGAGATCGCGGAACGCACGGGGCTCAGCCGGCAGACCGCCCAGCGCTATCTGAAGCTCCTGGAGCGCACCGGGAGGGCGACGCTGAGCCTCAAATACGGCGACGCGGGCCGCCCGGAGCACCGTTACGTCTGGGCGACCCGCGCCTGAGGGCACGACCGAGGTACGGGAGTCGCGACCGCGCCCACCTCAGCACAGCTGTCAGGGGAGGCCAGCCGTGCGAGGAAACTCGGCCCGCGGCCTGCTTCTTCACCAACTCTGCGTCTGAGCACCTGCCTTGCGACCGTAGAGGTGCCGTGTGCAAGAGCAGCAGTCTTGTGACCGCAAGGCCTTCTTCTGCTCGCAAAAGCGTGTTGTGCTCGTTTCGCGCGCGCTACAACACTGGAGCCGGAGCAACGGGCCCGACGCAGCCCTAGCTCGGGGAGAGAGGCCCGATGATTGACGTCCTGGTCGTGGACGACGACTTCCGTGTCGCCGAGATCAACGCCCAGTTCGTGGGCAAAGTGCCCGGCTTCCGGGTCACCGCCCGCGCGCACACCGCGGCTCAGGCCCTGGCCACGGTGGCCCGCGAACCCGTCGACCTCGTACTGCTCGACCACTATCTGCCCGACCGTACAGGTCTCGAACTCGTACAGCAGATGCGGGAACTCGGCCACGACAGCGACGTCATCATGATCACTGCGGCCGGTGATGTGGAGACCGTACGGGCCGCGATGCGCCTCGGCGCCCTGCACTATCTGGTCAAGCCGTTCACCTTCGCCGCGCTGCGCGCCCGACTCGACTCGTACGCCGCCCTGCATCGCACCGTCGAGCGGGTCGAGGGCCAGGGTGTGGCAGGCCAGGAGCAGGTCGACCGGATCTTCGGCGCGCTGCGTACGACGCCCGCCGCCTCCTCGCCCGGCCTGCCCAGCGGCCACTCGGAACCCACCACGGACCTGATCTGCAAGGTCCTGCACGACGCCGACCGTCCGCTGTCGGCCCACGAGGTAGCAGCCCGAACCGGCCTAAGCCGCTCCACAGCCCAGCGCTACCTCCGCCACCTGGAACAGGCCGGCCGCCTCCGCCTAACCCTCAAATACGGCGACACAGGCCGCCCAGAGCACCGCTACGCGTGGGTGGCCCCCTGAGGCACGTGGCCGCTTGGGGCGCCTAGGCGGACTGTCGAGTCGGTGAGTTCCCCGCGCCCCTTAAAGGAGGCCGCAGGCCCCTTTAAGGGGCGCGGGGAACTGCGCGACAAGCCACAACGAACCCGCAGCTTGAAACCTGCCCCACCCAGCGGAGCGCTCACGCATCGATGCGAGAACGGTCCAACGTAGCCGCCGAGTTAGAGATGAACTCCTTGCGCGGAGCCACCTCGTTCCCCATCAGCAAGTCGAAGACCTGCTCCGAGGCCTCGAGGTCGGAGATGTTGATCCGACGCAGCGTGCGGTGCCGCGGGTCCATCGTGGTCTCTGCAAGCTGGTCGGCGTCCATCTCGCCGAGGCCCTTGTAGCGCTGGATGGAGTCCTTGTAGCGGATGCCCTTGCTCTGGAACTCCAGCAGCTTGTCGCGCAGTTCGCGGTCCGAGTACGTGTAGACGTACTTGTCCTGGCCCTTCTTCGGCTGGGTCAGCTCGATGCGGTGCAGCGGCGGAACCGCGGCGAACACCCGGCCCGACTCGACCATCGGCCGCATATAGCGCTGGAAGAGCGTGAGCAGCAGGATGCGGATGTGCGCGCCGTCGACATCGGCGTCGACCAGAAGGATGATCTTGCCGTAGCGTGCCGCGTCGATGTCGAACGTCCGGCCGGACCCGGCACCTATGACCTGGATGATCGCCCCGCACTCGGCGTTCTTGAGCATGTCCGAGATGGACGCCTTCTGGACGTTGAGGATCTTGCCGCGGATCGGCAGCAGTGCCTGGAACTCGGAGTTCCGCGCGAGCTTGGCGGTGCCGAGCGCGGAGTCTCCCTCGACGATGAACAGCTCACTGCGCTCCACGTCGTCACTACGGCAGTCGGCGAGCTTCGCGGGCAGCGACGAGGACTCCAGTGCCGTCTTCCGGCGCTGCGCGTCCTTGTGCTGACGGGCCGCGATACGCGTGCGGGCCGCGGCGACCGCCTTCTCCAGGACGACGCGAGCCTGTGCGGCCGTGTCCCGCTTCGTGGACGTCAGGAATGCCTTGAGCTCCTTGGAGACGACGTTCGTCACGATGCGACGGGCCGCCGAGGTGCCGAGCACCTCCTTGGTCTGGCCCTCGAACTGCGGCTCGGCGAGGCGCACCGTGACCACCGCGGTGAGGCCCTCCAGGGCGTCGTCCTTGACGATGTCGTCCTCGGCGACGCGCAGCATCTTCTTCGTGCGCAGCACCTCGTTGACCGTCCTGGTGACGGCCTGCTCGAAGCCCGCGACATGGGTGCCGCCCTTGGGCGTGGCGATGATGTTGACGAACGACTTGAGCGTCGTGTCATAGCCGGTGCCCCAGCGCAGCGCGACGTCGACGCCGAGCTCTCGGGTGACCTCGGTGGGCGTCATCTGGCCGTGGTCGTCCAGAACCGGGACCGTCTCCTTGAAGATGCCCTGTCCAGAGAGGCGGAGGACGTCGCAGACGGGCTTGTCGTTCGCCAGGTACTCGCAGAACTCGCTGATGCCTCCGTCGAAACGGAAGGACTCCTCGCCCTTGCTGCCACCCTCGCCGAGCCCGTACTCATCGCGGACGACGATCGTCAGTCCGGGCACCAGAAAGGCCGTCTGGCGGGCGCGCTGGTGCAGCGTGTCCAGGGAGAGCTTGGCGTCCTTGAGGAAGATCTGGCGGTCGGCCCAGTAGCGCACGCGCGTGCCGGTGCGGGTCTTGGGGATCCTCTTTAGCTTGCGCAGACCGGCCGAGGCGTCGAACGTCGCGTCCGGACCGGCCCCCGTGAAGGCACCGGGCGTGCCGCGCCGGAAGCTCACGGAATGCGTGTGCCCATTGCGATCCACCTCGACGTCCAGGCGGGCCGACAACGCGTTCACCACCGAGGCACCCACGCCGTGCAGGCCGCCGGAAGCCGCGTACGAACCGCCGCCGAACTTGCCGCCGGCGTGCAGCTTGGTCATCACGACCTCGACACCGGAGAGGCCCGTTTTGGGCTCCACGTCTACGGGGATGCCGCGGCCGTTGTCCCGCACCTCTACCGAGGCGTCGTCGTGCAGGATCACCTCGATGTGGTCGCAGTACCCGCCCAGGGCCTCGTCCACGGAGTTGTCGATGATCTCCCAGAGGCAGTGGAGCAGACCGCGGCTGTCGGTCGACCCGATGTACATGCCCGGGCGCTTCCGCACGGCCTCGAGCCCCTCGAGGACGAGCAGGTGCCGCGCGGTGTAGTTGGAACCGTCCCGGTCTGCTCCGGTCAGCAGCGCTGTGGACGGCACGGACGTCTCGGCGGTCACGCGGTTCGCTCCTCGCTGAATTTCAAGTGGGGCCCTTTAGGGTAAGGACCGGCTTCGGTCGCCGGTCCGAGGGTACCGAGGCCTGGTAGAGCCGTTGTAACGCCACCCTCGTCTGAGACTCAGGGTAGTCCAGCGTCGCATGCCTGTTCGATCCCTCGATGGAGTGAAGTACATATCACGTTCCCTTCCAGGCATGAACCATTTAGGCTCCGGGCACGTCCTCATGAACAACCGGCAACCCAGCCGGGAGGACTTGACCCTGACAGACAGCGCGAACCCGTAAAGATACAAAGACACGCAATACGGCTCATTCGCCGCCAACCGGCAGCAGACAGCCGACTCGGATCGAGATTTTTTCCGAGGCAGAGTCCCGAGCGGGAACGTTTTGGGCCTGGTTGGATGTTGACCCTGGTACGACAGCTCGTCGAGCTAGAGAAGAGGCGACGTGACTACTGTTCTGACCCCCGCGAGCCCGCTGACGGCCGCTGACCGCTGCGACCGTTGCGGCGCCCAGGCATATCTGCGCGTCGTCCTCCTCAGCGGTGGTGAACTGCTCTTCTGTGCCCACCACGGGCGCAAGTTCGAGCCGGAACTCAAGAAGATCGCCGCTGAGATACAGGACGAGACGGAGCGGCTGACGGCCGCCCCGGCAAGCGCCAACGAAGAAGAGCGCTGACACTTCGCATCCACGACGAGCCAGCACGGCACAGGCCGGTGACCGGGCGGCTGTCCCTGGCAACAGGGGCAGCCGCCCGTAGTCATGCCCGGTCGGCCCGAACAACCCAGCAGGCCACCACGCCTGTACGTTCCAGCCGAAGACCGTGCCTGTACGTCCCTGTCGCCCGTCGTGGCTGCACCTCTCAGCTGACGACCGTGCCAGTACGTGCCGGTCGTCAGCCATGGCTGTACGCCCCTGTCGCCGACCGTGACTGTGACGTACTCGTCAGCGGCCCGCGTCCAACTCCGTGACGACGCCTGAGACCCGCGTATAGACCCCTGGGCTCTCGGCCCGTCCGCAGCCGTTCCCCCACGACACAAGGCCGATCAGCCGCCCCTGGGCGACCAGTGGCCCACCGCTGTCCCCCTGACAGGCATCCTGGCCACCACCCAACTCCCCGGCGCACAGCATGGAGTCGGCCAGATACTTCCCTTCCGCACTGTCCGGATACGCCTCCTCACAGACGGCGTCGGACAGTACCTCCACCCGGGCTGCCCGCAGAGCGTGTGCGAAGTCACCATTGCCCGTCGTATCGCCCCAGCCGTAGACCACAGCGTCCGTACCGGGCCGGTAGACCGCGTCATCGGAGCCCGCCATGCGAATCACCGAGCTCTCCGGCAGCGGCTCGGCAAGAGTGAGCACAGCGAAGTCACCGGCGTTCGTGTAGCTGTCGTACGCCGGGTTGACCCGGACCGCGCGCACCGGGATCTCCCTGCCCTCGCCCCCCAGCAGATCCCCGCGCCCGGCGATCACCTTCAGATCGTGGATCTGCCGCAGTGGTGCGCCAAGCGTTTCCTTGCCCAGACAGTGGGCTGCGGTCAGCACGGTCGAGCGGCCGATCACCGCGCCCCCGCAGAACTGCCCGCCCCGCGTACCCCCGAACCGGTCACGACTCGCCAGCGCCACCGTCCAGGGGCTCTGAGAGGCCTCGACGGGATAACCGCCGATGACGATCCTGTCGGCAGCCGCCGGAGTGGTGGATGCCAGCGGTATCACGGCCGCCATGGCCGTGAGAGCCAGCGCTCGTACATAGGGCCGACGCATAAGCGCTCCTCACTCTGAGGTGGTCATGGAAAACCCAGAGTGATTCACGAGGCAGTGGCGCGCACTCCACGCACACCGAGGGCCCGGTCCCCTGTGCGGGAGTCCGGGCCCTGGGTGACGTACGGCAGGATCTAGTCGAGGTAGTCGCGCAGGACCTGCGAGCGCGACGGGTGACGCAGCTTCGACATCGTCTTGGACTCGATCTGGCGGATGCGCTCGCGCGTGACGCCGTACACCTTGCCGATCTCGTCGAGGGTCTTCGGCTGACCGTCGGTGAGACCGAAGCGCATGGAGACTACGCCCGCCTCACGCTCGGACAGGGTGTCGAGAACGGAGTGCAGCTGCTCCTGGAGGAGCGTGAAGCTGACCGCGTCGGCCGGGACGACGGCCTCGGAGTCCTCGATGAGGTCACCGAACTCGCTGTCGCCGTCCTCGCCCAGCGGCGTGTGCAGGGAGATGGGCTCGCGGCCGTACTTCTGGACCTCGATGACCTTCTCCGGGGTCATGTCGAGCTCCTTGGCCAGCTCCTCCGGGGTGGGCTCGCGGCCCAGGTCCTGGAGCATCTGACGCTGCACGCGCGCGAGCTTGTTGATGACCTCGACCATGTGCACCGGGATACGGATGGTGCGGGCCTGGTCGGCCATGGCGCGGGTGATCGCCTGACGGATCCACCAGGTGGCATACGTCGAGAACTTGTAGCCCTTGGTGTAGTCGAACTTCTCGACCGCGCGGATCAGACCGAGGTTGCCCTCCTGGATGAGGTCCAGGAAGAGCATGCCGCGGCCGGTGTAGCGCTTGGCCAGGGAGACCACCAGACGGAGGTTGGCCTCCAGGAGGTGGTTCTTGGCGCGGCGGCCGTCCTCGGCGATGATCTCCAGCTCGCGCTTGAGCTTGGGGGCGAGCTTGTCGGCGTTGGCCAGCTTGTCCTCGGCGAACAGGCCGGCCTCGATGCGCTTGGCGAGCTCGACCTCCTGCTCGGCGTTGAGGAGCGGGACCTTGCCGATCTGCTTGAGGTAGTCCTTGACCGGGTCGGCCGTGGCACCAGCGGCGGCGACCTGCTGCGCAGGCGCGTCGTCCTCGTCCTCGTCCGACAGGACGAAGCCCTGGGCGCCGTCCTCGGCGGGCTCTTCGGCACCGGGCTTGGCGGTGCCCGGGGTCTCCTCGACCGCCTCTTCGTCGATCGCCTCGACGTCGTCCTTCTTGGCGGCGGTCTTCTTGGCCGGCGCCTTCTTGGCGACGGCTTTCTTTGCGACGGCCTTCTTGGCGGTCGCCTTCTTGGCAGCGGCCTTCTTGGCGGGAGCGTCCTCGGCGGGAGCGTCGACGGCAGGCATCGCCGGAGCTGCGGTGGCGGTGGCCTGCTCGGCCGTCGCCGTGTTCGCCGCAACCGTCTTGGTGGCGGTGCGCTTGGCCGGACTCTTCGCTGCGACGCTCTTTCGTGTGCGCTTGGGCTCCGCGGCACTGACCATCAGCGTCACACCCTCTTCCTCGAGGATCTGGTTGAGGCTGCGCAGTACGTTCTTCCACTGAGTGGCCGGAATCTGGTCAGCTTCGAAGGCCCGACGCACGTCATCGCCGGCGATCTGCCCCTCAGCCTTTCCCCGCTCAATGAGCGCCATGACAGAGACGGACTCGGCGATCTCCGGCGGGAGCGTACGGGATGTGCTGGCCGACACGAACAACCTCTCGGAACGTTGGAAAGCGGCTTCCGGCCCCGTCCACTGTGGACCGGAGCCGACGACCGTCGACTGGGGGATGAGCCAACGGCGCGGGCGGGGGCCGCGAAGATGCACAGCGCCATGAACGGCGTCCGTATTCCCTCGTCGGCTGTCACCTCTTAGGTCATCGCGCTGTTCCCAGGAGTGTTACGCCCAATCTGCGTGGCCCGAGTCACACCCCATAAGCGTCTAAATGCGATCAGACACGTTCAAAGGTGGTCAATCTGGTGGCGCAAGGCTTCCTCATACCGCCGGACTCTGCCGGATCCCAGAGGGATCCGGCAGAGTCCGGCGGCAGGGTGCGGCAGAGTCCGGCGGCGGATCGGTCGCCGACCGCGCGGGACCGGGCGAGGGGACACGCCCCCGACTACTCCTCGGTGCGCGGTCAGTGCTCGCGCGGGGCGGGCACCACCCGCTCCACCTCGGGGTGGACGGTGAGCAGTTGACGCATGGCGGACTCGGCCGCCGCTCCATCACCGGCGGCCAGGGCGTCCACGATCCGGGCGTGGTGCGCGAGGGAGATCTCGTTCGGCCGGTCGCAGCCGGCGACCGGGCCGCCGGAGACCTGGAGGGCTGCCGACACGATTCCGGAGAGGTGCTCCAGCATGCGGTTGCCGGCGACCTGGATGAGGAGCGAGTGGAACTCCGCGTCGGCGCGCGAGAAGGTGAGGGCGTCGCCCTGCGCCATGGAATGCCCCATGATCTCGACCATGTCGGCGAGCCGCTGCTGCACCTCCTCGCGTCCGTGTCCGGCGGCGAGGCGGGCGGCCAGCGGCTCGATCGTCCAGCGCAGCTCGCTCAGCTCGCGCCGCTGATCGTCGCGCTGCGGTCCGTAGGCCCGCCACTCGATGATGTCCGGGTCGAGGAGGTTCCAGTCACTGACGGGCCGTACCCGTGTGCCGACATTGGGGCGGGCACTGACCAGGCCCTTGGCCTCGAGGACGCGGAGTGACTCACGGACGACGGTGCGGGAGACCTCGAACCGCTGGCCGATCTCCTCAGGGACGAGCGGGCGGTCTGCTCCGAGGTCGCCGGAGACGATCATCTGACCCAGCTGTTGGACGAGTTGGCCGTGCAGGCCGCGGCCGCGGGAGCCCGCGGCCCGCCTGCCCACGCGGCCCAGCTCAGGGTCCGTGCCCTCCCACGCGGGGGCGCCGACGCGATTGGCGCCGGGGGCCTCCGCGTAGGGGTAGCGGTCGAGTTCGCCCGGGCCGGCCAGGCCGGAGTCTGCGGAGCGGGCGGCGGTCATCATGGTGTGCGCAAGGGTACTCACGCATCCTTTGTCGGCGTCGCCCTCAACTGCCTTGAGGTCTTTGGTGAAAAGCACACGAAAGGGTGATCGCTCACCCCATCGCAATTGACGCCTTATCGGAAAGAAATGGGCGTTCACCGAGGAGTTGTGCGCATCGGGGAACGCCTGTGCCGCTCAGAACGACCACCGGAACCTGCCTCGCACGGTCGTGAACAGGTACGTGCAGAGCAGGACGGTGAGCGACAACACCAGTGCACCGCCGACGGGTTGGGTGATCACCCGGACTCCTGCGGCCAGATATCGCTCGCCGCCGAAGGGCCACTGCATCAGCACGAACTCCCGTAGTCGGGTCGAAAACCCGGTCGCGGTCCGCACGGACTGTCCCTCCAGGAACTTGTGCACCAGGGGTACGACGACGATCGGTACCGCGAGAACGGCCGCGAGTCCGGCGGTCGTCGACCGGAAGACGCCCGCGCCAAGCACGCCTGCCCAGGCGCAGCCCACCGTGAGGCCGATCCAACTGGCGCTCAGCGAAAGCCAGTCGGCGGGAACTCCGGCGATCTCCCGTCCGTAGATGATGTAGAGCAGTTCGGCGTCCACACCCACCGTGAGGATGGCCAGGATCAGCGCGGTGGCGGCGGCGACGAGGAGTTTGGCGGCGAGCAGTCCCAGGCGGCGGGGGACGGTGCCGCGGTCCGCGGCCAGGGCGGGGTGGCGGAACTCGTCGCCGAAGGCGACGGCGCCGAGCAGCCCCGCGCCGAGCGCCGCGGGCGGCAGCGGGAACTGCTGCGGCCACGCGGCGAGCAGCCGCGGCTGCGGCGTGTGTCCCACCCGTGTCAGGAGTACGGCGGTGACGGCGGAGGTGACGAGCACGGCTGCCGCGGTGAGGTAACCGGTGCCGACTCCTGCCGCGCGGCGCAGTTCATAACGCAGGGGACGCAGCGGGTTGCGGCCTTGGCGGACCGTGATGGGGGGCGGGAGGGGGGACAGGTCATCCGCGTTCTCCGCCTCGGCCGGCCGCGGCGACTCCTCGGCCTCCTGAGGATCATCCGCGGGCGGACGGGCGACCGTGGCCGTGGGCCCCATGTCGCCGATTTCGTCAGCCAGTTGATGTACGAGGATGCCGTGGCGGTATGCGGTTTCGCCGACGTCGGCACAGGTGCTGCCGTACACCGAGAGGCGGTTGCCGTCCTCTGGCACGACTTCGACGGAACGCCGTGTGGCGCGAGCCTCCTTGGCCAGGCGGGCGGCGAGCCGGGCGGCGTGAGGGCTGCGCACGGCGACGCGGGGACGGAGCCGGGTACGGGCGAAGTCGGCGACCTCCTGGTCGGCTACGAGCTTGCCCTCCTCGATCGTGACGACCCGGTCGGCGTTCCGCGCGGCCTCCTTCGGGTCGTCCGTGGTGAAGAGCACGGTGCCGCCTCCGGCTGCATACGCGCGCAGAACTCCGTGCAGCCAACGGCTTTCACGGACCGAGAGCCCGTCCGTAGGGGCATCCAGAACGAGCGTGTGCGGATCGGCCAGCAGCGCGCAAGCAAGGCCCAGACGACGGTCCATACCCCGCGAGAGCGTGCCGAGGCGTTCGTCGCGCAGGCTGACGAGGCCCACCACTTCGAGGACTTCGTCGGCGCGACGCACGGGCACGCCCACGGCGGCGCACAGCATGCGGAGTTGACCACGGACCGTGCGTGCCGGATGACCCGGCACCTCTCCGAGGAGCACACCCACTTCGCGTGCGGGATGGGGGATGCGGTGCAGCGGCCGACCTCTGAAGCGGGTGATTCCGCGGCCCTGTTGGAGCTCGAGCATCAGCCTCAGCGCCGTCGTCTTGCCCGCGCCCGGAGCTCCGAGAAGCGCCGTGACGCGTCCCGGGTGCGCCTCGAAAGACAGGTCGTCGACGGCGGGCGGGAGCTCCTTGCGGGGGCTGCTGGTCAGTCCGATGGCCTGGATCACCCAAGGCAAGATAGCGCGATATGTACGGTTTTTCGGGCACCCTGACACCGGCCGGGAACGGCCCCCGCACCGGCAGAGCTGACGCCTGTGTCAGACCTCGGGGCGCAGCATCGGCGGATTGAGCAGTGTGGCGCCGCCCGCGCGGAAGAGCTGAGCGGGGCGGCCGCCCTGCCGGGTGGTCGTTCCTCCGGTGGGCACCAGGAAGCCGGGAGTGCCGGTCACCTTCCGGTGGAAGTTGCGGGGGTCGAGCGCCACGCCCCACACCGCCTCGTACACACGACGCAGCTCGCCGACGGTGAACTCGGTCGGGCAGAAGGCAGTGGCCAGCGACGAGTACTCGATCTTGGAGCGGGCGCGCTCCACGCCGTCGGCCAGGATCTGCGCGTGATCGAAGGCGAGCGGTGCCGCCTGTTCGCCGTCGCGGCCGTACCCGCCCCGCTGGAGCAGCTCCTCGACGGGGGCCCAGCGAGCGCTGTTCGCGTCGCCGCCCGCCCTGGGCGCGGGCAGATCGGGGGCGAGCGCGAGGTGGGCGACGCTGACGACCCTCATCCTCGGGTCACGCTTGGGGTCGCCGTAGGTGGCGAGCTGCTCCAGATGCGCACCGTTGTCCTGCGCGGGGGCGTCCGGGTCGTGGGCACACAGCCCGGTCTCCTCGACCAGTTCCCGCGCGGCGGCCTGCGCGAGGTCCTCGTCGGGCCGCACGAATCCGCCGGGCAGCGCCCACCGCCCCTGAAACGGAGGCTCGCCCCGCCGTACCGCCAACGCGCACAGAGCATCGCGACGCACGGTCAATACGACCAGGTCAACGGTGACGGCAAAGGGCGGGAAGGCTGACGGGTCGTAGGGCATGTCGCGATCATAGTCGTCTGCCTGACGATAAGCACTCCTTTCGCCGGTCACCGGGACGACTGATCCACTCCGCCCCGATACGGACGTCATGGGAGGCCACCGGCTCCGGATCCCACCCGGTCCTATGAGCCCTGACTCCCAGATGCACCCTCTTGACCACTTCCACGACGGCAGAGGGTGCGCACCCGAGCCCGGTCCATCCCCGGATCGTCACCCATGGCAGCCGGAACCAACCCTGAAACCAGGCCGCTATCAATGCCCCGTACCTCTCCCCCATCCTCATGTGTCGCTCCTTGATTCCCGACGTCCGGCTCCTCGCCGGAACCGGGAAGGGGCACCCTTGCTGTCGCCGCTCCGGCCTCGTCCGTCCGTCGCGGTAGAGCCCTCGGCGGCAGGCCGAGGGCGGCGCGTACCTCCCAGCCCGGTGGGACGCCGGTTCGGATGGCTGGTGGGGCCGCCTGTGGACCGCGTCCTGCGTCGGCGACGGGGCGCCGTCCGCGTCGGGGCTGCCGGGGTCTGGCCGGACGGACTGTCGGAGCCGGCCCGCGGCGCCGAGGCAGCGCTCGCTTCGGATCCCGCCACCGCACCCCCGCGATCGGCACGTTCCTTCCGAAGGCACCGGCGGATCGACTCGGGATCCAGCCCCTCGTTGCACGCCTGGTGCAGCAGGCGCGCGAAGAGATATCCGGGGTCCGCGCCGAGCGCCATCGCAAGGGCTTCTCGGGCTTCCAGCTCGTCGCCGGTGGACCAGGCGACCCATCCGGCAAGGGTGAGCGGCGCCGCGGCGTGCTCTCCGTACGCACCGACACAGCGCCGGGCCAGGGCGCGCCACAGGCGCAATGCCGGGCCCGCCTCGTCACCCTCCATCCACTCCGCCGCCCTGTCGCGCGTTCCGCGGTCCTGGAGGCCGAGGATCAGGGTGGCCGCTTCGTCGTGGGCCAGTAGCTCGTCATCGCGGAGGTCCGCCGGAAGCGTGCCGGACAAGGGTGGGACGTCGGCGAACCGCCGCAGGAGCCGGTCGGCCAGTTCCAGGGTCTGGTCCGCCACGTCCGCGCGGCTCTCGTCGTCCAGGATCCTGGGAATGAGCGCCACGCTCACGGCATTCAGCGCGGACTCCTGCTCCAGCGCCGCCGCGGTCTCCCACGGACTGAGCCTTGCCCTCAACTCCTTCAGTGAGCCGCGTACTTGGAGTCCGGCGTACGTCGCTGCGGCAGCCAGGACCGATGTGCCGGGCAGGCCCATGGGCGTACCGCCGGAAGGGCAGCACTCTTCACTCGGACAGACATAAGACCACCAGCGGTTGTCCGAGATGCACAGTGCCTCGACCACGGGGACGTCGAGAGCACCGCATGCCGTGCGCAGCAACTGTGCCAGCGGGCGCAGGCGCGACATGACCTCCCACCCGGACTCATTGACCCTGGGGTCCTGACAGAGGAAGGCCACCATGCTCTCGACCGGCGCGCCCCTGCGTTCGCTTCCCGTGATGAGGCCCTGCGCCAACTGCTCGGCCACGGCCGGCCAGTCGTCCTCGTTGCCAGGGATACCGAGGCGTGCTCGCCCGCCGAACCGGCCCCGCCCGTCCCGGTCATGCAGGGCTACGAGCACGATGCTGTCCTCGGGCCGATACCCGAGCAAGTACGGCAGCGCATCGGCCAGTTCGGCCGGAGTCCGGAGCGTGACCTGGTGCTCGGCGCACGGAATACCGTCCGCCCCGCTCCCCGCACCAGCGGCACCTCCCTCCGCGTGATCTTCCCTGTGGCCGCCGTGCCCGTTCCCTTCCCCACGCTCGTCGTGCCCGCTGATGTCACCGTTGCCGGAAGTCCCGGCGGCTTCGCTGTGATTCGTCATGTGGTGACCATCCCGCGAATTCCGAAATCCCGCTTTGACCTGTGGATAACCATGATCATGATCGCGTCAGAAGTTATCCACAGTTCGGCGGACGCGTTCGCGCGATGTCCGACCCATCGGGTTGCATGGGGTCATGACCAATGAAGACCTGCGCACAGCGGCCGATACCGTACTCGCCCGCCTCGTCGGCGCCGGGGCGGGCGACGCCCGGCTGCGCGAGGACCAGTGGCGAGCCATCGAAGCACTCGTCGCCGACAAGCGCAGAGCCCTGGTCGTGCAGCGCACCGGCTGGGGAAAGTCCGCGGTGTACTTCGTCGCGACGGCGCTCCTGCGTGAGCGGGGCGCGGGCCCCACGGTCATCGTCTCCCCGCTCCTCGCGCTCATGCGCAACCAGGTCGAGGCGGCGGCGCGCGCCGGGATCCGCGCGCGGACGATCAACTCGTCCAACACGGAGGAGTGGGACTCGATCCAACACGAGGTGGCCGCAGGTGAGGTCGATGTGCTCCTGGTGAGCCCGGAGCGGCTCAACAACCCCGACTTCCGCGACCAGGTACTGCCGAAGCTTGCCGCAGCGACCGGCCTCCTTGTGGTCGATGAGGCGCACTGCATCTCCGACTGGGGCCACGATTTCCGGCCGGATTACCGCAGACTGCGCACCATGCTCGCCGATCTCCCGCCGGGCGTACCGGTCCTGGCCACCACCGCGACGGCCAACGCGCGCGTGACGGCCGATGTGGCCGAGCAGCTCGGCACCGGTGGCAGTACCGACGCGCTCGTCCTGCGCGGCCCGCTGGACCGGGAGAGCCTGAGCCTCGGCGTGCTGCGGCTGCCGGACGCCGCTCACCGGATGGCCTGGCTCGCCGAGCACCTCGGCGAGCTGCCCGGCTCCGGAATCATCTACACGCTCACGGTGGCCGCGGCCGAGGAGGTCACCGCGTTCCTACGACAGTGCGGGCACCCAGTGGCGTCGTACACCGGGAAGACGGAGAACGCGGACCGGCAGCAGGCCGAGGAGGACCTGCTCGCCAATCGCGTGAAGGCCCTGGTCGCCACATCCGCGCTGGGCATGGGCTTCGACAAGCCCGACCTGGGCTTCGTGGTGCACCTGGGGTCGCCGTCTTCTCCGATCGCCTACTACCAGCAGGTGGGACGGGCAGGGCGCGGTGTGGACCATGCCGAGGTGCTGCTTCTGCCGGGCAAGGAGGACGAGGCGATCTGGCAGTACTTCGCCTCGATCGCCTTCCCTCCGGAGGAGCAGGTGCGGCGCACGCTGGATGCCCTCGCGCAGGCGGGCCGGCCGCTCTCGCTGCCCGCGCTCGAACCGCTGGTTGAGCTGCGCCGGTCCCGGCTGGAAACGATGCTCAAGGTCCTGGACGTGGACGGCGCGGTCCATCGCGTCAAGGGTGGCTGGATCTCCACGGGCGCCACATGGACGTACGACACCGAGCGCTATGCCTGGGTCGCCAAGCAGCGGGCCACTGAGCAGCAGGCGATGCGTGACTACGTGACGACGACCGGCTGCCGAATGGAGTTCCTGCGGCGGCAGCTGGACGATGAGGGGGCGGCCCAGTGTGGCCGCTGTGACAACTGCGCCGGACCGCGGTTCGCGGACACGGTCTCCCCAACCGCTCTGGACTCGGCGCGTGGTGAGCTCGGCCGCGCGGGTGTCGAGGTGGAGCCCCGGAAGATGTGGCCGACGGGTCTGCCCTCGATAGGTGTCGACCTGAAGGGGCGCATCCCGGCAGGCGAACAGGCGGCGACCGGGCGGGCGTTGGGACGGCTCTCGGACATCGGCTGGGGCAACCGGCTGCGGCCGATGCTGGCGCCTCAAGCGCCGGACGGGCCTGTTCCGGACGATGTCGCGAAGGCCGTCGTTGGAGTACTGGCCGACTGGGCGAAGGGGCCCGGCGGCTGGGCCTCAGGGAGCCCCGACGCACAGCCGCGCCCGGTCGGCGTCGTCACCATGGCCTCGCACAGCCGACCGCAGCTGATCCAGTCGCTCGGAGCTCGGATCGCCGAGATCGGACGCCTTCCACTGCTGGGGTCCCTGGAGTACGCCACTGGAGTTGAGGCAGCTCCGGCTTCCAGGAGCAACAGCGCGCAGCGGCTCAAGGCGCTCGACGGGGCGCTGGCCGTGCCGCCCGCCCTGGCCGAGGCCCTCGCGGAGGCCCAAGGCCCCGTACTGCTCGTGGACGATCTGACCGAGACCGGCTGGACGCTCGCGGTGGCCGCACGCATGCTCCGGAGAACCGGTGCGCAGGGGGTGTTGCCACTGGTGCTCGCCGTGCAAGCGTGATGCAAGTGCCGCCGAGGAGAGCACTGTGCGGGGATATATGAGACGCATCCCCAGATAACAGTCAGTGGCCCTGATTGCTCGTTGCCGCAATCAAGTTCGGCAGGAAGAATTGGGGACGCGCCCCGCATGGCCTGCCCGAAGCCCGGTAGGGCTATGCCGCGGTGCGCTCCCCCGTCCGACCCCGCCCGCAGTGTGGGCGCGTAGCCGAAGGGAGGACCGTGACCTTCGGATTCGCTCCGTCCCCGGCGGCATCGATGCCGACGTCCGCCGCGTCCGCCAACTCACTGGCCCGGATGCTCGAACCCGCCGAGTGGGCCGCCGCGGGGATTCCGCTGCTGCGCAATCCCCGGGAGGTCGTCAACGGGCTGCACTCCCGGCATCGGCCCCGGCCCGCGACCGCCATCGTGGCCGTCCTCGATCCAGAGGAACGGCTGCGGGCGAGCGCCTCGTTCACCCGGCGTCCGGCTCCGGCGGACGGCTGGATGTTCCGCAACGCGCTGCTCGCGCAGCTGCGCCGGGTCATCCCGCACGATCTGCGGCGCCGCACCCCGGTGCATACGGCCGTACTGCTCTACTGCCGTGAGGGCGACGCGCGTTGGACGGAGGAGGACGGGGCGTGGATGTGGGGGCTGCGAGACGCATGCACGCTGCACGGGCTGCGCTGCGGGGCGTACATCACGCTGACGGGTGATGGCTGGCAGGTCCTGGGCGAGGGGCGCGGCGGCCGTCACCCCAACGCGGACTCGGCGCCGGAGTCCTTCGAGTCCTTCGCCATGGCGGAGACAACCCAGCCGCGCACCGGGGGCGCCGCCTCGGACGTACTGCGCCGCGCGGCGGCTCGCTGACTCAGCGAACGAAGCCCGCCCGATCTCCGCCAGCGGGCAGGGGCATCCACCACGCGCGCGTGGAGCCCGGCCCCGATGACGTACTGACGGATTGCAAGCCTCGACGGCGCCGCACATGAACTCGGGCACTGCTGCCCTGATCACGCCGGTACGTCCCCCCGTACCGGCACACGTCGAACCGTCCACCGTGCACATGCCGCCAACGGCGGCATCCACCCCCGTCAAGGGAAGGGCTCTTAGACCCCCGCCCCCAGCACCGAGTTGATCTTCTGCGGGTCGCCGCAGACGATCAGCAGGGTGCCGGCTCGGCCGAGGGCCAGCGGCAGGGCCGTAGCGGCGGCAGCGTCGGCACCGCCGTTGACGGCGACGACGACCACGGGACGGGAAGCGACCCGACCGGCGGCGGAGGCGTCGGCGTAGAAGACGTCGTCACCCGCGTCGTGCTGCGCCCAGTACGCGGCGTCGCCGAAGGACAACTCGTGCGCGGCCCACGGATGCGGATCACCGGTGGTGATCACCAGCACCTCACCGGGGGCGCGGCCCGTGTCGAGCAGCAGGTCGACCGCTTCCTCGGCGGCGTCCAGCGCCCCCTCGGCCGAGGCCGGGATCAGCTGGATCTGCGGAGTGGAGGAAGCGGCGGGGGCGGCCGGAGCGGACGGCTCCGGCTTGGCCACAGGCGTGTCGCGCGGCGCACGTTGCGCCGGCGGCATCGGCCGGACGGCACCCGGACGACCGGGACGCGGCGGAGCCGCGGGACGGGGACCGGGTACGGGGCGGGGGGTCGGCGCGGTGCGGCCGTTGGCCGGAGTGGCGCGGGGACCCTGGGCACTCTCGTGAATCTGAGGCTCCTCGGGAATGAGAGGCATGAGCTGATTTTTATCAAACGCCGGTGCGACTCGCCTCGGCGGGTGGCACATGGATGCGAGCGGAACCGTCAGAAATCGAAACCGAGCTGACCTTCGATCTCCGGAACGCTTCCGTCCGCCCAGTTGCGGACCTTCTTGAGGTGCCGCCACTGGGGCAGCGCATCAAGATACGCCCACGAAAGCCGGTGGTACGGGGTGGGGCCCCGCAACTCCAGCGCGGCCTTGTGCACGGGTGACGGATACCCGGCGTTGGTCGCAAAACCGAAGTCTGCATGTTCGATGCCCAGTTCGGCCATCATTTTGTCACGCTCGACCTTGGCGATCACCGAGGCCGCCGCGACGGCCACGCACGACTGGTCGCCCTTGATGACCGGACGGACCCGCCAAGGAGTGCCGAGATAGTCGTGCTTCCCGTCGAGGATGATCGCGTCGGGGCGAACCGGCAGGGCATCCAAGGCGCGTACGGCGGCGAGCCGCAGCGCGGCCGTCATCCCCAGGTCGTCGATCTCCTCAGGAGAGGCATGTCCCAGGGCGTACGACGTCACCCACTTCGTCAGCTCCTCGGCCATCTCGGTACGGCGCTTGATGGTCAGGAGCTTTGAATCGGTGAGACCTTCGGGCGGGCGACGCAGTCCCGTGACCGCCGCACAGACGGTGACCGGACCGGCCCACGCGCCGCGCCCCACTTCGTCGACACCGGCAATGACCTTCGCTCCGGTGGTGGCGCGCAGGGAGCGCTCGACGCGGTGTGTGGGTGCTTCGTACGCCATGGCGGCACCAGAGTACGCCGCCCGGAACCCCTTGCGACACCCAGGTTTCTCCGGGCAACCAGACGGGGAGTTCAGCCACCGCTCGAAGGCGGTGGCGGCATCACGTCATGCCCCGCTCGGACGTAGCAGGGGAACCATCAACTGGTCGACCAGCGCTTCCAGCTCCTGCTCGTTCCATTCGCAGGCGCACACCTTCGAGCGGTACATCATCATCGCCGGCATGGCGTCGAAGACATGACCGTTCGCGGCGTCTGGTCGCACCTCTCCTCGCACGATCCCACGGCGAATGATCTCCTCGACGAGCCGCGCACCCGGCTCGACAACCCCTTCGAGGATCACAGTGTGGAAGCGTTCGGCCGTACCGAAGTCGCACTCGTAAAGCACCGAGCGCAGCGCGAATCCAGGGCGGGAGAACATCACCTCGCGCACCCGGTGGCAGAGATCCAGGAGTTCCTCACGCACGCTGCCGAGGTCGGGCGCACTCTCCAGATCCGGCAGACCGGACCGGAGCGCGTCCACGACGAGATCCTCCTTGGACGGCCAGCGACGGTAGACGGCGGCCTTGCCGGTCTGGGCGCCCGCGGCGACGCCCTCCATCGTGAGGCCGTTCCAGCCGACCGTACTGAGCTGATCGAGCGCGGCCTCGAGGATCGCGCGTTCGAGTACGGCGCCGCGCCGACGCAGGGAGGCCGACTGAGCGGGGGCGGCCGTCAAGCGCGAAGTAGCCATCTGAGCGTCTCCGTTGTACAGGGGGAGCGGGGATCTTCGGGTAAGGCGAGCGGATCGGTGACGCGGCACGAAAGTGATTCAGTGAACGCTTGCGTTCACTGAAGGGGACTCACTAACGTTGACGCGACAGTGAACGCGCGCGTTCACTAACGTACTTCTGGGGGGACCCAATAGTGACAACCTCTCAACTGACAAAGGACCAACAGCCAGGGGCGGCCCGCCGGGAGGGGCGTCCCGGCATCGCGCTCACCGTCATCGCGGCCTGCCAACTCATGGTGGTACTCGACGCGACGATTGTGAACATCGCACTCCCGCACATTCAAGACGCGCTCAAGTTCTCCACGACCGACCTCACCTGGGTCGTCAGCGCGTACACGCTCACCTTCGGCGGTCTGCTGCTGCTCGGCGGCCGGGCCGGCGACATCCTCGGCCGGCGCCGGGTTTTCATGACCGGCATCCTGCTCTTCACACTTGCCTCGCTGCTCGGCGGTTTCGCCCAGGAACCCTGGCAGTTGCTGGCCGCACGCGCTCTCCAGGGCGTCGGTGGCGCGATCGCATCGCCCACGTCGCTGGCGCTCATCACCACGACCTTCCCCGAAGGTCCCGAACGCAACAGGGCGTTCGGTGTCTTCGCCGCGGTCTCGGCCGGCGGCGGCGCGATCGGTCTGCTGGCGGGCGGCATGCTCACCGAATGGCTCGACTGGCGCTGGGTGCTCTTCGTCAACGTACCCATCGGCCTGCTGATCGCGTTCCTCACGCCGCTCTACATCAGCGAGTCCGAGCGGCATCCGGGGCGCTTCGACATTGCGGGCGCGCTGACCTCGACGGCCGGTATGGCGTCCCTGGTCTACGGGTTCATCCGGGCCTCGGAGGAGGGTTGGCGCGACAACCTCACCCTCGGGTCCTTCGGGGCGGCGGCGGTCCTGCTGCTGGCCTTCGGGCTGGTCGAGTCCCGTGCCAAGGAACCGATCACGCCGCTGCGCATGTTCGCCGACCGCAACCGCTCCGGCACGTATGTGATCATGCTGAGCCTGGCCGCGGCGATGTTCGGCATGTTCTTCTTCATCGTGCTGTTCGTGCAGAACGTGCTGGACTACACGCCGATCGAGGCGGGCCTGGCCTTCCTTCCCGTCACGGTCGCGATCGCCATCGGTGCGGGCCTGTCGCAGCGGCTTCTGCCCGTGCTCGGCCCCAAGCCCTTCATGGTCGTGGGCTCGGCGCTCGCCGTGATCGGGCTCGGCTGGCAGACCTTCATCAGCCCGGACAGCTCGTACGCCGGCGGAGTCCTGGGCCCGATGGTGGTGTTCGGCTTCGGCATGGGGCTGAACTTCGTGACGCTGACACTCACCGCGGTCTCCGGTGTCGCCCAGCACGAGGCGGGCGCGGCGTCCGGGCTGCTCAACGTCACGCAGCAGGTGGGCGGTTCCCTCGGCCTCGCCATCCTGACCACGGTCTTCGGTACGGCGAGCCGTGACGAGGCGGAAAAACAGGTGCCCGCGTTCATGGCGAACGCCTCGCCCGAGCAGAAGGCGGAGTTCGCGCAGACGCAGCAACTGCCCGCTCCCTGGGGCAGTGAAGTGCTGGCCCAGGGCATATCGACGGCCTTCATCCCGGCCGCGGCGATGGCCGTACTGGCCCTGGCCGTCGCCGCGTTGGTGATCCGGGTCCGCAAGAGCGACCTCGAGGCCCTGTCGGGCACCGCAGGGCCCGCCGGGGGCTGACACAGACGAGCTCGCCGGACCCGCGTCCTGTGGACGCCGGTCCGGCCCGCTCGGTACGTCCCCGTGCCTCAGCGGTACTGGAACTCGTCACGGAGCCGAAGGCACTCGCTCCAGTCCGCCTCGGTCGACAGCGGCCGGTCCTCGAGGATGCCGCGGGCCCGGGCTTCGCCCCAACTGGTGGCGTACCAGGGCTTGTTCTCCTTCTTCAGTTCCCTCGCGATGGGCTCGAGCGCGCAGGAGCGCAGCGGCTCCTCAAGCCTGTCAAGGGCCGGTACGGCGTCTGCCGACAAGCCGCGCGCGTAGTCGACGTCGAACTTGCCCTCCTCGCCGTCGTTGCTCGTGGCCACGTATCGCTCGACGTTGCGCTCGGCGACCAGGCCGTCCGGCGAGACGAGCCCGAAGGCGAGCACACCCGCGGCGGCACTGGCCATCACGGCACGCGGCAGCCAGCGGGGTCCCCATACGCCGGCCGCCATGATGAGCACGATGACCAGGCCGAGCCAGAGCTCCACGGCCAGCACCGAGATCCTCAGTCGCGTCAGTCCATACGCCTCCACGTACATGTCCATACGTCGCACCGCCGATGCCACGACAACGAGCGTGAGAACACAGAGAGTTCCCAGCACGGCACGCACCAGCGTCCAGTCGCGCGCACCGTCGCGCGGGGCCCAGCGCAGGGCGAAGACGATGACGAGCAGGGTGAGCAACGTGACCAGGAGCAGCTGCCAGAAGCCCTGGCGCGCGTACTCTGCGTAACTCTGGCCGGTCTTCTCCAGCACGGTGTCGTATCCGCCGAACAGGACGGCGAGTTGGACGGCGTTGAAGGCCGCGAAGAGCACGACGAGCACGATCAGGGGCAGCGCCCACTCGACTCGGCCACGTTCCCGTCCCGGGGGCACCTCGACGCGGTCCCACTGAACGGGCGCGGCGGCCGTGTGTGCCGCCGCCAGCGCGCCGACCAGGCCGAGCACCAGCAGAACGAGGTGCCAGGGACCCCCGGAGACGGAGGCGTCCGGTATGAGGCCGCCGAGCAGATCCGCGAAGGCCGCGTCGGCCCCCGCGAACAACGCCCCGAAGACCAGCAGCAGAACCGCGGCCACCGCGAGCGCGCGCAGCACCGGGCCCACGTTGCCTCGGGCACTGCCGAACCGTTCCCGCAGGCCTCGCCAGCCCCAGACGGGTCCGGTAAGAACCGAGGTGTACAGGCCGATCGGGCCGAACAGCACTCCGGTCCAGGTACGGCCGCCGTGGAGTGCGAGCGAGCCCGCGGCCACGGCGGCCACCACGGCGAGGAAGGTCGGCCAGTCGGCGTCACGCAGCGCCGGCACGGTCAGCAGGGCGAGACCGCCGACACCCCACACGAGCGTCCAGCGCCGCGGACCGCGGCCGGCCGACTGGGCGGCGAAGTACGCGGCGAGCGCGGCCGGAATCGCCACCAGCATGAGGTTGAGGGCCAGTCCGTCGGCGAGCAGCAGCATGCTCAGTACGCCGGTGGCCAGGGCGGCCCAGAGGGTGGCGGGGCGGACCGGTGCCGGAGGCTGCGCCTGAAGGTCCGCGAACCCCCAGGCGGACTGGGCGACCGGGTAGCCCCAGTCGACGTCCTCTCCGTCCGAGTCGTCCTCGTCGGCGCCACCCTTCGAGGAGACTTCGCCGGAGTACGAGGCGGGGACGGCGTCCTCGGGTTCATCGGCATCGGCGGCAGGCTTCTTGGTCAGGGCGACGGCACGCCCACGGACAGCGTCTCCCCCTCCTTCGGAGCCCTCACCAGCACTCCCCTTGGCACCCCCTCCATCCCCCGGTTCCGACCTTCTCGGTTCGGCCTCGGATGGCTTGTCTGACACGGGACCCCCTCCCGACCGGTCCACGGGCGGCTCACAGCGCATGGCTGGGCCGAAGCCAGGGGACCGGTGTCTCGTCGGCGCGCGCCCGAGATGATCAGCGAGCGGCGTGGCGGACAGGGTATCCGCGGGTAAGCCGACGCGGCGGGGACCTGGGGCTCTGTGTCAGGCCTGTGACAGTTGGGGCTACGCCCCGCCCTCCACCGACATCCAGCCCGGCAGGGCCTCCGTCCGTTCCGCCCACTCCACAGGAGGCGCGCCCGCCTTCCCGGCGGCCACCACACCACCCACGATGGCGCAGTTGGTGTCCACGTCTCCGCCCGCCTGAGCGGTCGTCCAGAAGGCCTGCTCGTAGTCGCCGAGCGAGCGTGCGGCCGACCAGAGCGCGAACGGCACCGTGTCGTGCGCGCTCGTACGCCGCCCGCAACCCAGCACCGCGGCGACCGTCGTCGCGTCGTCGTAGTCGAGCATGTCCCGGGCGCGCCGCAGCCCGGCCTCCACAGCGCTGCGCGGGACGAGGGCTATGACGCCGTCGAGCAGTGCCCCGGCGCTGGGCGGCCCGTCCGGGGCGGCGGCCAGCGCGGCCGCGGCAGCCACGGCCATGGCGCCGACCACGGCCTCGCGGTGCTGATGCGTGGGATACGCCGAAATCTCCGCCTGGTGCGTGGCCTGCTCCGGGTCGTCCGCGTACCAGGCGCCCAGGGGTGCGATGCGCATCGCGGCGCCGTTCCCCCACGAGCCCTGCCCGTTGAAGAGGGCCGAGGCCAGCTCACGCCAGTCGCCGCCCTCCCGGATCAGCCGCAACAGACGGTTGACCGCGGGCCCGTAGCCCCGGTCGAAGTCGTGGTGCTCCGCGAAGGAGCGGGCCAGCTCATCCTGGTCGATACGGCGGTGGGCGGCCAGAACGGCCACTACGGAGCAGGCCATTTCGGTGTCGTCGGTCCACTGCCAGAGGCCGGAGGGCAGGGCACGGCGCTTGAGCAACGGGTAGTTCTCGGGCACGAAGAACTGTGAGCCCAGCGCGTCCCCCACCGCGAGTCCGCGCAGGCTGGCCAGGGTGCGGGCCAAGCGCCCGTCGGGAGAGGAGTCAGCGGTCATCGCCCTGCCACTTCTATCCGGTGACTCCGTACGGTTTCGGATCACGCCAGCGGTCAAATGGCCGGTCAAGTGCGTACTTGCCGTCCTCCCCGAGAACGAGCATCCGCGTCTCCCCGTTCCCGGGGTTCACCAGGCACTCGAACTCCGCGACCGACCAGTGGAACCAGCGCATGCAGAACAGTCGCATGGCCAGCCCGTGGGTCACTATGAGTACGTTGGGCGGATGGTCGGGCGCCTCGAAGCTGCGGAACAGGCTTTCCAGGAAGCCGCCGACCCGGTCGTACACGTCGGCACCGGACTCCCCCTGCGCGAAGCGGTAGAAGAAGTGCCCGTACGCGTCGCGGTACGCCTTCTGCTGGCGTACGTCCTCCCGGTCCTGCCAATTGCCCCAGTCCTGCTCACGCAGCCGCGGCTCCTCGCGTACGCGCACGAGTTCGGGGTCGAGGTGGAAGGCGCGGAACGTCTCGTGTGTACGGCGATAAGGGGAGACGTAAACGCTTACGCGCTCATGGCCGAACACCTCCCGCAGCCGTTTGCCCGTCTCTTCCGCCTGCCGCCATCCCGTCTCGGTGAGGGCCAGTGCGTGGTCGGGTTCGCGTTCGTACACGGTGTCATCGGCATTGCCCACCGACTCGCCGTGCCGGACAAGGACGATGCGCCGTGGTCGTGCCATGCCAAAACCCTAGATCGGATCACGCCGGATCGAGCACTCGTACGGGCCTCATACGGCGGAGGTCACACAACTGTGACCGCCTCGGACCGCCCGTGACCGCCCATAACGCTTCAGACCGTCCAGCTCGGCTCCAGCTCCACGATGTCGCCCGCGAGGGCCGCCACATCCGCCTCGATCTGTGCCCGCAGGGCGAGCCGCTCGACGCGCTCGACGCGGTACTTGCCGTGCTCGGCGGCCGACTGCCACATCGACAACACCAGGAACTCATGACCTGGCGCCTCACCGAACAGCCCGCGCACCATGCCGGGTGAGCCGGCCATCGCCGGATTCCACACCTTCTCCTGCATCAGCGCGAAGTGCTCGGCCCTCTCCTCGTGAACGCGGCAATGCGCAACGCGTACCAGGTCGGCGTCCGTGAAACGCGGCTCGAAGCCGGTCTTCACATCGAACTTGTGATCGAAGAGTTTGATATGTGGATCCTTGAAGGTGCCAGCCTGCGCCGAAGCGAGCCGGTCATGGGAGCGGGCCATGAAGGAGTCGTAGAAGGCACGGCTCTCCCAGAAGGCGAAGATATGGGCCACTCCGGGTCGCACCCGGCTCCAGCCCCCGCCCTGCCCCCTGAACCCCGGCTCCCCCAGAAGCCCCGCCCATTTCCGCTGCCCCCGTTCAAAACCGCGGCGGTCCACCACGGTGCAGCGAATCCACTTGACCAGCACCGCGCCATCGTAAGGCCACACAACGTGGCCTTGGTCACGCTCTGGCGCAGTACATCCGCGCGAGCGCCCCCTGTTGCGTGACACGATGGACAACATGCCTCAGCTGCCCAGCAGTTGGAGCGACTGTCACTGAGGATCAGGAGGGAGATCTGGTGGACGGCCTCAGCAAGGGCATCAGCAAGGTGGAGGTCGGGGTGAAGTGGGACCCGAGTCCCGCCGGTGAGCCACCCACGGATCTCGACCTCGTCGCCGCGACCTACTTGGCGACGGACACACACGAAAACCCCGACTACGTAGTGCACTTCGACAGCCGGTCCCCGGACGGCACCATCACCCTCAACCGGGACAGCAAGGACGGCAAGGGCTTCGGCTGGGACGAGGTGATGACCCTGGAGCTCGGCCGCCTGGACAAGCGGTACGCGCGTGTGGTCGTCGGCGTCTGCATCCAGCAGCGCTTCGGACGCAGGACCTTCGTCGGGGTTGGCAACCCCTCGCTGCGCATCAGCGAGGGCTACACCGTCCTGGCCGAGGACGACTTCGGCGGCGTACTGGGAGCGACGTCCGCGACAGTCGCGGAGTTCGTACGCGACGACTCCGGAGAGTGGTCCTTCCACCCCGGCGTCCGAGGCTTCGACACGGACCCGGCATCTTTCGCCAGGACCATGGGCAGCCGCCACGCATCCTGACCCACTCAAGCTGTAAGGGGCGTACGCCCATGCGTACGCCCCTTACGGTCATGGATCAGCTGCAGCCGCTGGTGGAGCCGCAGCCCTCGCAGATGTAGCAGGATCCGGCCCGCTGCATCTTCGTACCGCAGGAGAAGCACAGGGGTGCGTCCGCCTGGATACCCAGTTGCATCTCCACCAACTCGGCGTTGGTGTGCGCCTGCTGCGGGGCGGGCTTGGCCGCCTCGACCTCGGCCCTCGGGGATGCGACGGCCTTCAGCTCCTGCGCACGGGGCGCGGACTGGGCGAGACCCTCGACGTCGAGCTCGTCGTCGGTCGGCTCGTACGAACCGGTCTCCAGGTGACGCTGGCGCTCCTCGGCGGAGTGGATGCCGAGCGCGGAACGGGTCTCGAAGGGCAGGAAGTCGAGCGCCAGGCGGCGGAAGATGTAGTCGACGATCGACTGCGCCATCCGCACATCCGGGTCGTCGGTCATACCCGCAGGCTCGAAGCGCATGTTGGTGAACTTCGAAACGTACGTCTCCAGGGGCACGCCGTACTGCAGGCCTACGGAGACGGCGATCGAGAAGGCGTCCATCATGCCCGCGAGGGTGGAACCCTGCTTCGACATCTTCAGGAAGACTTCGCCGAGACCGTCGTCCGGGTAAGAGTTGGCGGTCATGTAGCCCTCGGCGCCGCCCACCGTGAAGGAGGTGGTGATGCCGGGACGGCCCTTCGGGAGGCGCTTGCGGACCGGGCGGTACTCGACGATCTTCTCGACCGTCTCGCGGATGGTCTCCTCCGCCTTCTCCGCGACCTTCTCCTCGTACTTCTTCGCGGAGAGCGGCTGGCCGACCTTGCAGTTGTCCCGGTAGATCGCGAGCGCCTTGACGCCCATCTTCCACGCCTCGAAGTAGACCTCCTCGACGTCCTCGACGGTCGCCGACTCCGGCAGGTTGACCGTCTTGGAGAGCGCGCCGGAGATCCAGGGCTGAATCGCGGCCATCATCCGGACGTGCCCCATCGCGGAGATGGAACGCTCGCCCATGGCGCAGTCGAAGACCTCGTAGTGCTCGGGCCTGAGGCTGGGGGCGTCGATCACATTGCCGTGCTCGGCGATGTGATCGACGATCGCCTCGACCTGCTCCTCCTGGTAGCCCAGGCGGCGCAGGGCCTGCGGCACGGTGCCGTTGACGATCTGCATCGAGCCGCCGCCGACCAGCTTCTTGAACTTGACCAGTGCCAGGTCGGGCTCGAGGCCCGTGGTGTCGCAGGACATCGCCAGACCGATCGTGCCGGTCGGGGCGATAACGGACGCCTGGGCGTTACGGAAACCGTTCTTCGCACCGAGACGGATCACGTCCTGCCAGGCCTCCGTGGCGGCGGCCCAGACCGGGGTGTCCAGGTCGTCCACGCGGAGGGCCACGGCGTTGGCGTCGGCGTGCTGCTTCATGACGCGCTGGTGCGGCTGTGCGTTGCGGGCGTAACCGTCGTACGGGCCGACGACCGCGGCGAGTTCCGCGGAGCGCTTGTACGACGTGCCCGTCATCAGGGAGGTGATGGCGCCGGCGAGGGACCGGCCACCGTCGGAGTCGTACGCGTGCCCCGTGGCCATCAGGAGGGCGCCGAGGTTGGCGTATCCGATGCCCAGCTGACGGTAGGCGCGGGTGTTCTCGGCGATCTTCTGAGTCGGGAAGTCCGCGAAGCAGATGGAGATGTCCATCGCCGTGATGACGAGCTCGACAACCTTGGAGAAGCGCTCGACTTCGAAGGCCTGGTTGCCCAAGCCGTCGTCCTTGAGGAACTTCATCAGGTTCAACGAGGCAAGGTTGCAGGACGTGTTGTCCAGGTGCATGTACTCGCTGCACGGGTTCGAGCCGTTGATGCGGCCGGACTCCGGGCACGTGTGCCAGTGGTTGATGGTGTCGTCGTACTGGATGCCGGGGTCGGCGCAGGCCCAGGCGGCCTCGGCCATCTTGCGGAAGAGCTCCTTGGCGTCGACCTCCTCGATGACCTCGCCGGTCATCCGCGCGCGCAGGCCGAACTTCTCGCCGTTCTCGACCGCCTTCATGAACGCGTCGTTCACACGGACCGAGTTGTTGGCGTTCTGGTACTGGACGGACGTGATGTCGTCGCCGCCCAGGTCCATGTCGAAGCCCGCGTCACGCAGGGCGCGGATCTTCTCCTCTTCCTTGACCTTGGTCTGGATGAAGTCCTCGATGTCGGGGTGGTCGACGTCGAGGATGACCATCTTGGCGGCGCGGCGGGTGGCGCCACCGGACTTGATCGTTCCTGCCGAGGCGTCGGCACCGCGCATGAAGGAGACCGGACCGGAGGCGTTGCCACCGGAGGACAGCAGTTCCTTGGACGAACGGATCCGGGAGAGGTTCAGGCCGGCCCCCGAGCCGCCCTTGAAGATCATGCCCTCTTCCTTGTACCAGTCGAGGATCGAGTCCATGGAGTCGTCGACGGCCAGGATGAAACAGGCGGAGACCTGCTGGGGCTGCGGTGTGCCGACGTTGAACCACACCGGCGAGTTGAAGCTGAAGATCTGGTGCAGGAGGGCGTACGCCAGCTCGTGCTCGAAGATCTCGGCATCGGCGGGCGAGGCGAAGTACTTGTAGTCCTCACCGGCCTTCCGGTAGGTCTTCACAATGCGGTCGATGAGCTGCTTGAGGCTCACCTCGCGCTGCGGGGTGCCCACAGCACCGCGGAAGTACTTGCTGGTGACGATATTGACCGCGTTCACCGACCAGAACTCGGGGAACTCGACGCCACGCTGCTCGAAGTTGACCGAGCCGTCGCGCCAGTTGGTCATGACGACGTCACGACGCGCCCACTCGACCTCGTCGTACGGATGCACGCCCGGGGTGGTGTGGATGCGCTCGATCCGCAGCCCCTTGTTCGCCTTGGTGCCCTTGGCTCGGGAACTCCGCGCCGGACCGCTCGCCGTCTCTGTCATGCCGCCTCCCTGTATCGGGCAAAACGCCCTGAAGTGCCTCGTTCTTCCTGGGCACGGTGTGTATCTGTGTTGCGCGCAGCGCATGCGCGATCGCCCGCAACAGGTTCCTGAATCGCCGTCGACCGGCCGACGCGGGTCGGCCCGCTGGTCAGTCGGCGGCGTTGGCGGGCACGGGGACTTCGGCAGTCCCTCCGGACCCGCGATCGCTCCCCTGGCGCCCCTCGCCCGCGTCATCGTCGTCCGCGGTGGGGCGCTTCGTCTGTTCCCTGAGTTCCGCGATGGCGGCCTCGAAGTCCTCCGGCGAGTCGAACGCCCGGTAGACGGACGCGAACCGCAGATAGGCCACGAGGTCCAGCTCCTGCAGCGGGCCGAGAATGGCCAGCCCCACGTCGTGGGTGGTCAGTTCGGCGCTTCCGGTGGCCCGCACCGCCTCTTCGACCCGCTGGCCGAGCTGGGCGAGTGCGTCTTCGGTGACAGGCCGCCCCTGGCACGCCTTGCGGACGCCATTGATGACCTTGGTACGACTGAAGGGTTCGGTGACTCCGGACCGCTTGACCACCATGAGCGAACACGTCTCCACCGTCGTGAACCGACGGGAGCAGTGCGGACACTGGCGGCGCCTGCGGATCGACGTACCGTCGTCGGTCGTACGGCTGTCGACGACGCGGCTGTCGGGGTGCCTGCAGAAGGGGCAGTGCATCGAACTCCATCCCTCCTTCACAGCACGACTCAATAGCCTCGACAGGCCACTTGGGCCCCTCGAAGCAGTCCCCAGCATAGGCGATGATCAGACCCCGGAGGACCCGGGGGACCACAACTTCTGGGCTGCTATGGCCATCCAACCACTAGATCTGGGGTTTGGCCGTAAATTTTCTGCGCTCGCGCGTGTCGCTTCCCGCGAGCGCGCATGCGGCAACCGATCTGAACATGTGCCGCACACCCATACCGGCGCCGGGGCCTGCAGGGATAACGTGGGCGCCGCACGCAGGGGCCGGTATCCGGTTGACGGGATACCGGATGGCAGACTGGGCGCCGACCCACGAGATCGTCGTCCGGGCGGCGAAGAGTACAGCAATCAGCCGCTTTGTCCGCCAGGTGCACTGTTGGCCATACACCCAAACACATGATCACGCCAGGTGATTCGCAATCTTTCACTCGAACGTGTGTTTGGCGCAACCTTTCGAAAGCAACTACCGTTGTGCAGCAGGGAGACGAACGAGAGGGGCCGACCGTGACCACCACCGCAGACAGCGCCACCATCACCGCCCAGGACCGCTCCCAGGGCCGACTCGAGCCGGTGCATGCCATGAATGAAGCATTGAATCAGGAGGGACCCAAGCCCACACGCTCCCTGCCGGGCCGACCTCCGGGTATCCGGGCGGACAGCTCCGGACTCACCGACCGGCAGCGCCGGGTGATCGAGGTCATCAGGGACTCCGTGCAGCGACGCGGGTACCCGCCGTCGATGCGGGAGATCGGGCAGGCCGTGGGCCTCTCCAGCACCTCCTCCGTCGCACACCAGCTGATGGCACTCGAACGCAAGGGCTTCCTGCGGCGCGACCCGCACCGGCCCCGCGCCTACGAGGTCCGGGGATCCGACCAGTCCACGGTCCAGCCCACCGACACGGCGGGCAAGCCGGCAGCCTCGTACGTCCCGCTGGTCGGCCGGATCGCCGCCGGTGGCCCGATCCTCGCCGAGGAGTCGGTCGAGGACGTGTTCCCGCTGCCCCGGCAGCTGGTCGGGGACGGCGAGCTGTTCGTTCTGAAGGTCGTCGGTGACTCGATGATCGAGGCCGCGATCTGCGACGGGGACTGGGTGACGGTCCGCCGCCAGCCGGTCGCCGAGAACGGCGACATCGTGGCCGCGATGCTGGACGGCGAAGCCACGGTCAAGCGCTTCAAGCGCGAGAACGGTCATGTGTGGCTGCTGCCTCACAACTCCGCGTACCAGCCGATTCCCGGCGACGAGGCGACCATCCTCGGCAAGGTCGTGGCGGTGCTGCGGCGGGTCTGACCCTCCGCCCCTGACCGGGCCCCGGAACCAACTGCGCCGGTTCCGGGGCCCTGTGCTGTCCCCGCCCGATGCCTGGGGACAGGGCAGTACTTAGGGGGTCCTTGCACTATGAGCAGCCTCATCGGCCGCTCATAGTGCAAAGACCCCTTACTCGCTCTCTGCCTTGCGGGCCGCCTCGTCGATCGCGGCCAGCGACCGCCGTACCTGGTTACGGTCCGTCGTGTACCAGAAGTCGGGCAGTGACGCCTTCAGATAGCTGCCGTAACGGGCCGTGGCCAGACGCTGGTCCAGTACGGCTACGACGCCGCGGTCCCCCATCGCTCGTACGAGGCGGCCGGCGCCCTGAGCCATGAGCAGTGCCGCATGCGTGGCGGCGACGGCCATGAAGCCGTTGCCCCCCGCGTCCTCGACGGCCTTCTGGCGGGCGCTCATCAGCGGGTCGTCGGGGCGTGGGAAGGGGATCTTGTCCATGACGACCAACTGGCAGCTGGCGCCGGGGACATCGACGCCCTGCCACAGCGAGAGGGTGCCGAAAAGGCAGGTCTTCGGGTCGGCCGCGAAATTCTTGATCAGCTCGCCCAGCGTCTCCTCACCCTGGAGGAGGATCGGGAACTCGGGGATGCGGGAGCGCAGTTCCTCGGCCGCCAGCTGCGCGGCCCGCATCGACGAGAAGAGTCCGAGCGTCCGGCCGCCCGCCGCCTGGATCAGCTCCGTCAGTTCGTTCAGCATGTCCGTGCGGTCGCCGTCGCGTGCGGGACGCGACAGATGCTTGGCGACGTACAGAATACCCTGCTTCGGATAGTCGAAGGGCGAACCGACGTCGACGCCCTTCCATGGCGGGATGTCCTCGCCCTCCGTGCCCTCGGGTGCCAGCCCCAGAGATGCCCCGACTCCGTTGAAGTCACCGCCGAGCTTCAGTGTCGCCGAGGTGAGGACCACGGAACGGTCCGCGAAGAGCTTCTCCCTGAGGAGGCCCGACACGGACATCGGCGCGACGCGCAGGGAGGCGCCGAACCGATCGTGGCGTTCGTACCAGACGACGTCCCACTCGGAGCCGTTGGTGATCCTCTCGGCCACATCGTGGATGGACTCCACGGAGGCGAGTGCCTGTTTGCGTACCGCGTCCTCGTCGCCGACGGACTTGTCGCGTGTCGTCCCCATCGCCGAAATCACCGTACGGGCGGCGTCGCGCAATGCCATCAGCGCGTACCCGAGGTCCTCCGGGATCTCCTCCAGGCGGCAAGGCAGGGCCAGCTCCATCAGTCGCTCAAAGCCTTCGGCGGCCGTCTGGAGTTGATCGGCGGCCTTTTCGTTGACGAGTTTCGCGGCGCGGCGCACAGCGCGGTTGACCTGGCCGGGGGTGAGCTCGCCGGTCGCGACTCCGGTGACACGGGAGACCAGCTCATGGGCCTCGTCGACGATCAGCACCTCGTGCTGCGGCAGGATCGGGGCGTTGTCGATGGCGTCGATCGCGAGAAGCGCGTGGTTGGTGACGACGACCTCGGCGAGCTTGGCGCGCTCGCGGGCCATCTCGGCGAAGCACTCTGCGCCGTACGCGCACTTCGAGGCGCCCAGGCATTCCCTGGACGACACGGAGATCTGCGACCAGGCCCGGTCGGAGACTCCGGGGGCGAGGTCGTCACGGTCGCCCGTCTCGGTGTCGTCCGCCCAGTCCCGCAGCCGCAGAAGGTCCTGGCCCAGCTTGCTGGTGGGCGCGGCCGCTTCGAACTGGTCGAAGAGTCCCTCCTCCTCGTCCTGCGGCATGCCCTCACGGAGACGGTGCAGGCACAGGTAGTTCGAGCGGCCCTTGAGCATCGCGAATTCGGGGCGGCGGCGCAGCAGCGGATGCAGCGCGTCGACCGTGCGGGGAAGGTCCCGCTCCACGAGCTGCCGCTGGAGCGCCAGGGTGGCCGTCGCCACGACGACGCGCTCGCCGTGCGCGAGCGCGGGTAGGAGATAGCCCAGCGACTTTCCGGTACCGGTGCCGGCCTGGACCAGCAGATGGGAGCCGGCGTCGATGGCCTCCGCGACGGCTTCGGCCATGGTCACCTGGCCAGGGCGCTCCGTACCGCCGACGGCTGTGACGGCGGCATGCAGGAGTTCGGGGAGTGAGTGCTCTGTCATAGCGCGTCCACCCTACGGCGCCGCACTGACAGCCGGGCGATCAACGCCGGGGACAGGGGCGCGATCAAGGAGCCGAGTACCGGATCGGGGTCGAGTGGGAACCGGATCGGGTCGAGCGGTGTACCAAAAGTGATGGCGCTACAGCACATCGCGCAGAGCCCGGTCTCGGACCATGAGGGCGGCCCGCTTGTCGGGCAGGTCGACCTCGGCGGAGAACCGGAAGCCGGCGCTCAGGAAGGCGGACACGGAGGGGGTGTTGCGAAGATCGGGTTCCGCGACGACGCGTGTGCACGAGGGGCGCCGGTCGAGTACGAGGTCGGAGACGGCTCTGAGCAGTGCTGAGCCGAGTCCCCGTCCGCGGTTGGCGACAGCACCGATGAGGAGGTGGATTCCGGTGTCATGGAGACGAGCGGGATAGTGGCGGGCCAGTGGGTCGAGGTCCGCGCGGTAGATCTCCCAGTAGCTCATCGGGGTGCCGTCCAGTACGCCGAGGCAGGGAACGCTGCGGCCGTCCCCGTCCAGCTGGGCGCGCAGGTGATCCTCGGCGACCGTCTCGGGTCCGGCCAGTTCCCAGAACGCCGCGACGGCGGGGTCGTTCATCCAGCGGCTGATGAGCGTCAGGTCACGGTCGATGCGTACGGGGACGAGGTGGAAGTGGCCGACGGGGCTGGCGATGGGGCCCCAGCCGCCGACGCCGTCGAGGAGGTCGTCACCGGTCGGGGTGACGGTCGTCGGCGTGACGGGGCTGGGCGTCGCCGTGCCGTTCCCTTCGCCCTGTTCCGCTGCGCGCTCGGCTCCCCTGGCTGCTGCGGCCTCCTCGGCGAAGAGGGCGACGAGTTCGTCGGGCAGACGCAGGTCGAGTGTGTCCTCGCTGTCCACGTCGGAGCCCGGGTCGCTGCCGAGGGAGGTCATGGGGGCGGTACCGGCGTCGGTGCTCGCATCGGTGGGAGGCACGGCGACGCTCCTCTCAGGAGTCGGGGTGGGTCATGTTCCTCAGTAATGAAGGGGGTTGGCGATGGTGACGTAGACGGACTGGGTGTCCACCGGGCCGATGAGTTCGTCGAGCCCGTGCAGCCGGGTCAGCAGGTTGGCCTTGCAGCGCAACACGGGTGAGTCGAGCAGGCAGGCGGGAAGGGGTGTACGCAGCCGGGCGGGGCCGGAGGCGACGTCGGCCAGGAAGCGGCGGAAAGCGGCGAGCAACAGCCGCTCGTCGGCGAGGCCTTGGGAGCCGAAGGCGCCGATGAGGCCGAGCACGTTGTTGATGGCGAGGTAGTAGGCGAAGCGTTCGTCGGTGACCTCGTCGGAGACGAAGGTGTCGCTGTGCTCGCCGATGCCGGGGAGCCGTTTGTCCAGCTCCGCGCGCCGGGACTCGCGGAAGTAGTAGCCCTGGTTGTCACGGTAGCGGCCGCCCGCGGGCCATCCCTGCGGGTCCAGCAGGACCAGGGTGTTCTGCTGGTGGGCCTCCAGTGCGATGCCTGCCTCGCTGTCCAGCCAGAGGACTGGGCGGATCACCTGTTCCAGGTAGCGCAGGAACCACTCGGTGGCGACGGCGCCGCGCGAGCGTCCGGTGTGCCCGGCGAGGCGGGTGACGACCTCGCTGAGCCGTGACCGCATCGTGGGCCTGCCCTGCCCGGATGCGGACGGTTCGCCAGCTGGGTCCCCCGGCCTGACCGAGACCAGGCCGGCGATGCAGGAGACGGAGTCCGTCGGCGTGAACGGGTTGTGGCGGATCATCACGTCGAGACCGGGCACGGGCATGCCGTCCGGGTCGTCGACGGCGAGCCAGGCCGGGTCGCGGACGATGTCGAAGCCCGGGTGTGCGGCCTGCCACTGTTCGGCGAGGCCGGTACGCAGCAGGCGGTGGACCTCGACACCGCGGTGGAGCTCCTTGCGGAGGTTCTCCCGGCGGGAGTTGGTGATGCACAGGCCCAGCGAGAGCTTCAGCATCGCGGGGGCGCCGGAGCGGTAGAGGGTGCGTACGGAGGAAGTGGGGTGCCAGGGGGCGCCATGGGGACCGAGATCCTGGAGCAGACCCGCGTCCAGCAGTTTCGCCGTCGCGGAGCGGTGGCGGACCTCGCGGATCTGCCAGGGGTGCATCGGCAGCGCGGCGTACCCGTCGGGCAGCGGCAGTCCGGAGCCGGCGAGCCGGGCGGTGAGCTGCTGAGCGGGTACAGGACGGCCACGCTCGGTCCATGCCGAGTCGGTGGCGAGGACGGAGGGGGCGACAGCCATCCAGTGCAGGGGGAAGGAGCCGCGTGACTCGGGTGAGTAGAGCCGGGATTCGGCCTCGGAAAGTCCCTCGCGGCTCTTCGGGGTGGGGTGCAGCGGGTGACCGAGAAGGAGCGACTGTTCGGCGGAGAGGAAGAGATCCGAGCCGTCGGCGGGGTGCTCCCTGCGGTCACGGATGAACTCGACGGTTCGCTGGGCGGAATCGGCGACGCGACGCACCAGGTCGCCGTCGCCTGCCTTGGTCTCCGCCCCGCCCTCCGGGCCGTCCGCCAGGGTCTCCCGTGCGAGGAGCGCCGCCAGCGTGGCCGCGTCTGTGGGGGGTGCCTGGTGGGGGGCCTCGGAAAGGTGGGGGAGGCCGAGGCGGTGCCAGCCTGTGGGGGACCAGTAGTGCACCGGGACGACCAAGGCCGTGCCGCTGGCGGGGAGTTGGATGCGGAGGATGCCGTCTTTCGGAGCAGGGAGATCGTTCTCCCGTACCCAGCAGCGCAGCAGGTTCTCCATCGCAGCGGCCTGGGCGGCGGTGTACGGATCGGGATGATCCAGCGGGTCCAGGTCGGCGACGGCACCGTGCAGCCGTGCGGAGTTCCCGGGCGCGGGTCCGGGCCGTCCCTGCTGGCTGGGGATGGATTCTGCTCCCGGGCCCGGCTCGAAGGTGCGGGTGCCGGTGTGGCTGTGCGGTGCAGGGATGGCGTTCAAGTGAGTTCCTTGGGAGGTGGTTCAGGGTTGTGCTGCGACGAACTGGGGCTGTTCCGGGCTTCGTTGGACCCGGGCGTTTCGTGGTTGCTTCGGGTGGTGTGATGTCGGCGTCCCAGTGGCGCCTGCGTGGAGGTCGGGCTGCTCGGCGATGCCGTGCGGTTTCATCGCGTGGCGGCCAGTCCGGCCCACTCGGCTCGTTCCGCGCGCCCGGCCGACTCGCCAGGTGCGCGCCGCGGACTCACGCGCCGACTGCCGCCGCGTCCGCCATGCTCAACGCCCCGCGATCGCAGGTCAGTTGGTGCCTCCGCGACCGCCGCGACCGCGTCCGACAGCCGGTCGAGCACCGCGTTCGCCTGCTCGTCGGTGATGGTCAGCGGCGGGAGCAGCCGCACGACGCTGGAGTGTCGTCCGCCGAGTTCCACGATCAGGCCGCGGCGCAGGCACTCCCGCTGAACGGCGACCGCGAGTCCGGGGGCGGCGGGGCGGGGCGCGCCGCCGGTGGCCCCGGCAGCTCCAGCGGCCGCGGCTGCGGACTCGGGCGGTTCCTCGGGGTCGACGAGTTCGACGCCGATCATCAGTCCCCGGCCGCGTACATCGCCGATACAGGGGAAGTCGGCTGCCAGGCTGCGCAGTTGGGCCAGCATGCGGGCACCCAGGCGGGCAGCGTGCTCGGCGAGACGGTTCTCCCGGACGTATGCGAGAGTCGCCGCGCCGGCTGCCATGGCGAGCTGATTGCCGCGGAACGTGCCGGCGTGGGCGCCGGGTTGCCACACGTCGAGGTCATCGCGATAGACCACGACGGCCAGCGGTAGGCTGCCGCCGATGGCCTTGGAGAGGACCATTACATCGGGTGTGATGCCACTGTGTTCCACCGCCCAGAAGGCGCCGGTCCGGCCGACGCCCGTCTGGACCTCGTCGACGATCAGGGGGATGGAGCGGGCGGCCGTGATGTCCCGCATCCGCCGCATCCAGTCGTCGCGCGCCGGAATCACTCCGCCCTCGCCCTGCACCGGCTCCACGATCATCCCAGCGGGCCTCGGTACCCCGGACTTGGGGTCGTCGAGGAGGGACTCCGTCCAGCGGGCGGCGAGTTCGGCGCCCCGCTCTCCGCCGACGCCGAACGGGCAGCGGTAGTCCTGCGGATAGGGCAGGCGCGCGACCCGTACGTCCGATGCGCCCCCGGATACTTCGAGCGCCCCCGCGTTCATGCCGTGGTAGGCGCCGGAGAAAGCGACGATCCCGGTGCGCCCGGTCGCGGCGCGCGCCAGCTTCAGGGCGGCCTCGACCGCGTCTGTGCCCGCGGGCCCACAGAATTGCACGCGCGCGTGGTCGGCGAAGCCGGGCGGCAGCGTACGGAACAGCTCGGTGGTGAACGCGTCCTTGACGGGTGTGGCCAGATCGAGGACGTGCAGCGGCGCTCCCGAGTCGAGGACCTTTCTGATCGCTTCCAGCACGACTGGGTGGTTGTGCCCGAGGGTCAAACTCCCCGCGCCCGAAAGGCAGTCGAGGTAGCGCGACCCGTCGGCTCCCTCGATCGTCAGCCCACGCGCCCGGACCGGCACGATCGGCAGAGCGCGCGCATAGGTGCGCGCCGCGGACTCACGCGCCGACTGCCGCCGCAGAATCCCCTCTTGCGTCACGGGTGGGACCTCGGCCTCGCGCATCGCGGGCGCCATGTTGGGCGCAGGCTCGGTCACGGCCACGTTGTCGGTCCTCCCGCTGTCCAGAGGCGAGTTGCTCGGCCACCCGAGCGGGCGGCAGGGGACGCACGCAGGCGGAACACCCCCGTACGTACCAACGACGTGGCCCCTGAGGGGCAACGGCGGGACGAAGATCCATGCCGTGACGGAACTGTTGCCGTTCCATCGGAAGTCCCCCACAGCGACGGCATAGTGTGTGGTGCCGTTCGGCGATCCCAATTGAACGGCCAAAACGGTCCAGTCCTGGCAAGTCCGGGACGGCAGATCCGTACGAAGCTGCATATGGCAGCCCAGCAATCTCGTTACGTCCAGGGGGAGTTACACCATGCGATCCATACGCCCGCTCTTCGCCGCCCGCCGAGGGAGGAGCACGCGCCGCGGGCCCTCCCCCGTACTGGCGGCGGTCGGTCTGGCCACCGCACTGGCCCTGACGGCCACCGCCTGTGAATCAAGCGACGACGCGAACGCAGGCGGCGAGGCGTCCGCCTCCGCGACCACCGGCAGCAACGACAAGATCCAGATCCCGGACGACATCCAGGACAGGCTCAAGGAGCACGGGATCGACCTGGACCAGTGGAAGGGCGGCGCCTGGAAGAACTGGGACAAGGACGACTGGCTGCGCGAGGCCGGCGACTTCGTCAACCCGATCATCGAGGACCTGTGGGACCCGGACCGTATGCGCGAGGCCGAGGACCCGGACCAGGGCAAGGGCGTCGACGACAGCGACCTGGCAGGTGACCAGGGAGTCACCGACCCGGAGCCGGCACCCGTGGAGGCGCAGGCCGTGCAGGCGGCGTACCACGACAACGCCCCCGAAGCGGGCAAGGTGTTCTTCGACTCCCCGCAGGGCACGATGGTCTGCTCGGCGACCGTGGTCCAGGATCCGGCCAACCCGGGCAAGTCGAACCTCGTGTGGACCGCTGGCCACTGCGTACACGCCGGCAAGTCCGGCGGCTGGTACCGCAACATCGCCTTCGTGCCCTCGTACAACAACGACGCCAAGTCGGCGGCGGAACTCACGAACGCCACCCAGGAGGAAGTCGCTCCGTACGGTGTCTGGTGGGGTGACTGGGCGCAGACCTCGGACCAGTGGATCGAGCAGGGCGGCGCGACGGGCGGCCAGGGTGCCTCGTACGACTTCGCCGTCATTCATGTGACACCGGAGGAGGGCAGCGGCGGCAAGTCCCTGGAGGAGACGGTCGGTTCGGCCCTTCCCGTGGAGTTCGACGCTCCAGCCGTGTCCGAGGTCGGCAGCATCACGGCGACGGGTTACCCGGCCGCGAAGCCGTTCGACGGCGAGACGATGTACCAGTGCAAGGATCAGCCGGGACGGCTCTCACTCGCCAAGTCCGAGCCGACGATGTACCGCATCGGCTGCACCATGACCGGCGGTTCGTCCGGCGGCGGCTGGGTGGCGACGGGCTCCGACGGCAAGCCCGCGCTGGTGTCCAACACCTCGATCGGCCCGATCACCGCGGGCTGGCTGGCGGGCCCGTACCTGGGCGCGGAGGCCAAGGGGGTCTACGACGCGGTGAGCGAGAAGTTCGCAGGACAGTGACCGCACGCTGACATGCGAAGGCCCGCCCCCCTGCGAGAGGGGGCGGGCCTTCAGCATCAGCTCTCTGCGTCAGAGGAGCTTCGTGTTCAGACGGCGGGCGCCGGAACGTACGGTGCCAGCTCAGCCGCCAGTTCCTCGTGCACCCGTACCTTGAGCAGCGTGCCCTCCGGGGTGTGCTCCTCGGAGATCACCTCGCCGTCGGTGTAGGCCCGGGCGACGAGTCGGCCGTGGGTGTACGGCACGAGTGCCTCCAACTCGACCGAGGGGTGCGGGAGTTCGACGTCGATCAGCGCGAGCAGCTCGTCGATGCCCTGACCCGTACGGGCCGAGACCGCGATGGAGCGCTTTTCGATCCGCAGCAGCCGCTGAAGCACCAGCGGATCGGCCGCGTCCGCCTTGTTGATCACCACGATCTCGGGGACGCCGGTCGCGCCCACGTCACGGATGACCTCACGCACGGCGGCCAGCTGCTCCTCCGGCGCCGGGTGGGCGCCGTCGACCACGTGCAGGATCAGGTCCGAGTCGCCGACCTCCTCCATCGTCGAGCGGAACGCCTCGACGAGGTGGTGCGGCAGGTGTCGTACGAACCCGACGGTGTCCGCGAGCGTGTAGAGCCGCCCGGTGGGTGTCTCGGCCCGGCGCACGGTCGGGTCGAGGGTTGCGAACAGCGCGTTCTCGACCAGGACGCCCGCGCCCGTCAGCCGGTTCAGCAGCGAGGACTTGCCCGCGTTGGTGTAGCCGGCGATGGCGACCGAGGGCACCTTCTTGCGACGGCGCTCCTGGCGCTGGATCTCGCGTCCGGTCTTCAGGGCCGCGATCTCCCGGCGCATCTTCGCCATCTTCTCGCGGATCCGACGCCGGTCCGTCTCGATCTTGGTCTCACCGGGACCGCGGGTGGCGAGGCCGCCGCCCTTGCCGCCACCCATCTGACGGGACAGCGACTGACCCCAGCCTCGCAGCCTCGGCAGCATGTACTGCATCTGCGCGAGCGCGACCTGCGCCTTGCCCTCTCGGGACTTGGCGTGCTGGGCGAAGATGTCGAGGATCAGTGCGGTCCGGTCGATCACCTTGACCTTGACGACGTCTTCGAGGTGGATCAGCTGGCCCGGCGAGAGCTCACCGTCACAGATGACGGTGTCCGCGCCGGTCTCAAGCACGATGTCACGCAGCTCGTTGGCCTTGCCGGAGCCGATGTAGGTGGCCGGGTCCGCCTTGTCGCGGCGCTGGATCACGCCGGCGAGCACCAGCGCACCGGCCGTCTCCGCGAGGGCGGCCAGCTCCGCGAGGGAGTTGTCTGCGTCGGCAGCGGTCCCCGAGGTCCACACTCCGACGAGCACTACGCGCTCAAGGCGCAGCTGCCGGTACTCGACCTCAGTGACGTCCTCGAGCTCGGTGGAAAGGCCCGCGACACGGCGAAGTGCCGCGCGGTCGGAGCGGTCGAACTGGTCGCCGTCCCACTCGCCGTCGATCGGATGGCTCCAGGCGACGTCCTCTTCCATCAGGGCATCGGCCCGAAGACGTTCGGGTTGGTTCTGCGCGAAGCTCTGCTTGTCCTGGGAAGGGGAAGAAGAGGAGGTCATTGGGTCCTTACGTCGGTGGGGATACGTGTGGGGCGACGAGCTGCCGTCCGTTATTGGAGACAACGTCCGGGGTCGCCGGGAGATTCCCGGCCGTGGTGTCCGACCGGCGGATCGTGCCGGTGACCCGGGGTGCGGCGTCGTCGACCTGATGATGGTTGCACGGCACGCCACGTCTCGTCACCTGAGTTACCGGGGGCTCTTGATCTGCGGGGTGGAGGGCTGTCGCGCGGGCTTCGTGCCCTTCTGCGCGGGTGCGACGCTGCGCCACTCCGGGTGCCCCGGCATGGGCGGGGTCTTCTTGCCGTACAGCCAGGCCTTGAAGAAGGCGCTCAGATCGCGTCCCGCGATGTCCGAGGCAAGTCTCTCGAACTCCGTGGTCGTCGCGGTGCCGTCACGGTGGATCGTCACCCAGGTCCGCTCCAGTCGCTCGAAGGCCGGGCGGCCGATCTCCTGGCGCAGTGCGTACAGGACCAGGGCGCTGCCGCTGTAGAGGTTCGGCCTGAAGATGCTGACCTTCTGGCCGGGCTCGGGGGCCTTGGGCGCTGCCGGCGGGCCTCCGTCCGCCCGCCAGGTGTCGGACGCCCGGTAGGCATCGCGCATCCGTGTCTCGAGGGGCTTGTCCGCCGTCTCGTCCGCGTACAGGGCCTCGTACCAGGTGGCGTGTCCTTCGCTCAGCCACAGGTCGGACCAGGTGCGCGGGGTGACGCTGTTGCCGAACCACTGGTGCGCCAGCTCATGCACCATGATCGACTCGACGTACCACTTCGGGAACTCAGGCCGCGTGAAGAGCTCTCTCTCGAAGAGAGAGAGCGTTTGAGTCTCGAGTTCGAACCCGGTCCGTGCCTCGGCGATCAGCAGCCCGTACGTCTCGAAGGGGTAGCGCCCGACCTTCCGCTCCATCCAGGCGATCTGCTCGGGCGTCTTCTTGAGCCAGGGCTCCAGCTTCTTGCGGTCCTTGGAGGGCACCACATCGCGTACGGGAAGGTCTGCTGGCCCGCTCCTGTGCGCCACGGAGGAGCGGCCGATGGACACCTGGGCGAGCTCGGTGGCCATGGGGTGTTCGGTTCGGTACGTCCAGGTGGTGGTCCCCGCGTGGCGGACCGTCCCCAGCCGCAGTCCGTTCGCCACGGCCGTGTATGCGTCGGGCGCGGTGACGCTGATGGTGAAGATCGCCTTGTCGGAGGGATGGTCGTTGCCCGGGAAAACCCGGTGCGCGGCGTCGATCTGGTTGGCCATGGCGAGCCCGTCCTCGGTCCGCACCCAGCCGCTCTCCACGTCTTCTCCGGGCGTCGGATCGCTGTCGTGGCGCACTGTCATCCTCATCAGGCTGCCGGGTGCCAGGCGCTCCGCTGGCGTGACCACCAAGTCCTCCTTGGCGCTGCGGAACTCCGCGGGCACACCGTTGACCTCGACGGATCGCACTGTTCCGTGCGAGTAGTCAAGATTGACCCGATCCAACCAGTCTGTCGTCCGGGCGTCGATCGTGGTGACTGCCGACAGCGGCGCGCTGCTCTTCCCGGAGTAGCTGAAGGCAAGGTCGTACGCCATGACGTCGTACCCGGGGTTTCCCAGGTGCGGGAAGAGGCGGTCACCGATGCCGAGAGGTTCCGCCGGCGCGGGGCCGCTCGCCGCGATGAGGCACAAGGAGGAGACGGCGGCGAGCAGCACCCTACGGAGCGGTCCGACGGCCTTAGGGAGCGGGTCCCGGGTCCTGGAGGTCCTGGAGGTGAGCGGCATGGACCACGGCTACCAGTGCCCGTCCGGCGTGCGGCGACGACGCGCGCCGAGCACACTCGAACGAGTGGCCGATGGCCCGCTGATGGCCTGCTACGGAGTCGTAGCGTGACGCTGAGCCCGGCCCACGTCGTACACACCCGGCACGTTGCGCATCGCCCGCATCAGCGCGGGCAGATGTGCGGCGTCCGGGAGTTGGAGCGTGTAGGTGTGGCGTACGCGCTGCTGGCTGGGCGGTTCGACGGTTGCCGAGACGATGGCGACACCCTCCAGGGCGATGGCTTCGGTCAGGTCGGCGAGCAGATGGGGCCGTCCGAAGGATTCGGCGACCAGCGTCACACGGCATTCCGTGGTGTCGCCCCAGCGCACGTCGACCTCCTTGCGCCCCGCGTCCTTCATGCGCGCCACTGCGGCGCATTCCACGCGATGCACGGTCACCACTCCCCCGCGCACGGCGAAGCCGGTGACCTCGTCGGGCGGTACGGGCGTACAGCAGCCCGCGAGGCGTACGGTCGCGCCTGGCTCGTCGACGACGGCGTTCGCTTCGGAGAGCGGCGCGGCAGACCCGTCGACGGTCGGCCTGAGCGGCGCGGCCGGGGTCTCCGCCTCCGGGGTGTCGCCGGGTGAGGGGTGCGTGGCGAGCCAGCGCTGGATGGCGATGCGCGCGGCGGGCGTACGCGCGTGCTCCAGCCACTCGCTGGAAGGCTCCGAGGACGCGTCCTGTCCCATGAGCAGCTGTACGGTGTCGCCGTCCCGCAGGACCGTACTCAGCGTCGCCAGGCGGCCGTTGACGCGCGCGCCCATGCAGGCGTGCGCGTCCTCGCCGTACTGCGCGTACGCGGCGTCCACGCAGCTCGCGCCCTCGGGCAGCCCAATCGTGCCGCCGTCGGGGCGTAAAACGGTGATCTCCCGGTCCTGAGCGAGGTCTTCGCGCAGGGTGGACCAGAACGTGTCGGGGTCCGGCGCGGCCTCCTGCCAGTCGAGGAGGCGGGAGAGCCAGCCGGGGCGGGTGGGGTCGACGCGCTCGCCGTCACTGTCGCCCTGCTCCTCCGAAGGAGCAGCAAGTGGATTGCCCAGGGCGATGACGCCGGCCTCGGCGACTTTGTGCATCTGGTGCGTACGGATGAGGACTTCGGCGACCTGGCCGGACATGGGCGTGCCCTCGGGCGAGTCTGTTCGAGACTCAGGGAGGGCGACGGCCGTGTGCAGCGACTGGTACAGGTTGAACTTGGGGACGGCGATGAAGTCCTTGAACTCCGACACCACCGGCGTGAGGCAGGTGTGCAGTTCGCCGAGGACTCCGTAGCAGTCGGCGTCCTCGTTCACGAGCACCAGGAGGCGTCCGAAGTCGACGCCGCGCAGTTTGCCACGCTTGCGGGAGGTGCGGTGCAGGGAGACCAAGTGCCGTGGCCGGATGAGTACTTCGGCCTGCAGTCCGGCCTCGCGCAGGATCCTGCGCACCTCTTCCGCGATCTCCGCGAGGGGGTCGTCGGCGCGCGCCGCGTTCTCGACGATGAGCCCCCTGGTGTACTCGTACTCCTCGGGGTGCAGGATCGCGAAGACAAGGTCCTCGAGCTCGGTCTTGAGCGCCTGGACGCCGAGCCGTTCGGCGAGCGGGATCAGCACATCCCTGGTCACCTTGGCGATGCGTGCCTGTTTCTCGGGGCGCATGACACCCAGGGTGCGCATGTTGTGCAGCCGGTCGGCGAGTTTGATCGACATCACACGTACGTCGTTGCCGGTGGCGACGAGCATCTTGCGGAACGTCTCCGGTTCGGCAGCCGCTCCGTAGTCGACCTTCTCCAACTTCGTGACGCCGTCGACGAGATAGCGGACTTCCTCGCCGAACTCCTCCCGCACCTGATCGAGGGTCACCTCTGTGTCCTCGACGGTGTCGTGGAGCAGAGAAGCCGTCAATGTCGTGGTTTCCGCGCCGAGTTCAGCGAGGATCAAGGTCACGGCGAGCGGATGTGTGATGTACGGCTCACCGCTCTTGCGCATCTGGCCGCGGTGCGAGGACTCGGCGAGGACGTACGCCCGGCGCAGTGGCTCCAGGTCGGCGTCGGGGTGGTGGGCGCGATGGGCCTCGACCACATGGCTGATCGCGTCGGGCAGCCGACCGCGACCCGTGGATCCCAGGAGCGCGGCCCGGCCGAGGCGGCGCAGATCGATGCGCGGGCGGCTCCTCCTGCGATGCGCTTCGGGCGCGATCGGGCCGGGCGTCGCGGGGTTCGTGGCCTCCGCACTCATGGGCACCTCCGACTGCGTTGACCGACGGACGGGGCACCCCATGGCGTACACGGCTCTGGGGATGGTGTCGTTCCCCCGTCCGGGCCGGTGCTTGATGCTATCGAGCGCAACACGCTCGGCTGACCGCCTCACGCCGAGCGTGAAACGGATCACCCATTCGAGCGACGCTTCAAGGGTTTACGGTTTCGAGCCACTGGGCGTCGATCTCGCCCTCGGCGACGATCACCGCGGGTCCGGTCATCTCGATCTCGCCGTCGGGCCGCTCGGTGATCACCAGGCGTCCGCCGGGCACATCGACGGTGTACGTGGCCGGGGCGCCGGTGACGGCGGGATCGGTGCCGTCCTGTCTCGCCGCGGCCACCGCGACGGCACACGCGCCCGTGCCGCACGAGCGGGTCTCGCCGGCACCGCGCTCGTGCACGCGCAGGGCGACGTGCTGGGGGCCGCGGTCGACGACGAACTCGACGTTCACCCCGTCCGGGTACGCGGACGCCGGGCTGAACGGCGGGGGTGCCAACAGGTTGCCGGCATGGTCGAGGTCGTCGACAAAGGCGACCGCGTGCGGGTTGCCCATGTTCACGTTGCGCGCGGGCCAGCTGCGGTCACCGACGCTCACGGTGACGTCCCCTTCGGGGAGGAGCGCCTTGCCCATGCCGACGGTGATGTCGCCCTCCTTGGCGATGTGCGCCCTCTTCACACCCCCGCGCGTGGCGACCGAGATGTCCCCTTCGTCCACATACCCGGCGCGCTGGAGGTAGCGCGCGAACACCCGCACTCCGTTGCCGCACATCTCCGCGATCGAGCCGTCGCCGTTGCGGTAGTCCATGAACCATTCCGCCTCGGCGGCCATCTCCTTGGCCTCGGGGTGCGCTGCGGACCGTACGACATGCAGCAGACCGTCTCCGCCGATGCCCGCGCGGCGGTCGCAGAGGGCGGCGACGGCGGCCGGGGGCAGGTCGACGGTGTTCTCGGGGTCGGGGACGATCACGAAGTCGTTCTCGGTCCCGTGTCCCTTGAGGAAGGCGATCCGCGTGCTCATTCCTCGATCGTACGGGGTGGGTAGGACACGGCGGCCCGGCCTCAGCGCAGGCGGGCGACCCGCCATACAGCGAGGCCGACGATCACGGCGACGATCACGGCGTACGCGATCACGACTCGCCAATCCGGGCGGCGGCCGGAGCCTCGCTGAGGCAGGCCGGGCCAGGTGTAGCCCACGCGACGGGCGGCCATCATGCCCCAGCCCGCAGCGCAAGAGGAGATCAGCAGGCCCAGCATGGCGATCATGGCCCCGCTGTCGCCGAAGTCGAACGCCAGCGGGAAGGCGAACATCAGGGAGCCGACCGCGGCCAGGCCCACGATGGGCGCGAGCTGCCAGATCCGCAGTCGGCGCTGCGGGCGCAACTCTACTTCGACCTCGGGCTCCGCGAACATCTCGTCGGGCCCGGGTCCGTCGGCGGTCACGCCGCCCGAGGTTTCGTCGGGTCCGTCGGGGCTCAGTCGGTCCCCGTCCGGATCCTGCTGATCCCTTACGGTGTCGTGCTCCGTGCCTTGTGCGGTGTCGCGAGGGCCGGCCTCCATCGCCACGCGCCCTCCCAACTCGGACTCCACTTGGTCGATCGAAGCTCGATGATGGCACGGTGTCAGAGGCCGGGATGACGGGCGGAGCGTCCCGATGCCATGACGTGATCAGGCTGTAACCGGTCGTTCGACCAATGTCAGGGCGTGCCGCGGAAGTTCGTTGAGATCCGCCGCGGCCCCACTGAGCCAATGCACCCGCGGATCGCGCCTGAACCAAGAATCCTGACGGCGCGCGAAGCGCTTTGTGGCGCGTACGGTCTCGGCCCGCGCCTCGTCGTCGGTGCACTCCCCGGAGAGCGCCGCCAGGACCTGCTGGTAGCCGAGCGCCCGCGATGCCGTACGCCCCTCGCGCAAGCCTCGCGCCTCCAGCGCGCGCACCTCGTCGACGAGTCCTTCGTCCCACATCCGGTCCACCCGGCGGGCGATGCGCTCGTCGAGTTCGGGACGCGCCACATCGACGCCGATCTGCACGGTGTCGTAGATGGAGTCATGGCCGGGCAGGTTGGCGGTGAAGGGCTTGCCGGTGATCTCGATGACTTCGAGGGCGCGGACGATCCGGCGTCCATTGCTGGGCAGAATCGCGTGGGCCGCCTCGGGATCCGCTGCCGCCAGCCGGGCGTGCAGGGCACCGGAGCCGCGCAGAGTGAGCTCCTCCTCCAGGCGGGCCCGTACTTCGGGGTCGGTACCGGGGAATTCCAGGTTGTCGACGGCGCCCCGGACATACAGGCCGGAGCCGCCCACAAGGATCGGCCAGCGCCCTTCGGCAAGAAGGGCGTCGATACGGGCACGTGCCAGCCGCTGGTACTCGGCCACGCTCGCGGTCACCGTCACGTCCCAGATGTCCAGGAGGTGGTGCGGGATGCCTTTGCGTTCCTCGGGCGTCAGCTTGGCGGTGCCGATGTCCATCCCCCGGTAGAGCTGCATGGAGTCGGCGTTGACGATCTCGCCGCCGAGGTGCTGGGCAAGTTGGACTCCCAGATCGGACTTTCCCGCCGCGGTGGGACCGACGACGGCGATGACCCGCGGGGCGGGGGCTGCACTACTCACCGCAACAGTCTCGCAAACCTCTGGGCCGCTCCTCGAACGAGTTACGTGACGCCACGGGTCCAAGGTCGTTGCCTGTTGCGAGGTTCCAGCCGCCGGTTTTGAGGACCGGCGGCCCGGGCGACGCAATGGGACGCACCGGTCGGCACGGAATTTCGCCCACACGAGTAGGGTATGGAGTTGATATGGGCGTTTTTGCACGGCTTCTTCGGAAAGATAAGCCTAAGTCCAAGGAGTCGGAGGAGGCGTCAACCACCGAGCAGTCGGCCGACACCCTGACGGCCCAACCCGAGGCGAAGACGGACACGGCCGACGCGGCTGAGGAAGCCGAGGCGACGGCCGAGACCGAAGACGAGGCCGCGGAGAAGTCAGCGGAGTCCGCCGATTCCGAGGCATCGGACGACGTCGAGATCCCCAAGCAGCAGTCCGCCGAGAAGGCGGCCGACAACGAGGCCGACGAGGGCGCCCGCCAGTAACTGTCCCGCGAGGGAAGGTGAACCATGGGTCTCCTGGAGCGTCTGAAGGCCAAGCTCACGCCCGCCAAGGGGAAGGTCTCGCACCTCGCGCAACAGCATGGGGGCAAGATCGAACACGGTCTCGACAAGGCCGCGAAGCTGGCCGACAAGAAGACCAAGGGCAAGTACAGCGACAAGATCCAGACGGGCACAGGCAAGGCCAAGGGTGCCCTGGAACGGCTCGCGCACAAGGAGAGTCACGGGACGGACGGCGGCGCGACGCCACCGCCACCCGCACCGCCACCGCCCTCGGCATCCTGAGAGACGGCACATCGGCGGGCGGCCAGGGAGCCCTTGAGGGACTCCGGGCCGTCCGTCGTGTTGTCGGCTTGTTGGCCGATGCCCGGCGGGGATGCAGACTCAGCGTCGCCGCCCCGGGGGGGCTCAGCGCCCGCTTGTGACTCAGTGCCGGGCTCAGCTCCACCCCAGTGGCGCTCGGCATACGCCGGGGCGAGCCATTCCCGTTACGGCCGCTTCCGTCGCCGCGCGCCTACGACCAGGCCGCCACCAAGTACCCCACGCCATAAGGCGCGTCCTCGTACAGCAAGGTGCCGCTGAGCCCCACGCCCTCGGCGGCGCCCGCGAGCACCTGCCAGGGCGCGCGGCCGGAGGCCATCAACTCCCGCGCCAGCGCGGCGTCCAGCGCCTTGAGCGCCGTCACGTCCGCCGCCGCCAGCGCACGCGCGACCTCCGCGTCGAACCCCGCCGCCCGCTCGTCCAGATACCCTGGCGCCTTGAGCGACCGGCACGCGCTGGCGTCGCCCATCACCAGCAGTGCCACCCTCTCGGCCCGCGTGACGATTTCCTTCCCGATCTGAATACACCGCTCGGCCGCGAGAGGTTCCCCCACACCGAGACCTTCTACGGGAGCGTGGGACCAGTCCGTTCGCTGCAGCAGCCAGGCGGCGACGGCGAGCGAGGCCGGAAGCTCACGCTCCGGCGCGGCCGAATCCGGCCTGTCTCTGCCCGGACGAGCACCCAGGCCGACACCGAGGTCCACGCCGAACCCGCGGAACGACCCCCTCGCGCCCTCCTGGTACAGCCCTTGCCCGCTCTGCTCGGCGGGGCCGACGACCACGAGCCGGTCGGGGCGGGCGGCAGCCAGCATCCCTAGGGCGTTCTCGCATGCCGCGCGCGCGGGGTCCATCTCGGGCGCCGCGCCCGCGGCGACTTCGGGTACGAGCAGCGGTGGACAGGGGCAGACAGCGGCGGCGACCAGCATGATCGCCAGCCTACTGCCGTTGTTCCGAACGGGTTTTCCAGGGCGACTCGGGGGCCGGAACAGCAAGCCCGCCTGGGTCGATCAGTGGGCCGAGCAACCGCCCGTCGGAGCCGGCAGCGGCGCCGGGACGCCCACGGCCGGCAGCCCGAGCATCACGCCCGCCGGCTTAGCGGTCTCGGTCGTGTTGCGCTTCTCCCAGGCGTCGCCCGCGCGCGTGCGGCGGACGTCGAGGACGGCGCCCTCGGCGAGCAGGTGGTGCGGCGCGGCGTAGGTGATCTCCACGGTGACCACGTCGCCGGGGCGGACCTCGGCGTCGGGCTTGGTGAAGTGCACCAGGCGGTTGTCGGGGGCGCGGCCGGAGAGGCGGTGCGTGGCACCGTCCTTGCGGCCCTCACCCTCGGCGACCATCAGCTCCAGGGTGCGGCCGACCTGCTTCTTGTTCTCCTCCCAGGAAATCTCCTCCTGTAGGGCGACAAGACGCTCGTACCGCGCCTGTACGACCTTCTTGGGGATTTGGTTCTCCATGGTGGCCGCGGGGGTCCCGGGCCGCTTGGAATACTGGAACGTAAACGCTTGCGCGAAGCGGGCCTCACGGACCACGTGCAGGGTCTGCTCGAAGTCCTCCTCGGTCTCTCCGGGGAAGCCCACGATGATGTCGGTGGTGATCGCGGCGTGCGGGATCGCGGCACGCACCTTCTCGATGATCCCGAGGTACCGCTCCTGCCGGTACGAGCGGCGCATCGCCTTCAGGACGGGGTCGGAGCCGGACTGCAGCGGCATGTGGAGCTGCGGCATCACGTTCGGCGTCTCGGCCATCGCGGCGATCACGTCGTCGGTGAAGTCGCGCGGATGCGGCGAGGTGAAACGGACACGCTCCAGGCCCTCGATCTTCCCGCAGGCCCGCAGCAGCTTACTGAAGGCCTCACGGTCGCCGATGTCGGAGCCGTAAGCGTTTACGTTCTGACCGAGGAGCGTGATCTCGCTGACGCCTTCGCCGACCAGTGCCTCGATCTCGGCGAGGATGTCGCCGGTCCTACGGTCCTTCTCCTTGCCGCGCAGCGCGGGGACGATGCAGAACGTGCAGGTGTTGTTGCAGCCGACGGAGATGGAGACCCACGCGGCGTACGCGCTCTCGCGGCGGGTCGGCAGCGTCGACGGGAACGCCTCGAGCGACTCGGCGATCTCGACCTGCGCCTCTTCCTGTACGCGGGCGCGCTCCAGGAGGACGGGCAGCTTGCCGATGTTGTGCGTGCCGAAGACGACGTCCACCCAGGGCGCCTTCTTGACGATGGTGTCGCGGTCCTTCTGCGCGAGACAGCCGCCGACGGCGATCTGCATCCCTGGCCGCTTCGACTTCATCGGCGCGAGGCGGCCTAGATTGCCGTACAGGCGGTTGTCGGCGTTCTCCCGCACGGCGCACGTGTTGAAGACGACGACATCCGCGTCCCCGTCCGCCCCATCGGGCGCACGTACGTAGCCGGCGTCCTCCAGCAGCCCGGAAAGCCGCTCGGAGTCGTGGACGTTCATCTGGCACCCGTAGGTGCGCACCTCGTAAGTCTTCGCGCTCATCTCGTACACCAGAGTACGGGGTCCCCACGCGCGCGTTGCCGAGTATTTTCCGGGCCGTACGGCCCCCACGCGCGCGTAGCGGGCACCCTGGACGTCCGGCCCTGGTCATCCCCGTCGGTGAGCTGGCAGGATCGCGCGCATGTTCCAGGAACTCTCCCGCATCGGCAGACGCCGGGCCCTGCAGGGTTCGGCCGCCGCCTTCGTGGCCTTCGGGCTGCTGTTGTGGTGGCTGCTGCCCCTGGGCAAGAGCTCACCGGGCGGCACGGTGGACTTCAGGACCGGGTCGCCGACCGGCGTGTACCAGCTCTACGGGACACTGCTGCAGGAGGCACTCGCAAAGGACATGCCACGCCTGAAAGTGAAGCTGCGGGAGAGCGACGGCTCGCAGGAGAACGTCCGGCTGGTGGCCACCGGGCAGGCCGACTTCACCATCGCGGCGGCCGACGCGGTAAGCAAGTACCAACGGGAGGGCGGTCCGGGCGCGGACCTGCTGCGCGGCTGCGCGCGACTGTACGACGACTACGTACATGTGATCGTCCCCGAAACGTCCTCCGTGACGAACATCGCGGATCTGAAGGGCAAGAAGGTGGCGGTGGGGCCGGCCGACTCCGGAGTGCGGCTGATCGCGGAGCATGTGCTGAGGGCGGCCGAGCTCGACCTGGAGAAGGACATCGAGCCGGTGTCCGTCGGCATAGGGGAAATGCCGGAGTTGCTCGAGACCGGGAAGATTGACGCCTTCTTCTGGTCCGGCGGGCTTCCCACGGGTGCAGTGTCCGAACTCTCGAACAGGTTCGACATCAAGCTGGTCCCGATCAAAGAGGACCTCGTGAAGGCGCTGCACAAGCAGCGCGGCGAGGCCGAGTACTACCGGTCCGCCGTCATGCCGGCGGAGGCCTACCCCAACGCCCAGTCCGGAGAGTCCGTACAGACGGTGGCGGTGGCGAACCTGCTCGTGACACGGGCCGACACGGACGCCGAGCTGACCGAGGGAATGACCCGCACAGTGATCAACAGTCGCGACGTCATCGGCGAAAAGGTGCACGCGGCACAGCGCGTGGACCTGCGGACCGCTATCTACACCGATCCGTTGGACCTGCACGAGGGCGCGGGGCGCTACTACCGCTCGGTCAAGCCGTAGCGGCTCGTACGGCAGCCGCAGACCACCTTCGGACCCCGCAACCACCTGCGAACGCCCATAGGCGCCGTAGCGGCCCGTTCAGGCCCCGGGCCGCGCCCGCGGCACGCTCACCGTCACCTTCAGTCCGTGCGGCTCGTGGTGTTCGTACGCGATGGACCCGCCACCCGCGGAGAGCAGGGCCCGAGAGATGGACAGGCCGAGGCCCGAACCCTTGACGTTCTGGTGACTGGGGCTGCGCCAGAAGCGGTCGCCGACGCGGGCCAGTTCCTCGTCGCTGAGACCGGGACCGCGGTCGGCGACCACGACGGTCGAGACCGTGCCGTTGGAGGCGACCTCGACCTCGACGCACTCTCCCTCAGGGGTGAACTTCAGCGCGTTGTCGATCACAGCATCCAGGGCGCTGGAGAGGGCGACCGGGTCGGCCCAGGCAGTCGTGGCGGGGCAGGTCCCGACGAGTCGTACGCCCTTGTCGTCGGCGACCGGCGACCAGGAGGCCACACGCTCGGCGGTCAGCTCGCCGATGTCGGTGAGCCGCAGGTCGGCATCGGCGTGCTCGGCAAGGGCGAGGTCCAGGAGGTCGTCCAGGACCTGGGCGAGGCGCTTGCCCTCGGTGCGGACGGACGCGATCTCCTCGTTGCCCTCGGGGAGTTCCAGTGCGAGCAGTTCGATGCGCAGCAGCAGTGCGGACAGTGGGTTGCGCAGCTGGTGTGAGGCATCGGCCACGAAGGCGCGCTGCTGCTCCAGGACGTCCTCCACGTTGTCGGCCATCTCGTTGAACGACCGGGCCAGGCGCCTGAGTTCGGGCGGCCCGCCGGCGGCCGCGACGCGGGACTTCAGCCGTCCGGTCGCGATGTCGTGGGTGGTGGCGTCGAGGACGCGTACGGGCCGCAGCACCCAGCCGGTCAGACGCAGCGCGGCGCCGAGTGCGAGGAGCATCGCGGCGATCTCGCCGACGCCGATGATCAGCCAGCCGCGCAGGATCTTCGAGCGCATCTGCCCGGTGGGCGAATCGGTGACCACGACGGCGAAGACGTCGCCGTCCCGGACGACCGGGGACGCGACGACGAGACGGTCCCGTTCCCACGGCCAGACCTGCTCCGGGTCATGGCTGCGGCGGCTCTGGAAGGCCTCGTCGAACGCGTCGCGGACCTCACCCTGAGCTGCGTCGCGGACCCTATCCCGATCGGGGATGAACCAGTCCGCGGGTGCGTTGGCCATGACGTTTTCGCGGTAGAACACGCCGGCCTTGATGTCGTAGAGCTCGTTGTACTTGATGAGTTCCCTGGTGAGGGTGTTGAGACGCTCGTTCGGGGAGTTGACCCGTGAGCCCTTTGGGGGATCAGTGACGAACTGGGCGAGGGACGCGAAGCGTGCCGTGTCGTCGATCCGGTCGACGACCACCTTCTGCTGCTGGGCGGCCGCCAGACTGATGGCAAGGGGAAGGCCGAGCGCGAGCAGCACGGCCGCCATCAGGACGATGAGCAGCGGGAGAAGACGTGCGCGCACCTGAGCCCGCTATGCGGCGGGCGCGACGAGCCGGTAGCCGACGCCGCGCACGGTCTCGATCAGGGCGGGCATGCGCAGCTTGGAGCGCAGGGAGGCAACATGCACCTCCAGGGTGCGGCCGGTCCCTTCCCAGCTGGTGCGCCACACCTCGCTGATGATCTGCTCCCGCCGGAACACCACTCCAGGGCGCTGGGCGAGGAGCGCGAGAAGGTCGAACTCCTTGCGGGTCAGTTGGACAACCGAACCGTCCACGCTGACCTGGCGAGTGGGCAGTTCGATACGTACGGGACCCAGGTGCAGGGAGGTCTCTACAGGGGCAGCCGTTTCCTCGGGGACGTTGCGCCGGCTGACGGCGTGGATACGTGCCAGCAGTTCACCGGTGTCATAGGGCTTCACTACGTAGTCGTCGGCGCCTAGGTTGAGTCCGTGGATCCGAGAACGTACGTCGGAGCGCGCGGTCACCATGATGACCGGAATACTGGTGCGCTTACGGATCTTCCCGCACACCTCGTAGCCGTCCTGGTCGGGCAACCCCAGGTCGAGCAGAACCACTCCGAAACCCGCACCCTCGGGCACGAGCGCCTGGAGCGCCTCTTCCCCGCTGCGGGCGTGTGTGACGTCGAAGCCATGGCGCGCGAGTACGGCAGACAGAGCGGCGGCGACATGGTTGTCGTCCTCGACGAGGAGCAGTCGCATTCCGGCCCCCTTCGGTTCATCGGCCATACAGTCTCGGCGCGTAGACATGTGCACGCACGCGTGCACCAAGGCAGTCACGCCGATGCACAAGTACGGCGTCAAGAGGGTTCGAGGCGCGGCGGGTTTCCGTTACCCAGCCGGTACGGACCGGAGGCGACCGTTCACGAAGAGTGTCCGGTTGCTACCAGATCGTTATGCTCAATTTCCCCTCAGATGTAATGACGCTGGTCGTAAGGCGTTACTACTGTCCTCCGCAACCGAGGAGGACGGAGCAAGAGGCCGATGACCGAAGTATCGGTGACCAAGGACGCCGTACCCACGGCTGACGATCTGGTCGTGCTGAAGAACGTCAACAAGCACTTCGGCGCGTTGCACGTGCTCCAGGACATCGACCTGACCATCGCCCGTGGCGAGGTTGTCGTGGTCATCGGACCCTCCGGGTCCGGAAAGTCCACCCTGTGCCGCGCCATCAACCGCCTGGAGACCATCGAGTCGGGAACCATCTCGATCGACGGAAAGCCGCTGCCCGAGGAGGGCAAGGAACTCGCCCGGCTGCGCGCCGACGTCGGCATGGTCTTCCAGTCGTTCAACCTGTTCGCGCACAAGACAGTGCTCGAGAACGTGATGCTGGGCCAGATCAAGGTCCGTAAGGCGGACAAGAAGGCCGCAGAGGAGAAGGCACGCGCGCTGCTCGACCGGGTGGGTGTCACGGCCCAGGCGGACAAGTACCCCGCACAGCTCTCCGGCGGCCAGCAGCAGCGTGTCGCGATCGCGCGGGCGCTGGCGATGGACCCCAAGGTCATGCTCTTCGACGAGCCGACCTCGGCCCTCGACCCGGAGATGATCAACGAGGTTCTGGAGGTCATGCAGCAGCTCGCACGCGAAGGCATGACCATGATCGTCGTCACTCACGAGATGGGCTTCGCTCGTTCGGCTGCCAACCGTGTCGTCTTCATGGCGGACGGTCGAATCGTCGAGGAGGCTGTGCCGGACCAGTTCTTCAGCAACCCGCGCAGTGACCGTGCCAAGGACTTCCTGTCGAAGATCCTGCACCACTGACGACCTGCGCCACCCGCAACGACGGCATTCTCCTCACCACTCAAAGGATGTTCACCATGAAGCTTCGCAAGGTCACCGCCGCGGCGGCCACTGCGCTCGTCCTCACCCTCACCGCGACGGCCTGCGGCGGAGACGGCGACAGTGACAGCGCTGACACGGGGTCTGGGTCTGGGGGCGGCGACAAGAAGATCACAGTCGGCATCAAGTATGACCAGCCCGGCCTCGGCCAGAAGACGCCCCAGGGTTACGAGGGCTTCGACGTCGACGTCGCGACCTACGTTGCCAAGGAACTCGGGTACAGCGAGGACCAGATCGAGTGGAAGGAAGCGAAGAGCGCCGACCGCGAGACCATGCTCCAGCGAGGTGACGTCGACTTCATCGCCGCCACGTACTCGATCAACGACGAGCGGGACGCGAAGGTCGACTTCGCCGGCCCGTACCTCCTCGCGCACCAGGATGTCCTGGTCCGCGCCGATGACAACTCGATCAAGTCTCCGGCGGACCTCAACGACAAGAAGCTGTGCTCGGTGACGGGCTCGACCTCAGCGCAGAACGTCAAGGAGAAGCTCGCACCCAAGGCCCAGCTACAGGAGTACCCGACGTACTCGGCGTGCCTGACCGGTCTGCAGAACAAAGCCATCGACGCGCTGACCACGGATGACTCGATCCTCGCCGGTTACGCCGCGCAGGCGAACTTCAAGGGCAAGTTCAAGCTCGGCGGCTTCAAGATGACCAACGAGAACTACGGCATCGGTGTCAAGAACGGAAGTGACCTCAAGGCCAAGATCAACACGGCTCTGGAAAAGATGGTCTCCGACAAGTCGTGGCAGAAAGCCGTGGAAGCCAACTTCGGCCCGGCGAACTACAAGTACGAGGAAGCCCCGAAGATCGGCAACGTGGTCAAGTAGAGCGGGGCCAGGTCTGACAGGTGCGTCGCCCTCAGGGGCGGCGCACCTGTTCCAAGCAGCACTCCACACACGCGGAAGCGCGGGAGATCGTGTTCGACTTTCTTGAAGGTTACGACCTGTGGGGAGCCTTCTGGACGACGGTGCAACTCACCGTCTACTCAGCCATCGGCTCCCTGATCTGGGGCACCCTGCTGGCCGCCATGCGGGTCGGCCCGGTCCCCCTGATGCGCGGTTTCGGCACCGCGTACGTCAATATCGTGCGGAACATCCCGCTGACCGTGATCATTCTCTTCACCTCGCTGGGCCTCAACCAGACGCTGAGTATCAGCCTCGGCTCCGATCAGATCGAAACGACCAACTTCCGGCTCGCTGTGCTCGGTCTGGTCGCGTACACCTCGGCGTTCGTCTGCGAAGCGGTGCGGTCAGGCATCAACACGGTGCCCGTCGGCCAGGCTGAGGCGGCTCGCGCCATCGGCCTGAGCTTCACACAGGTTCTTACGCTGATCGTGCTGCCTCAGGCGTTCCGTTCGGTGGTCGGCCCGCTGGCGAACGTACTGATCGCCCTGACGAAGAACACCACAGTGGCCGCCGCGATCGGTGTAGCCGAAGCGGCACTGCTGATGAAGGAAATGATCGAGAACGAGGCGCAACTTCTGCTGATCTCCGCCGTGTTCGCCTTCGGATTCATTTGCCTCACACTGCCGACCGGTCTGATTCTCGGTTGGGTGAGCAAGAAGGTGGCGGTAAAGCGATGAGTTCGGTTCTCTACGACGCACAGGGCCCGCGCGCCAAGCGTCGGAACGTCATCTTCACGGTGCTGTTCTTTGCCGCCCTAGCCGCATTGGTGTGGTGGGTGATCAGCATGCTCACCGACAAGGGCCAGCTCGAGTGGGTGCTGTGGAAGCCATTCTTCACCAGCACCGAGCCCTGGACGGTATACCTCTGGCCGGGCCTGCAGAACACGCTGAAGGCCTCGGCTCTGGCGATGCTCATCGCCCTACCGCTCGGGGCTGTCTTCGGCATCGCCCGGCTCTCGGACCACGCCTGGATCCGTGTCCCGGCTGGCGCCGTGGTGGAGTTCTTCCGCGCCATCCCGGTACTGATCCTGATGATCTTCGGCCTCGCGGCGTTCTCCGCGTACACGGACGTCAGCTCCGACGACCGCCCGTTGTACGCCGTCGTCACCGGACTCGTGCTCTACAACTCCTCGGTCCTAGCAGAGATCGTCCGGGCAGGCATCCTGTCGCTGCCCAAGGGCCAGTCCGAAGCAGCGATGGCGGTCGGTCTGCGCAAGAACCAGGTGATGCGGTTCATCCTGCTGCCACAGGCGGTCACCGCGATGCTGCCGGCGATCGTCAGCCAGCTCGTCGTGATCGTGAAGGACACCGCACTCGGCGGCGCCGTCCTCGTATTCCCGGAGCTGCTCGCGTCGGTCAGCTCGATGAGCGCTTACTACGGTGCGAACACCATCGCCAGCTTCACGATCGTGGCGGTGATCTACATCGTGCTCAACTTCGCCCTCACGAGCTTCGCGAGCTGGCTGGAAATCAGATTGCGGCGCGGCAAGAAGTCCACCGGCGCGGTGCTCGGGGCGGACGCGGTCGCTGAGCTCAGCGCACCCGGTGAGCACGTGGACGTCACCCACGAGGTCGAAAAGGGCCCGTAAACGGCACGCGTACACCGAAGAACTGACGAGATGTGAAATCCCGGAGGCAGTGGCATGGTCGCCACTGCCTCCGTCACTTGACGCAAGCACCACCAATAGGTTGCATACGTTCTGTGATCGTGCACCCTGCTCCAGTTGCAAGTCCCGATAGGACACTCAGGACACCGCTCCGGGCAGGGGGAACCACGCCGTGGACCCGGTGATCATCGTCGGAGCGGGGCCCGTCGGGCTCACGCTGGCGCTGGCGCTGGCGCGTCAGGAAGTGCCTTCCGTCGTTCTGGACGAGGGACCGGGTAAGGACGAACAGCGGCCCGCACGAACTGTCGTACTGCGCGAGGACACCGCCGCGCTGATGGAACGGCTCGCGGGATTCCCGATCGCCGAGGCCGGGTTCCGTTGGACCGGATGGCGATCGATGCGACGCAAGCAGGTGATGCAGCAGATCACGTTCGGCGACGACGAGGCCGCGCCGCTGCACATCGCCCAGCACGTGCTGACGGCCGCCCTGCGAGACGCGATCGCGGGCGAGCACCTGATCAAGGTCGCCGTGGAGAACCGCCTCGACTCGATAGAGCAGGAGAAGGCGGGCGTGACGGCGCACACCCGAGGCCCCAAGGGCACGTGGTGGCGCGGCAGCTACCTGATCGGCTGCGATGGTCCGCGCTCGACCGTACGCAAGCTCCAGGACATCCGCTTCCCGGGACGTACAGCCGTGGAGCGGCACGCCGTCGCGGCGCTGCGTACGGAACTTCCGTGGCCCGGTGAGGCGTTGTTGCATCGGATGCCGCCGTGGCGGACGTCTGGGCCTTCGGCCGGGGAGGTGACCGGGCGTCCGCTCGCCGACGGCGTGTGGCGGCTGGACTGGCTGCTGCCGCCGGGGAAGGACCTGGTCACGCCCGAGCTGCTGGTGGCGCGCGTCCGGGAGACCCTCGCGGGCTGGAACGGGGGCTCCACACCTCCGTACGAACTGCTCGACACCGGAGTCCACATCGTCCACCACCGCCTGGCCCGCCGGTGGCGGGTCGACCGGATCTTCCTCGCCGGGGACGCCGCGCATCTGCTGGGTGCACTCGGCGCGCAGGGACTCGACGAGGGCCTGCGGGACGCCGACAACCTCGCATGGAAGCTGGCCCTCGCCTGGCACCACGGGCCGCATGAGGCGCTGCTCGACAGCTACCAGGTGGAACGGCGCGCAATCGTCGCCGCCCGACTGCGCGCGGCCGACCAGTCGCTGCCGCTGCTGCGCGCCGGCGGAGGCCTGCGCTCCGTCGTGCCCGGCTCGGCACGCGGCCACGATGCACTGCTCACAGACGGTCACCTTGGACGCGGTCCTCTGGGCGCGCCGGGGGCGTACGCCGATTCGCCGCTCACGCCTCCACGCGCCGAGTCAGCGGCCGAGGTCGCCACGGAGGTCGGTGCTCCGGTCGTCGATGTGCGGGTGACGGCGGAGGACGGTTCGTTCGTGCAACTGCGGGACCGGCTGGGCCGTGGCGCGCTCCTCGTGCTGCTGATCGCACCCGGTACGGGTGTGTGGGAGCGCAAGCACTGGATGACGGCCGGGATCATGCCTCGGCTCGCGGCCGCCGTGACCGCGCTGCCGCACCGCGCCGAACTGCTCGTCGCCGAGGCATATCCGGGCGCCGCCGCGCACACCGTGCTGCTGATCCGCCCCGACGGACACCTTGTCACGGCATTGAGCGGGGTACGCCCGGCAGACCTGTACGAGGCCGCCGAGGCGGCGCTGGGCAGAACGCGGTCCACGGCCGAGGCCACGGCGGGGACCAGCTGAGCTGGCCCTGCCCGCACGGCCACCGGACCGCTTGTCCATACGGCGACACCGAGTTGACCGGTCCACACCGCCATGGTGTACTCCGGATCGTGACCGACACCTGTGTGCACCTGTGGCGGAGGGTCCATATGGACCTCGTCCGCTATGCGGGCTGCGTGTGTCACTCGTCCTGCTGAATTCGCATCTCACTCACCCGCGCGCGCCACCCATGTTCGGCCCGCGCCCCCGCGCGAACACTCATCAGGACGGTACCCGTGTCTGTGTCACCCTCTGTCTCCGCTTCCGCTGACACCACGCCCATTCGCACCACCACCCCCACCCAAGCCGACTTGCTCGACTTCGTCCGGCGTACGGCCGCCGACACCGAGCTGATCGCCTCACTCCCGCTCGACCCCGAGGGCCGTACCTGGGTACGTCTTGAAGGCCCCGGCGGCAGCGAGGCCTGGCTCATCGGATGGCCACCCGGCACCGGCACCGGCTGGCACGACCACGCCGAGTCCGTCGGCGCCTTCCTCACGGCGTCGGGCGAACTCAAGGAGAACTCGCTCACGGCCCGGCTGCCCACCGACGGCTGGAAGACCCTGGAACTCACCGAAGGAATCGACCAGGAACGACGACTGCCAGCCGGCAAGGGACGCGCCTTCGGCCGCAACCACGTGCACGAGGTACTCAACGAGTCCACGGAGGAGCACGCGATCTCCGTCCACGCGTACTACCCGCCACTGCCCCGGATCCGCCGCTACAGCCGTACCGGCCAGATCATGCGCCTTGAGCAGGTCGAACGCCCGGAGGACTGGCAGTGAGCCCCGAACGCCCCGCGGGAATCGACGAGTTGCTCGAGCGCGTCCGCTCAGACCTCGACCGCGTCGAGCCTGCGGACGCCCACGATGCCGCTAAGGCCGGCGAAGCCCTACTGGTCGACATCCGTTACGCGGCTCTCCGCGACCGCGACGGACTGATCCCCGGCGCCCTCGTCGTCGAGCGCAACGAACTCGAGTGGCGACTCGACCCACAGGGCAGCCATCGCGCGCCCGAAGCTACAAGTCACGACCTACGGGTCGTGGTGGTCTGCAACGAGGGTTACGCGTCGAGCCTCGCTGCCGCGTCACTGCGGCAGTTGGGGCTGCGCCGGGCTACGGATCTGGTGGGGGGCTTCCAGGCGTGGCGGGCGGCTGGGCTTCCGGTGAAGCCGTTGATCTCGTAACACGACCATGGGCGGGCCTTGTTGAGACGACGTCATCAGATGAGGCCGCAGGCGAGAAAGATGATGACGTCGTGCAGGTCGAGGGTCCGAGGGCCTGATGCTCACCGGCTGCACGGCCGCGCTACCAGCGCCTCACGTCTGGCCGCCAGCCACTCTGCCACTAATTGGCTGCCGTCTCGAATATGCCCTGCAACACGGCCGCGACGTCCAAATTGCCCGACCCGCCGCCAAGGCCACCGCTGCTCGCATCCCCAGAGCCTCCTACGCCGACGGCGACAAGTGCCGTGCCCCTCCCCCACCAGTTCACTCACGCGGCGATCAAAGAATTAAAGAACGCCAACTATTTCGGATCAATACCCCAAGCGCTCTGTGCGATTTGAAAGACCCTGACTGCCGAAAAGGCAGCCAGGGTCAAATCCTGCGCGAATCCCTACAGTTGGGTCTCTGTCAAGATTCGAGAACTGGTTCAGGCACCCGTGACACTACCCCGGCTCATCGAGCGTGACCTCCAGCAGCGGGGATCAGGTGTTGAGACACGGAGTCTTGACCTGCTGCGACTGGTTCACATCTGCGGGATCGGGATACACGATGAGCACGACAGCCCGGTAGCACTGAGTACCGGCCTTGTCCTTGGTGGTCGTCTCGAAGCCCCCGAAGCCCTTGTCCTTGTTGATCACCTTTAGACCGGCAGTCTTCCTCGCTATGCCGTGAGTACCGTTACGGTCGAAGCTGATGTAGGGCGTGAAGAGGTTGTCGCCCTTAGAGCAGCCAAAGTGGGCCTGAGCACGAATCTTGCCGGGGAACTGGTGGTCGTCCACGTACAACGTGACATCGCATTTCGGGTTAATCTTCATCTTCACTGGGCCGACCTTCTGGGACGTCGCCGAGGCGTTCGGCGCGCTGAGCGCGAGAACGCCAAGGGCGGCGGCACCGACAATGGCAAGCCTCTTCATTTTGGCACGCAAGGAAATCTCCCATCCCCGTAGTTGAAGCCTTCGACAGAAGCCTTCTGGTCGCTCACGATCTTGGCATCCTGCCATGACCACCACAAGCAATCGATGAATTCTTTGAGCTAGATCTGAGCTTGAGAAAATCCCTTGTCAGCTTCCTTCCGCGATGTCCTCGCCCGTCCGGTTACCGGTAGTTCGTTGTTCGTCCTTAATCTGTTTGTAAATGTGCTCGATCCACGGTCGCAGCCCGTGGAGCCGGACGATCGCGAGCAGGTTGGTGGCCAAGTACCAGGTGGTCTTCTGCGGCAGCGCGGCCGCAAGGGGCTGACCATGCGGCAGCTGGCGATGCCGCATAGGGCTCGTAACACGATCTTGTTTGAGGTGTGCTTGTCGGACGTGACCGGTAGGACGATTCCGTCCCTCGCGGAGTGTGGGAGTCAGCCATGGATGGTGGATGACGAACTGTGGGCGTTGATCGAGCCGTTACTGCCGCCCTGACCACAGAAGAGTCCCGGCCCGATGCGGTGGATGACATGCTGTGCCTGCAGGGCATCCTGTGCGTGCTCTGCAACGACGTCACGCAGACCCTGGCCCTGGTCGACGGCATCCCGCCCGTGGCCGGAAAGCCGGGACCACCGTGCCGTCGACCCGAGGCCCTGCTCGGTGACGAGGGACACGACAACTACCCCAACCGGCGGGAGCCGCGCCGGCGCCGGATCCTGCCGGTGATCTCCCGCAAGAGCGCCCCGAACATTCAAGGACCTGGTCAAGCTCCGCTACGTCGTCGGGCACAGCTCCTCGCCCTTGCACCACTTCAAACGCCTGGCCGTCCGCTGGGAACGACGCCTCGACCTGCATGACACCCTCGTCTCCCTCGCCTGCGGCTCATTTGGTGGAGACACTTCTGAAAGGCCCACTCGTGATCGTGCTACGAGCTCTTAACTGCTGGGGGTCGGAAGCGTCTCCTGGGCGGGTTAGCGGCGCTTTCGTGTAGGTGGTAGGAGCCCCCCACCTTGCGAGGCGAGGGCAGCGGAGTCCCAAGCGTGGCCGCAGGGCTTGTTCACCTGCGCCTGCGGGTGTCAACAGGTGGGCCGGGAATCCAGTTCGGGGAGATCCGGGTGGTGCTGTGGGGTTCCGCACCGGGCTTACCTGTCGGAATGTCCAGACAGGCATCCGGACCCTGAGCGCGATCGGCGCCCCGCGCGTCTACCGTGTTCAGGGCCCGAGAGGACCACCTGATATGGATAACCAGATCCGCCTGGCAGCCATAGTCGGGCGACCACTGCCCGCGGGCGCCTCACGAGGGTTCCGTGATCCGGCCGAAGAAGCCCCCAGGGATCAGAACCCCTCTTCCCCCAACCCCTCTGTGTCTTCGCCCTCTTCCTTCAGCGCCTGCCGGACCACTCTGAGAGCCATGCCCTCGGAGTAGCCCTTGCGAGCGAGCATGCCCGCAAGGCGCCGTAGCCGCTTGTCGCGGTCGAGGCCTCGGGTGGAGCGGAGCTTGCGGGCCACAAGCTCCCGTGCCGTCGCCTCCTCCTGCTCGGAGTCGAGCTGTCCGACGGCCTCGTCGATCAGCGTGGAGTCCACGCCCTTGGTCCGCAGCTCCTGGGCCAGCGCCCGCCGGGCCAGGCCCCGGCTGTGGTGGCGGGACTCCACCCAAGCGTCGGCGAATGCGCTGTCGTTGATCAGGCCGACCTCTTCGAAGCGGGACAGCACCTCGTCCGCCACGTCGTCCGGGATCTCCCGCTTGCGCAGCGCATCTGCGAGTTGCCCTCGCGTGCGCGGGGTCCCGGTGAGCAGGCGCAGGCAGATGGCCCGCGCCCGCTCAGCCGGGTCCCCTGAAGGCTCCCCCGCCTCGGCCCTCGACAAGGAAGGGGTACCTCCGTCCTTCGGGCCGCCGGACGACTCCCCGAAGCCGCGCCGTCGACGGCCACGAGCCCGCCCACCACGGCCACCGCCCTGATGTACGCCGCCACTTGGCGCACCGTCACCACGGCCCGGACCGCCGTCACCGTCCGGATCACCGCCGTACGCCTCCTCAGCGCCCGCGCCAGTGCCGTCCAGCCCGTCACTGCCTATCGCCCTGTCGCCGTCTCCGAAGGAGCCACCGTCACCACGATGCCCCCGCCCTTCCGGAACACCGGGATAGACGTACTCGGCCCAGTCGGTTCGCCGCGTCACGGATCAGCTCTTGGGCGCCGCGGCCTTGGACTTGGTGGCCTTGGCCGCCGGAGCGGGCACCGCCTTCGTGGCCTCGCCCGGGACAGCCGCGACCGCCGCGTCCGCGCCCGGCTCAACCGTCGGCTCTACCGGCTTCACGCCGACGCCCAGCTTTTCCTTGATCTTCTTCTCGATCTCGTTGGCGAGGTCGGGGTTGTCCTTCAGGAAGTTGCGAGCGTTCTCCTTGCCCTGGCCGAGTTGGTCGCCCTCGTACGTGTACCAGGCGCCGGCCTTGCGGACGAAGCCGTGCTCCACGCCCATGTCGATCAGGCCGCCCTCGCGGCTGATGCCCTGCCCGTAAAGGATGTCGAACTCGGCCTGCTTGAAGGGCGGCGCGACCTTGTTCTTGACGACCTTGACGCGCGTGCGGTTGCCCACCGCGTCCGTACCGTCCTTCAGGGTCTCGATGCGGCGGATGTCCATGCGTACCGAGGCGTAGAACTTCAGGGCCCGGCCACCAGTCGTGGTCTCCGGGCTGTTGTGCACCATGACGCCGTCCACGAAGTAGTTGTGCGTGCCCTCGACTTCGATGTCGAACTTCTTCATGGAACGCGTCGGTGGCTTTACGTGAATGTCGAGGATCCTCGACGCCACCAAGCGCTGCGTCTCCTCGATGAACTCCGGCTCGACACCAAATCGCCCACGGAAGCGTGGAAGGAGCTTGTACTGCATGGAGGAGTGCACAAAGGGAGCCACCATCTCCTGGAAGCGCGCCGATGAGTCCGTGCTGAACTGCAGGACGGCCATCTGTCGCTCACCTGCGAACCGCAGTCGCACGTCAAGACCATGTGTGTCTCGCAGGTAGTCGGCGATGCGCTCCCGTGAGCCTTCACTCATGGCTTCGACGCAGATCTCGATCCGGCCCGAGCCGCCTTCCGTACGCTCCTGAAGCCCCTGGGAGCGCACCGTGAAGCAACCGTCGTCCATGTACCAGACGGCGAGGGCCAGCGGGGTCAGCGCCTTGAGGTACTCCCAGGTGATGTGCTTCTTGTCTCCGCCGAGGTAGACGACTTCCCTCAGCTCGTCCAGCTCCGGAAGCGGAGTGAAGTCCGCGAAGACCGCGCCCTTGTCGTTCTGCGTCCGGGAGCATCCGATGTTCCCGAGCAACGAGACCTTCCAGTTCAGGTACTCGGCCTGCTTGACACCGTGCCCCATCCGGAAACGAACTCCGGTGCGGCCCTTCCTGTTCGGGGAAAGGCTGCCGTCGCCCATCAGCGCCCCGAGGACGACCTGCTCCTGTTGCTCGCTCAGTGCCTTCTTCTCGCTGATGAGCACGCGGTCTCCGGCGATCAGCTCACCCGCCTCGCGCCAGCCTCCTGGGGTGCGGATCAAGTGGTTCTCTGTCGCAGCGAACTGCGCCTTGCCGTTCTTTCCGGACTTGGCCACGGTGAACTGAAGGAATCGCTCGGCGTTCCCGTTGTCGAACCAGTTGGTGATGCGTCGAGGGACGATCTTGTCGGTGTCCGGGTCGTAGGAGAGGACCTCCACATCCATACGCTGGTTGACGATCTTGCCGATCTTCTCCTGTGTGCCGTCGGCGAGTGTGACCCGAGTCGAGTAGTTGAAGCACCCGAACATCACGCCGATCTTCTCGCGCAGCTGGTTGATGAAGATCGCGGTGGTCTTGGACTGGTTGAGTGCGCTGGTGATCTTCCGGAGGGCCTGGCTCATCAGGCGGGCCTGGAGGCCCACGTGCGAGTCGCCCATCTCGCCCTCGATCTCCGCGCGTGGCACGAGGGCGGCGACGGAGTCGATGACGATGAGGTCGAGGGCGCCGGAGCGGACGAGCATGTCCACGATTTCCAGGGCCTGTTCGCCGTTGTCCGGCTGGGAGAGGATCAGGTTGTCGATGTCGACGCCGAGCTTCTTCGCGTACTCGGGGTCGAGGGCATGCTCCGCGTCGATGAAGGCCACCTGACCGCCGGCCTTCTGTGCGTTGGCCACGGCGTGCAGGGTCAGGGTCGTCTTGCCTGAGGATTCCGGTCCGTACACCTCCACCACTCGGCCGCGCGGGATGCCGCCGACGCCGAGCGCTACGTCGAGTGCGGTCGACCCGGTGGGGATGACCTCGATGGGCTCGTTCGGCCGCTCGCCCATGCGCATCACTGCGCCCTTGCCGAACTGCCGTTCAATCTGTGCGAGCGCGGCGTCGAGCGCCTTCTCGCGGTCGGTTCCTGCCATGGGTTCCACCCGATTTGCTTGAGTCGATCGCTTCACGTCAAAGACGCTAACGCCTGCCACTGACAATGCGCCCCGACGCCCGTCCTGCCTGTGGATAACTCGGGCACTTCCCCGCGAAATCGCCGTCGAGAGCCCCGCCGGAGATTCCATAAGAATGGATGTTCGATTTTGGTGTCAAGCGCACCACCCGCCTCGACCACGGCCCGTGGGCGGGTACGCGGATGCGCTACGAGGAGTCCCGCACCGCTTCCCCGTCCGCTTCCTCCGCCGCCTCCCGTTCCACGGTCGGCTGCGCCCTCCCTGGCCCGCTCAAAACGCCTCGTAGGCGCGCGAGGAGAGCGCCTGAGCCCCGCCTGCGGTGCCCGTGCACCCGAGGGTCGTCCGTGACGTCGTACCGCTTCACATACGCCCCGAGGAAGGCCTGCAGCGTGGCGACGGCGGGGATGGCTATCAGTGCGCCGACAGCGCCGAGCAGCGCGGTGCCCGCGATGACGGATCCGAAGGCGACTGCCGGGTGGACGTCCACGGTCCTGGCGGTCAGCTTGGGCTGCAGCACGTAGTTCTCGAACTGCTGGTAGACCACGACGAAGATCATCACCCACAGCGCGTACCAGGGATTGACTGTGAAGGCGATCAGCATGGGCAGGGCGCCGGCGAGGTAGGTGCCGATCGTGGGGATGAACTGGGAGACCAGGCCCACCCAGACGGCGAGCACGGGCGCGTAGTCCACGCCGAGGGTTTCCAGCAGGATGTAGTGCGCTATGCCGGAGATCAGTGCCATCAGGCCGCGTGAGTAGATGTATCCGCCGGTCTTGTTGACGGCGATCTCCCAGGCGCGCAGCACCTCGGCCTGGCGGGCGGGCGGCAGTACGGAGCACAGCGCGCGCCGCAGTCGCGGTCCGTCGGCGGCGAAGTAGAACGAGAACAGTGTGATCGTCAGGAGCTGGAAGAGACCGCCGACGACCTGGGCGGACACATCGAGGACGCCGCCCGCGCTGTTCTGCACGTATCTGCGGAGCCAGTCGGAGCGGAGCAGGCTGTCCTGGATGTCGACGCGGCTGAGCTCCGTGTGGAAGGTCGTGTTGATCCAGCTGATCACCGAGTCGACGTACTTCGGGAAGTCCTCGACGATGTCGATGATCTGTCCGGCGAGCATCGAGCCGAGCAGAGTGACGAAGCCCGCGCCCGCAATCACCACGGCGAAGAACACCAGCGCGGTGGCCAGTCCTCTGCGCATGCCGTACGCGGCCATCCAGCTCACCGCGGGTTCGATGGCGAGTGCCAGGAAGAACGCGATCAGGACGTTGATCAGCAGCCCGGTCAGCTGGTGGAAAGCCCAACTGCCCAGCTGGAAGCAGGCGATGAGGGTGAGCGCGAGCACCATCGCGCGCGGCAGCCAGCGTGGCATGCGGGTGCGGCCCGTCGGGTCTTCGGTCGAGGGCCGCGTGGGCGGCGTCGTGCCGAGCGGGGATGCCTGCTGTGCGACCTGGGCGGTCTCGTCTGTCGATGCCACCGTCCAAGTCTCGCCCACGCCACCGACAATCGGTCCCGGTCCTGGGATCTTCGTGGTCGCTCAGCGCTTTTCGTGCGGAACGTTCATGGCGGTGCACACCGCGCGCCACACGTCCTTTGCCTCCCAGCCCGCGTCCAGCGCCTGGTGGACGGTGCGTCCGCCGAGTTCCGACATCACGTGATCGCGCGCGAAGGTGTCGGCGTATCCCTTGCCGAAGTGTTCCGCCATCCGCTGCCAGAAGACCGTCAACCGCATGACTCCAGTATCCCGCCCCTGAGGGTGGGTCCGAGCCGGGACCGCTTGTCGAGAACGCTTTCCGCCCTACGGTCGGGCCATGGCCGAAACTGGAGCATCCCCACTCCCCCCGAAGCGCCCGGCGCACTCCCTGCTCGCCCGCGCCGAGCACTTCGTCTGGCTGACCGCGCGCGTGCTGGAGCAGCGGCGTTTCGCGTACCACTTCCTCGGTGGCAGTGCCGACGCGGTGGAGACCGCGCTGGCGTCGTACCGCAATGACGACGAGGGGTACGGTCACGCGCTCGAGCCCGATCTCCGGGGCCCGGTCAGCCAGCCGCTGCACACCGGGCACGCGTTGCGTGTCCTGGACTCGATCGGTCGGTGCGGAGGGCAGCGGGTAGAGCGTGTGTGCCGTTATCTGACCGCCGTGTCGACGCCGGACGGCGCGCTGCCGGCGATCCATCCCAGCCAACGCGGCTACCCGGTGGCCCCCTTCGTGCCGGTCGTGGACGACCCGCCCAGTGAACTCCTCGCCACAGGACCCGTCGTGGGCTTGCTGCACCGCAACGAGGTGTGGCACGCCTGGCTGTTCAGAGCCACCGACTTCTGCTGGCAGGCGGTGAAGTCCCTGGAGAAGTCGCATCCGTACGAGATCGAGGCGGCCGTGGCCTTTCTGGACTCCGCGCCAGATCGTTCGCGAGCGGAGGCAGCGGCCGACCGGCTCGGCCGTCTGGTGCGCGAGCATCGGCTCGTGGCGCTCGCCCCGGAACGGCGTGAGGAGTTTCCGGTGGCGCCGGGTTACGCGCCGGGCGAGCACCACTTCGCGCACGACTACGCCAAGACGCCGGACTCGCTCGCGCGCGCGTGGTTCACCGACGAGGAGATGGATCGCTCGCTGGACTTCCTGGCCAACGAGCAGGAGGAGGACGGCGGTTGGCCGATCCGTTGGCGTCAGTGGGCGCCGGGCACCGCCCTGGAGGCGCGTCCGATCGTCACGATCGAGGCGCTGCGTACTCTGCGGGCGTACGGGCGGCCTGTCGGCTGACGTGTCTGGAGCGGGGCGTCCAGGGCGGGGCTTCCAGGGCGGCGCGCACGTAAACCGGCCTCTACAGGCGCGCGCCGCCAATCAGCCTCCACGCGCGCGTGCCGCCAGCTGTCGGCTTGCGTCAGCCGGTCATCGCCCGCACCCCTGCCGTGACCACCACGGCCGCCGCGACGACGAGCAGGAAGGGAGCCCGCAGAAGCAGCGCCACGGCGGCGGCCACAAGTCCTGCGGCCTTGGCGTCCAGGAGCAGGACTCGGCCGTCGGCGAAGGTCTGCTGGGCCGTAAGAGCGGCCAGCAGAGCGACGGGCAGCAGGGCGGCCATCCGTTGGACGAGTGGCCGTTCTAGCACCCCCGCGGGGACGAGGAGACCGATGAGCTTGACGGCGTAACAGCCGACGGCGGTCACGCCGAGCGCGATCCAGATGTTCAACGGTCTTCCCCCAGTGCGTCTGGCACGTCGTCGGCGGGCTCCTCAGCAGTCGTACGCCCCTTGCGGCGGCCCTCCGCCCACAGGACGGCCGGTGCGGCGAGCGCGGCCACCAGGACGGGCACACCGGCGGGCAGTACGGGCAGAAGTCCGAGGCCCAGGACGACTGCGAGGCCCGCGACGGCCCGCTCCGTGGTCGTCTTGAGCATCGGCGCGAGGAGGGCCAGGAAGACGGCAGGCCCGGCGGCGTCGAGGCCCCATGCGTTGGTGTCGCCGATTGCTTCGGCCCCCAGTGCGCCGAGCAATGTGGTGAGGTTCCACAACACGTAGAGGGTCAGCCCGGTGACGGTGAAGCCGATGCGCACACTGCGGCGCGTGGGTTGGGCAAGCGCTACGGCTGCGGTCTCGTCGATGACCCACTGGGCGGCGAACGGTCGCATCGCGCGCGGGAGGGCCAGCAACTGGGACAGACGCAGCCCGTAGAAGGCGTTTCGTACCCCGAGGAAGAACGCGCCCGCGGCGGCGGTGAAGGGGTTTCCGCCGGCCGCGAGCGCCCCTACGAGGGCGAACTGCGAGGCGCCGGTGAACACCAGGAGGCTGAGTGCGCAGGTCTGCAGCAGGGTGAGGCCGCTTCCTGCCGAGGTCACTCCGAAAGCGAAGCCGGACAGTCCGACGGCGACCCCGACGCCGAGGGCGTCTCGTACGACGGCGGCGTCGGGTTTTCCGCGTTCTTCACGTTGCGTGTCTGGGAGAGCTGTCTGTTCTGCCACGCCTCGGACGGTAGAAGGAACCTCTCCTGTGGGTCTTGTACGTTCTTGCGCTCGCGCTGGTACGCCCCGGGCGGCACGCCCACGATCCGGTTGAAGTGGCGGTTGAGGTGCGGCTGGTCCGTGAAGCCCACGGCGTGGGCTGCTTCGGCGGGTGCGGCGCCGGCGTCGAGGAGGTGGCGTGCGCGGCGTACGCGGGCGTCGGTGAGCCAGGCGTGGGGAGGCATGCCGTAGGTGTCCCGGAAGGCACGCAGCAGAGAAAAGGGGCTGGTGCCGAGGTCGGCGGCGAGCCGTTCCAGGGTGGGCGGCTCGGTCATGCGTTCCTCTAGGACGGCACGCGCGCGTGCCGCGATTCGGGCGCCTGCCGTGCGCGGGGTGCGCTGCGGGAGCGGGCCTCCGTTCAGTCGCAGGAGTCGGGTCACGGCGACTCTCAGCAGGGTGTCGGCGGCGAGTGCGTTGCCTTCGTCGGCGGCGCGCAGGACTTGGTGGACCAGGCGCACGGCGTAGGGGTCGTCGAGCACAGGTGCGGTGAATCCGGGGGTGCCGCGGATCACGGTGGTTTCGGCGGCGATCTCGGCCACCAGGTCGGGGGACGGGTAGACCGCCCCGTACCGCCAGCCCTCGGGGCTGCCCGCGCGACCGGTGTGCGGGGTGTCTGGGTTGACCAGGGCCAGGGAGCCGGGTCCCGCGTACTGGTCCGCGCCGCCGTGGTGGAAGACCTCGACGCCGTCGGCGATGGCGGCGATGACGAAGTTCTCGTGGGTGTGCCGGACGAAGGTCTTCCGGATGTACCGGGCGCGCAGCAGATCGACGCCTGGCAGTTCCGGGTACCGCCAGTGCCGCGCTCGCTCGCCGGAACCTGCCATGTGCCCATTCTGCGTCAGGTCGCCCGTTGGGTTCGGGGGGTTTCGGGCAGTACGGGCATGGGGGTGCTGCCGGGCTCGGACTCGTCCTCTGCTGGGGGCTGAGGCGGTTCGGGGCGACGATGCCGGGCGGCAGGTGCATACGCCCCCATCACGTGCGTACGCCCCCCGTCGCAGCGCGTAACACCCCGCCCCGCAGCCTGCGCCGACCCCCGCCACAGCCCGTTCCTCTGGCTCCGGCGCCTCGCACCGGCCCTCGCCGCGAGACCGTTTCCGCAGGTCAGACCCATTGTCAGTGGCGAGGTGCAGGATGGGGGCATGGTCAGGTCTGCACACGGTGCCCTCGACGGCTTCTCGCCCGCGACCCGCGGCTGGTTCTCGGGTGCCTTCTCCGCGCCCACCGACGCCCAGGCCGGGGCGTGGCGGGCCATCGGGGAGGGCTCGGACGTGCTCGTGGTCGCGCCTACCGGCTCCGGCAAGACGCTGGCCGCGTTCCTCGCCGCACTCGATCAGCTGGCCTCTACGCCGCCCCCGGCAGACCCCAAGAAGCGATGCCGCGTGTTGTACGTGTCGCCGCTCAAGGCCCTCGCGGTCGACGTCGAGCGGAATCTGCGCAGCCCGCTGACCGGCATCAAGCAGGAAGCGGTGCGCCTCGGGCTGCCCGAGCCCGAGGTGAAGGTCGGCATCCGTTCCGGTGACACCCCGGCAGCCGAGCGCCGCGCGCTGTCCACGCGGCCGCCGGACATCCTGATCACGACTCCGGAGTCGCTGTTCCTGATGCTCACTTCGGCCACGCGCGACGCGCTGACCGGTATCGAGACGGTGATCCTGGACGAGGTGCACGCGGTCGCGGGCACCAAGCGCGGCGCCCATCTCGCCCTGACCCTGGAGCGGCTCGACGAGCTGCTGCCGAAGCCGGCACGCCGCATCGGCCTGTCCGCGACCGTGCGTCCGGTGGACGAAGTGGCGCGCTATCTCTCGCCGCGCCGCAAGGTGGAGATCGTCCAGCCGCCGTCCGGCAAGGAGTTCGACCTGTCGGTGGTGGTTCCGGTCGAGGATCTCGCCGAGTTGGGAGGTTCCCCGGTCGCGGACTCCGAGGAGGGTGCCGAGCGCCCGTCGATCTGGCCGCATGTCGAGGAGCGGATCGCCGATCTCGTCCAGGCACACCGCTCGACGATCGTGTTCGCGAATTCCCGGCGGCTCGCAGAGCGGCTGTGTAACCGGCTCAACGAGATCGCGTACGAGAGGGCGACGGGTGAGCCTCTGGAGGAGCACCATGGCCCGGCCGAGATGATGGGCGGTTCGGGCGCGGCCCAGGGTGCCCCGCCCGTCATCGCGCGCGCCCACCACGGCTCGGTTTCCAAGGAGCAGCGCGCGCTGGTCGAGGAGGACCTGAAGGCCGGACGGCTGCCTGCCGTGGTCGCCACCTCCAGTCTGGAACTGGGCATCGACATGGGCGCGGTGGACCTTGTCGTGCAGGTCGAATCTCCGCCGTCGGTGGCCTCCGGGCTGCAGCGCGTCGGTCGCGCGGGGCACCAGGTCGGTGCGGTCTCCACCGGTGTCGTCTTCCCCAAGTACCGAGGGGACCTTGTCCAGGCCGCCGTCGTGACCGAGCGGATGCGCACCGGCTCCATCGAGTCCCTCCGTGTCCCCGCCAACCCCCTGGATGTGCTGGCCCAGCAGCTGGTCGCCATGACCGCCCTGGACACCTGGCAGGTCGACGACCTGCTCGCGACGGTCCGCCGGGCGGCACCCTTCGCATCGCTTCCGGAGTCCGCCTTCACGGCGGTGCTGGACATGCTCGCGGGCCGCTATCCGTCCGACGCCTTCGCGGAGTTGCGGCCACGCGTCGTCTGGGACCGGGTTGCCGGGACGGTCACCGGGCGTCCCGGTGCGCAGCGCCTCGCCGTCACCTCCGGGGGCACGATTCCTGACCGGGGCCTCTTCGGGGTGTTTCTCGCGGGCGCCGACCCCAAGAAGGGCGGCGGCCGGGTCGGCGAGCTCGACGAGGAGATGGTCTACGAATCCCGGACCGGCGATGTCTTCACGCTCGGCACCAGCTCCTGGCGCATCGAGGACATCACGCGCGACCGCGTCCTCGTCTCGCCCGCGCCCGGTGTGCCGGGCAGGCTGCCGTTCTGGAAGGGCGACCAGCTGGGCCGCCCGCTCGAACTGGGCCGCGCGGTGGGCGCTTTCCTGCGCGAGGTCGGCTCACTGCCCGAGGACGACGCCCGGCTCCGGCTCCTGGCCGCCGGCCTCGATGCCTGGGCCGCCGACAACGTCCTGTCTTACCTGGCCGAACAGCGTGAGGCCTGCGGTCACATCCCGGACGACCGCACCATCGTCGTCGAGCGGTTCCGCGACGAGCTGGGCGACTGGCGCGTCGTCGTGCACTCCCCGTTCGGCGCGCAGGTACACGCCCCCTGGGCCCTGGCGCTGGGCGCCCGCCTCTCCGAGCGGTACGGCATGGAGGCGCAGGTCATGCACGCCGACGACGGCATCGTGCTGCGCCTCCCTGACGCCGATCTGCTGGGCCTGGACCTGCTCGACCAGGAGCCCGTGAAGCTGGGCACGGAGTACGACTCGGAGCAGGCCCCCGTGGGCGCAGCGGACGTCGCCTTCGACAAGGGCGAGGTCAATCAGATCGTCACCGACCAGGTCGGCGGCTCCGCCCTGTTCGCGTCCCGCTTCCGCGAGTGCGCCGCCCGCGCCCTGCTGCTGCCGCGCCGCAACCCCGGCAAGCGCACCCCACTGTGGCAGCAGCGCCAGCGCGCCGCCCAACTGCTCCAGGTGGCCAGCGAGTTCGGCTCCTTCCCGATCGTCCTGGAGGCGGTCCGCGAGTGCCTCCAGGACGTCTTCGACGTCCCCGGCCTGGCGGAACTGATGGGCGACATCGAGTCCCGCAAGGTGCGGCTCGTCGAGGTCACCACGCCGGTTCCGTCACCGTTCGCGCGGTCACTGCTGTTCGGATACGTCGCACAGTTCCTGTACGAGGGCGACTCCCCGCTCGCCGAGCGACGCGCCGCCGCCCTGTCGCTGGACTCGCGGCTCCTCGCCGAACTCCTCGGCCAGGCCGAACTGCGCGAGCTCCTGGACGCCGACGTCCTGAGCGAGCTGGAGCGCGAACTCCAGTGGCTCACCGAGGACCGCCGTGCCAAGGACGTCGAGAGCGTCGCGGACCTGCTGCGCCTGCTCGGCCCCCTCACGGACGCGGAACTGACCGAGCGCGGCGCCGAGCCGGAGTGGGCCCCGGAGCTGGCCGCGTCCCGCCGCGCCATCCGGGTCCGGGTCGCCGGGGCCGACCACTGGGCGGCGATCGAGGACGCGGGCCGACTGCGTGACGCGCTCGGCACGGCGCTGCCTGTCGGCGTCCCCGAAGCCTTTACCGAGCCGGTCAAGGACCCGCTAGGCGACCTCCTCGCGCGGTACGCACGCACCCATGGCCCGTTCACCTCGACCGCGGCGGCGGCGCGCTTCGGCCTCGGTACGGCGGTCACCGAGGGCGCCTTGCAGCGGCTCGCCGCGAGCGGCCGTGTCGTACAAGGAGAGTTCCACCCGGCGGGGATCGGCCAGGAATGGTGCGACGCGACGGTGCTGAGGCGGCTGCGGCGCCGTTCGCTCGCGGCGCTGCGACAGGAGTTGGAGCCGGTGCCGCCCGCCGCGCTCGCCCAGTTCCTGCCGCAGTGGCAGCATCTGGGCAGCGGACACGGACTGCGTGGCATCGACGGACTCGTCCGCGCCGTCGAGCAGTTGCAGGGCGCCTCCGTGCCCGCCTCCGCCCTCGAGAAGCTCGTCCTGCCATCCCGGGTCGCGAACTACGCTCCGGCGATGCTCGACGAGCTGACCGCCGCCGGCGAGGTGGTGTGGGCCGGAGCGGGCGCGCTGCCCGGCAAGGACGGCTGGGTGTCCCTGTATCTGGCGGACGCGGCCCCCTTGCTGCTGCCGGCCCCGCATCCTCTGGAGCTGACCGCGCTCCACCAGTCGGTCCTCGACACACTCTCGGGGGGCTACGGACTCTTCTTCCGCCAGATCGCCGACCAGATCCGCGCCACCACGCACCCCGACGCGACCGACCCCCAACTCGCCGACGTCCTCTGGGATCTGGCCTGGTCGGGCCGGCTGACGAACGACACCCTCGGTCCGATGCGCTCCCTCCTGGGATCGGGCCGCACTGCGGGTTCCACCGCCCATCGCGCGAAGCCCACGGTCCCGCGCGGACGGTACGGCAGCCTGACGGCCGCGGCGCGCCCCGCCTCCCGTAGCGGCCCTCCCACCGTCGCGGGCCGTTGGTCACTGCTCCCTGACCGCGAGGCCGATCCCACCGTGCGCGCCCACGCCCTGGCCCGCACCCTGCTCGACCGGCACGGCGTGGTCACCCGGGGCGCGGTCGCGGCGGAAGGAGTCGAGGGCGGCTTCTCGGCGACGTACCGCATCTTGTCCGCCTTCGAAGACAGCGGACAGGCACGCCGTGGCTATGTGGTGGAGGGGCTCGGTGCCGCGCAGTTCGCGATGGACGGCGCGGTGGACCGGCTGCGCGCGGCGGCAAACGCACGCGAGCGAGGCGAGACGCTGCCAGAGCCGGGGTTCCCGAGCGCGCCCGAGTTCTTGGCCGACACCAACGGCTTCCCAGACCCCTACGCCGACGCCCACTCCGGCACCGGCTTCCCCGGCGGCCCCACCTCCCGTCCCCGTCCGAGCAACGCGACCCGTGCCGTCGTCCTGGCCGCCGCCGACCCGGCGAACGCCTATGGGGCAGCCCTTCCCTGGCCCGACCCTCCGGACGGGGCGGGTCACAAGCCCGGCCGCAAGGCGGGTTCCCTGGTCGTGCTGGTCGACGGCGAACTGACCCTCTACATGGAGCGCGGCGGCAAGACCCTCCTGGCCTGGCCCTCCACGCCGGATGACACACCGCCGAACGACCCACGTCTGCGCATAGCCGCCGAGGCCCTCTCCGCGGCCGCCCGCGCGGGCTCCCTCGGCACAGTCACGGTGGAGCGTGTGAACGGCGCCTCGGCCCTGACATCGCCCTTCGGCACACTCCTGGAAGGAGCCGGTTTCCACGCGACACCGCGGGGCCTACGCCTCCGGGCATAGGACCAGCCGAGGCCGTATACCCGTACCAGCGGACCGATGGCCGCTCGAGGCCACGGCCCGGACCTGCCTGATCCCCGCCACCACTTCCTTCCCCATAACCGCTCCCCTCCCAGCCGCCGTTGCCCACCCAGCCGACCAGCCACGCGTCCCGCCCTCAGCCGCGCAACCTGCCCTCCACCAGCCTCCCCGCGTCCCCGACCAAGACGCACCCACCCACCCCATGCCACCCTGGACCCCATGCCCGAAGGAGACACCGTCTGGCAGACCGCCCGGCGCCTGCACACGGCGCTCGCGGGCCGCGTGCTCACGCGCTCAGACTTCCGGGTGCCCCAGTACGCGACGGCCGACCTCACCGGGCGCACCGTCCTGGACGTCACCCCACGCGGAAAGCACCTGCTCACCCACATCGAGGGCGGGCTGACGCTGCATACGCACCTGAGGATGGACGGTTCCTGGAAGGTGTACGCGTCCGGCCAGCGCTGGAGCGGCGGCCCCGGTCACCAGATCCGCGTGATCCTCGGCACCACGGAGCACACAGCGGTCGGCTACCGGCTCCCCGTACTGGAACTGCTCCGCAGCACCGAGGAGCACCGGGCCGTGGGCCACCTCGGCCCCGACCTCCTGGGCCCTGACTGGAACCCCGACAAAGCCCTGGAGAACCTCCTGCAGGACCCGGCCCGCCCGCTCGGCGAAGCCCTCCTCGACCAGCGCAATCTCGCCGGAATCGGCAACGTCTACAAAAGCGAGCTCTGCTTCCTGCTCGGGGTCACCCCATGGCTGCCCATCGGCGACCTCGACGCCGAACGTGCCGCCCAGTTGCCCGCCCTCGCCAAGAAACTCCTGGAAGCCAACCGCGACCGCCCCGCCCGCAGCACCACGGGCCGCCGCGACCAGAACCTCTACGTCTACGGCCGCGCGCCCCGCCCCTGCCTGCGCTGCCGCACCTCGGTCCGTACGGCGAACCAGGGCGACGGCTCCCGAGAGCGGCCCACGTACTGGTGCCCGACATGCCAGTCCGGCCCGGTCCCCGAGCCAGGGCCCTCCCGATCACGCACACACCCATCCCGTACGAGTAATTGACGACCCGTCAGAAACCCTCGTACGGTCCTTACATGCCTGTCACGGCGTACGACCTCAGCGGACGCACCGTCTTCGTCACCGGCGCCGCGAGCGGCATCGGCCGCGCCTGTGCCGTGCTGCTCGCCGAGGCGGGAGCCGTCGTCCACTGCGCGGACCGCGACGACCAGGGCCTCGACGAGACAGCGGCCCTGATCAAGGACAAGGGCGGCGTGGCCCACACATACGCCCTCGACGTCACCGACCGCGCCCGGCTCGGCCAGGCGGTCGCGGCCTGTGAGCGCCTCGACGTGATGGCCGCCGTCGCCGGGATCATGCACAGCAGCCCGGTCCTGGAGACCCGCGACGAGGACCTCGACCGAGTACTCGGCGTCAACTTCAAGGGCGTGCTCTACGCCTGCCAGGAGGCGGCCCGCACCATGATCGCGTCCGGGACACGCGGCAGCATCGTCACCATGGCCTCGGGCGCCGTCGACACCGGAGGGCCCGGGCTGCTCTGCTACGGGGCGGCAAAGGCGGCCGTCGTCCAGTTGACGAAGACCCTGGCGACCGAGATGGGGCCGCACGGCATCCGCGTCAACGCAGTCGCGCCGGGCTGGATCCGTACGCCCATGACGGACCGCAACGACGACGAGGCCCAAGCGCGGACCGAGGCGGTCATGGCACGGATGTCACCACTGGGCCGGGTCGGCGAACCGGAGGACATCGCGCACGCCGTCCTGTATCTCGCCTGCGACGCCTCGGCCTTCACAACCGGCCAGATCCTCCGCCCGAACGGCGGCGTGGCCATGCCCTGGTAGGCACCGCGCGGACCACTTCCCAAAGCGCAACCCAGGTCCCGGTCAGCCTTGTGCGGGACCATCAGCCTTGCGCGGGACTCAACCTTGGGCCCGATCTTCAACCTTGGCCGGGCCTTCAACCTTGGACCGGATCTTCAGCCGTGGCCCGAGCCTTCGGCACACAGTGCACCGGAAGCAGACTCAACCCCCACCCCCCAGCCACGACCATCCCCTCCCATGCCCCGGCATCCGACGCAAACGCCCATCGCACCACCCCCCACCACCACAGCGCCCCGCCCCCCAGAACCAGCCCCCACCGCCCTATTCGCACCGCCCGCCCCGCCATGGCACCACCTCCAACCGCCAACCGCCGCTGGACCGCGACCGTCAACCACCGGCAGGGCGCATCAATCCCCACGAGGCGCACCCAACGCACCCACGCACCCAAGGCGCCGCGACTCAGCTTCAAGCGCCCCGGCCCCTCAACCATCGCCGTCCAGGGACACCGCGGCAAACGGAGCAAAAGTGATGAAACCGAAACGCGACTGCCCACATGCACACGACAGCAGCCATCCGGAACGTACAGATCCCCCGGCCGCCGCCCTCCACCAACGCAAAAACCCCGACCGCATCCCTCCAGGTCTCCCCGGAGAGGCCCCGATCGGGGCCCTCACACAGTTCTCAGCCGGTTCTCAGCTCATGTGAGCCGACTCACGACTCTCATGCCTCTCATGACCGGCCGACCACAGACGCGCAGCCGTCAGGCGGCGACTACGTCGACCGCCTCGGCCGGCGCCTTGATCGTCACTCGTTCCGGCGGCACACCGGTCACTGACACGGAATTGAGCATCGGGCGTACTGGCGTGGGCACAGGCTCGGTGACCGCTGCCGACTGGGCCAGCTCGGCGAGCGCAAGTTCGTCGCTCACTTCTCTCATGAGCTCGGACATCCGTACGTCCAGCGCGTCGCAGATCGCGGAGAGCAGCTCGGAGGAAGCCTCCTTCTGCCCCCGCTCCACCTCGGAGAGATAGCCGAGTGAGACTCGGGCGGACGAGGAGACTTCGCGCAGAGTACGGCCCTGGCGCTGGCGCTGCCGACGCAGCACGTCACCAAGCAGGCGACGGAGCAGAATCATCGGTGGCTCCCTCCTCGGGCCGTGTAGCCGGATCCTTCTCGCCCCACCGTACCGCCTTGCGCCGCGGCCGTGCGGGGAGCGATGTCGTGTTCACTCAGGGCTGCAAACATCAATTCCCCCCGTTCTGTTCCGTATCCTGTGCCCGCTCATTTCCCAACTGTTCGTGCTCGAGCTCCGCCAGGAGAAGCCCGAGCACGCTCCGTACACTCTCCATACGGATTTCCGTCCGGCCGCCGTTCAACCGCAGCGACGCCACTTTCCCGCCACCAAATCGGCCGCCGACCTCCCAGGACGGCCCGTCGACGGCAATGAAAACCGTGCCGACCGGCTGCCCGTCCTGGGTTTCGGGCCCCGCGACACCGGTCGTCGCGAGACCCCAGTCCGCGCCGAGCACCTTACGTACGCCGGCCGCCATCTGGGCCGCGACCTGCGGATCCACCGCCCCGCGCTGTTCCAGCAGGGCGGCGTCGACGCCGAGTACATCCCGCTTCACATCGGTGGCGTACGAGGTCACGGAGCCGCGGAAGGCCTTGGACGCCCCCGGCGCCGCGGTGATCTCCGCTGCCACCAAACCACCCGTCAGCGACTCGGCGACGGCCAGCGTCTCGCCTCTCACTGTCAGTAGTCTCAGCACTTCAGCGGCCTGGGCAGCAATCATTCCGCCTCCTTCGCCGCTGCTTTCCGCTCGGCGAGACCTTGGCGTCGCAGCACAATGGCTTGTCTCACATAGTCGAGCCCGGTCACTACCGTCAGGGCGACCGCCACAGCCATCACCCAGAACCTCAGGGTCGCCAATGGCCCCGTCAGCGACAGGACGTACATCCCGACAGCTGTGCCCTGGGCGAGCGTCTTCATCTTGCCGCCGCGGCTCGCCGGAATGACGCCGTAGCGGATAACCAGGAAACGCAGCAGCGTAATTCCGAGTTCCCGGCCGAGGATGACACCCGTCACCCACCACGGCAGATCGCCGAGCGAGGACAAACAGATCAGGGCTGCCCCCATGATCGCTTTGTCGGCGATCGGGTCGGCGATCTTCCCGAAGTCGGTGACGAGGTTGTACGTCCGCGCAAGGTGGCCGTCGAAGATGTCGGTGATCATGGCAACCGCGAAGGCGGCCCAGGCCCAGGCCCGCCACACGGGGTCGTAGCCGCCCTCGGCGAGCATCAGCGCGACGAAGCCCGGCACGAGCAGGAGGCGGAGCATGGTCAGGAGGTTCGCGACATTCCAGACGCTGGCCTGATTGACGGCCACGGCGCCCAGCTTCCCGCCGCGGGACGACTTCGAGCCCTGAGCACCGGAAGCGCCCGTACCGGAGGCGCTTGCGGCAGCACCACGCGTGCCCGGCGCGCCGGGGCCGCCCGCCGCGGATGCCGGGACTCCCGTCATCTGGCAGCCTCCTCAGGACCTGCGAGCGAGCCCGGGAGGGGCTCGGCCACCAGGTCGACGCCTTCCGTACCGACCACTTTCGCCTCGACCATACGGCCGACCGTCAGGCCTTCGCCGCTCGTGAACAGCACTTGGCCGTCGGTCTCCGGCGCCTGGTGCGCCGCGCGGCCGATCGCGCCCTCGGCGGCGTCGAGCGACTCGACCAGCACTTCCACGGTCTCGCCGACCCGCTCCTCGGCCCGCTGCGAGACCAGCTCCTCCGCGAGCCGCGAGACCCGGGCCAGCCGCTCGGCGACGACGTCCTCGTCCAGCTTGTTCTCGTACGTGGCCGCTTCCGTGCCCTCCTCGTCGGAGTACCCGAAGATGCCGATCGCGTCCAGCCGCGCGCCGTTCAGGAAGCGCTCCAGCTCGGCCAGGTCGTCCGCGCTCTCGCCGGGGAAGCCCACGATGAAGTTGGACCGCACGCCCGCCTGCGGGGCCCGGGTGCGGATCGTGTCGAGCAGTTCCAGGAACCTGTCGGTGTCCCCGAAGCGCCGCATGGCGCGCAGCACGCCGGGAGCGGAGTGCTGGAAGGACAGGTCGAAGTAGGGCGCGATCTTCGGCGTCGAGGTCAGTACGTCGATGAGGCCGGGCCGCATCTCGGCGGGCTGCAGATAGCTGACCCGCACGCGCTCGATCCCGTCGACCTCGGCGAGTTCGGGCAGCAGCGTCTCCAGGAGCCGGATGTCGCCCAGGTCCTTGCCGTACGAGGTGTTGTTCTCGGAGACCAGCATGATCTCCTTGACGCCCTGCTCGGCCAGCCAGCGCGTCTCCCCCAGGACGTCGGACGGCCGCCGCGAGATGAACGAGCCCCGGAAGGACGGGATGGCGCAGAAGGAGCAGCGCCGGTCACAGCCGGAGGCCAGCTTCACCGAGGCGACCGGAGAGCCGTCCAGACGGCGCCGCAGGGGCGCACGGGGGCCCGATGACGGAGCGAGCCCCTCCGGGAGGTCGGCAGGGCCATGCCCGGGCAGCGCGACCTCGGTGGCGGACTCCTGCCGTTCGGCAGGGCTGATCGGCAGCAGCTTGCGGCGGTCCCGCGGGGTGTGCGCGGCGTGGATCCCGCCGTTCAGGATGGTCTGGAGCCGGTCGGAGATGTCCGCGTAGTCGTCGAAGCCCAGCACGCCGTCGGCCTCGGGAAGGGCCTCGGCGAGCTCCTTGCCGTACCGCTCGGCCATACAGCCGACGGCGACGACGGCCTGGGTTCTGCCGTGTCCCTTGAGGTCGTTGGCCTCTAGAAGGGCGTCGACGGAGTCCTTCTTGGCGGCTTCGACGAAGCCGCATGTGTTCACGACGGCGACGTCGGCTTCCTCGGCGTCCTTCACGAGATGCCAGCCGTCCGCCTCCAAGCGGCCTGCGAGCTCCTCCGAGTCCACCTCGTTACGAGCGCAGCCAAGAGTGACGAGTGCGACGGTACGGCGTTCAGGCATGGGCTCAAGACTACTTCGTCCCACTGACAGCCCACGTCGACGGGGTTGGCCGTCCTTGGCCAACCCCGTGCCCGCCTGCCCGAAAAACCCGCTGTCCAGCAACCCCTGAATGCCGTGTGACTCAGCCGACCTCGGGATCGCCCTTCGTGTACGTCAGCCGCTCGACCCCTCCGGGCCGGAACTCGTCGTCGATCTTCTTGCCGTTGACGTACAGCTGAAGCGCACCCGCGTCACCGAGGACAAGGTCGATCTTCTCCTTGTCCTGGAAGGTCTTGGAGTCGCCCTGCTCCAGGAAGCCGTCGAACAGCCGTCGGCCGTTGTGGTCGTGGGCCGAGATCCAGCTGCGGCCGTCGGGGGCGGTCACCTTGACGGTGACCTTGTCCCGCGGCGCGGCCGCGATGGCGCTGTCCGACGGGTCGGGCGTGCGGTCGGGCTTGTCCGGCTTGCGGTCGGGGGACTTGGTGGCGGCTGGATTGGAGCCCTCGGCGGTCTGCGTCTTCGCGTCGGCACCGTCGTCACCGCCGCTGAACAGCGTGAACCCGACGAAACCGATCACGGCGACGATCGCGGCGACCATGGCCGCGGTCCAGTTGGGCCGCTGGCGCTCCGGACGGATGCGTTCGGCCTCGAACAGCGGTGCCGCCGGCGTCGGCGCCGGACGCCCGCCGTGCTCGGCCGCGAACTGCGCGAGCAGCGGATCCGGATCGATGCGCACAGCGCGTGCCAGGGTCCGGATGTGGCCGCGGGCGTAGACATCTCCGCCGCAGGCATCGAAGTTGTCCTGCTCGATCGCCTGCACGATGGCGATGCGGACCCGGGTGGCGTTACTGACATCGTCGACGGTCAGCCCCGCGTCGATACGTGCCTGTCGCAGCGCGCTGCCGATCGAGGGACGGTCTTCTTCTTCGAAGGGACGCTTGTCCTCAGGGAAGTTGTCCTCAGGGGAGTTGCCGATGGACACGGGGGCGCCTTTCGAGCGTGTAGCCACCTGTGCTGGAGGTTCAGTTTATGGGGGGTACGAAAGGGTGGGGCAACCGGGCGGTATGACTTTGTACGCCATCAGAATGGCCGGACATCCTGAGGGTGGGACACGTACCTGTCCCTCCCCTCAACTTGACGTGGGCCGAAGGGAAACGGTTGCTCGCCGCTTCTTTACGGATGAGTCACGTTCGCGCATCGTCGACCCACTCGCACAGGGACCCGGCCCGCACCGATTCCTGACGGTGATTCCTTACGGTTGAGCCTCCCCACGGATCACCGCTAGCACTCCGTCCAGCTCGTCAGGTTTCACAAGAACATCACGAGCCTTGGAACCCTCGCTCGGCCCGACGATGTTGCGGGACTCCATGAGGTCCATCAGCCGCCCAGCCTTGGCGAATCCGACGCGCAGCTTGCGCTGGAGCATCGAGGTGGACCCGAACTGCGTGGAGACGACCAGTTCCGCCGCCTGACAAAGCAGATCGAGGTCGTCGCCGATGTCCTCGTCGATCTCCTTCTTCTGCTTGGTGCCGACCACGACGTCGTCCCTGAAGACCGGCGCCATCTGGTCCTTGCAGTGCTGTACGACCGCCGCGACCTCGTCCTCGGTCACGAAGGCGCCCTGCATACGGATCGGCTTGTTGGCGCCCATCGGCAGGAAGAGCCCGTCGCCCTTGCCGATCAGCTTCTCGGCGCCGGGCTGGTCGAGGATGACGCGGCTGTCGGCGAGCGAGGAGGTGGCGAAGGCGAGCCGGGACGGCACGTTCGCCTTGATCAGACCGGTGACGACATCGACGGAGGGCCGCTGGGTGGCGAGGACGAGGTGGATGCCGGCCGCGCGCGCGAGCTGCGTGATACGCACGATGGCGTCTTCGACGTCCCTGGGGGCGACCATCATCAGGTCCGCGAGCTCGTCGACGATCACCAGGAGGTACGGGTAGGGCTGGAGCTCCCGCTCGCTGCCCTCGGGCAGCTTGACCTTGCCGTTCCTGATGGCCTCGTTGAAGTCGTCGATGTGCCGGAAGCCGAACGCCGCGAGGTCGTCGTAGCGCAGATCCATCTCCCGTACGACCCATTGCAGCGCCTCGGCGGCCCGCTTCGGGTTGGTGATGATCGGCGTGATCAGGTGCGGAATGCCTTCGTACGCGGTGAGTTCGACGCGCTTGGGGTCGACGAGCACCATACGGACGTCCTCGGGGGTCGCCCTGACCATGATCGACGTGATCAGACAGTTGATGCACGACGACTTACCGGAACCGGTCGCTCCGGCCACCAGGACGTGCGGCATCTTCGCGAGGTTGGCCATGACATAGCCGCCCTCGACGTCCTTGCCGAGCGCGACGAGCATCGGATGGTCGTCCTCGGCCGCGTCCGCAAGCCGCAGTACGTCGCCCAGGTTGACCATCTCACGGTCGGTGTTGGGGATCTCGATGCCGACCGCCGACTTGCCGGGGATCGGGCTGATGATCCGCACATCCGGGCTGGCGACGGCGTACGCGATGTTCTTGGTGAGCGCCGTGATGCGCTCGACCTTCACGGCGGGGCCGAGCTCGACCTCGTACCGCGTGACCGTCGGGCCGCGCGTGAAGCCGGTGACGGAGGCATCGACCTTGAACTCGGTGAAGACCGTGGTGAGCGACTCGACGATGGCGTCGTTGGCGGCGCTGCGCGCCTTGCCCGGGCCGCCGCGCTCCAGGAGGTCGAGCGACGGCAGGGAGTACGTGATGTCGCCGGAGAGCTGCAACTGTTCGGCGCGCGGCGGGAGTTCGCGCGGCTCCGCGGGGGGCGCCTTGGTGAGGTCGGCGACCTCGGCCTTCAGCATCTCCTGCTTGGGCTTGCCGCCCTTGCCGGACTTGCTGCGCGCTGCCGGCACCGGCGTTGTCTCCTGGTGCCCACCACCCGTGTCCTCGCGGTCCCCGCGGTCCGCCCCGACGCCCTGCGTCAGATCGGCCACGAGCGCCGAGGGCGGCATCCCGTGCATCACGGCACCGTCGAGCGCCGCTGCGGCCGCCGCGGCCACGTCCACCGCGTCCCTCTGCCGGTCAGCGGCGGGCTGCTGTGCTGCGGGCCGCCTGGAGCGGCTGCGGCGCTTGGAGAGCGCCTCCTGCTCGGCGCTGTCCGGGTCGTACTCCTCGGACGTCCGGGGGGCGGAGCGGCGCTTTCGGGAGCGCGCGGGCAGCGCCTCGCGCCACTGGTCGTCGTAGCGCTCGTCGTCCTCGCTGACGTCGCCCTCGGCCGCCTTCGGCTGTACGAGGCCGAGCTTGGTGCCGAGCAGCCGCAGCCGCTGCGGAATGGCGTTCACGGGCGTCGCCGTGACGACCAGAAGCCCGAAGACCGTGAGCAGCACAAGGAGCGGAACGGCCAGAACCTGACCCATCGCGTACGTCAGCGGCGTCGCCGCGCCCCAGCCGATGAGCCCGCCGGCGTCCCGTATCGCCTGCATGCCGTCGCTGCGCGCGGGCGCCCCGCAGGCGATGTGGACCTGGCCGAGCACGCCGATGACGAGCGCGGACAGGCCGATGACGATGCGTCCGTTGGCCTCGGGCTTCTCGGGGTGCCGGATGAGCCGTACGGCGATCACCGCGAGCAGGAGCGGTACGAGCAGGTCGAGGCGGCCGAAGGCTCCGGTCACCAGCAGCTCGACGAGGTCGCCGACGGGGCCGCGGAGGTTGGACCAGGTGCCCGCGGCCACGATCAGGGCGAGGCCGAGCAGCAGCAGGGCGAGTCCGTCCTTTCGATGCGCCGGGTCGAGCCCCTTCGCGCCCCGCCCTACGCTGCGGAACACGGCGCCGACGGCGTGTGCGACACCGAGCCAGAGGGCGCGTACGAGCCTGAACACGCCCCCGGTGGGATTGGGCGCCGGCTTGGGCGGCGCCTTCTTGGCCGCGGCCTTCTTCGCGGGAGCCTTCTTGGCCGGGGCTTTCTTCGCTGGGGCCTTCTTCGCCGCAGCCTTCTTCGGAGCGGCCGCTTTCTTGGCGGTCGACTTCTTGGCAGCGGGCTGACGTGAGGCCATGAGGGTGAGGTTACCGGGGCAGACCACTGGGGACACGTGTGCCTTGCGCTTCACCCATTCGTGTCGCACCCCAGCGAGGCGTCAAGTTGACGGAGCCTCAACCGCCGTACCGGATCGCCACCGTTGTGCAAACTCAGTTCTGCGAAGGGAGCGAAGCCGCGCCGTTCCCCGAGCCCGGTTCCAGCGCGTCCAGCGCCCTGCGTAGTCCCGTGAGCTTGCGCTCCAGATGCGCCGCGGTCGCGACCGCCGCCGCATCCGCGGAGTCGTCGTCGAGCTGCTTGGACAGCGCCTCGGCCTGCTCCTCCACGGCCGCGAGCCGCGCGGAGAGTTCGGCGAGCAGCCCGGCCGGTTCCTTTGCCTCGGCGGTCTTGCCGCCACCGCCCTCCAACTGGAGCCGCAACAGGGCTGCCTGCTCCCGGAGTTGGCAGTTCTTCATGTAGAGCTCGACGAACACGGAGACCTTCGCCCGCAGCACCCACGGGTCGAACGGCTTGGAGATGTAGTCCACCGCGCCCGCCGCGTATCCCCGGAAGGTGTGGTGCGGACCGTGGTTGATGGCGGTGAGGAAGATGATCGGGATGTCCCGGGTCCTCTCCCGCCGCTTGATGTGCGCGGCGGTCTCGAAACCGTCCATGCCCGGCATCTGGACATCCAGCAGAATGACCGCGAAATCGTCCGTGAGCAGTGCTTTGAGCGCTTCCTCCCCGGACGATGCCCGAACCAGGGTCTGATCGAGCGCAGAGAGGATGGCCTCCAGCGCCAGCAGATTCTCCGGCCGGTCATCGACCAGGAGGATCTTGGCCTTCTGCACCATGGCCCGTCCTCCTCGCCCCGGCAGTGCACCGGGCGCCGCCCCAGGGGACGACTCCCTTACGCCGCCCGTCCTTGTGCCGGTCATGGTAGCCGCACCCCGCCTGTCGCCACACCCTGTCACCGCGATGTCACTGTGCACGTAGCAGAAACGCGGCAGGAGACCAGAAGGTTCCCCGAATCCCGGGTTTCTACACAGGTTCGGGCACGGTCAGTCAGCAGGTCCGCGTGCCCTGGTCCCCCATGTTCGCCGTGCACGTGAACAGGGGGACCCGATCCGGTCATCGCTGGCGCATCCACCGGTCCATCACCTCAAGGAGATGATCGGGATCGACCGGCTTCGTCACATAGTCGGAAGCCCCCGACTCGATCGCCTTCTCGCGGTCGCCCTTCATCGCCTTCGCCGTGAGAGCGATGATCGGCAGGCCGGCGAACTGGGGCATCCGACGGATCGCCGTCGTGGTCGCGTACCCGTCCATCTCGGGCATCATGATGTCCATCAGGACGACCGTGAGGTCGTCGTGCTGCTCCAGGACCTCGATGCCCTCTCGGCCGTTCTCGGCATACAGCACCGACAGTCCGTGCTGCTCCAGGACGCTGGTGAGCGCGAACACATTGCGGATGTCGTCGTCGACGATCAGCACCTTCTCGCCCTCGAAGTGGAAGACGTCCCTCGTCCGGCCGGACGTCTCCTCATCGCGCGTGGTCCAGGGCTCCTGGGCCTGACCCTGCTGCCCCGACAGCGCCTGCCGCTGCCCGGCAGAGGGCACCGACCTGCGGCGCCGCCTGAAGAGCGCGGCCGCCCCGTTCTGAGTCTCCTGGTACGACTTGACCTCGGCGGGCGTCTCCACAGGTGCCCCGTCATCGGCCCCTGGGGGCAGCGCGAGCGCTCCGTTGTCCATCGCCGGTGCCGCGAGCTGCGGGTAGCCCTGGGGCGGCAGTTCGCTCGCGTGCAGCGGCAAATACAGCGTGAACGTGGAGCCCCGTCCCGGCTCGCTCTGGGCGTGGATCTCACCGCCCAGCAGCCGTGCGATCTCCCGCGAGATGGACAGCCCCAGACCCGTACCGCCGTACTTCCTGCTCGTCGTGCCGTCCGCCTGCTTGAACGCCTCGAAGATCACCCGCATTTTGCTGGCCGCGATGCCGATGCCGGTGTCGGTCACGGAGAACGCGATCAGATCGGCGTCCGCGTCCCGCAGCGAGCCCGCCTCCAGGAGCTGCTCCCGGATGGCGACGGGCACGTCCGCGCCGGCTGGCCGGATGACGAGTTCGACCGCTCCGGAGTCGGTGAACTTCACCGCGTTGGACAGCAGGTTGCGCAGCACCTGGAGGAGCCGCTGCTCGTCCGTGTGCAGCGTGGCGGGCAGTTCCGGAGAGACCCGTACGGAGAAATCGAGGCCCTTCTCTGCCGTCAGCGGACGGAAAGTGGCCTCTACGTAGTCGACGAGTTGGACCAGCGCGATACGCGTCGGCGATACGTCCATCTTGCCCGCCTCGACCTTGGACAGGTCGAGGATGTCATTGATCAACTGGAGCAGGTCGGAGCCAGCTCCGTGGATCGTCTCGGCGAACTCGACCTGCTTCGGGGTGAGGTTGGAGTCCGCGTTGTCGGCGAGCAGCTTGGCGAGGATGAGCAGCGAGTTGAGCGGCGTACGCAGCTCATGCGACATGTTGGCGAGGAATTCGCTCTTGTAGCGCATGGAGACCGCGAGTTGCTCGGCGCGCTCCTCCAGGACCTGCCGCGCCTCCTCGATCTCGGTGTTCTTGACCTCGATGTCGCGGTTCTGCCGGGCCAGCAGCTCGGCCTTCTCCTCCAGTTCGGCGTTGGACGCCTGGAGGGCCTTCTGCCGGTTCTCCAACTCGGCCGACCGCTCCCTGAGTTGCTCGGTCAGCTCCTGCGACTGCTTGAGCAACACCTCGGTCTTGGTGTTGACGGCGATCGTGTTGACGCTCGTCGCGATCATCTCGGCGATCTGGTTGAGGAAGTCCTTCTGGATCTGTGTGAACGGCTGGAACGACGCCAGCTCGATCACTCCCAGAACGGTCCCTTCGAAGAGCACCGGCAGCACGATGACATGCGCCGGAGGTGCCTCACCGAGCCCGGAGGCGATCTTCAGGTACCCGGGCGGCACATTGTCGACGAGGATCGTCCGCCTCTCCTTGGCAGCCGTCCCGATCAGCGTCTCTCCGGGCCGGAACGACGTCGGCATGGACCCCATGGAGTAGCCGTAGTGCCCGAGCATGCGCAGTTCGTACGAGTCGTCGCCCGCGGCGCCCACGTCCTTGCCGTCGTCCAGCGGCATCGCCAGGAAGAACGCACCGTGCTGCGCCGAGACCACCGGAGTCAGCTCGCTCATGATGAGCGAGGCCACGTCGGCGAGGTCGCGGCGGCCCTGCATCAGACCGGAGATACGGGCCAGGTTGCCCTTCAGCCAGTCCTGTTCCTCGTTGGCGATGGTGGTGTCGCGCAGGTTGGCGATCATCTTGTTGATGTAGTCCTGAAGTTCCTGGATCTCGCCGGAGGCGTCCACGTCGATCTTCAGGTTGAGGTCGCCACGGGTCACCGCGGTCGCCACGCGCGCGATGGCCCGTACCTGCCGGGTCAGGTTCCCGGCCATCTCGTTCACCGACTCGGTCAGGTCGCGCCAGGTGCCGTCGACGTCGCGTACGCGCGCCTGACCGCCCAACTGCCCCTCGGTGCCCACCTCGCGGGCGACGCGGGTGACCTCTTCTGCGAAGGACGAGAGCTGGTCGACCATCGTGTTGATGGTGGTCTTGAGTTCCAGGATCTCGCCGCGCGCGTCGATGTCGATCTTCTTGGTCAGGTCGCCCTTGGCGATGGCCGTGGTGACCATCGCGATGTTGCGCACCTGCCCCGTCAGGTTGGACGCCATGCCGTTCACGGACTCGGTGAGGTCCTTCCACGTGCCGGCGACGCCCGGGACGTGCGCCTGACCGCCCAGGATGCCGTCCGTGCCCACCTCACGGGCCACCCGCGTCACCTGGTCCGCGAACGAACTCAGCGTCCGCACCATCGTGTTCACCGTGTCCGCGAGCTGAGCGACCTCGCCGCTCGCCTCGACGGTGACCTTCTTGGTGAGGTCGCCGTTGGCCACCGCCGTCGCAACCTGCGAGATGTTCCGCACCTGGTTGGTGAGGTTGGCCGCCATCACGTTGACGTTGTCGCTCAGGTCCTTCCAGATACCCGTGACGCCCGGCACCCGCGCCTGTCCGCCGAGATTGCCGTCCGTGCCCACCTCGCGGGCCACCCGGGTCACCTGCTCGGCGAAGTTGGACAGCTGGTCCACCATCGTGTTCACGGTGGTCACCAGGGCGAGGATCTCGCCCTTCGCGTCGACGGTGATCTTCTTGGAGAGGTCGCCGTTGGCGACCGCCGTGGTCACCTCGGCGATGTTCCGCACCTGAATGGTGAGGTTGTTCGCCATGAAGTTGACGGACTGCGTGAGGTCCTTCCAGGTCCCGGAGACACCCTGTACCTCGGCCTGACCGCCGAGGATGCCCTCCGTGCCCACCTCACGGGCCACCCGCGTCACCTGCTCGGCGAAGTTCGAGAGCTGGTCCACCATCGTGTTGAGGGTGTTCTTCAGCTCCAGGATCTCCCCGCGCGCATCCACATCGATCTTCTGCGACAGGTCACCCCGCGCCACCGCCGTCGCGACCTGGGCGATATTGCGGACCTGGGCGGTGAGGTTGCCGGCCATACCGTTCACGGAGTCGGTCAGGTCGCGCCACACACCGGCGACGCCGGGCACCTGCGCCTGACCGCCCAGCCGGCCCTCCGTACCCACCTCGCGGGCCACCCGGGTCACCTGGTCGGCGAACGCGGAGAGCTGGTCCACCATCGTGTTGAGGGTGTTCTTCAGCTCCAGGATCTCCCCGCGCGCATCCACATCGATCTTCTGCGACAGGTCACCGCGCGCCACCGCCGTCGTCACCTGAGCGATCTGCCTCACCTGCGAGGTGAGGTTGCCCGCCATGAAGTTGACGGAGTCCGTGAGTTCCTTCCACGTGCCGGAGACGCCGTCCACGCGGGCCTGGCCGCCCAGCCGACCCTCGGTGCCCACGTCCCGGGCCACACGCGTGACCTCGGCGCCGAACGCGGAGAGCTGGTCCACCATCGTGTTCACGGTGTTCTTCAGCTGGAGCATCTCGCCGGAGACGTCCACCGTGACCTTCTGCGACAGGTCGCCGTTGGCCACCGCCGTCGTCACCTGCGCAATGTTCCTCACCTGTCCGGTGAGATTCCGGAACGCCGTGTTGACGGAGTCCGTCAGGTCCTTCCACGTACCGGCCGCGCCCGGCACCGCCGCCTGACCGCCCAGCTCACCCTCGACGCCGATCTCCCGCGCCACTCGCGTCACTTCGGCACCGAAGGACGACAACTGGTCGACCATCGTGTTGACGGTGTTCTTCAGCTCCAGCATCTCGCCGGCGACCTCGACGCTGACCTTCTGCGACAGGTCACCGTTGGCCACGGCCGTCGTCACCGCGGCGATGTCCCGCACCTGAGTTGTGAGGTTCCGGAAGACCGTGTTCACCGAGTCGGTGAGGTCCTTCCACGTTCCCGCCGCACCCGGCACATTCGCCTGCCCGCCGAGCCGCCCCTCACCGCCGACCTCGTTGGCGACACGCGTGACCTCATCCGCGAACGTACGCAGCGTCTCGGTCATCTGGTTGATCGTCTCGGCGAGCTGCGCCATCTCACCGCGCGCCGAAACCGTCACCTTCTGCGACAGGTCACCGTTGGCGACCGCCGTCGTCACCTGCGCGATCCCGCGGACCTGGGCCGTCAGATTGCCGGCCATAAGATTCACCGAATCGGTGAGGTCCTTCCACACACCGGCCACACCGGGCACCTGCGCCTGCCCGCCGAGCTCGCCCTCCGTGCCGACCTCACGCGCGACTCGCGTCACCTCGGAGGAGAACGAGGACAGCTGGTCGACCATCGTGTTGACGGTGTTCTTGAGCTCCAGCATCTCGCCGGCCACATGAACCGTGACCTTCCGGGACAAGTCCCCCTTGGCGACCGCCGTCGTCACCAGCGCGATGTCACGCACCTGAGCCGTCAGCCGGTACGCCATCGTGTTGACCGAATCCGTGAGGTCCTTCCACGAACCGGACATCCCGCGCACCTTGGCCTGCCCGCCCAGCTTGCCCTCCGTGCCGACCTCACTGGCCACACGCGTGACCTCGTCGGTGAAGATGGACAGCTGGTCGACCAGGTTGTTGACCGTGCGCCCGACCTTCAGAAACTCCCCGCGCAGCGGATGCCCACTGCCGTCCGGGGCCTGCGTCCGCAGTTCCATACGCGGCGACAGATCACCGTCGGCCACCGCGGACAGCACCCGGCCGACCTCGGAGACGGGGCGTACGAGGTCGTCGACCAGCGCGTTGGACGCGTCGATCGCCGAGGCCCAGGAGCCCTCGCAGACGCCCGCCTCCAGGCGCTCCGTGAGCTTTCCCTCACGGCCGACCATGCGCCGTACGCGCGACAGTTCGCCCGTCAGATGCAGATTACGGTCGGCAACCTCATTGAAGACCGCCGCGATTTCGGACATAACGCCGTCGCCGGACACGGTCAGCCGCTTACGGAAGTTCCCGTCCCGCATCGACTCCAGAGCCGCGAGCAGTCTGTTCAGCGCAGCGGTGTCCACCTCGGTGGTTCCGTTGCGCGGTTTGCGCTGGTTACTCAGGGACTGTCCGCCTTTCGCGCGCGCTTTGTTGCCCCGCGTCGCTGCGCCAGACTCCACTGTGTCCCTCCCGCAAGGGTCGACCACTACTGCTCGGGGTGTTCGGGTAGTGCACTGCGTGTTTGCACCATCTCTTGAAGCTTGCCCAGTGTTTCACCGTGCCTGAACCAGGCCATAACAGTTCGGCAGCTTCGCACATGGTCCGCACACACCCTCCCGGACGGAAACACTGTGGTGACCGGCATCCGCATGGACGGCGAAGGTAAGTAACCTTGCATGCGGCTGTCCAGCCACGCCGGTCCGACCGGCCTGGGCGGTGGCACGAGCACGAGCGGGCAGGCATCGGAGGGGCGGCCTCACCATGACCACCGGAGTGCATCCTGGGGGACAGCCACAGGATCCCGGACAGACAGGCAACGGCAACCTGCCGCGGCAGGGGCGAGTCGGCCACGAGGCCCTGCCCGAAGAGACCCGGACAAGGAGTGCTGTGATCACCGCTCGCGCGGCCGCCAGCTTCGACCCCGTCGGACGGTCCGTCGCAACCGCTCGGTCCTTTGTCCGTGACACCCTCCAGGGCTGGGGTTTCGGTGACATCGTCGACGACGCCGTGGTCCTCACCAGCGAACTCGTCACCAACGCCGTCGTACATGCGGGCACGTCCGCCGATGTCCTGTGCCTGCGCACCGAGGACGGCGTACGCATCGAAGTAGCGGACCGCTACCCGGAGCGGGAGATTCCACTCCAGGCGACGGCCGTCAACATGGGCAGCCCCGACCGCGAGGGCGGCCGCGGCCTCCAATTGTGCGCCGCCCTGGCCGCCGGCTGGGGAGTCGAGTACACGCCCACCCACAAGCAGGTCTGGTTCCAACTCGACCTCCCGGACCGCCCCGTGGGCACCCGCGCCGCCGGCCCCGCGCTCCCGGCCGACCTCCTGCCCCTCGCCGACGGCCGCGTACGCGTCGCCGTCGTCCAGATCGACCGCACCGGCGCCATCTCCGCCTGGAGCGAAGACGCGGAGGAGCTCTTCGGGTACGCCGCCGAGCAGGTCATCGGCAAGCCGCTCACCGACCTCGCGGCCTGGCCGCACACCCCCGGCACCAGCACCGGCATCGCCGAGGCACTCCAGCTCTCGCGCTGGGAGGGCAGCTACGGCATCCGCGACGCCAACGGCCGCGTGACACCCGTGTACGCCTCGCATCTGCGCGTCCGCGACACCGGCGGCGAGCCCTCCACGGTCTGTCTCCTCGTACGGGATCACGAGCGCGCCGTCCTTCAGACTCCCCTGCGCGTACCCTCCGCCGACTCGGCGACACTCTCCGAAGGCGGCCAGGCAACCGACCCCTTCGAGGTGTTCATCGGCTCCCCGGCCCCGGACGACCTCGACGGCCTCCTCCAGCGCACCGTGGAGCGCGCCCGCGACATGCTCGACGGCGACTCCGCCTTCCTCCTCCTGGCCACCGACGACGAGACCGAGCTGGAGGTACGCGCCTCCACCGGGCTCCCCTCCGCCCGCCAGCGCTTCGCTCGCGTCCCCGTGGAGGCGGGCCCCGGCCGGTACGGCTCGGCCAGGATGCCGGCCGTCCACGACGACCTCACGGCCGTTCCTGGCGCCGTCCCGCTGCTGAGCGGCACGGGCATGCGTTCCGTCGTCACGGTCCCGCTGAAGGTCGAGGGCCGCCTCACGGGCTCGCTCGGCGTCGCGGCCGAGTCCCCCGCGCGGTATTCGAACGAAGAGGCCCTGCGTCTCCAGTTCGCCGCCGACCGCATCGCGCTCGCCGTCGAATCGGCCCGCCTGGGCGAGCTGGAGCGCCTGCGCCGCGGCTCCCTGTCCTTCCTCGTAGAGGCCTCCGATCTCCTCGCGGGCACCCTGGACCGCGATCAGACGCTGGCCCTCATGGCACAGATGACGGTCCCGACCCTGGCCACCTGGTGTGCCGTCTACACGATTGCCGACCAGGCCTCGGACCCGTATCTCTCGTACGTCCTGCATGAGGACGAGGAGCGCATCGACGGCCTCAAGGCACTCCTCTCCAAGATCTCCCCGCCGGACCCGGTCCCGACCCCGGGCGCCCGCGTCTGGTCGGCCCCCGCCGAGGCGGCCCACGAGGCGGCCCTGCGCACCTCCATGCGCAGCCTTGGCCGCGGAGAGCCCGCGACGGTCAGCTCCGGCATCGGCACGACCCTCGCCACGGCCTCGGCAGTGGGCGGCGAAACGGTCGTACTCCCCCTGGTGGCCCGCAACCGCGTCATCGGCATGCTGACGCTCGGCAAGCCGACCGACGAACACTTCCGCCAGGAGATCCTGGAACTCGCCGAGGACCTCTCCCGAAGGGCCGCCCTGGCTCTGGACAACGCCCGTCTGTACTCCGAGCGCATGGCCATCAGCCAGTCCCTCCAGCGCAGCCTCCTGCCGCCCGAACTCCCGGTCATCGAGGGCGTGGAGGTCGAGGTCATCTACCGCGCGGCGGGCGAGGGCAACGAAGTCGGCGGTGACTTCTACGATGTCTTCCCGATCCGCGACGGCGCGTACGGCTTCGCCATCGGCGATGTCTGCGGTACGGGCCCGGAGGCGGCCGCGGTCACAGGCCTCGCCCGCCACGCCCTCCGTCTCCTCGCCCGCGAGGGCTTCGGCGGCCCGGCCGTCCTGGAGCGCCTCAACTCCGCCATCCTCGACGAGGGAGCCCGCAGCCGCTTCCTGACGCTCCTGTACGGCGAGCTGTGGCCCCAGGACGACGGCAGCGCCGTACTGAAGATCGTCTGCGCCGGCCATCCGCTCCCCCTGCGCCTGCGCCAGGACGGCACAGTCGAACCGGCCGCCGAACCGCAGCCCCTCCTCGGCGTCATGGACGATCTCGAACTGTACGAGCAGACGGTGACGCTCGATCCCGGCGACGTCCTCCTGTGCGTGACGGACGGCGTCACCGAACGCCGCGAAGGCACCCGCATGTTGGGCGACGACGGCCTCACGGACGTCCTCACCACCTGCACGGGCCTGACCGCCGGCGCGGTCGCCGCCCGCATCATGCGCGCGGTAGAACGCTTCGCCTCCGACGCCCCGTCAGACGACATGGCCATCCTGGCCATGCGCGTTCCGGGCCTCCACAAGGACTGATCAAGTCCTGGTATACGGCATACGAAAAAGGCCTCCGCCCGAATCGGACGGAGGCCTTTGCTGTCAGAGCCCCCAAACGGAATCGAACCGTTGACCTTCTCCTTACCATGGAGACGCTCTACCGACTGAGCTATAGGGGCCCGTCACGCGTTCGGATTTTCCGCGCGGCGACGGCATAGATCATACCCCGAACAGCAGAGTGCTCCCAACCGTGTTCGACTCCCTGCTCGACTAGAAAGCAGGCTGCAGCAACCCACCGAGCGCATTGCAAGCCGACACAATCCGATGCATCTCACGCCTCGTCAAAGCAGCGTCCACGGGCAGCGCCAGCGTCTCGTCGGAGGCGCGCTCGGTCTCCGGCAGATACACGTCCCGCCGGAACCCCGGCATGCGGTGCACAGGAGTCTTCACCGGAACCCAGCACTCAACTCCCCTGGCCCGCACGGCCCGTGCGAAGGCGTCCCGGTCCGGCCGCCCATTGCCCGGCACCCGCACGACGTACTGTTGATACGTATGCCCGATGCCGCCCTCGGGCGTCCGCACCCCGCTCAACCGCCTGTCCAGATACGCGGCATGAGCCCTGCGCTGCCCGACCTCGTCGTACGGCGCCTTCGACTCGCTCTGCTCCAGCACCAGGAGACCGTGCCGCTGCCCAATCCGCCGCAGCCCCGCGAGATCAGCAGACCGACCGAAGCGATGTACGGCGACGACGGCCACCGTCCGCGGTCCGACGACGGCATCTACGGCTGCGGCATCGAGGCAGTACGTGGCCGGGTCGATGTCGGCGAACACCGGCATCGCACCGGTCAGGCTCACGGCCTCGGCGACCTCGACGTTCCCGAACGCCGGCACGATGACCTCGTCACCAAGTCCGACGCCCGCGGCCCTGAGCATTCCCACAGTCCCCATGCTCGGGATGCTTATCTCGCAACGTGAACACGAAGTAACGCACAACAAAAAAGAGCTGGTCCCCAAACCGAAGTTCGGGGACCAGCTCTTTCAATATTTGTTCGGCGGTGTCCTACTCTCCCACAGGGTCCCCCCTGCAGTACCATCGGCGCTGTAAGGCTTAGCTTCCGGGTTCGGAATGTAACCGGGCGTTTCCCTCACGCTATGACCACCGAAACACTATGAAACACACAACCGGCAACCGTCCTGTGGCCCAGGACAGGGGTTGTTCGTGGTTTCAGAACCAACACAGTGGACGCGAGCATCTGAGGACAAGCCCTCGGCCTATTAGTACCAGTCACCTCCACCCGTTACCGGGCTTCCAGATCTGGCCTATCAACCCAGTAGTCTCCTGGGAGCCTTAACCCCTCTAGGGGGTGGGAGTCCTCATCTCGAAGCAGGCTTCCCGCTTAGATGCTTTCAGCGGTTATCCCTCCCGAACGTAGCCAACCAGCCATGCCCTTGGCAGAACAACTGGCACACCAGAGGTTCGTCCGTCCCGGTCCTCTCGTACTAGGGACAGCCCTTCTCAAGACTCCTACGCGCACAGCGGATAGGGACCGAACTGTCTCACGACGTTCTAAACCCAGCTCGCGTACCGCTTTAATGGGCGAACAGCCCAACCCTTGGGACCGACTCCAGCCCCAGGATGCGACGAGCCGACATCGAGGTGCCAAACCATCCCGTCGATATGGACTCTTGGGGAAGATCAGCCTGTTATCCCCGGGGTACCTTTTATCCGTTGAGCGACGGCGCTTCCACAAGCCACCGCCGGATCACTAGTCCCGACTTTCGTCCCTGCTCGACCCGTCGGTCTCACAGTCAAGCTCCCTTGTGCACTTACACTCACCACCTGATTGCCAACCAGGCTGAGGGAACCTTTGGGCGCCTCCGTTACTCTTTAGGAGGCAACCGCCCCAGTTAAACTACCCATCAGACACTGTCCCCGATCCGGATCACGGACCCGGGTTAGACATCCAGCACGACCAGACTGGTATTTCAACGACGACTCCCCCACCACTGGCGTGGCAAGTTCACAGTCTCCCAGCTATCCTACACAAGCCGAACCGAACACCAATATCAAACTGTAGTAAAGGTCCCGGGGTCTTTCCGTCCTGCTGCGCGAAACGAGCATCTTTACTCGTAGTGCAATTTCACCGGGCCTATGGTTGAGACAGTCGAGAAGTCGTTACGCCATTCGTGCAGGTCGGAACTTACCCGACAAGGAATTTCGCTACCTTAGGATGGTTATAGTTACCACCGCCGTTTACTGGCGCTTAAGTTCTCAGCTTCGCCTAGTCGAAACTAGACTAACCGGTCCCCTTAACGTTCCAGCACCGGGCAGGCGTCAGTCCGTATACCTCGCCTTACGGCTTCGCACGGACCTGTGTTTTTAGTAAACAGTCGCTTCTCGCTGGTCTCTGCGGCCACCCCCAGCTCACCGTGTAAAACGGATCACCAAGAATGGCCCCCCTTCTCCCGAAGTTACGGGGGCATTTTGCCGAGTTCCTTAACCATAGTTCACCCGAACGCCTCGGTATTCTCTACCTGACCACCTGAGTCGGTTTAGGGTACGGGCCGCCATAAAACTCGCTAGAGGCTTTTCTCGACAGCATAGGATCATCCACTTCACCACAATCGGCTCGGCATCAGGTCTCAGACTCAATGGTGCGCGGATTTGCCTGCACACCGTCCTACACCCTTACCCCGGGACAACCACCGCCCGGGCTGGACTACCTTCCTGCGTCACCCCATCACTCACCTACTACCAGATCGGGTCACCGGCTCCACCACTCCCCTCAACTCCGAAGAGATCAGGGCGGCTTCACGGGCTTAGCATCACTGGATTCGATGTTTGACGCTTCACAGCGGGTACCGGAATATCAACCGGTTCTCCATCGACTACGCCTGTCGGCCTCGCCTTAGGTCCCGACTTACCCTGGGCAGATCAGCTTGACCCAGGAACCCTTAGTCAATCGGCGCACACGTTTCCCACGTGTGAATCGCTACTCATGCCTGCATTCTCACTCGTGAACCGTCCACAACTCGCTTCCGCGGCTGCTTCACCCGGCACACGACGCTCCCCTACCCATCACAGCGGGCGTTGGCCCTCATGCTGCAATGACACGACTTCGGCGGTACGCTTGAGCCCCGCTACATTGTCGGCGCGGAATCACTTGACCAGTGAGCTATTACGCACTCTTTCAAGGGTGGCTGCTT